>NZ_VTTH01000001.1 GCF_008831265.1 Lacisediminimonas profundi
GCCGGTGACGCCATCGCGGTTCGGCTCGACTGCGGTCTTGTCGTCGATGCGGGTGACCAGCAGCGACAGATGCCCGTTCTCGCTGGCCTGGATCAGGATGCCTTCGTTGACGACGGTGACGCGCGTTCCCTCGCGGTCTGCCTCCAGATCGGGGCTGGCCAGTTGCTTGCGCTGTCCGTCGTCGGTGTAGGTGCCCATGGCGTAGTTCAGTTCGGTCACGCCAAGGGCATCCAGTCCCTGGACCTCGTCGGCATCCTGCGCGCCATCCTGGTCGCGGTCGCGCCACACTTTCAGTTCGCTCCAGACCGGATCGATTGCGCTGAGCCTGCCGTCGTAGTTCGAATCGACCCAGGCCATGCCGGCCAGTCCGCGCCGGGCCAGCGCGACGATCGCATTCGAGAACAGCTCGCGCCCGGTATCGGCGCTGCCGTTGTAGTCGCGGTCCAGCACCAGGAAGGCGTCGTCGGCTCCGATCCAGGCGGTCTGCTTCAGGTAGCCGGAGTCGTCCACATCGAAGGCGACGCCATGGGCGCGATCGGTGACGGCGATGCCATTGCCGTCAAGGTCGAGCACCACCGGCCGGAACACCTGGGTGGCGCCGGCCAGTGCGGTTGCCCACTGCGCCGCCAGCCTGCCGTCGCGCGCGGCGCGCTCTTCTTCGCCCAGGCCGGCCCTGGGATCGCCGGCATCGCTTTGCAGTCTTGCGGTCTGCACTTCCCACAACGGCGCCAGCGCGCCGCGCGACAGTGCCGAGCGCACCATGCCTTCGACCAGCGACTGGAACGACTCCGGGCTGCCGGCTTCGGCGTTGTAGGGCCGGCCGTCGGTATCGAAGCGCAGCGCGGGATGCCGTTCGCCCCCTGTGAGCGGATCGATGTCGGTGTAGCGAAATCCGGTCCTGTCATAGGCCAGGTCGGGCATGCGTTCGGGAATCAGGCCGAGCATGCTGCCCGGATTTTGAAGGCGTTCGCGCTCGATCATCGCATGCATGGTGGCCAGCGCCCGGTTCATCACGGCCGCGACCGCCTGCTGCCCGCCGGTCTCGCCGGCCGCTTCGTAACCGACGTTACCGCCGCCGCCGCTGCGGACATAGCGGCCCTTGCCCCATGGGTCGGACGTATCTTCGCCGCCGAACAATGCGTTGACCATGTTGAACACGGCGTAGGCAGTGCCGACCCACTGCATGCCGGGAATCATCGAAATGACCGCGACCGCAATCCCGGTTTCATCGCCGTGGGCGATGGCGTTGACCAGGTTCACGTAGGGCAGGCTGTCGCCGAGGGCGGTGGCGGGGCTGTCCGGTCCGAAGGCCTGCGCGACTGCGCTTGCTGTGTCCTTATCGGAGAAGCCGGCGAAGTTGGCGTAGGCGGTCACGCCGAAATTGACGGCATGCGCGCTGGCGGCAAGCGCGGCCACCGCATCGCCGCGCTTGAGGGCGTCGTTCAGGCTCAGCAGGCTGAGCATGCCGCTGGCGACGTTTGCCGCGCCCGAGAGCCTGGTGTTGGGGGAGCCGTTGAGCGTGGCCAGGTCATTGGCCAGGCGCAGGCCGGATGCGGTGACGGCGAGGGGCGCGCCGGACTGGATGGCGCGGACCAGGGAGAGGGCGTCGATCAGGGTGCCGCCGTGCTGGCCGACGGCCTGAAGCAGGGTGGTGGAGCCGATTGGGCCCGAGGACTGGCTGCGTCCGGTGAGCTGGCCTTCGGTGTCGTAATAGCTTGTTTCGACACCGGCAGAGGTGGTCGCCGTGTCGACGCGGCTGCCGTCGTCGAAAAATCGGCTGTCGATGGTGGACTGCAAAACGTGCTGCCGGTCGTACACAAGAGAGGTCACGCTGCCGTCAGGATGACGGCTGGTCACGGTCTGTGATTCCAGATTGTTGACGGCGTCGTAGTGCCGGAAACTGGCCGTGATGACCTGGCCCAAGGCATCCACCGTGTAAATTGCATCGACGCCCTTGCTGGTCCGGTTGATGAGGGTATTGCCGTCGTCATCCATCTGGATGCTGCTGACAGCGAGCACGGCGCCGCCTTTTGCGTATTCCGTCTGGACCAGGCTCATTCCCTGGCCAAGAACCTGGCGGCCGCTGCCATCTGCAAACAGGAGCAGTTCGTCGCCATTGGCGGCCACCACGCGCACGGTCCGGTCAGCCTGCTGGACAGAGACTTCCTGCCCGACCCGTCCTGCCAGGAATTCGCTGACCATTGCTTCAACCTGGTCTGCGGTGATCGATGCGCCGGTATCCGACACCTGAACCATTGCCCACTCTTCTGAAATATTCCAGGCCAGCGCGTTCGTATCACCCAGGTCGTTCGCCTGGACGACCTTTTGCAGCAACGGGGAATTCTTGCGCAGGGCTTCCAGTCCAATGATCGTGTTGATCGCGTGCAATACGGTGACTTGCATGACGGCGCTGGCGGCAGCACCGACGCCGGAGAACGATGCCAGGTACTGCAATGCCAATGATGCCGCGGCATTGTCTTCGCGAACGCCAGCGATATGGGCGTTGGTTCCGCCCACCAAGGCGGTGTAGCGACGGGCGACGAAGTCGCCGACGCCGGTATCGAGTTGGGCTTTGGGCTCTTGTGCCGCGACCCAATCCTTTGCCTGCTGCCAGCCCTGGGAATTGATCACGCGGCTGGCGCCGGGGCCGTCGAGGCTGGTGCCGCTCAGGCCGAAGAATTGGGCGTTCAGTTCTGCTTCGAATCCGCCTTGGCTGTGGCCGGTCAGGTCGAGAAGCTTGCTGGCGAGGGAAAACGGAAGCCCCGTTTTTTCCTGAATTTGTTTGATTGCATAGTAGGTGAACCTTACCGACTCGGTCATCTCGGCGCTCCAGGCACCTGTGACGATGGCCTCGTTCATTTCGACATCGCCCGGTTTGAAGAAGTCGACTGTTCCGCGATAGGAAATCTTGTACGACCCGTCTGGCCCTTGGTAGAGCTGGGCAGAAAAGTTGGAATTGGAAGGCAGTGTATAGCGGGCTACCTTGACTCGGCTCCATCCAGCAACACCACCTGCGTCGACGTTGCTGTAGTTGTAGCTGTCCCTGCTGAGCTGTGCATCGAGTACTAGGTCTTTGGCCATCTTGCTGCTCCCTTAGTCGTTTCTATGTGTTCCGCAAGTTCTATCGCTGCTGCACAGAATTGATGAATTCGGTCCAACTGCTACCGCCTGCCTTCATCGCGGCCTGCCGAACCTGTTGACCGAATCGTTGAGGTAGGTGAATGACGTGCGCATAGTCGGTCCGAAGATCCTTCTTGTTGTCATCTCGGGAGTCCTTCTTCTTATCCATCACGATCAGGTACTGTCCTTGCAGACTCCCCTGTGGAATCGTGGCGGCTTTGTATTGATCCATTTCGAATCCGAGGTAAGTGCCTAATTGCTGCTCGAGAATCAGAATGTCGATTCCCTCCACCCAATTCGCCCTGAAGCCGACCTCCCACATCGGGGCGACCGGCCAGCGACCCTTGCCTTCATGCGCGTAGATCAAGCCAAAGCGATGACCAGGGTCCGGGTAGGAATAGGGGTTTCCGAACCTGGGTAGCTCGCCGGGTGGAATCTGATATTTCCCTTTCGGATACAAGACATGCTTGGCCTGTGCCAGGGGCCTGTTGTCCGCGATATGCCACGTACTGGTGGTCCGAGCTCGTTCAAAAAAAGTCACCTGAGGATTTGCCGCAGGCAAGTTCAGGCTCTGAGATAGATATATTTCGAATCGGGCAGTGCTGTTTTCCATGCAGTGCGGTTTGCCCGCGTCGTCCACGCTGCAAGCGTCGTTGTCGGCACCATCGACCATGCGAAAGGCAATGGCCTCCGCACCCTTGAGTTCGTCGCTGACCATCTTCTCTGACATGCAGTATCGTTTGGCAAAGGCTGGCGTCACTACCCAAAGGTATTTATCCAAGGTGTAGTTGCGACGGCCTTCCCGCGGCCCTGTGTAGTAACCGCCTTCGCAACTTCTCCATTCCTTTTCACGGGCTTTGCTGCTCTGGGCGTGTGCGGGGAGGAGGGCGGTTGCCGCGAGCGCCGCCGCTGCAGCAAGCGATGCCAGAATTCGGGGTAGGGAACATATGTTCATGCGGTCTGTGTCAGCGTCATCCGGAAGCTTGGACCTCCGGGATAAAGGAGTGAAAAAGGCAATGGGAATTTAGGCGAGACCGGCGGCTGCTGGAAGGAATGTTTTTTGCGAAAAGTCGGGACGTCCGATCAGTGAGCGTGTGACTCGATTGCCGGATTCATTTACTACAAAATGCAGGGGGCAGGTCTTGCTTGTACACCGCCGAACAGTTGGGCGGGAACGCTCAAGACCTGACCCCCTAACGATAAAGCCCGCCGGACTTTCGTCCGGCGGGCTCACGTCATCAGGCGATCAGTCGCCGTACTCCGTTTCCCAGCGATTTCTCGGTTGCCGCTGCTGGGGCTGGGGCTTGGGCTTGGTGTAGAGGCTGTAATTTCCTCCCACGGCATTGAAGCCGATCCGGGTCAGGAAGCGGTGCGTGCGCTCAACCTGCAAGCCGCTGTTGATGCCGACGCAGCATTTCGAATGCTGACCGGTTTTCGCCCCACCTGCGGAAGGTGCTGAGCAGCTTGAATCCGGCGCCGCTCATCCGCTTTTCGGGGAACACGTAGTACATCATGATGCTGGCAACCGGCAGGTCGGAAAAGATGTGCCGCTCAATCACCCCCAGCAATATGCCTGCGACCGACCCCAGGCGATCTTCGGCGATCAGTACGCAATGCGTTCCCGCACTTTGCCCGATGTTGATGATGGTCTCCATGCTTTTGACCACCCGCTGCTCGTTGTAGTCAAAGGCGGAAAACCGTGTCTCTGCGTGAATGCGGCGGCCGAGTTCGCTGATCGTCGCCACGTCGTCGGCGCTTGCGCAGCGGACTAGCATGATGTTGCGCGCCATGGCCGAGCGGGGTCGGCGGGGCGGGTGGGTTGAGGTTCCGGTTTCACTGGCATGTTGTCGCTCCGTCGGTTGATCTGATTGTGTGGGGAGAAGTCGCCCCGATGCCGGATACGGATTGCAGGCCGGCGTGGAGCACGTCGGTCAATCATCCCAGGGCTGTCTCCATGGCGGTCGTACGCTCTTGGCCGGCACGCTGTAGTTTCCGCCCGTGGGTTCGAATCCGATCCGGGTCAGGAACCGGTGCGTGTTCATTACATAAGCAGCGCTGTTGATGCCGACGCAAATTTCAAACGCGGATCGGCACTCTCCCCACTTTCGGAAGGCGGCAAGCAGCTTGCGCCCTGTGCCCCTCATCCGCCTTTCGGGGAACACGTAGTAGACGATGACCTTGGCCACGGTCTGCTCGGAAAAGAGTGGACGCTCCAGTGCGCCGATCAGGATGCCGGATACTTCCCGCTGCTCGTCTTCGGCAAGGAATGCGCAATGCATTGCGCTGTCGCCGTGGCTGCTGTCCACGATCGTGTTGAGGCTGGCGGCGACCCGTTCCATGTCGTAGTCATAGGCGCGGAAGCGGGTTTCGGCGTGGATCCGGCGGCCAAGCCGGGTGAGCGCCTGTACATCGGCGGCGGTCGCGCAGCGAATGTTCACGAGCGGGCGCCCCGTCGCGCCATTGGCTTCATTGTGGTCATGCATCAGGGCGCCAGCACTGGGGATCCTGCTCATGCCGTCCGGTTCATTATTCATCTTGTCGCTCCATCGGTTGTGTTCAGCAAGGCCCTTGGCGCCCAAGCGGCGCGAACGGGGTGGAAACGAAGGTGCCAACAAAAATTTAGGGGAAGCAGTCCGCAATTCGAAGGAATGTTGGGATAGGTAGATGCAGTGTCGATGGATGGTTCGGAGATCGGCGGCATGCGTCGATTGCCGGAATCCATTCTGAAGAAAATTGCTCATGTTCAATATGGCCCGAAGGGATCGCGATGGTGGCGCTTGAAATCCGGACTATCGGGCTCGATTTCCTGCCGCCCTTGCAGCTTGCGGCTGGCATCGTAAGTCAGCCGCAACAGGCTTCCGTCCGAGGTGCTCACCCATTCGACCCAGGCGCCGTCCGCACCTGGCTCGATGTTGGCGCGACTTGTGATCTGCCCATCCTGGTCGGTGTTCACCCGCATGATCCGGCCATCCCGGTACTGTATGGTCTCGCTCGTCGAACCGTCCTCATGGACGACTTTCTCGCCCTGTCCGAGCAGTACGGCCTTGCTGTCGAATACGTTCACCGCGGCTGGCTCGTCCGGCGAATCGATGGTCACGGTCCGTTCGATCAGCTTGCCGTCCTTGTCCATGATCAGGCGCACCGTGGTCTGGCTCTTGTAGTACCGTGTCGTCCTGGTAATGCCGGATGCGACCGGGGCTGTCTCGATCCGTGCCACCGGCGACCCCTGTGCATTGGCCACGGTCTGGACCGTGCGCCCATCAGCATGTTGCGTCGTCTCGACCCGGCAGTTGTCGACCGGGGATGTCTCCAGCACCGACTGGTAAACAAGGAGACCAGCCTGGTCGAACACTGTCGTGGTGCGGTCGCCGCTGGTACTTCCGCGGACTTCCGTGCGTTGCAAGGGCCGGTTGTCGACGTCCAGAATGGTGATGGTCTGGTCGCCGTTGGCGTGCGTGACGGTGCGGATCAGGATGGGAGCGCCCTCGGCGTTGCGCGAGGTCCGGGTGCTGATCTTGCGCGGTGCTCCCGTGCCGGACGGGCTGGATGTGGCGGCAGTCGGGCTGGAAGCGGCGTGCTGCCGTGCTGCCCGGTACTGCTCGCTGGCCGGTGTTCGCTTGTCGGCGCCGTTCAGCAGGCGATCGGTGGTGGCCTGGATCAACTGGCGCAGGCGTGCGTCCGGAAAACTGGGGCTGGCGTCGGCCCCGATCAGGGCGGTCGTGCCTGCCCACTGTGGCGGGCGGTACTCGTCAGCAATGAAGGCCACGGGGCTGTTGCGCATCAGCGCAAAGCGCAGCGCTTCGCCGGTCGGATCGTTGCGGGCGGCTTCGCGCAGGATGGTTTCTTCGTTCATGTCGATCAGCGGGATCACGTGGCCGTTGGTAAAGCGTGAAAGCTTTCGTTGCAGCGACATGGCGTCACGGTGGAACTGGCCCTTGTTATCGTACCGGGCGAAGTCGTTGAGGCTTTCGGTGCATGGAGTCGGCGCCGACAGGGTGTCCCCGGCGACGGCATCGCGCAGATAGTCGATCATGTCGGACAGGACGTCCCCTCCAGCGCCTGGCGCTCCGGCTTCGCCGATCCGGTCGGCGTGGCTCGAGCCCGCGACCTGCATGATCCGTCCAATGGTTTCTATCGTAAGGGCAGGATCGGCCTTCTTGTAGGCGATCAGTATTTCGACGCTTTTTGCGCCGAGCGAGTAGCAATGCTTGTTGCCGTAATCGATCTTCAGTCCGCCAATCCTGAAGCCGGGTTGCCATTCGATCGGGATGCAGACGCGCTGGCTTGGCTGATATCCGAGCGCCGCCAGCCAGAAGCCATCAGGCTCGTCGCCTGCCATCTGGATGACTGACAACACCGACGGATCGTGATAGGTGCGGGGACTGTTCGATCCGGCCGGCCGTGGCGGCAAGTCGATGCCATACCAGCTCCTGATGAAAGCAGCTGCGAAGCGGTCGCGGCAACTGCCATAGACGCTGTCGGCCGGGCCGATCGGCGGCGCGTCCCGCGCTGCATTGAAGTGCTGTATCAGTTCGCCGTCATCCGGGAAAATTGCCAGCTTTGGCGTGGCCAGCGCGGGCGCGGCTTTCAGGTCGCGGTAGACCTGCAGGATCTCGCGATAGGTCTCCGTCTCACCGAGGTTGGTGCCAGCCAAATAGAAACTTTCATGCCAGTGCGGCATCCCCAGGCCGGTCGGGTTGACCAGGATATGTGCTTCGGGCGCTTCCGAGAACCGCTCGGGATTCATCTTCTTCAGCGTCAGCGCCACGTTGCCTGCCATCGAGCCGGCAACCAGGGCCAGCCTGCTCCCGGGCGGGATGATGCCCGTCTCGAAAGCATGGTCCAGCATATCTTGTGCGCTTTCGATCTGGCCATAGGCGGCGCCATTGCGCACCAGGTGCGCCAGGTCGGCGCCGTCGGGATCCTGATCGTGGCCGCTATCCGACATGGTCGGTGTGAGTTCGGGATCGCGAATGACAACGATGATCTCGCCCGAGTCCTTTGAATTCAGGATGCTTGCGCAGAAGCCGGTCCGGGGGTCGGTCGGCATGTGCAGCAGGAGCGAATGTCCATTGGCGATTTCGCGTGCGACCTGGCCGGGCAGTGCCGAACTGCCGTGACGTCGTGGATCTTCCTGTGGCAACTCGGCGCCATTGTGGGATTCGCGGTAGGCCTTCAAGTGCACGGCCAATGCCGCATCGCTCAGGTTTCCCCGCTGGAGTCGCGCCACGAACTGTTTCTTTCGCTCGTTGTCGTCAACAATGTCGGCAATCCCGTCGAGGTACGAGCGAGCGACGCTCATCAAGCGGTAGGCGCGCTTGATTCTTTCCAGCTGGGACAAGGACAAATCGCCATCCATGAAGTTCTCCGTCTATCACGATTCAGGCTTGATGCGAAAAAGCCCTCGGCCCTTGCGGGGATGGAGAGGGCTCGCAGGAATGTAAGGAACGCGACGGGTGAGTACGAGCAATGTTGGGAATCGGGCCGAATGCGGGAAGGGATGGTGCGATGAACGGGAAATTCTTCCGATTGTCGTGATATTTCCGGGATGCGGCTGGCGGTATTCGAACGCCGATCCCGGATTGCGCGCTGATTTGGCTCAGTCGGTGGTGCCGGCGCCAAGGCCAAGGCCAAGGCCAGTGCCAAGGCCAGTGCCATCACCAGGGCCAGGCCCGGAAAGACAGACCACCTGATCCACGATCAGCCTGGGTGGCAGGGCGTGTGCGATGAACAGCATCGACACCTTTCCCCGCAGTCCGTTGATGGTGTCCGCCAGGAGCGCTGCGGTATCCTCGTCAAGCGCGCTGCTGGCTTCGTCGAAGATGAGTACTTTTGGCCTCTTGAGCAGGGCCCGTGCAATGGCAAGACGTTGCCGCTGTCCGCCCGACAATCCGATGCCGCGCTCGCCGATGCGCGTCTGGTAGCCGTCCGGCAGCGTGGCTATGGTGTCGTGAATGCCGGCCAGCTTGCAGGTGGCGATGATCTCGTCGAATGGGGCATGTGGCTGCGCCGCCAGCAGGTTGTCTGCGATCGATCCGGAAAACAGTACGGTTTCCTGCGGCACCACGCCGAAGTGCTGACGCAGCTCGTTGGTGGTCAGGTTTCCGATATCGATGCCGTCGATCAGGATCCGGCCATCGCTGGGCCGGTAAAAGCCCTGCAGCAATTTGGCCAGTGTGCTCTTGCCCGAGCCGGATGCCCCCATGACAGCCAGCACGGCGCCGGGCGGCAGCGTGAGCTGGAAATCCCGGTACAGCCAGGGATGCCTTTCGTCATGGCGGAACGCCAGGCCCTCCACCCGGACCAGGCCGGCGCCAGCAGCGCTGCGCGTTGTCGAGATTGCGTAGGGTTCGCTGCGCGCTTCCATCACGTCGCCCAGCCGCCGCACCGAAAGCGCTGCCTGCTGGAACTGCTGCCACAGGCCGACCAGGCGCATCACGGGCTGGCTCAATTTGCCTGCGAACACCTGGAACGCAACCAGCATGCCGATCGTGAACTCGGTGGTGCTCATGACCAGCCAGGCGCCCATCAGCAGGATCAGCAGGCCCAGTGCCTGTTCGAGGGTGCCGGCGAGTGTGTTGTAGGTGTTGCCAAGCTGGCGCATGCTGAAGCTGGCGTGCATGTACTCGGCAAGGTAGTCCGAGAAGCGCGCGCGCAGCACGGGCTCCATCTGCAGGCTCTTGACCGTCTCGATGCCTGCAATGTATTCCGTCATGAACGCCTGGTTGCGCGCGCCGAGCATGAACTGGCGGTTGAGCCGGACCTGGAACAGCGGTGCGACCACGACGCTGAGCGCAACGATCAGCACAATCACTGCAAGCACCACCAGGGTCAGCTTGACGCTGTACCAGAACATGATTCCGACAAAAATCAGCAGGAAGGGCAGGTCAAGAACCAGCGTTACTGCCGCGGTCGCAATGAATTCGCGAATCACTTCCACCCCGTGCAGCCTGGCGGAGATCACCCCGGTCTGGCGGCATTCGAACCAGGCAACTGGCAGCCGGAGCAGATGCTCGAACACGGCGTCGCCCAGTACTGCATCGACCCGGTTGCCGGTATGCAGCACGAGGTACTGGCGGATCCAGCCAAGCAGCGCGGAGAACAATGTGAATGCTGTCATGCCGACCGCAATGGCGGCCAGCGTGCTTTCGGTCCGGTGCACGACGACCTTGTCGATCACGGCCTGGGTGAATAGCGGGGTGCCAAGCGCCAGCAACTGGATGAAGAGCGATGCCAGCAGCACATCGCGCCACACGCTGCGGTGCTTCAGCAGCGCCGGCAGGAACCAGCGGAATCCGAATTTATCCTGGCGCTCGTGCTGGTCCGGGTCGAGCACTGGCTCGGGCTGCTTTTCGAGCAAGAAGGCGATGCCCAGGTAGCGCTCGGCGAATTCGCCGGTGGTCAGGTCCTGTGGGCTTGTCGAGCTGTCGGAGAATAACTGCAGGCCTTCATCCGATACGCCAGCAACGAGTGCAAGGCTGGCTGGTTCGGGGCTGGCGTCGATCGCGTGCTGGCCGCCGCATGCCGGCACGGATCGTGCGCCGGACGATACCAGCGCCAGGAGGGTGGTGGAAATCCCGCCTAGCTGGTGCACGGTCAACTCCTGCTGGCAGATGCGAAAGCCGAGCGCGCGGGCAGCGCGCATCAGGGTCTCATTCGTGGTGGGTGGTGGAAACTGCTGGCGCAGCAGATCGGGATCGAACGGCTTCTGGTGCGCCGTGCAGATGAATCCCAGCACCCGGCTCATTGCAGAAAAATCGATGGCAAAGGGATGGCCGGCGATGTTGCTTGCAGCCGTTTCGCGCGCGCGGACTCGCCGAAGGAAGCCCGGGAACATCAGCGCTTGCATCCGGCTGCGATGGTCGCGCTGCATGTGCGCGACCGTGGACAGCACAGGATAAAAATCAGAGAGTTATGCACGGGTGGTGGTCGACTGTTTTAGCAGGGCCTGATTGAAGCGCCAGACCTTGATGCAAGTCAAACACGAAAACAGATGTGAGGAATGTTGTTGCGCGCCCGCGCCGACTTGTCGTTCTTGTCGGTCGTTATTCGCCCGCTCTTTTCGGCGGTGGTGTTGATGGGCTAACAATCCTTGCCCATCACGGGTGAAGTTGGCTCAGCCGCGCGGCGCGCTTACGCGGAATCCGCCGACAGGCGATCGGTCAGGAAATCAAGAAACGCCCGCACCTTGTTCGAGATTCCCTTGCGGCTCAACATCAATGCGCTGGCCTGCACCGGCGCGCTTTCCCAGTTGGTCAGTACCCGCACCAGGCGGTTGGTCTTGACGTCGTTCTTGCACATCACGTTCGGCAGCACCGCAAGGCCGATGCCGCTGACGGCAAGTTCGCGCGCGACGCCGATATTGTTGACCACGATCCGGCCTTCCACGGCGACCAGCCGGTGCCGGTCGCTGTTGCCGCGGTTGATCATGCTCCAGACGCCATCCTGGCGCTGCTGGTCGGTGATGATGCAGTCGTGCTTCTGGAAGTCCTCAATGCTTTCCGGCGCGCCGCGCGCAGCCAGATAGGCCGGGTTGGCGTACACCCCGCGCGTGATCGTCGCCAGTGGCCGGTAGATCAGGCCCGATTCTCGCAATCGGCCCAAGTGGATCGTCACGTCATAGGGGTCGTCGCGCGGCGTTACGAAGCGGTGGTTGACATCGACTTCGAGATGGATCTCCGGATAGCGCAGGGAAAAATCGGCGATTGCGCGCGACAGCCACGAGATGCCGAAGTCGATCGGAATGCTGATGCGCAGCGTGCCGCGCAACTCTTCCTGCATCTCGGCCGCGTCAATGCCGGCGCTCTCGACTTCCGTCACCAGCCGTCGGCAATGCTCGAAAAGGGTGGCGCCGAGCTCGGTGGTTGTCAGCCGCCGGTGTCCCTTGCGCAGCAACACGCCGCCGATCTTTTCCTCGAGCAAGGTCAGTTTTCGGCTGATGGTGGATTTCGGCACGCGCAGTTGCTCCGACGCGCGCGTGATCGATTTTGCGTTCACCACCTCGTAGAACAGCACCAGGCTGTTCAGGTCGAGCCTTTCGTTCAAGCTTCCTCCTCCTGTCCCATCCACCGGAAAAGCTGGCGATGGCGTCATGACGCGGTGCGGAAAACCAGGCTTCGTTCCAAATATGGAACGCAAACTTCCAGTTTCGATTCTATCCGAACGGAGATCCTTTCGATAGGATCGTGCCGGTAGTCAAAAGAACTACGTCAACAAGCGGCCAGGCGCGAAGCACGGGCAGCGCGTCGAGGACGGATAAAAACATTGCCTATCCGGGCATAGGAGACAGTCAATGCACGACGTTCAAAGGAGGCGGCTCCTGAAAGCCGCGGCTGCGCACGGTTTGACCCTTGGTGTGGCCGGCACGACGATGAGCATGTCAAGCCTGGCGATGGCCCAGACGAGCAGCCTGAAATGGGCCAATCTCACTCCCGGCTTCACCATACTGATTTCCGAATATGTGATGGCCAAGGGGATCGACAAGCAGTTCGGCCTCGACCTCGGCAAGCCGACTTCGTACACCGCGGTCAGTACCTACTACAACGATTTCGTCGCCGGCAACTTCGATGTCTGCATTGGCAGCTGGGATACCTTTGCCGCCCGCTACCTGACCGGCGTGCCGATGCAGCTGGTGTGCGGCATTACCACCGGCAACATGATCAACATCGTGGTCCCCAAGGATGGCGCCAGGTCGATCAAGGAACTCGAGGGCAAGGTGTTCGCCGCGCCGCAGTCGACCGGCACCTACCGCATGACCCGCGCGATCATCAAGGAACTGCAGGGCATTGACATCGAATCCTCGATGAAGGTGCAGAACGTCGACAACCCCGCCGCCTCGGTCACGCTGGTCATGGCCAATCGTGCAGATGCCGCCTTGTCGTGGGAGCCGAACATCAGTTCCGGCCTGAAACGCGTGCCCGACATGCGGGTGCTGTACAACGCCGGCGAAGAGTACAAGAAGAAGACCAATCTTGACCTGCCATTCTTCGGCGTCGCACTGAAGAAGGACTTGATCGCCAAGGATCCGTCAGTGGTCAAGCGAGTCGACCAGATGTTCAAGGAAATCATCCGCGGCATCACCGCCAACGTCGATGAGGCCGTCAAGATCGGCGGCACCAAGTCGGGCATTCCCTCCGATGTGCTGGCCACGGCAATCTCGTCGGGCCGGCTGCAATTCAAGCACATCTCCATGAGCGAGGAGATCGGACGCAAGAGCGTTCGAACCGCGTCGGAATTCCTGGCACGCAACAAGGCCTTGCCACGCCCGGTGGATGACGGTTTCTTCGCCTCATGAACGTGAAACCAACCCAGGTCGGGGTGGCGCCCGTTGATGCGCCGGCGGCGCTCCCCGCCTCCGCCAAGGTGGAGGCGCGAGCCAACCGCGGGCGCGACCTGAAGGCATCGATTGTAGTCGGCTTGCTGCTGGTGATTGCGATGGAGGTGGCCAGCCGCTTCGTGCCCGACTATGTCATGCCGTCACCGGTGATCGTCGCCGCGTCCTTGCAGGAACTGCTCACCAAGGACCTGATGCACATCCTGATCACCTTGGGCCGCTTGTTGGTCGCCATCGTGTTTTCGATGGCGGTCGGGGTGGCCATCGGCCTGATCATGGGGGTTTCCGAGCGTTTCGGGCACTACCTGAGAGCACTGGTGATCATCGACACCGGCATTCCGGCGCTGTCCTGGATGCTGGTCGCGGTGTTCTGGTTCAAGGAACCGGAGACCCGGATCTTCTTCATTCTGACCGTGATCCTGCTGCCGTTCTACGCGCTGAACGTGTACGAGGGCATGCGCGCCATTCCGCGTGACTGGGTCGACATGATGGAGAGCTTCCGGCCATCGCGCTTGCAGATGATGCGTTACCTGATCGTGCCGCACATCGTGCCGTACATCTTCCTGACCACGAAGTCCGTCATCGGCTACGCGATCCGTATGGTGATCTTCGCCGAGCTGGTTGCGTCGGCGGTCGGCATCGGCTCGCGAATGAGCTTGTCGCAGTCAATGTTCCGCATTGACCAGGTGCTGGCATGGACGTTCCTGCTGGTCGTGTTGAACCTCGTCATCCAGTGGCTGGCCGCCATTTCCGAGCGCCGCCTGCTGAAATGGCGTACTGACGTGAAGGTGCGCTGACATGGGCGAAACAGCATTGCTTGAACTGGATAATGTCACCAAGCGCTTTGGCAGCCACATCGCTGTCGATCGCCTGACGATGTCGGTGCACCAGGGAGAAATCGTTGCGCTGCTCGGCCGCACCGGCGCCGGGAAAAGTACCGTAATGGGGCTGCTGATGGGCTCGATCGGCTGCGACGAGGGCGGTGTCCGGGTGGCCGGCAAGGATCCGTCGCGCGACTTCCAGGCCTTGCGCGGCAAGATGTCGGTCAGCTTCCAGACCGATCGCTTGCTGCCGTGGCGAACTGCGCTCGAGAACGTCGAGCTGGGCATGCAGATCCTTGATTTTCCGAAGGACCAGATCCGCCCCAAGGCGCGTGAATGGCTGCGTCGCGTCAACTTGCACGGCGCCGAGGACAAGTACGTGCATGAACTGTCGGGCGGCATGCGGCAACGGGTGTCGCTGGCGCGCGCGCTGGCGGTCGATCCCGAGTTGCTGTTGCTCGATGAATCGTTCAGCCAGCTCGATCACGTGACCTCGCAGGTTTTGCGTCGCGACTTCGCGCAGATCGTGCGCGAATATCACAAGACCTGTGTATTCGTCACGCACCGCATCGACGACGCACTGGAAATGGCAGACCGGATCTTCGTGCTGGCGGCGCCGGCCAGCGTGCGCCTTGAGCTTCGGCTCTCGGCGGCAGATCGCGCCGATCCGGCCCGCATGACGCAGATCCACGACCAGATCGCGGCCGCCATCGGCGGACCGGACGAGTAGCGCAGGAAACTGACCAAACGTAGTACCGGTAAATCAATGCGGCCTGAGGGCTGCAGGGGCGAGTTCACGCCTCGAATTCGACATCAACGAGAAAGGACCATCATGGAATTCAAGGACGAATACAAGGACATCATCGTCGAGCGGGTAGAGGGCTGGGTGGAGATCACCATCAACCGTCCGGAGAAGCTCAACTCGCTACGCGATACCACGGCGGAAGAGATCATGGCCGTCATGTCGGAGGTCGAAGGCGACCGCGACGTGCGCGCGGTGATCCTGAAGGGTAACGACAAGGCGTTCTGCACCGGCATCGACACCAGCGAGTTCACGATCAAGCCGAATGAATACTTCGACTTCTATCGCAAGCGCAAGCGCACCCGCAAGGTCAACGTGCTGTTTCGCGAGGTCGGCAATTTCACCAAGCCGGTGATCACGGCGGTGGAAGGCTTTGCGCTGGGTGGCGGACTGGAGCTGGCACTGGTGGGCGACATCATCATCGCCGGCGCCAATGCCAAGTTCGGCCTGCCGGAAATCCGGCTCGGCATGATGCCTGGCGGCGGCGGTACCCAGACCCTGACGCGCCGCATCGGCCCCTCGCTGACCAAGGAGCTGATCTGGACCGGACGCCGCTTCACGCCGGAAGAGGCGAAGGAATACCGGCTGGTCAACCACGTCGTACCCGCTGGCGAAGCGATCACCAAGGCCCGTGAAATCGCCCGTTCCATCGCCGGCAATGCGCCGCTGCCGGTCATGATGACCAAGAGCGTGATCGACCACGGCATGGACATGTCGCTGGCCGACGGCATGACGGCCGAGGCGGATGTCTCCTTCATGCTGTATTTCAGCGAGGACCGCAACGAGGGGTTGACTGCGTTCAAGGAAAAGCGTCCGCCGTCGTTCAAAGGTGAATAGCGAGCAAGTCCCGGCCAGCCCCAGCCCCGGCCCAACCAGAGGATGAACATGAAGAAAAGAGATATCGTCATTGCCGGCTATTCGGAAACGAAGATTGATTTCAAGACCGGGCGCAGCGCCTATGACCTGGCGGGCGAGGCGCTGTCGATGCTGCTGGAAAGCACCGGCATCCAGAAGGATGTGATCGACGGCTTGTCGGTCACGACCGCGCTGTCGGAAGCGTCCAACCCGTTCTTTGCGGTGTACATGACCGATGCGCTGGGCCTGACGCCGAGCTGGCTGAACTACGGCGGCATCGGCGGCTGTTCCGCCACCGGCGGCGTGGCGCGCGCCATGTCGGCCATCCGCGATGGCATGTGCGAAGTTGCCGTCGTGATCTCGGCGGATGCGCCGAGCACCGACTGGCGTTCCAACTACGGCGCCTACCGCGGCGAGTTCCAGGATCCGCAGGGGGTGCAGGGACCGCCGGCAACCTTCGGCCTGCTGATGAGCCGCTACATCCATCAGTACGGACTGAAGCCGGAGGCGCTGGGCAAGATCGCCATCACCCAGCGCGAGCACGCGCTACACAACGAAAACGGCTACCAGAAATTGAGGAAACCGTTGACGATGGATGACTACCTGGCTTCGCGCGTGGTCTCCGATCCCTTGCGCATGCTCGACAGCGTGATGTTCTGCGACGGCGCGAATGCCTTCCTGGTCACCACCGAAAAAATGGCCGAGAAGCTGGGCATCAAGAAGGTGGTCTATCCGGTTGCGTATGCCGAGGTCACCAATTTCAACGGCAACCAGTCCTGCCCTGACATCACCGAATCCGGCTTCACAAAAATCGGGCCGGCGGTGCTGGAGAAGGCCGGGATGAAGCCGGGCGACGTGCGCATGTTCCAGCCGTATGACGATTTCACCATCGCCGTGATGATGAAGTTCGAGGCGTTCGGATTCTGCAAGCGCGGCGAAGGCTCCGACTTCACGCTCCGGACCGATCTCTCCTTCAAGGGCGAGCTGCCGCTCAACACCGGCGGAGGGCAGATATCGGCCGGCCAGCCCGGGCTGGCCAGCGGCGGCCTCAACCTGGCCGAGGCGGTACGCCAGATGTTCGGCGAGGGCGGCACCCGGCAGGTGGAAGATCCGCGCAATGCTGTCGTTACCGGCATCGGCGTGATTCCCTACGCAAGAAACTGGGGCGTGAGCTCCGCAATGGTTCTGGAGGCTTGAACATGAGCGAGCAACAGGAAAAGGCAGGCCGTCCGGTGCCGCGCCAGAACGTCTACGTCGATACCCGTCCGTTCTGGGAGGGCGCGCGCGCAGGCAAGCTGGTGCTGCAGTACTGCACCGAGGCGAAGAAGTTCCAGCACTATCCGCGTCCGGTGAGCATCTATACCGGCCGCCGCACGCTGGAGTGGCGCGAAGTCTCGGGCAAGGGGACGATCTACGCGACCACCGTGGTCCGCATTCCCGGCCCCGGGCTCGATGGGCGCCTGCCGCTGTGCGTGGCAACCGTCGAACTCGATGAAGGGGTGCGCATGATCGCCAATATCCTCGACTGCACGCCGGAGCAGCTCAAGATCGGTGCCCGGGTCACGCTGGCCTGGGATCCGCTGTCGGGCGAGGACCGCTATCCTGCCTTCAAGCTGGCCTAGGAGGGCGCATGCGACTTGAACTGATTCTCGCAGGGCACGCCCGCCGTACGCCCGGCAAGACTGCCGTCGTCGTGCACGGCAAGCGCATCAGCTATGCCGAACTGCACGAGAGTTCCTTGCGGGTCGCCGCCGGCTTGCGCGGGCTGGGCGTGCGTCCCGGGGACCGGGTGGTCGGATATCTGCCGAACGACATCGCATTCGTCCAGCTGATGTTCGCCACCTTTCACCTGGGCGCCATACTGGTTCCGGTCAACACCCGGCTCACGGCCAAGGAGCTGACCTATTTCACTGCCGACAGCGAAGCCGGCGTGCTGTGCGTCGACAGCAGCAGCCTGGCGGCGCTGGACCCGGTTGCCGACGCGTTCAAGGGCATGCACTGGGTCGTCACGGGTACCCCCCGGCCTGGCCAGGTGCCGTTCGGTACGCTGGCCGCGCACGCAATCGAGGAACTGCCCGAAATACCGCTGGCCAATTGCGAAGACTGCATGGTGATCTATACCTCCGGAACCACCGGCAGGCCGAAGGGCGCCGTCATCACGATGGCCAACTTCATCATCATGCATCACCACCTGAATGCGCTGGACTGGGGCTTGCGGGCAGACGACGTGTTCCTGGTCACCACGCCGCTGGCCCATCGGACCGGCATGGCGCGCATGATGAATGCACTGTGCGTGGGGGCGACGCTGGTGGTGATGGAGCGCTTCGATCCGGTGCAGGCAGTGAAGCTGATCGAGCAGGAGAAGGTGAGCGCGCTGGGCATGGTGCCGACGGTGGCGCGCATGCTGCTGCCCCATCTGAGGGAGACCGCCGAACGCTGTTCCAGCCTGCGCCACATCATCGTCACCGGCGAAGCCTTCCCGGTCGAGGTGAAGAAGGCGTTGATCGACCTGCTGCCGCAGGTAGCCCTTCATTCTTTCTTCGCCATGACCGAAGTGGGTGCTGTGACCTGCCTCAATCACGACGAACAGTTCACCCATGCGGCATCGGTCGGGCGCGTGACGCCGGGCGTTGAAGTCAAGCTGGTGGACGACAGCGGCAAGCGCGTGCCGGTTGGCGAGGCGGGCGAACTGCTGGTGCGAACTGGCGCGCCCGGTAATTTCCTGACCATGCGCGGCTATTACCGGCGGCCGGAAGAGACCGCAAAGGCGATCGTCGACGGCTGGGTGCATACCGGCGACATGGCGCGTCTGGACGAGGACGGCTACATGTATATCGTCGACCGCAAGAAGGACATGGTGCTGTCCGGCGGCTTCAACATCTACACCAAGGAAGTGGAGCAGGTGTTGCTGGAGCATGCGGACGTGCTGGACGCTGCGGTGGTGGGCGTACCGGATGCGATCTTTGGCGAGGCAGTTGCCGCTTTCATCGAATTGCGCGCAGGCAGCAGGCTCGACGCCGCCACGCTGATCGAGCATTGCCGCGAGCGCATCGCCGGCTACAAGAAGCCCAAGCATGTGTTTTTCGTCGACAACTTGCCGCGCAATGCACTGGGCAAGGTATTGAAGGCGCAGTTGCGGGAGAGCGCAGCAAAGTCGGTGGAGCACGGCGCCGCGTGATTGCGCCGTAAAGGCGGCTTGAGTCCGTTGCGCCAGGCCGCTGGACTGGCGACTTCCCGCAGGCCTACACATTGATCAGTACAGACCAGGACAGTGGCCGGCTTCGTTGCCGGCCCAGCGAGGATCGCGATGCTCAGGGAACTCACCGAGGACGAGCAACAATTCCGGTTGGAGGTGGCTGGCTGGATGCAGGCCAATGTGCCGCCGCATTTGCGGCATACGACCTTCCGCCCGCTGCCGCAGGATTGCATGCCATGGTTCCGGCAGTTGTACCAGCGCGGCTGGATCGCGCCGCACTGGCCGCGCGCCTTCGGCGGCATGGCGGCGACCCCGGTGCAGGAGGTGATCATGATGGAAGAAATGGCGCGCGCCGGCGCACCGGACATCCCGGGCCAGGGGCTTAATCACATCGGCCCGATCCTGATCAAATGCGGCACGCCGGCCCAGCAGGCACGCCACTTGCCCGCCATCCTCTCCGGCGAGGCCGTCTGGTGCCAGGGGTATTCGGAGCCCGGCTCCGGCTCCGACCTAGCCAGCTTGCGCACCCGCGCTGTCATCGACGACGACGACCTGGTGATCAGCGGCCACAAGATCTGGACCACCTGGGGTCATCACGCGGACTGGATGTTCGCGCTGGTGCGCACCTCGGATGGTGCCGCCCGCCAGCATGGCATCACTTTTGTGCTGATCGACCTGAAGACGCCGGGCATCAGCCGCCGACCGATCCGCACGATTGCCGGCGACGACGAGTTTTGCGAAGTGTTCCTGGATTCGGTGCGGGTGCCGATGCACAACGTGATTGGCGAGATCGATCGCGGCTGGGCAGTGGCGACCGCGCTGCTCAGCGAAGAGCGCTTGCGCATCGGCTCACCGGCGCTGGCGCTGAAGGCACTGGAACGCTTGCGGCGAATGGTGCGGGCATTGCCACCCGATCCGCGCAACGACGAAGCACTGGCGCAGGCGGAGATGGACGCCGAGACGCTGACCGCCTCCTTCCTCGCGCTGGCCGAAGCGGAGCACAAGGGCGGCACGGCTGACAGTTCCTACCTGAAGATCCTGGCCACCGAAACTGTGCAATCGATACTCGACCTGTTGCAGCAGGTGGCCGGCGAAGCGGCGCCGCTGCGCGCAGCGGCGCCCTCGGAGCACGGCTTGCTGGACTATTCGGAAATGTTCCTGCAATCGCGCCGCCTCAGTATTTACGGCGGCACCAACGAAGTGCAGCGCAACCTGATCGCCGCCAAGGTTCTCGGCCTGCCACCCATGGCCGGCGCACCGGCAAGGAGACGTGAATGACCCATGCGGCATTAGGCGAAAGCGCGCGGATGATCCTGGACAGCGCGCTCGAATTCGCAGAGGGCTCCGGCGGTGCAATGCGCGCGCGGGCGATGCGGGACAAGTTCGCCCAGCTGGATCAACGGACCTGGCAACAGATCGTGGGTCTCGGCTGGCCGCTGGTCGCGGTCGCGGAGGAGCATGGCGGCCTGAACCTGGGGCTGGACGCTATGGCGGCGCTGGCTGAAGGCACCTCACGCATGCTGCTGCCGGAACCCTTGCTTACCAATGTGGTGGGGGCTGCCTTGCTATCCGCATGCGATAGCAGTGCGGGTCAGGAAATCCTGGCAGGACTGGTGCAGGGGCAGCGGCTGGCGGTGCCGGTTTTTCCGGCGCTTGCTGGCAAGGCGCCGCTGTTGCTGCAGCACGTGCCGGACTGCTATCCGGGCACGACCCTGTTGATTGCCAGCGATAGCAGCGGGCGTTTCTGCATCCGGGCGGTCGCGATCGACGCGCCGGGCGTCAAGCTGACATCGGCTGCTTGTGTGGACGGCAGCGTGCTGTCGGAAGTGGAAATTGGCGCGGCAGCCTGGCAGCTTGCGCCCGTGGTTGCGGATGGAGCGGCCGCCCGCGCCGCATTCGCCCTTGCCCATGACAGCTTGCTGATCAGCTATGCTGCGGCGCTGGTCGGCGTCATGGACGAGGCCTTGCAGCAGACCATCGACTACCTGAAGGTGCGCCAGCAATTCGGCTCGCCGATCGGTGCGTTCCAGGCGTTGCAGCATCGCGCTGCGAGCTGTCACGTCGACATACAGGCGGCGCGCGCCATGGTGTATGAGGCATGCAAGGCCACCGGGGCGGCGTCCCGCGCGCGCGCAGCGGTTACCGCAAAAGCCAGGGCTTCAGCGGCGGGCTTGCGGGTCACCAAGGAATGCGTGCAGTTCCATGGCGCTATCGGATTTGCGGACGAGCACAACATCGGCTTGTACCTGAAGAAGGCGATGGTGCTGGCAGCACGGCTGGGCGGGGAGGTGCAGCAGCGGGTGCGGTATGCGAGGCTGCTGGCGGGGTGACCAGTGCACGCTGTGCCTCACGATGCGGCTCATGGCCGCCAAACTCTGCAATAATCCCGAACCATTCCCCATCGCAGAGCAAGCCCAGAATGCAACGCCTGTTCGTCCGCTTTCGCCAGTACGCCGTCGCCGCCCAGAACATCTCCTCACGGGAGAAAGCGCGTTCCGCGCTCGGCGCGCTGATCGGGATCGGCGTCACGGCGCTCATCACTCGCCTGCTGATCGGTGACACTTCGGGCTTGCCCTTCATCGTCGCTCCACTGGGCGCTTCTGCCCTCATCCTGTTCGCGCTGCCCGCCAGTCCGCTGGCGCAGCCGTGGCCGGTGTTCGGCGGGAACACCATCTCGGCATTGATCGGGATTGCATGCGGCCAGTATTTCGCGGACCCGCTGGTCGCCGGCATGGTGGCAGTGGGCGTTGCGGTCATTACCATGTTCTGGCTGCGCTGCCTGCATCCGCCAGGAGGTGCCGCCGCGCTGCTGGCGGCGCTCGGCGGGCCGGCGGTGGCGGGCGCCGGTTTCTGGTTTGCCCTGACCCCGGTCGCGCTCAATTCCCTGATCCTGGTTGCGGTTGCCATTGGCTACAACCGCTTGTGCGGACGGCAGTATCCGCACATCGCGGGCGACCAGGGCGACAAGCATGTTGCCCCGCACCGGCCGCATCCTGCCGTCGGCGTGACCCCGGAAGACCTCGATGCGGTACTGCGGCAACACAATGACCTGCTCGATATCAGCCGCGGCGATCTGGAAGATATCCTGCAAAAGGCGGAGATGCGGGCATATCACCGCCAGGTGGGAGCGATTTCCTGCGCCGACATCATGTCGCGCCAGCTCGTGACGGTCGAGTTCGGGACCGAGATCCACCAAGCCTGGGCGCTGCTGCGCGACCACGAATTGCAGGCGCTGCCGGTGGTGAACCGCTTCAATCGCCTGGTCGGCCTGGTCAACCAGCACGACATCCTTGCTGCAGCGGACAAGGAGTTGCATGGCGGCTTCTGGGACAAGGTGCGCGGCGCGCTGCAACGGACGCCAGGACTGGAGTCCAACAAGGCCGAAGTGGTGGGGCAGATCATGGTCGCCAACCCCCCGGTCGCCTTCGACGACCAGCCGATCGCCGAGTTGATCCCGATGATGTGCGACGCCGGGGTGCACCAGGTGCCGATCCTCGATCGTAACCAGCGCCTGGTCGGCCTGGTGGCGCAGGCCGACATGGTCGCCGCGCTCTACCAGGCTGCGTTCGAGCGCGATGGCGTTCCGGAGCGAAAGGCAGGCTAAGGCAGGCCAATACGCTGATGCAGGTTCATTCGCCCGGCGCACGTACAGGGCCGAACGGCTCAGGCTGGCTCCAGCGCGCCTGGTCTTCCTGGGCGCGTGCCTGCAGCCGCCGGTCGACCTCGGCGGTCAGCGCGTCCAGTTTTGCTGACACACTGACGGGATAAGGCGCGCTGGGGGCCAGGCTGCGCAAGGCGGCCGGCAAGGACTGCAACTGACCGCGGACATAGGCCTGTATCTGCGTGAGCGGCGGGTTGGGTAGTAGCGCCGCGCCATCATGCATCACCATTTCCAGCAGCGGTGTGCCGACGCCGGGTTCGTCGTGCAGTGCCAGGATGTCCTCGCGCATCGCATGGTGCTGGTCGAACTGGCGCCATACCTGTTTCCGGCCCGGCAGCAGTGCCTTGCCGGCCGAGGTCTTGCGGCGGGCCTGGCCAGCATATTCGACCAGCTTGTAGGCGCAGTCCAGGTAGGGCGCATCGGCCGAGGTGTTCATGCGGGTACCGACGCCGAAACTGTCGATCGGCGCCCCGCTTTCCACCAGGTTCTGCAGCTGGTATTCATCAAGATTGCCGCTGACCACGATCTTCACGTTGCTGCAGCCGCCGCTGTCCAGCAGCTCGCGCACCATGCGTGCCTGTGCCGCCAGGTCGCCGCTGTCTATGCGTACCGCGTTGATGCCGCCGCGTCCGCTCCTTTGCAGCCAGCGGGCCAGTTCCACCACCTGGCGCGCGCCATTGGCTGTGTCATAGGTGTCGATCAGGAGAGTGGTGCCGGCCGGGCTCGATTCCACCATCGACAGGAAGGCCTCGGCCTCGTGCTCATGCGCTTGCACGAATGAATGTGCCATCGTGCCCGAGACCGGGATGCCGTAGCGGCGCCCGGCAAGCGTGGTGGCAGTGGCGGCAAAGCCGGCCAGGTAACTTGCGCGCGCCGACAACATGCCTGCTTCCGCGCCATGGGCGCGCCGCAGCCCGAAGTCGACCAGATGCTTGCACCCTGCCGCGAGCACGCAACGCGCGGCCTTTGATGCGCACAATGTGCTGTAGTGCAGCAGGTTGATCACCCTGCTTTCCACCAGTTGCGCCTGGCGCAGCGGGGCGACGATGCGCAGCAGCGGCTGGTCGGGAAAGATGAGCGTTCCTTCCGGCACTGCCCACACCTCGCCGGTGAAACGCAGCTCGCGCAGCGAAGCAATGAACTCGCGGCTGAACAAACCGGTGGACGACAGCCATTCCAGGTCAGTTTCGGAAAAGTGCAAGTCGCGCAAATAGTCCAGCACCGGCTCCAGCCCGGCCGCGACCAGGAAGTTGCGCTTGGGCGGGAGCTTTCGGACAAAGAATTCGAAGGCCGCCGTGCCGTCCATGCCGCTGCGGAAGCAGGCCTGCATCATGGTCAGTTCGTACAGGTCGGTGAGCAGGGCATCCTGACGATCAGGTTGCATGGCGGCCTCCGTGCAGGTGCCGCCAGATTAGCCTCGAACGACTTTTTCTTTTTGCACTGGATCAAGGCCGGCTGAATCTTCGGGGCCGGGAGTGGCGACGCTCCCAAGGACGGTGCGCGCCGGAAAAAAATACTGTCGCTTCAGGGCCGGGTGGGAAGCACCTGACATGGATCAAGTGAATCCGGCCTGTTCGCGTCACGATAGCGGATGTGCCACTGAGGGCCCATCCTTCATGCCCCGATCCAGAGCCCGTAGTCATCCGCAGAAAACGAATGCACCGAAAACTTCTTCCAACGGGGACAGCGACGTTGTCCGGCTGCAGAAAGAACTGGCGCAGTTGAAGATTCGCGAGAGCGAACTTCTTGACGAGCGCTGGCGCTTGCAGGAAACGCTGGGCCGGATTGCGGCCTCGCTTGCCAGCAGCGAGTTGACGCCGCTGATGGGCGCCTGGAACTGGTATGTGGCGACCGGCGAGGTGGAAGCCGGAGAAGAGGTGTACCGGATGTTCGACCTGCAGCCGCAGGCTGGGCGGGTGCCGATGGAGCGTTTTGTTTCAGCCATTCATCCCGAGGATGCCGCCAGGGTCCGGATCCAGCTGGACCGGGTTGCAAGGGGTGAAACGGACGTTTATGAGGCCAGTTTTCATACCGGCCCCCGGGACCGTCCACGTACGCTCGCAGGACGCGGTGAAGTGTATGCGTGGCAGGAGGATGGATCGCCATCGGTCGTGCTGGGCATGGTGCAGGATCTGACCGGGTACCATGTGACGGTGCAAGCGCTGACTGAAAGCGAGAGCCGCCTGCAACAACTTTTCACCAACGCCGCCGATCCGATTGTGATCACCGACGGCAAGGGCAATATCACCGATGTCAACGCCGCGGCCTGCTCCTTGCTGGGCGAGGAGCGCTCGGCGCTGCTCGGCCGCTCCTACACCGAGTTCCTGCGTGATGAGCGCACTGGAGGTGGCATGCCTGCCAACGCGCGGCCGGGAACGCCGTTTGCTTGGGAAGGTGGCCTGCATACCAGTACCCGCGCCAGCCTGCCGGTCGAGGTCAGGATCAGCATTCTGCCTGATGGCCGCTGGATGGCAATCGTGCGCGACATCACCGGCCGCAAGCGCGCCCAGCGGGCGCTGGAGCAATATGCCCGCGAAGTGCAGGACCTGTTCGACAATGCGCCTTGCGGTTACCACTCGCTCGATGCCGGGGGGTGCTTCGTGCGGGTGAACCGGACCGAGCTGGCTTGGCTGGGGTATGAAGAGAAGGAATTGCTGGGGCGGCATATCTCGGAATTTCTTTCCCTTTCCGGCAAGGACGTGTTCGCCAGGAACTACGACTCCTTCATGCAATCCGGCAGCTTGCGCGACCTGGAGATGGAGTTTCTCCGAAAAGATGGTTCGGTGCTGTATGCCCTGGTCAATGCAAGCGCGGTATTTGACGGCCACGGCCGCTTCGTGATGAGCCGTTCATCGATGTTCGACATGACCGAATTGCGTGCCGCGCAGCAGCAATTGCGCCGTTCTGCCGAGGTCTTCGAGCATACCAGTGACGGCATCATCATTGCCGACAGCACCGGACATATCACGGCGGTTAACAAGGCCTTCGTCCACATCACCGGCTACCAGCCGGAAGATGTCATCGGCAAGACGCCCCGCATGTTCAGTTCCGGCCGCCACGGCCGCAGTTTTTACCAGGATATGTGGGACGGCCTGATGCGCAAAGGAAGCTGGCAGGGCGAGGTATGGGACCGGACCATGGATGGCAAGATGATCCCGTTGTGGCAGAGCATCAGCGTGGTGCGCGACCAGACCGGGAAGGTGAGCGAATACATTGCCGTGTTTTCGGACATCAGCAGCCTCAAGCAGACACAGGACGAATTGGTGCGCCTGGCCTATCGGGACGCGCTCACCGGCTTGCCGAACCGCAGCTTGTTCGCCGATCGGGTGAAACAGGCGGTCGAACACTCGCTCAGGCACGGTAGCCAGCTCGGCCTGATGATGCTGGACCTGGACCGGTTCAAGGTCATCAACGACACGCTCGGGCACCCGGCGGGGGACGAACTGCTGCGCGCAATTGCAGCTCGCTTGCAGCAATCGGTGCGCAGCGAGGATACGGTGGCACGGCTGGGCGGTGACGAATTCGCCATCCTGGTCGTGGATGTGCCGGACTTATGGGACCTGACGCGGCTGGCGCAAAAGCTGGTGGCGAGCGTGTCGCGGCCTGTGACCGTTGCCGGCCACCTGTTGACGATCTCCACCAGCATCGGCGTTGCCGTCTGTCCGGACGACGCAGTGGAACCGGAAGCGCTGATCAAGGCTGCCGACATGGCGATGTACGATGCCAAGGAAGGCGGGCGCAACCTGTCGCGCTTCTATACGGCGGGGATGACGGAAAAGGCCAACCAGTTTTTCGGCACGGAAAACGGTCTCAGGAGGGCGCTGGAGCAGGGCGACTTCGAGTTGGTGTATCAACCCCAGTTTCACCTGGAGAGCGGACGCGCCGTCGGGGTTGAAGCGCTGATTCGCTGGAAGCGCGAAGGAGATGCTGCGTGGCTGCCGTCCGAATTCATTCAAGTGGCCGAAGAGACCGGGCTTATCAATGGCATCGGAGAATGGGTGCTGAAGGAAGCTTGCCGGGTGCTGCGGCAATGGCAATCACTGGGCCTGGGTGGCATCAACATGGCATTGAACCTGTCGGTGCGCCAGTTGCGGCACGACGGCTTCGTCGACAAGGTGTGCCGCGAGTTCGATATGCTTCCCCGCGCGGACGGTTTCGGCCTTGAACTCGAAGTGACCGAGACTGCCTTGCAGGTCGCGCCCGAGATCGTTAAGGCGCTGGAAGTCTTCCACGAGCGCGGCATCAGGATTGCCGTGGATGACTTTGGCACTGGCTACTCGTCGCTCAGTTCCCTCAAGCACCTTCCGGTCGATACCCTGAAGATCGACCGCAGCTTTGTCCACGGCATTCCGGACGACAAGGACAATGCCGCAATCACCAGCGCGATCATTGCGATGGGGCACTCGCTGGGGATGAAAATAATTGCCGAGGGAATTGAAGGGAGCGCCGAGCGGGCCTTCCTGATGGAAAACCATTGCGACCAGGGGCAGGGCTACTACTTTGCCCGGCCCCTTGCTGCCGATCAGTGCCTGGCGGTGCTGCGCAGCTGATGCCCCGGGATTGCCGCTTTACTGGATGGCCAGCGTCTTGCCCGCACGCGAGCCGGCGCGCACCGGCAGGGTCAGTTCCAGCACGCCATTGTCGTAATGCGCGTTTGCCTTGTCCTCGTCGATATCCTGTCCCAGCGAGAAGGACCGCGATTCACGACCGTAATAACGTTCGGACTGCACTACCCGGTCGCCCTCCTTGTGTTCCTTCACCTTCTTGACCTCGGCCGAGATCGTCACCATGTGCCCTTCGATCGACACCTTGATATCTTCCTTCTTCGCGCCCGGGATTTCGGCGTGCACGGTGTAAGCGTTTTCGCCCTCGACCACGTCCATTTTTATGCGTGGCGCCGCCTCCAGCGACTTGAGCATCGGAAACCGGTCAAGGTCTTCGAAAAACTCGTCCAGCCGGCCAAATGGCGCGGCGCGCATGATGTCGCTGAATGGATTGAAGCGAGTTAAATTTGACATGCTGTTTCCTCTCTTGCGATTGCGATTACGTTTCGTCAACTGCGGGGTGACGTATCCCTTTCATGACCATGAACGATTCCGGCGCTTTTCACATGCCCGGCACATGCGCACAATTCATCTTCGAAGTAGTTGCGTATTTTTTCCAGCTTCTGCAGGATCGCCGGATGCTGGCCCTGCATCCGGCTGGCTTTCAACAAGGCTTCTGCCTGCGCCAGCCGAGCCTGCAGTTGGTCCTGCCCTTGATCCTTTTGTTCCATTGAGTCCTCGCATTCAACAGCGTTCCATGCCAGGTGGCAGCTTGGCAATGCGCTTGACCGGCGTCAAGAAAGCGCCTTCCTCGCGCTTATTTCCGAGTTTGTTTTTCGTGATCGCGTTGCTCGCTGGCAGCACGCGCCAGCAGTGAAATTTCAGTCGCCAGGATCAGCAGTATGTCGTCCGCCGAGACCACGCCGACCAAGGATCCGCCTGCATTCACCACGGGCAAGCGTCGCACCCCGCGCGAGCGCATGACCCGAAGGGCCTCGACGAAGCCGGTGTTCTCCGTCACCGTGGTCAGCGGCGTGCTCATCACATCCCCTGCGGTAAAGGTGGCAGCGTCCAGGCCGACGGCGACCGTTTCAATCACGATGTCGCGGTCGGTCAGCATGCCGACGGGCTGCTCGGGCTTGCTGCTGCGGTCCAGCACCACCAGATCCCCTATGTGATGCTTGCGCATCAGGGCCGCCGCTTGCTCCAGGGTCGTATCGCTGTTGCAGGACACCACGTTGCGGCTGCAGCATTCGCTGATTGGCATGACAATTCCTCCTGTGTAATTGTTGTCCTGTGTTCCTGCCCAAATGATTACTGCTCATTTGATTGCTGCTCAGGGCACCTGGTCCTGACTGTCCTTGTACCTGTCGTCATCCCCGGAGCCGCTGTTGTCCGGCACGGGCCACGCCAGTTCGTTCAATTCCACCAGCGAGCCACCACCGTGCATCCGGCCAATTGCTTCGGCGACCAGTTGCGTCGAATCGACCACCATCAGCATGTGCCGCACCGCGCCCTGGTCCAGCCTCAGCGGCGGCACGGTGTCGCAGACCAGGATGCGCTCCAGTCCGGGCAGATCCAGCACATGGGATGCCGCGCTCTGGAATACGCCGTGGGTGGCGGCGGCAATTACCCTGGCAGCGCCGTGTTTGCTGGCAGCGCTTGCTGCGCGTGCGATGGTGCTGCCGGTGCTGATCAGGTCGTCCAGCACGATCACGTCCCGCCCTTCGGCGTCGCCGACCAGTTGGCCGCCGCCGAGCCGGCCTTCACTCCGGTACTTCTCCATGAATCCGATGCCGGCTTCGCGGCCGATGGCGGCAGAAAGGAGTTGGCGGAAGCGGTCCACGCGCTTTACTGCGCCGGTGTCGGGCGCGAGCACCATCACCTCCCGTTGCGTCAACAGCGGCGCCAGCGCGGCGACCAGCAGCGGTGCTGCGGAAAGATGTTCCGTGCGGCAGCGAAACGCATTCTGGTAGGCGGCCAGGTTATGCACGTCGATGGTCAGCACGACGTCGGTGCCGACCGATTCCAGCAGGGCTGCCACATAGCGGGTCGTGACCGGGTCGCGTGACTTGCTCTTCTGGTCCTTGCGCGCGTAGGCAAGATAAGGAATGACCGCTGTTACCCTGGCCGCTGCGGCATCCTTGAGTGCGCCAATGAAAAACAGCAGCCGGCACAGTTTGTCGTTGACACTGTGTTCGAACTCGGCATGCAGGGATTGCAGCACGTAGACATCGCGGCCGCGCACGCTGACGAGGGGACGGGATTTGTGCTCGCCATCTTCGAACTCCCGCTCCTCGACAGGAAGCAGGTCCATCCCAAGCCGGTCAGCTACCCGTTCGCCGTAGGCCCGGCCGTGCGAAAGCGCGAACAGGGCCGGGCCGGTGGCCTGGTCGTATGCGGTGGCGATGGTCGGTTTTTGCATGGGGATCGCGTTTGGCGCGGTGGCGTGTCCGGAGTGCAAGTCCGTCGATGGTGTATTGCACCGCTTCCAACTGAGCGGCGCCAGCCGGCTTGTTTGCAGGATTGCGGGACATGAAATGCATTGCATGCTGCCCCAAGTGCCTGTTGCAACAATCATCGGCCAAGAGCCGAACGGGCATTTGACATGGATCACGCGCCGGCTTTTCCGATGCTATGGAATGTGATGGATGGCGGAAGTTGATGCGCCACCTTCACGTTCAACGGCTCACGCTTCACAGCGTCACGTTCACATTGGCGGTACCTGTTCATGCTGCGTTTCACTATCGCCGCCGGCGATGCCTTGCTGCTGGTCGATGTGCAGAACGACTTCCTTCCCGGCGGCGCGCTTGCGGTTGCCGGCGGGGACGAGATCATTCCTGTGCTCAACCAATACATCCGGCGCTTTACGGAAAAGGGCCGCCCGGTGATTGCATCGGCAGACTGGCACCCGCCCGATCATTGCTCCTTCGTCGCCCAGGGCGGCCCGTGGCCGCCGCATTGCATTGCCGGCAGTGCCGGAGCCGGTTTTGCTGCGGGCCTGGCGCTGCCGCCGACGGCGCTGGTGGAGCATAAGGCGGCGCAAAGCGGGCTTGATGCTTACTCCGCGTTTGCCGGCACCGGCCTCGGGCCGAAGCTGCAGGCCGAAGGGATAAGTCGGGTGTTTGTGGGCGGACTGGCGACGGACTATTGCGTCCTGAATACGGTCAGGGATGCCTTGTCGCACGGATTCGCGACGGTGTTGCTGGTGGATGCGGTGCGGGCGGTGGATCCGTCCGTGCAAGGGCCGGCGGCCATCAGGGAAATGACCGGGCTGGGCGCGCTGAGCGCCACTCTTGCAGAGGTCGATTGAGAGAAAAACGCCAGCGACAAGGGGAGGTTGCTGGCTTGGGCCAGTTGCTGGCCCTGCATGACGGGAGCCTGGACGTCCGGATGGTCGAGACGCATGCTTCCTGGGTGTTCCTGACTGCCCGCAGCGCATGGAAACGGAAGAAGATTCCGCCGCTGGCATTGCCGAGCGAGATCGCGCAAGATCCAGGGCGGCGCCTGTGCGAAGAGGAACTGCGCCTGAACCAGCGGCTTTCGCCGTCGGTGTATCTGGGTGTGGTGCCGCTTTTTCGTTCACCGCATGGCGAGCTGCAGCTGGCACCGGAGGGCGAGCCTGCGGACTGGCTGTTGCACATGCGGCGCCTGCCTGATGAACGCAGCCTGGAAGCCCTGTTGCGCAGTACCGGAGTGTCGCCGCGCGAAATGGATGGCTTGGGTCGCACGATCGCCGATTTTCACGCGAGATGCCAGCCGATCGCGCTGGCGCCGGCGGTGTACCGGTCGCGCTTGCTGCGATCGATCAAGGCCGATCGCAAGGCGCTGCTGCACTTGCACTACCGGTTGCCGCGGGCAGCGGTCGAGCATCTGTTCTGCTTGCTGCACGGGGAGGCACGGCGGCTGTCGCCGCAGCTTGCCGGGCGCGTGCGGGACGGGCATGTGATCGAAGGTCACGGCGACCTGCGGGCCGAGCATGTCTATCTGACGGAGCCGATCGAGATCATCGATTGCCTGGATTTTTCGCAGGTACTGAGAACCCAGGACGGCGCCGATGAGGCCGGCTTCCTGGCGCTCGAGTGCGAGCGATTCGGCGCTCGTTCGGCTGCACGGCGCTTGCTGCATGGCTACTTGCGAGCGCGGCATGACGCGATATCGCAGCAACTGCTCAACTTTTACCAGGCATGCCGTGCCTGCACCCGCGCCCGCCTGGCGCTCGCGCATCTGGATGAAGCGCGATATCGGTATCAGAAGCGCTGGCGCTTGCGTGCCCTGGACTACCTGGCGCTGGCGGCGGCGCATTCGGCGCGCCACCCTCGGAGTCATGGTTACGGACTTCGCCTTGCTGCACCGGGTCGGGCCGAAGGTCGACCTCGCCCTCGCCCTCGCCGCACAGCGACAGTATGGCCGCGCGCGCAGCCTGGCGCAGCGTGAGTGCGGGGTCCGGATCTTTTTCCGAGGCCCGGAGTGCCGGCCCGATCTCCAGTGTCAGCGGCGCCCGGCGCAGCAGCCAGCTGCCGAGCGGCAATGCAGTTCGCGTGCCGCGCAGGCCGGCGCACACCACCGGTACGCCAGTTGCCGCGGCGAGCACGAAGGCGCCGGAGTGGAAGCGCAGCAAGCCCGGTTCGCGCTTGTATCTGCCTTCGGGAAACAGGATCAGGCTCTCGCCCCGGCGCAGCGCGCCCTTCATCAGTTCGATATTGGCGCTGGGGGGCGAGCCCGGCGGTAGCAGCATCAGTGTATTCACCTTGTTCACCAGCGGGCACAGAAGGCGCTGCCTGCGCAATTCCCGCCGCGCCGTGAATGTGTACCCGGGCGATGCGGGCAGCAATGCGGAGAGCACGATGCCGTCCAGGAAGCTCGAATGATTGAGCACCAGTATGTGCGGCGATTGCGGCAGCCGGTCCAGCCCGAGTGCGCTGATGCGGATCCCGGACAGCCGGAATAGCAGCCGGCTTATGCGCTTGGCAATCCGCCGCGCCATCCGGGGCCGCGGGAATGGTGCGGCGAGAACCAGGAAGATGAGAACGAACGCGACGAACGCGACCCATGCGTAGCATCCATAAAGGACGTGTCCGGTCTTTCCCGGGGGCGATGTTGCACCGGGGGACTGCGCCTGCCTGGTGTCTGGAGATGTCGGCACTGTTGCTTTTTATCTTTCCGGCGTGACCGCGGCCTGATGTTCTTGTTTCACTAGACTCCATTGACGATCAGGCTCGTTGACTGATCTCAAGGCGTTCGCAGCCTCGCAGGCGCAACCATGACGCTGTCGTCCGATTGGCGCAAGCACCAGCATCGAGCGTAGCGCCAGCAGAAAAATTACATCCAGCAATCATGATTCCCGAGCTTTCCTATCGTCTCCGAAGACTGAACCGGGGCCTGCGCGCAAGGCTGTCGCTGCTGCGTCCCGGACGCGATCCCTTGCTCGGCGATGCCGGGCCGCTGCTGAAGGTCGAGTATCGCGGCCGCGTCGGCAGCAAGGCGTTGATAGTGTTCCTGCCCGGCATTGGCGATCTTGCCGAGGATTTCGAGAGGCGCGGATTCATCAGGGATTTGCATCAACATGGCGTACCGGCGGATGCGATCGCGGTCGACGCGCATTTCGGCTATTACGCCACGCGGGCGCTGTTTGAACGCATCACTGAAGACGTGCTGGCGGCGGCGCACGAAGCGGGGTATCACGACATCTGGCTGGTCGGTGTTTCTCTCGGCGGCTTCGGCGCCGCCTGCTACGCCGCGCACCACCATGCCCGCATCAGCGGCCTGGTGTTGATGGCCCCCTACCTCGGGGAGAAGTCGCTGGCGCGCGAGATAGAGGAGGCCGGAGGCATGACGGGCTGGAATGCCGACCCGGCGGCCAGCCACGACTTTCCCCGTGTGCTCTGGCAATGGCTCAAGCAGCATCTGGCGCACAACGAATCCAGGCCTTCGATCTATCTGGGATATGGCACCGGCGACAAGTTTGCCAAGGAAAATTCCTTGCTGGCTGCGAGCTTGCCACCCGATCGGGTATTTGCCATTCCAGGGGGACATGACTGGCGGACCTGGAGGAAGATCTGGCGGATGGTGCTTGAGCAGCGGCCGATCGGCAGGGGGTAGCGGCGGCGCCGGAGGCCGGATCTGATCATTGCCCATGTCCGTGGGTGAGTGGTTTGGTGGTTTTGTGGTTTGGTGGCTTTTGGCTTGCGGTTGGTGTGGCTGGGTTTGGTGGTTGTGGTTGTGAAGCCGGGAGACACCCCGGCGGGTGTGTTCCTTTCTTTTTAAAAAGAAAGGAACCAAAGAAAACACCGTCAAAACCCACTTGGCCAACGCCCGCCTCGATAGCCAACCAGACGTGGATGTCTGGGCTAATCCAGTGCGACGCTCGCGAGAGATGATCCCTCGGCTGTGTGCCGCTTACCTAATCAGCCAACCCCATGAAGTGTCTTATACCGATGCCCAGCGCACCGTTGACTCTTAATGTTTTTCGAAGCTTCAAACAAGCGACGGGGCTGTTCAAAGAAGGGCAAGGAAAGGCAAATTGCAGCAGAAAATTCCAGGGATGCCGCGCCCCACTGGCAACCCGACCTCAAGTGCCAATTAGCGGCTTCGAAAATAATTGAGAGTCAACGAGCGGTGGTGTGCGGTCGGCGGCATTGAAGCGGGTTGACTGATCCCGGTCAGAAGCGAACGTGTGGCAGGACCTTCCTCGCGAACGCCGCAATGGTTCGGCCCAGGCGTCCACGTCTGGTTGGCTATCGAGGCGAGCGTTGGCCAAGTGGGTTTTGACGGTGTTTTCTTTGGTTCCTTTCTTTTTGAAAAGAAAGGGACACACCCGCCGGGGTGTCTCCCGGCTTCACAACCACAGCCATCAAACCCACCCACACGACCCGCAAGCCAGAAAGCCCCAAGACCACCAAACTACCAAACTACCAAACTACCAAACTACCAAACTACCAAACCACCAAGCCCAACGACATGCGCAATGATCAGCCCTCCGGATGCGGCCGTGACTGACGCGCCGCAACCGCATCCTTCAGGATTGCCGCCGCCTCGTCATCCTCCACTGCCTGGAAGTTCCGGTAGAACTGGCTGACTGCGCTGAAGCCGTAGGGCGTGCGCAGGCAGACCACCTTGTCGGCCAACGGCCCCACCCGCTCCAGGCTGTCGGGTGCGGCGACCGGTACGGCGCAGATCAGTTCTGCCGGATGCCGGGCGCGCACCGCATGCAGTGCTGCGATCATCGTCGCGCCAGTGGCCAGTCCATCGTCAACCACTATCGCAATTCGCCCGCGCGGATCCTGCGCCGTGCCGAGCGGGGTGTATTGCTGGCGTCGCTTGTGCAGCGCCGCCAGCTGCGTCGCTTTCACTTTCTCGAGCGGCCCGCCTTTCTTGTCCATGTCTTCGTACCCGGACGAGATGGTCGACCACCCGGATTCGTCGATCGCGCCGATTGCATATTCCGGGTCGAACGGCAGGCTGAGCTTGTGCACCAGCACCACATCGAGGTCGCCGTCGAGACGATCGGCCAAGACCTTGCCGATCGGCAGCGCGCCACGGGGAATGGCGAGGATCAGCGGGTTGCGGCCGCGATACTCCAGCAACTCGTCGGCCAGCTGCTCGCCGGCATCGATGCGGTCGGCAAAACTGTTGCCGCCGCGCGTGTGGTGGTCAATTTTCATCGAGTGAATGCGCAATCCATCAACGCACAGTAGTAGCTTGTGCGTGGACAGGTTTGCGCACGCTCATGTCCGCTTCGTATGGCCGCGAAAGGCGGGGCGGCCCGCTGTCCCGAAGGTTACGGAAACACGGGAATATGCGAGTCCTCCCCACCGAAGCGCATTTCCGGATGCCGCTCGGCGAGCATCGCTTCGATTCGCGTTATCTCACGGGCAGGCACGTCGACCATCATCAGGATTTTCCCTTGCTCCAGGTCTGCGTGGAAAGACTTCAGACGTGAATTGGGCAAGGCAGCGGCAGCCAAGCTTGCTGCCCATCCGCCGAACAACAGTCCCGCAAATCCCGCCAGTACCATGGCAGTTGCGCGTGCGGAGGTAGTGCCGAGATCGAAATACCAGACGATCACAGCGCCAAGCACCAGACCCAATGCCGCGCCGACAGCCATGCCTTGTTCCGCGCCGCTGACGATGTCGGTCTTTTGCAGGATGCTCGCCTCCGGCATGTCGTCGGGCAATGGCGTGCCGCCAGTCATGAAGCGGATGTGGCGAATTTCTATCCGGCCGAGCAGCAGTTCATCCAGCGCACGGCGGGCGCTGGCGATGTCCGGAAATACATAGAAGAGACGATGTCGCATGATGCCTCCATCAGGGGAGCAAGTCGTTATTCCAGTATAGGCAGCGTTGGCGACTTCGCCAGACAAATAGCCCGGTGCGGGTCATGGATACGCAAGGACGAAGGTACAATTGTTCCATATTCCAGAACAACAAGGCCCACCCCCGGATGAACAACACCCTGCTCAAAGGCCTCGAAGTACTCGAACTGCTGGCCTATCATCCGCGCCCGCTGGGCATTACCGAAATTGCCGGGCAGACCGGGCTGGCCAAGAGCAATGTGCACCGCGTGCTGCAGGCGCTGGTCGCGATGCGCTATGTCATACGCGATGAGACTGCGCGCACCTACAGCCCGTCGATCAAGCTATGGGAACTGGGCTCGGCGGTCCTGTCGCGGCTGGACCTGAAGCAGCATGCGCAACCTGCCATGCAACGCTTGCTGGAACAGGCCGGTGAAACGGTGCACCTGTCGGTGCTGGATGGCGACGAAGTGGTGTACGTGCACAAGCTCGACAGCGACAATCCGATCCGGGCGTATACGGAAATCGGTGGCCGCGCGCTGGCGCACTGCGTGGCGACCGGCAAGGCCATGCTGGCGTTCCAGCCGGATGAGGATCTGGAGCGGCGTGCCACCCATCTGGCGAGAGTGACACCGGCCACCATCACTGACCCTGCGAAATTCATGAAGGAGATGCTGCATGTCCGGGAGTGCGGATATGCAGTCAATTGCGGTGAATGGCGGGATTCGGTGCATGGCGTCGCCGCGCCTGTGCGCGATGCAACGGGGAATGTCATTGCTGCGATCGGCTTGTCGGGGCCGGCCGACCGCTTCAAACAGGCGCAGCGCCGGATATTTGCCGGTCTGGTGGTGGCTGCCGCGCGGGCCGTGTCCGCCAGCCTGTCCGGCGCGCCGTAGCAGGCTGGCAGCCTGGTTGCTGCGTCAGGAAGTCAGGGTGAGCGCGGCCAGCACGAACAGCGCGATCCATACGGTTTCCGCGACCAGCATGATCACCGGACGCCAGCCGAGCGCAGCAAAGGACTGGAACGAACTCTTGATGCCGAGCGCGGCAATCGCGCATACCAGGCAGGCCCGCGAGGCGTTGCTGATGGCGCCGGTCGCCTCTGCGGGAATGTAACCCAGGCTGTTGGCAATCATCAGCCAGACAAAGGCCACCAGGAACCACGGCAGGCGCGGCATGCGCTGCCAGGTGGTGGTGCCTTCCTTCGGGCGCGTCTGGAACATGATCGTCAGCGCGATCACGACCGGCACCAGGCAGGCGACGCGGGTCAGCTTGACGAAGGTCGCGACGTCGCCGGCATGGGGGGAAATCAGGTAGCCGGCACCGACCACCTGGGCCACGTCGTGGATGGTAGCGCCGATGAAAATGCCGGCCGCGGTATCGTCGAGTCCGAGCAGTCTTGCAATTACCGGATACGCCAGCATGGCGATAGTGGAAAGGCCGGTGACGCCGACCACGGTCATCAGCGTGAATTTTTCATTCTCGCGGGTTTGCGGCAGGACCGCCGAAATCGCCAGCGCGGCCGAGGCGCCGCAAATTGCCACGGCGCCCCCGGACAGCACGCCCTCCGCCGCAGGCCGGCGCAACCAGCGCGACAGCGCCCATCCCATCAGCAGCGTGGTCAGCAGGCCGCCGACGGCAATCGCAACCGGCGCAATGCCGAGCGATGCAACCTCGGAGAAGGTGATGCGCGCGCCGAGCAGTGCAACGCCAAACCGCAGTACAGCCTTGCTGCAGAAATCGATGCCCGGATTGCAGCTCGCGTGCTCATGCAGGAAGTGAAAGGCCATGCCCAGGCACAATGCGTACAAGAGCAGCGGGCCGCCATAGGTGGCCGAGACAAAGGATGCCGCCAGCGCGACCACCAGTGATAGTGCGATGCCCGGCCAGAGGCGGCGAGCGGATAATGTAAGGTTTGCAGGGCGAAAAGCCGCCAGACCACTGTTGCCGGGGTTTGTCATTGATGATGCGAAGTCGATTTCATCGTTCCATATAATGGAACATCGGATTCTGTATATGGAAAAAGATTATACTTCGCGGCCGGTTGCCCGTCAGAAACCGGGTTCGAACGGATGACATAGTGAAAGGCAAATCATGACGCAAACACTCCCCCAACAGAGCCTGCCGCTGGCCGGCGTCAAGGTCATCGAATTTTGTGCCGTGGCCTCTGGCCCGTTCTGCGGAATGCTGCTGGCCGACATGGGCGCCGAGGTGATCAAGATCGAGCCGCCCGAGGGTGACACCCTGCGCCAGTGGCCGCCGATCAGCAACGGCTACAGCGAAAATTTCGCCTCCTTGAATCGCAACAAGAAATCCGTGGTGCTGAACCTGAAGGACAGTGCCGACCTGGAAGTCGCGCGCCGCATGATTGCCGATGCCGACGTGGTGGTCGAGAACAACCGCCCGGGCGTGATGGACCGGCTCGGACTCGGGGCTGACCGCTTCGCAAAGGACAGGCCGCAACTGGTCTACTGTTCCATCTCGGCCTACGGCCAGAGCGGTCCGCGTTCGCGCGAAGGCGGCTTCGACCTGACCATACAGGCGGCCAGCGGCGTGATGAGCGTCACCGGAGAGCAGGACGGGGCGCCGGTCAAATGCGGCGTGCCGGTTTCCGACTTTGCTTCGGGCCTGTATGCGGCTTATTCGATCGCCGCCATGCTGACCCGGGTTCGCGCCGGTGGCGAGGGCGGGCACATCGACATCCCGATGTTCGGCTGCACGCTGGGCATTGCCGCCCTGCAGACCAGCGAGTATTTCGGCACCGGAAACAACCCGGTGAAACTCGGTTCGGCCCACCCGCGCAACGCGCCCTACCAGGCGTTTCGCGCCAGCGACGGATATTTCACGATCGCAGCCGGCAACCAGAAATTGTGGCTGTCGGTATGCGAGGTGGTCGGCATGCCGGAACTGGCCGCCGATGCGCGCTTCGGCACGACCAAGGACCGCGCCGCAAACCAGCGCGTGCTGAAGGACCTGCTGGAGGTGAAGTTCGGCCAGCAAGGGGTTTCGCACTGGATCACGGCCTTCGAGGCGGCGGGTGTTCCGCATGCGCGCATCAACGATTATTCGTCGGCGCTGGCCGACCCGCAGGTCGAACACATGGACTGGTTGCAGCCACTGTCGCTGCCCGGCGGCACGCAGACCCGTACCTTCGCTTCACCGATCCGCGTCGATGGCCAGGGCTTCCCGATTTACCGGCAGCCGCCGGCGCTGGGCGAGCATACGGCCGAAATGCGCGAGCGCTATGGTGTCCAGGCCGAATCCGGGAGCGCCTCATGAGTACCAATTCCCGTTTGCTGGATTTCGTCGCTGCCATGACGCGCCTGGTTGAGCGGCAAGGGCTGGATGAAGCTGCGGTACTGGCAGAAGTCGACAGCCGCATGCGCGAACTGGTTGCGGTCGATGATTGGTTACCGGTCGAAATGACGCGCTCCGACCCGAAGCATTACCAGCAGCATCTGCTCTACGGCGACCCGCTCGACCGCTTCTCGGTGGTCAGTTTCGTCTGGGGGCCGGGTCAGGGCACGCCGATCCACAATCACACCGTGTGGGGCGCGATCGGCATGTTGCGCGGCGCGGAATGCGGACAGCGCTATCGGGTGCAGGGATCGGAACTGGTCGAGGACGGCGAGGAGGCGACGCTCCAGCCGGGGCAGGTCGAACTGGTGTCCCCGACGATCGGCGACATCCACCGGGTGCGAAATGCGTCGCGCGATTCCAGTGCGATCAGCATCCACGTCTACGGCGGCAATATCGGCCGGATAGCGCGCCACGTGTTTGACGCAAGCGGCGGCACCCGGCCCTTTGTGTCCGGCTATTCGAATACCCTGGCTCCCAATCTCTGGAACAGCAAATGAGCGAGAACACCGTCCCCGATGCCGAACTGGAAATCCACCGGGACCAGACAGAGCCGGGAGTTACCCGGATCGTGCTGACGCGCGCCAAGACCGGCAACAGCCTGACCAACAGCCTGGTCGCCAGCCTGGCGGAGGCGGTCGCTGCCTGCTACACCGACGGCACGCGCATGCTGGTGATCGAGGGCAGCGGCAATCACTTCTGCACCGGCTTCGACCTGTCCGGACTGGACAGCGAGACCGACGATTCACTGCTGTCCCGCTTCGTGCGGGTGGAGCTGTTGCTGCAGAGCGTGCATTACGCGCCTTTCCTGACCCTTGCGCTGGCGCATGGCAGGGTGTTCGGCGCGGGCGCCGACTTGTTCGCCGCCTGCGAGGAGCGATGGATACTGGACAGTGCGAGCTTTGCCTTTCCCGGCGCTGCGTTCGGCCTGGTGCTGGGCACGGCCCGGCTGGCGCGCAGGGTGGGCGTGGACCGGACCCGTGCCTGGATACGAGAAGGGCGCGAGCTCAGCGCCGCACAAGCGCTGGAATCGGGCCTGGCGACCAGGGCGCTCGCGCTTACCGACTTGCCGGAGGCATTGGCGGCCTTGACGGTCGGCGCCAAGCGGCTCGAACCCTCGGTACAGGACGCGATCCGTCGCGCGTCGCTCGGCAACGACCTGCATGCGGGCGCGCAGGATTTGCAGGAGCTGGTACTGTCGGCGGCACGGCCTGGCCTGGTGGCTCGCATCCAGGCCTACAGGAACGCTGCCAAGGCGCGGCGTTAGAGGCGCGCAGGTAAAGCGGGCAGTTAAAGACGCGCAGTCAATAACGCGCACCCAGGCATCGGAACGCGGAGGAATTCCATGACGAGAAATTACAAATTCCGGATCATGAATGTGTTTGCCGAATCGACCTTCGGCGGCAATGCGCTCTGCGTTTTCGAGGACGCGACAGGGCTGGGCGACGACGAAATGCAGTCGTTGGCCCGGCAATTCAATCTTTCCGAAACGACCTTCATCCTGCCGTCTGCAGCGGCGACTGCAAGGGTGCGGATATTCACGCCCGGCAACGAGTTGCCGTTCGCCGGCCATCCAACGCTGGGGACTGCACACGTCCTGCGGGAATTGCGGGGAACCGGCGATACGCTGAGTATCGAGTTCAAGGCCGGGATCGTCCCGGTCAGCGCCATCGGCAATCAATGGACCTTCGTCGCTCCGGCATCGGCGCAGCCGGATATCGGTCAGCCGGGCGCATCGCCTGGATTGATTGCTCGACTGGTTGGCCTGGAGCAGCAGGACCTGGCCAGCGATCCGCTATGGGTGAATACCGGAGTCGACCAGTTGCTGATTCCAGTGAAGACCGTCGACGCGGTACGCCGGGCCGCGCCCGACGCTGCATTGCTGGACCAGTGGCCAGCCAGCATCATTGGCCGGAAAACCGCGTACCTGTTCGCGTTCGACACGCCGACCACGGTACTTGCGCGCTACTTCTTCGCAATGCAAAACGGCGGCGTGGGCGAAGACCCGGGCACCGGCTCGGCTTGCGCCAACCTGGGAGGCTGGCTGCTTCATACTGGCCACAGCCTGCCGGCACGCATCCAGGTCAGCCAAGGGGAAGCGGTATTGCGTCCCTGCCGCCTGGCACTTGATGTCACCACCGACAGAAAGATATGCGTTGGCGGCCAAGTGCGGCAAATAGCCATCGGAACGGTAAGCATTTAGGGCAATGGGGCCCGGCAATTCCCCGTGAACGTTGACCTGGCTCAAGCGGCCGTCGCATTTGCATGCCTAGCATGACAATGCTGCCTGGAAGCAGGGCGGAAGAAAAATCGAATCCAACCAGATCGGGAAGGCGGGAACATGAACAAGCGTGCGCTGGCCACATTGGCTGCAAGCCTTTTTTTCACCGCAGCGGCGTGGTCCCAGCCTGCAAGCGGCCCGGGGGGAGGCGGGTACGGACCGGGAATGATGGGTGGTCACGGACCCGGGATGATGGGTGGCTACGGCATGGGCCCGGGAATGATGGGCGGTTACGGCGGCGGACCCTGGATGATGGACGGCTATGGATCGGGGATGATGGGCGGCTTCGGAATGGGTCCGGGATGGATGGGCCGGAATATTCCCGACCTCACGACCGAGCAGCGCAACAAGATAACGGAAATCCAGAAAGATCTGCGCCAGAAGCAGTGGACCCTGATGGACAAGATGCACGAACAGCCGCAGTCTCAAAATTTGTATAAAGACGGAAAATTCGATGAGCAGGCCGCGCGCAAGGCGTACGACACGGCCGCCGCTTTCCACAAGCAGATGTTCGAGAACTCGCTCGAGGCGCGCAAGCGCATGGACGGCGTGCTCACTGCGCAGCAGCGCGAGAAGCTGCGGCGGTAAGGGGGAATGGGGGCCGCCCGAGGGAAATGGCGGAAATGGGGTCAGACTCGATTTCCCCCCAGCAGGGCTCCGTCTACACTTGTCCCATGCACCCGGAGATCCGGCTAGCGCAGCCGGGTAATTGCCCCATCTGCGGCATGACGCTTGAGCCGGTGATGCCTTCGCTCGAAGAGGAAGAGAATCCGGAACTGGTGGACTTCCGGCATCGCTTCTGGTGGACGCTTCCATTTACAGTGGTGGTGACGGCCATTGCGATGTTCGGGCAACGGATATTCCCGGCAGGCTTGCCCAACCAGAGCTGGATCGAGTTCGCGCTCGGATCGCCGGTCGTTCTCTACGCCGGCTGGCCCTTCTTCAAGCGCTGCGTGCAGTCGCTGGCCAGTCGCAGTCCCAACATGTGGACCCTGATCGGGATTGGAACCTCTGCTGCGTACGCTTACAGCGTCGTCGGCACAGTGGCGCCGCAGGTGTTCCCGCCAAGCTTCATCGAACACGGGCGGATCGGCGTGTACTTCGAGGCGGCAGCGGTCATTATTTCGCTCACGCTGCTGGGGCAGATCCTTGAGCTGAAAGCGCGCTCGCAAACCTCGGCTGCAATCAAATCCCTGCTGGGCCTGGCGCCGAAGACGGCGCGCCGGATTCGTTCCGATGGTGGCGAGGAGGATGTCCCGCTCACCCACGTTCATGTTGGCGATGTGTTGCGCGTGCGCCCCGGCGAAAAGGTGCCGGTGGATGGCGTGGTGATGGAAGGTGAGAGCGCAGTCGACGAATCAATGCTCACCGGCGAGCCCGTCCCCGTGACGAAGCGAGCCGGCGACAAGGTCATCGGGGCTACCATGAATTCCAGCGGCAGCCTGGTGATCCGGTCGGAGAAGGTTGGATCGCAGACAGTGTTGTCCCAGATCGTGCAGATGGTCGCGCAGGCGCAGCGTTCACGCGCGCCCATGCAGCGCCTGGCCGATGTGGTTGCCGGCTACTTTGTGGTGATCGTGGTGGGCATCGCGATCCTGACCTTGTTGGGATGGGGCTTTTTCGGCGGTGAGCGCAGTTGGGTCTTTGGCTTTGTGAACGCCGTATCGGTACTGATCATTGCCTGTCCTTGCGCACTGGGGCTGGCGACCCCGATGTCCATCATGGCCGCTACCGGTCGTGGTGCGACCCAAGGCATTCTGTTTCGTGACGCTGCGGCAATCGAGGCGATGCGTACCATCGACACCCTGATTGTTGACAAGACGGGGACGCTGACCGAAGGCCGGCCGGCCTTCGACCGGGCGGTGCCCGCGGCTGGGCGCACTGAACGGGACGTTCTTCAGCTTGCTGCCAGCATCGACCAGGGAAGCGAGCACCCGCTGGCCCAGGCCATCGTCGCCCGGGCCGTGAAGGAGGGCCTGGCCCTGGACAAGCCCGAGTCCTTCGAGTCTTCCAGTGGCATTGGGGTGCGTGGTGTCGTCAGGGGGCAGCATATCGCTTTGGGCAATACGGCGCTGATGGACATCGACAAGGTGGAGTGGAAGGCGCTTTCGCAGCAGGCAGAGCAGTTGCGTGGCGAAGGCGCAAGCGTCATGTACCTGGCGGCGGAGGGGAAATTGGCCGGGCTGATCGCCGTCTCGGATCCCGTCAAATCCACCACGGCGGAAGCACTTCAGACCTTGCGCGATGCAGGCATGACAGTGGTAATGGCGACCGGCGATGGCGTGACGACGGCGAAGTCGGTCGCTGCCAGGCTGGGCATCGCCGAGGTCCATGGCGAGGTCAAGCCGCAGGACAAGCTGGTGCTGGTGAACCAGCTCAAAGCCCAGGGCAAGAAGGTTGCGATGGCCGGTGACGGTATCAACGATTCTCCGGCGCTGGCTGCAGCTGACGTCGGTATTGCGATGGGAACCGGCACCGACGTGGCTATCAACAGTGCTCACATCACGCTGGTAAAAGGGGATTTGCGCGGCATTGCGCGCGCCCGCATCCTGTCTGACGAGACGGTGCGCAACATGCGGCAAAACCTTGCTTTCGCATTTTTCTACAATGCCTTGGGCATTCCGCTGGCCGCCGGCCTTTTGTACCCGTTCACGGGACATCTGCTGTCGCCGATGATTGCGGCGCTGGCCATGAGCCTGAGTTCGGTCTCGGTCATCACGAACGCATTGCGGTTGCGTCGAGGCAGGTAAATGGGGTCAGACTCGATTTCCTTCGGAAATCGAGTCTGACCCCATTTCCATGGCCCCATTTACCCATTTGCCTCGGCAGCGGTGCTGCCGGGGATCGCTTACACCACCGATCCCAGCTTGAAGATAGGCAGGTACATCGCCACCACCAGGCCGCCGATCAGCACGCCCAGGATCACCATGATGATCGGTTCCATCAGGCTCGACAGTGATTCGACCGCATCGTCCACTTCATTCTCGTAGAAGTCCGCGACCTTGCCGAGCATCGAGTCGAGCGCGCCGGATTCCTCGCCGATCGATACCATCTGGATGACCATGTTGGGGAACACGCCGGTGGCTTGCATCGACGCGGTCAGGCTGGTGCCGGTTGCCACATCGGTCTGGATCTTCTTGGTGGCGTCGACGTACACGGCATTGCCGGAGGCGCCACCGACCGAATCGAGCGACTCCACCAGTGGCACGCCGGCGGCGAACATGGTTGCCAGCGTGCGGGTCCAGCGCGCGATCGTTGCCTTGCGGATGACTGCGCCAAAAATCGGCAGTCTCAGCAGGATCCTGTCCATCGCGCGTTGCACCGGGATCGAGCGCCGCCAGGCCTGGAAGAACAGGTAGAACGTCGCAAACATGGTGCCGAAGATGATGTACCAGTACTTGACCGTGAAATCCGACAGGGTCATGACGAACAGCGTCGGCGCTGGCAGGTCTGCGCCAAAGCTCTCGAACACTTTCTTGAACGCCGGCACCACCCAGATCATGATGACCGCGGTGACGATGACGGCAACGCCCATGATGGAAACCGGGTAGAACAGGGCGGACTTGATCTTGCCCTTGATCGCCTGTGTTTTTTCCTTGTACACGGCAAGGCGGTCGAGCAAGTCTTCCAGGATGCCGGCTTGTTCGCCGGCGGAAACCAGGTTGCAGAACAACGGGTCGAAGTAGAGCGGGTATTTGCGGAAGGCCTGGTTCAGGCTGGTACCGGTCTCGACGTCGGCACGGATGTCCTGGATCAGCTTGGAGACCGATGCGTTTGAATTTCCCTTGGAAACGATGTCGAACGACTGCAGCAGCGGCACGCCCGCCTTCATCATCGTGGCGAGTTGCCGTGTGAACAGCGTGATGTCCTTGTCGCTGACCTTCTTCCCGCTGCGCAGGCTTTTCTTCTTGACCTTGGTAACCAGGATGCCCTGGCGGCGCAGCGTGGCGCTGACCACGGACGAGCCGCTGGCGCGCAACTCGCCGCGGACCACCTTGCCGGCCTTGTCCTTGCCCTCCCAGGCAAACATCTGTTCAGCCGACTGGCCGGCGCGGGCTGCAGTAGCCATCCGTCATCTCCCTATTCGTTGGTGCAACCGAGGACTTCTTCCAGGCTGGTCATGCCTTGCCTGACTTTCACCAGGCCTGCCTCGCGCAGCGTCTTGACGCCGTCTTTTCTTGCCTGAGCTTCTATTTCCAGCGCCGTTCCCTGGGCCAGGATGATGCTCTCGATCGCTTCGGAGATCGGCATGATCTGGTAGATGCCGACCCGCCCCTTGTAGCCGCTGCCGCTGCAGCGTTCGCAACCGACCGCCTTGTATGGCGTCCAGCTGCCGTCGAGTTCATCGTCGCGGAAGCCGGCGGCCAGCAGGGCTTCGTCCGGTATGGTTGTGGGCTGCTTGCAGTGGCACAGGCGGCGCGCCAACCGCTGGGCGGTGATCATGATGACCGCCGAGGCGATGTTGAATGGCGCCACGCCCATGTTCATCATCCGCGTGATCGTTGCCGGTGCATCGTTGGTGTGCAGGGTCGAGAACACCATGTGGCCGGTCTGCGCAGCCTTGATGGCGATATCGGCTGTTTCCAGGTCGCGGATCTCGCCAACCATGATGATGTCCGGATCCTGGCGCAGGAACGATTTCAGCGCGACCGGGAACGACAGGCCGGCGCGGTCGTTGATGTTGACCTGGTTGACGCCGGGCAGGTTGATCTCGGCCGGATCTTCCGCGGTCGAGATGTTGATGCCCGGTTTGTTCAGGATGTTCAGGCAGGTGTACAGCGACACGGTCTTGCCGGAGCCGGTCGGGCCGGTCACCAGCACCATGCCGTAGGGCCGCTGGATCGCCTCCATCAGCAATTCTTTCTGGTCCGGATCGTAGCCGAGCGCGTCGATCCCCATCTGCGCCTGCGTGGCGTCCAGGATACGCATCACGATCTTTTCGCCGAACAGCGTAGGCAGTGTGCTGACGCGGAAATCGATGGCCTTGGTCTTGGACACTGCCAGCTTCATGCGTCCGTCCTGCGGCACCCGCTTTTCGGAAATGTCGAGCTTGGAAATCACCTTGATGCGGGAGGCGAGCTTTTCCTTGATCGCCAGCGGCGGCTGGGCGATTTCCCTCAGTATGCCGTCGACCCGGAAACGGATCCGGTAAAACTTTTCGAAGGGTTCGAAATGCAGGTCGGACGCGCCCATGTTGATCGCATCGATCAGGATTTTTTGCAGGAAGCGGACCACCGGCGCATCGTCGATGTCGGTGCTGGCCGCGCCATCCGCGGCTGCCTGTGCGAGCTCGTCGCTGCCGAGATCGATGTTTTCGAAATCGTCGCCAATCAGTTCGTTCAGGTTCTGCTCGGCGCTTTGCGACAGTCGCTCGATCAGTTGCATCAGAGCCGTATGCTCGATGATGACCGGCTCGACGCTCAGTTCGGTCTGGAACTTGATCTGCTCGATTGCGTGGGTGTTGGTCGGGTCGGAGATGCCGACCGACAGCTTGTTGCCGCGTTTGGCCAGCGCGATCGCGCGCTGGCTCTGCATCAGCTTGGGGTCGATCACCTTGTCCGGCAGGGATTGCAGGTTGAACGCCGTGAAGTCGAGCAAGGGATAGCCAAAGGTCTCGGAACAGAACACCGCCAGCGTGCGCGCCTCGATCACGCCGGCTTGCAGCGCGACGTCGATGAAGGGCGATTTCTCAGCGGCGGCCTTCCTGGAGAGCGTGTCGGCATCTTGCATGCTGATGCGGCCTGCCTGCAGCAAGGCGCGGGCAAGCGGCGGCATCGGGGTGGCTGAAGCGGAAGGTTGGTGCACGGCCGCCATATAGGTGCTCGGAATGAGGGTCAGGGGACCTTGGAAGACCCGATTGATGATGCCCGGCAGCATTTCTTTTGTAAAGGCATTGTATTTTTATGTTAATTCTTTTCAGGTAATTTGTACGTCCCGCGCGACAGTTGTGTCTGCTCGACATGCATGACTGCTGCTGCGGGCGAGGTTTTGGTTCGAAAATCGACCATTTGATCTGGTAAAGCGCCGACGGCGGTGTTCCGCATTTATGATGATGCTTTTGGTCAGCATGCCGGTCTTGCGAATTGCAGGAGCGGCAGCATCTGGTTCAGGTATCCGGATCTTCAGTCAGCACAGAGACACAATGCCTATCGACTATGCGCGCAAGCTCACCGGGCGCCACCGCACGCCCGGCGCCAACCGTCATCTGGGAATCGCTCTCGCGTTTGTTGCGGGAGCGATCAATGCCGGCGGCTTCCTTGCGGTGCATCAGTACACCTCACATATGTCGGGCATTGTTTCGTCCATGGCGGACAACCTCGCCCTTGGGGAATATGGACTGGTCCTGAGCGCCGGCGGCGCATTGCTTTCATTCTTGCTGGGCGCGGCGACGTCCTCGATCCTGGTCAACTACGCGCGGCGGCATCGCCTGCGCTCCGAGTTCGCGCTTCCCTTGCTTTTCGAGGCGGTGTTGTTGCTCGCATTTGGCATCCTGGGGGTACGGCTTTCCGCAGTCGACGTGGTCGTCGTGCTGCCCGTCACCGTCATGTTGCTGACCTTCCTGATGGGTTTGCAGAATGCCGTCATCACCAAGATTTCAAAGGCCGAGATCCGTACTACCCACATCACGGGCATCGTGACCGATATCGGGATCGAACTGGGCAAGCTGGTGTACTGGAACCGGGCTGAAAGGCGTTCGCCAGTATTCGCGAGCCGGGAACGGCTAGCCGTCCTGTGCGCCCTTGCATTTGCCTTTTTCCTGGGGGGCTATGTCGGGGCAGTGGGTTTCCAGGCCATTGGTTACCTGGCGACCGTGCCGCTTGCGTTCCTGCTGGTGACGCTGGCTGGCGTCCCGGTGCTGGACGATTTTGCAATATTCCTGGCCAGGGCGCGGCGCTAGCACCCTGGCTTGTCGCTTTTCAGTTCCTGCTTTTTAGCTCCTGCTTGTTAGCGCCTGCCCAACTCGTCCTCGATGAACTCCATCCGGTCCTTGCCCCAGAACAGTTCGTCGCCAACAAACATCGCCGGCACGCCAAACACACCCCTGGCCAGTCCGCCGTCCGTGCTGCGGGCGAGCTGCTCCCTGATCTCGGCGCTTTCGCATTCAGCTTCAAAGGCATCCGGATCCACGCCCAGCCCCGCCGCCACCGTCCGCAGTCCCGCGTAATCCGCGACCGAGTGGTCGTCACGTTCCCAGTAAGCTGACATGATGGCGTCCACATAGGCCAGCTCCAGGCCATGGCGGCGCATCACCAGCGAACCGCGCAGCGCCCGGCTGGTCTTGATCGGAAAGCGGGTCGGGAAGCGGAACGGCAGCTGGTATTTTTCAGCCCAGCGCGCGAGGTCGCGCTTGCGGTTGGCGATCTTGGCCGGCGGCTCCTCCATCAATACATAATTGTGCAAGCGGAACACGTGGCCGAGGTTGAACGGATGCAGCACCAGTCCGGCATCGTGCCGTGCCAGCACCGGCCGGATCAGCTTCAGCGCGAAATAGGCATTGGTGCTGCCGAGGTCCCAGTACATCTCGACCTCCTTCCTGACTTTCTTGCTGCTGCTACTGAGATTGTCTTGTGCCATGTTCAAGCCTGCGTCGATGCTGCGCCGGCGGCGCTGCGTTTTTCCGGCATCGGCCGCGCTGCCAGCGGTATGCCAAGGTCGAACGAACTGCGCTCGCGCCCGGCCGGCACCGCGCCGTTTCCATAGCCCAGCGCATAGTCGGCATACAGCTTGATGTAGTCCTCGTCCGGCAGGCTGGTGGCACGTACCACGGGATGGTCTCGCAGGGCGCTGCGCCAGCGTTGAACCCGTTCCAGTTCCGGCCGGGCCGGCAGGCGGAAATCCCAGAAGTACTCGGCCAGCACGAAGCGCTGGAAGAAGGGCGCGAAGCTGACCTCGGCCATCGAAAATCCGGGCCACAGGAAGTCGCGCTCCGGGGCGATGCGGCGCAGGAAGTTGTCCACCCAGGCCCAGTCGTCCAGCACCGCTTTTTCCACACGCGGCCGGCGTCCTGCATCCTGCTCCATCAGCAAGCGGTACTGGTTCGGCACGAAACGATTGTTGCAAAAATCGATCAGCAGCCGGGTCTGCGCCTTTTCCCAATGATCGGCCGGGAACAGCGGCGGCTGCGGAAACTCTTCCTCCAGATATTCATTGATGATGCTTGACTCGTTCAGGGCGCGGCCGCGATGCAGCAGCACCGGCACCTTGCCCAGCGGGTTCAGGGTCAGCAGCTCGGGCGGCCGCGGCTGCGATATGTCGATTTGCGTGGCCTGGTAGGCGACGCCCTTGTGCCGCAGCACGATCTCGGTGCGCTGGGCGAACGGGCATACGGCCATGCTGTACAGCACTGGCTTGTCGGCTGCATTTTCGGCTTCTTTGTCGACTGCTGCTGCTACTCCTGCTACTGCGGCGCTCATGCTTGCTTCTCCTGCGCCGCACGGCGCTCGATGAGCCTTTCGATCAGCATGCCGATGCGGTCGCCACCCCAGAACAATTCGCCGTCGAGCACGAACATCGGCACGCCGAACACGCCCATCGCCTCGGCTTCGTCGATCACGCGCTCATGCTCGCTGCGGCCCGGCCCTTCGGCCCAGGCTTCATAGGCCGCAGGATCGCCGCCTATGTCGGCAATCAGCGCCTTCATCGCCGCCAGCGAATCGATGTCCAGCTCGCGCTTCCAGAAGCGCTCGAACACGGTGTCGTTGTAGATGCGAAACAGGCCGTTCTGCTTGGCGAACAGCAAGCCGGCATTGGCGTAGTAGCCGTTATAGACCCGCTCCGGGCCCTTCAGCACCAGGCCCTGGGCGTTGGCCAGGCGACGCGCATCCATGTAGCTGTAGCGCACCCGCCGCCACTGATGGGCGTTGCGGGTATCCAATGTGCCGAGATAGTCCTGTATCCGCAGCGTGTATGGATACCAGTCCAGCTCCAGCTGGTACTCCTCGGCCAGCGCATAGGTGCGATCCTTGGCGACGAAGGCATACGGGCTCTTGTAGTCGGTGTAGACGCGTACCGGGGTTTTCTTTTGCATACGTTCTCTTGTCGGTGGTGTCGGTTGGTATAGGTCGGAACAGGTTCGTATCAATTGGTGTCAGCTGGCGGGACGCCTGGCGCGCAGGCCGAGTTGATGCAAGTCCAGCGTATCGGGGGTGACTCCCTGCTCACGCAGCACATGCTTCTGCACTTTCGCGGTCGGCGTCTTGGGCAGGGCGGGCACTACCCGCAGGTAGCGTGGCAGCATGAAGTGGGGCAGTCGCGCTTGCAGGTGGGCGAACAGCGCGGCCGGGTCGACCTGCTTGCCATCGGTAGTTGCCACCACCAGCATCACCTCGTCTTCGCTGAATTCGGACGGCGCCGGGATCGCGGCAACTTCGCGTATTGCGGGGAAGGCCAGCACCTCGGCCTCGACTTCGTGCGAGGAAATGTTCTCGCCGCGGCGACGGATGCAATCCTTGATACGGTCCTTGAACAGATAGTCGCCGTCTGCATCGACCGTGAAACAGTCCCCGGTATGAAACCAGCCGTTGCGCCAGGCGCGGGCAGTGGCGGCATCGTCGCGGTTATAGCCATGGTTCATGGCCCAGGGCTGGTCGGTCCGGATCACCAGTTCGCCAACTTCGCCGGGCGGCACCTCGATATCGTTCTCGTCGACCAGCCGCAATTGCACACCGGGACGCGGACGGCCGCACACATGCGGCTTGGTCGGGTTCGGTCCGCAGATCAGCGGCGTGCTGATCTCGGTCATGTTGAACAAGGTGTGGACTTCGACCCCGAATCGTTCAGCGAATTCGGGGCCGATCGCTCCCAGCGGCACGATGAACACCATGCGCAGCGGATGAGTGCGGTCATCCGGCCGTGGCGCTTGCTTGAGCAGGAAGCTGGCCATCACGCCGAGCAGGAATACGGATGTCACCTGCAGCCGCCGGACCGAATCCCAGAAGCGCTCGGTGGAAAAGTTGGCGGTGACGCCGATCGAGCCGCCACGGCATAGTGCAGCCGAGGCGATGAAGGCGCCGCCGATATGGAAGATCGGCAGGTGGAGCAGCTGGCGATCCTGTTGCTGCACGCAGGGCCAGCCGACCGGACCGACCGCGGTGTAGCTGTGGCGATAGGACGCCAGCACGCCCTTTGAGGTGCCGGTGGTGCCCGAGGTGTAGATGATGAACTGGGTGTCCCAAGGCGCCAGCAGCGGGTCGGGCAGCGCCGTCGGCGCCGGCGTGGTCAGCACGCTGGCCGGATATATTGCCCGGCTCGCCGACGGTGCCGCTGTTGGTGTCACTGCATGTGCCGCCGCTTGTGCCTGCACATCGGTCCCGTTCACCACGATAGTCGCCAGTGCCGGGCCGGCGGCTTCTTCCAGCCGCGGCAGCAGTTCCGGCTCAACCACTGCCAGCCGGGCGCCGGCATTGTCGACCACATGCCGCAACAGGCTGCCCAGGTAGGCGGTATTGACGGGCACCGCGATGGCGCCGAGGTAGTGCAGTGCGAACATCACCCGCAAGGCAAAACCGCCGTTGCCAAGCATCAGCAGCACTGTGTCGCCGCGCCCTACGCCGAGCGCGGCCAAGCCATTGGCGGTGCTGCGTACCTTGTCCAGCGTGCTGCGGAAAGTCCAGTCGGCTTCATCCTCGAACGCCGCGTACACGGCGTCCGGCCGCTCCCGCGCATGGCGTTCCAGTGCATAGCGCAGCACGCATTGTTCGTGGGGCGGAGCGGAACTGCTGGCTTGCATGAATATCCTCGTCTTCGCTGTCGGGCACTGTCGGGCACTGTCGGGCACTGTCGGGCACTGTCGGGCACTGTCGGGCACTGTCGGGCACTGTCGGGCACTGTCGGGCACTGTCGGGCACTGTCGGGTATCAAGGCGCCAGACCTTTTGGAAGCCGGACGCAAGCTGTTGACAGGACTTGGGGACTTGCCTATATTCTCATCGTGATTCATGAATCACGAATCCCCGTTCACAATCAGGCCGGTCGATTGTAATTCCGTTCGGTCACTCAAAACAAGAGGTGGAGACAATGACAAAAGAGAGCAATTTTTCCGCACCGGCATCGCTGCCGCGCCGTCGGGCATTGCAGGGCGGCGCTGCGCTGGCGGCAGGTTCGGTGCTGGGATTCCCGGCGCTCGCGAACGCCCAGACCAGTCAGAAAATTCGCATCGGCATGCCGACCATCATGACCGGGCGTGTGGCCCAGCTCGGCATTTCGTCGCGCAACGCGGCGCAGATGGAAATCGACCGGATCAATGCCGCCGGCGGTTTCAATGGTCGCCAGCTGGAACTGGTCGCGCGCGATTCCAAGGGCCGGCCGGAAGAGTCGTCGCGCCTGACGCGCGACCTGATCAACAGCGACAAGTGCGATTTCATCCTGGATGCCGAAGCGTCCAACGGTGCATTTGCGGTGCATGAAGTGGTGCGCGACGCCGGCATCCTGTGCCTGCATACCAACTCCGAAACATCGTCGCTGACTGCCGACCCCAAGCTCAAGATCCCGAACGCTTTCCGTGCCTGCCGCCAAGGTGCCCACGACGGCATCGTCGCCGGCCAGTACGCGGCATTGGTGGCCAAGGAGCGCAAGTACACGCGCTGGATGACCATCGGCCCGGACTATGCCTATGGCCGCGACACCACCCAGCAGTTCGTGCGCTACCTCAAGCATTTTGCGCCGCAGACACAGATCGTTGCCGACGCCTGGCCCAAGCTGTTCCAGCCGGACTACACCGAATTCATCACCAAGATCCTGAACCAGAAGCCGCAGGCGCTGTTTACCTGTCTGTGGGGCGGCGACCTGGTGGCCTTCATCGACCAGGGCAACCTGTACGGCCTGTTCAAGGACATCGACCTGTTCTCGATCGCGCTGGCGGATTTCACGACCATCAACCAAGTCAAGACCATGCCGCCGAGCGTGCACTCCGGCACCCGCTACCTGTCTGCCTTCCCGGGCACGAAAGAAAACGCGAAGTGGTCCGCCGACTATACCGAGAAGTTCCGCGATTTCCCGACCAACTGGTCGTGGCAGAATGCCGTTGCCGTGCAAATGCTGCACGAGGCAATGAAAAAGACCAACTCCACCGACGGCAAGAAGATGGCCGATGCGCTGCGCGGCATGCAGGTCAAGTCGCCGTTCGGCACCAAAGGTGCGGTCACCATGCGTGCCGGTGACCATACGCTGGTCGACTATGCGACCGGATGGGGCCGCATCAGCAAGAAGCTGCCCTTCATCGAGAAGGCCTGGACCGCCGACTGGTCCCAGATCACCGATCTCGAAAACAAGTGGAAGAAAGAGATGGGCTGGGCCTGATCCTGGCTGGCGCCGGCCGCTGACGGCCGGCGCTTTTTTTCCCCATCAGGGCCGCAGGCTTGCGGCCCTTCCTGACGAAATTCACGGAGAATTCGAGTGGATCTGGATGCGCTCGCCCAATGCATGGGCTCGGCTTCGTGCCTGCTGACGCAAGGTTTCAACGCGATGATCATCGGCATGCTGCTGTTTCTGGTGGCATCCGGCCTGACGCTGATTTTCGGCGTCCTGAAGGTGGTCAACTTCACCCACGGCGCGCTCTACATGATCGGCGCCTACATTTCCTTTGCCATCTATCGCGCTACTGACAGCTATGCGCTGGCGGTGGTCGGCGGCGCGGCCGGGGTCGCCCTGTTCGGCGTGCTGCTGGAGCGGGTATTTTTCAGCCGCCTGTACAAGTCCAATTTCCTGATGCAGCTGTTGATGTGCTACGGCTGGATCCTGGTGCTGGACGACCTGATGTTGCTGGTGTTCGGCTCCGAATTCCAGTCCATGGGCATGCCTGCAGCGTTCGCGCGGCCGCCGATGATGGTGCTGGGCGCGCCCATTCCGCTGTTCTATATTTTCCTGATCTCGATCTCCTTCGTGATAGCGCTGGTGGTATGGCTGTTGATCGTGAAGACCTCGTTCGGCAGCAAGGTGCGGGCCGCGGCAGTCAATACCGAAATGACGGCGGCGCTCGGCATCAACACCACCTTGCTGTACGTCGCGGTGTTTGCGCTGGGCGCGGGGCTGGCCGGCCTGGCCGGTGCGCTGGCGGCGCCGGTACGCTCGCTGGTGCCAGGCATGGGATTCTCGATCCTGATCGAATCCTTCATCGTCACCGTGATCGGCGGCATGGGTTCGATCGGCGGTGCGCTGGTGGCAGCCGTGCTGATCGGACTGTGCCGCTCGTTCGGCAGCGTCGGCCTGCCATTTTTCACCGAGATACTGGTATTCCTGATCATGGCGCTGGTGCTGATACTGCGCCCCAATGGCCTGTTCGGCAAGGCGGAGCACGCATGAAAAACTTTTCTACCCGTACCGTCTGGACGCTTGTCGCGATCGCACTCGTGGTGCTGGCGGCGCTGCCGCTGGTAATTCCATCGAGGCTGGTGCTGGACCTTATCATCCATATCGCAATCCTGGGCCTGTTCTCGACTTCGCTGAACCTGCTGATCGGCTACACCGGGCTGGTGTCCTTCGGTCATGCAATGTTCTACGCCTCGGGAGCCTACGGCTTCGGCCTGCTGATGCAGACCGGCCAGTACTCGGTGCCGACAGCGATGGGCATTGCCATCGTCGGCACAGCCGCGATTTCGCTGGTGGTGGGACTGGTGTGCACCAAGACGCGCGAAATCTATTTTGCGTTCCTGACGCTGGCCATCCAGATGATGTTCTACAGCACCATCATCAGCTGGCAGCAGCTCACCGGCGGCGACCAGGGGCTGATGGGCGGCTTCAAGAAGCCGGTCTTCCTCGGCATCGACCTGACCAATCCCGACCACAGCTACTGGTTCATCGTCGGCGTCACCCTGGTGTCGCTGCTGATCCTCTGGCATATCACCAAGTCGCCGTTCGGTTATGCGCTGCGCATGGTCCGCGACAACGCCGCGCGGGTTGAATTCCTCGGCATGGACGTGCGTGGATATCGGTTGGCGGCATTCGTGATCGCGGCCTCCATGGCTGCCGTGGCCGGATCGCTGATGGCACTGTACGTGTCCGGCGCCTACCCGAATTTCGGTTACTGGACCATGTCCGGCGAAGCGATGTTCGTGATCATGCTCGGCGGCCTGAACACTTTCCTCGGTCCGATGGTGGGCGCGACCATCATGTCCTTGCTCAACCATTTCGTCACCGCCCATACCAAGTACTACGGCCTGGTGCTGGGCATCATCATCCTGTTCTACGTAATGGCACTGCGCAAGGGCTTGCTCGACCTGGTGCTGGAGCGCCTGCGCGATCGCGGACAGCGCGCGCCACATTAAAACAAAGGAGACAAACATGGCACAACAGCAACGTATCGTGGTGGTTACCGGCGGCGCTTCGGGTATCGGGGCGGCCTGCGCCGAAGTACTGGCGCAGGATGGCTGGAAAGTGGTGGTGGCCGACATCAACCTGGCGCAGGCGCAGCAAGTTGCGCAGCGCATTGGTGGGGTGGCCTGGGAGATCGACGTCGCCAGCGACGCCAGCGTGGCGCAGGCAGCGGCCGGCATCGAGTCCGAAGTAGGGCCTGTGTATGGCCTGGTCAACAGCGCCGGCATCATCCAGCAGCCGCTGCCGCCGCATGAACTGGGCATGGATGCATTCGACCGCGTGCAGCAGATCGATTTCCGCGGCACCTATGTCGCATGCCGCGAGTTTGCCCGCGCCATGCTGGCGCGCAAGGCCGGCAGCATCGTCAATATTTCTTCCGTGGCCGGGTCGCGCTCGATGCGGCTGCATTCATATTCGCCGGCCAAGGCGGCCGTGATCAACATGACGCAATGCCTGGCGGCGGAGTGGGGCGCCAACTGGGTGCGGGTGAATGCGGTTGCTCCCGGCTACACGCTGACGCCAGCGCTGGAGGGCGCGATCGCCCGCGGCGAGCGTCAGGTCGACGGCGCGCTGGCCAACTCGCCGCTGCCAAGGCTGGTGCAACCGACCGAGATTGCCAACGGCGTTGCCTTCCTGCTGTCGGACCGCGCCAGCGCAATCACCGGCATCAACGTGCCGATCGACTGCGGCTGGCTGTCCGGAACTACCTGGGACATGTACGGCGGACTGCCGCACACGAACCAATGAACCACGCCAACCAGAAACAGCGGAGCGCGCGATGCTGAAAATGATCAACGTCACCAAGGCCTTCGGCGGCGTGGTGGCCACCAACGATTTCTCGGCCGATTTCGAGCCAGGCAGCCTGTCGGCCATCATCGGCCCCAACGGCGCCGGCAAGACCACCTTGTTCAACCTGATCACCGGCAAGCTGAAGCCCGACTCAGGCAGCATCATGTTCAACGGCGAGGAAATCGCCGGGCTGTCGCCGCGCGCTATCGTCAAGCGCGGAATCGGCCGTGCCTTCCAGGTCGCCAGCATTTTCCCGACCTTCACCGTGGCCCAGGCGCTGGAAGGCGCGGTGCTGGCCCATCGCAGCAAGATGTCCGACCTGCTACGGCCATTCTCCCAGCCGTCGTCGCGCCAGCGGGCCGAAGAGTTGATGGAGATGCTGGGCATGACTTCCCGTGCCGGCACCTTGTCCAGCCACTTGTCGCATGGCGACCAGAAGCTGCTCGATATCGGCCTGGCGCTGGCGCTGGAGCCGCGCCTGCTACTGCTGGACGAGCCGACTGCCGGCATGGGGCCGGAGGAACGCCTGCAAATGATAGAGCGGGTGCACTTCCTGTGGCAGCGCGAAAAAATCACCATCATTTTCATCGAGCATGACATGGACATCGTTTTTGCGCGGGCGCAGATGATTCGCGTCCTCTATTACGGCGCGCTGCTGGCCGAGGGAACGCCGGACCAGATCCGCACGAACCAGAAAGTGATCGATGCTTATCTCGGACATGGCTTCGCCGATGACGAGGTGACGGCATGAGCGAACAAGTGCTTTCGGTTGCCGGGCTGACCGCTTTTTATGGCACCAGCCAGGTGCTGTTCGGGGTCGACTTCGAGGTCAAGCCCGGGCAATGCATGGCGTTGCTGGGCCGCAACGGCGCCGGCAAGTCAACCACGATGAAGGCGATTGCCGGGGTCATTCCCAGCGGCGCCGGTTCGGTGAAGCTGGAAGGACGCGAAATCCGCGGCGAGAAATCGTACAAGATCGCGCGCGCCGGCCTCGCCTTCGTGCCGGAAGACCGGCAAGTGTTCCCCGAGCACACGGTGGAAGACAACCTGCTGCTGGCAGCCAAGTCAGGTGGCCAGGGCAACGACTGGACGCTGGCGCGCATCTACGAAGCGTTTCCGCTGCTGGCGCCGCTCAAGACCCGTCTCGGGCGCCAGCTGTCGGGTGGCGAACAACAGATGCTGGTGATTGGCCGCGCGCTGATGGGCAACCCGCGCCTGTTGCTGCTGGATGAGCCGAGCGAGGGCCTGGCCCCGGTGATCGTGCAACAGATCGCGGCCCGCATCAAGGAGCTGCGCAGGAGCGGCACCACCATTCTGCTGGCCGAACAGAACATGCATTTCTGCCTGCATATCGCCACCCATGTTGCCGTGATCGACCGCGGCCGGATCGTCTACACCGATACCACCGACGGCTTGCGCGCCAACGAAGATATCAAGACGCGATACCTGTCCGTATAGCGGGCAAACAGCAACCAGGAAATGGCAAACAGCCCCCGAATCATATGACCAATCCCACCAGCAATGCGCCGCAGCTGCTTGACCTGTACCGGGTCATGCAGCGCATCCGCAGTGTCGAAAATTCGCTGATCAAGCTGTTCGCTGATGGCGAAGTTCCCGGCTTCATCCATCTGTCGATCGGCCAGGAGGCGTGCGCGGCCGGCGTCATCACCGCGCTCGAACCCCAGGATACGTTCGCCACTACCCATCGCGGCCATGGCCATGTGGTGGCGCGCGGCATCGGCCTGGAGGAGTTTTTCAAGGAGCTGATGGGACGCGCCGGCGGCATGTGTGGCGGCCGTGGTGGCTCGATGCACGTGTCCGACATGCAGCTCGGCGTATTGGGGGCGAATGGCATCGTCGGCGCCGGCATCCCGATTGCATTGGGCAGCGCGCTGGCCCACCAGTTGCGCAAGACCGGTGGCGTGGCGCTGGCATTTTTCGGCGACGGCGCGATGGCCGAGGGCGTGCTGCACGAAAGCATGAACCTGGCCTCGCTGTGGAAACTGCCCCTGGTTTTCGTCTGTGAAAACAACTCCTGGTCCGAGTTCTCGCCAACCGAGCGCCAGTTCGTGGCCGAGGTCGGCAAGCTGGCTTCGGCTTTCGGACTCGGCTTCGAACAAGCCGATGGCAATGACGTGCTGGCCGTGGCTGATGCCGCGCGCCGCTCGCTGGCGGCAGCACGCAGCGGCACCCCGCAGGTGCTGGAATTCCTGACCACCCGGGTGCGTGGACATTTCGAAGGCGACCCGCAGAAATACCGGCCAGAGCACGAGGCTGCAGCGATGGCAGCACGCGATCCGCTGCTGTTGGCGGCCAACAAGTTGCGCGCAGCAGGCACCGAACCAGCTGTACTGGAACAAATTGCCGCCGACTGCGAACAGCAGGTCTGGCAGGCGATCGAGGCCTCCCGCGCGGACACCGCGCCGACTTTCGCCGATGCGATGGCCGACGTCTACACCAAGCAGCACGCGGCTGTGTCCGTGGGAGGAAACTGATCATGGCCGAAATGCGTTACATGCAGGCAGTGACTCAGGCGCTCAGGGACAGCATGACGGCTGACCAGACCGTGGTCGTGATGGGCGAGGACGTGGCTGCCGCTGGTGGCTCGTTCAAGGCCACGCGCGGATTGCTGGGCGAGTTCGGCCCGCAACGGGTGCTGGATACGCCGATCTCCGAATCCACCATCGCCAACGCGGCCGTCGGCGCCGCCATGTGCGGCCTGAAGCCGGTGGTGGAAATCATGTTCATGGATTTCATCACGCTGGCGATGGATGCGCTGGTCAACCAGGCCGCCAAGGCGCGCTTCATGTTCGGCGGCCGCAGCAATGTGCCGATGGTATTGCGCACGCCCCATGGCGGCGGCCTGAATGCCGGCCCGCAGCACTCGCAATGCCTGGAAGCCTGGTTTGCCCATGTGCCGGGACTGAAGGTGGTGTGCCCGGCGACGCCGCAAGACGCCTATTCGCTGTTGCGGGCAGCCATCGACGATCCGGATCCGGTGGTGTTCATCGAGAACAAGGCACTGTACGGCAGCAAGGGCGAAGTCGACACCACGCTGGCCGGGGAGATTGGCCGAGCCCGCATCGCCCGCAGCGGCCGCGACCTGAGCATCGTCACTTACGGCGCCACCCTGTATGCGGCGCTGGCTGCGGCCGACACGCTGGCGCGCGAAGGGATCGAGTGCGAAGTGATCGACCTGCGTTCGCTGCAGCCGTGGGACGAGGCAGCCGTGTTCGCATCGGTGGCGCGCACCCACCGGGTGGTGGTGGCGCACGAGGCGGTGCGCAGCTTCGGTTGCGGCGCGGAAATCGCGGCCCGGATCGCCGAGGACGCGTTCGACGAACTGGATGCGCCGGTGGTGCGGGTAGGGGCGCCATTCATGCCCTCGCCCTATGCACCTTCGCTGGAAAAAGCTTACATCGTGGATGCCGCGGCGATTATCGCTGCCGCGCGCAAGACACTGGCCTGAACCTGAACCTTAATCCGGGACAACAAGCATGAGCACTGAAAACATACTGACCGAAGTGCGGGGACGGGTCGGGATCCTGACCATCAATCGCCCCAAGCAATTGAACGCGCTCGATACCGCCACGCTGGAGCAGATGGAAGCTGCCCTGACCCGCTTCGAAAAAGACAGCGCGGTGCATGTAATCGTGATCACCGGCGCCGGCGAGCGCGCCTTCGTCGCCGGCGGCGACATTGCCGACCTGCTGAGCCGGCAGGGTCTGGCGCACTACAACGAATTCGCCGAAGTGATTCACCGCGTGTTCCGCCGCTTCGAGGTGTGCGACAAGCCGACCATCGCCGCCATCAATGGCTGGGCGCTCGGCGGCGGCACTGAGCTGCTGCTGACGCTGGATGTCCGGCTGGTGGCCGAGGAGGCAAAGCTGGGCTTGCCGGAAATCACGCTGGGCCTGTTTCCGGGCGCCGGCGGCTCGCAACGCCTGATTCGCCAGATACCCCTGTGCCGAGCCAAGGAATTGCTTTTCACCGGCGACCAGATCACGGCGCAGGAAGCGGTCGCGCTGGGACTGTGCAACCGCGCCGTGCCGCGCGAGCGCCTGATGGAGGAAGCAATGGCGCTGGCCGAGCGCATTGCAGACAAGTCGAGCATGGTCCTCAAGCTGCTCAAGCGTGCCGTGTCGCAGGGTAGCGAGATGCACCTGCAGGCAGCGCTGCAACATGAACAAGCTGTGATCGGGCTGGTGCTGGACACGAAGGATGCGCATGAAGGCTGTTCCGCCTTCCTTGAAAAGCGCAAACCAAATTTCACCGGCAGCTAGGAAGGCGCGGCATGCTGCAGAAAATACTGATGCCCAAGCTTGGGCTGACCATGACTGAAGGCCAGATCACCGAATGGATGGTGGCCCCGGGTGCGGCGTTCAAGCCGGAGCAGGGCCTGTTCGTGGTCGAGACCGACAAGGTGGCGACCGAGATCCCGGCAGAGGGAGCCGGTGTCTTGCGCGAGGTTGTCGTGCCGGCCGGCACTACGGTTGCGGTCGGCCAAGTGGTCGGCTACTGGGATGATGGCGTGGCGGGCGGTGCCGGCGATGCGCTTGCAGCGCCTGCTGCGGCAACGGTGGCCGGGCGTGCGCCGGAGGCACCTGCTTCTGCTCCTGCCTTTGCTCCGGCTGCCGGCCAGGCGGCCGGTGCAGCCGCGACTCACGGCGAGCGTGTCATTGCCACGCCGCTGGCGCGACGCATTGCCGTGCGCGACGGCGTCGACCTGCAGCAGATTCAGGGCAGCGGCCCGCGCGGCCGTATCAAGGCTGCCGATGTCGAGGCAGCGGCAAGCAGGCGCGTCGTGGCGGCGCCCGTCGCCAGCGTCGCTGCTGCCGTTCCAGCAGCGGCCGGCGCGACCGCGATCGATCTCGGCACGCGCAGCCAGCCAGACGCCCACACCGCTGCCATGGCGCGCCGGCTGACGGCGCTCAAGCAGGAGGTGCCGCATTTCTACCTGGCGGTCGAAGCCAATGCGGGCGCGCTGCTGGCGCTGCGGCGCGAACTGAACGCGGCGGCAGCGCCGCTGCGCTTCACGCTCAACCACATGATCGTGGCTGCCGTCGGTCGTGCGCTGGCCGACCTTCCGCAGTTGAACCGGGTCTGGGCCAATGGCGAAATCGTCACCTACAGCAGCACTGATGTCGGGGTTGCCGTGCATAGCGAGCGCGGCCTGCTGGTGCCGGTGGTGCGCGATGCCGGCCGGGTGTCGATGACCGAGTCGGCGCGGCGTACGCAAGCGGCAGTTGACAGTGCGCGGGCGGGAACGCTGAAGCCGGACGACATGCGCGGCGGCGCGGTGACCGTATCCAACGCCGGCATGCATCAGGTCAAGTTCATGACGCCAATCATCAACCCTGGACAGGCCATGATCATCGGGGTGGGCAGCATCAGCCAGGTGTTCCGGCCGGATGCTCATGGACAGCCGGTGCTGCAAGAGGAAATCGGCCTGGTGCTGGCCGGCGACCACCGGCTGATGGATGGCGTGGCAGGACTGGAATTCCTGAACCGGGTGGTCGGCTACATCGAAACACCGCTACGGCTGCTGGTCGGCCGGTAGGCGTCGTTTGCAAAACGAATTGCACAGCGAATACTGAATTACGAATTACGGAGATAGCAATGGACTTTGCCCTGAATGATGTGCAGCAGATGATGCTGGATACCGCGCGCCGGGTCGGCAGCGAGTTCGGCCTGGATTACTGGCGCAAGCTGGATGCCGAAAAGCGCTTTCCGGCCGAGTTGTGGCAGGCGATCTGCGATGCCGGCTTGTGCGGCGTGGCGCTGCCGGAAGAGCATGGCGGCAGCGGACTGGGCATGCTGGAAATGGCGCTGGTGATCGAGGCCCTGTCCGAGAGCGGCGGCGGTTCCACGCTAGGCCAGATGTTCATGTGCAACCCGATCTTCGGCGGCGTTTCAATCTCCAAGTACGGCACCGAGGAGCAAAAGCGCGACTGGCTGCCCAAGCTGGTGTCCGGCGAGTGGGGCTTCTGCATGGCGCTGACCGAGCCCGACGCCGGCTCCAACACGCTGGAGATGAAAACCTTCGCCAGCGCCGACGGCGATGGCTGGCGCGTGAATGGCCAGAAGATATGGATCACCGCGGTGCCGGAATCGAAGAAAATGCTGGTCGTCGCGCGTACTACCAAGCTGGAGGATGCCGGCGGCCGCACCAAGGGCATCAGCCTGTTCATGATCGACACCGACCGGGCCGGCCTGGCGCATACCCCGATCGACAAGCTGGGCACCAACACGATGAGCTCCAGCCAGGTGTTCTTCGACAATGTCCGCGTCGAGCCCAATGAACTGATCGGCACGCTGGATGGCGGTTTCCGCGAATTGCTGGACGTGCTCAACACCGAACGCATCGTCACCACTGCCGGGCTGGTTGGCGCCGGCCGGCTGGCGATCCGTCTTGGCGTCGACTATGCGAACCAGCGCAAGGTATTCGGCAAGGTGCCGGTCAGCAGCTACCAGGGCGTGCAGTTCCCGCTGGCGCAGGCGCATGCGGAGATCGAGTGCGCAGCACTGATGAACTACCGCGCAGCCAGCAATTTCGACAACGGCCTGCCCTTCGGCAGCGACGCCAACCGCGCCAAGCTGATTGCGGCACAGGCAGCTGCCAGCGCCACCGAGCGCTCGATGCAGGTGATGGGCGGCATGGGATATTCGAAGGAAATGCATGTCGAACGACTGTGGCGCGACGCCCGCCTGTTCCGCTTTGCGCCGGTGGCGGAAGAGATGGTGCTGAACTACATCGCGATGCACGATCTCGGCATGCCGCGCTCTTACTGAGCACGGGCCGATTGCAGGAGAAGCAAGCATGGTCAACCTGAGTTCACACATCCTGTTCCACGCCACCCGCTCGCCCGAGCGGCTGGCGCTGGTGTACGAAGACCAGCGGGTCAGCTACGCCGAGCTGGCCGAGCGCGTACTGCGCATGGCCGGTTATCTGCAAGCGCGCGGCGTGCAGCGCCAGCAGGTGGTGGCGGCAGTAATGAAAAACAGCGCCGCCTTCATGGAGTTGTCGATCGCGGTCAGCCATATCGGCGCCGTGTTCCTGCCGGTGAACTTCCGGCTGGCGCGCGACGAGATCGGCTACATCCTCGACAATGCCGACACTGCGCTGTTGTTTGCCGATGAAGAATTTGCCGCCGCGCTCGATGGCCTCAAGCCCATGGTGACGGTGGATGCCGGCGCGCAAAAGAGCAGCCGGGCAATTACCGGCGACGCAAGCAAGCCGCCGGCTGCGCCCTGTGGCAAGGATGACCTGTTTCGCCTGATGTACACCTCGGGCACGACCGACCATCCGAAAGGGGTGATGCATTCCTATGACAATTTCTACTGGAAATGCTGGGACCACATCGCCGACCTGCCGATCACCGCGAACGACGCGCTGCTGGTAGTCGGGCCGCTTTACCATGTCGGCGCCTATGATTGCGGCGGCGTGGCGGTGTTCCTGGTCGGCGGGTCAATGACGATCCTGCGCGACTTCGATCCCGAGCTGGTGCTGGCGGCGATCGAGCGCGACCGGCTTACTTGCGCCTGGATGGCACCGGTGATGACCGGGCGCATCCTCGCCTGCGAGAGCCGCAGCCGCTACGATCTGTCGAGCTTCCGCTGGTGCATCGCCGGCGGCGAGAAGACGCCCGGGCACCGGGTGCGCGCCTTCCATGAATTGTTCCCCAACGGCCGCTATATCGACGCCTACGGCCTGACCGAGACTTGCGGCGGCGACGCGTTCATGGAGCCTGGCCGCGAACTGGACAAGCTGGGTTCGGTCGGCCGCAAGGTCGCCCATGTCGAGCTGCGCATCTGCGATGAGCAGGGCGACGAGGTGGCGGCCGGCGTCGATGGTGAAATTTGCCTGCGCGGTCCCAAGGTCACGCGCGGTTACTGGCGCGATGAAGCGAAGACGGCAAAAAGCTTTTTCGGCGACTGGTTCCGCACCGGCGACGTCGGCCATGTGGATGCCGACGGCTTTCTGTTCCTGACTGATCGCATCAAGGACATGATCATCAGCGGCGGCGAGAACATTGCGTCGTCGGAAGTGGAGCGTGTGATCTTCGCCATGCCGCAGGTGGAAGACGTGGCGGTGGTGGGCTGTCCCGACCAGCGCTGGGGCGAGCGGCCGGTGGCGGCGGTGCAGCTGGCGCCGGGGCAGACGCTGGACCTGCCGACCCTGACTGCGTACTGCCGCAGCCACCTGGCTGGATTCAAGGTTCCCAAGGAGCTGGTGATCCTCGACGCGCTGCCGCGCAATCCGAGCGGCAAGGTATTGAAGCGGGTGCTGCGCGAACAACTCGCGCAACGGGACGACACACCAGACGAAAAACAGGACGCATCCGATCCCGGCTGAATGTAGCCGAACTTGACCGGGTTTGGCCGAATTTTGGCCGAGCTCGGCCGCGGCCCCAACGCAACAGGAGACAAGCATGGAACTGGCACGCGCGATCGCGCATTTCACCGCAAACCTGCAAACAGCAACGCTGCCGCCGGACGTGCTGGAAAAGGCGCGCACCTGCCTGCTCAACAGCTATGGCATCGCGCTCGGCTGTCATACGACGCCGTATGCGCCGGTGGCGCGCCGCGCGGCGCTTGCCATGGATGGCGAGCAGCAAGGCGGGGCGACCATGCTGGGCGATGGCCGCAAGACTTCGGTGGCCGGTGCCGCGCTGGCCAATGCCGCGTTGTTTCATGGCCGGGCGCAGGAAGACACCTGCGGGGCCGCCCATTTCGGCGCCATCATGGTGCCGCTTCTCACCGCGATGCTGGAGCGTCATGCATTGCCGGTCGAACGCCTGGTGCCGGCGCTGGTGGCCGGCTATGAGGCCGGCGGCCTGTTCGAGTCCGCCTACTCGCCGCGCACCACGCCGGCCGGCCTGCGCGCATCGGCGCTGTATGGACCGCTGGCCGCCGCTGCTGCAGCAGCGCGCCTGATGGGGCTGGATGAAGAACGCACCGCCGCCGCGTTGTCCAATGCCGCCTCCTTTACCGGCGGCATCCTGCAATCCTTCGACGATGGCACCGATGAATGGCGCTACCAGGTCGGCATGGCGGGTGTGACCGGTTACAATGCCGCGCAACTGGCGGCGGCCGGCTCGGTGTCGGCGCCGCATGCGTTCGAGGGACGCACCGGCTTCGTCAAGGCCTATGCCCGTGTCGAATGCGAGGCCGATGCGCTGGCGGCGCGTCTTGGCCGCGAGTGGTCGACCCATCGCGTCACGTTCAAACCTTATCCGGTGTGCGCGTTCAACCAGACGCCGGTGACGGCTGCGCTGCAGTTGCGCGAGAAGCTGGCTGGCGCTCCGCTGCGCCATGTGCGGGTGCGCATGAATCCCTACGAGACCGGCTATGCGGGCATGGATTCGGCCGGGCCGTTCAACAGCCTGTCGGGCACGCTGATGAGCATCCCTTTCTGCATCGCCAACACGCTGCAGAAGGGCATACCCGACATCGCCAGCATGACCACCTACGACGATGCAGCGGTCAATGCGCTGATCGGCCGCATCGAACTGGTGCCGGATGAATCGGTGCCGCGCCTGTGTTGCGTGATCGAAGCACAGCTGGAAGATGGCCGCAGCCTGGTCCAGGACCAGCACATGACGGTCGCCGACTATGCTTACGACCGCGCCACGGTGTCGGCGCTGGTGCGCCGGGTCGGCGCCGAGAGCGGTGTGCCGGCTGCCGTGTACGACAAGCTGGAACGATTCGTCGAGAATGCGGGCCCGATCGGCGACCTGCTCGACTGTTTTGCGGCGCTGCCGCCGGCCCGGTAATTCTTGCGACAATTAATGAATCCTGCTTCTTTTGACCTGATAGTAATTGGCGGCGGCCCTGGCGGATATGTGGCCGCGATCCGGGCCGCGCAACTGGGCATGAAAGCCGCTGTGGTCGAGCGCGAGCATCCTGGCGGCATCTGTTCCAACTGGGGCTGCATTCCGACCAAGGCCTTGCTGCATGCGGCCGACGTGTATCGGGAAATCCAGCATGCCGGCACGCTGGGCCTGCAAGTGCAGATGCAGGGCGCCGGTTTTGATTTTGGCCAGGTGGTCGCGCGTTCGCGCGAAGTGGCGCAAAAGATGAACACCGGCGTGCGTCACTTGCTGAAGAAAAACAAGGTCACATTGCTGGAAGGCGAGGGCAAGCTGGCCGGCAGCGGCCAGGTCGAGGTGCTCATGCAAGACGGCCTGCGCCAACAGTTGCGTGCGCCGCATGTGATTATCGCCACCGGCGCCCGGGCCCGCGAACTGCCGGGCCTGGCGGTCGATGGCGAGCGCATCTGGTCCTATCGCCAGGCCTTGCAGCCGCCGGTATTTCCGAAGCAACTGGTGGTACTGGGCGGCGGCGCGATAGGCATGGAGTTTGCAAGCTTCTACGCCACGCTGGGCAGCAAGGTCACCGTGGTGGAGCAGCAGGCGCGCGTGCTGCCGCAGGAAGATGCAGAAATTTCCGCGGCAGTGCAGAAGGCGTTCGAGAAGCAGGGCATCAGCGTGCGCACCGGCACCACGGTCAATGCGGCCGTGCGGCACGGCGACGGACTGATGCTGACCCTGTCCGCCGGCGGCACGACCAGCACGCTGGAGGCCAGCCACCTGCTGGTTTCGGCCGGCGTGGTCGGCAACGTGGAAGGCTTGGGGCTGGAGAAGACGCGGGTGCGCACCGAACGCGGGCATATCGTGATTGACTCGGCATGCCGCACTGGCGAACCGGGCGTGTATGCGATCGGCGACGTCGCCGGCCCGCCGTGGCTGGCGCACAAGGCCAGCCACGAAGGCGTGTTGTGCGTGGAAGCCATCGCCGGCTTGCCCGTGCATGCGCTCGACCCGCTTCGGATCCCGGCCTGCACTTACTGTCATCCACAGGTGGCCAGCGTCGGCTTGACCGAAGAGCAGGCGCGGGCGACAGGGCGGCAGCTCAAGGTCGGCCGCTTTCCGTTCGTGGGCAACGGCCGCGCGACTGCGCTGGGTGCGGTCGACGGCATGATCAAGACGGTGTTCGATGCGCAAACCGGCGAACTGCTCGGCAGCCACATGGTCGGCGCCGGCGTCACCGAACTGATACACGGGATGGGACTGGCGGCGACGCTGGAAGCGACCGAGGCGGAATTGATGGAAACCATCTATCCCCATCCGACCTTGTCGGAAGCAGTGCATGAATCGGTGCTGGCCGCTTTCGGGCGCGCATTGCATATTTGAGAGAGGCAGGAATGAGCGCAAAGAGCGGTGGCAAGGACGAACGCGAGCAAGGCAGCAAGCGCGCTCGACCGTCCAAGCGCCTGGAAAAGTCCGAGGCGATCCGCGAGGCGTTGCTGAAGGCAGCCGGCGAAGTGGTCGGTGAGGTTGGCTATGCGAATGCATCGATCGCGCTGATCACCCAGCGGGCGGGTGTAGGCCAGGGTACGTTCTACAACTATTTCAGTTCGCGCCAGGAAATCCTGGATGCGCTGCTGCCGGCGCTTGGCCGCAGCATGCTGACCTACATCAAGAAGAGCGCGCTCGGCGGCCATAGCTTCGGCGAGCTGGAAGACCGCAGCTTCCGCGGCTTCTTTGCCTTCCTGCACGAGACCCCGCATTTCTTCCGGATCCTGAACGAGGCCGATGTATTCGCGCCCGAAGGACACGCCCGCCATTTCGATGCTGTGTCCAGCCAATACGTGCGCTTCCTGCGTGAATCTCTCGAGAACGGCGAGTTCCCTGAATTTCGCCCGGACGAGCTGGAGACGATCGTCTTCATCCTGATGGCGGCGCGCAGCTACCTGGCCATGCGCTATGCGATCAACGAGGATGGCAGCACCCGGCCCTTGCCGGAAGGCGTGGCCGAAACCTACATGAAGTTCGTGCGCTACGGGCTGGAGGGTGTGCCGCCGGCTGTCAAGACCAAGGCCAAGGCAAAAGCAAAAGGCTGAATCGGGCCGGGTCGTGGCGAGAAGAGTAGCGAAAAGCACAGCCAGAATCGCGGCAAAGATCGCGAACGATGCAGACAACAGGAGGAGGTTTCCATGGATTTCAGCGGCAAGCTGGCGCTGATCACAGGCGGCGCAAGCGGGATCGGCGCTGCCTGCGCCGAATTGATTTCATCGCATGGCGGGCGGGTCGTGATCGCCGACCGCAATCATGCGGCAGCCAACGAACTGGCCACGCGGCTCGGCCAGCAGGCGCTGGCGCTCGATATCGCTGACGAGCAAGCGGTGCGCGCCGGCTGCGAGGCGATGTGCGCCGCGCAGGGAGCACCCGCGATCCTCATCAATTGCGCCGGCGTGTTGCAAAATCCGGTTCCACCGGACCAGCTGACGATGAAGGAATGGGACCTGGTCACCAATATCGACCTGCGCGGCACCTATCTGTGCTGCGCCCAGTTCGGCAGTGCAATGGCGCGCGCCGGCGGCGGCGCCATCGTCAATATCGCCTCGGTGGCCGGCATGCGCTCGCAGCCCTTGCATGCGTATGGCCCGGCCAAGGCGGCGGTGATCAGCCTGACGCAATGCCTGGCGGCAGAATGGGGGCCACGCGGGGTGCGGGTGAATGCCGTTTCGCCCGGCTTCACGCTGACGCCGGCGCTGGAAAAAGGCATGGGCCGGCAAGTGCTGGACCAGGACACGCTGGTCGCGGCCAGTGCGATGGGACGGTTGGTGAATGCTGGCGAAGTGGCAGCGGCGGTGGCTTTCCTGGCCAGCGACCTCGCCTCCGGCATCACTGGCGTCAATCTTCCGGTCGATGCCGGCTACCTGGTCGCTACGCCTTGGGCCAGCTATGGCGGCCTGCGCCAGAAGGATCCTTCATGACGACCATGGGCGCATTGCATGGCATGAACATGCGCGGCCAGCGGGTGGCCCTGGTTGGCTGCGGCGGCATTGGTGAACCGACGGCGGCGATCTGCGCCGAACTCGGCGCGGAGCTGGTGCTGGCCGACCGCGAAGCGCCGCAGGCGCTGGCGCAGCGCCTGCAACGGGACTACGGTCACAGTGCCAGCGCCTTTGCGCTGGACGTCAGCGACAGTGCGGCGATCGCGGCTTTCCTGCAGCAGGCTGGCGCGCTGGACGCGCTGGTCGTCACGGCCGGCGTGCTGTCCGAGGAGCGTGCAATGGAGCCCGGCACGCCCGAATGGGACAGCAATTTCGACTTCGTTTATCACATCAACGTGCGCGGCCCGATGCTGCTCGCGCAGTTGGCGCTGCGCCAGATGAGCGCTCGCGGCGGCGGCCGCATCGTATTGGTCGGCTCGATGGCAGGCCGCTTCGGCGGGCTGCTGTCCGGCGCGCAGTATGCGACGTCCAAGGGGGCGCTGCATACGCTGGTGCGCTGGCTGGCGGGGCGCGGTGCGCCCGTCGGCGTATCCATCAACGGCGTCGCGCCCGGCGCCACGGATACCGACATGATTGCCGGCGAGAGCATCGACCTGCGGCGCATCCCGGCCGGCCGCCTGGGGCAGCCGATCGAGGTCGCGCGCGTGGCCGCTTTTCTTGCCAGTCCGGCCGCCAGCTACGTGCATGGGGCCGTTATCGACGTCAATGGCGGCGTTGCATACAGTTAGGAGCAACAGATGAAAGCAGCATGGTATTCCCGCAGTGGCATCGCAAGCGAAGTGCTGGAGGTGGGAGAGCTGCCCACCCCGGAGCCTGGCGCCGGTGAGCTGCGGGTGCGCCTGATGACCTCGGGCGTCAACCCTTCCGACGTCAAGTCGCGCCGGGCCCGGGCACCGGCCTGGGAACGGATCGTGCCGCACAGCGATGGCGCCGGCATCATCGAAGCAGTCGGCAGCGGCGTGCCGGTTGCGCGCCTGGGGGAGCGGGTCTGGATCTGGAACGGCCAGTGGCAGCGGCCGCTCGGTACCGCGGCGGAATTCATCGTGCTGCCGGCAGCGCAGGCAGTGGCCTTGCCGGACAACACGGATTTTGCCGCCGGCGCCTGCCTGGGCATTCCGGCCCTGACGGCATGGCAGGCAGTGCAGTTGCTGGGCGATGTGCGCGGCCAGACGGTGCTGGTGACCGGTGCCGGTTCGGCAGTCGGACTATATGCCGCGCAGATGGCGATGGCGGCCGGCGCCGAGGTGATCGGCACCGCCGGCTCGGCAGCGCGGGCGGCACTGGCGCGCGGCGCTGGCATTACCCGCTTGATCGACTACAAGGCCGAACCGGTGGCGCAGCGGGTCAGGGAAATGACAGGCGGACGTGGCGCCGATGCCGTGATCGACATGGATTTTTCCAGCACCGCCGCGATCGTGGCCGAGGGGGCGCTGCGCTCGCACGGGACCATTGCCTGCTACGGCTCGAACCAGATGGACGCCATTCCGATCCCGTTCCGCCAATTCCTTTATGCATCGGTCAGCCTGCGCTTCTTCCTGGTCTATGACCTGTTGCCGCAGCAGCGGCAGCTCGCGCTGGAAGGTGTTACTCGCTTGCTTGAGCAGGGCTGCTTGCAACACGCGATCGGCGCGCGCTACCCACTGGACCAGATCGTGGCGGCCCACGAGGCCGTCGAAGGCGGCCTGGTGGCTGGCAATGTGGTGCTCGACGTGGCGCGGGACTAGCACGTGAACGAGGCCTTGTTTCATCCACCGGCGCAGCAGATCGCGCAGGACTGGGATGCACTGGCGGCGCACCTGGCCGCGCAGGGCATGGCGCTTGACCTGTCGTCGCCGCCGCGCCAGTTCGCCGGCGGTTTCGGCAACCTGAACTACCTGGTGCGGATCGATGGCGCCGACTGGGTGCTGCGCCGCCCGCCTCCGGGCGACCGGGTTCCCGGCGGCAACGACATGGTGCGAGAATTTGGCATCACCAGCAAGCTGTGGCGCGGTTTCCCGCTGGCGCCGCGCGCGATTCATTGCTGCATGGACGAGGCGGTGCTGGGCGCGCCTTTCCTGATCATGGAATACCGGCCGGGGCTGGTGATCGGCGGGCAGTTGCCGGCGGACCGCGCGCTCAGCCTGGCCGAGCGCGCCACGATCGGCAACACGCTGGTGCAGACGCTGGCGCAACTGCATGCGGTGGACGCGCGCGCGGTCGGGCTGGACAAGCTGGGCAAGCCGGACGGCATGCTTGCGCGCATGGTGGAAGGATGGGAAAAGCGCGCCAACGTCGCCTATGGCGCGGACACGCCGGCCGGCATCGCCCGTACCGCAGCCTGGCTGCGGCAACGCTTGCCGGCGCAACAGCAGGGACCGACCCTGCTGCACAGCGACTTCAAACTGGACAACGTGATCCTTGATCCGGTCACGCTGGCGCCGTGCGCCGTGATCGACTGGGACATGAGCACCCGCGGCGATCCCCTGGTGGACCTGGCGACCCTGCTCAGCTACTGGAGCGAGGCCGGCGATCCACCGGTCATGCAGCAACTGAACCAGATGCCCACGGCCGAGCCCGGCTTTCCGACCCGCGCCGAAGTGGCCGCGATGTACGCGCGCCAGACCGGGCGCGACCTGTCCGGCTTCGGCTTTTACCGCGTGCTGTGCCTGTTCAAGCTGACTGTGGTTTTCATGCAGCTGCATGCGCGTTACAGGCGCGGCGAGATGGTGAATGAACGTTACCGCAGCTTCGGCCCGCTGGCGGCCGGCCTGCTGGATTTCACCGAGGCCAGCGCCTCGGTCAACTTTGATTGAGATATTCCTGAGGAGAACAGCGTGGTGGACTTTGCAATCGATGCGGCCGATGCCGAATTGCGCGACCGGGTGCGCGCCTTTGTCATCGAAAAAATCATTCCTTACGAAAGCGACCCGCGCCTGACCGAGCATGGGCCGACCGATGCGTTACGGGTCGAGCTGAACGGGCTGGCGCGTGCCGCCGGCCTGCTGGCGCCGCATGTTGCCCGGCATTACGGCGGCCTCGGCCTGTCCCATCGGCAGCGTGCGATCGTGTTCGAAGCCGCCGGCTATTCGGCGCTGGGACCGATCGCGCTGCATTGTGCTGCGCCCGATGAAGGCAACATGCACATGCTGGAAGTGGTGGCCAACGAGGAGCAGAAGGAGCGTTACCTGCGTCCGCTGGCGACGGCCCAGGTGCGGTCCTGTTTCGCGATGACCGAGCCGCATCCGGGCGCCGGCTCCGATCCGGGCCAGCTGGCCACGCGCGCCGATCGCGATGGCGATCATTTCGTCATCAATGGCGAGAAATGGCTGATCACCGGCGCCGACGGCGCCGGCTTCATGATCATCATGGCGCGCGCATTCGACGGCGAGCAGGACCTGGGCGCGACCATGTTCTTTTCGCCGCTGCCGGCCGCCGGCATCCGCATCAAGCGCACCATGCATTCGCTCGATTCCAGTTTCACCGGCGGTCATGCGCACGTGATGCTGGAAAACCTGCGCGTGCCGGCCGACGCGGTGCTGGGCGAGATCGGCCAGGGCCTGCGCTATGCCCAGTTGCGGCTGGCGCCGGCGCGGCTTACCCACTGCATGCGCTGGCTGGGAGCGGCCAATCGCGCGCACGACATTGCCACGGCCCACGCCTGCAAGCGCATGGCTTTCGGCAAGCCGTTGATCGAGCATGAAGGGGTCGGTTTCCAACTGGCCGACAACGAACTCGACATGTACGTGTCGCGGTTGACGATACAGGAAGTCGCGTGGCGGCTGGACCAGGGCCAGCATGCGCGCCATGAATCGAGCATGGCCAAGGTGATCGTGTCCGAAGCGCTGTACCGGATCGGCGACCGCTGCGTGCAGGTGCTGGGCGGAATCGGCCTGACCGATGAAACCCAGGTCGAGCGCATCTTCCGCGAGCTGCGCGCATTCCGCATCTATGACGGCCCGTCGGAAGTGCATCGCTGGGCAATCGCCAACCGCCTGGCGCGTCAACAGGGCCGCAAGCCATGAAGCAGTATTTCGACCTCACCGGCAAGATTGCGCTGGTGACCGGCGGCGGGCGTGGCATCGGCCTTGCCATCGCGCGCGGACTGGCCGATTGCGGGGCGCAGGTGATCGTCTCCGGCCGCAACCGGGACCTGCTTGCGCAGGCGCGCGCCGAACTGGGCAAGGACGCCGGCGCCGAGATTGCCGACGTCGCCAGCGAAGAGGCGGTGCTGGCCTTGCGCGACCGGCTGCTTGCCCAGTACGGCCGGATCGACATCCTGGTCAACAATGCCGGCATCGATCCGCACTATGCGTCGATGGAAAAGACTGCCACCGAGGAATGGGAGCAGGTGCTGCGCACCAATCTCGATGGCGTGTTCTATTGCTGCAAGCACCTGGGCGGGCTGATGTTGCCGCAAAAAAGCGGCGCCATCATCAATATCAGTTCGGTCGCGGGCCATGTCGCGCTCAAGCGCCAGGTGCCGTATTGCGCCAGCAAGGGCGGCGTCGAGCAGCTGACCAAGGCGCTGGCCTATGACTGGGCCGAGCATGGGATCCGCGTGAATGCCATCGGTTATGGCTTCATCCGGACCGACCTGACGGCAGCGATGACCGGCCATCAGCACATCGCACCCAAGCTGCTGGCCCGCACTGCCATGGGACGCTTTGGCGAAGTCTCGGAAGTGGCGGGCGCGGCGATCTTCCTGGCATCGCCAGCGGCATCGTACGTGACTGGCCATACCCTGATGGTGGATGGCGGCTGGACAGCCATCTAGTCCAGGCAGTCCAGATAGACGCACAAAATAAAAAAGCAGGGGGCAAGCATGCAACTACCCGAGATGAAGGACTATGACGAATGCGCCAGGAATTTCCGCTGGCAGCTGCCGCCGACCTTCAACTTCGGCGCCGATGTGGTCGACGCCCAGGCCAGGCGAAACGACAAGCTGGCGCTGATCTGGTGCAATGAGACTGGCGAGGAAAGGCGCTTCCTGTTCTCCGACATCAGCCGTCTTTCCAGCCAGCTGGCCAACCTGATGCTGGCCCAGGGTTTGAAGAAGGGCGACCGGGTGCTGGTGGTGCTGCCGCGCATCCCCGAATGGCAGGTGGCGATGGTGGCCTGTTTCAAGGCCGGCCTGATTGCCATTCCCTGCGTCGAAATGCTGACTGCCAAGGACATCGGCTTCCGTGCCGCGCATTCCGGCGCGGTGGCGGCGATCACCACCTCGCCCAACGCCGCCAAGTTCGACGCTTGCGATGGCGTGCGCACCAGGATACTGGTCGATGGCGAGGCGCCCGGCTGGCTGCCGTATGCATTGGCAGCGCAGCAGCCGGCGCAGTTCGAATGCGCGACCATGGCCATCGACGAGCCGGCGCTGATGTTCTACACATCCGGATCGACCGGCAATCCGAAGGGAGTGCTGCATGCAGCGCGCGGCCTGTACACCTGGCGGCTGTCAGGCGCCTACTGGGAAACCTTTGGCGAAAACGATGTTACCTGGTGCACCGCCGACACCGGCTGGGCCAAGGCCGGCACCGGCATCCTGATTGCACCGTGGAGTTTCGGCACCACGGTCGTGTTCTACCACGGCAGGTTCGATCCGGCCCAGCGACTGGCGCTGTTGCAGCGGCACAAGGTCAGCATTTTTTGCGCGCCGGCGACCGAGTTTCGCCACCTGGTCAATGCGCCGGTGCAGGACTACGACTTGTCGGCATTGCGGTTGTGCGTGTCGGCCGGCGAATCGGTCAATCCGGAAGTGGTCGGACGCTGGCGCCAGCTGGCCGGCGTGCAGCTGCTGGATGGCTATGGCCAGACCGAGACCCTGATGACGATCCTGAATTACCCGCCGATGCCGGTCAAGGCTGGCTCGATGGGCAAGCCGCTGCCGGGCTGCGAATTCGTGCTGCTGGATCCGGACCTGCGCAAACTCGGCGACCTGGAGCCCGGGCAGTTCGCGCTGAAGCTGCCCCATCCGCAATTCATGCTCGGCTACTGGAACGATCCGGAGCGCACCGCGCAGGCCACGGTGGAAGTCGATGGCGAAAGATACTGGCTGACCGGCGACCTCGGCTATCGCGACGCCGACGGTTACCTGTTCTACACCGGACGCGACGATGACATCATCAGCTCTGCCGGCTATCGCATCGGGCCGACCGAAGTCGAGAACGCGTTGATCGAGCACGCCGCCGTGCTGGAAAGCGCCGTCGTCGCCAGCCCCGATCCCGAGCGCGGGGAGGTGGTCAAGGCCTTCGTTGTGCTGCGTTCCGGCTACCAGGGATCAGACGACCTGGTGAAGCAATTGCAGGAGCATGTGCGCCAGGTCACCGCGCCATACAAATATCCGCGCCGCATCGAGTTCGTCGAAAGCCTGCCCAAGAATCCATCCGGCAAGCTGTTGCGGCGGGTGTTGCGCGACCAGGAATACGGGCGAGCGACACCATGATCACGCTGCATTACTGGCCCACGCCCAATGGCTGGAAGGTTGCCATCATGCTGGAGGAGTGCGGCCTGCCCTATACGGTCAAGGCGGTCGACATCGCGCGCGGCGACCAGTTCGCCCCCGACTTCCTGGCAATCAGCCCGAATGGCCGCATTCCGGCAATCACCGACGACGACGCCCCCGGCGGACCGCTGTCACTGTTCGAATCGGGCGCGATACTGGAATACCTGGCGACGAAATCTGGCCAGCTGCTGCCGGCCGATCTTCATGGCCGCTTCAATGTGCTCCAATGGCTTTACTGGCAGGTCGGCGGCCTGGGCCCGATGGCTGGGCAGCTCAGTCATTTCGTCAACTACGCGCCGGAGCCGATGCCGTATCCGCTGGCGCGTTATCGGCGCGAATACGACCGTTTGCTGGGCGTGCTCGATCGCCAGCTGAAGGATCGCGAATGGCTGGCCGGCGACTATTCGATTGCCGACATCGCCAGCTGGCCGTGGCTGGTGCCTTACAGGCGCTTTGGCCAGTCGCTGGAACACTTGCCGCATGTACGGCGCTGGCACGAGGCGATGAAAAGCCGGCCGGCGGTACAGCGCGGCATGGCCCTGGGCAAGGAATGGCAGCGCAGCGGGCCGCTGGATGAGCGGGCACGCACGGCATTGTTTGGCGAGGGTGGCACGGCAGGGAAGTGATGTGATCCGCGGATTCATCGCGAACTAAGGAAGTAGAAACGAGGCAGCAGAAACGAGGCAGCAGAAACGAAAACAGCACCTCGGTGGGTGCTGTTGCGGCGCAACCGGGGTTGCTGATTCTTGTTTGATTCTGGCCTGTCAAAACATGGCCTGTCAGGTCTTTGACCAGGAAATCCTGGTCGGGGTGAGAGGATTCGAACCTCCGGCCTCTACGTCCCGAACGTAGCGCTCTACCAGGCTAAGCTACACCCCGATGCCGACAGTAATTACCGAACCTTCAGCATGACAGGAATGTCGATCACGCTAGTGGTTTCGGCTTACCGCGAAAGCCGATAATTGTAGCAAAGAATCCTTGAAATCGCTATCCGCCAGGGACGAAATTGCAGCGGCGGCGTCATGCGCTGCCTGCTCTGCTTTCTGCCTGGTGTACTCGATTGCGCCGGAGCTTGTGATTGCTGCAAGAATCTCGTCGAAATGCTGTTCGTCGCCATTCTCGATACAGCTGCGCACCAGTGCCCGCTGATGCTCGCTGCCGTTGCGCATGAGATGGATCAGCGGCAGCGTCGGCTTGCCTTCGCGCAGGTCGTCGCCGACATTCTTGCCGATGTCGGCGGCATTGCCGGTGTAGTCGAGGGCGTCGTCGATCAGCTGGAAGGCGGTACCGAGCGAGGCGCCGTAATGCGCCGCAGCCTGCACCTGGTCGTCGCTGGCGCCGGCGATGATGGCGCCGATCTCCGCCGCCGCCTCGAACAGCTTGGCGGTCTTGGAGCGGATCACCTGTACATAGCGCTCTTCGCTGACCTCGGGATCATGCATGTTCAGCAACTGCAGCACTTCGCCTTCGGCGATGACGTTGGTGGCGTCGGCCAGGATGCGCATTATCCGCATGCTGCCAATGTCGACCATCAACTGGAAGGCGCGCGAGTACAGGAAGTCGCCGACCAGCACCGAGGCGGCATTGCCGAACAGGGCGTTGGCGGTCTGGCGGCCGCGCCGCATCGAAGATTCGTCGACGACGTCGTCGTGCAGCAGGGTCGCGGTGTGGATGAATTCGACGATCGCTGCCAGCTGGTGATGATGCTCGCCACGGTAGCCGTGGGCATTCGCCACCATCAGCACCAGCGCCGGGCGGATGCGCTTGCCACCGGCGCCGATGATGTACTCGGCAATCTGGTTGACCAGCACCACATCGGAATGCAGTTGGGTGCGGATCACGCCGTTGACGGCGTTCATGTCCGCTTCGATCGGGGCGTTGATTGCTTGGGAGGTGAGCCTGGCTGTCGGCGCTGACAAGATAAAACCTGTTGCGGAATCTGGAGGTGGCCGCATTATACGCTTGCCAGCCGGACATCGTATGGGTGCTTGTCACGCCCGGTGCCTGCCGGTGCCGGGTTCCTGGTCTGTAGAAGGGTTTTGACCGGCTCCCTAAGTGCATGTATAATTTGGGGTTTTCCCGATTCCGCACGTTCGTTTCCCTGTGTTTTGCTTGTTTATTGGGGGCGTATTCGGGCGGGAGGAAAAAAGTCCCCCATTCATACTCGATGAGGTTTCACATGTACGCGGTCATAAAAACCGGCGGCAAGCAATACAAAGTTGCTGCTGGCGAAAAATTCAAAGTAGAACAGATACCGGCAGACATTGGATCCGAAATCACTCTTGACCAGGTGCTCGCAGTGGGCGCCGGTGACAGCCTGAAGTTCGGCTCGCCGTTGGTTGAGGGTGCCAAGGTCCTGGCTACGGTTCTGGCGCACGGGCGCCATGACAAGGTGAAGATTTTCAAGATGCGTCGCCGCAAGCACTATCAAAAGCGCCAAGGCCATCGCCAGAACTACACCGAACTGCAGATCGTTTCGATCAACGCGTAAGCGGATCGAAACAGTAACCAAGGAGTCTACAAATGGCACACAAAAAAGGCGGCGGCACTACGCGCAACGGACGTGATTCCGAGTCGAAACGACTGGGCGTCAAGGTATATGGCGGCCAGGTAATCAACGCCGGCGGCATCATCATTCGTCAACGCGGTACCCGTGTTCACGCTGGCGAAAACGTCGGCATGGGCAAGGATCACACCCTGTTCGCGCTGGTGGACGGCAAGGTCCAGTTTCTGGTCAAGGGCCCGACGCAGCGTCAACTGGTGACGGTCGTTCCGGCCTGATCATTGCTCAAGGGCGCAAGCCTTACAGCAAAAGGCTCTGCCGGCGGTAGGGCCTTTTTTTATTTTTGGCGGCTGACATGAAGTTTATAGACGAAGCAAGAATCGAAGTGGTTGCTGGCGATGGCGGCAACGGCGTCGCCTCGTTTTGCCGGGAAAAATTCCGCCCGTTCGGCGGTCCCGATGGCGGCGATGGCGGTCGTGGCGGCAGCATTCGCGCGGTCGCGGACCGCAACGTCAATACGCTCGTCGATTACCGCTTCGCCCGCCTGCACAAGGCCCGCAATGGCGAGAACGGCCGTGGCGCAGACTGCTACGGCAAGGGCGCGGACGACGTGATCCTGCGCATGCCGGTTGGCACGCTGATCATTGATGAAGTCAGTGGCGAGGTGATCGCCGACCTGACCGAACACGGCCAGGAAGCCCTGCTTGCCCGTGGCGGCGAAGGCGGATGGGGCAACATCCATTTCAAGACATCGACCAACCGCGCACCGCGCCAGAAGTCCGACGGCAAGGAAGGCGAACGGCGCGAACTGCGGCTGGAGCTGAAAGTGCTGGCCGACGTCGGTTTGCTGGGCATGCCCAACGCCGGCAAGTCGACCTTCATTTCCGCCGTGTCCAACGCGCGCCCGAAGATTGCGGACTATCCGTTTACAACCCTTCATCCGAACCTCGGCGTGGTGCGTGTCAGCCACGAAAAGAGCTTCGTCATTGCCGATATTCCGGGCCTGATCGAAGGTGCGGCCGAGGGAGCGGGACTGGGGATACAGTTCCTGCGCCACCTGCAGCGTACGAGCCTGCTGTTGCACATCGTCGACCTGGCACCGTTCGACGCCAACGTCGATCCGGTCAAGGATGCGAAGGCGCTGGTGCAAGAGCTGCGGAAATACGACGAGTCGCTGTATCAGAAGCCGCGCTGGCTGGTGCTGAACAAGGTCGACGTGATTCCGGAGGCGGATCGTGCCAAGCTGGTCAAGGATTTCAAGAAGCGGTTCGGCTGGAAAGGGCCTGTGTTCGAAATTTCCGCGCTGACCCGCGAAGGCTGTCAGGAACTGGTGATGGAGATCTACAATCACATCGCAGCCAAGCGCGAGCAGGAGCAGCGGCAGGTCCAGACTCCGGGAATGGCGGAGGACGCGCGCGTCATCTCCTCCATCGATCCGGACGACCCTCGCTTCAAGTCGGTCGAATGAGGGCAGGGGCCGGGCGCCAGCGTGCGTGCCGGCAGCAAGCAGTGACACTGGGGCGGTGACGCAGCGGCATTGATCCGGGGCAGTAACCCGGAGCAGTAACCCGGGGACGGCCCTGCAGGCAGGCAGACAGACATCAATATGAAATCGGTAATCCAAGAGGCGCGGCGCCTGGTCGTCAAAGTCGGTTCTTCGCTGGTCACCAATGACGGCAAGGGCCTCGACAGCACGGCAATCGCGCGCTGGGCGGCCCAGATCGCGGAACTGCGCGCTGCGGGGAAGGAAGTCGTGCTGGTCAGTTCGGGTGCGATTGCCGAAGGCATGCAGCGCCTGGGATTCGAGCGGCGTCCGGCCGGCATCCATGAACTGCAGGCCTGTGCCGCTGTCGGCCAGATGGGGCTGGCGCAAATTTACGAGACCAGCTTCAGGACCCATGACATCCGCACCGCGCAGGTATTGCTGACGCATGCCGACCTGGCCGATCGGGAGCGTTACCTGAATGCGCGCTCGACGCTGTTCACGCTGCTCAAGCTCGGCGTCGTCCCCATCATCAACGAAAACGACACGGTGGTCACCGATGAAATCAAGTTCGGCGACAACGACACCCTGGGTGCGCTGGTCACCAACCTGATCGAGGGCGATGCCCTGGTCATCCTGACTGACCAGCGCGGGCTCTACACCGCCGATCCGCGCAAGGATCCCGATGCGCAGTTCGTGCACGAGGCAGCCGCGGGCGACACTTCGCTGGAGGCGATGGCGGGTGGCGCCGGAACCGGCATCGGACGCGGCGGCATGCTGACCAAGATTCTCGCCGCCAAGCGCGCCTCCACCTCGGGTGCGCATACGGTCATTGCGTGGGGCAGGGAAGACAATGTCCTGACCCGGCTGGCAGCAGGCGAAGCAATTGGTACCCAGCTCACCGCGCAGACGGCGCAACTGACGGCGCGCAAGCAGTGGATGGCTGATCATCTGCAGACGGCCGGGCAGGTGGTGCTGGATGCTGGCGCCGTGAAAAAGCTGACCGACGAAGGAAAGTCGTTGTTGCCGATTGGCGTGACAGAAGTGAAGGGCGCATTCGGCCGCGGTGACGTCATCACCTGCGTTGACGATGGCGGCCGCCCGGTTGCCCGCGGCATCTCGAACTATTCCAGTTCGGACGCGCGTCGCATCCTGCGCCGGCCATCGTCGGAAATCCTGCAGATACTCGGCTACGAAGAAGAGCCGGAGTTGATACATCGGGACAACCTGGTATTGCTTTGACGGGATGACGATGCCTTCGATTGAAGGCATCGGGAGGTCAGGTTACGCTTGGCTGCCCCGGCCTGCCATCTTGCGATTGTCTCCCGGGCAAACCGACGAGACGCGCCGCTTGCGCTCGCAAATCCGTTTACTTTCCGCTAATACTGTATCCGCGGATTCAATACCCGGTTTTCCCTGATTCGTTTCACGATCTCGGGGACGGTGCCGACCTGGACCAATCCCTCGCAGAAGAAATCGAGCGCCAGCGTGTCCTGGTAGCCGTTCCTGGCGCCGCGTACGATGCGCTCCCAGTTCTTGCGGCGCGCGGGCGCCCAGGTGCCGTCCTTGTGTCCGTATGCATACACCTTGGCTTCGAAGGCTGCACAGCGTATGCCTTCGTGACTGATGGTGGTGGCGCCGGCAGGGCTGGTGCCGACGATGGTATAGCGAACCACGCCGTCCGACCCGATTGTGATCGATTTCGAATCGACCGCAAAGCGGTGGGTAGCGGCCGCCTCGACCTGGAGCTTCAGCAGGTTGGCAGGGTCCGGCAGGGCAGGCAGCTGGACTTCTGCTTCCTGCCACGGCCCTTTATCCGCCTCGTCCTCGAACGCATACCGGGTCTGGCCCTGCGCGGAGCATGACGCCAGGGAGCAGCACAGCAGAATCGCTGCGGCAGGCCGCAGCGGAATGTTGAAACGCATTACTTGGTTCCCGTCCCGGTGGTATCCGGCTCGTCAATCGAGATGATCCTGCCGCCTGTAGCCTGGCGCAGGTAACGCGGCCCATGGCTCGTGGTGGCGCGCTGCACGCCCGGTGCCGGGCGCGTCAGGAAGCGTGACAGTTCCTGCAGTGCACGCTGGTAGACGTCACGCTTGAATTCGATCACCACGTCCAGCGGCACCCAATAGTCATGCCAGCGCCATGCGTCAAATTCGGGGTGTTCGGTCATCCTCAGGTTGACGTCGCAATCGCGACCGGTCATGCGCAGCAGGAACCAGATCTGTTTCTGGCCCTTGTAGTGTCCGCGAATCTCGCGCCGGATGAAATGATCGGGAACCTCGTAACGGAGCCAGTCGCGCGTGCGTCCGATGATCCGGACGTGTTCAGTACGCAAGCCAATTTCTTCCTCGAGCTCGCGATACATCGCCTGTTCTGGCGTTTCCCCGTACTTGATCCCGCCTTGTGGAAATTGCCACGAGTGCTCGCGCACCCGCTTTCCCCACCAGACTTCGTTCTGCGTGTTAAGCAGAATGATGCCGACGTTCGGGCGGTAGCCTTCACGATCCAGCATAGTGCACCTCAGCTTTTCTGCCACCCGCTACACCGTCAGACTGGCACGTAATCGTACATGAACCTGCACAAGCGTACGTTACCGGTCACGGCACAGGCGTCATGTCCTCTTCATTTCCCCATGCAGGAAACCGGGTCATTTGTCGTAAGTGCAAACATCGGGTGCGGCGGGCAGCGAATCCTTTAAAATTGAGTCGATTATAACCCCCTCTTTTTAAAAAGAATTCACCGTCATGCGTGCCTCCCGTTTTTTTGTATCCACCCTTAAAGAAGCCCCATCCGATGCCGAGATCGTCAGCCACAAGCTGATGATGCGCGCCGGCATGATCAAGCGCGTGGGGTCGGGTATCTACAGCTATATGCCAATGGGCATGCGCGTGATTCGCAAGGTCGAGGCTATCGTGCGCGAGGAAATGAACCGCAGCGGCGCGGTCGAACTGGCGATGCCGCTGGTCCAGCCGGCCGAACTGTGGCAGGAGACCGGACGCTGGGACAAGATGGGTCCCGAGATGATGCGCGTCAAGGACCGCCATGGCCGCGAGTACGCGATCCAGCCGACCTCGGAAGAAGTGATCACCGACATCGCGCGCTCCGAGATCAAGTCATACCGGCAACTGCCGGTGAACTTCTACCAGATCCAGAACAAGTTCCGCGACGAGCGCCGGCCCCGTTTCGGCCTGATGCGCGGGCGCGAGTTCCTCATGAAGGACGCTTATTCCTTCGACCGCGATGTCGAGGGCATGCAGGTGTCCTACCAGGCCATGTACGACGCCTATGTGCGCATTTTCAGGCGCTTCGGGCTGCAGTTTCGTGCGGTGGCCGCTGACACCGGTGCGATCGGCGGTTCGGCCTCGCATGAGTTCCACGTGATTGCGGATACCGGCGAGGACGCGCTGGTATACAGCCATGAATCCGACTACGCCGCCAACGTCGAGGCGGCAGAGGCGCTGGCCCCGAAAGAGCCGCGCGGTCCGGCATCGCAGCCGCTGACCAAGGTCGCCACGCCCGGCAAGGAGCGTTGCGAGGACGTCGCCGCCTTCCTCGGCCTGCCGCTGACGCAATCCGTGAAGTCGGTGGTACTGACGGTCGAGGGCGAAACCGAGGCCGACAAGCAACTCTGGCTGCTGCTGTTGCGCGGCGATCATGAACTGAACGAAGTAAAAGCATCCAAGATCGAGGGCTTGTCCACGTATCGCTTTGCCAGCCCATCGGAGATCAATGAATGGTTCGGCAGCCCTCCCGGCTACCTGGGCCCGATCGGCACGGCACGCCCTGTGCGCGTGATTGCGGACCGGACTGTCGCGGCGATGAGCGATTTCGTCTGCGGCGCCAATGATGCCGGCTTCCACTACACCGGCGCCAACTGGGGGCGTGACTTGCCCGAGCCGCAGGTGGAGGACATCCGCAACGTGGTGGCGGGCGATCCGTCGCCGGACGGTCGCGGCACGCTTGCGATCCAGCGCGGGATCGAGGTCGGCCACGTGTTCCAGCTCGGCGACCGCTATTCAAAAGACATGAAGGCGACCTATCTCGACGTCAACGGCAAGCCGCAAACGATGCAGATGGGTTGCTACGGCATCGGCGTGACGCGCATCCTGGGCGCTGCAATCGAGCAGAACTATGACGCCAAGGGCATCGTCTGGCCGGTATCGATTGCGCCGTTCGAGGTGGTGCTGTGCCCCATGGGTTACGACCGCAGCGAGGCAGTCAAGGCCGAGACCGACCGCCTGTACCGGGACCTGACCGATGCCGGCATCGACGTCATTCTCGATGACCGCGGCGAGCGCCCGGGCGCGATGTTTGCGGACTGGGAGCTGATCGGCGTGCCGCACCGCGTGGTGATCGGCGATCGCGGACTCAAGGACGGCGCTCTCGAGTACCAGGGGCGGCGCGATGCCAGCGCCACCCCGGTCGGGCTCGCGGAAATGACCGACTTCCTGCGCGACAAGCTGGCTTCGTGATGGCGGTAGGCGTACGGCAGGGATGGATCCGGTGGTGCGTGCTGCTTGCCGCCGGACTGGTGCCCGTGCTGTGCGCGTTTGCCGGCAACCAGAAAGAGGAGGCGCTTGCCGACGGCGTGCGGGTCGCGCTGTCGCACGCGATTACCGATGCCCGGCCTCCCCAGCACCGGCATGACGATATAGCGCTTCGGATCCGCTACCTTGCTTGGCTGGGGGAGATGTCGGATCGCCTGCGCAAGCGGATACCGGAACGGCAGGTCCGTGTCGAATTGCTGGAGGCGGTCTGGTACGAGTCCACCCGGGCCGGCCTGGAGCCAGAGCTGGTCCTCGGGCTGATGCAGGTCGAGTCGGCGTTCCGCAAATACGCCGTGTCGGGGGCGGGCGCGCGCGGCTACATGCAGGTAATGCCATTCTGGACCAGGGTCATCGGCGATGGCGACCCGCGCAAGCTATTCCACATGCAGACCAACCTGCGCTACGGCTGCTCGATCCTGCGCATGTACATCGACATGGAGCGCGGCAACCTGTTCCTGGCGCTTGGCCGCTACAACGGCAGCCGCGGCCGGCCGGAATATCCGAATGCCGTGCTCGCGGCATGGAAGCGCTGGCAGCTGCACCCGGCAGCCTCCGCCGCCGTGTCACGTCCTGCGTCCTGAACGGAGCGGGGCCGCTCCAGGCTCAGTGCGGTGCCGATTCGCCCTGTTTCGCGAGCCGGGCAATCACATACCGGAACATGCTGTCGGCGAGCTCCTGTTCGCCAATGAAGACCTTGGCGGCTTGGTCCTTTCGCAGCAGGTCCGCTTCGCTTTCGCTATGACTCCTGACCAGGATTGCGATACCGGGATTGAGAGCCCGCGCCGTTTCAATCATGGTTCGCACTCCGAACGTATCCGGCGTTGCCACTGCCAGCACGGCCGCCCGCGCAATGTGCGCCTGGATCAGCACCGCCGGTTCGGCGGCATCGCCGGCGACCGCCGGCACATTGCGCTGGCGTAGCTGTTCGACCAGGTCGCGATTCTGTTCAACCACGACAAAATGCGCGCCGACGCTGTCGAGATCGCGCGCTATGCGGCGTCCGACGCGGCCGTAGCCCACCAGTACCACCTGGCCGCTCAGCTTCGACAAATCCGTTGTCAGGGGTAGTTCAGCCAGCGGATCGTCCGGCCGTTCCAGCTTGCGTGCAAGCTCGGACCTGGAGCGGATCCAGGCACTGATTGGCTCGACCGCAGTGAACACCAGCGGATTGAGCGCAATTGAAATGATCGCGCCCGCCAGGATGTAATTCTGCCCCTCGGTCGGAAGCAGGCCCAGCGACACGCCCAGCCCGGCCAGGATGAATGAGAACTCGCCGATTTGCGCCAGGCTGGCCGAAACCGTCAGCGCCGTGCTCACCGGATAGCGCAGCAGCAGCACCAGCATGAACGCAGCCAGCGATTTTCCGATCACGATCACCGCCACCACGGCCAGCACATGCCACGGGCTTTGCAGCAGGATCTGCGGCTCGAACAGCATGCCGACCGACACGAAGAACAATACCGAAAAGGCGTCGCGCAGCGGCAGCGACTCTTCTGCCGCCCGATGGCTCAGTTCGGATTCCCTGAGCACCATCCCGGCGAAGAATGCCCCAAGCGCAAACGATACGCCGAACACGTTGGAGGATACGTAAGCAATCCCCACGGCTGCCGCGATCACGCACAGGGTGAAAAGTTCGCGGGAGCCGGTCTGCGCCACGCGCCACAGCAGCCACGGGAAAAGCTTGCGGCCGACGACCAGCATGAAGACGACAAAAGCGGTGAACTGCCCAAGCGTGATGGCAATCGTCTTCCAGAGGGCGTCGCCGGCCTGTTGCCCGCTGCCGCCGAGGTAGGCAGACAATGGCGGCAACAGCACCAGCACCAGGACGGTGACCAGGTCCTCGACCACCAGCCAGCCCACTGCGATCTGCCCGTTGATCGAGTCGAGGATGCCGCGGTCTTCCAGCGCGCGCAGCAAGACGACCGTGCTCGCCACCGACAGGGCCAGTCCGAACACCAGTCCGGCTCCGAAATTCCATCCCCACAGGTGGGCCAGTCCGACACCCATTGCGGTGGCAACGGTGATCTGCAGCATCGCGCCGGGCAGGGCAATTTTTTTTACCTTGAGCAGGTCATCGACCGAGAAATGCAGGCCCACGCCGAACATCAGCAGCATGACCCCCAGTTCGGCCAGTTGCGCAGATAACTTTACGTCGGCGACGAAACCGGGAGTGGCCGGGCCGATCAGGATGCCGGCCGCCAGATACCCGACCAGCGCCGGCAGCTTCAATCGTACGGCCACCATGCCGAAGATCAGCCCGAAACCGAGGGCGGCGGCAATGGTCGAGATGAGGCTGACGTCGTGGTGCATGCGGCAAGGATCCTGTGGATGTGAGAGGGATGGGCGAAAGGCCGATTGTACAGACGCGACCCATTCCTGACTTGATTGTCAGCTTCAGTAATGCGGGATTCCAGGGGGTTGGAGGCGAGGGGCGGAGGAGATTGGCAGAACCGGCGCAGAAACAAAAACGCCCGCGTGAGCGGGCGTTTTTGTTTGGCACCTGGAAAGAAGTTTATTTCAAGTGGCCGGCGATGAGTTTCGTCATCTCGAACATGGACACCTGCTTCTTGCCGCCAAAGACAGCTTTCAGCTTTTCGTCTGCGTTGATGTTGCGCTTGTTGGCTTCATCTTGCAGCTTGTTTTTCTTGATGTAGTCCCAGACCTTCTTGGTGACTTCGGTACGCGGCAACGGGCTTGCGCCAACCACTGCCGAGAGCGCGCTCGAAGGGGTCAGGGGCTTCATGAATGCTGCGTTAGGCTTGCGGGGAGTGGCTGCCTTTTTCGGGGCGGCGACTTTCTTTGCTGCGACCTTCTTTGCTGCTGGCTTTGCTGCGACTTTCTTTGCTGCTACCGGCTTTGCTGCTGCCTTCTTTGCTGCAGGTTTCGCTGCAGGCTTCACGGCGGCTTTCTTTGCTGCCGGTTTCTTCGCGGCTGCTGTCTTGCTGGCCGCTTTCTTGGCTGTTGCCATCTTCGAACCTCCTTCACAAAAGTTTGGGAAAATGCGCCAATAAACGCACCGCTAATAGTGGTAGGCTTTTAGCAGCTATGCAAGCGATTTTTGCAATTTTCCCCCTCTGTGGCCCCCTATGTACGCACTGGGGCCACAGAGTGGAGCCGTCCGTGACGGCGGCAAAGCCTCCCGCTAGCGCATGCCGGGCATCATGCCCTTCATCCCGCGCATCATTTTCATCAGTCCGCCGCCCTTGAGCTTCTTCATCATCGACTGCATCTGGTCGAACTGGGCCAGCATGCGATTGACTTCCTGCACCTGGACGCCGGCGCCGGTGGCGATGCGGCGCTTGCGGGAAGCCTTGATCAGGTCCGGCTTGCTGCGTTCCTGGGCGGTCATCGAATTGATGATCCCTTCCATGCGGCGCACCTGCTTTTCGGCCTGGTTCATGTTGGTGCCGCTCGCCGCTTGCTGGAACTGCGCTGGCAGCTTGTCCACCAGGCCGCTCAGCCCGCCCATGTTCTTCATCTGGGAAAGCTGCGCCTTGAAGTCGTTCAGGTCGAACTTGCCGCCACCCTTGATCTTTTGGGCCAGTTCCTGCGCAGCGGCCACGTCCACGCCCTTGCGGGCTTCTTCGACCAGGGCGAGGATGTCGCCCATGCCGAGGATCCGGCCTGCCATGCGCGCCGGGTCGAATGCTTCCAGTCCGTCCAGCTTTTCGGCGACACCGGCGAATTTGATCGGCTTGCCGGTCACGTGGCGCACCGACAGGGCGGCGCCGCCGCGGGCGTCGCCATCGAGCTTGGTCAGCACGATGCCGGTCAGCGGCAGCGCGTCGTTGAAGGCCTTGGCGGTGTTGATCGCGTCCTGTCCCAGCATGGCGTCGACCACGAACAGGGTTTCGATCGGATTGACGGCGGCGTGCAGTTCGCTGATCTCGCGCATCATCGCCTCGTCGATGCCGAGCCGGCCGGCAGTGTCAATGATGACGACGTCGTTGTAGTGACGTTTGGCGAAGTCGATTGCCTTGCGCGCGATGTCGACTGGTTTTTCAGTTGGCAGCGACGGGAAGAAATCGGCGCCCGCCTGCGCGGTCACGGTCTCCAGTTGGCCGATGGCGGCCGGCCGGTAGACGTCGGTGGAGACGGTCAGCACCTTCTTCTTTTTCTGCTCGCGCAGGTACTTGGCCAGCTTGCCGACGGTGGTGGTCTTGCCGGCGCCCTGCAGGCCAGCCATCAGGATGATTGCCGGCGGCTGGGTTGCGAAGTTGAGTTGCGAGGCTTCCGGTCCGAGGTCGCCACCCATCAGGGCGGCCAGTTCGTCCTGGACCACGCCCACCAGTGCCTGTCCGGGGGTCAGCGAGCCGATCACCGACTCGCCCATCGCTTTTTCCTTCACGCGGGCAATGAATTCACGGACGGCGGGCAGTGCGACGTCGGCCTCCAGCAGGGCCAGCCGTACTTCGCGCAGCATCTCGGCGGTATTCGATTCGGTCAGGCGGGCTTCGCCGCGCATGGTCTTGACGACCTTGGCCAGCCTTTGTGTCAGATTGTCCAGCATTGGATTGGTCCCGGTTCTTGCGAGATAGGAGGACCGCGCATCAGGTGCGGCAGCGCAGTCGCGGAGAAGGGGCAATTCTAACCGATGCACCGGCTCCCGGAGCGAGTCCTGCTGACCAATGCTGCAAGGCACATGGTGTAGACTTGAGCCATGCCAAACGTCTTCGTTTTCCTTGCCGCGCTGTTGTATGCGCTCTGTGCATTCTTGCCACTTTCGCAGCGCCGGCTGGTTTCGGCCGGGGCCATGCTCGGCTGGCTGCTGCACGCAGTCGCGCTTTGTTCAGAGGCGCTGCCAGCTGGCGGGTTGCGGCTCGGCTTCGCCACAGTGTTGTCCGCAACGATCTGGATTTCGGTGGGCGCCTGGTGGTTCGAGAACCGCAACATGACGCTCGACGGCCTGCGGGTGCTGGTGTTGCCGTGCGCCGCCATTGCCGTCGCGCTGCCGGCAATATTCCCCGGCACGGTGGTGCCGCTGGCCGGCAAGTCCGTGCTGTTTTCCTGGCATATAGCGATCGCCATGCTGGCCTATTCCACGCTGACCATCGCCGCCTTCCACGCGGTGCTGATGGCGCTCCAGGAGTCGCGCCTGCATCACAGGGGGGCTCCGCAGGGCGGCTGGTTTGGCGCCGCAATCGACCGCCTGCCGGCGCTCCTGACCATGGAAAAGTTGTTGTTTCGCCTGATCGCTTTCGGCTTCGGGCTGCTGACGCTGACTGTGTTGTCCGGCGTGCTTTTCTCCGAGCAGCTGTTTGGCAAGCCGTTCCGGATCGATCACAAGACCGTGTTCACCATGCTGTCGTGGCTGTTGTTCGGCGCTTTGCTCGCCGGACGGCACTTGAAAGGCTGGCGCGGCAAGACCGCGCTGTCCTTCACCCTGTCAGGTTTCGCCACCCTGTTGCTGGCATACGTCGGCAGCCGTTTCGTGCTGGAAGTCGTGCTGCAAAGGGGCGTGGCATGAAGCTGCTGTTGTGGGCCGTCGCCGGATTCCTGCTGGTGATGTGGTACTTGCACGTGAAGAAATCAAATCAGCGATCCCGCCATCGGGATGGACCTGCCGGCGGCAGCCAGCCGACCCCCGATGCCGCGGCGTCGCCGGAAAAAATGCTCCGTTGCGCGCATTGCGGCTTGCACATACCGTCATCGGAAGCGGTGACGGCAGACGACGGCCGGCTTGCCTATTGCAGCGATGAGCATCGTCTTCGCCATCGCGGCTGAAGCATGAGCGCCACGTTGCACAACCGCTCCCCGGGCGTGAGGGAGACATTCTGGCAAACCCTGGAAGCATTCAATGCGACACGGCTGGCAATTGCGGTCGTGTTGCTGCTCTACCTGAGCTTCAACAGCCGTGAGGGCTATTGGGTATTCGACCAGTTCTTCTACCTCGAATCGTGCGTGCTGTACCTGGTTCTCGCGCTACTGGCGCTGGCGGTGGGAAACCGGGTGCGCCATCATTTCACGCTGCAGGTGATGGTCGGCATTACGGTCGATATCGCGGTGATGTCCACCTTTTATATCGCTGCTGGCGGTGCCCGCAGCGGCCTTGGCATCCTGTTCCTGTTCCCTCTGGCCGGTGGCGCCATCCTGGTACCGCTGGTGCCGGCGCTGTTTCTGGCATCGCTGGTTACGCTGATCATGCTGGTGCAGAGCGGTACCGAACTGCTGCAGGATGGGACCGAGCCGACTTTTTCGCAGTCGGGCCTGTCGGGCGCGGCATTTTTTGCGGCCGTGCTGGTGCTCAACCGGCTGGCGCGCCGGCTGGTGCGGCAGGAACGACTCGCTGCCGAACGCGAGGCCAGCCTGCAGGCGCAGCAGGCGATCAACCGGATTGTGATCGCAGACAGCGGCGATGGAATACTGGTGGTGGACAGCGACACCTCGGTCTATGTTGCCAATCCGGCCGCCGAGCGCATGATCGGCATTTCCATCGCCTACCGGGATCAGCGGCCGCGCCTGGCCGGGCTGCCGTCGCTGGCGCCGGTGACCGAGGCGTTCCGCGCATGGCGCGAACTCCCGGCTGCCGACCAGGGTGCGGCCAGTGCGCCGTTCTATGTGATGATCAAGCATGGCGATGCCGCCGGCGCCCCTCCGGGCCAAGGGCAGGTGCAGCCGCGGCGCGAGCCGGTTACCCACGCCCGGCTGCGCTTCGTGTCGGCGTTCCGGGCGGGCGAGGGGCTGGATCGTAGCGTGATCTTCCTCGAGGATGTCAGCGAAATCGAAAACCGGGCGCAACAGTTGAAGCTGGCATCGATGGGGCGGCTCACCGCCAGCATTGCGCACGAAGTGCGCAATCCACTGTCTGCCATTTCCTACGCAATATCGCTGATGACGGAGGAACCCCTCGACCCGTCGCAGCGCCGGCTGGCACAGATCGTCGACGACAACGTGGTCCGTCTCAACCGCTTGATCGAGGATATCCTCAAGCTGTCGAGGAGGGCGCAATCCGGCCATGCCCCGGTCGCGCTGCGACCGGCACTGGTCGAGATCGTGTCCGAGCTGGAGGCCACCGGCGCGGTGCAGGAAGGCATGATATCGATCGTCAGCGTGCCGGACCAGCCGGTCGCATTCGACCCCTTGCACCTGCGCGAGGTGATCGTGAACCTGCTGTCGAACGCCGCACGTTATGCCAGCGGTTGCCGTGGCAGCATTCGGCTTTCTGCCGGTGGCGATGCCGGCGGCCGGCCCGAATTGCATGTGGAAGATGACGGCCCGGGTATCACGCCCGAGGTGCGCGCACACCTGTTTGAACCTTTTTACACGACGTCCAGCAAAGGCACGGGCCTGGGACTCTACGCGGCCCGCGAATTGTGCTTGAATAATGGCGCAATGCTGGACTACGAATACCGTACTGACCTGATGGCCGATGGCAAGCGCAGCAGCGGCCGCTTTGTCATTACTTTTTCCCGGCCGCTGGCAAGCCATGCCGTGCCGGCCACGATCGCCTCATGACTTCACCTCGCATTCTGGTAGTAGACGACGAAGCGGACTTGCGCGAATTGCTCGAGCTCACCTTCATCAAGATGGGGCTCGATGTCGACAGCGCCGCAAGCTTGCATGAGGCGCGCCTGGCGCTGGCCGCCGGCGACTATGCAATGGTCCTGACCGACATGCGCCTGCCGGACGGGCAGGGGATGGAACTGGTGAGGGAAGTTGCGGCCGGCGCGCGCAGCATGCCCATTGCAGTGATCACGGCATACGGCAGCGCCGACAGCGCGGTGCTTGCCCTGAAGGCCGGCGCATTCGACTATTTGTCCAAGCCGGTCCGGCTGGACCAGTTGCGGCAGATGGTGCAGTCGGCCCTGCGGCTCGGCGCGCCGCCGGCGCAGCCAGACCCGGACCACCCGGTGCCAGCGCCTGCGTTGCGGCTGAAAGGCAATTCCGATGCGATGTGCATGGTGCGGGCGCAGATTGCGCGCCTTGCGCGCAGCATGGCGCCGGTGGCGATCACCGGCGAATCGGGAACCGGCAAGGAACTGGCTGCGCGTGACATCCATGCCCAGAGCGCCCGCGCCGACAAGCCCTTCGTCGCCGTGAACTGCGGCGCGATTCCGGAGAACCTGATGGAAGCAGAGTTCTTCGGCTACCGCAAAGGGTCGTTTACCGGCGCCGGCGAGGACCGTGAAGGATTTTTCCAGGCGGCCAACGGCGGCACGCTGCTGCTCGACGAAGTGGCTGACCTGCCGCTTGCGATGCAGGTAAAACTGTTGCGCGCGATCCAGGAGCGACGAGTGCGCCGGATTGGCGCGACCCAGGAAGAGCCGGTGGATGTCAGGTTGATCAGCGCGACCCACCAGAACCTGGCGGCCTGCGTCGAGCAGGGGCGTTTTCGCCAGGACCTCTATTACCGGCTGAACGTGATCGAACTTGCCTTGCCGCCGCTGCGGGAGCGCCGTGGGGACATCGGCCTGCTGTCGGACGCCATCCTGCACCGGCTTGCGGCGCCGGGCCCGGCGCCGGTCTTGTCGCCCGGTGCCCTGGATGCGCTGCGCGACTACCCATTCCCGGGCAACGTGCGCGAACTGGAAAACGTGCTGGAACGCGCGCTCGCCTTTTCCAACGGCCAGTGCATCGACGCTGCCGACCTCGGCTTGAAGCAGCAACAGGACCGGGAAGATGTCGCCGGGATCCGGGCGCCATCCGCGGTCGAGCCGATGGCGCCACCGGAACCGTTCCGGCCCGCACCCTCGCCGCTGCAACCGGAAGCCGAGCCGGCAACCGGGGACCACGATCTGCCGCGCTCGCTGCCCGAGCACCTGGACGAGGTCGAGCGCGAGGTGATCCTGCGCGCGCTGGCAAAAACCGGCTTCAACCGCACCCAGGCGGCGGAACTGCTTGGCATCAGCTTTCGCCAGTTGCGCTACCGGATGCAGCGGCTGGACATCCATGAGCCTGAATAAGCCGATACGCCTGGATGTGAGGCCGGACGGCTGGTGCCGGCAGGCGCAGCGGCTGCCTTCGCCCAACTTCGACCCGCGCCCGCCCGGAGCGGTGATCGACTTGCTGGTGGTGCACAACATCAGCCTGCCGCCGGACGAATTCGGCGGACACTATATAGAAGACCTTTTCCTGAACCGGCTTGACTGCGACTTGCACCCCTATTTCGACCGGCTGCGCGGCTTGCGGGTGTCTTCGCATTTCCTGATCACCCGGGAAGGTGCCCTGCTGCAGTTTGTTTCCGCCAACGAGCGGGCATGGCATGCCGGGGTTTCGGTGTTCGAGGGGCGCGAACGATGCAACGATTTTTCGATCGGCGTCGAACTCGAGGGCAGCGACTTCCGACCCTTCGCCGACAGTCAGTACCGGACCCTGGCAGCGCTGGCCATCGCGCTTGCGCACAGGTATCCGCTGCGGCATGTGGCCGGTCACGAGCACATTGCTCCCGGCCGCAAGACCGATCCCGGTCCCTGCTTCGACTGGCAGCATTTGCGCATGCTGCTGCAGGCGCCGAAACCCGCTCCTGAACATCTCGCGGCACTGAGTTTCCCGATCGGCGCGTAAAAGTCAATCGTCGGAAACCTGCAGTTTTGCTGCAAAACCACAAATTTTTCTGTTGCGAAGTGCGGTAGTGGGCACTAGAATTAGTGCACGCAACGATTCAAGCAACTAGATGTAGTATCCATCCCACGATTCTCATGGGGGCTGTTCGTTGGCAGGTTGCGGTACTTTGCAGTGCGTTCCATGCAGGGCCGGGCCGTAGGACAGACCCGTCAATAACCGGTTTCATGCCGGCCATCGAAGCGATGCTGTTGATGGCCGGCGTAGCAGTATCCAGGCATCCGCCCCCGCCGGGGCGCATCAAGACCAGCAGCCAAGGTTGCTCAAAAATCAGAGTCCAGGAGGCCAAGTGCACTCAACATCCGAAGTCATTTCCACCAAATCTACAGATATCGGCGCCATGCATACGGCTGCCGGCGCGGTTCCTTCCGCCTTGCAGACGCAGGCATCGTTGGGGGATTACCGAATCATTCGCCGTAATGGTGCGGTAGTCGGCTTCGAGCCTTCCAAGATTTCCATCGCAATGACCAAGGCCTTCCTGGCTGTCAACGGCGGACAGGGCGCAGCGTCCGCGCGGGTGCGCGAGATGGTCGAGCAGTTGACCGGTCTGGTCGTGTCCGCACTGGTGCGGCGCCAGCCTGCCGGCGGCACATTCCATATTGAAGACGTGCAGGATCAGGTTGAACTGTCGCTGATGCGTTCGGGCGAACATGATGTTGCGCGGGCGTATGTGCTGTATCGCGCCAGGCGCATGGAAGAGCGGGCGCAGCAACAGGCATCCAGGGCAGCGCCGGCCGCCGTGCAGTTGCACGTGACCGAGAATGGCCAGCGCCGTCCGCTCGACATGCAACAGGTGCGCGACCTGATCGTGGCCGCCTGCGTCGGACTGGACAAGCAGGTAGATGCCGAAGGGATCCTGGCCGAGACCGTCAAGAACCTGTACGACGGCGTGCCGGTGGAAGAGTTGCACAAGTCAGCCATCCTGGCCGCCCGCGCCCTGATGGAAAAGGATCCGGCCTACAGCCTGGTCACTGCGCGCCTGCTGATGCATACGATCCGTAAAGAAGTGTTTGGCCAGGAAGTGGCGCAGAAGGACGCGCATACCCACTACCTCGACTATTTCCCGCGCTTCATCAAGAAGGGTATCCAGGCCGAGCTGCTGGATTCGAAACTGGCACAGTTCGACCTGGCGAAACTGGCCGAGGCGCTGGTGCCGGACCGTGACCTGCAATTCGGTTACCTCGGACTGCAGACACTGTACGACCGCTACTTCCTGCATGTGCAGGGCACCCGTATCGAGATGCCACAGGCGTTCTACATGCGCGTGGCAATGGGCCTGGCCTTGAACGAAATCAACCGCGAGGCGCGCGCCATCGAGTTCTACAACCTGCTGTCGAGCTTCGATTTCATGAGCTCGACGCCGACCCTGTTCAACTCCGGCACCCAGCGTTCCCAGCTGTCCTCCTGCTACCTGACCACGGTTGGCGACGATCTCGAGGGCATCTACGATGCGATCAAGGAAAACGCGCTGTTGGCCAAGTTTGCCGGCGGACTGGGCAATGACTGGACCCCGGTGCGCGCCCTGGGTGCCCATATCAAGGGCACCAATGGCAAGTCGCAGGGCGTGGTGCCGTTCCTGAAAGTGGTCAATGACACCGCCGTCGCGGTCAACCAGGGCGGCAAGCGCAAGGGCGCAGTCTGCGCCTACCTCGAGACCTGGCACATGGATATCGAGGAATTCCTCGACCTGCGCAAGAACACCGGCGACGACCGCCGCCGCACCCACGACATGAACACCGCGAACTGGATTCCCGACCTGTTCATGAAACGGGTGATGGAAAAAGGCGCATGGACGCTGTTCTCGCCGAGCGATGTGCCGGACCTGCACGACAAGGTGGGCCGTGCCTTTGAGCAGGCCTACCTGGGCTACGAAGCCAAAGCCGCCAGCGGTGAGCTGAAGCTGTTCAAGACGGTCCAGGCCACCGACCTGTGGCGCAAGATGCTGTCGATGCTGTTCGAGACCGGTCATCCCTGGATCACGTTCAAGGATCCCTGCAATATCCGGTCGCCGCAGCAACACGTCGGCGTGGTGCACAGCTCCAACCTCTGCACCGAGATCACGCTCAACACCAACGATTCGGAAATCGCGGTCTGCAACCTGGGTTCGGTCAACATGCCGGCCCACATGAAGGACGGCAAGCTCGACCACGTCAAGCTGCAAAAGACCATCCGCACTGCGATGCGGATGCTGGATAACGTGATCGACATCAACTATTACGCGGTCAAGAAGGCGCGCGACTCCAACCTGCGCCATCGTCCGGTTGGCATGGGAATCATGGGTTTCCAGGATTGCCTGCACATGATGCGCGTGCCCTACGCCTCCAATGATGCGGTCGAATTTGCCGATCGTTCGATGGAAGCGGTCTGCTACTACGCCTACTGGGCCTCGACCGAGCTGGCCGAGGAGCGTGGCCGTTACAGCTCCTATCCCGGTTCGCTGTGGGACCGCGGCATCCTGCCGCAGGATTCCGTCAAGCTCCTGGCCGAGGAGCGCGGCGGCTACCTTGAGGTCGACCAGAGCGAGAGCATGGACTGGACTCCCCTGCGTGCCCGTATCAAGCAGTTCGGCATGCGCAACTCCAACTGCGTGGCGATCGCGCCGACGGCAACCATCTCCAACATCATTGGCGTGGCGGCCTGCATCGAGCCGACTTACCAGAACCTGTACGTCAAGTCGAACCTGTCCGGCGAGTTCACCGAAATCAACGAACACCTGGTGCGCGACCTGAAGGCCCGCGGCTTGTGGGATGAGGTGATGATTTCCGACCTCAAGTACTTCGATGGCAGCCTGGCCAAGATCGACCGCATCCCGCAGGACCTGCGCGACCTGTACGCCACGGCGTTTGAAGTCGACCCGAAGTGGCTGGTGGAAGCCGCCTCGCGCCGGCAGAAGTGGATCGACCAGGCGCAGTCGCTGAACATCTACATGGCAGGCGCTTCCGGCAAGAAACTCGACGAGACCTACAAGCTGGCCTGGCTGCGCGGCCTGAAGACCACCTATTACCTGCGCACGATCGGCGCCACGCACACCGAGAAATCGACGTCCAAGACCGGTGCGCTGAACGCGGTGCCGACCGATGGCGGCATGGCCGCGGCAGCAGCAACCGCAGCAGCCGCAGCCGCGCAGGAAGACCTGGCCGGACCCGCCTGCATGTTGCGCCCCGGCGATCCGGGCTTCGAGGAATGCGAAGCCTGCCAGTAAGCGCCTAGGCGCACAGCCCACGCGATTGCGCAAACAGCAGGCGCGTGGGGAAACGATGCACCGGAAGCCGCGGCTTCCCCTGACCGGCCGATGAGGCCGGGCAACCCAAGATCAAAGAGGAAAAGACATGCTGTCCTGGGACGACGAAGTCACCCCCGCAACCACACGTGCGACTCAACCCCCGATGCCGGCGCCAGCTGCCCCTGCGCTGCAAGCCATGCACAATGTTGCACTGGATCCCGGCCTGGTAGCGCCGCCTGTCAAGGTCACGGCCGAGCAGTTGCAGCGGCGCGTCAATGCAGCCGACAAGCGCATCATCAATGGCCAGACCGACGTCAACCAGCTGGTCCCGTTCAAATACAAATGGGCATGGGACAAGTACCTGGCCGGCTGCGCCAACCATTGGATGCCGCAGGAAATCAACATGCAGCGCGACATCGAGCTGTGGAAGAACCCGAACGGCCTGACCGACGACGAGCGTCGCCTGGTCACGCGCAACCTCGGCTTCTTCGTCACCGCCGATTCGCTCGCCGCCAACAACATCGTGCTCGGCACCTATCGCCACATCACGGCCCCGGAATGCCGCCAGTACCTGCTGCGGCAGGCGTTCGAAGAAGCGATCCACACCCACGCCTACCAGTACATCGTCGAGTCGCTCGGGCTCGACGAGGGCGAGGTGTTCAATGCCTACCACGAGGTCGAGTCGATCCGCGACAAGGACCAGTTCCTGATCCCGTTCATCGATACGCTGACCGATCCGCAATTCGCCACCGGCACAACGGAGAACGATCAGAAGCTGTTGAAGTCGCTGATCGTGTTCGCATGCCTGATGGAGGGATTGTTCTTCTACGTCGGCTTCACGCAGATCCTGGCGCTCGGCCGCCAGAACAAGATGATGGGCGCTGCCGAGCAGTACCAGTACATCCTGCGCGACGAGTCCATGCACTGCAATTTCGGGATCGACCTGATCAACACCATCAAGCTCGAAAACCCGCACCTGTGGACGCCGGCCTTCCGCGACGAAATAAAAGCCCTGTTCCTGAAGGCAGTGGACCTGGAGTATCGCTACGCAGAGGACACCATGCCGCGTGGCGTGCTGGGGCTGAACGCGCCGATGTTCAAAGGCTACCTGCGCTTCATCGCAAACCGTCGCGCGCAGCAGATCGGCCTGGACCCGCTGTTTGCGCAGGAAGAAAATCCGTTCCCCTGGATGAGCGAGATGATCGATTTGAAGAAGGAGCGCAATTTCTTCGAGACGCGCGTGATCGAGTACCAGACCGGCGGCGCGCTCAACTGGGAATGATGAACTTCGCTCCTCCGGATTCCTGCTGAAGGGAACCGCACAAGGATCAGGCTGTCACTGTTTTATCTGCGTCTTGTTTCATGTGCGGGTGCTTTGCTTGAACACGCGAAGGATGAGCTGCATGAGTTGTTGCGCACTGATGTCTCGCATGTGCATCAATGCAGTGTCAATTTGTTGACAAAAAAATTCGCGCGGTCTCATAATCGCGGCATTCGTCGATATCGGTATGAAAATTTTTTACCGCGTGATCGATCAGGCGAATGCGCTGGCCTCACGATGAATGCGGCAAGCGAAGCAAGCGCCGCCGATGAGCAAGCGCTGAAGTCCTGAACCAAGGCAGACGGACCGGATCCGGGAAGGTGTGAGATCGCAGCGCAGTCGGCCAGCATGACCCGAGGCTGCGAACTCGGAAAGGCAAATAAAAAGATTGATGGACAGTAGACGACCTGTACGCGCCACACTGCATCTTGCGCAGCGCCCGAAGATAGAGGGCAAGGCATCGTATTCTTCGAAAAAGGGTTTGTCTGTCCAGAAACAGTATTCCAACGCCGGCGGTGTAGCCGGCGTTTTTTTTGGCGCGCGTTCCCGAGAGCAGTAGGCCGGGGCGCGCCAACGAATGGCTGAAGTGCTGCATATGCGAGGAGATGCAGCAGTTCAGCTGGTGCCGAATTCATTAGCGCAAACGATGAACGCTTGCGCCGATGAATAATCCACCTGCCTCATCGCGATGTTGCAGGGGGGTTTTCATAGCTTGATATCCCATCACGTGAAGGAGAATCAAATGGCAACAGCAGCAAAGAAACCGGCCGCTAAAAAAGCGGCTGTGAAGCCCGCGGCCAAGAAAGCAGCCGCGCCCAAGAAAGCAGCAGCCAAGAAAGTCGTAGCCAAGAAAGCGGCTCCGAAGGCAGCAGCCAAGAAGGTCGTAGCCAAGAAAGCGGCTCCGAAGGCAGCAGCCAAGAAGGTCGTAGCGAAGAAAGCAGTCGCGAAGAAGGTCGTAGCGAAGAAGGCAGCAGCACCGAAGAAGGCAGCGGCCAAGAAAGTCGTCGCCAAGAAAGCGGTAGCCAAGAAAGCAGCAGCACCGAAGAAGGCAGCGGCCAAGAAAGTCGTCGCCAAGAAAGCGGTAGCCAAGAAAGCAGCAGCACCGAAGAAGGCAGCAGCCAAGAAAGTCGTCGCCAAGAAAGCAGCGCCGAAGAAAGCCGCTGCTAAAAAGGCTGCTCCCAAGAAGGCCGCTGTTAAAAAGCCGGCTGTTGCCAAGAAACCGGCCGCCAAGCCTGCTGCTGCGAAGAAGCCTGCTGCCAAGCCGGCTGCTACGAAGAAGCCTGCTGCCAAGCCAGCTGCTACGAAGAAGCCTGCAGCTCCGGCCAAGCCTGCTGCGAAGCCGACTCCTGCCAAGAAGCCGGTTGCCAAGAAAGCAGAGAAGCCTGCTGCTGCGAAACCTGCAGCTGCAGCTGCACCTGCTGTGAAGACTGTGCTGAATCCGGCAGCGGCCTGGCCGTTCCCGACCGGTACCCGTCCGTAATTCCAGCACTGCTTGGAAGCCCGATTCGCTTCGGGCACAATTCCCGCTGCATGCCCGTCGTGCGGCGGGAATTTTTTTTGAGGAGTATCCGTGCTGACCAGTATTCTCACCCTGATCCTTGATTTCGTTGCCAGCACGCTTGGTTTCCTGTTCTGGCTGCGTTTCTGGTGCCAGGCCGTGCGGGTGCGCCCGCCTTCTCCGTTCGGCGATTTCATCGTCCGCCTGACCGACTGGCTGGTGCGTCCGCTGCGCCGGGTCGTGCCGGGCGTGGCTGGCTATGACTGGGCCTCGCTGGTGGCGGCATTCCTGGTCGCGTTGGCGTTTGCCGCGATCACAACGGCTTTGGGCAACAGGTTCATGCCAGGAGCGGTGCTGGCGTTGGCGCTGTATCAGCTGCTGAGCTGGATACTGTATAGCCTGATGGGCGCGCTCATCATCGAAATCGTCTTCAGCTGGGTCAATCCGAATGCGCCGCTGGCGCCCTTCGTTCGCGCCCTCAATGAACCGGTGATGCGCCCCTTTCGACGCATCCTGCCGCCGATCGCAGGTGTCGACCTGTCGCCTATCCTTGCTTTCATCGTCTTGCGCATCGCGCTGTCCCTGTCGGGTGCCGTGCTGCTGATGGCATGAAGCGGGAGATGGTGCGGCTGGCGGTCCAGGTTGTCCCGAACGCGCGGAAAAGTGAAGTGGCCGGAGAGGTGGAGGGCGTCATCAGGATCCGCCTGCAGGCGCTGCCGATCGAGGGTCGTGCCAACGAGGAACTGGTGCGCATGCTGGCCAAGCTGCTCGGCGTGAGCAAGGCCAGCGTGGAAGTAGTGCAGGGGCAGACCGGCCGGCGCAAGCTGGTCGAGATCCGGAGCAACATGGATCTCGACAGTGTCAGGAAGATGCTGCTGGGCGATTGACCTGGTGCCCCCGTCAAGTGGAAGATTTCAGGCGTACCGATACCCGAAAGCCTGCTGAAACCGCTCTCCGATTTCCGCCACCGACGGCGCATGATTCTGGCCGCCCTGGTGCGTGATCTTGATCGATCCCATCAGGCTCGCCAGCCGGCCGGTGGTGGGCCAGTCCATCCCTTGCGTCAGTCCGTACAGCATTCCCGCGCGGAATGCATCGCCGCATCCCGTCGGGTCGATCACCTGCTCCACTGGCACGCTCGGAATGTCGATGCGCTTGCCATCGGTAAAGACCTGGGCGCCGTGCTCGCCGCGCGTGACCACCAAGGCTTTCAGCTGTTGCGCGATCTGCTCGAACGACAAGCCAGTCCGCTCGCTCAGTAATTCGCCTTCATAGTCATTCACCGCGACATAGCTGGCCAGTTCGATGAACTGGCGCAATTCGGCACCGTCGAACATCGGCAATCCCTGGCCCGGATCGAAGATGAACGGAACGCCAAGCTCGGCGCAGTCGCGCGCATGCTGGAGCATGCCGTCGCGGCCATCGGGCGCGATGATGGCAAGCTTCACCGGGCCTGCATCGGCCACGCGGTTCTGGTGGGAATACGTCATCGCGCCCGGATGGAATGCGGTGATCTGGTTGCTTGCTGCATCGGTCGTGATGAATGCCTGCGCGGTGTAGGAAGCGGGTATGGGCTGGATGCAGCGCGCGCTGATGCCCAGGGCATCGAGCCGCTGCAGGTAGCCGTCCCCATCCTGCCCGATGGTCGCCATGATCAGCGGATCGCCGTTCAGCAGCTTCAGGTTGTAGGCGATGTTGCCGGCGCAGCCGCCGAATTCGCGGCGCAGGCTGGGTACCAGGAACGCCACGTTAATCTTGTGCAACTGGTCCGCAAGCAGGGCTTCGGAAAAGCGGCCGTGGAAGGACATGATGGTGTCGAAGGCCAGGGAGCCGCAAATCAGGGAGGTCATTTGTGTAATCCGTTCAGTTTCGGTAATGGCGTGCGCCTGGGCGCCAGGAGCTAGGGGTAAAAAAGCTGTAGTTCGTAACCGGACGCCTTCAGCTGCGTTAGCGAGAACGTCATGCGCACCGGTTTTTCGGAGGTGGGACCGAAGCCACGGCTGCGGTCCTGCGCCGTCAGGTATTCGGATGGCGCCAGGACGCGGCGCACGACCGGCTGCCCGTTCTGATCCTTGAGGGTCAGTTGCAGGTGCGGCCATTCCTGGGCGATGCTGCTGCGGTTGCGCAACAGGAGGCCGAGCGTGAAGGTATTGTCGCTGGCCGGCATGGCTTGCAGTTCGTGCGATTCGATCGTGACGAACTCAATTTGCGCCGGCGTGCCGACTTTGCAGCCGAATGTGCTGCAAAGCTGGGACAGCGCCGGCATCGTGGCCGGCCAGTGCGCGGCGATAGTGGTACGAAAGGCGATGCCGGCTTGCAGCACGGCCAGCATCGCAAGCACCACCGAGCCCGCCATCAAGGCCAGGCGCAGCCGCTTGCCGAGCCGCTGCTGGCGGCGTGCGCGCCGCACGAATTCCGGTTCTTCGTCGTCCAGCGCGTCGATTTCGTCGGAAACCTCGCCATCTGCGCCACTTTGACGCCAGGGTTTGCTCTGCAATTCGTCGATTGCCCGGCTGACCTCATCCGCTTCGCGGCCGTGCGGCGCGGTTTGCTCGTGCGGCCGCTCATGTCCGTCCGCCGCCGGGCGGATGTCCATCAGCGTCATACGGGTGAGCGGGTCGACGTCCTGGTCAGCCGTTTCCGGACCGGCATCGGCCGGCTGGTAATGTGCAATGGGTTCGGTGCGGTGCGGCTGCTCCTCGGTCGCGGCCCGTTCCTGCAGATCGGCATCGGCGGTAGCGGCGGAGGCGGTGGCAGCGGTGGCAATGGATGCGGATTGCGCTGGCGCGGCTTCGGCGAGGATGGGTTGCGACCCGCTCTCGGGTGGGTTGGCAAGTTCGCCAGCATGCTCGGACCCACTCGGACTGGATACATCTGCTGCGCGCTGCGTCGTGGCCGTGGTCGTGGCCGCGGCAGTGCGCGCCATCGGCATCTCGCCGACTGGCGGCGCTGCAGTTGTGGCAATCGATGTGGCAGGCGTGGCAGCAGGGCTGGCGGCTGCACTGGGGGGAAGCAGGTGCTCGACGCCGTTGAATATTTCCTTGCAGGAGCCACAGCGGACCAGCCCGCTGCGCAGCTTCAACTGGTCATGGGTGACCCTGAAGGTAGTCTGGCAGTACGGGCATCGCGTGGCCAGCGACATGTTACGGCCCCCGGCTTCCAGCCAGGGCTACCCAGCCGTCGTGCTCGGCCCAGACGGCAAGCGCGAGGTAGGGAGCGTAAGCGGCAATCACTTCCTGCGCCTGGCGTGCCAGCACGCCGGACAGGACCAGCGAGCCGCCCGGGCCGATCCGGCCGCACAACATCGGCGCCATCAGCTTGAGCGGGCTGGCGAGGATATTGGCGACGACCGTGTCGAACTGCCGACCGGCTGCAACGGGTGCGAATTCCTCCGGGACATACCAGGTGATGTCGCAGGCGTTGCGCTGCGCATTGAAGCGGGCGCTTTCAATCGCCTGCGGATCGATGTCCACCCCGATCACTTCGGCCGCGCCGAGCTTGCTGGCGACCAGCGCCAGGATTCCGGAGCCGCAGCCGTAGTCGAGCACTGTCTTGCCGGTGGGCGGGTTCTGTTCCAGCCATTCCATGCAAAGCCGGGTGGTCGGATGGCTGCCGGTGCCGAAAGCGAGGCCGGGGTCGAGTTCCAGCACCAGGGCCTCGGGATCCGGCGCCTGGTGCCAGCTCGGCACCACCCAGATGTTCTTGCCAATATGAATTGGGTCGAACTGGGATTGCGTCAGCCGGACCCAGTCCTGCTCTTCCACCGTGCGTACCGAATAGGGCGTGCCTGCGGGCATGCCGACCGCTGCGGTGGCCGCAGCGACCAGCTCGGCATGCGCCGCGTCGGCGTTGATCAGCGCGATGACCCGGCTGCGTTCCCAGGCCGCTTCGGCCGGCTCCATGCCCGGCTCGCCGAACAGGGGCTGTTCTGCTTCCGTGCCCTCATCCGCGTCCTCGACTGAAACCGACAGCGCACCCGCATCCATCAGCGCATCCGACAGGGGTTCGGCATGTTGCCGCGGTACTTCGATGACGATTTCAGTCCAGCTCATGTCGTATCGCTCAGGCTTTTGTCACTGGCAGCGAACCTTTTACAAGGTCCGGGCGGTTCGCGAGTTTCTGTTCAAGATAATGGATGTTGGTGCCGCCCTCGATGAAGCGTGCGTCCACCATCAGTTCCCGATGCAGGGGGATATTGGTCAGTATGCCTTCGACCACCATTTCCGACAGCGCGATCTGCATCCGGCGGATCGCCTGGTCGCGCGTGGCGCCGTAGGAAATCACCTTGCCGACCATGGAGTCGTAGTGAGGAGGGACATAGTAGCCGGCATAAGCATGGGAATCGACGCGGATGCCGGGGCCACCGGGCGGATGCCAGGACGTTATGCGTCCGGGGGAGGGCGTAAACTTGAACGGGTCCTCGGCATTGATGCGGCACTCGAGCGCATGCCCTTTCAGTTCGATATCGCGCTGGCGGAAGCGCAGCTTCTCGCCCGCCGCGACGCGGATCTGTTCCTGCACCAGGTCGATGCCGGTGATCATTTCCGTCACCGGGTGCTCGACCTGGATCCGGGTGTTCATCTCGATGAAGTAGAACTCGCCGTTTTCGTACAGGAATTCGAAAGTGCCGGCGCCGCGGTAACCCATCTTGCGGCAGGCTTCTGCACAGCGGTCGCCGATGCGCTCGACGATCTTGCGCGGAATGCCGACAGCCGGTGCTTCCTCGATGACTTTCTGGTGCCGGCGTTGCATCGAGCAGTCGCGCTCGCCCAGCCAGACCGCATTACGGAATTCGTCGGCCAGCACCTGGATCTCCACGTGGCGCGGATTTTCCAGGTACTTCTCCATATAGACTTCGGGGTTGCCGAATGCGGATCCGGCTTCGGTGCGGGTCATGGCAACCGCCGACAGCAGGGCGGCTTCCGTATGGACCACGCGCATGCCGCGTCCGCCGCCGCCGCCGGCAGCCTTGATGATCACCGGGTAGCCGACCTTGCGCGCGATCCGGATGATTTCCTTCGGATCCTCGGGCAGGGCGCCGTCCGAGCCGGGAACGCAGGGAACGCCGGCCTTGATCATGGCCTGCTTGGCCGAGACCTTGTCGCCCATCAGGCGAATCGACTCCGGGCGCGGCCCGATGAACACGAAACCGGACTGTTCGACCCGCTCCGCGAAGTCGGCGTTCTCGGACAGGAAGCCGTAGCCCGGGTGAATCGCCTCGGCATCCGTCACTTCGGCGGCGCTGATGATGGCCGGCATGCTGAGGTAGCTGTGGGTCGACGAGGCCGGGCCGATGCACACCGATTCGTCGGCCAGCTTCACATACTTGGCTTCGCGATCGGCTTCAGAATGGACGACGACCGTTTTTATGCCCATCTCACGGCAGGCGCGCTGCACGCGCAGCGCAATTTCGCCGCGGTTGGCAATCAGGATTTTTTCGAACATAGGGAGTGTCTTGCGTTAGACGGGAGGCCGATCGCCGGCCTGGCCCGCTCAGCCAATAATGAACAGTGGTTGCCCGAATTCGACCGGCTGGCCGTTTTCCACCAGCACTTGCTTGATCACGCCGGCGACCTCTGCATCGATTTCGTTCAGCAGCTTCATCGCTTCGATGATGCAAAGCGTGTCGCCTTCCTTGACCGTGGAGCCGATGTCGACGAAGGGGGCTGCTCCCGGGGTCGCCGCGCGGTAGAACGTACCTACCATCGGCGATTTCACCACATGTCCCACGGGTGCTGCCGGGGCAGCTGCGGGCTCGGGAGCTGCTGCCGGGATGGCGGCGGGCTGCGGAGCCGATGCAGCCATTTGGGCCTGCGGCAACATTACCATCTGGTTTTGCGGCAAGGTGCTCGATTTGACGATCCGGACCTTGCTTTCGCCTTCCGTTACTTCGAGTTCTGCGATGTCGGATTCGGCGACAAGGTCAATCAGCGTCTTGAGTTTGCGTAGGTCCATAAGATCCTCTGGAATTTTTATGCTGTGCTTGTGCCGGCACTGCGTGGCCGGCGGAATTGTGGGGGATGCTGCTAGAGACGGTTCAGGGCAAAGTCGATCGCGGCGCGATAGCCATCCACGCCCAGTCCGCAGACCACGCCGACCGCTATGGCCGACAGATACGAGTGGTGACGAAATGTTTCCCGGGCATGCACGTTGGAGATATGCACTTCGACAAACGGAATGGCCACGCCGGCAAGGGCGTCTCGCAGCGCGACGCTGGTATGCGTCAGGCCGCCCGGGTTGATCACGATTGCGTCCACCTTGTCACCCTTTGCTGCCTGGATGCGGTCAATCAGCTCGCCTTCATGATTGCTCTGCAGGTGATGGAATTGCGCGCCTGCCTGCGCCACCTGCGCCGCCGCTGCACGGACTACATCGTCCAGTGTGGTCCGGCCATAGACCTCCGGCTCGCGGGTGCCGAGTAGATTCAGGTTCGGCCCATTCAGCAAGAGGATGTTTTTGGCCAAGAGCCGGACTCCGTTTGACGACGATGGCGGCATTTTGCCGTTAAATGAAGCGGATTGGCAAGAAGAAATGCTCCTGCCCGGTTACAGCGCGCGCAGGTCGCTGCGCAACTGCTCTATTTTCACTCGTCCCAGATATTGTTTCCTGACCTTGCCGGAGGCGTCTATCAGGACCGTGAAAGGCAGTCCCCCGGCCTTGTTTCCCAGCTGGCGCGAGAGATCCGTACCACCTGCGCCACCCACCAGCAGCGGGTAATCAATCTTTTGCTTTACCGCAAAATCGGCGATGTTTGTTGCAGAATCGATACCGATGCCGATAATTTGCATTTTCTGTGCGCCAAATTCCTGCTGCAGTGCATTCAGTTCCGGCATCTCGTCCACGCATGGCGGGCACCAGGTAGCCCAGAAATTGACCAGCACCGGCTTGCCGCGGTATTGACTCAGCGCGATGCTGCTTCCTTTGGCATCCGGCAGTGAAAGGGCGAAAAGGCGGACCCCGCCATCATCCGCGGGCGCCTTGGGAGAGTACTCGTTCACGCCAAAATAAACGCCGATGCCAGCAAAAAGAATGCCGAATGCTATCAGTATGGGGAAAGTGCGTTTCATTGGCGGCCTTGTTCGACCAGCAGGCGCACGGCGTTCAGGTCGGCTCGTTCAATGTTGCGCCCGTCCGGCCTGCGGCGTCCGGCGCGCAGGTCGTCGACATCATGAATGACCAGGTGCACGCCCTCGCGGCGGTGCAGGAAGCTCAGGCGCTCGACCGGATCGGCCCGCCCCGAAAAATGCGGCACTTCAGACACCTCGAAGTCGACATGCCGGTTCAACAAGTGGATTTCCACGTCTTTGGGGCTGTCGGTGAACAGTTGAAGGTGGATGTCCGAGTGCTCGCCGGCCGTTCCGTTCAGGACCGCACCGGTCAGATAGGGAGAAAACATTTGCAAATCAGTCATGATCTCGAGCGCCAGTTGGCGCAAGCTCTGTAGCCGGGCTGGTTGCGAATCGCTGAGGAAGAGTTCGTTGTAAGCACGCACTTCGTCCTCGATCTGCGCATTGTCGGGCAGCACGTCGCCGCGTACCCGTCGCTGGCCAAGCAGTTGCCGGATGGCCTTGCGCTTGGCGGTCGAATAGTCGGCGCCATCTTCAGCAATCATTCTTGCTGCTGCTGCTGCGATTTCTGCGCGCAGCTGTTCCGCATCGGATGGGTGGTCGGTCGGCATGGCTCGCGGGTGCGGGTCGGGTAGAATCGCGGTATTCGAATCGGTGATTTTACAATGCATATCCATATCCTAGGCATCTGCGGGACTTTCATGGGCGGACTTGCGGTCCTGGCCCGGGAGGCCGGACATCGCGTGACCGGCTGCGACGCCAACGTCTATCCGCCGATGAGCACCCAGTTGCAAGCGCAGGGCATTGAACTGATCGAAGGGTTCGGCACCGGGCAGCTGGCCCTCGAACCGGACCTGTATGTGATCGGCAATGTCGTTTCGCGCGGCAATCCGCTGATGGAAGCGATCCTGAACAAGGGGCTGCGCTACACATCCGGGCCGCAATGGATAGGCGAGCACATCCTGCAGGACAAATGGGTGCTGGCGGTGGCCGGCACCCATGGAAAGACGACCACCACCTCGATGCTGGCCTGGATACTGGAAGACGCCGGTTACCATCCCGGCTTCCTGATTGGCGGCGTGCCGATGAATTTTGGCATTTCCGCCCGCCTGTCGGGCCCGGGCGGCACGCCTTTCTTCGTGATCGAAGCCGACGAGTACGATACGGCGTTTTTCGACAAGCGCAGCAAGTTCGTCCATTACCGGCCCAAAACGGCGGTACTGAACAACCTGGAATATGATCACGCCGACATCTTCCCCGACCTGACAGCGATCGAAACCCAGTTCCACCATCTGGTGCGCACCGTGCCGGGAATCGGCCGCTTGATCGTCAACGGCCGCGAGGCATCGCTGGACCGGGTGTTGGCCCGTGGCTGCTGGAGCGAGGTGGAGCGTTTTGGCGGAAATTCCGGCCAAAGGGGCGGCGAAAGGGGCGGAGAACATCTGGGATGGACGCTGCGGGAATTCGAGGACGGTCGTTTCGAGGTGTTTCTTGACGGCGCGCTGCAGGGGACCGTCAGCTGGGAGCTGACCGGCGAGCACAACCGGCTCAATGCGCTGGCTGCGATCGCGGCCGCCCGGCATGTCGGCGTGCCGCCAGCACAGGCAATCCAGTCGCTGGCGGCGTTTCGCAACGTCAAGCGGCGCATGGAAGTGCGCGGCCAGGCGGGGGGCGTCACGGTGTATGACGATTTTGCCCATCATCCGACCGCGATCGAGACCACGGTCGCCGGTTTGCGCAGCAAGGTCGGTGCGGCCCGCATCCTGGCGGTGCTCGAGCCACGCTCGAACACAATGAAGCTCGGGACCATGAAAAGCGCGCTGCCAGGCAGCCTTGGACAAGCCGACCTGATCTATGGCTATGGCGCCCGCGAAGGCCGGGATGCGCTCGGCTGGAACCTGGGCGAAGCCTTGTCGCCGCTGGGGGCGCGGGCCCGCGCGTTCGACGACCTGGGAGAACTGGTGGCGGCGGTGACAAGCGATGCCCGCCCCGGCGACTACATACTGGTAATGAGCAACGGCGGATTCGGCGGCGTTCACCAGAAGATTCTCGACCGGCTTGGCGAACCTTCCAGTTCCAGAACCGCAACCTGACCTGATGCCGTGAATTTCTGAATTCGTGGCCTTGAACTGAAAGATACTATTGATCGTCTACCTGCATGGATTCCGATCCTCGCCGCTCTCGTTCAAGGCACGCCTGCTGGATCAGCGCATGCGTGCCCTGGGCCTGTCCGGGCAGTATCGCTGCCCGCAACTTCCTGCTTCTCCGAAGGAAGCGATCGCACTGGTGGAAGACCTGGTTGCCGGCGTTCCCGGCGACCAGTTGTGCCTGATCGGTTCCTCGCTCGGGGGTTATTATGCAACCTGGCTGGCCGAGAAGACGGGTTGCCGGGCAGCGCTGCTGAACCCGGCGGTGGCGCCGCCGCGCGACCTGGAGCAGTACATTGGCGTGTTGCCCGCGTGGCATTCGAACGAGACCTTCGAGTTCCGGCGCGAATACATCGATGAATTGAAAGCACTTGCCATCCCGGCAATTACCCGGCCCGAGCGCTATTTCCTGATCGCGGCAACCGGCGACGAGGTACTGGACTGGCGCGAAATGACAGCCCATTACGCCGGAGCCCGGCAACGCGTCATTGAAGGCAGCGATCACGGACTGTCGGACTTCGCCAAATATATCGACGACGTGCTGTCGTTCTGTCACGTCGACATCAACCCATAGTGTGCACTGAATGAATTTGTTTTTTGAAGAATCCGGCGATTTCAAGGCCGGGGCCGTGCTCTCCCAGCAGGGCGAGGCGTGGCAGGTCGAGACCCAGTCGGGCAAGCGCACCAAGGTGCGCTCGCGCGACGTGCTGCTGCAATTTGCCGCGCCGTCGCCGGAAGAATTGCTGCGCGATGCGCGGGTGGTGGCTGACGAGATCGACCTTGATTTCCTGTGGGAAGTTGCGGGGCAGGACGAGTTCGGTTTCTCCGATCTTGGCGTGGAATATTTCGGCCATGAACCGAAGCCGCATGAAGCCGCAGGCTTGCTGCTCAGGCTGCATGCTTCGCCCATGTATTTCTACCGCAAGGGCCGGGGCCGCTACAAGGCGGCACCCGAGACCTCGCTGAAGGCAGCGCTGGCCGGTCTGGAAAAAAAGCGGCAGCAGGCGCTGCTGCAGGCAAGCTATGTCGAGGAACTGAAGGCGCACCGCTTGCCCGAGGCGCTGCGTGCGCAAGCACGGCAGCTGCTGTTCAAGCCCGACAAGAACAGCATCGAGTACAAGGCCCTAGACACCGCTTGCGTCGAGATGCAGACCACGCCCCAGCGCCTGATGCTGGAGACCGGCGGAATTTCCTCCACCAAGGAACTGCACTGCGCGCCGTTCCTGATGGAGTATTTCCCGCGCGGGACCGGTTTTCCGCTCTTGCCCACGCCCCAGGTCGGGAAGCTGGAACGGGCCGATGTCAGGGCCTTTTCGATCGACGACGTCAGCACGACCGAGATCGATGACGCTTTTTCGGTGACCACCCTGAGCGACGGCATGATCCGTGTCGGCATCCATATCGCCGCTCCCGCGCTGGGCATCAAGCGTGGCGACGCGGCTGACGAACTGGCTCGGCAGCGGCTCTCCACTATCTATATGCCGGGTGAAAAAATCACCATGCTGCCGGATGAGTTTGTGGAACGTTTCACCCTGGCCGAGGGGCGCGATTGTCCGGCCGTGTCGCTGTATGCGACGCTGGACACCGCCGACTGGAGCGTGAAGAGCATGGAGACACGGGCCGAACTGGTGCCGATGGCGTCCAATCTCAGACACAACGACCTGGACGATGTCGTCACCGAAGAAAACCTGGCCAACAACTCCGGCGACTATCCGCACAAGGAAGAACTGTCCCTGTTGTGGCAGTGGGCGCTGGTGCTGGAGCAAGGGCGGATGGCCAAGCGCGCAGCATTTGGCTTGAGGCCGGAACAGAACAACCGGATCGACTTCAATTTCTATGTCGAAAACGATGTCGTCAGCATTCTCCGGCGCCGTCGCGGCGCACCGCTGGACAAGGTGGTTGCCGAACTGATGATCTTCGCCAACAGCAGTTGGGGCCAGATGATGAACGACCACGGCGTGCCCGGCATCTATCGTGCACAGGGCGGCTGGGGAACGCGCATGCAGGTGCGCATGCTGACCCACGCCGCGCCCCACCAGGGACTTGGGGTGGACCAGTACGCATGGAGCACGTCCCCGCTGCGGCGCTATACCGACCTGGTGAACCAGTGGCAGATCCTGGCCTGCGTCGAACATGGCGTGGCGGCGCCGCTGGCGGCCACCTTCAAGCCCAAGGACGCCGACCTGTTCGCGATCGTGTCCGCGTTCGATGCTGCTTACGCGGCCTATTCCGACTTCCAGTCGACCATGGAGCGTTACTGGTGCCTGCGCTGGTTGACGCAGGAGAACGCCCGGCAGGTGGATGCGGTGGTGCTGAAGGAGGAAATCCTGCGGCTGGCCGACATACCGCTGACGATCAAGTTGCCGGCAATGGCACCGCTGGCGCGCGGAACCCAGGTCCGGCTCGACCTGCTGCGCTGGGACGAGGTCGACCTTGCGGTCGAGGCGCGCCTGCTTGAAGTTGCCGGTCCCGTCGCGGAAGACCTGATGTCAGATGCCGATGTGGAACTTGACGATGCGGCAATGCTGACCGATCAGGAAGCGGATGCTGCACTGGACGAAGCGGCAACCATCCCGCCGGCTCCGGAGGAGTCTGCGGAGCCGGCCGAGTCGCCCGAAGCTGAGTCCGATGTCGAGCGAGGACAGTAAGTGGCGCCGCGGTCACGTTGGCCGTGCGTCATCATAGGAAAGCGGGGGCGGGTATCGTAAAATCGCTTACGCTTTCAAGGCTTGCCCAAGTGAAGTTCATTTCCCGAAATCCCACGCTTTCAATTGCCATCGGCGTCTCGCTGCTGGTGCACGGCGTCCTGCTCGCGATTCGATTCGCGCCGCCGGAAGCCTTGCGCTTCAAGCCGACCGATCCGGGGCTTGAAGTCGTGCTCGTCAATGCCAGGCATGACAGCAAGCCGGTGAAGGCACAGGCGCTGGCGCAGGCCAACCTTGATGGTGGCGGCAACGCCAATGCCGGCCGCGCAAAATCGCCACTGCCCGACCTGCGGCAGAATGCCGACGGCGACAGCCTGCAGGCTGCGCGTCGTCGCATCGCGAAGCTCGAAGAACAGCAGCAGAAGATGCTGGCCCAGGCGCGCAAGACCGAGCGCAGCGCGCCGGCGCCGGTTGAGCGCGAAAAGCCGGCCGAGACTGCGCCGGCGCCGGATGGCAACGACCGCTATGACAGTACGCGCCCGCTGGCGCGGATGGAAGCCGAGATAAGCCGCAAGGTCGAGGACTATAACCAGCGGCCGAAGAAAACCCAGATCACGCCGAGCACGCGCGAAGTCGGTTATGCGATGTACTACAGCGGATTGCAGCGCAAGCTCGAGAACGTCGGCACCCTGAATTTCCCGCAGGAGAACGGCCGCAAAATCTATGGAGAACTGGTCTTGTACATACCGATATTCCATGACGGCACCATCTATGAAAAAGAGGGTGGCCCCAGGGTGGAGCGCAGTTCCGGCAACGCCGCACTCGACAATGCGGCGCTGCGCATCGTGCGCCGCTCCGCGCCGTTCGGCCGTTTCCCCGCGAACATGCGCACTTCCGGCAAGGACGATGTGTGGGAAGTCATCACCCGCTTCAAGTTCACCCGCGAAGATGCGCTCGAAGCCCAATTGCGCGGCGGATGATGAGCATGCCCGCCCGCTATGCCGTCATCGGCAATCCGGTTGCCCACAGCAAGTCGCCCGAGATCCACGCCTGGTTCGCGGCACAGACCGGGCAGCAACTGAGCTATGAACGCCTGCTGGCGCCGCTCGACGGATTCGAGCGTACCGTGCGCGAATTCATTGCCGCAGGCGGCTGCGGCGCCAACGTCACGGTGCCGTTCAAGCTGGAAGCGCACGCACTCGCGACCGAGTTGTCGCCGCGGGCGCGCGCCGCAGGCGCAGTCAACACCCTGAGCTTCAGCGATGGCCGCATTGCCGGCGACAACACCGATGGAGCGGGGCTGGTGACCGATATTACCGTCAACGCGGGCGTGCCGGTGCGCGGCAAGCGGGTGCTGTTGCTCGGCGCCGGCGGCGCCGCCCGCGGCGTACTGCTGCCGCTGCTGTCCGAACAGCCGACAGAGCTGGTGATTGCCAACCGGACCGTCGACAAGGCGCACGAGCTTGCCGCTGCTTTCCGCGCTGGCGGCGGCGCCGGCGGCTGCGAGATCCGCGGTTGCGGCTACGGCGAACTGCAAGGCCGCTTCGACATGGTCATCAATGCCACCTCGGCCAGCCTCGATGCTGAATTGCCTCCGGTCGATGCAGCGTCCTTCGCCGACAATGCGTTCGCTTATGACATGATGTATGGTCGCGAACCGACCGTATTCCTGCGTTTTGCAGCACAATGCGGCGCGCAGTGCCGGGACGGCCTGGGCATGCTGATCGAGCAGGCCGCGGAATCGTTCCGGATCTGGCGCGGGGTGAGGCCGCCGACTGCGGAGCTGTTCGAGAAATTGCGCGGCTGACATGGTGCGGCGGGGGACGCCGGGGAGCAGGTATAAAAATGAAAGTACTGCGCAAGCTGCTACTGCTGCTGATCGTGACCGCCTTCGCGGCGGTGTTCTGCATACAGCTCTATTATTTCCTGCAAATCGGATGGTGGGTGAATCACAATCCATCCAGCACCAGCTTCATGGATCACCAGCTGCAGCTGCTCCGGAAAAAAAATCCGAAGGCGCGGCTGCAGCATCAATGGGTGCCTTATGACCGCATCTCGGTTCATCTGAAGCGGGCAATCATTGCATCCGAGGACGCAAATTTCTCCGGACACGAAGGCGTGGACTGGAATGCAATGCAAAAGGCGTGGCAGAAGAACACTCGCAAGGGCCGGGTGGTGTCAGGCGGCTCCACCATTACGCAGCAGTTGGCCAAGAACCTGTTCCTGTCGGGTGAGCGCAGCTACGTGCGCAAGACGCAGGAGCTGGCGATTACCTACATGCTCGAATTCTGGATGGACAAGGAACGAATATTCGAGATCTACCTGAATGTCGTCGAATGGGGCAACGGCGTGTTCGGCGCCGAAGCGGCGGCCCGCCACTACTACGGGATCGCGGCGTCGCAACTCGGCCCCGAACAGGCGGCGCGGCTGGCGGTCATGCTGCCCAACCCGCGCTATTTCGACCGTAACCAGGGCTCGGGCTACCTTGAACGCAGGACCGGCCTGATCCTGCGCCGGATGCGCGCTGCCGAACTCCCCTGATTACCATTTGGTTACATACCACATCAGCTTGCCTGACTCGCGCCATGTCAGTACACTTGCGCTGTTTTCGTATCCGGAGCCCGTCTTGGGTAGTCCTACACCATGTACCGTGCCGTCATTGGACGGCTGACCGGCGAGCAAGCGCTTCTTCTTTTCCTGCGCGGCTCGCCACATTCTGGCGGGCGGCGCAATCAGGTCACATCTGACCGCGTTCCCCGAAAAATTCATTAAGCCAGCGACGCGATCCGTCGCTGGTGTTGTTGCGCAACCGGACGGTTGCGCGCGGGAGTACAGATGATCAATGTTTTCCTTCTGCAGAATGGCCGCCTGAACCAGGTGAATATCGACCGCCGGGAAGATCTGGACACGATATCTCCGGTGTGGGTCGACCTGACCGACCCCAACGACGAGGAGCGCGACTGGGTCAAGAGCGCCTACGGCATCACGCTGCCCGACGAGGACGAAGTCAAGGACATCGAGGCATCGGCCCGTTACTACGAAGCCGAGAATGGCGACCTGCACCTGCGCACTGACTTCCTGCTGGAAGACGACGACGGTCCGGCGCGCGTGGTCACGGTGGCCTTCATCCTCGCCAGGGATATGCTGTTTTCGGTGCATACCGACGACTTGCCGGTGTTCCGGCTGGTGCGCATGCGCGCTCGTTCACGACCGGGCTCGATCAACGACTACAAGGACGTGCTGCTGGACCTGTACGCTACAGACGCCGAATATTCGGCCGATGCGCTCGAGGGCATCTACCAGAGTCTGGAAGATGTCAGCCGCAGCGTGCTGCAGAAAGATTTCACCGACCAGCACGCCGCCGAGTCCTTGTCCGCGATGGCACATGAAGAAGACTTGAACGGCCGCATCCGCCGCAACATGATGGATACGCGGCGCGCAGTCAGCTTCCTGATGCGTGGCCGCCTGCTCAACACCGACCAGTTCGAAGAGGCGCGCCAGATCCTGCGCGACATCGAATCGCTGGACGGACACACCGCCTTCCTGTTCGAGAAAATCAACTTCCTGATGGATGCGACGGTCGGCTTCATCAACATCAACCAGAACAAGATCATCAAGATCTTTTCGGTGGCGTCAGTCGCATTCCTGCCGCCGACGCTGATTGCCAGCATCTACGGCATGAATTTCAGGATACTGCCGGAGTTGAACTGGGACCTGGGTTATCCGTTTGCGCTGATGCTGATGGTGGGCAGTGCGGTGGCGCCGTTCTGGTATTTCCGGAAACGTGGGTGGTTGAAGTAGGGCCGGGATGATCGTTGTCCATGACCGTAGTTTTTTGGTTTTTTGGCTTGCGGGTGGTGTGACCACACGAACCGCAAGCCAAAGAGCCGCAAAACCACCAAACCATTCACCCATGGATATGGGTAATGCCTCAGCCCTTCGCAAACGCCTTGCGCGCCGCTGCAATCGTCTCATCGACCACCGCATCGCTGTGTGCCGCCGACACGAATCCGGCTTCGAACGCCGATGGTGCCAGGTACACGCCTTCGTCCAGCATTGCATGGAAGAACGCATTGAAGCGGTTCTTGTCGCAGGTCATCATCTCGCTGTAGTTCGTCGGCACCTTGTCGGCAAAATACAGGCCGAACATGCCGCCAACGGCGGCCGCGCAGAACGACACGCCGGCATCGCGCGCGGCCTGGCCCAGACCCTCGGTCAGCCTGCGTCCGGTCGCGCCCAGGGACTCGTAGAATCCAGGTTGCTGGATCAGCTTGAGCGTCGACAAGCCGGCTGCCACGGCGACCGGATTGCCCGACAGCGTGCCGGCCTGGTACACCGCGCCGAGCGGCGCCAGGTGCTGCATCAGGTCGCGCCGGCCGCCGAAAGCTGCCACCGGCAGGCCGCCGCCGATCACCTTGCCCAGCACCGTCATGTCCGGCGCGATGCCGTACAGGGACTGCGCGCCGCCAAGCGCCACGCGGAAGCCGGACATCACCTCGTCGAAAATCAGGACCGAGCCATGCGCGCTGCACAGCCGGCGCATGGTTTGCAGGAATTCGGGCGTGGCAGGCAGCAAGTTCATGTTGCCCGCAACCGGCTCGACGATCACGCAGGCGATCCGGTCGCCCATCTTGCTGAACGCGTCTTCGAGTTGCTGCGGGTTGTTGTAGTCGAGCACCATCGTATGCGCCGCGAAGTCGGCCGGCACGCCAGCCGAGGTCGGGTTGCCGAAGGTAAGCAAGCCGCTGCCGGCCTTGACCAGCAGGGAGTCGGCGTGGCCGTGGTAGCAGCCCTCGAACTTGATCACCATGTCCCGTCCGGTGGCGCCACGCGCGAGCCGCAAGGCGCTCATTGCGGCTTCCGTTCCGCTGGATACCAGCCGCACCTGTTCCACCGACGGCACCAGCCGGCAGATTTCTTCTGCCATGTCGATCTCGGCTTCGGTTGGCGCGCCGAACGAGAGGCCGCGCGCAGCGGCGTCCTGCACTGCCTTCACCACTTGCGGATGGGCGTGTCCGACGATTGCCGGTCCCCACGACCCGATGTAGTCGATATACCGGCGTCCGTCCGCATCCCAGAAGTACGCGCCTTCAGCGCGGGTAATGAAGCGCGGCGTGCCGCCGACCGAGCGGAACGCGCGCACTGGTGAATTGACGCCGCCCGGCGTGGATGCCTGGGCGCGGGTGAAAAGCTGGTCGTTCAGGGAGGATGTGCTCATGCGAGTAAAGGAGTGATCAAGGATTGTCGTCGGACTCACGCGCCCAGAAGTGGCGGTCGGGAATCAGCTTGCCCATGCCCAGTCGTTGCGCGTGCGCCAGCGACGCGACATTGAACTCCTGGGCTTCGGCTACTGCTTCGGGTACATCGAGGCCGTTGGCCAGCAAGGCGGCAATGGTTGCCGACAGCGTACTGCCGGCGCCGGCAAACGAGCCTGGCTGGCGCTGCCAGTTATCCTGGCGTATCGCGCCTTCTTCGCTGAACAGCGTGTTGGTTACCTCCTGCATCTCGCCCGGCATGCCGGTGACGAACACATACTGGCAGCCCTGGCGGATCAGGTCGGCGGCGTCATCCGCCAGCGTGCGATCGGGTGCAGCTTCGCGCCAGGTTTCCGCGAACCGTCCCAGTTCGACCGCCGACAGCAGCAACAGTGTGGCCTGCGGTACCAGCAGTTCGCGGGTCGCGATCAGCATCTCTTCGGCGTCCTCGCCGGATTCGGGCATCGACGTAGGGAATGGGTCCAGGACCAGCGGAATGTCAGGATAATCGGACATGACTTCGGCGATCGCGGCGATGCTTTCGGTGTTGCCGGCATATCCGACCTTGAACGCCGCGACCTGCATGTCCTCGAGCAGGACGCGGGCCTGGTCGGCTACCCAGTCGGCATCGACATTCTGCACGTCCTCGATGCCGGTGGTGTCGCTGATCAGGATCGCGGTAATGACCGACAGCCCGTGGCAACCCATCGCAGCGATGCATGCAAGGTCTGCCTGGATGCCAGCGGCGCCGACCGGATCGGCGGCGCCGAAGGTGAGCACGAGCGGCGGTGTTTGGTTTTGCACGGAGCCTGCATTAAGATAGTGGACTTTGCATTTTAACTTGAAGGGCACAGGGTCGTGAGCAATACCGAAACTACAACCGAATACAAGACATGGATGTGCCTGATCTGCGGATGGGTCTATGACGAGGCCGCCGGATTGCCCGAGGAAGGCATCGCGCCCGGAACGCGCTGGGAAGACGTGCCGATGAACTGGACTTGCCCGGAATGCGGCGCCCGCAAGGAAGATTTCGAGATGGTTGCGGTCTGACCGGTTGACCCAGGCTTGAGGGCTTTTTGTACGGCAAGCTGTTGATTTTTGTCAAATCCCGGCGATGTCGTTTTGCAAAAGATTCGCCAAAAAACTACGTCGGAAATCCACTCCGGTTTTCTTGTCCTGGCGCATCTTGCTTTTTGTCACACTTGGGCCGTATATTGATCGCGGGGATCAACGGACGACGTGATGACAATAGCAACAGAGCCTGTGCGACTGAAGATCATGGTGATTGACGACAGCAGCACCATCCGGCGCTCGGCAGAAATTTTTCTTGGTCAGTCAGGTTACGAAGTCGTACTGGCTGACGATGGTTTCGACGCATTGGCCAAGATGAACGATCATCGGCCGGCGCTGATTTTTTGCGACATCCTGATGCCTCGCCTGGACGGCTACCAGACCTGCGCGCTGATCAAGAAGAGTGCCCGCTTCCACGAAACACCGGTAGTCATGCTGTCCTCCAAGGACGGACTGTTCGATCGTGCCCGCGGCGCAATGGTCGGGTCGAACGCCTACCTCACCAAGCCTTTCACCAAGGACAGCCTGCTCAAGACCGTGCGCGAGTACACCGCAGCCGAGCTGTCCCGTCAGATCACCACAAGCTAACCAAGCGCAAACATGGCAATCCAGAAAATCCTCGTTGTCGACGACTCGCCCACCGAGCGTTACTTCCTGTCCGACATCCTGATCAAGAATGGATTCTCCGTCTCCACCGCCGAGAACGGCGAGGAGGCAATCCAGAAAATAAAGGCCGACAAGCCGCAACTGATCCTGATGGACGTGGTGATGCCCGGCCAGAACGGTTTCCAGGTGACGCGCGCCATTTCCCGCGACGCCGAGACGCAGGACGTGCCAGTCATCATCTGCACCAGCAAGGGCCAGGAAACCGACCGGATCTGGGGGCTGCGCCAGGGGGCGCGAGACTATATCGTGAAGCCGGTCGATCCGCAGGAATTGCTCGCCAAGATTGCTGCGCTGGGCTAGCCGCTCGTCATGTTGCCGACACCGGACACGCAAAAGACAGCAAGTTCCCTGGACCAGGGAGCCCGCCGGCGTACGCGCCTGCGCGAATTCCAGGCCCAGTTGGTCGAGCGCATGCAGGCCGCCCGTTCGGGTGCCGATGCCCACGTCAACCAGCTCGGTGTCCAGATCGGCAACTCACGCTGGTTGGTCAGCCTGCAGCACGCCGGCGAAATCGTACCGGTCGGCACCATTACCAGGGTGCCGCTGACCCAGGACTGGTTCCTGGGCGTGACCAACATCCGCGGCAAGCTCGTCACCGTGGTCGACCTTGCGCGCTATCACGGCGAACCGGCGACGTCGGTCGACAAGGACAGCCGCATACTCGCCTTCGCGCCCTCGCTGGGCTTCAATGGCGGGCTGCTCGTCTCGCGCGTGCTGGGACTGCGCAACATGGCGCAGATGCAGGAGTCGCCTGATGCCCCTCCGCCTGGCCTCGATTGGGCGGCGGCCCGCTATATCGATCATGAAGATCTGGTCTGGAATCAACTCGACCTTTCGCTCGCAATACACGACCCGCGCTTTTTGCACGTTGGAATTTGAAGCCAGCGTCGCGCCAGATGCGCGAGCGGCAAACGGAATCAGGGAAATCAGGAGAAATACCGATGGCGTTCAAGCTCAGTTTTTTGTCGAAAAAGAAGAAGGCCGCCGGCGCTTCGCCGATGACCGTCGCCGAACTCGACATGATGCCGTCAGCAGACCCGGCTACGCCCGGGCCGGACGTGCAGGCCGCGGCGGAAGCTGCGTCCCGGGCTGAGCCTGGCCGGCGACTTTTCGGCGGTGCCTTCCTGCAGGCCGGCGAAGTCCGCTTGCCGATCATCGGCGAGCTGCCGGTGCAGAAGCAGATCCGTGTGCTGCTGATGGCGCTGGGCGGATCGCTGGTCCTTGGTGCGGTGTTCGTGTGGGTCAGTGCCAACAAATCCACGCTTACCTCATCCCAGACGCAGGTGGCCGGTGACGCGCTGATGCACTCGCAGCGTATCGGCAAGGCGACGCCGAACGCGATCCAGGGCAACGTCGAGGCATTCAGGCAGCTGGACGATAGCCGCAAGGAGCTGAATGCCGACCTTGACGCGCTGCAAAAGGGCGGAACTGCGCAGGGCCGCGACATCGATCCCCTGAGCTCGGATGCGCTGGCGATCCTGAATGAATCGCGCAAGCTGTGGACCAATTCGGACAAGGCGGCCGCCACCATCCTGAAAATGCGGGGCGAGCTGACCGGTTTCGGCGCCACCCTGAAGAAGCTGAACGAAATCTCCCCGTCGCTGCTGGAACTGAGCGAGCAGATTGTCGCGCTGAAGGCCCAGACGGGCGCCTCTGCGCGCGAGATTTCGGCCGCCGGCCAGCTGGTGATGTTGACCCAGCGCCTGGGCCGCAGCGCCAACGAATTCCTGACCTCCGAAGGCGTGAACCCGGAAACCGCCTTCCTGCTGGGCAAGGACACCAATACCTTCCGCGACATCACCGAGGGCTTCCTGAACGGCAGCGAGGCACTGCGCCTGGCCGCGACCAAGGACCAGGAGACCCGCGACAAGCTGACCGAACTGCAGAACGTGTTCGCCGAATACCAGAAGTCTGTTGCCAGCATCCTTGGCAACCTGCAGAACTTCATTGCCGCCAAACAGGCGGAGCAGCTGATCTTTACCGAGAACGAAGCGCTGAAAGACCGCCTGGCGAAACTGCAGCGTAACCTGCGCGAGGAAGAAGATTCCTTCAGCTGGGCCTTTTACGCAATGATGCTGGCGGCGCTGGTGGCGCTGCTGTCCGCTGCCGGCGTGGCGGTCGCCATGCTGCAGGACAGCCGGGTGCGAGCAAGCGAAGCCGACCTGCAGCGCGAAGAGGCGGACAGGCAGAGGCTGGTGGCTCTGGAGCACGAGGAAGAAGCCAAGCGCACGAACGACCAGAACCAGGCCGCGATTTTGCGCCTGATGAACGAATTGCAGGAAGTGGCCGACGGCGACCTGACGATCCAGGCGACGGTGTCGGAAGACATCACTGGCGCCATTGCCGACTCGGTGAACTACACCGTGGAAGAGTTGCGCGGGCTGGTCGGGCGCGTGACCCGTGTCGCCGAGCAGGTGACGTCGGCATCTGACCAGGCGCAGAGCATTTCGACCGGACTGCTGGATGCATCGCAGAAGCAGTCGCGCGAGATCCAGGAGACCGGCCAGGCAGTACTGACGATGGCGGCCCAGATTACCGACGTGTCACGTTCGGCGAATGAATCGGCGGAAGTGGCGCGGCATTCGGTGAACGCGGCGGAGCAGGGTGCGCTCGCCGTGGAGAATGCGATCAAGGGCATGAATGAAATTCGCGAGCAGATTCAGGAAACGTCGAAGCGGATCAAGCGGCTGGGCGAATCGTCCCAGGAAATTGGCGAAATCACTGAACTGATTTCCGACATTACCGAACAGACCAACGTGCTGGCACTGAACGCTGCGATCCAGGCGGCGTCGGCCGGCGAAGCGGGCCGGGGCTTCTCGGTGGTTGCGGAAGAAGTGCAGCGGCTGGCGGAACGCTCGGCCGAGGCAACGAAGCAGATCGGCGCGCTGGTTCGCACGATTCAGACCGACACCCACGACGCCGTCGCCGCAATGGAAAAATCGACCCAGGGTGTGGTTGAAGGGGCCAGGCTGTCCGACGCTGCGGGTGCGGCGCTTTCCGATATCCGAAGCGTGTCGAACCAGCTGGCGGAGCTGATCCAGGGTATTTCGAATGCCACCGAGGTGCAGGCAACATCGGCCAGCGGTGTCGCGCAGAACATCCAGAACATCCTGACCGTTAACGAGCAGACCCAGGAAGGCACGCAACTGACAGCGCGGTCGATTCAGGAGCTGTCCAAGCTGGCCGACGAACTGAAGAGCTCGGTCTCCCGGTTCCGTGTCGCTGCCTGACGTTCGTCACATCGTGTGCCGGGTGGCCGAAGCAGGGCCGCCCGCTGAAATACCGAGGCAGTCATGACATCGCTATCCAATTTGCCAGTCCAGACCAGCAGCTTCGACACGGGGCCGCTGTCGTGGGTGATGAATGAAATCCGCGAGGCGCTGCAGCGTTCGCGCACACTCGTCGACGAGGCGCTGAAACAGGATCCGGAGACGCAGTCGACCTCGCTGCGCCAGGCGCGTTCCTTCCTGCACCAGGCGCATGGCGCCTTGCAGGTCGTCGACATCGACGGCGTATCCGTGATTACCGACGCCATCGAGAAAATGCTCGACTCCGTGCTGGCCGCAAAGCCGGTGTTTTCGGAGGGCGTTGCGCGCGCCCATGGCAGCGCTTGCGTCGCCATCGTCGAATATCTCGAAGAATTGCTGTCTGGCGGGATGCAGCAGCCGGTGCGCCTGTTTCCCTACTACAAGTCGGTGTTGCAGGCTTCCGGTAATGAGAAGGCGCATCCGTCCGACCTGTTCTTCCCCAATCTCGCAATCCGTCCCCAGCTTCCAGTCGAGCCGCGTCAGGGTGGCGTGGTCGAATTTGCGTCGCTGCGGCAACGGTTCGAGCGTGCGCTACTGCCATTCCTGCGCAGCAGCGATGCCCAGGGTGAATGCCGTGCCGCTGGCGACATGGCGGCGTTGGTCGCTGAAGTGGAGCGCGCCCAAGCCAGCGCGGAAGCGCGCCGTTTCTGGTGGGTACTGCGCGGATTTGCCGAAGGCGTTGCCGGTGGAGAGATTCCCGCCGAGCTACACGTCAAGCAGTTGTTCGGCCGCATCAACCTGCAGCTCCGGCGGCTCGCCGACGGCAGCCAGGGCGCAGTGGAGCGGCTGGTTCGCGACGCCTTGTTTTTCATCGCAGCAGCGTCCCGCGCCAGCGGCCGCACGGCCCAGGTCAGGAGCGCCTACCAACTCGATGGCCAGGTGCCGGAAGATTACGAACGGCGGCGCTACGGCCAGGTGGATGGCTCGCTGCTCGCTGCGACACGCGAGCGGCTGAACGAGGCAAAAAACCTGTGGAGCCGCCTGGTCAGTGGCGACAGCACGGTCGGCGCGCAGTTCGAGAAGGAAATGCAGGCGCTGGCAGATGCCGGGGCCAAGCTGCAGGCGCCTTCGCTGGAAAAGCTGCTGAGAGAGCTGAACGGTATTGCACGCGCCGCCCATAGCCAGCCGGGCGAAGTGCTGGCGCTGGAAATGGCCGGAAGCCTGTTGTTCGTCGAGAATGCGCTGAACCATACCAGCCGCCTGTCCGATAGTTTTGCAGAAAGGGCGGAGGCACTGACGGCGCGTCTGCTGTCGGTCGTGGCAGGGGAACAGCCGGGCGGACAGACGCAGTGGCTGGATGACATGTCGCGCGACGCCCAGCAGAAAGAAACTGTCTCGGTGCTCGCTGGCGAGATGGCCACCAGCCTGAGCCAGGTCGAGAAAGGCCTGGAGGAATTCTTTGGCGACTGCACGCGGCGTGCTGCACTGCCGGTGGTCGACGCCACGCTGCACCAGATCGAAGGCGCCCTCGCCATCCTTGAGCAGGACGATGCGCGGCTGGCGGTGGCCGACACCCGTGCCGCCGTCAGCCGCTTTGCCGCACTGCCGCCGGAGCAGGGGCCAGACTCATCGGAATCGCACCGCGTTGCCCGCAACCTCGGGGCATTGAGCTTCTTCCTCGAAACCCTGCAGAAGCAACCGAACGCGGCGCGCGAGCGCTTCAGCTTCGATTCGAATGCCGGTAGTTTCCATGCCAGGATGGCCGACCCTGACCGCTCGGCCGGGCTCGATGTCGTGGTCGATCCGTTGCCCGAACCGGTGCCCGAATTTTCCGCGTTGCCGGAATTGCCCGAATTGCCCTCGAATACGGCAGCACAGCCGGTTCCGGCCGTCGACTCTGCCGCGATCCCTGCGCTGGAAGACCCGGTTCCGTCCTTGCCGTCCCTTGATATTGCGCCGAAGGAAGCGGCCGCCGCTGCCGTGGTCAGCAGCCAATCTCCGGCACCGGCATCAATATCGCAGCGCGACGCCGAGGTCGACGCCGAACTGCTGGAAATTTTCCTTGGCGAGGCCGAAGAAGTGCTCGAATGCGTGACGACCACGCTGCCCATGCTGGAGGCAGAGCCGTCCAGCACCGCGCACCTGACCACGCTGCGCCGCTCCTTCCACACGCTCAAGGGCAGTGGCCGCATGGTCGGCCTGAGCGCATTCGGCGATGCGGCGTGGAGCATCGAGCAAGTATTGAACCTGCGGCTGGCGGATGCGGCACCCGCCACTGCCCCCTTGACAGGCTTGCTGCATGCCGCCACGACGGTACTCGGGCGTTGGGTTTCCGACCTGCGCACCAGTGGCACATCGGGCTGCACGCCGGATGCGCTGGTGGCGGCTGCACAGCGCGTGAAAGACGGCGCCGATTTCCACATGGACGCCGAAGTACAGATACTTGATGCTGCTGCAGTCGACGCGCCGCCGATTGCCGCCGACCTGCCCGGGCTTGCGTCCGGGGGGCATGCCTTCACGCTCACCGTCGATGAAGAGATCGTCGCCTCCATGCCATCCGCCGATAGCCTGGATGAGTGGGCGGAGCAAGACGATCGGGTGGCGGTCGCCGAAGATGGCATTTCCTTGACCTTCGACATCGGACTGGACAGTCCTGATGCCAGCGGTGAGCGCGCGCTCCCGGTCATTGGCGAGGGCGATGGCGAACTTGCCACCGATTTCCCGGAGCTCGATGTCGATGCCGACTTGCCGGTCGAGACCGCGCAGACCGGGTTCGATGCGTCGTTCGAACTGTCCGTCGACGAGCCATTGTCCGTAACTCCGGGCAATGCGAATTTTGGCGCGAATTCTGGTGATGAGCTGCCGGTGTCCGCGCACGGTCAGTCCAGCGATGACGTCGCTGGGGACGAGGCTGACGAGGCTGGCGAGGACCTGCTTCCGGCGTTCGAGGCCAGCCAGGTAATTGAAGCGGACTTCGAACCTGTCGCGCCCTTCGCGGCAGCACCGGTTGCGCAGGAAAACATTGCGCGTGTCATCGACCTGGCAGCGGCGCGGCCTGTCGAGCGCCGCATTGACGACAACATCAAGCGCATTGGCACGCTGGAAATCAGCCTGCCGCTGTACAACATCTATCTGGCCGAGACAGACGATCTGGTGCGGCTGCTGTCGCATGATTTCGCCGAATGGCGGCACGAGCCCGAGCGGCCGGTCCATACGACTTCGGTGCATGCGGCGCACTCGCTGGCGGGCAGTTCCGCCACGGTCGGTTTCATGGCCGTGCACGAAATTGCACACGCGCTGGAAATGATCCTGCAATCCCTGGCGCGCCGTCCGGTCCAGTTGCTGGGATCGGATTTCATGCTGATGCAGCAGTCGGTCGAGCGGATCCGGAGCATGCTGTCCACTTTCGCGCTGGGCGACCTGCCCGCTGACGAGCCGTCGCTGGTACAGGCGCTGGAAGGCCGGCTGGCGGACATCGGGCTGCGGCCTGGAATTGGCGATGAAGCTGCCGACGCGACCGATGCTGATGCGACCGATGTTGCAGGCACGGCCGATCCGGCAGCGACGGCAGATGCGCCCGGGCCGGCAGGCGTGGCCCCCGCACCCGCCTTGCCCGCGCATGCGGAACCCGAACCATCGAAGCCGGCCACCGGCGGCTTGCCGGCAGAGTTGCTGCAAAACGACGAACTCGACCCGGACCTGCTACCGATCTTCCTGGAGGAAGGTCGCGACATGTTGCCGCAGATTGGCCGTGAACTGCGAGCGTGGCAAGCCTCCCTGGCGGATACCGGCCATCCTGCGGCGCTGCTGCGACTGCTGCATACGATCAAGGGAAGTGCGCGCATGGCCGGGGCAATGACCTTCGGCCAGCACATGCATGAAATGGAAAGCCGCATCGAGCATATCTGCGGCCTGGGCGCGCCGACGCGCGATGCGATCGACGATTTGCTTAACCGGCTCGACCTGGCACTGTTCATGTTCGATCGCCTGCAGAATCCGCAGGCCGCAGCATCGGACGTCGTCACCGGCACGCCGTCGGCGGAGTCCGGTGCAGCGCTGGCTGCGAACCAGCTCGCTGTTTCACAGGGGTCCGGCACGAGCGCGGTCGCCGCATCGCAGGCACTGGGCGTGCGCGCCGGCGCAGCCGCCGCAGCGGCAATGTCACCGGTGCCCCTGGTTCGTGTTCGCGCCGACGTGCTCGACCGCTTGGTCAACCAGGCGGGTGAAGTGTCGATTGCCCGTTCCCGGGCGGAAACCGAAGTGGGCGGCTTGCGCCAGTCGCTGGTGGACCTGACCGAGAACGTGTCGCGCTTGCGCACGCAATTGCGCGAGATCGAGATCCAGGCCGAATCGCAGATGATGTCGCAGATGGCGTCGTCGACCGAGCGCGAATTCGATCCGCTTGAGTTCGATCGTTTCACCCGGCTGCAGGAACTGACCCGGATGATGGCGGAAAGCGTTAACGACGTGGGCTCGCTGCAGGGCACGCTGTCGCGTACGCTGGACAACACCGACGCCGCGCTGATCAGCCAGGCGCGCTTGACGCGCGAACTGCAGCAGGACCTGATGCGGGTGCGCATGGTGCAATTCTCCAGCATCTCGGAGCGCCTGTACCGCGTCACGCGCCAGGTTGCGAAGGAAGTCGACAAGCGCGTCAACCTGGACCTGCGCGGCGGCACGGTGGAGGTCGACCGCGGGGTGCTGGAAAAAATGGCCGGTCCGTTCGAGCACCTGCTGCGCAATGCCATCGTGCACGGCATCGAATCGCGCGCCGACCGGGCTGCTGCCGGAAAGAACGAGATCGGCGAAATCCACATCGAAGTACGGCAGGAAGGCAACGAGGTCGTGATCCAGTTCGCCGATGACGGCAGTGGACTCGACCTGGAGCGCATCCGCAGCAAGGCGCAGTCGGTCGGGCTGCTGGATGCCGACGCGCAACCGGCCGAGGCCGAATTGCGCGACCTGATTTTCCATCCGGGCTTCACCACGGCTTCCGAAGTGACGGCCCTGGCCGGGCGCGGCGTCGGCATGGACGTGGTGCGTTCAGAGGCGGCATCGCTGGGTGGCAGGATTGAAATCCAGAGCGATGCGGGGCAGGGTGCGCGCTTCCTGATCCGGCTGCCGCTGACCCTCGCCGTCACGCAGGTGGTGTTGCTGGCGGCTGGCGGCAAGACATTCGCCGTGCCCTCGGTACTGGTCGAGCAGGTGCAGCAGCTCAAGTCCGGTCCACTGGCCGCCGCCTACAACGAAGGCGGGGTGATGTGGCAGAACCGTCGCGTGCCCCTGCATTACCTGTCTTCACTGCTGGGCGATACTGGCAGCGTGCCGGTATCGCAGCAGTATTGCCCGGTGGTCATCCTGCACAGTGGCAATGAACGGGTGGCGATCCACGTCGATGAAGTGATAGGCAACCGCGAGGTTGTGGTCAAGAACATCGGTCCGCAATTGTCGCGCCTGGTCGGCATAGCCGGCGCGACCGTGCTCGGTACCGGCGATATCGTGCTGATCCTGAATCCGGTGCCGCTGGCCCAGCGCGCCGCTTCCACTCTGCTGCGCGCGCCGCGGATCACGGCTTCCGACGCACCGGACGACATGGGTGCGGTGGCCGAGATTGGCGCGCCGGCCGAGCTTGGCAGCGAGCCGGTGCAGGGTTTGCGGTCCCAGTCGATCGTGATGGTGGTCGACGATTCACTGACCGTGCGCCGCGTCACGCAACGCCTGCTCACCCGCGAGGGTTATCAGGTGGTGTTGGCCAAGGATGGCATTGACGCGCTCGAACAGTTGCAGTCGATCACGCCCGACGTCATGCTGCTGGACATCGAAATGCCGCGGATGGATGGTTTCGACCTAGCCCGCAACGTTCGCAGCGATGAACGCACGCGAGCGATACCGATCATCATGATCACCTCGCGCACTGCGGCCAAGCACCGCAATTACGCGATGGAGTTGGGGGTCAACGAATACCTGGGCAAGCCGTATCAGGAGAGCGAGTTGCTGGGCCTGGTCAAGGGCTTCGTGGGGCGCGAAGTGGTGGCGGGATAGTTCTTGGGGCGGCGCACGCCAAGAACGCTCCCTCCCCTTGAAAGGGAGGGAGCCATAAAGTCGATCGGCCGTCGACGCCTGACTATTTTCGAAGTGTCAAACTGGCGATTCGGGTGATGCCTTCTTCACCACCGAAAACCGCTCCAGCGTTCTCTTGCGCGCTTCATCATGTGCAACAACAGGCCGCGGATAATTCACTCCCAGCCGCACTCCCGCATCGGCCAGCGACTCCGCCGGCGCCAGCCACGGCGCATGAATCTGCTTCGCCGAGAGCCGTCCCAGCACCGGCAAATATCGCCGTATGAATTTCCCTTCGGTATCGAACCGTTCCGACTGCGTCACCGGGTTGAATATGCGAAACCATGGCTGCGCGTCGCAGCCCGTCGATGCTGCCCACTGCCAGCCGCCATTGTTGGCAGCCAGGTCGTAGTCGTTCAAGCGCTCCGCGAAATAGTGCTCCCCGCGCCGCCAGTCTATGCCAAGGTCCTTGACCAGGAAACTGGCGGTCACCATCCGCAGCCGGTTGTGCATGTATCCGGTCTGGTTCAGTTGCAGCATGGCGGCGTCGACCAATGGATAGCCAGTCCGGCCCTCGCACCAGGCGGAAAAATCCTCATCTGCCTGGGTGCCGGCTTCCCATTCGACGCGGTCGAATTCGGGACGGAACGAGTGATCCACCACATGCGGAAAATTGTGCAGGATCATGAAGTAGAAGTCGCGCCAGACCAGTTCCGACAGCCAGACGCGGGCGCCGTCCCCGCCTTCGCCTGATCGCATTGCGTCGAGCGCCATACGTACCAGGCCACGGATCGAAACCGTGCCGAAGCGCAGGTGCACCGAGAGATAGGATGGTCCCTTGATCGATGGATAGTCGCGGGTGGTGTCATAACGTGCCAGGCGCGGAAGGAAATCTTCGATCAGCTTCGAGCCGCCTGACATGCCGGTCGGAATGCCGAGCTGGCGCAGGTTGGTGCGCTCGAAGCCAAGGTCTTCAAGCGAGATCTGCGCGTCACCGGGGGGCGGCGCGGCCAAGGCCGATTGCGGGACATCGTGCATCCACGCACCCAGTGCGGGAATCTCGGCAGCCGGCACTGCCGCGTCGGGCAACAGTTTTTTAAGCCAGGCATTCTTGTAGGGCGTGAAGACGGCGTACGGGCGGCCGGATTGCGACAACAGCTCGTCTTTCTCGAAAATCACCTGGTCCTTGAAGCTGAGCATCTGGCGTCCCTGTGCGCGCAGTGCCTGCTCCACCGCCGCGTCACGGGCGACCGCCGCCGGCTCGTAGTCGCTGTTGACCAGCACGGCATCTACCCGTAAATCTTTGGCAAGTCGCGGGATCTCGTCCCTCGCCACGCTGTGCCGGACCAGCAAACCGCCGCCGCATGCCCGTAGCTCGGCGGCGAGTTCCTGCACGCTATCGAAAATGAATTCCACCCGCCGGTCGGCCCGCAATCCTCTTTCCAGCAAGGGGGCGAGGATTTCACGGTCGAACACGAAAACACAGTACACGGCACGGCTGTTCTGCAGGGCGAAATGCAGGGCGGCATGGTCGAAATTGCGCAAGTCACGCCGGAACCACACCAGGCTAGTATCGAATCGGGGCATTGTAGGAATCAGGAGATATCAGGACAGATCGGCAGAAATCGGGAGGAATCGTAAGGAATAGCAAGGAATCGCAAGGAATCGGCATAGAAGGCCGGATGCAGGGCGGATTGGCGCACATCATACAGCCAGCCCGGCGCTGATGATCTGACAAGCAAAGCTGATAAAATCTGGCCATGCCCTCGCCGAAGACCAGCAACACCGAACCCGCATCCGGCGCCCGCGCCGGGCAGGAACCATCCGACGGACTGCAACTTGCAGACCATTTCCTGATCGCCATGCCGTCCATGCTCGATCCCATGTTTGGCGGCACTGTCGTCTACATGTGCGAGCATAATGCCGAAGGCGCACTCGGCGTGATCATCAACAAGCCCACCGACATGACCATGAGTGTCCTGTTCGAGCGGCTTGAACTGACTCTCGAAATACAGGCGAACCGGGTGGGCGTTGGCGAGCGGCCGGTGCTGTTTGGCGGTCCGGTCCAGGTCGAGCGCGGTTTCGTGCTGCATGCGCCCTTCGGCACGTATTCGTCGACCCTGGCCGTGACCGAACAGGTCGTCCTGACAACGTCGAAGGACGTGCTGGAAGCGGTTGCCGCGGGAGCCGGCCCGGAGCGGCTGGTCGTCGCGCTCGGTTGCGCTGGCTGGAGCGCCGGCCAGCTGGAAGAAGAAATCTTGCGCAACGGCTGGCTCACTGTCCGCGCCGATCCCGCGATCATCTTCGACCTGCCGATTGAAGAACGCTTCGTCGCGGCGCTGAAATTGCTCGGCATTGACCCGTACATGCTCAGCGCTCAGGCTGGGCACGCCTGAGCGCCGGGCCCATGCTGAACTGTTCGCATTGAAAACCTGTCTTGCCTTCGATTTCGGCCTGAAGCGCATCGGCGTGGCGGTTGGCAACACCGGGACGCGCGTGGCGCAGCCGCTGGCCGTCATTGACGAAGCGACAAATGAAGGAAAATTCAGCGCGATCGCAGGGCTGGTCCAGGACTGGCAGCCGGCGCTCTGCGTGGTGGGCTTGCCGCGTCATCCCGATGGCGCTGAGCACGAGATGACGATAAGATGCCGACGCTTCGCGAATCAATTGCATGGCCGGTTCGGCGTCGAAACCGTTCTGGTGGACGAGCGATTTTCCTCCGCAGTGCTGCCGCAGCGGCGGGGCGAGCGGATCGATGCGCAGGCCGCCGCAGTGATCCTGCAACAATACTTTGACGAAAATGCCCAATCTTGATCTTGATGCCGAAGCCCTGTACCAGACCCTGGCGGGGCAGGTGCGGCAGGCGCTGTCCGCTGTCCAGAACCCGGCCATTGTCGGTATCTATTCCGGCGGCGCCTGGCTGGCCGAGCGGCTGGCGGCAGAACTGCAACTGACGGCCCGCCTGGGCTTCATCGACGTTTCTTTCTATCGCGACGATTTCGCCGAGAAGGGCCTGCATGCGCAGGTCAAGCCGAGCCAGATCGGCTTCGAGGTCGACGGCGCCAGCATCCTGCTGGTGGACGATGTGCTGTACACCGGCCGTACTACCCGTGCCGCGATCAATGAGCTGTTCGACTATGGCCGGCCCGAACGCATCATGCTGGCGGCGCTGGTTGACCGTGGCGGCCGCGAGTTGCCGATTGCGGCCGATTTCGTTTCCGCCACGGTGCAGCTGCCGCCCGGGCAATCCCTGGTCCTGCAGCGCGCAGATGATGGACGACTATCTTTCACCGTAGACCATGCATAATCCGCAACTTAACAAGAACGGCGAGCTGCAGCACCTGCTCACCATCGAGGGGCTGCCCAGGGCAGTCGTCACCCAGATACTGGACACCGCATCGTCCTTCGTCAGCATCGGCGATCGCGAAGTCAAGAAAGTCCCGCTATTGCGCGGCAAGAGCGTGTTCAACCTGTTCTTCGAGAACTCCACGCGCACCCGCACCACTTTCGAAATCGCATCGAAACGCTTGTCGGCCGACGTCATCAACCTGAACATTTCGGCTTCCAGCGCTTCCAAGGGCGAGTCGCTTCTCGACACCATCGACAACCTGTCGGCCATGCATGCGGACATGTTTGTGGTGCGCCATGCGCAGTCCGGTGCGCCTTACCTGATTGCGCGGCACCTGTCGGAAACCAAGCAGTCCCATGTGCATGTGGTGAACGCTGGCGATGGCCGCCATGCCCACCCGACCCAGGGTCTGCTGGACATGTACACGATCCGGCACTACAAGAAAGACTTCAGCCAGTTGCGGGTGGCCATCGTTGGCGACATCCTGCACAGCCGGGTGGCGCGTTCCGACATCCATGCGCTGACCACGCTGGGCGTGCCCGAGGTGCGGGCGATCGGGCCCCGCACGCTGCTGCCGGGCGGGCTGGAGCAGATGGGCGTGCGCGTATTCACCAGCATGAACGAGGGCCTGAAGGACGTCGACGTCATCATCATGCTGCGCCTGCAAAATGAACGGATGAGCGGTGCGCTGCTGCCGTCGGCGCAGGAATTCTTCAAGAGCTACGGCCTGACGCCGGAGCGGCTGGCGCTGGCAAAGCCGGATGCGATCGTCATGCATCCGGGGCCGATGAACCGCGGCGTGGAGATCGATTCCGCGGTAGCCGACGGCGCGCAAGCCGTGATCCTTCCGCAGGTGACCTTCGGCATCGCGGTGCGCATGGCGGTAATGAGCATACTGGCAGGGAATTAAGCGATGAAGCTTGAAATTATCAACGGCCGCCTGATCGACCCGGCAAACGGAATCGATGCCGAATCGGCCTTGTACATAGCAGACGGCAAGGTGGCCGGCGTCGGCCGCGCACCGGATGGCTTTCGCGCCGACACCACCATCGACGCCCGTGGCCTGGTGGTCGCGCCCGGACTGGTCGATCTTTCCGTACGCCTGCGTGAACCCGGCTACGAATACAAGGCGACGCTGGAATCCGAACTGCGGGCGGCGGTGCAGGGCGGCGTGACCACCCTGGTATGTCCGCCGGACACCGATCCGGTGCTGGACGAGCCCGGCCTGGTCGAGATGCTGACCCACCGCGCCCGCCTGCTGAACCAGGCGCACGTCTATCCCCTGGGCGCACTCACGATGGGCCTCAAGGGCGAGGCATTGACCGAGATGGCGGAACTGACCGAGGCCGGCTGCATCGGCTTCTCCCAGGGCGACCAGGTCATTACCGACACCACGGTAACGCTGCGCGCGCTGCAATATGCCAATACCTTCGGCTACACCGTCTGGTTGCGCCCGCAGGATCCGCACCTGGGGCGCAACGGCGTTGCCCACAGTGGCGCGGTTGCTTCGCGCCTGGGCCTGGCTGGCGTGCCGGTGATGTCGGAAACGATTGCGCTGCACACGATATTCGAGCTGGTGCGTTCGACCAGCGCACGGGTGCACCTGTGCCGCATCTCGTCGGCGGCGGGGATAGCACTGATCCGTGCGGCAAAGAAAGAAGGCCTGCCGGTCACTTGCGATGTCGGCGCCCACCACGTGCATCTGACCGACATGGACATCGGCTTCTTCGATTCGAATGCACGGCTGCTGCCGCCGCTGCGCTCGCAACGCGACCGCGATGCGATCCGGGCCGGGCTGGCCGACGGCACCATTGATGCAATCTGTTCCGACCATACTCCGGTGGACGATGATGAGAAGCTGATGCCCTTTGGCGAAGCATCCCCGGGCGCGACTGGTCTCGAACTGCTGCTGTCGCTGGCGCTGCGCTGGGCGGACGATAATCCGGCGCAGGGTTCGCGCACTGCGCTGGCGCAGGCAATCGCCAAGATCACGTCGGAGCCGGCGCGGGTGCTGGGCCTGGCGTCCGGCCAGCTGGCCCCCGGAAGCGATGCCGACATCTGCATCTTCGACCCGGCTGCGCGCTGGAAAGTGGTGCCGGCAGCGCTGGCCAGCCAGGGCAAGCACACGCCTTTCCTCGGGTATGAACTGCCCGGCCAGGTCTGGCAGACCCTGCTCGGCGGGAAGATTGTTTTCGACCGTTTTCCGCGTTGACCGGCGCTGAACCGCGATGACGGCATGGTACCTGCTGCGCCTGATCCTGCACCTGATGGCAGGGCTGGCCACCTGTGCCGTCATATTTCCGATTGTCGCTGCGCCCCGGCGCGAGCAGCTGATCCGGCGCTGGTCGCAGAAGCTGCTGCGTATTTGCGGCGTGAAGGTGCGCACCCGGGTGCCGGCCGGCATTGACGACGCCGGGCCGGCGCTGATCGTCTCGAATCACGTCTCGTGGCTGGATATCTTCGTGATCAACGCCCGCCAGCCCTGCCGATTCGTGGCAAAGGCCGACATCCGTGACTGGCCGCTGGTTGGCTGGCTATGCGAGAAGGCGGGAACCGTATTCATCGCCCGTGGACGCCAGCGCGACGTCCGCCGCATCTTCCAGGGGCTGGTGGAAAGCGTGCGCGCCGGCGAGCGGGTAGCGTTTTTCCCTGAAGGCACCACCGCTGCCCAAGGCACGGTGCTGCCCTTCCATGCCAATCTGTTCGAGGCGGCGATCGATGCCGGCGTCCCGGTCCACCCCTACGCCGTGCGCTACCTGGATGCGGCCGATCGCCTGCATCCCGCCGCCGAGTTCATTGGCGACATGACATTCGCCCAGAGCGTGATGGAGATCCTGCGCAGGCGCAACCTGATTGCTGAAGTGATCCTGTTGCCGCCGATTTCCACGGAAAACGCGCATCGCCGCGATCTCGCCAGCGCTTCGCGGGCTTGCATCGCCGAAGCCCTGGGCGCGCGGATGGCCGATCAGCCGGGTATCTGATACTGCGCGCAGTCCACCTGGAACAGGGCGCGATCGGATAGCCTGACCGCGCTGAGCTTGCCGCCCCACACGCAGCCGGTATCCAGCGCCATCAGGTCCGGCCGCATCACCAGGCCTAGCGTCGACCAGTGTCCGCAGACGATGGGCGTGCCGGCAGTCTTGCGGCCGGGCACGTCGAACCACGGCATGAAGCCCGCGGGCGCGGCGCCTGTGCCTTCCTTGGACTTGAACTCCATGCGTCCATCGGCATCGCAGAAGCGCATCCGGGTCAGGGCATTGACGATGCAGCGCAGCCGGTCGTGTCCGCGCAGCTTGTCATCCCACTGGTCCGGCGAATTCCCGTACATGTTGGACATGAACGTGATCCAGTCAGGTCCGCGCAGCACCTCGCCGACTTCCTGCGCCAGTTCCAGCGTCTGCTGCGCGGTCCACTGCGGCAATACGCCGGCATGTACGATCAGGTGCCCGTCACGCATCAGCGCCAGCGGCTGGCGACGCAGCCAGTCCAGCAATTCGTCGCGGTCGGGTGCCGCCAGTATGTCGTCCAGCGTGTCGAGTGCATTCGGCTTGCGGATATTGTGGGCCGCCGCCAGCAGATGCAGGTCGTGATTGCCGAGCACCACGGCGCCGCGCTCGCCGAGCGATTTCATGTGCCGCAAGGTGGCCAGTGACTGCGGCCCGCGGTTGACCAGGTCGCCGACGAAAATGAAAAATGGATCGTCCTGGCCTTCGTTCTGGTGTTCGGTCTTGTGTTGCTGGTGTATGCGCTCGACCAGCATCGCGAGCGCATGCTGGCAGCCTTGTACATCGCCAATGGCGTAGGTGGAACTCATGTCGGGTCTTGATCCGGAACAGATGAAGGAAACGATGAAAGTGGCGACTCGCGCATGCCATGGCCGGCAGTGCAGATGTTTGCACTAAAATGACGGCTGCTGACGCACCGCATGTTTCGAACGTACGGGCATCGATGATACCCGCTGGCAGCCTGACCCTGAAAAAGAAGCTCACATGACCGACATCTCTCCCTCCATCTTCAAGGCTTACGACATTCGCGGCATCATCGGCAAGACCCTGGATACCGAGGTTGCGCGCCAGATCGGCTGCGCTTTTGGCAGCGCAGTGCGCGCCCGCGGCGCCACCTCTTGCGCGATCGGACGCGATGGCCGCCTGTCCGGCCCCGACTTGTCGGCTGCGCTGGCGCAGGGCCTGCAGGCGGCGGGGGTGGATGTGATCGACGTCGGCATGGTGGCCACTCCCATGCTGTACCTGGCCACCCAGATGCTGGAAGCGCGTTCCGGCATCATGGTCACCGGCAGCCATAACCCGCCCGATTACAACGGCTTCAAGATGGTGCTGGAGGGCGACGCCATTTATGGCGACACCATCCAGGACCTGTACCGCGCCATCGTGGAGCAGAAGTTCGAGACCGGCGCCGGCAGCTACCGCCAGCACGATATCCGCCAGGCCTACCTGGACCGGATTGCTGGCGACGCGAAGATGGCGCGGCCGATGAAGATTGCGGTCGACTGCGGCAACGGCGTGGCCGGCGCCTTCGCGGGCGACCTGTACCGCGCAATGGGCTGCGAAGTGATCGAGTTGTTCTGCGAGGTCGACGGCACGTTCCCCAACCACCACCCGGATCCGGCGCATCCGGAAAACCTGCAGGACCTGATCCGCTGCCTGCAGACGACTGACGCGGAACTTGGCTTGGCTTTCGACGGCGATGGCGACCGACTGGGCGTGGTCACCAAGGATGGGCAGATCATCTATCCGGACCGGCAGCTGATGCTGTTTGCGGCCGACGTGCTGACGCGGCATCCGGGCGAAAAGATCCTGTACGACGTCAAATGCACCCGTCATCTGGCGCCGTGGATCCGGCAACACGGCGGCGAGCCGCTGATGTGGAAAACCGGCCATTCGCTGGTCAAGGCCAAGATGCGCGAGACCGGCGCGCCGCTGGGCGGCGAGATGAGCGGCCATGTGTTCTTCAAGGACCGCTGGTATGGCTTCGACGACGGCCTGTATGCCGGCGCGCGGCTGCTGGAGTTGATGAGCCGGGAGCGTGATCCTTCGGCGGTTCTGAATGCCTTGCCGCAATCGTCGAGCACGCCCGAGCTGCAATTGAAGCTGGCCGAAGGCGAGAATTTCCGCCTGATCGAGCAACTGCAGCGCGATGCAAAGTTTCCCGATTCGCAGGAGGTGATCACGATCGACGGCCTGCGCGTCGAATATGCAGACGGATTCGGACTGGCGCGGTCGTCGAATACGACCCCGGTCGTGGTGATGCGCTTCGAGGCGGAAAACCAGGCGGCGCTGGAGCGCATCCAGTCCGAGTTCAAGCGCGTGATCCTGGCTGCAAAGCCGGATGCCGTGCTTCCGTACTGACCCCCGCCGCACGTTCGTGAAAATACTGATCGTACGCGTCTCCTCGCTTGGCGATGTGGTGCACAACATGCCGATGGTGGCCGACCTGCTGCGCCGTTTTCCCGACGCGCAGATCGACTGGGTGGTCGAGGAGGGCTATGTCGACCTGGTGCGCATGCTCCCCGGCGTGCGCCGCATCATTCCGTTCGGCCTGCGGCGCTGGCGCAAGAGCCTGTTGCGGCCATCGACCAGGGCCGAAATCCGCACCTTCCTGGCGACCCTGCGTGAAGAGACCTACGACATCGCCTTCGATACCCAGGGATTGCTGAAAACCGGCATCGTGATGGGTCTGGCACGGATCAGGCCCGGCGGCCAGCGGGTTGGCCTGGCCAATGCCACCGAGGGTTCGGGTTACGAGAGCGCCTCGCGCATGTTCCACACCCGCAGCATTCCGGTGCCGCGCCGCTGCCACGCTGTCGAGCGCGGCCGGCTGGTGGCTGCCGCCGCCCTCGGCTACACGCTCGACTTGCCGCCCGACTTCGGCCTCGGCACGCCCGCAGCCGGCGCCGGACAGCGCTTGCCGTGGATGCCTGCCGGTGACTACGCCGTGTTCTTCCACGGCACCGCGCGCGCCGCCAAGAAATGGCCGATTGCTTCCTGGATTGCACTTGCCCGGCAACTGGCCGGGCGCGGCTTGCCGGTTTTGCTGCCATGGGGCAGCGCCGACGAACAGCAGGCGGCGCAGGCAATTGCGGCCGGCAGCGCCAACTGCACCGTGCTGCCGCGCCTGCCGATGATGGAAGCGGTCGCGCTCGCGCGCGAAGCCGCGCTGGCGGTTGGCGTCGACACCGGATTGACCCACGTGGCTGCCGCATTCGAACGCCCGACGGTTGAGATCTATTGCGACTCCCCGCGCTGGAAGACCGAAGGCAACTGGTCGGCGAACATCATCAACCTTGGTGACGAGGGCGAGATGCCGGGAGTCGACGCCGTGGCGCAAGCGGCGCTCGGCCTGCTGCAAGGCCGGGCAGGGCGCGCCGGATGATTGCACGGACGCTGTACTCCCTTGCCTGGCACCTGGCATTGCCCGCCGTGCTGCTGCGGCTGTGGTGGCGCGGAAGGCGCGAACCTGGCTACCGGCAGCATGTGGGCGAACGCTTCGGCTGGTATGGAGGCAGGGACAATGCGCAGGACGCGCCCCCGGCTTCGGGCCGGACCATCTGGATCCACGCTGTGTCGGTCGGCGAGACGCGCGCGGCGCAGCCACTGGTCGAGGCCGTCCTGCAAGCATGGCCGGACTGCCGGGTGCTGCTGACGCACATGACGCCGACCGGGCGCGCCACCGGCGCCGCCCTGTTTGCCGGCCAGGCCGGCCGCGTGCAGCAAAGCTACCTGCCCTACGACATTGGCTGGATCGCCGCGCGCTTCCTGCGGCGATTCCGGCCCGGCATCTGTGTACTGATGGAAACCGAAGTCTGGCCCAACCTGTTGCATCAATGCGTGCGGCATGGGGTGCCGGTGGCGCTGGTCAATGCCCGCCTGTCCGCGCGTTCACTGGAACGGGCGCAAAGGCTGGAATCCTTGATGGGACCCGCCGCACGGGAAATTTCACTGGTGGCGGCGCAGACCGATGCCGATGCCCGCCGAATCGCCGAGCTCGGTGTTACGCAGGTAAGCGTGGTCGGCAGCGTCAAGTTCGATGTGGTGGTGCCGGAAGCGATGATGCAGCGGGCCGGTGAATTGCGCGCCGCCATGCAGGCGCAACGGGTGCTGTTGTGCGCCAGTACCCGCGAGGGGGAAGAGGCGTTGATACTCGACGCCTGGGCTGCGGCAGTGCCGGAGAATGTGCGGCTGGTGATCGTCCCGCGCCATCCGCAGCGTTTCGACGACGTCGCCAGGCTGGTCGAGCAGCGTGGCTTGCGCGTGTTCCGTCGCTCCGGCGCGGGCCGGGAATCCATGCGCGGCGCCGCCGGCGAGACGGTCTTTCTCGGCGATTCGATGGGAGAAATGTTCGCCTACTACGGCGCTTGCGACGTCGCCTTCGTCGGCGGCAGCCTGTTGCCGCTGGGCGGCCAGAACCTGATCGAACCCTGTGCCGTCGGCAAGCCGGTGCTGGTCGGGCCGCATACCTTCAATTTCGCCACCATTACCGAAGAGGCAATCACGGCCGGGGCAGCGATTCGCTGCGACGATGCCGGCCAGATGCTGGCGCAAGCCGTGCGGCTGCTGTCAGACCCGGAAGCGCAAACAGCAATGGGACAGCGGGCGCTGGATTTTGCCCGCCATCACCGGGGAGCAACGCAGCGCACGCTGGCGCTGCTGCGGCCGCTGGTCGAGGCGGCGCCGGACGCGCGCGCCTGAGGGGCAGGGCGAGTGCTGCCGGAAGGCAGCGGAAAGCCATGTTTGGCCGGCAATTGATCCGGGCATTTTTCGGGCTTCCATTTGCCAACCGGCCCTGATATACTTGCGGTCTTTCCACCCGAATTCCCGGTTTGTACATGACCACCATCCGTCTAAAAGAAAACGAGCCGTTTGAAGTTGCAATGCGTCGCTTCAAGCGCACGATCGAAAAAACCGGTCTGCTGACCGAGTTGCGTGCGCGTGAGTTTTACGAGAAGCCGACTGCAGAACGCAAGCGCAAGCTCGCGGCTGCCGTGAAGCGCCACTACAAGCGCATCCGTAGCCAGCAATTGCCGAAAAAGCTGTACTGATCTATATCCGCACGCGTTGCGGACAAGTTCACAACGCAAACCCGCTCCGGAAACGGTCCGAAGCGGGTTTTGGCGTTTATTGTGCTGGCGTTTGTAGTGTCTTTCACAAGTTCGTGAATGCCGGCGGCGCTCCTTGTGGCGTCGTCCGGGCGTGCAGTTTTCCGCAGTCCATCACCAGCCAATTGTCACCATTGTCACAATAGCCGGTCATCAGCCCGGCTTCGGAGAGCAATCATGAGCCTGAAAGAACGAATCACCGACGACATGAAAGCCGCGATGCGCGCCCGTGACAGCGAGCGCCTGGGTACGGTGCGCCTGCTGACCGCTGCCATCAAGCAGAAAGAGGTCGACGAGCGGATCGAACTGGATGACGCCCAGGTGTTGGCAGTGATCGAGAAAATGATCAAGCAGCGCAAGGACTCGATCACGCAGTTCGAAGCGGGCGGACGCCAGGACCTGGCCGACAAGGAGCGTGCGGAACTGACGGTGCTGGCAGCATACATGCCGGCTGCCCTGTCCGATGCGGAAGTGCAATCGGCAGTGACTGCAGCGGTGGCTGCGACCGGCGCCACCGGTCCGCAGGACATGGGACGCGTGATGGCGGTAGTCAAGCAGCAACTCGCCGGACGTGCGGACATGACCGCGGTGTCGGCGATGGTCAAGGCGGCGCTGGCCAAGCCCTAGGCCGCCGCCCGCCGTGATCCCACCCACCTTCATACAGGACCTGCTCAACCGGGTCGACATCGTCGACGTGGTTGGCCGTTACGTCCAGTTGAAGAAGGGTGGCGCCAATTTCATGGGCCTGTGCCCATTCCATAACGAGAAATCCCCCAGCTTCACCGTCAGTCCGACCAAGCAGTTCTACCATTGCTTCGGGTGCGGCGCGCATGGGACGGCAATCGGTTTCCTGATTGAATATTCAGGCCTCGGTTTTGTCGATGCGGTCAAGCAACTGGCCGATGGCGTCGGCATGGTGGTTCCTGACCAGAACGACAGGATTCCACCGGCAGTCCGTGCCGAGGCCCAGGCGAAAACCATGGCCCTGTCCGAGGCGCTGACCCGCGCCTGCGACTATTACCGTCACCAGTTGCGCGGCGCGCCGGCGGCGATCGAGTACCTGAAGCGCCGCGGGCTGAGTGGAGAAATCGCCGCACGGTTCGGCATTGGCTTCGCGCCCGATCGCTGGGACGGATTGCATGACGTGTTTCCGTCCTACGACGACGAGGCGCTGGTCGAGGCCGGCCTGGTGATCCTGCGCGAGCCGGAAGGGGGCATGCCGGCGAAGCGCTACGACCGCTTCCGTAACCGGATAATGTTTCCGATCCGGAATGGAAAGGGGCAGGTAATCGGTTTCGGCGGCCGCGTGATGGACGGCGGCGAACCAAAATACTTGAATTCGCCCGAGACGCCCCTATTTCAGAAAGGCAGCGAACTGTACGGCTTGTTCGAGGCGCGCCAGGCAATCCGCGATGCCGGTTATGTGCTGGTGACCGAAGGCTACATGGACGTCGTGGCTTTGGCCCAGCTTGGTTTTCCGCAGGCGGTTGCGACTCTTGGCACGGCTTGCACGGCGACTCACGTACAGAAGCTGGTGCGCCAGACCGATCATGTGATTTTCAGTTTCGACGGCGATTCGGCTGGCCGCCGGGCAGCAAGACGGGCGCTGGAGGCGAGTCTTCCCCATGCGGCCGACAACAGGGCCATCGGTTTCCTGTTTCTGCCGGCGGAGCATGACCCGGACAGCTACGTCAGGGAGTTCGGCGCGGACGTGTTTGCCGAGCAGGTCAGGAATGCGATGCCACTGTCGCAGTTCCTCCTCAATGAGGCCGGCACGGGTTGCGACATGAATACGGCAGAAGGACGGGCGCGGATGCAGCATGAGGCCAAGCCCATGCTGCAGGCGATGCCATCGTCGGCGCTGCGGATGCAGATCATTCGCAGCCTGGCGAAGCTGACCCTGTCGACGCCAGAAGAAATTGAAGCCTTGTGCGGGATGTCCAAGCGGCCGGCGCGCTATGCATCGGCGCCGCCGGGACGGGTGGCGCGTACCCCGCCAATGGAGCTGGAGCGCCTGATCATGCGGCTGCTGGTGGCCCATCCATCGCTGGTGTCAGTGCTGGACGAGGATGCATTGCAAACAGTGGGACGCTTTTCCCCGGATGGTGGCGCCATGCTATCCGAACTGGTCGGGCAGTGCCGGGCGGTCGGGGAAGGGGCTGGTTTCGCTGCGCTGACCGAGCAGTTGCGCCTGACAGGCAGCGATTTTGACAGTGTGATTGCGGAAGTTGCCGGCGACACCGAAACCGATCCCGAGGTGGCGCGCCAGGAATTGCGCGGCGCCTTGCGGCAAAGCAGCTTGCGTTTGCTCAAAAGCGAGCTCGAGCAACTGGTGGCGGGCGGATTGCGCAGTGAAACAGATCGGGAGCATTACCGTGAATTGATGAGAAAACAAGATGCGCTGCGTCGGCAATCCGATGCCGAGGCGGCGGCGCGCTAGATCCTGTTCTCGACCGGAAATAGCAGCGGCTGTGCTATAATTAAAGGCTTTTCAATCAAAGTCTTACGGCGAGTCCACGAGGTGGCAACGAAGGTGCGGCAAGCACCTTGGCCAGGTTCGATGAGCGGACTGCAGTACCGGCGATCTGCGGCAAACAGCGGCAAACATTGCCGCGCGGTACAGTAAGATTTGATCGGCAGTAGATGGGCAGTATTTTCATTCGGCAGTTAATCTCATGGCGAGCGCAATGAAGAAGACCGCGAAAACCCAGGCCTCCGTGGCGAAAAAAACCGAACCGGCACGGTCCCAGGCCGCCTCTGCCAGCAACTCCAGGGCGGCGGCAGCCAAAACGCCAGCCACTGGCCGCGTCAAGGCGGGAACCGGAACGGCTGCTGCGAAATCAATAGACAAAGTCTCGTCGAAGGCAGCCAGCCAGGCGGAGACCACGGCGTCGGGCCGTACCGCAAAGTCGGCCGCCAAGCCTGCGCCGGGACCGACGGAAAAATCCATATCGAAAAGCCCGGCGAAGCCAGGCTCGACCCAATTGAAGACCTCTGTGACGACAAAGAAAACCGAATCCAAAGCCGCTGCTGTGAAGAACACGAAGAATCCGGTTGCGTCAGCCGCGCCGGTGCCTGTATCTGCTCCCGCACCTTCTACCTCGCTGGTGTCTGAAGTCTCGCAGACCCGGGATGCAGCTGCGCTCGCTGCCATCGACACCTCCGGCTATGTGCTGCCGACAGTGAAGGTGCCGGGCCGCCGTGGCCGCAAGCCCAAGGATTTCCAGCCCGAGAATGAGGAAGTGGCAGCGTTGAACGCTGTCGAGCGTGCCGAAATGAAGGCCGCCGACAAGGCGCGCGCCAAGGATCGCAAGGCCAAGGAAAAGGCTCTGCTGAAGGATGCCTTCTCGTCGGACACGGAAGCCACCGAGGAAGAACTCGAGCGCCGCCGCCAGAAGCTGAAGACCCTGATCAAGCTCGGCAAGGAGCGCGGCTTCCTGACGTATTCGGAAATCAACGACCATCTGCCGGAAAACATCGTCGAGCCGGAAGCGATCGAAGGCATCATCGGTACCTTCAACGACATGGGTATTGCGGTGTACGAGCACGCGCCCGATGCAGAAACCTTGCTGCTGTCGGATACGGTCGCTTCGGCGGCCAGCGATGACGACGCCGAAGCGGCAGCCGAAGCCGCCCTGTCCACAGTCGATTCCGATTTCGGCCGCACTACCGACCCGGTTCGCATGTACATGCGCGAGATGGGCTCGGTTGAACTGCTGACCCGCGAGGGCGAGATCGAAATCGCCAAGCGCATCGAAGATGGCCTGAAGGACATGATCCAGGCGATCTCTGCCTGCCCGACCACGATTGCAGAAATCCTGGCTGGCGCGGACAAGATCGCGCGCGACGAATCCAAGATCGACGAAATGGTCGACGGTCTGGTAGATATGAACGCTGACTCGCATGTTGCGATTCCCGTTGCCGCAGCCGCAAGCGCTGATGCCGAGGAAGACGAGGAAGAAGAGGAAGAAGAGGAAGAGGAAGAAGAAGAAGGCAACGCCGCAGGCGGCGCCGCCGGCTTCTCGGCCGAACAGCTGGAGCAGCTCAAGCGCGATGCGCTCGCCAAGTTCGCTTCGATCGCCCAGCAATTCGACAAGATGCGCAAGGCGTTCGAGAAGGAAGGCTACAACTCCAAGCCGTACGTGAAGGCGCAGGAATCGATCTCCAACGAGCTGCTCAGCCTGCGCTTCACGGCCAAGATGGTCGAGAAGCTGTGCGACACGCTGCGCGGCCAGGTCGATGAAGTCCGCCACATTGAAAAGCAGATCCTGGATGTCGCAGTGAATCGCTGCGGCATGCCGCGCAGCCATTTCATCAAGGTGTTCCCGGGCAACGAGACCAATCTCGACTGGGTAGACGGCGAAGTGAGCGGAGCCCATCCCTACAGCGGGATCCTCGGTCGCAACGTGCCGACCATCAAGGAACTGCAGCAGAAGCTGATCGACCTGCAAGCGCGTGTCGTGCTGCCGCTGCCCGATCTGCGCAACATCAACAAGAAGATGGCAGCCGGCGAGATGAAGGCGCGCAAGGCCAAACGGGAAATGACCGAAGCCAACTTGCGCCTGGTAATCTCGATCGCGAAGAAATACACCAACCGCGGCCTGCAGTTCCTGGATCTGATCCAGGAAGGCAATATCGGCCTGATGAAGGCGGTGGATAAATTCGAATATCGCCGCGGCTATAAGTTTTCGACGTATGCCACTTGGTGGATCCGGCAGGCTATCACCCGCTCGATCGCCGACCAGGCCCGCACGATCCGTATTCCGGTTCACATGATCGAGACGATCAACAAGATGAACCGGATCTCGCGGCAGATCCTGCAGGAGACCGGCGCCGAGCCGGATCCGGCAACGCTGGCGCTGAAGATGGAAATGCCGGAAGACAAGATCCGCAAGATCATGAAGATCGCGAAGGAACCGATCTCGATGGAGACGCCGATCGGTGACGACGACGATTCCCATCTGGGCGATTTCATCGAAGACAGCAACACGCTCGCTCCGGCGGACGCTGCGCTGCATGCATCGATGCGTGGCGTGGTGAAGGATGTGCTGGATTCGCTGACCCCGCGCGAAGCGAAAGTCCTGCGCATGCGTTTCGGTATCGAAATGTCGACCGACCATACGCTGGAAGAAGTCGGCAAGCAGTTTGACGTGACACGTGAGCGGATCCGCCAGATAGAGGCAAAAGCGCTGCGCAAGCTGCGCCATCCGTCCCGCTCCGACAAGCTGAAGAGCTTCCTCGAAGGCAGCTGATCATTGCCACTGCCTTCAGGCAAGTTATATACTCACCAACCGCCGCTTCCGTAACAGGAAGCGGCCACAGCATAGCCTGGTGGCTGCTGAAAGAATTGGGCCCCTAGCTCATGCTTGGTTAGAGCAGCGGACTCATAATCCGTTGGTGCCGTGTTCGACTCACGGGGGGCCCACCAGATTCAGGAAGTAAACGACAAGAGGGTCAGCGAAAGCTGACCCTCTTGTCGTTTCAGGTGCGAAGATTTCCGGCGACCTAGGTGGCGGGCGCAGTATTGCTGCGAAACGCCAGCTTGGTGAGCGCCAGCCACAGGATGCTGCTCATGCCGAAACCCAGCGTGGCAACGAATTCAGCAGCAGACAATGGCGAGAAATGAAATGCCTGGCTGATGCTGGGCAGGTACAAGACAAGCAGCAACATGACGATGGCGGCGCCCGCCACGATCAGCGGGATCCGATTGGATGACGTGAACACGCTTGCGATACCGCGGGTATCGGAGATGTTGGCAAAGATGAGCCCCAGGTTGGCGACCACCAATACTGAAAATGCAACGGCGCGCGCTTTCCCTTCCGGCAAGGAATCGATGGCCCAGACATAGGCAATCGCCACCAGGATCAGTGCGATCGATCCCTGCACAGCAGACCGGGCAAAGGTGGTCCGGTCAAGCAGCGGCGCATCGGATTTCCGCGGTGGACGACGCATGGCGTTCGCCTCTGACGCCTCGTTCTCGAAAGCCAGCGAGCAAGCGGGATCGATAATCAGTTCCAGGAAAGCGATATGCATCGGATACAGCAGGATCGGCAAGCCCATGAATGTCGGCAGCAAGGCAATGCCAGCTATGGGGACATGCACCGATAGCACGTAGGACATGGCGTTTTTCATGTTCGTGAAAATTCGCCTGCCGAGACGAATGGCGCGCACGATGGACGCGAAATTGTCGTCCAGCAGGACCAGCGACGCCGCTTCGCGCGCCACATCCGTACCACGCCCGCCCATGGCGATGCCGACGTGGGCAGCTTTCAATGCCGGCGCATCGTTGACGCCGTCACCGGTCATGGCGACGACCTCGCCGGCTGCCTTCAATGCCTGCACGATCCTCAGCTTTTGCTCCGGGGTGATGCGGGCGCAGACGTCGCAATCCTGCAGGCGCGATCGCAACTGGAGATCGTCCAGGGCATCCATCTGGTCGCCGCTCAGCACGTTGGCATGCGCCAGGCCAATTTGTTTTGCGATGCTGGCCGCCGTGCCCGGGTAGTCGCCGGTAATCATGATGACGCGGATACCTGCTTGCTTGCATTCCAGTACCGCAGCGGGGATTTCCGCACGTACCGGGTCTGCAAGTGCTACCAGTCCCAGGTACTCGAATGCAAAGTGATCCTGTGACGCCGGAAGCTCCATTCCGGAAAATTCCGCGCGAGCCACGGCAAGCACGCGCAAGCCCTGCCGTGCCAGGTCATTGATGTCCGCGTGCATTGCTTGCAGGGCCGCTTCATCAAGCCGGCACAATGCGGCGATGGCTTCGGGTGCGCCTTTTGCAGCGACGATCGATTGACCCTCGGATTCGCCTTGCCAGACCTGGGACATGGCGCGCAGTTGGGCCGACAATGGATACTCCCTCGCCGGTGCGCCGCGCGATCCGATTCCGGTCTCGAATCTGTCCGCAAGCTGGTGGAACGCACGTTCCATCGGATCGAAAGGCTGCGGCTTGCTGGCCAGTGAAGCGAATTCGGCAAGTTGCAGGAAGCCAGAGCTAAGCGCACTGTCGCTACCGAGTTCGATGTGCGCGCCCGCAGCGCGCATCTGGACCACCGTCATGCGGTTTTCCGTGATTGTCCCGGTCTTGTCCGAACAAAGCACTGTGATCGAGCCCAGGGTTTCGATCGCCGACAAGCGCCGGGTAAGAACCTGCGCCCGCGACAATCGCCACGCACCGATGGCGGGAAACACGGCCAGGATTACCGGGAATTCTTCCGGCAGCAAGGCCATCGACAGCGCAATTCCGGCAAGCACGGCCTGTAGCCAGTCGTCGTGAAGCCAGCCGTAGGCAAGGGTCAGCGCTATGCTGACCGCCAATCCGGCGATGGCGAGAATCCGGACTATTTTTCCCGTCTGGCGTTGCAGCGGAGATTGTTCCTTGGACAGGCTTTGCAGCGCCTTGCCGATCTTGCCCATTTCCGTGCGTGGCCCGGTCGAGGTCACCAGCGCCACGCCATCGCCCTGCACTACCAGCGTTCCTGACCAGACATAAGGGAGATCCTCGCCACCGGGCGCCGAAGGCGCGTCCGACTCGCTGCCGGCGCGCTTGCCGACCGGCCACGCTTCGCCAGTGAGAAGTGATTCGTCGATCTGGAGGTTGTTGGCCGACAGCAGCACGCCGTCGGCCGGCACCCGGTCGCCTTCCGAAAGCATCAGCAGGTCACCGCGCACCACTTCAATTCCCGGAATCCGGATCCGCTCGCCATTGCGTTTTACCAGCGCGCGGGGACTGCTCAGGTCGCGCAATGCATCCAGTGCACGGGCGGTCTTGCCCTCCTGGAACAGCGTGATGCCGATGGTGATGCAGACCATGAACAGCAGCAACAAGCCCTCATGCAGGTCGCCGAGCACAAGGTAGAGTGCCGCGGCACCAACCAGCAACAGGAACATCGGCTCTCGGATCGCCTCCCACAGCACGTCCAGCCATTGGTGGCTGTCGGAGGGCAGGGCGTTGGGACCATCTTCAGCCAGGCGGCGCGCCGCTTCTTCAGTGGAAAGGCCTGTTGGTTCTGGTGTATCAGGCATGGCGGTCCGGATGCATGAAAAGGTAGGGATCCTGCGAGAGGTTGATCTTGCCGGCGGCAGCCTGGTGCCGCATTGATTCACTCATGCTTCAAAATCCTGACTTGTTGATCTGGCCGGGGAGCCGCTGCGCTCTCCGGACGCCTATTGTGACGCGGTAATCCATGCACCGGTAATTTTGCGCCACTGCTCCCTGCATCAAGTATGTTGGCGCTGTAGCCGCATAACGGCTCATGCTACAATAGCCCCTTGATTCATAAGGGAAAGTGAAGGAAAGGGCAGGGTTCTGGCGCTAACGCGATGCGATAGCGAGGTACTCACAATCCGTGCGGTGTTCGACTCACGGCAGGCCCACCATATACCATGTCTGATACCCAGTCTGACGCTGTACAAGAGACAGCAGAAATCCGTTTCGAAGACTTCGGGCTGTCCGCCGATATCCTCCGCGCCCTCTCCGACCAGGGCTATGTCCATCCGACTCCGATCCAGGCCCAGGCGATCCCGATCGTCCTGCAGGGGCGCGACGTCATGGGCGCTGCCCAGACCGGCACTGGCAAGACGGCCAGCTTTTCTCTGCCTATCATCCAGACACTGCTGCCGCAGGCGAGCACCAGTGCCTCGCCGGCCCGCCACCCGGTCCGTGCGCTGATACTGACGCCGACCCGCGAGTTGGCCGACCAGGTTGCTGAAAACGTGAAGGCCTATTCGCGCCACACGCCGCTGCGTTCGGCGGTCGTGTTCGGCGGCATCGACATGGCGCCGCAAACGGCCGCGCTGCGCGCCGGCGTCGAGATCCTGATCGCCACGCCCGGACGCCTGCTCGACCATGTGCAGCAAAAAACACTGAACCTGTCGCAGACCCAGATCCTGGTGCTGGATGAAGCCGATCGCATGCTCGACATGGGCTTCCTGCCCGACCTGCAGCGCATCATCAACCTGCTGCCGAAGAAGCGCCAGAGCTTGATGTTTTCGGCCACATTCTCGCCGGAGATCAAGAAGCTCGCATCGACCTTCCTGAACAACCCGCTGATGATCGAGGTCGCCCGCAGCAATGCCACCGCGGACCGCGTCACGCAGACCGTGTACAAGGTCGGCGAAGACGACAAGCGCGATGCCGTCGCGCACATCATCAAGGGCCGCGCGCTGAAGCAGATCCTGGTGTTCTCCAACACCAAGATCGGCGCATCGCGGCTGGCACGCCAGCTGGAACAGGAAGGCGTCAAGGCTTCTGCAATCCATGGCGACAAATCGCAGTCGGAGCGAATGGCGGCGCTGGACGCGTTCAAGAACGGCACGGTCGACGTGCTGGTTGCCACCGACGTGGCCGCGCGCGGACTGGATATTGCCGAACTGCCCTGCGTGATCAATTACGACTTGCCGTACAACGCTGAAGACTATGTGCACCGCATTGGCCGCACCGGCCGTGCGGGCGCGTCGGGCGATGCGATCTCGCTGTGTACCGACAAGGATGTGCGCCTGCTGGCCGACATCGAGAAGATGATCCGCCAGAAGTTCGAGATCGAGGAATTGCCGGGCTTTGCCGGCGTCCGACACGGCGCGCACGCGCGGCGGCCGGAAGCAGGCGGTCGTGGCGACAGCTCGCGCAGCGAGAGCTCCCGTGGCGACAGGCCTCGCGGCGACAGATCCCGCAGCGAGAGCTCGCGTGGCGGCGACAGTTCCCGCAGCATCGCCGATGCTGGTGCAAGTGCCTATCCGTCAGCACCCCGCCGTGGCTCCCGTCCCGAAAAAGTGGATCCGTGGTTCCTGAAGCCGTACGAGCCGACGGCGACGCCTGCACCGCAAGCCGAACCGCGCAGCGAATCCACTGGGGCATCCGGCAAGCAGCAGCCCAAGAAGGCAGCACTGCTGGGCGGACTCACCCGGCGCTGATTGTCATGGCGCTCAGGCCTTGGTCGCCTGCTCGCGCTCCCGTAGTCGCTGCTCCCATCCGGTGGCAGCGACAGCCCAGAACCTGGCGGCGGTCGCCGCCTCCTCCGTAGCCGCTAATCCGAGAAACGCCGCAGCGCGTTTCAGCGGCTGCAGTGGATCGCCCAGGTCCAGCGCCATCGCGCCCGTCTGCTTGGACAGCTTCTCCCCCTGTGCGTTGGTCACCGTGGGTACATGGAGGTAGGTTGGCGTGGGCAATCCCAGCAAGCGCTGCAGCCAGATCTGGCGCGGCGTTGAATCCAGCAGGTCAGCGCCGCGAACCACGTCGGTCACACCCTGCGCCGCATCGTCCACCACCACCGCCAGCTGGTAAGCCCAGTAGCCGTCCGCCCGGCGCAGCACGAAATCACCGACTTGCGCAGCGAGGTCCTGTGACACGTCGCCGAACCAGCGATCGTGGAACTGTATCCGCGACGCCGGATCGCCGGCGGCCGGAACCCGCACCCGCAGGGCGCGTGACGCGCGGCCGGCCGGCAGGCCGGCGCGGCAGGTTCCGGGATAGACCGGCGCACCATCGCTGGCAATGCCAGTGTGCGAGTCGGCAATCTCCCGGCGCGTACAGGCGCAGGGAAACACGTGCTGCCCTAGCTGATCGCAGGCTTGCTGGTAAAGCGCTTTGCGCTGGCTTTGCCATACCACTTCGCCATCCCATTGCATGCCCAGCACGCGCAGCGTGCGCATGATGTCCTCGGCGGAACCGGGGACGGTGCGCGCTTCGTCGACATCTTCGATGCGCAGCAGCCACTGGCCGCCGTGTACGCGGGCATCGAGGAAGGAGGCCAGCGCCGCTACCAGCGAACCGGCATGCAGCGCGCCGCTGGGCGAGGGGGCGAAGCGGCCGACATAACTCATCCTCGGGATACCTTCGGCAGGGGCCGCTGCGCTGCCAGCGCTCAGCCGCGCGGGCAGCGCAAGGGGAGGGGGAAAGCGGGGGTGATCAGGCTTCCACCAGCACGCAATGCGGGCATGACTTGCCCGGAATGTACGAAGGGGAAAGTTGCTCGCGCGGCATCACCACCGAGCGGCACGCAAAGCACTGGGTCGCTTCGGTGGCCTCGAGCTGTGGATTGAGCGCGGTCCGGTGGTCGAAGACGAAACAGTCGCCGGTGTAATGGGCGCCGCCCACTTCCTCGAAATACTTGAGGATGCCGCCTTCGAGCTGGTACACGCTCTCGTAGCCGATGTTGTGCATGTGGATGGCCGCCTTCTCGCAGCGGATGCCGCCGGTGCAGAAGGTCACCACGGTCTTGTCCGCCAGCTCGTTGCGATGGGCTTCGATCACTGCCGGGAACTCACTGAATTTCTCGATGCGGTAGTCGATCGTGTCATCAAATGTGCCGACGTCGACTTCGAAGGCGTTGCGGGTATCGACCATCACGACCGGCTTGCCGTCGTCGTCATGCCCCTGGTCGAGCCAGCGTTTCAGGGTGGTAGCCGTGACTACCGGCGCCCGCCCCAGTTCCGGCTTGATCAGCGGATTCTTCATGGTAATGATCTCGCGCTTCAACTTCACCAGCATGCGGTTGAAAGGCTGCTCGTCGGAGTAGCTTTCCTTCACTTCGAGGTCGGCAAAGCGCGGATCGTCGCGCAGCCAGGCGAGGAAGCGATCGACCGATGCGCGGCTGCCGGCGACGAACAGGTTGATGCCTTCGGGTGACAGCAGGATGGTGCCCTTCAGCGCCAGTTCGGCGCAGATTGCCTGGAACGCTGCACGGCGTTCGGCAGTGTCGTCGAAGGTGATGAATTTATAAGCGGCGATGTTGACGATGGGATGTGTGGCGGGCATGCTGTGGAATTCCGGTAAGTCTTTGATTCCTCGGAATTATACTGGACGGGAGGGCCGGCGGCCAGCCGGCGGTGACGGCCACGGCTGGGACCGGGGCCTCGCCAGCGGCCGTGAATGAGAGCGCGTCAGGGGCGTGTTTCAGCGGGGCGTGTTTCAGGGCGTGCGCAGGTGATCCACCAGCGCTTCGATTTTTGCCGATGGCGGCCGGGTCAGCAGGCTGCCGATGACGATGGCGGCGAAGCCGGCCGGGACGCCGAACACGGCCGCCGAGTTGGCAGCGATGCCATACCATTGATTCAGGGTCGAACCACCGAGAGCGGGGCTGGTGCACAGCATGTAGGCGACGCAGGCGGAAAAGCCGGTGATGATGCCGGCCACGGCGCCGAACGCATTGGCACGTTTCCAGAACACGCCCAGCACCAGCGCCGGGAACAGCGTCGAGGCCGCCAGCGAGAACGCAGCGCCGACCACGGACAGGATGTCGCCCGGCTTCAGTGAAGCAGCATAGGCCGCCACCAGGGCCACCACCAGCAACAGCAACTTGGAGACCGTGACCCGCTTCTGGGTCGAGGCGGTGGGGTCGATGGTCTTGTAGTAGGTGTCATGCGAAAGGGCGTTCGAGATCGTCAGCAGCAGGCCGTCCGCCGTCGACAGCGCCGCCGCCAATCCACCCGCAGCCACCAGGCCCGAAACGACATATGGCAGCCCGGCGATCTCCGGCGTGGCCAGCACCAGCATGTCGGCATCCATGGAAATCTCGGCGAACTGCACCAGGCCGTCGCCATTGATGTCGACGATGCTGACCAGCGGATTGATCTTGTCGATGTTGGCCCAATAGCTGACCCAGGTGGGAAGCCGAGTGAAGTCGGTTCCTACCAGCGAAGTCAGGATGTCGTATTTGACCAGTACCGCCAAAGCCGGCACCGCGGTATAGACCAGCATGATGAAAAACAGCGACCAGAACACCGAACGGCGTGCTTCCGCCACGCTTGGCGTGGTGTAGTAGCGCACCAGGATGTGCGGCAGCGCGGCCGTACCCATCATCAGGCTGAGCACCAGGGCCAGGAAGTTGTTGCGTTTTTCGTCAGAGGTTTCGCGGTTCGGTCCGGGGAAGGGTTCGGCCTGTTTTATCGGTGGCGCTGCCCGCGCCAGTGCCAGCTTGCGTTGTTCGTTCCACACACGGCGCGCCTCGTCCGGGTCTTTCGGGTATGAGGCCGCCTCCCGCGCGGCCGCTTTGATTTCAAGCAGCGAAGCGTTGCCCGATTTCAGTTCCTGCACCCGTTGTTGCGCTACCAGCCGGCCTTCCTCCCATGAGGCTGGCAGGCGCACCAGCATCTCGTCGTAGGTTTCCGCTTTACGCTGGAACACCGCGCGCACTTGCAGTTCGCCGGGTTCGACGGCCAGCGCCTTCTCTTTTTCGCTCAGCTTGGCGAGCGTGGCGCCATATGCCACTTGCGGCAGCGGCACGCTGGTGTGCTTGGCAGCCAGCCAGGTCACCGGAATCAGGTAGGCAAACACGATGATGATGTACTGCGCAATCTGGGTCCACGTGATGGCGCGCATGCCGCCCAGGAAGGAGCACACCAGTATGCTCGCCAGTCCGAGGAAGATGCCCACCGAAAAATCGATGCCGGTGAAGCGCGACGTGATCAGGCCCACGCCATAGATCTGGGCCACCACATAGGTGAACGAGATGGCAATGGTTGCCAGTGCGCCGATGATGCGCACGAAGTCGCCGCCGGCCTGGCCGGCAAAGCGGGCGGCCAGGAAATCGGGCACCGTGTACTGCCCGAACTTGCGCAGATAAGGCGCAATCAGCAGCGCCACCAGGCAATACCCGCCGGTCCATCCCATGATGTAGGCCAGCCCGTCGAAGCCCTGCAGGTAAAGTCCGCCGGCCAGGCTGATGAAGGTGGCTGCCGACATCCAGTCGGCGGCAGTCGCCATGCCGTTGAACACTGCCGGCACCCGGCGTCCGGCCACGTAGTACTCGGTCACATCGGAGGTGCGGCTCAGGAAGCCGATTCCGGCGTACAGCACGATGGTCGAGAAAATGAACAGGTAGCCTATCCATACCCGGGGAAAGCCTTCCCGCTCCAGTATCGCCAGCGCCGCCAGCAGCAGCACGAAACCGATCGTGTACCAGATGTAGTAGCGCGCAAGCCGGCTTGAAAAACTATTTGTCGCCATCGCTCGCCCGCACCTGGTATTTCGCGTCAAGCCGGCCCATCCACCATGCATAGGCGCCGATGATCGCCACATAGACCAGTACCGATCCCTGGGCTGCCATGTAGAAGGAGACCGGCCAGCCGAGCAGCGTCAGGCCGGTCAGCTCGCGGGCGTACCAGATTGACAGGAAGGTGACGGCGAACCAGATGGCAAGCAACAGCAGCGTGACTTGCCGTGTCCGCAGCCAGTGCCGTTGCCGGTGTTCGGGCGGAATGCGCATTCAGTCGTTCTCCTTTGCATCGGCGGGAGGATGCAGCTTCAGCGTCAGGCGGAACAGGCTGCCGGGGCATTTCGGATCATGGCTGCGCGGATTGTTGTAGACGTCGATCTCCGCCTCGTGCTGCTGCGCAATCTCGCGCACGATCGCCAGGCCAAGCCCGCTGCCCTCGGTCTGGCTGCCCAGTATCCGGTAGAAGCGTTCGAAGATGTGCGAGCGCTCGGCGGGCGGTATGCCAGGGCCGGTGTCTTCCACTTCAAGGAAGGCACGCCCGGCGTCCTCGTCGACCCGCACCCTGATCGTGACGCTGCCGCCGGCTGGGGTGTAGCGCAGCGCATTGTCGACCAGGTTGTTCAGCAACTCGCGCAGCATGGTCGCATTGCCGTCGATCATGACCTCCCGGCCCGGCTGTTCGAAGCCAAGGTCGATCCGGCGTGCCAGTGCGGTCTGCACCCACTCCTGCACCACATTGCGTGCCATTGCAGTCAGTTCCACGGCCGTGAACGGCGTCGCCTGCGGTGTCTGGTTCTCGGCGCGTGCCAGCGCCAGCAGCTGGTTCACCAGGCGGGTCGCGGTCTCCGAACTTTTTGATAGCTGCTCCAGTGAGCGATGTATCTCGTCCGGACTGGTCTGTCGCAGGGCCAGCTCAGATTGCATGCGCATGCCGGCCAGGGGGGTTTTCATCTGATGCGCCGCATCGGCAATGAAGCGCTTCTGCAACTGTATGCTTTGCGACAGCCGGTCCAGCAATTCATTAAGCGAACCCACCAGCGGTGCGATTTCCTCCGGCACATGGCCCGATTCGATCGGACTCAGGTCGTCGGCACGCCGTGCCCGTATACGCTGCTGCAGTTCGGTCAGGGGCGATAGCCCGCGCGACAGCGCGAACCACACCAGCGCGAGCGCAATCGGCAGGATCAGGAACTCCGGCAGGATCACGCCCTTGATGATCTGGTTGGCCAGTTGCACCCTTTTGTCGAGCGTCTCCCCGACCTGGACCAGCACCATTCGGCGCCCTTCCGCACGCGTGACGCCGGAAGGGGCGTGGGATGGGGTGTGATTCAGGTCGAGGTAGGTATAGGCGATGCGGACTTCGGCATTGCGCATCACGTCCGTACGCAGTTGCACCGCCCACGGCTGCCGGTTTTCCTCGTCGGGTGGCGGCGGCATGTCGCGATCACCGTCGATGTGGTCGCCGGCAGGGCCGACGATCTGGAAGAACACGTTGTCGACATCGTCCGCGCGCAGTATGTCCTTGGTCGACGTCGGCAGCGGTGCCACCACGCGACCGTCGGACTCCTTGACCTGCTGCGCCAGCACGGTGACGCGGTCGTCCAGGGCCCGGTCGAATGGATGATTTGCAATCGACTTCGCAACCAGGAATGTGACCGCAATGCTGACCGGCCACAGGAGCAGCAGCGGAACCAGCATCCAGTCGAGGATCTCGCCGAACAGCGAGCGCTGCATCGGCTCCGGATGCTCGGTCTCGTCGGCAGGATCGGGAAAGGCAGCGCTGGCCGGTGGCTCGACAACTGCCGGCGCAGCCTGTCCCTGCACGGCCGGACGCGCGCCAGGAAGCATGCTTTCAGGCCGCCGTGGCGGGCGGCGTGGCGGAAGGCGGGGCTGGCGGCTCCGTGTACTTTTCCATGCAGTAGCCAAGTCCGCGCACGGTGGCGATGCGCACGCCGCCGGTTTCGATCTTCTTGCGCAAACGGTGGACGTAAACCTCGATGGCGTTGTTGCTTACCTCTTCGCCCCACTCGCACAGGTGGTCGACCAGCTGCTCCTTGGAGACCAGGCGGCCGGTCCGTTGCAGCAGTACTTCCAGCAGTCCCAGTTCGCGCGCCGAAAGTTCGAGCATCTGGTCATTGATATAGGCGATGCGGCCGACCTGGTCGAACGACAGCGGCCCATGGCGGATCACCGTCGGTCCGCCGCCGGCGCCGCGACGGGTCAGGGCGCGCACCCGCGCTTCCAGTTCGGACAGGGCAAAAGGCTTGGCCATGTAATCGTCGGCCCCGAGATCCAGCCCCTTTACCCGCTGTTCGACCGAATCGTTGGCGGTCAGGATCAGCACCGGCAGCCGGGAATTGCGGGCGCGCAGCCGGCGCAGCACCTCCAGGCCGGACATCTTGGGCAGGCCCACGTCCAGTATCAGCAGGTCGAAGTCTTGTGCCGAAAGGGCCAGGTCGGCATCCTGGCCATTCTTGACGCAGTCGGTTGCGTAGCCGGACTGCCGCAGGGAGCGTGTCAGCCCGTCGGCCAGCACGCTGTCATCCTCGGCAAGCAAAATACGCATAGTGGAATGGGGAGAGGTTTCGGTGTGAAGGCTAGTCTATTGCGTTTCCAGCAGTGCAGCAAGGCGCAGCGCCAGCGCATGTTCCGGGCCGCGTTGGCAGCCCGTTTGTTCGGTAGTCGGCGCGAGTGATGCGCACGCCCTGCACGGCAATCAGCGGCACAAATTAGCTTGCATTAATCACTGTTTGTTTATACAGTACAGCCTGATTGGACGGCAGGCCTGCGAAACATGCCCGGTATGTCATGCCGGTATATATTTTCGGATTTGTTTCATCCTGCCATTCACCGGCAAACCACAGAAAAACCGCATCGGAAAAGAGAGCCCATGGACGACAGAAAACCCCTCAATGCGTCGGAAAAGAGCAAGGCACTTGCTGCAGCCCTGTCCCAGATCGAGAAGCAATTCGGCAAGGGCTCGGTCATGCGCATGGCAGACGGCGCGGCTGTCGAAGAAGTGCAGGTGGTCTCGACCGGCTCGCTCGGACTGGACATTGCACTGGGTGTCGGCGGACTGCCGCGCGGCCGCGTGGTCGAGATCTACGGTCCGGAATCGTCAGGCAAGACGACGCTGACCCTGCAAACCATCGCGGAGATGCAGAAACTGGGCGGCACCTGCGCCTTCATCGATGCCGAGCACGCATTGGACACCGGTTACGCGCAAAAGCTTGGCATCAACCTGTCCGACCTGCTGATTTCGCAGCCGGACACCGGTGAACAGGCACTTGAAATCACGGACGCGCTGGTACGTTCCGGTGGTGTCGACCTGATCGTCATCGACTCGGTGGCGGCACTGACGCCGCGCGCCGAAATCGAGGGTGACATGGGCGACTCGCTGCCAGGCTTGCAGGCACGGCTGATGTCGCAGGCGCTGCGCAAGCTGACCGGTTCCATCAACCGGACCAACACGCTGGTGATTTTCATCAACCAGATCCGGATGAAGATTGGCGTCATGTTCGGCAACCCGGAGACCACGACGGGTGGCAATGCGCTGAAGTTTTATGCGTCGGTGCGTCTCGACATCCGCCGGACCGGCTCCATCAAGTCAGGCGACGAGGTGATCGGCAGCGAAACCAAGGTCAAGGTCGTCAAGAACAAGATCGCGCCGCCGTTCAGGGAGGCCCACTTCGACATACTGTACGGAGAAGGCACCTCCCGCGAAGGCGAGATCCTGGACCTGGGTTCGGACGCCAAGGTGGTTGAGAAATCCGGTGCCTGGTACAGCTACAACGGCGAGCGGATTGGCCAAGGCAAGGACAATGCCCGCAACTACCTGAAAGAGCATCCGGCGCTCGCATTCGAGATCGAGAACAAGGTGCGTGGCGCGCTGGGCGTGCCGCTGTTGCCGCCCTTGCCCGGCACCGAAGCAAGCCCGAAGAAGGTTCCTGCGCGCGAGGCCAAGGAAGCACGGCCAGCGGAATAAGCGGTGTTCCTGTCAAACCGGTTTGCCACCCGCATCTGGTGGCGAACCGGTGGGGAAATCGTGATGGCGGTGGCAAATCGTGATGGAGGTGGCAGACGGTGCCGGCGATCAAGCTTAGCCTGAAGGGACGCGCGCTGCGCTACCTCTCCGCGCGGGAGCATAGCCGTGCCGAACTGGCGCGCAAGCTGGCCCGCTACGCCACCGAAGAGGATGACGTCGAACAGCTGCTCGACCAGCTGGAGGCCTTGAAATTCCTGTCCGAATCCCGGTTCTCCGAATCGCTGGTTCACCGCCGGTCTGCCCGCTATGGCAACAATCGCATATTTTCCGAACTGCAAAGCCACGGCCTCGGGGGCGAGGCGCTCGACCATCTGAGGGACGGACTGGCGCAGGACGAGGCGGCAAGGGCGACCGAGGTGCTGCGCAAGAAATACACCGGGCCGCCCGTTGACGCGGCGGATCGCGCCAAGCGGATGCGTTTCCTGATGCAGCGGGGATTCACGACCGCTGCAATCCGGGCAGCGATGCGCGGCTTTTCTTCGGATTCGTGATTTTCCTCCGGAACACAAGACGGTAGCCGCACCCGCACCCGCACCCGCACCCGCACCCGCACCCGCACCCGCACCCGTCTTTTCCTTATCTCGCCAAGTCGTTTCCATGCCTGGAAGCAATGAGGCGGCACCGGCGTGCATCTGTGCATCGGTCCGGAAGTTCGTCATTCGACCAAAAGTTCGGTCATCGATGTCGTGGCATTCTTGAGGTTGAGACTGGTGCATGACGCCAACGGTCTGTCTCTGGAGACATGGCATTCCCGCAGTTTTTCAGCATTCCCGCAATGCACGCTGTGCTACACTCCAAGGCTTTCCGGCGAGCTTGTCGGAGTCGCAATGCTCCGTGCAGGAAACGTTGTACCGCTCCTGCCGCTTCGCCTTATTCATCGCGGTTTCACTACCGCTGTCGCTGCACTCTCGTTATATGCCTTTGTCGCCATCTGCCGTAAAGCGCGTGCTCAAGCACACGCGATCCATCCAGGTCCAGGCCTATGCCCGGGAAGATGGCCTATGGGACATCGAAGCCAACGTTACCGATATCAAGACTCGTGCTGCCCACCTGCTTCCCGGCATCCGGCCTGCGGGCGAGCCCATTCATGACTTGTGGTTGCGCCTGACCGTCGACCTTGAACTCAATATTGTCGCTGCCGAGTCCGTTTCGGACAGTTTTCCCTATCCCGGCGGCTGCGACACCGTCGGTCCGCAATACCAGCAACTGGTAGGACTGAACCTTGGGAAAGGCTTTCGTGCCGGACTCAAGCAACGCCTGGCCGGAATCCAGGGCTGCACCCACCTGACCGAACTGGCACAGGTGCTGCCGACGGCCACCATCCAGGCATTTGCCGGCGACGTCATCGATACGGTGGACGGAAGGCAGGCAGATGGCCGGATCGAGATGCCGTTTCAATTGAACCGCTGCCGTGCCTTGCGTACTGATGGCCCGGTAGTTGCAAAGTTTTATCCCCGCTGGGCGGTCGCCAACGCTGACAACAAGCGTGACGACGAGTCTCCAATCCCTCTTCAATCAGCGTCTATAAGGAAGCTCGCATGAAAATCCATGAGTACCAGGGTAAAGAAATCCTCCGCAAGTACGGGGTGGCTGTTCCGCGCGGAATTCCGTGCAATACCGTCGAGGGCGCCGTCAAGGCGGCCGAGGAACTGGGCGGCAAGGTATGGGTAGTCAAGGCGCAGATCCATGCAGGCGGACGCGGCAAGGGCGGCGGCGTGAAAGTCGCAAAATCGCTCGACCAGGTGCGCGAATATGCCAATGCCATCCTCGGCATGCAACTTATCACGCACCAGACCGGCCCCGAAGGCCAGAAAGTTCGCCGTTTGCTGATTGAAGAAGGCGCGGACATCAAGAAGGAACTGTATGTCAGCATGGTCACCGACCGGCTGAGCCAGCGCGTCGTGCTGATGGCATCCAGCGAAGGCGGCATGGACATCGAGGAAGTCGCCGAGTCGCACCCCGAACTGATCCACAAAGTCGCAATCGATCCGGCTACCGGCCTGACCGACGCCGATGCAGATTCTATCGCCGCCAAGATCGGTGTTCCTGCCGAATCGATCCCGCAAGCGCGCGCTCAGTTGCAGGGCCTGTACAAGGCATACTGGGAAACCGACTCCTCGCTGGCTGAAATCAATCCCCTGATCCTGACCGGCGACGGCAAGGTCGTGGCGCTGGACGCCAAGTTCAACTTCGACTCGAACGCGCTGTTCCGTCATCCGGAGATCGTTGCCTACCGCGACCTGGACGAGGAAGATCCGGCTGAAATCGAAGCCTCGAAATTCGATCTCGCCTACATTTCGCTCGACGGCAATATCGGTTGCCTGGTGAATGGCGCCGGCCTGGCGATGGCCACCATGGACACCATCAAGCTGTTCGGCGGCGAGCCGGCAAACTTCCTCGACGTCGGCGGTGGCGCCACGGCCGAGAAAGTCACCGAAGCATTCAAGATCATGCTGAAAAACCCTGATCTGAAAGCCATCCTTGTGAACATCTTCGGCGGCATCATGCGCTGCGACGTGATTGCAGAAGGCGTGATCACCGCTTCGAAAGCGGTGTCCCTGGCGGTGCCGCTGGTGGTGCGCATGAAGGGCACCAATGAAGAACTCGGCAAGAAGATGCTGGCCGATTCCGGCCTGCCAATCATCGCCGCTGACACGATGGAAGAAGCTGCGCAGAAGGTTGTCGCTGCTGCCCAAGGTAAATAATCGCAAGGAACAAACATGTCGATCCTGATTAACAAAGACACAAAAGTCATCACCCAAGGCATCACTGGCAAGACCGGACAGTTCCACACCCGCATGTCGCGCGAATACGCGAACGGCCGGAACTGCTACGTGGCAGGTGTCCATCCCAAGAAAGCTGGCGAAGATTTCGAAGGCATTCCCATCTTTGCATCGGTGAAGGATGCCAAGGCCGAGACCGGCGCCACGGTTTCCGTGATTTACGTGCCGCCGGCCGGCGCTGCGGCTGCGATCCTGGAAGCGGTCGAAGCGGAGCTGGATCTGGTGGTTTGCATCACCGAAGGTATTCCCGTACGCGACATGCTGGAAGTGAAGGACCGCATGGCCAAGACCAACAGCAAGACGCTGTTGCTGGGACCGAACTGCCCGGGCCTGATCACGCCAGACGAACTGAAGATCGGCATCATGCCGGGACACATCCATCGCAAGGGCCGCATCGGCGTGGTATCCCGTTCCGGCACGTTGACCTATGAAGCCGTTGCGCAAGTGACCGCGCTCGGCCTGGGCCAATCGTCTGCAGTCGGCATCGGCGGCGACCCGATCAACGGTCTCAAGCACATCGACGTGATGCGCATGTTCAACGATGATCCCGACACCGACGCCGTGATCATGATCGGCGAGATCGGCGGACCGGACGAAGCCAACGCATCCTACTGGATCCGCGACAACATGAAGAAGCCGGTGGTCGGCTTCATCGCCGGCGTGACCGCGCCGGCCGGCAAGCGCATGGGCCATGCCGGTGCGCTGATTTCCGGCGGCGCCGATACTGCGGACGCCAAGCTGGAAATCATGGAAGCATGCGGCATCACGGTGACGCGCAATCCTTCCGAGATGGCCCGCCTGCTGAAGGCGATGCTGTAAGAATGGCCTGGATGGGCTGCCCGGAACGCTGGCTGCACATGGCGGATCCCGGATGGCCCCGTCAGGATGGATCGTCAGCCGTCCGGCGCTCATCGGCACCGGTTCGGGATTGACCTGCGGGGAGCTTCGGCTCCCCGCATTCCTTTGGATCCGTTTAGACTGTCGCATGCGCCGACCCTACCTCCTGCCAGTGCAATTCGCCAGTGCCACCGATGTCGGCCGGGTGCGCACGCATAACGAAGACGCGCTCACGGTCAGTGCGGAGCTTGGACTGGCGATCGTCGCCGATGGCATGGGCGGCTACAACGCCGGTGAGGTCGCGAGCGGCATTGCCACTTCCGTGTTGGCGGAGGCGCTGGAGCAGCGATTCCGTGGTGAACCCTCGTTGCTGGCCTTGCCGGCGCAGAGGATGCAGCAGTTGCTCGCAGACGAAATCCAGCACGCCAACGCCTCCATCTATGCCGCAGCCTGCCAGGAAACCGGCTACAAGGGCATGGGCACGACCCTGGTGCTGGCCTTGCTGCGGCAACGCGAACTGGTGATTGCCCACATCGGGGATTCGCGCGCGTACTGCTTTCGCGAACAAAAGTTGCGGGCACTGTCCCGCGATCACTCACTGTTGCAGCAGCAGCTCGACGCCGGGCTGATCACCGCCGAGCAAGCTCGCGCAGCCAAGCAGAAAAACCTGCTGACCAGGGGCATGGGCGTCGACAGCACGGTCGAGGTCGAGGTGCACACGCACCCGCTCGCGCCGGGCGACATCATCTTGCTGTGCACGGACGGATTGACGGACGAATTGTCCGACCGCTCGATCGAGGATCTGCTGATCCACGGCGCAGGCGACCTGGAGCAGACCTGTCGCGACCTGGTTGCCAGTGCCAATGCCCGCGGCGGCGCCGACAATATCTCGGTGGTACTGGTGCGTCGGCCAGACCCGCCCGGGGGCGATGGGCTGGGGCGCCGCCTGCTGCGCGGCCTGAGCGAATTCCTGTTCCTGTCACGCTGAAGTGACCAGGATTGGCGATCAACTGACCAGGAGTGACAAAATTTGTCAGTTGATCTGCGAAAAAATTGTCCATCGGTTAATAAATGGCCTGTTTTTGCACTGGCACGTCAATTGCTCCAAAGGAACACAGACAGAAGCTTCTGTCCTCATTCAACTAGGGAGATTCAGATGAAATCCGCAAAAATGATCAAGCGCGTGCAACGTGGCTTTACGCTGATTGAATTGATGATCGTGGTCGCGATCATCGGTATCCTGGCAGCGGTCGCCATTCCGGCCTACCAGGACTACGTGACCAAGGCCAAAGTCGCCAAGGTTGCTTCCGCTGTAAGCGCAGTGCAAACCGCGATCGCCCAGTTCTCGCAAGAGAATGGCGGCACGCTGGCTAGCCTGGCTAGCGCTGACAACTGGACCTCGCTGGGCCTGTCGGGCGCACCGACGACCACCACCGAAGTCACCGGCATCAGCGTCAGCGCTGCTGGCGTCATCACGGCCAGCATCGCTCCTGCGATCACCGGTACCGCATGTAACATCGTCTACAGCCCGACGGTTGGCGGTACGGCAATCAAGTGGGCCGTCAGCACCACCTGCGCCGCGCCTGTTCCGGCAATCGTCGCGAAGTGGAACTGATAGTAGCCTGAGCCTCGCAAAAGCCCCTCTCCGGAGGGGCTTTTTCATCTCTGATGCACACTCGCCTGATTACATGGCTCAAGCAACGCCAGCGCGGCTATGTCCTGCTGCTGATCGGCGCAGTGCTCGCGCTGTACCTGCCTTTTCTCTCCAATCCGTTTTTTTTTGACGACCTCACCTTTTTCAGTTCCGCGCCGGTTCCGTCCGCCGGACTGGACTTCCTGCTGAGACCACGCGGAATTCCCTACGACAGCATGCTGTGGACCATGCAATGGTTCGGCAGCACGCTACCTCATGCTTATCGGCTAGTCGACGCTGTGCTTCACGCGGCCACCGCGGTCGCCCTGTTCGTGCTGCTGCGCAGCCTGCTGCAGCACAGTTGCGGGCAATCTGCGCAATCAAGCGCGCTCGACTTCGCCGCTGCTGCAGCGGCGCTTGTTTTCGCCCTGCATCCAGTCGCTAGCTATGTCGCCGGATACATCGTGCAACGCAGTATCGCGATGGCGACCTTGTTTTCGCTGCTGTGCCTGTGGGCCTGGCTGAATGCCGCGGCCACAGGGAAGAATCGGTGGATTGTGCTGGCTGTACTGACTTATTTCCTTGCCTGCTTTTCGAAGGAGCATGCCGTCGGACTGCCCTTGCTGATCGCCGCCATCACCGTGCTGATGCGCCGGCAGTTGCGGCTTTCGCCGCCGGCATTGTTGCTGGCTGCGCTGGCAATGGGCGGAGTAGCGCTACTGATCGTTCTGCGCATGCGCGGCGTCGTCGGTACCGCCTACGAGCCGATGGCGGCGCATGTCTTCGCACAGAGCGGCCTGCTGGAAGGCAAGCCCGCGCACGCCCTGAGCATCGCCACCCAGGCCGGCCTGTACTTCAAATACCTGTTGCTTTGGCTGCTCCCCGTGCCGGGATGGATGTCGGTCGACATGCGGCCGGAATTCCTGACCAGCCTGGTGCAATGGAAAGCTTGGGGCGGGCCGCTTGCCTTCCTGCTCTACGGTGCACTGGCAGCAAGGCTGCTGTTTGCCCGCGGGCTGCTTGCGCTTGCGGGATTCGGCCTGCTTTATCCATGGCTGATGTTCCTGGTCGAGTTTTCCAGCGTGCGGGTGCAGGAGCCTCTCGTGCTCTATCGCAGCTATCTGTGGATGCCCGGCCTGATGCTGGTGTTGGCTGTGCTGCTTCTCTGGCTCCAGCAACTTCCGGCAGTGCGCGAGCGAATCCTGGCATTGCCCTTTGCCCGGCTGGGTTTGCTGCTTCTGGTCGTGGCCTTGCTGACGCCGGCCACACTCGACCGGCTCACTGTGGCATCCGACACCTGGCGCTTGTGGGATGACGCCGCGGGCCTGCTGGAAAACGATGCGGTGGCCGGCGCCGACCGCATCCTCTACAACCGCGGCAATGCCGCACTGGCCGCCGGCCGTCCGGCGCAAGCGGTGGCCGATCTGCAGCGGGTTGCCCGTATCAGTCCGCAGCTGTACCAGGTGCATCAGGCGCTCGGCCTGGCGCATTTCGCCAATGCCAACCCAGTCGGGGCAGAGGGTGCTTTCCGGCACGCGCTGTTGCTAAAACCGGGCAATCCCGTGCTGTTGTATGCGCACGCGGTTACGCTCAAGCGCCTCGGCCGGGCAGCAGAGGCGCGCGAGGAGATGACGGCATCATGCGCCGCGCAACACATGCCGGCCTGCCTGGTCGTGGCGCGCCTGAAGGTGGAAGCTGGCGGACCTGATTGATCCCGTCTGCGTCAGGCCTGGATGCTGTTGATGGTGGTATAAAGACCAAACAACAAGATCAAACAACAAGATCAAACAACAAGATCAAACAACAACAAACAGGAGGACGACATGGCACGTATTTTCTCTTTTGCGGCAATTTCAGTAACCCTTGCAGCCGCACTGGCCGGGTGCGCTGGCATGGGCAGCACGGCCCCCTGGGCCACCCTGGTCGACGGCCCCCGCGGGCTGGAAAACTGGAACCGTATCGGCGACGCCAACTGGCGTGGCGCTGACGACGCAATCGTGGCCGACCGCAAGGCCGACAAGACGCCGAGCTACCTGGTATCGAAGAACAGTTACAAGGACTTCGAGATCCACGCCGAATTCTGGGCCAGCCAGGATGCCAACAGCGGCATCTTCATGCGTTGCGCCGATCCGAAGCAGATCACCGACAAGAGCTGCTATGAAGTGAACATCTTCGACCAGCGCCCCGGGCAGGAGTATTCAACCGGCGCCATCGTCAATTTCGCCCCGGTTTCGCCGGTGCCCAAGGCCGGCGGCAAATGGAATACCTTTGACATTGTTGTTCGTGGCAATCGATTGACGGTCAAGCTCAATGGCGTGCAGACGGTCGACCTGCAGGACAGCAAGCTGGCGCAGGGACCATTTGCCTTGCAGTACGGAGCCGGCGTGATCAAGTTCCGCAAGGTGCAGATCAGGCCGCTGTAAATCGCGGAGGCAGTGTTGGGGATGATCGTCACCCACAGCATGATTGACGCAGCGTAGACCGGCGCACGCCATGAAGGCTCCCTCCCTTGAAAGGGAGGGACCCATGGAGTCGATCGGCTGTTGACGCTCTTGCTACGGCGGAAAAAAGCATTCACGACGTCAGCCCTTTCTGCTTCAGCTTTGCTACGCAGTCCAGTGCCCCGACTTCCCGCCCATCTTCTCCAGTAGCCTGACGTCGCCCATCACCATTCCCCGGTCCACCGCCTTGCACATGTCATAGATGGTCAGCAGCCCCACCTGCACTGCCGTCAGCGCTTCCATTTCCACACCAGTCTTGCCGGCGGTTTCGGCGCGCACCGTGCAGCGGATGCTGGATGCAGCCTGGTCCACCTCGAAATCGGCGCTGACGTGGGTCAGCGCGAGAGGATGGCAAAGCGGTATCAGGTCGCTGGTCCGTTTGGAGGCCATGATCGCCGCAATGCGCGCAATGCCCAGTACATCCCCTTTCTTTGCCGTGCCGGACTGGATGATGGCCAGTGTTTCCGGCTGCATCGTGATGGTTCCGGTGGCGATGGCAACGCGGTGGGTGTCGGCCTTGCTGCCTACATCCACCATGTGCGCCTGGCCGGCGTCGTCGAAATGCGTTAGTCCTTGCGTGGCGGTGCTGTCTTTCCTGGTCACAAAAATCCTCGGTGGGGATGGTGTTCTTATATTTGATTGATGCTGGCTTGATGTTGGCTTGATGCTGGTCTGCTACTGATCTGATACTTGCCGTTACGAATAGCGGCCTGGCGCCGGATGCCGATCGCCAGCCGCGCGGGTATCATAGCATCGTGAAATTCCTTCGTTTCCTGCGACCAGTCCCCAGTCCGGTTCGGCCACGCCGCGGGTGCCGCGTTGCCGCGAGGGCGGTGGCGATGCTGCTCACGGCGACGCTGGTTGCCGCGCCCCTGCCTGCGCAGAACTTGCCGAGCCTGGGCGACACTGAACGCGGCGATTTGTCGCCGCTGATGGAGCGGCGCCTCGGCGAACGCATCATGACGGACCTGCGGCGTGACCGTGATTACCTTGATGACCAGCCGCTGCGGGAATACCTGAACTCCCTCGGCGCATCGCTGCTTGCGGCGCGGCCGGACGCGCGCGGCGAGGCGGGGTATGACTTCCAGTTTTTCGCGGTGCGCGATCCGATGCTCAATGCATTCGCGTTGCCGGGCGGATTCATCGGCGTGCATACCGGCTTGATGCTGGCTTCGCAAAACGAGTCCGAGCTGGCGTCGGTGCTGTCACACGAGATCGGCCACGTGGCCCAGCGCCATATCGCCCGCATGATCGGTAGCCAGCGCCAGGATTCGCTGATCCCCTTGGCGGCGATGTTGCTGGCGGCACTGACTGCGCGTAGCAGTCCCGATTTCGCCAGCGCCGCGATGGCCGGCGGCCAGGGCCTGGCGATCCAGCGTCAACTGAATTTCAGCCGTGAAGCCGAGCGCGAGGCTGACCGGGTCGGCTTGCAGATCATGCGCGAGGGCGGGTTCGACACCTCGGGCATGGTGGCGTTTTTTGCCCGCCTGCAATCGTCGGCGCGGGCTTATACCGATACCGCCCCCGCCTATTTGCGCACTCATCCCTTGACCACCGAGCGGATTGCCGACATCCAGGCCCGGATCAGCAGCGATCGCTATCGGCAGCATGCCGACAGCGGCGATTTCCAGCTGATGCGGGCACGGTCGCGGGTGTTGCAGGATCCGTCCACCCAGGGCCTGCGCGATGCGGCGTCCCATTTCCAGACCTTGCTGCAGCAGCGCAACCGCTCGCAGATGCTGGCCGCGCGTTACGGACTGGCAATGGTCGCCTTGCGCCAAGGCGACGCGGTGCGGGCACAGGCGCTGCTCGACGAGGCGCGCGCGCAGGATCGCAATGTCGTCAGCCCGGCCTTGGCCAGCCTGGGCATAGAAATCGCCAGCGCCGCCCGGCGCGCGGACGATGCGCTGAAGCTGGCTGACGAAGCACGCCGCCGTTTTCCGCTGTCGCGTGGCATCGCCTCGCAATACGGCGAAGCACTGTTGCTGGCCGGCAGGCAGGATGAGGCGGTGCGCTATTTGCGCGACCAGATCCAGTTGTATCGCCAGGAGCCGGGCCTGCAGGACAAGCTGGCCCGTGCCTACTCGGCGCAGGGCAAGCTGGCCTTGCAGCACATGGCGCTGGCCGAGTCCTATGCATTGAAGGGCAGTATCCCGGCCGCTCTCGACCAGCTGGGCATGGCGCGCCGCGCGCCGGACGCGTCGTTTTATGACCAGTCGGTGATCGACGCCCGCGAGCGTGAGTTGCGCGCGCAGCGCCTGGAGCAGTTGAAGGACAAGGAACTGCGCTGAGGGATTCAGGGGGCTTGAGGGGGACGGATCTGCTTGAAGCGCGATCTGGTCAGGCCGCTTGCCGCGGATGTGAAACAAAACCAAAACGCCCCGCCAGTTCCGCGCGCGTCACACGTTGCACCGGCAGCGCACGCCCCTTCCAGTCGAACGTCAGCGGCCGCCGATCCTCCCCGTCCAGCCACGCCACCAGCGTTTCTTCGTCCAGCACCGCATCTTCCAGCCGCAAGCGCGCCAGTCCCTGGTCGAGGTCGCGGTCGTCCAGCACGGCACAGCGCTTGCCGATGCCAAATGCCAGGTCGCCTTCCGCGGACAGCATCACGCTTTCCGGTTGCGCGAGCGGTTCTCCGGTGTGCAGCACCAGACCCAGCGCGGGATCGGTGTGGCAGACGAAGGGACAAATTTCCAGGTCGACGTAGACCCGCTGCGGGCCATTCTGGAAATACCAGCGGCCCTGCTCATCGGGCAGGTAGTTGCGATTGATGAAGCCGATCAGGGTGGTGTTGCGGATGCGGTCGCCGGGAAGCCCCAGTGCCTGGGCGCGGTCGTCGCGCATGCGCCAGTGGCCGCGCGCATCGAGTGCGAGCCAGCCGAAACAATGTGGCACGTCCGGCCATTTGGCCATGGCCTGCCTGACGATCTCATCCATGCAAGTGCGGTGTGCGTGCGTTGTCCATGCAAGGAGTGTAGCGCATGGGTGGCCCGGGTTTCAGGGCGCGGCGTCCTGCAGGAAGCGCACCAGCCGCTGCGGCAGCCAGTCGATCGAGCCGGGCAGCCTGCCGTGGGCAAAACCGACATGCCCGCCATGCTCCGGATACTCCAGCTTCACCTCCGGCGCCGCTGACGCCGGCAGGTAGCGGGCTGGCAGGAAGGGATCGTTCTGCGCGTTCAGGACCAGCGTGGGCAGCGTGATGTCGCCCAGCACGTGGCGGGCGCTGGCACGGTTCCAGTAATCGTCGGTATTGCGATAGCCGTGCAGCGGCGCGGTCACGACGTTATCGAATTCGTACAGGTTGCGCGCCCCCAGCATTGCCTCGCGGTCGAACAGGCCGGGGTGCTGGGCCAGCTTGTGCAGGCATTTCGGCTTGAGCGTTTGCAGGAACATCCGGGTGTAGATCAGGTTCGGACCGCGCGACAGGGCGGCACCGCCGGCCGCGAGGTCGAGCGGGGCCGACACGGCGCAGGCCGCGTCGACAATCTCGGCCTGGTGCTGCGATTCGCCCAGCCAGCGCAGCAGGGCGTTGCCGCCGAGGGAAACCCCGGCCGCATACAGGCGGGAGTAGCTGGATTGAAGGCCGGATTGAAGGCCGGATTCGCTGCGCTCGGCAGCAAAGCGGCGCAGGATCCAGTCAATCTCGGCCGAGTCGCCGGAATGATAGAAGCGGGGTGCCAGGTTCGGCTCGCCCGAGCAGCCACGAAAATGCGGCACTGCGCCTGACCAGCCCATCCGGGCGACCAGCGACATCAGCGAGCTGGCGTAATGACTGCCGGACGAGCCCTCCAGCCCGTGGAACAGCACCAGCAGGGGTTTGCCTGCCTGTCCGTCAATGCGGTCCACATCGATGAAGTCGCCGTCAGGCGCCGACCAGCGCTCACGGCGATAGGCGACCTCGGGGCGGCGTATGCACGTGGCGGGATAAATGGTCTGGAGGTGGCCGCCGGGCAGCCAGCGCGGCGGTCTGTAGTCGTGAGTCAAAAGTGGAAAGCCGGAGCCAGAGCGGGAGCGGAAGTCGGAGCAGAAGCGGGAACAGAAGCGGGAACCGAAGCCGGCGTCGCGAACCAGGGGACGGCAGGCCCGTCAGGGCCCGCCAGTCCGGTTCAGTGGCCGTGTACCTTGGTGCCCGGCGCCAACCGGTACACCGTGCTGCAGTACGGGCATTTCGCCTCGTGCTCCGGCGTCAGGTCGAGATAGACCCGTGGATGGCTCGACCACACCGGCATTGCCTTGTTCGGGCAGAACGCCGGCAAGTCCTTTGCGCCCAGTTCGACCACGTTGTCGTGCAGTGATGGTTGATCCATTGCGTGCTCCGATGCTCAGACCATGGTGAGCCAGTGACGGTATTGCGGCGCGCGGCCAGCAACGACGTCGAAGAACAGGCTCTGCAGTTTTTCCGTGATAGGGCCACGCGAGCCTTCGCCGATCGCACGGTTGTCCACTTCGCGGATAGGCGTGATTTCGGCTGCGGTGCCGGTGAAGAAGGCTTCGTCGGCGCAATACAGTTCGTCGCGGGTGATGCGCTTCTCGATCACCTCGATGCCCATGTCGCGCGCCATTGTCATCACCGAATCGCGGGTGATGCCATCCAGGCAGGAAGCCAGGTCCGGCGTATAGAGCTTGCCGTTCTTGACGATGAAGATGTTCTCGCCCGATCCCTCGGACACATAGCCGTCGGTATCCAGCAATATTGCTTCATCGTAGCCGTCGGTGGTCGCTTCCTGGTTGGCCAGGATCGAGTTGATGTAGTAGCCGGAGGCTTTTGCGCGCACCAGCGATACATTGACGTGATGGCGCGAGAACGATGAAATCTTGACCCGGATGCCCTTGGTGATACCGTCCTCGCCGAGGTAGGCGCCCCATGGCCATGCGGCGACGGCGACGTGGATGGTGTTGCCCTTGGCGGCCACGCCCAGTTTTTCCGAGCCGACCCAGATCAGCGGCCGCAGGTAGCCGGATTCGAGATTGTTGGAGCGCACCACTTCGCGTTGCGCAGCCATCAGGGTTTCCATGTCATAGGCAACGGGCAGCTGGAAGATCTTGGCCGAATTCAGCAGGCGGCGGGTATGTTCCTTCAGCCTGAAAATCGCGGTTCCTTCTGCCGTCTTGTAGGCGCGCACGCCCTCGAATACCGCCATCCCGTAATGCAGGCTGTGGGTGAGGACATGGACTTTCGCGTCGCGCCACTCGAGCAGTTCACCGTCCTTCCAGATTTTGCCGTCGCGGTCAGCCATTGACATGGTTCGTTTCTCCAGGAAATTTTTCGCAAGCGGTAATTTTAACGGATTCGACACGCACTGGCCGCTACCGATCGCGCTTTTCTCCGTTTGACCCGCGGATCAAGGGCGGATCGCGGGCGGATGGAGGGGGATGGAGGCCAAGGCCGGGGTTCTGCTTGCCCTGCAGCTTCCTTTGCTGCTTGCGTTACAATGGACAGCTCAATTTTCTCCTGCGCTGGCAAGTTGACAAGACCCGGCCGGCGCAAGTCCCCCGCAGTTCCGATGACCAAGCAATCCGAAGCGCATGCCGCCGGCACCGAGTCCGCGGCAGACATTGAGCGTCGCGCATATCTAGAAGGCCGCAAGGTCGGCGCTGGCAATCTTCCCGGCATCTTTGCCTGGGGGATCGTCACGGCCATGGCAATGGTCAAGACCGGCCTGACGGCCTGGCAGGCGCTGGGCATGACCTTCATTGTCTTTGCCGGGTCGGCGCAACTGGCGGCGCTGCCGCTGATCGCCAGCGCGGCGCCGATATGGATGGTATTCGTCACGGCGATGGTGGTGAACCTGCGCTTCGTCATTTTCGCGGCCGGAACTGGCCCGCATTTCGCCCATCTTCCCTGGTACCGTCGCCTGCTTTACGGCTATATCAATGGCGATTCCACGATGGCGCAGTTCACCCAGCGCTTTCCCTACCATACGGTAAACGACACGGCCGGCAAGGTCGGGTTTTACACCGGACTGAGCTACCAGAACTGGATTGCGTGGCAGTCGGGCGCGGTGATCGGGATCATGCTGGCCGGTCAGATACCGGCGTCCTGGAGCATCGGTTTTGCCGGCACGCTGGCCCTGATGGGGCTGCTGATCCCGCTGGTGACCAACCTGCCAGGCGTGGCCGCTGTCGCTGTCGCCAGTGTGATTGCCGTCGTCCTGCACGCACTCCCTTATCGCCTCGGGCTGCTGGTTGGCGTGGTCGGCGGCGTCGCGATCGCCATGGCGATCGAGTCATGGCAGCGCCGGCTCGCGATCAAGCGCATGAAGCAGGAAATGAAGCAGGACATGAGGAAGAAATGAGCAAATGAGCAACACCGAAGTCTGGATCACGATCCTCGCGCTGGGCGTCGCTACCGTGCTCACGCGTGCCTCCTTCTTCCTGCTGAGCGGAGTCCGCTTGCCGGCCCGCCTGCTGCATGGCCTGCGTTATGCGCCGGCCGCGGCGCTGGCCGCCATCATCGTGCCCGACTTGCTGGTGTCGGGCGGGCAGGTCACCCTGTCGCTGGCCAACCCGAAACTGCTGGCAGGGGTATCGGCTGCGGTGTTTTTCCTGGTCACCCGTCACCTGCTCGGAACCATCCTGTTCGGCATGCTGGCATTCACCCTGCTGCGCCTGTTTCTGTAGCCGCCAGCGGCGGTTGACAAAACGGTTTTGGCAGTCGGGGGCTGGGGTAGAATACCGGCTTTTCCGTACATATATCCCGTGGCCCACATGCAATTCAAGCGCTTCAGCGATCTGGCCGAACAAGGCCAACTGCGCGGCAAACGCGTATTCATCCGTGCCGACCTCAACGTCCCGCAGGACGATGCCGGCAATATCACCGAAGATACGCGCATCCGCGCTTCGGTCCCGGCGATCGCGCAGGCGCTTGAAGCCGGCGCCGCGGTTATGGTCACGTCCCATCTCGGGCGGCCGACTGAAGGCGAACTGAAGCCGGAAGACTCGCTGGCGCCGATTGCGCAGCGCCTGTCCGAACTGCTTGGCCGTCCGGTGCCGCTGCGGCAGGACTGGGTCGATGGCGTCGACGTTGCTCCAGGCGACGTGGTGCTGCTGGAGAATTGCCGGACCAACAAGGGCGAGAAAAAGAACAGCGACGAGCTGGCGCAGAAAATGGCGCGCCTGTGCGACGTCTACGTCAATGACGCGTTTGGCACTGCCCATCGTGCCGAAGCGACCACGCATGGCATCGCAAAATACGCGCCGGTCGCTTGCGCCGGTCCGCTGCTGGCAGCCGAACTGGATGCGCTGGGCCGTGCCCTGCACCAGCCCGGACGTCCGCTGGTCGCGATCGTCGGTGGCTCCAAGGTGTCGTCCAAGCTGACCATCCTGCGCACGCTGGCCGACAAGGTCGACAACCTGATCGTTGGCGGCGGCATTGCCAATACCTTCATGCTCGCGGCTGGCCTGCAGATCGGCAAATCGCTGGCCGAACCCGACCTGGTGGGCGAAGCCCGCACGATCATCGAACTGATGAAGAAACGTGGCGCCTCGGTGCCGATTCCGGTCGACGTCGTCTGCGCCAAGGAGTTTTCGGCCACGGCAAAGGCGACGGTCAAGGCGGTCGCCGACGTCGAAGCGGACGACATGATCCTCGATATCGGGCCGCAGACGGCAGCCATGCTGGCACAGCAACTGGAAACGGCCGGCACCATAGTCTGGAATGGCCCGGTCGGCGTGTTCGAATTCGACCAGTTCGGCCAAGGCACCCGGGTGCTGTCCGAGGCCATCGCCGCGTCGCCTGGATTTTCCATCGCAGGCGGTGGCGATACCCTCGCCGCCATTGCGAAGTACCACATTGCCGACAAGGTCGGCTACATTTCCACCGGTGGCGGTGCCTTTCTGGAGTTCCTGGAGGGGAAGACGCTGCCGGCAGTCGACATTCTGGAGCAACGCGCAGCCTGATCGCAAGAAAGGGAGGCAGTACAGGGCGGCAGTACAGGGCGGCAGGACATGGCGGCAGCACCGGGTGGCAGGACAAGCTAAAAAACAGGGACTGGCATGCAAAGAGCGACCAAAATCGTGGTGACCATTGGCCCCGCATCAAGCGACGAAGAGACGCTGATGCGGATGATCGGTGCGGGCGCGGACGTGGTGCGCCTGAATTTTTCGCACGGCAAGGCGCAGGACCATATCGACCGTGCCACGCTGGTCCGTAAAGTGGCGGCCGCCTGTGGACGGGAAATCGCGATCATGGCCGACCTGCAGGGCCCGAAAATCCGGGTCGGCAAGTTCGAGCAGGGCAAGGTGCAGCTGGAGAAGGGCGCGAAATTCATCCTTGATGCCGAATGCGAACTGGGCACGCAGGACATCGTCGGCCTTGACTACAAGGAGTTGCCGCGCGACCTCAAGGTCGGCGACGTGCTGCTGCTCAATGATGGCCTGATCGTGCTGGTGGTGGAGCGGGTGCAGGGCAGCCAGATCCACACCGTCGTGCGGGTCGGCGGCGAGCTGTCCAACAACAAGGGCATCAACCGCCAGGGCGGCGGCCTGACCGCAGCGGCGCTGACGGCCAAGGACATGGAAGACATCAAGACGGCGATGAGCTTCAAGGCCGATTATGTCGCGGTCTCGTTTCCCAAGAGCGGCACCGACATGGTGATGGCGCGCCAGCTGGCCAACATCGCCGGCGAGCCCTTCGGCCATCGGCCGCTGATGATCGCCAAGATCGAGCGCGCCGAAGCCATACCGGCGCTGCAGGACATACTCGATCATTCCGACGGCATCATGGTGGCCCGCGGCGACCTTGCGGTCGAAGTCGGCAACGCTGCCGTTCCGGCGCTGCAAAAACGCATGATCCGGATGGCGCGCCATTCCAACAAACTCACCATCACTGCCACGCAGATGATGGAATCGATGATCGTCAATGCGGTGCCGACCCGCGCCGAAGTCTCGGACGTGGCAAATGCGGTGCTGGATGGCAGCGACGCCGTGATGACCTCGGCCGAGACCGCTTCCGGCCGCTACCCGGTCGAGACGGTCGAGGCGATGGCAGCAATCTGCCTGGAAGCCGAGAAATCGGAAAATTTCCAGCTCGATGCCGATTTCCTGAACGTCACCTTCAGCCGCATCGACCAGTCCATTGCGTACGGTGCACTGTTTACCGCCTGCCACCTGCGGGTCAGGGCCATCATTGCGCTGACCGAATCCGGTTCCACGGCGCTATGGATGAGCCGGCACGACATCGACGTCCCGATCTACGCCCTGACGCCCAACCTGGCGACCGCGCGCAAGGCTGCCCTTTACCGCAACGTGACGGCGATGGAACTGTCGCAAGCCGCGCCCAGCGAGGAAGTGCTGAAAGCGGCGCAGGACTTGCTGTTGGCCAAGGGGCTGGTCGCCAGAGGTGACATGATAGTCGTCACCTGGGGCGAGCCCATGGGGCAGAGCGGCGGCACCAATGCGCTGAAGATCATGAAAGTCGGCGACCACTGAATTCATTTTTATATCCGGAGAAATAACATGCCTCTCGTATCAATGCGCCAATTGCTGGACCACGCCGCCGAGAACGGCTATGGCTTGCCAGCGTTCAATGTCAACAACCTTGAACAGGTGACGGCGATCATGCAGGCGGCCGACGAAGTCAACGCCCCGGTCATCATGCAGGCCTCGGCCGGCGCCCGCAAATATGCCGGCGAAGCCTTCCTGCGCCACCTGATCTCGGCGGCGGTGGAAGCCTATCCGCACATTCCGGTCGTGATGCACCAGGACCACGGCCAGTCGCCGGCGGTCTGCATGGCGGCGATCAAGTCCGGCTTCTCGTCGGTCATGATGGACGGCTCGTTGATGGAAGATGGCAAGTCGGTCGCCAGCTACGAATACAACATCGAAGTGTCGCGCAAGGTGGTCGAGTTCTCGCATTCGATCGGCGTCACCGTGGAAGCAGAACTCGGCGTGCTGGGTTCGCTCGAAACCATGATGGGCGACAAGGAAGACGGCCACGGCGCCGATGGCAAGATGACGCGCGAGCAGTTGCTGACCGACGTTGCACAGGCCGCCGATTTCGTCCGCCAGACCCAGTGCGACGCGCTGGCGATTGCGATCGGGACTTCACATGGTGCCTACAAGTTTTCGCGCAAGCCGACTGGTGACATCCTCGCCATCGACCGCATCAGGGAAATCCACGCCCGCATTCCCAACACCCATCTGGTGATGCACGGTTCTTCGTCGGTGCCGCAGGAATTGCTGGCCGAGATCCGCGAATTCGGCGGCGACATGAAGGAAACCTATGGCGTGCCGGTCGAAGAGATCCAGGAAGGCATCAAGCATGGCGTGCGCAAGATCAACATCGACACCGACATCCGGCTGGCGATGACGGGCGCGATCCGCCGTTACCTGATGGAGAATCCGTCCAAGTTCGATCCGCGCGATTACCTGAAGCCGGCGCGCGAAGCAGCCAAGCTGGTCTGCAAGGCACGCTACCTGTCGTTCGGCTGCGAGGGCCAGGCCGGCCGCATCAAGCCAATGTCGCTGGAACAGATGGCCGAGCGTTACAAGAAGGGCGAACTGGCGCAGATCGTCCAGTAAGCGCTGGTCCTGCCTGCAGCATCCATCGCCCGCCGTCCTCGCAAGAGCCGGCGGGCAAAAACTTTTGACTATGCACACAATCCGGACCATCCCATGAGCAGCCTCTACCAGTCCACCATTACCTCCCTTCCGCTGCTGGGCCGCGGCAAGGTGCGCGACAACTATGCGGTCGGCGACGACAAGCTGTTGATCGTCACCACCGACCGCTTGTCCGCTTTTGACGTCGTGATGAACGAGCCGATTCCGGGCAAGGGCCGGGTCCTGAACCAGATGTCGAACTTCTGGTTTGACAAGCTCGCTGGCATCGTGCCGAACCACCTGACCGGCATCGAGCCGGAAACCGTGGTCGCGCCAGGTGAAGTGGAACAGGTGCGCGGCCGCGCCGTGGTGGCCAAGCGACTGACGCCGATCATGGTGGAAGCCGTGGTGCGCGGCTACATCATCGGATCCGGGTGGAAGGACTACCAGCAGACCGGTTCGGTGTGCGGCATTGCGCTGCCGGCCGGCCTGCGCCAGGCCGACAAGCTGTCCGAGCCGCTGTTCACGCCGGCGGCCAAGGCCGAACTCGGCGAGCATGACGAAAACATCAGTTTCGCCGACATGACCCAGCGCATCGGCGCCGACCTGGCCAACAAGATCCGCGACATCAGCATTGCGCTCTACCAGGCTGCGGCCGACTACGCGGCCACGCGCGGCATCATCATTGCCGACACCAAATTCGAATTCGGCCTGGACCAGGACGGCACGCTGCACCTGATGGACGAAGTGTTGACCGCCGATTCGTCGCGCTTCTGGCCAGCCGATTCCTACCAGCCGGGAATTTCGCCACCGTCGTTCGACAAGCAATTCGTGCGCGACTACCTCGAAACCGTGACCTCGTGGAACAAGTCGGCGCCGGCGCCGACGCTGCCGCCCGAAGTGATCGCAAAGACCGGTGAAAAATACCGCGAGGCGCTGGAGCGCCTGACCGGACAGAAACTGAAGGATTGATATGAGCAACGGATCCAAGGGAGCACAAGGTGCAGGCGCAGGCATGGTCGTCGGCGTGGTGATGGGCTCCTCGTCGGACTGGGATGTGATGCAGCACGCCGTGGCGATCCTGAAGGAATTCGGCATTGCGCATGAGGCCCGCGTGGTGTCGGCGCACCGGATGCCGGACGACATGTTTTCCTATGCCGAGGCCGCGCGCGGACGCGGCCTGCGCGCGATCATCGCCGGCGCCGGCGGTGCAGCGCACTTGCCCGGCATGCTGGCCGCCAAGACCATCGTGCCGGTGCTTGGCGTGCCGGTCCCGTCCAAATACCTGCGGGGAGAAGACTCGCTGTTGTCGATCGTGCAGATGCCGCGCGGGATTCCCGTTTCGACATTTGCGATCGGTGAAGCGGGTGCCGCCAACGCCGCGCTGGCTGCGGTCGCCATGCTTGCCACCACCGACGACGCACTGGCGGAGAAGCTGGAGGCGTTCCGGCGCAAGCAAAGCGACGTCGCGCGCGCCATGGCACTACCAGAATGAGCAGCAAGCACGCCACTTTCCTGCCATCTGCAACGCCGCCCGCATGGCTGGGCGTGATGGGAGGCGGCCAGCTCGGCCGCATGTTCGCGCACGCTGCGCAGGCAATGGGCTACAAGGTCGCCGTGCTGGAACCGGCGCGTGACTGCCCGGCGGGCCAGGCTGCCGATCACCTGCTGTGCGCCGGTTACGACGACCCGGCCGCGCTCGACGAACTGGCCGCCCAATGCGTGGCCGTCACGACTGAATTCGAGAACGTTCCGGCCCAGAGCCTGGCCCACCTGGCGCAGCGCATCGTGGTCGCGCCGGCGGCCGAGTGCGTGTCGATCGCCCAGGACCGCATCGCCGAAAAACGATTCTTCACCCAATGCGCCGGCCAGTCCGGCGTGCTGCCCGCCCCTTATCGTGAAATCCTGTCGGTGGAGGACATCGCAGGCATACCCGACGATTTGCTGCCCGGCATCCTGAAGACCGTGCGCATGGGGTATGACGGCAAGGGGCAGGTCCGCGTCACCACCCGCCAGCAGGCGCGCGACGCCTTCGAGAACCTGAAGGGCGTGCCCTGCGTGCTCGAGAAAATGCTGCCGCTGGCCTATGAAGTTTCGGTCCTGACCGCGCGCGGCGCCGATGGCCAGGCGGTGGTCTACCCGATTGCCGAGAACGTGCATCGCGACGGCATCCTGTTCACCACCACCGTACCCGGCCCGAACGTGACTGCGGAATGCGCGAGCAGGGCGCAGGCGGCAGCGCTGTCCATCATCGGACAGCTCGGTTACGTCGGCGTGCTGTGCATAGAATTTTTCGTGTTGCAGGATGGTTCGCTGGTGGTCAACGAGATGGCCCCGCGGCCGCACAACAGTGGTCATTACACGATCGACGCCTGCGTCACCAGCCAGTTCGCACAGCAGGTGCGGGCGATGGCGGGACTGCCGCTGGGCGAGACGCGCCAGCATTCGCCGGCGGTGATGCTCAATATCCTTGGCGACATCTGGTTCAATGGCGACGACGATCCGCTCGAGCCCTGCTGGGACAAAGTGCTGGCACTGCCCGGCGCCAACCTGCATCTTTACGGCAAGGACGATCCGCGCCGCGGACGCAAGATGGGCCATGTCACCTTCGTTGCGCCGACGCTGGAAGAGGCGCAGCAGCACTTCCGCGACGCCTGCGTGATGCTCGGCATCGCGGCCGGACGGTTTCGCGGCTGATACGGTGAGCGCCGACACCAGGAATCCGCCTCTCGACCTGCCGGCGATAAAGGCTGCGGCCCGCCTGCTGGAACAGGGTCGGCTGGTCGCGTTCCCGACCGAAACCGTGTACGGACTCGGCGCCGACGCCGAGAATCCGGCAGCGGTTGCCCGTATCTTCGAGGCCAAGGGTCGGCCTTCCGATCATCCGCTGATCGTGCATCTTTCTCCGCAAGCCGACCTGGCGCGCTGGGCGGCGGACATTCCCGACGAGGCGAGGCGGTTGATCGAGGTTTTCTGGCCGGGTCCGCTGACCCTGATCCTGAAGCGCGCGGCCGGGATTCCAGATACGGTCTCCGGCGGCCAGGACACGATCGGCCTGCGCTGTCCTTCACATCCGGTGGCGCTGGCGCTGCTGCATGAATTCAGGCAAGGGCAGGGCGGCATTGCCGGGCCATCGGCCAATCGCTTCGGCCATGTCAGCCCGACCACTGCGCAGCATGTGCGCGAGGAGTTCGGCGAATCGCATCCCTTGATTGGCTGCATCCTGGAAGGCGGGCAAAGCGAGGTCGGTATCGAATCGACCATCATCGACCTGTCGCGCTTGTCCTCGCACGGGCCGGTGTTGCTGCGGCCAGGGCGGCTGTCGGCACAGGAGATCGGTGATGTGCTCGGTTGCGCAGTCGCTTTGCCGGACCTTGCTGCACCGCGCGCGTCGGGCACGCTGGATGCGCATTACGCGCCCGCCACGGCACTGGCGCTGGTGCCGGGAGAACAGCTTGCACAGGTCTTGCAGGAACTGACTGCGAAGGGGCGCCGGCTAGCCCTGATGCATCATTCTGCGCTGCCGGCCAATGCAGTTTCCGGGACAATACTCGCGACGATACGAATGCAGGCCGAGCCTGCCCCCTATGCCCATGATTTGTACGCCAGGCTGCGTGCCCTGGATCATGCAGGTGCGGAACTGATCGTGGTGGAAGCGCCGCCGACCGGTTCCGGCTGGGAAGCCGTCAACGACCGGCTGCGGCGCTCGGCCTTTGACTCGGTGGGTGTACTGTCTCGCTTGTTGGCCTAGCGACTTCATCCCCACTTCAATTTCATCACCACGATCGCCAGCGCCAGCACCAGGGTCACCACGTTCGCAATGATCATCGGCCAGGACGAGGTCATTACCCCGTAGGCCAGCCACAAGGCCACGCCGATGCTGAACACCACGTACATGCCGAGCGACACATCGTTGACGCGGCGCGTGCGCCAGGCTTGCAGGACCTGCGGCACCAGGGCGGCGGTGGTCATGATCCCGGCAAGCGTGCCGATCAGGTCTTGCATGTCGACTCAGGCCGTGCTGACGAAGCGGCCGCCGTGGAATACCAGCGCAGGCTTCGGATCGACGGCGCAGCTCTCGACTTCGCCGACGAAGATGACGTGGTCGCCTTCCGGGTAACGGCTGCGGTTGTGGCACTCGAACCAGGCGGCGACGCCTTTCAGGACCGGCAGGCCGGTGCGCGACAATTCGAAGTCGACGCCGTCGAAACGGTTGTCGAACCGCCGCGCGAATCGGTCCGCCAGTCCGGCTTGATCGCCGGCCAGCACATTGATCACGTAGTGCGAATTGTCGGTGAACACCGGCAAGCTGTTTGACCGGGTGGCAAGGCTCCACAACACCAGAGGCGGATCCAGCGACACTGAATTGAAGGAGCTGGCGGTCAGTCCCATGAAGCTGCCATCGTCCAGACGGGTAGTGATGATGGTCACGCCGGTCGCAAACTGCGACAGCGCAAGTCGAAAATGGCGGGTATCAAAATCAGGTGCATGGGCCGGCGGGAATGGGGAGGACATCGTGGTACACATCAGGAGGAGGGCTCCATTATGCCGAAAAACGCATTTTCTTTTGCGCCGGCTGGCATCGTGAGTAGAATCTGGCGTGCTCCAGCTCATATGCCATGAACCTTTTTGAAACCTTGCGCGCCCACGGCCGCGAAATTCCCGACCGCGTCGCCACTTCGTCGCCGCGTCATCGCCTCACCACCTTCCGCAAGTTGTGGTCGCGCATCGAGCGCAGTAGCGCCCGGATGCAGGGGGAATGGCTGGTCGAACCGGGCGATGTCGTGATCTATGCAGGACATGCCCACCCGGATGCGCTGGTGCTGTGGCTGGCGCTGGCGCGACTGGGGGCGGTGTTGGTGCCGCTGGAAAGCGCCGCGATGATCGGGCAGGCCGGCAACATTGCGGAGCAGCATGACGCCAGGCTCCTGCTGCATGATGACGACATGCCGGCGCTGCAGTCCGGCGATTTCTGCGCCTGCCTCCCCTTGTCGACCTTGTTTGCCAGCCGCTGCGATCACGAGGCCCGCGACTGCCGGGAATCGACTGCGGACATCAGCCTGCTGCAACTGGATCCGGAAGCCCCGCACGCCCGGCAAGCCGCATTCAGCATCGATTCCCTGCTCGATCACGCCGGCGCCCCGGCCGCCTGGCCGACAGCGCAAGCCCTGTTCGATCCGCAGCGCTTGCGCCAGCAGATACTGCCGGCGCTGGCACAGGGCATTCCGCTGGCGATGGAGTAGGCAGATCCGCATCCTGCAAGAGCGTCGATGCCCGATCGACCTTGTAGCTCCTTCCCCTTGAAAGGGCGGGAGCGTTCTTGGCGTGCCCCGATCTGCGCTATGAATGCCGAATATGGGTAATGCTCAGGCCAGGGGCGCGGGTATCCATGGGAATCTCTGCCGTTCTTTGCGTTTCTCTGAACAGAGCTGTCGCCGATTTGAAGCTTCGAAGACCATTAAGAGTCAACGGTGCGCCGGGCATCGGTATAAGACACTTCATGGGGTTGGCTGATTAGGTAAGCGGCACACAGCCGAGGGATCATCTCTCGCGAGCGTCGCATTGGATTAGCCCAGACATCCGCGTCTGGTTGGCTATCGAAGCGGACGTTGGCCAAGTGGGTTTTGACCTATTTTTCTTTGGTTCCTTTCTTTTTTCAAAAGAAAGGAATACACCCGCCGGGGTGTCTCCCGGCTTCACACCGACAACCATCAAACCCAGCCACACGAACCGCAAGCCAAAGAGCCGAAAAACCACAAAACCGCTCACCCACGGTTATGGGTAATGATCAGCCTTGATAGGGAGGGCGCTACCGTAGTCATTTGGCCACAGGCAACGAACCCGCGCAGCGATTCGGTTACAGTACCGGTAAGCGGAATTCACATTCCAATCGACACTGACATTGACGGAGAATCTTGATGGCGACCGAAACCGTAACGCTGGGCGGCGGCTGCTTCTGGTGCCTGGAAGCGGTCTATCAGGAAGTGAAGGGCGTGCTGCAGGTGGAGTCCGGCTATACCGGCGGAAAGATCGACAATCCGGACTACGAACAGGTCTGCAGCGGCACCACCGGGCATGCCGAGGTAGTGCGCCTGACTTTCGATCCCGACCTGATCAGCTACCGCCAGTTACTGGTGATATTTTTCACGATACATGACCCGACCACGCTCAACCGGCAGGGCAACGATGCCGGTACCCAGTACCGCTCGGTGATCTACTTCCACACTCCGCAGCAGCAGGAGATTGCGAAGCGGGTGATTGCCGAGATGGCGCAGGTGTGGGACGCGCCGATCGTGACCGAACTCAGCCCGGCCACCACGTATTACAAGGCCGAGGCCTACCACCAGAACTATTTCCGCAACAACCCCAACCAGGGGTACTGCGCCTTCGTGGTGGCTCCCAAGGTCGCCAAGCTGCGCAAGACTTTCCCCGAATTGCTGGGACAGGATCATGGCTGAAGGCGATCCGATGAATCGTCCGGTGGACGCACCTGCAGTCGCCGGCCATTCACTCGACGAAATCGACACGCCCGCATTGCTGCTTGATCTGGATGCAATGCAGTCCAACCTGGACCAGGTACACCGCCGGATCCGTGCCGCCGGCCTGGCCGTCCGTCCGCACGTGAAGGCGCACAAGTGCCCGCCGCTGGCGCGTCTGCAGCTGGCAGCCGGGGCGGTCGGTATATGCTGCCAGAAAGCAAGCGAGGCGCAGGTGTTCGCCCAAGCCGGCTTCACCGACATCCTGGTCACCAATCAACTGGTCGGCATGCGCAAGCTGGAGCGGGTCGCTGCGATGGCAGCGTCCGGCGTGCGCGTGGGCATCTGCGTCGACCATCCCTTGCAGGTCGTGCAGGCGGCGACGGCTGCCCGGACGGGCGGCTGCAGCATCGACGTACTGATTGAAGTCGATATCGGGCACGGGCGCTGCGGCGTGCCGGACGCCGGCAGTGCCCTTGCATTGGCAAGATTGATACGGGAAGCCGGTTCGGCACTGCGTTTCGCCGGACTCCACGCGTTTCGCGGCTCGGCCCAGCATATGCGCCTGCCACAGGAACGCAGGGACGCGGTCCAGGCCGCGGTCGTCCGGCTGCGCGAGGTGATTGCGGTGTTGTCCGCCGATGGCTTCAGCTGCGGCACGGTCACCGGTGGCGGTACCGGCACCTATCCACATGAATCGGATTCCGGGCTGTACACCGAAGTGCAGCCCGGATCCTACGTGCTGATGGACCTCGACTATGCCGGCAACCAGGGCGATGCCGGCGAGCCGCCGCTGCGGCATGCACTGACGGTGCTGTGCACCGTGATCAGCGTCACGCCGGGCCATGCCGTCCTGGATGGCGGACTGAAGGCATTTGCGGTCGACCAGGGATTGCCGCGCATGACACGGCCGGGCTGGAGCGTCAAGAGCCTGTCCGACGAGCATGCCGTGGTGGTGCCGGGTCCGGATGCCGTGCCGCTTGCAGTTGGTGACAAGGTTCAGTTGATCCCCGGGCATTGCGATCCAACCGTCAACCTGCACGACTGGATGGTCGCCTGCCGTGCCGGCCGGGTAGAGCAAATCTGGCCGGTCGCCGCGCGCGGTGCGCTGTTCTAGGGGCTCGCTGCCAGCGGTGAATAGCAGACTGATGATGCTGGCGGTGTAAGAACTTGTAAAACGGGCTGCATCTGCAACGGCATGGTTTATATTGAAATTGTCTTACGCGACACTCCAGAGTTGGACTTTGCCCGCGGCTGCAATCGCAGCCGCGGGTTTTTTGTGTGCGCGCGCCATACCGCCACACCGCGATACCGCGATACCGTTAAGCGCGAAGCGGTGCTAGCATCTGCAAAACAAATGCAGGAGACAACATGCAGCACGAGGAACCCGGCAGCGCCGCACGGCGACTGCTGACGCTGTGCGCCGAACTCGGCGCCCGCTATTTGTTCACCAATCTCGGCAGCGACCACCCCGCCTTCATCGAAGCATTTGCCGCGCTGCAGGAAGAGGGCGCGGCAAAGTCAAAGTCAACGCCAACGCCAATGCCGCAGATCATCGTCTGCCCGCATGAAATGACAGCACTGTCGGCGGCGCACGGCTTCGCCATGATCACGCGCCAGCCGCAAGTGGTGCTGGTGCATGTCGATGTCGGCACCCAGAACCTTGGCTGCTCGATCCACAATGCAGCCCGCGGCCGGGTACCGGCTGTCATCGTCGCCGGGCTCTCGCCCGTCACGGTCAGCGGGGAGCGCACCGGCTCGCGCAACGAATTCATCCACTACACGCAGGACACGCCGCGCCAGCACGAGATCGTGGCGCAGTACATGAAATGGTCGTATGAAGTGCGGGCCGCGGAAATGGTGGATGGCATCGTGATGCGGGCGGTGCAGCTGGCCAGCAGCGCGCCGCAGGGCCCGGTCTACCTGACCGGCGCGCGCGAGGTCTGGGAAGCGCCATCGCTGCTGGGCAGCGAGCAGCGCGAGCAGCGCCGCTACTGGCCGGTAGTGTCCGGCCCGGGACTGCCGGCGCAGGATATCGCGCTGCTGTGCGATGCGCTGGCCACGGCGCAACGACCGATCGTGATCACCAGTTACCTCGGGCGCCAGGCCGGGGCGGTGCAAGCGCTGGCGCAACTGTCGGAACGTTTCGCTTTCGGCGTGTGCGAAGTCAGCCCGCAGTACATGAACTTCCCCGGCACCCATGCGCATCACCTGAGCCACAGCCGCAATGCGCTGGTTGACCAAGCGGACCTGATCCTGATGATCGACGTCGACGTGCCCTGGATCATGTCGAGCGTGCAGCCATCGCCGACGGCGCGGTTGTTCCATATCGATGAGGACGCGCTCAAGCAAGGCCTGGGTTTCTGGCATTTTCCGTGCGAGCGCAGCTGGCAGGGCGACAGCGCCCGGGTGCTGGAGCAATTGCTGGAAGCCAGCAGCGGCCGCAGCATCGAAGGCGCAGCGCAACGGCGCAGTTGGTTGGCGCAGGCCCGCAGCGGCCTGCAGCACGCCGCCACGCCGCCGGCAGCCGGAGCCATCACGCCGCGCGAGCTGACCGAAGCGGTAGCCGAACTGATCAATGAGCGCAGTGTCGTCATATTCGAGGAGCCATCCTCGACCGAACTGATTCCTGCCGTGCTGAAGCTGGAGCGCCCCGGCACCTACTTTGCCAGCGGCGGCAGCGGGCTGGGCTGGGGCATCAATGCGGCGATCGGCGCGCGCCTGGCCAGGCCCGACGCCGAAGTGATCGCGCTGGTGGGGGACGGCTGCTATGTGTTCGGCGTGCCCGGCAGCGCCTACTGGGTCGCCGGCACCTACGATGCACCCTTCCTGACCATCATCTACAACAATGGCGGATGGCATTCCCCTAAGCTTTCCACCAGTTGGGTCCACCCGCAGGGCAGGGCCAGCAGCAGCGATTCCTTCTGGGTCACGACAGGCGCCGGCGCCAGGCTGGCCGACCTGGCTGCAGCGACTGGCGGCGCCGAGGCCTACCGCGTCGAAGATCGGGAGCAACTGAGGGAGACGCTGCGCCAGGCGCTGCAATGCGTGCGCGACGGCAGGAGCGCGGTGGTGGACGTGAGCATCACGAAGATATCCGCACAGGTACTGTAACAAGCCAAGGATAGGCGCAGGCAAGGATAGGCGCAGGCAAGGATAGGCGCAGGCAAGGATAGGCGCAGGCAAGACAAGCGCAGGCAAGACAAGCGCCGGCAAAGCAAGCGCAGGCAAACAAAGACACACGCAGACAAATCACGACGGAGGATTGCATGGGTAGCACGAACGATGTACTGAGCGAGGCACTTTGGAAAGGCAAGCTGTTCCTGAGCGGCTGGACCGCCGGCGAGCAGGGCAGCTTCGACGTGATGGACAAGGCAAGCGGGGCGACGCTGGCCACGCTTGGCCGCGCCGGCCCGGCTGACGTGGCGCGTGCCGCCGCCCGCGCCCGCGAGGCACAGGCGCAATGGCAGGCGACCCCCTATGAAGAACGCGCCGCCGTGTTCCGCCGCGCCGCCCAGCTGTTCGAACAGAACATCGAATTGTTTGCGCCATGGATCATGCGCGAGACTGGCGCCATCCGGCCCAAGGCGGATGTCGAACTGAAAATGGCGATCGGCATCCTGAATGCCTCCGCAGCGATGGTGACCGAACCGCAGGGCCTGGTATTGCCCAGCAATAACGGACGCATGAGCTTTGCGCGCCGCTTGCCGCACGGCGTGGTCGGCGTGATTTCGCCCTTCAATTTTCCGCTGATCCTGTCGATCCGCGCTGTCTCGCCGGCGCTGGCGACAGGCAATGCGGTCGTGCTGAAGCCGGACATGCAGACCGCCGTTTCCGGTGGCGTGCTGATCGCGCGGGTGCTGGAAGAAGCGGGGCTGCCATCCGGCCTGCTGCAACTGCTGCCCGGCGGCGTGGATGTCGGCGAGGCGATTTGTTCCGATCCGAATATCGCGATGGTGGCCTTTACCGGATCGACTGCTGCCGGCCGCCGCGTCGGCGAACTGTGCGGGCGTCACCTGAAGCGCGTCTCGCTGGAGTTGGGCGGCAAGAATTCGATGGTCATCCTCGACGACGCCGACCTCGACCTGGCGGCATCGAATGCGGCATTCGGCGCCTGGCTGCACCAGGGGCAGATCTGCATGGCCACCGGCCGCATCCTGGTGCATGAAAAAATTGCCGGGGCGCTTGCCGACCGGCTGGCCGACAAGGCCAGCCATCTTCCGGTTGGTGATCCGATGAGCGGACAGGTTGCATTCGGACCCGTCATCAACAGCCGCCAGATCGAGCACATGCACGCCATCGTGCAGGACTCGGTGGCTGCGGGCGCCACCTTGCGCGCAGGCGGCAGCTACGACAAGCTGTTCTACAAGCCGACCGTCCTGACCGGCGTCAAGCCCGGCATGCGTGCCTTCGACGAAGAGATATTCGGGCCGGTCGCCAGCATCACCACGTTTGCGTCGGATGACGAAGCGGTGGCACTGGCCAACCAGACCGAATACGGCCTGTCGGCAGCAGTGTTGTCGCGCTCGGTCGGGCGTGCCATGGCGGTTGGCAACCGGCTCAATACCGGCCTGTTGCATATCAACGACCAGACCGTGCACGACGAGCCGCACATCCCGTTTGGCGGGCGCGGCGCGTCCGGCAATGGCACCCGTGTCGGCGGCCCCGCGAACTGGGATGAATTCACCCAATGGCAGTGGGTGACCATCAAGGACACGCCGCCGCAATATCCGTTCTGAATATATATTGCAAAGCGGCTGCGGCAGGTGTTCCTGCTGCAGTGCCGGCGCGCTATGATGCGCAATTCGTGGAGTTCGCGCAGTTCGCAATTCGTCTATCCGGCGCCAGACCGGGAAACCGACAAGAGAAAAAGGAGGAGATCAATGGCAGTGGGCGACCATCAAGGACTCGCGATAGTGCACCGGGGAAGATGCGATGCATGAGCCCAGTGTAACTGTAACGCCGCAACAGGAACAGCTTCCCGATCGCGGACCGGCTGGCAATCTGCTGTTCAGGCTGGCCCAGGGCTTCGCTCTCGCCGGCGGGCTGCTGTTCATTTTCCTGGTGCTGATGTCCCTGGTGTCGATAGTCGGACGCAAGCTGATGGCAGCCCCCGTCCCTGGCGATATCGAGATGCTGCAAATGGGGACTGCCGTTGCCTCTGCCGCCTTGCTGCCCTATTGCGAAATGATTGCCGGTCATCTGCGCGTCGATTTCTTTACCGCCAATGCCAGTCTCCGCAGCCGCCGCATCATGGATGCCGTGTCCCATCTGCTGCTGGCGCTGGTCGCGGCGCTGATCGCATGGCGTACCGGTGTCGCCGCCAATTCGCTGCGCCTGGTTGGAGAAACGTCGATGATGCTGTCCTGGCCGGTGTGGCCGGCATGGGCTGCCATGGTTCCCAGCTTCGTGCTGTTTGCCGCCGCCGGCTTGTATAACGCGGGCCAGGAATTCCGGCTGGCGCGATCCGAAGGAGCGGCGGCATGAGCGGCATGGCTATCGGCATGATCATGTTCAGCATCCTGATGGCGCTGCTGGTGGTGCGCGTGCACATTGGCGTTGCCATGTTCATGGTCGGCGCAGGCGGATTCGTCGTGATGAATGGCGGCGAGTGGATGCCGCTGCTGAATTCGCTGAAGAACCTGGCCTATTCGCGATTTTCAAATTACGACCTGGCCGTGATTCCGCTGTTCATGCTGATGGGCCAGTTCGCGACCCACGGCGGACTGTCGCGCGCCCTGTTCAACTGCATCAACAACTTTGTCGGTCATTTCCGCGGCGGTGTCGCCATGGCGGCAGTCGGCGCCTGTGCCGGTTTCGGCGCCATCTGCGGTTCCTCGCTGGCCACCGCGGCCACCATGGGGCAGGTGGCCTTGCCGGAACTGAAGCGCTACCGCTATTCAGGCTCGCTTGCCACCGGCGCACTGGCAGCAGGCGGCACGCTCGGCATCATGATCCCGCCGTCGGTGCCGCTGGTGATCTACGCCGTGCTGACCCAGGAGTCGATCGGCAAGCTGTTCATGGCGGCGGTCATCCCCGGCATCATCGCCATGCTGGGCTACATGCTGGTGATCCGCATCGTGGTCGCGCTCAATCCGGAAGCCGGCCCGGCCGGCGTCAATCCGCCTTTGGGCGTAAAGCTGCGTTCGCTGCTGGGCGTGATACCGGTGATCCTGGTGTTCCTGGTGGTGATCGTCGGTATCTACGACGGCTGGGCCAATCCTACCGAAGCGGCATCGATCGGCGCCGCTGCCTGCGGCATCCTGGCGGTGGTTACCGGCGGCATGCGCATGGACGGCTTGGTCAAAAGCATCCTGGGCACTGCGCAGGCGACGGCCATGATCTTCCTGGTGCTGCTGGGCGCCGACATGCTCAATTCCGGCCTCGCCATCACCCAGATGCCGGCCGAGCTGGCGGCATGGGTCCAGAACAGTGGCATGCCGCCGCTGTCGGTGCTGTTCGCTATCCTGCTGATCTATATCTTCCTGGGCTGCGTGATGGATTCGCTGGCCATGATCCTGCTGACCATCCCGATTTTCTACCCGGTCGTGATGGGGCTGGATTTCTGGGGCATGCCGGTGCAGGACAAGTCGATCTGGTTCGGCATCCTGGCGCTGATGGTGGTCGAGATCGGCCTGGTGCATCCACCGGTCGGCATGAACATCTACATCATCAACAAGCTGGCCAAGGACGTGCCGCTGAGGGACACCTTCATGGGCGTCGTTCCCTTCCTGTTGTCCGACCTTGTGCGTATCGTGTTGCTGGTGTTCTTCCCCGTAATTTCCTTGTACCTCGTGCATGCCCTGCGCAGCTAGCCCGCCGTTTCACAGAAATCACAGAAAACCATGGAGACAAACATGAAAAAGCGTTCCCCCCTCGTACTCAATCTTGTGGCGGCAAGCCTGCTGGCGGCCTGCGGCGCCGCTTCCGCGCAGGAAACCATCACCCTGAAGGTGCATCACTTCCTGCCGCCGAGTTCGACGGCGCATGTGAAGTTCATCGAGCCGTGGTGCGCGAAGATCGGCCAGGAATCCAAGGGCCGCCTCAAGTGCCAGATCTATCCGTCGATGCAGCTTGGTGGTTCGCCGCCCCAGCTGTTCGACCAGGCCAAGGATGGCGTTGCCGACATCGTCTGGACCCTGCCGGGTTACCAAGCCGGCCGCTTCGTCGTGTCGGAAGCCTTTGAACTGCCGTTCATGGTGAAAACCACCGAAGCCGGCAGCCGCGCGCTGTGGCAATACGCGACCAGGAATGCCACCAAGGAATACGAGGGCGTCAAGCCGATCGTGTTCCATCTGCATGACGGCAACATCTTTCACACGACCAAGAAACCGATCAAGACGCTGGACGACTTCCGCGGCATGAAGCTGCGCGCGCCGACCCGGCAGGCAACCAAGATGATTGCCGCCTTCGGCGCCACGCCGGTGCCGATGCCCTTGCCGCAGGCGCCGGAAGCGCTGGCCAAGGGTGTGATCGACGGCGCCATGGTGCCGTGGGAGGTCGCACCCTCGATCAAGCTCGAGGAAATCGTTGGACATCACATCGAGACCGATCCCTCGATGCCGCAGCTGTCCAACTCGGTATTCATCTTCGGCATGAACCAGGCCCGCTATAACAGCCTGCCGGCCGACCTGAAGAAGGTGATCGACGACAACAGCGGCGCCGAAGCATCGGCCCGGGCCGGCAAGATATTCGCCGAAGCGGGCGTGGCCGGACGCAAGGTATCGGAAAAATACAAGGCCACTTTCTATGTGGTTCCGGCTACCGAACTGCAGCGCTGGCAGAAGGCTTCCGAGGGCGTGATCAATGAATGGATCAAGGATGTGAGCGCCAAGGGGTATGACGGCAAGAAACTGCTGGAAGAGGCCAGGGCACTGCTGAAGTAGTGGCAGTACTGTTAGCTGTCAGCGCAGCCCGCGCTGGCGGCATGTTGTGACCGAATGCGGGGGTGCGGAAATTGTCCGCACCCCCGTTTTCTTTTCCTCCCATCAATCGCGGCCTCCGGTCCCGCCGCCGCGTGACCGGAAGCAGTGCCAGCACGCAAGCTCGCCAGGCTGCCTGCCGCTCCGTACCCGATTGCGGCTCGCGCTGATCCATGTCCGTTTATCAGACGAGATAGTCAGATTCGGCTGCCTGCATGGCCGGAATGCTTTGCTTGATGCCATTTTCCATCCGCTGATAGGTGAGTGGTTCGCTCGTCTCCCTTTTTTGGCGGCAACCCACGGTGGACCATAACGGTTCTTTCTTTTTTTTGGGGGGTGGGTTTCCATCACGCGTGCGTCGCATGGCTCAAATGTTCGATCCGATCTTTGGTGCGCGTTCGAAAAGATCGGATCGTTCGTTCCGAACAAATCTTCATCTATCGCACGTAGTTGTCACAAAGCATTTGGTAGAGCACTAATTTTTGTTTCATTCGTGCGGCCGTCCGCCTAGGATGCCGTCCCTTCAAATGCCCTGTTGTCCAGATGGATCAGGGCGAGAGAATTTGGTCGAGATGAAAGGTAAGTATGAATAAACTGGAGCTGTCCAGCCCCATGCTGCGGGCGGAATTCAAGCTGCCCGATGGCTACACCCCTGTGCGCTACCACTCGGCGCACATGTCCTTGCGCTGCCACTATCCCGATCTGGCGCCGGAGGCCGAGGATGAGGTCAGCACGGACGAAACGGTCGACCTGCAAATAAGCTTGCAGAAAGGCCTTGGGCGCATCGAGCTGCTGATCAACGGCGATGGTCCGGTGCTGGAGCCGGCCTATGCGCGCCAGATGACCTGTCTTGAACCGATAGGGCGCTATCTGATCTATCGGGAGGACCGCATACAGACAGGCCAGCGACACACCCTGATGACTTATGTGTTTCACGCCGACGACGGCGCGGTCGTGGGTGTCGAGGACGCGGGAGAGACCATGGGGCAGTATCAGTATTACCGCAGGATCGGGAAATTCATCCAGCTGCAATACACACTGAGCAAGGATTTCGGCGACGACTTCATCGAGATCGACGCGCGTACCAGCGGCTTCGTCAAGGCCTTGCTGGTCAAGGCCTGGCAGATCGATCTTTCCGAGCTTGAATAGCGGGCCAATGCGTGCAATGCATATTGCGATCCGGGAATCGATTCATCTGTCGGGGAAGGATATCCGGCATGTCGGCTGATTGCGAAACAAGCGTGGCGTGAGGAAACCGGCGCCGGGCAGTGTCCGCGCAAAGCTTCGCACTCTTGTGCGCGGTCAGTGCAGGGTTTGAGGCGGCGCAGGTGGGGCGGGAATGAGCATGCCTATGATGAAGGCATGGACACGAACGAAATCCGCCGCCGCCTGATCTGGCACCAGAATCGCATCAACTCGCTGGCAACCTTGTTGCCGTCCGAGGCGCAGCTCGATTTCTGGACTGTCGATTGCACCGAAACCATCGACATCGCAGAGCGCAAGCGACTGGTGCTGACGATCACCGAGATCCGGCCGCAGGCTAGCGCCGAGCTGCTCGACCGCGTCAAGAGCCGGCGTTGATCCGGGCAGTGTGTGCTGCTGCCCGGGTTTGCGCCGGGGCTGCGGCATGATGCCGCATCATGGCGCCCGACACACCATATGGAGACTTTCTGGATTGCAACTTCCCTGAACTGAAAAGGCCCGGCAAAAGCCGGGCCTTTTTTTATCCGTACCTGGCATGGCGTCAGGCGCCGGCTGCGGGAACGGCCTGTGCCTGTGCTTGCTGCTTGGCGCGCGAACGGGACGGTGGCAGGCGGCGCAGTGTGCGCAAGGTGCCGATGTCGTTGATGCCGATTGCGCGCTGGTCGACGGCGATCAGGCCGATCTCGTTGAAGGCGGAGAAAGTACGGCTGACGGTTTCCAGCGTGAGCCCGAGGTAGCTGCCGATTTCGTGGCGGGTCATGCGCAGGTTGAATTCCTTGTTGGAGTAGCCCATCGCGCCGAAGCGGTCCGAGAGCGATACCAGGAAACGCGCGACGCGGGCTTCGGCCGATAGCGAACCGAGCATGCTGACCATCGCCTGCTCCCGCACCAGTTCCCGGCTCATCACGCTGTAGATGGCGGTCTCCAGTTCAGGATGGGAGCGGCCCAGCGCCGAGAACTTCTTGAACGGCAGAAGTATGATGTCACATGAGGACAGCGCCACCGCTTCGGAAGTGTACTGCTTGCTGTGGATGCCATCGATGCCGAACAGGTCGCCCTTCATCGGGAAGGACAGTACCTGCTCATTGCCGGACTCGTCGATCATGACGGTTTTCAGGAAACCGGAGTTGACGATGTAGAGCATGTCGAACGGCTGGCCGATCGTATGGATGCGCTGGCCGGTCTTGAACTGGACGTGCTGGAATGCGAAATCGGAGTCGAGTGTGGCACCGGGGCAGCTGATGCGCAACAGGTCGCAAACTTCGTTAAGGTTGGACCAAAGCTTGGCCGAACGCTGCCAAGCCGCCTCGGCGGCCCGGTTCATTGGGGCATTCATGGTGTTTTGAGTTGCCAGCACGGTGTTCTCCTGTATTTTCGACTTGAGTCAAACTTGTTGTTTCGGTCAGGCTTGTTTCTGCAAATGAACGATTGCAGTATGTCGGTTCGATAACCGAAAGAAAATCAGCGCTGGCTGAAGTGAGTTATAGGAATTTGGCCGACCTTCGTAGGAGGATTCCTAATGGCTATGCGGAATTCGTGCATTGTGATGCGAGGCAGGATGACTAATTGCATGAATCTTGATGAGAATGGGATAAACGTGGACATGAGCGGGAACGGCGAGATGGATGTTGTGGCGATTTGTGCGCCCCGGCGGGGCCGGTTGGAAGCCGGGGGCTGGCGATGAAGTGGGAAGGCAATCGCGAAAGCGATAATGTTGAAGACCGGCGTGGCGGTGGTGGCTTGCCGATCGGAGGCGGCACGATCGGCATAGGCAGCGTGGTGATCGCGCTGCTGGCATCGCTGTTCTTCGGTATCGACCCGTCAACTGTGCTCAACTTGCTGAGCGGCGGCGGACTGGCGCCGCAGCAGGTACAGGCACCGGCACGGCAGCCGCCGGCGGGCGACCAGACCGCCCGCTTCGTGTCCACCGTACTGGCGGACACCGAGGACACCTGGGGCAGGATATTCAGCGAAGGCGGCGCCACCTACCAGCAGCCGCGGCTGGTGCTATTCAGCGGGCAGACGCCGACCGCCTGCGGTACCGGGACCGCCGCCACCGGTCCCTTCTATTGCCCCGGCGACCGCAAGGTCTACATCGACCTCACTTTCTTCCGGATGATGCGGCAGCGCTTTCACGTTTCCGGCGAGTTCGCCCAGGCCTATGTGATCGCACACGAGGTGGGGCACCATGTGCAGAACATGATGGGCATCATGCAGCAGGTGGACAATGCCCGCCGGCGCGGCTCGCAGGCGCAGGCAAATGCGCTCTCGGTGAAGCTTGAATTGCAGGCTGACTGTTTTGCCGGGGTGTGGGCAAAAAATGCCGACCAGGCGCGCGGGATCCTGGAAGCAGGGGATGTCGAGGCTGCGCTGAACGCCGCGACTGCAATCGGCGATGATGCATTGCAGCGCCAGTCGCAAGGCTATGCAGTGCCTGACTCCTTCACACACGGATCCTCGGAACAACGGGTGCGCTGGTTCCGCCGCGGCATCGAGAGCGGCCGCGTGAGTGCATGCAATACCTTCAAGGCGGCCCGGCTTTAACGTTTTCCGGCGACTTGCCGCGGGTCGCCGCGGGCCGCGCAAGGGGGGGCTATCAGAACTTGGCTCCAGCCCCATTTTCAAGCGCGGCATCCTGTTTGGACCGGGGTGCCGTGCCGCTGAGAACCTGTGTTCGGTGAGCGCAGTTTCCTTGCGATGACTGCGGCAAGTTCATGCGAGATTGTGCGACCTCAGATCATCTGTACACCCATCGAATGCTTCGGGTTCCCATTACTCACGCCACCAGTAGGCGAACGTCCGTTCTCGGTCTATCATGCCGTAAAGCGTAAAGTCTGGCGCCTGCTTGCGCATGTGTGCTCGCTTCATCCAATTATTTTCATTTCCATTCTAGAGGGAGACAGTCATGGCGAGGATTGCGTTGATCACGGGCGGCATGGGCGGGTTGGGCGAGGCAATTTGCATCAAGATGGCGGCATTGGGATACCAGGTGGTGACCACTCATTCCCCGGGCAATACCCGGTCGCAGGAATGGCTGGACGGCATGCGGGAGCAGGGGTTCCAGTTCCATGCCTATCCCTGCGATGTCGCCGACTACGCTTCGGCCGAAGCATGCATCGACCAGATCGGCAAGGATATGGGACCGATCGATGTGCTGGTCAATAATGCCGGCATTACGCGCGACATGACTTTCAAGAGGATGGACAAGACCAACTGGGACGCCGTGATCAGGACCAACCTGGATTCGGTATTCAACATGACCAAGCCGGTGTGCGACGGCATGGTCGATCGCGGCTGGGGACGCATCATCAACATCTCGTCGGTCAATGGCCAGAAGGGCGCGTTCGGACAGACCAACTACTCGGCGGCCAAGGCCGGCATGCACGGCTTCACCAAGGCGCTGGCGCTGGAGGTGGCGCGCAAGGGCGTGACCGTCAACACGATCTCGCCGGGCTACATCGGGACCAAGATGGTCACCTCGATTCCGAGGGAGGTCCTGGACAGCAAGATAATTCCGCAGATTCCGATGGGACGGCTGGGCAAGCCGGAGGAAGTGGCGGGCCTGGTTGCCTACCTGGCTTCGGACGAGGCCGCCTTCCTTACCGGTGCCAATATTGCCATCAATGGTGGCCAGCACATGTATTGAAGCACCTGCACTGAAGCACCTGACTTGAGCACGTGCGCTGATGGTGAAACGACAAGTGCGCAGCACGAGAGACCGGGAAAGCCTCCCGGTCTTTTTTTTTTCAAAAAGTTCGTTCGTCGTGTCAACAGTCTGGCAGCCGCTCTCGTTAAGGTAGTACGTAGACCCTCTACGGCCACTCAACGAGGAACACAAATGAAAAAACTGATCGCTCTCCTGATCGCTGCTTCTTTCGCAACCGGCGCATTCGCTCAAGCTACTCCGGCCGCTCCTGCTACCCCGGCTGCACCTGCTGCACAATCGGCACCTGCTGCCGATGCAAAGCCTGCCAAGAAAGCAAAGAAAGCCAAGAAAGCAAAGAAAGCCAAGAAAGCAAAAGCAGCGAAAGCAGCTTAAGTTTCACGGCTTGAAGTGCGCGGCTTGTCCGGCTTTGCCGGGCGCGGCCGGGCACAAGAGAACGGAGCCCTCGGGCTCCGTTTTTTTTGGTGGCCATCCTGGCCACCGGCATGTCCGGGTCAGCTCCTCGGGCGTGGCTCCCGGCGTGTCAATCGTCTTTCGGCAGGATGCGAGAACGTCCTGAATTCGATATTGGTAATCCCGATCGACCCCACCGGTCCCGATACGAATTCATTGATGCGCTTGACCGGGAAAAGATAGTTGTCGAGTATGACAATGTCAGTGCGGCAAGCAGGATTGGTACTGTAAAGCTGCGGCTTGATCTCGTGCCAGACGCCCTCGCTGATCCAGCCGTCCAGGAATAGCTGGTTGGGGTAGAGGGAATGGTCGGCGTCGAGGTAAGCCTTTTGCCCCTTTTGCAGGTTGGGATGCCCGGGCGGCTCGTCGCCTATCGCCAGGTTGATCCAGCCATCGCCGAGTTCGTGCAGCCGGTCGGTCTGGAACGCCACCAGATTCAACTGCAAATGCCACTTGCAGTTGAGCTCCAGCCGCTTTTCCAGCTTGCATTTGTCGCTCCACATCGACTGCCCGTCGCAGACCGTAAGCTGGGTCCCCATCACCTGTCCGATCAGAGTCGGCTCCATCTGCCGGATTTCATCCAGTTGTTCATGCAGGTTCCAGAACAGCCACTTGGTCCGCTCGCCCGGCGCCATGTCCGCCAGGTCGGCCTCGGGCCTGGCGCCGTAGGGCTCCAGTCCACGCAGGACATCCTTGCGCAGTTTTTCGTTGATTTCCTCCAGCTCGGGACTCGATCTGGAATGATTCTCCTTCTGCATGGCCGCTCCGCTTGAGGTATGTGGAATCCGGGATGGTTCAGGTGTAGCTGCTTGGACATGCACAGTAGCGAAAGTGTTTCACGTCCGCGATGCCATGTTGGCCACCCAGCGCAAGGTGCAGTTTGCGGTGCCGCAGTAGATGCTGAAAATCAGGGCTGGATTGCCTGCCCGTTTCGGTCTATCCTTTACTGGCGACAAGTTTGTTTCTGGAACAGAATCAGGAGAAGTCTTTGCTATCTCGCTCGAAGAAGGACTACAACAATACGGCGCCTCTGAAAGATCTGATGACCGCGCCTCCGATGACACCGGAGCGGCACGCGGAGATCAATCGGGAGCGCATACGCGGAAGGCGCATGCTGGAAGACAGGAACCAGCAAAAAGCAGACGAAAAGGATGACTTGTTCTGACTGAACGCAGCCCGCCGGTGGCGGGCTGGCCGGCAGGAAATGGCGCTTACTCTGCGGTGCGTACGCCGCAGACGTCTTCCGAATTGCCGACCTTCATTGCGCTCTTTGCATGCGCCACGCGCACCTCGTCGGGAAGCGTCACGCCGTTCTTCACGGCAGTCATTTCGGCCAGGATCGAGATGGCAATTTCGGATGGCGTCTTGCTGCCAATGTACAGGCCGATCGGACCGTGCAGACGCGCGATCTGTTCGTCGGTCAGGTCAAATTCTTTCAGGCGTTCGCGCCGTTTCTCATTGTTCGAACGCGAGCCTATGGCGCCGACGTAGAACGCATCGGACTTCAGCGCTTCCATCAATGCCAGGTCGTCCAGCTTTGGATCATGGGTCAGTGCCACCACCGCACTGCGGGTGTCAAGGCGCATCGAGACCACCAGGTCATCCGGCATTTCATGCACCACTTCCACGCCTTCCACCTGCCAGCCTTCGCGGTACTCTTCGCGCGGGTCGCAAACCGTGACGTGGTAGTCCATCCCCAGCGCGATCTGGGCCAGGAAGCGCGATAGCTGGCCGGCGCCGATGATCAGCAGGCGCCAGCGCGGGCCGTGGATGGTAGTCAGCGTGGTTTCCGACACCTGCAGGTTCATGCCCGGCCGTGCCTCGCTGAGCGAGACCGCACCACTTTGCAGGTCGAGCCGGCGCGCCACCAGCTGATGGCGTCCAAGACGCTCCAGCATGTCGGCAATGCCGCTGCTCGCCGACAGCGGCTCGATCGCCAATTGTATGGTGCCGCCGCAGGGCAATCCGAAGCGGTGCGCTTCGTCCGCCGTGATGCCATAGGTAACGATTTCAGGCCTGGTGCGTGTGATGCCATGCTTGCGCACGCGGTCGATCAGGTCGTCCTCGATGCAGCCGCCCGACACCGAGCCGACCACCCGGCCGTCGTCGCAGATGGCCAGGGTGGCCCCTTCGGGGCGGGGGCTGGAACCCCAGGTCTTGATCACCGTGATCAACTCGCAGCGTCGCCCGGCGTCTATCCATTGCGCGCATGTTTTCAGAACTTCAAGATCAATGCTGTCCATAGCCTGTTTGACCGTCAAATTAGGCCTACAGTCTACACCTCGGCGTTCGGGATGGTCGACCCGCCGGATGGGCCGTTTCGGACGTACGGCCCGGATCGGAAAGTGGTGATAACCTTCCCGCGCATGAACACACTGCGCTCTCCCATCGTTGGCATTCTTCTCGCCGCCGGCCGCGGCACCCGCTTTGATCCTGCAGGCCAGCAGGACAAGCTGTTGCAGCGACTGTCCGGCGGCCAGCCGGTTGCAGGGCAATCCGCCCGTAACCTGAAAGCGGTGGTCGACCGGGTGGTGGCTGTGGTCCGGCCAGGCCAGCAACAGTTGCTGCAGGTGCTGCAGGATGCCGGCTGCGAAACCACGGTGTGCCTGGACGCCGACCAGGGCATGGCGGCGTCATTGCAGCAAGGGCTGGCGCTTGCGGGCGATGCGCAAGGCTGGCTGATCGCGCTGGCCGACATGCCTTTCGTGGCTGCCGACACTTTGCAGAAGTTGCGTGACGCAGTGGAGCAGGGCCACGACATCGTGGTGCCGACTTTTGAGGGGCGGCGCGGCAATCCGGTGGCATTCAGCCGGCATCACCTGGCGGCCTTGCGCCAACTGCGCGGCGACGAGGGGGCGCGTTCCTTGCTGGCCAACTTTCCCGTGCACAAGGTGGAAGTGATGGACCCGGGCATCCACAGGGATATCGACACGCCCGGCGATCTGGCTTGAGCGGATGCAGGTTCATGCTCTGAACATCGAATGTGGGCATCCCTACTGAGGATCGACCCGAACCGGCTCCGGCTGGCGTGCGATCGGTTCGGTGCCTATGCGTTCGAATTCTGAAATCACCTGTCCGCCGTACAACAGCAGCGTGGCAGCCAGTTCCAGGCTGAACAGCACTACGATGGCTGTCGTCAGCGAGCCGTACACGACGCTGACCTGCGATAGCGCGGAGAAATACCAGACCAGCACATGGCGTGTGATTTCCCACAGCACGGTGGCAGTCACGCCGCCGATCAGCGCGTGGGAAAACGAAAGCCGTCCAACCGGCATCACCAGGTAGACCGAGGTAAGCAACAGGATTTCACCGACTACCCCGAGCAGGTACAGCAGGAATCCCGACAGTCCCGCCAGTGGCCAGATTCGTCCGAGCAGCATGACGCTTTCCTGCCCGATCGCTTGCAGCGACACCGACACCATCGTTACCAGCAGCAGGCCGAGTCCAAGAACCACGATGTAGCAGTACGGCATCAGGGCCGAGACCAGGAAGTGGCGGCGCCGGATCGCAACCCGGTGGATGAAGATGACCGACATGGCATTTTCCAGCACCGTGAAGGCGAGTGAGCTGAAGAAAAGCATGGTCAGCAACAGCACCGGCCCCAGCAATTCGCGATGCGCCAGGAAATTCGACAGTTCCGCCATCAGCGGCGCCGACTGGCCCGGGGCAACCCATTCGAGGTAGCGCTGCACCGTCAGCAGCAGTTCATGCTGGTCGACGATGTGGGACAAGCCGATCACGCTCAGGAACAGTAGCGGAATGATGGAAAGCAGTGCGTAATAGGCGACGGCACCGGCCAGCAGCAATCCCTGGTTGGCGCGGAATGCGCGCAGTGTCTGCAGGGCAAACACCAGGGGATGCTGCACTATCCGGGCGATCCGCGGATCGCGCAGCGTCATGCCGGCCCTCCGCCAGCCTGCCGCGAGGAATTAAGATGGCAATCAGTGAAGCAAGAATGCTTGTGCATGGGATCAGCTTAGTGCTTGCCGCGAGCCTGGATACGAACACAGCGCAAATTCAGGTGCGGCATGGCGGTTCCGGATTGATTTGCGCCGCGCCAAATGGTCGTCCATGGTCCGGCTATAAGCTGGAGCGCCGGATCAAGGAGGCTGCGCATGGCGTCTTGCAGGCCGAAACACGCGTTTCCATTGCTGGCGTTGTGCTTGATGCTGCTTGCCGGCATTGTCGCACAGGCACAGGAGCGGGCATCCGACGGCGAACGTGCGCTGCTATTGCCCACGGAAACCCCGGCCGGGGCGACCGACTTCAGCCGGGGCACGGTCACCTTCATCGGCAGCGCCACGGTGCTGCTGGAGTTCGCCGGATTTACCGTCCTGACCGATCCCGACTTCCTGCGCAAGGGTGAGCAGGCAAGTCTTGGCGCAGGACTGTCCGCGGAGCGGTTGACCGATCCGGCCATCGAGTTCGAGCAGCTGCCCGCCATCGACCTGGTGCTGCTGTCCCATATGCATGGCGATCATCTCGACCCCTTGCTGCAGCAGCAACTGGCGCGCGACATGCCGATCGTCACCACGCCGGAAGCGGCCCGCGTGCTCGGCGAATCCGGATTCAGGCGCCGCTTCGGGCTTGCGACCTGGGACCGGATGACGATACGAAAAGGCGATGCCATGTTGCGCATTACCAGCATGCCTGCGCGCCGCGGACCGTTGTTGCTGGCGTGGGCGCTGCCCGAGGCCATGGGCAGCATGCTGGATTTCATCACGGCCGAAGGCAACATTGCGTACCGGATCTATATCACCGGCGACACGCTGCTGCATGATGCGATCAAGGACATCCCGCGGCGCTATCCGGATATCGACCTGGCCTTGCTGCACCTGGGCGGCATGAAGGCGACCGGCATGGGGAGGGTGACGATGGACGCGGAGCAGGGCGTCCGGATGATGCAGATCGTCGCTCCGCGGCATGCAGTGCCGATCCACTTCGATGATTATGATGTGTTCAGATCGCCGATCGGGGATTTCGAGCGGCAGGCTCAGGCGGCAGGCCTGCGCGCCCGGCTCAGTTTCCTGCGGCAAGGCGAACGTTACGAGTTCGCCGGACGCTAGGACGGCCAGCCTGCCAGGAGCGCTGGCGTCAGCCGTGGGTGCGCTCGAACTCCTGCATGTAGGAGACCAGCGCGCGCACGCCTTCGATCGGCATCGCGTTGTAGATCGAAGCGCGCATGCCGCCCACCACGCGGTGGCCTTTCAGCTGCACCATGCCGTTGGCTTCGGCGCCGCGCAGGAATTCGCCATCCAGTTTCGGGTCGCGCAGATGAAAAGGAATGTTCATCCGCGAGCGGTCACTGCGCGCAACCGGATTGACATAGAAGCCGGAGCGGTCGAGGTAGTCGTACAGCAGGGCCGCCTTGGCGATATTGAGTTGCTCGATCGCCGCCACGCCACCCTGCTCGAGCAGCCATTCGAATACCAGGCCGGCGATGTAGATGCCGTAGGTGGGCGGGGTGTTGAGCATGGAGCCGGCTTCGGCCTGCTCTTTCCAGTGGAAGGCCGAGGGTGTGATCGGCAGCGCCCGGTCCAGCAGGTCGTCGCGCACGATCACCAGCGTCAGCCCGGCCGGGCCGATGTTCTTCTGCGCGCCGCCATAGATCACGCCATAGCGCGAGACGTCGATCACGCGCGACAGGATATGGGACGACATGTCGGCAACGATCGGCACGGCGCCGGTATCGGGCACCCAGTGGTATTCGACGCCGCCGATGGTCTCGTTGGTGCAGACATGCACATAGGCGGCGTCCGGGTCCAGCTTCCAGTCCTGCTGCGGCGGGACGTAGGTGAAGTTGCGGTCTTCGGCCGACGCGGCGACATTCACCGTGCAGTACTTGCCGGCTTCCTTGATTGATTTCTTCGACCATTCACCGGTGTTGACGTAATCGGCTTTCGTGCGCCCGCCCAGCAGGTTCATCGGGATGATGGCGTTCTCGGCCATCGCGCCGCCCTGCAGGAACAGCACCCGGTAGTTCGACGGAATGGCCAGCAGCTGGCGCAGGTCGGCCTCGGTCTTGTCGAAGATGCTGATGAACTCGCGGCCACGGTGGCTCATCTCCATCACCGACATGCCGCTGCCATGCCAGTCGAGCATTTCATCGGCGGCGCGGCGCAGTACGGATTCGGGCAGCACGGCCGGGCCGGCGCTGAAGTTGAAGGTGCGCATGGAGTTTCCAGTCAAGAGCGTAACGGATATGGTCGGCGCAATGGCCGACGATGCCGGGGGGAAGCTCGCAATTATGAATGAATTGCACGAACAGATGCAAGGAGGCGCTCGCCGGCCGATGCGCTAATGGCAGCCGGCCTATAATATCGGCATGCAAACACCCCCTGCTCCGGCTTCGGAATCGCGCAACCAGCCGAAGTCCCTGTCCGACCTGTTCATCTCGTTCACGCTGCTGGCCCTGCAGGGTTTTGGCGGCGTGCTGGCCATAGTCCAGCGCGAAATAGTGGAAAAGAAGCGCTGGATGACGCGCGAGGAATTCGTCGAGGAATGGTCCGTGGCGCAGATCATGCCCGGCCCCAACGTCATCAACCTTGCGCTGATGATCGGCGGCCGCTATTTCGGCTTGCGCGGCGCATTGGTTGCGCTGGCCGGCATGCTTGCAGCGCCGTTGCTGGTGGTGCTGCTGCTGGCGATCGCTTATGCGCAGCTTTCCAATCATCCCGGGGTTGCCGGCGCCCTGCGTGGAATGGGCGCCGTTGCTGCCGGCCTGATCATCTCGACCGGTCTCAAGCTGGCGCCGGCGCTCAAGTACAATCCGCTCGGCATGCCGGTGTGCTTGCTGCTCATGGCCGCGGCTTTCGTTGCGATCGCCTGGCTGCGCTGGCCCATGATGCTGGTGCTGCCCGCGCTGGGCATCGTTGCCTGCACTGCCGCCTGGCGCGCCCTGCGGGACAAGGGGCAGGCATGACACTGGATTTGCATGCAGCCGACTGGCTGTCCCTGTTTGGTCATTACCTGATGCTTTCGCTGCTGGCAGTCGGCGGCGCGATCACTACCACGCCCGATATGCATCGCTACCTGGTGGACGAGCGGCACTGGCTGACCGATCCGCAGTTCAACGCCTCGATCGCGATCGCGCAGGCGGCGCCGGGCCCGAACGTGCTGTTTGTCGCGCTGATGGGCTGGATGGTCGGCGTCAACAACGGCTCGATGTGGTGGGGCCTGCTCGGCATCGTGATCACCATGACCGGCATCATGCTGCCCAGTGCCATCCTGACCTACATGGCTGCGCAATGGGGGCATCGCAACCGCGACCTGCGCTCGGTGCGCGCCTTCAAGCAGGGCATGTCGCCGATCACCATCAGCATATTGATTGCAACCGGCTGGATCATGGCCAGCGGCCATAGCGATCCTGCCAGTGACTGGATCCTGTGGCTCATCACCCTCGTTTCCGCATTGATCGTCTGGCGCACCAGGATGCCGCTGCTGTGGCTGCTGGCGGTCGGCGCGGTGCTGGGCTGGTTCCTGCTCGCCTGAGCGATGCAGATCGACCAGCCAGGCGCCGCATCTGCTTCATCCGGCGCGTCCCCCGCCAGCACGCAGCGGCCGGCCGGCTTCGACACGTTCCTGGCCTGGTACTTTGTCATCATCTGGGGTTCCGGCTATCTCGCCAGCAAGGTCGGCATGCAGTATGCCGCGCCATTCACCTTTCTCTCGTTGCGCTATGCGGTGGGCCTGGTCTGCATGGTGCCGCTGGTCCTGTTTTCGGCATGCCGGTGGCCGGGTTCCATGCGCGAACTCGGGCATCTCTGCGTTGCCGGGGTGCTGATGCATGCAGTCAATCTCGCCGGCAGCCATTACACCCAATACTTCGGCATGTCGGCCGGGAACACCGCGCTGATCCTGGCCTTGCAACCCTTGCTGACCGCAGTGTTCGCACAACGGCGCATGGGGGAGCGGCTGGCCTGGTACCACTGGGCAGGGATCATGATGGGGCTGGCTGGCGTGGCACTGGTGGTCTGGCCCAAGCTGAGCTTCCAGGCCATGGCGATGGGCAGCCTGGTCGCGGTGACCATCTCCTTGCTGTCCATCACGGTTGGCACCTTGTACCAGCGGGTCCATTGTCCGCATGCCGACCTGCGGGTGGCGGGGCTTATCCAGTTTTCCGCCTCGCTGCTGCTGGTGGCGCCGCTGGCCTGGGTGGTGGAAGGCTTTGTCGTGCGCTGGAGCTGGCAGTTGCTCGCGTCGGTCCTGTTCCTGGTGGTATTTGCTTCGATACTTGCGACCAACGTATTGCATATGCTGATGCGCCGCGGACAGGCGACCCGGGTCACCAGCCTGCTGTTCCTGACGCCGGTGGTGGCGGTGTTGCTGGAATGGGTGATGTTCGGCTTGGTGCCGACATGGCTGACGGCGGTGGGGATTGCAATTACGTGCGCGGGGGTGGCGCTGGTGTCGGTGAGGGCGATGCGGGCTTGAATGCGGCGTTGAATGCATGCTGGGCTGCTTGCGGCCAGAAGCCGAAAGCAGCCCAGCATCGAGCAGCTGTCATCCCTTGGCGGGGGCCCAGGAATCTTTCAGGGTCACGATCCGGTTGAACACCGGCTTGCCCGGCTTCGAGTCTTTTCGATCCGCGACGAAATAGCCGTGCCGCTCGAACTGGTAGCGGTCTTCCGCCTGCGCCCGCTCCAGTCCCGGCTCCAGCCAGGCCTGCACCACTTCCATGGACGCCGGATTCAGGGCTTGCTTGAAATCCCGGCCGCCGGCGTCCGGATGCGGATCGGCGAACAGCCGGTCGTACAAGCGCACTTCGGCTTGCACCGCATGTGCTGCGCTGACCCAGTGGATATTGCCCTTGACCTTGTAGTTCGCCGAGCCTTCGGTGCCGCTCTTGCTGTCGGGGAAGTACTGGCAGTGGACGGCGGTGACGCGGCCGGTTTCATCCTTGTCGAAGCCGGTGCATTCGACCACATAGCCGTAGCGCAGCCGCACCTTGTTGCCGGGGTAGAGGCGGAAATAGCCCTTGGCCGGTTGTTCCATGAAATCGTCTTCCTCGATCCACAGCTCGCGGCTGATCGGGAAGCGGCGCACGCCGCGTTCCGGGAAGTGCGGATGGACCGGGGCGCTGCATTCGGTGACCAGGGTCTCCGGGAAATTGTCGATGATGAGCTTAAGCGGACGCAGCACCGCGGCCGAGCGCGGCGCTTTCGGGTCCAGGTCCTCGCGCAAGACGCCTTCGAGGGTGCTCATGTCGATCCAGCTGTCGGACTTGGTCACGCCGATGCGCTCGCAAAACATCTGTATCGATTCCGGCGTGTAGCCCCGGCGGCGGATGCCGACGATGGTGGGCATGCGCGGATCGTCCCAGCCGTCGACGATTTTTTCTTCGACCAGTTGCAGCAGCTTGCGCTTGCTGGTGATGGCGTAGGTCAGGTTCAGGCGGGCGAATTCATATTGATGCGGCAGCGGCTTCTTGAAGAATCCGCCTTCGGCGAGGCGCTCCAGCACCCAGTCGTAGAAGGGACGGTGATCCTGGAACTCCAGCGTGCAGATCGAGTGGGTGATGTTTTCCAGCGCGTCCGAGATCGGATGCGTGTAGTCGTACATCGGGTAGATGCACCACTGGTCTCCGGTGCGGTGATGGTGGGCATGACGGATGCGAAAGATCGCCGGGTCGCGCAGATTCATGTTGGGCGAGGCCATGTCGATCTTTGCCCGCAGCACATGCTCGCCGTCGCCGAATTCGCCGGCGCGCATGCGGCGAAACAGCGCCAGCGATTCTTCCGGCGTGCGCGTGCGGAACGGCGAATCGCGGCCCGGCGTGTTGAAGTCGCCGCGCGCCGCAACCATTTGCTCGGCGGTCTGGCTGTCGACATAGGCATGGCCGGCGCCGATCAGGTATTCGGCCATCGCATACAGCATCGGGAAATAATCGCTGGCGTAATACAGGTGCTGGTTCTTGCCGTCATTCCAGTCGAATCCGAGCCAGTGCACGCTGTCGATGATGGTGTCGACGTATTCCTGTTCTTCCTTGGCCGGATTGGTGTCGTCAAAGCGCAGGTGGCATTGGCCCTGATAGTCGCGGGCCAGCCCGAAATTCAGGCAGATCGACTTGGCATGGCCGATATGCAGGTAACCGTTGGGTTCCGGCGGAAAGCGGGTGATGACCTGGGGCAGTGGGTTGCCGTTGGCATCGGTGCGGCTGGCATGGCGGCCGGTGGCGAGATCGGATTCGATGATGCCGCGCAGGAAATTCGATGCCGGGGCAGCGGCGGGGCTTTTGTTGTCGTTGCTCATTGGAGGTGGGGGCGATTCGGTTAGTTGGGCATTTTACCGTAGCTGCCCCGCGGGGCTGCGGGCTGATCATTACCCACATCTCGATTGACAGCGCAGGCCGGCGCACGCCAGGACCGCTCCCGTTACCCGCCCTGCATCCGCCATCCCCCGCCCAGGGCCTGGATCAAGGCCACCGCAGTCGTCAACTGATCCGCCTGGGCCTGCGTCAATGCGCGTCGTGCATTCAGCGCAGCCACCTGCGCCGTCACCACTTCCGTATAGGACACCTGCCCGGCACGATAGCGGTTCAGGAACTGCGTCTCTGCCTGGTCGGCGGATGCGGATGCCAGCCGCCGCTGCTCAAGCTGTCCCGCAAGCACCCGGGTTGCAGCCAGCTGGTCCTCCACGTTCTGGAATGCCGTCAGTACCGTTTGCCGGTAGCGCGCCACCGTCTGCTCCCATGCGGCACGCGCCGCTTCTACCCGTCCCCGCGTCAGGCCGGCATTGAATACCGTCTGTACGGCGGACAAGCCCAGGGACCAGGCGGTGGTCGGCGCACTGAACAGGTCACCTAGCGTGCTCGCGCCCAGGCCGTAGGAAGCACTCAGCCCGAGATTCGGGTACCACGCAGCCTGGGCAACCCCGATTTGTTCATTCGCTTGGGCAACCCGCCGTTCAGCCGCCGCAATATCGGGCCGCCGCTGCAGCAACACCGAGGGCAGGCTTGCAGGAACCGCCGGCAACGAGGGCTTCCATGCAGGCGCAGGCGGCAGCGCAAATTCCGCAGGCGCAACGCCGGTCAGCACTGCGATCGCGTGTTCCAGTTGCGCGCGCTGGCGGGTCAGGCCCAGCTCGTCGGACTGGGCATTGGCGAGTTGCGTTTGTGCCTGCAGCTGGTCGGTGCGCGGCGCCACGCCGGCGTCATAACGGTTCTTCGCGATCTGCAACACGCGCTGGTAGCCGGCGATCGTCTCGCGCAGCAAGGCTAACTGCGCATCGCTCGCACGCAGCGAGAAATAGTTCGCGGCCAGTTCGCCCTGCGCCGATAGTGTCGCCGTCGCCAGGTCAGCCGCGCTGGCGTCAGCGCCGGCGCGTGCGCCTTCAGCAGCGCGTGCCAGCCGGCCCCAGACGTCCGGCTCCCAGCTGGCACCGAGGTTGACCTGCATGGTGGTGCCGCCGCGCACCGTCGTACCGGTCCCTGTGGTGCTGTCGCTGGCGTTGCGGGTGCCCTGGCCCGACAGGTTGACAGTCGGGAATTGCGCCGCCCGTTGCTGCGTCACCAGTGCCCGCGCTTGCGCATAGGCGGCAGCGGCAGCAGCCACGTTCTGGTTCGATACCGCGACGCGCGGCATCAGTTCATTCAGGATCGGGTCGCCGAACAGCTCCCACCAGGCGCCGCGTTCGATTGCATCGGCCGGTGCGGCGCTGACCCAGTCGCCAGCTTCCTTGTACCGCGTTGCAGCGGGAGCCGCCGGACGCTGGTAGTCCGGTCCGACGGCGCAGGAGGCAAGCATCAGTGGCAGCAGAAGCGCGGCCAGTGGTTTCAGGACAACGCGAGGAAATGGTTTTGTCATGGTTTGGTGCTTCGGGTCATGCCTTGAAGGGTATCCATATTTGTTCATGCCGGACTGGCGGCGCCGGCCAGTTTCGCCTGCTTGCCGCCCGTGTCACCCGTGCTGCTCTTGCGGCGCAGCCGGTCCAGCATCAGGTAAACCACCGGCGTTGTCAGCAGCGTCAGCACCTGGCTGGCTATCAGGCCGCCAACGATCGCCACGCCCAGAGGACGGCGCAGTTCGGCGCCGTCGCCAAAGCCGATTGCCAGGGGCAGCGCGCCCAATGCGGCCGCCAGCGTTGTCATCAGGATCGCCCGGAAGCGCAGCAGGCAGGCTTCGCGCACGGCATCCAGCGGCGCCAGGCCACGCGTGCGCTCGGCTTCGATTGCGAAATCGATGATCAGGATCGCGTTCTTCTTGACGATGCCGATCAGCAGGAATACGCCAATCAGCGCGATGATCGAAAATTCCATCTTGAACAGCAGCAACGCAAGCACTGCGCCAACCCCGGCCGACGGCAGGGTCGACAGCACCGTCACCGGATGCACCAGACTTTCATACAGGATGCCGAGCACGATATAGATCACGATCAGTGCAGCGCCGATCAGCAGGCCCTGGCTTGCCTGCGAGTCCTGGAAGGCGCGCGCTGTTCCCTGGAAGCTGCCGCGCACATTGCCGGGCATGCCGATCGCCGCTTCTGCCCCTCGTATTGCCTGTTCGGCGTCGGACAGGCTGCTGCCCTCGGCCAGGTTGAACGAGATGGTGGTCGCGATCTGCGCATCCTGATGGTTGATGGCGCTGGCGGTGCCGCGCTGACTGAAGCTGGCAACAGTGGACAAGGGCACCATCACGCTGGCGCCGGTGTTGACGGCCTGGCCGGTGGAGGGGTCGCGCAGGCCGGGATTGGCAATGGTGCGCGTTGCCATTGTTGCGGTCGCGGCCGCCGTGGCTGCCACAGTTGCCGCAGTCGCCGCACTTGCGGCAGTGGTTCCTGGCGCATTCGGAACGCTGCTGACGCCGGAAACCGCGCCCGAACGCACCGGCACATGGACGTCGTTGAGCGCGGCCGGGCTGCGTGCATAAACCGGATCGACTTCCATGATCACCCGGTACTGGTTCAGTTCGCCATAGACCGTCGCCACCTGCCGCTGGCCAAAGGCGTTGTACAGCGCATTGTCGATATCGCGTGCGGTCAATCCGAGCCGGGCGGCCCGGTCGCGGTCGACGGTGACATAGGTCTCCACGCCATTGTCCTGCTGGTCGGTGTCGACGTCGGTCAGCACCTTCTCGGATTTCATTTGCTGTGCCAGTTGCCCGGCCCAGCGCCGCAGGTCGGCCAGGTTGTCGCTCTTGAGCGTGTATTGGTAGGTCGAATTGCTCTGGCGGCCGCCCATGCGCACGTCCTGCACGGGATTGAGGAACAGGGTCACGCCGCTGATGGCGGCCAGTTGCGGCCGCAAGCGGGCGATCACTGCCTGGCCGCCTTCCTGGCGCTCGCTGCGCGGCTTGAGCGAGACAAAAACGAAGCCGCCGCCGGCCCGCGCGCCACCAGTGAAACCGGTCACGGTCTCGACTGCGGGATCCTTGTGGATGATATCGACCAGCTGCCGCAATTTGGCCTGCGTGGCCTGGAAGGAAATGCTCTGGTCCGCGCGCAGTCCGCCATTCAACTGGCCGGTATCCTGTTGCGGGAAAAACCCCTTGGGCGCCGCCATGAACAGCCAGACATTCATCACCACCACGCACCCGAGCACGAACATCACCAGCCATTGGTTCTCCAGTGCCCAGTCGAGTGCTTTTGCATAGGTGTCCTGCATGCGCTGGAAGCCGCGCTCGAAGGCGGCCGAGATGCGTCCCGGGCGGCGCGCTTGCGGTCCGGATCTCAGCAGCCAGGCGCACATCATCGGCGTGGTGGTGAGCGAGATCACCAGCGAAATCAGCACTGCAGCCGACAGCGTCAGCGCAAATTCCCGGAACAGGCGGCCGACCTGGCCGCCCATGAACAACAGGGGAATGAATACCGCCACCAGCGAAAGGCTGATCGACACCACCGTGAAACCGACTTCGCGCGCGCCCAGCAGCGCCGCCTTGAAGCGGTCCATGCCCTGCTCGATGTGGCGGCTGGTGTTCTCCAGCACCACGATGGCGTCATCGACCACGAAGCCGGTGGCGACGGTGAGCGCCATCAGGCTCAGATTGTTGAGCGAGAATCCCATCAGGTACATCGCGCCGAAGGTGCCGGCCAGCGACACCAGCGTGGCGACCACCGGAATCACGGTGGCGCGCACCGAGCGCAGGAAGGCGCTGACCACCAGCACCACCAGCACCACCGAAATCAACAGGGTCAGTTCGATCTCGTGCAGCGAGGAACGGATCGACAGCGTACGGTCCGATGCCACCTGCATCTTCACGTCGCCCGGCAATTGCGCCTGCAATTCGGGCAGCAGGGCGCGCACGCTGTCCACCGCTTCGATCACGTTGGCGCCCGGCTGGCGGCGCAGCAGCACGATCACTGCCGGCTGGCCGTTGAACAGCCCGAGCGTGCGCGTGTCTTCCACGCCATCGATTACCCGCGCCACGTCGGACAGCCGGATAGCCGAGCCGTTGCGCCAGCCAACAACCAGGTCGCTGTAATCGCTCGCAGTCGGCCGTCCCTTGCCCTGGCCGGCGGGCTGCGAATAGACCTGGAAGCCTTCGTCCTCGGTCTCGATGCGGCCCTTGGGCCGGTTGGCCGAGGTCGACTGCAGGGCAGCGCGCACGTCTTCCATCGATAGCCCGAGCCGGTTGAGCGCATAGGGCAGCAGTTCTATCCGGACCGCCGGCAAGGAACCGCCGCCGAGTTCGACATCACCGACGCCCGCTACCTGCGACAGCTTCTGCTGCACGATGTTGGCAACCGATTCATACACCTGCCCCGGGCTGAGCGTAGGCGAGGTCAGCGCCAGGATCATGATCGGCGCGTCGGACGGGTTGACCTTGCGGTAGGTCGGATTGCTGCGCAGCGTGGAAGGCAGGTCGGCGCGCGAGGCGTTGATCGCGGCCTGCACTTCGCGCGCGGCGGCATCGATCTTGCGGTTGAGGTCGAACTGCAGGCTGATGCGGGTGTTGCCGGTGCCGCTGGATGAGGTTATTTCATTGACTCCGGCGATCGCGCCCAGCCGGCGCTCAAGCGGCGTGGCGACGCTGGTCGCCATGGTTTCCGGACTGGCGCCAGGCAACGTTGCCGACACCGATACGATAGGGAAATCGACTTGCGGCAGCGGCGCCACCGGCAACACGAAGAATGCCGCGATGCCGGCCAGCGCCAGGCCGACGGTCAGCAGGACCGTGGCGATCGGCCGCCTGACAAAGGGCTCGGACAGGTTCACGCGTTCTCTCCGGCAGCCGCGGCCGCGGGTTCATCGCCTTCGACCAGCTGGCGCCGGCCCCAGCGCCGCGCCAGCTGGTCGAAGCCGAGGTAAATCACCGGCGTGGTGTAAAGCGTCAGCACCTGCGACACCAGAAGTCCGCCGAAAATGGCCAGGCCCAGCGGCCGGCGCAGCTCGGCGCCCTCGCCGAAGCCGAGCATCAGTGGCACCGCCGAAAACAGCGCGGCCATGGTCGTCATCAATATCGGCCGCAGCCGCAGCAGCGCAGCCTGGTGGATCGCTTCGCGCGGCGACTTGCCCTGATTGCGTTCGGCATCAATGGCGAAGTCGATCATCATGATTGCGTTCTTCTTCACGATGCCAATCAGCAGGATGATGCCGATGATGCCGATCACACCCAGTTCATGACCCGCGAGCATCAACGCCAGCAGCGCGCCGACGCCGGCAGAGGGCAGGGTGGACAGGATGGTCAGCGGGTGGATGTAGCTCTCGTACAGCACGCCGAGCACGATGTAGACGCAGATCACCGCAGCCAGGATCAGCCAGAGCTGACTGGACAGCGATGCCTGGTAAGCGCCTGCTGCCCCGAGGAAATCGATGCTGACTGCAGCCGGCAGCTCGATGTCACGCGTCGCTTGCCGGACTGCCTCCACTGCCGTGCCCAGCGACACCCCGGGCGCGGTGTCGAAGCCGAGCGTGGTTGCCGGATATTGCGCGACGTGGGTGACTTGCAGCGGCACCTGTTGCACCTCGATGCGCGCTACCGATGACAGCGGCGTGGTCTTGCCGGAACTGGTGCGCAAGGGCAACTGGCCCAAGCCCTCGGGTGAGGCCAGCCCGGCCTGCTGCGCCTCCAGGATCACGCGGTACTGGTTGCTCTGCGTGAAGATGGTCGACACGATGCGCTGGCCGAATGCGTTGTAGAGCGCATCGTCGATTGCCGCCGCGCTGACGCCCAGCCGGGATGCCGTGTCGCGGTCGATCCGGACCACCGCGGCGCTGGTGCGGGCGCCCACATCGTTGTGCACATTGCGCAGTTGCGGCAACTCCCGCATGCGCGTGGCCAGGCGGGTGGCCCAGTCGCGAACGGTGGCGGTGTCGACGCCTTCCATCGACAGCCGGAACTGGGTCGGCCCGCTCTCGGCGTCGATGGTCAGGTCCTGGGTCGGTTGCAGGTACAGCGTGATGCCGGCAACCTGGCTTGCGCTTTCGCGCAGCCGGTCCATGATCGCCTGCTGCGAGTCGCTTCGATCGCGCTTCAGGTTGACCAGCATGCTGCCGGTGTGCAGCATGGTGTTGTTGGCGCCGTCGACGCCGACCACCGAGCTCAGCGATTCGACCGCCGGGTCTTGCAGCACGCGCGCCGCCACCAGTCGCTGCAGTTCGCTCATTCTGGCAAACGAAACCGACTCCCCGGCCTGCACCCGCAGTTTCAGCTGGCCAGTGTCCTGCGTCGGGAACAGGCCCTTTGGTATCAGGATATAGAGCGCGACCGTCAGCACCAGCGTGGCCAGCGCCACCAGCAGCGTCAGCGACTGGCGCTCCAGCACCCACACCAGGCTGCGGTCGTAATGGCCGACAACGCGCTCGAAGCCGCGCTGTATCGCGCCGCCGATGCGGCTGAAGAATGATGGCGAATGCGCGTTTTCCCGCTGCTCTTTCGGCTCCAGCCAGCGGCTGGCCAGCATCGGTACCAGCGTCAGCGAGACGATGGCGGAGATCACGATGGTGATTGCCAGCGTCACCGCAAATTCACGGAACAGCCGGCCCACCACATCGCCCATGAACAGCAGCGGAATCAGCACCGCGATCAGCGATACCGTCAGCGACACGATGGTGAAGCCGATCTGCGCGGCGCCCTTCAATGCAGCCTCCATCGGCGACTCGCCTTCCTCGATGTAGCGGGAAATATTCTCGATCATCACGATCGCATCGTCGACCACGAAACCGGTGGCGATGGTCAGCGCCATCAGCGACAAGTTGTTCAGGCTGTAGCCCAGCAGGTACATCAGGCCGAAGCTGCCGATCAGCGAGATCGGCACTGCCAGGCTGGCAATCACGGTGGCGCGCACGCTGTGCAGGAAGGCGAAGATCACCAGCACTACCAGCACCACCGCCAGCAGCAATTCGATTTCCACATGCTTGACCGAGGCGCGGATGCCGGTGGTGCGGTCGCTCAGGATATCCAGGCTGACCGCCGCCGGCAGCCCTTTCTGAAGCTCGGGCAGGCGCGCCTTGATGGCGTCCACCGTGCTGATCACGTTGGCGCCGGGCTGGCGCTGCACGTTCAGGATGATGGCCTGCTTGTTGCCCGACCATGCGGCCAGCCGCGCATTCTCGGCGCCGTCGACCACTTTTGCCACTTCCGACAGCCGCACCGGCGCCCCGTTGCGCCAGGCAATGATCAGGTCGCGATATTCGGTAGCCTGCTGCAGCTGGTCATTGGCATTGATCATGAACAGCCGGGTCGGGCCATCGAAGCTGCCCTTGGCGCTGTTGGCATTGGCCGCGGCGATCGCGGTGCGTATCGTATCCATGCCAAGGCCATACGAGGCCAGCACCTGGCTGTCCGCCTGTATCCTGACTGCCGGCCGTTGTCCGCCCGACAGCGTGACCAGGCCAACGCCGTTGACCTGGCTGATCTTCAGCGCCAGCTGCGTGTTGACGATGTTCTGGACCTCGGTCAGCGGCAGGGTGTCGGAGGTGATCGCCAGCGTCAGCACTGGCGCATCGGCCGGGTTGACCTTGGCGTACACCGGCGGCGCCGGCAAGTCCGCCGGCAGCAGCGAGCCGCCGGCATTGATTGCAGCCTGCACCGACTGCTCCGCGACATCCAGCCCCAGGCCAAGATCGAATTGCAGCGTTACCAGCGACACGCCCGCGGCGCTGGTCGAGCTCATGCGCGCCAGCCCGGGCATCTGGCCGAACTGCCGCTCCAGCGGCGCGGTCACGGTCTGGCTCATCACTTCCGGACTGGCGCCGGGGTAGAGAGTCTGTACCTGTATGGTCGGATAGTCGATCTGCGGCAGCGCCGACAAGGGCAGCAGCCGGAAGCCCAGCAATCCGGCCAGCACGATGGCCAGCATCAGCAGGCCGGTGGCAACCGGGCGCCGGATGAACGGTGTGGATGGACTCATCTGCGAGGGTACTCAGCTGCGGTGCGGGGAGGCAGCATGCTCATTGCGCCTGTCCTTCAGGACGACGGCGTTGTTCGCGAGCCGGCGCCGCGGCATCCGCCGGGCTGGACTGGCGCTGGCTTCCGGCCGCGGCAGGTCCTGCGGGCGCGGCCGATGGCGCCGCAGCCGCCGCAGCTGACCCGGCGGCGGGCGCTGCCTGCGCCCCCGCATTGGCTGCAGTGCCTGCCGGCGTGGCCTGGCCAGCCTGGCCAGCGCCGCCCTGGCCGCGCATGCCGCGTGCGCCGGGCCGGTCACCCGGCAGGTTGACCGGCGAGCCGTCGCGCAGGCGATCCGCACCTTCGGTAATCACCGGCCAGCCGGGTTTCACGCCCGACACGATCTGCACCTTGTCACCCACGATCCGGCCGGCCTGGACCGGGCGCAGCTTCACTGTCTTGGTTTCCGGGTTGAATACATAGACATAATCACCGCTGCTGCCATGGCGCAGCGCGGAGATCGGCACCAGCACGGTGTCGGCAATGGTGCGCAGCTGCAAGCGCACGTTGACGAACTGGCCGGGGAACAGTGTCGAATCTTCGTTTGTGAAGCGTGCCTTGGCGCGCGCAGTGCCGGTTTGTGCGTCGATCTGGTTGTCGAGCGCGAGGAAGCGGCCGGTCGCCAGCAGCCTGGTCCGGTCCCGGTCCCATGCGGTCACTGTCATCTTGTCGGCGGCTTTCAGTTGCTGGCGCAGCGCGGGAAGCTGGTCCTGCGGCACCGCGAACACGACGTCGATCGGCGCAACCTGGGTGATGGTGACCAAGCCATTGGCATCGTTGGGGCCGGTGATGTTGCCAAGGTCGACACTACGCAGCCCGACCCGGCCGGCGATCGGCGCCGTCACCCTGGTGTAGCCCAGGTTCAGCCTGGCCGTTCCTTCGTTGGCGCGGTCAGTCATCACCGTGCCTTCCAGTTGCCTTACCAGCGCGGCCTGGGCCTCGACCTCCTGGCGCGCAATCGAGTCCTGCTCCAGCAGCGTGCTGAAGCGCTTGAGCAGCACCCGTGCATTATCCAGCTGTGCTTCGTCACGCTGGCGCTGGCCGCTGGCTTGCATCAGCGCCATTTCGAACGGCCGCGGATCGATCTGGGCCAGCAGTTGTCCGGCCTTGACGGCCTGGCCTTCGGTGTAATGGATTTTCTGGAGCACGCCCGAGACCTGGGCACGCACGATTGCCATGGCCGGGGATGTCACGGTGCCCAGCGCGTCGACTTGCACCGGAATGTCGGCGCTTTCGGCGCGCGCGACGCCAACCGTGGTGGCCGCAGCGCGGCCGCCGCCCGCACCAGCCGGGCGCGCGCCTCCACCGGCAGCACCCGCCGCACCGGGAGCACCTGCAGCACCTGCAGCACTCGCGCCGGTGCTGGCGGTCTGCGCCGTCCCTGGTGCGCCCGGCTTCGCTTTGCCGGCATTACTGGTCAGGTACCAGACCAGCGCCGCCAGCAAGGCCACCGAGAGCAGGGCGATCACTGTTCCGAGCGGGAATTTCCCCTTCCTGCTGGCGCTCGTGCGCGAATCGGCTGCCGGGTCCCGTCTGTCCATGCGTATTTCCTTGTTTGTGGTCGCAACCGGATTGCTCGGGGTGTTTGCTTGCGCGTCCTTGCGCCCCGGAATCCGTCTCATGCGAGGAATCCTGCGCCCGGGATGTTTCCGGGCTTTTTCTGCCGGCCGTCAACTGTTTCAATTTGTAAGCAAGCCAGCGGGCAATAGTGCCATGCAAGCGCAAAATGTGCTGGCCGCAAGCCCGGGACCGGGCTTAGTCCCCTTGCGACACCAGGCTACCGTCCACCAGTTCGACGATCCGGTCGCACCGGCTCGCCAGTTCCAGGCTGTGCGTCACCAGCAAGAACGCGCTGCCGCTCTCGTGGCACACATCCCGCATCAACTGGAACACACCATCAGCCGATTTGGTATCGAGGTTCCCGGTCGGCTCATCGGCCAGGATCATGGGCGGCTCCTGTGCCAGCGCGCGCGCAACCGCAACCCGCTGTTGCTGCCCACCCGACAGGCGATCAGCCTTGTTGTCGGCCCAGCGTTCCAGGCCGACCTTGGTCAGCAGGTCCAGCGCCTTGGCGCGCATTGCTGCGTTGGCCCGGCCCCGGTCCAGCAGCATCGGCATCATCACGTTCTCCAGCGCGGTGAACGCGGTGATCAGGTGGTGATGCTGGAACACGAATCCGATACTGTGTCCGCGCAGCCGGGTGATCTCGGCGTCGTCCATGGCCGAAGTATCGCGGCCCTGCACGTACAGCTTGCCGCTGGTCGGACGGTCGAGCAGGCCGATGATGTTGAGCAGCGTGCTCTTGCCGGATCCGGAAGGTCCCATCAGCGCGACGAAGTCGCCGCGCTGCAGTTCCAGGTCGATGCCGTGCAATACCTCGGTCTCGGCCGGCGTGCCGATCGCATAGGATTTGTGGATCCCGACCAGGCGCAGGACCGGCTCAGCCACGGATGGCCTCCACCGGTTCCAGTCGCGCCGCGCGCAGCGCCGGCGTCACCGCTGCCAGCAGTCCTACCACCGTGGCCAGTACCGCCGCAGTGAGGTACAACTGCAGCGGGATCGTAATCACGAACAAGGAGCTGCCATCCGGATTGCGCGCCACCAGCTTCCATGCGGCCAGCAACAGTGTTGCCATCGCGCTGCCAGTCAAGGAACCCAGCAGGCCGACCAACGCGCCCTGGATCAGGAACACCCGCATCAGCTGTCCGCGGGTGCCGCCCATCGCGCGCAGGATGCCGATCTCGCGCGAACGCTGGACCACCGACACCACCAGCACGCTGGCAATGCCGGCCGCGACCGACAGGCCAACGAAGAAGCGGATCATGGCGCTGCTCATGTTCTGGGCCCGCAGGGCGAGGAAGAACTGGCTGTTGCTCTCGATCCAGCTGGTGGCCTCCAGCCCGGTCTGGCCGGCCACTGCCCGGGCGATCGTTTCCGCCTCGAATGGCTGGTGAACCGTGAGGTCGATGCTGGTGACGCCGCCGGGCAGGCCGGCCAGGTTTTGCGCGGTCGACAGCAGCACGAAGACATTGCGCTGGTTGGCGGTGCGGGCGCCCAGGTCGAACAGGCCAACGATGTTCAGGGTCCGGTCGCTGCCGGTGGGCGAAACTACGCGCAGCTTGTCGCCGAGTTGCAGGCCGAGGTTCTTCGCCAGTTCGGTACCGATCAGGATGTCGGCATTGGTCAGGCGCCAGGTGCCTGCGACCATCTTCTCGGGCAAGGCAACGATGCGCACGTACTGCTCGGGATCGATTCCGGTCAGCACGATGGACTGGCTGGCGTCTCCGCGAATCGCGAATCCCGAGCCATTCAATGTCGGCGATACCGCGCGGACGTCGCTGCGCAGCTGCATTTCATCCCGCACTTTCTGCCACTGGTCGATCGAGACCAGGCGCTGGGGTGGCGTCTGCTGGCGTATCGTGAGCGCTTCGCCAGGGGCGGGCGAGCGCAATGGGCGGGCGACCTGGCGCGGCCGCTCCAGCACGATATGCGCTTGCGATGACAGTACGCGGTTGAACAAGTTGGATTGCAAGCCGTCCAGCAATGCCGACATGAACACGATCACGGCCACGCCGATCGCTGCGCCAAGCACGATGAACAGCGATTGCAGCCGCCCCTCGCGCAAGAAGCGCAGGGCGGCTATCCACTCGAACGGCAGCAGATTACTCACCGGACTGTCCTGTCGCTGCCATCTGCCCGGGCACGGATCCGCGCGCCTTCAGCAAAGCTTGCTGTTGCCGGCAGCACCAGGTCGCCCTCGCGCAGGCCATCCAGCACCTCGACCTTGCCTGTGCCACGCAGGCCCAGGCGTAGCGGCTGCCGGGTCGCGCGGCCATCCGCTGCTTTCATGACCCAGGGCGTCGATGAGGCTTCGCGCAGCGCATCTGCCGGAACCGTCAGCACCTTGCTGCGGCGCGCCACTTCGATATCGGCCGAGACCGTCATGTCCTGGCGTAAATAGGCCGGCGGCGACAGCACGTCCAGCCGCACTTCGACCGAGCCGCGCTGGGCGTCGATGCCCGGATTGATATACGCGATGCGAGCCGGGAAACGCTCGCTGGGGAAGGCATCGGCCGAGGCCAGTGCTTCCAGGCCCAGGCGCAATTGTGCAAGGTTGCGTTCGTCGATCTGCAGCACCAGCTGGGTCGGGCCGGCCGGCGACAGCACCATCAGCACCTTGCCCGGCTGGACCACATCGCCGCGTTCGACATTGCGGGTGATCAGCACGCCGTCATGGGCCGCAACGATGCGGGTCAGGGCCAGCCGCGCCTGCGCCGCGGCCAGGGTGGCGTTGGCCTGTTCCAGTGCCGCACGGGCCAGCTGGCGGTCGGCGCCGCCGCCCTCGTTGCTTTTCACTTGCAGTCGGGTCGACTGCAGTTGGCTTTCAGCGATGTCGAGGTTGCGGCGTGCATCGTCGAGTGCGGCTTGTCCGACAAAGTTTTTCTGTTGCAGTTCGCGCGTGCGCTCATATTGGCGGCGCGTGTTTTTCAGGTTGATTTCAGCCTGGTTCAGGCTTTGCCTGGCAGCCGGCAGGCTTAGCGTGTCCAGTTGCGCCAGCCGCGCCTGCGCCTGGGACACGCCGGCGCGCGCCTGCTCGACCGCAGCCCTCTGCTCGCTGCTCTCCAGGGCGATCAGCAACTGGCCCTTCTTCACCGCCTGCCCCTGCGCTACCGGCACCTCGGCAACCGTCCCGGTCAGCTGGCTGCCGACGTCCACCCGTAGCGGCGTCTCGATCCTGCCGCTGGCGACCACGGACTGGATCAGGTCGGCACGCTCGACCGCCAAGGCAGGGGTGACCGGTCCGATCGCGGCGCGCCAGCCCACGGCGGTGAGCACGGCCAGGGCGACCAGGACGAACAGTATGGCCCGGGCCCGGCGGTGGAGAAACTCGTTCAATTGCGAGGGGAGCATGTTGGGCGGAAGCGAGAGGGCGGGTGAATGGGCAAATGATAGGTAGCCTACCGGCAACTTCGGTTGATGTGAATCAAAATCTCCAGGATGTTTCCCGGGGCAGGACCGGATCGACGGAACCGATTCCGGCCAGCATTGCACGAAGTGACCTTTCCGAATGAGGTGACGATGAATACCCAGCGATTATCCCCGCGAGCCAATCCGGCCCCGGCGCACCAGCCACCGGCAACCGGCGATGCCATTGCCACTCTGGCGCAGGTACCCGTTGTCGGCCCGGTTTGCCGCATGCCCGAGGACGTGCTCTGGACCATCATGCACCTCCAGTTTGACCGGCGTTCCCAGGGGTCCTGGCCAAAGCAGATCCGCGACCTCAGGCTGGTATCGAAAACCTGGCGCGGGGCCCTGGACGGCTATCTCGATTCTTCGTTCTCGTATGCTTCGGCATGCGTCGCAGAGATGCTTCATGCGCACGCGATCAGGAATGGCGCCACGCCTGAAGAAGCGGTTCGTTCTGCGGCCCGGCAATCCGGCTTTGTTTTTCTGGACAGGATGGCGCAGCCGTCGATGGCAATTGCGCTGCTCGCCGGGTTGACAGGCTGGAAGGCTGCGAGCCTGGCTGTGGTTCGCGGCAGGGATCTGGAGCAACTTGCGTGGTCCGGTCGTCGACCAGCAATCACCATCCAGGCCCTTGACCTGATTGACCTGAGCGACTGCAAGGGTCTCGCACAATTTTTCGGAAGCAGTAACTGCAAGGCCCTCATCCGCTTCCGGGCCGTGAGTCGCGATGGGCCGTGGGGAGGAGAAGAGGCTGCCGCGTCCATGCAGCAGTTGGCCGATGCCCTGGCGAATCATTGGCATGGTGGGCAGGTCACGATAGGCAGGTCACCGCTGTCGCCCATGTCCCTGCGCAGGTGGGTGCCCGGATTCGCCAGTGTCATCGAGCGACTGGCGCAGGATCCGGCCTGGCGCTTTGATATCAGCCCGAACAGGCTGCGCGGCACACGGCAGTCAATCGGCGCCAAGTCATGCACGCTGCTTGTGCCATGGACCTTTCGCAGCAACGAGATCCCGAAATCCATGTCCTGCCGATCCATCGTGCTCAATGACCCGGGTCCGGTCAGCGGCTGGCTGACAGCGGCCTGGCTGGCTGCGCAGCCGCACCTGCATACCTTGCGACTCAACCGGATTGAAAACGATGAGGCCCGCGCAGTGCTTTCGGCTTTCGGATCGGCATCGGTGCTACGCTTCCTTGAGCTCGATTTCTTCGGTGTCGAGTTCGCGCAAGACATTTGCGGCGAGTTGACGAATCTTTTCGCGCTGCATCCACACCTCAAAGCGCTGGGCCTGAAGCACCTGGTCCTGACCGCCGTTGAAGCGGATGCTTTCGCGCGGGCCTTCGCCTTGCAGCGGTCGATCAGGCTGCTCGACATTCGCTTCACCGATATCGAGATGGCCGATCCGCGGCAGCTTGTGGAACATGTATTCGGCAATCCGCGACTGCAGGAGTTGTGGCTCGATGCAGGGACAGTCAAGCAATGCCTGGCGATGCTCCAGGAGTCCTTGCGCCGGAACACCTCGCTGGAACGCTTTCACATTGTGCAGTGTGACAGGGCGCAGATCAACTGGGTGGAAATTGGCCCGCTGATCGAGGCCGCATGCCTGGGACCCGCAGGGAAACCGCTGGTTCTCCAGCTGGAGGGATATCAGCCATTGACCGTGGAGCGTGCGAGCGGAAAGGAAGGATACGAACGGCTACTCGCCATGATCTTGACAGACTGGCTGCGCAATACCGAATCCGAGCGCGTACTGACCGAGATCACCGAGATCCTGACAGGCCAGTTGATCCAGGACAGTTCGGCATGGTCTGATGACTCCTTCTCGGATGATGCAGGCCCGGATGATTCCGACAAGGAAAATGGGTGAGAGACTGCGCGCTTCAGGCGAGATCTTCGCCTGAAGCACTCATACGGCGATCTTGGGGCGCTCCACCGGTGGGGTGCCCTGGTGCATGCATTGCCGCAGTTGGTCCCGGAACTCGGCGGTGTCCTGATGTCCGTGTACGGTGACGGCGTGCTGGACGGCAGCGGCAATCAATTCGTCCTCGTCATCCGCTGCGATCGAGATGCTGCAATTCATTTCGCTCGGGAACTCCCGGCAATCGATATATTGGCGTGCCATGTCGCTCTCCTTGAAGGAAGTAGGCGATTTCGTTATAGGCGTGCGCACCGGGCACGGCAAGCATCGCACGGAACCGGGTTTGTTCCATGTCGAAGAAAACGAAGGTTCCAGGCTAGTGAGTTTCCGGGCCGGGAATCTGGCGCATGCGCGAGACCTCAAGGATCACATTCGCGCTACCAGATAGAACGCGATCGCCAGCGCAAGCACGGCCGCAATGCCCAGCAAGGGCAGCAACCAGTTGAATAGCGCCCGCCTGCGCACTGCCGCTCGCTCGGCCGGGCCGATGAAACCGGATACCGCTTTCGGCGCTCTTCCCAGCAGTGCCATGGTGATGGCAGGGTCGGCGGTATTGCCGCGCTCCAGCATCGCCAAGGTTTCCGGATCCAGCATGCTGCCCGGCAGTTTTCCGGCAAGGCTGGCGCCCAGCCGTACCAGCGGCATCGGTACCGGGAAGAACAAGCGTCTGCGCAACTGCATCGCATTGCCGAGCTCGACGAGGAATGATTTGAGTGTCAGCGGCACCGGGCCGACCACCGGGATGCGTTTGCCGGGCGGGACATGTTCAGTCGTCTCCAGCAGTCGCATCACGACTTGCACGAGGTCATCGACATGGACTGGCTGCAGTCCCTGCACGCCGCCACCGGGCAGGCCGACAAGCGGCATCGAGGCGAGCGTATTGAACAGCGCAGCGCCGCCGCTGTCGATGCCATAAACTACAGAGGGTTGGACGATTGCGCTCGATAGCGGGAGTGCGGCGAGGAAGTCATCTGCCTGCTTCTTGCTGAGGTGGTAGCGGCTGGCCGCGTTTTCGTCAGCGCCGTTGGCCGAAACCTGTATCACGCGCTTGACGCCAGCCTTCGCGCAGGCCTGGAACAGGGCAACCGGCGCCCGGTGATGGATGGCGTCGAAAGTTTGCTTGCCTTGTTCGCGGATGATGCCAACTGCGTTGATGACGGCATCGACGCCGGCCAGTCGGGGCAGCCATTCGGCGCTGTCATGGTCGCGGGTGAAATCGACGGCGATTTCCGATACGCCGGGTGTGGCGGCGCTAGGCAGCGTGGGCGGGCGCCTTGTTGCGCACACTACCTGGTGTCCGCTGGCGACCAGCGCTTCGAGCAGATGGCGGCCGATGAAGCCGGTGGCGCCGGTCAAAAGTATTCGCATTCGATACTCCCTGTTGTGATCAGCACCCATGGCCGTGGTTGATCGGTTTTGTGGTTTTGCGGCTCTCTGGCTTGCGGGTGGTGTGGCTGGGTTTGATGGTTGTGGTTGTGAAGCCGGGAGACACCCCGGCGGGTGTGTCCCTTTCTTTTCAAAAAGAAAGGAACCAAAGAAAACACCGTCAAAACCCACTTGGCCAACGCCCGCTCCGAACGCCAACCAGACTCGGATGTCTGGGCCGAACCAGTGCGACCTTCGCGAGGAAGCTCCTGCCACATGTTCGCCTCTGACCGGGATCAGCCAACCCGCTTCAATGCCGCCGACCGCACACCACCGCTCGTTGACTCCCAATTGTTTTCGAAGCCGCTAATTGGCTCTTGAGGTCCGATTGTCAGCGGGAGTGGGGATCGCAGGGGATTTTCTGCCGTTCTCTGCTGTTCTATGCCGTTCCTGAACGGATCCCCTCAGTCGCCAATTTGAAGCTTCGAAAAACATTAAGAGTCAACGGTGCGCTGGGCATCGGTATAAGACACTTCATGGGGTTGGCTGATTAGGTAAGCGGCACCCAGCCGAGGGATCATCTCTCGCGAACGTCGCACTGGATTAGCCCAGACATCCGAGTCTGGTTGGCTATCGAAGCGGGCGTTGGCCAAGTGGGTTTTGACGGTGTTTTCTTTGGTTCCTTTCTTTTTGAAAAGAAAGGGACACACCCGCCGGGGTGTCTCCCGGCTTCACAACCACAACCATCAAACCCAGCCACACCACCCGCAAGCCAAAGAGCCGCAAAACCACAAAACCACAAAACCTCGAACCCGGATAACAATTACCCCTCGAAACGGAGCAGGGGCCACAGCGGCCGTCGCATGAACGGACGGCCGCCCCCCGGGATTACTTGCCCGCCAACGCCAGCAACATCTCGTTCAGCCGCCGCACAAACCCGGCTGGATCCTGCAAGGTCCCGCCTTCCGCCAGCGCCGCCTGATCGAACAAGATGCTCGACCAGTCATCGAAACGCGCCTCCTCGTACTTCAGACGCTGCACCAGCGGATGATCGGGGTTGATTTCCAGGATAGGCTTGCTGTCCGGCGCATTCTGCCCGGCGGCCTTCAGCATCCGCAGCAGGTTGCCCGACAGTTCGTTCTCGTCTGCCACCAGACAGGCCGGCGAGTCGGTCAGACGAAAGGTGACGCGCACATCCTTGGCCTTTTCGCCCAGCGATGTCTTCATCTTCTCGACCAGTTCCTTGTACTGCGCTTCGGTCTCTTCGTGTGCTTTCTTCTCGGCTTCGTCTTCCAGCTTGCCAAGGTCGAGGTCACCCTTGGCCACCGACACCAGTTCCTTTCCTTCGAATTCGGTCAGGAAGGACAGCATCCATTCATCCACGCGGTCGGTCAGCAGCAGGACCTCGACGCCTTTCTTGCGGAAGATTTCCAGATGCGGTGAATTGCGCGCCGCAGTCCATGAGTCGCCGGTCACATAGTAGATCTTGTCCTGGCCTTCCTTGGCCCGCGCCACATAATCGGCCAACGAGACGTTCTGCACGTCGGTGTCGTTGTGGGTCGAGGCGAAACGCAGCAGTTTGGCCAAGCGCTCCTTGTTGGTCGCATCCTCGCCCATGCCTTCCTTCAGCACCTGGCCGAATTCCTTCCAGAACGTCGCGTACTTGTCCTTCTGCGCCTGCTCGTCGCTGTTGGCCAATTCTTCCAGCATGCCCAGCACGCGCTTGGTCGAACCTTCGCGGATCGCCTTGACGTCGCGCGATTCCTGCAAGATCTCGCGCGAGACGTTCAGCGGCAGGTCGTTGGAGTCGATCACGCCTTTGACGAAGCGCAGGTAGACCGGCATCAGTTGCTCGGCGTCGTCCATGATGAACACGCGCCGCACGTACAGCTTGATGCCGCCGCGCTTTTCGCGGTCCCACAGGTCGAACGGCGCATGCGACGGGATGTACAGCAGCTGGGTGTACTCGCTGCGGCCCTCGACCCGGTTATGGGTGTGGGTCAGCGGCTCCTGGTAGTCGTGCGAGATGTGCTTGTAAAACTCGTCGTACTGTTCCGGTGTGATGTCGTTCTTGCTGCGTGCCCACAGCGCGCTGGCCTGGTTGATCGTTTCCAGTTCGTCGCTGACGACGTTTTCCTTCTTCTCTTCGTCCCACGCCTCTTTCCTCATCTGGATCGGCAGGGCGATGTGGTCGGAGTAGCGGCGGATGGTCGATTTCAGCTTCCACGACGACAGGAATTCGTCTTCGCCTTCACGCAGGTGCAGCACGATGTCGGTGCCGCGGCCAGGCTTCTCGATCGTCTCGACCGTGAAATCGCCTTCGCCGCCGGACTGCCAGCGCACGCCTTCGCTGGCCGGCAGGCCGGCGCGCCGGCTTTCGACGGTGATGCGGTCGGCGACGATGAAGGCGGAGTAGAAGCCGACGCCGAACTGGCCGATCAGGGCCGAGTCCTTCTGCTGGTCGCCGGACAGCTTCGAGAAGAAATCCTTGGTGCCCGACTTGGCGATGGTGCCCAGGTGCTCGATCGCCTCGTCGCGGCTCATGCCGATGCCGTTGTCGGCGATCGTGATGGTGCGGGCATCCTTGTCGAAGTCGACCCGGATCTTCAGTTCAGGGTCGGTTTCGTACAGGGCGGTGTTGTTGATCGCTTCGAAGCGCAGCTTGTCGGCGGCGTCGGATGCGTTGGAAACCAGCTCGCGCAGGAAGATTTCCTTGTTCGAATACATGGAGTGGATCATCAGCTGCAGCAGCTGCTTTACCTCAGCCTGAAAACCCAGGGTCTGCTTTTCGGATACGGCCATTTTTTTCCTCTAAGGATGGTTTGTGACAGGTGGCGGGGGAGGTGGGGACGGAATCCGGGATTTCAAGCGCCGGATTTCAATCGACAGGGTTAAAATCGCTTTTTGCCACCGCTGCTGGTGGCAGTTTCTTCCGATCCCGCTGGAGTGTCCATGTCCGTTTACGAAAAACTGAAGCAACTGCAGATCGAATTGCCCGCTGTCGCCACCCCGGCGGCCGCCTATGTCATGCACGCCCGCAGCGGCAACCAGGTCCTGCTGTCCGGCCATATCGCCAAGAAGGCGGGCAAGGTCTGGGTCGGCCAGTTCGGGCGCGACATGCAGACCGAGGAGGGCAGGGCCGCCGCGCGTTCGGTCGCGATCGACCTGCTGGCCACGCTGCAGGACGCCTGCGGCGGCGACCTGAACCGGGTGCGCCGGATCGTCAAGGTGATGAGCCTGGTGAACTCCACGCCGGATTTCACCGAGCAGCACCTGGTCACCAACGGGGCATCGGAATTGCTGGTCGAGGTGTTCGGCGAACGTGGCCGCCACGCCCGCTCGGCGTTCGGCGTGGCACAACTGCCGATGGGCAGCTGCGTCGAGATCGAACTGATCGCTGAAGTGGAAGAATAAGTGGAAGAATAGGGGCAAGCGGCATTGCCGCTGCCGTCCCCAAGGAGAGCATCATGCGCATGCAGGACATTCCCTTCGGCACCACGGACTGGAGCCAAGTGGAGCGGACCGAGCACAAGGGGGACCTTGGAACCGCGCTGTGGCGCACCCGCGTATTCGGCGATATCCGGGTGCGGGTGGTCGAATATTCGGCCGGATATGTGGCCGATCACTGGTGCGAGAAAGGGCACATCCTGTTTTGCCTGGAAGGGGAGCTGCACACCGAACTGCAGGATGGGCGGCGCTTCGTGCTGAAGCCCGGGATGAGTTACCAGGTGGCGGACGGGGCGGAGTCGCACCGTTCGCGCGCTCCGGGCGGCGCCAAGCTGTTCATCGTGGATTGAGGCCGAAAGGCAGGCCGGCCTGCCCGCCTTTCCTGCTGTTCATGCCCTGCTGTTCATTCCCTTTCTGGCCGGGGGTTCTCCACTTGCATGTGGCACCAGGCAGCGCGCATCAGCGGCGCGGCCAGTCCCTGCGCTGCCGCCATCTTGCACATCTCCCCAAGCACATGCTCGTGTTCGGTCCTTTGCCCTGACATCAGGTCGCGGTACATCGATGCCGTGAAATCGGAGCCGTGCTGCGCCAGCACGGCCATTGCGCTGCTCCTGCCTTGCGCCGGCACCGGATGGCCATGGGCCGCGGCGACGGCCAGGCATTCCTCGTACATCTCGCGGACCAGCGCTTCTCCCTCGACGGTCGCCATGATTTTTCCGATCGATCCCCGATACAGCGTGGTCGAGCCAGCCAGCGTGGCCAGGAAGGTCCATTTGGTCCACAGATGCTGTTCGATGCTATCCGTGCGCTCATCTACATATATCGCGTCGAAGCGGGTGCGCTGGCACAGCTCGAAAAATGTCTTCAGCAGGGCTGCCTGCCCGGGCGCTCGCGGACCCACGGTCAGGCTATGCAACTGGTTGAGATGCATGATCGTGCCATCCGGACCCAGCATCGCGCCGATATGGGCGACGCCGCCCGCCACCCTTTCGCGGCCAAAGCGGCGGTCGAGCAGCTCGAGATGGGTGAGGCCATTCAGGAACGGCAGCAACAGTGCCCGCCCCTGCAGCGCGCGGTCCAGCGCGGCCAGGCTGTCTTCCAGGTCGTAGGCCTTGGGCGCCATCATCACCAGGTCGTAGTCGGGCGTGACGGTTTCCGCTGTTACCAGCTGCACCTTCAAATGCAGCTTGCCGGCCGGGCTTTCGACCCGCAGTCCGTTTTCGCGCAAGGCTTGCAGCCGCTTCGGCCTGACCAGCCAGGTTACATCAGCGCCGGCTTCTTGCAGGCGCGCGCCGAAATAGCCGCCTACGCCGCCTGCTCCCAGTATCAATATCTTCATCGTATTCCCTGTGCTCGTCCGCATCCCCGGCCGCCGCTCAACTCCGATCCGGGCCGATCCGCCGGGTCGGCTGATTATGAACTGCATTTCACCTCATTGCAGGCCGGAAACACGCCACCCGCTGCGCCCTCTATAATCCGGCATCGATCCGCAAAGCAGAACATCCACCTTGCTGTCCATATTCGTCGTCACGTTTCCCTTCTTCGCGCTGGTGCTGTGCGGTTATCTGGCCGCCCGCGGCGGGCTGTTGCCGCTGGCCGCCATACCCGGCCTGAATACCTTCGTCCTGTACTTTGCGCTGCCATGCATGCTGTACCGCTTTGGCGCCCAGACCCCGATCAGGGAAATGCTCGACCCGGGGGTATTTTTCGTCTACCTGCTGTGCGCGCTGCTGATGGTCGGCCTGGCTGTGTTCGCCGCCCGGCGCGCGCAACTCACCTGGAACGACAGCGCCTTCGGCGCGCTGGTCGCTGCCTTTCCCAATACCGGATTCATGGGCGTGCCGCTGCTGGTTGCGCTGCTCGGCAAGCGGGCGGCGGGGCCCGCGATCGTCACGATCCTGGTCGACCTGGTGATCACCAGCTCGCTGTGCATTGCCCTGTCGCGGCTGGATGGCGCTGGCAGCCGTGGCGCGCGCTCGGCCGCAGGCCAGGCGCTGAAGGGGGTGGCGCTCAATCCCATGCCGTGGTCGATCCTGCTTGGCGGGCTCAGTTCAGCCCTGGCGCTGGCGCTGCCGCAGCCGCTGATGCAGACGCTGGACATGCTGGCCGATGCCGCGTCGCCGGTTGCCCTGTTTACGATCGGCGCCGTGCTGGCGCGTTCCCGTACCAACAGCAGCAAGGCGACGCCGCTGGCCGACTATCTGCCGATCGCCGTGGCCAAGCTGGTGCTGCATCCGGCGCTGGTGCTGGCGGGGGCCACGGTGGCGGTGTCGGCGGGTGTCCCGCTGGACCGGTTCGCGATCACCGTGATGGTGCTGGTTGCCTGCCTGCCCAGCGCCAGCAACGTGTCGATGCTGGCGGAACGCTTCGGCGCGGACAATGGCCGGATCGCGCGCATCATCATGATCTCGACTGCGCTCTCGTTCCTGACTTTTTCGGCCGCAGTCCACTGGTTGCGCTGATTTCCCCCTTCTTTCCCTTTATTGCCTCCATCCCTTGCCTATTTCGATAACAGGAACAATATGATCTGGTTTGCTGCTTACTGCCTTGCTGGCGCCATCATCGGATTCCTGGCGGGCCTGCTGGGCATTGGCGGTGGCATGATGCTGGTGCCGATCCTGGCGGCGCTGTTCACCGCCCAGCAATTTGCGCCGGACCATGTGGTCCACCTGGCGCTGGGCACGGGAATGGCGTCGATCATGTTCACCTCCGCGGCCAGCACGCGCGCCCACGCGCGGCTGGGCGCGGTCGACTTCGCCCTGGTCTGGAAAATCGCGCCAGGCATGGTGGCGGGTAGCCTGGCCTCTGCGCTGGCAGCGGGATGGATAGAGCAGCGCGCGCTGGCGCTGGCCTTTGCCGTGATCGTGTATGCCGGCGCCACGCAAATCCTGTTGAACCGTAAGCCGTCTCCCGGCCGCACCGTGCCCGGACCCATCCCGCTGCTGTGCGTGGGGTTTGCCATCGGCATCATTTGCGGGCTGGTATCGGCTGGCGGCGCTTTCCTGACCGTGCCCTTCATGTTGTGGTGCGGCATACCCATCCACAGGGCGATCGGCACCGGCTCGATGCTGGGCATTCCGGTGGCGATGGTCGGTACCATCGGTTACCTGGTCTCAGGCTGGAGCACACCGCACCTTCCGGCTGACGCGCTTGGCTTCGTTTCCCTGCTTGCACTGGCCGGTGTGTCCAGCGGCAGCATGCTGACTGCCCGCCTGGGCGCGCGCGTTTCGCACCGTTTGCCGGTGCTCCATCTCAAGCGCATCTTCGCTTTCCTTCTGTATGCGCTGGCGACGAAAATGCTGTTCACCTACTGGTAGGAAGGTAGTCAGCGCGCGGAGGGCTGCCGCTTTTCGAGGCATCTCTTGCGAATCGGCAAGCAACGTCCCGAAGCGGGCTGTTGCAGGGAAACCAATCAGGGCTGCTCCAGTCAGAACGCAGATGCAGCCACCAGATTTTCCATCGTCATCATCCGGCGTTGAGCCTGCCATGCCGGGGCCCCGTGACGGAGACTATTCGCCCTGGTTGCTGGCGGGAATGATGCTGTTTGCATCATTGGCGGTGACATGGCTGCTATGGCAGGCGGCGCGCAGTGAAAACCTCGACCTTGCACGCAATGAATTCCAGGCAAGCGCGCGCGAGCTGACCAACCGGCTCGAACAGCGCATGGAAACCTACGAACAGGTGTTGCGCGGCGCGCAAGGTCTGTTTTTCGCATCGGACAAAGTGGGGAGGCGGGAATTCGCCGAATATGTTCGGGCGCTGCGTCTGGAGGAAAATTTTCCCGGCGTGCAAGGCATCGGCATGGTCGAAGTGATTCCGGCCAGCAGGCTGGCGGCTCATGTCGATGCCATCCGCCGGGAAGGGCTTCCCGGCTACAGCATATGGCCCAGTGGCGAGCGCCCGGTCTACTCCTTGGTCACCCGCATCGAGCCGTTCGATGCTTTGAACCGGCGGGCGCTCGGCTTCGACATGTTTACCGAACCGAATCACCGCACTGCGATGGAGCAGGCGCGCGACACCGGCCGTGCCGCCATCACTGCCAAGATAATGTGGGTGCAGGAGGTTGGTAGCCGCAAACCGGAAGCGGGCATGCTGATGTTCCTGCCGCTGTACCTGCACTCGATGCCGGCCAGCACTTTCGAGGCGCGGCGCGCTGCTTCTGCCGGCTGGGTCTACGCGCCATTTCGCATGACGGACATGATGGCCGGCTTGGGGGCGGCACGGCCCGGCGATGTCAAGATCCGGCTGTTCGACGGTGAATCGGTTGCCGAGGAAAACAAACTGTTCGACTCCGACCCGGACCGGGGCGAGCGGCAATCGATGATGCACAGTGTCGAGAGCCTCAGGATCGCCGGTCGCACCTGGACTGTGGAGGTGGACTCCCGGCCGGAGTTCGAGGCCGGGGTGATCGACGGCAAGCCGGCCTACATCGCAACCACCGGGGCCGCAGGCAGCCTGTTGTTGTCGGTGCTGATTTTTCTCCTGGCCAGCGGCCGCGTACGGGCGGTGAGACTGGCGCATGACATGACCGTCGAACTGCGCAGAACCCGCGACCAACTGGAAGAAAGGGTGCAGGAACGCACGGCGGACCTGCGCGCCACCAACAATGCGCTCAACAAGGAAATCATGGAACGGCGCAAGGTCGAGTACGACCTGCTTTCCTCCCGCGAACGACTGGCCTCGGTGTTCGACGCCGTCACCGATGGCCTGGTGGTGCAGTCGCGCGATGGCAGTTTCATCGAGCTCAATCGCGCCGCCGAGGTGATACTCGGCATGAGCGCCGAAAAAATGAGCGGCGCTCATTCGCTGGCGGACTTGATGCGCACGGTGCATGAAGATGGCGCCATATTCGATCCGGCCTTGCATCCGGCCATGGTCAGCGTTGCCACCGGCCGTCCCCAGCGCGACGTCGTGATGGGCCTGGAGCGGCCCGATGGCAGCCAGGTGTGGGTGTCGATCAATACCGAGCTCTTGTTCGACCGCAATGGCGAGGTCGATCTTGTCGTCAGCAACTTTGCCGACATTACCGACAAGAAAGCATCTGAAGAAATGATCTGGCAACAAGCGAACTACGACGCGCTGACCAGCTTGCCGAACCGGCGGCTGTTCCAGGAACACCTGGAAACCGAGATAATAAAATCGAACCGCACGGGCCTGCCGCTAGCGCTGATGTTCCTGGACCTCGATCGCTTCAAGGATGTGAATGACACGCTCGGACACGACGTCGGCGACGTGCTGTTGAAGGAGGCGGCGTTGCGCCTGCGCAGCTGCGTTCGTGCCAGCGATACGGTGGCTCGGCTCGGCGGGGACGAATTCACCATCATCCTGTCTGAACTGGACACGCTCTCGCATATCGCCTTCGTCGCCCAGAACATTCTGCGGCGGATGGCGGAGCCGTTCCAGCTGGGCATTGAATCGGCCTATGTATCGGCCAGCATAGGCATCACGCTTTATCCGCAAGACGGGCGCGATATCGACACCCTGCTGAAGAACGCCGACCAGGCCATGTACAGCGCCAAGAACCAGGGACGCAACCGCTATCGCTATTTTACGGAGTCCATGCAGTCGGCGACCCGGGCCCGGATGTGGATGGCCAACGAGTTGCGCAGTGCGCTGGCGCGCGAGCAGTTCGAACTGGTCTACCAGCCAATCGTGGACCTGAACACCGGTCACGTCGGCAAGGCCGAGGCCTTGATCCGATGGAATCATCCGGCCCGCGGCTACATTCCTCCAGCGGTGTTCATTCCGATTGCGGAAGAGACCGGGCTGATCGTCGAGATCGGTGAATGGGTGTTTCGCGAAGTGGCATCCCAGATCAAGCACTGGCGCGATCACGAGAATCGCGTGTTCCAGATCAGCATCAACCGTTCGCCAGTGCAGTTTCGGGCTCGCGGCGGCGTCAGTTCGTGGGCTGAGTTCCTGAAAGGTCTCGGACTGCCAGGCGAGTCGATCGCCGTTGAAATCACCGAAGGCTTGCTGCTGGAGCCAAATGCAATGGTGGTGGATCAGCTGGCGGCACTGAGGGCGGCAGGCGTGCATGTGTCGCTCGACGACTTCGGTACTGGCTATTCGGCGCTGTCCTACCTGAAGAAATTCGACATCGACAGCCTGAAAATAGACCAGTCATTCGTGCGAAACCTGGAAGCGAATTCGGACGACATGGCGCTGTGTGAAGCGATCATCGTGATGGCCCACAAGCTCAACATCTCGGTGATTGCTGAAGGGGTGGAAACCGAGAAGCAGCGCAGCCTGCTGGCCGGCGTCGGCTGCGACTTTGCACAAGGTTATCTGTTTTCCCGACCAGTGCCTGCGGAACAATTCATGCTCTAGCAAGCGGGTGAAACACTGCTGCGCGGGCCTATTCCGGGGCCTCCGGTGCCAGATTGCCCTGGCTGCGATTGCGCGCGCCAGCCCCAAATACCGATCCGTTCGCACCGTTCTTCTCCAACCTGCCAAGGCACGGGGGCTGCTACACTTGCCCGGACAAAATCTTCCGGTGCGGAAATGCAAGTCACTCAATCCACTCACGTCAGTCACGTCACTCAGGCCACTCAACAGAAAACCGTTTCGCTGGTGCTTGGTGGCGGCGGCGCGCGGGGTTATGCGCATATCGGCGTGATCCAGTGGCTGACTGAAAACGGCTACGTCATCCATAACATCGCCGGCACGTCGATGGGCGCATTGGTCGGCGGCATCTACGCGGCGGGCAAGCTGTCCACCTATGCCGAATGGGCGCTGGCGCTGGAACGCCTGGAAGTGGTGCGGCTTCTCGATCTCGCATTTGGCGGCGCCGGCCTGATCAAGGGCGACCGGGTGATAGGCGTGCTGCGCAACCTCGTCGGCGATGTGCGCATCGAAGACCTCGACATTGCGTTCACGGCGGTCGCGATGGACCTCGAATCCGGCAAGGAAATCTGGCTGCGCGACGGACTTCTGTTCGATGCCGTGCGCGCCTCGATTGCCATTCCCTTGTTGCTGACGCCGGTCGAGTACCGTGGCCGCATGCTGGTCGACGGCGGCCTGGTGAATCCGGTGCCGATCGCCCCGACGCTCAACGATACGACCGACCTGACAGTGGCCGTCAACCTGGGTGGTCCGGCCGAAGCCGGCCTGGATGTCGCGATCACCGACAGCTTGCCTGCGCAGAACGATTACGCCCGCCGCATCCGCGCCTTCGTTGAAAGTGTGTATCCGCAGGCGGTTACTCCGGAAACGCCGGGCATGATCGACGTTGCGCTGCGTTCGATGGAGGCAATGGAGAACACGATCGCCAGACTGAAACTGGCTGCCTACACGCCCGACATCACGATATCGATACCGCGCAATGCATGCCGCATCCATGAGTTCTGGCGGGCAGAAGAGTTGATCCGGCTGGGACGGGAGCGCACGGCGCGCGCGTTCGGGCGCAATGGCGAGGAACACCCGGCCTAGGCGCGCGCCGCCCCGGAATATGAAACCCGGTGCCTGCGATCGCTGCCGGGGGATGCCGGGTTACGGGCCACGCCTTGACCCGACACCTCGACTGGCGTTGCAGCTATTGCCTTGCCCGCAGCAAGTGGTGCGCCAGTTCCGCGAAGCCGGCGCCGCACGCTGATGGCGTCACGAAACGGGGCGCTTGGGCCAGGCGGCTGGCAAAGTGCCGCACGTTGGCCATGCCGACCGACAGCGGGAAGTACCCGAACATCGGCGCATCATTGGGCGAGTCGCCGGCAAACACGCATGCGGCGCGGTTGGCCGGGTCGTCGAGCGAGAGTCCATGGCGCTCCTGCATCAGGATGCGAGCCATGCCCAGCTTGTCGTAGTCCCCAAACCAGCCGTTGACATGGATCGAACTGACTTTGGCGCTCATGCCGGCCTGCTCCATCAGCGCGACGATGCGATCAATGTCGTGATCATCAAGTGGCGGCACGTCTTCGCAGAAATCGATCGCCAGGTCGTACAGGCGGCAGAACTGGTCGGACGCAATGCCGGCGCCCGGCACCTCGTGCAGTATCTGTTCCTGTACTTGCACCAGCCTGCTGCGATTTGCCGCACGGGTGCTCTGGTCCAGCAGATGGCGGGTGCGCAGCCGGTTGGCCTGACGGTCGTGCCACATGGTGAAGGCGCCGTTTTCGCCAATCACTGCATCCACCGGCCACATCCGCGCAATATGGTCGCACCAGCCGGCCGGCCGGCCAGTGACGGGAATTACCCGCAGCCCGGCCTGCTGCAGGGCCTGCAGCGCGGCATAGGCAGCGGCTGTGAGCTGTCCGGCAGTGGTCAGGGTGTCGTCGATATCGGTGAACACTGTGTGCACCCCGCGCGCATCGAGTTCTGCCAGCGGTCTCATCCCAGCTCCAGCAGCAGCGGCTGGTGATCCGAATAATTGCAGTCCTGGTCGACATGCAGGCGTTTTACGTGCGGCAACCAGTCCTCGGTGACGAACATGAAGTCGCAGGTGAACGGCTCGGGCCACTGTCCAGGGTCATACAGGCCCACGCTGTGCGGATGGGGCTGGCCGGGGTGCAGGTGCTGCCATGCGTCGACCAGTCGCGGGCCGCCGCTGTCTGGTGGCTGCTGGATGCGCTCGTGCAGCGGATCCTCCGGACGCAGGTTGAAATCGCCGGTGAGGATGGCCGCTGCCGATTGCGGCACGGCGAGGAAGGGTGTGGGGTTCAATTCCTTGCTGCGTTCGCCGCTGGCGCGCGCGCAGGCCTCTGCGTGCAGCTTGCGCACGGCGTCAACCTGCGCCGTTCTCTGGATCAACGAGTAATACTCGAGATGCGTATTCATCACCCGCACAGGACCCAGCGGGGAGTCGATTGTCACTTCCAGCAGCGTGCGCGGCATGCTGATCACTGCCGGGTCGACCGGCCACGGCAACTGGTGGCGCAGCACCCGCAACACCGGCAGCCTGGACAGCACCATGTTGCCGAATACATGCCGCTTGCCGTCGGCGCCGATCACATCCACGCTTGCCACCGGCACGGCTGTAAAGCCGGGCAACAATCTCGCAAACGCTTCGAACTGGTTGTCGCCGCTGTTGGCGCGCAAGCCGGGATCGGGAAAGCCGGCTGCCACTTCCTGCAGGCACAGCACATCAAAATCGGCCAGCGCACGCGCGGCCTTGACGATCCGCCGGGGATCTACCTTGCCATCGGCACCGAGGGACCATTGGATGTTCCAGCTGATCAGCTTCATCGGAATTCTCCTAGCGTATGCCGGCGCGCATGAACGACTGTACGAATTGCCGCTGGAACAGCAAGAACGCAATCAGCAGCGGCGCCGACGTCATCAGGGTGGCTGCGGTGATGATAGACCAGTCCACGCCCTGGTCGGTGGACGAGAACACTTGCAGGCCCACCGTCAGCGGCCGGGTTTCCACCGAGTTGGTAACGATCAGCGGCCAAAGGAAATTGTTCCAGTGGGTGCTGACCGACACCAGGCCGTAGGCCAGGTAGACCGGCTTGGCCAGAGGTATGTAGACTTTCCACAGAACCTGCAGCGCGCTGGCGCCTTCCATGCGCGCGGCTTCGTCGAGTTCGCGCGGCACGGACTTGAAGGTCTGGCGCAGCAGGAAGATGCCAAAGGCGGATGCGAAATAGGGCAGGCCGATTGCCAGGATGGTGTCGCGCAGGCCCAGCTTGTTCATGGTGCTGTAGTTTTCGATGATCAGCATGTCGGGCATGACCATCAGCTGCATCAGCACCAGCACGAACATCAGGTCGCTGCCACGGAAGGTGTATCGGGCGAAGGCGTAGGCGGCGGTCGTGGCCAGCGCCAATTGCGCGGCGAGGATCATCGCTACCAGTATCGTCGTGTTGAGGAAGTAGCGGGCAAAGGGCGCGGCTGACCAGGCGTTCTCGAAATTTTTCAGCGTCAGCGGCGCGTCGAGCGAGAAGCGGGTGGCGAATTCCGCGGGATGAAATGCGGTCCAGAACGCATAGGCCAGCGGCAGCATCCACAACAGGCCCAGTACCCATGCGGATGTGGTCTCCAGCCAGCGGTTCCGCGTGTCCCAAACGGTGTTCATTGGTAGTGTGTCCTGCGGTCGAGGAATCGGAATTTGACGATGGCGACCAGCGCCAGCACCCCCAGCAGCACCACGGTCAGCGCCGCCGCATACGAGGAATCCCAGTAGCCGAAGCCGATCTCGTAAATGTAGTACAGCAGCAGGGAGCTGGCATTGTCCGGTCCGCCCCTGGTCATCACCATGATATGGTCGACCAGGCGGAACGAATTGATCAGCGCGTTGATCAGCACGAACAGCGTTGTCGGCATCAGCAACGGGAACTGGACGCGCCAGAAATATTGCCAGCGCGATGCGCCCTCGAGGCTCGCGGCCTCGGCCAGTGTCGGCGAAATTCCTTGTAGCGCGGCCAGGTAGAAAATCATGAAGAAGCCGGCTTCCTTCCATATCGCCACCACCATCACCGCCCACAGCGCGGTATCGGGATTGCCGAGCCAGTTCTGCGATGGCAGGCCGATCGACTGCGTGACCTGCTCCAGCAGGCCATATTGCGGCGTATAGAAAAACAGCCAGATGTTTGCCACGGCAATCATCGGCAGCACGGTCGGGGTGAAGTAGGCCAGCCGCAACACGCCGCGCCCGGGCAGCTTGTCGTTGACCCACAATGCCATCGCGATCGACAACCCGATGGCGACCGGTATGGTGACCAGCGCGTAGAGCAGGTTGTTCTTCAATGCCTGCCAGAACACCGGATCGTTCATCAGCAGGACGTAATTTTCTGCGCCGACGAATGCCGACGGCCGGTTCGCCTTCGGCGTGGAAAAGAAACTGTCCCAGATGGTGGCGACAGCCGGATAGTGGGTAAAGGCGACCAGCAACAGCATGGCCGGCAACAGCAGCAGCCAGGGGGTGACGGGAAAAGGGGCGTTGCGCTTGGTCATATTCAATCTGCGTCCATCCCGATCTCGCGCATCAAGGGGAGGGTCGGGATCGGGATCGGGTCCACGAACTCTATGTCACGCCCGTGTTCACCTTCTCCGGCAAGGGGAGGGTGAACACAGGGACAGCGATCCGCCAACGACTCGCCAGCGGACACCATCTACAGGATCAGCGACCCGCCGCGCGCAGGATGCGCACCGACTCGCGTTGCGCATCCTTCAGCGCCACTTCCGGTGTTTTCGTCCCAGACAGCGCAGCCTGCAAGTTGTCGTTCAAGGCCTTGGTCACGCGCTGGTTGTCATGCGTTGACAGCTCGGCGACGCTGTATTGCAACTGGTCGCGCGCCACGCCTGCCGCCGGAACGTCTTGCAGGTATTTCTTCATTTCCGGCGTTTCCCACGCATCCGGGCGGGTTGCAACATAACCGGTGGCGATGCTCCAGCGTGCATTGCGCGCCGGTTCGGTGGTCCACTTGATGAACTTCATCGCGGCCTTCTGTTGTTCAGGCGTGGATTTGTTGAACATGTAGAAATTGCCGCCGCCGGTCGGGCTGCCCGGGTGCTTGGCTGCCGGCAGCATCGCCACGCCAAACGGGAACTTGGCGTTGGTGCGGATGTTGGTCAGGTTGCCGGTGGTGGTCCAGACGATGGCAGCTTTCTGTTCCAGGAAATCCTTGGGCGTGGTGCCCCATTCGATCACGCCCTTGGGCATCACCTTGTGCTTGTGTCCCAGGTCGACCCAGTATTGCAGCGCCTGCACTGCGCCCGGCTTGTCGAACCAGGTTTCGGTGCCGGCTGCGTTCATCAGGATGGTGTCGTTGGGCGTGGTCAGGCCCTGGAACATCCAGTACGCGAAGCCGGTCGACGGAATCTTGACGCCCCATTGCGTGACGTTGCCACTGGCATCGGCCTTGGTCAGCTTTTTCGCAGTATCGACCAGTTCATTCCAGTTGGCGGGCGCCTTGTCGGGATTCAGGCCGGCTTCCTTGAACGCATTCTTGTTCCAGTACATGACGATGGTCGAGCGCTGGAACGGAATGCCATAGGTCTTGCCGCCGGTCTGGCTGTTTTGCATGAAGCTCTTGTAGAAACCGCCGATCCAGGCCTTGTCGGCGGGCGTGTTGGCGACGGTGTCGAAAGGCACGATCGCGCCTTCGTCGATCAGCGTGAACAGGTCGGTCGACAGCAGCACCGCCAGCGTCGGCGGGGTGCCGCTCTTGGATGCGGTCAGCGCCTTGACCAGGCTCTCCTGGTAGGTGCCGGCATAGACGGCCTTGATCTTCACGTCCGGATTCGCCTTCTCGAACTCCGCCACCATCGCGTCGATGGTCTGGGTCACCGGACCGCCCACTGCGACCGGATAGTAAAACGAGATTTCGACCGGATTGGCAGCCAACGCGGGCGAGATGCCGATTGCTGCACCGGCGGCCAGGCCAGCTACTGTCGTGATGAACTTCCTGCGCATGATGTATTCCTATTTTTAAACGGTCGCTGCCTCCCTTGCCAGGTCGGGCGAGCAGCGCAAGCCGTTTTCTGCGTCAAAAAAATATTGATGGGTGGTGTCCCATCCCAGTTGCACCTTGCTGCCCGGCTCAAGCACAACTTGTCCGGGCACGCGTACCAGCAGCGACGCATTACCGATTGCGGCGCCGACGATGGTGTCTGCGCCAAAATACTCGACGGTGGTGACAGTAGCGTGACAGCCGCGATCGACCAGACGGATATGTTCGGGACGAAGGCCCAGTAACAGCCGCCGCTCCTGGCCGGGCACGATTGCCGGCCCGCCGCTGCCTGCTATCGACAGGCCGCATGCGGCCGGTGCCAGCGGCAGGATGTTCATCGGCGGCGTGCCGATGAAGCGCCCTCCGAATACCGATGTCGGTTGCGCGTACAGCGTGGCTGGCGGCGCGTCCTGTTCGATCAGGCCGTCGCGCAGCAGGATTACCTGGTCTGCCATGCTCATGGCCTCGGTCTGGTCGTGCGTCACATAGACCATGGTGATGCCGAGTTGCTGCTGGAGCGCGCGGATTTCGCGCCGCATCTCCTGCCGCAGTTGCGCGTCCAGGTTCGACAGCGGTTCATCCATCAGGCAGACGTCGGTCTCGGCGATGATCGCGCGTCCCAGCGCAACCCGTTGCTGCTGGCCGCCGGAGAGCTGGCTTGGGCGGCGGTCGAGATACGGGCCCAGTCCCAGCATGTCGGCGACGCGTTTCAGCCGCGCAGCGAAATCTTTCTCCGGTTCGCGCCGCACGCGCAGGCCGAACAGGATGTTCTCGCCCACCGTCAGGTGCGGAAACAGCGCATACGACTGGAATACCATTGCGATTTTGCGCTCGGATGGCGGCAGGCCGGTGACGTCGCGCCCGCCGATCGTGATGGTGCCCGTGCTCGGGGTGTCAAGGCCGGCAATCAGGCGCAAGGTGGTGGACTTGCCGCAGCCGGATGGCCCCAGCAGCACGGTGAAGCTGCCGGATCGAACCGTGAAATCGATCCCCTTGACTGCCTTGGATGTGCCCCAGCTTTTCGTGATGCCTGCAAGTGTGATGTCTGCCATCAGGTTTCTCCGGATTCGGTTGTGGTCATCGCGCGGCCGGCGTGTGCGTGGTCGAACCAGTCCGCGAATGCTGCGCGTTCCGCGGGCTGCATGTGCAGCCCGCATTTGGTGCGCCGCCATAGCACGTCGTCGGCACTGGCAGCCCATTCATGTTTTACCAGGTGCGTCACCTCGCGCTCGCTCAGTCCGCCGCCGAAATCCCGTCCCAGGTCGGAAAATGAGCGGGCGTCATCCAGGATCGCGTGCGCCAGCAGGCCATGCCGCGCAAAGAGCGTCGCCAGCCACTGGGCCGGCAGGCCCGGATAGCGTTGCTGCAAGCGCCGCAGTTGAACCGCGCGCTCGGTTGGCGGGAATTCTCCGCCGGGAAGCGGCTCCGTCGCGGTCCATGGATCCGCCGCACCAGGAATCCATTGCGCCAGCTTGCTCAAGCTCGCCTCCGCCAGTCGCCGGTAAGTGGTGATCTTGCCGCCATAGATCGACAGTAGCGGCAGTCCGCTACCTTCATCCAGGGCGAGCGTGTAATCGCGGGTGATGGCGGACGGGTTGTCCGATTCGTCGTCGAACAGCGGACGCACGCCAGCGTAGCGCCAGGCGATTTGCCCGGCGTCGACCGGCCGCGCCAGATAGCGGTTCACCGCGCGCAGCAGATAGGCTTCCTCATGCGGCGCGACCTGCACGCCATGATCCATGTTTTCCTGCGCGACATCGGTGGTGCCGATCAGCGTGAACTCGCCTTCGTAGGGGATCATGAACACGATGCGGCGGTCATCATTCTGCAATATGTATGCATGCTCGCCGTCGTACAGGCGGGGCACCACGATATGGCTGCCGCGCACCAGCCTGACGGCCGAGCCCTGCCTGTTGCGGCTGCTGTGTGCAAGTTGTTCGACCTGGCCGACCCAGGGACCGGCGGCATTCACCAGCGTACGGCTGGTGAGGATGCGAGTGGCGCCGCTTGCATCGGCCACCGTGCAATGCCAGAGTCCGTCGCTGCGGCGGGCATCCAGCAGCCGGGTGCGGGCAAATATCTCCGCCCCGTGCTGCTGTGCGCTGCGCAAATTGAGTATCACCAGGCGGGCATCGTCGACCCAGGCGTCGGAATAGACAAAGCCGTCGTGGAGTTGCGGCGAGAGACCGGCCCCCCATCGGGTACCGGAAAGCTTTACGGATGCCGATTTCGGCAAGGAGTTTCGCCCGCCAAGCCGGTCGTACAGCCAGAGGCCGGTCCGGATCATCCAGCGGGGCCGCAATTCCCTGACGTGCGGCATCACGAAGCGCAGCGGCCACGCAATGTGCGGCGCGATGGCCAGCAGGTTCTCGCGCTCGGCCAGCGCCTCCGCCACCAGCCTGAATTCGTAATATTCCAGGTAGCGCAAGCCGCCATGGATCAGCTTGGTGCTGGCCGATGAGGTGGCGCCGGCGAAATCGTTCGCCTCGCACAGCCCCACTCGCAGGCCGCGACCTGCGGCGTCGCGCGCGATGCCGGCGCCATTGATGCCGCCGCCGACAATCAACAGGTCAAATGGCGGCATGTTCATCGGGTACGGACTTTCTTCTTGCTGGCGGCGGGCATGGTCTCGTCGGGTTCATCCAGCAGTGCGCTGGCACTAGGTTCATCGATCACCAGTTCGTTGATCAGCTTGCCGCGCAATGCGGCGCGCAGGCCGCGCAGCTTGCCCTGCCCGGCCACCACGCACATCGAGTGCGGCGCGCGCTGGAAGCGATCCAGTTCCGGCCCGCTGCTGCGCGCATTCATGTCCATGCCTTGCCAGCTGCCGTCTTCGCGGAAGAATACGGTGGCGATGTCGCCTGCCATGCCGTCGGCCTGCAGGCGACGGGTGTCCGCTGCGCTCAGGTAGCCGCCGGTATGCACGAGGCTGCCGGTTTCCGCCGCGCCGATCGAGAACAGCAGGACCTCAGCGCGGTCCTGCAGGCGGCGCAGGTGTTGCACGCTGCGTTCGCGCCATAGCGCTTCCCGCGTCTGGGCGTAATCGAAGAATGCCGGTACCGGGAAGCTGTGGGCGCGGCCGCCATAGTTTTGCGCAAAACGCATCACCAGCGATTCACCGAAAGCATTCACCATGCCTTCGCCCGTGCCGGAGCCGTTGAGCTGGACCACCTCGATGTTGGCAAGCTGGCGCGGACTCAGCTGGCCGGCGATCGCTTCGACTGTCTTGCCCCAGGCGATCCCAAGCACGGTGCCGGAGGCCATCAAGGTGTTCAGGTGCGCGGCAGCCTGGCGGGCGACACGCTGCAGGACGTCGCTATCGGGAATGCCGGCGGGAACCGGCACCACCAGTGCGCGCTTGAGCTTGAATTTCTTCAGCAGCCGGCTCTCGACCGATTGCGGATGGGCTTGCGGATCGTGCACGCGGATTTCGACCAGGCCATTTTCGGATGCATAAGTCAGCAGCCGGGACACGGTCGCGCGCGAGGTGCCCATTTCTTCTGCAATGGCAGCGGTTGTCATGCGCTCGTAGTAATACAAGCGGGCAACGTGGACTGCGGCGTGGACGGTGTCGGAATGAGTCGGGTTGCGCATGGTCTGAACAGATGTTCATTATCACTGAACGAATGTTCAAGCCTAACCGCTTTTTACCGATCGGGCAATATTTTCAGATATGCTGGGCGAGTGGATGTCGGGGGAGAGGTGACGCAGTGGCGCGCTCATCTGCGGCGGCCAGGGAGCAGGCGGGTGGCACCTGGCCAACCCGCCCTGCAGCAACGGGAAGTGCCGGATCAGTCCCGCGAAAACGCCTTGCCGGAGAAGTCGACGGTGACCAGGGTGCCGTCCATTTTCCCCATGCCCGGTGAATTGACCGGCATGCCAGGCACAGCCAGCCCTTTGACCTTGGGCTGGTCGATCAACTTGCGCACCGCGGTGGCCGGCACGTGGCCTTCAATGATTTGCCCTGACTTGTCGACCACTGCCGTGTGGCAGCTCTCGAACTTCGCGGGCACCGCATATTTTTTCTTGATGGCAGCAAGGTCGCCTGTGTCGACTGCCTTGACCTTGTAGCCGTTCTGGCGCAGGTGGTCGATCCATGCGGTACAGCAGCCGCAGTCCGGATCTTTGTAGACGGTGATGTTTTCGTTGGCAGCGTGTGCCAGGGCAGATGACGCCAGCAGGGTGGCGAGCAGTAAGTGTTTTGGTTTCATCGGTTTTCCTGGCGCGTTTGTACGGCGTCCCGAGTAGTGCCCATGCCTCCCATTTTGCACTGGATCGCATCGGCCGGCTGGGGCGCGCAGCAAGCTGTCGCCGTCCAGGGCGCCGGATCGGAAGATAAGCAGGCAATGGTGGGCTGACACGGATATTGACAAATGGTAACACCTGTAACCGCGGAGACAGGTAACCTGACGCCGTGCGCTTGCCCCCACGCCGGAACGAAGCGGGGTAAATCTGGCCATGCCATCTGGCCGCCAATAACGAGAAAAGAGGATTTGATTCCATGCCAAGCATATTGAAACGACTGTTCGTCACCATCACCCTGGTCATCGTGACATTCACCGGCTTCACTCAGTCCGTGCAGGCTGCCATGGTCGGCACCGACCAAGCCCATGCGGCGGTAGCGGCGCAGCAGAGCCGCGATCGCATTGTCAGCGAACTGAACCGGCCTGAAGTGCTGTCGCAACTGGAAAAGATGGGCGTTGCCCCGGCAGATGCCCAGGCGCGCGTGGCCGCGCTGACCGATTCGGAAGCCGCCATGATGGCCGAGCGCATGGACAGCCTGCCAGCCGGCGGCGACGGCCTGGTGGGCGCGCTGGTGTTCATCTTCGTGCTGCTGCTCGTGACCGATCTGCTCGGCTTGACCAAAGTCTATCCGTTCACACGCGGCCATCGCTGATCGGCTCGGCTGGGCGACAACTTGCAGATCAAGCGGGCCGAGCTGGCGGACGTCAGCAACATGAAGTGCCGGCGGCGATGGCCACTGCTGGGAGCGCTGGCGCTGCTGGCGTTGCTGCTGGCCGGCTGCGCGACCCAGACCCGGACCCTGTTGTCCGCGCCGGTTGCCGGATTGCCTGCCCGTGTCGAGCTGAAGGACACGCCGTTTTTCGCGCAGGAAGACTATCAATGCGGCCCGGCGGCGCTGGCGACCGTGCTGCATTCGGCAGCCATTCCCGCCACACCGGACGCGCTGGTATCGCAGGTCTATGTACCGGCCCGGCAGGGCAGCCTGGCGCCCGAGATGCTGGCGGCGGCGCGTCGCAACGGCGCTTTGGCGGTGACCCTTGCCCCGCAGCTTCGTGACTTGCTCGACGAAGTGGCGGCCGGCAATCCGGTGGTCGTGCTGCAGAACCTGAGCCTGCCGATCTACCCGGTCTGGCATTACGCAGTGGTAATCGGTTACGACCTCGCGGAGCAGGAGATCGTGCTGCGCTCCGGCACCACGCGCCGGCTTGCAATGCCGCTTTCTACCTTCGAGCACACATGGGGCCGCGGCGGCCACTGGGCCATGGTGGCGCTGCCGCCGGGCCGCATGCCGCGCACCGTGGGCGAGGCCGGACTGGTCGACGCACTGGTCGCATTCGAGAAAAGCGCTGCCCCCAAATCGGCTGCCACGGCCTATGCGGCTGCGCTGCAGCGCTGGCCGCGCAACCTGAGCCTGCAGCTTGGCGCTGGCAACACGGCGTATCGCGCCGAGGACAGGCAGGCCGCGCTCGCGGCTTTCCGCCGGGCGGCAGAGGATCATCCGGACAGCGTCGCGGCGCTCAACAACCTGGCGTCGGTGCTGGCGGAACTCGGTCAACTCGATGAAGCTCGCCCGGTCGCCGCCAGGGCAGTGTCGCTTGGCGGTCCGTTGCAGGCGACCGCAGCCGCAACTTTGCGGGAAATCGACGCGAAGATCAGGGAGAGTCGGTCGGCTCGCTGACGCGGACGGCGGCCGCTGCGCAGCGCTGGGTGTTGTCTGCTTGCCCGGAATCCGGATAGATCAGACATGGCCCGATTCCAGATCCGCAAGATTGATCCCCGCCTGACTACGCCAGAAGCAAAAACACCCCGTGGGAATCTCTCCTCACGGGGTGTTTTTTTGCATCGCTTGCATTGCCCTCAATGACGCTTCTGCTTCAGCGCCAGTGGGGCCGAGAAGGATCAACCCAGGTTCTTGTTCGCGAAATCCCAGTTCACCAGGTTCCAGAAGTGCTCAACGTACTTTGGACGCGCATTGCGGTAGTCGACGTAGTAGGCATGCTCCCAGACGTCGCAGGTCAGCAGTGGCTGGTCGGCGCCGGTGAGCGGGGTGGCGGCATTCGAGGTGTTGACGATGTCGACCGAGCCGTCGGCTTTCTTCACCAGCCAGGTCCAGCCGGAACCGAAATTGCCGACGCAGGACTTGGTGAATTCTTCCTTGAACTTGTCGAACGAACCCCATTTTGCGTTGATCGCATCGGCGATCTTGCCGGTCGGCGCGCCGCCGCCGTTGGGCTTCATGGAATTCCAGTAGAACGTGTGGTTCCAGACTTGAGCGGAGTTATTGAACACGCCGCCCGATGACTTCTTGATGATGTCTTCCAGCGATGCGTTTTCGAACTCGGTGCCCTTGATCAGGTTGTTCAGGTTGGTCACATAGGCCTGGTGATGCTTGCCATAGTGATATTCCAGCGTTTCCTGGGAGATATGCGGTTGCAGTGCGTCCATTGCGTACGGCAGGGGCGGCAGGGTGTGTTCCATGGTGCGTTCCTTTGGTGGTTGTTCTAGGGAGATATTTTATGAACGGAGCATTGTAAGTCGGTTGCGCTTCGCTTGCAGGATCGGCATCAAAGTGCCGCTCATTCAAGCGTCTGCTGGACGGTCGCGATGCTGATCTCGGCGCTTCCTTCGGCCAGGCGCAGCTGCAGGAACTGGCGTGGTTTCAAGGCCGCCGGCGTGCGCACGATGTGCCCTTTGCGGTCGGTCACGATCGCATAGCCGCGTTCGAGGGTGCGTTGCGGATTGAGCAGTTCGAGCTGCGCGGCGAGCGCAGCCAGGTGCTGTCGGCGCAGCCCCTGCTGCGACTCCATGCAGGACGACAGCCGCCGTGCTGATTCGCCGATATCGCGCCGGCGGGCCGCTACATCGGGCAGGCAGGCGCCCAGCCGGCCGAGCAGCTGCAGCAGCGCGAAGCGGGAGCGCGACAGCGGAGCGCGCACGGCATGCTGCAGGCGCACTTCGAGGGCGCGCAGCTTTACGCGTTCATGGCCAACTGCCGCCGCCGGACTCTGCAAGCGGCGCGTCAGCCAGTCCAGCGTCTGCACCTGGTCGCGCAAGCGCCTGCGCATCGCGTTGGCAAGCTCGCGCGCGCCGGCTTCTATCGCCTGCTGCCATTCGCTGCGCGGCCGGGTCGCCAGTTCTGCCGCCGCCGTCGGCGTCGGCGCGCGCAGGTCGGCAGTGAAGTCGGCAATCGTGAAGTCGGTTTCATGGCCGACCCCGCTGATGACCGGCATCGAGCACGAGGCGATCGCCCGCGCCACGATTTCTTCGTTGAACGACCACAGATCCTCGATGCTGCCGCCACCCCGGCAGACGAGCAGGACGTCGCACTCGGCGCGCGCGGAGGCGGTCCGGATCGCGTCGGCAATGCGTATGGCAGCGCCATCTCCTTGCACGGGTGTCGGATAAATCACGACCGCCACATGGGGAGCGCGCCGGCGCAGGGCGGTCAGCACGTCGCGCAATGCGGCTGCCTGGGTGCTGGTGACGATGCCTATGGTGCGCACAAAGGCGGGCAGGGGACGCTTGCGCGCCGGGTCGAACAGCCCCTCCGCCGCCAGCGCCTGTTTCAGGCGCAGGAAGGCTTCATACAGGTTGCCCAGGCCAGCCCGACGGATCGATTCGACGCTCAACTGGTATTCGCCGCGCGGCGCGTACAGCGTTACCAGCGCGCGCACTTCGACCTTGTCCCCTTCGCGCGGCATGAAATCGGCGTATTGCGCGCGGCTCTTGAACATGACCGAGCGCACCTGCGCCTGTGCGTCCTTGAGCGTGAAGTACCAGTGGCCGGATGCGGCGCGCGTGAAGTTCGAGATTTCGCCAGCAACCCACGACAATGGGAAATTGCGCTCAAGCAATTTCGATACAGCCTGGTTCAGCGCCGAAACAGTCAGCACCGGCGGCCCGGAGGCGGGCGATGCTTGACTTTCCAGATCGTTCATGTTGTGCCCATCGGATATCTATCCACAGAAAGAGGGAAATTACTGGTTTCCCATCTCTAACAAAACAACTTGAAGTATTCCCTGATAAGTGTTTGATTTAAAAGAAGAATTGAGATTGCCTGCTGCTTGGGCGGTGTGAAAAAATCCTTATGAATCAAGGGACTTCAGGGTTCCCCGCCGACTTGTTCACAAAGTTATCCACAGAACCTGTGGGTTTTGCACAGCACCTGTTGGCGATGATCGGTGGTCGGATTGACCATTGCCCCAGAGTAATCGCGGCTTGCGGAAAGAGTCAGTGATTACCAACATTTTGCCCATAATTTTGATTGGGTACCCGGCCACGCTTGCCCGCCGCCGGGCCAGCACGTACCATTCTGCATCCCGCTTTGCCCCGCTTTTTAACGAGGAGCATCCGTTTGTTTGCAATTATCCAGGCTGCAGGCTGGCCGATCTGGTTTCTGTTGGTGGCTTCTGTCGTTGCCCTTGCGCTGATCGTCGAGCGCATATTGTATCTGCGGCGCGGGCGTATCCTGCCGCCGACACTGTTGCAGGAAGTGGTGCGCGTGTACCAGGGCGGCCGTGTGACGCCGGAAGTCGTTTCCGGGCTGGAGCAGAATTCCCCGCTTGGCCGCGTGCTCGCCGCCGGGTTGCGCAATGTCGATGCGCCGCGCGAAGTGATGAAGGAATCGATAGAGGAGGCGGGCCGTGGCGCTGCCCATGAACTGGAACGTTTCCTCACTACCATTGGCACCATCGCCAGCCTGGCACCGCTGATGGGACTGTTCGGCACCATCGTCGGCATGATCGAACTGTTCGGCGCGTCCAATGCCAGCGGCACTGACCACACGCAACTCGCACACGGGATCTCGGTTGCGCTTTACAACACGGGTTTCGGCCTTGCGATCGCGATGCCGGCGCTGGTTTTCTACCGCCACTTCCGTGCCCTGATAGACAGTTTCATCGTCGACATGGAGCAGCAGGCAGTGAAGTTCGTCGACATTGTCCACGGCGCGCGTCGCTGAAGGGCCGGTAAGCATGAATTTCCGCCGTGGCTCGCACCGTGAAGATCCCGAGATCAACCTGATCCCATTCATCGACGTGCTGCTGGTGATCCTGATTTTCCTGATGATCACGACCACCTACAGCAAGTTCACCGCCTTGCAGATCACGCTGCCGACGGCCGATGCCGAGAAGGCGGTGGAGCGTCCGCACGAAATCAATGTGGTGATCGATGCCCAGGGGCGATATGCAATCAACAACGTACCGGTCGCCTACCGCGACGTCGGCGCGCTGGCGGATTCCCTGAAGCAGGCAGCTGGCCCGGCCCCGAACGAGGGGAAAACCGTGGTCATCATCAACGCCGACGCCCTGGCGGCTCACCAGACCGTGATCAATGTGCTGGAGGCGGCGCGCCAGGCCGGACTTGCGCAGGTGACTTTTGCGGCGCAGGCCAGCACCAGGAAATGATCCATCGCGGGCAGGCGTCCCAGGCCGTTTTCTTCACGGCCAACCTGACCTGCCCTGACCCGGAGTGAAAACATCGTGAATGCGCTGCCTGCCTTCTGGCTGTCGCGCGGCCCGCTCGCCTGGCTGCTGCTGCCGGTCAGCTTGCTTTTTCGCGCGATCGTTGCGTGCCGCCGGTGGCTTTACGGCAGTGGCATGCTGCGCTCGCGTTCCTTGCCGGTGCCGGTCATCGTGGTCGGCAATGTTTTCGTCGGCGGAACCGGAAAGACGCCTTTCGTGATCTGGCTCGCACGCGCACTCGCGGCGGCCGGTCACCATCCTGGCATCATCTCGCGCGGTTACGGCGGCAGCGGCAGCGTCGAGGAAGTATTGCCGGATTCTGCTGCCGGGCAGGCCGGGGACGAACCCGTTCTGATCGCTTCGCGCACGGGCTGTCCGGTGGTGGTGGGGCGCGACCGCGTGGCGGCCGCGCGCCTGTTGCTGCAACGGCACCCTGGCATCGACGTCATTGTTTCCGACGATGGCTTGCAGCACTACCGCTTGCCGCGCCAGGTCGAGATCGCTGTATTCGACACCCGCGGCACCGGCAACGGCTGGCTGCTGCCGGCGGGCCCCCTGCGTGAGCCCGCCGGGCGCATGCGCGACTTCACGGTGATCAATGGCGCGGCCACGGCACCGGGCGTCGCGGGCCAGGCTTGGCGGATGTCGCTGGAACCCGGCAATGCCTGGCAACTGGCCGATCCACAGCGCCGCATGCCGCTGGCGCTGCTGTGCGCCGGACGACAGGTGCTGGCCTCGGCAGGTATCGGCAATCCGGCACGTTTCTTCGACATGCTGGCGGCGATCGGCCTGCAATTCCAGGCGCTGCCGCTGCCGGATCACTATGCATTCGAGCGCAATCCGTTCGAGGGGCGCCCGGAGGAGATTATCCTGATCACTGAAAAGGATGCAGTAAAATGCAGGGGCAATACTGCACTCAATGGCGATGCCCGGCTGTGGGTCGTGCCGGTCACGGCCGCGCTGGAAACCTCGCTTACTCAAAGAATTCTGGAGAGACTTCGTGGATCCCCGCCTGCTTGACATCCTTGTTTGCCCGATCTGCAAGCGCCCTCTTGATTACGACAAGAAGGCGCAGGAGCTGATCTGCCAGCCAGACAAGCTCGCCTATCCGATTCGCGATGGCATTCCCATCATGTGGCCGGACGAAGCGCGTGACCTGCAGGCGGCATCGTTGCCCGAACTTCCCGACGCCGACGTCTAGCAGGTCGCGTCGCATGTCCTTCACCGTAATCATTCCGGCGCGGCTGGCCGCGACCCGGCTGCCCAACAAGCCACTGGCCGACATCGGCGGCAAGCCCATGGTGGTGCGGGTTGCAGAGCGCGCGGCGCTTTCGGGCGCGCGCCGGGTGCTGGTTGCCACCGACCACCAGGACATTGCCGCTGCGTGCCGGCAGTCTGGCATCGAGGTGCAACTGACGCGCGCGGATCATCCATCTGGCACCGACCGCATTGCCGAAGCGGCCGCGGCTATCGGATTGCCGGACGACGAAACAGTTGTCAATGTCCAGGGTGACGAGCCGCTGCTCGATCCGGACCTGATCCGCGCCACTGCTGCGCTGGTCGGACCGCAGGTTCCGATGAGCACGGCGGCGCATCCGCTACACGAGATGGCGGACGTGCTCAATCCGAACGTGGTCAAGGTGGTGCTCGACAGCCAGTCGCGGGCGCTGTATTTTTCGCGTGCAGCCATTCCGTGGCATCGCGACGGCTATGCGCGCTCCATGGAGCAGCTGCCGCCCGGGCATGTGGTGCTGCGCCATATCGGCCTGTATGCATTTTCCCATCGGTTTCTGCGCGCTTACCCGCAGTTGCCGCCTTCGCCGCTGGAGCAGGTCGAGGCGCTTGAGCAACTGCGCGTGCTGTGGCACGGACATTCCATCGCGGTTCATGTGACCGATCGGGTACCGCACGCAGGGGTCGATACGATCGAAGACCTGGAGCGGGTACGCCGGATCATCAGTGCTGGAATGGCCTGAAATGCATGAAAGCAGTGCATTCTGTGGTAAGTTTCGTGCAAAGTTTTTGTGCTACAAGACAGAATAGAAGGCACTCGGCCAAGCCGGCCGTGCCTCAATAAAATTGAAAACTAGTTTAGGAATACGTACATGCGCCTCATCCTGTTAGGAGCGCCGGGGGCCGGCAAGGGGACCCAGGCCACCTTCATCAAGGAAAAATACAACATCCCGCAAATCTCCACCGGGGACATGCTTCGTGCCGCCGTGAAGGCCGGGACGCCGCTTGGCCTGGCTGCGAAAAAGGTGATGGACGCTGGCGGACTGGTGTCCGACGACATCATCATCGGCCTGGTGCAGGATCGGCTGAAAGAGCCGGATTGCCAGCGTGGTTATCTGTTCGACGGCTTCCCGCGCACCATTCCGCAGGCAGAGGCGATGAAGCAGGCTGGCGTCCATATCGACTATGTACTCGAGATCGACGTGCCCGATTGTGAAATCATCGAACGCATGAGCGGACGCCGCGTGCACCAGCCGTCGGGGCGGACTTATCACGTCCGCTTCAATCCTCCAAAGATCGCGGGCAAGGACGACATCACCGGCGAGGACCTGATCCAGCGTGATGACGACCACGAAGATACGGTGAAGAAGCGCTTGTCGGTTTATCACGAACAAACCGAAGTGCTGATCGATTACTACAATTCCTGGGCGAAGTCGGGCCAGCCGGGCGCGCCGCAATATCGAAAGATTGCAGGTGTCGGACCGGTCGAGTCGATTCGCGACAGCGCGTTTGCTGCGCTGTCCAGTTAGCCATGACGAGCGGACCAAGTGTCCGCTCTTTTTTTGTTTGCTCCATCTCCAGAACATGAATTAACCCCGGAAGCGGCCAGCACGATCGGGAACGATTGCTGAAAGCAGGTTCGCTGCACAGGGAGCGGGAAGTTGTTGCAGTTCGCGGTATCGGCGCGGCCTTCAAGGCGGCGGCGGGCAATGTGGCTGTAGTAAAACTTTGTCGTCAAAAAAGGAGGAGTCGAAATGGCAGCAGCAGGTTTGTGGTTGGCCGTCGCATGCGGTTTGATCGCTGTGATCTACGGTTTGGTCTCGCGCAGCTGGATCCTGAAGCAGGATCCCGGCAATCCCCGCATGCAGGAAATCGCAGCGGCGATTCAACAAGGGGCGGCGGCTTACCTGGCGCGCCAGTACCGGACCATTGCCATCGTCGGCGTGGCCCTGTTCCTCATCATTGCCTTCGTGCCTGGCCTGGGCATGTCGACTGCGGTCGGCTTCCTGGTGGGTGCGGTTCTCTCCGGTGCTTGTGGCTTCATCGGCATGAATGTTTCGGTGCGTGCCAACGTGCGTACCGCGCAGGCTGCAAACACCGGGATGAACGAGGCCCTCAACGTCGCTTTCCGTGGCGGCGCCATCACCGGCATGCTGGTGGTTGGACTAGGCTTGCTGGGCGTGACGATTTTTTACTGGGTGCTGACTGCCAGCGCACCGCATGGCGCCGGTTACACGGTGAGCCAGCATGACGTGATCAAGCCGTTGATCGGGCTTGCGTTCGGTGCGTCGCTGATCTCCATCTTCGCCCGACTGGGTGGCGGCATCTTCACCAAGGGTGCTGACGTCGGCGCTGACCTGGTCGGCAAGGTCGAGGCCGGCATTCCGGAGGACGACCCCCGCAATCCGGCGGTGATCGCCGATAACGTCGGCGACAACGTCGGCGATTGCGCGGGCATGGCGGCCGACCTGTTCGAGACCTATGTCGTCACGCTGATCGCGACGATGCTGCTCGGCACGCTGATGATCAAGGGCTTCGAGACCCAGGCCGCGATCTATCCGCTGATGCTGGGCGGGGTTTCGATCATCGCCTCCATCATCGGCTGCTCGATGGTCAAGGCGCAGCCGGGCAAGAAGATCATGTCGGCCCTTTACACCGGATTGTGGTGGGCTGCCGGTCTGTCGCTGATCGGCTTTGCCGCGGTCACCTGGACCGTCCTGCCCGCCGAGATGCGCGTGCCGATGATGGGTTCGGCGGTAGTCGGCATCGTCCTCACCGGACTGATGGTGTACATCACCGAGTACTACACCGGCACCGACTTCAAGCCGGTCCAGCACGTGGCACAGGCATCCACCACCGGTCATGGCACCAACATCATCGCCGGCCTCGGCGTATCGATGAAGTCGACTGCATGGCCGGTGCTGGCGGTGTGCGCGGCCATCCTCACCTCCTATTCGCTGGGCGGCCTGTATGGCATTGCGATTGCTGCCACCGCGATGCTGTCGATGGCCGGCATCATTGTCGCACTCGACGCCTATGGCCCGATCACCGACAATGCTGGCGGCATTGCCGAAATGGCCGGCATGCCTGATTCGGTTCGCGCCATCACCGATCCGCTCGACGCCGTCGGCAATACCACCAAGGCCGTGACCAAAGGCTATGCGATCGGCTCCGCCGGCCTGGCCGCGCTGGTGCTGTTTGCCGACTACACGCATGCGCTGGAAGCAGTCGGTAAGTCGGTGTCCTTCGACCTGTCCGAGCCGCGGGTGATCGTCGGCCTGTTCATCGGCGGACTGATTCCTTACCTGTTCGGCGCCATGGCGATGGAGGCAGTCGGCCGTGCCGCAGGCGCGGTGGTGGTCGAGGTGCGCCGGCAGTTCCGCGACATCAAGGGCATCATGGACGGTTCCGGCAAGCCGGAATACGACAAGGCGGTCGACATGCTCACTTCCGCAGCCATCAAGGAAATGATCGTGCCCTCGCTGCTGCCGGTAGTGGTGCCTATCCTGGTCGGCATGCTGCTCGGGCCCGCTGCGCTGGGTGGCCTGTTGATGGGTGCGATCATCACCGGCATCTTCGTCGCCATCTCGATGACGACTGGCGGCGGCGCCTGGGACAACGCCAAGAAATATATCGAAGACGGCCACCACGGCGGCAAGGGTTCGGAAGCGCACAAGGCTGCCGTCACCGGCGACACCGTGGGCGATCCGTACAAGGACACTGCAGGTCCGGCAGTGAACCCGCTGATCAAGATCATCAACATCGTTGCACTGCTGATCGTGCCGCTGTTGCCGGCTGCCGCCCCGGCCATTGCCGGGCATGGGGTATCGAAACCGGCGGCGGTCACGGCGCCGGCCGCAACTGCCCCTGCGCTTGCGATTCCTGCCAGCGGTGCCGCAGCCGCAAAGTAAAGGCTGCGGTTCTGGAAAAAGGCAGCTTCGGCTGCCTTTTTTGTTGGCGCGGACGGTGGCACAATCCGGTAGTACACGGATTTTTTTCAAAGTAGAACAGAGGAAACAATGCAAATTCAGGACAATGTGTTCATCGTCACCGGCGGCGCATCCGGACTCGGTGCCGAGACCGCCCGCATGGTGGTGAAAAACGGTGGCAAGGTGGTGCTGGCCGATGTGCAGGTGGAGCCGGGCCAGAAGCTGGCTGCGGAACTGAACGGCAAGTTCGTCAAGTGCGATGTCACGTCCGAGGCAGACGGCCTGGCAGCAGTGGCGGCGGCCCTGTCGCTGGGCAATCTGCGCGGACTGATCAACTGCGCCGGCGTCGCCCCTGCCGTACGCACGCTGGGCAAGGATGGCCCGCATCCGCTGGACGTGTTCCAGCGCACGATCAACATCAACATCGTCGGCACCTTCAACATGTCTCGCCTGGCGGCAGATGCGATGGCGAAACAGGATGCGACTGCGGATGGCGAGCGCGGCGTGATCATCAACACCGCGTCGGTGGCCGCCTACGACGGACAGATCGGCCAGACCGCCTATGGCGCCTCCAAGGCCGCGGTGGCCGGGCTGACCCTGCCGATGGCGCGCGACCTGTCGCGCAACGGCATCCGCGTGATGACGATCGCACCAGGCATATTCGAGACCCCGATGTTGCTCGGCATGCCGCAGGAAGTGCAGGACGCGCTGGGCCGCATGGTGCCGTTCCCGCCGCGCCTGGGAAAGCCGGCGGAATACGCGCATCTGGCCAAGGCCATCATCGAGAACTGCATGCTGAACGGCGAAGTGATTCGGCTGGACGGCGCCATCCGCATGCAGCCCAAGTAAGGAAAGCTGCAGCGTCGGCAACCGGCAACCGGCAACCGGCTACCGGCTACCGCCAACCGGCAAGCAGGCAAGCGTGCTGCTTGCCTTTTCATTTTCAGGGAGAAGCAATGCTGCGACGCCTGGGCGCCGTCGTCCTGTCGTGCCTGTCCTTGCTGGCCGTATCCGGCTGCGCGCTTGCGCCGGTCGCCCCGGAGGCGGGAGCGCCGGAGGCCGCGAGCGGCTGGACAGCGAAGCCGGGTTGGCCAGCGCGCAAGTTCATTGCGGTCGCCGCGCATCCGCTGGCCACCCGCGCAGGCTACGAGATACTCGGCGAAGGCGGCTCTGCGGTGGACGCCGCCATCGCGATCCAGATGGTGCTGACGCTGGTCGAGCCGCAATCGTCCGGCATCGGCGGCGGCGCATTCCTGCTGCATGCCAACGCCCGCGAGGTGCAGGCATGGGATGGCAGGGAAAGCGCGCCGCGGCGCGCGACGCAAGGTCTGTTCCTGCAATCCGATGGACGGCCGATGGGTTTCGCCGAGGCGACAGTCGGCGGGAGATCGGTCGGCACGCCGGGCGTGCTGCGCATGCTGGAGCAGGCTCACCGCGAGCACGGCCGCGTGCCCTGGGCGCGCTTGTTCCTTCCAGCAATCCGGCTGGCCGAACAGGGTTTCCCGGTCAGTGCGCGGCTGGCAGCCCTGCTCAAGCGGGACCGGGGCCTGCGCGAGGACAGCGAGGCCGGCAGCTATTTCTTCGGCCCGGACGGGCAAGCGCGCCCGGCCGGATACCTGCTGAAGAACCCGGCGCTGGCGCGCAGCCTGCAGCGTATTGCAGGGGAGGGAGCGGATGCTTTCTATCGCGGCCAAATCGCCGCCGCCATGGTGGCAAAGGTGGCATCGCATCCGCGCAATCCGGGCCTATTGCGCGAAGATGACTTGATGTCCTACCGGGCGCTCAAGCGCGAGCCGCTGTGCGGCGAGTATCGACAGTGGCGCGTGTGTGGCATGCCGCCGCCATCTTCAGGTGGCATCGCCATCCTGCAAATGCTCGGCATGCTGGAGACGACAGCGATTGCCCGGCTCGGTCCAATTTCCGGGCAGCCGCAGCAGCAGGCCGTGCACCTGTTCGCCGAGGCGGGACGCCTGGCGTTTGCAGACCGCGCCCGTTATGTCGCCGACACCGACTTCGTGCCACTGCCCGGCGGCAGTCCGGTCGCGCTGCTCGACAAGGCCTATCTTGCACGACGCTCGTCGATGATCGGTGATACATCCCTCGGCACCGCCGCCGCGGGCAGGCCGCTTGCGGCGCCAGTGGCGATGGGGCAGGATCAGTCGCCCGGCTTGCCATCCACCTCGCATATCTCGGTGGTGGATGCCGATGGCAATGCCGTGACGATGACGACCAGCATCGAGCGCGCTTTCGGCTCCCGGCTGATGGTCAACGGCTTTTTGCTGAATAATCAGTTGACCGACTTCTCCTTCCTGCCGGCAGACCGCGACGGGCCGATTGCAAACCGGGTCGAGCCGGGCAAGCGTCCCCGCAGTGCCATGTCGCCGACACTCGTGTTCGACCGGAGCACAGGCGAGCTGGTGCTGGCGATCGGCTCTCCGGGCGGGCCTGCCATCATCAATTACGTCGCCAAGGCGCTGGTAGGGGTGCTCGACTGGGGGCTGGATGTACAGCAGGCGATCGACCTGCCCAACTTCGGCAGCCGCAACGGACCGACTGAGCTGGAAGCGGGGCGATTCCCTCCCGGGTTCGCTGATTCCCTGCGCGCGCGCGGGCACGCGGTGGTGTCAATCGAGCAGACTTCCGGCCTGCACGGGATCCAGCGCATGAAGCGCGGGCGCGGCGAGCAGTGGTTCGCCGGCGCCGACCCGCGCCGCGAAGGCGTGGCAATGGGGGAGTGAGCCGGATGGCGATGGCATGCCGCTCTCCAAATCGAGATGTGGGTAAGCCCAAGTCAATACCGGTGGGCATTTCCCCAAGTGACTGCTAACCTGTCCGCATGCAGGCAAAGACCGGATTGATATTGAGCGGAGGCGGGGCGCGGGCGGCCTATCAGGTCGGCGTGCTGAAGGCGGTCGCCGCTATCCTTGACGAGGCCGGATGGGATCGTTCGATCAATCCGTTCCCGATCATCTGCGGCACCTCTGCCGGCGCTCTCAATGCGGCCGGACTGGCGTGCCGGGCCGATGATTTCGGCGATGCGATCGAACGACTGGCCTCAGTGTGGGAGCATTTTCGCGCGGAGCAGGTGTACCGGGCCGATTCGCTCGGCGTGCTGCGCTCCGGCGCACGCTGGCTGTCCCTGCTTTCCTTCGGTTGGCTGCTGCGGCGCTGGCATGCCAGCCCGCCGGCGTCGTTGCTCGATAACACGCCGCTGGTAAGCCTGTTGCACCGGCTGCTGGACCTTCCGCGCCTGGACGCAGCCCTTGAGTCCGGCGCGCTGGAAGCGCTGGCGGTGTCCGCATCGTCCTATACCTCGGGCGCGCACCACACGTTCTACCAGTCGCGCGGCGGCATCGTGCCGTGGCAGCGATCGCAGCGGGTGGCAGAGGCGACCCGGATAAGCGTCGAACACTTGCTGGCATCGGCCGCGATCCCGCTGATCTTTCCGTCGATACCGCTTTATCGCGATGGCCGCTGCGAATACTTTGGCGACGGCTCGATGCGGCAGTTGTCGCCGATCTCGCCGGCTATCCACCTCGGCGCGGATCGGCTGCTGGTGATCGGGGCCGGCCGGCTGGTGGAGCCGGCCCGCGCCCTGCCGGAGCGGGCGCCCTATCCGACTCTGGCGCAGATAGGCGGTCACGCCTTGTCGGGAATATTCCTGGATGCGCTGGCGATCGACATCGAGCGCTCGAAACGCATCAACCATACGCTGTCGCTGATGACCGCCGAACAACGCGCCGGGACCGATCTGCGTCAGGTCGAGATGCTGGTGATTTCGCCGTCCGAACGGCTCGACGACATCGCCTCCCGCCATGTGCATCACCTGCCGCGACCGGTGCGCACGCTGCTCGCCGGCGTTGGCGGTACGGAATTGCGCGGCGCTGCCCTGGCGTCGTACCTGCTGTTCGAGGAGAGTTACACCAGGGAGCTGGTCGCTCTCGGGGTGCAGGACGCCATGGGCAAGCGGGATGAAGTCATGGCATTTTTTGACATCGGGATGTCGAGACAGGCAACGCGCCGGACCGGCTAGCGGTCATGCCGGCCGGCGCGGTTCCGGCTATGGTCAGCGGTGACCGTGCCTGTATTCATCGCGGTCGTGGCCATGACCGCGGCCGCGGCCATGATCCCAGCGCTCGTGCCTGTGGTGACGGTGGCCTTCCCAGCCAGGACGGCCGTAATAGGCGACCGGCGGGTAGTAAGGTCCAGGCGCTGCCACGTAGACCGGACGCGGCCGCATGATTACCGGCGCAGGGTAAGCGACCGGCGCCGGGGCATAGACCACCGGCGGTCCGTAGGACGGTCCGTGGCTGCCGACGTTGATGGACCAGCTGACATCAGGATAAGCTTGCGCCTGCGCGCCCGATGCCATACCGAGCAGGATGGCGGCGCCGGCGGAGCCGATAAGAAGTTTGAAGACGTTTTTCATGGCATTTCCTTTCGTTGTCTGCACAGTCATTAAACGCCCCAGCCCGGGGAAGTGTCACCCTTGAACCAGTAAGAACAGAAACAATATGTGTCAGGAAACGCCAGCAAGGTCGATCGAATGCTCGGGAGCAAGAGCCCGTCGCGCCAGCCAAAAATGGGGCAGGGGCTGGGCCACGGCTTTGCTGACAGCGTGCGTGGGGCTTCTGCTGCTATTGAATTTGTGCGCTGCAATGGCGAGGGCCACACCCGATGTGACGGTAATCGAATGGCAACAACTTCCGGCCGAAGCACGGGAGGTTGTCAGGCTGATCCGGCAGGGCGGGCCTTTCCCCTATGCCAAGGATGGAAGCGTTTTTGGCAACTACGAAGGGGTTTTGCCAAAGCAAAAGCGGGGGTATTATCACGAGTTCACCGTAAAAACGCCCGGACTGTCCAGTCGCGGTGCCCGCCGGATTGTGGTCGGCGGTGACTGGAAGACCTCCCGCGAACTGTATTACACGGGTAATCACTATGCGTCATTTCAACGCATCAAAGAGTAAGAAGTGAACATTTATAGCCTCGTGGCGCATGACCACCCCCCGATCGAACCCAAGCCGGAACTGCGCGAGCAGGAGCTGCTATGCAATGTGCCGTCCAATACGGTGCAGTCGATCCGCGCATTCAGGGTGGCCGAACTCCAGGCGGAGGCGGAACGGCTCGGGAATCATTTTCTTTACGCATATTGTGGCGACGCAACAACGAAGCATCAGGTTTTGGCGACGCTGGCGACCGCTTTTCATTTTCCCCGGCATTTTGGCAAGAATTTCGACGCCCTGTCGGACTGCCTGACCAGCCTGATGTTCAAGGCCGGTCCCCAGCCCGGGTTCCTGGTCGTGATCGAACAGCTTCCGCATACGCCGAAATTCGATCGTGAAGCGCGCGAGACCCTGCTGGACGTGTTCCGCGATGCGGCCGATTTCTGGGCCGACAAGAAAGTTGCGTTTCGCGTCTTCTATTCATTCGAGTAGCGCGGGCTGGCGGCGTTTGGCCAGAAGTCGGGCCGGGGTACAATGCGCGCCATGAAAAAAATCGTCATCCTGATCTCGGGACGTGGCAGCAACATGGAAGCCATACTCGAGACGGCGCGCCGCGACCAGTGGGATTCCCGAGTCGTTGCCGTCATCAGCAACCGTCCCGATGCCAAGGGCCTTGAAACCGCCGCCCGCTATGGCATTCCCACCGCGGTGGTGCCGTCGCGGTCGTATCCGGAGCGCGCCAGCTTTGACGCCGCCCTGCAGCAGGAAATCGACCGCCACGCGCCGGACCTGGTGGTGCTGGCCGGTTTCATGCGGATACTGACATCCGGTTTCGTCGAACATTATGCAGGGCGGCTACTGAACATCCATCCGTCGCTGCTGCCGGCATTCCCCGGCTTGGATACCCATGCGCGGGCGCTGGCAACCGGTGTCAGGTTCCATGGCGCAACCGTGCATTTCGTCACCGCCGAGCTCGATGTCGGGCCAATCGTGGACCAGGCCGTGGTGCCGGTCCTGCCCGAGGACACCGAAGAATCCCTGGCGGCACGCGTGCTGGAGCAGGAACACATCATCTACCCCCGCGCCGTGCGCGACGTCGCCGAAGGCCGGCTTCGTATCGTCCAGGGCCGGGTGCTGCCGTATACGTCTGACCGATGACTTTACTTTCAAGGATGCAGACATGAGACTTTCCCCCCTGGTAGCAGCAAGTACCGAGGCCGTGCTGCGCGAGATACTGCGCTTTGTCGGCCCCGCCGACATCACCCTGTCGCGCTATTTCCGCGAGAATCCCAAGCTGGGGCCGCGCGAGCGGGCGGCGTTGGCCGAAGCGGTCTACGCGGTCTTGCGAAACCGGCTTGTCTACACCAATTTTTCCGAATCGGGCAGCGGCCCGGCGATGCGGCGCATGGCCCTGCTGGGGCTGGCCGAGACAGTCGGCGTCGAGTCGATTGGCGGACTGGTGGAGACCGAGTCGCAGTGGCTCACGCGTGTAATGCAGATCGATCGCACCACATTGCCGCTGGCATTGCGCCTGAACCTGCCGGAGTGGCTGCTCAAGCGCCTGACCCAGCAGTTCGGCGAGGAGGGCGCCGTCGCATTTGCGGAAGGCCTCAACCGGGCTGCGCCGCTGGACTTGCGGGTCAACACGCTCAAGGCCAACCGCGAGGACGTGCTCTCGGCGCTGGCATCGGCCCAGATCGAATGCGCGGCTACCCCGTACTCGCCGCTCGGCGTCCGGATCGGCGTGAAGCCGGCGTTGCAGCACATCGCGCTGTTCCAGCAGGGTGCGATCGAGGTGCAGGATGAAGGCAGCCAGTTGCTGGTACAGGTGGTAGGCGCCAAGCGCGGCGAGATGGTTGTCGATTTCTGCGCTGGCGCAGGCGGCAAGACGCTCGGCCTTGGCGCTGCGATGCGCAATACCGGCCGGCTGTACGCATTCGATGTGTCGGAAAAGCGGCTGGCCAAACTCAAGCCACGGCTGGCGCGAAGTGGCCTGTCGAACGTCCATCCTGTCGTGATCGCCCACGAGAACGACGCCAAGGTGAAGCGCATGGCGGGCAAGGTCGACCGTGTGCTGATCGATGCGCCCTGCAGCGGCTTGGGTACGCTGCGGCGCAATCCGGACATGAAGTGGCGCCAGAGCCCCGAGGGAGTACAGGAGCTGACCGCGAAGCAGGCCAGCATACTGGCCGGGGCGGCGCGACTGGTCAAGCCGGGGGGCACCCTGGTGTATGCCACCTGCAGCATCCTGGAAGAGGAAAACGAGGGCATCGTCACGGCATTTCTCGCCGGCCATGCAGAGTATTCGCTGGTGCCGATGAGCCAGGTGCTGGCGGAACAGAAAATCCCGCTGGAGATGGGCGATTACCTGAAACTGGCCCCTCATGTACATGGCACTGACGGATTCTTTGCCGCCGTCATGAGGCGGCAGGCGCCAGTCACAAGTTCACCTGCAGAGGAATGAAGGGCCTCGCACACGGATTCTGGTCCGACCTTCTTTCGGACCTGCAGAACCCGCGGCTCGTCTGGCAGCTGGTGGCGATTGCCGTGTGCGTCGCAATCGGATGGGGAGCCGGCGCGCTGATGCGCCGCTGGCGCAAGGAGCACGACCAGGCGACGCTGGCCGGACGCACCATGCGGCCGCTGTCGACGGTGCTTGCGCCGCTGGTCGCGGCAGCCCTGCTGGCGCTGGTCAAGCCGGTGCTGGCCGGCTGGACCAGTGTCAGCATGCTGCGCATGGCAATTGCCCTGCTGATCTCGTTTGCCCTGATCCGGGGTGTGTTCTACGTGTTGAGGCGGGCATTTGCAAGCAGTGGCAATGTCGGCACCTTCCTCGTGATGTTCGAAAAATTGTTTGCCTTGCTGGTCTGGCTGGGTGTCGCGGCCTGGATCACCGGGATCTGGCCCGACGTGGTGGACTTTCTCGACCACACCGTGATCCCGATAGGCCGCAACAAGGTCAGCATGCTGACTATCTTGCAGGCGGGCGCTTCGGTTGCGGTCACCCTGGTGCTGGCCTTGTGGGTTGGTGCGCTGATCGAAGAGCGCCTGATGCGCGTCGAGACCGTGCACTCGTCGTTGCGGTCAGTGATGGTCCGGATCGTGCGGGCGATGCTGGTTCTGGTTGCCGTGCTGCTCAGCCTGTCGCTGGTTGGCATCGACCTCACCGTGCTTTCGGTCTTTGGTGGTGCATTGGGCGTGGGCCTCGGCCTCGGCCTGCAGAAGATCGTCGGCAGCTATTTTTCGGGGTTTGTGATCCTGCTCGAGCGCAGCATGACGCTGGGCGACCTGGTCAAGGTGGACCAGTACCAGGGCCAGGTGACCCGCATCAACGCCCGTTATACGGTGCTGCGGTCCGGTGACGGCGCGGAAACCATCGTGCCCAACGACATGTTTGTTTCGCAGACAGTGCAAAACTTTTCGCTGACCGATCGAAAGTCCCGGCTGGCCACCCAGGTGACGGTGGGCTATGAAACCGACCTGGACGCGCTGTTTCCGATGCTGACAGAGGCGGTTGCCGGGGTGCCCCGCGTGTGTGCCACCCCGGCACCGCAGGCCTTGCTGTTGCGTTTCGGCGCGGACGGACTCGAGCTGGAGCTGGGATTCTGGTTGGAGGATCCGGAAAATGGCAGGGGAAACCTGGTGTCCGACGTTAACCTGGCGATCTGGCAAGTCATCAACAAACAGGGTGTCACCGTTCCCTATCCGCAGCGAGAAATCCGTTTCGTGGCCCCGGAGCAGCCTGTCGCTTCTCCGACTATCGTTGGCAAAGCGCCTTCTTTCGGCGACATAGCCGAAAAATAGCGTAAAATTCTTGCTTTCGTTGACCGGCGTCGCCATATGGCTGGACAGGTCACCCAAATGGAGCAGTAATGACTTTGAATGCAGTTTTCAACGCCGTGCTTGATTTCGCGGCAAACGGCGTTACCCGGGCCACGGCCTGGCAGGTTGTCATCTATACGCTGGTCGTGACCCATATCACGATCGCGGCAGTAACAATTTACCTGCATCGCTGCCAGGCGCACCGCGCGCTGGACCTGCACGCGATCCCAAGCCACTTCTTCCGGTTCTGGCTGTGGATGACCACGGGCATGGGCACCCAGCAATGGGCGGCTGTCCATCGCAAGCACCACGCCAAGTGCGAGACCGAAGAAGATCCGCACAGCCCGCAGACCCGCGGCATCAAGAAAGTGCTGCTTGAAGGCGCGGAACTGTACCGCATCGAGTCGAGAAATCTCGAAACCATCGAGAAATACGGCAAGGGTACGCCGGACGATTGGATCGAGCGCAACATCTATGTCCCGCACTCGGTGCTCGGCATAGCCTTGATGCTGATTGTCAACGTCGCGCTGTTCGGCGTGGTCGGTGTTTCGGTTTGGGCAGTCCAGATGATGTGGATCCCGATCACTGCCGCCGGCATCATCAACGGCATCGGTCATTATTGGGGTTACCGCAATTTCGACTGTAACGATGCGGCTACCAATGTATTTCCGATCGGCATCCTGATCGGCGGCGAGGAACTGCATAACAACCACCACACATTCGGGACCTCGGCCAAGCTTTCGTCGAAGTGGTACGAGTTCGACATCGGCTGGATGTATATCCGCATGATGGAAATGGTGGGATTGGCCAAGGTCAAGAAGGTCGCACCCGAGCCGAAATTTGATCGTCGCAAGTCGGTGGCTGACCATGCCACGCTGCAGGCAGTGGTAGCGAATCGCTACGACGTGATGGCGAAATATGCCAAGACCCTGAAGCAGGCGTGGGCAGACGAAATCGAACACCTGAAGAACAAGGGTGATTTCGCGCCGCGTACACTCAAGACTACCCGCAAGTTGCTACAGCAGGAACCGGCGAAGCTGGAAGCGCCGCAGCGCCAGCAGCTTGGCGAGATCCTTGCCCATAGCAAACCACTCAAGACCATGCACGACATGCGAGTCGAGCTGGCAGCGATCTGGGAGCGATCCCATTTCACCAGCGAGCAGTTGCTGCACCTGCTGCAGGACTGGTGCAAGCGCGCCGAGGAGTCGGGGATCAAGTCCCTGCAAGAGTTTTCGCTGAGGCTGCGCAGCTACGCATGACGCAGCGGTAGCTGAGGAACGGTTCAATGGACGGGGCGCACTTTGCGCCCCGTTTCATATTCAAGGGTGCTTGCGCTGTGCCTTTATCTCGGGGTCAGGTCCACTGGCTCGGGCGGCGGACTTGGTCCCGGCTCAAGCGAACGTGTCTCCCGATAGATGCCGCCGCTTTCGATGCTTCCGCTGCTTACCCCGCCACCTTCCACCCGGCGTATGCAGTCGTCGCGCTCAGGCCCTGACAATGGGCGGCAGCGCTCCAGCGCATTCTTTCGATAGTCGGCGCCAGCGTCGTCCAATCTCCCGCGTTTAAGCTCCTGCCGTGCGGCGGCTTCCTCGCGCAGGCAGGTGGCCCGCTCTTCCCCGGAGCGCCCTGCACAGGCTGCAGCCCCTGCTTGCGACAATGCGTTGGAGGAGGCCAGGAGCGCAGCAGGCAGCAGCGTCGCGATCAGCATGGCCGTGACCTGGTTGAATGGATTCCTGTTCATCCTGGTACCTGTCGGATTCTCTGTGTCGCCCAGAGTAGGGGAGCAGAGCAGGGCGCATGTGCAGAAATCGAACATGCTTGAGGCCGGACAACAGGAGAGCAGGATATGGGCAGGCGAAAAAAAGCCCCGGCAATGCGGGGCTTTTTTAACAGGACAGCAGATCGATTACTTGATCTTTGTCTCTTTGTATTCGACGTGCTTGCGAACGACCGGGTCGAACTTCAGCATCGAGAGTTTTTCGGGCGTCGTTTTCTTGTTTTTGGTGGTGGTGTAGAAGTGACCGGTACCTGCGGTCGACTCCATCTTGATCTTGTCGCGGCCTTTCGAAGCCATGGTAATTCCTCGTTATCTGGTAAAAATTGGGTCAGGCTGGCGCGGTGAACTTCTTCGGCGCGCCGGGGATGTTCTCGCCACGTGCGAGCATGTCCTGGAGAACCGCCTCGATACCGATTTTTTCGATGGTGCGCAGGCCGGCTGCGGACAGGCGCAGCGTCACAAAGCGGCCGAGGGATTCGACCCACAGGCGACGTTGTTGCAGGTTAGGCAACTGGCGACGCTTGGTTTTGTTGTTGGCGTGGGATACGTGGTTGCCGACCTTCGGCTTCTTCCCTGTTACTTGGCATACACGTGCCATTTGCTTGCTCCTGTGAATACGCGAAAATTCGGAAAACGACGAGTATAGCGAAAAAATTCAGACGATTCAACGACTTGCGTAAAACAATAGTTACGTAATAATTTTACGGTATTTAACATTTGCGATGGCTGGCCGCTACAGGTGTCCGTGCTCAGAGAATGAATAGCTGAGCTTGCCAGCTACGATGAAATGATCGTGGACCTTGACGTCCACCAGCGCCAGCGCTTGTTGCAGGCTGCGGGTGAGTACATGATCGGCCCCGCTGGGGCTCGGATCCCCGGACGGATGATTATGGGCCAGGATCACGCCGGCGGCATTGCGGGCGAGCGATGCTTTCACGACTTCGCGCGGATAAACACTGGCTTGCGTCAGTGTGCCGCGAAACATCTCCTCGTAGCCCAGCATCCGGTTGCGCACGTCAAGGAACATCACCGCGAATGTTTCATGGCCGCTATGGCTCAGGCTGCGGCCCAGGAAGTCTCGTACGCAGGATGGCGTTTTCATCACGTCTCCCTGGCTCAACTCTTCCTGATGCATGCGCCGGCCAAGTTCAAGTGCCGCATGAAGAACGGCGTACTTCGCAGGGCCAATCCCCTGCACGCTGGAGAAATCGCCCAGGCTTGCGTCGAACAGGTTCCGCAGCGAGCCAAAACGGACGATCAGATCACGCCCGATGTCGACCGCACTTTTGCCGGCAACGCCGGTGCGCAGGAACAGGGCGAGCAACTCGGCGTCGGACAGGGTGCGCGCGCCACCGGTCAGCAAGCGTTCACGGGGTCTGGAGTCAATTGGCCAATCGGTGATACGCATGAACGTGCCTTTCGCAGGAGGGGAGGGCAATCGAATGGGCGGTCGACTGCGGGGTGGCTTAAAATAGAGGCCAAGCCAAGAGTCGCAAAAATTCACAATTCCATGTCAAATCTATCACAATCTGTTGTCCATCCCGGCGCCCACCTGACGCTTCACTATCGCCTGCGCGCCGGAGAGAGCGAAATCGTCAGTACTTTCGACGGCACGCCCGCTACATTGCAGGTCGGCAGCGGGCAACTGGCGCCGTTCCTCGAGCAGTGTCTGCTGGGCCTGGAAGAAGGCACGCACCGCAGTTTTTCGCTGAAGCCCGAAGAGGCCTTCGGCGAGCGCAACCCGGCGCTGCTGCAGCGCGTGACCCGCGACATGCTGAAGCAGCACTCGGCCGACGGCGAGCAATACGTCGTTGGGGACGTGGTGGAATTTGCGGCCCCCGGCGGCGGCCGTTTTGCGGGCGTGATCCGCGAGTGCGGCGAAAACGACGCGCTGTTCGACTTCAATCATCCGCTGGCCGGCCAGGCAGTGGATTTCGAAGTGAAGATCATCGGGGTCATATGACGACCGACCAGGAAATCCTGCTGGCTCAGCCGCGCGGTTTCTGCGCCGGGGTTGATCGCGCAATCGAGATCGTCGAGCGGGCGCTTGCCAGGTTTGGCGCGCCGATCTACGTGCGTCACGAGATCGTGCACAACGCCTATGTGGTCAACGACTTGCGAACCAAGGGAGCGATCTTCATCGAGGACCTGGCCGACGTGCCGGCCGGCAGCACGCTGGTTTTTTCCGCCCATGGCGTGCCGAAATCAGTACAGGCCGAGGCAGAGCGTCGCGGCCTGAACGTGTTCGATGCGACCTGTCCGCTGGTCACCAAGGTGCATGTCGAAGTGGCCAAGATGCGGCGCGATGGCCGTGAAATCGTCATGATCGGGCACCACGGCCATCCCGAGGTCGAAGGGACGATGGGGCAGTCGGAAGACGGCATGCTGCTGGTGGAAACCGCGGACGATGTCGCCCGCTTGCAGGTGCAGGACCCGGACCGGCTCGCCTATGTCACCCAGACCACGCTGTCGGTCGACGACACCACCGAAGTGATCGCCGCCCTGCGTGCGCGCTTTCCGGCCATTGCGGAGCCGAAGAAGGCCGATATCTGCTATGCGACCACCAACCGCCAGGAGGCCGTCAAGTTCATGGCGCCGCAGGTGGACGTGGTGATCGTGGTCGGCAGCCCGAACAGTTCCAACTCCAACCGGTTGCGGGAAGTGGCGCAAAAGAAGGGAGCGCCGGCCTACATGGTGGACAGCGCCGACGACATCCGCCCGGAATGGCTGCAGGGCAAGCGGCGCATTGGCGTCACCGCCGGCGCTTCGGCGCCGGAAGTCCTGGTCAATGCGGTCATCGTGCGCCTGAAGCAGCTGGGTGCCTCGAGCGTGCGTACCCTCGAGGGGGCTGAGGAACACGTTACCTTCCCGTTGCCAAAAGGCCTGGCGGACGTCTCCCGTCCCGGCTGAACCGGAGCGCAAGGCTTGCAAAAATCTGAAAGGCACTCCACTCTCCCGGAGTGCTTTTTTTTTAGCCTCCCGGCTTGCGCGGCCAATTTGAAAGGCATCGATGGACATATTTATCCAGCAGGTCGTCAACGGCCTGGTCCTGGGCAGCATGTATGCCCTGGTTGCCCTTGGCTACACCATGGTCTACGGCGTGCTCAACCTGATCAACTTCGCGCATGGCGATGTACTGATGGTCGGCGCCCTGACCGGCCTGACCCTGCTCAAGTGGATCAATGCCGTGGTGCCGGAGTGGCCGGGCATCGTCAAGCTGCTGCTGGCGATGGCGGGAGCGGTGCCGGTCTGTATCGTCGTCAACGTGGTGATCGAGCGCGTCGCCTACCGGCGCTTGCGCAATGCGCCGCGGCTGGCGCCGCTGATCACGGCCATCGGCGTGTCGATCCTGCTGCAGACGCTGGCCATGATCATCTGGGGCCGCAATCCCCTGCCATTCCCGCAAGTGATGCCGGGCGAGCCCCTGCACTTTTTCGGCGCACTGATTTCGACCACGCAAATACTCCTGCTGGCGATCGCAGTCCTCGCAATGCTGGCACTGGTCTTGCTGATTGAAAAAACCAAAGTCGGCAGGGCGATGCGCGCGACGGCGGAGAATCCGCGCATGGCAGGCCTGATGGGCGTCGATTCGAACCGGGTGATCGTATTGACCTTCGCGATTGGCGCAGCGCTGGCCGCGGTGGCCGGCGTGCTGTGGGCGGCCAATTATTCGTCGGCCCAGTTCGCAATGGGATTCGTGCCCGGGATAAAGGCATTTTCGGCTGCGGTGCTGGGCGGGATAGGGAACATCTATGGCGCAATGCTGGGGGGGATCTTGCTGGGGCTGATTGAAAGCATGGGGGCCGGCTATATCGGCGACCTGACCGGAGGCTTCCTGGGCAGTCACTACCAGGACATTTTTGCATTCGTCGTCCTGGTCGTGGTGCTGACACTGAGGCCCTCCGGCTTGATGGGCGAACGCGTGGCGGACCGGGCATGAGTCCGATCAGATTGAGGCCGGGCGCGCTCGATCCTGCGACGCGCCGGCGCCTCGGCTGGCTGCTACTGGTCGTGGCGCTGGTATTCCCATTCATTGCTGCCCAGTTCGGCAATTCCTGGGTACGCATCGTGGATCAGGCGCTGCTGTACGTGATGCTGGCGCTGGGCCTCAACATCGTAGTGGGTTTCGCCGGCTTGCTGGACCTCGGGTATATCGCGTTCTACGCGCTGGGCGCCTACATGACGGCCCTGCTCGCGTCGCCGCAGTTCGCGGCGGTGATCGAGTCTTTCATCAATCAGTATCCGGCGATCGGCAATGCGCTCGTCGCCATTGCTGGTCCGGAGGTGGTGAAGAACGGCATCCACCTGTCGCTCTGGGCCATTGTTCCACTCAGCGCGGCCCTGGCCGCCCTGTTCGGGGCGCTGCTCGGCGCACCGACCCTGAAATTGCGCGGCGATTACCTGGCCATCGTGACGCTCGGGTTTGGCGAAATCATCCGGATTTTCATGAACAACCTGAATGGGCCGGTCAACATCACCAACGGCCCGCAGGGAATCAACATGATTGATCCGATCCGCGTTTTCGGCGTTTCGCTCGCGGGACAGCCGGGCAGCGGCGCAATGGTGCAGGTCGGGCCGCTCGCGATGCCCTCGGTGAATGCCTATTACTACCTGTTCCTGGGCTTGACGCTGCTGACGATGTTCATTTCGTTGCGGCTGCAGCATTCACGGCTCGGGCGCGCCTGGATCGCCATCCGCGAGGACGAGATCGCGGCGCAGGCAATGGGCATCAACACCCGCAACATGAAGCTGCTCGCCTTTGCCATGGGCGCATCCTTCGGCGGCGTTGCTGGTGCGATGTTCGCTTCCTTCCAGGGATTCGTGTCACCCGAGTCGTTCTCGCTGACCGAGTCGATCGCGGTGGTCGCCATGGTGGTGCTGGGCGGCATGGGACACATACCGGGCGTGGTGCTTGGCGGTTTGCTGCTGGCAGCATTGCCGGAGTTGCTGCGCCATGTGGTCGAGCCGGTGCAGACCGCAATATTCGGCGTCGTCCTGCTGGAAGCTGAAGTGTTGCGCCAGTTGCTGTACGGGCTGGCGATGGTGGTGATCATGCTGTACCGTCCGGCAGGACTGTGGCCTTCGCGGCGCGCCGAAGACCGGCCGACCGCAAGTCACGATGCGGCTGCTGCAGCGGCGCCGGGGAGCCTGGCCCGATGACGAATGCGCTCCTCGAGATCGGTGGCGCCAGCAAGCGCTTCGGCGGTTTGCTGGCGTTGTCCGGCGTCAGCGTTCGCATCCTGTCCGGACAGATCTACGGCCTGATCGGGCCCAACGGCGCCGGCAAGACGACTTTCTTCAACGTGATCACCGGCCTCTACCAGCCCGATGCCGGCAGCTTCGTGCTGGACGGGAAGCCCTATTCGCCCAGTGCGCCCGACAAGGTCGCGCAGGCCGGCATTGCCCGCACCTTCCAGAACATCCGTCTGTTCGGCGAAATGACCGCGCTCGAAAACGTGATGGTAGGCCGGCATGTGCGCACGCGGCAGGGCGTTATCGGCGCGATCCTGCGGCACGCGGCGGCGCGGCGGGAGGAAGCAGAAATCCGCGAGCGCGCATTGTCCCTGCTCGATCTGGTCGGAATCGCCGCCTCGGCGCACCGGACTGCGCGCCATCTTTCCTACGGCGACCAGAGGCGGCTGGAGATCGCCCGCGCGCTTGCCACTGAACCATTGCTGCTCGCGCTCGACGAGCCGGCGGCGGGCATGAATGCGACCGAGAAGCAGGGCTTGCGTGAGCTGCTGCTGCGCATCCGCGAAAGCGGTACCACCATCCTGCTGATCGAGCATGATGTGAAACTCGTGATGGGCCTGTGCGACCGTATCACCGTGCTCGACTACGGGCGTGTCATCGCCGAGGGGGTGCCGCAGGACGTGCAGGGCAATCCGGCCGTGATCGAAGCCTACCTCGGTATGGAGCACGCATGAGTTCTCCGGTCCTCGAACTGTCCGGCCTGCGGGTCGCCTATGGCGGGATTGAAGCCGTCAAGGGAATTGACCTTGAAGTGCGCACCGGCGAACTGGTGACGCTGATCGGCGCCAATGGCGCCGGCAAGACAAGCACCTTGCGCGCCATCACCAATACGCTGCCGCAGGCACGGGTGCAGGGGCAGGTCACCTATCTGGGGGAGTCTCTGGCGCGCCTGCAGTCGTTCGAACTGGTCAAGCGCGGCCTGGCGATGGTGCCCGAGGGACGCGGCGTGTTCACCCGCATGACGATCCATGAAAACTTGCTGATGGGCGCTTATTCGCGCAGCGATCATGATGGCATCGGCGCCGACCTTGACCAATGGCTGGGCATTTTCCCGCGCCTGTCAGAGCGGCTGCACCAGTTGGCCGGCACGCTGTCCGGCGGCGAACAGCAGATGCTGGCAATGGCACGCGCGCTGATGAGCCGGCCGCGGCTATTGCTGCTCGACGAACCGTCGATGGGACTTGCGCCGATCATGGTCCAGCGCATATTCGAGGTGATCCGGCAGGTGTCGGCGCAGGGGGTCACGATTCTGCTGGTGGAACAGAACGCACGTCTGGCGCTGGAGGCGGCACATCGGGCCTATGTGATGGAATCAGGCTTGGTGACCATGTCCGGGGCGGCTGCCAGCATGCTGCACGATCCGGCGGTCCGGCGCGCCTACCTTGGCGAAGCCTGACAACTCGTCATGGCCATCAGGGTTTGATGAAAGTCAGGCTGGTGAAAGTCAGGCTGGTGAACGTCAGCGCCAGAAAGCCAGGCGGCGCAGAAATGCGTCGCTGGCCCGGTCGGCTTGTGCGCGCGCCTGCTCTGGCAGAAGGCGCAGCAGTGCCGGTATGACAAAAGACGCAAGCGTGATGTCATCGAGTACGCCGATCACCGGAAGTGCTTCAGGCACGAGGTCGATCGGACTGATCAGATAGGCGGCAAGCAGCAGGGCGGCAAACTTCACGATGCGTGGCGTTTGCGGATCCCGGCATGCGTAATAAAGCCTGAGCACATTGCGTCCGGCGGATTTGAAAAGGCGGCGCACGCGCAGCAGCATCGGATACTCCTTTCGGGCAACAATCAATATATGCGTGCGTATCGTGTCCGCTACAAGGCGCTCAGGCACGGATCGGCGCCTTTTTCTGTTGAGTGCGCCGTCGGCGCAATTGCGCCAATGGCATAATGCAAAAAAAACCAAGGAGCCCGAAATGCAATATGTTTTCCCCCCGCAAGTCCAGACAATTCCGGTGGTCGGCAGCGACCAGGTGTTTCCCGCACGCCGCATTTACTGCGTTGGCCGCAACTATGTCGAACACGCAATCGAGATGGGCCACACTGGCCGCGAAGCGCCGTTCTTCTTCATGAAGCCGACTGACGCGCTGCTGGTCGTGCCGGACGGACAAGTCGGTGAAATGCCGTATCCGTCGATGACCAACGACCTCCATCACGAGATGGAAATGGTGGTCGCGATCGGCAAGGGTGGCAAGGACATCTCGGTGGCCGACGCTGCCCAGCATATCTGGGGATATGCGCTGGGCCTGGACATGACCCGCCGCGACCTGCAGGGTGAAGCAAAGAAGCAGGGCCGTCCGTGGGATCTGGGCAAGGCATTCGACGCTTCCGCGCCGATCGGACCGCTGCACCGGGTGCAGGACACCGGCCTGATCACGCAGGGAACGATTTCCCTGACGGTCAACGGCGAGCACCGCCAGAAGAGCGACGTCAAGAAGCTCATCTGGAGCGTGGACGAAATGATCGCGCACCTGTCGAAATACTTCGAACTGCAGCCGGGTGACCTGATTTTTTCCGGCACGCCCGAGGGCGTTGCTGCCGTCAAGAAGGGCGACCTGCTGGTTGGCGCGGTCGATGGCCTGGGCGAACTGAAAGTGCGTATCGTCTGAACGGACCTTGCCTCGTGTCGCATTGAAAGACCCGCAGCGCCGCAAGGTGCAGCGGGTTTTTTTAATGGCAAGCGGCGATCCGATTGCAGCCTGCCCGCCGGCATCATCGGCCAGACGGGCAGGGTGCCAGTGAGTATTCACAGAAAGACAACGCAATTACTATTCCAAGCTAATTGCCAGCCCCGGACTGAATGATTCGATGCGGATCCGGTCAATAGGGATAGGCACGGCCATTCTCAATGCGTACCCGGTTGCCGACGTTGATGCCGCCGACACTTTCCTGCGTCACCGTGACGTATCCACCGTTGTCCATGCGCACGCCCAACTGATACGCGTTGGTCTGGGTGCGATTGCGTTGCTCCACCTGGTTGCCTACCACCGCGCCGCCAATGGCGCCGGCTGCTGTGGCAGCGGTACGGCCTGTGCCGCTGCCGACCTGGTTGCCGAGCAGGCCGCCGATGACACCGCCGGCAATGGCGCCCACGCCAAGGCCCGATCGCTCGCTGGATACAGGCTGTATGGATTCGACCCGGCCAGTGCCCGACGTCGCCGCGGTGGTCGAGGATGGATAGTTGTTGGAGGGCTGGCTGGTCGAGCCGCAGCCCGTGAGAAGCGCAGCGACAGCGATGGTTGCGCTGGCAATGAATTTGCTTGTTTTCATATCATGTTCCTTACGGGTTGGGGGCCGGGAGCGCCAGGCCGTGCGGCACAGTGAGTCCGTATTCTGCAATATAGTCGGGCCGGGCAAAGGAAGTTGCCGAAATAATAGCTTGTTACACACTGGCGCCGGCGCAGGACAATCCTCTGACCGAGGACTGGTTATTTGCCATTCCGCACGGCGCTTCGGGAATTCGCTTGCGAATATGAAGATGAACAGGAACCGCGTTTTCGGCGTGCTATGGATGCTGGTTTCGGCTGCCGTCAGTATTGGCGGCATGATCTTGCTTGTCCGCTGGCTGTTGGACTGACACTCGGTCACCCCTTCCTCTCTCGCCCCCGCGAAGCCCCCGGTTTTCTCCTGCTTTTCCTCACAATGTCAGTGTTCTGTCAGCAATTATCTGTTCGACAACCGGACGTCGAATGTTATAGACTGGCAACTATGGGGCTGGCCTTGGCAACCCTCACCCTGGTTCCTTGAGTCGCCGTTTCGCGGCACGGCGGCCAGCGTCCCCTTCATCTGGAGTAGCTGTCAGGCATGCTGTCCTTCCGACCCGGCATCAGCGTCCCGTATTCATTTCTCGTTCTGCTACTCGCGGTTCTGCCCTCGTTCGTCCTGGCCGCAGACGAACGCTTCGATATCCAGCGTTATCAGGTAGAGGGCAACACGCTGCTGCCCGCCCATGAGGTCGCAGCGCTGCTGGCTCCGATGACTGGCCGCGGGCGGGTGTACGGCGACATCCAGAAGGCGCTGGAAGCCCTCGAAGCGGCATACCGGGGTCGCGGTTACAGTACCGTGCAGGTCCACGTTCCCGAGCAGGAACTCGGCAGCGGGGCGGTCCGGATACGCGTGACCGAGGCGGTGCTGGGAAAGATCACGGTGGTCGACAATCTGCATTTCACCAACGAAAACGTGCTCGCCGGGCTGCCTTCGCTGCGCCTGCGCCAGGTACCTAATCTCGCTGCCCTGTCGGGAAATATCCAGCTGTCGAATGAAAACCCCGCCAAGCAGGTCGAGGTGCTGCTGGGAGCCGGCGACCAGGAGGGCAAGGTCGACGCCAAGGTGACGGTGACCGAGGTCAAGCCGCAGCGCATTTTCTTCACCGCAGACAACACCGGCACGCCGGCCACTGGCAAATGGCGTACCGGCGTGGCCTTTCAGCACGCAAACCTGTTTGGTCGCGACCACGTGATGACGATGGCCTACACGAGTTCGCCCGACAGTCCTTCGGGCGTCAATGTGAACATGTACAGCATTGGCTATCGCCTGCCGCTCTATGCAATCGGCGACAGTCTCGACCTCATCTACGGCAATTCGAGCGTGAACACGCCCAGCAGCACGCCCACGCTCGGTGGCGCGCTGGCTATCGTCGGCAAGGGCGATATCCTCGGCGTGCGCTGGAATCACTATTTCCCGCGCCGGGGCCAGCAGACGGAGAAACTGGTCGTGGGGCTGGATCACAAGTACAGCGACGCGCGCTGCTCGTTCAACGGCATCCCGCTCAGCATCGCACCGCCGACGCCGCCGGTATCGAGTTGCGTTCCCTATACCACCAACCCGCTCAGCGCCACATGGGTGGGGCAGCACACCTCGCCGGGACAGTCGCTCGACTTCAATTTCGGCATTGCCGTGAACATCGCACGCGGTACTCGCTATACCAGCCTGGACGGCACCGTCGATCGCTATTCGTACCTCAACCCCGGCAGCCGCAGCACCCAGGATCACTTCCGCATCCTGCGCGGCGGTGTCAACTGGCTCAGGGCCTTGCCTGCCGACTGGCAGCTCAAGGCCAGTGGGACGTTCCAGTTCAGCCGCTCCCCGCTGGTTGCCGCCGAACAGATAGGATTGGCCGGGTCGTCCACTGTCCGCGGCTTCAGCGAGCGCGCGTTGGCGGCCGACAGCGGCTATACGGCGAACCTCGAGTGGTACGCGCCGGAGCTGGCTGCGCGCGCCGGTATTCCAGGCACGCTTCGCCTGCTGGCGTTCCAGGACCTGGCAACCGGATTCAACAACAATGTCGGCGGCACGGCAGTGCCGCGCCGCGGGACCGTGGCCAGCATCGGCGCGGGCCTGCGCTATGCGAGTGGGCGCAATGTCGCCATCCGGGCTGATTTTGCCCGCATCGTCGAGACCGGCCCCTTGGCGCAGGAGCGCGACGGCCACTGGCGCGGACATGTGGCCTTGATGATCGGATTCTGAGTTCCGGACCCTGATTCGGACCCGATAACGAGTTACAAGCAGCCGGTGCCCGGGAGGGAACCGGCAAGCGGGGGAAGCATGGAAAAGGCAAGCAGGACAACAATCAAGCCGATCGTGATGACGGTGCGTCTTGGCGGCCGTCGCATGACCCTGACGTGGCGGCCCCGCAAGCGCGTGCCCGGCTTGTTGAGAGCATTGCTGGCACGTTCGCTGCGCTCGTTGGCCGGCGTGGTGCTGGGCGGGCTTTCCACTGCTGCGCTTGCCCAGATCGCGGCAAATGCGCTTCCCACCGGCGGCCAGCTGGTGGCAGGACAGGCCGTCATTTCGCAACTGAGCAACCAGATGCTGGTCAGCCAGGGAAGCGACAAGGCAATCATCAACTGGAACACCTTCAATATCGGCAGCGCGGCCGGTGTGAATTTCCAGATGCCATCCAGCACGTCGGCCGTGCTCAACCGCGTCATTACGAACAACCCGTCCTCTCTGCTGGGCACGCTGACCGGCAATGGCCGCGTCTGGCTGATCAATCCGGCCGGGATCATGGTGGGCCCGGGCGCCACGATCGACGTCGGCGGCTTCATCGGCAGCACGCTCAATGTGCGCAATGAGGATTTCCTCGCCGATCGTCTCAACTTCAGCGGTCCTGGCGGCGCGGTCTCGAATTTCGGCCGCATCACGACACCGCAGGGGGGCAATGTGTACCTGGTCGGCTCCAGCGTGGAGAACCAGGGGCTGATTCGTTCACCCGGCGGCGAAGTGCTGCTGGCCGCAGGCCAGACTGTCGAGATAGGCGATACCGCGACCCCCGGCGTGAAGGTGGCAATCACCGGCACCGAGGGTAGCGTGCTCAATGTTGGCCAGGTGCTGGCCGAGGCCGGCCGGGTCGGCCTGGCCGGCGCGCTGGTCAGGCACAGCGGGACCATCAACGCCAGCAGCGTCGTACGCGAGGGCGGCAGGGTTTTCCTGCGGGCGACGAAAACGGTAATCACCGATGCTGATTCATTGATCGATGCCAGCGGCATCACGGGCGGCGACATCCGGCTGGTGGCCGAGGAGCGGGCGCAGATCAACGGCAGCCTGGTTGCCCGCGGAACCGAGGGACGCGGCGGCTTTGTGGAAACCTCCGGCAAGCAAGGCTTTTCAATCACGCGCGCCCCGGACCTCGGGCCCGGCGGCGAATGGCTGATCGATCCCCACAATATTTCGATCCGCGCCCAACAACTCGCCTCCAATGTCACAGACGGTCCGGCGTTCGAGAATACCGCGGACGATGCGGTGGTCACCACCGACCTGCTGCAAGCCGCGCTTGATGCCGGCACCAATGTCAGCATCACCACCACTGCTGGCGGATCGCAAGCGGGCGACATCAACGTCCATGACGCGATCGTCAAGAGCGCCGGAGGCGACGCCACGCTGAGCCTGAACGCGCATAACAACATCAACCTGGATCAGGCGATCACGGCGACCAGCGGCAAGCTGAATGTGGCACTGTCGCAGGCTGGCACGGCAGCGCTGCGCAGTTCGATCGCGCTCAACGGCGGCACGCTCGCCAGCAGCGGCCGGCTGGTGCTGGCCGGCGCCACGCTGGATGGCGTGAAGCTCAACACCAGCGGCACTGGCACCAACTCGACCATTGTCACCGATGCCCAGACGCGCTTCTCTGGCGGCACGGTGTGGAGCAATACCGGGCTGGCGGAGTTCACGAACAATGGAAGCTTGCTGCTCGACGCGGGCACCAGCTTCCAGAACCTGGCCGGCGGCACCGTCAACCTCACCGGCGACACGTACGCAGCGATTGCGTCGTCGGGCGGCACCATGGTGAATGCCGGCATCCTGAACAAGATAACGCCCGCTGTGACGGTGCTGGAGGAGTTCAGCAATGCCGGCGAGGTGAACGTGCATGCGGGAACACTGCGGCTCGCCGGCAATGGCAAGCATGGCGGCAGTTTCAATTTGCTGGCCGGCGGCGACACCATGCTTTCCTTCGCGCCCGGGGATGGGCAGACGGCGAACCTGAATGGAGCGACCGTCAACATGCAATCGTCCGAGGGGACCGGGCTGGTCGATTTTTCCGGCAGCTATGGCAGCACGACGATCCTGAACAACGACCTGACGCTGGCAAACGCAAGGATTACGGGCGGCACGTTGTCCGGGACGGGCAAGCTGAGTGTCACCAACTTCGCCTGGAGCGGCGGCACCATCAGTGGCATGCCTGGCAATTCTCCCTGGGACGTAGGCAACCTCTCGCTCTCCGGTTCTACCGAACTTGCCGGCCGCACGCTCACGCTGCGCGCCGAAGGGATTTCTTCAGCCGATGGTGCCTACTTGTCGATGCGCGATGGGGCCAGGCTGAATAACGCAGGCGTGCTGACACTGACGAATGGTGCGCACTTGGGCGCTGTTTCGTACTATGGCGAGGGCGTTGCGTCCGAGATCAACAACACCGGCACGATCATCAGCACTGGCGGCGCCTGGGCCAATAGTGCCAATTACCTTGGCAGCCAGGGGGAGGCGAATCACGGCGCCAGCTTCAACAACAGCGGTACGGTCAGGGTCAGCAACAGCACCCTGGAACTCTCTTCCGGTGTGCACTCCGGACGCTTCGAGCTGCAGGCCGACCAGCCGGGAACGGCTGAACTCGTGTTTGGCGGTGGCTATTCCAGTTCCGTCACGCTCGAACAGGGTGCAACGATCAGCGAAAGCAGCAGTAACGGCGGCAGTACCAGCGTGGGGTTCGGCAGGGCGTGGGGTAGCGGCACCTTCATGGTCAATACGGACCTGACCCTGGGGAACCTCGCGTTGTCGGGCGGCGTATTGGGAGGGACTGGCCAGATCAGGGCCACGAATTTCAACTGGAGCGGCGGTGAAATCCGCGGCAAGGCTGGCGATCCCGCCTACGAAGTCACCAACCTGACGCTGACCAATTACGGCACGCTGGCCGGCCGCACCCTCGCTCTGGCAGCGGGAGGCAAGTCGACCGTGTCCGGGGCATACCTGCAGATGGAGAACGGCGCGCGGCTTGATAATGCGGGCGCCATGGCCCTGACCGACGGCAGCTACCTTGGTGCGAGCGGCTGGGAGTCGGCGCCATCCGAGATCAACAACACCGGCACGATTCTCAGCACCGCGGAGGATGGATACGGCGGCAATAGTATCGGCAGTGCCTGGGGCAGCAGCACTCGCTTCAACAACAACGGGACGGTGACGGTTCGTGACAGTTCGCTGAATATTGGTCCCGGAGCCCACAGCGGCAGCTTCCAGTTGCAGGCCAGCCAGCCCGGCACGACGACCCGCCTGCGCTTGGAAGGCGGTGAAAGTGGCGCGGCAACGATTGACTTCAATGCAGGCGCCACCATCAGCGAGAGCCGCAGCAATGGTGCCAGCACGATGGTCGAGTTGGGGATGTATGGCGGCACCACCAATATCAACACCGACCTGACGCTGCACAATGCGACGCTGAACGGCGGCACGCTGCAAGGCAGCGGCAGCCTGCGGGTGAACGACCTGGCGTGGGATGAAGGAACAATCAAGGGACGCGCAGGCGACCCGGCCTACCACGTGAAGAACCTGAGCGTTGGCGGCTGGATCAACCTGGATGGCCGTACGCTGAACCTGGTCGAAGGCGGCACATCCACCCTCAACCCGGGCGCAGACATGCAACTGACGCAGGGAGCGCAGTTGAATCTGCACGGACTCATGACGGTGCGCGACGGCGGCCGGATCGGCGCCAATGCCTGGTACGACACGGGCGTGTCCGAGATCAATAATTTCGGCCAGCTCGATGTCGCCAACAGTGCCGGTTCGGGCGGCTACGCCAACGTATTGGGCACACGGTGGGACGATCAGAACAAGATCAGTTTCAACAATGCCGGTACCGTCAACCTGTCTGATGCGCTGCTGCTGCTCGGGCCGGGCAATCACTCAGGGCGCTTCAACCTGAACGCGACTCATCCCGACGGCGTTACACAACTGTTCTTCGGGAACGGCAACGAAGCCGTCACTAATTTCAATGCGGGCGCGAGCATTGTCGAGACTGCAGCGACAGGTGCCAGGACCTTCCTCACCCTTGCGCACGGGGGCGGCACGACCAACCTGAACACTGATCTTGCCGTCGAAAACGCATCGATCGATGGCGGTACGCTTCAGGGAAGCGGACGGCTGGTCGCCACTAACCTGGAGTGGAACGGCGGCATCATCGCCGGCAAGCCAGGCGACAGCGCTTTCAAGGTGAAGAACCTGCAGCTCTCAAGCATGGCGCTGCTCGACGGCCGCCGCCTCGAGCTGGCTGGCGGAACCTCGAATGCCAGCCATGCGGAACTGCTGATGGCCAATGGAGCGCAGCTGGACAATGCGGGTGAATTCAACCTGCTCAATGGCAGCCGCCTGGGCGGGCTGGCGAGCGGCGGATCCGCCGGAACCGAGGGCACGATCAACAACGCGGGTACGATCAACGTCGCCCGCACGCAGGATGACTCGTACAACGCACGCTTCAGTTCGTATTCCTATTTCAGCAGCCTGGGAAGCGGAGAAGGGAGCCGGGTGGTGAGCTTCAACAACAGCGGCGTCGTCAACCTCAATGACGGAACACTGAAGCTAGCCGGCGGGACGCACAGCGGGACCTTCAATGTCAACGCCAGTGCCAGTGGTCCCGCCATCCTCGAATTTGCCGCGTCGTCCGCTGACGGCCCGGGAGCGATCACGCTGGGGGCCGGTACCGTGATCAATCAGAACAGCCGCGATGCCGGCATCGCGAAAATCGTCTTCGCAGGGAATTCGACCGGGGCGGTGAACATCGACGGCAACCTGTCGCTGCAGAGCGCATCATTCGACGGCGGGACACTGCAGGGATCCGGCAAGCTGGCCGTCTCGTCACTGGACTGGTCGGATGGAACGATCCGTGGCCAAAGTCCGGATCCAGCCTGGGACTTCGGGAATATCAACCTGAGCCGACAGGTCGTTGTTGACAACCGCAAGATCAATCTCGGCTCCGGGGGGGCTTCCACCGCCATGGCTGATGCAGGCCTGAGCCTGCTGCGCGGATCGGTCCTGACGAGCAATGGTTCGCATTCGCTCGGCTCCATCAGCAACCAGGGCAGCGTACTGGTCGCCAGTGGCACGCTGTCATCTACCAGGCTCGACAACGCCGGGACGATTGCCGTCAACGGCGGCGCGCTGACGGTTGATGGCATCACGACGGTCGACGGCATACTTGCCACCTCCGGTGACGGCAGCTTTACCGCCAACGGATCGGTGTCCGGCGCCGGCATGCTCGACGTGCGCGGCGGCAGCATGACACTGAACGGTCCGACGCAGATCAGCGATGTGTCGGTGTCAGCCGGCACCCTGAAAGGCAGCGGCGGCCTGAGTGCGAACAATTTGTTCTTCACCGGTGGCACCATCAGCGGTAGCGAGCCGGATCCCGCATACGCGATCAACAACCTGCTGCTGTCCGGCACCGCCACGCTCGAAGGGCGGACCCTGAATCTGCAATCGGGTGGAAATTCCACCGTTGACGGGGGCGTGCTGTGGATGTCGTCCGGCGCCCGCATCAACAACGCAGGAACCCTGAGCTTGTCCAACGGCAGTTTCCTCGGCTTCCCGGTCAAGCTCACGGGCGATTCCGAAATCAACAATAGCGGGACCATCATCAGTCTCGCGGATTCCTCTGAACGCCTGACCAATGCGATTGGTGGCGTGGCGGCGGTGAACGAGTCGACCACCCGCTTCAACAACCTGAGCGGTGGAACGGTAATAGTCAGGGACAGCACGCTCGAATTGGGGCCGGGGACGCATAACGGCAGCCTGCAGCTCGACGCAAGCGGTCCCGGCAACGCCAAGCTGACCTTTTATCACTATGGTGGGACGGTTGACCTGAATGCCGGCACCACCATTTCGGAAAGCCGCAGCAACGGCGGACTCACCACGGTGCAGTTCGGGTCGACCTCAAGTTCATCGTCAGGCGAGGCAGCAGGCATCACCAGGGTCAACACGGATCTGTCCGTCAACAACGCGGTCCTGGCAAGCGGCACGCTGGCCGGCAGTGGCAGCTTCAGGGCGGCCAATCTTGCCTGGAGCGGCGGCGCCATCCGTGGCAGCGCCGGCGATGCGGCCTTCGAGGTCGGCAATCTCGACACGCAGGGTACGCTGGCCCTTGACGGCAGGACCCTGAACCTGCTGGCCGGCGGTACCGGCTCGGCTGCGGCGTCCAGTACGCTTGCCATCACCGGGTCGGGTGTCCTCAACAGCACCGGCAATGTGAGCCTTGGCGCGATTGCGAACGCCGGCAGCGTCAATATCAGCGGCGGCCGCTTCGGCGCGGCCAGCTTCAGCAACACTGGCCTGGTTCAGCTGGCCAACGGAGCGACCCTGGCGGCGCGGGACGGATTCAGCAACCTTGAGGGTGGCCTGCTGGCCGGCAGCGGCACCGTGGACACGGGGCAGAATTCCCTGGTCAACAACGGTCGCCTGGTCCCTGGTGGCGATGCCGGTATTGGCACGCTGGCGGTGCAGGGCAATTTGCAGCAGGGCGCTACTGGCGTGACCGAAATCGAACTGGCCGGAGGCGCGCAATTCGATCGCGTGGCCGCGAGCGGGCAGCTCGCGCTGGATGGCACCCTGACGGTCTCGTCCCTTGGCGCCTACGCGCCAGCAGCCGGCGATTCCTGGTCGTTCCTGACGGCTGGCGGCACCCGTTCCGGAAGTTTTTCGGCCACGAAGGCGCCCAGCGGAATCCGGGCCGGCTACAGCTTGTTTGAAGGCGAGGCTGCGCGCCTGACCATGCTGCCCTCCGCGACGACCGCCTATTTCAACAATGCGGCCGGTGGCCTGGCCTGGAGCGACGCCGGCAACTGGGCGGGCAATGTGCGGCCCGGTGCATCGGATGACGTCTGGCTCAACGCCGGCAGCACCATCTTCCACGCAGCAGGGACCGACGCCATCGGCAAGCTGACGCTGGCAAATGCCACCGCCCTGTCTGTGAGTGGTGGCTCGATCTCGGTGGGTGGCCTGACCAGCATTGACGGCAGGCTCACGACGACCGGAAGCGGAACCTACACCGCAAACGGCAATATCGCCGGAAGCGGCATGCTGCAGGTGGCCGGCGGCAACCTGGTACTGAATGGTACTTCCAGCATGCCGCTGCTGGCGATCAGCGCGGGTAGCGTGAGTGGCAGCGGTTCGCTCACCGTTACCCGCAATTTCAGTCAAACAGGTGGCGCCATCAACATGCCCGGCGCGATTGTGTCGCTGGCCCAGCAGACTGGCAACCTGGTGACCGGAGATATCGTGGCAGGCGAGCTCACGCTGCTTGCTTCTGCGGGTTCGATCGGACAGCTGTCAATCACGAATGCGCTGCGCGCGGATGAACTGGAAACGACCTCGGCTGCGGGTACAGTGCTGAACAATGCCGCCAACAAGGTGCGCAGCTTCAAGGCTTACAACACCGGATCCGGCAATATTTCGCTGGTCAGTGTATCGAGTCCTTCCAGCCTGGTCCTGAACGGCATCACCAACACTGCTGCCGGTGGCAATGTCAGCATCGACAATACCGGCGGCATTGTTGACAATGCGCCGATCGTTTCCCGTGGCAAGATTGCGTTGACGGCGCATAGCCCGATTACGGTGAACGCGCCGATTTCGGCTGGCAGCGATGTCAGCCTGCAAGCAATGTCCAGCACCGGCGGAAATGACAACCTGACGATCAACAGCAGTGTCAGCTCCACGGGTGGAGCACTGCAGTTGTCGGCGGGAGCACAGCTTGCAGTGACCTCTGCCGGCAGCCTGTCGGTACCGGGCGGGTCGACGATTTCCCTCACCTCGACCGGCGGCACGGTCTCGATTGCCGATCCGGCCAGCATCGTCGGTGCCACGCCGGTGGTGACGCTGCCGGCGCCAGTGACGGTGCCGCCGGTTTCCACTGCGCCCAGCAGCACCACGCTGGCTGCGGTGACGACCATCGTCGGTACTGCCATCAAGTCCGCCAACCCGACCGCGACCGCGACGAACAGCATCAGGAACAACACGGTTGTTCCAACGGCACCGGCGGCGCCGTCCGGTTCGACCAGCCTGGCATCGCTTGGCGGCCAGACCGTCGGTGGCACCGCCGACACATTCGGCGGTGCATCCAGCACGGCCGGGAGCGATGCCGGCAGCGCCGGAGCCGGTACGGCCAGTTCCACTGGTTTCGCCAGCACCACCCCCGGCAGTTCCTCGAGTTCGAGCAGCACGCAGTCATCGAGCACCGCCAGCGACTCATCTTCATCGTCTTCCTCGCCCACCACGTCCTCTTCGTCCTCCTCGTCCTCATCCACGTCGGCGGATAGTGGTAGCGGCAGCAAGAAAGACGAGCAGGGCGCCAAGGAGGACAAGTCCGAAGCACAGAAGCCGCAGCTTGCCAGCAAGCAGGCGCGCAAATCCCTGCCGGTCTGCAATTGAGAATGACGCACATGAAAATTCACTTCCAATCGTCGATGCGGTACGTGCTGTGCGCCTTGTGCATGGCAATTGCGGTTCCTGCTGGCGCAGCTGAGGCTGTCGCCCGCGTCACCCATCTGTCCGGCCTGATGACGGTCAAGGGTGCAGACGGCGCGGTGCGCTCGCTTTCAGTCCGTTCCGATGTGATGCAGGGCGATGTCCTGACGACCTACAAGGACGCCTATGCCCGCCTGAAATTCATGGATGATGCGGAAGTCGTGATGCGGCCCGAATCCCAATTGGTCGTGTCGAGCTATTCGTATGACGCGGCCAGGCCGCAGGGCGACAGCGCGGCTCTGAGCATGCTCAAGGGCGGCCTGCGCGCCGTCAGCGGGTTGATCGGCAAGCGCAACAAGGAGGCGGTGACCTATACCACGCCGACGGCCACGATCGGCATACGGGGCACGCACTTTGGCGCATTGTTCTGCCAGGACAATTGCGGCGGCGTGCCAACGGCCAGTGGCAGGCCACCGGAAAACGGCTTGCATGTCGACGTTACGGATGGCGTGATCGTCGTGCGAAACAATGCCGGCACGCAGTCCTTCAATGCCGGTCAGTTCGGCTATGTGAGCAGCCCGGCTGCACCCCCCGTCGTGGTGCCGCCGAACCGGGGCGTGCAGGTCACCATGCCGAGCGCGATCAGTCAGAACCAGGGGACTGGCAGGGGCGTGGCCAATACCAGCGACAACCAGTGCGTGGCGCAGTGATGGAGGCAGGCCAGCAGGTCGCCCCCTGCCCGGGTTTCATGGAATGCCAGCTTGGGATGCCGCCTTCAGTGATGCATCCAGCAGTCGTTCCAGCAGCGGCTGCACCCGTGAGGCCAGGTCCTTGCGGTAGTTGAAGGGTGTGGTTTCATCCATGTAGATGCGCTGCGACATTTCCAGCTGCACCGCGTGAATGCCGCGCTCCGGTTGGCCATATTGGCGCGTGATGTATCCACCCTTGAAGCGGCCGTTTAGCACCCAGCTGAACTCTCCTTGGCCGGCCACCGCTCGCACGGCATCGCTGACAGCGGGCGCTGCGCTCCTGCCGTCGAAGGTGCCGAAATTCAGGTCCGTCAGGACGCCATCGAACAAGCGCGGCAGGACGCTGTTGATAGAGTGCGCCTCCCAAAGCAGCACAAAGCCGTGTCTGCTGCGGATCGCCTCGATCTGCTGCGCCAGCGCCTGGTGGTAGGGCTGCCAGTAGGTCTCCACGCGGCGCGCGATCTCGGCCTGATCGGGCTCCTGGCCGGGCAGGTATACCGGCTCGCCGTGGAAGGTTTCGAGCGGCACCAGGCCAGTGGTCACTTGTCCCGGGTACAGGCTGGCGCCATCGGGAGGCCGGTTGATATCGATGATGTAGCGCGACACAGTGGCCGACAACATGGTCGCCCCGGCTGGCACGGCGAACTCGTACAGCTGGTCCAGATGAAAATCAGTGTCGCTGACGCTGGCGCCGATCTCCGTCAGGGCCGGCCTCAGGGCTGCCGGGATGCCGGTGCCGAGGTGCGGGATTGAAATCAGGAGCGGCGAGTTGCCGGGCACCAGCTTGAATGTCGCATCGTTCATATCGTTCATTGAGTTCTCGTCAGGAGCATTGGAGTGCGGTTGCGGGGAGTTCCGGGATCGCCTTTCGGATTTCCGGAATGGTCTGCCTGGTCAATACCTGCCGGGTCAGTTGCGCAATTTCGGCAGACAGCCGGGACCATTCGCTTTCCCTCGACAGCAGGAAAAATTCACGCCGCCCGAGCTTGCTGTCCGGTAGTGGCAGCACCGCCACCTCCTTCAGGTAATGCCGCGCCTGCCACAGGCAAATCGGGGTGGTGATGGCGTAGCCGATGCCGGACGCCACCATGCTGAGCAGGGGGTCGGTCGCATCGAACTCGAAACGGCGCGGACTGTCGATGCCGATGTGCCGTATATAGCGCTCGACTTGCTGGCCAATTACGGAGCGTGGCGTGTAGCGAATCAGCTGCATGTTCTTCAACATCGCCTGCAAGCCGTGGTGGTCCGGCCTTTTTCGTTTCTTCGGCAGCACAGCGACAAAGGCTTCGGACATTAACTGCTCCTGCCGGATGCGCGGGTTCTTCAGCGAGGTCTCGGTCACGATCGCGAGGTCAAGTTCGCGCCCCTGGATCTGCTCGTTCAGCATCGGCGTCAGTCCCGACCACATCGTGATTTGCCGGGCGGTTCCGGAAATCGCCTTCACCAGTGCCGGTCCCACGGTCGCTGCAAACGAGTCCACGCAACCGAGGCGAATCTGGACTTCCTGCGCGCGCGACGCATCTGCCAGGCGCGCTGAAATGCGGCGCGCCTGATCCAGCAATTCATTCGACAGTTCCAGCAATATCCGGCCAGCGCTGGTCGGGCGCGAAGGCCGGAAATCGCGGTCCAGCAGGACCACTCCGCTCTGTCCTTCCAGGGACTTCACCAACTGGCTGACCGCGCTTTGCGTCACACCAAGAAGGCGCGCAGCTTCGCTCATCGAACCGCAATCGCAGACGGCGACAAAGGCCTGAAGTGCGCGCAGGTCAAACGGGATGGCTTCGATTGATTTCATGGCTGATCGTAATCATGAGGAAGGTAGGAGGAGGCAGTATTAGTATTAGAAATACTGCTTTAAATATTTAGCTATTCTAATTTAGAACTTGATGGTGCCCGGCACGGATATCGTCATTGCGCACGCACTCAACCGGGGAACACAATGGAACACTTCGATGCAATCGTAATTGGCGCAGGCGTGATCGGATCATCCGTCGCCTTTCATCTCGCAGCACTGGGCGTGAAGAAGGTGCTGGTGGTGGATCGCTCCATGATTGGCGCCGGTACCACTTCGCAATCGTCGGGCATCCTGCGGACCCATTATTCAGTTCCGGAAAACGTTGATCTGGCCAGGCGCTCCTGGAGCGTGTTCGAAAACTTTGCCGAATATCTGGATGATGCTGAAGCGTCTGCCGGCCTGGTGAAATGCGGCTATCTGATTTCTTCTCCCGAAAATGACAAGCTCGATCCGCTGCGCGCGTCGATTGCCGCACAGCAGGCGCAGGGCATTGAAGTACGGCTGCTGGACCAGATGCAGGCCAGCGAATTGCTGCCGATCGCACGCTTCGACGATGCAGCCCTGATCGGGTATGAGCCCGAAGCCGGATTTGCCGATGCCTACATGGTCGCCACCGGATTCGCAAAGGCTGCCCGCCGCCGGGGCGTGGTCATCAAGGAAGGCGTAACGGTGACCCGGCTGCTGATTGAGGCAGGCAAGGTGGTCGGCATTGACACCAGCGTTGGCAGCTTCGGCAGCAATGTCGTCATCAGTACGCAAAACATCTGGACGCCGGAACTCGCGGGCTGGACCGGCGCCAGCATGCCGGTAAAGCCGGAGCGCCACACTGTGCTGTCGCTGGAAGGACCCGAGCCATACACCTTCGCCATGCCGGTATTCAAGGACCTGGGATCGCCGGGCATGCTTTATTGCCGCAGCTATGGCGGCTCGCAGATGCTGGTCAGCGAGGGCACGGTCGGCGAGACCTTGTCGAGCGCCGACAATGAGCAGGGCGACATCTCGCTCGACTACATTTCCGAAGTGGGGGCGCAGGTTGCCGAGAGGTTCCCCAGCTATGAGACGGCAGGACTTGCGTCTTCCTGGACCGGGGTCTACGACGTGACCCCCGACTGGAACCCGGTGCTGGGGCGCTTGCCCGGCGTGGCTGGCCTGGTGATGGGATACGGATTCTCCGGCCACGGCTTCAAGCTCTCGCCTGCAATCGGCAAGGTCCTGGCGCAGGAAGCAATGGGCCTGTCGACTGATGTATCGCTGAAACCGTATTCGATCGAGCGCTTTGCGTCCGGCTCCCTGCTGGTCGGCAAGTACGGTGCCGGCGCAGTTTCCTGATTCCCGCTGCAGGGGAAGTTGATGAGACGATTCGCATTGCAGGAATTTCCAGCGGAGCCCTGGAAGAATGGCGGCGGCATGACACGCACCCTGTTCTCCCGCCCTTGCCCGGACGACAGCGCACCTTTCGGCGCCTTCGACTGGCGCATTAGCGTCGCGGAGATTGCGGAGAGCGGGCCGTTCTCGCGATTCCAGGGCGTGGACCGGGTTGCAACGATTCTGGAAAACGGCCCGCTGCGCCTGACCAAGGGGCCGGCTCTGGGCAGCCTGATGCAGCCGCTGTTCGTTGCTGAACGCCATCAGCCGCTTGTATTCCCGGGGGACCTTGCGCTCCATGGAAATATTGGTGACGATCCGGTGTTGTGCCTGAACGTAATGACGCGCCGTGGCGCTGCGCACGCTACGGTGACTGCGATCCACGCCGACACGATGCTGGTGCCCCAGGGATTTACAATCCTCTTTGCCGCCAGCGACGGATGGCTGGCGGGGGACGCCCGGCTGGACTGCTACCAAGGCCTGGTGCTCGATGATGAACGTGCGCTTGAAATACGAGTTCCGACTTGTCCCCGGGGGCCGCTCATCGCCATCGTGATAGCGACGCAGAGTGCGCCCGGCTGACGCCGCCTGATCCGCCGGACCGGGCATTGCCCGACGCTGGCAACAACGCTGGCAACAACGCTGGCAACAACGCCAGCGGCCGACCCCGACGATTTGTCGGGGCCGGCCGTTTGCGCCGCCCGACCGATCTCAGAACGATCCCTGTCCCGGAATCCAGTTGGTGCCGGCCAGTGGAACCCGTGCCATTGCGGCCGCTTCCATCGTCAGTGCAACCAGATCCTCGGGCTCGAGATTGTGCAGATGCGATTTGCCGCATGCGCGGGCAATCACCTGTGCTTCCATCGTCATCACCGCAAGGTAGTTGGCCAGGCGACGGCCGGCAAGCACCGGGTCGAGGCGCTCAGCCAGCGCCGGGTCCTGCGTCGTGATCCCGGCGGGATCGCGGCCTTCGTGCCAGTCGTCGTAGGCGCCCGCCGTGGTTCCCAGTGCCTGGTACTCGGCTTCCAGCCTCGGGTCGTTGTCACCCAGTGCGACCAACGCAGCAGTACCGATTGCCACCGCATCGGCACCCAGCGCCAGGGCCTTGGCCACGTCGGCACCGTTGCGGATGCCGCCGGAGACGATCAGTTGCACCTTGCGATGCATGTTGAGATCCTGCAGCGCCTGCACAGCCGGACGGATGGCCGCCAGGATCGGGATGCCGACATGCTCGATGAAGACTTCCTGCGTCGCAGCGGTGCCGCCTTGCATCCCGTCCAGCACGATCACGTCCGCACCCGATTTCACCGCCAGCGCCGTGTCGTAATACGGCCGGGTTGCGCCCACCTTCACATAGATCGGCTTCTCCCAGTCGGTGATCTCGCGCAGTTCGGCGATCTTGATCTCGAGGTCATCGGGTCCGGTCCAGTCCGGATGACGGCAAGCCGAACGCTGGTCGATGCCTTCGGGCAGGCAGCGCATCTTTGCCACGCGCGGGCTGATTTTCTGGCCCAGCAACATGCCGCCGCCGCCCGGCTTGGCGCCTTGTCCGATCACCACTTCGATCGCATCGGCCTTGCGCAGGTCGTCCGGATTCATGCCATAGCGGGAGGGCAGGTACTGATACACCAGGATCTTCGACTGCTCGCGTTCTTCGGTGGTCATGCCGCCATCACCGGTTGTAGTGCTGGTGCCGGCGATCGATGCGCCGCGTCCGAGTGCTTCCTTGGCCCGGCCGGAAAGTGCACCGAAGCTCATGCCGGCGATCGTGACCGGCGTCTTCAGGTGGATGGGCTTCTTGGCAAAGCGGCTGCCGAGGATGACGTCGGTGCCGCATTTCTCGCGATAGCCTTCCAGCGGATAGCGGCTGATGGAAGCGCCAAGGAACAGCAGGTCATCGAAATGCGGCAGCTTGCGCTTGGTGCCCGCACCGCGGATATCGTAGATGCCGGTCTGGGCTGCGCGCCGGATCTCGGACAGGGTATTTGGATCGAAGGTCGCCGAGAAGCGCGGCAAAGTCCGGGGAGTGTGGGGATGGTCGCTCATCAGTAAGCTCCTGCATTGTCGACATGAAAGTTGTAGAGAGTGCGAGCCGAGCCGTAAAGCTTGAACTCGGCCGGCTTGACTTCCTTGTGTCCGGCACGATCGAGCAGCGTTGCAAGGATGTCCGCGTCGGCTGCGGTCATGGGCTTTTCCTCGCAATCCGCGCCCAGGCTCTTGACCTTGCCGCGCACGAAGATGCGCACTTCATACAAGGAATCGCCGAGCGCTTCGCCAGCGTCGCCGAGCACGACCAGATTGCCGGCCTGGGCCATGAAGCCCGAGAAGCTGCCGACTGATCCGCCCACCACGATGTCCGCACCCTTGAGCGAGATGCCGCAGCGCAGGCCGGCGTCGCCGTCAATCACCAGCAGGCCGCCGTTGGCCGTTGCGCCGGCTGCATTGGAGGCAAAGCCTTTGACGTGAACGGTGCCGCTCATCATGTTCTCGGCCACGCCGGTGCCGGCGCTGCCGTCGATCGTGACGTTGGCATGCTGGTTCATGCCGGCGGCGTAGTAGCCGGCATGGCCGTGGATTTCAACTTCGATCGGTGCGTTCAGGCCGGCAGCAATGCTGTGCGCGCCGTCGGCGTTGACGATGGTGACCCGGGCCGATCCGATTTCCTTCACTTCCTGGTGCAGGAAGCGGTTCACCTCGCGCAGTGGCGTCTTGGTCAGGTCAAATGTCAGATGGTCCATACATACATCTCCTCTGGTGCAGGCTCGAATACGCGAGCGTTTTTTATGTTCGGCAAGTGCGCCAGCGACCTGAACTCGGATGCGATGGCGACGTAGTCTTCGGTCTCGGCAACCACTGCCGGTTTGCAGGCGAAGGGATCGCGTACCAGCGCGAGCTTGTCTTTGGTTCCCATCAGCAGGGTGTAGAAGCCGTCAAGTTCCTTGAACGCGTGTTGCAGCGCCTGCTCAAGATCGTCACCCTCGCGCATGCGCCACTCGATGAAGCGGCACGCGGCTTCGGTGTCGTTGTCGGTTTCGAAATGTATGCCCAGCGGTTGCAGCTTGCGGCGGATCGCATTCGGATTGGACAGCGAGCCGTTATGCACCAGGCAGAAGTCCTCGCCGGCGGTAAAGGGGTGGGCACGATCCGGCGTGACCGCCGACTCGGTCGCCATGCGGGTGTGACCGACCAGATGCGTACCCTGCATCGAGCTGAATCCATATCGCTGCGAAACCTCGGCTGGCGTGCCAATGTCCTTGTAGAGGTCGATCGACTGGCCTGCTGAGAGCAGGAACAGGCCCGGGAAGGCGCTTCCCAGCCACGTCCTGAACGCCGCCGGCTCTAGCGCTGCCGTGACGATGGCGTGATTGCCCTTGGCTTCCAGGGTGACCGCGAGGTTCCACTCGGTGCCCAGCTGGTCCGCCAGCACCTGCCAGTTGAAATGATCGCCCTCCGCAAGCAGGCCCGAGTACACGCTGTATTTGCGCTGCTCGCCCGCGAGCGGGGCGGTGAATACCGCCAGGCCAGCCGAATCCGGCCCGCGTTCTGTCATGCCCAGCAACATGGGAACCATCAGTTCGCCAAGTTGTGCGCGCAAGGCTGGCGTCTTGACCAGCAAACCTACAATTCCACACATGGTTCTTTCCTTATTTCCGACATCAAGATCAGGGCGCTTACAAATCAAAGCAGCTGCATTAAAAGAATTCGAGATAGGACTTGAGCTCCCAGTCCGACACGTGGCGCATGTACTCGACCCATTCCATGCGCTTGAGCTCGATGAACGTTGACGCGATCGGACCCAGTGCGTCGCGGATGAGGCCATCCGATTCCAGCGCGGTGACGGCAGCCAGCAGGTTTTGCGGCAGGATGCCGATCCCTCTCTCCTTGAGTTCCCGCTCCGAGAGCAGGTACAGATTGGTGTTTTGCGGTTCGCCGGGATCGAGGTCGTTGTCAATCCCATCCAGGCCTGCGGCGATCACGGCCGCAGTGGCGAGATAGGCATTGCAGGCGCCGTCAGGCAGGCGTAGTTCGAGCCGTCCCTTTGGTATCCGCACCATCGAGGAACGGTTGTTGTCGCCGTAGCTGATGTAGGCCGGCGCCCAGGTCGCGCCGGTCAGGGAGCGGCCCACCACCAGGCGCTTGTAGGAATTGACGGTCGGCGCGCACAAGGCTGCCAGTGCCGGCGCATGCTTGAGCACACCCGCAAGGAACTGGTAGGCCAACTTCGACAGGTCCAGCCCGCGCGGGTCATTCTTGTCCTCGAACAGGTTGCGCTGTCCGTCGCCGATCGACATGTGCATGTGCATGCCATTGCCGGGCAGGTTGGAAAAGGGCTTGGGCATGAAGGAACAGATCAGGCCGAGCTCGTTGGCGATCTCGGATGCGGCCATCTTGAACATCACGAACTGGTCGCACGACTTCAGGGCATCGGCGAAGGTGTAGTTGACTTCGAACTGTCCGTTGGCGTCTTCATGATCGATCTGGAAAATATCCAGCCCGGCACCCTGCAGGCTGCTGACCAGCTTTTCCAGGAACTGGTTCGCGCGGGTCAGGCCCTTGTAGTCGTAGCAGGGCTTTTGCTGGACATCGGTACTGTCGAACGGGGCCACACTCCCGTCTTCACTGCGCTTGAGCAGCGAGAACTCGGGCTCGAGCCCGGTAAAGAAGCCAAGGCCGCGTTGTTCCAGGCGCCGGATCTGTTCCTTCAGCACGACGCGCGCATCATGATGCCAGGGCTCGCCGTTGACATGACCATCACAGGCGATCCGTGCGTAACCCGGCTGCCACGGCACCAGCGAGAGCGTGGCGAGGTCGCCGCGTGCCATGAAATCCGGACCGTGCGGATCGATTCCCATGCCGGAGATCGCGAAGCCGGCAAAGCCAGCGCCGTTTCCAAGAATGTCGTCGAAGTGGCTCACCGGCACCGACTTCGCTTTCGCCACGCCGTGGATGTCAACAAACTGTGCCAGCACCAGTTTGATGTCGTTCTTTTCCAGAAACTGTTTCGCTTCGATTGGGGACATGGCAACCATTCCTGAAATGAGTGAATTGGTATAGTTCCCGGTAGGATGTCGCTGCCCGGGCCTTACTTGGCGCGGCTGCGAAATATGCATACAGCGAACTATTTGTGCTCATTGTGCATGAAAGAATTCGTCATGGTCAATTTTTTTTCGCTGTATTAAACTTATTGCTCAGGTATTGCCCCATTGGCAATGCTTCGCTGCTTTATCCATTTCCTCCAATCAAATGAACGAACACGAACAATCCGGCATGCTCGAACGCCATCTGGGCAGCACCATCAGGCGAGCAAGGCTGCAACAAGGTTTGACGATTGCCGACGTGTCGGCGCGCGCGGGCATCAGCGGCGGCATGTTGTCGCGAATAGAGAATGCGCAGACGGCTACCAGCCTGGACACGCTGGCGCGGGTCTCGCAGGCCTTGGGCGTTTCAATGTCCGCCCTGTTCCGCGACTACGATATGCCGCAGGGAAATGCCCAACTGGTCAGGAAGGACGAAGCCATGGAGGTGGTTCGGCGCGGCAGCAAGTTGGGGCACACCTATCACCTGCTGGCCTATGACCAGGGGCCGACCAAGGTGTTTGATCCCTTCCTGATCACGATTGACCATGAGTCGGAGCGCTTTCCGTCCTTCGAACATCCCGGAACGGAATTCATTTACATGCTGGGTGGGAAAATCGAGTACCGGCACGGAAACAGCACCTACGTACTGTCGCCTGGCGATGCCCTGACGTTTCGCGGAGAGATTCCGCACGGGCCGGAAAACCTGCTTGAATGTCCGATCACCTTCCTGTCGGTGATCATCTATCCGCCGGAAGAAAGCCTGGAAGCGCGGGAGGCGAGGTTCGACGATCGCGGCAAGGGTGGGAAGGCGGCGGATTAGCCTGCTGCAAGCAAGCTCGGGTATTAGCAGGCCGGCGTATTTCTTCGGGGCGAGCGGGGCGACCTGAGTTGGTTTTGCGATCCTGGACAGATCGTTGGACAGCAGTGGCGTTGGGGGAGGGGCGTGGATTTCAGAACTGAAATCGGGCCGGTTTGGACGATTCCTGGTCGGGGAGGGTGCCTGGCCTCGCGCCTGCCCCGGTTTTTCATAGTAAGCTAGCGGTCTAAAGAGTCCCCGCTGGGTCCGCGCGCCGTTATTTTCTTCTAAATCATTGATTTAAAAGAAAATATGGTCCCGCCGACAGGAATCGAACCTGTATCTAGCGCTTAGGAGGCACTCGTTCTATCCATTGAACTACGGCGAGGACGCGGGGATCAACCCAAAGCTGACGAATTATAGCCGAGCAGCACGCCGTTCCGGCGCTCGGCATCCGCCTGTTTATCTTCTGGCCCCGGCCAACAACAATTCACGAATCGGTATCTATCTTCATGGCAGTCATTACCCTGTCCGATGCGCAGCTCGCATTTGGCCACGTCGCACTCCTCAATCACACTGAATTTTCCCTCGAAAGCGGGGAGCGGGTCGGCCTGATCGGGCGCAACGGCACCGGCAAGTCTTCGCTGCTGAAAATCATCGCGGGCAGGTTCAAGCTCGACGATGGCCAACTGGTGCTGCAACAGGGCCTGCGAACGGCGTATGTCGAGCAGGAGCCTTCGTTCGATCCCGAATTGACCGTGTTCCAGGCGGTTTCCAATGCATTGGGCGAGACCCGCCAGTTGCTGGATGAGTACGAGAATCTGGCCGGATCCTTCGGTTCCGGCAACGACGAGGAGTTGCTGGAACGCATGCACGAGTTGCAGTCCCGGCTCGATGCGACAGATGCGTGGACCGCGCCGCAGCGGGTGGAAAACATGATTGAGCGGCTGCGGCTGGACAAGGACGCCTTGTTGGGCTCGCTGTCGGGCGGCACGCAGAAGAGGGTGGCGCTGGCTTGCGCGCTGGTGAACGCGCCGGATGTGCTGCTGCTCGACGAGCCGACCAACCATCTTGATTTCGACTCCATCATCTGGCTGGAAAACCTGTTGCGTGACTATCGCGGCTCGGTGTTGTTCATTACCCATGACCGCAGTTTTCTCGACAATGTCGCCACCCGCATCGTCGAGCTCGACCGCGGACGGCTGCTGTCCTTTCCCGGCAACTTCAGCGCTTATCAGGTGCGCAAGGCTGACCTGCTGGCGGTCGAGGCGACCGAGTTTGCGAAGTTCGACAAATTCCTGGCGCAGGAAGAAGTGTGGATCAGGAAAGGCGTCCAGGCACGCCGCACCCGCAACGAAGGCCGGGTCAAACGCCTGGAGGACTTGCGGGTGGCGCGCAGCCAGCGGCGCGATCGCCAGGGACAGGTCAAGCTCGACATCTCGATGGCCGAGAAATCCGGCAAGATCGTGGTCGAGATGGTCGAGGTCAGCAAGAGTTTTGGTGCGAAAAAGATTGTCGATAACTTCAGCGCGACGATCCTGCGCGGCGACAAGGTCGGCCTGATCGGGCCCAATGGCGCCGGCAAATCGACGTTGCTGAAACTGATGCTGGGCGAGTTGACGCCCGATACCGGCACAGTGCGGCAGGGCACCCGGCTGGAGGTCGCCTATTTCGACCAGATGCGAGCGCAGTTGAGCGAAGACGCAACGCTGGCCGAGACCATTGCGCCGGGCAGCGACTGGGTCGAGATCAACGGCCAGCGCAAGCACGTGATGTCCTATCTGGATGAGTTCCTGTTCTCGCCTGAGCGGGCGCGCTCGCCGGTGAAGTCGCTGTCCGGCGGCGAACGCAACCGGCTGTTGCTGGCGCGGCTGTTTGCCAAGCCAGCGAATGTGCTGGTGCTGGACGAGCCGACCAACGACCTCGATATCGAGACGCTGGAATTGCTGGAGGTCTTGCTCGAAGAATTCAGTGGCACGGTGTTCTTGGTCAGCCATGACCGGGCGTTTCTCGACAATGTCGTCACCCAGGTGTTTGTTGCCGAGGGCGAAGGCCGCTGGCGCGAATACGTGGGTGGTTACAGCGATTGGGAGCGGATGCGTCCCGCGCAAGCCGAACTGGCCGCGCGCGCTGCGCGGCAGGAGCAGAAGCGTTCCGATGAACCTTCCGCGGCACCCGCGGCCGAGCCTGCACCAGCGCCAAAGCAGAAGAAACTCAGCTACCGCGAACAACGCGACCTGGAAGAATTGCCGAAGCTGATCGCGAAGCTGGAGCAGGAGCAGAAATCCATCACTGAGCGCCTGGGCGATGCAGAGCTGTACAAGAGCCAGCCGGACGAAGTGCAGAGGTTGAACCAGCGCTTTGCCGAGATTGATGCGCTGCTGATGGAGAACCTGGAGAAGTGGGAGACGATCGAGGCCAGGTCGAAAAGCTGACCAGCGAAGCCGGGAATTTCCGTCTCGCCAGGACTGATGATCCCCTTGCCCGACTGCAAGCGGGCAGCGGTTTCCTAATTCATCCTCCTGGACGCCTGTTCCAGCGAGGGCAGGCGCTGCCGCAGCCCGGAGGCGTCGTCCGCATCGGGACAGGCTGCAAGATAAGCCCGGATGTCGCGCAGCGCAGCTTCCGGGCATTCGACTTCAGCGTAAGCCAGCCCGCGATCGCGGCGCTCCTCGATTTCACCGGGAAGCAGAATGACCAGCCGTTGCTGGACGTTGAGCAGCCTGTGCCAGTCGGACTGGCTGGCATAGAGGGATTTCAGGTTGCGCAACATGCGAGCCAGAATGTTGCGCGGCTGTGCCTCCCGCAGGTACAAGCCCAGCGGCAGTTCTGCCGGCGGCTCGTCCTGCTCGATAAATGGCTCCAGCCTTTCTTCCAGGTCCTCGCGCGACAGGCTGCTGCCGTTGAATGGATCGAGGATGATTTCGCCGGAGCTGACTGACAGCTTCATCAGGAAATGACCGGGAAAGGAAATTCCCTTCACCTCCAGCCCTGTTTGCTGCGCCAATTCCATGTAGACGACTGCCAGCGAGATCGGAATGCCGCGGCGGGTGGTCAGCACACGGTCCAGGTAACTGTTGTCCGGGGCGTAGTAATCGTTGACGTTGCCGGCAAACCCGAGTTCGCGATAAAAGAAATGATTGAGCAGCCGCAGTTTCTGGATCTGCGAGGCGTCGGGCGGAAACCTGCGTTGCAGGTTTTCTGCCATCAGGTCGATTTCGAATTGCAGGGCGGTCAGGTCCAGTTCCGGATCTTCGTCCTGCGCAATTGACAACGCCGCCTCGAACAGGGGAATCGAGTCGTCCTGCTGCACCAGCGACGTGAAATACTCGAGCGGTGTGAGCGTCATATGCAATTCATCATATCTCGCAGCTTCCTGTAAATAAAGCTGCAGGCCCGGAAGCGGCGGTCCGATTGAGCGCGATCAGCCTGACGAACGCTTGAAGTCCCGAAAGCGAAACCCCATCAGCAGCAGCGCGCCGAAATAGCTTGCGACGGCGGCAACCACGATCCCGGCCAGCAATGCGACACGGGTCAGCGGCTGTCCCTGCAGGTCAATCCAGTTGAAGTACGAGGCCGTCGCGCCGGCAACGCCGGCCATCAGGCACACCGCACCGGCGACTTGCATGAGGAACATCGTCCAGCCGGGTTGTGGCCGGTAGATCCCCTTGCGGCGCAGGCCGGCGTACAGGAATCCGGCGTTCAGGCAGGCACCCAATCCGATCGACAGCGCAAGTCCTGCGTGGGCGATGAACGGGACGAACATCAGGTTCATCAACTGGGTCGCAATCAGCACGCCGACTGCAATCTTGACCGGCGTACGGATGTCCTGCCGCGCATAAAAGCCGGGCGCCAGGATTTTTACCAGTATCAGTCCGATCAAGCCCACGCCGTAGGCGATCAGTGCACGGCTGGTCATCTCAACCGATAGCGCGTCGAACTTGCCGTAATGGAAAAGCGTGGTCGTGATCGGCTCGGCCAGGACGGCGAGGGCGGCGCCGGCGGGCAGGGCGAGCAGGAAAGTCAGGCGCAAGCCCCAGTCGAGCAGTCCGGAGTACTCGGTGGTGTCGCCGAGGGAATGCGCCTTCGACAGGCTGGGCAGGAGGATGGTCCCGAGCGCGACGCCAAGCAATCCGGTCGGCAGTTCCATCAGCCGGTCGGCATAGGACAGCCAGGACACGCTGCCCTGCTGCAGATGCGAGGCGATGTTGGAATTGATGATCAGGCTGATCTGGGCGACCGAAACGGCAAACGTCGCGGGCAGCATCTGGCGCAGCACGCGCCGCACGCCGGGGTCGGCCAGGGCGGCACGAACCCGGAAGGAGATGCGCGGCAGCATTCCGATGCGTCGCAACGCGCGCAACTGGATCGCCACCTGCAACATGCCCCCCACCAGCACTGCAATCGCCAGGGCATACACCGGCTGCGACAGATGCGGTGCCAGCAACAGCGCCGAGCCGATGAAGGACAGGTTCAGCAGCACCGGCGTGAAAGCCGGTATGCGAAACTCCCGCCAAGTGTTGAGTATGCCGCCGGCCAGCGCGACGAAGGACATGAAAATAATGTATGGGAACATGATCCGTGTCATCTGGACCGAGGCATCGAATGCCAGCGGATCAGCCTGCAGGCCACTCGCCATCATGAACACGACCACCGGGGCTGCTGCGATGCCGGCCAGCGTGGTCAGGATCAATACCCAGAACAGCACGGTTGCCACATGGTCAACCAGCTCCTTGGTGGCCTGTTCGCCGCGCTGATTCTTGAATTCGGCCAGGATAGGCACAAAGGCTTGCGCAAATGCTCCTTCGGCAAACAGCCGGCGCAGCAAGTTGGGAATGCGAAAGGCAATGAAGAAGGCGTCGGTGTAGCCGGATGCGCCGAATGCACGGGCGATCAGGAACTCCCGGATCAATCCGGTGATCCGGGACAGCATGGTCAGGCCGGAAACCGTGGCCAGGGTTTTGTGCAAATTCATGCGGGGGATTATAGCGGCAGGGGTCTTGCTGTCCGTAAAACACCGGCGCCGCGCCTGACTTGGCGTGTTGAGCTTGATCCGGGAAGGAAAGCCGGCTATACTCCGACGCTTGACAGAATTTCGGCCGGCGGGTGGTTTTCCTGCGGCTTCCCGATCAGCTTTTTCAGATTACGTACCAGGATATTTTTAATGGCAAATACAGCACAAGCGCGCAAGCGCGCACGCCAGGCGGTCAAACAGAACGCCCATAACTCGTCGCAGCGTTCCGCACTGCGCACTGCAATCAAGTCCGTGCGCAAGGCAATCGAGGGTGGCGACAAGGCTGCTGCCGCTGCGGTGTTCCAGTCGTCGATTTCGACGATCGATCGCATCGCCGACAAGAAAATCATCCACAAGAACAAGGCTGCTCGCCACAAGAGCCGCCTGGCAGCTGCCCTGAAGGCCCTGGCCTAAGCGGATGCTCGCGTCGGCCCGGCAAGTTCGGGCCCGGCAGAAAAAGTAGCAAAAGAAGAAACTCGGAAGCAGCTCGCCGGTCATGCCGCGCGGGCTTTTTTCGTTTTAAATTTCGTTTCAAATTCTATTCGGAGCGCGTGCGGGCGGCGCTCGCTGCGTACCACGCAGCCTTCATGGCGATTGGATCTTGGCGGAATCTGGTTTGATCTTGTGCGGCACGCTGGTCGATCTTGCGGGCCGGACGGCTTTCTGGCTGTGCCGGGCAGGGCGAGGAATGGCTATTTGACGGCAGGCTTCGGCACACCGCCAATCACGGTTCCCGGTTTGATATTCTTTTCCCGGAACCAGCCGCGATTCATTTCCAGTGCATAGCGGGCCGGCTCGCTGGAGCAGTGTGTATCCAGCGTCTGCGGCGCCATGTCCTCAATATTGATGATACGCGCCTTGTCGTCGAGGAATGCCACGGACAGCGGCAGCAGCGTGTTCTTCATCCACATGCAGACCCGGTCCGACTGGTCGAATATGAACAGCATGCCTTCGTTGGGTCCCATTTTTTCCCGGAACATCAGGCCCTGCTGCCGGTCCTGGTCACGCGCGGCCACTTCGGCTCGCACTACATGCATTCCCGCCGTGATCTGTTTGACCGGCAGGCGGCTCTCGGCCGTGGAAGTGGTGGCGGCCAGCGTGATCAGAAGTGCCAGGCTGGTCCGCAGGAGAGCAGATTTCATTGGGCGGGTTCGGGTTTCGGGCTGCAAAGCAGGGAGCAGGTAGTGTAAACAAAAAAAAGGCAGGACTAGCCTGCCTTTATTACTACTGAAGCTCGAATTACTTCGAAGCAGCAGCCGAAGCCGAAGCCGAAGCTTTTTTCTCAGCTTTTTTCTCAGCTTTCTTTTCTGCTTTCTTTTCAGCTTTCTTAGGAGCCGAAGCGGAAGCCGAAGCCGAAGCAGCAGCTGCAGGAGCAGCAGGAGCAGCAGCTTGAGCGAAAGCGGAGAGGGAGAACAGGCCAGCAACCAGGGCAGCGATCAGTTTCATATTATGTCCTTCAATTTAACGTTAAAGTAAGGCGATTCTGAGAAGAATCAATCCTTCAACGCACGGCCGTGTTACCGGTTGACATTTTTTTTCGGAAATCTCGAAAATTTTGCTACGCTTGCCATTTCGTCTCCGGACGCTGTCCAAATGCATGGCCATGGCCATGGCGTTTGTTGTTCTCCTCCCGGCCTCGGCGGCGCCGCGCAAGCCGGCAGCAGATGCCGAGGTGCTGGAGCGCCTTCCACTTCGTCCCACCGATCCTGTTACCCGCGAGCTGGCGAACCTGCGGCAGGCGCTGCGCTCGGATCCCGATGACCTGGGGACGGCGGTGCGGCTGGCACAGCGCTATTACGACCTGGTGGGGCGCGAGGGGGATCCGCGCTATCTCGGCTACGCTCAAGCGGCGCTAAAGCCCTGGTGGACGCTTCCTGATCCGCCGGACGAGGTGCGTGTGCTGCGTGCTTCATTGCGCCAGTTCGGTCACGACTTCGACGGTGCGGTGCGGGATCTCGATGCAGTGCTGGCCCGCAATCCCGCGAATGGGCCGGCCAGGGCCTTGCGCGCCACGATCCACATCGTGCAGGCCAGCTACCCGCTGGCGCGCGCCGACTGCAGCGCCCTGCGCAACAGCAGCAGCGAGCTGATCGCAACCGGCTGCGAGGCGATGGTGGATGGACTGACCGGACGTGCGCAAATGGCATACAAGACACTGGAAGCTGCGCTGGCAGCCAATGGCGGTGCCGCGGCGACCGACAGATTGTGGGTGCTGTTGCGCTTGGCGGAAATCTCGCGGCGGCTGGGGCAGACAGCGGTCGCCGAGCGGCATTTCAAGCAGGCGCTCTCGCTCGGCCGGGACGATACCTTCCTGCTTGCGGCTTACGCCGACCTGCTGCTCGACTTGCAGCGCCCGCGCGAGGTCGTGGCGCTACTGAAGGATCGATCTTCCTCCGATGGGCTGCTGCTGCGGCTGGTGCTGGCGGAGCGGGCGCTGGGTCTGCCGGAGGCGCCGGCCCGGTCCGCTACGCTTGCGGCCCGTTATGCTGCCGCCCGCCTGCGCGGCGACACGGCCCACGAACAAGAGGAGGCGCGCTTCATGCTGGAAACCGGGCAGCCGGCGCAGGCAGCGCTGGAGCTGGCGGTCGACAACTGGCGGCTGCAGCGCGAGCCGCGCGATGCCCGGGTCCTGCTGCAAGCGGCACTGGCGGCGCATGCACCAGCCGCGGCGGCGCCGGTCCTCGCGTGGCGGGCAGCAAACCGCGTGGACGATGTAGTCCTGGACGACCTGGCGCGCAGGGTCGGGGAGCTTCCCCGATGAAGCGCCTTCACCCCCACCTGCGCCTGCTGTTGCTCCTGCTGTGGTTGGCGTTGCTGTCGCCGGCCCAGGCCCACAAGCCCAGTGACAGCTACCTGGCGCTCACGGTGGAAGGGAATACAGTGCGCGGCCAGTGGGATATCGCCTTGCGCGACCTCGATTTCGCGCTTGGCCTCGACAGCAGCGGCGACGGTAGCATCACCTGGGGCGAGCTGAAGCAGAAGCAGCGGGAGATCGAAGCCTATGCATTGGCCCGGCTGTCCATCTCGTCCAGTGGCCAATCCTGCGCGCTGGCGGCCAGCGATCACCTGGTCGACGACCACACTGACGGCGCCTACGAGGTCATGCGCTTCGAGGCGCGCTGTCCATCGACTGGCAACGAAATTTCAATACGCTATGGGCTGTTCTTCGACATTGACCCGCAGCACAAGGGCCTGCTGCGCCTGCAGCGGGGAGGCACGGTCAGCACCGGGGTTTTCACGCCCGATACCGGGCAGCAGGTCTTTTCATTGTCCCAGCCGTCGCGGCTGCAGCAGTTCGCCGATTATGCCGCCCAGGGGGTGTGGCACATCTGGATCGGCTTCGACCACATCTTGTTCCTGATGGCATTGTTGTTGCCCGCGGTCGCAGTCCGGGTCGCTCGCCGTTGGGAACCGGTGCCTGCCTTCTGGCCAGCTCTGGTCAACGTCGCCAGCATCGTCACAGCATTCACCATTGCCCATTCGATCACGCTCACGCTGGCCACCCTCGGGGTGGTGAGCCTGCCGTCGCGGCTGGTCGAATCGACGATCGCACTTTCCGTGGTCATTGCTGCGCTGAACAATATCTTCCCCTTGTTTGCGGAGCGACGATGGGTGATGGCGTTCTTGTTCGGATTGATCCACGGTTTCGGCTTTGCCAGCGTGCTGAGCGATCTTGGACTTCCTTCCGGCACGCTGGCGATTGCGCTGGTCGGATTCAACCTCGGCGTCGAGGCCGGCCAGCTGGCCATCGTTTGCGCATTCCTGCCAGTCGCATACCGCTTGCGCTCCAGCATTTTCTACAAACGCTGGGTACTGATCGGCGGCTCGGCCCTGATCGCCATCCTTGCTTGCGTATGGCTGACGGAAAGGGTGTTCGACCTCAAGCTGATTTCCGGCTGATCGACCCGGCTATTGCCTGTCGGGCTGCGATGCGGGCTGCGATGTGGGCTGCAATGCGGGCTGCAATGCGGCCGGCGACACCTCCTGCCATTCGCCCGGTAGCAGCGGGTTGGTTTCGAGCGAAAACGGACCGATCGCAACCCGCACCAGGCGCAGTGTGGGCAAGCCGACTGCAGCCGTCATGCGGCGTACCTGTCGATTTTTTCCTTCCGTCAATCTGACCACCAGCCAGCTGGTCGGCTGGTTGGCCCGCTGGCGCACTGGCGGATCGCGCGGCCAGAGCCATCCGGGTTCCAGCACCTTGCTCGCGTGGCAAGGCGCTGTCGTGAAGTCGCCGAGGTCGAGGCCTTGCTCCATGCGGTCGAGCTGCTCGCGCGAGACTTCGCCCTCCACCTGGACCAGATAGGTTTTCGTTTGCTTGTGGCGGGGATCGGCAATCGCGTGCTGCAGCTTGCCGTCGTCGGTCAGTAGCACCAGCCCTTCGCTGTCAGCGTCCAGCCGCCCGGCCGGATAGATGCCGGCGAGCGGGACATGGCTGGCCAAGGTGGGGCGGGTGGGATGGGGTGAAAACTGGCATATCACCTCAAAGGGCTTGTTCAGCAAAATCAGCATTCGCACAGTTTAACAGGCCGCCGGGGAGCTACTGCGCGTGACGATCTCGCCGCCCCCGGTGCTGATTGTGCTGATTGTGGCTGCGCCGGCTTTCGCTGCCCAGCCACAATCCCGGCCCGCTTGCCATGCTTCATGCCAGCCCGCAAACACGGTCCGGCGCAGCCGAAAATTGTGGCATAGGGTAAAAAACTGGTGCATAATATAACGCCTAGTCTTATGTCTTATATAAGACCAGATTGTAAGCCAGCTTGTCCGGTTTTCAGGGCAGGCTTGCAGTACAGCTGGCAATTTGGCTGACACCAGCAACGACGCAACAGGCCGATTCACTTTCCATCCCGCCCGTCCACCCGGAGAAATACGATGTATCAACATATCAAGGTGCCTGCCCAAGGGCAGAAAATCACCGTCAACGCCGACTATTCGTTGAACGTTCCCGACCAGCCGATCATCCCCTACATCGAAGGCGATGGCATTGGCGCTGACATCAGCCCGGTGATGATCAAGGTGCTGGATGCCGCGGTCGAGAAGGCTTATGCCGGCAAACGGAAAATCCACTGGATGGAAATTTTCGCCGGTGAGAAGTCGACCAAGGTGTACGGTCCGGATGTCTGGCTGCCTGCTGAAACGCTGGAAGCTGCGAAAGAGTACGTGGTCTCGATCAAGGGTCCGCTGACGACCCCGGTCGGCGGCGGCATCCGTTCGCTGAACGTCGCTCTGCGCCAGGAACTCGATCTGTACGTCTGCCTGCGCCCGGTGCGCTATTTCAAGGGCGTTCCTTCGCCGCTGCGCGAGCCTGAAAAGACTGACATGGTGATCTTCCGCGAGAACTCGGAAGACATCTACGCCGGCATCGAATGGGAATCGGGTTCCGAGGGCGCCAAGAAGCTGATCAAATTCCTGATCGAAGAGCTGGGCGTGAAGAAGATCCGCTTCCCGAACACCTCCGCCATCGGCATCAAGCCGGTTTCGATCGAAGGTACCACCCGCCTGGTCCGCAAAGCGCTCCAGTACGCGATCGACAATGACAAGCCATCGGTTACCCTGGTTCACAAGGGCAACATCATGAAGTTCACCGAAGGCGGTTTCCGCGACTGGGGCTACGAACTGGCGCAGAAAGAGTTCGGCGCACAGCCGATCGACGGCGGCCCGTGGTGCAAGTTCAAGAACCCGAAGACTGGCCGTGAAATCATCGTCAAGGACGTCATCGCCGATGCTTTCCTGCAGCAGATCCTGTTGCGCCCGAACGAGTACAGCGTGATCGCCACGCTGAACCTGAACGGCGACTTCGTCTCCGACGCGCTGGCAGCCCAAGTCGGTGGTATCGGCATTGCACCGGGCGCCAACATGTCCGACTCGGTCGCGATGTTCGAAGCGACCCATGGCACGGCACCGAAGTACGCCGGCAAGGACTACGTGAACCCCGGTTCGCAGATCCTGTCGGGCGAAATGATGTTGCGCCACATGGGCTGGACCGAAGCAGCCGACCTGGTGATCTCGTCGATGGAAAGTTCGATCGGATCGAAGAAAGTCACCTATGACTTTGCCCGCCTGATGGAAGGTGCGACACAGGTGTCGTGCTCCGCCTTCGGCCAGGTGATGATCGACCACATGTAACGCGGTTCCGGGACGTCTCGCGACGTCCCGTCCGGTTCCATTAAAAACCCCAGATCGTTGATTCGACTGGGGTTTTTCTGTTTCAGCGCGATGGTCGTGGTGGGGATGAAGAAGAACGGCAGCGAGAAGCCCATCACCGTCAGCGGAAGGGCAATATCCCAGAACGCCATTCAGGGTTTTCTGATTGCTTCAGGCCCCGGCCGCGCAAACTGAGCGACGGCAGGACTGTTGTTCGATGCCAGTGCTTATTCTTCCAGCAGGCTGCGCAGCATCCAGGCAGTTTTCTCGTGGATGTCGATACGCTGTGTCAGGACGTCAGCCGTCGGCTGGTCGTTGGCGGCATCGACCAGCGGAAACAGCTTGCGGGCGGTACGGGCAGTCGCTTCCTGGGCAGCCACCAGGTGACGCACCATGTCGGTTGCCTTTGGCACGCCTTCGACTTCCTTGATCGAAGCCCGTTTGACGAATTCCTTGTATGTGCCGGGTGCCGGATAGCCCAATGCCCGGATGCGCTCGGCAATGATGTCGAGGGCATTCCACTGCTCGGTGTACTGACCCATGAACATCTGGTGCAGGCTGTTGAACTGCGGGCCGGTCACGTTCCAGTGGAAGTTGTGGGTCATCAGGTAGAGCGTGTAGCTGTCTGCCAGCAGGCCGGACAAGCCTTCTGCGATCTTCTTGCGGTCAGCATCCGAAATGCCGATGTCGATTGCGGTTTTTTTTGTTTTCGTGCTTGCCATCAGTAGTTTCCTTTGAAAGAACGGGCGCGCAGCCAAGGGCTGTATGCCTGCAAGGATTGCTCGGACTATCGCTTCAAGCCGTCAGGCCTGGTGCCTTGGCAGCACCAGCACCGCAAGCGTGATCGCATCTGGCGCTGGTGCCGATGTGACTGCGCGTCATTGACGAACGGCGATTGACTACATGGTAACTACAAGTGCGCAGGTTATCGAATTGATTGTGATGATCTGATGAATAGCCGGCAGCTATTTTCCCCGCTCGTGCGTGCGCCGCGGGCAATGCACTCATGGCTGGTGCGCACCGGGAACCATGGCCATCGCTTCGCCCATGCGGACGGTGCGCGCCGGCACCCAGTCGGCCTGCACCTGCAACATGTTCTTCGGGAACAGCATGATGACGGTGGAGCCGAGGAGAAAGCGGCCCATTTCCTCGCCCTGGCGCAATGTGATGGACTGGTCGTCGTAGCGCCACTCCCGCACCGCCCCCGTGCGCGGCGGATTCACCACGCCGTGCCAGACCGTCGCCATGCTGCCGACGATGGTGGCGCCGACCAGGGTCAGCACGAATGGGCCGCGCGCAGATTCGAACACGCAGACCACGCGCTCGTTGCGTGCGAACAGTCCGGGCACGCCGCGTGCCGTGGTCGGGTTGACCGAGAACAGTTCGCCCGGCACGTGGATCATGCGCGTGAGGCGGCCGTCGCAGGGCATGTGGATCCGGTGGTAATCCTTCGGACTCAGGTAGATGGACGCGAACTGGCCATCGTCGAACTGCGCGGCAAGGCCGGCGTCGCCGCCGACCAGCGCGTGGGTGCTGTAGAAGTGGCCCTTGGCCTGGATCAGTTGGCCCCCCTCGATCGGGCCGCAGTGAATCACGGCGCCGTCCACCGGGCTGACATAGTCGGCTTGGGCCAGCGGGCGGGCGCCATCGCGGAGGGCTCGCGTGAAAAAGTCGTTGAAGCTGGCATAGCTGGCCGGGTCGGGATTGGCCGCCTCGGCCATGTTGACCTTGTAGCGCCCGATGAACCAGGGAATCACATTGCTGGTCCACCACCGGGCGTGCGAGGAAGCGCATTTGCCAGCGAAGACCGTCAGCATCGTCTTCGGCATCAGGTACTGCGGCAAGACTGCCAGGCGTTCGAGCAGGTCAGGCATGTGCGCGGCACCCCGTCATGTCGCACCCACCGAACCAGCCGCGGCCCGTTGCAGCACCGAAAGCGCCGTCCACCTGATCGCAATCCGTCCGGGAACGGTGCAGCTTGTTGCGTTCCTGCGGGAACATGCGGGTTTCGTTGTTGCCGAGTCTGTCCATGGGGCGTTTTCCGTTGCAAAGGATTGTGATTGTACCGACGATCCTGTGCCTCACCATCACAACGGCTTTGCCGGTGGCGGAATTCAATCAGCAGAGTGCAGGTCGACGTGAACCGGCCGTGAACTCGCCTTGACCCGTTCAGGACTCCATCGCCCCCGACGGCGGGCGCCGGCAAGAAGGGCGTTGGTTCCGCCGCGCCGGACAGGAATGTATGCCAGGCGGGCAGGAAAAAAAATCCCCGCGGTTAGCGGGGATTCTTGAATCATGCAAGACCGGCGCCTGAGGTTATCAGGGCGCAGCCTGGATATTGGATGCTTGCTTGCCTTTCGGGCCTTGGGTCACCTCGAACTGGACTTTTTGTCCTTCCTTGAGGGTTTTGAAGCCGTTCATCTGGATTGCCGAGAAGTGTGCAAAGAGGTCTTCGCCACCGTCATCGGGGGTGATAAATCCGTATCCTTTGGTATCGTTGAACCATTTAACGGTGCCAGTTGCCATAGAAGCTTCCAAGTTAAAACAATCACACGAGCCGTAAAAGCAAGAAGCCTCGCGTAACGCTGCCCCTCCTCCGACTTGCTCACTTCTTATCAATAGTGCTTTCCTGTAGGCACTAATTAATAAATCGCATTGTTCGATGAAAAAATAAAAATGTCAATATTTTTAGGGGTGCCCGAAAAGTCCCTTTTCCGGGTGCTGCCAGCCCTTGATTTAAGGATTCGCAGCGCCATCTGCGGATGGTCAAGAATCGGCGTAATATCAATGCAAATGTCAAGGTTCGCGCAGACGCGCGTTGCACTGGAAATCGAAGGCTTTAGAATAGACGCATGGCAACCAAGGATGAGAACAGCACTGTTGTTGTGCGCAAGGAGCAGGAGGAAAGGCTCAAGCCGCCACCGATGTATCAGGTGCTCTTGCTCAACGATGACTACACCCCGATGGAGTTCGTAGTGGCAATCATCCAGGAATATTTCAACAAGGATCGCGAAACAGCGACGCAGATCATGCTCAAGGTACATCGCGATGGCAGGGCAATGTGCGGCGTTTACCCGAAAGACATAGCGAGCACGAAGGTTGAACTTGTATTGGCACACGCGCGCAAAGCGGGTCATCCCCTGCAATGCGTGATGGAGGAAGCATGATCGCTCAGGAACTGGAAGTAAGTTTGCACATGGCGTTTGTCGAGGCCCGGCAGGCGCGCCATGAATTCATAACGGTCGAGCACCTGCTGCTCGCGCTGCTAGACAATCCGTCAGCGGCGGAAGTGCTGCGTGCCTGCGCAGTGAATATCGAGGATCTTCGCAAGACCCTCACCAATTTCATCAGCGACAACACGCCGACCGTCCCTGGGACCGGTGAAGTGGACACCCAGCCGACGCTGGGATTCCAGCGCGTCATCCAGCGCGCCATCATGCACGTGCAGTCCGCGTCCAATGGCAAGAAGGAAGTGACCGGCGCAAATGTCCTGGTCGCGATCTTCGGCGAGAAGGATTCGCATGCCGTCTACTACCTGCACCAGCAGGGCGTGACAAGGCTGGACGTGGTGAACTTCATTTCGCATGGCGTGCGCAAGGACCAGCAGGCCGATCCGCAAAAGGCGCCGGAAGGCAGCGAAGAGGCACCGGCCGACGTGCAGCAGAAGGAAAGCGCGCTCGACCAATTCACCCAGAACCTCAACAAGCTCGCGATCGAGGGCAAGATCGACCCGCTGATCGGCCGCGAGTCCGAGGTGGAGCGGGTCATCCAGACCCTCTGCCGCCGTCGCAAGAACAACCCGCTGCTGGTCGGCGAGGCCGGCGTGGGCAAGACGGCGATTGCCGAAGGCTTGGCATGGCGCGTGACCCAGGGCGATGTGCCCGAAATATTGCAGAATGCCGTCGTCTATTCGCTCGACATGGGTGCCTTGCTGGCCGGCACCAAGTATCGGGGCGACTTCGAGCAGCGGCTGAAGTCCGTGCTCAAGCAGCTGAAGGACAACCCCAACGGCATCCTGTTCGTCGACGAGATCCACACCATCATCGGGGCCGGTTCGGCATCGGGCGGCACGCTGGACGCGTCGAACCTGCTGAAGCCGGCGCTCGCCAGCGGCCAGCTCAAGTGCATCGGTGCGACCACCTACACGGAATTTCGCGGCGTGTTCGAGAAGGATCACGCGCTGTCGCGTCGATTCCAGAAGATCGACGTCAATGAGCCTACGGTCGAGCAGACGGTGCAGATCCTGCGCGGCCTGAAATCGCGCTTCGAGGAGCACCACGGCGTGAAATATTCGGCGTCGGCGCTGACCTCGGCGGCCGAGCTGTCGGCCCGCTTCATCAACGATCGCCACCTGCCCGACAAGGCAATCGACGTGATCGACGAAGCAGGCGCTGCGCAGCGCATCCTGCCGAAATCGAAGCAGAAGAAGACGATCGGCAAGGCGGACATCGAGGACATCATCTCGAAGATCGCACGCATTCCGCCGCAATCGGTCAACCAGGACGACCGGGCCAAGCTGCAGACCATCGAGCGCGACCTGAAGAATGTCGTGTTCGGACAGGACAACGCCATCGAAGCGCTGGCGGCGTCCATCAAGATGGCCCGTGCCGGACTCGGGAAGACGGACAAGCCGATTGGCTCGTTCCTGTTCTCCGGACCGACCGGCGTCGGCAAGACCGAAGTCGCCAAGCAACTGGCGTTCATCATGGGCATCGAACTGATCCGGTTCGACATGTCCGAATACATGGAGCGTCATGCCGTCAGTCGTCTGATCGGCGCGCCGCCGGGCTATGTCGGATTCGATCAGGGCGGTTTGCTGACCGAAGCCATCACCAAGAAGCCGCATGCGGTCTTGCTGCTCGACGAGATTGAAAAAGCCCATCCGGACATTTTCAACATCCTGCTGCAGGTGATGGACCATGGGACGCTGACCGACAACAACGGGCGCAAGGCCGACTTCCGCAACGTCATCATCGTGATGACGACCAATGCCGGCGCCGAGAGCCTGCAGAAGCGCAGCATCGGTTTCACCGACAAGCGCGAGACTGGCGACGAGATGGGCGAGATCAAGCGGATGTTTACGCCTGAATTCCGCAACCGGCTGGATGCGATCATCAGTTTCCGCGCGCTGGACGAGGACATCATCATGCGCGTGGTCGACAAGTTCCTGATGCAGCTGGAAGAGCAGCTGCACGAGAAAAAGGTCGAGGCCGTGTTCACCGAGAACCTGCGACGCTATCTTGCGAAGAAGGGTTTCGATCCGCTGATGGGCGCAAGGCCGATGTCGCGCCTGATCCAGGACATGATCCGCAAGGCGCTGGCCGACGAGCTGCTGTTTGGCAAGCTGGTGTCCGGCGGCAGGGTCACGGTGGACATGGACGAGCACGAGAAGGTCAAGCTCGAATTCGTCGAGGGCGACACGGCTCCGCCGGCATCGCCTGCCGAGATTGTCGAAGTGGAGTAGGGCGCCGGCTTGAGGCTTGATGCAAGTGGCGGCACATGAAAAAGCCCGGACAAGTCCGGGCTTTTTTTCGTCCTGACAAAGGATCAGGCCATCACGGCAGCAAGGCCTGCCGGCTTGCCTGTTTGGCCTTGATCTCGGGCACGATCTTTTCGATCACCGACAGCCGGTACTCGGTAGCAGGATGATTCGCCGCGTAGCTATTCAGGAGGCTGGCGGGATACTGGTTCGCAAGCTTGGCCCAGAAGCGTGGCGCCTGTTCATAGCGGTATCCGGCGCGTGCGACCATGTAGAGGGATAGCACGTCGGCTGCAGCATCGAGTTCCTGCGGCATCGGGCGCAGGCCGGCTGCACCTGCCATCGCGCTCATGTCCGGACGGATTCGCAGCAGGTTGTCGATCAGGTCGCCTGCCGTTGCACTGGTCTTCTGCTTGCTGGGGTGCAGCAAGGAGTTGTGCGCCATTTCCTTGGCCAGCACCAGCGCCAGCTCGTCGTCCGACTGCGCAAAATTCATCATGCCGCGGGTGACCATTACCCGGCGGCCATCGCTGTAGGCGTTGACGTTCTCCGCATTGCCGAGCTCTACGCTGTAGGCGCAGGCCCGGGTCAGCCTGATCACCATCGGCACCGCTGCGCCGCCGCGCTCGACGACCGCATTGACACTGGACTTGCGGCCGACCATCGGCGCCAGCACGCCAGCAGCCCGTCGCTCGGCATTCGGTCCGGTCGGAATTGCGGTCCCTTCGACTGACACCAGCTTGTCGCCGCGCTTCAGGCCGGCACGTTCGGCGCCGCTGCCGGCAAGCACCCCGATCACCTGCAGGCGCTCGTCCAGACCCAACAGCGCCTGCGCGGCGTCGGCCAGGTCAGGCGACCAGGAATATTTGTTCTTGGCGGTGAAGCCAAAGAGATTGCGGGCATTGTTGCCCTTGCACAGTTCCGGATTGCTGACCAGCAGCGGTCCGGCCACCCGGTACAGGCGGTCCTGGTAGGTAACCAGAGTGCGCAGGAATTCCTGCTCGGCCGTTGGTGCTGGCGCGGTCGATACGCTGGGCTGAACCGGGCGCGGCATCTGGGTTGGCAGCGGAACGCTAGCGCAACCGGCCAGCAGTGCCAGCAGGCAGGCTGCCTGTAACAGGCGGGTCGGGAACGGGGATGACTGCTTCCCGCTCAAGGACTGGTTCGCATCGGTCATGCAGCCTCCGTGTTCAATGTTTTCCGGTACTGCCGAAACCGCCGCTTCCGCGTTCGCTCTCGCCGAACTCGTCCACCACGTTGAATTCGACCTGCAACACCGGAACGATGACCAGTTGGGCCAGTCGCTCCATCGGGTTGAGGGTGAAAGCGCTTGAGCCGCGGTTCCAGGTCGATACCATCAGCTGCCCTTGGTAATCGGAATCGATCAAGCCGACCAGGTTGCCAAGGACGATGCCGTGTTTGTGACCGAGTCCGCTGCGCGGAAGGATCAGCGCGGCGTAACCAGGGTCCGCGAGATGTATCGCCAGACCGGTCGGCACCAGTTTCGTTTCGCCCGGCTCAATTACCATCGCCTGGTCGATGCAGGCCCGCAGGTCCAGCCCTGCGCTACCGGGGGTCGCGTAAGACGGCATCTGCTCGCGCATCCGCTCGTCAATGATCTTCACATCCAGTTTTTTCATGCGGTCCTTTTACCATGTTCTTTCGCGGGTTTCGGTATAGATGCCACCGCCGGCGCCGCAGCGGCGAGACGGCGTCCGATCTCCACGATCAGTTCCTGTGCCAGCGCTTGCTTGTCGCCGGCGGGAAGCGTCACATGACCGGATGCATCGAACAGCACCAGCTCGTTGGTATCCTGACCGAAGGTCTGCGGTCCGAGGTTGCCGACCAGCAGCGGTACCGCCTTGCGCTCGCGCTTGGCTTGCCCGTGCATGATCAGGTTTTCGGATTCTGCCGCGAAACCGACGCAGTACGGCGCCTCGGGGAGCGCGGCGACTGTCGCCAGTATGTCCGGATTCTGTTCGAATTCAAGTTGCGGCACGCTACGGCCGTGCTGCTTTTTCAGCTTCTGCGTACTGGCATTGGCAACGCGCCAGTCGGCCACCGCGGCGACGGCAATGAAGACCTCCTGCCCCTTCACCACCGACATCACGGCATCATGCATCTGTTGCGCGGTCTGGACATTGATCCTGTGCACGCCAGCCGGCGCTGGCAGTGCAACCGGGCCGGAAACCAGGGTCACCGTTGCGCCGGCGTGGCGGGCAGCGCGAGCAATCGCGTAGCCCATTTTCCCTGACGACAGATTGGTGATGCCGCGCACCGGGTCGATCGGCTCGAAGGTCGGTCCGGCCGTGATCAGTATTTTCTTGCCCGCCAGCGGCTTGTCAGCGAATGCGCAGACCAGTTCTTCCAGCAGCTCGGCCGGTTCGAGCATGCGGCCCATGCCGGTTTCGCCGCAGGCCTGGGCACCGGCAGCCGGGCCGAGCAGGGCGATGCCGTCCTGCTCCACCTGGCGCGCATTGCGTTGCGTGGCAGGGTTCTGCCACATCTCGACATTCATTGCCGGCGCCGCGAACAGCCTTACATGCGACGGCCGCGCCACGCATAGCGTCGACAACAGATCGTCGCAGGCGCCGTGGGCCAGCTTGGACAGGAAATCAGTCGAGCACGGTGCAATCACGATGGCGTCGGCATCGCGGGTCAGGTCGATGTGCGCCATGTTGTTGGCGACACGGCTGTCCCACTGGTTGACATACACCGTGCGGCCGGACAATGCCTGCATGGTCACGGGCGTGATGAACTGGGTCGCAGCCTCGGTCATCACCACCTGCACTGTGGCTCCCGCGCCTGTCATCAGGCGCGTCAGTTCGGCCACCTTGTAGCAGGCGACGCCGCCGGTCAGGCCGAGGACGATCTTCTTGCCAGCCAGGTCCATGTTGAAATTCTCCGGAGGTAGGTGTGGCTTGGGGCGATGGACTTCGGACGTCAGTTTAGCAGTGCCGGGCGGGCCGACCTTCGTCAGCGGTTCACGCGCCGCAGTTCGTCCAGGATGAACAAGGCCGCGCCGACGCAGATGCCGGCGTCCGCCACATTGAATGCCGGCCAGTGCCAGCCGCCGACATGGAAGTCGAGGAAGTCGATGACATGGCCATATATGACGCGGTCAATCAGGTTGCCGATGGCGCCGCCGAGGATCAGCGCCAGCGCCATGCAGAACAGTCGCTGGGCGGCATTGCGGCGCAGCAGGTAGAGGATGAAGACGACGGCGGCCGCGGCGATGCCGGTAAACAACCAGCGCTGCCATCCGTCCTGGCCAGCCAGGAAGCTGAACGCGGCGCCCTTGTTATAGGCCAGTACCAGATTGAAGAAGCCGGTGATCGTGCGCGACTCGCCATAGCTGAACATCTGGACAATCGTGATCTTCGTCAGCTGGTCAAGCAGGGCCACGATGAATGCAATGCCGAGCCACGGCGCGATACTGCCGCCGGCGCTGGTGCTCCTGGCGCTGCTGCCTGCTGGAGATATCCGTTGCTTCCTGGTTGCCATGTCGTTCTCTTTTTCAGGTGCTGGTGGCGGCCGGGGATGCCGGCCGCCGGTTGGTCGGGCAACAATCCGTCAAGCGTGGACCCGTTTCTCGCCACGGCCGAACAGGTTGCTTACGCAGCGGGAGCAGAGTCCGGCATGCGCATGGTCGGCGCCGACATCGGCCCGGTAGTGCCAGCAGCGTTCGCATTTCTGGTATGGCGATGCGGTGACCAGCACCGCTTCTTCCGCGGCGCTGCCGACTTCGGTGACGCTCGCAGCGGAGGTGATGAAAACAAATTTCAGGTCGTCATCCAGGCTGCTCAAAGCGCGGAAGCGTTCGCCGCTGGCCTTGATCTCGATCTGCGCCTGCAGCGATGAACCGATCGCACCGGAAACACGCACATCTTCCAGCTGCTTGGTAACGTCTGTCCTGATTTCACGCAGCAGGGCGTACTTGGCCAGCAAATTCTCGCCATCCGCCACCGCCGGCAACTTGTGGAAGGCCTGGGTGAAGATGGTCTCGCCGCTTTCCTTCCAGCCCGCCTCCCCGGCAAACACCGCCCACGCTTCCTCGGCGGTGAACGACAGGATCGGCGCCATCAGACGCAGCAGCGACTGGGTGATCTGCCAGATCGCGGTCTGTGCCGAACGTCGGGCCGGCGAATCGATGCCGCCGGTGTACAGCCGGTCCTTCAGGATATCAAGATAGAAGCCGCCCAGGTCTTCCGAGCAGTACATCTGCAGCTTGGCTGTGACCGGATGGAATTCGTAGGCGTCGAAATGCGCCAGGATTTCTGCTTGCAGTTGCGCCATCCGCGCGACGGCGTAGCGATCGATCTCCAGCATGGAGTCGACCGGCACCGCGTGCGCCAGGGGATCGAAGTCAGAGATATTGGCAAGCAGGAAGCGCAAGGTGTTGCGGATCCGGCGGTAGCTTTCGACCACGCGCTTGAGGATCTCGTCCGAGATCGACAATTCGCCCGAGTAGTCGGTGGCGGCGACCCACAGCCGCAGGATCTCGGCGCCCAGGCTGTCCGACACCTTCTGCGGCGCCACCACGTTGCCCTTGGACTTCGACATTTTCTTGCCCTCGCCATCGACCACGAAGCCGTGCGTGAGCAAGGCCTTGTACGGCGGGCAGCCGTTGATCATCGACGAGGTCAGCAGGGAGGAGTGGAACCAGCCGCGGTGCTGGTCCGACCCTTCCAGGTAGAGGTCGGCAGGGAAATGCGATTCGGCCGCGTGCGAGCCGCGCAGCACGGTCTGGTGTGTGGTCCCCGAATCGAACCAGACGTCGAGCGTGTCGCGGTTCTTGACGTACATCTCGGCGTCCTCGCCAAGCAGTTCGCGCGGATCGAGCGCATGCCAGGCTTCGATGCCTTTTTTCTCGACCATCTGCGCCACCTGTTCCAGCAGTTCCGGTGTGCGTGGATGCAGTTCGCCGCTTTCCTTGTGGATGAAGAAGGCCATTGGCACGCCCCATTGCCGCTGGCGCGACAGGGTCCAGTCCGGGCGGTTTGCAATCATGCCGTACAGCCGTGCCTTGCCCCACGCGGGGTAGAACGCGGTATTGTCGATTCCCTGCAGCGCAGTCTGCCTCAGCGTGGGACCGCCATCGCGTGGTTGCACGTCCATGCCGGCGAACCACTGCGAGGTGGCGCGATAGATGATCGGCGTCTTGTGGCGCCAGCAGTGCATGTAGCTGTGGTCGAACATGACCAGCTTGAACAGCGCGCCGGCCTCGTCCAGTTTCTGGCAGATCGGCTTGGATGCTTCCCAGATCGTCATGCCGCCGAACAGCGGCAGCCAGGACGCATAGCGGCCATCGCCCATCACCGGATTCAGGATGTCGTCATCCTTCATGCCGTGCGCCTTGCAGGACAGGAAGTCGTCCACGCCATAAGCGGGGGACGAGTGGACGATGCCGGTGCCGGTATCGAGCGCCACGTATTCGCCCAGATAGATCGGCGACAGCCGGTCGTAGCCCTTGTCCAGCTGCCACAGCGGATGATGGAAGCCGATCAGCGACAGCGCCTCGCCCTTGCAGGTCGCGATCACGCGGCCTTCGATGCCGTAACGCTGCAGGCAGGCGCTCGCCAGTTCCTCGGCCAGGATCAGCAGCACGGTCTCGCCATTGCGTTGCGTCTCTACCAGCGCGTAGGTGAATTCCGGATGCACGTTGAGCGCCTGGTTGGCGGGCAGCGTCCATGGCGTGGTGGTCCAGATCACCGCGTAGCCATGTTGCGACGGCAGTGCCGGCAATCCGAATGCCTTCGCAATGCGGTCATGTTCGGCGAACGCAAAGCCGACATCGATGGCCGGATCGCGCTTGTCCTGGTATTCGACTTCCGCCTCGGCTAATGCCGAACCGCAATCGAAGCACCAGTTTACCGGCTTCAGGCCGCGGTAGACATAGCCTTTCTCGAGGATGCTGCCGAGCGCGCGGATCTCGTCGGCTTCATTGCCGAAATCCATGGTGCGGTAGGGACGATCCCATTGGCCCAGCACGCCCAGGCGGATGAAGTCTTTCATCTGCCGTGCAATCTGCTCGGTGGCATAGGCGCGCGACTTTTCCAGCACGTCTGCCGTCGGCAAGCCTTTGCCATATTGCTTTTCGATCTGGATCTCGATCGGCATGCCATGGCAATCCCAGCCGGGCACGTATTGCGCGTCATATCCCGCAAGCTGGCGGGTCTTGACGATCATGTCCTTCAGGATCTTGTTCACCGCATGGCCGATGTGGATATCGCCGTTCGCATACGGCGGGCCGTCATGCAGGATGAATTTCGGGCGTCCGGCCGAGGCCGCGCGGATCCGCTGGTAGATTTTCTTGTCCTGCCACTCCTTCACCCATTGCGGCTCGCGCCTGGCGAGGTCGCCGCGCATGGGGAAGGCGGTTTCCGTCATGTTGACCGGGTATTTGCTGGGCTGCCTGGCGGCCGGTTTCTGTTTGTCTGACATGTGCTTGCTTTCGGTATCCTGGTTGATCGAATCGACGCTTGCTTGTTTGCTTGATTGCGGCAGGCGGTCAAATTCGGTCGGTAGCGGAGACGGCCCCGCTGGCGTGCTGGCGGAACCAAGCGCGCGCCTGTTCCGCATCGTTCTTGATGGCGGCGACCAGTGCATCGAGGCCGTCGAATTTTTGTTCGTCCCTCAGCTTGTGCAACAGTTCGACCCGTGCCAGCCGTCCGTAGCACTGCTGGTCGTAATCGAATATCCATGTTTCCAGCAGCACCCGGCCGCTGTCATCGACGGTGGGGCGTACCCCCAGGCTGGCGACGCCGGGCAGGGGCCGCGGACCGAGTCCATGCACTTGCACCACGAATATGCCGGAAACTGTCGGCCGCTTGTGGGTAATGCGCAGGTTCATCGTTGGAAAACCGATCGTGCGCCCCAGTTTCCGGCCATGCACGACATGGCCGGAGATGGCGTAGGGATGACCCAGCAGTTCGGCGGCGCGGGCAAAATCTCCCTGGCCCAGCGCTTCGCGCACGGCGGACGAGGAAATCCGTACGCCTTCATGCTCCACCGCCGGCAGGCTGTGCACTTCGAATCCGTATTCTGCGCCAGCCTTCCTGAGCATCTCGAAATCGCCGGCGCGCCGCGCGCCGAAACGAAAATCATCGCCGACCATCAGCCATTTCACGTGCAGGCCCTGGACCAGCACCCTCTCGACGAAATCGCGCGGCGACAGCGCCGCGAACTGTGCGTTGAAATGCTCGACGATGACACGGTCCACGCCGGTCTCGGCAAGCGATTGCAGCTTGTCGCGCAGGTTGGAAATCCGGGTGGGCGCCCGCGACGGGTCGCCGGCGGCAATTGCGAAAAATTCACGCGGATGCGGCTCGAAAGTCATCACCGCTGACGTAATGCCCAGGCGAGCCGCCGCCTCCCGCGTATGCGAGATCAGGGTTTTGTGGCCGCGATGGACACCGTCGAAATTGCCGATGGTGAGCGCGCAGGGCGCGCGGGCCTCGGCATTGGGAAGACCTCGAAATACCTTCATGCAGAGCCAGGTCGGGTACTCCCGCCAATGGCACAGCAGGCCTTGGTTGGCGGGTGATCGAAAAACCGCCCATTATAAAGCGTTTCCCCTGTGTTTTCCCCCGGCATGGGCCAGACCCGCCCGCCCATCAGTCGCGCTCCCAAAGGGCCGACAGGGTGGACAGCGCCGCCATGGCCGCGGTTTCGGTGCGCAGCACACGCGGGCCCATGGACAGCGGCAGCATGCCTTGCGACTCGGCCAGCGCTTCTTCGGCCTCGGTGAAGCCGCCTTCCGGGCCGATTACTAACGCCACTGCCTGCCGCGGCTGGTGGGTCGCCCACTGGGACAGCGACTGCGTCGCCCGGGGAGTAAGCAGAATCCGCCGGTGCAGGTCGTGACGGCTGGTCCAGGCGGTGAAATCGACCGCCTCCGCCACCGGTGCCAGCCGGTTGCGGCCGCACTGCTCGGACGCCGCGGCAACGATCCCCTGCCAGTGCTGCAGTCGCTTCAGCGCGCGCTCGCCTGAAAGCCTGACCACGCAGCGCTGCGACATCAGCGGCTGTATTCCAGCGGCGCCCAATTCCACGCATTTCTCGATGATCCAGTCCATTTTCGAGCCTTCCGGCAGGGCTTGGGCAATCGTCACCGCAAACTGTAGTTCCGCTTCGCGCGGGGAAAAATGCTTCAGCAGTGCCCGGCTGCTCCGTTTGCCGACTTCGGACAGTACCGCCAGGTGTTCGCCGCCATCGCCATTGAACACGGTAATTTCGTCCCCGGCGCGCATCCGCAGCACCAGGATGTGGCGTGAAATGTTCTCCGGCAATTCGATTTCCGTGCCGGTCTGCAGAGGGAAGGAGCAATAGAAACGGGGCATCGTTCAGTCAAAAGAAAGGGTGGGCCGGAAGTCCGGGGATCGGCTACATCGGTTAACCCGGAACCTCACTCTGGTAAAATTGCGGGTTTGTTGCTTGCTCCCCGCCGCGCCGCGGCATGGCTGGTTGGCATTTTACTTCCTCATCATGACCTCGATCCCGACATCTGCACGAATGGCCAACGCGATCCGCGCGCTGGCAATGGACGCTGTACAAAAAGCCAACTCCGGCCATCCCGGCATGCCGATGGGCATGGCTGACATTGCGGTTGCGCTGTGGGCCCGTCATCTCCGGCACAACCCGGCCAATCCGCACTGGATGGATCGCGACCGCTTCGTGCTGTCCAACGGCCATGGTTCGATGTTGCTGTATGCGCTGCTGCACCTGACCGGTTACGACCTGTCGATGGACGAGATTCGCAACTTCCGCCAGATGCATTCGAAGACGCCGGGACATCCTGAAGTTGGTGTCACCCCGGGCGTGGAGACCACCACCGGCCCGCTCGGCCAAGGCATCAGCAATGCAGTCGGCATGGCGCTTGCAGAGCGCTTGCTGGCTGCCGAGTTCAACCAGCCTGGCGCGGAAATCGTCGATCACTACACTTATGCATTCCTCGGCGACGGCTGCCTGATGGAAGGCATTTCGCATGAAGTATGCTCGCTGGCGGGCACGCTGCGGCTGAACAAGCTGATCGCCCTTTATGATGACAACGGCATCTCGATCGACGGCCGGGTCGAGGGCTGGTTCCGCGACGACACGCCAAAGCGTTTCGAAGCCTACGGCTGGAACGTGATCCCGGACGTGGACGGCCACAATGTTGACGAGGTGGACGCTGCGATCGCAAAGGCCCGCCAATCCGACAAGCCGACGCTGATTTGCTGCAAGAGTGTCATCGGCAAGGGCGCACCGACCATGCAGGGCACCGACAAGGTCCATGGCGCCGCGCTCGGCCACGAAGAAATCGCCGCCACCCGCGACGCCATTGTCTGGCCCCACGTACCGTTCGACGTGCCGGCGGAAGTCTATGCAGACTGGGATGCACGGCAGTCCGGCGCCGCCCTCGAGAATCAATGGAGCGAGCGCTTCGCCGCCTACAGCAAGGCTTTCCCGCAGAAAGCAGCCGAATTCCAGCGCCGGATGAAAGGCGAACTGCCGGCCGACTTCCAGCGCACGGTCGACGCTTACATCGCCAGCTGCCTGGAAAAGAAAGAAAACATCGCCACCCGCAAGGCCAGCCAGAATGCGATCCAGGCGCTGGCGCAGGTGCTGCCGGAATTCCTCGGCGGCTCGGCCGACCTGACCGGTTCCAACCTGACCAACTGGAAAGAGTCGATCCCGGTTCGCCAGGATCAGGCTGGCAACCACATCAACTATGGCGTGCGCGAATTCGGCATGAGCGCCATGATGAACGGCATTGCCCTGCACGGCGGCTTCATTCCGTTCGGCGCCACCTTCCTGACCTTCTCGGACTACAGCCGCAATGCCTTGCGGATGGCGGCGCTGATGAAGATCCGCGCGCTGTTCGTGTTCACCCATGATTCGATCGGCCTCGGCGAAGACGGCCCGACCCACCAGTCGGTGGAGCATGTTTCCAGCCTGCGCCTGATTCCCAATCTCGACAACTGGCGTCCGTGCGACACGGTGGAGTCGGCGGTGGCATGGGCGCAGGCTGTCCAGCGCACCGACGGCCCGTCGACGCTGATTTTTTCGCGCCAGAACCTGGCCTATCAGGAGCGCAATGCGTCCCAGGTGGCCGACATTGCGCGTGGCGCTTATGTGCTGCGCGATGCCCCCGGCGCACGCGCCATCCTGATTGCCACTGGCTCCGAAGTGGAGCTGGTGGTCAAGGCCGCAGACCAGCTGGCCGCCGAAGGCGTGCCGGTGCGCGTGGTCTCCATGCCCAGCACCGACGTGTTCGACCGCCAGGATGCGGCGTACCGGGCCAGCGTGCTGCCGGCCGGCATGCCGCGAGTTGCGGTCGAGGCAGGCGTGACGGCCTTCTGGTACAAATACGTCGGACTCGAGGGCGCCGTCATCGGCATCGACACATTCGGCGAGTCGGCTCCTGCCGGCGTGCTGTTCAAGCATTTCGGCTTCACGACAGAGAAAGTCGTGAACGCCGTCAAATCGGTAATTGCCTGACTGGATCAGAATTCAAGACACACTCAACTCCGGAGAAAAAAATGACTATCAAGGTTGCCATCAACGGTTACGGGCGGATTGGCCGCAACATCCTTCGCGCACATTACGAAGGCGGCAAGAAAAACGACATCCAGATCGTTGCGATCAATGACCTGGGCAATGTCGACACCAATGCACATCTGACCAAGTACGACACCGCCCACGGCAAGTTCCCGGGCACGGTGCAAGTCGATGGCGATTACATGATAGTGAACGGCGATCGCATCCGCGTGTTCGCCCAGCGCAATCCGGCCGAGATCCCATGGGGCGAGCTGGGTGTGGACGTGGTCCTGGAATGCACGGGCTTTTTCACCACCAAGGAAAAAGCTTCGGCCCACCTCAAGGGCGGCGCCAAGAAAGTGATCATTTCCGCACCGGGCGGCAAGGACGTGGATGCGACCGTCGTGTTTGGCGTGAACCACGGCGTGCTGAAAGCCAGCGACACCGTGATCTCCAACGCGTCGTGCACCACCAACTGCCTGGCACCGCTGGTCAAGCCGCTGAACGACAAGATCGGCGTGACCACCGGCCTGATGACGACGGTGCATGCCTACACCAACGACCAGGTTCTCACCGACGTGATGCATGAAGACCTGCGCCGCGCCCGTTCGGCGACCATGTCGATGATCCCGACCAAGACCGGCGCCGCAGCGGCTGTCGGCCTGGTGCTGCCGGAACTGAACGGCAAGCTGGACGGCTACGCGATCCGCGTCCCGACCATCAACGTATCGATCGTCGACTTGTCCTTCATCGCCGCCCGTGACACCACGGTCGAGGAAGTGAATGCGATCATGAAGGAAGCCTCCGAGGGCGCGCTGAAGGGCATCCTGACCTACAACACCGAGCAATTGGTGTCGATCGACTTCAACCACAATCCGGCATCGAGCAACTTCGATTCGACGCTGACGAAAGTGTCGGGCCGCCTGGTGAAGGTGTCGTCCTGGTATGACAATGAATGGGGCTTCTCGAACCGTATGCTGGATACCACGGTTGCGCTGATGACGGCCAAGTAAGCTGATCCCTGCGTTTCATTGAAAACGGGCCGTTCGCGGCCCGTTTTCAATTGTGCTGCCGGCCGCATCTTTCAGGTTTTGAATACGGCCCGGAAAAGAGCCAGGACCTGTCCGGTTTCCGCCTCCACCTTCACCTTCTCCACCCGTGCCCGGTCCGCGCCCTGCAAGCGTATCTGGTGCTGCATCCGCCTGAATTTCCGGTACGCGTCGGCGACGTCCACGGCCAGTGCGCGGTCGATCAAGCCCAACTCCCCGCACAGCTTCAAGAGCGCAATATTCCCGATATCCGCCGTCAGTTCCGGATAGCGCGCCGCATGCAGCAGAACCAGGTACTGGACCATGAATTCGATATCGATCATGCCGCCTGCATCGTGCTTGAGATCGAACTGCGCCGAGCGGTTCGGGTGGGCCTCGTGCATTTTCTGCCGCATCGACAGGATTTCGTCCCGCAAACTCGCTTCTTCACGAGGCTGGCGCAGCACTGCCGTGCGTACCTCCTCGAAGCGCGCGCCAATCTCGGCGTCGCCCGAGCAGAAGCGGGCACGGGTCAGCGCCTGGTGTTCCCATACCCAGGCCGAACCCTTCTGGTATTTCTCGAACGAATCGATCGATGTCACCATCAGCCCGCTGGCGCCGTCCGGACGCAGCGCAATGTCGATGTCGAACAAGACACCTGCCGGCGTGTGGGTTGTCATCCATGTGATGAAGCGCTGCGCGAGTTTTGCATATAGCATCGGCGCATCGGGATGCTCATCCTGGTACACGAAAACGACGTCCAGGTCGGATGCATAGCCAAGTTCCTTGCCGCCCAGCTTGCCATAGGCGATCACGCCGAATCGCGGCACCTCGCGATGGCGGTTGGGGAGGGTTTGCCACACCGCATGCAGGGTTGCGCCGACCAGCACGTCAGCCAGGGCCGACAGGTGGTCCGCCAGGCGCTCCACCGTCAGTTGGCCCTCCAGGTCCTGCGCCAGCAAGCGCAGCAACTGGGCATGATGCAGTTCACGCAGCATATCCATCTGGCGTTCGGTGTCGCCGGGTATCGCATCGAGCTGGCGCCGGCATTCGATCGCGAACGCGCTCCAGTCCGGCTCGGCCTCCAGCGAATGGGTGTCCAGCAGTTCGTCGAGAAGCAGCGGATGCCGGGTCAGATACTTGGCGGCCCAGTCGCTGGCATTCATCATGCGCACCACCCGGGCCAGGGCTTTCGGATATTCGGTGAGCAGGGACAGATAGGCGGCCCGGCGCGCGATCGCCTCGAAGAAGTCGAGCAGGCGCGAGAGGGTTGCGGCGCGGTTCAATTCCATCGCAGCGACCATGGCCAGCGCGTTGTTGAGCAAGGTCAGCAGCTTGGCGTGGCTGGCGGCAGGCAAGGCCTGCACGCGCGGCGAATTGATGCTGCCAAACAGGCGCCGTGCGGTCGATTGCGCATCGTCGAACCCGAGGCGTTCAAGCTGTGCTGCGATTGCTTCTTCGCTGTCGTGTTCGCCCAGCAGCGGCGCCCGCGCCGCGCCATCCTGATTTTCGCCGCTGCTGCTGCCGGTCTTTTCACTGAACATTTCATCGAACTGCGTGGCAACGAAATGCCTGTGCCGGGCCAGTGCGTCGAGCAGGGCGGCAGGGGTGTCGTAGTCCATCATGCGCGCCACCAGCGCCACGTCGTCGGGGCTGGCCGGCAGGTTGTGCGTCTGCGCGTCGTCCAGGTACTGCAAGCGGTGCTCGAGGTTGCGCAGGAAAGTATAGGAATCGAGCAGGCCATCAACCACGGCTGGCGCGAGCAGGTTCTTGCGCGCCAGCGTAGCCAGCGTGCCACGCGTGGAACGGTCGCGCAGGTCCGGGTCACGGCCGCCGCGGATCAGCTGGAACACCTGGGCCAGGAATTCGATTTCCCGTATGCCGCCACGACCGAGCTTGACGTTGTTGCTGCGTTCCGGATGGCGGCTTTCCTGCCGTGTCACTTCTGCCCGGATTTGCGCATGCATGTCGCGCAGCGCATGGATCGCGCCATAGTCCAGGTAGCGGCGGTAGACGAAGGGGCGCACCACGCTGTCGAGCAAGGCAATATCCTCCGGCCGGCCCGTGACGGCCCGTGCCTTGACCCAGGCATAGCGTTCCCATTCGCGGCCCTGGACCATCAGGTATTGCTCGACCATGTTCATGCTGGCGACCAGCGGGCCGGAGTTGCCGTTCGGCCGCAGTGCCATGTCGACCCGGAAGCTGTAGCCGTCTTCCGCGATGGCAGAGATGTCAGCGATCAGCCGCTTTCCCAGCCGTACGAAAAATTCGTGGTTGGACAACTGCCGCTGGCTGTCGGCATCTGCGCGCGTGTCGCCGTCTTCGTTGTAGACAAAGATCAGGTCGATATCGGACGAGACATTCAATTCATGCCCGCCCAGCTTGCCCATGCCCAGCACCATCAGTTCCTGCGGCGTACCGCTTTCCTCGCCGATCGGCTCGCCATGCGCGGCCACCAGTTCGGCATGCAGGGCCTGCTGGTGCGTGCGCACGACGAAGTCGGCGAAGCCGGAAATTGTCGTCATTACCTCGTCCAGGTCGGCCGCGCCTGTCAGGTCGCGCTGTATCAGGACGGCCAGCACCAAATTGCGCACCCGCCGCATGGCGCGGGGCAGTGCCATGCCCGCGGCAGTTTCGTTTTGTAACAGGCGAGTAAAATCAGGTGTTGAGAGAGATAATCCGGCAAGGCTCTCGACTTGCTGGAGGCGGGCGGGGTCGGCATTGAGCCAGCGCTGGACGAACCGCGAGTCCCTGGCATCAGTCAAACTTCGATTGGTCATAAAAAAATGAAACGAGAGGGTTGATCTTGCATTTGTACGTCCTGTTCATCCTGTGCATCCTGTCCGCCGCAGCGTCCCGCCGCCGCCGCGGGAACAACCAGTCCTGCCATTGCGTGGTTGATGCCTTCCACTGATCAAGCCGAAGCGGTGCGCAGGGCCGGCCCCGGCCCTGTCAGGGCCGCCGGGCGGGCGGCCTTGCACGGCATCCGTTCGCTCAACCGTGCCACCCTCCGGATACTTGCCATCCTGTTCAAGTCGCTGGTGGTCGGCTACTTTGCATTTTGCGTGCTGTTCCTTGCCCTGCGCTACGTCGTCCTGCCCAACATTGACCAGTACAAGGGCACGGTCGAGCAGGTTGCCACCCGCGTCGTCGGCCGTCCGGTCGTGATTGGTACCATCCATGCATCCTGGCATGGACTGAATCCCAAGCTGGTGTTGAACGATGTCGCGATCCACAACCGCACGGGCGAGGTCGCCCTCAGCCTGCCGCGGGTATCGGCAACGATATCATGGTGGTCGGTCGTTGTTGCCAATCTGCGTCTGGAAGCGCTGGAGATATTGCGCCCGGACCTCGAAATCGAGCGCGATGCGGAAGGTAGCCTGTTTGTCGGCGGCATCTATATCGATCCGGCCAGCAAGAGCGATGGCAGCGGACTGGACTGGCTGTTGCAGCAGCAGCAAATCGTCGTCCGGGATGGCTGGGTGCGCTGGAAGGATGCCCGGCGCAATGCCCCCGAGCTGGTTCTGGGCCAGATGACCGCGGTCATCGAAAACAACTGGTTGCAGCATCGCATCGCCATCAAGGCCACGCCACCGCCTGAGGTAGGGGCGCCACTGGACCTTCGTGCCCGTTTTTCCCATTCGCCGTTCGCACAGCGCATCTCGGATCCAAAGGGCTGGACGGGAACCTTGTATGCGGACTGGCGCGAAGCCGACCTTGCGCGCGGCGCGACATGGATCGATTATCCGGTCGAGATACAGCAGGGACGCGGAGCGGTGCGTGCCTGGCTCAGTTTCGATCATGCAGCCGTAGTCGACCTGACCGCCGACCTGAGCCTGTCGGGCCTCTCCACGCGCCTGCGGCCCGACCTCGACGTGTTGAACCTTGCGCGGGTCGAGGGCCGGGTTGCTGCCGCCGAGACGCTGGGCAAGCGCCCCGACAGGCTGTTCTCGTACGGCCGTCGCGGCCACAGGTTTGCGCTCCAGGATTTTTCATTCGAGACCAGTGACGGCCTGCGGTTGCCGCCGACCACGATCCGCGAGCGCTTCGTCAGCGCCAGCGGCACCCGGCCTGCGAACACCGAAGTGGAACTGGCCTCGGCCGACCTGCAGGCCCTGGCGAGTTTCGCCAGCCGATTGCCGCTGAGCGAGGAGCAGCGGCGCCTGATAGCCGACCTGGCGCCCGAAGGCCGCCTGACGAATTTCAGCGCGAAATGGCAGGGCATGTACCCGGACATCAAGTCTTATCAGGTGAAGGGCGATTTCGCAGCGCTTGGCATACGGCCGCAACCGGCCCGGCCGGGGCGCGCAAAGACTTCTACTACAGCAGCGGTGCCGGCAGTGCCGGCGATACCCGGGATCGCGAACATGACCGGATCGGTCGACCTGAACGAACAGGGCGGCAATCTCAGGATCAATGCGGAAAAGGCAGCCTTGCAAGTGCCGGGCCTTTTTGCCGAGCCCGAGCTGGGATTCGACGAACTGGAACTCGCTGCGCGCTGGACGTTGCAGGAAGGCAACCGCCTGCAGTTCCAGGTCAATAATTCGCGCTTCCTGCATGAAGGCATGCGCGGGTCGCTCGCCGGGCGTTATTCCACCACGCTGGGTAGCAAGCAGGCCGGGCGCGGCGCGCTGGAATTGCAGGGGCACCTGGATCAGGCAGACATGCGCAGGACAAGCCGCTACCTGCCACTGAAGGCCTCGCCCGACGTGACGCACTGGCTGAGCGGCGGACTGCAGGACGGGAAGCTCAATGACGTGACGCTTGTATTGAAAGGCAACCTGGACGATTTCCCTTTCCGTACCACTCGTCCCGGCGAAAAGCCCAAAGGCCAGTTCACTGTCAGCGGCCGCATCGAGAACGGCAAGCTGGATTACGCGCCAGGCCAGTTCGCACAGGGCGATCGTTCGCGCCAGATGTGGCCGTCGATCGAGAACATCAACGGGCGCTTGCTGATTGACCGCACCCGGCTGGAGGTCCGCGCCGATACTGCCAGGTCGCACAATGTGGCCTTGTCCAATGTCCTGGCAGGCATACCTGACCTGATCGCCGCCAGTCCGCTGCTGTCGGTGACCGGGACCGCCCAAGGGCCGCTGCAGGAACTGCTCGGATTTACCGTCCAGTCGCCGGTCGGCGGGTGGATCGGACACTTCACGGAACAGACGCGTGCCGCCGGCAGCGCCAAGCTGTTGCTGAACCTTCAGCTGCCTTTGCATGAGATGGAAAGTTCGAAGGTGAAGGGTACGTTGCAGTTCGCTAACAACGACGTCACGCTGTTTGATAACATGCCGCCGCTGTCGCGAACTACCGGGGAACTGCGCTTCAGTGAAACCGGTTTCGAATTGTCGGGCTTGCGCGCAAATTTCCTTGGCGGACCGGTCGCGCTTTCGGGCGGCAGCCAGCGCGAAGGACTGATTGCGGTACGCGCTGAAGGCGCGGCCTCGGTCGAGGAGTTGCGCCGCACCTATTCCACGCCCGTCATGCAACGGCTGCTTCAGCGGGTGAATGGCGGATCGCGCTATGTGCTGCAGGTGAATGTGCGCGACAAACGTCCCGACATCATCCTCGAGTCGAGCATGCAGGGAATCGGACTGGATTTTCCATCGCCCTTGCGCAAGGTGCCCGGAGAAGCGATGCCGCTGCGTTTTGAACTGACCGGACTGGCGCCCGAAGCGAGCGGCGCGCAGCGCGATGAGATCAAGGCCAGCCTGGGCACTACCATCAACGCCCGTTACCAACGTCGCAAGGGCACCGGAAATGACGCCACTTGGGAAGTGGTCCGTGCCGGAATCGGCGTCAACGTTCCCGCACCGCAGCCGGACGCCGGACTGGTGGTCAACGTCAACCTGCGCTCGCTCGATATCGACGCCTGGCGTTCCAGCATGGCGGCCATCGCGGGCAAGGCGGACGCAGCGGGAGCTCCTGCAGCGTCCGCCAAAGCCGCTGCTGACGGCCTCGACCTCGCGCAGTATTTCGAGCCCGAAGTGCTGGCTGCGCGCGCCACCGAGCTGACGGTAGGGAACAAGAAGCTGGAGAACGTTGTTGTCGGCGCCTCGCACCAGGACGGTCTATGGCAGGCAAACATCGAGTCGGACCAGATGTCGGGTTACCTGTCCTGGGCCGAGTCACGCTCGGGCCGTGGTGCGGGACGGGTCACGGCGCGGCTGGCCTCGCTGATCATTCCCCCATCCGCTGCAGGCGATGTGTCCGATCTGCTCGAAGGGAAGGGGGCGGCGACGCGTATCCCGGCGCTGGACGTGGTGGCCGAGAATTTCGAACTGTTCAACAAGAAATTCGGCCGCCTCGAGTTGAATGCGAACAATGCTTCAACGCCGACTGGCCGCGAATGGCGCATCAACAAGCTGTCGGTGATCAACGGCGATGCCACCATGGCGGCCACCGGCAGCTACCAGTCGCGTGCCGGGCAAAGCCAGTCCACGCTCAACTACAAGCTTGATATCGGGGACGCCGGCCGCCTGCTCGACCGCCTGGGATTTCCCAGCGTGCTGCGCGGCGGCAAGGGCACGATGACGGGCGATGTCAGCTGGAATGGCTTGCCATTCTCGATCGACATTCCCTCATTGTCGGGCCAGCTCAATCTCGACGTGGCGGCCGGCCAGTTTCTCAAGGTCGACCCGGGCGCGGCGAAATTGCTGGGGGTGCTGAGCCTGCAGGCACTTCCGCGCCGGCTCACGCTCGACTTCCGCGACGTGTTCTCGGAGGGTTTCTCGTTCGATGGCGCGACCGCCGCAGCCAACATCTCGCAGGGCGTGATGAAAACCGACAATTTCAAGATGCGCAGCGTGAATGCCGCGGTCCTGATGAATGGCACGGTCGACCTGGCGCGGGAAACCCAGAACATGCATGTGGTCGTGATACCGGAAATCAACGCCGGCGCGGCCTCGGTTGCCTATGGACTGATGGTCAATCCCGTGCTCGGGATCGGCTCGTTCCTGGCCCAGCTGTTCCTGCGCGATCCGCTGATGCGCGCCTTCACGATGGAATACGAGATCACTGGGCCATGGAAAGACCCGTCGATACGCAAGCTGGCCCGATCGAACTCCGCTGGCACCGGCAGCGACAGCGACAGCCAGGGCGGCAGTGGCAACAATGGTTCCACCGGAGCCGAGCCGGCTCCATCCAATCCGAAAAACTGAACATTCGCCATGACTGATCCCGATTCGATGAAAGTTGCCGCCATCCAGATGGTCTCGTCTCCCGATGTCGGGGAGAACATGGCGCGTGCGCGCCAGCTGGTGGCCGACGCGGTGGGGCAGGGCGCACGGCTGGTGCTGCTTCCCGAGTACTGGCCGATACTCGGCATGCGCGACACCGACAAGGTCGCGGTGGCCGAGCCGTTCGGCGCCGGCCCGATACAGCAATGGATGGCGGAGACGGCGCGGGAGCATGGAATCTGGCTGATTGGCGGCACGGTGCCGCTGGTTTCCCCGGAGCCGGGCAAAGTCCTCAATACCTGCCTCGTCTACGGTCCCGCGGGCGAACTGGTGGCGCGCTACGACAAGATCCATCTGTTCGGGTTCACCCGTGGCGAAGAGTCATATAACGAATCGCGCACCATCCGCCCGGGTTCAGAGGTCGCCAGCTTCGAAGCGCCGATCGGCAGGGTCGGGCTGTCGGTCTGCTATGACCTGCGTTTCCCGGAACTGTACCGGGCGATGGGCACCTGCTCGCTGATCGTCGTCCCATCCGCCTTTACCTGGACCACTGGCCGTGCCCACTGGGAAATCCTGCTGCGCGCGCGCGCCATCGAAAACCAGTGCTATGTGCTGGCCGCAGCGCAGGGGGGCGAGCACAGCAACGGCCGCAGGACCTGGGGCCATACGATGCTGGTCGACCCGTGGGGGGAAATCCTGTCGGTCGTGCCCGAAGGCGAAGGATGCGCGGCCGGCGAATTGCGGGCGGATACGCTGCAACGGATCAGGGACAGTCTTCCGGCATTGCAGCATCGGCGCCTGTGAGGCCGGGGTTCCGGCTTCTGTTCCAGGCAAACACCTGGTTCAGGCTTGCGGCCGCAGCCTGGACAGGGCCGGAACCAACAAGGGAAGCAGGAATCTCTACAATCTAGTACCCTTTCCCCATCATCCCTTTCAAGCGGCCCCGTGCTGCATTCCTGCATGAACCTGTTCGAACCCAATCTGAAGACGCTTGCCGTTGCCCGTGACATCCTGCTGACGCCATTCGGCCTGGAAGAAGCCACCCTGATCAAGACCCTTGGCACGATGTTCACCCATCGGGTCGACTATGCAGATCTCTATTTCCAGTTCACCAAGAGCGAGGGCTGGAGCCTGGAGGAAGGCATCGTCAAGACCGGGAGCTTCTCGATTGACCAGGGCGTCGGCGTGCGGGCAGTGTCGGGCGACAAGACAGCGTTCGCCTATTCGGACGAGATTTCCGAGCGTGCGCTGCTGGATGCCGTTGCCGCCACCCGGACCATCGCACGCCAGGGAGCGGGAAAGGTCAAGGTCGCGTCGGCAATCCGTGCGGTCGGCAGTCGTTCGCTCTACCTGCCGCTCGATCCTCTGACTTCGCTGGATGCGACCGCCAAGGTGCAGTTGCTGGAGAAGGTTGAGCGCATCGCCCGCGCCAAGGATCCGCGCGTGGTGCAGGTGATGGCAGGACTGGCCGGCGAATACGACGTGGTGCTGGTGGTGCGCAGCGACGGCGTACTGGCGGCGGACATCCGGCCGCTGGTGCGGGTTTCTGTCACAGTCATTGCGGAGCAGGACGGCCGCCGGGAGGTAGGTTCCTCGGGCGGTGGCGGGCGTTACAGCTTTGACTACTTCTCCGACGAGTTGCTGGAGCAATACGCAAGCGAGGCGGTGGCAGCCGCACTGGTCAACCTCGATGCGCGTCCAGCCCCGGCTGGCGCCATGACCGTCGTGCTTGGCCCCGGCTGGCCCGGCGTGCTGCTGCACGAGGCGATCGGCCACGGCCTGGAAGGAGATTTCAATCGCAAGGGTTCGAGCGCGTTTTCCGGCCGCATCGGCGAGCGGGTGGCCGCCAAGGGCGTGACTGTGGTCGATGACGGCACGCTGCCCGACCGGCGCGGCTCGCTCAACATGGATGACGAGGGCAACCCCACCCAGTGCACCACGCTGATCGAGGACGGCATATTGAAGGGCTACATCCAGGACACGATGAATGCGCGCCTGATGAAAATGCCAGTGACCGGTAATGCCCGGCGCGAATCGTTTGCCCATCTGCCGATGCCGCGCATGACCAACACCTACATGCTCGCCGGCGACCGCGATCCGGCGGAAATCCTCGCGTCCGTTAAAAACGGACTGTACGCAGTCAATTTCGGTGGCGGCCAAGTGGATATCACGAATGGCAAGTTTGTGTTTTCGGCAAGCGAAGCGTACATGATCGAGGATGGCAAGATCACCTATCCGGTAAAGGGCGCGACCCTGATCGGCAACGGTCCGGACGTGCTCAATCGCGTCTCCATGATCGGCAACGACATGCGGCTCGACGCCGGCGTGGGCGTATGCGGCAAGGAAGGCCAGAGCGTGCCGGTGGGTGTTGGCCAGCCCACCATGCGCATCGAAGGCATGACTGTGGGCGGCACCGTGTAATGGCCAGAATGGCGGCGGCGCTTGCCAAAATCCTTCATTTACTGCACTATTGATTTTAATCGTACGAATTTGAACGTACTCAAGAACCGAGCACAAAGCACATGACCGCGATTCGTTTCTTTCGCTTCCACTTTTACTTTAGCTATTCCAGCCCTCAGGCGGTGGAAAAGCGGTAAGGTCGCGCAGCAAACGAGACTAACCGGATTTCTGAAAAAACCGCCCGCGATGGCGGTTTTTTCTTTTGTACGATCACAGCACATCGATTGGAGAAAACATGCCGCGCACCGACGACTTACGGATCAGGGAATTGAAAGAACTTTCTCCACCATCGCATCTGATACGCGAATTCCCATGTTCGGAACGCGCCTCGCAGACCACCGCGCAGACGCGCACGGCATTGCATCGCATCCTGCACGGCCAGGACGACCGTTTGATGGTCGTCATCGGTCCCTGTTCCATACACGACACCAAGGCCGCACTGGAATATGCGAATCGCCTGGTGAAGGAACGCGAGCGCTTCAAGGACGAGCTTGAAATCGTGATGCGGGTGTACTTCGAGAAGCCGCGCACGACGGTCGGCTGGAAGGGGCTGATCAACGATCCGTACATGGACAACAGCTTCCGTATCAATGACGGCCTGCGCATCGCGCGTGAACTGCTGGTCCAGATCAATGAACTTGGCCTGCCGGCCGGAACCGAATTCCTCGACATGATCAGTCCGCAATACATTGCCGACCTGATCAGCTGGGGCGCGATCGGTGCCCGCACTACCGAATCGCAGGTCCACCGCGAACTTGCATCGGGCCTGTCGTGCCCGGTCGGCTTCAAGAACGGCACTGACGGCAATATCAAGATCGCAGCCGATGCGATCAAGGCAGCCTCCCAGCCGCATCATTTCCTGTCGGTCACCAAGGGCGGCCACTCGGCCATCGTCTCGACCAATGGCAATGAGGATTGCCACATCATCCTGCGCGGCGGCAAGGCGCCGAATTATGACGCCGCGAGCGTGGAAGCAGCGTGCCAGGGGCTGGCAGCAAACGGCCTGGCGCCGCGGGTGATGATCGACGCATCGCATGCAAACAGCTCGAAGAAACACGAGAACCAGATTCCGGTGTGCGCCGACGTTGGTGCCCAAGTCGCTGGCGGCGACGACCGCATCATCGGGCTGATGGTGGAATCCCACCTGGTGGGGGGGCGGCAGGATCTGCTGCCCGGCAAGGAACTGACCTACGGGCAATCAATCACCGATGCGTGCATCGACTGGGACAGCAGCGTGAAGGTGCTGGAAGGCCTGGCCGAGTCCGTACGGCAACGGCGGTTGCGCAAGGAAGCAGACGAGGAGTAAGCGAAAAGGCGGCCGGGCCACGGGGCTGATGCACGTGACCCGGCCGCCGATCAAATGGCGGCGGGGAAAGGCTGCTTCAGTCGCGGAAGTTGTTGAATTCCAGCGGCAGCTCCGACACTTCCTTGCGCAGCAGTGCCATCGCTGCCTGCAGGTCATCCCTCTTGGCGCCGGCAATGCGTACCGCTTCGCCCTGGATGCTGGCTTGCACCTTCATCTTGCTGTCCTTGATGGTACGCACGATCTTCTTGGCTGCGTCCGACTCGATGCCATTGCGGATCTTGATCACCTGCTTGACCTTGTCGCCGCCGATTTTCTCGATCTTGCCGAGATCAAGGAAGCGCACATCGACACTGCGCTTGACCAGCTTGGAGGTCAGCACCTCGCGCACCTGGCTGAGCTGGAAGTCGGAATCCGCAAAGGCGGTCAGTTCCCTTTCTTTCTGCTCCACGCGGGCGTCCGAGCCCTTGAAGTCGAAGCGGGTCGAAATCTCCTTGTTGGCCTGATCGAGTGCGTTGCGCACCTCGACCATGTTCGCTTCGGAAACTACGTCAAATGATGGCATGATGGGGTTCTCCGTCTGGCCATGCAGGCCTGTTTTGCAATCGGCAATTCTATCGGAGCGGCGTGCCGGCCGCCAGTCAAAAGCCAGCCAATGGATATAATCGCCCGCTATGCCATCCTCACTTCCGATCCAGAACAATGTCGCGCTGCGCGCCTTCAACACCTTCGGCATCGATGCCACCGCGGCCAGGTACATCAGGATTGAAAGCACCGACACGCTGCGCGCCGTTGCGGCAGACTACCAACTGGCAGCCATGCCCAGGCTGGTGCTGGGCGGTGGCAGCAATATCGTCCTGAGCGGCGATTTCAACGGTCTGGTGCTGCACATGTGCACCAGCGGCATCCAGGTCAGTGGGGAGCTCGATGAAGCAGTGCTGGTCACAGCAGCGGCCGGGGAGAACTGGCACCAGTTCGTGCTCTGGACGCTGGCGCACGACTTGCCCGGGCTGGAAAACCTGTCGCTGATACCCGGCAGCGTGGGTGCTTCGCCGATCCAGAACATCGGTGCCTACGGCGTGGAAATGAAAGATCGTTTTCACAGCCTGACGCTGTTCGACATGAGCGATGGCCAGACTCGTGTGTTGCATAGGGCGGACTGCGATTTTTCCTACCGTGACAGCGTTTTCAAGCACGCGCTGCGCGACCGTGCAGTGATCGTCGATGTCACCTTCGCGCTGCCGAAGCGCTGGCAGCCCAGCATTGCCTACACGGAATTGTCGAACGAGTTGCGCGCTCGCGGCATCACCGAGCCGACCCCGATGCAGGTGGCGGACGCCGTCATCGCCATCCGCCAGCGCAAGCTCCCCGATCCGGCCCGCATCGGCAATGCAGGCAGCTTCTTCAAGAACCCGTTGGTGGCGGCGTCGATACGCGACGCGCTGCTGTCGGCGCATCCGGACATGGTGAGTTACCGGCAGGCGGACGGCAGCTACAAGCTGGCGGCTGGCTGGTTGATCGAGCAGTGCGGCTGGAAGGGACGAGTGCAGGGCGCCGCCGGTGTGTACGAGAAGCAGGCGCTGGTACTGGTGAACCTGGGTGGGGCGACCGGGGCGGAAGTCATGCAGCTGGCGGCTGCAATCCGCGCCGATGTGGCAAAGCGGTTTGGCGTGGAACTGGAGCCGGAACCGATCCTCGTCTGAGAAGCTGATCCCGGCCCGGAGAGACCGTCAGGCCTCGTAATGGCAAACGTAGTCCAGCGTTTCCAGCGTTTCGATCTCGAAGCTGGAATTGCCCGGCACTTCAAACTTCTGACCGGCTGCATAAGTGTGCCAGTCCTGCTGGCCCTTGATGCGCACGCGGCACTTGCCACCGTTCAGTTCCATGATTTCCGGCACGCCGGTGTTGAACACCAGCGAGGACGGGAAAATCACGCCCAGGGATTTCTTGGTGCCGTTGGCAAACAGCACGGTGTGCGATACGCACTTGCCGTCGAAATAGACGTTGGCTTTCTTGATGACGGTAACTTCGTCGAATTGAGCAGTCATGATTGGCTTGAAAATGGGTGTAAAAGTGGGCCTGAAAGCGGGCCTGAAAACGCGTCCGGAATCGATCACGGATCGTTGATTGCCGCCCGGCTCGTCGGAGCCAGGCGGCAAAGAGGTCATTACTGGCCGCGCCTGGTGCGGGCGTTGGCGGCAATGCGCATGCGCAGCGCATTGAGCTTGATGAATCCGCCAGCGTCGGCCTGGTTGTAGGCACCGAAGTCTTCGTCGAAGGTGGCGATCGTCTGGTCGAACAGCGAATCGGTCTTCGAGTCGCGTGCGACGACGATGACGTTGCCCTTGTACAGCTTGACGCGCACCCAGCCGTTCACGCTTTGCTGCGTGTGATCGATCAGGGTTTGCAGTGCGACGCGCTCCGGCGACCACCAGTAGCCGTTGTAGATCATCGAAGCATAACGCGGCATCAGGTCGTCTTTCAGGTGGGCGACTTCGCGGTCGAGCGTGATCGACTCGATGGCGCGGTGGGCGCGCAGCATGATGGTGCCGCCCGGCGTTTCATAGCAACCGCGCGACTTCATGCCGACATAGCGGTTCTCCACCAGGTCGAGGCGGCCGATGCCGTGCTTGCCGCCCAGGCGGTTCAGCTCGGTCAGCACGGCGGCAGCCGACAGGCGCTTGCCATTGAGGCCGACGATGTCGCCTTTCTCGTATTCGATGTCGAGGTATTCTGCTTCGTCCGGGGCGGCTTCCGGGCTGACCGTCCAGCGCCACATGGATTCCTCGGCTTCCGCGCCCGGGTTTTCCAGGTGCCGGCCTTCGAAGCTGATGTGCAGCAGGTTGGCGTCCATCGAGTACGGAGCGCCGCCTTTCTTGTGCTTCATGTCGATGTCGATGCCGGCATCTTCAGCGTATTTCAGCAGCTTTTCGCGCGACAGCAGGTCCCATTCGCGCCATGGGGCGATGATTTTCACGTTCGGCATCAGCGCATAGGCGCCGAGTTCGAAGCGAACCTGGTCGTTGCCCTTGCCGGTGGCACCATGCGAAATCGCATCGGCGCCGGTATCACGGGCGATCTCGATCAGGCGCTTGGCGATCAGCGGGCGCGCAATCGAGGTGCCCAGCAGGTACTCGCCTTCATAGACGGTATTGGCGCGGAACATCGGAAACACGAAATCGCGCACGAACTCTTCGCGCACGTCATCGATGAAGATGTTTTCCGGCTTGATGCCGAACTTGAGCGCCTTCTGGCGCGCTGGTTCCAGCTCTTCGCCCTGTCCGAGGTCGGCGGTGAAGGTCACGATCTCGCAGTGGTAATTGTCCTGCAGCCATTTCAGGATGACTGAGGTATCCAGGCCGCCTGAGTAGGCGAGGACGACTTTCTTGATATCGCTCATGCTCTTCTTTCTTCCATCAACAAGATTTCAAATGCGGGGCTGGCCGGTCAGGCGCGTCGCCTACAGCCGGCCCAGCAACAGGTATTCCAGCAGTGCTTTCTGTACGTGCAAGCGGTTTTCGGCTTCGTCCCACACCACCGACTGCGGGCCATCGATGACGCCGGCCGAGACTTCCTCGCCGCGATGCGCAGGCAGGCAGTGCATGAACAGCGCATCGGGCTGCGCGCGCGCCATTTTCGCTTCGTCGACGATCCAGCCGTCGAAGGCTTTGACGCGGGCTGAGTTTTCTTCTTCGAATCCCATGCTGGTCCAGACATCGGTCGTGACCAGGTCGACGCCGCCGCAGGCGTCCGACGGCGAGGCGAACACGGTGTAGTTGCTGTTGCCCGGCGCGACCAGCGCCGGGTCGATGTCATAACCGCGCGGCGTGGACACATGCAGGTGAAACCCGAACACCTGCGCCGCTTGCAGCCATGAATACAGCATGTTGTTGGCATCGCCGATCCAGGCCACCTTGCGGCCCGCGATCGACCCGCGATGTTCGATATAGGTGTAGACGTCGGCCAGCACCTGGCACGGATGGTGTTCGTTGGTCAGGCCGTTAACCACCGGCACCCGCGAGAACGCGGCGAAGCGGTCGATGATGTCCTGGCCGAAGGTGCGCACCATGATGATGTCGCACATGCGTGACATGACCTGCGCCGCGTCTTCCACCGGTTCGCCGCGCCCGAGCTGGCTGTCGCGGGTGTTCAGGTAGATCGCGGCGCCGCCCATCTGGTGCATGCCGGCTTCGAACGAGAGCCGGGTGCGGGTCGAATTTTTCTCGAACACCATCACCAGGGTACGGTCGAGCAGCGTGTGGTGCGGCTCGTAGTTCTTGAACTTGCGCTTGATCAGGCGAGTACGGTCGATCACGTACTCGAACTCGTCAAGCGTGAAGTCGGAGAACTGCAGGAAGTGTTTGATCGCCATGAATGAAAACGGCGGCCAAGCTGGCGCCGGCCGCCGGAGTTTGTAACTTGTTCAATTATAAGGCGTTTTCTTTCGAAAAGGCAGACCGAAAAGCCCATCCCGCCGCTCGGTGGCCGGTCAGCCGTAGCCTATCGTCTGCATCGATTCGTGCCGCAGTTGCAGGTACAGGCCATGCCGTGCCTGCGAAATCTCGCCGCGGCGCACCGCTTCCAGCACCGCGCAATCCGGCTCGGCCACGTGATGGCAATTGGTAAAACGGCATTTTCCCAGGGCGGGAGCGAACTCCGGGAAGGCGCGCTCCAGCATGCCTTCGGTCAGGTGATGCAGTCCGAATTCCTGGAAGCCTGGCGAGTCGATGATGGCGGTGTCGTCGTTCAGCTGGTAGAGACGGGTGAAGGTGGTGGTGTGCTTGCCGGTATCGAGCGCTTCGGAAATTTCGCGCACCGCAATGTCGGCATCGGGCACCAACAGGTTGACCAGCGAGGATTTGCCCATGCCGGACTGTCCGATCAGGATGCTGGTATGGCCGGCCAGCAAGGGCGCCAGCAGCGCGACTGCCTGCTCCGGATAGGCCCGGACCGACAGCTCATGGACCGGATAGCCCAGTTGCGCATAGCGGGCCACCCGTTCGCGCGCCTTCTGCAGTCCGGCCTCGACATCGGTCTTGTTCAGCAGCAGGCGCGCTTGCGCGCCGGCGGCGGTGGCGGCAACCAGCGCGCGCGACACCAGGTCCTCGGTAAACCCCGGCTCGGTGGCGACCATGATCAGGATCTGGTCGACATTGGCTGCAAGGAATTTCGATTTGTACTGGTCCGAGCGGTACAGCAGCGTCTTGCGTTCGGCGACCCGCTCGATGACCGCCTGGTCGCCGGAGGTTTTCTTGAGGTCGACCATGTCGCCGACTGCGACATGGCTTTTCTTGCCGCGAGTAACGCATTGCAGCCGTTCGGCTCCGGCCTGGGCAATGTAATGACGCCCATGGGCCGCGATGATGGTGCCGCGCAGTGTACTCATGCGGAAGCGGCCAGCAGCAGGTCGATCTTGGCCGCGCAGATGAAATCGTTTTCCGAGAGTCCGCCCTTGCCGTCATTGACGGAATGGGTGTCGAACTTCACCACGCAGCAGTTATAGGTGACGTTCAGTTCCGGATGATGGTCTTCGGCGTGGACGATCCATGCCAGCGCGTTGACGAAGGCCAGCGTCTGATAATAGTTGTCGAAGCGGAAATGCCGGACGATGCGTTGCCCCTCGCGTTGCCAGCCAGGAACCGCAGCCAGCAATTCGGCGATTGTCGCCTCGTCCAGAGCGCTGTCCGTGTGACGGCAGGTCCGCTGCCGCAGCTGTTCGGCGCCGGTCATGCTGCTTGTTCCAGCAAGCGGCTGATGCGGATCGTGGCCGGCGGATGCGAATCGTAGAACGCCGAATGCACCGGATCGGGCGTCAGCGTGGCGGCGTTGTCTTCATACAGCTTGACCAGCGCGGACACGAGATTGCGTGCGCTGCTGTGGCGGGCAGCGAATGCGTCGGCCTCGAATTCATGCTTGCGCGAAGTCAGCGAATTCAGCGGCGACAGCAGGAAGGTGAACACCGGCAGCACCAGCATGAACAGGATCAGCGCCATCGCGTCGTTGCTGGCGGCCAGCGTCGGGTCGACACCGAGCCCGGAATAGAACCAGGCCTGCGTCTTCAGGTAGCCCAGCAGTGCCAGGAATCCAAGCGAGGCCAGGAACAGCACGACGATGCGCTTGATGATGTGGCGCATTTTGAAATGCCCCAGTTCATGGGCCAGTACGGCTTCGACTTCATCCGGCGCCAGTCGCGACAGCAAGGTGTCGAAGAACACGATGCGCTTGGCGGCGCCGAAGCCGGAGAAATAGGCATTGCCGTGGGCGCTGCGCTTCGAGCCGTCCATGACGAACAGGCCCTTTGACGCGAAGCCGACGCGCTGCATCAGCGCCTCGATCTGCTGGCGCAGCTTGTCATCGGCCAGCGGCGTGAATTTGTTGAAAAGCGGCGCGATCACGGTCGGGAACAGCACCAGCATCAGCAGCTGGAATCCGCTCCACACCATCCACGCATACAACCACCACAGGTCGCCGGATTTCTCCATCAGCAGCAATACGATCCAGATCAGCGGCAAGCCCATCGCCACGCCCAGAAGGATCGACTTCGCCAGATCCGAAAAGAACAGCGGCCTGGTCATCTTGTTGAATCCGAAACGTTGCTCCAGGCTGAACTGCTTGTAATAGTCGAAGGGGAGTTCGATCAGACCCGAAATCAGGACGAAGGCGCCAATCAGCGCGAGCTGGTAGAACATGCCGGGGCCGGTCATGGCCAACACGGTGCTCGACAGCCACTGCAGGCCTCCCAGCAGGGTGAATCCGATCAGCACGCCGGCATTCAGCAGCATGAGGACTAGTCCGAATTTACCTTTTGCCACCGTGTAGTCGGCTGCTTTCTGATGGGCGGACAGGGGGATGCGTTCGGCAAATTGTGGCGGCACGGCATCGCGATGCGCTAGCACATGGCGAATCTGGCGCGAGCTCAGCCAGAAACGGATGGAAAGGGTCAGCAACAGGAAGCCGACAAATACGATTGAAAACAACTGCGAGGACATGGTGGCGGGCGCCTGTGAGAAAATGCGCGGTTCTGAAGAGGAAATGATTATGTCACAAGCGACCGATTCCAACGCCGGGCAGCCTGCCCACCCGCCCGCCCAAGCGGCTGCCAACAGGCCCAATGAATTCAACCTGGTCTGGGTCGACATGGAAATGACCGGCTTGAACCCGGACACCGACCGCATCATTGAAGTGGCTGTGGTCGTGACGGATTCGCAGCTGAACATACTTGCCGAAGGTCCGGTGATGGCAATTCACCAATCCAACGAAATGCTCGACGGCATGGACGCCTGGAACAAGGGCACGCATGGAAGGTCGGGGCTGATCGAGCGAGTCAAGGCGTCGACGATCACTGAAGAACAGGCGCAGGATGTGCTGATCGATTTCCTGCGCAAATTCGTGCCGAACGGCAAATCGCCGATGTGCGGCAACACCATCTGCCAGGACCGGCGCTTCATGGCGCGCGGGATGCCGAAGCTGGAATCGTTCTTTCACTACCGCAACCTCGATGTATCGACGCTGAAGGAGTTGTGCCGCCGCTGGAAGCCGGAGGTGCACAGCGGCTTCAAGAAGCAGCAGAAGCATACGGCGCTGGCCGATATCCTGGAGTCGATCGAGGAACTGAAGTACTACCGCGAGAATTTCATCAAGGAGTAGGGTGGGGCGAGGACCGAGCATTGCCCGCATCTCGACTTGGAGGGCGGCAATGGGCGATCGACCTTGTAGCTCCCTCCCTTTCAAGGGTGAGCATTACCCATAACCGTGGGTGAGCGGTTCTGTGGTTTTGTGGCTCTCTGGCTCTCTGGCTCTCTGGCTTGCGGCTGGTGTGGCTGGGTTTGATGATTGTGGTTGTGAAGCCGGGAGACACCCCGGCGGGTGTGTTCCTTTCTTTTAGAAATAGAAAGGAACCAAAGAAAAGACGTCAACACCCACTTGGCCAACGCCCGCTTCGATAGGCAACCAGACTCGGACGCCTGGGCCGAACCATTGCTGCGTTCGCGAGGAAGGTGCTGGCACACGTTCGCCTCTGACCGGGATCAGCCAACCCGCTTCAATGCCGCCGACCGCACACCACCGCTCGTTGACTCCCAATTATTTTCGAAGCCGCAAATTGGCTCTTGAGGTCCGATTGGCAGCGGGAATGGGGATCTCAGGGGATTTCTGCCGTTCCTGAATTGATCCCCTCCGTGGCTTGTTTGTAGCTTCGAAAAAATTTAAGAGTCAACGGTGCGCTGGGCATCGGTATAAGACACTTCATGGGGTTGGCTGATTAGGTAAGCGGCGTACAGCCGAGGGATCATCTCTCGCGAACGTCGCACTGGATTAGCCCAGACATCCGAGTCTGGTTGGCAATCGGACCCGCCGTTGGCCAAGTGGGTTTTGACGTCTTTTCTTTGGTTCCTTTCTTTTTCCAAAAGAAAGGAACACACCCGCCGGGGTGTCTCCCGGCTTCACAACCACAGCCATCAAACCCAGCCACACCACCCGCAAGCCAGGAAGCCGCAAAACCACAGAACCGCTCACCCACGGTTATGGGTAATACTCACCCTTGAAAGGGAGGGAGCCATGAAGTCGATCGGCCGTCGACGCTCATCCCCTCAATGCGCCCCGCAGCATTTCTTGTATTTCTTGCCGCTGCCACACGCGCACAAATCATTGCGTCCCGTCTTGGGCGCCTCCCGCTCGATTGGCACGCCCGGCTTGCGGTGCGCGATCCAGTAACGCCGGATTTCCGGCAAGGCGGCTTCAATCTCCAGCGACAGCCGGTGTACCTTGGCCGGGGTGTCGACCAGCGGCATTTCGTCGTCTTCCAGTTCCTCGGCGCCGAGCAGGTAGATCGGCTGCAACAGCGGGCCGAGGTCTGACTCCCAGGCAGCGTCCCAGTCCTGGGCGCGCATCTGCATTCCCTCCCAGAATCCCCACGCCCATGGTTCGCCATCGATGTATTGATGGCCATCGGCCTCGAACTGCGAGAACAGGGGTTCGAAATCCTTGGGCGCGACTTCGAAAGTCATCGCGATTTCATTGCTGAAGCGGGCGATCAGACCGGTGATGCGCTCCATTTCCTTTGGCGTGCGGAACTTGGGGGCATCCTTTGCGGACGGACCCCAGATCCGTGGCAGCCACTCTTCCATCGGGACAGGAACAGGGCCGATCAGCAGCGCAGTCAGGAAGCCGTGCAGCGCATCCAGTGTCATGCATTCGTCGCTGCAGCGATCGGATAGCAGGAAGTGGTCGAGTTCATCGAACTCCCTGTCTGTCAGGGGCATGTCGAGGCGCATGGGCGGGACCGTCAAGGAGGAAAGCCACTAGTGTACTTGGGCCAACCGCCGTATGCCACCATTCGACGCAAGCCGGGGTTTCACATGTCGGCGCTGGTGCTGCGTTCGCTGACGACAGCAATCTTCAGCAGGGCATTGACGGGAACTCCGTCTATTTCACCCGGCGTGAAGCGAGCGGCGCGGAACCGGCCGGCAACGCGCTCGGCAAAAGCGCGCGCTCCCGGATCGCGGCTGTTGGACTGCACATCCCTGACCCGGCCATGCCGGTCCACCAGCAAGGTGAGTTCGATGCGGCCGCTGAATCCGGCCGGCTGCATCTCGGCCGGATCGAGGTCGACCGAATCGAGCGGGACCGGAAGCCGGGTCAGGCGCCCGCTCGGCAGCCAGGCATCGGGTTGCGTGGCCCGCTGCGGGTCGCGCGCGGCAGGCAGCGCCGGCTCTTGCGTTGCAGCGGCCGGCCCGGCGCTGGCAGTCCCCGCTTCCTGGGCCGCGGCGGTGGCGCCGCCGGCAGCGGGAAGCAGCCGCACCGATACCGATGTTGGTCCCAGCCGCGGTGGCTCGAAGCCGCCCGGTCCTGGATGCAGCGCAAGGGCCAGCACCAGCCCGGCGTGCACGGCGCCGGACAGCAGCAGGAATCCGGGGCGGCGCATCCGCCTCATTTCAGGCGCAGGAGCCGGTGCGGGTGGTGGCGACCGAGGTGCGGCCGGTTGCGCTGATCGTCACGACACGTTCCTGGGGGCCTGCGGCGGGCGTGGCCTGGCAGAACCTGATCGCAGCTTGGGTCGCTCCCGCGCCGGTGGACTGGAAACTCAAGCTGCGGCTGGCGGCCAGCGTTTCCAGCGCCTTGTAGTGCGATGGCAGCGCCTGTTGCCGCTGGATCACCGAGGTGCCGCTGATGACGATCCAACCCTGTTCCCAGTCGCCGCTGGTGGCGCAGCTGGCGCCGTCGGACGATGCACAGAGGGTGACCGCGGCGTTGCGCTTGATCGCTTCGCTACGCGCCAGCGTCGCGCTGGCGCTCATGGAATTGGCGTAGCTGCCAAGGCGTGGCCCGAGCATGATGTCGTTGAACGATGGCGCCGCCACCGCGATCAGGATCGCAAAGATGGCGAGCGTGATCATCAGCTCGACCAGGGTGACACCGCGGTTATGACGGGTTTGCATGGCGCCCGTCCCTTATTGCTGGATGTACCAGTAGACGCGGCTCTTGGGCTGCGTCACTGAACTGGATGGGCTTGGCGCGCCGGGAGACGCCTCCAGCGGCGAATTGGGGCTGGCGCCGATCACGAACGGGACGGTCTGGCCGTTGTCCAGCGTAACCAGGCCCGCCACCGGCGATGGAGGCAAGCCGTCGCCGACGATGCGCTGGTAGCGCGCCACGCCGTTTGCAGCCGCAGCATTTGCATAGCTGATGTTGTAGACCTGCGAGGTGCCAAGATTGGCGCTGCAACTGGACGCCGTGGCGACCGCCGGCTGGTGCGTGCTGAAGGTGACGGTGCCAAACAGCGTGATCGATGACGTCACCACTTTTTCGCCGGCGGCGAGATCGAGGTACCAGCCTTTCTTCGCTTCGACTTCGGCCACGGTTGGCGTGCTGGACGCTGTGATTTGCAGCAACGAGCCCTTGCAAATCACGCTGGTGGCCGAGCAGTTGGCGCTTTCCGAAGTCAGCCAGCTGACGTTTGTCGGATCGTCGCGCAGCATGAAGAAATGGTTGGCCACGCCATATGCATGGGTGTAGTTGGTGAGCGGCTTCTCGCGGTCGCCAGAACCCAGCAGCAGGGTGTACATGCCGTTCTCGAAGATCACGTCAGGACCGAACATGAACTTGCGGTTGTCGGTGCAGGTGCTGGCCAGCGAATCGCAACCGAGCGCCGCCACGCGGGTGATGGTCCAGGAGCCTGGTGCGCTGCTGCCGATGTCGACCCGGTAGACGTTTCCTCCCAGGTCCGTTGCGTACGCGTACTTGGCCAGGCCGGTCGCGGTGTCTGGAACGATCGCGATATCGCCGACCACGCTGCGCGCTGTCGGCAGCGACTTCAGCAAGGCGCCACTATCGGCATCGATCACGTAGATCATGTTGCCCTTGGGGGTACCGCTGCTGCAGGTCTGGGGGTCGCCGTCTTCACAGGTGTCGTAGCCGCCGCCCATCACCACCATTGGCGAATTGCCGCTGCCGTAGCCGCTGGACTTGACGATCTTCGGCGAAGACCAGGTCTGGCCCATGCCGGAAAAGCCCGTGCTGCAGCCGGTATCGCTGACCGTTCCCGAGACAGGGAAGTTGCTCGGGCAGCCGACTTTCCATTTCAGGGCCGGGGTGCCGGGGGTGCTGACGTCGAACGCATACAGCGCGCGGCCACCGCGGCGCATGGTTGCATACAGCCATGCATTGCTGCCGTTCTGGTGGGCGGTAATGGTGCCGTCCACGCCGTATGGCTTGGGCAAGCCTGTGGCGTTATTCGGGTTCAGTATTTGCGTGCTGTTGTCGTAGGTGCGCTTGAACACCGGGAATGCCTCCGGCGGGGCGAAGGTCCACAACTCCTGGCCTGCGGCATAGGTGGTGCCGCCGGTCGTGATGCTGGTGCTGCGGTTGCCATTCACCGCGCGCAGCAGGCCGTCGTTGCCGCCGTAGTACACGACGATGGATGGCGCCACATCGGTGCCGTAGTTGATCGCGACCGGGCGCGAGTGGACCACGTCGCCGTGCACCGAGGGCCGCATTTCAGTGGTCGTGGTGCCGTCTACATCTTCGTCCTGCGTATCCAGACCCTTGACCCAGTTGATCAGCGTGTCACGCTCGGTCGTGGTCGATACGCCCAGGTTGCTGGCGCTGACATTGGTGTTGTTGAAATCGAGCAGTTCAGTGCAGGAAGAAAACGTGCTGGAGCAGGTCTTCACCGTGCGGGTGGTGGAGGAACGCGTCATGTAAGCCTGGCCACCCTTTTCGACGATGTTGCCATCCGGGTAGTTGGAGTTGCGGTACAGGTCGCTGGCCGAGCCGGAAGGGGGTATGCACACACCTTGTGGCCGGAATGCCCAGTAGCTGTCGGCGCTGGTCGGCGTCCAGTAGCTGCGCGCGCATTCGGTGACAAAGCCGGTCAGACCATTGATCGCACTGTTCTCATCCGCGTCCACCATCTTGAGCACGTTGTTGATGTAGGCCATCTTGTATTGCTTCAGGTTGCCAGGCCAGCGCGGGAAATTGCTGGCGTCCGGGCGGAACATGCCGATGTAGACCTGGTTCAGGTAGGTGCCCTGGGTGTTGACCGAAATCGGCAAGCTGACCGAGGCGAACACGCTGTTGACCGACTGGATCTCGGTGAAAATCTTGCCGAGCGTGGCCTCCAGCGCCGCCGACCCGGCGGAGGAACTGACCGGCACATAGCGCCCTCCGCTGACATTCGCCATGCTCTTGAGCACCGCACTCCAGCCCGGTCCCTGGCCGGTAGTGGTCGGATCGACATCGACCGTGTAGGTCACCGCATTCAGGCTGCTGCTTTTCATGAAGCGCGCCCATTCGTCGATCGGATTGCTTTGCGAACCGGTGGGCGAGATCGCCAGCTGGGTGGTGCTGCCACCGGCCGCGCTCAGCATTGAATTGGATTGGGTGATCGCGGAATTGTTGTCGTTGGACGGGCCGTTGCTGACGTAGATGATGTAGTTCTTCTCGCAGCCCGAAGCGACCGGCGAGTTGTAGGTGGTCGCGGTTTTCGACGATAGCGCATTCCCGGTCAGTGCGTAGATCACCTGGTCTGCGCTCGTGCCCGAGGTGTTGCCGTTGTAGTCGGTCTTGGCCTTGCCATTGCCGGCATAGGGCGTGCCGCCGGTCAGGTAGCGGTAGGCCTCGGCCATCACCAGGCTCGATGTTCCGCCATTGCCTTTGTCACCGAGCTTGTCGAAGCTTTCGACCAGGGTCTTGTACTTTGCCTTGTTGGCGGTATTCATCAGGCGCATGCCTGCGCGTACATAGCCGCCATCGACGTTGTTGTTGCCGCTGCCGGTCTCCGCCGCGAACATGATGCCGACCCGGAATTTGTTCACCGTCAGGCCGTTCAGCGTATTGGCCAGCGCCGCCATTTCGTTGGTGAACGCCGTGTTCCAGTTGGCCGTGTTGTCGACGATGATCAGCACGTTAGGCACTTCGGTAGCGGTGGACGGGGTCACGCCCAGGAACAGGTCGATGTCCTCGGCAGTCGCCAGCAGGGGGACGGCAAACAGCAGCACCGCTGCCAGCCATTTGTTGAATCGTAATGTCATTGCAGGCTCCTGTGCCGTCAGCTGCAGACGGCGCTGTACTGGGTTTCGCTCAGGAGCACGCGTATGCCCTGGCGCACGCGCACCGATGCGCTGCTGCCGGCCATGTCGCTGACCGTTGCATCAATGTCCCAGATTGTGTTGTAGAAAGTGACGGCAGCCGGCAGGCCGAGGGAGAGGCTGCTGGCCGTGCCAGTGCCGGATGCCTGGCTGACGCGGGACGCCATCACGCAGGTCGGTGCGGCGATGGCGACCACATAGTCATTGGAGCCATCGTTGTTGATGTCCACGTTGATCTCGTCGGCGGCCGGTGCGGTGGTGAATGGCGAACTGATTACCTGCTCGAGGGCCTTGTTGGCAGCCGCGACTGCCTCCGCCCGCCGCTGCATGTTGCCGACCGCCTTGAGATTGGTGGTGCTGAGGTTGAATGCGGAGGACACCAGCAGCGTGATCACCGCGAGCATGATCAGGCCGACGATCAGGGTCGCGCCCCGCTGCAAGGGTTTCCCGCTTCGTTGCCATCCGCGTTGCCGTCTGCGCGCAATCGTCATGGCGTCTCCCTCCTGCCGGATATGTTCGTCATGCGTATTGCGCCGGAAAACACATGGCGCTTGAATGACGACGAACCGCCCGGTATCGACCAGGCAGCGTTGCCCAGCGTGTAGGTCTTGGTGTCGGCATAGCCCGGCGTGCTTTCACGCGAGCGGGCGACCAGGTAAAGCTTGAGCGCGACCACGTTCATCAGTTGGCTGACGGTGCATGGCACCGCGGTGCTGCAGTGGACAAAAGCGCCGTCCGCGATACCGTCGCCGCGGTTGGTCGGCGATGTCAGCACACTGGGATTGGCCCAGCTCACCGCCTGCGCAAAATTCACTGCGCTGGCGGCGTCGGAGAGGCTGTCGATGCCCAGTTCGACGCGAAAGCCTTCTATGCCCTCGATCAGCGGCGTCACCGTGGCCGGGTGGGCCAGCGTGCCGCCCTGCAGGTCGAAGCGCGACTGCACCAGGGTCGGTATGCCGTCGCCGGCACTGGCGGCATAATTGCGCACGTAATAGATGGTGGAAATGAATTTGCGCTTGTCCGCCGCCGTCGCGCAATCGCGCTTGCGCAGGTTGAAGCCGGCGGTGTCGAGCACAGGATCGAGCGAGTAGACCGAGCTTGCGTCCGGGGTCGTGGTCCAGGCCGTGTCCACCGTTGCGTCCCGGGTCGGGCCCGAATAGGTCGTGATCGTGCGCGACTGTCCCGCGCCTGCTCCACTGATGATGCGCAATGTCATGCCGGCATAGGCTTCGTCCACGGCGGAAGCGGCGGTCGCCATCCGGAGCGTAGTCGACGTACTGCCGGTGCGGGCCGAGCCCACTATTTCAGCGGCGCATTGGGATGCCTGGAAATAGAGCGCGCCGGCAGTATCCGCCGCGCAGTTGCCGCCGCTTCCCGCAACGCAGGTCTCGGCATGGCGCACCACCAGCACGTCGGTACCGGGCTGCTGGTCGACCACTACGGCGCTGCAACCGGCCGGGGCGGCGTCATAGGCCTGGACGGCGATTGCGAGGAGCCCTGACTTGTAGCTGCTGGTCCAGTTCGCAGCCGTATAGGCCAGGCAGGGGTCAGGCACGCTGGCCGGAACATCGCCAGGAATCGAGGTCAGCGTCAGGTCGTCGAACTGGGGCAGATGAGTGCTCCAGAAACCAGCATGCGTCAGTTCGCCTTGCAGCAGCTGCATGGCGAACCGGCCGTTTTCTATCTGGCTGTTGGTGCGGGCCAGTTCGGCGTTGTTGCGCGAGGTGTTGACGAACACTGTCACCAGCGCGACCAGGATGGTCAGGCTGATGGCGACCCCAACCATCAGCTCGACCAGGCTCAGCCCTGCCTGGCGAGAGGGGTGGAAACTGCGGGGTGGGAAACAGCGCGGACGTAACAAATGAGGTCTCATGTCAGGTCAGTGTCGCGATGCGAACGATGGTGGTGATCGCGCGCCGGCACAGATCGTTGACACAGCTGGAACCGGCGGCGCCGTTGTATTGCCCCTGGCCGCAGCCAATGCTGGCTGGTGGCGCCACCAGCGGCCCCAGTCCCTGCCAGGCGATGGTCACCATGTATTCACCGTTGCCAAGGTTCTCCACGCAACCCCGGCCGCCGATGAAAGCGCCAACCTTGGACGTGCCTTGCATCTCTGCCGCGCCCTGCAAGGCGTTGGTCCATTCGCAGACGTCCTGCACGGCTCGCGTTGCCGAGGTGTCCAGCGTGCAGTTGCTGCCAGTGCCCAGCGGCGTAGTTGTGCCGGTCACATAGCTGGTGGCGAAGCTGCGATTGGCGGTAATCCGTTGCGCCATGTCGTCCAGCAGGATCAGCGCCTGGGCCCGCTGGTAGGCCTCCATTTCCGATACCTGCAGCCGGGATTGCAGTCCGACCAGCCCGAGCATGCCGAATCCGAGGATGACGATGGTGACCAGCACCTCGATCAGCGAGGCGCCGTGCTGGCGCGCGGCGCGCCGCCCTGATGCCATGCGGCTTACCATTTGCCGGCCGGCGACTTCACGCCTTCGCTGGTCAGCGTCAGAGTGCCGTCAGATGCTTGCGAAGCGCCGGAAACCGGTGTGAATGTGATGGTGAACGTCGGCGGCGTGCCGGTGGCGACCGTCACGTCCCATGTATATACCCTGCTGAGTTCGCCCGGCATTGAATAGCCGGCTGTTTCCAGTTCGCTCTTGCTGGCATACGCTCGGTTCGCCAGCAGGATTTGCTGTTCCCGGTTTGCGATTTCCATCATCTGCGCCTGGGCCGCGGAGCGCTTTCCCTTGACCACGTATTGCTGGTAGCTCGGAATGCCTACCGCTGCCAGGATGCCAACGATGACCACGACGACCATTAGTTCGATCAACGAAAATCCCGCCATGCGGCGCAAGGTGGAAGGGAAGTGATGGATGGTGGTCATGTGCGCTCCTGTACGTATTGTTCGGTAATAGTAGAGGAGAGATTCTCTACGGCAACATTTCTCCGACGATAGGTCGTTTTTCAGGTCTAAACGGTATGGGGTGAGGCTACGGGACTACAATCGGTCGAATGGATACACAATGTGACTTCGGGGCCCTGGGCCCGGATACAGTTCTGGATGCACTGGAAAGCGTCGGCTTTGCCGCCGATGGCCGCCTGCTGGCGCTCAACAGCTATGAAAACCGGGTCTACCAGGTGGGCATGGAGGAAGGGCCGCCGGTGGTGGTCAAATTCTATCGGCCGCAGCGCTGGAGCGACGAGCAGATTGCGGAGGAGCATGCATTCGTGGCTGAGTTGGACGAGGCCGAGGTGCCGGTGGTGGCAGCGATCGTGCGGGATGGCGTGAGCTTGCACCACCATGCCGGATACCGCTTTTCGGTGTTTCCCCGTCGCGGCGGACGGGCGCCCGAGCTGGGCGACAGCCGGACGCGGGAATGGCTGGGCCGATTCATCGGCCGGCTGCATGCGATTGGCGCGACGCGGCCTTTCCTGGTCCGGCCCGCGCTGGACATTGCCAGCTTCGGTGAAGCGCCGCGGGAATACCTGTTGCGACATGACTTCCTGCCGCCGGACATTCTTCCGGCCTGGGAGAGCGTCACCACGCAGGCGCTCGATCTTGTGCGCGCCAGTTACGAGCGCGCGGGCAAGGTCCCGCTGATCCGCCTGCATGGCGACTGCCACGTCGGCAACGTACTGTGGACCGATGCCGGTCCGCATTTCGTGGATTTCGATGACAGCCGGACCGGGCCGGCGGTACAGGATCTGTGGATGCTGCTTTCGGGCGAGCGGGACGAGATGCGCCTGCAATTGCAGGATGTGCTGGCAGGATATGAGGATTTCTGCGAATTTTCGCCACGCGAATTGCACCTGGTGGAAGCGCTGCGAACGCTGCGGCTGATCCACTACGCCGGATGGCTGGCGTCGCGCTGGAACGATCCTGCATTCAAGCTGGCCTTCCCGTGGTTCAACACCCAGCGCTACTGGCAGGACCGGGTGCTGGAGTTGCGCGAGCAGGTGGCACTGATGCAGGAGCCGCCGCTGATGGCCCTGTAGGCACTACAGGCCCGCGATGGCGGCGCCATCTCCTATAATTGTTGCTCATCCTCCGCTTTCGACCAAACATGCAAATCCGCTTCCTCGGCGCAACCAATACTGTCACCGGATCAAAAACCCTGCTGACCTACGACAACAAGCACGTGCTGGTCGACTGCGGCTTGTTCCAGGGCTACAAGCAACTGCGCTTGCGCAACTGGGATCCGCTGCCGGTCGATCCGTCGTCGATCAAGGCGGTGATCCTGACGCATGCCCATCTCGATCACAGCGGCTATATCCCACTGCTGGTGCGCAACGGATTCCGTGGCCGCATCTATTGCAGCGAAGCGACCTGGGACCTGTGCAAGATATTGTTGCCCGACAGTGGTTACTTGCTGGAGGAAGAAGCGGCCTACGCGAATCGCCGCGGCTTTTCGAAGCATCATCCGGCGCTGCCCTTGTACACCGAAGCCGATGCCGAGCATTCACTGAAGTCATTCGAGCCGGTCAAGTTCGGCAAGGCCTTCGAGGTGGATGGACTGGAAGTGCGGTTTTCGCGGGCGGGCCACATACTCGGCGCCGCCAGCGCGCTGATCCGCCATGGCGATACCAGCATTGCCTTTTCGGGTGACCTGGGCCGTCCCAACGACGCCATCATGGCGCCGCCAGAAACCATCGCGCAGGCTGATTACGTGGTGGTGGAGTCAACCTATGGCAACAAGCCACACCTCGCCACCGATCCGATGGAAGAGTTGGGGCGCATAGTGCGCGAGACCGCCGCGCGCGGCGGTGTCACCGTCATTCCCTCTTTCGCAGTCGGCCGCGCCCAGATCATCATGCATTACCTGTACATGCTGAAGCAGTCCGGCGGGATACCGTCGGGGCTGCCGGTGTACCTGAACAGCCCGATGGCAGTGAACGCGACCGAGACCTATATCAGGCATTCCAGCGATCACAAGCTGACGCACGAGCAGTGCCGGGCCATATGGGACAGCGTGAAAATCGTCACATCGGTGGAGGAGTCGATAGCGCTCAACCTGCGGCGGGTGCCGATGGTCATCATCGCAGCCAGCGGCATGGCTACCGGTGGCCGGGTGCTGCACCACCTGAAGGCTTTTGTCGGCGACCGCCGCAATACGGTGCTGTTCGCCGGCTATCAGGCCGGTGGCACGCGCGGCGCCGCGATGCTGGGTGGCGCCGACGCCATCAAGATCCACGGCGAATACTATCCGGTGCGCGCGCAAGTGGAGCAGATCGACAACCTGTCAGCGCATGCGGATTCAAGCGAGATCATCGACTGGCTGAAGGGATTTTCCACCCCGCCGCGGCAGGTCTTCATCACGCACGGCGAACCGGATGCTGCGGACACCATGCGCCGGCAAATCGAAGAGCAACTGCACTGGCGTTGCCGGGTGCCGGAGTACCTGGAATCGTTCACGATTGGCGGGCCGGGGGCATAGTCCCATCCTGATTCGTGGCGTAGCCCGACGCACGCCATGAACGCTCCCTCCCCTTGAAAGGGAGGGAGCCATTGAGTCGCTCGGCCGTTCACGCTTTTACTGCGAAAAAGCATTCGCGACATCATCCTCAATCAAGCACGATATTGTGCTTCCTGATGATCGGCCGCCACCGCTCCAGGTCTGCCTGTACCGTCGCACTGAACTCCGCCGGCGTGCTTCCGACCGGTTCCATCCATAGGGCCTGCAGTTTCTGCCGCACGTCCTCGGCACGCATGATCCCGATCACTTCGTTCTGAAGGCGGCTCAGGATCGCGGCCGGCGTCTTCGCCGGCGCAATCACCCCCATCCAGGCGTCCGCCTGCACATCGCGTATGCCTGCTTCGGACAGCGTCGGCAACTCCGGAACGACCGCGGACCTGCGCGCCGTCGCCACCGCCAGTGCATTCAGCTTGCCGGCTTTCACCTGCGCCATCACGGCCGCCGCCGGCAGCACCGCCAGCTGCGTATCACCTGCCAGCAGCGCCGTCACGGCCTGGCCTGAACTCGCGTACGGAACGTGCACCAGCTCGGTTGCACTTTGTGCGGCCAGGGCTTCCACGGCGAGGTGGGAAATGCTGCCGCTGCCCATCGACGAATAGTTGAATTTCCCCGGATTGGCACGCAATGCGGCCAGCAATTCGGCGGCAGTGCGGATGTTCAGCCGCGACGGCACCACCAGCACGCTCGGCTGAGTGGCGGCGATCGAGACCGGCGCGATGTCGCGCTGCGGCTGGTACGAAAGGTTCTTGTAGAGGATGGTGTTGGCGGCAAGCGGGCCGGAAATCGTCACGCCTATCGTGTAACCATCGGGCGCTGCCTTTGCCACCAGGCCGGTACCGACATTGCCGCCAGCACCGGACTTGTTCTCGACAATGATCGGCTTGCCAAGGCGGGATGTCAGCTTCTCTGCCAGCGTGCGGGCCAGCAGGTCCGGCGTGGAGCCGGGACCGAAGGGGACGATCATGTGGATTGGCCTGGATGGCCATTCCTGGGCAAGCACCGGGGCGGCGGACAGCAGCAAGCCAAACGTGACTGCCAGGCGGCAAGCGGTTCTGGAAACAATGGTGTACTTATGCATCATATCTTTGTCGGAAAGCATGAGTGGGTCGGGCCGGGCGGCGCAAGATGCGCATGATACAGGGGGGAAGTGCAGGGGAAAGTTGCAGGGCGAGTTGCGAGCCGAAGTCCGCTTGGGATTGGGCCGGTATCTGCGAGAGGATGACAATCCGGCCAGTGTCAGGCCGGCCATCGCGATCGGTAGCTTTTTGATGCAAGTCAAATTTTTTTGCACCCCCGTTTGTTACGCTGCCGCAAACCCGACCGTTTCTGGAAGCCTATTGTGTTGCATACCGATCTGCCGCTGCTCCGTCTTCGCAATAAATCACTGCTGCCGATCGTGCAGGGCGGCATGGGGGTGGGCATTTCGGCCCACCGCCTGGCTGGAAGCGTGGCGCGGCAAAATGCCCTGGGCACGATTTCCAGCGTCGACCTGCGCCGCCATCATCCTGACCTGATGGCGCAGACCGCGCGCAGCCACGACAAGGCCGAGATCGACGCCGCCAACCTGCTGGCACTCGACCGCGAGATACAGGCGGCGAAGGCGATCGCGCAAGGCCAGGGCGCAATTGCAGTCAATGTGATGCGTGCGCTGGAACAGTACGCCAGCCAGGTGCGGCAGGCCTGCGAGAGCGGCGCCGACGCCGTGGTTGCGGGCGCCGGCTTGCCGCTTGACCTGCCCGACCTGACCGCCGCCTATCCGGATGTGGCGCTGATACCGATCTTGTCCGATTCGCGCGGCATTTCGTTGCTGCTGAAGAAGTGGATGCGCAAGAACCGGTTGCCGGACGCGATTGTCATCGAAAATCCGCGCCATGCAGCTGGCCATCTGGGTGCGGCTCGCATTGAAGATGTCGATTCGCCGCATTTCGCCTTCGAAAAGGTGCTGGAAGGCACGTTCGAGGTGTTCCGCGGCCTCGGCATCGAATCCGAAAAAATACCCCTGATCGTGGCCGGCGGCATACACGACCCGTCCCAGGTGAGAGCTTTGCTTGCCTTGGGCGCTTCCGGGGTGCAACTCGGCACGCCGTTCGCGGTCAGCGAGGAAGGCGACGCGCATTCGAATTTCAAGCGCGTGCTGGCCGAGGCGAAGCCGGAAGACATTGTCACCTTCATGAGCGTGGCCGGCCTGCCTGCGCGCGGCGTGCGCACGCCCTGGCTCGACAACTACCTGCACAAGGAGGCCAAGCTGCAGTCGCGGGCCACTGTACGCGAGTGCACGGTCGGATTCGACTGCCTGCAGCAATGCGGCCTGCGCGATGGCATTGCCCGCGCCGGACAATTCTGCATTGACCGGCAGCTGGCCTTTGCCTTGCAGGGCGACGTTGAGCGCGGGCTGTTCTTCCGCGGTTCCGAACCACTCCCGTTCGGCAATGCCATACGGCCGGTGCGCGACCTGATCCAATATTTGTTGACCGGGAGTTCCCCGGATAAGGAGAGAGACGATGTTCAAGAAAATTCTCGTGCCCACCGATGGGTCGCAGCTGTCTGAACGTGCAATCGAGGCGGCAGTGTCGTTTGCCAGCGAAACCGGTGCCAGCCTGGTTGCGATCGGCGTAGCAGAGGCATACCCCTTTCCGCTCGGCGCCGAAGGCGGCGTGGTGCCGGACATGAGCAGCTTCGAAGCATCCTTGCGCGAGGCAGCGGAGAAGCATGTGCAGCATGTTGCTGAACTGGCCGCAACGAAGAACGTGTCCTGCAAGACGACGGTAGTCACTGGCTTTTCCGCTGCCGACGAGATCGTCAATGCCGTTGGCGAGTTCGGCTGCGATCTGATCTGGATGGCGTCCCATGGCCGCACCGGCATGCAACGCATGCTGATGGGCAGCCAGACCCAAAAGGTGCTGGCCCACGCCGTCGCGCCAGTGCTGGTGTATCCGCTCAAGAAATAGACGCATCATCCGATCTGGAGAAGAGACATGAACAGCACTGCAGCCGCGACCAGTACGGTCCAGCCCTCCCATGCAGCCCGCGACGCGGTCCGGCTGATACGCGATGAACACAGCAGGCTTGCCGCCGTCATCCACGGCATGCTGCACCTGACCCGCCAGATGGCGAAAACCAAGGTCGCGCCTGACCTGAAAGTCTTGCGCGCCATGCTTTTCTACATCAGCGAATATCCGGAACGCCTGCATCATCCAAAGGAAGACCAGTTCCTGTTCGCGCGTCTGCGCGATCGCACCCACGACTTTGACGGTGCGCTGGACAAGCTGGAAGCACAGCATGCGCAGGGAGAGGCCCTGGTGCACAAGCTGGAGCACATGCTGATCCGCCTGGAGTTCGCCGGCGAGCAGGCCTATGTGCCGTTCATGGAAATGGTCGAGCAGTACGCCGAATTTTATTTCGGCCACATGCGTGTCGAGGAAGAGACCATCATTCCGGGGGCAGAGCAACAACTGGACCAGGCCGACTGGGCCGCGATTGGCAACGCCTTTGCTGCCAATACCGATCCGCTCGAGAAGAAGGACCTGAAGGGCGACTTCGAGCGCCTTTTCACCCTGATCGTGAATATCGCCCCGGCGCCTATCGGGCTCGGGGATCCGGTTTCCTGAGCATCAATGACCGATCGACTTTATGGCTTTTCCCTTTTATGGCTGATCGTTGCCCATAACTGTGGGTGAGCGATTTTGTGGCTCTTTGGCTTGCGGTTGGCGTGGCTGGGTTTGATGGCTGTCGGTGTGAAGCCGGGAGACACCCCGGCGGGTGTGTTCCTTTCTTTTAGAAAAAGAAAGGAACCAAAGAAAAGAGGTCAAAACCCACTTGGCCAACGCACGCTTCGATAGGCAATCAGACTCGGACGCCTGGGCGAAACCATTGCGGCGTTCGCGAGGAAGGTCCTGCCACACGTTCGCTTCTGACCGGGATCAGTCAACCCGCTTCAATGCCGCCGACCGCACACCACCGTTCGTTGACTCCCAATTATTTTCGAAGCCGCTAATTGGCTCTTGAGGGCGGATTGTCAGGGGGCGCGGATGTCGCAGGCGATTTTCTGCCGCTCTCTGCCGTTCGTGAAACAGACCCGTCGCTTGTTTGAAGCTTCGAAAAACATTAAGAGTCAACGGTGCGCCGGTCATCGGTATAAGGCACTTCATGGGTTTGGCTGATTAGGTAAGCGGCACCCCAGCCTTGAGATCTTTTCTCGCGAACGTCGCACTGGATTAGCCCAGACATTCGCGTCTGGTTGGCGTTCGGCCCCGCCGTTGGCCAAGTGGGTTTTGACGTTTTTTCTTTGGTTCCTTTCTTTTTCTAAAAGAAAGGAACACACCCGCCGGGGTGTCTCCCGGCTTCACAACCACAGCCATCAAACCCAGCCACACGAACCGCAAGCCAGAGAGCCGCAAATCCACAAAACTGCTCACCCACGGATATGGGTAATGATCAGCCTCAAAGGGAAGGCAGGCCGCCAGTGATCTCATTACGGCGACGTAATCAGGCGCTACCGCCGGCAGCGCCCCTCCTCAATGCGCAAACAGCACCGGCACCGTCATCGATTTCAAGATCGTGCGCGTGACCCCGCCCAGCAATATCTCGCGGAAGCGCGAATGCCCGTAGCCGCCCATCACCACCAGGTCCGACGACAGGTCGGCGGCGAGCGACAGCAAGGCCTCGCCGGGGTCCGATGCGGCGGTCTCGATCATGGTTTCCGCGTTTACTCCGTGCCGCGCCAGGTACAGGGCGATGTCTGCGCCAGGCATGGGGCCATGCAGGTCGCTGTCCGCATCGGGATTGAAGACCACCACTTCCACCTTGTCCGCCTTTTTCAGCAGGGGCAGGGCGTCGGTCACCGCGCGCGTGCTCTCGCGGGTGCCGTTCCATGCCACCAGCACCCGTTTTCCTGCCTGCGAAAACTGGCCCGCGAAGGGGATGATCAGCACCGGGCGGCCGCAGTTCAGGATCACGTATTCCGGAAAATTCTCGGCTGAGCCCACGATGGGTTCGTCGCGGTCTTCCTGGCTGATCACGACCAGGTCGCTGTAGCGCGCCTGCAGTGTGATGCCGCCCGCCGCTTCGTCATCGACCAGGCGCCGCTCCACGCTGGCCACGCCGGCCTGGCTTGCTATCTTCTCTGCGGCGTCGAGCGCCTGGTTGGCGCGCTGGTGCAGCAGCGCGCGGTGCGAGTTCATCACCGGGTCGGCGCCGGCCACTTCCAGTCCGGTCATCGCAAAGCGGGACAGCCCGGTCATCGCCGCCAGCACCAGGTGGGCATCGTGTTCTGCCGCGAGCGCTGCGGCCACTCGCACCCGCTGCGCGGAATGCGCAGAAAGGTCGGCGTGAACCAGTATCGTCTTGTAGGGCATCGCGTTCTCCAGTGTTCGTGCTAGGGTTCGGTTAAACAAAAAATAGCAGGCGCAAATAGCAAAGTTGAATAGCAAGCGTCGCAGCAAGCTCAACCTGCAAGCGTAGGCATTGCAGCAGCATCCGTCCAGCACAGAATGATTCACGAAAAGTGCTGTGCCGGGGATTTTGATCCAGGTCAAAACTCTTCGGGCGCGCGCTTTCTGCTCGCTTGCCGCTTGGCGACTGCGATCGCCCAGCCCAAATTGGAGACCCGTGCATGAGCATACGCAACCTGTCGTACCTGTTCAACCCGGCTTCGGTCGCCGTGATCGGCGCCTCCGGTCGTCCCGGCAGTGTTGGCGCCACGGTCCTGCGCAATGTGCTGGAGGGCGGGTTCAAAGGGGAAATCTACCCGGTCAATCCAAAGTACGATGAATTGCAGGGGGTGAAATGCTACCGGCATTTGCATGACCTGCCGCATGCGCCCGACCTGGCGGTGATCTGCACGCCGCCCGTCACGGTGCCGGGAATCATCCGGGCCCTCGGCAAGCGGGGGACGCACGCGGCGGTGGTCATTACCGCCGGCATGGGCGTGCCCGACGGGGAAGGCGTGCGCCTGACCCAGCACATGCTCGATGCCGCACGGCCGCAGCTGTTGCGCATACTGGGTCCGAATTGCGTTGGCATGCTGGTGCCCGGCATCGGGCTCAATGCCAGCTTCGCGCACACCGGCGCGCTGCCCGGGCGCATCGCTTTCATTTCGCAGTCGGGGGCACTGGTCACAGCGGTGCTGGACTGGGCCCGTTCGCGCGGCATCGGCTTTTCCAAGTTCATTTCGATGGGGGAGAGCGCCGACGTCGACTTCGGCGACGTGCTCGACTACCTGGCAAGCGACCCCGATACCCGCTCGATCCTGATGTACGTGGAAGACGTGCGCCACGCACGCAAGTTCATGTCTGCTGCGCGCGCCGCAGCGCGCAGCAAGCCGGTGATGGTGGTCAAGGCCGGCCGCGCACCCGAAGCGGCAAAGGCGGCGGCATCCCACACCGGCGCGCTGGCGGGCTCCGACCTGATCTATGACGCCGCGTTGCGGCGCGCCGGCATGCTGCGCGTGCTTTCCACCGACGACCTGTTCGACGCCGTCGAGACGCTGGCGCGGGCCCGTCCGCTGCACGGCGAACGGCTGGCGATCCTGACCAATGGCGGCGGCCCGGGCGTGATGGCGACCGACGCCCTGATCGCGGCCGGCGGCAAGCTGGCGGAATTGTCGCCGGCAACGCTGCAGAAAATGGACGGCCACTTGCCGTCGACCTGGTCGCGCGGCAATCCGGTCGACATCATCGGCGACGCCCCGGTCGAACGCTACCGGATGGCGATGCAGGCGCTGCTCGACAGTAACGATAACGACGCCATCCTGTTCATCCATGCGCCGACGGCGATCGTGCCGAGCGCCGAGATTGCGCGCGCGCTGGTGCCCTTGATCCGCGATGCCAGCCGCAACGTGCTGGCCTGCTGGCTGGGTGCGGACGGGGTGCGCGAAGCGCGCCAGCTATTCGGCGAGGCGGGCATACCGACATTCGACACGCCAGAAGAAGCGGTGCAGGGCTTCATGCAGATCGTGCAGTACCGGCGCAACCAGATGCTGCTGATGCAGGTGCCGCCGGCCCTGGCCGAGCAACCTGCGCCGCAGCGGGCCGCGGCGCGCAAGCTGATCGACGCCGCGCTGGCCGAAGGCCGCACCATGCTGACCGAACCCGAGTCCAAGCAACTGCTCGACGCCTATCACATTCCTGTCGTCCAGACCCGGGTGGCGGCTGATCCGGAGCAAGCAGTCGCATGTGCCGAAGCGATCGGCTTTCCGGTGGCGGTAAAAATCCTGTCTCCCGATATCACCCACAAGTCCGACGTCGGCGGCGTCGCGCTGGATCTGGAGGACGGCAATGCGGTGCGCGCCAGCGCCGAGGCGATGCGCCGGCGCTTGCAGGGCGCCTTCCCGGACGCACGACTTTCCGGATTCACGGTGCAGGCCATGGCGCGCCGGCCACTGGCGCATGAGTTGATCGTCGGTGTATCCACCGACCCGGTATTCGGCCCGGTGATCCTGTTCGGACAGGGCGGCACGGCAGTCGAGGTGATGTCGGATTCCGCCATCCAGCTGCCGCCCCTGAACCGGGTGCTGGCACGCGACCTGGTCAGCCGTACCCGCGTTGCACGGCTGCTGCAGGGGTACCGGAACCGTCCGCCAGCCGATATCGACGCCATCTGCGACACGCTGATGCGGATTTCGGCGCTGGTCGTCGACCTGGACCAGGTGGTCGAACTCGACATCAATCCGCTGCTGGCGGACGAGCGCGGTGTGATCGCACTCGACGCCCGGGTCCGCATCGGCCCGTCACGTTCGGACCGGCTGGCAATTCGTCCCTATCCGGAGGAGCTGGAAGAGGCGATCCAGTGGCGGGGGCAGGACGTGCTGCTGCGGCCGATCCGGCCGGAGGATGGCGAGGAACATGTACGATTTTTTGAGGCCCTGGACCCGGACGACGTGCGCTTTCGCATGTTCACCCGGATGCGCGAACTGTCGCCATCGCAACTGGCCAGGATGACGCAGATCGACTACGACCGCGAGATGGCCTTCGTCGCAGTCCGCCGCCGGGCTGACGGCACTTCCGAAACCCTGGGCGTGGTGCGCGCGATTGCCGACCCCGACAACCAGCAAGCTGAATTTGCAGTGATTGTCCGAAGCGACATGAAGGGGCACGGACTGGGCAGCCTGCTGATGAACAAGATCATCGACTACTGCCGCAGCCGTGGCACCGGGGAAATCATCGGCGAAGCGCTGGCGCACAACCGCGGGCTGATCCGGCTGGTGCTCGGTCTGGGTTTCGAGGTGCGCGCGGGGGAACATGGGGACGACACGGTCACCCTGCGCTTGCCCTTGACCTTGCCCATGCATCCAGCCCCGGACTGATTGCCTTTCTCGCAATGCCTGCAACCGTTACCGGGCGGCTTTTCAACTGCCAGCCAGGCACACCCGGGCGATTTTGACCTGGATCAAGGATTCAGCGCATCCTGCTCCCTACACTTCAAACGCTCGGGAAGGGCGTCCCGTTCGGGCCGTTGCCCGCTGCAGGAGTGGAGAAAGATGACGCAGTCCCACCATATCGGGCCTACCAGCCCGGCAATCGAATTCGATGCGGCGCTGATTGGCAAGCTCAGTCAGCTCGGGCCTCGCTACACCTCGTATCCGACCGCCGACCGTTTTACCGAATCCTTCGGCTATCGCGATTACCTGCAGGCGGTCGCCGCCGTTCGCCGGCTGGGCGGTCGCCATCCGCTCTCGCTGTACCTGCACATTCCGTTCTGCGAGTCGCTTTGCTATTACTGCGCATGCAACAAGATCATCACGCGCGACCACAGCAAGGCCGACACCTACTTGGGTTACCTGAAGCGCGAAATCGAGATGCAGGGCCATCTTTTCGCCGGCGCCAACCAGGTCGAGCAACTGCACTTCGGCGGCGGCACCCCGACCTACCTGAGCAATGAGCAGATGGACGACCTGATGCGCCATCTGCGGCGCTGGTTTTCCTTTGCGCCGGATGCCATCGGCGAGTATTCGATCGAGATCGATCCGCGCACCGTCGACCGCGAGCGCATCCTGAGCCTGCGCCGCCAGGGCTTCAATCGGCTGTCGATGGGCGTGCAGGATTTTGACCCGGACGTGCAGGCGGCGGTCAACCGCATCCAGCCGGAAAGCATGACGCTCGATGCGATTGCCGCCGCGCGCGAGGCCGGATTCCGCTCGGTGTCGATCGACCTCATCTACGGCCTGCCGAAACAGAACGTGATCTCGATGGGACAGACCCTGTCCAAGGTCATCGCTGCCGACCCGGACCGGATCTCGATCTACAACTACGCCCACATGCCGCACCTGTTCAAGGCGCAGCGGCAGATCGACGATGCCGCGCTGCCCACCGCAGAGGCCAAGCTCGACATGCTGGCACTGTGCATCCGCCGGCTGACCAAGGCGGGCTATGTCTATATCGGCATGGATCATTTCGCCAAGCCGGGCGACGACCTTGCCATTGCGCAGGCGCAGGGCCGCTTGCACCGCAATTTCCAGGGCTATTCCACCCATGCCGACGCTGACCTGGTGTCATGCGGCGTATCGGCCATCAGCGCCGTTGGCACCACCTACAGCCAGAATGTGAAAACACTGGCGGCGTACTACAATCACCTCGACAACAATGAATTGCCGATCGCGCGTGGCATCAAGCTGGGCATGGATGATGTGCTGCGGCGCTCGATCATCCAGATGCTGATGTGCAATTTCGAGCTGTCGATGTCGTCGCTTGAGCAGGCGTATCCGATCACGTTTTCGACCTACTTTGCGGCTGAAGTCGAAAAGCTGCGCGGCTTCGAACGTGATGGCCTGTTGACGATCGATGACGAATGGATCACCGTGCTGCCCAAGGGGCGGCTCCTGATCCGCAATATCTGCATGGCGTTCGATCGTTACCTGAGCGAGCGCCGTGCCGATCCGCAGTCGGTGCCCTTGCGTTATTCAAAGACAATCTGACCTTCAATCTGACCTTCATATTGCCTTGCCTGTGCTGACTGGCCTTTCCCTGCTACCGATTTTCCTGGTCGGCCTGTTCGGCGGCGTGCATTGCATAGGCATGTGCGGCGGCATCGTGAGCGCCTTCTCGGCTGCTGCCAAGCCGCGTGCCGCACGTTCGCCAGGTGCGCCATTTCCGGTGCCAGTCATGACAATCAAAGCTGACCCGGGCGATGCCGGCAGTGGTGCGCAGTTGGCGGACGGGCTGTTGCGGGTCGCGTCCTACAACGCGGGCCGCATTGGCAGCTACATGGTGGCAGGCGCGCTGGCTGGCAGCATGCTGGGCGGGGTGCAGGCGATGCTCGACCTTGCCAGCCTGCGTCTTGCCATGTACTGGCTGGCCAACGGCATGCTGGTCGCCCTCGGCCTGTACCTGATGGATGCATGGCGCGGCCTGAGTTTTCTTGAAACCCTGGGCCAGGGCCTCTGGCGCCGGATCCAGCCTTTGATGAAGCCCTTGCTCCCGATCGACCGTCCGGCCAAGGCGCTGGCGCTGGGCGCACTGTGGGGCTGGGTTCCATGCGGAATGGTCTACAGCGTGCTGACCACGGCCATGCTGACCGGCACTGCGACCGGCGGCGCGGCCGTGATGCTCGCTTTCGGACTGGGGACCTTGCCCACCCTGATGGCGATGGGACTGGCCGGTGAGCGCCTGCGCGGCCTGGCCCGGCAGCGCCGCTTTCGCATCATGGCCGGCGCTCTGGTGCTTGCCTTCGGTCTGATCGGCATGCTGCGCGCGGCCAACGGATTCCAGGCCGGCTGGCTGGATGTTTTCTGCATCGCGCCTCCCGCAGCCGGGGTGCATCGATGAGCAGCGCGACGTCGAATGCCGCCGCACTGACCTCGGCCACAGCCCAGGCGGCGCAGGCTGCCTGTTTTCATTGCGGCCTGCCGGTTCCGGAGAACACGCACTGGACAGTCGCCATCGACCAGCAGCCGCAGCCGATGTGCTGCCCGGGATGCGAAGCCGTGGCGCAGACCATCGTCGACAGCGGCTTCGCTGACTACTACCGGACCCGGACCTCGTTCTCCAATACCGCGGATGGCGGCCAGGCGCTGGTGCCGCCTGAACTGAAGCTGTTCGATGCGGAAGAAGAACAGCAGCGTTACGCCACCAGGGCCGAAGGCAATCTGCGCGAAGCCGTGTTTTCGGTCGAAGGCATCCGCTGCGCTGCCTGCGTCTGGCTGATCGAGCGTCGGCTGGCGCGCCTGCCGGGCGTGGCCCAGGCCGGCATGAACGTGTCCACCGAGCGGCTGCACCTGCGCTGGGACCCGGCCGCCTGCAAGCCGAGCGCAGTGCTGCAAAGCATGCGCGAGATCGGCTATACGGCTTACCCGTTCGACCCGGTGCGCCAAGGCGCCCAGTTGCAGAAAGCCGGCAAGAAGCTGTTCCGCCAGTTGTTCATCGCGGGCCTGGCCATGATGCAGGTGATGATGTATGCAGTTCCGGTCTACCTGGCAAGCGATGGCACCATGGAGGCCGACATGGAGACCATGATGCGCTGGGCCAGCCTGCTTCTGACGCTGCCGGCCGTGGTGTATTCGGCCCAGCCGTTCTTCGCCGGCGCCTGGGCCAGCCTGAAGGGTCGATCGCTCGGCATGGACGTACCGGTGGCGCTCGGCATTGCCGCTGCCTTCATTGGCAGCACGGTCGCCACGGTGCGTGGGCAGGGCGAGGTGTATTTCGATTCGGTGACGATGTTCATCTTCCTGCTGCTGTGCAGCCGTTACCTGGAAGTCATCGCCCGCCGCAAGGCGGCATCCGCGCTGGAGCGGCTGCAACATGCAATGCCGGCGTCCGCCACCCGTCTGGCGGGCTACCCCGCCACCGCCACCGACGAAGTGGTCAGCGCGGCGCAATTGCAGGCAGGCGATGTGATCCGGGTCCGTCCGGGGGAAGCATTCGCCGTGGATGGCGTGCTGGTCGAAGGCAGTACTTCGGTCGACCTGTCCTTGCTGAGCGGGGAAAGCCGCCCGCAGCACAAGAGCGCCGGGGATGCGATTCCCGGTGGCGCGGTCAATGCCAGCCAGCCGGTGCTGCTGAAAGTCACGCGGGCCGTCGGCGAGAGCACCTTGTCCAACCTGGTGAAGCTGATCGAGCAGGCCGGGCAGGGAAAGCCTCAACTGGCCCTGTGGGCCGACAAGGTCGCCGGCTGGTTCGTGCTGGCGCTGCTGTTGCTGGCGCTGTGCGTATTCGTTGCCTGGTGGTTCATCGACCCGGCGCGGGCCTGGCCGATCGCCATTGCGGTGCTGGTGGTCTCCTGCCCCTGCGCACTGTCCCTGGCTACCCCAAGCGCGCTCGCCGCCGCCACCGATGCGCTGGTGCGCCAAGGCGTGCTGGTAGTGCAAGCGCATGTGCTGGAAACCATGCACAGGGCCACGCATGTGGTGTTCGACAAGACCGGCACCCTGACCGAGGGCCGGCCGGTATTGCAGAGCTGCACGCTGCTCGGTGACGCCAGCGGCGAGCGGGCGCTGCAGATCGCGGCAGCGCTGGAAGCGTCCAGCCTGCACCCGCTGGCGCGGGCGCTGCTGCAGGCAGCCGAAGGCTTGCCACCGCTGCATGCCGCCGATTTGAACAGCATTGCCGGCGAGGGGGTGGCGGGAACGGTCGATGGCAGGATGTTCCGGATCGGCCGCCAGGAATTTGTTTCGGATCTGGTCGGGCGGGGTTTGCCGCAGATGACGGAAGATGATGGCGCAAGCGCGGTCTACCTCGGGACCGGAGGCGACTGGATCGCTCGTTTCGAACTGGCCGACGCATTGCGACCGGAAGCGGCCCGTGTGGTCGCCAATTTCCGGGCTGCCGGCAAGGAAGTCGTGCTGCTGTCCGGCGACCGCCAGCAGACCGTGGACCGGGTTGCCGCCAGGCTGGGTATCGCCGACGCGATCGGGCAACAGCTGCCGGAGCAGAAGCTGGCCTGGGTGCAGGCCCTGCAGGCGCGCGGCGCCGTGGTGGCAATGGTGGGCGACGGCATCAACGATGCCGCCGTGCTGAAGGCGGCCGATGTGTCCTTTGCCATGGGCAGCGGAGCCGCGCTGGCCCAGACTCATGCCGACACCGTGCTGCTGTCCGGTCGGCTGGACGCGGTGTGGCGTGCGGCGCAAACCGCAGGCAGGACCATGGCGGTGGTGCGACAGAACCTCTGGTGGGCTTCGCTCTACAATCTGGTGGCGATACCGGCGGCTGCGTTGGGCTGGCTGAATCCCTGGTTGTCAGGCATCGGCATGTCGCTCAGTTCGGCGATCGTGGTCGCCAATGCCCTGCGCCTGTCGCGGGTGCCACGTACCGAGGATTGAAATGGAAGCGCTTTATTTGTTGATACCGATGTCGATCGTGGTGGTTTTCATCGCGATCTGGATATTCTTCCGGGCGTCGGATGGCGGGCAGTTCGACGACCTGGTCGGGCCTGGTATGCGGGTCCTGCAGGATGACGACAAGGCGCCGGTTGAGCAGCAGCCAGATTCAAAGGGGCAGGGCGGCGGTTAACTTATCGGCGTCATCGGCGTCACCGGCGTCACTGGCCGCACAGGCATATCAGAAATCACCTGCGCGAATGTCAGTTATCAATCTTGTCCGTCTATACTTGCCTTGGACCGATGCAACTGGGCATATTTGATTCATATCAAGGTTTTCGCGAGCTGCGGTCGGTACGCTCGGCACAATTCTGTTAGTTCCCTACCCTGGAGATCACCCTTGGACACCGCACTCAATTACAACTACAAGGTCGTGAAGCAGTTTGCTGTCGCTACCGTGTTGTGGGGCGTGGTCGGCATGCTGGTCGGCGTCATCATCGCCGCCCAGCTCGCCTGGCCTGCGCTCAACTTCGACATTCCCTGGCTGACCTACGGCCGCTTGCGCCCCCTGCATACCAATGCGGTGATCTTTGCTTTTGGCGGCTGCGCGCTGTTCGCCACGTCTTACTACGTCGTCCAGCGGACCAGCCAGGTGCGGCTGTTCTCCGACAAGCTGGCCGCCTTCACATTCTGGGGCTGGCAGCTGGTGATCGTCGCCGCTGCGGTCTCCCTGCCTCTCGGTTATACCCAAGGCAAGGAATACGCCGAACTGGAATGGCCGATCGATGTGCTGATCACGCTGGTCTGGGTTTCGTATGCGGTGGTGTTCTTCGGCACTCTGATCAAGCGCAAGGTGTCGCATATCTATGTCGCCAACTGGTTCTTCGGCGCTTTCATCCTGACCGTTGCGCTGCTGCATGTCGTCAACAGTGCGGTCATGCCGGCCGGCCTGATGAAGTCCTACTCGGCTTATCCGGGCGTGCAGGATGCGATGGTGCAGTGGTGGTACGGCCACAACGCGGTCGGTTTCTTCCTGACCGCCGGCTTCCTCGGCATGATGTATTACTTCATTCCCAAGCAGGCCGAGCGTCCCGTCTTCTCGTATCGGCTGTCGATCGTCCACTTCTGGGCGCTGATCTTCACCTACATGTGGGCCGGCCCGCACCATCTGCACTACACGGCGTTGCCTGACTGGACCCAGTCGATCGGCATGGTGTTCTCGCTGATCCTGCTGGCGCCGTCCTGGGGTGGCATGATCAACGGCATCATGACCCTGTCGGGTGCCTGGCACAAGCTGCGCACCGACCCGATCCTGAAGTTCCTGATCGTGTCGCTGTCCTTCTACGGCATGTCGACCTTCGAAGGTCCGATGATGTCGATCAAGACCGTCAACGCGCTGTCACACTATACCGACTGGACCGTCGGCCACGTGCACTCCGGTGCGCTGGGCTGGGTTGGCCTGATCTCGATGGGTTCGATCTACTACCTGCTGCCGCGCCTGTGCGGCAAGAAGGAAATGTTCAGCGTGCGCTTGATCGAAGTGCACTTCTGGGTCGCCACCATCGGCATCGTGCTGTATATCGCCTCCATGTGGATTGCCGGCGTGATGCAGGGCCTGATGTGGCGTGCAGTGAATACGGACGGCACCCTGACCTACACCTTCGTCGAATCGGTCAAGGCAACCTACCCGTACTACGTGATTCGTTTCACCGGCGGACTGCTGTACCTGGGGGGGATGATCCTGATGGCTTACAACTCGGTGATGACGCTGCGTGGCAGCCAGCCGGCCAACTCGCGCATCCCTTCACTGGCCGCGGCCCACTGACCGGAACGAACATTTAGGAGCAATGATGAAATTCAAACATGAGTGGATTGAAAAGAATCCCTGGTTGCTGATCGTGCTGGTGGTGCTGGTCGTCAGTGTTGGTGGCCTGGCGGAAATCGTTCCGCTGTTCTTCCAGAAATCGACCACCGAGCCGGTCGCCGGCTTGAAGCCTTACTCGGCACTGCGCCTGGCCGGCCGCGATATCTATGTGCGTGAAGGCTGCTACAACTGCCATTCGCAGATGATCCGTCCGTTCCGGGCAGAGACCGAGCGCTATGGCCACTATTCGGTGGCCGGTGAGTTTGTCTATGACCGTCCGTTCCAGTGGGGCTCCAAGCGCACCGGCCCCGACTTGGCACGCGTCGGCGGACGCTACAGCGATGAATGGCACCGTACCCACCTGGACAACCCGCGTGACGTGGTGCCCGAGTCGAACATGCCCGGTTATCCCTGGCTGGCCAAGAACAAGCTGAATCCGGAAAGCATCGTTCCCCACCTGCGCGCGCTCAAGCGCCTCGGCGATCCGTACACCGAGGAGGAGATCGCCAACGCACCGAAGGAATTGGCTGACAAGACCGAGCAGGACGCGCTGATCGCTTACCTGCAAGGGATGGGAACCCAGATCAAGGCCAGGAACTAATCATGGACATCGCAGAACTTTTCACCGACATGCGTTCGCTGTTCACCTTGGTCAGCTTCGCAACATTCATCGGCATCGTCGCCTGGGCCTACAGTTCGCATCGCAAGGATGCGTATGCCGAGGCAGCAAACCTCCCGTTCGCCGACGACGAACAGGACAATAACAAGACGGGAGCGCAGCATGGCTGATTTCACACACGGCTTCTGGAGCATCTACATCATCGTGCTGACGGTGCTGGGCATCGCCGGTTGTGCCTTGCTGCTATATACGCAGTCGAAGGTGAAGATCACGAAGCAGCGCGATGCGCAGGGCAACGTGACCGAAACCACCGGCCACAGCTGGGACGAAGGCCTGACCGAGCTGAACAACCCGATGCCGCGCTGGTGGATGTGGCTGTTCTACATCACCATCGTTTTCGGCGTCGCTTACCTGGTGCTGTACCCCGGGCTGGGTAATTTTGCCGGCACGCTGGGCTGGAAATCGACAGGCGAATACCAGGAGGAGCTGAAGAAGGCAAATGCCGAATACGGCCCGCTGTTCGCCAAGTATGCGACCCAGGACTTGAAAGCGGTTGCCGCCGATCCACAGGCGCGCGCCATCGGCGAACGCCTGTTCCTGACCTACTGTTCGCAATGCCATGGTTCGGACGCTCGCGGCAACAAGGGCTACCCTAACCTGACCGACCGCGACTGGTTGTACGGCGGCGAGCCCGACGTGATCAAGACCACGATCCTGAACGGCCGCAATGGCGTCATGCCGCCGATGGGCGCAGCAGTAGGCTCGGAAAAGGATATCGAGGCCGTCGCTCACTACGTGCTGTCGCTTTCCGACTCGACCCATGACCCGATCAAGTCGGTGTTCGGCAAGACCAAGTTCGCTGCCTGCGCGGCCTGCCATGGCGCAGAGGGCAAGGGCAACCCGGCGCTGGGCGCGCCCAACCTGACCGACAAGGTCTGGCTGTATGGCGGCAGCGTCGACACCATCATGGATGGCGTGCGCAAAGGCCGCAGTAACCAGATGCCGGCGTTCAAGGATTTCCTGGGCGAGGAAAAGGTCCACCTTCTGAGTGCCTATGTCTGGGGACTGTCGAACGAGAAGGGCGCCACGGCGCAAAAATAGAGTAGGGGGAGCGGGCCGTCCTGCCCGCTTTTAATGGCTGTGGCGACCATGCGACGGCCATTTTTTCTTTGATGGATTCAAGATGAGTGCCGACGAGCAAGTTTCAGTGATCAAGATGTATGCCGCGCGCGAGGAGATCTATCCGCGCGAGATACAGGGCAGGTATGCCACCTTGCGCTGGGTATTCGTCTGGCTGACGCAACTGGTGTTCTACGGCCTGCCCTGGATTACCTGGAACGGCCGTCAGGCTGTGCTGTTCGACCTGGTCGCCCGTAAGTTCTACATACTGGGCATCGTCCTCTGGCCGCAGGACTTCATCTACCTGGCGGCGCTGCTGATCATTTCGGCCTACCTGTTGTTCCTGGCGACGGCAGTGGCCGGGCGTGTCTGGTGTGGCTTCGCCTGTCCGCAGACGGTGTACACCGAGATATTCATGTGGATAGAGCGCAAGATCGAGGGTCCGCGCAGTGCCCGCATGCGCCTCGACAAGCAGCCGATGTCCGCATCCAAGGCCGCCAAGAAAACTGCCAAGCACCTGGCCTGGGGCGCAGTCTCGTTGTGGACCGGCATCACCTTCGTCGGCTATTTCACGCCGATCCGCACCCTGATGGCCGAGATCGCCACCCTTGGCCTTGGTCCGTGGGAATGGTTCTGGGTACTGTTCTACGGCTTCGCCACTTACGGCAATGCCGGCTGGATGCGCGAGCAGGTCTGCAAATACATGTGCCCCTACGCACGTTTCCAGAGTTCGATGTTCGACAAGGACACGCTGATCGTCTCCTATGACGAGAAGCGCGGCGAGCCGCGCGGTGCGCGCTCAAAGAACGTCGAGAGCAAAGGCCTGGGCGACTGTATCGACTGCACCATGTGCGTGCAGGTATGCCCGACCGGCATCGACATCCGCAACGGGCTGCAATACGAGTGTATCGGCTGCGCCGCCTGTGTCGACGCCTGCAACACAGTGATGGACAAGGTCGGGTTCCCTCGCGGCCTGATCCGCTACACCACCGAGAACGCACTGAAGAATAATTGGTCCATTGCGCAGGTGCGCAAGCGGGCCCTGCGTCCGCGGGTGTTGATCTATACGGCGATACTGGCGGCCATCGTTGCAGTGTTCGCCAGCACGCTGATGTTACGCACGCCGCTGAAGTTCGATGTGATACGCGATCGCGGCTCGATGGGGCGCGAGGTCGAGGACGGCATGATCGAGAACGTCTACCGGCTGCAGGTGATGAACACCTCCGAATCCGCCCAGACCTACCGTATCAGCGTCAGCGGACTGGACACGCTGAAGCTGGCGACACCGGACCTCGTTACGCTGCAGTCGACTGAAAGCCGTGCCGTGCCGATCCGGATCCGGGCCGAACACGGCAAGGGCAAGACCGGATCGAACAAGATACAGGTGACGCTGCGCTCGACCAGTGACCAGTCGGTGTCGGTCACTGAAAATGCCGTATTCATCGTGCCGCGTTGAAGGATCAGGAATCATGAACAAGCAACAATCAGTACAGCCGGGCAACGTGGACAACAAGCCGTGGTACGCACACCGCTGGCCATGGCTGCTGATGCTGGGTCCCTTCGTGGTGGTGCTGGCCGGCCTCTATACATCGTGGCTGGCAATCCGGTCCCAGGATGCGCTGGTGGTGGATGACTATTACAAGCAGGGCAAGGCAATCAACCAGGACTTGCGGCGTGACCGGGTGGCGTCCAGCCTGCACATGCAGGCCCGCATTGGCTACGACGCGGCGGCCGGAACGCTGAACGGTACGGTGACCGGTACGCCGGCCGCGCGCAGCGGCGGCCTGAAGATCCGGCTGGTCCATTCGACCCAGCCGGAAAAAGACATTAGCTTGTCTGTCCGGCCGGATCAGGATGGACGCTTCAGCGCCCGCCTGGACATGCTGGAGATTGCGCGCTGGCAGGTACTCGTGGAAAATGAGTCGCGGGAGTGGCGGCTGCTCGGGACCTGGAAATGGCCCCAGGAAAAGCAAATAATAATTTCGGCCGACCTCGCACCGTCTAATGCGCAAGGGAGATGATTCATGATGCGTCTGGCAATTGGAATCCTGTGGCCGTCGTTCCTGGTGGCGATCATCGCTGAAGGGTTTTTCTTTTCGATGTTCGACCCGCACGACCTGATCGTGGTGGGCACGCACGTCGAGGTACCGGTCATTGCGGCCTACACGGTGGGATTTTTCTTCTTCTGGATTTTCTGCGCGCTGGCCAGCATGCTGACTTATTACCTGCTCAACGTGCCCAACGACCGCAGCCATCCACGGATCTGACCGGCAACAATGCCGGCCGCAGTCATGGCCGTGGCTGCCGCCACCTTACTTGCACTGGTCGGTGCCGGCGGCGATTGCCTTCAGGATCTCCGGTTTGAGCATCTCGATTTCCCGGTTATTCACCCGCAGCAGTTCCTGCTTCTTGAACCTGGATAGCAGGCGGCTGATGCTTTCGATTGTCAGCCCCAGGTAGTTCCCGATTTCCTCGCGCGACATGCGCAGCTGGAACGTGGTGGGGGAATAGCCGCGTGCAGCATAGCGCGAGGCGAGGTTGACGAGGAAGGCAGCGAAGCGCTGCTCCGCCCGCATGTTTCCCAGCAACAGCATCACGCTTTGCTCACGGGTGATTTCCTGGCTCATCATCCGGTGGAAGTGATGCAGCAGGGTAGGGATGTGGCCGAACAATTCCTCCAGCCGCGGGAACGGAATCTCGCACACTTCGCTGTCTTCCAGAGCGACTGCATCGCAATGATGGCGGTCGGTGCTGATCGCATCCATTCCCAGCAACTCTCCTGCCATCTGGAAGCCGGTGATCTGCTGTTCGCCGTTGTAGTTGATCTGGTAGGTCTTGAAGTGGCCAAGGCGGATTGCGTACAGGTTGGTGAACGGGTCGCCGACCCGGTACAGGACGCCGTCGCGCGGGACTTTCCGGCGCCGGCCGATGATTGCATCCAGGCGTCCCATGTCTTCTTCCGCCAGTCCCATCGGCAAGCACAGTTGGTGCATGCTGCATGCGGAGCAACTGGCCCGCAGGGCGTTGACGTTGATAGGCTGGTGCTTGTCCTGGAAGGGAAGGGGCTGGCTCATTAGGTTCCGGTGACAAAGTCGATATGCGTCTTGGCCCCGAATTTACCTTAATTTTGCGATGTTCGGTTACTCTGACCCTCCATGTACGGCCATATAAGCCTGCTACGATGGCGCGGCATCCGGTGCGATAGCTGCAGTTTGCCGCCCTGGCTTGCACTGACGGCCTCTCCTCTTTTTTGGTTTTTATTGTGATTAATGAAACTTTCCGTCCTTGATCAATCCCCCGCTTCGCAGGGCAGCACGGCAGCGGACGCTGTGGCCGAATCAGTCCAGCTGGCCCGGCACTGTGAGCGGCTCAACTACCACCGCTACTGGGTGTCCGAGCATCACAACAGCGACAGCATCGTGGGCACCGCGCCCGAGGTGCTGATGGCGGCCATCGCCGCCACCACCCAACGCATTCGCGTGGGAAGCGCCGGGGTCATGCTGCCGCACTATTCCGCGTTGAAGGTGGCGGAACAGTTCCGTGTGCTGGAAGCGATCGCGCCGGGCCGGATCGACCTCGGCATTGGCCGGGCACCGGGTTCGGACCGGTTGACGGCGTATGCACTGAATCCGTCCGACGATGGCATGGCTGATCAGTTTCCGCAGCAAGTGCGCACCTTGCAGCATTGGGTAGCCGGCGAGCCGCTGCCGGAAGCGCATCCGTTTCGGAATATCACGGCCCATCCGACCGGACCGACCAGCCCGGAAATGTGGATACTCGGCAGTTCGGACTATGGGGCGCAACTGGCTGCGCACTTCGGGCTGCCTTACGCTTTTGCCTATTTCTTCAGCGAGGGACGCGGGGTCGAGCAGGCGCTGCAGCTTTATCGGCAGAACTACCGGCCGAGCCCGCGTTACCCGGCGCCGGTTCCCACCATATGTGTGTGGGCCCTGGCCGCAGACACCGAGCAGGAGGCGCGCCATCTCCTGAAGACGCGCGAGCACTGGCGGGTCGGCTTCGAGCAGGGCCTGCGGCTACCGCTGATCTCGCCCGAGGAGGCCGACCGGCAATCGTATGGCGAGGCCGACCTGGCCCGTATTGCATCGGTGCGCAGCAAGGCCTTGGTCGGAACCGGGGAGCAAGTCCTCGAGAAAATTTCCGTCCTGGGCCAGCAGCTCGGACTGGACGAGATCGTCATCAATACCTGGGCCTTCGATCCGATGGCCCGGCGCCGTTCCTACGAACTGATCGCGAAGGCGGCCGGCATGGTTTGAGCGGGTCGGCACGGCCCCTGCGCTGGTGGAACTATGCCAGCGGTCATTGTCTATTCATCAAAGGATGACCAGGACAGGGCGCCATGAAACGATACAGCCGCAAGGAAAAACTGCAGGCGTGGTGGGCGCTTGCCATGGCCGGCGCCACTGCTTACGGGCTGTGGAAACAACGTAAGCGCATCCCCGATCGTCATCTCGGCCGCTCGCAGACGCGCGACCTCAACAACAACATGCTGCGCATCGAGACGGCGATCCATCCCGGCGTCGACATGGCGGATCTGCGCGCGCGAGGTCAATGGGAGCAGCAGGCGCCGTCGCTGTGGAAAGGGCTGGGAGAGGTGGCCGCGCAGGCCGGCCGCGATTGGGTCAGCCGGCGCGCCGCCAGCAAGGGCGCAGCGCTCGCCCTGTACACACTGTTTTCGCTGGCGCCGATGCTGGTGCTGGTGGTGGCGATGGCGGGAATATTCTTCGGCCCCGACACTGTGCGTGGCGTGCTGGTGGAGCAGATGCAGGGATTGATGGGCGCCAGGGGTGGGGAGGCAATCCAGGCCATCCTGGCCGGCACCCAGCGCCCGGATACGACCATCCTGGCCGGCATCATCTCCGGCTTGCTGGTCCTGGTCAGTGCCACCGGCGCCTTTGCCGAACTGAAAGGCAGCCTCGATGAGTTATGGGAGGTGCCAGCGGGCAGTGCATCCGGCGTCCTGGGTTTCTTGCGCCAGCGGGTGCTGTCCTTCGGGCTGCTGGCGGTACTGGCGCTGATGCTGATAATTTCGCTGGTGGTCAGCACCGGGCTGGATGCATTGCAAAACCTGTGGAGCGCGCGGGGAGAAGCGCCTCCGGTCTGGCACCTGCTGGTGCAGGTGTTGTCGGACCTGGCGTCATTCGGGATTGTAACCGCGCTGTTTGCAGCGATTTTCAAATACCTCCCGAGTACCGAAATCGCCTGGAAGGACGTGCTGGTCGGGGGTGCGATCACGGCTGCGCTGTTTACTATCGGCAAGGCCGCGATCAGCATGTATGTGGCCAATGCCAATATCGACAGCGCCTACGGCGCGGCAGGCTCGGTCGTGATCCTGATCGTGTGGATCTATTATTCGGCGCAGATATTTTTCTATGGGGCCTTGTTCACCCATGAGTATGCGCGGCGGATCGGCAGCCATGCCGGGCCGGCACCGCAGGTGATCACCGGGAGTTGAAGCAGGATCAGCCGAACTGGGCCGATCCGAACCCCACCCCCGTCTCTACCCCCCTGCAGGGCGGCGGAGCCTGTTCGCCTTACTCCACCTTCGCCCCGGAATCCTTCACCACCTTCGTCCATTTCTGGATTTCCAATTTCTGGAAGGCCGCCAGTTCATCTGCCGTCGATCCGACCGGATCCAGGCCGAGGTCAGTCAGCCTCTTGGTCACGTCCGGTGATTTCATGATCTTCACGATCTCGGACTGCAGCTTGTCCACCACCGGCCGCGGCGTGCCGGCCGTGGTGAATATCGCGAACCACGACACCGCTTCGAATCCCGGCAGTCCGCTTTCCGCAATGGTCGGGATATCCGGCGCCGCGGCAGAGCGTTTGGAACTGGTCAGGCCGAGCGCCTTGAGCTTGCCTTCCCTCACCAGTGGCAGGCTGGAGGGCATGTTGTCGAACATCATGGTTACGCGGCCACCGAGCAGGTCGGGAATCGCGGTTGCGCGTCCCTTGTACGGGATATGGGTCATGTCGATGCCGGTCATGGATTTGAACAATTCGCCCGAGACATGGATCGAGGTTCCGGAACCGGCGGAGGCGAAAGTCATCTTGCCCTCCTTCTTGCCCAAATCGATGAATTCCTTGAGGTTCCTGACCGGCAGGCTCGGGTTGACGACCAGCATGTTCGGGGTTGTTGCCAGCAGCGTCACCGGCGCGAAATCCTTCACCATGTCATAGGGCATTTTTTGATAAAGCGCGCCGTTGATGGAGTGCGTGCCAACCGTGCCGACCACCAGTGTGTAACCGTCCGGGGCGGCCTTGGCGACAATGTCCGAGCCGATATTGCCGCCCGCGCCCGGCTTGTTCTCGACCAGCACAGGCTGTCCCCAAGTGGCGGTCAGGCGGTCGGCGATGATGCGGCCGAGTATGTCCGGCGCGCCGCCCGGAGTAAAGGTGACGATGACCTTGATGGGCTTCGCGGGATAGTTTGTTGCTGCGTTCTGGGAATGCGCTGATGCGGTGGCGGTCAGCGCGGCTGCGGCTAGCAGGACATGTGCAAGCGTGATGCGATACGACATGTTGTCTCCTCCTGTTGGTAAAGCATTTGTGAAGCATTATTGTTCGAACGAGTATATGTGAGCATTCATGGCTTGTGCATTTGATGTTGTGCCAGGCGACAACGCTGCCGGGCTGGCCGGTGACCGGCTTTCAAACAGGGTAAACTCCCCGACTTCGCGGCACCTGTCGGCTTACGGCCCGGGAAAGCCTGCCAGGGAAACGAAAGGCAAGTGGAAAAATGATGACGAAGTGGTGGACGAGGCGGTGGACCACGCGCGCGTGCGCGGTACTGGTATTGGCAATGCTGGCTGGCGGCTGCGGAACGCTGCGCACGATCGGCAACCTGGAAGACGGTGCCGGAGAACAGATGGGCCATGTATGGCAGCGCTGGGTCGATTCGGGCGGCGACATTGCAGCCGCAGTCACCTGGGAACGCAAGGTGGAGCCGGGCGTGACCGTCGAGCAGATAGAGGCGGCGCTGACCAGCGTCGCCGCCGAGGACAACATGCGAGCCGTGGGCGAGTTGCCGCTGTCGAAAGAACTCGAGGCGCGTAGCGGCCAGAAGCAGAAATTCCTGAAAGCCTATTCATACTGCAACCCGGCCACGGCGCGGCAGATGGTCGATTTCAGCCCGCACATGGCGGCTTTCCTTCCTTGCCGCATCGTGGTGGTTGAAAAGGAAGATGGCCTGTGGATGTACACGCTGAACATGGACATGATGGTCAATATGGGACGCAAGCTGCCACCGGAACTGCGGGCGTCGGCAATCAAGGTCCGCAATACGGTCTGGAAGCTGATGGAGCGGGGCGCGAAAGGGGAGTTCTAGCCCCGTGCCGGCGTCCCGACCACAATTTCCGACCAGGAGTCATGATGTGCAAGACCCGTTTCAGATGTGCCGCAGCAGCGACCTGAAGGATCGCGGATGAGGGTATGGTGGAAGCGATGGATATTGTCGATGCTGCTGTTTGGCGCGCCCGCAGCCTTTGCGGTCGAGGCCATGCTGCAGCAACCGGCCGACCTGCGCGAAGAAAGTGCACTGGTGCAGCGCCGGGGCCAGCCGCTGCTCGTCCTGTTCTCCATGCCGGGCTGCATTTACTGCCCCGATGTGCGCGACAACTACCTGGCGCCGATGGCGCGTGACGCCGACAGCAAGCTGGGTCCGGTGATCCGCGAAATCGATATCACCAGCCAGCGGCAGATCAGGGGATTCAAGGGTGAAGCCGTGACGGCTGCGGATTTCAGCAAGCGCTACAAGGTGCGCGCGACGCCGACCGTCGTGATGCTCGATGAGCGTGGCGCCGTGCTGGCGGAGCCTCTGGTCGGATCCGGCATGGCGGGTTTTTATGGTGCTTACCTGGATCGGGCGCTGGAGACGGCGCAGCAGGCCATGAAGGCCAGGCGCAAGGGTGGCAGCTAGTTCAGGCTGCTGTTCCCATGCGGTGTTTGCGTGCCACGGGATGCGCCTCCCGCATCCTCGCCGTCAGCGGCGCATCGACCCGGCGACTGCGCGCGTTGAACCACTCGGGCAGAAGCCGGATCACTTTCCGGGACAGGGCGTAGTCGCAGGCAAGATTGCGGGCCTGTGCATGATGCATCAACCGGAGTATTTCCGCGTGCAGCTGGCGATGTTCTTTCAGCGAGTCGGCGCCGAGTTCTTCGGCCGACTGTTCTTCGATCCGGAACGCCTCCTCCAGATGACTGACAAAAGCGCCAAAACCCGCCTCGAAACAGCAGTCAGGCGCGGCCAGCAGCCGTTCCAGGTCGGCATGCATTAACGGATACCATTCGGACAGGCTTGGAACGGGCTGGGCCTTGGCGGGCAGGGAATGCGCGATCATCACGTACCTCTTCTAGCTTGTTATCCAATGCTTGTACCTGTGTGCAACGGCGGATTATCCGGGTGCTTTGCTTTTCCGCAGATCAATGGTATTTCCCGCGGGAATGCCCGGTTTGATTATTCGCAAAGTGTGAGCCATTGCAGAATTCGCAGACATCGCAGCGATTGATGGCGGCAACTTGTATTTGATGACTGGCCCTATGCCGCTCGCACGCCCCCGGAGTCAGCACGAACACTGACTGCCTCCTGGATCTGCGCCCGGTCCAGCGAAGGCGCGAACCGGAGGATGAATTCCAGCGCATAGGATCGGAGGTAGGTGCCGCGGCGTACCGCCAGGCGCGTGACATTGCGGGCGAACAGATGCCCGGCTTCGATCGCATGCAGGCCGCCGTGCCGGCCGTCGTTGATTGCCATCGAGGCAATGATCCCGACGCCCATTCCCATCGCCACGTATTGCTGGATCACGTCCGAATCCATGGCGGTCAGCACGATGTCGGTTTCCAGTCCCGCCTTGTGGAATGCTTCGTCGATATGTCCGCGGCCAGTGAAGCCGACATCGTAGGTGATCAGGGGCCAGGTCGAGAGGTCTTCCAGTGTCAGCCGCTCGCAGCCCAGCAAAGGATGTCCGTCCGGTACCACCACCAGATGCGACCACTCGTAGCACGGGAACGAAACCAGTCCGTCGAACTGGCTGATGCCTTCGGTCGCAATGCCGATGTCGGCCTTGCCCGACAATACCCATTCGGCGATATGCTCCGGCGAACTCTGCTGGAGCGCAATGCGCACATCGGGAAAGGCTGACCTGAAGTTCTGGACCACCGCCGGCAGGACATAGCGCGCCTGCGTGTGGGTGGTGGCAACCGTCAGGGTGCCCGAGTTGATGCCCGCGTACTCCTTTCCCGCGCGCTGCAGGTTTTCAGCTTCCAGCAGCAGGCGCTCGATGATGCGCAGGATATCCTTCCCCGGCTGCGTCAGCCCGGTCAGGCGCTTGCCATTGCGCTCGAAGATCTCGGCGCCCAGCTCATCCTCCAGCTCGCGTATCTGGCGGCTGACACCCGGTTGCGAGGTGAACAAGACGTTTGCCACCTCAGTCAGGTTGAAGCCGCAGCGCGCCGCTTCGCGCACTGAGCGTAATTGTTGAAAGTTCATTCTTGCCCTCTTTGTGCTAGCCGGCGCGCTGGTCAGTGAAAACCTGCAGCCGTTTCGGACGTACGACCAGCGTTTCGCCTGCTTTCAGGTTGAGCTGGATAAACCGCTCGTTCGGGATCACCGCCTCGATCAGGTCGGCATTGTCATCGCGTTCCAGTTCCAGCTGTGCCAGCGGACCGATCGCGTGTGCGCGCCGCAGCTGTACCACCAGCCCGGTCGCTCCCGGCGAGTAGCGGTCGACCTCGAGTTCATGTGGCCGCACGTAGCCGACTGCCTGCTCCGACTGCAGGTCCGGCCCGTGGGAGGACGGGAAGTGCGCACCGCCCGCATCCAGCACGCCGTCCTGCAAGCGGCCGTGGAACAGGTTCACGCTGCCGAGAAATCCGAACACGAAAGGCGTGGCCGGATGGTCGTACACCTGCTGCGGCGCGCCGGACTGTTCGACGCGACCCTTGTTCATCACCACGATGCGGTCGGCGACTTCGAGCGCCTCTTCCTGGTCATGGGTGACGAAGATGCTGGTGACGTGCAGTTCGTCATGCAGCCGCCGCAGCCAGCGCCGCAGCTCCTTGCGAACCTTGGCATCGAGCGCGCCGAACGGTTCATCCAGCAACAGTACTTGCGGCTCGACCGCCAGCGCGCGCGCCAGTGCAATGCGCTGGCGCTGGCCACCCGAGAGTTGTGGAGGATAGCGCTCGGCCAATCCTTCCAGCTGCACCAGTTCGAGCAGGGATCTGACTCGTGCGCGGATCTGCGCTTCGTCCGGACGCTCCTTGCGCGGCTTGACGCGCAGCCCGAAGGCGACGTTCTCGAACACGCTCATGTGCCTGAACAGCGCATAGTGCTGGAACACGAACCCGACCTGGCGTTCGCGCGCATGGCGTGCAGAGGCATCTTCGCCATCCAGCAGGATCTGTCCGCTGTCGGCATGTTCAAGCCCGGCGATGATGCGCAGCAGCGTCGTCTTGCCGCAGCCCGACGGGCCCAGCAGGGCAGTCAGCTCGCCCTGTGCGAATTCAAGGGAAACGTCATTGAGTGCGACGAAATTGCCGAACTGCTTGTTTATGTTCCTGACTTCGATGCTCATGATTTGTGCTCCTGATCGGGCCCGCGGGAATCGGCGGATTCCCTGGCGATGCGCCATTCGACAATGCTTTTCAATCCCAGTGTTACCAGTGCCAGCATGGCAAGCAGCGAGGCAACCGCGAACGCCGCGGCAAAGTTGTATTCGTTGTAGAGGATCTCGACTTGCAGCGGGATCGTGTTGGTTTGTCCGCGTATATGCCCCGATACCACTGACACGGCGCCGAACTCGCCCATTGCCCGCGCATTGCACAGGATCACGCCGTACAGCAGGCCCCACCTGATGTTGGGCAGGGTTACATGCCAGAACGTGCGCCAGCCGGATGCGCCGAGCACCAGCGCCGCTTCTTCTTCCTCGTTGCCCTGCGTCTGCATCAGCGGAATCAACTCCCGGGCGACGAAGGGGAAGGTGACGAATATGGTTGCCAGCACGATCCCCGGCACCGCGAACAGGATCTTGATGTCGTGCTCCTGCAGCCATCCCCCAAGCCAGCCCTGGGCGCCGAACAGCAGCACATAGATCAGTCCGGAGATCACCGGCGACACTGAAAACGGCAGGTCGATCAGGGTCAGCAGTATGTTCTTGCCGCGGAATTCGAATTTGGCGATCGCCCAGGATGCGGCCACGCCGAATACCAGGTTCAGCGGTACGGCGATAGCGGCCGCCAGCAAGGTCAGCTTGATGGCCGAAATCGCGTCCGGTTCCACGATCGCACTCAGGTACACATCCCAGCCCTTGCGCAGTGCTTCGGTAAATACTGCCGCCAGCGGGATGATAAGGAACAGGACCAGGAAGGCCAATGCAATCGTTGTCAGCGCAATGCGGACCCAGAGCGGATCTTCGGTGGCGCGAGCCAGCGCGACACGCCGCTTCGGCAGTTCGGCCTTGGTGGATACAAGGCCTGCATCAATAGTTACTGTACTGCTCATTTCCTTCCTTCCCCGCCGTTGCGACGGCGCGTCCATGCCTGCAGCAGGTTGATTGCCAGCAGCAGTGAAAAAGACACGAGCAGCATGACGACCGCAATTGCGGTGGCGCCGGCATAGTCGTATTGCTCGAGCCTGGTGACGATGAACAGCGGCGTGATTTCAGACACCATCGGCATGTTGCCGGCAATGAAAATGACGGAGCCGTATTCTCCGGTCGCGCGGGCAAATGCCAGCGCGAAGCCGGTCAGCAGTGCCGGCAGGATTGCCGGGAAAATTATTTTGGTGAAGGTCTGCCAGCGGCTGGCACCCAGGCTGGCCGCAGCGTCTTCCAGTTCGCGCTCGGTATCTTCCAGCACGGGTTGCAGCGTGCGGACCACGAAGGGCAGGCCAATGAAAACCAGCGCGATCAGCACGCCCAGCGGCGTGAACGCCACCTTGATCCCCAAGGGCTCCAGGATGCGGCCCAGCCAGCCGTTGGAGGAATACAGCGCGGTCAGTGCGATGCCGGCCACTGCGGTCGGCAGTGCGAACGGCAGGTCGACCAGCGCGTCGATCAGTTTCTTGCCGGGGAATCGATAGCGCACCAGCACCCAGGCCAGCACGCCGCCGAATACCACGTTGATCAGCGCCGCCAGCAGCGAAGCGCCAAAAGTGAGCTTGTAGGAGGCGACCACCCGGTCGGAACTGACGACGCTGGCGAATGCATCCCAGCTCAGCGTGAAAGTCTTGATGAAAACGGCCGATAGCGGAACCAGCACTATCAGGCTCAGGTAGAAGATCGTGAACCCGAGCGCGAGCCCGAATCCTGGCAGGACCCGGAATGCCGGGGCCGACGGCGGCGGTAGCGCGCGAGAGGGTGGCGACATGGTTGACGGCTCTACAGTCAAAAAGGGGAAATGATCCGCCGGGATGGCATCAGCTAGAACGATTGTTTCGGCATTCCTTTATTCAAAAAAGGTCTGATGCCAATCCCGGACAGCCAAGTGAAAAACTGGTTCGCTTACTTGCGTTGCGGAGCGTAGATCTGGTCGAAGATGCCGCCATCGGCGAAATGCTTCTTCTGCGCCTGCTGCCAGTCGCCGCCCACGTCAGCAATGGTGAACAGTTGCACTTTCGCGAACTGGCTGGCGTATTTCTTCGCTGCCTTGGGCAGTGCAGGCCGGTAGAAATGGCGGCCGGCGATTTCCTGGCCCTCATCCGTGTAGAGGAACTGGAGGTACGCCTCCGCGACCTTGCGCGTGCCGTGCTTGTCGACGTTCTTGTCGACGATCGTGATCGGCGGCTCGGCCAGGATGCTCAATTTCGGCGTCACGATTTCGACTTTCTCCGGTCCCAGTTCACGGATCGCGAGGAAGGCTTCGTTTTCCCACGCCAGCAGCACGTCGCCAATGCCGCGTTCCACGAAGGTGGTAGTGGATCCACGGGCGCCCGAGTCGAGTACCGGCACATTCCTGTACAGGCGGCTCAGGAAGTCCTTGGCGCTTGCTTCATTGCCGCCCGGCTGCTTGAGTGCGTAGCCCCAGGCCGCCAGATGGTTCCAGCGAGCGCCGCCCGATGTTTTCGGGTTCGGCGTGATCACGGCGATGCCCGGCTTGACCAGGTCGCCCCAATCCTTGATGCCCTTGGGGTTGCCCTTGCGGACCAGGAAAACAATGGTCGAGGTGTATGGCGAGGCGTTGTGCGGAAGACGCTTTTGCCAGTCGCGGCTGATCAGTCCGCGCTCGGCGATGGCGTCGATGTCATAGGCCAGGGCCAGGGTCGCCACGTCGGCTTCCAGTCCGTCGATGATCGAGCGCGCCTGTTTGCCGGAACCGCCGTGCGATTGCTTGATTTTTACGTCGTCGCCGGTTTTTGCTTTCCACTGCTGGGCGAAGGCCTTGTTGACGTCCTGGTAGAGCTCGCGGGTCGGATCGTAGGAAACGTTGAGCAGGCTGACTTCCGCTGCGCTGGCGCTCAGCGTCAAGGTGGCAGCCAGGACTGCCAGGAGGAGCTTTGCAGGTTTCATTGTGCTTCCTTTCAGAATTCGGAAGCACAAGGGTAGAGCCCGACCAATAGCTTACGGAACGAATGATTTCTTCAATCCATATGCGAAAAACGTATATTGCTCGGTCAGGCTGTGCGCGCCTTGTCCGATGCCAGCGGCGTACTTTCCCGGCTGATCTCGACGGCGCGCAGGATCTGTTCGCGCAGCCACTGGTGCGCCCGGTTGCGCGCATTGCGTTCATGCCAGAGCATGTCAACGTGCATTTCCGGCAAGGTGACCGGCAGTTCCTTCCAGACCAGCGCATCCTTCATGCCGGTGGCGGCGATCAGGTGGTAGGGCAGGATGGTGATCAGGTCAGAGTTGGCAATCACGCGTCCGGCCGTAAAGTATTGGTTCACGGTCAGCAGGGTGGTCCGCTTGCGTCCGATCTTGGACAGTTCGTCATCGACCATGCCGTGCGCCCGGCCCGAGAAACTTACCTGCAGATGATGGGCTTCGCAAAACCGGTCCAATGTCATCTCGCCGCCTGCCAGCGGATGTCCGGCACGCATCACGCAGACGTACTTGCCGCTGTACAAGCCCTGGTGCCGGATCGTCGTGGACAGCACGCCCTGTCCTGCCGCAAGCTGCGCCAGCACCCCGGGAAACGAACCGACGGCCAAGTCTATGTCGCTCGACAGCAGCAGCGGGCGCGGGTCGCGGGTGGTCAGGGGCACCATGCGCACGCGCATTTCCGGCGCTTCATGTTCGATCGCATTGACCAGCGTCGGCAGGAACAGGGTCGCAGTCGAGTCCGCCATCGCCAGGCGGAAAGTGGCTTCAACCCTGGAGAGGTCGAACACGGCCGGCGCGATGGCAGCCTGCAGCGAGGACAGCGCTTCGCGCACCGTGGGCCAGAGTTCCTCGGCGCGCGGCGTGGCCCGCACGCCGTGCGCGGTGCGGACCACGAGTTCGTCGCCCAGCGAGTCACGCAGGCGCTTGAGTGCATTCGAGACAGCCGGCTGCGTCATGGCCAGCCGGTCGGCGGCCCGGGTCAGGTTCTGCTCCGACATCACGGCGTCGAACACGCGCAGCAGGTTCAGGTCCAGGTTCTTGAAACTCATTATCGGGGTACTCGGCTGATAGGGGGCGGCGTGTGGTGGCAAGACCTGAGCCTGTCGGGTACGGGCCTGGTCTCAGCTGCGCACAACACTTGCGGGAATGATACCGGCTTATGGCACTTCCCGGTTTGCCGGACAGCTACCTGTCGCTCAGGGCGCTTCCCGGCCCGGCCTGCGCGTGTTCCGATTGCGCGTGCATCGCTTGCACCACTGCTTCGAAGTCAGCGGGGGCGACCGGCGGCGAGAAGAAATAACCCTGCCCGAAGTCGCAGCCGATCAGCGCCAGCAATTTGCGCTGCGCCTCGTTCTCGACACCTTCCGCAATCACCTTCAGGCCCAGTTTGTGCGCCATTACGATGATTGCTTCGCACAGCGCAACGTCGTCCGGATCGCTTTCCATGCTGCCAATGAAGCTGCGGTCGATTTTTATGTAATCGATATCGAATTTCTTCAGGTAGGAGAGGGACGAATAACCGGTTCCGAAATCGTCCAGGGATAATGCGATGCCAGCCCGGGAAATCTGCATCAGGCTGGTTGTCGCCAGGTCGTTGACATCCATCAGCAGGCCCTCGGTGATTTCGATGGCGATGCTGCGTCCAGGCAGTTGCAGCGACTCCAGGCAGCGTTCCCAGCGCGCCATGGTGCCGGCGCCGTGGCGGAACTGCGCCGGTGATTTGTTGATGCTGACCTGGAATTCCGGATCGAGCATGGTGCGCCAGCGATGCACCTGGTTGGCCGCCTCGCGGAACACCCAGTCGCCGACTTCGGAGATCATGCCGGTCTCTTCCAGCAAGGGGATGAACTGATCGGGCGTGATGAGTCCCCGCATCGGGTGCTGCCAGCGTATCAGCGCTTCCGCCTTGGCGACGCGGCCGCTGCGCAAGTCGACGATGGGCTGGTAATGCAGCAGGAACTGCTCATGCTGGAGGGCATCGCGCAGGTCGTCGAGCAGGCGTTTCCGGTGTTGCGCCGTCACTTGCATCGAGCGGGTGAAATAGCTGTGCCGGTTGCGGCCTTCGTTCTTTGCCGCGTACATCGCCTGGTCTGCGTTCTTGATCAGATCTTCGGCGTTGTGCGCGTCTTCGGGGTAAAACGTAATGCCGATGCTGGCGGAAATCCAGGCCACCTCATCGCCAAGCCGGAATGGCTGCGCCAGCCGCGACAACACGGCTTCGGCAACGCGTTCGACGCTGCTCGGCCCTGACAGCTCGGACATGATGATGGTGAACTCGTCGCCGCCCAAGCGGGCGATGGTGTCGGATTCGCGCACGCTCGACAGCAGGCGGGTGGCGGCATTTTTCAGCAGCAGGTCGCCCACCGAGTGGCCGAGCGTGTCGTTGACTTCCTTGAACAGGTCGAGGTCGATGAAAAGCAGGGCAACCGAGTGCTGGAAGCGGTCGGCCTTCTTGATGGCTTGCTCCAGCCGGTCCTGGAACATGCGGCGGTTGGGCAGGCCGGTGAGGCTGTCGCGCAGTGCCTGGTCCTCCACCTGCCCGCGCGCTTCGGCCAGGCTGGCCAGCAGGCGAATCAGTCGCCAGGCGACCATGACGGTGAGCAGCGTGAACAGCGCGCCGAAGGTGAGCGACCAATACAAAGCATTGGTCCAGTCGGCCAGGATATCTTCAACCGCCGACGAAGCGACCACCACCAGCGGAAAATCCCGCAGGGCTGCATACGTCGTCAGGCGATCTTGCGAATCGATTACGGCAGCCGGGAGACGTACGGTTGCCCGTTCGCGCTGCGCCAGGTGCCGGGTCCAGATTTCACCGTTGGCGATGGATTTACCCAGGAATGCCGGTCCATCCGGCGCCCTGGCGATGATGCTTCCGTCACGATGGACCAGCCCGATCGAGCCGTTGGGCTTGGTGCGTCCCTCCTCGTAAAGCTTGTCGAAGGCCTGGCTTTCGATGGCCGCGAAAATGACGCTGATTCCGTGGGGCTTCCCGGTGAGAGGATAGGAAATCGGAAGCAGCCAGCGCCCGCTTACCCGGCCCACGACCGGATGTCCAACGAACAGACCGCGCAGGGCAGGGTCGGACTGGGCCTGGAAATAATTTCGGTCACGCAGATTGGCGAGCGGCTCCTTGCTGAGCGAGGGCAGGAGGTACAGATCGCCATCCTGGGTGATCATCCGGATGTCTATATAGCCATTGGATTGACGCCGCAGGCTCTCGACCAGGGTCATGAATTCCGGGTCGGTGCGTGGATCTGCGTCTGGCCGCAACTTGAACAACTGGTCGGCGTTGAACAGGAATGCCTGCACTGTCGAGAGCAGGTAGCGGGCCTGTTCTTCGACCACCAGTGACATGCGCTGCAGCACCCGCCGCTCGGACTCGAAGGCAGCCGTATGGCTGCGCACCAGAACTGTGGCGATCGACGCCCACAGCACGATGATGAGCAGGGCTGCAGCCAGGAGCACGGTATGCGCGCCGCGCCTTTCACGCGACGAGCGGACCAGTCCTGCAAGGCTTGGTCGCAACGAGTGGAACCTGATCAAATTCAAGCTGCGTTCCCGGTGGTCGGCGTCGTCCGGGGGAAGAGTGGGCCGGGTGGGGCCGGGCGACGAATGATTTTACATGGGGCGCGGCCGGCGGACGACGGTTTTCGGGTGCGCGACGCCGGATTGACTCCTCGCGTGTGGTCCCGCAAGCGCGCTTGTGGACGCTGCAGCAGCCCTTCGGCTTAGCCGAACAGATGCAAATGCGAGACCGGCTTGAGCAGGCAGGCGCTGATAAGGATCGCGGCCGAGAGCAGCGCGAGCGTGATGGCAGTCAGGTAGATTTTCATTGCGCGATCCGTAATGGGCAGGAACATGTCACGGCGGGTGGCGCTGCCAGCTTAAGCCCTTAGTCTGACGGGAAGCTTTCGGTGTCACCGGCCCTGCGAATCCGGGTTACAGGCGGCGCTCATCAATCCCGCCAAGGCTAATAAGAGTTCGGTGATGGAACAAAAATTCAAGAATTGTTACTTATTCCGCCGTGAGTCCGGCCAACTGCGTTCGCACTCGCCCACACAACAGGAGAGTGAAATGTCGAATCGTTCCATATCGCGCCGACCGGGCGGCAGCCCGGCAACTTCGACAAGCACGGGCAGGAGCCCAGGCAATCTGACGCCGGGCGAGGTCAACCGCGGCAAGTCACCAAGCATCGTCAAGGCATCCACGAAGGGCGCGCTGAAGGAAGTCGGCAAGGTGGTCAAGCCGAGCAACCCCAGGGATGGGCGCTACTCGGCAACGTCGTCGAACTCAATCCGGACATCGACCCCGTCCAGTTCAAGCAGTCTATGGGCTGGCTCGGACGTCAAAAACCAGTCGTCCAGCGGCACTGGTACGGCGAGCAGCAAGAAATCTGCGAAGTCAAAACCACCCGTCGTCCGGCAATCACCTTCGCGCAGCAGCGATAAACCCGATGCCAGAGCCAGTTCGCAAGCGAGTGATCGCCGGGCGCAAGCCAAAGCATCCCTCATTTCCAGAAGCAGGTCGGACGACAGTGAGGCGACGGTCGAATTGCGAAAGAAACACGCCGATTCGACCGTCAGCCCGTATAAACCTCCACGTGCAAAAGATGCGGTCAAGCCTGCACATCTTGCGGGCAGCGATTCATCCAGCCCGGCAAGTGTGTCTGATACTGCGTCGTCATCCTCTCTCGTCGATTCGTCGGACTCATCGTTTGTATTCGACTCCCGGGGCTCATCAATCACGGCCGATTCCAAGGACTCGTTTGCGCGCACCCAGTCCACGGTCCAGTCATCGGGTGGGAAGCCGAAAACGCCTTCCAGTAAATGGGATGATGTCCGGGCTCTGGTTTTCAACAGCGCCGGACAAATCCCGGACTATTACCAGCAGCAGGTAATCCTTGATCTGCAAAAGCTGCTGGACCCGAACCTCGACATCCCGCTCGTTGTAGATGCGGTGAAATTCGGCGCGGACGGAAACCTGGCGTCAATCTCCGTGGTGACGAACGCTGACTCGAAATCCATCAAGAAGCAGCATTCCCGATTGCCCGGCCCGGACAGGTCACCCGACAAAGGCAGTGCCCAGAAATTGGCGGCCGGGAAAAAGAAAAAGTCCATCCCGATGCAGGGCGGGAATTGGGAGGCAGCCTGGAAAAACACGCGAATGGGACGGATTGCGAAGGGGCAGGGGATTACCGTGAACGGTTTCGCGGCGAGCCTGAACCAGGCTGTGAAAAACTCGATCCTGCAAACGAACAAGACCCTGACCGGGCGCGTGGCATCGGTTCTGGACCAGGTGAGCGCGTCGCTGCTGGTGAACGACATGTTGGCCACCGAAGGCCTTTTACGTTTATCCCCCAGCCAGGCCGTCCTTGGCAGGACGATGTCGGGAATCGCCGACTCGACTGCGGCAGCGTCAGGCTTGCTCAAGGCAGGTGATTCCGATGCAGCGATATTACTTGGCGTGACGGTCAAGACCTTGCTCAGGGAGCGTTCGGACAAGGTCCTATCCGTGGGTGATGTATTCGAGTTGAACAACGCCATCCCCGCTTTGGGGGCGCACGAGGCCGCAAACCGCGTTGCCGGAATGCTGGCCGAACTGCCACCTGACGAAGTTGCCATCTGGCGCAAGGCAGTCAACCTCTGTCACAACATCATGCTGGCCCAGCAAGGCATGGGAAAAGCAATGACAGCCAGGAACCTGGCAATGGTCATGTGGCCTGGCTTGTTGAGGAGCGACAATCCGGCGGACATGGGTCCCGTGAATCTGATCGAGCACCTGATCAAGAATGCTCCACGATATTTTTCGCAGGACAAGCCAGGCGTACAGCCGATCCGGGACTCGGCCACATATTCGGCGGTGATTGATGGCGGAAGGCGCATGCCCGATTGGGTGCCAATGTTGTCTGCACTGAGCGATGTGCGCGATGCTTTCGCATTTCTCCCAAGGCGGTCTGGCATCTCCTACGATGGTAACGATGCGCCCATGCGGGGAGTGTTCCAGAAGGGATTTGTTCGAGCGCACGTTGATGTTCCGTCCAGCTTCGAGCAGAGTTACAAAGATGGAAAATTCCTGGAATTTTTTGGACGGTATGTGAATTTGACGCCCAACCTCGGAACAAAGGGGCATCTGGACATGATCGACGTTCCTCTTCTCAAGGCTTGTGAGGACTTGCGGGAAAAGATGAGGAACAAGTTTACCGGTCCCGGGAAAATTGCCCTTCTCGAGGCCATAAGTGGCGGCAAGATCGAGCAGGCAAGAGGTCTGCTCGAGGCCAGCCTGAGTGCGGGAGAGCGTCAGCACCTGCACGCATTCTTCCATTCGCTTGAATCGATCCTCGCGGCAATCGAAGCCAATACGAAGACCGAACACAAGGATGAACTGCCGCGCGAGACCATGGCGTCCAACTTCTACAATGCCGTGGTCGCATTCCTCGGATTGAGTTCAGACGAGTTGACGACACTGTGGGCTGCGGGGCTTGCAGACAAGACGCAGGCGGGCGCCAAGGCCGCTGCGGCGACCAAGAAAGCAGCAAAGGAGCTGGTGCTGAACGCAGCAGATTACTTCGCACCGCCTGACACGTCGTCCCTGGTGAGCGAAAGCTGAATCGGGTATTCAGGAAATACAGGGGCGGATGAGTGCGCATCCGGCCCCTTTTCACCAGCCTGTCAGCGCATGGCGCCGAATACCTTGCCGATGATCTTGCTGCCGCTGCCAATCGGATCGCGCCGAATCGCTTTTTCCTCTTCGGCGATCATGGTAAACAGGCCGTCAAGAGCCCGTTGCGTCACGTACTCCTCCACGGTCGCCGTCTGCGACGCCAGGCCCAGTCGGGACGCCTGTCCCATGACGCCGTTGTACTTGCCGGACAGGTCGGAGCGATCGGTAACCTGCTTCACGATCGGCAAGAACTTCACCGCGAGCTGGGACGAGGTCTTTTCGCGAAAAAAATTGGTGACCGAGGTATCGCCGCCGCTCAGGATCTGCTTTGCATCGGTCACCGACATGGACTTGACGGCATTGAGCAACAAGGGCTTGGCCATCGGCACAGCCGCCTCAGCTGCGTGATTCATCGCGACTACCAGTTCATCGAGTTGTTCTCCACGACCGGTCATCTTCAGCAGTGGGCGCGCTTGTTCGAGGATGGGCGGCAGCGGGATCCTTACCTTCTCGTTGTTCAGGAAGCCGTTCTGCGCGCCGAGCTTGGCGACTGCGGCAACCGAGCCTTGTTCCAGTGCTGCCTTCAGGCCGCTGCTGGCATCCTGGTTTGACAGGTCGGCGAGCGAGATTGCCATTGCGCCCGAGGTGAACAGGCACAGCGTCAGGAGTAGCGATTTTGCGGGATGAAGCATGGACATGCAGGGCTCCGATGATGTGGATGACGATGGAAGTCCAGTCTACCTGTGAAGCCGGGATTGCACCAATCACCAGCGCCCTGGACTGCGCCCTGAAACGAGGGGGATTAATTTGCCCCGCTTGCGTGCGGAACAAGGGGCGCTGCACCGATTTCTTGCAGATAGTTTGCACCATCGCGGGGAGTGGTTGGCGATCCGATCCGGCTGCAAGGCGGCTAGTGGTGTTGACAGGTCTTTTCTCTGCCTTGTACTGGCTTGCTCCCGCTACCCGGGTCCTGTCTGCGCCCGGCGAACATGGCACGCGCATTGCATTGACGGATATTGAAAAAATGTCACGCTCAGGATAACCCACGGCCTCGGATAGCCGCCGTGCACAAGGATCTCGCCCATGTTGGCCACTCTACTGATTTCCGGACTTCTGCTCGGCATCAAGCATGCACTCGAAGCCGATCATGTCGCCGCAGTCGCGTCACTGGCCACTCGGGCCGGATCCTCGGTCGACCAGACTATCCGCCTCGGCGCCGCATGGGGCCTGGGGCACGCGTCAACATTGTTCTTGTTCGGCGGGGCGGTCCTTTTTTTCAATACCCTGGTTCCGGAAGAAGTAGCGCAGTCGCTCGAGTTCGTGGTCGGCGCGATGCTGTTACTGCTGGGGGCTGACGCATTGCGCCGCTCGCTCGGCCAGCGCTGGCGCCCGACGCGGGCAGATCGGCTGGTTCGGGAGCGTGCACATCACCCCCGCGCGAAAACTGGCGAGGATGGTGTGCCCTCGCCATTGATGGCCTTCATGGTTGGAATGGTGCATGGGCTGGCCGGAACAGCGGCACTGGTGATGCTGTCATTGGGCGCGGCCGGATCCACTTTCCTCGGCTTGCTTTATATCCTGGTCTTCGGGATCGGATCCACGGCCAGCATGGCCGCGCTCTCGTTCGCCATCGCACTTCCGATGCAGCGGTCGATGCCGGCATTGAAATCGATCCAGGCGACGCTCCAGCCGCTGGTCGGAATGGTGACGGCCGCGCTAGGAATAGCAGTGATGATTCAAATCGGCATCCCAGGTCCGCTCATGCGATGAGGTTCGGATACGGATTCGGCTGATGGCTGCGGAAAGTAATGAATTGCTGAGCCAGATGCTCAGTGGACACATGACGGAAGTCAGCGGCGGCGATGGTGCCCGATGGTGGCGGAAGTAGGGATCAACACAGGAAAGAAGCTATCCCGTTTTTCAGTATTCCAGAAACACGAAAGGGTCCAGATTTTCATCTGGACCCTTCTGTATTCGTGGTAGGCCGTGCGGGATTCGAACCTGCGACCAACGGATTAAAAGTCCGCTGCTCTACCAGCTGAGCTAACGACCCGAAAGAATGCAATTATAGAGGAGTCAGAACCATCATGTCAAATCCCTCTGAGTAACTTTCTCACTTTTTACCGCAATTTCGCCAGCCGCTCCTTTGCCGCCGCTGCTGCCTGCGATGTCGGGTACTGCGTGATCAGCGCATCGAGCGTGTTGCGGGCATTGCCACGGTCCTTCAACTCCGTGTACGAGGAGGCGATGTTCAGCAGCGAATCCGGGGCACGCGGATTCTCCGGATACCGGTTCACCACCACTTGGTGCGCGGCAATCGCATTCTTGTAGTCGCGCAACGCGTAATGGGAACTGCCGAGCCAGTAGTACGCCGATCCGCCATAGCCGGAAGCCGGGTTATTGGCAATGAAACTGGCGAACGAGGAGGCGGCGCCGCGGTAGTCGCCGGCCTTGAACAGTGACAGGGCCGCTTCATACGAGCGCTGTTCCGTCGGGCCGACGTCAACTTCCTTGCCGTCGACGGTCATGCGCTGGGGTTCGAGCTTGCGTAGCCGCGTGTCCAGGTCGCCGTAGAAACTTTTTTGCCGCCGCTGTTCATTGGCCAGCTCGTTGGTCAGCACTTCGATCTGCCCGCGCAGGCGGGAAATCTCGGCGCGCAACTGCTCGTTCTGGTTGGACAGCTCCAGCGTCGACGCTTTGTCGGCCTTGCCTTCGAGCCGGTTGTTACTGGTGTCGAGCCGGTTGCTGATGGTGTCGACGCGGCTACGCAGATCGAGGATGGCCCGCCGGGCCTCGTCATCCTCGAACAGCGCCGCACGCGCCTGCAACGTGGTGCAGCAGGCGATTGCGATCAGGCCGACACGCAGTGCCGTCATGGATGCTGTCTTCATGTCGATCAATAGACGATGTCGGCGCGCCGGTTTTCAGCCCAGGCAGCTTCGTCGTTGCCGAGTGCCTTCGGTTTTTCCTTGCCGAAGGAAACCGCTTCCATCTGGGTCTCCTGGACGCCGAGCAGCGACAGCGAGCGCCTTACGGCTTCCGCGCGCTTCTGCCCGAGGGCGAGGTTGTACTCACGTCCACCGCGTTCGTCGGTATTGCCCTGGATGACGACCTTGCGCTCGCGATGGCTGGACAGGTAGCGCGCATGTGCTTCCACCACAGGCCGGAACTGATCCTTGACCGTGAAGCTGTCGAGGTCGAAATAGACGCTGCGCTTGGCGAGCACGCCTTGCGGATCATTGAGCGGATCGGCGGCGCGGGGGGCGGTCACGGTGGACACGGTGCGCGGATCGGTGGCGCCGGCCCTGGCTCCGCCGGCCGCTGTGCCGGCGCGATCCTCGACTGGCGGCTTGTCGTCGAGCTTGACGCCGGAGGCGCAGGCTGACAGCAAGGCTGCCATGCTGAGAGCAATTACTGAGGTACTGAAGCGACGCATGGAATTCTCCTTTGGTTTGCCGGTAGTGGTTTTAATATCGGGTCAGGTCATTTCATGAACGGGCCCCAGGTCGGCTCGCGGATGTCGCCGGCCTGGGTCGTCAGTTTGTAGCGCACGCGGCCGTCGGTCGAGACCACGCCCAGGCTGCCGCGGCGGCCTGACTCGGTTGCGTACATCAGGTATTTGCCGTTGGGCGAAAAGCTGGGCGATTCGTCTTTTGCGGTGTCGGACAGCCGCAGTTCCTGGCCACTGGCAAGGTCGAGCGAATACAGCTGGAAGCGGCCGTCGCGGCGCGAGATATAGGCCAGCGTCTTGCCGTCCGGCGAGACGCGCGGCGTTATGTTGTAACTGCCGCTGAAGGTGACGCGCTGTGCCGGCCCGCCGCTGGCGCTCATCCGGTAGATCTGCGGGCCGCCGCTGCGGTCGCTGGTGAAGTAGATCGCCTGTCCGTCCGCGGAAAATTGTGGTTCGGTGTCGATGCCGTCGCTGTTGGTGAGCCGCTGCAGTCCGGTGCCGTCGGCATTCACCGTATAGACCTGTGTCAAGCCGTCACGCGAGAGTGCAACCGCCAGCCGCCCGCCGTCAGGCGACCAGGCGGGCGCGGAGTTGTTTCCCTTGAAGTTCGCCACGACGGTGCGCTTGCGCGATACCAGGTCCTGCACATAGACGACCGGCTTCTTGTGTTCGAAAGAGACGTAGGCAACGCGGGTGCCGTCCGGCGACCAGGCGGGAGAGATGATCGGTTCGCTGGAACGAAGTGCCACCGCCACGCCTTCGCCATCCGCGTCTGCGATCTCGAGCCGGTACTCGCCACCGGTCTTGGTGATGTAGGCGATGCGCGTGGAGAAGGCGCCGCGGGTGCCGGTCAGCTTCTCGAAAATGTCGTCGGCAATCTTGTGCGCGGTGACGCGCGCGAATTGCGGCGTGGCGGCCAGCGCCAGCGCGGACAGTTGCGAGCCGCGCACCGTGTCGAACAATTTGTAGCGCACATCGATGCGGCCGTCGGCCAGCCGCAGTACGCTGCCGGCAGCCAGTGCATCGGTGCCGCGGCCTTTCCACTCGCCATAGTTGACGGGCATGGTTTCCGACATCGTGCCGGCGTCGATGATGCGAAACAGTCCGCTGCGTTGCAGGTCGTCGCGCACGATGGCGCTGATCTTTTGCTGGGACAGGGCTTCGTCTGCAAAGCCGGCAATGGCGACCGGGATCTGGTTTGCGCCGACCCCGGAAATGTCAATCCGCAGCTGGGCGGCGGCGCTGCCGGCGATTGTCAGGCCAGCCAGCGCAACAAGAAACGGATAGGTTTTTTTCATTGTCCTTGCCATCGTCCTCGTGGTTGTCCTTGTCATTGGTCCTTGGGTCGGTGCGAGAGGGTGAAGCCACCCGGCACCGCGCCCGAGCGATCCGGGGGGTAAGGTTGCGAACGTTCGATTGCACGTGCTACAGCTTCGTCGAAACCGGCCACGCCGGAGCTACGTAGTTTCCGAAGCCCGCGCAGCGAACCGTCCGGCAGCAATTGCACATCATATTCGACAGGTGGATTGCCCGCCAATGCCTGCGGCACGCTGAACACGGTATTCGACTTGATCTTTGCGCCGACCCGCTGGACATAGCTGGGGTCGGTCGAGCGCGGTCCCTGCGACTTCGGCGCGTCGCCGCTGCCGCCAGCCTGGGCCTGCATTCGCTTCAGGTTCTCCTGGTGCCGGGCCTCGGCGGCGCGGGTTTCGGCTGCTTCGCGTTGCTTTTGCTTTTGCTTTTCGGCGGCCAGTTTGCGCTGGTCTTCTTCCTGCTTGCGGCGCTTGGCCGCCTCGGCTTCAGCCTGCTTTTCAGCCTGTTGCCGCTTTTGCTGTTCGGCCAGTCGTTTCTGCTCGGCGATTTTTTCCTGGCGTTTCTGCTCTGCCAGCTTTTCGGCCGCTTGCTTGCGTTTCTTCGCCTGCTCGAGCGCAATGTCGGGCTTGGGTGCCGGCGGCGTGACGACGCGCGCGGGCTCGGGCGGTTTTGGTGCCGGCGCTGGTGGCACGGGCCTTGTTTCGACCGGCGGCGGTGGGGTGGGCGCCGGCGCTGGCGCGGCTTCCTTCACTTGGGTGTCCCATACTTCGGCTTCGACCGCCACCGGTGTCTGGTTCTGCCAGCGGATGCCAAACCACAGGAAACCGACCAGCATCAGATGTACCAGCGCAGCCAGCAGCAAGGAGCGCCAGCGGCCGGGTTCCCTGGGGATGCGGTAAGGAGCGGTTTCTGTCATGACGCCTGGTTCACCGGGTGGCCAGGCCGACCCGGTCAATGCCAATTTTCTTGGCTTCGGAAATTGTCTGGATCACCTCGTCGTAACGGATGTCCTTGTCCGCGGCGATCATTACCGGCATCTCGGGGTTGGCCTTGTGCAGCGCTTCCAGCTTGCCGAGCAGGTCCGGACGTCCTTTTGCCGCTTGCGTTTCCACCGTGCCGCCACGGCCGCGATTGACGCCGATGGTGGCGGCAGCGTCGGGCTTGAGCGAGATCTGGATGTATTCGGTGGGTGGCAGCGCCGAGCGGCTGGCCTGCGGCAGGTTGATCACGCTGGGGTTCGTAAGCGGTGCGGCGACCATGAAGATGACCAGCAGCACCAGCATCACGTCGATGTACGGCACGACGTTGATTTCAGCCTTGAAGCGGCGGCCGCGCCCGCGGGTGGTGTTCATGCTCATCAGCGCGCCTGCCTTTGCAGGATGTTCGAGAATTCTTCGATGAAGGTATCGAAGCGGATCGCGAGGCGGTCTATGTCATGCGAGTAGCGGTTGTAGGCAACCACGGCCGGTATGGCGGCAAACAGGCCGATGGCGGTCGCGATCAGCGCTTCGGCGATGCCGGGCGCTACCGATGCCAGCGTTGCCTGCTGCACGTTGGCCAAGCCACGGAAGGCGTTCATGATGCCCCAGACGGTGCCGAACAGTCCGACATAGGGAGACACCGATCCGACCGAAGCGAGAAACGCCAGGTGCGATTCCAGTGCGTCCATTTCGCGCTGGTAGGCGGCGCGCATGGCGCGGCGGGCGCCGTCCAGCAGGGCCGAGCTGTCGTGCATGTCTTTGCCGGCATAGGCGGCGCGGGCCTTGTTGAACTCGCGCATGCCGGCTTCGAAAATGCGGGGCAGGGCACCCTTGTGCTGGTGCGGATGGGCCGCGGTCGATTGCTCGTAGAGCGCGTTCAGGTTGCCGCCCGACCAGAAAATCCGTTCGAACTCTTCGGTCTGGCGCTGCGCCGCCCGGATCGTGAAAAATTTGCGAAATATGTAGGTCCAGCTCATTACCGACACCAGCAGCAGCAGCGCCATCACCATCTGGACCAGCACGGACGCATTGGAGATAAGGCTGAGGAAGGAAAGGTCTTGAGTGACTGTCATGTGGGTGTCTTCTGGTCTTGTCGTTCAATTGTAGAGGCAAAACAATAGTCTTCCGACCCGTGTTTTCCCCGATGTGTAACGAAAGTTTTCACGCGGTAGCCTGGTGCCCGGCTGGCCGCGCGGCGATTTTCTGCATCACGCTGGCCGGTATCGCACCGGGCCGCAGCGACGCGATGTCGACGCAGCCGACCCGGATCCGCCCGCTGCACAGCACCTCGGATTCGCCCTGGCGGCGGGCTTCCTGGTAGAACTCGACGCTGGCCCGGCCCAGCTTTTCGACCACCACCGAGATCCGCAACTGGTCGTCCAGCCGTGCTGGCCGGTGGTAGTCGACGGCGGTGCTGCGAACCACGAACATCCGGCCTTCCTCCCGCATCAGGCTGTCCTGCCCGATCCCGGCAGCGCGCAGCCATTCGGTGCGCGCCCGCTCAAAAAACTTCAGGTAGTTTGCGTAAAAGACAATGCCGCCGGCGTCGGTGTCCTCGTAATAAACACGGAGGTCCCAGAAAAAATCCGGCATCGCTCAGGGCTGCACGCGCTTGATGTTCATGGGGCCGAAACCCTGGCAGGTCGGCATCATCTCGATGTAATTGATATTCACATGGGCGGGCAGGGTCGCAATCCAGTACGCGCTTTCGGCAATGTCGTCTGCGGTCAAGGGCGTCGTTCCCTCGTAGACACGGGCGGCAGCGGCATCGTCGCCTTTCATCCGGACGTTGGAGAATTCGGTGCCTCCGCACAGTCCCGGCGCGATGTTCGTGGCCCGCACCGCGGTGCCAGCCAGGTCGGCGCGCAGGTTGAGCGTGAACTGGTCGACGAAGGCCTTGGTTGCGCCATATACATTGCCGCCCGGATACGGATAGGCACCGGCGATCGATCCGATGTTGATGATCATGCCCCGGTTACGCGCAACCATGCCGGGCAGGACCAGCCGGGTTACCGTGACCAGACCCTTGCAATTGGTCTCTATCATGGTTTCCCAGTCTTCCAGCAGGGAGGTGTGGGCAGGGGTAACACCGAGCGCCAGGCCGGCATTGTTGACAAGGATATCGATTTCGTCCCAGCCGGCGGGCAGGCTGGCCAGTGCGAGCTGTACCGATTCCTTGCTGGTGACATCCATTTGCAGGGGCAGGAAGCGCTCGCCGAGTTCCTGCGCCAGGGATTGCAGGCGGTCGGTGCGGCGACCGGCACCGATCACGCGATGGCCTTCGCGGGCGAAGCGGCGCGCCATGGCTGCGCCAAATCCGGCGGTTGCGCCGGTAACCAGGACAATCATTTGTGCCTCTTTTTCAGTGTCTGTGCTGCAAGCATTGTAGCCGATGGCCGGCCGGCAACGCCCGGCGCAGCAGCATGTCAGGCCGTGCCCAAGGCCACCGGCCAGCTTGTTGGCCGCACTCGGCCCGCACTCGGCCGGCCGGCCTGGTTGCCCGATGCCGCCCCATAAACTACAATACCGCACCATTTTCTCTCACGTAACTGGCGAATGCACCGGTCCTTGGCCGGGCAGAAAGGTGGGCAACCACCGGGGAGCGTGAGGGTCGTCAAGATTCGTCAGCCGTGCGCCTGGGCAGCCAAGATGGCAGGAACGTTTGAGGCTGCCGTACCCTCTGTTTTTCCCGGCCTCAATCGATTGAGAACACCCTCTTATTCGACTGGAATACTCATGTTCACCAAAGACCAAACCATCGCCAATGTCGACCCCGAACTGTGGGCCGCCATCCAGAAAGAAAACCAGCGCCAGCAAGATCATATCGAGCTGATTGCATCGGAGAACTACACGTCGCCGGCAGTCATGGAAGCGCAGGGCAGCCAGCTGACCAATAAATATGCCGAAGGCTATCCGGGCAAGCGTTACTACGGCGGTTGCGAGTACGTCGACATCGCCGAGCAACTCGCCATCGACCGCCTGAAAAAGCTGTTTGGCGCCGAAGCCGCCAACGTGCAGCCCAACTCCGGTTCGCAGGCCAACCAGGGCGTGTTCTTCGCCATGCTCAAGCCGGGCGACACAATCATGGGCATGTCGCTGGCCGAAGGCGGCCACCTGACCCATGGCATGGCGCTGAACATGTCCGGCAAGTGGTTCAACGTCGTTTCTTATGGCCTGGATGCCAATGAAGAGATCGACTACGAAGCGATGGAACGCCTGGCGCACGAGAAAAAGCCCAAGCTGATCATCGCCGGCGCCTCGGCCTACGCACTGCGCATTGATTTCGAGCGCTTCGCCCGGGTGGCGAAAGATGTCGGCGCCCTGTTCATGGTTGACATGGCCCACTACGCCGGCCTGATCGCTGCGGGTGTCTATCCAAACCCGGTGCCGCACGCCGACTTCGTTACCTCGACCACGCACAAATCCCTGCGCGGCCCGCGCGGCGGCGTGATCCTGATGAAGGCCGAGCACGAGAAGGCCATCAATTCGGCGATCTTCCCCGGCATACAGGGCGGTCCGCTGATGCATGTGATCGCTGCCAAGGCGGTCGCCTTCCAGGAAGCGCTGGCGCCGGAATTCAAGGTGTATCAGCAGCAGGTGGTAAAGAATGCCGACGTGCTGGCGCGCACGCTGATTTCGCGCGGCCTGCGCATCGTCTCCGGCCGCACCGAGTCGCACGTGATGCTGGTGGACCTGCGTTCCAAGAACATGACCGGCAAGGAAGCGGAAGCCATCCTCGGTTCCGCTCACATCACCTGCAACAAGAACGGCATTCCGAACGATCCGGAAAAACCATTCGTCACTTCCGGCATTCGCCTCGGCAGCCCGGCAATGACGACCCGTGGTTTCAAGGAAGCGGAAGCTGCCAAAGTGGGCGAACTGATTGCCGACGTGCTGGATAATCCGCGCGACGCAGCAACCATCGAGCGAGTCCGGGCGGAAGTCAAGAAACTGACCGACGCATTCCCGGTCTACCAATCCTGATGTGCGGTGAGCGGGTATGCAACATGATCCGCTCGCCATTTGTTTTGCCATTCGTTCGATCCGCGGCTATTGGCCGCGGAATACCACACCCCCCTCCAAACAAACCGGCAATCCGGTTGTCCCGGCTTGCCGGCCGTGGCTATACTTGGGCCGCTGCTCGCGGTTCCATTGCGGCCTGTCCGCAGAATCTTCCAGGGGCTGACCGATGAAATGCCCGTACTGCCAACATGACGACACGCAAGTCCTCGACACCCGGGCGTCGGATGAAGGGGACACGATCCGCCGCCGCCGCCGCTGCAACAAGTGCGAGAAGCGATTTACCACCTATGAGCGGATCGAATTGGCGATGCCATCCGTGGTGAAGAAAAACGGCAGCCGCAGCGAGTATGAGCCGGCCAAGCTGCGCGCGAGCCTGATGCTGGCATTGCGCAAGCGGCCGGTAAGCGCTGATGCGGTCGATGCCGCGATCCACCGGATCGAGGAAAAGCTGCTGTCCAGTGGAGAGCGCGAGGTCTTGTCCGGACAGATCGGCGAACTCGTCATGCGCGAACTGAAGCGGCTGGACAAGATCGCGTATATCCGCTTCGCTTCGGTGTACAAGAGCTTCGAGGACCTGGCCGAGTTCCAGGACGCAATTGCAGAGGTTGGGCACGACCGGAAATCAACCGGCAGGTAGCGCAGCGGCAGGAGCAGGGCAAGGTGGCGCGGTTCTTTGGGGCAGCGCCCTTTTTTTGATTGAAATGTTAATAAAAAGATAATTACAACAGGGGGGAGGCCGCATGCGAATACGGACCCGATCCGAAGCGGGAGGTTTTACGGTGATCGAGATCCTCGTCTGTCTGTTCGTCCTGTCCATCGTGGTCATTTGCGCGGCCGGGGTGCAGTTGCAGTCCAGTCGCCTGAGCCGGCATTCGGCCCAATTCAGCCATGCAGCGGTGCTGGCCGGGGAGCTGGCCGAGCGAATCAGGATGCGCAGCCGCCTGCAATCCGGTGCGGCCGGGGCAACGGCAAGTGCGCACGGCATCCATGTCGACCTGGATATTCAGGCCGCCAGCGTGGCAGCCGACCCGGACCAGTCTGTCGATTGCCATTCTGCTGATTGCAGCCTCGCCGAGATGGAGCAATTCGAGTTGCAGGACTGGCAGCGTCGGGTGGCGGAGGTGCTGCCCGGCGCACGCGCGCTGGTTTGCGGCGATGCCAGTCCATGGAGCGAGACGGCGCGCCGCTATGAATGGGGCTGTAGCCTGGCCGCTGACGGCAACGCGCCACTGCTGGTCAAGCTCGGATGGCGCTCGCCGTTGGACAGCGCTGCGGCGACTGCCGCAGCGCCAGCGCCGTCGCTGGTCCTTCCTGTTGATTGAGTCGCGCATGGCCTTTGCGAAAACTTCTCCGGCATCCGCGCCGCGGCGAGCGCCCGGTATGAGGTCCGGAATGAGAGCGGCGGGCATGACGCTGGTCGAGATGCTGGTGTGCCTGGTGCTCGCAATGTTGCTCGCGCTGGCTGCAATCGGCCTGCTGATGTCATCGCGTGCCGGCTTCAGCGCGCAGGATGCTGGCGTGCGACTGGACGAGAGCGGACTGTATGCGCTGGCCGTGATCGAGCGTGCAGTGCGCCAGGCGGGATACGAGAACTGGAGCGCGCAGGGTGCTGCGCTGGTCGACGAGCTTGCCTCCAGTCCTTCGATCATCGGCCTTGATGATGCCCTCCAGCAGGACGCCAGTCCGGCACTGGAGTCGGTATCGTCACCCGGCGTGAACGGCAGCGATGTGCTGGCGCTGCGCTTCTTCGGCAGCGGTGACAGCAGTGGCGACGGCGACGGCACGATGGTCAACTGCGCCGGCGCTGCCGTGCCCGAACCGGCGCGGGATGACCTCGACGCAGGGCGTGGCTGGAGTATCTTCCATGTCGCTCGCGACAGCAGCGGCGAGCCGGAATTGCGGTGCAAGTACCGCGCGCGCAATGGCCAGAGCTGGGACGGTGAAGCGATCGTTCCGGGCGTCGAGGGCATGCAGGTGCTGTACGGGATCGACGCCAATGGCGACGGCCTGCCCGATCGCTACGCGCGCGCCGATGTGCTGTACAAGATGGATCAGGCGACCGCGGCAGCGGCGAACGGTGGAGCCAGCATCTGGAAGGATGTGGTGGCAGTGCGCGTTGCCCTGCTGGTGCGCGGCACCGGGTTTGCGTCCGAAGCAGCAGGCGACAAGGTGCTCGACTTTTTCGGCGCACGCTATTCCAGCCTGAACGCCAGCGTCGACCGTGGCGTGCGCTTTGACGAGCGTGCTTTGCCGGCGTCACAGCGCAAGCGGCTGCGCCGGCTGTTCTCGCTGGCGATCCCGCTCAAGCATCGCGCCGGGAAAAAATCAGCGGCGGCACAACCGACATGAAAGGCGCTCGCCACGTGATGCCGCAGCTGCAGCGCGGCCTGGCCCTGGTGATTTGCCTGGTGCTGCTTGCCGCGGTGATGATTTTTGGCGCAGCGGCTGCCAACATTGCCACCGAGGGCGAGAAAGGCGCACGCGCCGAGCGCGACCGCCAGCTGGCATTCCATGCTGCCCAAGCCGCCTTGCGCGATGCCGAGCTGGATATCGAAGCGTCGCCCGATCCGGCCCGAAGCCGCAGCATCGCTTTCGCCCAGCCAGGCCCGGCGACATTCATTGCCGGCTGCGGTGCCGGCGACGACAACCTGGCGCAGGGCCTGTGCCAGCCAGCCGATGCCGGCATCCCGGTCTGGGCCAGTGTCGACCTGCTCGACCAGGGGAGAGCCACGGCCCGGACGGTTGCCTATGGCCGCTTTACCGGCCGCACGCTGGCGACCGGACTGGCCTCGCTGCCGGCGCGCCTGCCACGCTACATCATTGAATTGCTTCCATACCGGCTGCCCGGCGCAGCTGCGGACGGTGAAGGCGATTCCTGGCTGTTTCGCATTACGGCCATCGGCTTCGGAGCGAACCCGTCCACGCATGTCGTGCTGCAATCGCATTACCGCAGGGAGGCGTCATGCTGCGGGTGACGGCCAGCGTTGGCGCCATGTTGCTGGCCGCTGGCGCCTGCGCCCAACCGGTGGTCGACCTGGCCCAGACGCATTTCGATAGCCGTGCCGTCGTGCCTGCGCTGCTGGTGCTGGCGCTCGAACCGGGGTACGCGAGCATGGAGAGCAGCTGGCCGGGCGAGTACGCGCCGGTCCGCGAATACGAAGGGTATTTCCATCACGGAAAGTGCTATCGGTTCAGCGGCACGACCAAGGGCTATTTCACCGTCGAGTCGAATGCCGATGCCAGCCACTACTGCAATGGCGGCGCTTACAGCGGCAACTTCCTGAACTGGGCCGGCATGACGGTGATCGACACGCTGCGTTACGGCCTGGCCGGGGGCTACCGCACGCTGGACTCCGATACGGCCACGCTGCTGGAGCGTGCCGATGTCGGCGCCAGAGGTGCCGTGGCCAGCCTGCGCAAGTCCGTCGCCGGTGTCGCTGCAGCAACCAGCATCGGCCGGCTGACGCCGTTCAATGTGGCGGCCTTGTACCTGCAATCCTGCGGCAACCGCTTGCTGCTGAGTGAGCGGCCCATCGCTGACGATTGCCGCAAGATGGCCGGCAACAAGCTGCTGGCCGACTTGCCTCTGCGCGTGAAGGTGTGCGACGAGGATGAGGCGGACCGGAACTGGCTGTGTGTTGCCCATGGCACGCTGCGCAAACCGGAAGGTGCATTGCATCGGGCCGCAGCCTGGCTCAGGGTGGCCCTGCTGTCAGGCGCGGCACGCGAGGCAACGGAAGTCCCGGCTCGCTTCATCGGGGTGGATGAGGTCCTGCCTGCAAGCTGGATCCGGCAGCCCAACAAGCTTGCGGAGTGGGACGAGGAAACCGGCATTCACTCATTCGCCGGCGGCCGTCGTGGCGGCGTACTGCAGAACCTGTACCGGCATCCGCCCGCCAACGCCGGACAGCAACCCGACAGCGCTTACCGGAAGTCGCTCGACTATCTCGCCAAAAGCGGAACGGGTAGCCCGATCATCGCCGCTTGCCAGTTAAACGTCGTGTTGCATCTGGCTACTGGGCCGGCCGCAGTCGATGCGGTTGCCGAAGCCGCTGTCGATGCCGCTGGCGCAGGCGCAGGCAGCAGCGTGCCGACCTCTTTTCGCAGGCGCATCATTGACGGGCGTATTGAATGGCACGGGACTATCGGTGGCATGCCTGAGCGCTATCACGCTACCAGCGATGGCGAGCAATTGCTGGCCGCGCTGCGACGCGTGTTCGCCGGGATCGCGGCCGATGTGCAAGCCGCCGCCATCCCGCCTGCTGCAGCGGTGGCGCTGGCGCACGGCGACGACCTGTACCTCGCGGCTCACGAGACGCGCACCTGGAGCGGCGGCCTGCGCCGCTATCGCATCACGCACGCGCCGGACGGCACGATCTCGCACTCGTCGCCGGCTGAATGGGAGTCTTCGATTCCACTTGCCAGCGCGAGGCGAATCTACACGCTGGGCGCCGATGCGCAAGCTCGTATCGCCACCATCCCGCTGCAATGGGATGCGTTGTCTGCCGCGCAGCAGCGCCTGCTCGGCACTTCGGTTGCCACCGGACGCGTGGACGGCCGCGGGGTCGAACGGGTGGCGTGGATGCGCGGCGACCGCCAGGTCGAAGAGGGCAAGGGCGGCAGCTTGCGCCCGCGCCTGCAATTGATGGGCGACGTCGTCAACGCGAATCTCGTCTTGGTTCCTGCGGCTGCTGGCGCCGACCTCAATGCCAACGCGGCCGCGACCGTGTTCGCCGGCGCCAACGATGGCCTGCTGCATGCGTTCGATGCCGCCAGCGGATCAGAACTGTTCGCCTACCTGCCCGCCGCGCTGCTGCACAAGATTCCGGCGTTGACGGCGCCCGGCCAGGCCCACCAGGCTTTCGTCGACGGCGGATTGGCGATAGGCCGCGCAGATGTCGCCGGTTCGGCCCGGACCGTACTGGCAGGCAGCTTCGGACGCGGCGGGCGCGGGGTGTTTGCGCTCGATGTGTCGGACATCCGATCCTTCGGCAGCGCAACGGGAGCGATATTCGAATTTACCGAAGCGGACGATGCCGCCATGGGGCACGTCCTGGGTGCGCCTCATGTCGTGCGCATCGGCATTCGCAAACGGACCGGGAACGGCGTGGGCGAGGGGCAATTCGTTCTGGCGCAGGGCGGCATCAACAGCAGCGCCGCCATGTTCCTGATTGCACTGGACAAGCCAGCTGACCAGCAGTGGTCCGAAGGCCTCAATTATTTCCGGATCACGGCCGCAGCCGACGGCGTGCCGGCGTCCCGGCACCTGGGTCCGCCCGCGCTGGTGACGGGCAATGACGGCCGGCTGCTGCACGCATACGCCGGCGATATCGCCGGCAACCTCTGGCGTTTCAGCTTTACGCCGGATCGCAGCACCGACTCTGGTTTCCGGGCTGAAGTGGCCTTGCTGTTTCGTGCGCTAAATGGAGACGGCCAGGCGCAGCCGGTGACCTCGGCGCCGCGCGTTGTCCACGCCAGCGGCAGCGGCTACATCGTCCTGTTCGGTACCGGCAAGATGCTGGAGCACGCGGATGCGGCACCGGGTTCTGCGCGCATCGAATCGCTGTATGCCGTGCTTGACCGGCCCGGACTCCGCATACCTGCAACGCGCGCGTCGCTGGCGCCGCGCCGTGCCCGTGCCGACGGTAGCGGCTATCGCGTCACCGGCGAGCCTTTCATTTATGGCGAGCAGATCCGCGGCTGGTTCCTTGACCTGCCTGCCCGCGGCGAGCGCGTGCTCGCCGCACCGGTGCTTGCCGCCGGGCGCATGCAGGCTGCAAGTGTCATCGCGCCAGGGGACCCCTGCCTTCCGGCCGATAGCCGCGTGTGGAATCTGGACGTGCTGAGCGGGCTGTCGGGCTCGGCCGGAACCGGTTTGCGCATGGCACCGGCGTTGTTGCGCTCACCGCTGGTCTTGCAGTCGCGAAACGAGTCCGGGAAGGTGGACGCATTCGGGCGGCGCGAATCGAACCGCGTTCATTCCATCCTGTACCAGGAGCCAGGCGCCGCGGGTCGCGTGCCCGATGCGCGGCAGGCGGAACGGGGACCGTCCGGGCGGCTCAGCTGGCGCGAGATTTTCAACTGGAAGCAGATGCAGGAGGAAGCGCGTGGACGTCAATGAATGGAAGTCTGGCAGGGGCTTCACACTGATCGAGTTGCTGATCGCGGTCGCGGTGGCGGCCATCCTGGCGGCCCTTGCCTATCCATCCTTCTCTGGCCTGATGGGCAAGACCCGTCGCAGCGAGGGGCGGGCCGCACTGCTGCAGGCAATGCAGCAGCAGGAGCGGTATTACACGCTCAACAACAGCTATGCCGGGTTTTCACGTTCCGACCCGCAGGGTTTCCGCTGGCATTCGGCAGAAGGTCCGCAGCGCAGCGCCTATGAATTGTCAGCCTCCGCTTGCGATGGCGAGACGCTCAGGACTTGCGTGCGGGTCGAGGCGCGCCCGGCGACCGATGCCGTCAACACCGGCGCCAGGGACGAGCTATGTGGCACGCTGAGCCTGGATAGCCGGGGTGGACGTGGCGCCGAGGGTGATCCGGCGCGGTGCTGGCAGTGAGCGTGATGCATCGGATCCGCCCATGCACCGGCTTGTCGCTGCTTGAGTTGCTGGCGGTGCTGGCGATTGTGTCGATATTGCTGAGCGCGGGAATGCCGAACTGGCAGGACATGATGCGCAGCCAGGCCCTGAAAGCGGCAGTCAGTGAATGGATGGTCTCGTTGCATCGGGCCCGGGCCGAAGCCTTGCGGCGCGGCCTTGCAGTCGACGTCTTGCCGCTGCAAGCCGGCAACTGGAATCCGGGGTGGGTGCTGGCCAGGGACGCCAACGGCAACAGGATCCTGGACGCCACCGAGCAGCGTTTCCAATCCTATGGACCGATGAGCGATGCAATCCGGGCGAGCATCAGCTTCGGCGGCAAGCCACTGCAGTTCCAGGCAAGCGGGCGGCCCTTGCAGACCGGGCATGTATTGCTGGTGTCCGGGGCGGTGCAGCGAAAGATCGTGCTCAACATGCTGGGGCGGGTCCGGGTGTGCGAGCCGGGAGCGGATGGCCGTTGCTGAATGTCTGCATGTGCCAGCAGCTCCTTCATCCAGCCGGTCCTTCATCCATTGCGGGACGAGCCAATGGCGTGTTGATAGAATGCCGTCTGCCTGGAACCTTTCCTGGCACCTTTCCCCTTTCAGCACATCAGCATGAAATTCCAGAATGACGAAGATGCAATGCGCCACGCGCTGTCGTTGGCAGAGCAGGGCATGTTCACCACCACGCCCAATCCCCGGGTTGGTTGCGTGCTGTTGCGCAATGGCGAACTGATCGGGGCGGGCTTCACCCAGCCGGCCGGACAGGCGCATGCCGAAGTGCAGGCGCTGGCCGATGCGCGCCAGCGCGGCCATGATCCGCGCGGCGCCACTGCCTATGTCACGCTGGAACCCTGCAGCCATTTCGGCCGCACGCCGCCGTGTGCGGATGCACTGGTCGCTGCCGGCGTCGCCCGCGTGGTGGTGGCGGTCGGCGATCCCAATCCACTGGTGGCCGGGCAGGGCATGGCTCTGCTGCGCGCCGCCGGCATCGACGTGCGCCAGGACGTTTTGTCTGACGCGGCGCGCGAACTCAACATCGGATTCTTTTCACGCATGCAGCGGCAGCGCCCATGGCTGCGCATGAAAGCTGCCGCCAGCCTGGATGGCAAGACTGCGCTGCATGATGGCCGCAGCCAATGGATCACATCTCCGCAGGCACGAGACGACGGCCACTGGTGGCGGGCGCGCGCCTGCGCCATCATTACCGGCATCGGCACGGTCAAGGAAGACGACCCGCAAATGAACGTGCGCGCCATCCAGACACCGCGCCAGCCGCGCCGCATCGTCATCGACAGCCGGCTTGAAATCGCCCTGCAGGCCAAAGTGCTGCAGGGCGGCGGCACCTGGATTGTCGCCGCCCGCCCCGATGCCGAAAAGGAAGCACGCTTGCGTGATGCCGGCCACGAGGTGCTGATGCTGCCTAATGCGCAGGGCAAGGTCGACCTGCCGGCGCTGATGCTCGAACTCGGCCGGCGCGGTATCAACGAACTGCACGCCGAGGCCGGCTTCAAGCTCAACGGATCACTGATCCGGGAGAAGTGCGCGGATGAATTGCTGCTGTATCTTGCACCGAGCGTCATCGGCGATGCGCAAGGCTTGTTTGACCTGGCCGCGCCGGACAGCCTGGAGCAGGTGCAGCGACTGGCCTGGCACGAGGTATCGCGCGTCGGCCCCGACCTGCGCGTTCTCGCCCGATTTCATTACTAAGGAAGCACACCCATGTTTACCGGTATCGTCGCCACTGTCGGCAATATTTCAAGAATCCAGCCTTTCGGCGCTGGCCCTGACGCAGGGCTGCGGCTGACGGTGGATGCGGGCGGGCTGCCGCTTGATGACGTCGCCCTGGGCGACTCCATCGCCATCAATGGCGCCTGCATGACGGTCATCTCCAAGACTGCGTCGACTTTCGATGTCGACGTTTCGCGCGAGAGCCTGAACCGGACTGCGGGACTGGACCAGCCGGGGGAAGTGAACCTTGAAAAAGCCCTGACGCTGGCGGACCGGCTGGGTGGCCATCTGGTTTCTGGACACGTCGACGGACTCGGTACGGTACGCAAGCTGGAACCGGTCGGGGAGTCGCACGAACTGGTGATCGCCGCGCCGCGCGAGCTGGCCAAGTATCTGGCCTACAAGGGGTCGATCGTGGTCAACGGGGTTTCGCTGACGGTGAACCGGGTGACCGACAGTGCTGACCAATGCGAGTTTTCAATCAACCTGATCCCGCACACGATTGAATCCACCACGCTCAAGCATCTGCGGACCGGTTCGCGCGTCAATCTGGAAGTGGACCTGATTGCACGCTATGTAGAGCGGATGCTGAGCTATCAGGCTGCGAGCTGAGGCCGATCCAGGCTTGGGTTGTGCGCCATTTTTTCGTGCCATTTTATTTGGCGCGCAATTTAGCGAGGAAGTGGCGCAAATTCATTTGCGCGCCACTTTATTCGGCGCGATAATGTGGCGGCAACCAAAAAAGCCTCGGAATCCATGCCAAAAGTTACGCCACAACAAGAGTTCGACCGACTCGTCGAGCTGATTTCCGAACATCCGGAGGGTATTGGTATGGATGCTCTCCTGCATGCGCCGGGGATCCGCTTGCCGCGCCGCACCTTGCAGCGCCGGCTGGCGCTTCTGGTTGAGGAAAAGCGTATCCGGACAACTGGCGTGAGCCGTTCGCTGCGCTACCTCAGCGACCTTCGCGAACTTCGAACTCCGCGGGTCATTGAAGCCGCTGTCCAGGAACCCGCAGATGCGGTGTACGGTGCTTTGGCCGATGTACATATTCCCACCTCGCCGGAGGGGGCTGAAATCGAAGCGCATGTTCGCCAGCCGCGCCAGTTGCGCCAGCCGGTCGGCTACAAGACGGAATTCCTGGAGCAGTATCACCCCAACGTAACCGCCTATTTACCGCAGCGCCTGCGCGACCAACTGCGCGTATTGGGCCGCTCGTCCGCCGAGCAGGCGCCGGCGGGCACTTTTGCGCGCGATATCCTCAACCGCTTGCTGATCGACCTGTCCTGGGCATCCTCGCAACTGGAGGGCAACACCTACAGTCGTCTCGATACGGCGCGGCTGATCGAATTCGGCCAGGTTGCCGAAGGGAAGGATTCCCTGGAAACCCAGATGATCCTGAACCATAAAAATGCCATCGAATATCTGGTGCGCGATCCCGAGCATGCGGGCCTGACTGTTGACACCATTATCGCCCTGCACGCCTTGCTGTCAGACGGCCTGCTGGCCGACCCCGCCGGTTGCGGGCGTATCCGCAATCATGCGGTGGGTATAGGCGGCAGCGTGTATTTGCCGATCGCCTTGCCGCAACGGCTCGAAGAGCTGTTGGGCATTGTCATCCAGATGGCAGCGGAAATTCACGACCCTTTCGAGCAGGCGTTTTTCCTGATGGTGCACCTGCCGTACCTGCAACCCTTCGAGGACGTCAACAAACGTGTGTCGCGCGTGGCTGCGAATATTCCCTTCATTCGCCACAATCTTTGCCCTTTGTCCTTCATCGACGTTCCGCAGCAGGCCTATGTGAATGCCATGATCGGCGTGTACGAGCTGAACCGGATAGAGCTGCTGCGTGATGTTTTTGTGTGGGCCTATGAACGCTCATGCCAGCAGTATGTCGCGGTAAAACAAAACCTCGTGCCGCCGGACATCTTTCGCCTGCGCTACAGGCAGGCATTGGGCGAAGTGGTGGCCGCCATCGTGCGCAGCGGCGAACCCGCCACCGAGCCGGCCGTGCGTTCCAGGCTGCCGGCCGCGGTGGCTGCGGCTGACAGGACTCATTTCGTCGCGCTGGTCCTGGCGGAATTCAAGGCATTGCATTCGGGGAATGCGGTCCGGTTCGGAATCAGGCCGCTGGAGTTTGCGGGGTGGCAGGAGAAGTTTGCGGGACGGGATTAGGCTGGTTTTTCGTGCTGCTCATCAAGCACGTGCATCGTCCTTGTCCTCCGCTAACAGTGTCGTTGTGGGCCATCTCGACCTTTGTCATGTGGTCGGCCACAGCGACTGGAAATCAAATGAGAGCTGCCGATGGTGCCGGATCGACAGCAGGTAAATCGTCTCATCGAACCGCGCAAAGAGCAGCAGGTAATGCGACAACACGTATTCGCGTACCTCCCCACCATTGCCGATGGCCTTGAGCTTGCGCTTTAGCTTGTCGATGCCAATGCTGACTTCCACCGACCGTGCCGGCCTCTCAATGAACAGCTGCCCCATGCCGGGGAATCGTTCCAGATTCGGGATGACCGTCTCCAGAAGTTCGTCCAGCAGCGCAGCAAATGCCTGCTGGGCATCGGCTTCAAGCAGGAAGGCTTCAGCCTCTTCGAGATTTCGCTCGAAGTTGGCGGTCAGCTTGACGAGGTGTTTTCCTGCCACCGGGTTCAGCCTTGCTGCTTCGCGATACGACGGCGCCTCATTGCGCTGAGGGCGCTCTGCGCATCTTTGACCTTGCCTGCGGTCACGTCATCCAAGCCCTTGCTGGCGTCGTCAATGATGAGCAGGTGAATGCGTTCGCGCTCCAGTTGATGGTAGTAGTCCAGCCGCTGGGCGTCGATGAGGGCGACGTAGCTTTCGCCGTTCTTGGTGATGATTTTTTCGGCACCGGCTTTCACTTGCTCTGCCAGATCGGAGAGCGTGGCCCGTGCCTGCGAGAGGGGAACAACATCGCTTGCGGAGAATGCCATCACGCCACCTCTAAAAATTGTACAAAATAATGTACATTATGCTCCGCTTCCGGAGGCTTGGGAATAGTCCGTTTGCCTGTCGCGCAGCGTTGGATCCTGGAGCAATCTTTCGATCAAGCCATTCAGCCTGCGCGGCCTTGGACGGCATGGGCTGCGGTTCAAAGACAGTGTACACTTGTCAAAAATGTCACAAACTTATTGACCCTGGCTGCGGGGACCGGGAAGGAAGCAGGCCGATAACAAGAAAAATGAGGCCGCATGCGTCACGTAACGGAGCTGCGAACCGTCTCCACGGATATCGCCAAAGGACTGCTCGTCCTCAAGGAACGTATAGAAGCCGCCAACGTCCCTTCGTCCAGGCTCGACGAATCCTTCAATCTGGCGACCTGGAATATTCGCGAATTCGGCAAGACGCCGCGCACCAGGGCTGCAGTTCACTACATTGCCGAAGTGCTGGGGCAGTTCGACCTGATCGGCGTGGTCGAACTGCGGGATGACCTGCGCGACCTGGCGCGGGTGCTGGAAGTGCTCGGGCCCTACTGGCAGGCGGTCTATTCGGATGCCATCCTCGACAGCGGCGGCAACCGGGAGCGGGTCGCATACCTGTTCGACAAGCGCCAGGTCGCTTTCAACGGCATGGCGTCAGCCGCATTTGCTCGCCGCCGCAAGCAAGGCACTGAATGGATTCCCGAAATGAACTGGTGGCGGCCGCCCTATGTCGCTTCGTTCAAATCCGGCAGTTTCGACTTCGTCGTGATGACCACGCATATCCGCTGGGGCGATTCGGAGGATGGACGCGTGCCGGAGTTGCAGGGGCTGGCGCAGTGGGTCGCCGACAAGGTCGCGCTGCTGAAAAAAGGCCGGCGCTCCTGGGCCGAGCCTGATATTTTCGTCATGGGTGACTTCAATATCCCGTCCCGCAAGAGTCCCTTGTTCGACGCCATCACATCGGAAGGGCTGCGGGTGCCGACCGCACTGTTGAAGGATGAATTCGGATCGAACCTGGAAAGGGATAAACGCTACGACCAGATACTTCACCTGCCCCGGTATCCGGAAAATTTCACGAACAAGGGCGGCGTGCTGGATTTCTATTGCGGCAACCACGCCCCCCTGTTTCCCGGGCTGGACAAGCAGAAATTCACTTTCCAGATGTCGGACCACCTGCCGCTGTGGGTGCAGGTCAATACCGACATCGAGCCCCGGCAGTTGCGGGCCGTCATCGATCGCAAGTGATCATGGCCTCGGGCTTCATGCTCACGGTCCGGGGCCGGGTAGTGGCCGGGGAATCAGCTAAATCATTTAGAATAGCGGTCTCTCCAGGAAGTCTTTCCCATGCCCATATCAACTACTCAAGAGATCGTCGCCGAGATGCGCGCCGGTCGCATGGTCATCCTCGTTGACGAGGAAGACCGCGAAAACGAAGGCGATCTGGTTCTGGCAGCCGAATTCGTCACGCCGGAAGCGATCAATTTCATGGCCCGCTTCGGCCGTGGCCTGATCTGCCTGACCCTGACGCCGGAGCGTTGCGCACAGCTGGACCTGCCGATGATGACCAGCCGCAACGGTACCGTCTACGGCACCAATTTCACCGTGTCGATCGAGGCGGCCGAGGGCGTGACCACCGGCATTTCGGCGGCCGACCGCGCACGGACCGTGCAGGTTGCCGTTGCGCGCGACACCAAGCCGTCGGATATCGTCCAGCCCGGCCATATTTTTCCTCTGAAGGCGCAGAAGGGCGGGGTGCTGATGCGCGCCGGCCATACCGAGGCAGGCTGCGACCTGGCCGAGATGGCGGGGCTGACGCCGGCTTCCGTGATCTGCGAGATCCTGAAGGACGACGGCACCATGGCGCGCCTGCCGGACCTGATCGAATTCGCGCGCGAGCATGGCCTCAAGATCGGCACCATCGCCGACCTGATCCACTACCGCAGCCGGAACGAAAGCATGGTCGAGCGCGTCGGCGAGCGGGTCATGCATACCGCCCAAGGCGCTTTCCGTACGATCGCCTATCGCGACAAGCCAAGCGGTTGCGCTCACCTGGCGCTGGTGCATGGAGATATATCCACCGACGAAGAAACCGTGGTGCGCGTGCACCAGCCGGTCTCGATACTCGACTTGCTCGAAACCAGCGCGACCACCCATTCCTGGAATGCGGCTGCTGCGCTGTCGGCAATCCAGGCAGCACCGCGCGGCGTGATGGTCATGCTCAATTGCGAAGAGTCGGCGGAACAGCTGTTCGCGCAGTTCGAGGCGCTTTGCACGCCCGACGTCAAGCCGCCGGCGCGTGCCGCCCGCATGGACCTGCGCACCTACGGCATCGGCGCCCAGATTCTGAAGGACCTCGGCGTGGGCAAGATGAAGTTGCTCGCCAATCCGCGCAAAATGCCATCAATGACCGGCTTCGACCTCGAAGTCACCGGCTACCAGTCCAGCCCTGAGCAATAACAGAACCAAGGAAACGCAATGACAGTCGGAACATACGAGCCAAACCTGGATGGAAATGGCCTGCGCATAGGCCTGGTACAAGCGCGATTCAATGCCGATGTCTGCCATGGCCTGCTCTCGGCTTGCCTGGCGGAGCTCAAGCGGCTTGGCGTCGAGGATGGCGACATCCTGCATGTCACTGTCCCTGGGGCGCTGGAAATCCCGCTGGCCCTGCAGAAACTGGCCGAGACGGAGCAGTTCGACGCGCTGGTTGCAATCGGCGCCGTGATCCGTGGTGAAACCTATCACTTTGAACTGGTCTCGAACGAGTCCGGTTCCGGAATCACCCGTGTGGCGCTCGATTTCGGCATTCCGATCGCCAACGCCGTGCTGACGACTGAAACCGACGAGCAGGCCGAGGTGCGGATGGTGGAGAAGGGGACCGATGCGGCACGGGTCGCGATCGAGATGGCAAACCTCGCCTACGCGATGGACGAACTGGCCGGAAACGACGAAGAATAGCGACGGCAGTCCCGTTGCCGTCACCGGCCGGCAATACCCGGCCGGGATAGTTCGGCCGGGAAAACTCGGCAGGAAGGGCTCAGCAGGAAAGGCTCCGCAGGCAAGGTTTGGCAGGAAAGGCTCGGCAGGCAGAGCTGACCCCGGCCGAATTCCGGTGGCCGTCGAAACGCAATCCTGAAGGATAGACATGACTGAAAAAACGGCTCACGCCAATCCCAACAAGAACCGCACGCCGCGCCATCGGGCGCGCGAGTTTGCCTTGCAGGGAATCTACCAGTGGCTCCTGAATCATGAGGATATCGCTGTCATCGACACCCATATTCGCCAGGCCCATGGATTCGAAAAAGCCGACAGCGGCCATTTTCATGCGCTGCTATACAACACGATCAACCAGCAGACCGAGTTGCGTGCGGAATTGTCGCCGCTGATCGACCGCCCCCTCGACCAGCTTTCGCCGGTGGAGCTTGCGGCCCTGCTGATTGGGGCGTACGAACTGAAAAATCACATCGAGATTCCGTACCGGGTGGTGATCAACGAGGCGGTCGAACTGACCAAATCCTTCGGTGGCGTGGACGGTCACAAGTACGTCAACGGCGTGCTCGACAAGCTGGCCGCAAGGATCCGCAACACGGAAATCAACGCAGGCCGGTGAAAAGCAGGCGACAAGCAGGCGACAAGCGCGGGAGGCTGGAAATGATTCATCCTGAACTGGCCGGGAGGCTGCAGAATATTGCGCCTTTCCACGTCATGGAGCTGGCCAAGATGGCGGCCGCCCTCGAGGCGGATGGCAGGTCGATCATCAACATGGGCATAGGCGAACCCGATTTTACCGCTGCGCCGGACGTGATTGCCGCGGCTGCCCATGCAATGGCCGATGGTCGCATGCAGTACACCCCCGCCAACGGCATCCCGGCGCTGCGCCAGGCAATCTCGCATTACTACCTGAAGCATTATCAGGTGCAGGTCGATCCGTCGCGCATCGTCGTCACCGCCGGCGCATCGGCAGCCTTGCTGCTGGCCTGCGCCGCGCTGGTCGAGCCGGGAACCGAAGTGCTGATGCCCGACCCTTGCTATCCGTGCAACCGGCATTTCGTCGCGGCATTCGATGGGGTTGCGAAGCTGGTGGCATGCGGGCCGTCCAAGCGCTTCCAGTTGACGGCGTCCGATGTGGAGCAGCACTGGACCCCGGCTACCCGCGGTGTGCTGCTGGCATCGCCATCGAATCCGACCGGCACCAGCATCCCGGACGGCGAATTGCGCAGCATCGTCGAGGCGGTGCGCGCACGTAACGGCTTCACCATCGTCGACGAGATCTACCAGGGCCTCAGTTACGACCACCCGCCGGTCACCGCGCTGTCGCTGGGCGAGGACGTGATCGTCATCAACAGCTTCTCCAAATATTTCAACATGACAGGCTGGCGGCTGGGATGGCTGGTGGTGCCGCCATGGATGGTCGAACAGATAGAAAAGCTGGCGCAGAATTTTTTTATCTGCGCGTCCAGCATTGCCCAGCACGCGGCGGTCGCCTGCTTCACCCGGGATTCGCTCGATTTGCATGAGGAGCGCAGGAACGAGTTTCAACGTCGCCGCGACTATCTTGTGCCGGCGCTGAAGGAACTTGGCTTCGACGTGCCGGTCATGCCGGACGGCGCTTTCTATGTATATGCAGATTGCAGCCGCTGGTCCGACGACGCGGACCGTCTCTCGATCGAGTTGCTCAACGAGGCTGGAGTGGTGCTGGTGCCCGGGCTGGATTTCGGGCCGTCCACGGCCAGCCGATACCTGCGCATTTCGTATGCCACGTCCATGGAGAACCTGTATGCGGCGGTGGCGAGGATGAAGGCATTCTTCGATACTCGCAAGCCGCGTCTGCTTGAATCCGATCCGGCCGAGCTGGAATAAGAACGGGACAAAGCCGTTGCGGACAAAAAAATGGAGCCACTGGCTCCATTTTTTCTTGCAGCGTCGGGGATCAGATTACGCCGGCTCGCCCTTCGAACCAATCTCGCTGCCGTTGCGGGCCTCCTGCGTGCGCTGCTCGCGTTTTGGCGTACCGGGCGCTGGAAGCGATTTGGCTGCCGGCTTGCTGCCATGCGCCACTTCCTTGAGCTTGTTGTATTCGGCGATTACCTTCGAGCCATATCCGGCATCCGTTTCGTTATCCGCGGCGCCGACATAAGCCTTCAGGCCGCCTTCGAGCGAACCGGTGCGCTTCACGTATTCCTTCAGGATGCTGGAGCCGACCTTGATGTTGGCGATCGGGTTCAGCGCAGCCTGCACGCCGCCGAGCGGCTGGAACTTGTCCCGATGGACGTTGGCCATGACCTGCATCAAGCCCTTGGCGCCGACCGGACTTTCCGCGAAAGGATTGAAGCGCGATTCGATTGCGATCACCGCCAGGATCAGGAGCGGGTCGAGATGGATCTCGCGCGCCGTCGCATAGGTGGCGCCGACCAGCATGTTGGCGGCGTCGGTCGCGACCCGGTAGCGCCGGGCGATCCAGTTCGTGACGCGCTGCTGCTCAGGATGGCCGGGAACGGCTTTGGCGATCAGCGGCGTTGATTCCACGGGCCGGGCAGGCTCTGCCTTGACCGGCGCAACTGCGATCGGGGCGGGCGCCATGACAGCCAGCGCGACTGGCGCCGCCATGACGTTGCCGGAAACATCGCCGCCGGCCAGCGCTTCGTCCATGCTTTCGGACGAAAACGGCGACAAGGCGATGATGTCCTCGGCCAGATGCGGATTGAAATACAGCACGCCGAAAGCAGCGATCCCGGCAATGCCGGCCACACTCAGGCCATGACGCAGGCTATGGCGCAGGGCTGTCCCCAATCCGCCGGCAACGCTGACAAGCGCCGCCCGGGCACCATGCTTCCCGGCGCGGTTGCGCAGCCAGGCGGGTGCCGAATTGATAAAGCGTTTCACGTTAGGACCTCCTGAAATTTCGCAGCACAGCAAATCCATCGAGCCGCCGGCAGGCCGGGGCAGGGAAGAGTCTGCAATGTCGCGAACCAGATATCGTCCGACTGTGCGCGCAGCGCAACAGGACCGGACGCCGTTTTCGTTGCTGCCTCGACGCCTGTGTTTGCAGGGCGGACATCCAACGAACGTTACGGGGGAGGAGGCTGACGCCTCGTGACAACAATCCTTAAAATATGGAGCCCCGCGACTCCGTGAATTGATCAGGCTGGTTACTGCAGGCCCGGCATTCGGAACCTTCCCTCATCAAGTTGGGCGAATTGTAGTGAGGTCTTAAATAACGCGTCAATACTATCAAACGTAAAAATAATTACTATTATGTCTGACTTTGTCGCGGCAATGTAATAAACCGCCGTGAAATCAATTACTTGTCATAATTACCGAATGCCCGCCAGGGGATTTTGAAACAGCGCAAAAAACATGAAATACGCCGATCTGCGGGACTTTATTGCTCAATTGGAAACAATTGGAGAGTTAAAACGGGTGCAACAGCCGGTTTCGCCTCATCTGGAAATGACGGAAGTGTGCGACCGGACCCTCAAGCAGGGTGGTCCGGCGCTGTTGTTCGAGCATCCGGCCGGGCACGACATGCCGGTGCTGGGCAACCTGTTCGGCACCACGCGCCGGGTGGCACTGGGCATGGGGGCGGAGAGCATTGCCGACTTGCGCCAGATCGGCCGGGTGCTGGCCACGTTGAAGGAACCGGAGCCGCCCAAGGGCTTGCGCGATGTGATGGGCATGGGCGCGCTGGTGAAATCGGTCTGGGACATGGCGCCGCGCGAGTTACGCAGCGGCCGCTGCCAGGAAGTCGTATGGGAAGGCAATGACGTCGATCTGGGGCGCCTGCCGATCCAGCACTGCTGGCCCGGCGATATCGCTCCGCTGATTACCTGGGGCCTGGTCATTACTCGCGGGCCCAACAAGAAGCGGCAGAACCTGGGCATCTACCGCCAACAGGTAATCGGCCGCAACAAGGTGATCATGCGCTGGCTTGCCCACCGCGGCGGTGCCCTGGATTTTCGTGACCATGCCCTCAGCCGCAAGGGACAGCCTTACCCGATCGCCGTCGCGCTCGGCACCGACCCGGCCACCATGCTTGGCGCAGTGACGCCGGTGCCGGACACGCTCTCCGAGTATCAGTTCGCCGGCCTGCTGCGCGGCAGCCGCACGGAACTGGTGAAGGCGCTGGGCAGCGAACTGCGTGTGCCGGCATCGGCGGAAATCGTGCTGGAGGGTCATATCTACCCGGACCCTTCGCATCCGAGCGGCTACGAGCATGCGCTCGAGGGACCCTACGGCGACCATACCGGTTATTACAACGAGCAGGAGAGCTTCCCGGTTTTCACGATCGACCGCATCACGACGCGACACGACCCCATCTACCACTCCACCTATACCGGCAAGCCGCCCGATGAACCTGCCGTCCTGGGGCTGGCGCTGAACGAAGTCTTCATACCGCTCTTGCAAAAGCAGTATCCCGAAATTATCGACTTCTACCTGCCACCGGAGGGCTGCAGCTACCGGATGGCGGTGGTGCAAATGAAAAAATCCTATGCCGGCCATGCGCGGCGGATCATGTTCGGCGTGTGGAGTTTCCTGCGCCAGTTCATGTACACGAAATTCATCGTCGTGGTCGATGAAGACGTCAACGCGCGCGACTGGAAAGAGGTGATCTGGGCCATCACCACCCGAGTCGATCCGAGCCGGGACACTTTGCTGGTTGATAACACGCCGATCGACTACCTGGACTTCGCGTCGCCGGTCAGCGGCCTGGGCAGCAAGATGGGAATCGATGCGACCAACAAGTGGCCGGGAGAAACCAGCCGCGAGTGGGGGACGCCAATTGCCATGTCGGACGAGGTGAAGGCAAGGGTGGATTCGATGTGGGAGTCGTTGGGAATCTAGCACGCCGGCGAGAAGCTGATGCGCGGGCCGATATTGCAGCCCCGGTGCTCATCGTACTGCGCAGGCTTGCGCTGCCCGGCCCGGATCTCGACCCGCTCGCCAGGTTCCTGGCCATCATTAATGCGCGTGCCGGATGTGCGAAAGGCCGCAGTCCTTGTCCTTTGCTGTTAAAATTCGTCCCAAGGCGGGCCCCTGCGCATTACGGCATGGTCAACCTGGTCAGGTCGGGAACGAAGCAGCCACAGCCATTTCCCGCAAGTGCCGCAGACAAGGCTCGCCCCTTTCACTTTTCTCCTGTTTTTTTCGGGTTTCCTCCGCGCTCTTTTCGCGACTTTTCCACATCCGCGCCGCGCGCCGGATGCGTTTCGCGCAGTCTTCCGATCCCGGAAACGCCATTCCGCGTCAGCAAGACGGCCAGGCCCGCTCCAGTATCGATTCCTCTGCATGTCCCGCCGGCATCGTTCCGTAGACCCGGCCATTGGCTGCATCCACCCTGCTTGCTATGAATGCATCGGCGATCGTGGCCGGCGCATGCTGCATCATCAGACTGCACTGCACCAGCAAGACCAGGTCCTGGGCGAAGCGGCGCGCTGACGCTTCTAGCGCGTGCCCGGAATCCAGCGCCTGCTTCACGCGGCCAAGCAGGCCCGCCATCTGCGGCTGCTGCCGGGCGCTGTCGGCCAGTGATTCCAGCAGCATCGTGAAACCTTCCGGTTCACGCTCGATCGCACGCAGCACGTCCAGGCACATCACATTTCCTGATCCTTCCCAGATCGAATTGACCGGCGCTTCGCGGTACATGCGCGCCATCGGACCAGTCTCGACATAGCCGTTGCCGCCCAGCACCTCCATGCACTCGCCGGTAAATTCGATGGCGCGCTTGCAGATCCAGAACTTCGCGGCCGGCGTCAGCACCCGGCGCCAGGCCCGTTCCAGCGGGTCATCCGGGCGGTCCAGCGAAGCGGCCAGCCGCAGCATCAGGTGCGTCGCCGCCTCGCTTTCCAGCGCCAGGTCGCAAAGTACATTGCGCATCAGGGCTTGCTGCACCAGCGGCTTGCCGAATGCAGAACGGTGCCGCGCATGATGGATTGCCTGCACCAGGGCATGGCGCATCAGCCCGGCGCTGCCGATAACGCAATCAACGCGGGTACTGTTCGCCATTTCGATGATGGTTGGTATGCCGCGCCCTTCGTCGCCGACCATCAGCCCCCATGCGTCCTGGAATTCGACCTCGCTGCTCGAATTGGAGCGGTTGCCCAGCTTGTCCTTCAGTTGCTGGACCAATACCGCATTCTTGCTGCCATCCGGTCGCCAGCGTGGAACCCAGAAGCAGGACAGGCCCTGGGCGGTGCGGGCCAGCACCAGATGCGCATCGCACATCGGCGCCGAGAAAAACCACTTGTGACCGGTGATCAGGTGGGGCTGTCCGCGTCCTTGCGCCGCCAGCGGGCGCGCAATGCTGCTATTGCTGCGCACGTCCGAACCGCCCTGTTTTTCAGTCATGCCCATGCCGACCAGGATCGCAGACTTCTGCTCCAGCGGCAGGTCGCGCGGATCATGTTCGGCACACGCCAGCTTGCCGGCGATCTGGCTAAACAGCGCCGGCTCCTTTTGAAGCACCGGTACCGCGGCGAAGGTCATCGTGATCGGGCACAGCGAGCCTGATTCGACTTGTGCGTGGAGGAAATAACCGGCAGCGCGGGCGAGATGGGCGCCCGCTCCCGGTTGCAGCCAGGCGCGCGCCTGCATGCCTTCGTGCCGCAGCAGCGACAGCAGCGCATGCCAGGCGGGGTGGAATTCGACCCGGTCGATGCGATTGCCGTTGCAATCGAAGGCATGCAATTCGGGTGGATGCCGGTTTGCCGCATCGGCCCGTTCGAATACCTCCGCGCTGCCCAGGCTCGCGCCCAAGCGTGCCAGGTCCGCGTGCCGCTCTGCGCCGAGCATACTGCCCAATCCTTCACGCAGCGCCAGGTCGCCAGTGTACAAATTGATATCCTGCAGGACTGGCGCCTGGTTGGATACTTCGTGGGTAGGCCATTGCATTTCGTTCACCTCCTGCGTCCGGTGTCCTTGCATATTCGCCAACCGGATCCGTGCCGGCGTGCGTTCCTTGCCATTGTTCCCCTGTTGCTGCGGTCTTGCAATGAAACGGCGCAGACGATCGCTGTCTGCCGCTGTCCTCACTCGGGTAAAATGCGAAGGACGCATTTGTCTTCCACGGCAGCCTCCATGTCCTATCAAGTCCTCGCCCGCAAGTACCGCCCCAGAAGTTTCGAGACCCTGGTTGGACAGGAGCACGTCGTGCGCGCGCTGACGCACGCCCTCGACCAGAAGCGCCTGCATCACGCCTGGCTGTTCACCGGCACCCGCGGTGTCGGCAAGACCACGCTGTCGCGCATTCTTGCCAAGGCGCTCAATTGCCAGGGGCCCGACGGCACTGGCGACGTGACGTCACAGCCGTGCGGCGTCTGCGACGCCTGCACGGCGATCGATGCCGGCCGCTTTGTCGACTATATAGAGATGGATGCGGCGTCAAATCGCGGCGTGGACGAAATGGCGCAATTGCTGGAGCAGGCGGTATATGCGCCATCCAATGCGCGCTACAAGATCTACATGATCGACGAAGTGCACATGCTGTCCAATCACGCCTTCAACGCCATGCTGAAGACGCTGGAAGAACCGCCCGAGCACGTCAAGTTCATCCTCGCCACCACCGATCCGCAGAAAATTCCGGTCACGGTGCTGTCGCGCTGCCTGCAGTTCAATCTGAAGCAGATGCCGCCCGGCCACATCGTCGGCCATCTCGACGACATCCTCGGCCAGGAAGGCATTGAATTCGACACCGGGGCATTACGATTGCTGGCCCAGGGTGCGCAGGGGTCGATGCGCGATGCCCTGTCGCTGACGGATCAGGCGATTGCTTATTCCGCCGGCAAGGTGACGCTGGAGGCAGTGCAGGGCATGCTGGGTGCGCTCGACCAGTCGTATCTGGTGCGGCTGCTGGATGCGCTGGCCGCCGGCGATGGCAGCGGACTGCTGGCCGTGGCGGACGAAATGGCGGGGCGCAGCCTTTCCTATAATGCCGCCTTGCAGGATCTCGGCTCGCTGCTGCACCGGGTCGCGCTGGCGCAGACGGTTCCCGCAGCGCTGCCGGAAGATTTGCCCGAACGTGAAGACATTCTTCGCCTGGCCGGGCTGATGGACGCCGACGAAGTGCAGTTGTATTACCAGATCGTGGTACACGGACGCAACGAGCTTGGCCTGGCGCCGGACGAATACGCCGGATTCACGATGACCTTGCTGCGCATGCTGGCGTTCAAGCCTGGGGAGGACGCCGGGCAGGCGTCGCCGCCGGCTCCGCGAACAGCGCGGCCATCCGTACCCGTACCATCCGCGCCCGCTGTCGCTGCTCGGCCTGCTGCTCCGGCGGCCGCGCCCGCCGCGCCGGCTGCAACTCCCGTCGCTCCTGCCGTTCCTGTCGCGCCATCGGCCCCGGCCGCGGCAGGCCGTTCCGGGATCAGTCCCGCGCGCGCCGCGCTGGAAGCAGCACGCGGCGGGGTGCGCTCAATGACGATGCAGCGCCCGACTGCACCTGCCGCGGTACCGCCAGCACCGCAGCCCGCTCCACAGTTCACACCGCAGCCCGCGGCACCGGCAATGGCCGTAAGCGAACCCGCGTCGGCTTGGGAAGCCGGGCCGCCATGGGAAGATGAGTCTGCGCAAACTTTCGAAGTGGCGGTGCCGGAGCCGGTCGCCCGGCCGGCGCCGCTTGCGATGCCGGCCGCAGTCCCTGTCGATACAACTCCGGAAAGCACGAGCGCACCGGCCAAGCCCGTTGAACCTGCCAGGCCGACCGAACCGGTCGCGATTCCCGGCTGGAACGGGGACTGGCCGTCGCTTGCGGCTTCACTGCCACTGCGCGGCGTGGTGCAGCAACTGGCCTTGCAAAGCGAGCTGTTGCAGTGCCAGGGCGGCGAAGGCGGCTTGGCACTGCATCTGCGCATTCCGGTCGAGACCCTGCGTTCCGCCGGCAGTCCCGACAAGCTCGAGGCTGCACTCGCGGCGCAGTTGGGCGGCCGCGTGCAGCTGACTACCGAAATTGGCCCAGTCAGGCTGACTGCCAGCGCGCTCGCCACCGCCGAGCGCGAGCAGCGCCAACGTGACGCCGAGGAAAAAATACAGAGCGATCCGTTCGTGCAGACCCTGATGCGTGAATTCGGCGCCAGCGTCGTGCCCGGCTCGGTCCGTCCGAACTGATCGCCATCCAGATCAACAAAACAAGGAGCACATGATGATGAAGAACCAATTGGCTGGCCTGATGAAGCAGGCGCAGGCGATGCAGGACAACATGAAGAAAATGCAGGACCAGCTGGCATCGATCGAAGTCGAGGGGCAGTCCGGCGCCGGCATGGTGAAGGTCATCATGACCTGCAAGCATGACGTCAAGCGTGTGGCTATCGACGCCTCGCTGGTGGGAGAAGACAAGGACATGCTGGAGGACCTGGTCGCTGCCGCATTCAATGATGCGGTTCGCAAGGCCGAAGCCACGACCCAGGAAAAGATGTCGGGCGTGACGGCCGGCATGCCGCTGCCACCCGGCTTCAAGATGCCGTTCTGAGCAACTGGCAAGACGAAAGCACGACGAAAGCAAGAGGCGGCATGCCGAAATCCACATCCAGCCTCGATACGCTGACTGAAGCGTTGCGGCGACTGCCTGGCGTCGGGCCAAAGTCAGCTCAGCGCATGGCCTACCATCTGCTGCAGCACGACCGTGACGGCGCGCAGCAGCTTGGCCGCGCGCTGACCGAGGCGGTGCAGCACGTGCGCCACTGCCAGCGCTGCAATACGTTTACCGAAAATGAAATCTGCGACACATGCAGCAGCAACGAGCGCGATGCGACGCTGCTGTGTGTGGTCGAGACGCCGGCCGACCAGTTGATGATCGAGCAGACCCTGACCTACAAGGGGCTGTACTTCGTGCTGATGGGGCGCCTGTCGCCGCTCGATGGCATCGGCCCGCGTGATATCCACCTGGATCGGCTGCTCGAGCGGGCGGCAGACGGGGTCGTGCAGGAAGTGGTACTTGCCACCAACTTCACCAGCGAAGGCGAGGCGACCGCGCATTACATCGGCGAGATGCTGAAGGCGCGCGGGCTGAAGGTCAGCCGGCTTGCGCGCGGCGTGCCGGTGGGCGGTGAACTTGAATATGTGGACGCGGGGACGATTGCCCGCGCCATGCTGGACCGGCGCGCAACATAGCGCTGCCGGCTTCAAAATAAAATACGGAGACGACGATGAAATTAAACTGGAACCAGATACTTATTGCCTTTGGACTGTTCCTGCTCGGGTACCTGAGCTTCAATAACCCGTGGTTCGGTGGCAAGGAAAAAGCGGCGCCTGCTGCGGCTTCGGCGCCGGCTGCTGCTTCGGCGCCTGCACCGGCTCCGACGCCTGCGCCGTCATCGGCACGTTGATCTAGCGCAGGCGCTCGACCAATCCCTCCAGCTTGATCGAGTCCACGCAAAACGCCCGTATTCCTTCGGCCAGCTTCTCGGTCGCCATGGCATCCTCGTTCAGCTGGAAGCGGAAATGCTTTTCGTCCAGCGTCTGCTTTTTCAGGTCGCTGGCCTGCGCTTCTTCCACGCTCAGCTTGCGCGATACCGCGCCAGCGGTGTCGGCCAGTTGCTTCAACAGTTCCGGACTGATGGTCAGCAGATCGCAACCCGCCAGTTCCAGGATCTGCGAGGTGTTGCGAAAGCTCGCGCCCATCACTTCCGTGCCGTAGCCGAACTTGCGGTAGTAGTTGTAGATCCGCCGCACCGATTGCACGCCGGGGTCGTCCGCACCCGTGTAGTCCGTGCCGGTCGATTTCTTGTACCAGTCATAGATGCGGCCGACGAACGGCGAGATCAGTTGCACGCCGGCGTCTGCGCAGGCAATCGCCTGCGGCAGCGCGAACAGCAGCGTCATGTTGCAGCGTATGCCTTCCTTCTCCAGCACCTCGGCTGCGCGTATGCCTTCCCAGGTCGACGCGATCTTGATCAGCACGCGCTCGCGGCTGATCCCGGCGGCTTCGTACAGTGCGATCAGGGAGCGGCCTTTTTCTATCGTGGCTGCGGTGTCGAACGAAAGGCGGGCATCGGTCTCGGTCGACACGCGCCCGGGAATGAGTTCCAGGATCTTGCGGCCGAACAGGATCAGCAACTGGTCAGTGATCTCCGCCGTACCCTTGCCAGCGTGGTCGCGTACCGCCTGCTCCAGCAGCGGCCGGTATTCCTCCTTCTGCACGGCCTTCAGGATCAGCGACGGATTGGTCGTCGCGTCGCGCGGGGTGAATGCCTGTATCGATTGAAAGTCGCCGGTGTCGGCAACGATGGTGGTGAATTGCTTCAGTTGGTCCAGCTGATTCATGGCATGGGCGGCGATAAAGGAAAGGTTCCTCTATTGTAAGGCAGTGGCCGCTCACGCAGCAGCGGGTCAGCGGTTGCGTGTCAGCGGCTGCGTGCTCGCGTGCGCGAGGGCGAGGCAGTGAAGGCGTCCATGTGCATGTCGATGCGTTGCAGCGAGCGTTGGGCTGCCAGCATCTTGCGGCGTCGCTCGGGACCGCCACGCAGGGCCAGTCCGACCGCCAGCATGTCGATCACGGCCAGATGCGCCAGGCGTCCGGATATCGGCGTGTACGGGTCGTTGTCCGCGCCGATATCGATGGCGATCAGCACGCTGGCCAGCGCCGCCAGCGGCGTGCCGCGCGGGGCCAGCACGATGACGTCGGCTCCTGCCTTGCGCGCCAGTTGCACGCTGCGGATCACCGAGGTGCTGGTGCCGCGCTGGGAAATGGCGACGACCGCATCGCCTTTGGCCAGCAAGGCCGCGGCAATGCTGTGCACATGCGGATCGCTGTAGGCGACGGTCGGTATGCCGGAGCGGAAGAACTTGTGCTGCGCATCGGCCGCCACAATGCCGGAAGAACCCTGGCCATAGAATTCGATCTTGCGCGCCTTGGCCAGAATGTCCAGCGCGCGCTGGATCGCATCGGGATCGAGGTTGTTGCGCAAGTCCAGCAGCGCATTGATCGAGCGGGTGCAGATCTTGGAAACCAGGTCTGCGGCCAGGTCGTCCGGCAGCGGCGCATCCAGAGCTTCGGGCGGCGCCAGCGCCAGGCCCTGCGCCAGGCGCAGCTTGAAATCCTGCCAGCCTTCGTAGCCCAGCGCGCGGCAGAAACGCACCACGGTCGGCTCCGACACCTGCGCCGAGCGCGCCAGCGCGGTGATGTTTTCCGACAGGGTCAGGGCAGGGTTGTCCAGTACCGCCAGCGCGACCTTCTGTTCCGAGCGGGACAGCGTGTCGAATTGCGTACGGATGGCGTCTAGCAGCATCGTGCGATCACACTTCCGGCAAGGCTTCTTCCCGCCACTGCAAACCGTCGCGTCCGATCAAGGCGCTGGCGGCAGCGGGTCCCCAGGTTCCGGATGCATACGGCACGGGCTCGTTTTCGTCCTGGTCCCAGAATCGCAGTATCGGCTCGACCCATTCCCATGCCTGTTCCAGTTCGTCGCTGCGCATGAACAGGGTTAGGTGGCCGCGCAGCACGTCCAGCAGCAGGCGTTCGTAGGCTTCCATGCGCGGCTTCTTGAAGGTTTCGCGGAAGTCCAGTTCCAGATCGACCGGCTTCAGGCGCATGCCGTCGCCGGGCGTTTTCGCCATCAGGTTCAGGTGCAGGCCTTCGTTCGGCTGCAGCCGGATCACCAGCGAATTGGGCTGGAAGCTGCTGGCCGGTTGGGCAAAGATGGAGTGCGGGATCGGTTTGAAGCGGATCACGATTTCCGCCAGCGAATCCGCCATGCGCTTGCCGGTGCGCAGGTAGAAGGGCACGCCGGCCCAGCGCCAGGTATCGATTTCCGCCCGCACGGCGACGAAGGTCTCCGTGCGTGAATGCGGGTTGGCATCCGGCTCGTGCAGGTAGCCCGGCACAGGCACGCCATTCACATGTCCGCTTCGATACTGCCCGCGCACCACATTTTGCACCAGCGTATGCGGCGTGAAGCGGCGCAGCGATCGCAGCACTTTCAGTTTCTGGTCGCGCACTGCGTCGGCGGTCACCGATTCCGGCGGCTCCATCGCGACGATGCAAAGCAGTTGCAGCAGGTGATTCTGCAGCATGTCGCGCAGGGCGCCCGATGGCTCGTAATATCCCATCCGGTTGCCGACGCCAATCTGTTCGGCGATCGTGATCTGCACGTCCGAGATCCACTCGCGCCGCCACAGCGGTTCGAACAGGATATTGCCGAAGCGTAGTGCCAGCAGGTTCTGCACCGCCTCCTTGCCCAGATAGTGGTCGATGCGGAAAATCTGCGATTCGTCGAACACCCGGCCGACCTGGGCATTGATCTGGCGCGCGCTGTCCAGGTCGCGGCCGAGAGGCTTTTCAAGCACTACCCGCGACTGCGGCGTCGCCAGTCCGTTATCGGCCAGGTGCTGGCAGATCGTGGCGAACAGGCTGGACGGGGTCGCAAGGTAGAACACGCGGGTGATGTCCTGCCCGGGGCGCAGCGCTTGTGCCAGGTTGCGGTAGCTGCCGGGGTCGGATGCATCGATCGACACATAGGAAAAACGCGACAGGAATGCCTGCCACCGCTCGTCGGTCCAGGCGCCCTCGGGCACGTGCGGGCGGGCGTTTTGCTCTACTGACTCCAGGTATTGCTCGCGCGTCCAGTCGTGGCGCCCGACGCAAATGATGCGGGCGCCGGCCGGCCAGACCTTGTTGCCGGACAGTGCGTAGATAGCGGGCAGCAGCTTGCGCATCGCAAGGTCGCCCCCGCCGCCAAACAACACCAGGTCGAAATCGTTCAGTAAAGCAGCCATGTCATCAATCTTTTCGCTGTCGGTTTGCTTCTTGTTTATCAGCCCAGGCTGCGCGCGGCATCGCGTGCCATTGCAATCAGCCCGGAGGTGGAACTGTCATGTGATTGCGACCCGCGGTCGCTGTTCAATTCCGCTTCGATATTCTTTGCCAGCACCTTGCCCAGTTCCACGCCCCACTGGTCGAAGCTGTTGACGCCCCATATGACTCCCTGCACGAAGGTCTTGTGTTCATACAGCGCGACCAGTGCGCCCAGGCTTGCGGGCGTGAGTGCATCCAGCAGGATGGTGTTGCTCGGCCGGTTGCCAGGGAATGTCTTGTGTGGAACCAGTGCTGCCACTTGCTCGGGCGGCAACCCCTGGCCGCTCAGTTCCGCTTCGACCTCGGCCGCGGTCTTGCCCAGCATCAGCGCTTCGGACTGCGCAAAACAGTTGGCCAGCAAGACCCTGTGATGTCCATCAATGCCGTGCGCGGGGCGCAACGCTGCGATGAAGTCGACCGGTATGGTTTCGGTTCCCTGGTGCAGCAACTGGAAATAGGCGTGCTGTCCGTTGGTGCCGACGTCGCCCCAGACCACCGGGCAAGTTGCGTGCGTCACCGTCTTGCCGTCCAGCGTCACGCGCTTGCCGTTGCTTTCCATTTCCAGTTGTTGCAGGTAGCCCGGAAAGTAGCGCAAATCCTGATGGTAGGGCGCGATCGACTGCGACGCAGCGTGCAGGAAGTTGCGGTTCCAGATGCCGACCAGGGCGAGCAGCGCTGGCATGTTCTTTTCAAGTGGTGCCGAAATGAAATGCTGATCCATGGCAAAGCCGCCATCAAGGAACTGACGAAAGCCTTCGTAGCCGATCATCAGGGCGACGCTCAGGCCGATCGCGGACCACACCGAATAGCGGCCGCCGACCCAGTCCCAGAACGGGAACATGTTGGCGCTGTCGATGCCGAACTCCTCGACGGCGCGGATATTGGTCGATACCGCGACGAAATGCCTGGCCAGTTGCTGCTGGTTGCCGTGCTGCAGGAACCAGGCCCTGGCCGAGCGCGCGTTCATCATTGTTTCCTGCGTGGTGAAGGTCTTGGAGGCGATCACGAACAGGGTGGTTGCGGGGTCGACCTGGTGCAAGGCGGCGTCGAGGTCGTGCGCGTCGACGTTGGAAACGAAGTGGCAGCGCAGGCGTGGATGGTGGTACGTCCGAAGCGCCTGGCTAGCCATTTTCGGCCCCAGGTCCGAGCCGCCTATGCCGATGTTGACGATATCCGTGATTGGCTTGCCGGTATGGCCGAGCCATTCGCCGGAACGCACGCGTTCGGTGAACAGTCGAATCCGGTCCAGCACGGCATGCACCTCATCCGCCACCGCTTGACCGTCAACGGCGGCGGGGCTGGTCCGGGGTGCTCGCAGTGCAGTGTGCAGCACGGCGCGTTTTTCGGTCGAGTTGATCTTGCCGCCGCCGAACATGGCGTTGCGCCGCTCCTCAACGCCGCGTTCGCGCGCCAGCGTCAACAGCAAGTCCAGCGTCCCGGCATCCAGCCGGTTCTTGGAGTAATCGAGGAACAGTCCGGCGGCCGCCAGCGAGAAGCGGTTGAAACGCTGCGGATCGCTCTTGAAAAGATCGCGCATCTGCGACGAGCGGGCAGCCTGGCTGCGGTCCAGCAGCGCTTGCCACGCGCCGCCGCCGGTAATGTCCGGAGTCATTCGGGGTCGTCCTGTAGCGGTGTGAGTGAAGGTAAGGAATATCGCATTTACTGTACAACATGAAAAGAAAAAATACTACGTAACTTTGGTATTACATCTTTTTATTATTGGGATTGTCCATGGATAATAATTCGGCAAACTACATGTAGTATATTTACCAAATTAATGAGTTGAAATTTCCTGAGAGGCAAATCATGGGCATGAATTCCGTCGTGGCAGCCGTGACCGGGGAGGTGATCCGCAGGAGCGCACCCACCCGCAACGCCTACCTGATCCGCCTGCATGCTGCACGCCATCAGGGAGTGCAGCGCGGCGCGCTCGGCTGCACCAACCTCGCGCATGGCTTCGCCGCGTTCCCGGCCAGCGACAAGTTGCGCTTGCGTGAGCAGAAGCAGCCATCGATCGCCATCGTGTCGTCCTACAACGACATGCTTTCCGCACACCAGCCCTTTGAACGTTTCCCTGCCATCATCAAGCAGGCTGCGCGTGAAGCGGGCGCCGTGGCGCAGTTTGCCGGCGGCACGCCCGCCATGTGCGATGGCGTGACACAAGGGCAGCCAGGCATGGAGCTGTCGCTGTTTTCGCGCGACACGATTGCGATGGCCGCAGCGATCGCGCTGTCGCACAACATGTTCGACGCCGGACTCTATCTTGGCGTCTGCGACAAGATCGTTCCCGGGCTTTTGATCGGTGCGCTTCATTTCGGCCATCTTCCTGCTGTTTTCGTGCCCGCCGGCCCCATGCCCAGCGGCCTTTCCAATCCGGAAAAATCGCGCATCCGCCAGTTGTATGCCCAGGGCAAGATTGGCCGCGAGGAATTGCTGGAGGCGGAGGCGCAGTCCTACCATGCGCCCGGAACCTGCACTTTCTACGGCACCGCCAACAGCAACCAGATGTTGATGGAGGCAATGGGTCTGCATCTGCCCGGGGCCGCGTTCGTCATGCCCGGCACGCCCTTGCGCGATGCGCTGACTGCCGAAGCGGCGCGGCGGGCGGTGGAGATCAGCGGCACCGGGCCGTCCTGGACGCCGGTCGGGAAGGTGGTCGACGAAAAGGCGATCGTCAACGCCATGGTCGTCTTGCTGGCCAGCGGTGGTTCCACCAACCACACGCTGCACCTGGTCGCGATTGCCAGGGCGGCGGGGATCGTGATCGACTGGAATGATTTTAGCTGCCTGTCGGCCGTGGTGCCGCAGCTGACCCGCATTTACCCGAATGGCGATGCCGACATCAATTATTTCCAGGCCGCGGGCGGTCCCGGATTCCTGATCCGCGAACTGCTCGACGCCGGCCTGCTGAACGAGGATGTCACGACCATACTCGGCAAGGGACTGCGCGCGCATTGCGCCGAGCCTTTCCTGGATGACGGTCGGCTGGTGTGGAAGCCGGCGGCAGCAAGCAGTGGCGACGAAACGGTGCTGCGTCCCCACCACCGGCCGTTCTCGCCCGAGGGCGGACTGCGCCTGCTGACCGGCAACCTCGGGCGTGCCGTGATCAAGGTTTCCGCGGTCAAGCCTGAGCACCGGGTGGTCGAGGCGCCGGCGGTGGTATTCGATTCGCAGGAAGCATTCCTGCATGCGTTCCAGGAGGGCCGGCTGGATCGCGATTTCGTCGCGGTGTTGCGCTACCAGGGCCCGCGCGCCAACGGCATGCCCGAACTGCACGCGCTGACACCGGCGCTGGGTAGCCTGCAGGACGCCGGGCGCCGCGTCGCGCTGGTGACGGATGGACGGATGTCAGGGGCGTCGGGCAAGGTGCCGGCGGCGATCCACGTCAGCCCCGAGGTGCTGGCAGGCGGCGCGCTCGGCCGGGTGCGCGATGGCGACCTGATTCGTGTGGACGGCGAACAGGGCGTGTTGCAGGCGCTGGTCGACGATGCGACCTGGCAGGCTCGGGGGATCGAGGCGGGCAATCTTGGCGCTCATCAGGTCGGCATGGGGCGGGAACTGTTTGCGATGTTTCGCAATAATGTGAGCACGGCGGAAGAGGGGGCTGCCACGTTCGGACTTCCGCCAGTCTCGAACCCGCTGGCGCACGACGATGCTGCCTTGCCCGCCGATACGCCGCCTGGCGACAATGAAGATACCCTCGTCCGCACCGTATGAAAGGAAACAGGATGAACCTGCTTGAGATGATGCGTGCATCGCCGGTGATACCGGTGATCCAGATCGACAATCCGGAGCATGCCCTGCCGCTGGCGCGCGCATTGGTCGCTGGCGGCATCCGTGTGCTCGAAGTGACTTTGCGTACCGCGCATGGCCTGGCCGCGATCCGCGCGATCGCCTCGGCGATTCCGGAGGCGATTGTCGGGGTCGGTACCGTCACCCGTGCCGACGATTTCGCTGCCGCGCTCGATGCCGGGGCAGTGTTCGCGGTTTCGCCGGGCTTGACGCCGGCTGTGGCTGAAGGGGCCAGGCGCAGCGGCCTGCCCTTGCTGCCGGGGGTGATGACCCCATCCGAGGTGATGGCTGCGCGCGAGCTGGGCTTTTACCAGCTGAAATTGTTCCCGGCGGTGCCGGCGGGCGGCGTCGGCATGCTCAATGCATTAGCCGGGCCGTTGCCAGACGTGACTTTTTGTCCAACCGGCGGCATCACGGTCGCGAGTGCGCCGGATTTCCTGAAATGCGGGAACGTCGCTTGCGTGGGCGGATCCTGGCTGACGCCGAAGGATGCGATGCAGGCGGGGGACTGGGGGCGGATTACGGAGTTGGCGCGGCAGGCAGCGGCACTGGGTGCCAAGGACTGATGAACTTCAGAATAGGGGGTCAAGACCTGACCCCATCCATTCTTGATTACTTGGCGAACAACTGCCCGAGATCCTGGAATGCCTTGAATTCCAGCGCATTGCCGCTCGGGTCGTAGAAGAACATGGTCGCCTGCTCGCCCACCATTCCCTTGAAGCGCACATAGGGCTCGATCTGGAACTTGATGCCTGCGGCGCGCACACGCTCGGCCAGCTCTTCCCACTGCGCCATCGTCAGCACCACGCCGAAATGCGGCACCGGCACGTCATGGCCGTCGACCGGGTTGGAGTCGCGTTGCTTGTTTGCCTGCGGCGCCAGGTGGGCGACGATCTGGTGGCCGTAGAAGTCGAAATCGATCCATTCATCGGAGCTGCGCCCTTCGGGGCAGCCCATCACGCCGCCGTAAAACGCGCGCGCGGCATCGAGGTCATGAACGGGGAACGCAAGGTGGAAGGGCCTGAGGCCGGACATGGCACTGCTCCTGAAAAGTGAATTAGGGCGCCGGCTGCAGTGTCGCAGCGCGGATGCGAGCGCACATTGTAGTCGCAACTTCCGGCCTGCAGGAATGCGGCAAAACCCAGGTGTGTCCTACCTGACCTGCCGGCTCGGCTAAAATAGGCGTTCCGGACGCGTTCCCGACGGCGTCCATTTGCATATCACTCTCTCAAGACTCTCCCCATGACCCAGGACGAACTGAAACAGGCAGTCGCGCGCGCCGCGATCGATTACATCGTGGACGGCGAAATCATCGGCGTCGGCACCGGATCCACCGCCAATTTCTTCATCGACGAACTGGGCAAGGTGAAGCACCGGATACGCGGCGCAGTGGCATCGTCCGAAGCAACGGCTGCGCGGCTGCGCTCGCATGGCATCGCGGTGCTGGACCTGAACGATGTGCAAGACATGCCTGTATATATCGACGGCGCCGATGAGATCACCCGCACAGGCGCGATGATCAAGGGCGGCGGCGCCGCGCTGACGCGGGAAAAGATCGTGGCCTCGGTGGCCCGCCGCTTCGTCTGTATCGCAGACGGATCGAAGCTGGTCGACATGCTCGGCCAGTTTCCGTTGCCGGTCGAAGTGATCCCGATGGCGCACGCTGTCGTTGGCCGCAAGCTGGCGGCGCTGGGCGGCAAGCCGGTGCTGCGGATCAGGGACGGCCAGCCGCTGGTCACCGATAACGGCGGCTACATCATCGACGTGCATGGCTTGCAGATTGCCGACCCCGTTGCGCTGGAAGATGAAATCAACAACATCGTCGGCGTGATTACCAACGGGCTGTTTGCACGGCATGGGGCCAGCGTCTGCCTGCTGGGCAGGCAGGATGGGGTGGAGACGCTGAGCTTCGGTTGAGGCCGGAGCCGGCTACTGTACCAGCAAGCTGGCGTTCGAATCCTGATTGTTCGCTGCCTGTGCGTTCGTGGCGGGCGATGCCTGGTTCGGAGCCTCGGGCGCGGTCTGGGCCGGGAGCACGACTGTTTGTCCCATCACGACAGTGATCAGGCCCGGATATTCATACGCTGCGCCTGATGTCACGTCGATCACCGCGCCAACCGGGCCGCCGAACAGTATGTTGCCAAAGACCATGGGTTTGGTGCTCGATTTCACACTGGCGATGCCCGGTGCCTGCGCATCCTTCTCGCATTTGACATGCAGGTTGTCGTTCGCCCGCGGAACAGTGATGGTTCCTGGTGTGGTGACGTAGAAAATACCTTTCGGATTCTCGAGACGGCAGATGGCTGCTGTCACCGGCTCGCCCTTGTCGTTCCTTGACTCGACCGAAAGTGCCTGGTTGCTGCCATTGACAATGGATGCGCATCCGGTGAACAACGGGGCCGTCAGCGCGGCGGCAACGATAAAAATCGACTTCCTCATTCCTGCTTCTCCTGTCTTGCGTTTAGCCGGCACGGATTGCCGACGACGGGAGTGTAGGAGAGACCGGCTTCTGGTCCAGGAGGTATTAGTCGGGATTTAACATTCGGCGGCGAATGTTGTCCTGGCAGTCATGGACCAAGCCTCGCGCCGTTGGCAATGGCGGGATACTTACTCCGTCGGCGGAACATAACCCTGCGCAGCATCTGCGCCTTCGCCGAAGAAATGCTTCTCCATCTGCGTGGCCAGGTATTTGCGGGCGCGCACGTCAGCCAGGTTCAGGCGATTTTCATTGACCAGCATGGTCTGGTGCTTGAGCCAGGCAGCCCAGGCTTCCTTGGATACGCTTTCGTAAATCCGCTTGCCGAGTTCGCCGGGATAAGGTGGGAAATCCAGGCCTTCGGCCTCCCGGTTCAGTTTGATGCATTGGACCATGCGTGCCATGTATTTCTCCGATTGATGTTCATGATGGCCGGCGGCATTGCCGCCTGGCCGCTTACAGGTTCTTGATCAGGACCAGCGACTTGCGCTGCCAGTTGTAGATGCGTTGACGGTCGCGCGGCAACTGGTCGACCGAGGCGCTGACGAAGCCGCGTTTCAGGAACCAATGCGCCGTGCGGGTAGTCAGGACGAACAGGCGGCGAAAGCCCGCCGCGCGCGCGCGGTTCTCGATATGCGTGAGCAGCCGCTCGCCGTCGCCCTGCGCCTGGACATCGGGATTCACCGTCAGGCATGCCATTTCGGCCATTCTTTCTTCCGGGAACGGGTACAGCGCCGCGCAGCCGAAAATCACGCCATCGTGCTCGATCACCGAGAAATAGTTGACTTCGCGTTCCAGCAGTTCGCGCCCGCGCTTGACCAGGGTGCCGTCCGCTTCGAGCGGTTCGATCAGCTGCAATATGCCGCCAACGTCCTCGATGGTCGCTTCGCGCAGGCTCTCCAGGTTTTGCGACGACACCATGGTGCCGACGCCGTCGTGGGTAAACAGCTCAAGCAAGGTCGACCCATCCAGCGCGAATGGCACGATATGGGCGCGCGGCACGCCGCCGCTGCAGGCCTTGGTTGCATGGTCCAGGTAGAAAGACTGGTCGGGCGGCAGCACGCCTTCGGACAGCATGGCCCGCGCCTGGTGCAGCGACAGTTCGTGGATCTCGGCGCCGGCCTGGTCGGTCATCATCGGTGTCTCGGTGATGAAGATCAGCTTGTCCGCGCGCAGCGCGACAGCGGCGGAAAGCGCCACGTCTTCCATGGTCAGGTTGAAGACTTCGCCAGTTGGCGAAAAGCCGAGCGGCGACAGCAGCGTCAGTGCGCCGGCATTGAGAATCGGGTGGATGGCTTCGAATGCGACCTTGCGCACCAGGCCGGTATGCTCGTGGTCGACGCCGCCAATGATGCCGACCGGACGGGCCGTGACGAAATTGCCGGAGATGATGCGAATTGCCGAATGCGCCATCGGCGTGTTCGGCAAACCCTGGCTGAATGCGGCTTCGATGTCGAGCCGCAACTCGCCCGCGGCTTCCTTGGCGCATTCGAGCGCTGCCGCGTCGGTGATGCGCACGCCATTGTGGAAGCGCGTCTGCACATTGCGCAGCGCCAGCTGTTCCTGCACCTGCGGGCGCGATCCATGCACGATCACGACCTTGATGCCGAGCGCGTGCAACAGCGAAAGGTCGTGCGCCAGCACGGGCAGGGCGCCGGCCATCACCAGCTCGCCCGGGAACGCCACCACGAATATCTTGCCCCGGAAGGCGTGGATGTAGGGCGCGACCGAACGCAGCCATTGGACGAATTGAACCGGGTTTTCCATCCGCCGCATTATAATTCGCCCAGCCATGTCTGCACCTGAACATCAGAAAAAATCCGGGCAAGCCAGGCAGGCGGCGCGTGCCGGCCATGCCGCTGCCCCGGTTTCTCCTCCTCCTTTGCGCAATCCACTTCCGGAAATCGTTTTTCCGGAAGAGTTGCCTGTCTCCGCGCGCCGGCAGGAGATTGCCGAAATACTGATGCGCCACCAGGTGGTGATCGTCGGCGGCGAAACCGGCTCGGGCAAGACCACCCAGCTGCCCAAGATCTGCCTGTCGATAGGACGGGGGCAGAATGGACTGATCGGCCACACCCAGCCGCGCCGGATTGCCGCTTCGTCCACTGCCAAGCGGATTGCGCAGGAACTGAATTCGCCGCCCGGCGAGCTGGTCGGCTACAAGGTCCGCTTCAACGACACCCTGCACAAGGGCGCATGGGTCAAGCTGATGACGGACGGCATCCTGCTGGCCGAGACGCAGAACGATCCGCTGCTGCGCCAGTACGACACGATCATCATCGACGAGGCGCACGAGCGCAGCCTGAACATCGACTTCCTGCTTGGCTACCTCAAGCAGGTGCTGCCGCGCCGGCCCGACCTGAAGCTGATCATCACCTCGGCCACCATCGACGCCGACCGCTTCGCCCGCCATTTCGCCAGCAATGGGAAACCGGCGCCGGTGGTGGAAGTGTCCGGTCGCATGTATCCGGTCGAGGTGCGCTACCGGCCGGTGGAGCAGGATCGGGTCGCCTCTGACGGCAAACCCCCCACGACTTTTGCCGCCAAGGGCCGGGAACAGCGCGACCTGATGGACGCGGTGGCGGACGCAGTCGACGAACTGGCGCGCGTGGGCTCTGGCGACGTGCTGGTATTCCTGCCCGGCGAGCGCGAAATCCGCGATGCCGCCGAAACCTTGCGCAAGCACCACCCCCCGCATGTCGAGATCCTGCCGCTGTTCGCGCGTCTCTCCGCGCAGGAGCAGGAACGGGTGTTCAAGCCTTCCAACGCCCGCCGCATCGTGCTCGCCACCAATGTGGCGGAAACCTCGCTGACGGTGCCCGGCATCCGTTATGTGGTCGATACCGGCACCGCCCGCGTCAAGCGCTACAGCTACCGCAACAAGGTGGAGCAGTTGCAGATCGAGCCGGTCTCGCAGGCGGCCGCCAACCAGCGTGCCGGCCGCTGCGGCCGGGTGGCGGCGGGCGTGTGCATCCGGCTGTACGACGAGAAGGATTACCTGCAAAGGCCGAAATTCACCGAGCCGGAGATCCTGCGCTCGTCGCTGGCCGCGGTCATCCTGCGGATGAAGGCATTGCGGCTGGCCGAAGTCGAATCCTTTCCGTTCATCGAGCCGCCGCTGGGGCGCGCGATTGCGGATGGCTACCAGTTGCTGCAAGAACTGGGCGCGGTTGACGAACTCAATGCCCTGACCGCCAGCGGACGGGAGCTGGCAAAGTTGCCGCTCGACCCGCGCGTCGGCCGCATGATCCTGGCCGCGCGCGACCACGACTGCCTGACCGAAGTGCTGATCATTGCCAGCGCGCTGTCGGTGCAGGACCCGCGCGACCGGCCCATGGAAGCGCAGGCCGCCGCCGACAATGCGCACAAGAAGTTCGCCGACGACAAATCCGAATTCAACAGCTTCCTGAAAATCTGGAAATGGTTCGAGGAAGCGATCGAGCACAAGAAAACCAATCGCCAGTTGCAGGACAATTGCCGCGCCAATTTCCTGTCGCAGCTGCGCCTGCGCGAATGGCGCGACGTCCACACCCAGCTGCTGACGCTGGTGCGCGAGCAGGGCTGGCGCCTGAACCAGGCGGCGGCGACCTACGAACAATTGCATCTTGCACTGCTGACCGGCCTGCTGGGCAATATCGGCTTCAAGGCTGAAGACGAGCCGCATTACCTGGGCGCGCGCGGCATCAAGTTCCATATCTGGCCCGGCTCCTCGCTGTCGAAAAAAGCCGGCAAATGGGTGATGTCGGCCGAACTGATCGACACTGCGCGGCTGTACGCACGCACCATCGCCCAGATCCAGCCACAGTGGCTGGAGCGCATCGGCGGGCATCTGCTGAAAAAATCCTGGAACGAGCCGCGCTGGGAAAAACGGGCCGGCCAGGTTTCCGCCTACGAGCGGGCCACGCTGTACGGGCTGGTGGTGTACAGCCAGCGCCGCGTAGACTACGGCGCCATCGATCCGGAAGATGCGCGAGACATCTTCATCAAGGATGCGCTGGTGGGCGGCGATTTCGAGACTCGCCTGCCATTCTTTGCCCACAACCAGCGCCTGGTGCGCGAGATCGAAAATCTTGAACACAAGTCGCGCCGGGTCGACGTGCTGGTGGACGAGCAGCTGATTGCCGCGTTCTACGACCAGCAGCTTCCGGCCGGCATTCACAATACGGTCGACTTCGAGAAGTGGTACCGGCAGGCACAGGCGAAAGAGCCGAAGCTGCTATACCTGAACCGCGAAGACCTGATGCGGCACGAGGCCGCGGGCGTCACCACCGACCTGTTCCCCAAGCAGATGCGGATGTCCGGCGTCGACATGGCCCTGACCTATCATTTCGAGCCTGGCAGCCATCGGGATGGCGTGACGCTGGCGGTGCCCTTGTATGCACTGAACCAGGTATCGACCGAGCGGGCCAGCTGGCTGGTGCCGGGCATGCTCAAGGAAAAGGTGCACCTGCTGCTGAAGTCGCTGCCGCAGAAGCTGCGCCGCCACTGCGTGCCCTTGCCCGACTATGCCGCCGGCTTCCTTGACCGCGTGGAGCAGGACAACCGCTTTGGCCGGGGCGAGTTGCTGGACGTGCTGATGGACGATGTGCGCCAACAGACTGGCATCGCGCTGCGCAGCACCGATTTCAAGCTGGAGACGCTGGCTGCGCATCACTTCATGAATTTCAAGGTGATCGACGAGCACGGCCGCCAGCTCGACATGGGACGCAACCTGGCATCGCTGCAGGCCGAGCTTGGCGGCGAGGCGAGGAAGCAGTTCCAGAAGCTGGCGGATGAATCGGTGGCTCCGGTGGCTCCGGTGGCTCCGGAAGCGGCAGCCACCGCGCCAGCGCCGCAGCCGGGCCAGCAAGGCCGGCACGCTGCGCCGCCACGTCCGGCAGCGGCGCCATCCGAGCCCGGCCAATACCAGAACCTGACATCCTGGACTTTCGGCGAACTGCCGGAGCTGCTGGAAATCCAGAAGGGCAAGCTGAGCCTGGTCGGTTATCCGGCGCTGGTGGACCGCAAGACGCATTGCGATCTCGAGGTGTTCGACGATCCTGCCGAAGCGGCTCGCGTACATCTGCTTGGGCTGAGGCGCTTGTTTGCGCTGCAACTCAAGGAGCAGATGAAATACCTGGAAAAAAATATTCCCAACCTGCAGCAGATGGGCATGCAGTACATGGGCCTTGGTTCGCAGGAGGAATTGCGCGACCAGATCCTCGACGCCGCCTTGTCGCGCGCCTGCCTGCAAGACCCGCTGCCGCGCACTGCCGATGAATTTTCCACCCGCAAGGAGGAGGGTAAGTCACGGCTCGGCTTGCTGGTCAATGAGTTGGCCCGGCTGGTGGGGCAGGTGCTGGCGGACTACCATACGCTGCCGAAAAAGCTGCAGGGCGTGAAGAGCCACGCGCTGGCGTCTGCAGACATGCAGTCGCAGCTGCAGGCGCTGATGACAAAACGCTTCATCGCTGACAACGACTATGTGCAGCTGGCGCATTTCCCGCGCTATCTGAAGGCACTGGCGGTTCGCATCGACAAGTTGCGCGCCGATCCGGCGCGCGATGCGAAGCTGATGGCGGACTGGGCCCAGGCCGCTGCGCCCTGGCAACGTGCGCTCAAATCGCGGCATGGCGATCCGAAGATGAACGAATACCGCTGGATGCTGGAGGAGTTGCGGGTTTCGCTGTTTGCGCAGGAGTTGCGCACGCCGATGCCGGTGTCGGTGAAGCGGCTGCAGAAGGTCTGGGAGGCGATGGAGCGATGACGCCGTGGTCAAGCCGTGGTGAAGCCGAAACCACGCCGCCACGATGGCCAACGCTTCATTCGGTAGCCGGCAAGCCAATTCGCGTAGAATTCGGCTGTTCCTCACCCATAGCTAATCCAAGATGAGCATTAAATCCGACAAATGGATCCGCCGCATGGCGGAACAGCACGGCATGATCGAGCCTTTCGAGCCGGGGCAGGTGCGAGAGGAAAATGGCCATCGGATCGTTTCCTACGGCACGTCGTCCTATGGCTACGACATCCGCTGCGCCGACGAATTCAAGATATTCACCAATATCAATTCGACCATCGTCGACCCCAAGAATTTCGACGAGAATTCCTTCGTCGACATCAAGAGCGACGTCTGCATCATCCCGCCCAATTCGTTCGCGTTGGCGCGCACCATCGAGTACTTCCGCATCCCGCGCAGCGTGCTGACGATCTGCCTGGGCAAGTCGACGTACGCTCGCTGCGGCATCATCGTCAACGTCACGCCCTTCGAGCCCGAATGGGAAGGTTATGTGACGCTGGAGTTTTCCAACACCACGCCGCTGCCCGCCAAGATCTATGCGGGGGAGGGCTGCGCCCAGGTGCTGTTCTTCGAGAGCGACGAAGTGTGCGAGACCTCGTACAAGGATCGCGGCGGCAAGTACCAGGGCCAGCGCGGCGTGACGCTGCCGAAGACCTGACCTGCCGGGCTCGAACCGGGCCCGGCCATCTTGTCCAGTCCGATTGACGCGAGGGCCTGCAGCCGAAAGACTGCAGGCCCTCGTGCTCTTGTCACTCGCGGTCTTGTCTCTCGTGGTTTACTTCACGCAATCCACGAAATACCCGCGCCTGCCATTCACCTCGCGGGTGACGAGTCCATGCACATCGGTTTCGAAGCCGGGAAACTTCTCGTTGAAGTCGCGCGCGAATTTCAGGTAGTCGACGATGGTCTTGTTGAAACGCTCGCCCGGGATCAGCAGCGGAATGCCGGGCGGGTAGGGCGTCAGCAGGATGGCGGTGACGCGGCCTTCGAGTTCGTCGATCGGCACCCGGTCGATTTCGCGATGCGCCATCTTGGCAAAGGCGTCGGACGGTTTCATCGCCGGTTGCATGTCCGACAGGTACATCTCGGTCGTCAGTCGCGCCACGTCATAGGCCTTGTACATGTCGTGGATCTGATGGCACAGGTCCCGCAGGCCCATGCGCTCGTAGCGCAGGTTGGCGGCGGCGAACTCGGGCAGGATGCGCCAGATCGGCTGGTTCTTGTCGTAGTCGTCCTTGAACTGCTGCAGCGCGGTCAGCAGCGTGTTCCAGCGGCCCTTGGTGATGCCGATGGTGAACATGATGAAGAAGGAATACAGGCCGGCTTTTTCGACGATGACGCCGTGTTCGGCAAGGTATTTGGTGACGATCGACGCCGGTATGCCGGTCTCGCCGAAATGACCGTCGAGCGACAGGCCCGGCGTGACGATGGTGGCCTTGATCGGATCCAGCATGTTGAAGCCGGGCGCCACCTTGCCGAAGCCGTGCCAGTTGTCCTCGGCGCGGATCATCCAGTCCTCGCGCGAACCGATGCCGTCTTCGCACAGCGTATCCGGCCCCCAGACCTGGAACCACCAGTCCTTGCCCCACTCCTCGTCGACCTTGCGCATCGCGCGGCGGAAATCGAGGGCCTCGAAAATGCTTTCCTCCACCAGCGCCGTGCCGCCGGGCGGTTCCATCATCGCCGCCGCCACGTCGCATGAGGCGATGATCGCGTACTGCGGCGAGGTCGAGGTGTGCATCAGGTAGGCCTCGTTGAAGGTGTCCTGGTCGAGCTTGACGGTCTCCGACTCGCGCACCAGGATCTGCGACGCCTGCGACAGGCCGGCCAGCAGCTTGTGGGTCGACTGGGTCGAGAAAATCATCGACTTCTTGGCGCGCGGCCGGTCCTTGCCGATCGCGTGGAAGTCCTTGTAGAAGTCGTGGAAAGTCGCGTGCGGCAGCCAGGCTTCGTCGAAATGCAGGGTGTCGATCTCGCCGTCCAGCATGTCCTTGAGAGTCTCGACGTTGTAGACCACGCCGTCATAAGTCGATTGCGTGATGGTCAGGATGCGCGGCTTCTTGTTGGCCGCTTCGCGGGCGAACGGATTGGCCTCGATCTTGCGGCGGATGTTCTCCATGCTGAATTCTTCCAGCGGGATCGGGCCGATGATGCCGAGATGATTGCGAGTCGGCATCAGGAATACCGGTATCGCGCCGGTCATGATGATCGCGTGCAGGATCGACTTGTGGCAGTTGCGGTCGACCACGACGATGTCGCCCGGCGCCACCGTCGAATGCCACACCATCTTGTTCGAGGTCGAGGTGCCGTTGGTGACGAAATAGCAATGGTCGGCATTGAAGATGCGTGCCGCATTGCGCTCGGTGGCCGCGACCGGCCCGGTATGGTCGAGCAACTGGCCCAGTTCTTCCACCGCGTTGCAGACGTCTGCGCGCAGCATGTTCTCGCCAAAGAACTGGTGGAACATTTGTCCGATCGGCGATTTCAGGAAGGCCACGCCGCCCGAGTGTCCCGGGCAATGCCAGGAGTAGGAACCGTCCTGCGCGTAATGGACCAGCGCGCGGAAAAAGGGCGGCGCCAGTCCGTCCAGGTAGGAGCGGGCTTCGCGGATGATGTGGCGCGCCACGAACTCCGGCGTGTCCTCGAACATGTGGATGAAACCATGCAGTTCGCGCAGGATGTCGTTGGGAATATGGCGCGAGGTGCGGGTCTCGCCATACAGGTAGATCGGTATGTCGGCGTTCTTGTGCCGGATCTCCGCAACGAAGGCGCGCAGCGATTTCAGCGCGGACTCGGTTTCCTCGGGCGAACCGCCGCCGAATTCTTCATCGTCGATGGACAGGATGAAAGCGGATGCGCGCGACTGCTGCTGGGCGAACTGCGACAGGTCGACATAGCTGGTCACGCCCAGCACCTCCATGCCTTCCTCCTCCATGGCGGAGGCGAGCGCACGTATGCCCAGGCCGGATGTGTTTTCGGAGCGGAAGTCCTCGTCGATGATGACGATGGGGAAGCGGAATTTCATGAGGTCTCCTGAAAAGGCAGGACGGGAGACGCCTGGGACAGTCGTGTCGCCACCAACCGCTTGCGCGCCAAAAATTGAGGAAAGCGGGATTTTCGCAGATATCGGGGGTGCTGTGGGCAGGTGCGTTCCGCCGGCCGCTTGAACCGGCCGGCGGTAGTCAATTCACTACAGGTGCAGCCAGGCGGCCACGCCCAGTCCAATGCCAACGAGGGCCACGGCATATGCGGCATATTCGAGCCAGCGCTTGCGGGTCAGCAGGGTGATTGCCGCCAGCGCGATCGAAACCTGTTCGGCCGTTGTCGCCAGCGCCCAGCGATGATGCAGATGCATTGCCCCATCGGATTTGCGGTCCCAGTCCAGCGAAACCGCTTCCAGTTTTTCGGCATCTTTCTTGATGCCCTCCTTCTCTTCCTTGTAGCGCGTTACCTCGCGCCGGTATTTCTCGACGTCTACACCCGGCAACGCCATGGCCAGTTCGGCAAGGTTTTGCTTGTTTGACTTGGCCTGGTAGTAGTTCCACTGGTTGGACGCCTCGGTTTTCTTGATGGCGGCATTGTTCTTGAACATGGCAGCGTCGTTCTGGGTCAGCCCGGCCATGTATCCGAAAGTGGCGCCAACGGTGGCCAGCACCGCGGTGATGACCGCGATCTTGCCGGAGAAACTGTCGGTCGTGTGGCCTGCGTGCTCGACCGCGTGGTCATGCGGTCCGTGCACGTGAAATCCTGCTCCTGACATAGCGCTTCTCCCTTTCAGATTCTTTGGTTTTAGATTCTTTGATAAGTGACGATGGCGAAATCGAGTCCGCTCTTTTCGGAATGCTGGCGCTCGCGCGCCGTTTCTTTCCATTGCGCCTGGTCGATAGGCGGGAAAAATGTATCGCAATCGAACGATGCGTCGATCTCGGTGACAACCAGGCGCTGTACCAGTGGCAGCGAATCGGTAAAAATTTCCGCGCCGCCGATGACGAAGCCGCCGTCCTGCCCGCACAGCGCAATCGCCTGTTCGACCGAGTCCGCCCGTTCCACGCCTTCATGCCGCCAGTCCGGATTGCGGGTAATGACAATATTGCGCCGGTTGGGCAGCGGCCGTCCAATCGACTCGAAGGTTTTGCGGCCCATCAGGATCGCGTGACCGCTGGTCAGGCGTTTGAAATGGGCAAGGTCTTCGGGCAGGTGCCACGGCAGCTGGTTGTTGATTCCGATGCCGTTTTGTTTGTCGACGGCAACGACAATGGTCAGTGGGGGCGCTGTCATGCTGATTTTTCGCTAACTATCGGATAACACGTGATAACCGATATTGTTAAGTGATGGATGCGTGCGTATTGTAGAGCCCGTTTTTGCTTAGCCCGATTTTTTATGGAGGTTTTATCTTGAAAGCCGCACTTCTCCTTGCTTCGTTTCTCGCCGGCATCATGGCGACGACCGCGGCATCTGCCCAATCCTATCCGACCAAGCCGATCCGGTTGATCATTCCTTTTCCGCCGGGTGGTACGACTGACATCATTGGCCGCGCGGTGGGCGATCGCCTGTCCCGCGAACTCGGCCAGCCGGTGATCATCGACAACCGCGGCGGCGGTGGCGGCAGCATCGGCGCCGTGGCGATCGCCAAGGCTGATCCGGACGGTTACACCATCGGCATGGCAACCGTTTCCACGCAAGCGGTGAACCCTGCATGCAATCCCAAGCTGCCCTATGACCCGGTCAAGGATTTCGTGGCGATCACCAATCTGGCCCGCACGCCGAACGTGATGGTCGTCAATCCCAAATTTCCGGCGCAGGACTACAAGCAGCTCCTCGCGGTACTAAAGAAGAACCCCGGCAAGTATGGTTATGCAACCTCGGGCACCTGCGGCATCGGCCACCTGATGGGCGAGAAGTTCAAGGCCTCGACCGGCACCTTCATGGTCCACATCCCGTACCGTGGCGCCGGTCCTGCGCTCAATGACGTGCTGGGTGGCCAGGTCGAAGTCATGTTCGACAACCTGCCATCATCGTTCGGCTTCATCCAGAACAACCGCCTGCGTCCGATCGCGGTCGCATGGCCCAAGCGCCTGGAAAGCCTGCCGAATGTGCCGACCTTCGCCGAACTGGGCCTGAAAATGGTCAACGACCCTGCATGGTACGGCTTGATCGCGCCGGCCAAGACGCCGGAAGACATCGTACGCAAGATTCATGACGCCGCCGTGAAGGCATTGAATTCGCCCGAGGTGCAAGCGCGCGTGAAAGCAAGCGGATCGGAGATCGTTGGCAATACACCGGCTGAATTTGCCGCCGAGATGCGTGGCGAACTGCAGCGTGCGCAGGACGTGGTGAAGAAGCAGGGCATCAAGATCGACGCCAGCGGCGGTTAATTCGTCGCAGGCCCCACTCTCCCTTCAAAGAGGAGGGTGGGGATGGGGGAGCGACATTCGTGGCTCCCCCTACACCGCCATCGGCGCAGTCAGCGCCGCATGGTGCTGGTAATCCACCAGCGAAAAGTCGCCCGGCTCGATTTGCTCCAGCCATTCCGGCGCATACACTCCCGTCTCCCGATAATCCGGCACCCGCGCATCAATCTGCAGGCGCGGCAAGGGGAGGGGATCGCGCGTCAGTTGCTCGTTCAGCATGTCGAGATGATTCTCGTAGATGTGCGCGTCACCAATGAAATAGCTGAACCAGCGCGGCGTGTAGCCGGTCAGGCGGCCGACCAGGTGCAGCAGTGCCGCCGCTTCGGCCAGATTGAAGGGCGCGCCCAGGCCGATGTCGTTGCTGCGAATGTAGAGGCAGAGCGAGATTTCGCGGGTGGTGGCGTTGGGCAGGAACTGGTAGAGCAGATGGCAGGCCGGCAGCGCGATCTCGTCCAGCACCGCGCAGTTCCAGCCATGGAACAGGATGCGCCGGCTGGACGGGTTCTTCATGATCGTGTCCAGGCACTCGCGCAACTGGTCGATCGATTTGTACAGCAGGACCTTCTGCTCGCCATTGTCCACCACCGGCCCAATCACCCGGTAACCGCGATTTTCAGCATCGACAATGCGTGCTGATTGCGTCTGCGGAATCAGTTTGTAGCCTGGCCATTGCCGCCATTGCACGCCGTACACCGGCCCGAGGTCGTCCAGGCCCTCGCGGTATGGGTTGGCCAGCCAGTCGGGATTCTCGTTCGCGTTCTGGTCCCACACCTTGCAGCCCAGCGCGCGGAAGTCGGCCGCGCTGCGCGACGCGCGCAGGAAGCCGGCCAGTTCGCCGACCACTGACTTGAAGGCCAGCCGCTTGGTGGTGACGGCCGGAAAACCGGCTTGCAGGTCGAAGCGCATGGCCGCGCCCGGCATGCTGATGGTGCGGATGCCGGTGCGGTTGTCTTGCCAGCTGCCGGTATCCAGGATGGTGCGGACGAGGTCGAGGTATTGGCGCATGAGTAATTCCTGAAGTAGCGCGTATTGTAGCGTTTGATGCAAGCGCCGGTCGCGCCTTGGCAGGCTGCTAGGCGTGCGTGCCGAACTGCAGGCTGGCGAGATTTGCGTACAGGCCGCCGCGCGCGACCAGTTCGGCATGGGTTCCGGTTTCCACGATGCGCCCGTCGTCCATCACGACGATACGGTCGGCGCGCTGCACCGTTGCCAGCCGGTGGGCGATGACCAGGGTGGTGCGTCCGACCATTGCCGCTTCCAGCGCAGCCTGTACCAGCCGCTCCGATTCCGCGTCGAGCGCGCTGGTTGCTTCGTCGAGCAGCAGCAGCGGCGGATTTTTCAGCAGCGCGCGGGCAATTGCAATGCGCTGCCGCTGGCCGCCGGACAGCCGCACCCCGCGCTCGCCCAGGAAGGATTGATAGCCCTCCGGCAGGCGCTCAATGAATTCATGCGCGGCCGCCATTTTTGCGGCCTCTATCACCTCGGCGTCGCTGGCGCCGGCGCGGCCATAGCGGATGTTTTCCATTGCGCTGGCAGCAAACACCACGGTGTCTTGCGGCACCACGCCGATGGCTGAGCGCAGGTCATGCAGCGCCAGGCTGCGGATGTCGGTGCCGTTGAGCAGGATCCGGCCCTGCTGCGGGTCGTAGAAACGCAGCAGCAACTGGAACAGCGTGGTCTTGCCGGCACCGGAAGGTCCGACGATCGCGATTGTTTCGCCGGCGGCGATCTCCAGCGAAAGCGCCGACAGTGACGCTTGCAAGGGCCGCGAGGGGTAGTGGAAGCTGAGTTGCTCCAGCGCCAGCGACGAGCCGCGCTCGGTGGCGCTGGGCAGCGCCGCGGGTTGTGACGGCGATGTGATGGCCGACTGCGCATGCAGCAATTCGAGCAGGCGTTCGGTGGCGCCGGCCGCGCGCTGCGCCTCGCCCACCACCTCGGACAGTGCGCCGATTGCCCCGGCCACGATGGTGGCGTAGAGGATGAACTGGCCGAGTTCGCCGGCTGTCATCGTTCCTTGCAATACCGCATGGGCACCCAGCCACAGCACGAACACGATGGCGCCAAATACCAGCAGGATCGCGATCACGGTCAGCATGGAGCGCGCGCGGATGCGTTCGATCGCCGTGGTGAAAGCCTGCTCCACCGCACGCGAGAAACGTTGCGACTCGGCCCGTTCCCTGGTGAAGGCCTGGACGGTCGGCATCGCATTCAGCATTTCACCGGCCAGCGCCGACGCATCCGCAATCCGGTCCTGCGAATCGCGCGACAGCTTGCGCACCCGGCGGCCGAACATCACGATAGGCAGCACTACCGCCAGCAGCAGCACCAGGATGATGGACGACAGCTTCACGCTGGTGATGAACAGCATCACCATGCCGCCGGCAAACAACAGCGCATTGCGTAGCGCCATCGAAATGCTGGTGCCGACCACTGCCTGTATCAGCGTCGTGTCCGCGGTCAGGCGCGACAGCACTTCGCCGGTCTGCGTGGTTTCGAAATACACCGGGCTTTGGGTGATTACATGCCCGTACACCGCACTGCGGATATCGGCCGTGACCCGTTCGCCTAGCCACGACACCATGTAAAACCGTGCAGCGGTGGCGATTGCCAGCAGCGCAGCCAGGCCGAACAGCGCGATGAAATACAGGTCGATATGCCCGGCGTTGCGGCGCGCGGCATCGCCGAAGCCCAGGTCGATCATCTGCCGGAACGCGACCGGGATGCTCAATGTGGCTGCGGCTGCGAGCAGCAGCGCGATGCCGGCCAGCACGAACTGGCGTCGGTAGGGCCGCAGGAAAGGCAACAGCCCGGCAAGCGTGCCCAGTGCGGCCTTCGGGCGGCTGCCGCCAGTGCCGCCAGCTCCGCCAGCGTCCATGGCGGCTATATTGTTCGCAGTGGCCGTAGTGGCCGTAGTGGCCGTAGTGGCCGTAGTGCCCGTAGTGCCCGTAGTGCCCGTAGTGCCCCTTGTTCCGCTTGCCCCGCCTGTCCCGCCTGTCCCGCTTGTCATAGCTTCATCGCCTTTTCATAACCAGTCAGTTCCAGATAGCCGTGGCCAGCCGGCTTGCCATTCTTTTCGATTGTTACAGCGCCTTCCCAGTACACCGAGCCGGTCGACGCGCGCGAATCCAGTTCCTGGTCGTCCTGCAGCGGGTTCAGCCGCCATTCGGTGTCGCCGGTACGGAAAACTGCGGAAACGGGATAGCTTGCGCCGGTGCGCGGCGAGCGCCAGTTGCGCAGCGGCGTAAAGCTGACTTGCCCCGGATCGAAACGGGTCACCCGGCCCGCAGCGTCGCGCAGCACGGCATGCGCCCAGATTTGCTCGCCGTCTTTGGGACCGTTTTTCCCGGCACCTTTGGGACGGTTTTTTCCACCATTCTTGTCACCGCTTTTGCCCTCATTCTTGCCACGGATGCGAAACATCATCAGTGCGCTGCCGTCGTCGAGGTTGGCGCCGACCCAGTCCCAGCCGGCAGCGCGCTCGTCCAGCACCGTGCTCGACCATTCGTGGTCAAGCCAGGCATCGCCGCTGACGCTCACCGCCTGTCCGGCGCGGGTAAGCGTGCCCGTTACGCGTAGTTGCGGCTTGCTGTAGTAGTAGCTGGCCTGGGCCGTCTGCGGACCCTTCCGGGAGTATCCCTGTTCCCCCTGCAGCATCACGCTTTGCGTCGGCGCGAGCTTGAGCGCAAAGCTGAATTCCCGACCCTTGATCAGGGCCTGATACTGCCCGTCGTCCTGCCGCACGAAGCTCCAGTCATCCACGCGCACATCCGTATTGCCGGTCCTGGCGTAGGCCAGCCCCCAGCCTTCGCGGCCGCTTTTCTGGTCATGCAGCAGCTTGCCGGTGCGCGGATCGGAGATCGCGGCATGGGCGATGATCAACTGTTTCGGCGCGAATTTGCTGGGATTCTCCGGCGCGTGTTCGGTGCGGGAGCGGAAAAAGGTGACCTGGAAACCGATCGGTGTGCCATCCGGCAACTTGAGCCAGCCGGTGGCGTACCACCACTCGGTGCGGAAATCCGGGTGGGCGCCGAAATCCGCCGGGAACTGCAGCGGCTTGCCCGGTGTTACCGCCGCAAATTCGACCGGCGCGGCAAGGGCGCCGGCCAGGGGGCCGGGAAGGCCGGGCCACAAATTCAGCCCAAGCACCAGTACCGCTGCCAATGCCTTCGAGGTGTTCATCCTGATTGTGTTCATGCTGCCCATTTTGCGCTTACCAGTCTTCCCGCACCGCGCGCACTGCACTGCCGGCCACTGCCAGCCGCCCTGACGCCAGTGCCGTGACTGCGGCGCTGGCGAGCAGCACCGCGGTCACGGCGCCCAGCAAGCCCCACGGCATGTGCAACTGCATGGTCCAGTGGAAAGATTGCGGATTGACGATGAAAATCAGGATCAGGCTGATGCACCAGCCGAGAACGAAGCCGACCGTCACGCCGATTGCGGTCAGCAGCAGGCCCTCCGCCGCCAGCAGATGCAATATCTGCCGGCGGGTGAAACCGATGTGCCGCAGCATGCCGAACTCACGGGCGCGTGCCAGGGCCTGGGCGCTGAAGGTGGCGGCGATGCCGAACAGGCCGATCATGATCGCGACCGCTTCCAGCAGATAGGTTACGGCAAAGCTGCGGTCGAAAATCCGCAGGCTGATGGCGCGGATTTCTGCCGGCGCTGTCAACTCCAGCGTGGCGCCGAAAGGCAGCGCGCGCAGGCCGGCCTGGACTGCCTCCATCTTTGCGTCGCGTAGCAGCCAGAGTGCGGCGTCGTTGACTTGCTGTTCGCCCGTAATGCGCTGGTAATCCGGCAGCCGCATCTGGATGGCGCCGGTTTGCCGCGCGTAGTCGCGCCATATTCCTGCCACCACGAATTTTTCATTGCCCTGGCCCAGCGGCAGGGTCACGCTCTGCCCGACTTGATATCCGTACAGGTCGACCATCGCCTCCGACGCCCAGATCGGCACGGCGCCTGGCGCCAACCCGTCCAGCTGCTTGCCGGTCAGCGGCAGTGACTTGCCCGGGTCGGCATCGTCGATCAGGCGCGCGATCACAGCCACCGAAGGGCGCGCAGGATCGAGCACCAGCTGCGTCACCCGCTGGAATCCGGCCTGCGCGATGCCCGGCACGCCGGCTATCAGCTTTTGCTGCTGTGGGCCGAGCAGGGCGCTTTCGCCGCCGGAAGAGCGCACGTACAGGTCGGCCGCCAGCAGATGGCGCAGCCAGTCGTCCACCGATACCCGGAAGCTGGAGACCATGATTGCCATCGCCACCATCAGCGAGAAGCTCGACAGCACGCCGCCCAAGGCAATCGACGCCTGGTTGGGCGCGTTCGCCAAGCGGTTCAGCGCCAGCATGGGTACTGCGCGCCGAGGCCACGCGGCAAGGCGGGCAAACACGGCCGCCGCCATCCTCGGCATCAATGCGATCGCGCCGATCAGCAGCAGCGCCACCGCCAGGTAGCCGTAAATCGGCAAGTCGGCGACCGGTGGCATTTGCGTCAGCAGCGCGCCGGCCAGCAGGCAAGCCAGGCCGGGCCAGGGGGTGGCAAGGCGGGCCAGCGCACTGTCCTCGCTGCCGGCCTTGAGCGCCGGCGCCAGCCGGGCGCGCGCCGCTTCCCATGCCGGCGCCGCGCTGCCGAGCAGGGCAACCCCGGTGCCGGCGCAGAAAAACACCAGTGCCGCGGCGATGCTGAATACTGGCTGCGGACGCACGCCCGGAAAATAGCCGCCGCCAAGATCGCCGCCGAAAAAATGCAGGGCCGCTGCCGCCATGGCGTATCCGGCGGCCAGCCCGAGCAGCGAACCGGCGACGCCGAGCAACGCGCCTTCCAGCAGCACTTGCCGGATCAGCTGGCGGCGCGTCCAGCCCATCACCCGCAGCAGGGCGAAGTTGCTGCGACGGCGGATGACCGACAGCGCCTGCGTCGAGAACACCAGGAAAGCGCCGGTGAACAAGGCCACCAGCGCCAGCACGTTCAGGTTGACGCGGTAGGCGCGCGACATGCGGGCAGTGCGGTCCTCCTGGTCTTTGGCCTCGGTTACCAGCAGCGTGTTGCCCGGCTCGTTCCCCAGTTTGTTCCCCAGCTCGCGCTGGAGCCGGGCGCGAAACTGTTCGCGATCCACACCTGGTTCCAGCCTGAGATCGATGCGCGACAACTGGCCGAGCCGTCCCAGCCGCCATTGCGCGGCGCCGAGGTCCATCACCGCCAGCCGCTGGCCGGCGCGCGCACGGGTCAGCGTGCCGGCTATGCGCAGCGTCACGGTTTCGCTTCCCACCCGCAGCGCCAGCGAATCGCCGGTGCCGCGCTGCAGCCATTCCAGCGCAGCGGGAGAAAGGAAGACGGTGTCATCCATCAAGCCGTCGAAAGGCCGGTCCGCGGCCGGCACGCCGATCAGGTCCGGCGCAATGGCGGCACTGCGAAAGATGTCGGTGGCGACGATCTTCAGCGTGCCCTTGGCATCTGCCAGCGCGGCATCCACTTCCAGCACCGGGCTGGCCTGGCCGATGCCGGCCATGCGAGCCAGGCGCGGGTAGGCCTGCTCATCGAAAAATGGCTGCGCCCCGCGCACCTGCAAATCGGCCGTGCCGGACACGGTCTTGATGGCCGCGCTGAATTCATTGAATGCGGCAGCATTGATCAGGTGGATCGCAAATCCAAGCGCCACGCCCAGCGCGATGGCGGCGAGCGCCACCAGCGAGCGCACCGGATGGGCGCGCAGTTCGCCCAGCAGCAGCCAGCGGGTGAGCAATGATGCCTTCATGCCTTCATGCCGGGGTTTGCTGGTGCAGCCCGTCGCGGCGCAATACCAGCACGCGGTCGGCCGTGCTGGCCGCAGCCGGGGAATGGGTGACGATGATGGCCGAGGCGCCGCTGGCGCGAATTTCGTCGCGCAGCAGCGAAAGTATGTCGTGCGCGGTATCGGGATCGAGGTTGCCGGTCGGTTCGTCGGCCAGCAGCAGGCGCGGCCGGTGCACCAGCCCGCGGGCGATCGCCACGCGCTGCAGCTCGCCACCGGACAAGGAGCGCGGAAAATCATGTTCCCTTCCAGCCAGGCCCACTGCCGCCAGCATCTCTGCCGCGCGCCCGGTCGGCAATCCATTGAGCACCAGCGGCAAGGCGACGTTTTGCTGGAGCGTCAGATGGGGCAGGATATGGAAGGCCTGGAAAATGAATCCCAGCTTCTGCCGTCGCAGCAGCGTGGCACTGTCGTCGTCGCTTGCCGCCAGGTCGACACCGTCCACCAGCAGCTGGCCGGCATCCGGTGCGTCGAGGCCTGCGATCAGGTTCAGCAGCGTCGACTTGCCCACGCCCGATTCGCCCATGATCGCCACGTATTCGCCGGGCATCAGCTTGAAATCGAGATGCGCCAGAACGGTTCGCTGGCCGTATTGCTTGCGCAGGCCTGTGCATTGCAGGGCGGGCAGTGTGGGCGTCATGGCCGGATTGGGCGGCGGGGAAGCTTGCATGGAGTAAGCGGGGTGCCGTGTGAGGGCGCGGGGGATGGAGTAAACTTCGCCAGTTTAGTGGAAGTCCGGCTTCGCTTCCCGCCGTTTGACTTCCTTGCCTTCCTCCGCCCCCAAATAAAGAGATGAATATGGATCGTCGTTCCTTCCTGAAAACAGGCGCCGCGCTGTCGGCCGCATCGATAGTTCCATTTGCGCGCGCACAGGAGCTGGGATGGCGCACTTTCGAAGTGAGCACGCGGGTTGAGCTGGTCGGCACCGGCCCGGCACGCGTATGGTTGCCGGTTCCCTCGGTAAATGCCGGCTACCAGAAAGTGATTTCCAACCGTTTCGAGGCAGGCAGCGGCCGTGCCAGCATCGTCAAGGATGCGCGTTACGGCGCCGGCATCCTGGTGGCCGAGTTCGGCAAATCCGACACGCCGGTCGTCGAACTGGTCTCGCGCTTCAGCACCCGCGACCGCGCCGTGACGCCCGGCAAGCCAACCGGCGAGAAGCTCGGCAAGGCGGAACGCAGCCTGTACCTGTCCGCCACCGAATTGTTGCCGCTGGACGGCATCGTCAAGCAAACGGCGATGGATATCACCAAGGGCCAGAAGAATGACCTCGACCGCGCACACGCGATCTACGAGTGGATCGTCGACAACACCTACCGCGACGCCAAGGTGCGCGGCTGCGGCGTTGGCGATATCAAATTCATGCTGGAGAACCGCAGCCTGGGAGGCAAGTGCGCTGACCTGAATGCGCTGTTCGTCGGTCTTGCCCGCGCAGCCGGCATCCCGGCACGGGACGTGTATGGCGTGCGCGTGGCCGATTCGAAGCTGGGCTACAAATCGCTTGGCAAGTCGGGCGACATCACCCGCGCCCAGCATTGCCGCGCCGAGTTTTACCTGGAGGGAACGGGCTGGGTGCCGGTTGATCCGGCCGACGTGCGCAAGGTGGTGCTGGAAGAAAATGGCGGCCTGCCACTGGGCGATGCCAAGGTCGAAGCTGCGCGCAAGCGCCTGTTCGGCTCGTGGGAAATGAACTGGCTGGCATACAACTACGCGCATGACCTGAAATTGCCGGGCGCGGTCAAAGGCCCGGTGGGCTTCCTGATGTATCCCAACGCCGAAGCCTTGGAGCAGGGCAATCTGATGCGCCTCGACAGCCTCGATCCGGACCACTTCATCTACAAGATGAGCGCGCGCGAGATCCTTGCGTAAGCGCAGCACAAAGTTCATGACGGGTGATTGGATGAAGGCTTTACTGGCGCGCGCGATGCTGGCGGCATTTGCTTGCAGCATGGCATTGCCGGCGCTGGCAGGCTCCGAATGGAAGGCCTATTCGACCCCAGGTGGTCAGGCGCCGTTGCCACTCTCGCTGAACGATCTTGCCGGTCGCACGGTCAATCTGGATTCCTTGCGGGGTCAGGTCGTCCTGTTGAATTTCTGGGCGACCTGGTGCGAGCCGTGCAGGGAAGAAATGCCGTCCATGAACCGCCTGCAGAAAAAGCTCGCAGCGCGTGGATTCAAGGTCATTGGCGTCAACCTCGGCGAGGGCAGGCAGCGCATCGAACAGTTCCTGCGCACCACGCCGGTCGATTTTGCCATCCTGCGCGATGACGACTCCGCGGTTTCGAAGGCATGGCGGGTCAGGGTGCTGCCAGCCAGCTTCCTGATCGACCGCAACGGCAAGCTGCGCTATCAGCTGGTCGGTGAAGCCGAGTGGGACGATGCGGCGATGCAGGCCCCGATACTGGAACTACTTAAATAATCATGCCTATGGCCCGATTCATCCAGATAGCAGTACAGGACCAAGCTGCAATACGGGATGAGCTGGCCGCCGGCCTGTCCGCGCAGTCCGCCGTCATCGCGCCCAAGCATTTCTACGACTTGCTCGGATCGAAGCTGTTCGACGCGATCTGCGAACTTCCCGAGTATTACCCGACCCGCACCGAGGCCGGAATCTTCAAGGGCTGGCGCGACGAAATCGCCGAAGCGGCTGGAAGCGGCCGCGTGCTGGTTGACCTTGGCGCTGGCAATTGCGAGAAAGCGGCATCCTTGTTCGGCGTTCTGCAGCCTTCGTGCTATGTGCCGGTCGATATTTCCACAAGTTTCCTGAAGCAGGCGGTAGGGCGCCTGCAATTGCAGTTCCCGTCGACCGCGATGCTCGGCGTCGGCATCGATTTTTCATCCACGCTGGAGCTGCCGGCGGAGGTGCCTCCAGGGCCACGTCTGTTCTTCTATCCCGGTTCGTCGATCGGCAATTTCACGCCGCAGGAGGCAGTGGCTTTCCTGTCTCGCGTGCGGCGGGCCTGTTCCGGCAATGGCAGCCTGCTGATCGGTGTCGACCTGCTGAAGGAGAGCACGGTTTTGCGGGCTGCGTACGACGATGCACTCGGCGTGACCGCCTGTTTCAACCTGAACGTGCTCAACAACGTGAACCGCTTGCTCGACGCCGATTTTCACGTGAATGACTGGCAGCATCGCGCGCTGTTCAATGAAGGGCAGGGCCGGATCGAGATGCATCTGGAAGCGAAGGACAATCTGATCGTGCGCTGGAATGGCGGTTTGCGCCGTTTCGATCGCGGCGAACGGATTCACACCGAGAACAGCTACAAATACAGCCGCGAGGCGTTCGTGGCCTTGCTGCACGAGGCTGGATTTTCCAGCGTGCAGTGCTGGACCGACCCGCGCGAATGGTTCATGGTGTGCCACGCGCGCGCCGGCTGAACGGCGAAGCGTCACCTGCGGCAGGCTGAAATCAAGGCCGAAATTCAATGCGGACGATCACACATGGCTGAAAGCGATCACCCAATCCACACGCCGGACCAGTTGCTTGCGCGGTACCAGGCCGTGCGCGGCCACAGCGTCGCGCTTGCCGCAGGCTTGTCCGAGGAGGACTGCTGTGCGCAATCGATGCCGGACGCCAGTCCCGTCAAGTGGCACCTGGCGCATGTGACCTGGTTTTTCGAGATTTTCATTCTCGAAGAACTCGAACAGGATTTCAGGCCCTTTCATCCCGCCTTTCGCATGTTGTTCAACTCCTATTACAACGGCGTCGGCGACCGCCATGCGCGCGCCCAGCGCGGCTTGCTGACGCGTCCGGCATTGCGCGAAGTGCTGGCTTATCGCGACAACGTCGACCGGCGGATGGCAGGATTGATCGGGGGCGTGCAAGCGGGCCGGGCGGCCCGGCTTGCGGCGCTGGTCGAGCTGGGCCTGCATCACGAACAGCAGCATCAGGAATTGCTGCTCACCGACGTCAAGCACCTGTTCTCGATGAGTCCCTTGTATCCTGCCCTGTATTCAGCCGCTCCTTCAGCCGGTCCTCCAGCCTTCGATCCAGCCAGCGACGAGCGCAAGCCGCTGCCGCCAGCCAGCTCGCAGCCGGGGTGGCTGTGCTTCGAAGGTGGGGTGTCGCAAATGGGCCATGACGGCCGGGGCTTCGGCTTCGACAATGAAGGGCCGCGCCATCGTGTATTCGTCGAGCCTTTCATGCTGGCACGTGGGCTGGTGAGCAATGCCAGGTATCTGGAATTCATCGCGGCCGGCGGCTACGACGACCCCCGGCATTGGCTATCCGAGGGCTGGGAATGGCGCTGCTCGCTCGGTGTGCATGCGCCGTTCTACTGGCGCCGTGACGAGGCGGGCGGATGGAATGAATTCACGCTGCGTGGACTGCAGCTACTGGAACCGGACGCGCCGGTAAATCACCTCTCGTATTACGAAGCCGATGCTTGCGCGCGGTGGTGCGGCGCACGCTTGCCGACGGAAGCCGAGTGGGAGCATGCGGCCGCGCTGCATGAACCGTCGTTCCAGGACCTGTACGGCAGCCGCTGGCAGTGGACCAGCAGCAGCTATGCGCCTTACCCCGGCTATCGGCCGGCCGGGGGCGCAATCGGCGAGTACAACGGCAAGTTCATGGTGAACCAGTATGTCCTGCGGGGCTCGTCCTGCGCGACGCCGCCGGGACATGCGCGCAGGAGCTACCGCAATTTTTTTCCGGCGGGCGCGCGCTGGCAATTCACCGGATTGAGGCTGGCGCAATCGACGCGGCAATCGACGCCGCAAGTGCGTTAAGCACGAACGGACGCCGCCATTGAAGTACGCCGGCACCGGATGCCTCCAATTCCCGAATCCGATCGGGTATGATCCCACGTTGGTAATCATTCACTTTTCGGATCCTTCATGAGCAAGAAATCGCCGCCACCTGCTTCCAACGTGGTCGCTTTGCGAAAGCCGCAAGCGCCAGTTGCAAAGAGAACCGCCAAAGCACCCTTGTCCCCGGTGCCCGAGGCGCCGAAGGAGGTGATGGCGGCAGCAGAGGCGCCAGCGGCGGCAGCGAAGAAGGCAGCTGTCAAGAAGAGCGTGGCAGCGCGTTCCCTGCCTCCGGCCGCAACGGCGGCGGCCAACGATGCGGCATCCCCTGCACCGGCAGCGAAGGCTGCACCCAAGGCTGCTGCAAAGTCCGCAGTGAAGCCCGCACAGAAGCCCGCAAAGCCGGCAGCGAAGCCAGCAGTTGAGACAGTCATTGCGCCAGCCGGTAAGCCGGCAGGGAAAGCCATCGCGAAACCCGCGGCAAAGCCTGCGGCGAAGAAGTCTGCCACCGGCGTTACGGCCGGTCCAGGCCCGGTCGCCACGGCGGCAGCAAAGCCCGCAGCAAAGGCTGTCGCGAAGCCTGCGCGCAAGCCAGCCTCAGGCAAGGCAGCGTCCTTGCCTCCGGCCACCGAAATACCGCCATCCGCTACGCCGCCCAAGGCGGGCAGCAAGCTGGAAAAAAACCTCGCCGCCCGGCCAGCAAATTCCCTGCAATCGCCGATCCGGATTTTCCAGATCTACTTCGAAGCCTGGCAGAAGGAGTTGCTGGATCCGGCATTCGCCGCGCTGAACAATTCCGGCGTCAAGTCCGAGGCGATGGAGTTCGACGTCTTCGAGCGGCTGGCGCGCTCGGAGCACGTAAAGGGCGCCACCTTGTGGGGCGCGCTCTCCTGGCGATTCTCCGAAAAGACCGGCATGAGCGGCGCCGACCTGATCAAGGCGGTGCAGGCAAATCCGGGCATGGATGTCTACTACTGCAATCCCTATCCTCACAACGAGGCGCTGTACCACAACATGTGGACCCAGGGTGAAACCACCCATCCGCGTTTCCTGGCATTGTCGCGGGCCCTGTTCCAGGCGGTGGGACTGCCGGAAGACGAGCTGAGCAGCATCTCCACCTCCAACTCCTGTTCGGCTGCGAATTATTTCATCGCGTCGCCGGCGTTCTGGAGCAAGTACCTGACCTTCGTGCGCAAGGTGCTGACGCTGGCAGAAAGGAAGCTGTCGCCCGAGGCGCGCAGCCTGCTGCATTCGACCATGGCCGACGACCGCGGCCTGCATCGCGGTGCAACTTATTTGCCGTTCATCGTGGAACGGCTGTTCCCGGTGTTCATGAAGACGGAAGGGAAAGGGCTGAAGGGCTTCAAGATCGCGCTGCCCGAGCGCGAGCGCGAAATGAACGTCCACCTGAAGCTGCTGCGCGAAATGAAGGATGTCGCCCACCGCACCAAATCGCCTTGGCTGGCCGCTTGCTGGGTCAACTACCGCAATCTCTACCTGTCGCAGATGAACGGCAAGGCCTGGTGCCAGAAGTACCTGCGCGCGATCACGCCTACCGACATCAAGTTCGGCTGATGCGCATCGAGTTCGTCTCCTCCCATGCCTTGCGCACCGGGCGCTGGGAGACGGACGGCGTGCTGGTGGTGATGCCGTTCACCAAGCCGGCGGAGGCGCGTCGCACGGCGCAACTGATGTCGAAACGCGCTGGCACCGAGGGCTTGCTGCTGGGCGTATATGACGAGGGCATGGACCAGCGCCTGCCGGCGCAGCGCAAGAAAGGCGGCACGACTGGGGCGGACAAGGACGGCGGTGACGGCGAGGACAGCGGTAGCGACCGGGCCGGCTTCGTGGCCTTGGTCAACGCCGCGTTTCGCAACAGTTCCAGCCCATGGTTCTGCTATGTGGCGCAGGATGCCTTTCCCGGCCGTCAATGGCTGTCGATCGCATTGGCCGCGCTGGAAAAAAAGGGTGGCGTGCTGGCGTCGTTCAACGACGGCAAATGGCACGGCCATCTGGCCGCATTCGGCCTGGCACGGCGCGACTGGGCCACGAAACTCTACGGCGGCGATTTCTTTTTTCCCGGATATGGCCGGCATTACGCTGACGTCGAATTGACCGTGCTGGCGCTGCAGGAGCAGGGCCTGGTTTATGCGCCCGAGAGCGTGCTGGTCGAGGTCGACTGGGAAAAGGACGGCAAGGCGGTCAGTAGCGAGGATAAGGCGCTCTATCTGAAACGTGCCAAGGAAAGATTCGACGGCCGGGTGAATCAGCCCGCGTTGCTGGAACGATTCCGGTAAAACAAACTGCATTGATTCATCCAGCCAAGTAGCCGCCTGCTCTGCGCTGACTCGCCCTGCATTCAAACTTGATTCCCGTACTTGCTCCGTGTTTAAATCATCGGGGCGGTATTCGGCCGTTTGTATATTGATACTTATTCAGCTTCCCATCAGTATTAATGCTTATACTCTCCGCCATCCAATCCTGATACAAGGTAAGCCGTGCACGATATCAGCGATCGTATCGATATATATCAAATATCCAATGCTGGGATGTTGTAATTTCCTTTTAGAAACACACTGGAGAAAAACCAATGAAAAGCTACAACGAACTTCAAGCCGAGATCAAGAAACTCCAGGCCGAGGCGGAGCAAGTGCGCCAGTCGGAGATTCAAAGCGCCATCGATGAAATCAAAGAAAAGATGAGCCAGTACGGCATTACGATGGACGACCTTTCGCCATCAAGGAAAGCGCGCAAGCCTGGCGCTACCGGGACCGTCAAGCCGAAATATCGCAATCCGGAGAGCGGCGACACATGGACTGGCCGTGGCAAGCCACCGCGCTGGATTGCAGGGAAAGACAAGGAACAGTATCTGATCAAGTGAGGCCAGGTGGCTCCCACCTGAAGGCTGGTCATTAGCCGTATCGCAATGGTGGGGTCAGGTCTTGCTTTTACTGCACAACTGTTCGGTACATATCAAGACCTGACCCCATATGCGGACCCCATATGCGCATATGCGATTGATGAGCAATGGCCGTGGTTTGGTGGTTTTGCGGCTTTTGGCTTACGGGTGGTTTGGCTGGGTTTGATGGTTGTCGTTGTGAAGCCGGGAGACACCCCGGCGGGTGTGTTCCTTTCTTTTAAAAAAAGAAAGGAACCAAAGAAAAAACGTCAAAACCCACTTGGCCAACGCCCGCTTCGATAGGCAACCAGACTCGGATGTCTGGGCCGAACCATTGCGACGTTCGAGAGGAAGGTCCTGCCGCACGTTCGCTTCTGACCGGGATCAGCCAACCCGCTTCAATGCCGCCGACCGCACACCACCGCTCGTTGACTCCCAATTGTTTTCGAAGCCGCTAATTGGCGCTTGAGGTTCGATTGTCAGCGGGAGTGGCATTTTCAGGGGATTTTTTGCGATTCTCTGGCGTTCTCTGCCATCCCTGAACAGATCCCCTCCATCGCCAATTTGAAGCTTCGAAAACCATTAAGAGTCAACGGTGCGCTGGGCATCGGTATAAGACACTTCATGGGGTTGGCTGATTAGGTAAGCGGCCCACAGCCGAGGGATCATCTCTCGCGAACGTCGCACTGGATTAGCCCAAACATCCGAGTCTGGTTGCCTATCGAGGCGGGCGTTGGCCAAGTGGGTTTTGACGTTTTTTCTTTGGTTCCTTTCTTTTTCTAAAAGAAAGGAACACACCCGCCGGGGTGTCTCCCGGCTTCACAACCACAGCCATCAAACCCAGCCACACCACCCGTAAGCCACAGACCACCAAACCACCAAACCACTCCATCACCACCGCCATCCCGATCCCGGATTCCCCTCCCGGGTTTAAACGGGCGCCCGCATCGAATACCCTTCCTGCAATCGCTGCAGCCGGGCAGCAATCGTGCTGCCGATCCGCCCCCGCAGCCAGCGACTCTCGCACGGGAAAACAATTTTTCTAGCACATTTGTGCGACAAGTCTTACACTCGCCAACATGCTCTGCCGTGGTGCGGGTCAGGACCTGCCAGCCATAGCCAGGGACAAGAAAGGATTGCAGCACAAAAGCGAAAAATCCAATAGAGGAGACACCATGCGACACCGAGCACCCCGCTTCGTCACCATGGCGGCGGCCTTCCTGGCCGTCACCAGTATCCCTGTATCCACCCTGGCACAGGATGCTTACCCGTCCAAGCCGATCAAGATCATTGCATCCGCCCCTCCCGGCGGCGCCTACGACTTCGTTGCGCGTGCCTTGGCGGAAGGCTTGCGGGTTTCGACCGGCCAGCCGGGCGTGGTCGAAAACAAGCCGGGTGCCGGCGGCATGATCGGTACCGAGGCGGCGGCCAGGTCGGCTCCCGACGGCTACACGCTGATGGTCGGCTCTACCGGCCCGTTCTCGGTGACGCCCAGCCTCTACGCAAAGTTGCGCTATGACCCGGTCAAGGATTTCGTGCCGATCGCGCGTATCGTCCGCATCCCGAGCTACCTGGTGGTCCATCCGAGCGTGCCGGCCAAGACCGTGCAGGAACTGATACAGCTCGCCAGGTCGCAGCCGGGCAAGCTGACCTACGCGTCGTCGGGCAACGGGCTGTCGCAGCACACGAACGTGGAGCTGTTCAAGTTCATGACCAATACCGACATCCTGACCGTGACCTACAAGGGCAGCGGTCCGGCCAACATCGACCTGCTGAGTGGCCAGGTGAACATGATGATAGAGCTCGGCCCGCAAGCCTTGCCCTTCGTGAAAGCCGGCCGCTTGCGGGTGCTGGGGGTGTCGACCGCAACCCGTTCCGCGGCCATGCCCGACGTGCCTACGATTGCCGAAAGCGGCGTTCCTGGCTTTGACGCCTTTACCTGGTTTGCCCTGTACGCACCGGCCGGCACTCCGGCGCCGATCGTGCAGAAGCTGCACGGCGAAGTGGTGAAAATTTTCTCCAACCCGGAGGTCGTCAACCGCCTGGCCGGTTTCGGCGCCGAAGTGGCGGTCACCACGCCGGATGAACTGGCAGCCTTCCAGGCAGCGGAAACGAAGAAATGGTCCGAGGTGATCAAGCGGGCCGGGATCAAGCCGGAATAGGTTGCGGGCAGGCAGGAGCGCCGCATCCTGCAAGGGGAGATGGGGAGCATGCACCCCATCCCCGCCCCCTCATCCACGAGGCGATTTTCCGATTTTTCCCAGCCACCGGTTAGAATACCCCTTCAGCAAACTCATGAACTGCGGGGAAACCAGGCAGTTCACCCTTGTGGACATATTGATCATCATTGGCTTGATACTCCTGAACGGGGTATTTGCCATGTCCGAACTTGCCATTGTCTCGTCGCGAAGAATCCGCCTGGAAAGACTCTCCGAGAACGGCAGCCGCGGCGCCCTGGCTGCCTTGCAGTTGGCCGAAAGCCCCAGTCATTTCCTCTCCACGGTGCAGGTTGGCATCACGCTGATCGGCATTTTCAACGGTGCATTCGGCGAAGCCTCGCTGGTGGCGCAACTGACGCCGCAGCTGGCAGGCGTGCCTTTCATCGGTCCGTACTCCCGTGAGATTTCCCTCGGCGTTGTGGTGCTGGGCATCACCTTCGCTTCCATCATCTTCGGCGAACTCGTCCCGAAGCGGATCGCGCTGCTGTACCCCGAGACGGTGGCGATGGTGGTCTCCGGTCCGATGCAATGGTTGTCGCGCATCATGGCGCCGTTCGTCAAGGTCCTGTCGGTCACCACCGAATTCGTCATGCGTGTCCTCGGCCTGCACAAGGCCAGGGACAACCAGGTCACCGAGGAAGAAATCGCCGGCATGCTGCGCGAGGGCACGAATGCCGGGCTTTTCGAAAAGACCGAACACGACATGGTCACCCGCGCATTGCGGCTGGATGACCTGCGCCTGGGCGCGCTGATGACGCCGCGCGCGGACGTCGAATTCATCGACCTCGACGAGCCGCTTGCCGATGTCCTTGCGAAGATTGCCGAGAGTCCCTACAACCGCTTTCCGGTCTATCGCGGCGACATGTCCAACCTGATCGGCATCGTGCATGCGGGCGACTTGTTCGAGCAGGCGATCCGCAACAATTCCCTTTCCGCCATCGACATCGCAGCCGTGACGCGGCCGCCGATGTACGTGCCGGAGTCGCTGTCCGGCATGGACTTGCTGGAAACGCTGAAGAAGCACCGCAGCGAACTGGCGCTGGTGGTCGACGAGTACGGCGATATCGAGGGCATGGTTACCTTGTCCGACGTCATGAGCGCTCTGGTCGGCGATGTTTCGGTTGTGGACGAGGGGCAGGAAGCGGATGCGGTGAAGCGCGAAGACGGTTCCTGGCTGATCGATGGCGGCGTCTCGCTCGACCGCTTCCGCGACCTGCTCGAGACCGAAGTCCGCTTTCCTGACGAGTCGTCCGGGGCCTATCACACGCTGGCCGGATTCGTGCTGACGCAACTGCGCCGCATCCCGAACGTTTCCGAGCATTTCGAGTGGGACGATTACCGCTTCGAAGTGGTGGACATGGACCGCAACCGGATCGACCGGCTGCTCGTAACCCGGATCGCCAAGCCGGACGAACCGGTGCCCGAAGACGGCTGATCCAGCGGGGTGGGGCAGGCGCGGCTGGCCCGGCTTTTGCGCCGCCGCTCCATCGCCTGCCTGCACTTTCCTCCAGCATCCAGCACCCATATCAATGATCATTGTCACCCATTCCGGAAAATTCCACGCTGACGACGTCTGGGGCGTCGCCGTGCTGGACCTTTTGTTTCCTTTCAGCGAACTGGTGCGTACCCGCGACCAGGCTTTGATTGAGGGCGCTGATTTTGCGGTCGACGTCGGCGGCGAGTGGGACCCCCAGGCGGGCCGCTTCGATCATCATCAGAAGGGCTTTCGCGGTGCGCGGCCTTCCGGCGTCGTGTATGCCAGCGCCGGACTGGTCTGGAAGCAGCACGGGCCGGCGTGCGTGGCTTGCGTTGCAGCGGGAATGCCCGGCTTTGTCGTTGCGCCGGAGCAGGCGCGGCAGATTGCCGAAGCGATCGATGGCGACCTGGTGCAATACCTCGACATGTCCGACACCGGCGCCGCCAGGAATGCGCCGGGCGGCTACGGTTTGTCGGCGGTGATCTCCGGTTTCAACACCAGCTGGATCGACGAGCAGCAGGCCGGCAACGGCGCTGCGGTCGAGGCCTTGCGCATGGGGCGCTTCCGGATCGCGCTGGAATTCATGAAGGAAATAATCGTCAACGCGGTGAAATATCGCATTGGCGGCCTGATGGCGGTGCAGCGGGTGCGGCGGGCAACGGTGCTGGAGCAGGGCCGGCTGCTGTACCTGGACAATGCTTCGCTGCCGTGGGCGTCGGTGGTGCGCAATGAAATGCCGGCGGTCCTGTTCGTGATCAGTTACAACAGCATCGAGCAGCGGCACATGCTGCATACGGTTCCCGCCAATCCCGACACCTTCGAGGCGCGCCGCGACCTGCCGGCAGCGTGGGCCGGCTTGCGCGACGCCGAGTTGGCAGCCGTGACCGGCGTGCCGGATGCGCAGTTCTGCCATAACGGGCGCTTCATCGCGGCGGCCAAGTCGTATGAAGGGGCCTTGCAGATGGCGCGCCTGGCGCTGGCTTAGGGGATAGACCGCGCTTCAATCCCCCGCCTTCAATTCCTCCTTCAATCCCGCCTTCAATCCCTGTACGACGGATCGAGCCGGTCCAGCTTCCGCTTCAGCGCCGGCCATTCCATCAAGCCGTACGGCCGCCGCGTAGTCGGCTGGTAATTGTTCCAGGTCTCCTCCAGCACAGCCTGCGGCACCTTTTGCAGCGGCGAATTGCAGGCCATCGCGGCCAGTTGGGCGCGGCTGGCAAGTTCGAGCCGATGCATCCAGTTGAATGCCTCGCCTGTGCTTTTTCCCACGGTCAGCACACCGTGGTTACGCAGGATCAGTGCCTCCGATTGCCCCAGGTCCGCGATCAGTGACGCCTTCTCCTGCGGATCCAGCGCCACGCCCTGATAGTCGTGGTATCCGGCTTTCAGGAAGCGCATCGCGGTTTGCGTGATCGGCAGCAGCCCGCATTCGAGCGAGGACAGGGCCATCGTCGCCCAGGTGTGGCAATGGATCACGCAGGCCACTTCCGGCCGGGCTTCATGGACCGCGCTGTGGATCACTGCAGCAGTCTTGTTGATACCGTAGTTCATTTCGCCGAAATCTGGTTGCGTCAGGATGTTGCCGTCGAAATCCACCTTGATCAGGCTGGAAGCGGTGATTTCCTCGTACATCATCCCGTAGGCATTGATCAGGTACACGCCTTCTTCGCCGGGCACGCGCGCCGAGATATGGTTGGCCATCATGTCCGACATGCCGTACAGGTCGACCAGCCGGTAGCACGCGGCCAGGTCCACCCGCGCCTGCCACTCCGCATCCGTGCATTTCCCCTTCATTGAAGGGATGGTCAAGCGGCCGTCACCAGTCATTTTCCTCTCCTGGATATGCATTTCCTGCGGCCCCGGCCTGGCCAAGGGCTAGCCGCCGTCCCGGGCGCTTCGGGCGCAGGATGGTTTGTCTGGCGCGGGACGGCCCCGCCACGATACTGTTTTCGCCGATTCGAAGCCAGCATCAGGCGATTCATCGCGGTCAGCGAATAATCCAGCAAAACTAATTATTTGTTTTCGATAAACGAGGCTCTTAACATGGCCGCATGACAGGAAAAGCCCTGCGAGCCCGGGTCGGGACAATAACCAACTGAAGGAAGCTATGACAACGACGATGAAGGTAGTCGCCATACAGCAGCACGGCGGCGTCGAGAACATGAAACTCGATCAATGGCCAATGCCGGTGCCGGAACCGCACCAGGCGCTCGTCGAAATCAAGGCCTGCGGCCTGAACTACATGGACGTGTTCGTGCTGCACGGGATGCCGGACCTGCCGACCAAGATGCCGCGTATTCCGGGCGGCGATGTCGCCGGCATCGTGCGTGAAGTGGGCGCGGGGGTGTCGCAGGACTGGGTTGGCAAGAAGGTCGTGCTGTTCCCGCGCTTTCCCGAAGGCGGCGTGCTGGGCGAGAACGGCAACGGCGGCCTGTGCCAGTTCATCGCGGTGGACCAGCGCCAGCTTATCGAAATGCCGGACGGCGTCAGCTTCGAGGATGCGGCTGCGCTGCCGATCGCCTATGGCACCTCGCACCGCATGCTGTTCACGCGCGGCCGCCTGCAGAAAGGCGAGAAGGTGCTGATCCTGGGCGCCAGCGGCGGCGTGGGCGTGTCGTGCCTGCAGTTTGCCAAGATGGCGGGGGCCGAAGTGTATGCCTGCACCAGCAGCGAAGACAAGGCGCGCCGGCTGAAGGAGTTGGGCGCGGACCATGTCATCAACTACGCAGACAATCCGGATTTTTCCAAGGCGGTTTGGGCCGCCACCGGCAAGAAGGGCGTCGATGTCGCGATCAACTTCACCGGCGGCGATACCTGGATCCCGACCCAGCGCTGCATGGCGACCAATGGCCGCATCCTGACCTGCGGCTCGACCGCGGGCCATATGTGCGAGATCGATATCCGTTTCGTCTGGTTCCGCGAGATGGATATCATCGGCTCGCGTGCCTATGTGCCGGACGACATCAAGGCTTGCCTGGACTTCGTCGCCAGCAAGCAGCTTTCACCGGTGATCGACAAAGTGCTGCCGCTGGAGCAGGCCGCCGAGGGCGTGCGCATGCTGGAAGAGCGCCGTGTATTCGGCAAAGTGATCATCAAGATCTGAGCGCCATGACCAATACCTCACCCAGCACGGCGCCGGCGCCGGTTACACACTACAAGAACCTCGGTTGCATCGGGCTCGACTATCGCAACGATGCGCGGCCGGCCATCATCGACCTGTCCGGCGAGACGCCGCGCGAGGTCAGCTACAAGGAATATCACGACGCCTGCGATGCGGTTGCGCGCGGATTGCTCAAGCGCGGTTTCCAGCCGGGCGAGCGCATCGGCGTGCTGTCGGGCAATCGCGCCGAATTCCTGGAAGTGTTTTACGGCGCCATGCGCGCCGGCGTGGTGCCGGTTCTGATCAACATCCTGCAGCCAAAGGACACGATCGACTGGGTGATCCGCAATTCCGGCGTGAAGCTGGTGTTCACGGAGGCCGGCTTGCGGGCGCTGTGTCCGGATGACGTGCCGGCGATCGAATTCGACGATGCCAGTGCACAGGGCTACAAGGCGTTTCAGGATCCGGGCGAATTCACCGCGCGCGTGCCGGAATACGACGACGTTGCCTTCCACGCTTACACCTCCGGCTCGACCGGCCGGCCGAAGGGCGCGATGCTGTCGCACCGGGCCCACACCTGGGTGGCCGAGACGATTTCCGGCGACCGCGACTTCTGCCCGGACGATCGCATGATCGTCGCCGCGCCGCTGTACCACAAGCACGGCATGAACTCGATCAAGTGCGTGCTGGTCGGCGGCTCGACGGTGGTGCTGATGCGCAAGTTCGACGCCCGCAAGTACGTCGAGAACATCACCCGCTATCGCCTGACCGTGGTCTCCGGCGTGCCGACCATTTTCGCCATGATGATGCAGCAGCGCGACCTGCTGGCCGGTCACGACTATTCCTTCGTGCGCCTGGCGACGATGGGCGGCGCCCCCGCTTCCGATGTGCTGATCGATGCAGTTGCCGGACTGTTTCCCAACGCCGAAATCGTGCAGATCTTCGGCATCACCGAAGTCAGCGCCGCGCTGTTCGGTCCGCATCCGGAGCGCAAGCTGCGGCCGCGCCACTCGATCGGCTGGCCGGTTGCGGGCAACGAGTTCCGGCTGGTCGGCGGCAGCGATGACAATTTTGGCACGCTGCATGTGCGCGGGCCAGGCATGATGAACGGCTACGTCAACAATCCGGAAGAGACCGCCAAGCGGATCCAGGATGGCTGGTACAACACCGGCGACATACTGCGCCGCGACGAAGATGGCTGGTGGTATTTCATCGGCCGCTCGGACGACATGTTCGTCTCCAGCGGGCACAACATCTATCCGCTGGAGGTCGAGCTGATGCTCGAGCGCCACGACGATATCGAGCAGGCAGTGGTGGTGCCGGTGCCGGACGAGATCAAGCACCGGATCCCGGTCGCGTTCATTGTCAGGCGCCGCGGATCGAGCCTGAGCGAAGAAGACGTGAAGCAGCATTCGCTGAAAAATGCGCCGCCCTACCAGTATCCGCGCCAAGTGCATTTCGTCGATTCGCTGCCGACCAACACGGTCGGCAAGATCGACCGCCGCACGCTGGAGGCGCGCGCGCAGCAATTGCGCGAAGGCGTGAAAGCGGTCGATGCGTGATCGCATGATCGCCCGGCCGCAGGCAGCCACCAATATGCAGGCAGCCACCAATATGCAGGCCGCCACCATGACAACACTGGAGCAGAAATGACACTCGACGACGTACAGGAGCTGATCAACCGCGGTCCCTACCTGAGCTGGCTTGGCCTCAAGGTGCTCGACCTTGGCGATGATTCGATAGAAGTGAAAGCCACCTGGCGGCCCGAGTGGGTCGCCAATCCGAAACTGATGCAGACCCATGGCGGCATCCTTGCCGCGCTGATCGATTTCGCAGCCGACTTTGCGCTGGTGAAGAACATCGGACGGCCGGTCCCGACCATCGACATGCGGGTCGACTATCACCGCCTGGCCAAGCCGGGCGATTTGATCGTCAAGGGCAAAGTGATAAAGTTCGGCAAGCAGTTTTCAGTTTGCGAAGCCCAGATCTACGACGAAGCGGGAGCCCTGATTGCCAGCGGACGCGGCAGTTACATCACCGCGCCAGCGCCGGAAGCACAGAAAAAGCCGGAATGACAAGGCGTCGCGACCGGCGCGCTCATTGAATCGGCAATCATCAAACAGGAGTACCCGCTTGAAGCCTGATGTACTGGTAATTGGCGGCGGCAATGCCGCCCTTTGTGCTGCGCTGATGGCGCGCGAGGCGGGCGCGACCGTCATGCTGCTGGAAGCATCGCCGCGTGAATGGCGCGGCGGGAATTCGACCCACACCCGCAACATCCGCTGCATGCACGACGCGCCGCAGGACGTGCTGGTCGATGCCTATCCCGAAGAGGAGTACTGGCAGGACCTGCTGAAAGTGACCGGCGGCCAGACCAATGAAAAGCTGGCGCGCATGGCAATCCGGGCATCGTCCACCTGCCGCGACTGGATGCGCAAGCACGGCGTGCGCTTCCAGCCCTCGCTGTCGGGAACGCTGCACGTGGCGCGCACCAATGCCTTCTTCATGGGGGGCGGCAAGGCATTGATCAACGCCTATTACCGCAGCGCCGAAGCGCTTGGCGTGCAGATCCGCTACGACGCGGCGGTCGACGCGCTTGAACTGGACAATGGCCGCTTCGTTGCAGCCTTCATCGGGAACGAGCGGATCGAAGCGAAGACCTGCGTGCTGGCCTGCGGCGGCTTTGAATCCAACCTCGAATGGCAGCGCGAGGCCTGGGGCGAGGTCAACGGCGAATGGCCGGCCGACAATTTCCTGATCCGCGGCACCCGCTACAACATGGGCGTGCTGCTCAAGTTCATGATGGGCACCAACGCCGACATCATCGGCGACCCGACGCAGAGTCATTGCGTAGCGATCGATGCGCGCGCGCCGCTGTATGACGGCGGCATCTGCACCCGCGTCGACTGCGTGTCGCTCGGCATCATGGTCAACCGCAACGCGGTGCGCTTCTATGACGAAGGCGAAGATTTCTGGCCCAAGCGCTATGCGATCTGGGGTCGGCTGGTGGCCCAGCAGCCGGGGCAGATCGGCTATTCCATCATCGACAGTCGCGCGATCGGGCGTTTCATGCCGCCAGTATTTCCCGGCGTGACGGCATCGACCCTGCCCGAACTGGCGCGCAAGCTCGGACTGGATGAGCAAGTGTTCATGCGCACCGTGCAGGAATTCAATGACGCCTGCCGGGTCGGCACTTTCGACCATGCGGTGATGGACGACTGTCATACCGAAGGACTGACGCCGGCCAAGACGCACTGGGCGCTGCCGCTGGAGAAGGCGCCGTTTTATGCCTATGCGCTGCGGCCCGGCATAACCTTTACCTATCTTGGCCTGAAAATCGACGAGCGCTCGCGCGTGCATTTCGGCGGCGCACCTAGCGACAACCTGTTTGTCGCCGGCGAAATGATGGCCGGTAATGTGCTTGGCAAGGGATACACCGCTGGCGTCGGCATGGCGATCGGCACCGCATTCGGCCGGATTGCCGGCACCGAAGCGGCGCGTGCGGCCGGGGCTGCTGGTGCTGCCGGCGCTGCCCGCGGAAATACAAAACATGCGGGAGCAGAACGTGCAGCAGCTTGAAGCCTTGCTTGAGGACGCCCGTGGCAATGCGCGGTTGATCGACATGTCCGCCACCGCGGCCGAAGACGAGGTCAGCCGCCAGCTGACCATCTGCAACGCCTGCCGCTATTGCGAGGGTTTTTGCGCGGTATTCCCGGCCATGACGCGCCGTCTTGAGTTCGCCAAGGCCGACATCCATTACCTGGCCAACCTCTGCCACAACTGCGGCGCCTGCCTGCATGCCTGCCAATACGCGCCGCCGCATGAGTTCGCGGTCAATATTCCTCAGTCGATGGCGAAGGTGAGGGTCCAGACCTATGCCGAATATGCCTGGCCGGCCTCGCTGGGCGCGCTGTACAAGCGCAACGGGATCACGGTCGCACTGGCGCTGGCCGGCGGCCTGGCGCTGTTCCTGGTACTGGCGGTGTTGATCTCGGGCTCGCTGGTGCATGCGCCGCTGGCTGGTAATTTCTATGCGATCTTCCCGCACAACACGCTGGTGCTGATGTTTGGCGCGGTATTCGGCTTTGCGGTGCTGGCGCTGGCGATCGGCGTGCGCAGTTTCTGGCGCAACGTGACCGAGCCGCAGTTCCTCGACAATGCGTCGGGCGCGGCGGTAGGCGAGGCGGCCCATGATGCGCTGCGGCTGAAGTACCTGGATGGCGGTCATGGCGAAGGATGCAACGAGGAGAGCGACCGTTTCACACTGGCGCGGCGACGCTTCCACCATGCGACCTTCTATGGCTTCATGCTGTGTTTCGCGTCCACTGGCGTGGCCACGCTGTATCACTACCTGCTGGGCTGGCCTGCGCCGTACCCGGTAACGAGCTTGCCGGTGGTGCTGGGTACGCTGGGCGGCATCGGTTTGCTGGTGGGTCCGGCCGGTCTGTTGTGGCTCAACCTGCGCCGGCATCCCCTGCATGGCGATGTGCAGCAGCGGCCCATGGATCGTGGGTTCATCCTGCTGTTGTTGCTGGTCAGTGCGACCGGGCTGGCATTGCTGGTACTGCGGGATACGCGGGCGATGGCGCTGTTGCTGGCGATCCACCTGGGGACCGTGATGGCCTTGTTCCTGACGCTGCCATACGGAAAGTTCGCGCATGGGGTTTATCGGAGCGCAGCCTTGCTGAAGTGGGCAATCGAGAAGCGGATGCCAAGCAAGTTGAAGCTTGGGGACGATTGATCGCCGGCTCTGCTCTGTTGCCGGTCGCTCAATGTTCCGGTCGGCAATCGATGGGCGATCCTGTTTTTTGAGTGCCCCGGGCAAATGATGGCCGGGAATGCTTGCGACCTCAGACCGCCTTGTCCGCCGCCTTTGCCTTTGCCGTCTTGGTCTTTACCGGCTTTTTCGCCACGGAAGTGTGCTTGCCGGACTTCTTCACTGGTTTGCCGCCCTTGGCTGCGGTCTTTGTCGCTTTTTTCGACGTGCCGTCGCCCTTGCTCGCCACGGCCCGCTTGTTGGCAACCTGAAGCTCCAGCTTCTGGCCTTTTGCCACGGTGTCCTTCGACAACTCGTTCCATGACTTTATCTGCGCCGTGGTCACGCCATGGCGGCGGGCGATGGATGCCAGCGTGTCTTTCTTGCCGACCGTGACGCTTATCTTGCGCGTTGGCGGCGCGTCCGGTTCCATCGACATCTTCGCGTTTTCAGCGATGTCGGGCGAGATGTCCTTTTCGATCGATTCTTCGGTCTTCGGCACCAGGATGGTCGAGCCTTCCTTCAGCACCATGCGCGGCGGGATATGGTTGACCTCGCGGATGATTTCCGGGGTGGTGCGGAATTTCTTCGCGATCGATTCGATCCGTTCGCGCGCGCCGGTCACCCGGTGCGCGGTCCAGGAGGAGAGTGCGCGCCCCCATTTGGACAGGTTGGTGCGGAATTTTTCAGCATTCAACTGCGGTAACAGGATGCGCGTGTTGCCGCCGGTGATGACCGGGCGATTGAATTGCGGATTGAGCGCCTTGAACTCGTCCACCGACAGCTCGGCCAGCTGCGCCGCCACCTTGATGTCGATGTCGCGCGTCTTGCCGATCGTGACGAAGTAGGGCTGGTTGTCGACCTTGGGCAGGGTCAGGTTGTATTGCGCCGGATTGGCGACGATGTTCTTGACCGCCTGCAGCTTGGGCACGTAGTTGCGCGTCTCGGCCGGCATGTAGGGGGCCAGGCCGTTGAAATCGGTGTCGCGTCCGGCGGCCTTGGCCTTGTTGATCGCGCGTTGTACCGAGCCTTCGCCCCAGTTATAGGCAGCCAGCGCCAGCTGCCAGTCGCCGAACATGCCGTACAGCTTTTGCAGGTAGCTCAGCGCAGCATCGGTCGAAGCCAGCACATCGCGCCGCTCATCCTTGAAGAAATTCTGCTTCAGGTTGAAGTCGCGGCCGGTCGACGGAATGAATTGCCACATGCCGGCCGCTTTTGCGGTCGACATCGCTTGCGGGTTGAACGCCGATTCGATGAAGGGCAGCAGCGCCAGTTCAGTCGGCATGTTGCGCTTTTCGAGCTCCTGCACGACATGGAACAGGTAGCGCGAGGCGCGCGTGGTGGTGCGCTGTATGTAATCGGGGCGGGACGAGTACCAGTTGAGATGGTTGGTGACCAGCTGGTTGTCGATGTCGGGAATCCCGAAGCCCTTGCGAATGCGGCCCCATACATCGACTTCCTCCATGCCCAGCACCTGCACCGCCGCCGGATCCTGCTCGAGGGCGAGCAGCGGGGACAGCGGGAACAGGGTGATATCCGACGCCTGGGCGGCAAGCGGCACGCTTGCCGTGGCAAGCGCTGCGCTGATCAGGAGAATTATTCTTTTTCGATTCATGGGCCTGGCTTGCTGGTCCGACCCAGACGGTCGGCACGAGTCATCTGTGCCGGCAGTGTAAGTAACGGTGTTTCGTCGAGTCAAGAAAAAGCCGCGCAGCAGTGATGCGGCGCAAGGCTTCTGGCGCGTTGGCAGCTTGGTAAAAAATTACGGCGCGGACCAATCCGGGGAGGGCTGCCGGTGCTCATCGCACGTTCATCGCACGTATCCGTACGATTGTGTTCCCCAGCCCCGATCCCGCCCCGCGCGCTGCGATTTTCAACCGCTTGCCAGGACATCAGGAATTACCGGAAGGAATTCTTCCACTCCCGTAAGGCAGCAAAGGCAGCAATAGGTTCCCTGGAGGAAATTCTGCCTTCGGCCGCCAGTTTATCCAGAATGCCGGGTTCCTGGTAGCGCAGAAAAGGATTGGTTGCCTTTTCGATTCCGATGGTGGACGGTACGGTTGGCTGGTTGCGGGCGCGCTTTGCCTCTTCGTCGGCGACGCGCAGGGTCAATGCCGTGTTGTTTTCGTCAACGGCTTGTGCAAATCGAAGATTGGACAGCGTGTATTCGTGTGCGCAATAGACCTGGGTACGGTCCGGCAGGGCGGTGAGCTTGGCTAGCGATTCGACCATCTGCGCCGGGGTCCCTTCAAACAGCCGGCCGCAGCCGCCCGCGAACAAGGTGTCGCCGCAGAACAGCCAGTCCTGTCGCGCTGCATGATAGGCAATATGGCCGGCGGTATGGCCAGGCACGTCGAGCACCGAGAATTCCATCTCCAGTTCCGGAATCAGGACGCTGTCGCCTTCGGCCAGGCGGCGGGTGATGGTCGGGATTGCTTCGCGCGCCGGGCCGTACACCGGCACATCGAAGCGTTCCAGCAATGCCGGCACGCCGCCGGCATGGTCAGCATGGTGATGTGTCAGTAGAATAGCTGCCAGCGTCAGTTGACGCTGATCCAGTGCTGCAAGAATGGGCGCCGCGTCGCCCGGGTCCACCACCACCGCGTGCACGCCATTGTGAATCAGCCACAGATAGTTATCTGCAAAGGCGGGGACGGGCAAAACACTCACGGCACTCTTGATCGACATAGGCATGGACCACCAGACATCAGAAAAACCCATTATAGCCCTAGGCTCCTGGCTCGACAGTCCGGCGGGTGCCTATGTGAAGGCGTGGGAGCAGGCGCGGCTCGATGCGCTGACTGCCGACATCTTCGGGTTCAATGCGATCCAGATCGGGTTGCCGGAGGTTCAGGGGCTGGCCGCCAACCGCATGCCGTCCAAATGGCTGACCGACACCCATGTGCCGGAAGGCCGCAAGGTGCCGGTCGTGGTCGTGCATGATTTCACCGAGTTGCCCTTCGCCACGCAGAGCCTGGACCTGGTGCTGCTGCCGCATGTGCTCGAATTCGCCGCCGAGCCGCACCAGGTGTTGCGTGAAGTCGAGCGCGTGCTGATACCGGAAGGACAACTGATCATCACCGGCTTCAATCCGGCCAGCATGTGGGGCCTGCGCCAGCTGGCCGGACGCGTGAGCGGCGCCCATTTCCTGCCGCTGGATGGCGAATTCATCAGCGTGCCGCGGCTGAAGGACTGGCTCAAGCTGCTCAACATGGAAGTCAATCGCGGACATTTCGGCTGTTATGCGCCGCCTTGCCGTACCGACAAGTGGCTCAATCGCTTTTCCTTCATGGAAAAAGCCGGCGACCGCTGGTGGCCCTATCTGGGCGCGGTCTATGTCGTGCAGGCCATCAAGCGTGTCAAGGGGATGCGGATGGTGGGGCCGGTATGGAACAAGAACAGGGCGCCCGCCCGCTCGGCAGTGCCGGTCGCGAACCAGGCAAGCAAAACCCCGCAACATGAAAACAGCGCACAGCAGAAAGAGCAATGGAACAAGTAGAGATCTATACCGATGGCGCCTGCAAGGGCAATCCCGGCCGCGGCGGCTGGGGCGCCTGGCTTTGCGCCGGCGGGCATGAGAAAGAGATTTTTGGCGGCGAGCTCAATACCACCAACAACCGCATGGAATTGCGCGCCGTGATCGAGGCGCTCAACCTGCTCAAGCGCCCCTGCAAGGTCATTGTCCATACCGACAGCCAGTATGTGCAAAAGGGTATCAGCGAGTGGATACACGGCTGGAAAGCGCGCGGCTGGAAAACCGCGAACCGCGAGCCGGTCAAGAACGTCGACCTGTGGCAAGCGCTGGACCAGGCCCAGGCCCGGCACCAGATTGAATGGCGCTGGGTGAAAGGCCATGCCGGGCACGACGGCAACGAGCGCGCCGACGAACTGGCAAACCGCGGCGTCGAGGCGGCCAGCCCGGTCTCCTAGCCGCCCGGGCGGCACCGGCCTGTCGCGAATGGCAATTTGCATTATGCTTGTCGCACACTTGCGCGGATATCGCGACGCGATAGGGCAATTTCAGGATAACCAGAAAAAATGAACTTCCGGAGTATCAGTTACAGCGCCGTGGCCGTGGTTGGCATCGCGCTGCTTGGAGGATATGCCTACTATTCCCAACGCGCGCCGCAGAAGCCGAAAGAGCAGTCCGCCACAGCGGCGCCGGGCGCCGGCGGCCAGCGTGCCGCGGCCGGACCAGTCGCGGTCGAGGTGGTGCGGGTCGACACCATGCGGATGGTGGACGAACTCAACTCGGTCGGTACGCTGCGTTCCAATGAATCAGTGATCCTGCGGCCGGAAGTCGCGGGCCGCATCGTCAAGCTGAATTTCCGCGATGGCCAGATGGTGAAGAAGGGCCAGCAACTGGTGGCTTTCGACAGCAGCGTCAACCAGGCCGAAGTCGGGCAGGCGCGCGCAGAACTGAATATCGCGCAATCCAACTATCGCCGCAACGAAGACCTCGCCAGCAGGAAATTCATTTCCGAACGCGCCAAGGACGAGTCCCAGGCCAATGTCCAGGTGCTGGAAGCAAAACTCGCACTGGCCCAGGCCAGGCTCTCCAAGCTGGAGATACGCGCGCCATTTTCCGGTGTGGTCGGCATCCGCACCGTCAGCGTCGGCGACTATGTGAAAGACGGGGCCGACCTGGTTAACCTGGAAGACCTTTCCAGCGTCAAGGTCGACTTCCGCATTCCTGAAAAATATGCCGACCTGGTGCGGCCGGGCCAGGGCATCGAAGTCATGCTCGACGCGCTGCCCGGGCAAACGTTCAAGGCCCGGGTCGATGCGATCGATCCCCAGGTCGACAGCACCGGCCGCTCGGCGCTGCTGCGCGGGCGTATCGAGAATCCGCAAGGCCGGCTCAAGCCCGGCATGTTTGCCCGCGTGCGCCTGATCCTGGCCCAGCGCGACCAGGCGCTGGTGGTTCCGGAAGAGGCGATTGTTCCGCAGGGACAGAAGCAGACGGTGTGGAAAGTGGTCGATGGCAAGGCGCTAAGGACTGAGGTGAAAATCGGCCTGCGGCGCAATGCCAAAGCCGAGATTGTCGAAGGCTTGGAGAAAGGCGACGTGGTAGTCACGGCCGGCCAGATCCGCTTGTCGCGCGACGGCATGGCGGTCAGGATCGGCGGCGGCCAGGCTGCGGGCAAGCCGGACGGCCAGGCAGTGGCGGCACGACAATAACAAAGGCAGCGCATGGTCATCTCCGAAATCTGCATACGACGCCCGGTCTTTGCGACCGTCATGTCGCTCATCATCGTGCTGGTGGGACTGGTGTCCTACAACCGCCTGTCAGTACGCGAATACCCGAAGATCGATGAACCGGTGGTCACCGTCGACACCAGGTATCCGGGCGCCAGCTCGGATATCGTCGAAACCCAGATCACCAAGGTTCTTGAAGACTCGATCGCGGGCATCGACGGCATCGACGTGCTGACCTCGATCTCGCGCGACGAGCAGAGCCAGATCACGGTGCGTTTCAGGCTGGAGAAAGACCCCGATTCCGGCGGCAACGATGTGCGCGACCGGGTTTCCCGGGTGCGCGCCAAATTGCCGCTCACGATCGAAGAGCCGGTGATTGCCAAGGTCGAGGCCGACGCCAACCCCATCATCTGGCTGTCGTTCTCGAGCGAGACGATGAAACAGCTCGACCTGACCGACATTGCCAACCGCATCGTCAAGCCGCGGCTGCAACTGCTGCCGGGTGCGGCCGACGTACGGATCAATGGCGAGCGCAAGTACTCCATGCGGCTCTGGCTCAGCCGTGAAAAACTGGCGGCCTACCGGCTGACCACGGCCGATGTCGAAGACGCGCTGCGCAAGCAAAACATCGAGGTGCCCGCCGGCCGCATCGAATCGAGTCAGCGCGAATTCTCGGTGGTGTCCCAGACCGACCTGACGCAGGTGTCGCAATTCGAGGACATCATCGTGCGCACCGTCAACGGCTTTCCGGTGCGGGTGAAGGATGTCGCCACCGTCGCCCTGGCACCGGCGGCGGAGCGCTCATCGGTTCGCTTCAACGGCCGCAATGCGGTGTCGCTGGGCATCATCCGCCAGGCCACTGCCAACCCGCTCGAACTGGCGAAATATGTGCGGGCCGAGTTGCCGCGCCTGAATGAAGAACTCAAGCCGCAGGGCGTGCAGGTGAATATTTCGGTTGACTACACCGAGTTCATCGACCGCTCGATCCGTTCGGTGTACACCACGATCGCCGAAGCCGTGGTCCTGGTGGCACTGGTCATTTTCGTGTTCCTGCGCTCGCTGCGTGCGGCCATCATTCCGCTGGTGACGATACCGGTCTCGCTGATCGGTTCCTTCGCGCTGATGTCGATGGCGGGGTTTTCGATCAATACGCTGACCCTGCTGTCGCTGGTGCTGGCGATCGGGCTGGTGGTGGATGACGCCATCGTCGTCCTCGAAAACATCTACCGGCATATAGAAGACGGCATGGCGCCGGTGGCTGCCGCCCTGAAGGGGGCCAAGGAAATCGGCTTTGCCGTGGTCGCCATGACGCTGACACTGGCTGCGGTATATGCACCGGTCGCTTTCACGCCTGGCCGCACCGGCCGCTTGTTCATCGAGTTTGCGCTGACGCTGGCCGGCGCCGTGATCGTGTCCGGCTTCGTGGCGCTGACCCTGTCGCCAATGATGTGCTCGGTCATGCTGCGCCATCAGGAAAAACATGGGCGGATGTACCAGCTGGTCGAGAACGCACTGGTTGGACTGACCAATGCTTACCAGCGCGCGGTTACTGCGACCCTGAAGGCGCGCTGGGCGGTGGTGCTGGTCTACCTGCTCGTGATCGCGCTGCTGGCCTGGCTGGGGACCGGCATGAAAAAGGAACTGTCGCCGATCGAGGATCGCGGCACCATTTTCACCTCTCTCTCCGGGCCGGATGGCGCCTCGCTCGCCTACACCGAGAAATTTGCACGGCGCGTGGAGGGGATCGTGGCCGGCGTGCCGGAAATCAACCGCGTGTTCATCGTTGCCGGCAATCCGACCGTGGAGCGCGGCATTGCCGTCATTCGCGTGACCGACTGGGATGAGCGCGATCGCAAGATCCAGGACATCCTGAAAGAGATACAGCCGAAGATGCAGGCCATCCCCGGGTTGCTGGCGTTTCCGAACCTGCCGCCTTCGCTTGGACAGTCCATCCGTGAGCGGCCGATCGGACTGGTGGTGATGACCAGCGACACCTATCCCAACCTGCAGAAGACGGTGCAAAAGATCGTCGACGAAGCCAGGGAAAATCCCGGCCTGGTCAATATCGACACCGACCTTCGGCTGAACAAGCCACAGGTAAGCGTGCAGGTCGACCGCGACAAGGCGGCCGATGCCGGCGTGCCGATCGAGACCGTTGGCCGCACGCTGGAGACCATGCTCGGCGGACGCCAGGTGACGCGCTTCAAGAAGAACGGCGACCAGTACGACGTGATCGTGCAGATCGAGAATGTGCAGCGCGAATCGCCGGACGACATCAGCAACATCTTCGTGCGTGGCACCGGCAAGAATGGCGCGCCGGATCAGATGATTCCGCTGTCGAGCCTGCTCAAGCTGCGCGAAACCGTTGCACCGCGCGAATTGAACCATTTCGCCCAGCGCCGCGCCGTGCTGATTTCGGGCAATCTTGCGCCCGGCTATTCGCAGGGCGAGGCGCTCGACTTCCTGGAGGGCGTGGCCCGGAAGCACATCAAAGCCGGCGACGCCATCGACTTCCAGGGCTCGGCGCGCGAATACAAGCAATCCAGCGGCAGCCTGGCGCTGACTTTCGTGCTGGCGCTGGCCTTCATCTACCTGGTGCTGGCGGCGCAGTTCGAGAGCTTCGTCGATCCGTTCATCATCATGCTGACGGTGCCGCTGTCGATGGCGGGGGCGCTGGCGGCGCTGCAACTGGCGGGCGGAACGCTGAACGTGTTCAGCCAGATCGGCCTGATCACCCTGGTCGGGCTGATTACCAAGCACGGCATCCTGATTGTCGAATTCACCAACCAGTTGCGCGAGCAGGGCATGGAAACCGCCGAGGCGCTGGTGCAGGCGACCGTGCTGCGGCTGCGCCCGATCCTGATGACTACCGGCGCCATGGTGCTGGGATCCTTGCCGCTTGCGCTGGCCCACGGCGCCGGTGCAGAATCGCGGCAGCAGATCGGCTGGGTGATCGTCGGCGGAATGACGGTGGGAACCTTGCTCACCCTGTTCATCGTGCCCACCTTCTACACATTCTTCGCGCGCCGCAAGCTGCCGCACCCGGCAGAGGCACCCGCTGCGCCGCTGGCGCCAGCCGCGCCGCACCAGGCATGACATCCGATATGAGATCCGATGTGATATCCGATCACTCGGGGATTTAACAGACAAGAACCGCATGCGACAAATCGTACTGGACACTGAAACTACCGGACTGAACCCGCGCTCGGGCGACCGCATCATCGAGATCGGCTGCGTCGAACTGTTCAACCGCCGGCTCACCGGCAACAACCTGCATTACTACGTCAATCCGGAGCGCGACTCGGAAGAGGGCGCGCTGGCGGTCCACGGCCTGACCACCGAATTCCTGGCCGACAAGCCAAAATTTGCCGATATCGCCAGCGAATTGCGCGACTATCTGCAAGGCGCCGAGGTGATCATCCACAATGCTCCCTTCGACATCGGCTTCCTCGACGCCGAATTCGAGCGGCTGCAGGTGCCGCCATTCAACCGGCATGTGGCCGGCGTGATCGACACCCTGGTCGAGGCCAAGGCGCTGTACCCCGGCAAGCGCAATTCACTGGACGCGCTGTGCGACCGTTACGGCGTCTCCAATGCCCACCGCACCTTGCACGGCGCGCTGCTCGATGCCGAGTTGCTGGCCGAGGTGTACCTGGCAATGACCCGCGGCCAGAACAGCTTCACGATCGACTTGCATGCCGACGAGGGGCGGGCCGGCGAAGCCCACCTGCCGGTACTGCCCTTGGGCGATGTCCTGGTGCTGCGTGCTGGCGAAAGCGAACTGGCCGCCCACGAACAGGTGCTCAATTCGCTCGACAAGGAAGTGCGCGGAACCTGCGTCTGGCGGGCGGCTGCACCTGCACGTTGATTGATTGGCCGCACTGTGTAATAATTCCGCTTCTGTTTTCGGGAGGTTAGCTCAGGGGTAGAGCGATCGCCTCACACGCGATAGGTCGCTGGTTCGAAACCAGCACTTCCCACCACCGAATCCGAAAAAAAGCCTGCACCACCGGTGCAGGCTTTTTTTCGCGCTTTTTTTCCTCTTTTTTCCCTCTTTTTCCGGGCCTGTCCCGGGTCCCGGCTGCATCTTCAGGAAAATTCCGCACGCATTGCGCTGCCGGTTGAATCATTCCCGCAATCCAGAATCAGAAATAGAGCCACTTGCTATCCTCAGGCCCGCTTGCGCATGCGCACGGGAGAATCCGGGATCGGTTGCGATGGGGGACCATGAGGAACGATTGATGACGAACTTTCTTGCAAACACTTCTTTTTCCTGGCGCGATGCCTTGCCCGGCCTGCTGTTCGCTGCTTCCTGTTTTTCGACAGCATTTGCATTGCTCGGATTCTCCGGCAGCCGCCTGGGTCCTTGCAAACGCCGCTTGCTGGTGGCGAGCGCGCTGGCTGTCCTGCTGGTGGGGCTTGGCGTGCTGGCGATGCTGCCGATCGGATCGGGGCCGGGCCCGCAATCGCTTGGGCTGGCGCTGGTGCTTGCCCTTGCGGCATTGCTGGTATCCGTCGCCTTGTGGCCGCTTGCATGGCGTGCGCGCAGCGAGCCGCAGCGCGCGCTGCAGCAACTGCGCGATGCGGTCCGCCAGCTGGAGCACGAAGTGGTCGAGCGCAAGCGCGCGGAACAGGAACTGCAGAAATCGCGAGAGCTGTTGCGCCAGCTGTCCGCTTACCAGGAGCAGGTCAAGGAAGATGAGCGCAAGCGCATTGCCCGCGAAATTCACGATGACCTGGGGCAGAGCCTGATGGCGCTGCGTATCGATATCTCGATGCTGGAAGCACGCACAGCGCATTCTCACCCATTGCTGAACCAGAAAGCCGGCCAGGTCCTGCGCCACATCGACGCTGCAATCAAGTCGGTGCGCTCTATCATCAACAACCTGCGTCCGTCGGTACTTGACCTGGGCCTGCATGCGGCGCTGGAGTGGCAGGTCGGACAGTTCCAGCGACGCACCGGAATCAGTTGCGAGCTGTCGATGGAAGGGCCGGATCCGAGCGGCGACCTGGACGATCAGCTTGCCACTGCATTGTTTCGGGTGCTGCAGGAGTCGCTGACCAATGTCGCCCGCCACGCGCAGGCAAGCATGGTGTCCATCACCGTACGGCCCGAAGGAGAGCGTGTCGTGATGACGGTCGCGGATAACGGCGTGGGAATCTTTCCGGGATGCCGGCGCAAGCCGAATTCGTTCGGCCTGCTCGGTATAGGCGAGCGCATAAGCTCGCTGGGGGGGAGTTTTACCGTGGACAGCGTACCGGGGGAAGGAACGGTGCTGACGGTGTCAGTCCCGATCCATTCACCAGTCGCCAGTGCGCACATGCCGCTGGCTGGCTAAGGACACAAGCCGCGGATCAGCGCGGCGGTGGCGCTGGCGGCATGCCGGGTGGAGGCGGGGGCGGCGTCACATAAGACGATGCCGGCGCGCTGTAACGCGGCGTGCTCATCATGCTCGCCGATCCCGGGATCTTGTGCCCTTTGGCGTACATACATTGCTGGTAAGCGATGTCATAGCGGCGCTGGATGCCGCCAGCCGAGCTTTGCCCGGCACCGACACCCGCCAGGCCGCCCATGGCCATGCCTGCGCCCGCACCGACGCCGGCGCCGCGGCTACCGTTGGCCGCTGCACCTGCCACGGCACCGAGCACGGTGCCCAACGCGGCGCTGCGCACGCCACTGTCAACGGTTGCCGTATCGGTGGTCGTGCTGCCCAGGTTCGCCTGCGCGAAATTGCGGCAATCCATGTCGTCCAGCCGGAACTGGTCGAAGTTCTTGCTGGTGCCGGGCAGCACCATCACGCTCGGTCCGGAGGGCATCGAGGCGGTACAGCCTGCCAGCAGCAGTGCAGAGGCCAGCAGCGGCAGGATCAGGGTCTTGTTGGACATGCGCATGTTCATTCAATTAGCGGAGGGGTGTTGCCGGCACCTGCAGCCAGCCAGCCGGGCATTCCTTGACGTACGGATAGTACGCCTTGGCGTCGTCGCAGTAGTACCAGGTAGGGCTGGATTGCGGTGCCGCAGCAACCTGTGGCGCTTGCTCGATATAGGTCACCGGTGCCGGCGCGACCACCACCGGCGCGACTGGCGCGTAGTAATAGGGTGCCGGCGGGTAGTAATAGGAAGGCGGGTAGTAGGGATGCGATCCGTAATAGGCGGCTGCCCCGATCGCCAGCGGCACGCCGATATACAGCCCGAATCGTGCGCCGCCATGCCCGTGACCGTGATGAGGGCGTGCGATTGCACTGGCCGGCAGCGCGGACAGCATCGCCAGCAGCAGCGAGCCTGCTACCAGGATATTTCTTTTTTTCATGACCGACACTCCGGACGCAAGACCACCAAGGATCAACAAATTCAAGTTTAGTCCGCCGTTTGCATGAGCGGGAGGAGTTGTTACTGATTGATACAAGGACAACAATACTCTACATGCTGGTTCGCTCGGGTCGCGATCCCCATGTCCGGTGATCGGACCTGCTACCTGCTATCTGCCCCGGCTTCGTGGCGGGGCCGCTTTTATCTGGATCGCACCGCCTGCCCTTGGCTTCACTTGTCCATGCTTGCGGGCGATCTGTTCCACCCGCTCCACGCGCGGGGTGGCGCTGCCAGGCCTTGCGCCGGCCGGTTTGCGAATCGCCTCGCTGCCGGCACGGGGAACCAGATGACGGTCGGTATTGCCGATCAGGTCACCACGACCCATTCGCACCAGGGCTTCCCGGATGATCTCCCAGTTCTGCGGATCGTGATAGCGCAGGAAAGCCTTGTGCAGCTTGCGGTTGCGGCCGGTGCGAACCGTCTCGACCGCTTCGGCGGAGGCACCGGTCAACGGCTTCAGCGGATTGCGCCGCGAGTGGTACATCGCGGTTGCCAGCGCCATCGGCGTGGGCAGGAAGGTCTGCACCTGGTCCAGCCGGAAGTTGTACTTTTTCAGCCACAGCGCCAGGTTCAGCATGTCCTGGTCGGTCGTTCCCGGATGGGCGGCGATGAAGTAGGGGATCAGGTACTGCTCTTTGCCCGCCTCGCGCGAGAAGCGCTCGAACATGCTGCGGAATTCTTCATAGGCGCCCATGCCGGGCTTCATCATCTTCGACAGCGGGCCTTCTTCCGAATGTTCGGGTGCGATTTTCAGCAGGCCGCCGACATGGTGCGTCACAAGCTCTTTCACATACTCGGGCGAGCGCACCGCGAGGTCGTAGCGCAGGCCCGAACTGATCAGGATCTTCTTGATGCCGGGCAGCGCGCGCGCCTTGCGGTACAACTGCACCAGCTTGCCGTGGTCGGTGTTCAGGTTCGAGCAGATCGACGGGAATACGCAGGACAGGCGGCGGCAGGATTCTTCGGTTTCCTTGTCCTTGCAAGCCAGCCGGTACATGTTCGCGGTCGGCCCGCCGAGGTCGGAAATGACGCCGGTGAAACCTTTTGTCTTGTCACGGATCAGCTCGATCTCGTTCAGGATCGATTTTTCCGAACGGCTCTGGATGATTCTCCCTTCGTGCTCCGTGATCGAGCAGAAAGTGCAGCCGCCAAAGCAGCCGCGCATGATGTTGACCGAGAAGCGGATCATGTCCCATGCGGGAATCTTTGACTTGCCATACGACGGATGGGGCGCGCGCGCATAGGGCTGGTCGAACACGTAATCCATCTCGTCCATTTCCAGCGGCAGTGGCGGTGGATTCAGCCAGACGTCGCGTTCTCCATGCGCCTGCACCAGCGCGCGCGCATTGCCGGGATTGGATTCGAGGTGGAACACCCGCGAAGCATGCGCGTACAGCACCGGATCGTCCTTGACCGATTCATAGGACGGCAGCCGAACCACGCTCTTCGATCGCACTTCCTTCATCTGCGCCAGGCGTTCGTCGCGCGACATGATCCTGATGGGCTGTACTGCAGCTTGCAGCGGCTGTGTCGCAGCCGCCTGTCCGTCAGCCGGGGTGGCGCAGCTGTCGTCGTTCTTTGCCTTGATCTCGTAGGGATCGGGATGCGGCTCCACCCGGCCCGGCTTGTCGATCCGGGTCGAATCCACTTCCGACCAGTCCGGCGCCGGCTTCCATCCGCGCGGCGCCATGAAGACGGTGCCGCGCAGATCGCGGATTTCACTGATGGCTTCGCCAGCGGCCAAGCGGTGGGTCAGCGCCAGCAGCGCCCGTTCGGCATTGCCGAACAACAGGATGTCAGCCTTGGAGTCCGGCATGACCGAGCGCCGCACGTTGTCCGACCAGTAATCGTAATGGGCGATGCGGCGCAGGCTGGCTTCAATGCTGCCGAGCACCACGTTGACGCCGGGATACGCCTCGCGCGCACGCTGGGCATAGACCACCACCGCGCGGTCCGGCCGGCGGTTGGCCGCGCCGTCCGGGGTGTAGGCATCGTCGGAGCGGATCTTGCGGTCCGAGGTATAGCGGTTCACCATCGAATCCATGTTGCCGGCCGTGATGCCGAAATACAGGTTCGGTTTGCCCAGTGCGCGGAACGGCTCCGCCGAATGCCAGTCCGGCTGGCTGATGATGCCCACCCGGAACCCCTGCGCCTCCAGCAGCCGCCCGATCAGCGCCATGCCGAAGCTGGGATGGTCGATGTAGGCATCTCCGGTAACCAGGATCACGTCGCAACTGTCCCAGCCCAGCCGCTGCATCTCCTCCCGGCTCATCGGAAGGAAGGGGGCGCGCGCAGCGGTGCGTCCGCGGTAAGGCGGGTAGGAACGGATGTTTTTCGGAGATTCCATAAGCAACAGCGGGCGACCGAAGCCGGTGCCCGCGACAATGACAGCAAGGGGAGAAGCCGACAGTATGACAGCTTTGCCGAAGCCCCGTCCGGCGCCCGGCGAGGAATAGTTTCCCTGAGGGAAATTACGCTAGAATCCTTATTTCCTCAAGGCACCACCTGACTCCCGCCGCGTCCCATGCGGACGGGTCTTTTCGTCGTCTTCCTTCTTCAGTCAGCCATGAATGCAAGCAGTGCAGAATCCGGACCGCAGCAGTTTGTGGTTGAACTGCTGGGGTTCAATGATGGCGAAAAGTCCCTGCTGGCCTCTACCTTCAGGCTGACCGGGCGGCGGCCGCACTCGCCATTCTCGTATGCGGAAGACGAGGCCGGTCGCACCGACCTCTACCTGGTCAATGCCGATCATGCGCAGGCGATGGCCGAACTACGGCTGCGCGGCCCGAATCTTTACTGTCCGGCGGTGCTGATCGGCGGCGACGATGGCCAGCCGTGGCCGGTCGTGGATCGGCCGATCCATTGGTCGCGCCTGTTCGACACGCTGGACAAGGTGATGCTGGTTGCGCTTGATCGTCGCGCCAGCCGCAAATCCGAATCGTCGGATAGCAGCATGGCGCGCCGGCGCACCGACCTGCCAAGGCTGGCGCCCGTCGCGCCGGCGCGCCCTGTCAGGCGCGAATCGGTGCTGGTGGTGGATGACAGCACCACGGTACGCGCCTTCATGCGGTCCCGGCTGACGCCGTTCCGCTTCGATGTGGACTACGCCGCCAACGGCGAGACCGCGATCGACATGGCGCGCGCAAAATCCTACACCTGCATTTTCCTTGATGTGCTGATGCCGGGCATCGACGGCTACGAGGTCTGCAAGCGTCTCAAATCCGAACCGAAGACCCAGGCGACCGCGGTCGTCATGTTGAGCAGCAAGTCTTCGCCGTTGGACAAGTTGCGTGGCAACTGGTCCGGTTGCGACGCTTACCTTGGCAAGCCGGTCGAGGAAAACGAATTGCTGGCGACGATTGCGCGATTCCTGCCGAGCGCCCGGCGGGTGGTGAACGCGATGCTGGGCACCGAGCAGCCCTGAGCCCCTTGGTCTATGCTGGCGGCTGGTTCAGCAAGGACTGTCAAACTTCAGGAGGCGACAATGGAAATACCATCGGATCACGCCCAGGCGGGAGCGGTGCAATGAAGCGCGCATGGCGCCTGGCTATTGGCCCCGCACTGGCACTGTCGCTGCTGCCGCCGCTTGCGGCAGCCAGCGCCGGGCTGCCGCTGTTCGACGCCCACATGCACTACAACGTCGAAGCGCGCAGCGTGCTGACTCCGGAGCAGGTGATCGCGCTTTGGCGCCACCAGGGCGTCAAGGGCGTGCTGGCGACCAGCCGGCCCAACCAGGGCACGCTCGACCTGATGGCGACCCTGGCGCGCGACGGTGGCAAGGATATCGTCATCGCGCCCTTCGTGCGGCCGTACCGGGTGCAGCCCGACCGCCACGACTGGTTCGCCAATCCAGACATCGAGAAGCTGGTCGAAACTGAACTCAAGCGCGGCTTCTACCGCGGCATCGGCGAGTTCCATATTTTCGGCAAGGATGCAGACGCACCCTATGTCGCGCGCATGGCACGCATGGCGAAGCAACGCGGACTGTGGCTGCATGCGCATGCCGATGAAGATGCGGTGGAACGCATCCTGCGCCACGCGCCTGGGGTGCGCATGATCTGGGCGCACACCGGCATGAGCACCGGACTCGACCAGGTCGATTTGATGTTTACCCGCCATCCATCGCTGGTCGGGGAACTGTCCTACCGTTCCGACATGGAAGAGAACGGCACGCTCAGTCCGCGCTGGCGCGCGCTGCTGATGAAATATCCGGACCGTTTCGTCATCGGAACCGACACCTGGGTCACCTCGCGCTGGTCGCAGGTGCCCGATATCCTGGCCACCTACCGCCGCTTGCTTGCCGCACTGCCACCCGACGTCGCCGAAAAAATTGCCTGGCGTAATGGCATCTCACTTTTCGCAGGGCAGTAGCCTGCTGCTGCTGATGCCTGTTGTTGCCGGTTGTTGCCTGGTCTTCCCGGTCCTGTGCCGGCTCCAGCGGAACCTGTTGTCCGGCGGGCAATCCAAGCCCGACTGGACACTGGATATGCAAGGAGGGCAATAGTGGATCGATACGAAAGTCATGAAGCAGGCAACAAGAGTGAAAAGGGCGCCAGATTGGCAGTTGCGCTGCTGGGCGGGGCGGCGCTTGGCGCGCTAGCCATGTACCTGGCCGACCCCGAGCAGGGCCGCAGGCGGCGGGTGCTGGCAGCAGAGGCAATGCGCAACATGAGCGAACGAACCGGCGACGCCGTTAGTGCCGTGTGGAGCGAGGCGTCCAGCCGACTTTTCGGGTGGCAGGAAGGCGCGACCCGCCTGACCGGGGCGCGCAGCGTAAAGCCGATCGATGATCATGTGCTTGAAGCGCGCGTGCGCTCCAAGCTCAACCGTCTGGTCACCAACGCCAACGCCATCGATATCGTTGCCGACCAGGGCCGGGTCACGCTGAGCGGTCCGGTGGTGGAACAGGAGCGCGATGCCGTGCTGGAACTGGTGCAGGCCATCCCCGGCGTTGAATCGGTGCGGGCAAGCCTGGACGACGGCGGGCGCATGCAAACCCAATGGAGCGGCGTTTCGCTGCTGGCGCTGGCCGGCGGTGTGCTGCTCGGCTACTACGGACTCACCCGGCGCGGCGGCAGTGGCATCGCCACCATTGGCGCCGGTCTCAACTGGCTGTCACGCAACGTCCGCGGATTCGAACTGATGCGCCTGTTCGGCGCAGCCGGGGAGAGCGGGGCGGCCAAGGCTGCGAGCGAGAACGAGCCGGCGGTGACAGAGCGCACCATCGACATCAAGCCTGCGCCCGACGATGTGTTCGATGTCTGGAACAAGGGGCAGGTGCTGCATTGACCCCGGTCTGAAGCAGGTCTCCTGCCGGAACCACGTGCCGCCACTCGTATCCAATGAATCCGGGCTTGCCCGGTTCATCGATAAAGAGGAGTGGATCATGTTGCAATCAAATGAAATCCGGCAACGCTGGAGTCACATCGAGCAGACGATTCATCACGCGGCCGACGCCTGTAATCATGCGGATGGCGTGCCGATGGACCTGAAGGACTGCGTCCAGAAAATGGATCAGCGCAGCCAGCAGATCAGGCAGGAGATGCAGTCGGCGGATCAATCGCGCATCACGCAATGCGTGGATGAAATGGAGGAAATGGGCGACCGCGCGAAAGACGCCTGCGAGCGCGCCGGCAGGGTGAACGACGACCTGCGGCAGGCGGTCATGCAGGCACATGACGAACTGTCGCAGTTGAAGCATCAGCTGCATTGAAGCTTGAACCCGCAGCGCGGGTGCGGCCGAACGGGCCACGGCTTGCCGCAGCCCGTTCGTGTCGCCAAGGGTCATCGGTGAATGGATGGATGGCTGGATGAGTGCCGTTCAGTCGTGCCGCCGTCCCATCCTGAACAACTGCCTCACCAGGAAGCCGGCCGCCGCTGCAATCGCCAGCGCCGCCATCGGCTTTTCGCGTATGCGCTGGCGCGTATCCGCCACCACATGGGACTGCACATCCTTCAGCTTCGCTGCCTTGTCCGAGAGCGTGGCCTTGGCCTGCGAGGCGAAGCCCGACAGCTTGTCGACGGCGCCGTGGGCCGTGCTCGACAGGCGGCTGCTTGCCGACGTTGCAGCCTGCTCCATCTTGTCCATCCCTTCCTGCGCCATCTCGCGCGTTTCCTGCATGGCCTGCCGTGCCTTGGCCTCAAGTCCGGTAGTCCGTGATTGCGGCGTTTCCATATCTGTTTCCTTTCCTGTTGGCTGTGAGCATCCCGTTTCAATTAGTATTGGGTGCATGGATAAAAAATCAGGAGACCCGCCAATGTCCAGCGCGCAGCCACTTTTGTGGAGCCCTTCCAGCGAGCGAATCGAGCAAAGCCGCCTGACCGACTACCTGCGCTGGCTTGCGCGCGAGAAAGGACTGGAGTTCGACAGCTACGATGCCCTCTGGCACTGGTCAGTCACGCATCTGGAATCGTTCTGGGAATCGGTTTGGCAGTACTTCGACGTGCAGAGTTCCGCGCCGTGGACGAATGTGCTCGACACGCACAAGATGCCCGGCGCCAAGTGGTTCGAAGGCGCGCGCCTGAATTTTGCCGAGCAACTGTTCCGCTTTCACACCGGACAGGACGGCAGCCGCCCGGCCATCATTTCCCGTTCGGAGTTGCGCGGCACGCAGACCGTGTCGTGGGATGAGTTGCGCGGACAGGTCACGCGCGCCGCTGCCGGCCTGCGCGCGATGGGCGTCGGTCCCGGCGACCGTGTGGCCGCATTCATGCCGAATGTTCCCGAGGCGGCAGTCGCATTCTTTGCCTGCGCCAGCATCGGCGCGATCTGGTCCAGCTGCTCGCCCGACATGGGCACCGCCAGCGTGCTCGACCGTTTCCGACAGATCGATCCCAAGGTGCTGATTGCAGTCGACGGCTACCGCTACGGCGGCCGCGACTTCGAACGGCTGCCGGTGGTGCAGGCGCTGCGCGCTGCGCTGCCCACGCTGCAGCACACCGTGCTGCTTCCCTATCTGGACCCGCAGGCCGGCCTCGACGGCGCGCACAGCTGGGAGCAACTGTGCGCGCCGTCCGCGGATACAGCCAATCAAGCGATCCGCTTCGAACAGCTGCCGTTCGACCATCCGCTGTGGGTACTGTATTCATCCGGCACCACCGGCATGCCCAAGCCCATCGTGCACGGCCACGGCGGCGCCTTGCTGGAGAGCCTGAAAGGGCATGCCCTGCAACTGGACCTCGGCCCGCGCGACCGCTTCCTGTGGTTTTCCACGACCGGCTGGATCATGTGGAATTCGCAGGTCACCGGCTTGCTGGTCGGCGCCACCATTTGCATCTACGATGGCAACCCGGGCTACCCCGACCTTGGCACGCTGTGGAAGTTTGCCGAAGACGCGGAGATCACTTTCTTCGGTGCCGGCGCGGCCTATTTCGCCAACTGCCTGAAGGCAGGCATCCAGCCGGCCCGGCTGGCTGACTTGTCCCGCCTGCGTTCGGTCGGCTCCACCGGTTCCCCGCTGTCGGCCGAGTGCTACGACTGGATCTATCGCGAGGTCGGCCAGGACTTGCTGCTGGCTTGCATCAGCGGCGGAACCGACATTGCAGCAGCATTTGTCGGCGCCTGTCCCAACCTGCCGGTGTACTCCGGCGAGATGCAGTGCCGCTGCCTCGGTGTCGCGGTGCATGCACTGGACGAGCGCGGCGAGTCCGTGATCGATGCGGTCGGCGAGCTGGTAGTCACCGAGCCGATGCCATCAATGCCGCTGTACTTCTGGAACGACCCCGGCAACCAGCGCTATCTCGAAAGTTATTTCGACACCTACCCCGGCCTGTGGCGGCATGGCGACTGGATCCGCATCACTGCGCGCGGCGGTGCGGTGATCTACGGCCGCTCCGACACCACCATCAACCGCCACGGCATACGCATGGGCACCGCCGAGATCTATCGCGTCGTGGAAGAATTTTCCGAAGTGCTCGACAGCCTGGTGGTGGACCTGGAATACCTGGGCAAGCCCTCGTTCATGCCGCTGTTCGTGGTCCTGCGCGATGGTGTGAAGATGGACCTGAACCTGGAGCAGGCGATCCGCGAGCGCATCCGCAGCCAGCTCTCCGCGCGCCACGTACCCGACCAGATCGTCGTCGTACCCGAGATTCCGCGCACGCTGACAGGCAAGAAAATGGAGCTGCCGATCCGGAAGCTATTGCTCGGCATGCCCATCGAAGAAATCGCCAATCCGGACGCAATGAGCAATCCCGGCTGCCTGACTTGGTACCAGCACTATGCGGGGCGCCACACCGGCTAGGTTTTTGCGTCGAGGGCTCCGGATCAGGCTCCGGCGATCCAGCCTTCGAGCGGATCGCAGGCTGGCGTCCCGAAATTCTGTCCGCGCCGCTGCCAGCTCCATGCGGCAGCGAGCAGGCACAACACTGCGTCCAGCAAGTCTGCGCCGGGATCGTCCACCAGCGCCGACCGATGTGCCCCCACATCCAGCTTGACGGCCAGCGGATAGGCGCCGTCGGTCACGGCATCCAGGATCAGCATACGGGCGCGGCGCCGCTCTTCGCTCTGCTTGCGCGGATCGTCGTTCTTGTACGACTGCCGTGTGATCGAGCGCGCCACCAGTCCGGGATAGCCTTCCAGCGCGATCCGCTGCGGGTCGCCGGCATGCAAGCCGTGCACGGAGACGCCTGCCTCGAGCAGCCGCGGCGCGCCGGCATGCAGCATGTAAGCCACCGGCGGGTTGACCCATTTCATCGGGGAAGAAGATCCGGCCGGCAGGTCGGTCGCCCTGTGGGCGAACTTGTTGCCGGGCTCACGGCTGTCGCAGAATGCCTTGAACAAGGTCCGCAATTCCTGCCGGGTGTGGCTGCGCAGGTGGCGGATCAGCGCCGGCCACTCGAGCGGCCAGCCAAGGTGGACGACCAGTTCGCGCGGCAGTGAAAACGGAAAATCGAAAGCGCCCAGCCACGGCCCGGGCCGTTGCAGCCAGCTTTCGAAAGAAGGGAAATCATGCAGCGAGATCAGCTGGTCCAGCACCAACAGCTCGCCTTCCAGGTGGCCGCCGGCGATGGTGATCGCCTTGCGGCGCGAGGGCGCAGAGGTAAAGTCGATGCCGTAGAGCTGCATGGCGCAGGATCAGCCCCCGGCAGCGGCGCGGTCCGCCGGCCCGGCGGGGAGGGTGGCCAAGGGAAACAGGGTGGCCAGGGCGCAGCGGCCAGCCTGCCGGCCACCCCTGGCCAGGACCCGGACTTCAGGCCCGGATCTGTGTGGCCACATCCGGCAGCACCACGTTCACATCGAGCACTTCCAGGTTGCCCTGGCGGTCGAGCGAAATCTTGATGTCGTCCGGATTCACCCGCGTGTACTTCGAAATGACTTCGATCAGCTCCTTGTGCAGCGCCGGCAGGAAATCCGGTCCGCCCTGGCTGCCGCGCTCGCGCGCAATGATGATCTGCAGCCGTTCCTTGGCGGTGACGGCCGATTTTGGCTTGCTGTTGAACAGGAATGAAAGCAGGGCCATCACTTGCCTCCGAAAATGCGCTGGAACAGGCCAGGCTTCTGGTATTCGGTGAATCGTAGCGGCTTGTCCTCGCCGAGGAAGCGCGCGACCACGTCCTTGTACGCTTCGGCAACGTCGCTGCCTTCAAGGTGGATTGCCGGCTGTCCGGAGTTGGATGCATGCAGCACATTTTCCGATTCGGGGATGATGCCGATCAGCGGAATGCGCAGGATTTCCTGGACGTCGGTATAGGACAGCATCTCGCCGGCTTCCACGCGCTTGGGCACGTAACGGGTCAGCAGCAGGTGTTCCTTGACCGGCTCCGCGCCGTTCAGCGCGCGCCGTGACTTGGCCTGGATGATGCCGAGGATGCGGTCCGAGTCGCGCACCGAAGACACTTCCGGATTGGTGACCACGATCGCTTCGTCGGCGAAGGTCAGCGCCATCACCGCGCCATGCTCGATGCCGGCCGGCGAGTCGCAGATGATGAACTCGAAATCCATCGCAGCCAGGTCGGTCAGCACCCGCTCCACGCCTTCTTCCGACAGCGCGTCCTTGTCGCGCGTCTGCGAGGCCGGCAGCACGAACAGGTTCTCGCAATGCTTGTCCTTGATCAGCGCCTGGTTCAGCGTGGCTTCCTTGTTGACCACGTTGATCAGGTCATACACGACGCGCCGCTCGCAACCCATGATCAGGTCGAGATTGCGCAGACCGACGTCGAAATCGATCACGACGGTCTTGTGGCCGCGCAGTGCCAGGCCCGATGCGAAGCTGGCGCTGGACGTGGTCTTGCCGACGCCCCCCTTGCCCGATGTTACGACGATGATTTTTGCCACAACGACACTCCTCCTGCTGGGATAACGGTGATGTTGATATTGATGTTCATGTTCATGTGCTGCGTTCGCTGCTGATCGGCCGCATTTCCAGGCGGTCGCCTTCCAGCCGTACTTCGGCCGGCTTACGCGCCATTTCTTTCTGCTGGCCGTCCTCGAAGGTGCGGTAAATGCCGGCGATCGAAACCAGTTCCGCTTCCATCGATAGTGCGAAGATGCGGGCGCCGGCATTGCCGCTGGCACCCGCCAGCGCCCGACCGCGCAAGGGCGCGTAGACGTGAATGCTGCCATCGGCGATCAGTTCGGCGCCGGCATTGACGGCGGCGGTGACCACCAGGTCGGCATCGCGCGCATAGATACGCTGGCCGCCACGCACCGGCGTGTCGACGATCATGCAGGCCGGCCGGGATGGAGCAGGGGAGGACGCAGCGGCGGAAGCAGGAACCGAAGCAAAAGCGGGAGCGGGCCGGGCCGGCGCCGGTGCTGTTTGCGCCGGTTCCGCATCCGGTACTGGCGTACGGCTACCGACTTCGTCCAGCGACAGGCCAAGCTGATGCAGGGCCGGTTGCAGCGCAGACGGTGCATGGCGCACGGCCACCGGGTTCAGGTTCCAGCGACGAAGCAGCGCCAGCAAGCCGGCCCAGTCGATCGAAGCGATGCCGGCTTCATCCAGCGCCAGCTCGATGACCGCCAGTTCATGGTCGAAATAGTCCTGCTGGCCGCCCGTGAGCTGCGCCAACTGCTGGTCGGCCTGCCCCAGGTCTGCGGTGTGCAGGATGATGGTCACCGCGACAACCGTCGCGATCTTTGCTTCCAGCGCTTTGCCGGCTTGTTTCTTGGACATTAGATACGAAGTGCGTGGACCAGCATGTGCCGGCCGGCGGCCGGCGACGAATGACGCTGGATTATACCTGCCGGCAATAGTCCGGGGGCGGGTTTGGTGACGGCAGGCGATCGCTCCGGAAGTTTGGAAAAAGTGGCTCCTTTCCTGAATGGAACTGTTTCGCCAGTGCCGGCACAGAGTCGCCACTGCCATGCAGTCACGAAACTCATTCAACTTCCAAGGGAATGCCGATGACAAGCACGACACTTTCAAGTACCCGGACCATGCCGCTCACCACGGCCACAACCACCACGACAACCACCACAACGGCCAGCCCGTACCGTCCAGTCGGCACATCGACTACCGCAAGCACCACTACCGCAAGCACCAATCCACAAGCGCCCAGCACCTCGGGTGCTGGCCCCGCCACGCCGACGGTCACGCCCCGGGGTCAGGTCTTGACTCTTACTGCACAAATGTCCGGTAAGTTACAAGCCAGGACCTGCCCGCCATCCCAAGGATTGAGCGAGATCCTGAGCGAAAGCCGCCGAACAATGCGGCGGCTTTCGAACACAAGCCAAGGCCAGTTTTAACACTTGCATGCCGAAGGAACCGGGAATCTGTTTCGGATACCCAGCGTAAAGGCGGGAAGCAGCTTGCATGCAGCGTTGCAGGCAAGGCAGACCGGATCCCATTGCGAATAAAAGGAGCACGGCATGGCGCAAGTAAGGTCGAAGAAATATGAGTCGGCATCGAGAACTGATACACCACAAAAAAAGCGGGCGGTAGCGAGCCGGGAAGACAAGGCTCCACCCAAGGCGCCGGCACTCGGTGCGCCAGCACGCCAGAATCTCAAGGACAGGTATCACGCTCTGCTAGAACAACAGCGCGACGAGCAGGGCTGGAAGAAGTGGCTAAAGGCACACGGCGATGACGATAGCTGGCTCCAGGGACACGAAAATTTCGTCAGGGAGTATGCGGGTCGCTATTCCAGCATCGGCAAGCTCGGGGTGCAGCAGATGCGGGAAAGCCTCAAGGGAGTGAACGACAAGGGCGAGAAGTCGAACTGGACGCCGGACCGCATCGCCTTGTTCGCCGATGCGGTGATCGCGCGAAGGACTATCTTCGACACGGCCGGCTCATTCGAGGCATTGCGCAAGCTGAAATCCATCCTCGCCAAGGGAGAGGGGCGCTCCACGGGAGCCTTGCTCGACAAGCTGGGTGATTACGCGCGAGCCGATGACAATGCCGCCAACCTGCGGCAGGCCGCGTTTGATATCGGTGGTGAAGATGTCCTGTTTTCGAGGCTGCTGCACTTTGCGAGCACTCTTGATGCTGAAGAGATGAACCGCGCCGACAACATCAAGGAACTGAAAAAGCTGTTGCGGGAAATGGAATCCCGCAAGGGTTCGACCAAGGGCGCAGGTGGCAGCAAGAGGTCATCGGCGCCGGTGTTCAACACCCGCGATCTATCTCGCTTGTACGCTTCGATGGAACAAGGCACGGGACATGTCTTGGGCGCTGCAGCAGCGCTTTCCCTGGCGGTGCAAGACAGGAGCAGCATGAGCAGTTCAACCGCAACCACTCCGCGCAAGCCGGCCGATGCGCCGTCTCAGGCCGATACGGCTTCCAACAGCGATGCGGCCATTTCCGAAAGCGACAAGGGCAAGGGTGGCACGCCACCGGGCAACACCCCGCGGCGGCCGCTCCAGCGCGGAAGCACACGTAGCCGCACGCAGGAGGTGACCACGCCTGCCGGTGGCGATAGCGGACTCCCGCAGGTCAAGGTGGCCAGGCAGTGGCCCACCCAGGATGTGCTCAAGGCCCACATCGGTAAAGTTACATCGGATGCCAACGGCTATTTCACCGGGCTGAGCCGGCAGGAAAGCGCGGTCCTGACGCGCGTCAGCGAGAGTCTGCTGGACCGGAACCATGCGTTTGCAATACCCCAGTTCGTGCCCTTCGCCTCCATCGACCAGCAGGCCGAGCGCAGCCTGCGTTCGGCCCTGGAAAAAATGAAATCCGTCGGTGAATGGCCAGACAAGGAGCTTGGCGATCAGGTTCGCAGCTTCCTCGCTGAAGTACTGGACGAACTGACCCGCCGCAGGGAGGCGTCAGCCAGGCTTGCCGACAAGCGGACCGGGGACTGACGGCGGAAATGGAGGATGGGCACCCGGCTCGCAAACAGCCGGCGTGCCCCCTTCATCAGAGCGCAGCCGCCACCCGCTCCAGATGGGTGTCGGTCGACCCGAACTGCAGTTCGATCGCCATCAGCCGCTTGAAGTAATGGCTGACGTCGAGTTCGTCCGTCACCCCCATGCCGCCATGCAGTTGCACCGCCTGCTGGCCGGCAAACCGGCAGGCCTGCCCGATCACCACTTTCGCGCTCGACAGGGCATGGCGGCGCAGGTTCAGATCGGCATCGGTGCAGCGCACGGCTGCCAGGTAACTCATTGAACGCGCCTGCTCGATATGCAGCACCATGTCCGCCATCTTGTGCTGCAGGGCCTGGAAGCGCGCGATCGGCTGGCCGAACTGCTTGCGGGTGCGGCCGTATTCAACCGTCGCTGCCAGGATCTTGTCGAGCGCGCCGATGGCTTCGGCGCTGACCGCCATCAAGCCCCAATCCAGCGTCTCGCCCAGCGCTGATTCGGCATCGGCATCGCCACTGCCACCGCCACCGATGCGTGCATCGGCATCCACCGCGACCTGCTCCAGCCATACCTCGCTGGCGCTGCTGCCATCCACCGTTCGGTAGGGCAGCTGGCGCAAGCCGGCGGCGTCCGACGGCACGGCGAAAACGCCAAGCGTGCCGCTTCCTTCAAGCCGCGCGCTGACCAGCAGCACATCCGCATTCGCGGCATGCGACACCACGCTCTTGTGGCCCGACAGCACGTAGCCGCTGCCATTTTTGGTGGCGCTGGTCTTCACAGCTTGCCAGTCGAAGCGCGTCGACGGCTCGTCATGTGCCAGCACGGCAATTTTTTCGCCGGCTGCCATGCCGGGCAACAGCGCGGCTTGTTGTTCCCGGGTGGCCAGCGTCGCCAGCAGGTGCGTCGCCAGCACGGCGCTCGCCAGGTAAGGTTCCAGCACCAGCCCTTCGCCCATTGCCTGCATCGCCAGCATGGTGTCGAGCGCGTTGCCACCCATGCCGCCATGCTGCTCCGGCACGTTCAGCGCCAGCAGGCCGATGTCGGCCAGTCCCTGCCAGATTTCCGGGTCATGCCCGTGTGGCGTGTCGCGCAGGATCTTGCGCCGCGCTTCAAAACCATAATCCTTCTGGATGAAGCGGCGGCTGGTTTCGAGCAGCATCTGCTGCTCTTCAGTGAAAGTGAAATCCATCGCGTGCTCCCTATATTCCGAGGATCATCTGGGCGATGATGTTTTTCTGGATCTCGTTCGATCCGCCGTAGATCGAAACCTTGCGCATGTTCAGGTATTGCGCGGACAGCGACGCGGCATAAGCCGGTCCGACAGACTCGCCCTGATAGCCGGCTTCCATTGCCTCGCGCCGCAGCGGCAGCGCATAGCTTCCCACCGCCTGCACCAGCGTCTCGGTGATAGCTTGCTGGATTTCGGTGCCCTTGATCTTCAGGATCGACGCCTCCGGTCCCGGCGAGCGCTTCTGCGCCTCTGCCGACAGCACACGCAGGTTGGTGATTTCAAGCGCAGCCAGGTCGACTTCGATCTGCGCCACGCGGGCGGCAAACAGCGGGTCTTTCAATAGCGGACGGCCGTTCTTGGTCTCGCTGGCTGCAATGCGCTTCAGGCGTCCCAGTTCGCGCTTGCCGGCGCCGATGCCGGCAATATTGGTGCGCTCGTGGCCGAGCAGGAACTTGGCATAGGTCCAGCCCTTGTTTTCTTCGCCGACGATGTTTTCCGCCGGCACGCGCACGTTCTCGAACCAGACTTCGTTGACCTCGTGCGCGCCATCCATCGTGATGATCGGCCGCACGGTAATGCCGGGCGTTTTCATGTCGATCAGCAGGAACGATATGCCGGCCTGCGGCTTGACCTCGGTGTCGGTGCGCACCAGGCAGAAGATCCAGTCCGCGTACTGGCCCAGCGTGGTCCAGGTCTTCTGGCCGTTGACAATGTAATGGTCGCCATCGCTGCTCTTGACGAATTCTGCCCGCGTCTTCAGCGAGGCCAGGTCGGAGCCGGCGCCTGGCTCCGAATAACCCTGGCACCACCAGTCTTCCATCGCCAGGATGCGCGGCAGGAAGCGCTGTTGCTGCGCCGGCGAGCCGAAGGCCATGATCACCGGCGCGACCATCTTCAGGCCGAACGGCACCATGCGCGGCGCGCCGGCGGCGGCTGATTCTTCCTCGAAGATATATTGCTGCACGGCGTTCCAGCCGGTCCCGCCGAATTGGGCCGGCCATGAGGAACCGCCCCAGCCGCGCGCATGCAGGATGCGCTGCCAGCGCACGTAGTCGTCGCGTGTGATGATCAGCCCGTCATGCACCTTGCGGCTGATGTCTTCCGGTAGCGAAGCGGCGAGGAACTCGCGCACTTCGCGCCGGAACGCGTTTTCTTCAGCGGTGAAATTGAGATCCATGATTGCCCGTTATTTCGTGCTTTAGCTTGCTTTACCGTCAGAACGCAGCGATGCCGGTCTGCTCGCGGCCCAGGATCAGCGCGTGGATGTCGTGCGTGCCTTCATAGGTGTTGACGACTTCCAGGTTGACCATGTGGCGGATCACGCCGAACTCGTCGGAGATGCCGTTCCCGCCCAGCATGTCGCGCGCCATGCGGGCTACGTCGAGCGCCTTGCCGCAGGAATTGCGCTTCATGATCGAGGTAATGGAAGGATGGGCGCTGCCCTCGTCCTTCATCCGGCCCAGGCGCAGGCAGCCTTGCAGCCCGAGCGTGATTTCGGTCTGCATGTCGGCCAGTTTCTTCTGGATCAGCTGGTTGGCAGCCAGCGGCTTGCCGAACTGCTTGCGATCCACCACGTACTGGCGCGCGATATGCCAGCACGATTCCGCCGCACCCAACGCGCCCCAGGCGATGCCGAAGCGGGCCGAGTTGAGGCAGGTGAACGGGCCCTTCAGTCCGCGCACTTCCGGGAATGCGTTTTCTTCAGGGCAGAACACCTCGTCCATCACGATTTCGCCAGTGATCGAGGCGCGCAAGCCGAACTTGCCGTGGATGGCGGGAGCGGTCAGGCCTTTCATGCCTTTTTCCAGGATGAAGCCGCGGATCGCGCCTTCGTCATCCTTGGCCCAGACCACGAACACGTCAGCGATAGGGGAATTGGAAATCCACATCTTGTTGCCGGAGAGCGAGTAGCCGCCGGCGACTTTCTTTGCGCGGGTCAGCATCGACGCCGGGTCGGAACCATGGTTCGGCTCGGTCAGTCCGAAGCAGCCGATCCACTCGCCGGTGGCCAGCTTGGGCAGGAACTTGCGGCGCTGCTCTTCGGTGCCGAACTCGTAGATCGGCACCATCACCAGCGAGGACTGCACGCTCATCATCGAGCGGTAGCCGGAGTCGACCCGTTCCACTTCGCGCGCGATCAGGCCGTAGCAGACATAGTTCAGCCCAGGGCCGCCGTACTGTTCCGGAATGGTCGGTCCCAGCAATCCCAGGTCACCCATTTCGCGGAAGATCGCGGGGTCGGTTTTTTCATGACGGAAGGCTTCCAGCACGCGGGGCTGCAGCTTGTCCTGGCAATAGGCGCGGGCAGCTTCCTTGACCATGCGTTCGTCGGCGGTCAACTGCTCGTCGAGCAGCAGTGGATCGTCCCAGTGGAATTGTGCTTTCTGTTTCATGTTGGCTCCGGATCAGGTTGTGCTGGTGGTGTGTCGGTTGGTTTGGCGATTGTGCAGATTGTGCCGATTTTGCAGCAATTGCACCGCTTGGTCTTGTTGGCCTGGCTCAGGCTTCCTCTCAGGCTTCCTGCTTGAGCAACGACAGTCCGAGCATGGCGCGCCGCTGCAGCCAGGCGCTGGGGCGATAGCGCCCGTCGCCATTGAGCTGGTCGAGATTGTTCAGTATGGTCACTACGGTATTGGCGCCCAGCAGGTCGCCCCAGGCGAGCGGCCCATGCGGATAGCCCAGGCCCAGCTTCACCGCATTGTCGATATCCTGCGGTTCCGCAATGCCCTGCTGCGCGATTTCGCAGGCGATATTGACGATGTGCGCGACCACCCGCTGGCATACCAGGCCGGTGCTGTCGCGGATCACGCTGACCAGGCAGCCGTTCAGGCCGAACAGGCCGCGTGCCATTTCCCGGTATTCCTCGCTGGTTGCCGGCGTCGTCATCACGACCCGGCGGCGGCTCATGTCGAACAGCGCGTCCACGCCAACGGTGCGGCTGCCGTCCAGGCCTTCGCGCGCGCAGCATTGCGTGGCGTCGTCACCGAGCGGCGTCACGATGCACAGCGCATTGGCGCTCGGCCGTTCGCTGTCTTCCAGCAGCACGCCGGCAGCGCTGACCAGGGTCGCGATGCGCTCTGCCAGTTCCGGCCGCGCACGCGACAGCCAGACCGACGGCGGCAGCAGGGCGGAGGGCGCGGCTTCCGCTACGGTTTGCTTCTTGTTGTCGCTGTCGTAGCGATAGAAACCCTGGCCCGTCTTGCGGCCCAGCATGCCGGCGCTGAGCATCGAACGCGTCAGCGGCTGCGGGCGGTAGCGCGGCTCCTCGTAGTATTGGTGGTAGATCGACTCCATCACCGGATGCGAGACGTCGACGCCGGTCAGGTCCATCAGTTCGCAAGGGCCGAGCTTGAAGCCGGCGCAGTCGCGCAGGATGTTGTCCAGGTTCTGCACGTCGGTGACATTGGCATACAGCACGCGCATGCCTTCGGTGCTGAAGCCGCGGCCGGCATGGTTGACGATGAAGCCCGGGGTGTCCTTGGCGCGCACTGCCGTGTGGCCCCAGTGGCGGCCGAGTGCCAGCAGGTAGTCGACCACGGCCGGATCGGTGCGCAGGCCGCCGATGACTTCCACCAGCTTCATCAGTGGCACCGGATTGAAGAAGTGGAAGCCACCCACCCGTTCCGGTCGCGTCAGCCCGGCGGCGATCGAGGTCACCTGCAGCGAAGACGTATTGGAGGCGAGGATGGCGTCCGGGCCGGCGATGCCTTCCAGTTGTGCGAACAGCGCTCTCTTGATGGCCAGGTCTTCGACGATCGCCTCGATCACCACATGGCAGCCGGACAGGTCTTCAATCCGATCGCAGGTGAGGATGCGGGCCGCAGTACTGTCGGCCCGGGCCTGATCCAGCCGTCCTTTTTGCAGCAGCATCGTGAAGGTTTCCAGCAAGCCGTCACGCGCGGCCGATGCGGCGCCGGGGCGGGCATCGAACATGCGCACCTGCGCGCCGGCGAGCGCGGCGATTTGTACGATGCCGCGTCCCATGACGCCACAACCGACTACGCCGACTACCAGGTCAGGCGACGTTACCGCGGGAAGGAAAGATGCTTGCATTGCGTTTGACTCCTGATTCTGCTTTGGACTGGTCGGATGCCGATTCGTGCGGCCCGGCGACGGCTCTGAATCGCAAGCGAATGTTCTGCACTGCGGAACCTGAAATTGACGGTGGCACTGTAGTTCTTTCATTGCGCAGTGTCAAGAAATTGACAAACCATGTTCTGCAATGCAGAACTGAAAGATTGATTTCCGCAAGCGCCTGTGCCAGTATCCTCGCCTTCTACCTGAGAGGAACACCATGACACAACACGCGGCTACCGGCTTGTCCGGCCGCATGGACCAATCATGCATGCGCCGGGCGCTGCTGGCGCCAGCACATATTGCGGCCGATGCCAGCAGGGCGGTGTCATGACCGGACCATTGCTGCCCGGCGGGAGCCAGGGGCCAGGCGCGCCAGCCGGCGCTTCGAACGCCAAGGAAGACCGGCATTTCGTCACCGCGCTGGCGCGCGGTCTCGAACTGCTTTCCTCGTTCCGCTCGGGCGAGCGGCTGCTCGGCAACCAGGAGCTGGCCGAGCGCACCCGCCTGCCGAAGTCCACCGTGTCGCGCATGACTTACACCCTGACCAAGCTTGGCTACCTGCAGTACGACGAACTGATCGGCAAATACCGGCTGGGCACCGCGGCGCTGTCGCTGGGCAGCGCGATGTTGTCCAGGCTCGACATACGGCAGTTCGCGCGGCCGATGATGCAGGAAATCGCGGATTTTTCGCGAGCCACGGTATCGCTCGGCATACGCGACCGGCTCAACATGATTTATGTGGAAAACTGCCGCAGCCAGTCGGCACTGACGCTGCGGCTCGATGTCGGCGCCCGTATTTCCATCACCCAGACCGCGATGGGCCGGTCCTACCTGGCCGAGGTGTCGGCCAGCGAACGCAATGAAATACTGGAGCGGGTGCGCGAGCAGGAACCGGCGTCCTATCCGGCCGCACTGGAACGGGTCCAGCAATCGATGGAGGAAATGCGTACGCTCGGCTGCTGCACATCCTTCGGCGACTGGCAGCCCGACGTCAATGCGATCGCAGTCGCTTTCCGCCCGGCCAAAGGTGCGGTGCTGTCGCTCAACTGTGGCGGTCCGTCGTACACGCTGACGCCATCGTTCCTGCTCGACGAAGTGCGGCCGCGGCTGCTGGAGGTGGCGGAGCGGCTGCGCCACCCGCTGTTCTGAGGCGAAGCCTGATCCGGCGTGCCCATGGCCGGCGCAGATGCTTTTGCCACCACCGATTCTCCTGCGCTATCCGACCTGGATGTCGCGTCTCTTGGCCGTAGCCGATGGCAGCACCTGATCGAGCGCGCCGAGCCGGTCGCTGAATTCGCCGCAGGCCCGCTCGATCTCGGCCAGGCGCTGTTGCCAGTCCGCCGGAACCAGTTCGTCGCAAGCGCAGGCGGTTTCCAGTGCCCGGCACAGCGCCGCTGCCTCGGCGGCGCCAAGCGATGCGCTGGAACCGGCCAGCCTGTGGGCGGCGCCGGCCAGCATGACGTGCCCACCCATCAATGCCGCCTCCTTCATCGCCGCCATCCGACCGGGGAGCGAGGAGCGGTACTCATTGGCGATGGCAGAGAGGCGCGGGCCGAAGGTGGCAAGCAGCTCGCTCAGCCGGTCGTTTTCGTTGGTTGAAGGCCCCGAGCTGGCCCTTGCTGTGCCATCAGTCAATTGCGCCCCTTTTTTGTAGACGAAGTGTCAACTTCATCATAGCGTCTAATTGCCTGAAATGGTGCCGGTTCGAAAGACAAAATCAAGGCCTTGCGGTAAAACCGCCAACACTTTTGCAGAAAATCAAGAATGTCAGGATTGCTTCCAGCCGACTGGTGACTCCAGACCGGCTGGCTGCGGTCGAGGTGGCCCAGTCGGCGCGACTGGACGTTGAACGCCTGCAGCGGCAAGCGGCAAGCCCGGTAGTGTCCGCTCTGTTCCGGATGCATGGGATCGCTGGTGAAGAATAGCCATTCGTCGATGAATGCCGATTGCAGCCGCTCAAGTTCGTGCCGTAGCAGTTCGGGTACCGGGCAGCGGATTTCCTGCTCCGACGGCGGCATTTCACGCCGCCACTGGCCATATACGTCATCTTCCACGCTGCAAAACAGGGATGTCGCGTGATCCGAGTAAAAATTCTCGATCATGAAAAATGCAGCGCCATACCGTGCACGTTTCGCCTGCGCATACCAGCCGAATACATCCGAGCGATGTTCGATATAGAACAGCGCCGAAATCCCCGCCTGGATCGGCACCGGGTGCGAATGAACCGGATGGGGCGCGTAGCGGATGAGGTGTTTTGGCTGCATGCGAAGGAGTACGCAAGATGAGGCCTGCCGGGTTTGTCTGGTAGACCGCTGATCGGGCAGGGCGTTCATGGATGCGTTCCGAAGCATTGCCGGAATTGTGCAACTACGGATGAAATGAGCATTCATCGACCGCTCGAAATCCTGGTTCCGGCATGGCGAATGCGCTGACCGGGCCAGAATTTCGATCGGCTCCGGCGTCGCGCCTGCCTGTCCGGTCGATATGCCGGTGCCATCGGTCGTTATAATCATGTTTCTTCACCTATTACTATCCCGATGAAACTTGCGACACTGAAAGACGGCACCCGCGACGGCCAGCTGGCTGTCGTCTCCCGCGACCTGAAGCAGGCGGTGATTGCCGACGGTATCGCGCCGACCTTGCAACGCGCGCTGGATGACTGGAAATTCATCGGCCCCCAGCTGGAGCAGTTGTACGAAGATCTGAACGGGGGCCGCGCCGGCCACAGTTTCGATTTCGACCCGGCGCGTTGCATGGCGCCGCTGCCGCGTGCCTATCAGTGGGCCGACGGTTCCTCCTATGTCAACCATGTCGAACTGGTGCGTCGCGCGCGCAATGCCGACATGCCGGATTCGTTCTGGCACGATCCCCTGATGTACCAGGGCGGCTCCGACGATTTCCTGGGTCCGACCGACGACATCGAATGCATTTCCGAGGACTGGGGCATTGATTTCGAAGGCGAGGTTGCCGTCATCACGGGCGATGTCGGCATGGGCGTCGGGCCCGATGCCGCAGAAGACGAGGTTCGCCTGCTGATGCTGGTCAACGACGTCTCGCTGCGCAACCTGATTCCGGCCGAACTGGCCAAGGGGTTCGGCTTCCTGCAGTCCAAGCCCGCGACCAGTTTTTCGCCGGTCGCCATCACGCCGGATGAACTGGGCGGCGCATGGCAGGACGGCAGGGTGCACCTGCCGCTGCGCGCCACCTGGAATGGCGTGCTGGTCGGCAAGCCCGATGCGGGCGCCGACATGGTGTTCAGCTTTCCGCAACTGATTGCCCATCTTGCGAAAACGCGCAATGTCCGCGCCGGTTCCGTGATCGGTTCAGGCACCGTGTCGAACAAGGAATCGGCACGTGGCTATACCTGCATCGCCGAGAAGCGGGCGCTTGAAATGATCGCCGATGGCGAGCCGAAGACCCCGTTCATGAAGTTCGGCGACACGATACGCATCGAGATGCTGGACGCCAACGGCAAATCCTTGTTTGGGGCGATCAGCCAGAAGGTGGTGCAGAAACACGTCCAGAAGCTCGTCCATAAGCGCCACTGATTTTCACCCGATTTTTTTACCATTCATCCTAGTCAGGAAAGCCATGCTACCGAAGCACCTCTGCCGCATTGCCGGCGCCTCTGCCATCTCGCTCGCCGCTGTCCTTGCCGCCGCCCCTGCAGCGGCGCAGATCAAGATCGGCATCAGCATTTCCACCACCGGTCCGGCCGCCTCGATCGGGGCGTCGACGAAAAATGCGGTGCTGCTGTGGCCCAAGGAAATTGCCGGTCAGAAGGTCGAGTACATATTGCTCGACGATGCCTCCGACGTGACCAATGCAGTGCGCAATGTGCGCAAGCTGACCACCGAACAGCATGTCGACGTAGTGGTCGGTCCCAATACCACGCCCAATGCGCTGGCCATGCTCGACGTGATTGCCGAGGCACAGACGCCGATGGTGACGCTGGCAGCTTCCGCATCGATCGTCGAACCGGTCGACGCCAAGCGGGCATGGGCGTTCAAGATGCCGCAGAACGATACCCACATGTCCACCATCCTGACGCAGTCCATGGCCGATTCCGGCATCAAGACGGTTGGCTTCATCGGCTTTGCCGACGCCTATGGTGAAGGCTGGTGGCGCGAGTTTTCCAAACTGGCTGAACTGCGCAAGCTGCGCATCGTTGCCAGCGAACGCTATGCGCGCAACGACACCAGCGTGACCGGCCAGATCCTGAAGATCATGTCGGCCAAGCCGGACGCCGTGCTGATCGCCGCTTCTGCAACGCCTGCGGTACTGCCGCAAAAGACCCTGGTCGAGCGCGGCTACAAGGGAAAAATTTACCAGACTCACGGCATCGGTACGCTCGATTTCCTGAAAGTGGGCGGCAAGGATGTGGAGGGCACCCTGTTCCCGACCGGACCCGCAGTGGTGGCGAGGGGCCTGCCCGACAACAACCCGGTGAAGAAGGTCGCGCTGGAGTTCACCCGCAAGTATGAAGCCGCCTATGGCGCCGGCACCACGACCCAGTTCGCGGGCGACGCTTGGGGTGCGTACATGCTGATCGCGAATGCGGTGCCGCAGGCGCTGAAGACCGCCAAGCCCGGCACTAGAGAATTCCGCGCGGCGCTGCGCACGGCGATCGAGAACACGACCAACCTGACGGTTCCGCAGGGTGTGATCAACATGACGCCGAAAGATCACGTCGGCCTGGATCAGCGTTCGCGGGTCATGGGGCGGATTACGGGGAACAAGTTTACGTATGCGTTTGGGGGGTAACCTTCCTCTTGCTACGGCCGTCGTGATTGCTTTTCGGCCGTAGCAAGCGCGTCAGCGGCCGACTGACTTTGTAGCTCCCTCCCCTTGAAAGCTGAATATTACTCATAACCGTAGGTGAGTGGTTTTGTGGTTTGGTGGTTCTCTGGCTTGCGGGTGGTGTGGCTGGGTTTGATGGCTGTGGTTGTGAAGCCGGGAGACACCCCGGCGGGTGTGTCCCTTTCTTTTCAAAAAGAAAGGAACCAAAGAAAACACCGTCAAAACCCACTTGGCCAACGCCCGCCTCGGTAGCCAACCAGACTCGGATGTCTGGGCCGAACCAGTGCGACCTTCGCGAGGAAGGTCCTGCCACACGTTCGCCTCTGACCGGGATCAGCCAACCCGCTTCAATGCCGCCGACCGCACACTACCGCTCGTTGACTCCCAATTATTTTCGAAGTCGCTAATTGGCTCTTGAGGTCGGGTTTTCAGGGGACGAACAATTCAGGCGATTTTCTCCAGTACGACGCTGCCTATCTTGAACAGATCCCCTCCGTGGCCTGTTTGAAGCTTCGAAAAACATTAAGAGTCAACGGTGCGCTGGGCATCGGTATAAGACACTTCATGGGGTTGGCTGATTAGGTAAGGGGGACACAGCCGAGGGATCATCACTCGCGAACGTCGCACTGGATTAGCCCAGACATCCGAGTCTGGTTGGCAATCGGGCCCGCCGTTGGCCAAGTGGGTTTTGACGTCTTTTCTTTGGTTCCTTTCTTTTTCTAAAAGAAAGGAACACACCCGCCGGGGTGTCTCCCGGCTTCACAACCACAGCCATCAAACCAAGCCACACGACCCGCAAGTCAAAAGCCGCAGAACCACCAAACCACTCACCCACGGTTATGGGTAATGATCAGCCCTTGAACGGGAGGGAGCGTTCGTGGCGTGCGCCGTTCTGCGCCGGTCTGCGCTAGCCCCCCCACCTGCAAGCCATTGCCGTCAATGCAGTTCCCGTTCCAGCAATTGCTCGAATGCCGCCGGCGGCACCGCTTCCGAAAAGAAAAAACCTTGTCCGAAGTCGCAGCCTGCCGCTCGCAGCAGATCGCGTTGCCCGGCGGTTTCGATGCCTTCGGCAATCACTTTCAATCCCAGCCGGTGCGCCATCACGATGATCGACTCGGCGATGGCGCGGTTGCCATCGTCAATCTCCATGTCATGCACAAAGGACTGGTCGATTTTCAGATAGTCGATATTGAAGCGTCTCAGGTAGGCCATCGAGGAATAGCCGGTGCCGAAATCGTCGATCGCAACCTGCACCCCGGCCTCGCGGAATTCGAGCAGGCGGTCGCTGACACTTTCAGACGCATTCAGCAGCAGTCCCTCGGTGATCTCGACCGACATGCTGTTGCCTGCCAGGCCGAGTTGGCGCAGGTAGTCGATCGGGTCTTCGCCGCCACGCGACAGGAATTGCGCCGGCGAGCGGTTGACCCCGATCTGGAACGGGCGGCCGGTGCGGCGCCCCCATCTTTGCGAGCACTGCGCCGCCTGCCGGAACACCCAGTCGCCGATGGCATTGATGGTTCCGGACTCCTCGGCCACCGGAATGAATTCGGACGGCTGCACCATGCCCAGCCGCGGGTGATGCCAGCGCAGCAGCGCCTCGGCCTTGACGATATTGCCAGCGCTCAGGTCCACCACTGGCTGGTAATAGACCTCCAGTTCGTGTTGGCCGAGCGCATTCCGGAGTTCGTTCGACAGCGTCAGCCGCATGTGCGCGCGCTGGTCCATGGCCTGCGTGAAATAGCTGAAGCGGTTCTTGCCGCCGGACTTGGCGGCATACATCGCCTGGTCTGCCTTGCGTATCAATTCCTCGGTAGTGGTCGCATCGGCCGGGTACAGCGTAATGCCGATGCTTCCCGACAGGTAACTGACTTCGCTGCCGATGGAAAATGGCTTGGCCAGTGTGTCCAGTAATTTTTGCGCCGCCTGTTCGACCTGGCCGGAGCCGTTCAGCTGGCTCAGGATGACGGTGAATTCGTCGCCACCAAGCCGCGCCACGGTATCGGCGTCGCGCACGCAAGATCGCAAGCGTTGCGCCGCCTGTAGCAGCAAGTGATCGCCGGCGTCGTGCCCGAGCAGGTCGTTGACCTGCTTGAAACGGTCGAGGTCGATGAACAGCAAGGCCAGTTGCGAGTGCGCACCCTGGGCTTTGCGCACTTCCTGCTCCAGTCGGTCCCTGAACAGGCGCCGGTTAGGCAGCCCGGTCAGGGCATCGAAATTCGCATGCCGCCAGATCAGTTCTTCGGATTGCTTGCGTTCCGAGATGTCGCTCATCATGCCGGTCATGCGCAGCGGCCGGCCATCGGCATCGCGCTTGACGACGATGCCGCGGGCCAGCACCCACTTGTAGCTGCCGTCCTTGCAGCGCATCCGGAACTCGCTGACGAAAGTCGCAACGCTTGCGTCCAGGCAGGCTTGCACTTCTGCCGCGACCCGGGCGACATCGTCCGGGTGGATGCGCTCCCGCCACTCGCCCACGGGGGTGCCCTGGTCCGCTGGCTGGTATCCCAGTATGCCGATCCAGCGCCCGGTCAGGGCGACCGTGTCGTCCTCGATGTTCCAGTCCCAGACGCCATCTCCTGCGCCTTCGACCGCCAGGTGCAGTCGTTCGTTGCTGATCGCCAGTTCATCCTGGACGCGCTTCTGTTCGGTGATGTTGCTGAGAAGGACGGCGATCCGGCGCCGGTCGGTGCGCCCGATCGCAAACGCGTTGACGCTCAGCCAGCGTTGCAGGATGCGCGAGAAGAACAAGGCGCGTTCCGACCCGCCAGTGCGGAACACCCGGCCGAAATAGTCCAGCCAGAACTGCTCATTGCCGGCGGCAACCTCGCGTATGGTCTTGCCGGTGACATTGCTCATCCCGGTCTCCCGTTCGAAAGCGGGATTCACTTCGACGATCCTGAAGTCGACTGGAGCACCGGTTTCGCCAGGCATCGGATCGAACAGGCCGAATCCTTCATCGATCGTTTCAAACAGGGTGCGATAGCGCTCTTCGCTTTTTCGCAGCGCTGCTTCGGCCAGCTTGCGTCCGGACATGTCGACTGTCACGGCCAGGATGGCGCGCGGTTGACCCCATTGGTCCAGAAGCCGGTTGAAGATGCTGTTCGCCGGCACTTTGCTGCCATCCGGACGAAGGTATTCCTTGTCGATCGATGCCACTTCGCCGGTGTCCAGCACGCGCTTCATGGCATCCAGGCTTGCTGGCAGGTCGTCCGGTGCGGTGACGTCCATCACTGAGGCGCGCAGCATCTCTTCCTCGCTTCTGCACAGCATCTGGCACAGTGCCCGGTTGACTTTCCGGAATCGGCCCTCCAGGGAAATTTCCGACAAGCCGACCGGTGCGTTGGTGAACAGGGTCGAGAGATAGGCTTCGCTGTCACGCAGGGCTTGCTGCATTCGCATGTGCTCGATGTAGGCACTTGCCTGCTGGGCATACAGGTCCAGCATGCGCACTTCATGGCGCGAAAGCTGCCGCGGACGGGCGAAACAGGTGGTGATGGCGCCGAGCAACTCGTCGCGCCTGCTGCGCAGCGGAACCGCGTGCATGGTGGAGGCAGGCAAGGCTGCATTGCCGGCAGGCGCGGGGCCCGGTGCAAATGCATCTTTCAATTGCTGCCTGGACATCGGCAGGCCATCTGGCGAGCCGTATTGCGCGACCACGCACAGGCGGTCGAGATCCGGGGCGAGCAACTCGATCCTGCCACTTTCGGCATCCAGCAGTTCGATCGATGACTCCAGCACCTTTTCCAGCGCGCCCTGCAGGTCTTTCCTGAACAGAAGGCCGGTGCCGAGGTCGTGCAAAGCCTCCATCGCGTCCAGTCGGTGCTGGACGCGACGACCTGCATGGTCCTTGGCTGGATCACGGCCATTCATGATGAACTTATACGCCGTCCGCGCGCCCGGCGGCGTTGGCCCGGGCGCTGGATTTGAGCCAGCGCAGGGCCGAAGGTTCACTGCCCGGCGCCGGAGCCGGGTCTGGAGCGGGGTCTGGTGCCCCGGATCAGAAGCGGTAAGCGGCGCGCACGATGGCGAGGTTGACGCCGGTATTGGGCTGCTTGAATCCGCCGTTGGAGAAATGCTGGATGCGCAGGCCAAGGTCGAGCTTGTTCGAGAACCGGTAGCCGGCCCCCAACAAGGTGCCGAACTGGTAATGGGTCGACAGCTGGCTGCCGTTGTTATTGTAGAGATCGGAGAAGTAATGCACGCCCAGTCCGGCCTCGCCATAAGGGCCAGTCTTCGAGTTCAGTCCCTGCAGGCGCAGTACCGGCGTGATCCCGAGCGAGTAGAAATTCTGCTCGCTGCCCGGGACGTTGTTGAAACGCGAGCCGTGCCAGTAGGTGGCGTTCGCGTCCCAGTGCCCCGTGAGCTCGGTCTGGCTCGATGTCCATAGCGGCTTTTTCCAGTTCCACTGGGCGCTCACGCGCGTGATGTCGGTCCTGTTGCCGGTGCCGTATTCGATGGCAGCCGAGTCGACGGCATGGGCGGCCGATGCGGCGAAGGCGAGGGCGAGGGCGAGGGAGACTCCGGCCCGGGTGCTGAAAGCGGTCATGCTGATGGTGTCCTTACGTGACAGTGTGAGAGAAACGCACAGGTATGGATCGGGTGCCTTACCGTAATGGTAATGGTACTACTTACCAGAAAGCAATTTGCACCAAAAGTGGATAAACTGGCTACGGACCGGATGGAACAGGTCTTGCTCCATAAAAATAATACACACCCCCTTGTGATCGGAGACTGCAATGCATTACTGCTTCAAAGGACTCAAAGCGTTTACCCGCAGCATCGCGCTACTCGCCCTTGCCGCTACTGCCGGCCATGCGGTAGCGCAATCCCAGGCTGTGTCGGCCTACCCCGACAAGCCGGTCAAGATCGTTGCCCCGTTCACGCCGGGCGGCGCGCTTGATTTCATTGCCCGTAGCGTGGCCACCCGTCTGAACGCCCAGTTGAACCAGTCGTTCGTGGTCGAAAACCGGCCCGGCGCCGCTGGCATCATCGGCACCCAGGCGGTGATGCGTTCGCCGGCAGACGGCTACACGCTGCTGCTCGGGGCCACCACCACCCACGGCATCAACCCGACGCTGTACAAGACCAAGCCGTATGACGCGGTCAAGGATTTCGAACCGGTCTCGCTGATCGCTACCATTCCGCACGTACTGATCGTGCATCCGTCCACGCCGGCCAACAACCTGCAGGAATTCATCCGCTATGCGAAGTCCAAGCCGGGCCTGGCATTCGGTTCGGCCGGGATTGGCTCGCCGCACCACCTTGCCGGCGAAATGCTGAAATCGCGGGTTGGCATTGACGTCATCCATGCGCCGTACAAGGGATCGGGCGCCGCCATGACCGACCTGATGGGCGGACAGATTGGCTTCATGTCGATCGAGTACACGGCTGCAGCGACCAACATCAAGGCCGGCAAGCTGAAGGCGATCGCGATTGCGTCCGACAAGCGCATCCCGGGGCTGGATGTGCCGACTTATGCGGAGCAGGGCATGAACGGGTTTGAAGTGACCGCGTGGTACGCGCTGTTCGCCCCGGCCAAGACGCCGCAAGCGATCGTCGACAAGCTGGCAAAAGAGGTCAACGTCGCGGTCAACTTTCCACAGTTCCGCGAGAGCCTGATGTCGCTGGGTGCCACGCCGATCGGCAGCAGTTCGGCGCAGCTGGGGTCGTTCGTGAAGAAGGATCTGGAGCAGTGGGCGAAGGTGATTGCTTCGTCGGGTGCTACGGCGGAGTAGTGCATAGCGCTGCGGGAATGGCGCAGAAGGTCGATCCCGCGGTAGTTCCCTGCTTTTCAAGGGCTGGTCATTGCCACTGGCCTGTGTTCATGGCGTAGGCCGGCGCGCGCCATGAATGCTCCCTCCCTTTCAAGGGGAGGGTTGGGGTGGGGATGGGGTCCAGCAGCCTTATTACCGCGATGTGCTTTAGGCTTTTCGGTTTGTGGCTTGCGGTTGGTGCGGCTTCACAGCCACAGCCATCAAATCCAGCCACACGACCCGCAAGCCAAAAGCCGCCGAGCCACCAAATCACCAAACCACTCACGCACGGATATCGGTAATGAACAGCCCTGAAAGCCAGGGAGTGTTCCTGGCGCGGGCAGGTCAACGCTGTCACCCCTGTTCCCGCAAACCCCTCAATATCACCTCGCTCACCAGCGCAAAATGCTCCTCCGCCATCCGCCGCGCTGACACCCCGTCCCGCTTGCGCAGGCAATCGATGATCTGCCTGTGCTGCTGCGGCGCATCGGCCAGGAATTCAGCCCGGATCTTCGAGCGCACCCGTGCCCATTCCAGATGCCGCGTCAACGCCTGGTGGAAATCGGACAGGGTCTGGTTGTCGGCAGCGTCCACCAGCCGCCGGTGGAAGGCCTGGTTGGCCTGGTGATAGCCGGCCAGGTCATGCGACTCGAAACAGTGTTCCAGATCGCGCTGCAGGCGCAGCAGGTCCTCCATGTCAGCGTCGGTCGCCTGCGCGCACGCCAGTTCGGCAGCCAGGCCTTCGAGATTGCGCAGCACGATCAGCTTGTCGCTGGTAGCCGCAATGGTGGGTTCGGTGACGATCGCCACCCGGTTCGGCGCCAGGCTCAGGAAGCCTTCGGATTCCAGCACCAGCAAGGCTTCGCGGATCGGAATGTGCGACACCCCGAAGCGGGCCGACAGCACATTGGCGGGCAAGGTCGCGCCTGGCGTCCAGACGCCGGTCACGATCTCTTCACGCAGCCGTTCGACGATCTGCGGCGCGATTTTCACGCGCACGATCGACAGCGGTGCCTGTGACTTCGTAGTCATTGGTCAGTTCGGGACATGCAGGCCGGCTCAGGCCGGGCAGCGTCCGGCGGGAATGCCATCCGGGCCGGGACCCGTCTCCGCTTCACTAGCAATCAACAAAAACCTCGCCGTCCTCGATCTTGATCGGAAAGGTCTTCAGATCATCGCAAGTCGGTCCCGAGCGCAGCTTCCCGGTCGGAATATGGAACAAGGCCTGGTGCAAGGGGCATTCGATGCAGTCGCCGTCGATATAACCATCCGACAGCAATGCAAACTGGTGGGTGCACACATTGCTGGTGCCGTATACCTGTCCGTCCACCTTGTACAGTGCGATCAGCTGCTCGCCGACCGAAACGGCAGTGGGAATATCCGCATCGATTGCATCTTCGCGGGCGACTTTTTGCCAGGCCATTCAAACTCCTAGAGGGGTATTACCAGCAGCGCATCGACGCGACTGGAGTCAGTGACGACAATTTTTTCACAAAACAGCAGTTTGCCATCTTCTTCGACCATGCGGTCAAGATAGACGCCGGTGCTGAACAATTCCTGGGCGCCGTCATGCATGATGCGGGCGACCATGTAACTGGTGCGGGCTTCCAGCACACCGTCGGCGCCGCGGCCGAGCGTGGTACGGCCGGTCAGGTGGCGGTAGGTATGCGGCTCGAAGATGTTGGCCTTGAACATCGACACGATGCGGTCGCGAAACATGGCGCGGCTGTCGCAGAACACCAGCCCGAAAGGCCGGCCGCGCTGGTGGTTTTCCTTCGAGATGATGCGATAGCGGCCGCGCTCGGTGAAGAAGTCGGGCAGGTCGCGGTAGCGTTCCTCGTCGATCGTGTTGACATAGTCGGTCTGCAGCCGTTCCACGCGCTGCAGCAGTTCGGAATTGTTCACGTCATTCATTGTTGTCCCTTTCCGCTCACAGGCCCATCACGCCGCGATAGGCTTGCCAGAAGCCGCGCACCGCTGCCTCGCTCACGCGCGACTGCTGGTCTTCCACATCGCGGCCGCCCATTTCCAGCACCGCGTTCTTGTCGGTGTCGCGCTTGATCGCGCGCTGCACGAATTCGCCAATGATGCCGTCTTCCATCGACACCAGCCCGGCCGGCCCCACCAGGTTGCTTTGCCGCAGGCGCATGTCGCGCTGCTCCGGCGTGTCGTCCGCGTAGCCGATCATGATCCAGAACAGTTCCGACTTGTCGACGCCGCGCGGCACCAGCAGCCGCAGGGCCAGCGAGTTCTGCACCTGCTGCACCACGAAAGTGGGGAAGATCGCCTGGATCGCATGGGTGATGCCATCGTCGAACTCGCCCCATACCTTCAGCAGGCTCGGGTCGGCCAGGCTGAAGTCGTCCATCATCGCGCGCAGTTCGCCGGACTTTTCGTAGGACGTGCCTTCGGCCTTGTCGGTGTCGCGCTTGGACCAGCTGATGTGGTTGCCGCCGTTGCTCTCGGTGAGCACGCCGCCTTCCATCGTCAGCCGGTTCAGCTTGAAGGTGGTGAAGAATGTGTGCAGCAGGCTGGCGTGGTACGAATCCTTGACGTTCTCGATGTACAGCTTCCAGTTGCTGTGCAGGACCTGCGAACTGGTGCCGAGGATCTCGATCGGGCGCGAGAAGGTGCGGCGTATGTGGTGCACCATGCGCGGCCCGAGGTAGGTTTCGAGTGGCGGCGTGTCGTCGGAGAAAGTCGCGAAAACGATGCCGCAGATGGTTTCAACCCGAAGCTTCGTCAGGTTGTGCTTGCACATGTCGAAGTCCGGTGGCATGCCGCCGACCCGGCGCACCCCCTGCTGGAAGGCCACGCTTTTCAGGGTGCCGGACAGGTCGTAGCGCCAGTTGTGATACGCGCAGGTGAAGTCTTCCTTGTTGCCGCCGGAATCGAAGCACAGTGTCGCACCGCGGTGCGCGCAGCGGTTGACCACGCAATTTATCTTGCCATCATGGTCGCGCACCACCACCACCGGCGTATCGCCGACGAAGGTGGTCTTGTAGTCGCCGGCGTTCGGGATCTCGATGTCGACGCCGACGAAATTCCATACCGGCCCGCGAAACAGCGTGGTCTGCTCGCGCTCGTACAGGTCCTGGTCGACGAAGACCTGGAAAGGGACGCGGGACGAGTCTTTGGTCGGCCAGGTGACGGTGGCGGCAGGGATAGGTTCGGACATGTTTGGCAGGCTCGAAAGTTGGACGACACGAGGGCGGTTCACGCGCAGCCGCAAGCGCTCACCGGACAATATCAGGAAAGAATATAGTCTATATTCTTTTTTTGCGCAGCCTCGTGCGCTGGATTTCCGGAAATTATTTACACCCGCCAGCCCATGGACTGGGCCCACGCGAGGATCGATTCCTCGGTGTCGTGACCTTCACGCACCAGCCACTCGTAGAATCCGCGCACCACGGGATAATTGGCCGAACTGGTGGAGAAGTTCGCGTAATAGTTGCGGCGGCTGGCGCCCAGCATGCCAAACGGCGCGCACAGGCGTCCGGCCAGGATGTCATCGATCGCGAGGAACAGCGGCACCAGCACGAAACCGAGGCCTTCCTGTGCCGCCTGCAGCGCGAAGTACATCTGCTCGAACTTCAGCGTGCTGGCCGGGCGCAGATCGGGCTGCCCGACTTCGGTCAGCCAGTCGCGCCAGGAAAAGGGCTCGGTAGCGTAGCTGATCAGCGCCTGTCGTTCCAGGTCCGCGGGACGCATCAGCTTGACCCCGCCCAGCAGGTCCGGGTGACAGACGGCGGCGGTGATCTCGGTCATGAAAGGCAGCGAACTGCAGCCCTCCAGCGGCGCGTGGGCGCCGCGGATCGCGACGTCGTAGCCGTGCTCCTGGAAATTGACGGGAGCCAGCGATGTGGTCAGCCTGATTTCGACTTCGGGATGGCGGCGCTGGAAGCTGGCCATGCGCGCAATCAGCCAGCGCATGGTGAAGGTCGGCGGCGCATTGATGTGGAATGCGGTCGGCCCGGCCTGTTCCTTCACATACATGGAGGCAACCGCCAGCCGGTCCAGCACCGCGCTCACCTCGGCCAGATAGGTCCTGCCGGCTTCGGTCAGGGAAAGTTGGGAGGCGGAGCGGCGGAACAATTCCTTGCCCAGCCATTCTTCCAGCAATGCCACCTGCCGGCTCACTGCGCCATGGGTGACGCTCAATTCCTCGGCGGCCCGCGTGAAGCTCACATGGCGGGCAGCGACTTCGAAGGCGCGAACGGCGTTGAGTGGAGGAAGTTTTCGGATCATCTTGGCTTCGGAATGCCGTCGTGCTGCCCGGTCGGGGCGCCCGGCCTTCATCGAATGCCTGCGGCATGACGAGAAGCCGGCAAACGCGGCGCCTCATTATGCCATTCGCATTGCCCGCGGGGCAAAATACAGGCCGCCGCGGGGTGGTGCGAGAAAGCCGCCCGGGGAGGGCGGCCATGCTTATGCATCGCGGACTCAGTCGAGCGAGGCACCGCTGCGCTTGACGACATCGCCCCAGAACTTGAACTCAGACTTGACGTAAGCCTGGGATTCTTCCGGGCTGGCCGACAGGCGCGGCAGCAGGCCCATCTGGACCAGGCGCTGCTCGGTCTCAGGATCGCGCACGATCTTGCCGATGGCGTCGAAGGTCGACTTGAGGACAGGCTTGGGGGTGCCGGCGGGATAGAGCGCCATCAACCAGGTCGCCGCATTGAAGTCGGTGAAACCCTGTTCAGCCAGCGTCGGTGCGTTGAGCGGGGCAGCCAGGCGCTTGCGCGTGCCGGCAGCCAGCAGGCGCAGCTTGCCGGACTGGACGAAAGGCCGTACCGCAGCAGCCGTTTCAAGCGCGCATGACACGTTGCCGGAGACGACGTCGGTCAGGCCCTGCGAGCTGCCCTTGTAGGGCACATGGACGATCTTGATGCCGGCGCGACGCTTCAGCTCTTCCATCGCCAGGTGCGACACGGTGCCGTTGCCCGACGAGGCATTGGTCAGCTTGTCCGGATTGGCCTTGGCGTACTGCACCAGTTCTTGCACGTTGTTGATCGGCAGCGAAGGATTGCAGACCAGCATGAAAGGCAGGTCGCCGACCAGCCCGGCACCTTCGAAATCCTTCAGCGTGTCGTAGGGGACGCTCTTGTACAAATGCGGCGTGGCGGCCACGGCCGACATGTGGGCCAGCATCCAGGTGGTGCCATCGTTGGGCGCTTTTGCCAGCGCGCCGAGCGCAATGCTGCCGCCCTGGCCCGGCCTGTTCTCGACGATGTAGTTGTCGCCGGTTGCGGGGCGCAGCTTCTCGGCCAGCAGGCGTGCGACGCTGTCGGTCGCCTGGCCGGCCGGGAAGCCGACGATGATCTTGATGGTCTTGCCCTGGGCCGACGCGATGCCGGGGAAGCCGATTGCGGCACTGGCCGCACCGGCCATGCCTGCCACCATGAGGGAGCGGCGACGTTGATCAATTTTATTCATTTATGGTCTCTTTATGGTCTCGGTTGGAACAGCAGGGAAATCAGCGGACCAGTACGGCGCCCGCAATTGCAGAAGCTGCCCCGACAAAGGCAGCCACCAGCAGCCACCATGCAGGAACAGTCATGGCTTGGTTGGGGATTGCAGACGGCGTTGATGCTGGCGTCACAACAGGAACAGAAGCGCCTGCCACGCTCGTCGCCGGCACTGCGACGGCTTGTGCCGGTGCCACGATCGCAGCCGTAGCAGAACCAGAAACCGGAACAGCGGCGGGAGCCGGGACATCACCGGCGGCAGCCTCGGCCGGGGCAACAGCTTGCAGTTGCTTCTTGAACGCATTGAAAAAATCGTCCGACATCTTCTTGGCGACGCTGTCGATCAGGCGCGAGCCGACTTGCGCCAGCTTGCCGCCCACCTGCGCCTTGGCCGAATAGGACAGCTCGGTGCCGTCCGCGACTTCTTCCAGGGTCACGGTCGAGCTGCCCTTGCCGAATCCGACGGCGCCGCCCTGGCCCTCGAACACCATGGTGCAGGTGCTGGGCGGGTTGGCGTCGGCGATGCGCAGCTTGCCGCTGAACTTCGCCCGCAGCGGACCGATGGCAGCGGCCAGCACCACCTTGAATTCATCCGGGGTGACCCGCTCGACCGACTCGCAGCCGGGCAGGCAGTTCTTCAGTATTGCAGGATCGTTGAGTGCGTCCCAGACCGCGGTCCGGGGCGCTGCGATCGTTTGCTTGCCAGTAATTTCCATCAAATCTCCGTATGTCTAGCGAGGCGCGAACTGCGCGAAATGACGCAACAAGGCAGCGTCGAACGCATCCGGCTGGTCGATATTGGGCAAGTGGCCGGCATCGGCAATGATTTCGATTTTCGCACCCGCAATACGGGACTGGATATCGATCATTGCATCCGGCAGCGGCACATCCTTCGAGCCGACCACCAGCGTCACGGGAACCTTGATGCGCTGCACGTCTTTCAGGTAGTCCAGCCCCTGGATTGCCTGCGCGCAGCCGATGAAGCCGGCGATGCTGGTGGCGCCGATGGTCGCCAGGAAACGCTGCGCCACATCCGGGTTGCGTTCCATGAAATCGCGGCCGAACCAGCGCTCGGCAGTGGCCGTTGCCAGTACCTGGCAGCCATGCTCGCGCGCTGCCGCAATGCGGTCGTCCCACACTGCGGCGAAAGGCGCCGGCGCATCGGCGCGGGCGTCGCACAGCACCATGCTGAGCAAGCGCTCGCCGTGCGAGATACCAAGGCCGAAGCCGGACATGCCGCCCAGCGACAAGCCGATGTAATGCGCGCGCTCGATCTTGAGCGCATCCATCACCGCCACGGTGTCGGCCGCCAGGTCGTCCATCGAATAGGGCGGGACCGGGGCGTCCGAGCCGCCGTGGCCGCGGGTGTCCATGGCGATCGCGCGGAAGCCCTGCTGCGCCAGCAGCGCACCCTGGCGTTCCCACATCATGCTGGAGGCCAGGATCGAATGCGCCAGCAGCACCACCGGCGCATCCGGCGCGCCCCAGGTGTGCAGCGCAATTTCGTTGGCCGCGCCGGTCGCGCCGGCCGCGCCGCGCACGCGGCTGATGGTGGCGGCTGTCATCACTTCGGCGAGAAAGCGGTCGGCTGCAGGTCGACCGATGTCTGCGACGCCAGCAGCGGGCCGTCGGTTTCGCTGGCGGCCTTGGCTGCCTTCCATTCTGCATCGGCGCCGAATGCCTTCCATGCCGCGTCGCGTTGTTCGGCGGTGTCGAAGCAGGTCATGTAGTACAGCGCTTCCGGCTCTGCCGGGTTTTCGAAGACGTGCGCGACCTTGACGCCGACGCGGGCAAAGATCGGAAGCGTGACTTTCTCGAAACGCTCTTTCAGGGCCTGGGATTTGCCGGCGTTCGGCACATATTTTTTCAGTTCGTAGATCATGTCTTTTTCCTTGTTGGTGTTTTTTGGCGTTCACAATCCGGCCGGCCAGCCAGCCGGGCCGGTTCAGGCTTTTGCGGCTTCGTGGTCGGCGCGCAGGCGGAAGACTTTTTGCGCGGTACTGCTCAGCATCTGGCGGCGCTGCACAGCGCCAAGGTAAGAGCCTTCCTCGATGATGCGGCGCGGTTCCGGATCGCCGATCGGGAACGGCATGTCCGAGCCGAGCATGATCTTGTCGTCGCCGGATTTCTTGTGCAGCCATTCCAGCACGTCATGGTCGAACACCACGCTGTCGAAATACAGCGCTTCGAAACCCTTGCGCGGATCTGCATACTTGCCATGCGAGATGGCGTGGCTGCGCTGCAGGCGGCCCATCACGAACGGCAGCATCGCGCCGCCGTGCGCCAGCACCAGCTTCAGCTTGGTGTATTTGAGCAGGTGGCCGGAGTACAGCAGGCGGGACACCGCGATCGAGGTATCGGCCACGCGGCCCAGCGCATTCACCAGGTCGTAGTCGGCCAGGCGCGGCTCGCCGCACACGAACATCGGGTGCAGGAAGATTGCCGCGCCCAGGTCGTCCGCCTTCTGCCAGAACGGGTCCAGGTCGGGCGAGTCCAGCACGCCCGAGAGGCCGTGCGGCAGCGTGCCGATCATGGCGCCGCCAAAGCCCTGCTCCCATGCTTCGCCCAGCACTTCGGCTGCCAGCTTGCCGTCCTGCAGCGGCACGGTGGCCAGCGCGGTGAAGCGCTGCTCGTCCTTCAGGCCTTCCAGCATGTGGCGGTTCAGGTAGCGGCTCCATGCCGCGCCTTCCGCTGCCGGGATTTCGTAGGCGAAGCTGTCGAGCCAGCCGCCCAGCAGCTGGTGGTCGATGTTGTTCTTGTCCATCCACGCCTTGCGGTCGGCCAGGTCGGACAGCTTGGGCGAGATCGGACGCGTCATTTCGCCGCCGGCGAAAGACATGCGGGTGCCGGCTTCGCTCTTCGTCAGGCTGACCGAAGGGAACAGGTGCTTGCTGTCCTCGAACTGGTCGAGCGCGGCGCGCGGGATGTAGTGGGCATGTACGTCAATGATCAGCTCAGCCATTTCTTCTTTTTCCTTGTGCGTTGTCTTGCATTATTTTGCGTTGATTTTTCCTGCCAGCTGCAGAGCGCGCCAGATCGCCTGCGGCGTCATCGGCAGCGCGTCCAGCGAGGCATTGACCGGCGCCAGCGCATCGTTGACCGCGCTGGCAATCGCGGCCGGGGCGCCGAGGTAGCCGGCTTCGCCCGAGCCTTTCTGGCCGAACTCGGTCAGCGGCGACGGCGTGCAGTGGTCGACGATGGTGATCGTCGGCACTTCCTCCGCGCTGGGCAGCAGGTAGTCCATGAATGTACCCGATAGCAGCTGGCCTTCTTCGGAGAACGCGAACTTCTCCATCAGCGCCGCGCCCAGGCCGTGGGCGATGCCGCCGTAGGCCATGCCGTGCACCACGTCCGGGCTGATCATCACGCCGCAGTCGTGGCCGCAGACATAGCGATGGATTTTCAGCTTGCCGGTCTCGGGGTCGATGCTGGTCAGGATGATGTGCGATTCGAATGAATGGCAGGGATACATCTGCACCTTGCCGTCCGCAGTCGGCAGCCTGCCGCCGGTCGGCACTTCCCAGACGAATTTTTCCTGCAGCCCGGGCTCCATGCCTTCCGGCATCTTGTGATAGAAGCGATGCGCAATTTCGACCAGCGCATCCCAGCTCAGGCGGCGCGACGGATCGGCCTTGACCACCACATTGCCGTCTTCGTACTGCACTTCATCTTCAGTCACGCCGAGATTGTGCGCGGCGATCTTCACCAGCTTGGCGCGCAGGATCTTTGCCGCGCCAGCGGCGGCGCCGCCCAGCATGATTGCCATGCGGCTGCCGACCGGGCTGTTGGACGGCAGCGCGTTGAGCGAATCCGCATGCAGCACGCGGATGCTGTCCGGCTCGCGCTGCATGATCTCGCCGACCACGGTCGACACCAGCGTCTCGTGCGCCTGGCCCGAGGTCGAGGTGCCCATCAGTGCCGTCAGGTGGCCCGACAGATCGATCCGCACCAGGCAGGAATCCATCCAGGTGGTGGTGCCGTTCTTCGGATTGAACAGCGGCTCGAAGGCCGAGTTGCCGCCCGACGGCTCCAGGCAGGTCGACACGCCGATGCCGGCCAGCAGCCCCTGGGCGCGCAGCTCGTCGCGCTGCTTCAGCAACTGGTCGAACGGCGCCGCCGCCATGGCCTTGCCCAGCACGGTTTCGTAGTCGCCCGAATCGTAGTGGGTGCCGCTCGGGATCAGGTAGGGAAATTCGTCCTTGCCGATCAGGTTACGACCGCGCAGTTCGATCCGGTCCATGCCGAGATAGCGCGCCACCTTGTCGATACCGGACTCGATGGCGTAGTTGGTCGGCGCCTGGCCGAAGCCGCGCACGGCTTCCTGTGGCGTCTTGTTGGTCAGCACCGAAACCGCTTCGTATTCGACGCTGCCGATACGGTACGGCCCGACGATCGCGCCAACCGGCTTGCCCAGTTGCAGCGGCGAACGGCCGGAGTAGGCGCCGATATCGTCGACTGCGCGCATCCGCATCGACTTGATCACGCCGTCGCCGTTGAATGCCATCGTGACGTCAAAAATACGGTCCGGGCCCTGCATGTCGCCACCACGCATGTTTTCCAGGCGGTCTTCGATGAAGCGCACCGGACGGCCCAGCTTGCGGGCCAGGTAACCGACCAGCACCGAATGCTTGAGGCCGCGCTTGACGCCATAGCTGCCGCCGACGTCGACGTCGAAATGCACGCGCACGTTGTTGCCCGGCAGGCGCAGGCATTTCGCCATCTGGTCCGGATACTTCGGCATCTGGATCGAGGCCCAGACATCGAGGATCTGGGTCGCATCGTTCCACTGGCAGGCGACGCCGAAGGTTTCGATCGGCACCGTCGAACTGCGCGCCCAGCGCACGCGGTAGGTCAGCTTGTGCTCGGCCTGGCTGAAGTCCTGGTCAACTTCGCCCCAGGTCCACAGGCGGCGGAAGATCTGGTTCGAGCCGTGCGAGGGATGGACCAGCGGCGCCGCTTCGGTCAATGCAAATTCCGGATCCATCACATGGTCGGTCTGTTCATACTCGACCTGGACCAGTTCGCTGGCGTCTTCGGCCAGTGCGCGCGAGTCCGCGACCACTGCCACCACCCATTCGCCGGCGTAGCGCACCACGCCCTTGGCCAGCGAATAGCGGGTCACGCTGGCGGCGTCGACGCCGGGCAGGGAAGGTTCGGTGTTGGCCTGGAATTCCTCGCCGGTCAGCACTGCATGCACGCCGGGCATGGCCAGCGCTTCCGAGGCGTCGATCGACACGATCTTCGCGCTCGCATATGGGCTGGCGACGATTGCCACATGCAGCATGCCGGGCAGCTGGATGTCGGCGGCATAATGCCCCTGGCCAAGCACGAAGCGCTTGTGTTCGACCGCGCGGCGATGCTTGCCAATGTAACGGAATGCGGACGGATTAAGCTCAGCCATGATGGGCGTCCTCCTTCGAATCGTCGCTGGTCGCGTATTTCACTGCGTCCACGATCTGCTGGTAGCCGGTGCAGCGGCAGATGTTGCCGCCGATTGCTTCGCGGATCTGTTCATCGTCCGGATGCGGGTTTTTCTCGACTAGCGCGTGGCAGGCGATCAGCATGCCGGGGGTGCAATAGCCGCATTGCATGGCGTGCTTTTCACAGAACGCATCCTGGATCTTCGACAGCTGGCCGCGCTCCGGCGCCAGGCCTTCTACCGTGGTGATTTCCATGCCGTCCACCTGCACGGCGAACATGCAGCATGAACGCACCGGCTCGCCATTGAGCAGCACCGAGCAGGCGCCGCAGATGCCGTGCTCGCAGCCGACGTGGGTGCCGGTCATCTGCAGATGCTCGCGCAGGAAATCCACCAACGTGGTGCGGGGCTCGATCAGCCGCGGCTGGATCACGCCGTTGACCTTGATTTCGACTTTTACAAGATTGCTTGACATCGTATTCTCTCCTTTTATGCGGCGAGCGCGGCGCGCTGGCCCTGGCCGGCGCTGGCCAGGATGCGCGACAGCAGCACTGTCGCCAGGTGGCGGCGGAATTCGCCGTCGGCGTGCATGTCCGAGCCCGGCTCGGCACGCTTTGCAGCGGCGTGCGCAATTTCTTTCGCCAGGTTTTCATCGATCTTGCGGCCTATCATTTGCTGCGCCAGGTCGGGGAAGGCGAGCGGCGTGCCGTCCACCCCGCCGAGTCCGAACGCGGCGCGCTGGCAAATGCCGCTGCTGTCGATCTGCAACTGGCAGGCGGCGGATGCCATGGCGAAATCGCCGTTGCGCATGGCGACTTCCTCGAACGCGGTAACCACGCCCGGGCCTTGCCAGACCGGCCATTCGATTTCAACCAGGCATTCGGTTTCTCCGACCGCGGTAAACATCGGTCCCTGGAAAAATTCGGATGCGGCAACGGTGCGCTCGCCGCCCGCCTTGCTGCGCAAGCGCATGGTGGCATCCAGTATCCTGGCGGCCAGCGGCATTTCGGCCGACGGATCGGCGTGAGCCAGGCTGCCGCCTATGGTGCCGCGGTTGCGGGTCTGGACATGCCCGACCCATTTCAAGCCATCGCGCACCAGGGGCAGCGATTTGTGCAGTTCGGTGTCGAACTCGACATTGCGCTGGCGGGTCGCCGCGCCCATGATCACCTTGTCCGCCTCGATGCGGATGTTTTTCAGTTCGTCCAGCCGGTTGATGTCGACCAGCAGGGCAGGGCGTGCCAGTCGCATCGCCATCATGGGCACAAGGCTCATGCCGCCTGCGATCAGTTTTGCGTCGTATGCGTTGGCGTCGAGCACTTCGAGCGCGTGCTCGAGGTTGCTGGCGCAGACGTAGTCGAATGGTGCCGCTTTCATGGCCGATCCTTTCCGGCCGCCGTGGCGAGCCAATACGAATTCAAGCGTTTCAATTTATCTCCTTCGGGCGACCGGGCTCATGCAGCATCGGTCGCATGTGTGGCAAGCAAGTGTGGCAAGTATCAGGATCGGAGCCCGTATGCTCAATCGATTAATTGTCATGGCGTGTGATTTTTCCTGACGGCCATCGCCTGGAACACGCTGGCCAAAGTCGTCAGGCAAGCCCGTCCCGGCCATAGGCTGACACTCGCGAAACCGCACATGCACCACGTCACACCGGGGGTGGCTGCAGGGCGCTGGCGCAGGCCGCCGGCGGCAGATCGTCCAGGCTTCGCCGGCGTGAGTTTTTTTCCTGCGCAGTGAATATAACTGGATTGGTATTGCAGACAAGACACTGCATACTCGGCATTCTTCTAAAAAATCCCGCGCCTTTTCCCAAGGCCAGCGGGGACCATCTTGCGAAACCAAGGAGACCCATGAAATCGCAATTGTCCCGATTCGTCCGTATCAGCTGCGCGCTGGCCTGCGTGGCAGCCGTAACCGGATCCGCATACGCCCAGTCCAACTGGCCCAACCGCCCGATCAGGATCGTCGTGCCCTACGCTGCAGGGGGATCGACCGATATCACCACCCGCCTGGTGGCAAAGAACCTGTCCGAGGAACTCGGGCAACAGGTTGTCATCGAGAACAAGGGCGGCGCCGGCGGCACCCTCGGCACCGCAGCCTTTGCAAAGGCAACGCCTGACGACCATTATTTCCTGATGGTCACGCAGTCGCAGATGTCGATCAACCAGTTCCTGTTCAAGGACAAGCTGGGCTACGATCCCGTTGCCGACCTGCAGCCGGTCGGACTGGTCGCCCAGACCAGCAACGCCATCGTCGTCCCGGCCTCGCTGCCGGTGAAGACGTTCAAGGAATTCATTGCCTACACCAAGGCTAATCCGGGCAAGGTGTCATACTCCAGCGCCGGCGTGGGCAGCACCGGCCACCTGCTCAATGAACTGATCAAGAGCTCCCTCGGCCTGGACATGGTGCATGTGCCGTACAAGGGCAACGGACCGGCAATGCAGGCGGTGGTTTCCGGCGAAGTGCAGCTGAATACGGACAACATGCCGCAACTCGTGGCCCAGATTCGCGCTGGCAAGGTGCGTCCGCTGGCGGTCACGATGAGCAAGCGCTGGTTCCAGTTGCCGGACGTGCCGTCGGTCGACGAACTCGGTTATCCCGAGCTGAAGACGACGGTGTGGTTTGCGCTGGTGGCGCAGAGCAAGCAGTCGAAGGAGTCGATCACCAGGTTGAATGCGGCGCTGAACAAGGTCTTGCGGAATCCGGAATTTGTCGCGCGTCTGCGTGAGCAGAGCCTGGAAGCGACACCAAGCACGCCGCAGGATGTGGTGGCGCTGGCTGACAGTGACCGCAAGAAATGGAAGGCCGTGGTCGAGGCTTCGGGCGCCAAGATCGACTAAGTTTGCAACACCGCCATTGCCGGTGAGATGCAGGCCGGGAGCGCAAACGTCCCGGCCTGCTTTGGGCCCGCTTTTGGCCTGCCTTGGGCCTCAGGGCGCGGCGGTCTCCGCCTTGCGCAAATACATCTGCGCAATTTCCGGCTTCCTGATCTTCCCCATCGTCGTGCGCGGAAACTGGTCCACGAACAGATAGCGCCGCGGAATCTTGAATCCGCCCAGTTGCGACCGGCAAAACTCGATCAGCGCCTGCTCTGGCGGTGCCTCCCGTCCGGCGCGCAGCACGATCGCCGCCAGCAGCGCCTCGCCGAATTTTTCATCCGGCACGCCGACCACGGCCACATCCGCCACGTCCGGATGCTGGTGCAGCACATTCTCGACTTCCCGCGTGTAGACGTTCTCGCCGCCGGTGATCACCATGTCCTTCTTGCGGTCCAGCACGTACAGGTAGCCATCCTCATCCAGGCGCCCGACATCGCCGGTGTGAAACCAGCCGTCGCGGAATGCGCTGGCATTGTCCTCGGGCCGATTCCAGTAGCCTTTGCTCACTTGTGGCCCGCGCACGACGATCTCGCCGATTTCGCCGCGTGGCACCTCCTGTCCGTTGTCATCCAGGAAGCGCATGTCGACGCCGGGCAGCGGCCTGCCGGCCGCGCGCAACAGTTCCGGCTTGTCCTGTAACGCACGCCGGTGCGCGGGCTCGTCCAGCAAGGCCAGCAGCGGCGAGGCCTCGGTCAGGCCGTAGCATTGATGGAAGCCAGCGTGTGGAAACGCAGCCATCGCCGCGCGCAGCGTGCCTTCGCCGATCGGCGACGTGCCGTAGCTGACCAGCCGCAGTGCGGACAGATCGTACTGGTCCAGCCGTCCTTCCTTCAGGACACGCACGATCATGGTCGGCACCAGGCTCAGGATGCTGACCCGGTGCCGTTCCACTGACTGCAGCACCGCATCGACCGAAAATTCCTTGTGATACACATGACCGCCGCCGAACATCGTGACCACTGTCGCTTTCAGGTCGGTCGAATGGAACATCGGCGACACATGCAGGTAGATGTCGTACTCGTCGGGATTGATCACGCGCGATAGCTGCAGCGCGTTCGACATCACATTGCGATGCGACAGCCGCACGCCCTTGCCGCGTCCTGTGGTGCCGCCGGTATAGAGGATGATGGCATCGTCGTCCTCATGCGCCTCATGGCCGGGCAAGGGCGCCGACAGCGCGATCATGTCGTCCAGCCGCGGAAAGCAGGGATCGCTGCCGTCGACCGGCACCACGATCGCGCGCTCCCGGTAACGGGCAAAGGCGGACTGGTCGAGCAGTGGCAGGAAGGCGTTGTCGATCATCAGCACATCGCACTGCGCGTCCTCGAGAAGCTGGGCGATCTCGGCCGGCGACAGGCGGAAATTCAGCACCACCGGCACCACGCCGGCCCAATAGCCGGCGTTGAGCAACTGGCCGTGCAGCACGCAATTGCGGCACAGGGTGGCGAAGCGGTCGCCCGGCTGCAGGCCCAGGCGGCGCAGCGCGCCGGCGGTCTTGCGGATCTGCTCGAAGTACTGGTCCCAGTTCAGGTTGCCCGCCTGGTCACCATCGGCGTCCAGTATCGCGGGCCGCGTGCCGTAGCATTGCGCCGTGGCACGCAGCATGTTGGACAAGGTCAGCATGCGACTGCCTCCAGCATTTCCACGGTCATCACAGCTTGCGTTCCTTGGCGTTCCAATGCCGCTCCAGGTTGGCGATCAGCTGCTCCGACAGGCTGCAGAAAGCCTGCTCCCGCGCATAGGTCGCCAGGTATTGGCGGAAGAGGTCGAACGGCTCGCTCTGGATACGCATTACCTTGCGGTTGCCGCCGGCGCTGACCAGTCCGGAGCCGACTGCCGCATCGACGCAGTTGCGCAGCGCGGATTCCATCTGGTCCGGCGCTACCACTTCGTTGGCGATCAGCCGTCCCTCGGGGGTATCGGCGTCGAAGCGCTTGTCGAACAGGATTGCCTGCTTTGCCAGCCGCTCGCCGACATAGCGCGGCAAGCGCATGTTGGAAACGCCGGGGATGAAGCCTTCCTTGCGCGCCGGCAGGCTGAAATAAGAACCGCTCTCGGCGATCACGTAGTCGACCACCAGCAACAACTGGCAGCCGCCGCCGATGGCGAAGGTCTCGACCACGGCGACCCACATTTTTTCCAGCGTGTTTTCGGGTTCGTTGAGCGGCGCGTGGATGCTGTCGACGAAATCGCCGGGCAAAATGCCGCGATAGATTTTCGGGTGCATGGCCATGTTCCGGAACAGGAAGGACACATAGCTTTGCTTGCCCTGGTATATGCGGGTCAGGTTGATGCCGGAGCAAAAGATGCGCCGGCCCTTGTATTTGGGATGGTCCACCACGCTGCCGCGCAGCACGCCCAGGCGCACGTCGGGATGCAGCAGCACCAGGTCGAAGGCGACTTCCAGCGGCTGCACGGTGGTGTCGTCTTCCGAATTCAGGTAACGCTCGTTGTGCAGCGTGACGGTGGCGGTGCCGTCAAGGACTTCGACTTTCACCACGCCCAGGTCGGCGCGGCCGGTGGCGATGAACTCGTCCAGCAGCGACAGCGCCTGCGCGGTCGGCCGCAGCATCGAGCGCACCAGGTGGCTGCCGATGTCCTGCTGCGACAGCACGGCGCTGACGAACAGGCCCTGGATGATTTCCAGCCCGTCCTTGTCCTTCTGCGCGAAACCCAGTTCGTGTTCCAGTTCGGCATCGCTCGGCAGGATGCCGGGCAGCAGCGTGGCCACCTGCGACAGCAGGGCGTCCACGCGCAGCGACTTGTGTCCGTCATCGGTCAGCGCGCAGTACACGCCATGCACATGAAGGCGGAAGAAGCACACGCAGGCTTGCCAGGTCGGGTGCTGGATCGCTTCGACGGCGCGCTTTTGCGCGCGGCTGCGCGCCGACTTCACTGGCAGCTGCGCGATCAGGGCGCGGCCCTGCAGGCAGACTTGCCGCAACGCGCTAGCGTCGTCCTTTAATGTGCCGCTGCCGGTCTTGCCGCCGAGCCGCTCGTCGCAAAAGTCCAGCGCCTGCAGGAATGCCTGCACCTCAGCCTGCGCCATGCCGGCTTCCAGCATGCGCGGTCCGCGCTCTTGCGCGGGAATGTTTTCGATCATGGTGACGTCCTTATCTCCGATATGCCTCGGGCACGCGTGCGCGCATCCTGTTTTTTTCTGCAAAGCCCTATCAGTATCAGGCTGCCGGGGACGAGCGAACAACTGAAATATCCTGACAAGGCATGTAAAAAACTCACGCAGGGAGTTCGGGTGGCCCGGGATTGCAGCGGCCATGCGGCATTTGAGAAGGGGGGTGGAGGGGTGAAGTGGTGCGTGAGTTTTTCAGGCAGCAGCGTTTCAAGCAAGGGGGTCGTTGCCCGCCACCGTGGTTTTGTGGCTATTTGGCTTGCGGTTCGTGTGGCTGGGTTTGGTGGCTGTCGTTGTGAAGCCGGGAGACACCCCGGCGGGTGTGTTCCTTTCTTTTAAAAAAGAAAGGAACCAAAGAAAACACCGTCAAAACCCACTTGGCCAACGGCGGGGCCGAACGCCAACCAGACGCGAATGTCTGGGCTAATCCAGTGCGACGTTCGCGAGAGATGATCCCTCGGCTGTGTGCCGCTTACCTAATCAGCCAACCCCATGAAGTGTCTTATACCGATGCCCAGCGCACCGTTGACTCTTAATGTTTTTCGAAGCTTCAAACAAGCGACGGAGGGGATCTGTTCACGAAAGGCAGAGAGCGGCAGAAAATCGCCTGCGACATCCGCGCCCCTTGACAACCCGCCCTCAAGAGCCAATTAGCGGCTTCGAAAAACATTAAGAGTCAACGAGCGGTAGTGTGCGGTCGGCGGCATTGAAGCGGGTTGACTGATCCCGGTCAGAAGCGAACGTGTGGCAGGATCTTCCTCGCGAACGGCGCACTGGATTAGCCCAGGCATCCGAGTCTGGTTGGCGATCGAGGTGGGCGTTGGCCAAGTGGGTTTTGACGGTGTTTTCTTTGGTTCCTTTCTTTTTAAAAAGAAAGGGACACACCCGCCGGGGTGTCTCCCGGCTTCACAACGACAACCATCAAACCCAGCCACACGACCCGCAAGCCAAAGAGCCGCAAAACCACAAAACCACAAAACCACAAACCCACCGATTTGGGTAATGATCAGGGCCGGCTGCCCGGAATGTAGCCAGGACGAGAACGCTAGCGCTGCGGATTGAAATCCTTGAGCGTGATGAGTTCAAGCTGCACCACCTTCTCGCCATCGCCCAGCCAGATCTGCCCGTCCTGCACCGTGCATTGCAACTGCATCGTGCGCTGGGCCAGCGCTGCCAGCTCCATGCTGGCACCCGACGGCACCTTCATCACGCACAGGTTTCGTGCGCGCTCCACTTTGCCGGCAATCTGCTTCCACCAGATGTCGCAGGTCGAGCTGTAGCAATACAACAGCACCTGGTCGGAACGCCCACTGGCCTTCAGCAGCCGCTTGTCGTCGGGCTGGCCGACCTCGATCCATTTTTCTATCGCGCCGGTCAGGTCCTTTTGCCACAGGTCGGGTTCGTCTTCGTCGCTCAAGCCCTTGCCGAAGGCAAGTGCCTCGTCCGCATTCAGCGCAAAGGCGAGCACGCGCATCATCATGCGCTCGTCGGTCTCGGACGGGTGGCGGGCAATGATCAGCGAGTGGTCGCCGTAGTAGCCGCGATCCATGTTGGCGATCTGCAGGCTGGCTTTGTAGATGGTTGATTTGATGGCCATGTGGCCCTTGCAATAATAGTTGTCGGAATGCCGTGGTCAGGCGCAATAGCAGCGAGTATACCCACCGCAGTGCCCACCGCAGTGGCGAATATCAGTGCATAGGAAGCGCACGGGTCGAATTCCGCACTAGCGGCTGCTGTGCTGTCGCCGGTATTCCCACGGCGGCACCGGCGCGTCCTGCTCCCACAATCCACGCCTCTGCTTGCGCGCCTCGCCTTCCGCAGCCTTGTAGCTGGCGCGCTCGTCCATATGCTGTTCACCTTCATACGACTTGTAGTGCCAGGCCAGTCCGGCTCTCAACTGTTCCAGCCCGGCGTCGCGTCCGTCTGCACTCAGCTTGCCGATCCGGCGGCCATATTGGTCTTCCTTGTACCAGTCGAGCACCACCGGCTTGTGCAACACCAGCCCGGAAAGATGGCGCTTTGCGCGATTGCCGAAGGGCTGGAATCGCTCGGGTGCGTCAATGCCGGCAATGCGGCCCCTGTGCATGACGCCGGACGAGTCGACGAGCACGAAGCTGTCGCCGTCGACGACGACGATTACTTCGCCTTGCAGGATTGCCGCGTTCGCATGGACCGCCGGCAGCAGCGCCAACAGCGCCATCAGTGCCAACATCGCGCAAAGAACAACTGCGATGCGGCGCGCTGATGCGGCAGTTGAATTGCGCGATCCTGGTCCTGCGTGATGCGCCTGCATCGTCATCGCCGCTGACACCTTGCCGGCCGCGATCGGCCTGGCGCTGCCCATGGTGCCAATCAATCCGGCAACTTCCCGAGTGTTGCGGACAAGGCCTGGCCTTCCTTCGCCAGCATCTGCCCCAATTCCTCGATGCGGGGACCATCGATCCGCGCGCCGGGTCCGAATACCGCAATCGAGCCGGCGACCTTGCCCGACCCCTCGAAGAAAGGCGCCGCGATCGCAACGGCGCCTTGTATCAATTCATTCTTGCTGACTGCATAGCCGCGCTTGCGGATTGCGGCCAGTTCGGCCGGGTAGCGGGACACGTCGACCTGCGTGCCCTTCGCGTACTCCTTCAGCTCCCGCTCGGATATGCCGGCGTGCGCCAGGATCGCCCGTCCGCTGGCGCCGACCACGATCCGCTCCCGATAACCGATGCCGCGCTTGAAGCTCAGCGCCTGCATGCTCGGCAGTTCTGCCACGCAGGTGCGCCAGGACCCCTGGAAAGCAAATAGCGCAACCGTCTCGCCGGTCCGTTCCCACAGGCTTCGCAGGTTCGGCGCCGCCAGTTCGGCCAGGTTCAGCGTCGAGGTCCACACATGAGCCAGGTGCGCGACCGAGGGGCCGAGGCGAAATTTCTGCGGATCGCCGGACGACACCAGGAATCCGCTCTGCTCCAGCGTGTACAGCAGACGGTAGAGCGTGGGCCGGCTGAGGTCCACGCGCTTGAGCAGGTCGCTGGCGGAGAGTTCGGAATCGGTCGGCGTAAAGGCCATCAGGATGTCGAGCGCGCGGCTGACTGCGCGCACGCTGTCGTTCAGCTTTTCTGCTGGCTCGGATTGTTCGGTCCTTGAAGTTTTTTCTGTTGCCAATGTTGGTTCCCTGGTGGCCGTATCGCGCTGCCGGCAAGGCTGACAGGCTAACACCAGGTCGCGATGAAGGAAACGATTTGACAGCGTGTTTTGTGTCCGTATAATGGACTGGAAGCTTACCACGTGGACAGCAAGATAAATCAACGACACGGGAGACAAGGCGGTATGGACAAGGAAATGTCGGAAGCCCTGGTGCGGACGGGGCCGGGCACGCGGATGGGCAACCTGATGCGCCGCTACTGGGTGCCGATCCTGCTGTCGCGGGAAATTGGCGAGCCCGACGGGCCGCAGGTGAAGGTGCAGATCCTGGGCGAAAAGCTGCTCGCATTTCGCGACAGCGAAGGCCGGCCGGGACTGATCGACGAATTCTGCTCGCATCGCGGGGTATCGCTTTATTTCGGCCGTAATGAAGAAAACGGCATCCGCTGCGCCTATCACGGCCTGAAGTTCGACCGCAACGGCAAGTGTGTCGACGTGCCGTCGGCACCGCACGTTTGCGAGCGCATGAACATCAAGTCATATCCCTGCGTCGAGCGCGCCGGCATGGTCTGGGCCTACATGGGGCCGCCCGGCAAGATGCCGGCGCCGCCGGAGCTGGAGTGGTGCACGCTGCCGGAAAGCCATGTGTTCGTATCCAAGCGGCTGCAAGAGTGCAACTACCTGCAGGCGATGGAAGGCGGCATCGACACCGCCCACGTGTCTTATGTCCACAAGTACGAGGTGGACAACGACCCGATGCACATGAACACACGGGCGCTCGACTACATCAAGGCTGACGGCAACGTCATCTTCACTATCGAGAAGCAGCCATTCGGCCTGTCCATGTTCGGCCGCCGCAACGGCGATGCCGATTCCTTCTACTGGCGCGTCACGCAGTGGTTGTTCCCGTGGTTCACACTGATCCCGCCCTTTGGCGAGCACGTGCTCGGCGGCCATGTCTGGGTCCCGATCGACGATCACAATTGCTGGGCATGGAGCGTCAACTTCCATCCGGACAAGCCATTGTCGGAACAGGAGCGGCGCGACCTCGAGCAGGGCCGCGGCATCCATTGCGAATACGAGCCCGGCTCGTTCCGCCCCAAGGCCAACAAGGACAATGACTACCTGATCGATCGTGTCGCGCAACGCGAAAAGCGCGCCTACAGCGGCATCTTCGGGTTCGCCGTGCAGGATTCGTCGCTGCAGGAAAGCATGGGGCCGATACAGAACCACGAAGCCGAACGCCTGTTGCCGACCGACAAGGCGATCGTGATGGCGCGCCGCATGCTGGTCGAAGCTGCGATCGGCCTCGAGCAAGGGGTGGAGCCGCCGGCGGTCAACGCCTCGGCCCAGCATGTGCGGGCTGCCGGCGTGCTGCTCGAGCGCGGTGCCGATCCGCTGGCCTGGGCCCGGGAACATCTGGCCGATGCCTCGGACCAGCCGGTTTATTCGATTTGATTGCGCAGCATCGTTTTACATCAGACCCGGCTACACCAGACCCGGCATCCAGCCAGGCGGCCCACACAGGAGACAGCATGAGCAACATGCAACGCATTGCAGCGGCAGCACTTTTTTTTGCAGGCCTGGCCGGACTTGCGGCCCCGGCCCTGGCCCAGGAATGGGCGCCCAGCAAGCCGATCCGCATCATCGTTCCGATCGTCGGCAGCACCAACGATGCGCTGGCCCGCATCGTCGCTGAAAAGCTGCAGACCGCCATTGGCCAGCCGGTCTATGTTGAAAACAAGCCGGGCGCAGGCGGCAACATCGGCGCTGACATGGTCGCCAAGTCGGCGCCTGATGGCCACACGCTGCTGGTCGGCTACAACGGTCCGCTCGCGATCAATGTGTCCCTCTTCGACAAGATGCCTTATGACCCGCTGAAGGACCTGGCGCCGATCACGCTGGCCGTCACCTCGCCGCAATACCTGGCAGTGACCAGCTCGCTGCCAGTGAAGAATGTAGCGGAACTGGTGGCGATGGCAAAGGCCGACCCGAAGAAGCTCTCCTACGGTTCGGTTGCGGTCGGCAGCGCTTCGCACCTGACGATGGAAATGCTCAAGCTGGCTGCCAAAGTCAACCTGACCCATGTGCCTTACAAGGGCGCGTCGCCGGCCGTGACCGACCTGGTTGCGGGTAATGTGCAGGCGGCGTTCATGGTTCCGGGCAACGTGCAGCAGTTCGCCAGGGACGGCCGCCTGAAACTGATCGCATCGACCGGGCCGAAGCGTTTTCCCAGTACGCCCAATGTACCGACGATGATCGAGTCCGGCTTCCCGGATTTCGTCGCCACCTCCTGGATCGGATTCCTGACTGCGGCCGGCACGCCGAGGAACATCATCGACCGCTACAACAAGGAGATCGTCGCCATCCTGAACCTGCCCGATGTGCGCGCCAGGCTCAGGGAAATGGAGTTCGAGATCGTCGCCGGAACGCCGGAGCAGTTCGGCGATTGGATACGCGGCGAGATTCCACGCTGGGGCAAGGTCATCAGGGAAACCGGCACCAAGGCCAACTGAGCAAGGAGCACGGATGGGCAGGCTTGCGAATAGGGTGGCACTGGTCACGGGTGGCGGCGCGGGCATAGGCGCGGCGACGGCGCAATTGTTCTGCGCACAAGGCGCTGCCGTGATGCTGGTGGATGCGGATGCAGCGGCGCTGCAGCGGACTGAGCGGGCAATACTTGAGCGGGTTCCGGATGCGAAGCTGCTCACCCTTGCCGCCGATGTCGCCGATGATCCGCTCGCCGCCGAGGCCGTCCGGCGCTGCGTTCAGGCCCATGGCAGCCTCGACATACTCATCAACAACGCGGCGATGCGGAATTATTCGGCGCTAGCGGATGCGACATCGGCCGAATGGCAGGCCATGCTGAACGTCAACCTGCTCGGCGTGGCCAATTACTGCCGCGCTGCATTGCCTTTCCTGCGGCAATCAGGCCGCGGCAGCATCGTCAATGTCTCCTCCTGTTATGCCGTCACGGGCCGCAAGGGAATGGGTTTGTACGACACGACCAAGGCCGGGCAACTGGCATTGACGCGGACACTGGCGCATGAAGAGGCGGCGAGCGGTGTCAGGGTGAATGCGGTTTGTCCGGGATCGACGCTGACCGACTTTCATGTCGCCAAGGCGACAGCCAGCGGCAAGAGCGTCGAGCAGTTGAAGACGGAGCGGCAGTCCACATCGCTGCTGGGACGCTGGGCTACGCCGGAAGAGATTGCGTGGCCGATACTGTGGCTGGCGTCGGACGAGGCGTCGTTCATGACCGGGACCGCCTTGATGGTGGACGGCGGGCTGTCGATCATGTGACACCGGCGCGTGGATGCGGAAGCCGAGCGGGCCGTGCCTTCGCCGGCGGCCTGGCCCAATCCGGCTACTCTTCTTCCTGGTCCGGCAGCTTCAGCCGTCCTGTGTGGAAGTCGTATTCATAGGCTTCGCCATAGCGGCCCCATTCGATCGCGATTTCGAGCGCGCGCCTGGCCTCTGGCAGGCCCAGGTTCTCTTCCATCAATGCCAGGAATGGCTGCTGCGGCAGGGTGCCGCTGGCTTCATTCTCCAGCCGCGCGCGGATACTGGATGCGATCGGTACGTGCGTCAGCAACTGCTGGCCGAAGATCTCCTGCCGCAGTGCGTGATCGGCCTGTGCATAGCGCTGGCCCAGGGGCGTCAATCCAATGTCGCCTTGCTCCAGGTGCGCCAGGCCCAGCAGCCCGAGCGCTTCGCACGCCGGGAATAGTTCGGCATCGGGCAGCCCGGTTTCTTCCGACAGCCGCGGCAGGTCGGCGCGGCCGTTGAACGGTGCGTCGGCCAGCAGGTCGAGCACGCCTTCTATCCGGCTCACGCCGGCATGCGGAAGCCTGTAATCGATCTGCCGGACCGGCGCCGCTTCGACGGTTCCAGCCGGCACCGCCCGCATTGTCATCAGTCCATAGACTTCATCGACCAGGACCCGCACCTCGTGCGATTCGGCAATGCGCGGACGCGGCAGGCCGATACTGATTTCGCTGCGAATGCGGCCCGGATCGCTGGCCAGGATGACGATGCGGTCGGCCATCATCACCGCTTCTTCGATGTTGTGCGAGACGATCAGGATGCCCTTGGTCGGAATCTGCTTGCTCACCCACAGGTCGAGGATTTCGTCGCGCAGCGTTTCACCGGTCATCACATCCAGCGCAGAGAACGCTTCGTCCATCAACAACACATCCGGATTGGTCACCAGCGCGCGGGCGATGCCGACCCGCTGCCGCATGCCGCCCGACAACTCGCGCGGCAACGCGCCGCCGAAGCCGGACAGTCTCATCAGGTCGAGCATCGCATCGGCGCGGACCTGCCGCGCTGCTTCCGGCATGCCCTGTGCCTCCAGGCCGAGCTCGACATTCTGTCGCACCGTCAGCCAGGGAAATAACGCAAACGACTGGAACACCATGGCGATGCCGGGCGCAGGGCCGTGAATCGCTCGTCCGCGATAGGACGCAGTGCCGGCATCCGGTGCAATCAGCCCGGCGATGATGCGCAGCAGGGTCGATTTGCCCGATCCCGACTTGCCCAGCAGCGACACGATCTCGCCTTCGGCCAGCGAAAAATCCACGCCCTCCAGCACCAGTCGGGGCACGCCGTCTGCGCTGGTGAACGATTTCGCGACGTCCTTCAGTTCAAGCAATGCATTTTCTTTCATGCGGTCCTCAACGGCTGCGCTCCTCGGCCAGCACATACAGTTTGCGCCAGAAGAAGCGGTTGAGAAGCATCACGAACACGCACATCACCGCGATGCCCAATGCAATCCGATGGAAATCGCCGGCATCGGTGGTCTGCTTGATGTAACTGCCCAGGCCATTCGCGACCAGCGTGGTCTGGCCCCAGCTGACGTACTCGGCAACGATGCTGGCATTCCACGAGCCGCCGCTGGCCGTGATGGCGCCGGTCACGTAGCTTGGAAATATCGCCGGCAGGTAGACCCGCTTCCATTTCAGCCAGCCTTTCAGTCCGAGGTTGTCGGCTGCCAGCCGCAACTCGGCCGGCAGCGCAGAGGCGCCGGCCACCACATTGAACAGGATGTACCACTGCGTGCCGAAAACCATCAGCGGGCTGAGCCAGATGTCCGGGTCGAGCCGGTAGCGCACCAGCAGGTAGACCACCAGCGGAAACAGCAGGTTGACCGGAAAGGCGGCCAGGAACTGCGCCACCGCCTGCACCTTTTGCGAGTATTGCGGGCGCAGGCCGATCCAGACCGCGACCGGCACCCACACCAGCGAAGCCAGCGCAATCAGCACCAGCACCCGCAGCAAGGTGATGAATCCCAGTCCGACCACATGCGCTGCCTCGCCCCAGCCGACATCGACGTGGACGAAGACGACGAAGCGCCAGGCAGCCAGCACTGCGGCGGCGAGGATGACGAGGTCCCATGCGCGCGACCAGTACGGCCAGTGCGGCCAATCGAGCCAACGCCGGCGGCGCCGGACTGCATCCTTGTCCTGTACGCGGAACCATCCCAGGGCGCGCGCCAGCGTCGCCCAGAAGCGGCTGGCCCAGGCATCGACCAGGCGGCTGCGCCGTCCCCAGGCCAGCAGCCAGGAGCGCTGCGCGGTCTCGCCCTGGCTCTCCTCGAAGCGGAACTTGTCGGCCCACGCCAGCAGCGGACGGAAGAACAACTGGTCATACAGCAGGATGCCGGCCAGCATCGCCACGATGGCCAGTCCGATCGCCTGTGTGTCCTCGGCCTGGATCGCTACCGCAATCCAGGAACCGATTCCCGGCAGCTTGATGTCCTGGTTTGCTACCGAAATCGCCTCAGCCGCCACCAGGAAAAACCATCCGCCCGACATCGACATCATCATGTTCCACAGCAGCCCCGGCATCGCGAACGGCAAGCCCAGGCGCCAGAACCGCTGCCAGCCCGACAGCCGGAAAACCTGCGCCGCTTCATTCAGTTCGGCGGGAACGGTGCGCAGCGACTGGTACAGGCTGAACGTCATGTTCCAGGCCTGCGAGGTGAAGATGGCGAAGATGGCCGCGCATTCGACCCCGAGCGAACTGCCCGGAAACAGGGCGATGAAGGGCGCGATCGCAATTGCCTGGAAGCCCAGGATCGGAACCGACTGCAGGACATCCAGCAGCGGAATCATCACCTTCTCGGCGGCGCGGTATCGGGCTGCGATTGCCGCAAACACGAAACTGAACAGTAATGCGCAAGCCAGCGCCATGAACATCCGCAGGATCGTGCGCAGCAGGTAATAGGGCAGCCAGGCCGGATCGAGCGTGATCGGGGTCGGCTGGCCGACCGAAAACGGCTGGCTCATCTGCGTCGCGCCAAAGGCCAGGGCGGCGAAGATGGCCAGCACCAGCGGCAGCAGCGCCCAGTCCCAGCGGTTGGGGCGCGTGGTCAGCAACGAACGGTTGCCATGCCGTGGCAGGAGCAGGGGGAACATGTCGGCTTTTCGTTATTGCAGCATGGGTCGTGGCAGCACTTGTTTTCGTTGCCGGAGCGACGCTTGCTCCCGTCCGGGGAAGTGCATCATCAATACCCTGATGCAAGCCGCCGGCATTGCTGGCCGACGACGGCCATTGCTGTCGCCTTTGCGGCAGATCAGATGACAGGATAAAGGCAGGGTAGTGTGCGCAGCCCGATTCTTGCCACCATTCTTTGCCAACATTCTTTGCCAACCCACCTAGCCAACATTTCTTGCCGAAATCTGGTGCCATCGAAATTAATTGGAAATAGGCATAGCCGAACTGTGCTTTTACATGTACAGTCTGCCTCGCACTTGCATCAAGCTGCAGTTATAGCTGGCCGTCTCACCTGTCTTTGCTCGGTTTCCGAGCCATTCCTGGTTAAATCCCGTCGGTTGTATGGTTGTACATCTTGATCCAAAGTGCTTTTTGGGCATTGCCCTAATTTTCAAAAGGTACTAAACATGACCACTCAAACCGGCACAGTAAAATGGTTCAACGACGCAAAAGGCTTCGGCTTCATCACTCCTGATGGCGGCGGTCCTGATCTGTTCGCGCACTTCGGCGACATCCAGTCGACCGGCTTCAAGAGCCTGTCCGAAAACCAGAAAGTGTCGTTCGAACGCGCTACTGGTCCTAAGGGCGACAAAGCAAGCAATATTCGCGTCATTTCCTGACCAGAATAGATTGCCTGGCATCAGTATCGCGGGAGGCGAAAACCTCTCCGATTCGATGCACCATCGAACACCGGTCAGATAGATCGGGTTCCATGAGGTCCGGCAGAAGACCCTTCGCGAACAGCAAGGGTTTCTGAAAACCGGGTCAGGCACAGAAAAAAGCCCGCGTATGCGGGCTTTTTTCATTGTGGTTCGTATAAAGTTCAAGTTGCCGGATGCGTTCGCCTGATGTTCGACTGACAGGCGACGAAAAATCCGAAAACCATGCTACAAAGCTCGTAGAGTTGTTGCCGACGACCCGGCGCTCCCCCATTCATTGGATCGGGCGCGGGGCAAACCCAATCCGGATCTGAACCAGGAGAACAGCATGAGCAAGAGTCAGGACGCCAAAAAGGCGACCAAGAAGGAACCCGCCAAGACCGTGAAAGAAAAGAAGGAAGCGAAGAAGGTCAAAAAAGAAGAAAAGAAGCGCCAGCAATAATTCCTTCCGGGAGCTGCACCAACAAGGGCAGCTTCCATCCCCGGATTGCCGGATTGCCGGATGTCGGATGTCGGATGTCGGATGTCGGATGTCGGATGCGCCGGCAGGGCATCTGGCAACATGGAGTACCGTTCCCGGCAGCAGCCGGTGCGGCGGAATGCCATCGCGGCCGATCAGCCCGGCCCGGCTACGCCCCCTCAATCGTTCAGTGCCGCCTTTGCCGCTTCTTCAGGCGTAAGCCCGTCGCAATACTGGTCCGTGAACCATTCGATCTGTTCCTCGATATGGTCTTGCGCTTCCGCCAGTGTGACGCCACCGGCAACCAGGAAGCCTTCGACTTCGGTGCACCACTGGATGAATGCGAGGGTTTCCTCGTCTAGTTCTTCTTTCTTTGCCATGGCTCATTTCGTTAAAAGGACGAGATGGCTCCAGCATAGATGAATCCGCGGTCCTTATCCATCGGATCAGGGCTGGTCGTTACCCACATCTCGATTTGGAGAGAGGGAACGGCCGATCGACTTTGTAGCTCCCTCCCTTTCAAGGGGAGGGAGCGTCAGTGGCGTGCTTTGGTCCACGCCAGGAATCCGGATATCTGTAATCTTCAGTGCTCAGGCGAGCGCGAGCGGATCACCGCCGGCGGGCGATGAATGCCTCGCCCAGCAGGGCGGCGCCCATGATCAACAAGGGGCCGAATACAACCAGAATGCCGGGCAGGACTTCCATGTCGGTTCTCCAAAATATACTGTATGTCCGTACAGTATCAGGAGACTTTCGCCGGTTCAAGCATTTTTTTGAAGCCCCTGTCGGCATCCGGGAAACAAGGATGCTCAGGCTTCTGCCGCAGCCAGCCCCGCAATCACACGCCGTGCCACTTCCGAGCGCTGGGTCTTGCCATTGTTGTTGGTCGGCAGGCTGTCCCAGGCCACCACGACATGTGGTTGCTTGAACGGCGCAATCCGGCCGGCCAGAAGCTTGCGAAACTGTGCCGCCAGGTCACCCTGCAATGCTGAACGAAGCACCAGTGCAGCCCCGATGCGATAGCCTGTTTCCGCATCAGGAATGGGGAAAACGCTGGCCTGTACCACGCCGTCCAGGCCCAGCAGAGCATCCTCGATTTCGCGCGGTGCGATCAACACGCCCTTGCTCTTGAAGCAGTCGTCGGCACGCCCGACGATTGCCACGTAACCGTCAGCGTCGCGCACGGCAAGGTCGCTGGTGACATACCAGCCGCCACGGAAGCAGCGTCGGGTCTGAACCTCGTCGCCGAGATAGCCGAGGAAGAAGCCCGGATAGGCTGCCGAAAACGCGAGTGTTCCCAGCGTCCCCGCCGGCACCGGCTGCAAATTCTCGTCGAGCACAGCGGCGCCGGCACCCCAGTCGATGCCGACCGTGCCTGGACGCGCCGGTGTCAGCGGGCCATGGCCCAGCACCATCTGCGCTTCCGAAATGCCATAGTGCTCCCATACCGGGCAGCCGAAGCGCTGCTTCCAGGCTTGCTGCACCGCCGGCTCCAGCGGCTCGCCGGTGGAGTTGACGCCGCGCAGCGAGGACAGGTCATGGCCGTGCTCGATGCCCTCATGGCCGAGAATGCGCCGGTAGAGCGTGGCAACGCTGTAGAGCAGCGTCACGCGGTCGCGCGCGATGGTCGCAAGGATGCGTTCCGGGCTGGCGCGATCTTCCAGAATCGAGCCAGGAACGCCATTGCGCAGCGCGAACAGGACATTGTGGCCGAGCGCGCTGACAAAGCTCCATTCACCAGTAGCCAGCGCCACGTCATCCGCTTGCGGCGGGATACGGTTGCGGTTGCTGTTGCCTAGTCCCTCCAGCCAGCGGTGCGCATGCACGATGCCCTTGGGACGGCCGGTGGTGCCCGAGCTGAACACCATGAAGGCGGGCGTATCTGGAGAAACGTCGTGCGCGGCAGGCAATGGCTGCGCCGCATCGGCAGCGATCGGGTTTCCGCTCTCGTCGACCAGGCCGGCACGCGTCACGACCGCGCGGCGCGCCTGCAAGGCCAGCCCTTGCAAGGGGTCGCCGGGCTCAGGCGCGCGCGCCAGCAGGATCAGGGCAGGCGCCGCCGCCGCCGTGATGTGCGCCAGTTCGTCCGCGCCAAGTTGCGAGTTCTGCAGCACCGGCACCGCGCCGACCCAGACCACCGCCAGGAAGGCCGCCGCAAACTCGATCGAATTGGTCAGCCGCAGCAGCACCTTGTCGCCGGGCTGCAGTTCCAGGGCGCGCAGTCCTGCCACGGCGGCAGCCACGCTGCGCTGGAACGCGTCATTGGTGACAGGACCCTCTGCCGTGAAGAAGGCCGGGCGTGCCGCAGCCTGCGACGTGCGGCCCGGCGCCAGTGCCAGGTCTGCCAGGTTCATCGCTGCTGCTCCCGGGGCGAATACGATGGACCCCGGTATTCCGGCGCGCGCTTGTCGAGGAAAGCACTGATGCCTTCGCGGCAGTCGGCTGTGCGGGTGATTTCCATCACCGCCTCCAGCTCGGCACGCGAGCCTTCCTCGGACTTGTTGTGGTCCCAGTAACGGCGCACCAGGGCCTTGGCCTGCCGCACCGACAGGTAGGGCGCACTGGCGATGCGATCCGCGATTTTCACCACCTCCGCGAGCAGCACGTCGTGCGCAAACACACGTTCTACCAGGCCGATGCGCGCGGCCTCCTCGGCGTCGATGATCTCGCCGGTCAGGATCATTTCCATAGCCCGGCCGATGCCCACCAGCTTGGGCAGGTTGCGCGCGCCACCCGACTCCGGCACGAAGCCGGCAGGCACAGCCACCTCGCCCAGCCGCGCCCGCTCCGACGCGTAGCGCATGTCGCAGGCGGTCGCCAGTTCCAGTCCGATTCCCACGGCCGGGCCGTTGATGGCGGCAATGGTCACCGCCTGCAACTCCTCAAGTTTGCGGATCACGCGCTGGATCACCACATGGCGCAGATCGTTGAAGAAATAGTTGGCCAGGTCGGCATAGGCGCCGAACGCGCCAAAGTCATGTTCGGTGTCGAGCGCACCGAGCGGGCCGGCTTCGGAACGGAGGTCGCCGCCGGCGCTGAAGCCGCGGCCCTCGCCGGTGATGATGACGACCCGGATACGGTCGTCGCGGCGGATCTGGTCGAGCAGGATGTCCAGCTCGACGCGCAGGCGCACGTCGATCGCATTCAGTGCGTCCGGACGGTTGAGGGTAATTACGCCGATCGAAGCCTGATCGGGTTGGTTGGACGCCGCCAGGACGTTCCAGCGCAGCGCTTTGTAGGCAAACATTGCAATCTCCGAAAAGAGAAAAACGGGGAAATGGAAGAGGAAAAAACGAGACTGGAAGCGGGAAGTCGATGCACAAGACCCGGCAGCAATCGGACCAGGGAAAACGCTGCCGCGGCTCAGGCGGCGACCGGCCCGCTTGCGCCAGCAGGCTTGCGCCACCGGAAGCATCGCGCCTCCACGCGGTTGAGCACCAGGCCCTCGATCACCAGCATGATCAGGATCACGCTCACGCTCCAGGCAAACACCTCGGCGGTGTGCATCAGGTCTACCGCCTGCTTGAGCCTGAACCCGACGCCGGTCGGCGAGCCGAGCGCTTCGGCCACCAAGCCCACGCGCCAGCCGAAACCGACGGCCAGGCGAGTGCCCGCAAAGAGCGAAGGCAGCACGCTCGGCAGCAGGATCTTGCGTGCCACCTGCAACGGGGAATAGCCCATCGATCGCCCCATCTGGATCAGGTCGGCATCGACCGCTTTCACCCCGTCGCGTGCGTTGACAGCGAACAGCGGCGCCGCCGTCATCGCCACCACGAATACCGTGGCGACATCGCTCAGCCCGAACCACAGCACCCCGAGCACGGCCCAGATCGCCGAGGATGTGGCTGACACCGCTGGCAAGGCCGCGCCCAGGTAGCGGTCGACGCCGCGGAACGCACCCAGTGCCACGCCGAACGGAACGCCCACCAGCGCCCCGATCAGCACGCCGCTCAGGACCCGCCGGATCGAGATCGCCAGTTCAATCCAGAGATCGCCAGCCGAGGCCAGTGCCGCCAGTGACTGCCAGGTGGCGACCGGCGACGGCACCAGCAGCGGGTCGGTAAGGCTGGCGCCAAGTGACCACGCGGCCAGCAGCAAGGCCGGGAACACCAGCAGGCGGGAAATGGCGGGAAGTCGCATGCTCAGGCAAGCCGTTTCAGTGCGTCGCGATAGACCGACTGATCGAACCAGGCGCGGTCTGCCACGCTTTCAAGTCCACCGCTTGCCACGAACAGCTTCTGCGCGGCATCCAGGCTGGCCACGTCCGCATCCTCGAACTTGCCGTGGAAGCTGATGCCCCAGGTACGGGCATAGGCGCCGGCTTCCTCTGGCGGCAGCTTGAGTGTGCGCGCCATCAGCTCGGAAACCAGGGCCGGTTGCGCGCTGCCGGTGCGTATGCCCTCGATTACGGCCGCGATGAAACCGACGGCATCTTCGCGGCGCGAGGACAGGATCTTTTGCGTTACTACGCCCATGCCCAGCGGCGGAACGGCGCCGGCGCCGGCCAGGCGTCCCCACTCCGCGCGCTGGTCAGCCAGGGCATGGAGTTTGAGGCGATCCTTGAATTGAATTACAGACACTTCGCGCAACAGCGCAGCATCGATTTCGCCTTGCACCAGCAGTTGCACCAGGCGCGCTTCACCACCGCCCACCGTGCGGTAGGCATCGGCTGCCAGGCCGTGGTTTTTTGCGAGGAATGCCTTGGTGTATGCCGCGCCGGCCGAACCTGCCGGCGCCATGCCGACAATGCGGCCGCGCAGGTCGCCCACGTTGCGGATATCCGGCTTGTTGGTGACCAGCCGCCCGTCCGCCGCCTGGGTCGACAGCACGATGCGCACCGGCCGCTTCTTGCTGGCCAGGTCGAGCGCGCCGGCACCGCTGACGCTGAATGCCACGTCGATGCGGTCGGTCGCCAGCGCCAGCGTGTTGCCGTTGACATCGGCGAAGCGAACCAGCTCGTAATCCAGTCCATGTTTCTCAAACAGCTTGCGCTCGCGGATCAGTTCGATCAGCGCGAGCTGGATGCCAGTCGCCCAGTAGCCAATGCGCAATGGCGCCCGCGCTTGCGACCAGGCGCGGGAACTGCAGGACAGGGCGGCAGTGGAGAATGCGGCAGCGCCCAGGGCCATTGCGGTACGCCTGGTCGCCATCACTGGTTCGTTGGAGGCTGGCGCCGAAGCGCGCCTTGCTTCGGCAGGTATTGACCCAGGTGCCCCAGCAGGTGCCGCAGCAGGTGCCGCAGCAGGTTCGGCCGGGGCCAGCAGCGTCTGGCGCAACAAGGCTTCTGAAGCCTGCTGGTCGGCCGCAAGCGGCACCTCCAGCAAGCCCGGCACGCCGGCGTGCAGCACCATGGCACGCTGCGCCAATGCAGCAGCTTCGCCGATGTCGTGCGTGACCAGCAGGGCGCCGAAGCCATGGCGTTCCTGCAGCTGGCGCAGCAAAGCATGCATCTCGCCGCGAGTGGCCGCATCAAGCTTGCCAAATGGCTCGTCCAGCAGCAGCAAGGGGGCCTGCAGAGCCAGTGCGCGCGCCAGCGCCACGCGTGAGCGCATGCCGCCGGACAGCTGCCACGGAAACTGGCCTGCCGCTGCTTCCAGGCCGACGTCGGCCAGTGCCGCCAGCGCCAGCCTGTCGCGGTCTGCGCGTGGCGTTCCGATGCGTTCCAGCGCCAGGCTGACATTGCCCAGCGCAGTGCGCCATGGCAGCAGCCGGTCTTCCTGGAAGACATAGGAAAAGGGCGGATGTGCCGCCGTCTGCTCGCTGGCAAAGCGCAGGCTGCCGCGTTGCAGTGGCGCGAAGCCTGCGATGATGTTGAGCAGGGAGGTCTTTCCGGCCCCCGATTTGCCGAGCAAGGCCACGATTTCGCCGCGGCTTACCTGCAGGGAGATATCGCGCAGGACATGCTTGTGTCCAGTATTCCCGTTATGGGAAAAAGAGAGGCCGAGCCGGCTCGCTTCGAGAACGGTGGAAGTGGATTGAGTAGTCATGAGGAACACCGGAGTCTGGCGTGGATGTGGCTGAATCAGGACTCTAATCCCCGGCGTTCACCATGAGAACGACGCATTTCACATAACCATATGAGCGATCCGATCCGGCGCTTGCGGCAAGCCTGCGAACCGATCTTTCCCGCGCCCGTCGAGGTGATACGGCGCTCGAAATCAAGCTCGGGCAAAAGCCCGGCCTTGGTCTTCGGCGAACTGAGCGCCGGGCAAAAAAAAGGGACCTGCGTTTGCATGCAAGTCCCTGGGTCTGCCGCAATCCCGATCCGGCTTCAAGCCCGGACCGGGGCTGCATTTCATTCGAATTTGAGCTTGGCTTCGCGAACGAATTTGAGCCACTTGTCGTAATCGTTGCGCTGGAACTGCTGTAGCGCTTGCGGCGTGCTGCCGACGATTTCGACGCCGAGCGAGATCAGCTTCTTGCTCACTTCCGGATCGGCCAGCACGGCCTTGAAGTCGCTGTTGATGCGGGTGATCACCGGATCCGGCGTGCCTGCCGGTGCATAGATGCCGACCCAGGAATAGGCCTCGTAGCCGGGGAATCCGGACTCCGCCATGGTCGGCACGTCCGGCAGCTCCGCCATGCGTTTGGTGCCGGTCACCGCCAGCGGCTTGAGCTTGCCGGCCTGGATATGGCCCCTCATCGAACCATAGGAAAAGAAGCCATACGACACTTCGCCGGTCAGCATGGCCTGGATTGCCGGGCCGCCACCCTTGTAGGGAATGTGCATGACCTTGATGCCGCCCAGGCTGTTGAGCAGTTCGGAATGCAGGCGGTTCGAACTGCCGGAACCGATCGATGCGAAGTTGAGCTTGCCGGGCTGGCTCTTTGCCAGCGCGATGTACTCGGCCAGGGTATTGGCCGGCAAGCCGCCCCATGCGCCCATCACCAGCGGCAGGCGCACCATCAAGGTCACCGGCGCGAAATCCTTGAAGGTGTCGTAGGGCAGGTCATTCATCACGATCGGATTGATCGTGTGCGTGTCCCACGACAGGAACAGGGTGTAGCCGTCGGCAGGCGACTTGGCGACGTTGTTGGTCGCGATCACGCCGCCTGCACCGGGGCGGTTGTCAATCACCACCGGCTGGCCGAAGCGCTCGGACAGTTTCGGCTGTATGGTGCGCGCGATCAGGTCGGTGACCCCGCCCGGGCCGAAGGGAATCACCAGCCGCACCGGCTTGTTGGGAAAGGTCGATGGTGCCGCAGCGGTCGATTGCGCCGACGCCGGCGTCATGGAAAAAGATAAGGCGCACAGCACCGCAGCGGCACAGGACAGGTGTCTGGCAACGCTGGCAAACCTGATGCTGCCAAACCTGACGCGGGCAAACCTAATGCGGGCAAACCGATGGAATCCGTTCATTTGCTCCTCCTGTCCTTTTTATGATTGGTAATCAGCGAACTATTTTCCGCGCGCGCAGGTCGTCGATTTGCGCTGGCGTGTACCCGATCTCGCCGAGCAATTCGTCGGTCTGCTCGCCATGCATGGGCGAATGGCGCCGTAGTGCCGGCTGCATCCGCGAAAATTCGAGCGGCATGCCAACCACATCGATCTCGCCCAGCGTCGGATGCGCCATTGGCCGCAGCGAGGGCCGGCTCTCCATCTGCGGGTCCTGGAGAACCTGCTCCACGGTATTGACCGGACTGGCCGGCACGTCCGCCTGTTCCAGGCGGCGCAGCAATTCGTCGCGGTCGAATCCGGCGATCGCAGTTGCAACGATGGCCTCCAGTTCGACCCGGTTCGCCACCCGCGCAACGTTGGTCACGAAGCGTGGGTCTTGTACCAGCGCCGACAAGCCGAGCGCGCCCGCAAGGCGCTGCCAGAGCCGATCATTGCCGGCTGCAACGAATGCCCACTGGCCGTCCCGGCAACGAAAATTCTTGTAGGGCACCAGTGACGGGTGCGCCGAACCCAGCGCGCGCGGCACGGTGCCGGTCAGCAGGTAGTTCTGTGCCTGGAAGTTCAACACGCCGAGCGCGGTGTCGAGCAGCGAGCCATCGACCCGCTGTCCCAATCCGGTTTGCTGGCGGTGCAGGATCGCATTCACGATTCCGAAGCTGCACAGGGTCCCGGTCATGATGTCCAGCACCGAGACGCCGCAGCGCACCGGCGCCGCATCGGGTTCGCCGGTAATGGACATGATGCCGCTGAAGGCCTGCAGCAGCGCTTCGTAGCCTGCTGCTGCGGCACGCGGTCCGGTGCGGCCGAAGGCCGAGACGGAACAGTAGATCAGGCGCGGATTATCGGCCGCAAGCGACTCGTACCCCAGGCCGAATTCTTCCATGGTGCCGGTGCGGAAATTCTCGACCAGCACGTCGGCGCCATGCACCAGTTCGCGCAGTATCTTCGCGCCTTCCGGCGACTTCAGGTCCAGTGCGATCGCCCGCTTGTTGCGGTTGTTGACGATATAGCTGGCCGACTCGCCATTCTTCTGCGGGGCCCAGGTCCGGGACTCGTCGCCGCCATGCACATCCTCGACCTTGATGACATCCGCGCCCATGTCGCCAAGCATGGCGCCGCACAGCGGGCCTGCCAGCACGCGCGAGAGGTCGATTACGCGTACGCCGTCGAGCGGCAGCGGGGAGGCGCTTGCTGTCATCGTGCCTCCGGCGCGGCAGCGTCGCCACCGGCGGTGGCGTGGGGGAGGGGAGGCAGCGGGTGCAGCGAGGGAAGGGACAGGGTAATCATGCGGGAAGTATCAGACATACCCCCGGTGCTCGCAATGATCTGGACGCGAAACCCCTGGTAGATTTCGCATATCAAAACTCACATCGTCTTGCTGCAATGCGATGGCGGCAGATTTCAGGCTTCAGACATCAGGCCTCAGTCCTCAGGCCTCAGTCCTCAGGCCGCGAACAAGTCCGCCACGAAATGGTCGATGGCCGCCTTCAGCGTCGCCGGATCGATGTCCGGCTCGCGCAGTGCCCGGATCGCGATCCCTTCCATGAACAGCTGCAAGGAGAGAGCGCGCTGCGGCGCGACCTCGGGTGCCAGGCCCTTGCCGCCATCGGCCAGGCTGGCCGAGAGCCAGTGGCTGAGCTCTTCCCGCACGGCGACATCGGATGCCTGCACGGCTGCCGACAGTGCCGGATCGCGCGTCGCCTCGGCCGAGATCTCCAGCAGCAGTGCGGCATTCATCACCTGCGGATCGGCATTGCGCCAGTGCGTGAAGGTCTGCAATGCGGCGTCTGCGAAATCGGCCGCACCGTACAGGGTGCGGATACCGGCGCGGGCCTCTTCAAGCTGACCCTCGATGATGGCCAGGATGATGGCGCTCTTGCTCGGAAAGTAGCGGTAGATCAGGCCAGGACTCATGGCCGCAGCGCCGGCAATGATGGCCATGCTGGCGGCATGGAAGCCGTGCCGGATGAAGCACGCCTTGGCCGCGATCAGGATGCGCTCGCGCTGCGCCAGGGCTCGTTCCGCCGCCTTCGAGTGGGGCGCGTGGCCGCACTCGTCGCATGGCTCCGGAGCATCTGGCGCAGCATCTTCACCGGTGTCCGCCATATCCGTCATATCGGTCATATCCGGCATGTTCATCACGCTCCCTCCTTCCATCCTCCGCCCAACACCTTGTACAGGGTGACACGGTTGGCTTGTTCTGCCAATTGTGCGGCGATCAGGCCTTGTTGCGCAGCGTACATCGTGCGCTGGGCATCCAGCAAATTCAGGAAGCTGTCACGACCGAGTTCATAGCGGGCTTTTGACAGCGCGTGGGTCTGCGTGGCCGCAGCCACCAGGTCCTGTTGCGCCTGGCGCCGGTCGGCCAGGGTGGCGGTCAGCGCCAGCGCATCGGCCACTTCGCGGAACGCGACCTGTACCGACTGCTCGAAGCGGGCCAGCGCGATGTCGCGGTCAGCCTTTGCCACGCCGAGGTTGGCATCGAGACGGCCGCCAGTGAAAATCGGCAGGTTAAGTTGCGGCACGAAACTCCACAGGCTGCTGCCGCTGCCGAACAAGCCCGACAAATCCGTGCTGGCGGTGCCGATGCTGCCGGTCAGCGAGATAGAGGGAAAGTAGGCTGCGCGGGCGGCGCCGATGTTGGCATTGCGCGAGCGCAGCAGGTTTTCTGCCTGCAGCACGTCGGGGCGGCGCAGCAAGACCTGCGACGGCAATTGCGCCGGCAAGGCCCCCAAGCCGCTGACCGCGATGTCGAAGCCTTTCGGCAGCAGGGCGCTGTCGACTTGCGCGCCCACCAGCAGGTTCAGCGCATTGATGCCGGCGGCCACCAGTCCGGCATAGCGGGCCACATCGGCACGGGCGGTCTCGACCGTGGTGCGGGCCTGGCTGCGGTCCAGTCCGGACACGGCGCCCAGGTCGTGCCGCTTGACGATCAGGTCGTAGGCTCTTTGCTGGCTGTCCAGCGTGGCTTGCGCGATGCGCTGCGATTCGAGGTCGGAAGCGAGCGTCAGGTACACCCGGGCCACTTCGGCGACCAGGCTCAGCTGTGTGCTGCGCTGCCCCTGTTCCTGCGCGAAGAATTGCTGCAGTGCCGCCTGGCTCAGGCTTTGCACGCGGCCGAACAGGTCGAGCTCGAATGCGGTCACGCCGACCGAAGCACTGTAGCGGCTGCCGGGGGTGAGGGCGGCATCGCCGCCGCTGCGGCTGAGCGCGGCGTTGGCGCCGACCGTGGGGAAGCGGTCGGCACGCTGGATCTGGTACGAGGCGCGCGCCCGCTCGACATTCAGCACGGCGACCCGCAGGTCGCGGTTGTTGGCCAGCGCGCGGGCAATCAGTTCCTTCAGGTTCGGATCGACGAAGAAATCGCGCCAGCCGATGTCCGCGACTTCGCGCGGGTCGGTGGTGGTGCCGGACGGCGTCGCCGGGCCGGTGCGGGCAGCGGTTGCCGGAATCGGCCACTCGGCCGGGATCGCCGGATTGGCCACCGGAAGCGCCGGCTCCAGCGTGGTACAGCCTGACACGATTGCCGCCAGTGTCAGGGTGGCGATCAGGGTTTTAGTCATGGGCTTGCGCTCCTGCTGCAGAAGTGGCGGATGCAGCCAGCGGTGCAACCGGCTTGCGGCGGAAGAACAGCCGCTCGATCACCACAAAGAACAATGGAATGAAGAAGATGCCGAGCAGGGTGCCGAGCAGCATGCCGCCCAGCACGCCGGTGCCGATCGCGCGTTGCGCACCCGAGCCGGCGCCGGTGGCGATCGCCAGCGGCAGCACACCCAGTCCGAAAGCCAGCGAGGTCATCAGGATCGGACGCAGGCGGTCGCGCACCGCCGCCATGGTGGCCTCGACCAGCGCCATGCCGCCTTCGAGGTTGGCCTTGGCGAACTCGACGATCAGGATCGCGTTCTTGCTGGTCAGCCCGACCGTGGTCAGCATCGCCACCTGGAAGTAGACGTCGCGTTGCATGCCGAGCAGCCATGCGCCCAGCACGGTGCCGAGGATACCCAGCGGCGCCACCAGCAGCACTGCCGTCGGGATGGTCCAGCTTTCGTACATGGCGGCCAGGCACAGGAACACGATCAGCAGCGACAGCGAGTACAGCAGCGGCGTTTGCGAGCCGGCCTGCCGTTCCTGGTAAGACAGCCCGGTCCATTCGATGCCGACGCCGGTTGGCAATGTGCTGACCAGGCGTTCGACTTCGACCATGGCATCACCCGAACTGACGCCGGGCGCCGATTCGCCGTTAATCTCCATCGCCGCCACGCCGTTGTAGCGCTCCAGGCGCGGCGAACCATAGTCCCAATGCGAAGTGGCAAAGGCGGTGAACGGCACCATCTGGCCCTGGCCGTTGCGTACCGACCATTGATTCAGGTTCTCCGGCACCATGCGGAACGGCGCATCGGCCTGGAGGAACACGCGCTTGACGCGGCCACGATCGATGAAGTCGTCGATGTACTGGCCGCCCCATGCGGTCGACAGGGTGGCATTGATGCTGGCGGTCGACAGACCGAGCGCGCTTGCTTTCCTGGTATCGACGTCAAGGCGGAACTGCGGCGTGTCGTTCTGACCGTTGGGGCGCACATTGGCCAGCAGCTTGCTTTTTGCGGCGGCGCCCAGGAACTGGTTGCGCGCCTGGGTCAGCACATCGTGGCCAAGGTTGGCATTGTCTTTCAGGTAGAACACGAAGCCGGCCGCGGTGCCCAGTTCCGGCATGGCCGGCGGCGCAAACGCGAACGCCAGCGCATCCTTGATCTGGCTGAACGCGCCCATGGCCCGGCCGGCAACTGCATTGATGGCCGATTCAGGCGCGGTGCGCTCGCTCCAGTCCTTCAGCTTGACGAATGCCATGCCATTGTTCTGGCCGGAGCCGCCGAAGCTGAAACCCTGCACGCTGAAAATCGATTCCACTGCGCTCTTTTCATTTTGCAGGAAATGGTTCTCCATCTTTTCGATGGTCTGCATGGTGCGTTCCTGAGTGGCGCCGACCGGCGCCTGCACCATGGAGAACAGCACGCCCTGGTCTTCCGCCGGCAGGAATGAACTGGGCAGGCGAACGAACAGCAGCAGCATCACCACCACCAGTGCCAGGAAAATCGCCATGAAGCGCTTGCTGCGGGTGACGATGCCGTACACCCCGCGCTGGTACTTCTTGCTGCCGCGGTTGAAGTTGCGGTTGAACCAGCCGAAGAAGCCCTTGTCGGCGATCTGGTGGCCCTTGGCGACCGGCTTGAGCAAGGTCGCGCACAAGGCCGGCGTCAGCACGATCGCCACCAGCACCGACAAGCTCATCGCCGACACGATCGTTGCCGAGAACTGGCGGTAGATGACGCCGGTGGAGCCGGACATGAAGGCCATCGGCACGAACACCGCCGACAGCACCAGGCCGATGCCGACCAGCGCGCCGGTGATCTGGTCCATCGACTTTCGGGTTGCTTCCAGTGGCGACAAGCCTTCCTCGCTCATCAGGCGCTCGACGTTCTCCACCACCACGATCGCATCGTCCACCAGCAGGCCAATCGCCAGCACCATGGCAAACATGGTCAGCATGTTGATCGAGAAACCGAACGCCGACAGCACGCCGAAGGTGCCCAGCAGCACCACCGGCACGGCGATGGTCGGGATCAGCGTGGCGCGGAAGTTTTGCAGGAACAGGTACATCACCAGGAACACCAGCCCGATCGCTTCCAGCAAGGTGGTGATCACCCCCTTGATCGAGACCTTGACGAACGGCGTCGTGTCGAACGGCGTGACCGCCTTCAGGCCGGCCGGAAAGCTCGGCTTGAGTTCTTCCAGCGCCTTGACCATGCCGCTGGCGGTGTCCAGCGCATTGGCTCCGGTAGCCAGCTGGACTGCGATGCCGGTAGCCGGTTTGCCGTTGTAACGGCTGATGAAGTTATAGTTCTCCGCGCCCATTTCCACCCGCGCAATATCGCCCAGGCTCAGCACCGAGCCGTCGGGATTGCTGCGCACGACAATCGCGCGGAACTGGTCCGGCGTCTGCAGCCGCGATTGCGCGGTGATGGTGGCATTGATCTGCTGCCCCGGGACCGACGGCGTGCCGCCGAGCTGGCCGACAGCGACCTGCGCGTTCTGCGCCTGGATTGCGGCAATCACGTCGGCCGGCGCCAGGCGGTAAGTGTTGAGCTTGTTGGGGTCGAGCCAGATCCGCATCGCGTACTTGGCGCCGAACACCTGCAGCGTGCCGACACCCGGTACCCTTGACAGGGGGTCGACCAGGTTGGACGTCACGTAATCCGCGATGTCATCCTTGTCCATGCTGCCGTCTTCGGAGACGAAGGCCACCACCATCAGGAAGCCGGTGCTGGACTTGGTCACGACCACGCCCTGCTTTTGCACCTCCTGCGGCAGCAAGGGCATTGCCAGTTGCAGCTTGTTTTGCACCTGCACCTGGGCCGTGTCCGGGTTGGTGCCGTTCTTGAAGGTCAGCTTGATCGACGCCTGGCCGCTGGCCTCGCTGGTCGACGAGAAATAAAGCAGGCCGTCGAGGCCCTTCATGTTCTGCTCGACGATCTGCGTCACCGAATCCTCGACCACCTTGGCCGATGCGCCAGGATAGTTGGCCGTGATGGTGACGGTCGGCGGCGCGATGGTCGGGTACATCGAGATCGGCAAGGTCATGATGGCCAGTCCACCGGCCAGCATGATGATGATGGCGATGACCCACGCGAAGATCGGGCGATCGATAAAGAAACGTGCCATGAATATCTCCGCTTAACGCTTCGGCGCGGCAGGAGCCGCCGGCGAATTTGCTGCCGGACTTGCTGCCGACGCCTTGGCTGGCGCAGATGCCGGGGCCGCTGCAGGTGCAGGTGATGCTGCTGCTGCTGCTGCTGCTGCTGCTGCTGCGGGTGCATTTGCAGACCCGTTTGCAGGCGCAGTTGCTGGCTCGACCGCTTCGGTCGCCGTCACCGGTGCGCCCGGGCCGATTTTCTGCAAGCCTTCAACGATCACGCGGTCGCCGGCCACCAGCCCGCCATCGACCAGCCAGTTGCTGCCGACCACGCGATTGGCGCGCACTGCGCGCGGCTCGACCTTGCCCTGCGGGTTGACCACCATGGCGGTCGCATTGCCCTTGGGATCGCGCGTGATGGCTCGCTGCGGAACCAGCAGTGCATCCTGGCGCACGCCGCTGCCGAGCACCGCCCGCACATAGGTTCCCGGCATCAGGATGTTTTCAGGGTTCGGGACCAGCACGCGCAACGCGAAGCTGCCGGTAGCCGGATCGACCGTCACATCCGAGAACGCCAGCTTGCCGCTGTGCTTGTAGATGCTGCCGTCTTCCAGCGCAATGCGGACCGGCACGTCGCTGGATTTGCTCAGCGTTCCGGCCGCGATTTCCTTGCGCAGTTGCAGCAGTTCGCTGCTCGACTGGGTCACATCGACATAGACCTTGTCGAGTTGTTGCACGGTCGCCAGCGGCGTTGCCTGGTTGGCGGTCACCAGCGCGCCCGGCGTTACCGAAGACTTGCCGATGCGGCCGCTGATGGGGGAGGTAATGCGGGCGTATCCCAACACCACGCTGTTGCTTTGCACCGCGGCCTGCGCGGCGGCCACATCGGCCTGCGCCTGGCTCAGTGTGGCGGCGGCGTTTTCGTTGTCCTGTTTGCTGATCGCATCGATCTGGACCAGTTCGGCCGAACGGCTGGCGGTCAGCTGCGCCGATTTCAGCGAGGCCTGCGCGCGTGCCAGTGCGGCCTGCGCGCTGGCCAGGTTGGCGCGATAGGTCGCATCTTCCAGCTGGTACAGCGGCTGCCCCGCTTTCACCAGTCCGCCCTCGGTGAACAGGCGTTCCCTGACCAGGCCATTGACCTGTGGCCGCACTTCGGCAATCAGCAAGGGATTGACGCGGCCCGGCAATTCGCGCGTTAGCTGGACTTCCTGCGGCTTGAGCGTCACCACGCTGACGGCCTGGGGTGGCCGCGCGGCCGGCGGCGGCGCGTCTTTCTTGCCGCAGGCGGAAAGCAGGGCCAGGCCCAGCATCAGGGCAAGGGTGGGAACGCGGGAGTTCTTGTATGAGGTCGGCATGGGAAACCTTGGAAGCGACAGGGCGGACGGTGAATTCAGTGGGGGTACGGTGATGCGGTACCACGGGAACCAGCATGGTAGCACAAAAGAATGAACGTTCATTCTCAGTAACTTTCTGGCAATTACTGGTGGCAAGCGGAGCCGAGGCGAGCTTGCAAACATGATATTTCCACATTTCGCTTGTGTGCGTGCAAGACAGCATGCGCAGCAGGACCGGGAGGGGCGCGGCAATGCTTCATAATGGCGCCATTCAGGCCCGCCATCGGCGCCCTTGTCGAGCCCGAACCGTCGACCTGCGCTTGAGCCGACCCTGAGCCGAACCCGGCCGCCGCGCAATGCCATGGCACCCGTACCCGATTCGCCCAAGGAGCAAACTTGACCCTCTACACGAAGACCTTCGTGATCGCCGTCGCTGCACTGTGCGGATTTGCCCTGTACGGCATATTGACGCCGTTCTGGGGCCCGCTGGCGTGGGGCATCAGCCTGGCCTTCCTGCTCGCCCCATTGCATCGCAGGCTGACGCGCAAGCTGAACGGGCGCGCCAACGCCTCGGCCGGCATCCTCACCGCGCTCGTGCCAGTCCTGCTGGCCGGGCCGCTGCTCGGGCTGGGCGCAGTATTTGCCAGGCAGGTCGCTGATGTGGCCGCGCGCCTGCAAAAGAATCCGCCGAGCCTGAACACCAGCCTGCTCGAGAAACTGGAGGAGAACCCCATACTCGGCAGCCTCTCCAGATGGCTGCGCCATAACATCGCCGCCACCACCGAACAGATCGAAGGCTGGATGGTCACCGGCGCCGAGAAGCTGATGCAGTCGCTGGCGACCAAGGGCGGCGACTTCGTCCTGGGAGCGCTGGATACGGTGATCCACTTCTTCCTGATGCTGTTCCTGCTGTTCTTCCTGCTGCGCGACGGCCAGGACATGCTCGACCGCGGCGTGCGCCTGGTACCGATGGATCGAGAGCGCAAGAATGAGTTGCTCAAGCTGATTGCCGGCACCACCCGCGCCGTCGTGTTCGGCGAGATCCTGACCGCCCTCGCCCAGGGAGCGCTGGTCGGGATCGGCTTCCAGATAGCCGGGGTACCTTCGGCCGTCCTGTTCGGTGTGCTGGCTGCCGCGCTGGCGCTGCTGCCGATGGGCGGAGCGGCCATCGTCTGGTTACCGGCCACCATTTACCTGGCCTTCACATCGGAATGGGGCTGGGCCTTGTTCATGCTGGCTTGGGGCACTGGCGTTTCGGTCATCGACAACGTGATGCGGCCCTTGCTGGTGGCAAGCCAGGCGCCGGTATCGACGCTGGCCGTGTTTGTCGGCGTCGTCGGCGGCATCTCCGCGTTCGGCATGGTCGGCGTGATCATCGGCCCGGTGGTGCTGACCGTCATCATCGCGCTGCTGGGTTACCTCGACGAGTCGCTGACGCGCCGCAGCTGACCGGTGCCGGTGGCTTGAGGGAGGTTTCCGCCCAAGCAAAAAAAATGCCCCGTTCGCACGGGGCATTCTGTTGCCAACTCTGGGCAGGCTGTCTGCACAGCCTGCCTGGCGAGCAATTTCCTCAGGTCAGAAACGACGGCGACGGACTCCGCCAGTCGATGGACCCTTGCTGTCCAGATGGCGGAAAGTGATCCGGCCCTTGGTCAAATCGTAAGGCGACAATTCCAGCGACACGCGATCGCCAGCCAGGATGCGGATGTTATGACGGCGCATCTTTCCGGCGGTGTAAGCGATCAGGACGTGCCCGTTTTCCAGGCTGACGCGAAAACGCGAGTCCGGCAGTATCTCGGTGACCAGGCCACCCATTTCAATCAGTTCTTCTTTCGACATGTATTCTCCAGTTTTGGCGCCGCGCGGATCGCGCCCGGCACGGGCAGATGCAATCGGATTCCGGAAAACCGGAACAGTGCAAGCAATTGCTGCAGCGGCAGCAGTGAGTAGGCTCTGCGAAGCGCCGCTGACTGGCGAGCAGAGAGAGTCGTGATGGGCGCTGTTGCGCCCGGCGACGAGATGGGAGTTCGCCGACAGCCGGCATTATACCTTCTCGCTGCAGGTAGTGCTGATATATGGGGTCAGACTCGATTTAACCACGCGTTTCGGCTACCTGTGCGCGAAAAGTCAAGACCAGCCCCCTACACGAATCAAGATGGGGTCAGACTCGACAAATATAAGGGGGCAGACTCGATTTAACCGCGAGTTTTTTTGGGGTCAGACTCGATTTAACCGCGTGTTCTGGCTACTTGTGCGGGATAGGTCAAGACCTGACTCCGGTTGGGCCTTCGTAGCGTTCCAGCGCTGCGCAAAGCTGCTTGCGCATTTCGTCGCGCAGTTTCGCCGGCGCTACCACTTCGACGTCGGGACCAAAGGCCAGCAGCCACCAGCGCAGCCGGCGCGTCAGTTGCACGCTTGCCACCACCCGCACTTCGCCGGGGCCGGTGTCGGTGATGACCTGGTCTTCGCTCAGTTTTGTTTCCTTCAGATGCTCGCCGGCGTAGTTCGACATCCGGATCGTCAGCTTGACGGCCTTGCCGTATTCGCCGAAGCCCAGCCCGCCCTGGGCAATGTAATGGTCCAGGTCAAAGCCCGGCGGCGTCACGACTTCCTGTTCCAGCACCTTGGCCTTGCGGATCCGGTGCAGCGCAATCAAGCGAATGTCGGGATAGCCGTCATAGTTGACCACGGCGTAGAAAATCTGCCCGTGCTGCACCAGCCCCAGCGGATGAACGGTCCGCTCATCCGCCTCCGGCGAGCGGTAGCGAATCTGCAGGCAGCGGTTCTGCATCAGGGCCGCATGGACCTCGCGCAGCACCTCGGCGGAGGCGGAAGCCGGCAGCAAGGGCTGGCCCGGCTCCACGCAGCGCACCTTGCGCAACCAGTTGCGCGCCAGCGAGGGGCCCACTTCGCGATTGACCTGCTCGCGGGCGGCGATGAAGTAAGGCTGCAGTTGTTCCCCGATCCCGCTGGGCAGCAGGTTGGAACTGAATTTTTCCAGCAACTGGAAGGCGAATGCCTCCGACAGGCTCAGCCCCGGCAGGTTCCAGACCGGCGCGGTCTTGCTCCAGTACCAGCCGTGCGGCTTGCTCTCGTCGTCGCACAGGATGGGAACCATGGCCGACAGCGCCTGCAGGTCCCTTTGCACGGTGCGTTCGGTGGTGTCGTAGCCCAGATCCGCCAGGCGGCGGTGCAACTGCTGCGGCGAGATTTTTCCTTGCCGCGGCACGTGGCGAAGCATTTCTATCTGCCGCATCAGTGCGTCTGCCAATGCCACTCCCCTCTGTCATTATTCTTGTGACGGGTACTGGCGCAGGAAAATTTTCAGCGCTGCGCGTGCCCGATCGATATGGTGCTTACCGTATCATGGCAAGCTTGGGCTGTCGATTCCGTTGCGTGCTCCTGTGCTCGCAACGGGATCTCGTTGCGACACGGCTCGTCGCAGCATCGGGCAATACTGCAGCATCGCCAGTCCACCGCCGACCCACCGCCACCATCAGAACCCAGCGCCGCCAAACCGAATGCTCAATATAGTCAGTTCGAACCGCACCGAAGCCCTGCTGGCCCTGCTGGTCGCCCGGCTGCGAACCGCCGACAGCGCCGGCCCTTTTGCTTCCTGGCAGATCGTGGTGCCCAGCATCGCCATGCGCACGCTGCTGCAGAACCAGATCGCAGCGCACATGGGGATCTGCGCCAACGTCGAGTTTTCTTTTCTGGCCCAGTGGCTGTGGACCCAGGTGGCGCGGCTGACGCCGGTCAGCGAGGAGTCGCCGCTGGCGGCGGAGGCGATGGTCTGGCGCATCCATGCAACGCTGGAAGACGAGTCCTTCGTGGCGGCCCATCCGCGCCTGTCCTCGTGGCTGGAAAAGGCCGACCCGGCCATGCGCTACGACCTGTGCCAGCGGGTCGCGGCGCTGTTCGACAAGTACATGACCTACCGCACGGAATGGATGGAAGCCTGGATGGGCGGCCGTACCGTCAGCCTGGGGGAGGGCGGGGAGGGCGGGAAGGGTGAGGATGCAGACGAAGCCAGGGAGGACCAGCGCTGGCAGATGGCGCTCTGGCAGCGCATCGCCGCCGGCATGAATCTCCCGGGCCGGCACCCCTTCGTCGAGTTCCTTGAGCTGCTGAAACGCTATGACCAGCCAGCGCTGGAAGCGCTCGGCATGCCGGCGGAAATCCACGTCTTTGCGCTGCCGGCCATTCCGCCGATCTACCTGCGCATGCTGGAACGGCTGTCGGCCCACGTCGACATCCATCTCTATCTGATCAATCCCTGCCAGGAATACTGGTTCGATATCGTCGATCCGAAGCGGCTCAGCTACCTGGCTGCCAAGGGCAAGGACCAGCATCTCGAAGTCGGCAACCGCTTGCTGGCAATGTGGGGAAAGCAAAGCAAGACCTTCCTCGAACTGTTGCTGCAGGATCCGGCGCCGGGCACCGATGAGGCCCTGTTCGTTCCGCCCGACGAGGTCACGCTGCTCGGCCAGTTGCAGGCCGCGGTGTTCGACATGCGCGAGATCGAGCCGGGCTCTGCTGCCGGCATGGAATGGGACGGCAGTATCGAATTCCACGCCTGTCACACGCTGTCGCGTGAACTGGAAGTGCTGCAGGACCGATTGCTTGCGCGCTTCAATCAAGAAGATGGCGAGGATGGCGCGGGCGGGGCAAACGCACCATCGCCATCGCAGGTGCTGGTGGTCGTCCCCGACCTGGAACAGGCGGCACCGTTGATCGATGCGGTGTTCGGCAGCGCTACCGGAGCGCGGCGCATTCCCTACCGCATCACCGGACGTCCGGCCAGCAGCGCCAATCCGGTGGCCGGCGCATTGCTGGAACTGATTTCGATCGCCGGTTCGCGCTACTACGCCAGCGCAGTGTTCGGACTGCTGCAGAACTCCTTGATCGGCGCCCGCGCCGGCATCACGCCGTCCGGACTCGACGTCATCCTTGGCTGGCTGCCGGCCACGCAGACGCACTGGGGGCTGGACGCCGGGCAGCGCGCGGACTTCAATGCGCCGCCATCCGACCGCCATACCTTCCGCGAAGGCCTGGCGCGCCTGTATCTGGGCTATGCCTTGCCGCCCTCAGCGGAAGAGCCGTTCGCGGGCCTGCTCGCGCCGTGCAATGTGGAAGGCGACGACAGCCGCATCCTGGCCAGTTTCGACTGGTTCCTGCGCAAGCTCGCCGCGATGGAAGAGCGCCTGGCCCAGCCCGCCAGTCCGGAACAGTGGCGCAGCATCCTGCTCGACATTGCCGACGACTTCCTCGACGTCGCCCCCGAGCAGCTGGGCGACCTGGCCGGCACCCGCGCCGCCATCGCTGCGCTCACCGCCAACATGAGCGCCGGCGGCACGACCACGCTGCCTTTTGCCGTGGTCCGTTCCGCGCTGAAGGACGCGCTGGACGAACCGACCCGCGGCGGCTCACCGACCGGCTCGGTCACGTTCAGCGCGCTGCCCAGCTTGCGCAATCTTCCGTATGACACGGTGTGCATGCTCGGCATGTGCGACGGCGCCTTCCCGGGCGTGAACCGGCCGGCCGAATTCGACCTGATGCGGCTGATGCAAAAGGCCGGAGACCGCGACAAGCGCGTGGAGGAACGCAATCTTTTCCTGGACCTGATGCTGGCTGCCAGGAAGACGCTGTACATCAGCTACACCGGCCGCAGCGTGCGCGACAACACGCCGCTGCCGCCGTCGGTGCTGGTATCCGACCTGCTCGACTATCTTGCCGAAGCCACGGCCGACGATCCGGATGACCGTGCCAGCCGCGCCGCCGCGCGCGCTGCATTGGTCCTTGAACACCCGCTGCAACCGTTTTCCGAAGCCTACTTCGATGGCCAGGGCGACCCGCGGCTGTTCAGCTTCCATGCCGAGTACTGCGATGCGCTGAAAGAGCGACGCGCCAGCCAGGAGCCGGCCGCAAGCGGGCAAGCGACGGCACTGGTGGCTGATGCAGCCCGTGCAGCCGAAGCAGCCGATGCAGCCGAAGCCGCCGAACCCGGTGACGTTGCCGAAAGCGACGACGATGAGCAAGTGGCGCAACAGCTGCCGGCATTTTTCGAGCACAGCCTGCCAGCACCGGGCGACGAGTGGCGCCGGGTATCGCCCGCGCAGCTGATCGAGTTTTTCAAGAACCCCTGCAAGTACCTGCTGCGGCGGCGCATGCGGCTGACATTGCCCGAGGATGCGGCTGGCATCGACGACGACGAAGCCTTCCTGCCAGACCATCTGTCCGCGATCCGCCTGGCCCAGCGGCTGCTGCCGCACATGCTCGCCGGCATGCAGCCGCAACAAATCCGGGAGCTGGCCGTCGCCGGCCTTGAATATCCCGCCGGCCCGCTAGGCGCGCTGCTGATGGATTCGGAACTGGATTCGATGTCCGGCTTCGCCCAGGACCTGCAAGCGATGATGGGTGCGCCGCTGCTGCCTCCCGTTTCCAGCACCATCGCTTTCACCATCGAAGGCGAGCAGTGGCTGCTCGAAGGCGCGCTGGCCGACGTGCGCGCCGACGGCCTGCTGCGCTACCGTTATGCCGATGCCACCGTGGCCGATTACCTGACGGCGTGGATTTCCCACCTGTTCCTGAACGCTTGCCAAGGCCAGCCCCACAAGACCGAATGGCTGGCCCGCAACGGACGCTTCGGATTCAATCCGGTCGAGGACCCCGCAGCCCTGTTGCAGCAGCTGATCGCCCTGTACCGGCGCGGCCTGTCGCAGCCGCTGCACTTCTTCCCGAAATCGGCCTGGGAAAGCATCAAGAAAGACAATCCGAACGCAGCGCGCAGTAAGTGGACCGGCGGCATGTTCGCCGGCGAGGGCGACGATGCCGCCTATCAGCTTGCACTGCGCGGCCTGCCCGATCCGCTCGACGGCGAATTCGCTGAACTGTCCGAAACCGTCCTCGTCACCATGAAGCGCCACCTCGATTCGGATCCGCTATGAGCACCCCGGAACAATTCAATCTGTTGCAGTGCTCGCTCGACACGCGCACGCTGATCGAAGCCTCGGCCGGCACCGGCAAGACCTGGAACATCTCCGGCCTGTACCTGCGCCTGCTGCTGGAAAAAGGGCTGCGGGTGGAAGATATCCTGGTCGTGACTTTCACCAAGGCGGCGACCGCAGAACTGCGCGAGCGCATTCGCACCCGCATTGTTGAAATGCTGGATTGCCTGCGCCAGGGCGGCGTGGTGGAAGACGGCTTCCTGACCGGCCTGGCGCAGATGCTGACCGCAGGGCAAGGTGAAGAAAAAGGCCGGACACTACCGGACATGATCACGCTGCTCGACCTGGCCCTGCAGTCGTTTGACGAAGCCGCCATCTGCACCATCCACTCGTTTTGCCAGCGCGCGTTGGCGGAATCGCCATTCGCGGCCGGCATGCCGTTCACCACCGAGATCACGCAGGACGACAGCCAGGAACTGGGCGAGGCAGTCAACGACTTCTGGCGCCGCAACATGAGCCAGGGCGGACTGAGCCCTACCTTCGCGCGCTACCTGCTGGAGCGCAAGGACAACCCGGAAAAATTCCAGAAGCTGCTCAAGCGGCATGTGGGCAAGCCCAAGTCCCGCATCATGTGGCCTGCTGCGCAGAGCATGGACATCGAAGCGGCACAGGCGCGCATCAACGACATTTTTGCTGCCGCAAAAGAAACCTGGACCACCGACGCCGCCGCAATCCAGGACCTGCTGGCCGGCGCCGGCCTGAAGGCCTCGCACAATGAAGAAAAGCTGGCGGGAGCCTACGCCGAATGCGACAAGTATTTCTCCGCAGCCACCCGGCCCGAAAAAATCACCAGCGGGATGAAGCGGCTGAGCACATCGAAACTGGAAGACGCGGTCAGGTCCGGCAAGACGGCCCCGGTCCATCCCTTCTTTGACCAGATGGAAGCGCTGACCGTCGAACTGCCCGACCTGGTCAGCGAGGTCAAGACCGCGCTCCACGCCGAGCGCATGCAACTGATCCGCGCCTTGCTGGAGCAGGGCACTGAAGCGCTGCGCGATTCCAAGCGCGCCAAGCGCATGGTGTCCTACGACGATTTGCTGGTGAACCTGCACAGCGCGCTGACCGACGGCAGCTCGCCGTGGCTGGCCGCTTCGCTGCAGAAGCGCTACCCGGTTGCCCTGATCGATGAATTCCAGGACACCGACCCGCTGCAGTTCGACATCTTCAGCCAGGTCTACAGCAGCGACGACGCCTCCCTGTTCCTGGTCGGCGATCCCAAGCAAGCAATCTACAGTTTCCGCAATGCCGACCTGCATACCTACCTGCAGGCAAAGCACGCAGTCCAGGCGACCTATACGCTGGCCAGCAACCAGCGTTCTTCCGAAGGCCTGATCGCAGCGTTGAACAGCCTGTTCACAAGCAACCCGAATGCCTTCATGCTGCCCGGGCTCGAGTATTACCCGGTTCGCTTCGGCGAAAAAAAGCGGATGGCATTTGCCGACCCCAGCAGCCCGGCCGCCGACCTGCAGGTATGGATGCTGCCGCATGAAGACGGCCGCATCCTCGACCGTGCGGCGGTGCGCGACCGCGCCACCGCTGCCACCGCCAGCGAGATTGCGCGCCTGGTCAGCCGCGGCGCGGCAGGCGAGATCGTGCTGGACGGCCGGCCGCTGGCGCCGGGCGACATTGCCGTGCTGGTGCGCTCGCACTCGCAAGCCGCCCGCATCCGCGACGCACTGTCCGCGCGCGGCGTCAGCAGCATAGAAATTTCGCAGCAAAGCGTGTTCGAGAGCAGCGACGCCGCCGACGTCGAAGCCGCGCTGTGCGCGATCATGGACCCGACCCGCCTTGGCCTGGTGCTGGCCGCGCTGGCCACGCCCTTGCTGGGCTGCACCGCGGCCGAGATCGACCAGATCGCCGCCAGCGAGACGCAACTGATGCGCTACGTCGAACGCTTCGCAAAGTATCGCGACACCTGGTTCAGCCACGGCCTGGGCCTGATGTTCCGCCAGTTCATGGAGGCCGAAGGGGTAAGCCGCCGCATGCTGCGCCGTCCCGACGGCGAACGTCGCATGACCAACCTGCGCCACCTGGGCGAATCGCTGCAACAGATACAGCAGCAATCGCTGACGCCCGAGTCCGCGCTGCGCTGGCTTCAGACGCAACGGCAGGATGCCGGAGGCGACGAGGCCGGCCAGTTGCGGCTGGAATCGGACCGGGACCTGGTGCAGATCCTGACCATCCACAAATCCAAGGGGCTGGAGTATCCGATCGTTTTCTGTCCCTACATGTGGGATGCCTACCAGCACAGCGCCGGCGGCATCGAAGGTCGGGAGTATCACGACGACAATGGCGAACTGCTGGTGGATTTCCGCATCGACGAGGAATCTGAAAAGAAGGCCAAGGTCGCCATGCGCGACGAAAGCAATGCCGAAACGCTGCGCCTGTACTACGTGGCGCTGACGCGCGCGTCGCACCGCTGCTACCTGATCGCGGGGCCGTATTCCCGTAGATCCGGCAAAGGAACCAGCATCAAGGAAAGCTGCCGCGGCATGCTCAACTGGCTGGTGAATGCTTCAGGAACATCAGCCGCTGCGTGGCACGACAATCTGGTTTCGCCGGAGCAGATAAGACAGTCATGGGACGCCTGGGCCGCCGGCTCGCCGCATGTGCTGCTGCGCGAACTGGAGCAGGTCGACACCAACGCGGTCGCCCGCGTCACATTGCGCGACAAGCCGCTGAATGCCCGCGCCGCCAGCGTGTTCCTCAAAGACGACTGGCGCGCCAGCAGCTTCTCGGGACTTTCGCGCGCGCTGGGCGAGTCGCAAGCCGCCGATCATGACGCCCATGTGGCGGCACAGTCCGCGCCTGCGCTGCGGCCCGTAGCGCAAGAGTCGGCCGAGCTGGCCGAACTGGCCGAAGACGACATCCTGCTGTTCCCGCGCGGCACCGCCGCCGGCGAATGCATGCATGCCGCATTCGAGTTTGCCGACTTTACCGACAGCAGAGGCTGGGCTGATGCAGCAGGGCGGGCGCTGCACCACTTCCCGCAGCCGACCGACAAGATCAGCCCTGAGCGCCAGCAAACCATGCTGCACAAGCTGCTTGCTGATGTGCTGGCGACCGAACTCGGCCAAGGCGTGCAGCTGTCGCAGGTTGGCAAGCGCAAGCGCCTGACCGAGATGGAATTCAATTTTCCGTCCAATGGCCTGCGTGCCGCCGACCTGAACGGCCTGCTGCGCGAATTCAGCTACGCCATGCCGCCGCTCAACTTCAGCAAGCTCGATGGATTCCTGAAAGGATTCATCGACCTGGTGTTCGAGCACGACGGCAAGTTCTACCTGCTGGACTGGAAGTCCAACCACCTGGGGTACCGGCCCGGAGACTATCGCCAGGAGCGGCTGCACGAAGCGATGGCCGAGCATGGCTACTACCTGCAGTATCTGCTCTATACCGTCGCGCTCGACCGTTACCTGCGCTTGCGCATGCCCGGCTATTCTTACGAGCAGCATTTCGGTGGCGTGTTCTACCTGTTCGTGCGCGGCGTGCGCCCGGCATGGCAGCGCGACGATGCCAGCCTGGGCATTTATTTCGACCGTCCCCAGTGGTCATGCATCGAAGCGTTCGAGCGCCTGGTCGGCAACACCCTTGATCGGGAGGCAGCATGAGCACGATGGAAATGCCCGACACCGACGTCCTGCTGGCCAACGGCTTTGCCGCGCGCGTCGCTGCATGGGCCAGGCAAATACATGAAGCCCGCGCAGAGCCACTGGCCAAGGAGACGGCACAAGCCCTTTATCGCGCCGCCTGGCACGCCAGCCGTGCCACCAGCACCGGGCATGTGTGCGCGCTGCTGGCCGACATTGCGTCGGAAGAGGGCGAGCCGGACACCGCGGCATGGCGCCGCCTGCTGCTAGCCAGCGGCGTGGTTGGCACCCCGGCCGAGCCCGGCGCCTGCCCGCTGATCCTTGACCAGGCAGACCGCCTGTACCTGCACAAATACTTCGGCTTCGAGACATCGCTGGCCAAACGCTTGCTGGAAGCCGACTGGTCGCCCAAGCCGCCGACCGCTGCCACTGGCGAACTGCTGAACCGCCTGTTCGACCGCGGAAGTGCGCAGATCGGTGACGAAGCCGACTGGCAAAAAATTGCCGCCGCACTGGCCTTGCTGCGCCCGGTCACCATCATCAGCGGCGGTCCGGGCACCGGCAAGACCACCACCGTCGCCAATATCCTGGCCTGCCTGCTGGCCGACAATCCGGCTTGCCGCATTGCGCTGGCCGCGCCGACCGGCAAGGCCGCAGCCCGCATGCTGGAGGCATTGAACGCCCGCGCCGCATCGATCCCGGCGGAACTGGTCGCGCGCTTTCCGCAGGAATCGTTCACCGTGCACCGCTTGCTTGGCGTCACGCCATCGCCCGGCGTGTTCCGGCACGACGCCCAGCGTCCGCTGGCGATCGACGTGCTGGTGGTGGATGAAGCCTCCATGCTCGACCTGGCACTGGCCGCAAGGCTGTTCGACGCCGTACCCCGCAGCGCCCGCATCATCCTGCTGGGAGACAAGGACCAGTTGGCCGCAGTGGAAGCCGGCGCAGTGTTTTCCGAACTGAGCGCGAATCCCGAACTGGGCGATGACGTGGTGCAGGCAGTGGCCGCGGTGTCCGGAACGCCACCGGCGCTGGTGCGGCCGCCATTGCAGGCACGCGGACCTGGCGTGCGGGATGCAGTGGTCTGGCTGACCCGCAACTACCGCTTCGGCAAGGACTCCGCGATCGGCAAACTGGCCGCGCTGGTGGTCGCCGGCGAGGCCGCAAAGACGGTCGAATTCCTGCAACAGCAGACCCCGTCGCAGATCAATTGGTTGGCCGATGAAGGCGACCAACTGCCGCCGGCCGCGCTCGACCTGGCAGCGGAAGGCTTCCTGCCCTATGTCAGCGCGGTGCAGAAATCGGAACAGGATCCGTTGGCGGTGTCTGCCGCATTCGACCAGTTCCGCGTGCTATGCGCGATCCGTAATACCGCGCGCGGCGTAGCCGGCATGAACCAGGCGCTGACGGCGCGGCTGCAGGACTTGCTGCCGGCAGATGCGCCACCGCCCTGGTATGTAGGCCGGCCGGTGATCGTGACCCGCAACGACTACACGCTGCGGCTGTTCAACGGCGACATCGGCATTGCCCTGCGCGACAGCGAGGGCGAACTGATGGTGATGTTCCCCGACCGCGAACTGGGCTTCCGGCCGGTGGGAATTGCAAGGCTGCCGGAACACGAAACCGCGTGGGCCATGACGGTACACCGCGCGCAAGGCTCGGAGTTCAATAATGTGATGGTGGTGCTGCCAGGCAGGGAGTCGCGCGTGGTGACGAGGGAGTTGCTCTACACCGCAGTGACCAGGACCAGGGAAGGATTGACCGTGGTTGGCGCAGCGGCAGCAGTGGGCAGTGCGGTCGGGACGAAGACGGTGAGGGCGACGGGATTGTCTGATCGGCTATCCGGGATATGACGTGAACTGATTTGCCGCTGTACCGCACTACCGCTAGCCACCAAACCCAGGAACCCAGATGCGATTCATCCATGCCGCCGACGTCCACCTCGACAGCCCCCTGCACGGCCTGAGTGCCTACCCGGACGCGCCCACCGAATTGCTGCGTAACGCCACCCGCCGCGCATTCGAAGCCCTGGTCGAGCATGCGATCGAAGAGAAAGTCGACTTCCTGGTCATCGCCGGCGACCTCTACGACGGCGGCTGGCGCGACCACAACACCGGGATCTTTTTCTGCAAGCAAATGGGCCTGCTCAAAAAAGCCGGCATCCCCGCCTTCGTCCTGTTCGGCAACCACGATGCCGAAAGCGAGATGACCAAGAAGCTGCAGATGCCCGACAACGTGCGCCTGTTCGACACCCGCAAGCCGCAGACACACCTGATCGGCGACCTGAACGTCGCCCTGCACGGCCACAGCTACAAGGACAAGGCCACCTTCGACAATCTCGTCCCCGGCTACCCGTCACCGGTGCCGGGCTGCTTCAACATCGGCGTGCTGCACACCGCGCTCGGCGGCTATGCAGCACACCAGAACTACGCTCCATGCTCGATCGACGAACTGCACGCCAAGGGCTATGACTACTGGGCGCTGGGCCACGTGCACGACTACGCCATCTGGCAGGACAAATCCACGATCGTATTCCCCGGCAACCTGCAGGGCCGCAACATCAGGGAGCAGGGACCCAAGGGCGCGGTAATGGTCACCGTCGCCGAAGATGGCAGCATCGACGTCGAACCCTTCCATGTCGATGTGCTGCGCTGGCAAACGGTGGCGGTAGACGCCGCGCCGTGCGCGACGCTGGCCGAGGTGGCGCAGGCAATCGGCCGCGCGCTGGAAGCGATGCTTGAATCCGGCCCGCAAAAGCCGCATGCAGTGCGCGTCAGCATCACCGGCAAGTCGGCCGCGCACGGCGAACTGTTCGGCTCAGAAGCCCAGTTGCGCGAGGAAGTGCTGGCCCAGATCGCCAGCATCGGCAACGAACGGCTCTGGCTGGAAAAGGTCAGCGTCAAGACCGCGCCCGTCACCGGCCATGACGACATCGAAAAGCGCATGGACGCGATTGCCGACATGCAGCAACTGCTGGAGGAAGCCAGCGCCGATCCGGATTTCCTGCAACAACTGCAGGCCGAATTCGCCCCCTTCCTGGCCAAGCTGCCGCACGAACTGTTCACCGCAGTACCCGACCTTCAATCACTGAAGGACGGCAAATTCGATGCACTGGTTCAGGACGTTTCTCCGGGCTTGCTGGCCCACCTGGCCGAAGGAGAAAAAGCATGAGGCTGCAAAAATGAGACTGAACACGCTGGAACTGATCCGCTACGGCAAATTCGCCGGCGAGACGCTTGAATTGCCAGGCGCAGAACACGATTTTCATTTCATCGTCGGCCCCAACGAGGCCGGCAAATCGACCATCCGCGCCGCCATTGCCGACCTCTTGTTCGGCATACCCGCCCGCTCGACCCACGCATTTCGCCATGAGTTGTCGCAGTTGCGGCTGGGTGCCGTGGCCCGGCACGAGCAGGTCGAGTTGTCTTTCGAACGCGCAAAGGCCAACAAGAGCACACTGCGCGACCGTGCCGACCAGCCCTTGCCGGACGCCGCCTTGCAGGAACTGCTGGGCAATGCCGACAAGAGCTTCTTCGAGCAGATGTTTGCACTGGACCACCAGTCGCTGATCAAGGGCGGGCAGGACATCCTGAATGCGTCCAGCAACCTTGGCCAGATACTGTTCCAGTCCGCCGCCGGCATCGACTCTTTGGGCCGCATCCACCAGGCGCTGGCCGATGAAGCAGAAGCCATCTGGACCCCGCGCAAGGCCGCCGGCCGCAAGTACTATGCCGCCGCCGACCTGTACGAGCAGGCGCTCAAGGAACTGAAAGAAGCGACGGTGCGTCCCAAGGAATGGACCGACGCGGCGCAGGCGCTGGCAGAGGTCGAAGCCAGGCTCGCCGAAGAAAAGCAGAACTACGAAAGGCTGGAGATCAAGCGCAGCCAGCTGGAACGCATACGCCGCACCGGCCCCGACCTGGCATTCCTGAAAAATCTGGAAGCGGATCTGGAAGCCGACCTGCAACAGCATGGCCCGGTACTGGAATTTGCGGAAGACGCCGCCGCCCGGCTGCGCAGCGCGCAAGACGAACTGGCGCGCGCCCAACCGGCGCTGAAAATCCATTGCGATCAAGTGGATGCGCTGAAGCAGGAACTCGACAAGATCGTCATCAACGCCAGGCTGCTGCAATCAGCCAGCGAGATCCAGGATCTGGAAGAGATGCGCCAGAAGTACAGTAACTACGAGCGCGACCTGCCAGCCCGCCAGAAGGAAGTCGAGAACCTGCTGGCCGGTGCCGCCGCGCTTGCCGCGCAACTGGGCTGGCCGCAAGACGAGCCCGGCCTGCGCGCCGCGCTGCCCGGCACGCTCGACCTGAGCCAGGTCAGCGATCTGGTCAAGACCAGGGGTGTGATCGCCGCAGCCGACGAATCCGCCCGGCGCACGGCCGACAAGAAAAGCCTGGAGCTGGACCGCATGCAGGCCGAGCTTGATGCCATACACGCGGTGCAGGTAGCGCCCGGCCTGGAAGCCGCGCTGCTCGAAGCACAAACCTGGCGCCAGGTCGACGCAGGGCTGCGCAAGCTGCACGACGCGGTGACATCGGCATCCACCGAACTTGACCTGCGCCTGCGCGCGCTCGGCCAATGGCAACAAAGCGCAGACGAGCTGCGCGCCATGCCCCTGCCTGCGGAAGACCGGGTGGCACGCTTGGGCGCGGAGCGGCAGAACATCACGATTGAAATCCGCAATGCCCGCAAGAACCTGGCCGACGCCGAAGCCCGCGCCGAGGCCACCGCACTGGAAATCACCCAGTTCAGGCAAGCCCGCCACCTGGTAAGCAGTGCCGAAGTGAGCGACGCCCGCAGCAAGCGCGACCACGCCTGGGTGCGCCTGAAGTCCGGACAGATCAGCCTGGAAGCGGGCGCACCGGCCGTGGACGAAGGCATCCATCTGTCGGACCAACTGGTGGACAGCCAGCTCGGATCCGTTTCCGAATCCGCCGAGCTGCTGAGCCTGCAGCAACGCCATCAGCGCGAGTTGCAGGCGGTGCAGCAACTGCAAAAGGCCATCGTCGACATTGAGTCCGCACTGGCCCGGCTGGAGCACGAATGGGCTGGCCTGTGCGCGCAGGCAGGCCTGGCCGGCATGAGCCTGGACGACATCCAGTCCTGGCTGGCACGGCGCGAAGTGGCGCTCAATGCAGCAAATATGCTGGAGGCGAAACAGGCCGACCTGGCAGACCAGCAGCGCCTGTCCGGCGCAGCATTCGACGCGCTACGCGCAGAGCTGCGCAAATCCGCAGCACAAGGCGCCGCCGATGCCAACGCCCATGCCAATGTCAACGCCAACGCCAATGCCTCGGTTTTGGACCTGCTGACCCAGGCCAGCCAGCATGTCACATCGGCCCAGGAAGCCAGGCTGCGCCGCAATGCATTGAGCGCACAGATCGACAAGGGCAAGGCCGACCTGCTCGATCTGCAACGCCAGGCCGACGACAGCCGCGCCCAACTGACAGCCTGGGACCAGCGTTGGGACAAGGCGCTGGCGACAGTGAAGCTGGAACGCTTCCGCGAATCGATCAAGACCGTAGATGATGCCGTGGCCCTGATCGGCCAGATAAAAGGCAATCTGGACAAGGCCAGCACCATTCACCAGGAGCGCATCGACCCGATGCGGGCCGACCTGGCAAGTTTTGCCGCCGTTGCCAGCGCTCTGGCGCACGATCTGGCGTCCGATCTGGCGTCGGATTTGCAGGCACAGGACCCATCCCTCATCGCAAAGCAACTGAACGCCCGGCTGCAGACCGAGCAGGCTGCCAGCAAGGAAGCCACCCGCATCGGCGAAGAGCTGGCCAAGGCAAGACAGCAAGTCAAGGATGCAGAAGAAAAAGTCGCCATCGCCCGCCTGAACCTGGCCCCCATGTTCGAACTGGCCGGCGTCAAGGAAACCGAAGCGCTGGCGCAGATGATCAAGCGATCCGACCGCAAGCGTGAGCTGGATCGCGCGATAGAGTCGGTCAAAGGCAGGCTGACCGCCAACAGCGACGCATTGCCGCTGGCGCAGATAGCCAGTGAAGTGCAGGCACAGGATATCTCTGCGGTGCCCTCCCGCCTGCAAAGCGTGATGGATGAATCCCGCCTTAGCCGGGAAGCCCAGGCCGCGCTGAACGAGAAGCACCTGGTCGCCCGGCAGGCGCTGGAAGCCATATCCGGCAGCGCCGACGCCGCGACTGCGGAAGCCCGGCGGCAGGAAGCGCTGTCAGAGATGGCGCAAGCCTGCGAGCGCTACATCAAGGTGGCCACCGCCGGCAAGTTGCTGAAGTGGGCAATCGACCGTTACCGCGACCGCAAGCAAGGCCCGCTGCTGGCGCGGGCAGGGGAGATTTTCAGAGGGCTGACGCTGGGCGGATTCAGGAAGCTGGAGGTCGATTTTGAAACCCAGCCCTACGCGCTGGCGGCCCGCCGCGAAACCGGAGAGCTGGTCGGCATACCCGGCATGAGCGAAGGCACCCGCGACCAGCTGTTCCTGGCGCTGCGGCTGGCTGCACTGGAACTGCACCTGGGACAGGCGACACCGCTGCCCTTCATTGCCGATGACCTGTTCGTCAATTTCGATGACGAACGGACCAAGGCAGGGCTGCTAGCGCTGCGCGAGTTGAGCGTGAAGACGCAGGTGATATTCCTGAGTCATCACGACCATATGGTGGGGATGGTGAAGGAGGTGTTTGGTGAGAAGGTGAATGTGGTGGACGCAGAGGGCATCATCCGTCGAGCGACCATATAGCTCCCTCCCTTTCAAGGGGAGGGTTGGGTGGGGATGGGGTCCAGCAGCGTCATTACGGCGATGAAGCTACGTCGCATGTCACCACCACAGCCATTCCTGAAAAAGTTACTCCGTATCACGTTGCGTCACCTCCCTTGCAGGGTTCATCTGCGTTTGCAGGCGCACCTCATCAACGCCGCACTAACCTTGCGTTGACCCCATCCCCACCCCCAACCCTCCCCCTTGAAAGGGAGGGAGCATTCTAGGCGTGCGTCGGGCCTCGCTATAAATCCGGATGTGGGCAATGAGCCGCCCAGCCCCCGCCAGAAACTCACATACCATTACCCCTGCCACCCCCTCTCCCCTGTTCGCGCATGACGTCCAGGTTGCGCTGCGCTCTCGCATCCCCCTGCGCCGCCGCCTTGCCAAACCACTCGAATGCCATGGCGGCATCCGCGGAAACGCCTTTGCCGTGTAGGTACATGATGCCCAGGTTGCACTGCGCCGGCGCATCCCCCTGCCTGGCTGCCTTGTCAAACCACTCGAAAGCCTTGGCGACATCCCGTGCGACGCCAAGGCCGTTTGCGAACCGGGTGCCCAATTCGTTCTGTGCTGGCACGAACCCCTGCGCCGCCGCCTTGCCAAACCACTCGAAAGCCTTGGTCTCATCCTTGGCGACGCCATGGCCTTTTGCGTACATGATCCCCAGGTTGCCTTGGGCTGTCGCAAGCCCCTGCACAGCGGCCTTCTCGGTCCACTCGAAAGCCTTGGTGCAATCCCTGGTGATGCCGCGGCCCTGTTTGTACATGACTGCCAGGTTGCCCTGCGCTGTCGCAAGCCCCTGCGCAGCAGCCTTGCCAAACCACTCGAAAGCCCTGGCGTCATCCTTGGGGACACCGCGCCCCCGTTGGTACCTGAGGCCCAAGTTGAACTGCGCTGCCGCAAGTCCCTGCGCAGCCGCCTTGCCCAGCCACTCGGCAGCCCTGGCTTGATCCATGGCGATGCCTGTGCCCAAAGCGTACCGGGCGGCCAGCCTGAGCTGCGCTTGTGCGTCACCCGCGACGGCAGCGCTTTCCTCGGCGAGGTAGCGATATCGTTCGAAACCATGAAGGTCACTTTTTTCAGGGCGAGAACTTACCGCGGGCTGGCCGGCCGCTGGAGCCGAGTCGGCGGGAGAAGGGCGCTGGTACATACCGCCTGGTCCAGTCGGATTGGCATTGCCACTGCTTAGCGTTCGCTTCATTAAACGGCTCCCTGGGATCAAGAAATATCGACGAATGAATTCCGATGACCGCAAAGGTTCAGCCTTCTGGCATCGGCACTGGCGCGATAGGTGGCATTGATCTGAATTGGGTTCCAGCGCAGGTGTTGGGCGGCATCGACCGCCTGGGACGATAGATCGCACTATCAATAAATCGCACAATCAAACAATCATTTGCCCGAAGGAAAGAATCCAAACTACACTGCAAGCACCGGAACATCCTTGCATTGATCACAATGAGCACGCCGCAATCCAGCCACGGGACGTGCTTGTTCTGTGACATCCCGCAAGAGCGGATTTTTCTGCAGAACGAGTATGCCTACGCCATATTCGATGGCTATCCCGTCACCCCGCTGCACGCGCTGATCATCCCGAAACGGCATGTCGACAGCTTTTTCGAACTGACCGACACCGAGCTTCTGCAGTGCAAAGCCTTGCTAAGCGAAGCGCGGCAAAAAATCCTGGACGATGACCGCGCGGTCGATGGTTTCAACATAGGCGTGAATGCCGGCGCCACGGCAGGGCAGACCATCTTCCATTGCCACATCCACCTGATTCCGCGGCGAGCCGGGGACGTTGAAAACCCGCGCGGCGGTGTGCGTCACCTGATTCCAGGCAAGGGCTTTTACTGACCATGGACCCGCATCTGGAGTCGACCTTCCAGATCGTGAAGTTCGGTCTGAACACGAACTCGTACAAGTTCGCGTTGTTGCGGGCGTTGGTGGAGTTGGCGGATCGGGTGCGCCCGCCATATTCGTAACAACGACTTTGCACATTGCAATTCGCGGAGGGACCATGGGAAGAAAAAAATCGAGCGGAGCGGAAGACCTGATGCATATCGTGGCAATGTGCCCGTGGTGGGTCGGCGTGGCCTTGGCGATCGTCAGTTATGTGGTTCTTCACAAGATGTCGCTGGCAGCGCCTCCGGCCACGCTGCAGCCGGGTCAGCTTGGTGGCCCGATTATCGGCATGATGCTTACTGCGCTGGCCAGCTTCGGCAAGTACCTCCTGCCCTTGATCTGTCTTGCCGGCGCAGCCTTGTCGATTTGGGAGAGGAAGCGGCGCCGAGGACTGGTCGCGGCCGTGACTCACAAACCCGCGGCGGCGGCTCTTGATGGCATGTCGTGGCGAGAGTTCGAAATGCTTGTGGGTGAAGCGTTTCGACTGCAAGGATACCGGGTCACAGAAACTGGCGGATCCGGTCCGGATGGCGGCGTTGATCTCATACTGAACCGGGGCAGCGAGACGTTCCTGGTTCAGTGCAAGCAGTGGAAGTCCTACAAGGTTGGTGTGGGTGTTGTCCGCGAACTGTATGGGGTAATGGCCGCGAAAGGTGTGGCAGGGGGCATTGTGGTTACCTCCGGCGACTTCACTGATGATGCAAAGGTGTTTGCAGCGGGTCGTCATGTGAAGCTGGTTGATGGGGGACTTCTGTTTGGACTGATCACGCAGGCGCAGGAATCTTTAGCGGGGCGGGGTAGGGCGGCTATGCCTGCAACTCGCGCTACTGGCGCGGCGGTAGAGCCGCTATGTCCGATCTGTGCTTCCGCAATGGTCAGTCGAACGGCCAGGAAGGGCGTGAACGCGGGCCGTGAGTTTTGGGGGTGTACCGGTTATCCAGCTTGCCGGGGTACGCGTCAGTCAGCGGACTGATCCAGACTGCATCGCGCTTGAATTTGATGTGCAGAAGACCGCAACCGCATACGAATAGAATCAAATAGATTCTTTTGACTTCTACTTCGGGGAGAGGAAGAATCGACGTTTTCGAAACGTCGTCGAGGCCTTATGGAAGCCAAGCGGGCATCAGGGAAAAATGCTGAAGAAGCTCGCGGACCTGGCTTGTCACCGCGGTCGGTTCTACGAGGGCCGATCGATAAGAATGCGCTGTGCGACCACGACTCCCGGCTAGCGCGCCTTGCTCCGGTGTTGAATCGCGCGTTCACCACATCGCTCGCTGTGCGGGCAGTGGCGGAGATGATTGCGCATGGGACGGTTGGGGTTGGTGATGGTGATCGAGAATTATCGCCACTGAATCTGGAAGCGCTGCTGGCGACGATCTTCACGCTGGCCGATGATTTGAACAAGGACGTTTGCCAGGCGGTGGATTTTCTTGATGGGGTTTGTTCGCGGTCCTGAGTGGTCGGACAGTCCACGCTTCTGCAACCTAGACACCGCCCAGCTCCTGCTTGCCTCTCTTAACCGACCACTTGCCTTGGCAGGCGGGTTACCATCCGGCGGGCCATCAAATGGTTGGAGGCGCAATTTTCTGGGGTCCCTTGTCCAGATCCGGCGACAGGCGGTCGGGACCGCGTTCTGTCAACGGCCACTCGATCATGGAAATTCGGGTGTTCAAGATCAGTTCGGGGACAGAGTCGAGTTGAATCCTTGACTCAGAGGTTCGAAGTCCACATTCCCAGATCACCATCACCCGCCAGCCACTTTCAAGAAGCTGATCGATGTTACGCCGGTCCCTTTTGACGTTCTGATCGAACTTGCGCTGCCACTTCTCGCGATTTTGATCGGGAACGGTTGAGTAGTGACACCCGGGATGTCGATGCCAGAAACAACCGTGAACAAAAATCACCAATCTGTATTTGGGCAACACCATGTCTGGGCTACCTGGTAAGCTACGGTCATGCAATCGATAACGGAACCCTTTTTTATGCAAAAATCGGCGCACCGTCATTTCTGGGGCAGTGTCTTTGCCGCGAATTGACGCCATCATCCGTGACCTTGCCGCTTCATCGACAACATCGACCATCTGTTTGCGCTACCGTTCTAGTTGAAAGAATTGCACGTGTTTTTTTGCCAGCTTAATTATTGATTCTCGCATGCCCATAAAAATTGTCGATTTGTTTGCAGGGCCGGGTGGACTTGGAGAAGGATTCTCCGCTCTTTCAGATGGGACAGCATTCCGGATTCTGATCTCGGCAGAAATGGAGTCCTCTGCCCATGCCACGCTACGACTTCGAAGCTTCTTCCGACTCGTACGCAACGATCCTCGCGCTCTCGCTGGCTACTATGCATTCTGCAACGGTGATGCTGATCTCCCCTACAGCGCGCAATCCGAATCTGCTTGGAACGAATCCGGAGTAGAAGCCAGGCAGCTGACGTTAGGAAATCCGGATCACAACCGTGAGCTGGATGGCGTACTGGATGACAAACTTCGTCGTCAGGATAAATGGGTGTTGATCGGTGGACCACCGTGTCAAGCATATTCACTGGTTGGCCGCTCCAGGAATATCGGGACAGCCACGTACCGCCCGGAAGACGACCCGAGGCATTTCCTCTACAAGGAATATTTACGGATCATCCGAGATCGTCGCCCGCCCGTTTTCGTGATGGAGAACGTCAAGGGCATCCTTTCGTCTCGCGTCGGGGGCAAAAAGATCTTTCACGATATCCTGCGCGACCTTTCCGATCCTGATGGAGCTTTTGGTGAGACTGGTTCGCGGCCAGGTTATCGCATTCACTCGCTGGTCACAGAGACATGTTACAAAAGCGGGATGGAGCCTGCAGCCATTGATCCGCGAGATTTTATTGTCCGGGCTGAAGACTTCGGCATCCCACAAGCACGCCACAGAGTCATTCTGCTTGGCGTTCGGACCGATGTAGCAGCAGATTTCACACGTCTGTCGCCTCGTCCAGAGGTGCATGTGCGGGATGTGATTCGTGATCTGCCACCGCTGCGTAGCCGGCTGAGCAGCGGAGATGATTCGGCAACCGAATGGCGAACTACGGTTCGGAGTCATCTGTTCGAACTTGCAGAGGACGCCAAACTGAAGGGGTTGGGTCGCTTGGCGGCACGCCTACGACAATCCGCAGAGCAGGTACGTCTTGGTTTGCCATCGGGCGCACTTCGATGTCCGCGACAAAAAAGTTCGGCAGATGCGCCGCACCTGGCAGATTGGTACCTTGATCCAAATATCAGGTACTGGCTGAACCATGAGGCCCGCAGCCACATGAGCAGCGACCTTCGGCGATACGGGTATGCGGCAACCTACGCGGCGCTGCATCAGCACTCGCCCAAAGGACATGCTGAATTTTCCCTTGCTGGCTTGGCCCCCAATCATGAAAACTGGGAAAGTGGGAAATTCGCAGATCGCTTTCGTGTTCAATTCTACGATGCGCCCGCCACAACAGTGACCAGCCACATTGCCAAGGATGGGCATTACTTCATCCATCCTGATCCCACACAATGTCGGAGCCTGACGGTCCGCGAAGCTGCTCGGCTGCAAACTTTCCCGGATAACTACTTCTTTCAGGGCAACCGTACTCAGCAGTATCACCAAGTCGGCAATGCCGTTCCGCCAAGACTAGCATTCATGATTGCCGGAATCGTCAAGGAAATCCTCAAATGAGGGGCTCAGTCGTCTTGACCGAAATTGCGACCCCTCAATTGACGTATCCTTCATCAATCATCTTCTCGTGGAGTTGCCAAATGAGCGTGCACTGCTTTTCCGTTGGGAGCTTGAACGGAATCTTGGATGCCAATTGCAATAAATCCGACTGAGTCGGGGTGAGCAGCTTATTTGCCTCAGCCCAAGCACGCATGTGCGCCCATTTACTTCCAGGGACCTCAAGCACGGCAACCTGTGTGGCAATTCCGTTGTCTGTCTTCTGGATTTCCTTCGCCTTCTTTGCCGCATCGCGGACGACACGCAGATCCTGTAACGAGGCGAGAAACGCACTGCTGAGTCTGATTTCTGACGATTTTATCTGATCCCAACATGCCTGCATTTTCGCCCATTCAGTCACGTTATCCTTCGGCCTGTTCGGATCGGTCAGCATCTCGAACACACGTTTTGCGATGACAGTGATTTGATCTGCGAGCGGGGGCGGGACGGACTGCCGATCCCAAATTGCGCGCAGGTCGATCTGCTTGCCGAGGGCCTGTTCGGCAACCATGTCATGCAGCTTGGAGAGCGTGTAGGTGACAATATTGGCGCGATAACCGCCTTGGTACCAGTCCTGTCGTTTGACCAGCGACTCGGTATGGCGAAACAGAATGGCGAGCGCTATTAAATTTCGGAAGTAATCCTCATTGAACTGCTTCTCGTCGTCCGCCCAAGACTTTGCGATTGAATCCGCAAAAAGCAGGAAGTTCTTCTGGGCGCCCATACTGACTTTGTTAGGCATTCCTCGCCAAGTATTTTCGAGTTTCGCCACATCCGTTTTTGTGAGCAGTTGAGCCTTCGGGTTCTGAAGCTCGAACTGCCGCTTCTGCGCCCCCGACAGCTTGGCCTGCTCGTTGACGTACTGGCCTCTGGCTCGCTCATAGAACCAATGAGTTCCATGCTGAACTCCTCCTGCGGGTGACGCAAACAGTCGTCGTGAGAACTCCTCCAGCCTGATGTGGTATGGGTGATTTGCGAAGAAATCAGCGTCACTGACCTTGTTCTGACTGTTTGCATACCGAGCGATCTCGGGAATGAGGTCGCCGGCCTTTTCAGGGGGCAGCACGGACAGCTTCATCTGTACCATCACCTTCGACAAATCAGCGCCATCCTTCTTGCCTGCAGTACCTCGGCCGGCCATTGCGAGCGATGCTGTTGTTTGTCCGCCGTTTACGATTTGCAGATTGGTGGCACTGACAATACGCGTGCCAGATGGGGTCTGTTCGAGCGCGACATCTTCTGCCGTCGCAGCAATCCCATTGTTGAACGCGAAGAACATCTCAGGTTGGTTTCGGATGGTCTGCTGGATCTTCGCGTTTACTTTGCCTCTCGTGCTCAGGAACGAACGCACGTTGCCTTCCAGGAGGCGACTTCCATATCGATCATAAATTCCCGCCAACACCGTTCCCGGAATCATGCAAAGGTATGCCTGATAATCACCTCCAGAGGGTGCTGCCATCAGACACGGAAGGCCTTGATCACCGAACTCGGAAAATTCAACGACCAGTTCATCACGTCCTGTTGCCGAGACGTGCGCGGTGTGAAAGCGATTGATGTCCCAGATATGGAACTCAGTTGGCGTACCCGCGATGCTTTCCTCGGGCCAGTCCTTGGCCTTCGTCTTGAACTGGGCGTCGCTGGCTAAATAGAATCGATATTTGGTGACTTTTCCATGCCAACCGATCAGATCGGACGCAAGGCCATACGCGGGGACACTCTCCTCGAGAGATCCATCAGTCAGATTGCCTCGCAGCGCTTCTTCCAAGAACGCCCGCAGCATGCCGAAGGCCTTCGACGCGTCTGACGCATTGAAGGCCGGCATGATGTCTTCATTAGTAAAATTCGCAACTAGAAGTGCAAGTGAATTGTCTGCTTCGTCAAAGGAATAGCCGTCAATTTTCAACTTTTTCTTTCCGCTGACTCCTTCGAATCGGCACGCTTCGAAGTCGATGAATTCCTCTGCCTCGGACAGACGCTCCCCCACCTCATCCACGAATCCAGCTCGATTGAAATCGTTGCTGGATTCGGCCCGAGCCCGGACAGTCTCGAGCATGTCCCTGCGAAAATCGATGAGATCCATCAATGGTCCCTTTGTGATGTGAGTGACTGTTCGGCGATGCGAAATTTTTCGCAAACAGCGAGTTTCAGGTTATAGGCGACGTGGCTGATGCCGGGCGCAAGCATTTCACCCGTAATTCGAGGAAATTCAGCGCTTACCGCAAACATTGACAGTGATCGCTCCACGAATGCCGGCGCATCGTATTCCGGGCGGGGGACATAGCCGGCTGCGGCCATGTTCGCCTCGAAAAGGTCAGCGGCGTCATGATCGTCAGCCAACTCTTGACGAATCCTGTCGGTCAATGTGTTGAGCGTGAAAGAACCGTCCCCGTCCGGGATGCTTTCCGCTAGCTCGAATACAGCCAGATGCAGAGGACGGATCGTGGTCTGCAACTGCAATTCAGATGAGATGATGACTGAATGAGCGCCCGGTTGTATCGTCTTGACCTCCCACGCAGCTTCGGGTGCTTGAAAGTCCTGATCGGCTTGTTGTGGCCCCACCCAAGCCTTTACTGCACCTGCTTTTCCAAGGAATGCAAACAGACGACTCAGGAAAAGCAGTTCGCCGCAAAGACCCCGAATTTCGTTCTGGCTCAACAAGCTTGGCAATCCGCGTTCAAGCAGTCGGCGCCAGTTCGACAGACGCTTCAGGACGAAGCTAAGTGACTTGTCAACTGGCAGTCCTGTGTTGCGTGATGATTCGATCAGGTCGTTGCAGAGCATGCAAAACATGGGGGCAAGAGATGCGCTGTCGAGCGTCAGCAATATCGACCATTTGCCATCATCGCGCCTGAATGTTCGGATTCGGATCGCGCGCATGTCGCGGATGGCTGGCGGCACTTCGCGAGTAACGAGCAACAGGAGTTTGTGTTGCTCCGGGTCCTTGCCGATATAGAAGTCCAACGGATGACTGGCATCGCAGAGCTGGAAAATCGGGCGAAGGGGGTCAAGTGCCAATGAATCCCATCGAGCCTCAAGCATGTTCGCCATCGTCGTCCTCATCCAGGTCATCGTCGTTTGTCGACTCGGTGGCCAACATGTTGCGTAATTCGACAAGGTTGATGCGGTACTTCACTCGTTGGCTGGCCGCGCTCAAGCTTGGAAAGCTCAGGCCAATCGCGACCAGTGCACAGTTCTGTGGAAGGACATAATCAGTGGCTTCGCTTCCCATGACTGGTTTTAGCAAATGCAGCATAAGCAGCGGACGTTGCCGCTTTGCGCGATAAGCGTATGCAGGTACTGTCTGCTTCGACGCATTTTCTGTAGATTCACGGAAATCGCGCTCAGCCTGCGTGATGTCGTCACGGGACAGGGCTGCTTTCTCATCCGCCGGTGAACCGACTCGCATCTTCTTTTCGTTGATCAGAATTGATCGATTGTCGGGATCGACCAAAATTTTTCGTTTGCGAGGACTGACCAGCAGGCCGGGAACAAATTCGCGCTCATCGACACTTCCACTGGGGATGGAAATGTCCCACCTCTGAAGTTTTGGGTCGTCCGACCTTTCAATGAAATTTGCCAAGTCAGCTGACTGAAGCTTCAGGTTCAGGGGATGACTGAGGAACCTTCTCATGAATGCCACGATCAATGCTTTGTCAACGCCTGTCCAAATTGGATATTCGCTTGTCGTTTCGCGCTTTGCCTTAGATCTGATGACGTCTTCCGCAAGCTGCTGGGCGGCTTTGAAATTCCCCAAGATGGCGGATGGGTCAAGCAGCAGTCGAGATGATTCAATTCCTTCCCCGCTGACTGACATGGTGTGCACGATTTCCTCCGAATCCCGCATTTTGTTTCTTGCGGTGATGAGAAGCGAATCCGGGTGTGCCCTTACCCGGAGACCGAAATCGATCGGTTTGAGTCGTGAAAGCTGCATTCGCCGGACTTCCTCACGCAACTCGTCGGTCGCGTCCGATACGTGTGAGTACCAATTTGCCGACTCCTCGGTGATCCATATTCGGAACAAGTCTTCGTAGCCTGGGCGATAGCCGAACCATCGACCCATTTGCAGCAGGGCATCGTACATCTGTGTCGCCCGATGGAAATAGCTCACGCATAGCCCCTCCAATGTGAGTCCGCGTGCAAGACTGTTCCCTCCAACGGCAATCACTCGCAGTCCATTCTGCTTGTACACGGCGTAGTCGAGACTGGCAGCGCCAGTCTTTTGATTCACTGATCTGACTTCTACGGGCAATGTGGCTGCCGTCAACGCGGCTTGAACAGAGGACCATGTGGTCCCTGATCCGCTGTACTCCCGTTGGTACACATCATGCAGTGCGGCCAACGTGCCGTTCTTCAATGCTTGTTCTTGGGACAGGGACGCGTAATTGCGAATGTCCTCCTGCATTCTGCGGAGTAGTCCGTCGAGAATTTCGCGGACTTGGTTCTGGATCAGTGTGAAGTGGCTGACGTTGATGAGCATGGACCGATGCTTCGGCATGTCGTTTCGAAGATCCATGATGGCATTCACTACCAAAAAGCATCGTAACGCGTCGATCATTGAATCGGGCACGTCAACGACCAGGCTGCCGGCCTGCTGACCCCGAGGGAAAATCCGCGCCGCGTCATCAATGGTACGGAGGCAGTCGAGTGGGGAGTCGTCGCCGAAGATAAGCCGGGCGCCGACATAATTGCTCGGGGCATCGAGTGCGTAGATGAAGTCGCGCGGGAACAGGTCGTCGCCTACCATGTCATCGGTCGTGTCCGGATTGATGAACACGTTGGCGAACGGTGTCGCCGTGAATCCAACGTAGCTTGATCGAGGGAATACCTTCAGCAGACTTCGAATGCTGGCATTGATTGCCGTAGCCTTGGCAGGATTGGTATTGACTGACGCGTTGTCCGCTTCGTCGTCGATCAGCAGGAGGGGAAGGTTGATTTGTCCGCCCTGACTTGCGTTGAAGGTGATCAGCCAATCTGTCAGGTTTTCCAGGATACGCTTGTTTTTTTTCACAACCAGCAGGACAGGTTCCTTGTAGTCTCTTAATTTGAACCCTAGCTGGTTGACGGTTACCGCCTTGAAGTCTCCGACGGTGGAAGTGAACACGCCAGCCGCACGAGCGCCATTGACCAGGCCCACGCCGATTTCACGGCGATGGCGGTTTCGGTTGACCACGCCGGAACTGTCCAAGCCGACGAAGCCTGAATCAAGACGTTCTTGAGTTTGCCGGCGTAGACTTTCAAGGGTTCCCGTCAGCAGGATCACGAGCTTGTATCCTGCATCTGCTGCCTTGCATATCAGTCCCGTGTAGTTCGACGTCTTTCCTGACTGCACATCGCCCATGACGAGTCCACGCCGCGGCCAGCCAGCCTCGCCCGCCGGGTTCCCCATCAGATCAAGAATATCGTCGGTTACCTTATCTAGCGCGGTTACTACTTTCGGCGCCCAGCCCTGCTTGCGCATTTCAGTTTGATATCGAGTCCAGTAGAACGGCTCAATTTCGGCCTTCCTCGCCTGGAGCCAAGGGGCATGGTTGTCAACAACGCAGCTACCGAGGCCCATCTCGATTGTCAGTGCCTCATGAAGGCGCCTGATGACCTCAATGAATTCGCCTTCCGAAACCGAGTAGAGAGGAATTTTCCTCAGCTGCCCGGCAAGGGCGAGGATGTCGTCTTCGGACGGAGTGCCGTCCACCGTTAACGCAGTGATGACACTCAGTTCCAATCGGCGTGCATTGTCCGAGATACTACGACGAATGTGCTCAGCCATGCTTTTCCATTGCCTCGATGATTTTTTTGGTTTCTACAGGGTGGAGGTTGAACGGCTCGATCAGGTGCAGAGTAGCGAGCAGCGTTTTTCTAACGGGCGACGACGCATCGAGATCCACGAAGATGGACTCGGCCACTTCCCTGAGACGGTCCGATATATCTTCGCCGTTGAAGGTGGAGCGCATGTCGGAGGCCATTCTGGAATACAGTGCCTCAGCAGGAAACGAACTTTCCACGACAGTCAGGACTGCATCAAAAGCCATAGCATCGGCCTTTGTCAGGCGATTCGAAAATGCCTTCACGGAAGGGTGGTCACGGTTGATATCGAAGCGAACGCCGCCCCGGTCGAGTACTTCGTTCCATCCAGCCGTGAGTTCACCACGATCGGTGGAGCGGCCTCGAAACGTGATTGTGCGGCCGCTAACTTGGCGGATTCGCTCAACGGTGCGACGAAGATTGAGACGCACTGCTTCCGGCGGATGCGCAGCCGATTTCTTGATATCCAGTGTCCAGAGATGATCCAGCGAGTTTGGGATATCGACGCGGACCCGCGCAAGCTTGCTGAGCTCGTCCTTCCTGGCAAGACGGAACCACGTCCCCCAGATGATCAGACGACGGTTTCTGTAAATATAGAATCCTTGCTGGCTTCGTAGCCCGTCGCTTCCCCCGGCTCGTTCCATCTCAGTCGGCGATAGCTTGCTGGCGTGAGGAAGAATGAACGGCTTGACGACAACTTTGCTTCCTTCTACGGTGAAACTGTCCTCGTCCAGATGCTGAGTCGCCTTGTGATTTGGAAGAAATGGGTCTATGGCTGGCAGCGGATTCTGATTGATGGCGAGCGAGATGCGTGAGCGGCCCGGCTCGGGACTGATGAATCTGTGAAAGACTAGCGAAAGATGTCCGCGAGCATGATCCATTTGCTGCCCCAGCGCCGTATCGATCGAGCTCTCGCCAGCCGTCAATCTGTCAAGATTCTCCCAAAGCACTATCGTGCCCTTTCCCTGCTCCCGGAGCACATCCAAGTGGGGGATATCCGCGAGATCTTCTGAGTCGAGTTCGAGCATGGCCCAGGTACCACGTTCCACTATGACATCGAGATCCCAGCGGTAGGCGCTGAGCGCGCCGTCTCGGAGAGAAATCACGGTCATGCGTCGGCATTGTGAGAGAGATGATGTCTTGAGACCCAGACCATATCGCCCCATGTCATCGCTGCGTCTTTTCTGAAGGGGATTGGTGCTGCCATATCGCATTGCACCTTGGAGGACGTCCTTGGACATTCCCTCCCCATCGTCTATGACGGCAATGTAGGGAGCATCGGATGGGCGAAACTCTATGTTTATATGCTTTGCTTTGGCTGAAACAGAGTTATCGATAAGGTCAGCCAAGGCGGATTCAAGCGAGTAGCCGATTGACCGCATTGACTCCAACAGGGATGCGGCATGAGGTGGGTGTTGTATTTCTTTCATGCCGGGAAAGATTTTGGTTAGAACAAAGGGCTATGGACAGTGCCCGAGAAGTTAAGCAGGGTCTGAAATTTCAGTAGTTGGAAGCGTATGAAATCGTTATCACTTGCTGTAGGAAAAAAGGCAATGCCGGGAGTCGGAAGGCGAAAAAATTTTTGATGGAGATGTCACCCGATAGGCGCGTGACTTTTATTTCATAGTGGATTTTCGGATTGTATTATGGACATCACGCAGTTCAGTTTCAGGGGAGGCAGGCAATTTAAAAATAGTTGGTTCGATAAGCTGTTGGAGTCGCGGCTGACCTTCAGGCTCGTTAAAGATCTTGGAGAAACTTCGAAGCCATATATTAATAATCGAAAATTCGCCCCATCAGACGTCTGCGCCCATCCAGACTGGCGCCTCTACGAACTCCAAGCTAAATCCTGTCATTTGGACTTTTCTAATTTGGTCGCCAACGATGGATCGCAACACGCTCATAAATTATGAAACATGGTGGGAAGGGGCGGCAAATTAGGACAATACTACTTGCTTGGGGGAAAGACAATGGCCCCGTTGGCCCACCTCGTTCTACTCAAATCGCGTAAGCAACTCTCTCCACCCACCGTCTTCCCCATCCAAACGCGCCTGCTGCCATGATTGGCCTGCCGGCCGGTACCCGGGTCTGGATCGCTGCCGGTGTCACCGATATGCGTTGCTGCTTCAATGGCCTGGCGGCAAAGGTGGAAACCGTGCTGGCCGAGGACCCGTTTAGTGGCCACGTATTTGTGTTTCGCGGACGTCGTGGCCACATCATCAAGCTGCTCTGGTGGAGCGGTGATGGCCCATGTGCTGGTATCCAAGTTCTGCGATAACTTGCCGTTGTATCGGCAATCCGTGATTTATGCGTGCGAAGGGGTCGGCCTCTCGCGCGGCTTGTTGGCGGATTGGGTTGGCGCCAGCAATGCACTGTTACGCCCGCTGGTAACGGCGAATCAGCGCCATGTGCTGGCGGCTGACATGATCCACGCGGACGATGCACCGCGGCCGGTGCTGATCACCCGGCAATGGCAAGACAAAGACTGGCAGGTTGTGGACCTATGTGAGAGATGACCGGCCTGCTGGTATTGCCACACCACCGGGCGTCTGGTTTGCCTACACACTGGACCGCAAGGGAGTTCATCCGCGACGCACTTGGATGACTTCGCCGGGATCCTGCAAGCTGACGCCTACGCCGGCTTCGGCGCGCTTTATGAGGGCGGGAATGTGCAGGAAGCGGCGTGTCGGGCGCATGCGCGGCGTAAGTTCTTCGATTTGCATGGTGGGCAGTAACGACGGGAGGGCCTGGGCCGGATCGGTTATCTGTATGCCATCGAAGAACAGATCCGGGTTAAGCCGCCGAACGAGCGCCGCCGAATATGGCAAGCCCAGACCGTGCCGCTACTGGATGCGCTGCAAACGTGGATGCACGTCCACCATGCAAACGCTCTCGCGCAAGCCTGATGCGACGGCGGCAATCCTTTATTCGCTCAATCTCTGACAGGCGTTGACCCGCTATTGCGGGGACGGACGCATCGAGATCGACAATTCCGCGGCAGAGTGCGCTTTGTGCGGGGGGCGCTTGGTCGACGCAACTTCCTGTTCGCCGGCGCTGACATTGGCGGCGAACGAGCGGCAGCGATGTACTCGCTGGTCCCTACGGCCAAGTAAAATGGTCCTGAAGCCTATCTTCGCCATGTGCTCGGGTGCATACCCGACCATCCGGTCAACCGCGTCGACCAACTGCTTCCTTGGAATGTGACGGTGGCTGTTCTGCACGCTCCCAAAGTGAACTGATCCTGCATCGGGAAAGCCGGTATTAGCAGTCTTCCCCGGCGGGATCAAGAGGGTGCGAAGAATGAGCTTGCGCCGGTTGCATCTGGCATGTCGGAGATGTAGCGGGGCACTCCATGGAAATTCGTGTTTTAAGGTGGCGTCTTTGCGTCGCCCGGACGTTATACTTCAGCAACAAAACCTGACTGCCGTAGATGATTGCCAAAGATACAAAACCAAGATTAAAAGCGATAGACCTATTCAGCGGTTGCGGAGGACTAACCTTGGGCCTTAAGAAGGCCGGCTTCGAAGTCGTCGCTGCAGTGGAAATCGACCGGAAAGCGCGCACAACATATACGCTCAACCACCCCGAAGTATGGCTTGCGGGCGATGACATTCGCAAGACCGCAGCTAGCGACTTGATGAACGCGTTGGGGTTGAAGTCTGGCGAACTCGACATGCTGGCAGGGTGCCCTCCGTGCCAAGGGTTTTCGCGCATGCGCAAGCGCAACAAAGGGAGCTCCGCACGCGACGAGCGGAACTCCTTGATAGAGGATTTCGGACGCTTGGTCCTGGCGCTTCGCCCGAAACTGGTAATGATGGAAAATGTCCCAGGGCTATCTGAATATTTTCGTTTTGGCAAGTTTAAGAAATCTCTTGAAGGCGTCGGATATTTGGTGCGCGTCGAAGTACTTGACGTAGCCGATTACGGGGTTCCCCAGCGCCGCAAACGCCTCATTGTTTCGGCCAGCCTATGTGGAGAGCCTCAACTTGCGAAACCTTCGCCTCTGCGGTCTACGGTGCGGCAGATTATCGGGAGCATGCCTCCAGTCGGGGACAGCGGTGACGCTCTTCATGATATTGGTGAGCGGAGGTCCGAGCACGTGAAGAAACTTATTGCGCTGATTCCTCCAGATGGAGGGAGTCGATGCCAACTTCCTGAAGAGATGCAGCTGGCGTGCCATAAGAGCTTTAATGGGTTCAACGACGTCTACGGACGCATGGCGTGGGACACTGTAGCGCCGACGATAACAGGCGGATGCTACAGCCCCTCAAAAGGCAGATTCCTCCATCCTTCGGAAAACAGAACAATTTCTTTACGCGAAGCGGCTATGTTGCAGGGTTTTCCCCGGAATTACCGATTTGAGGTAGCTCATGGAAAAGAGGCTATTGCCTTAATGATAGGTAATGCCTTGCCGCCTGAATTTATCGCGGCACACGCGAGCGCAATGGCGGCAACTGTGGGCGCGGACCACGTGAAGTAGCGGTACAAGGTGAAATAGTCCTGATACTGAAAACAATGACGCAGCAGAGCGGAAAAAAAGAGATAACTGCCAATGGCGAAAAATTTGGACATACCAGCCCTTCTAAATACTATTGGAGGATACAAACCTGGCGCGCCGTTGGATAAATTCATTGGCGAAGCCATCTTCCCTAGTTTTAAGAATCTTGAGCCCGGCACTCGAATCGTCTTCGACTTTCCTTTAACAGCTTTAGTGGGAGCCAACGGAAGCGGCAAAAGTTCCATACTGCATGCGCTTTGGGGAATGCCTCGTGGGTCTAGCACCGCGAGGTTTTGGTTCTCAACAGCGGTCGACCCAATCTCTGATGGCGGAGACAACGGTCTGCCAAGATATATTTACAAGCATTGGGTAAGAGAGCTGAACGGTTATGTTGAGACAAAGAAGGTACGAGGTGCAAGACGTGCTGACTATTGGGAGCCTGCCCGCGCTTTGAAAAGCGACGGCATGAATCCCATGCCAACAATGATAGATAGGGACCGACCGTTTCGTTCTTCCTCGCGATGGAATCCGACAGTGAGGGACGTTCGGTATATCAATTTCAAATGCGAATTCAGCGCATTCGACCGTTTTTTCTACTTTCCAGATCGTAGTCAAACACACCAGCAGCGGCTGTCGGAAATCCTTAAGGGTGCTAAAAGGCTCGCGCGGGTTATTGATGGCGACCGTCAGACATATTCAACTGGTGGCCATCCGGCGGTGTTTGAGAACCGAGAGCTTGACCCCGAGGAATTAGGCTGGGTTAGTTACATTTTGGGTCGTGAGTACCAAAGCGCTAGATATGTATTGCACAGGTTGTATGGCTTAGTTGAGGCACCTACTGTAGTGTTTCAACGTGCAAATCTTACCTACTCTGAGGCGTTTGCGGGAAGTGGCGAGCTGGCAGTGGTGCGCGCCGTCATCGAACTTTGCGCGACTCCTAATCTGTCGCTTGTTCTTCTTGATGAGCCAGAAACTTCGCTCCACCCTGGCGCGCAAGAACGATTGCTAGGATTCCTACTGGAGATGATTAGGACCAAGCATCTACAGATTGTCTTGTCTACGCACTCTCCAACGTTAGTCAACCTTTTGCCAAAAAAGGCGGTGAAAGTATTGGAAGAAAATCAACTTGGACAGGCTCGTGTGGTGGATGCGTCCCATCCACAAGTCGCCTTTAATAGATTGGGGTATGTTGCGCACGGGAAGTTGACTCTTGCCGTCGAGGACGAGTTGCTTCGGTCCCTCGTCGAAATGGCTATGCGAATGTTGGACCCAGGTGAACAACAAGCGATTGAGCTCTACGTTCCTCCTGCCGGGGCCGATAATATACTTACGAGTGTGGTGCCAACTTGGCTCAGCGACAAGCGGGATGCCTATGTAATTATCGACGGTGACCAAGACCCAAAAGTACCGTTGCCGGACCCTGACAATATGACCCCAGCCGAAAGGAAAAAACTTGGTGGACGTATTTATGAACTGTTTAAGGTCAAGCCCTTGCACGTCAAGGATGGTCATGAGGAGCCCGCATCTAGTTATGTTAAATGGCTTTCGCGTCGTGTCCGTTACCTTAGTGCAGTGTGCCCTGAGCAGGTGTTGCTCGAAGCGCTAGTTGGTGAGGAAAAAGCTGCCCCTAGCGCCGATAATAATAAACTCGCTAAAGAGGCCTTGATTAGCGCCTTGATGACCGATGGACATCCCACAACAGCCGACGCTTTGAAAGTTGCGACAACATTCATAATAAAAAATGGTGGCGTAAAAAATAAACACATACTCCATCTAAAGGGAATCCTTCAGGAATTCTTGGCTGACCACTCCAATCAGCAGTGATTGATTCTGCATCTGGAAAGCCGGTATTTGCGGTCGTCCCGGCTGGATCAAGGCGGTGTGAAGACTACGCTTGCAAAATCGCTTCATCGCCAGCAGACAGCAAACCACGTAGCGTTTTTGAAGCGGCCTGATCCTCTTTCAGTCAAAGGCTCCCGACTTCGACTCTTTTCACCTGTTTTCGAAAGACGATCGCGATGTTGCAGGGATCCAGGAATGCCCAACAACACCGCATGCAGCGGGGGAATGTCGCCAACTGTTCTGGAATGTCTCGATGTCTATGGGGCGGAAATATCAGACGGGCGAGACTGCGAAGATATCCTGTTCGACAAGAAAAGTGATAAGGGGCAGCGCAATCCCGTTTGTTCGCGACTTATCGGGCAACGTCGAATTTTTTGCTTCACCATCTATGCGGCCTAACTCATAGATGGTTATCGAGTTGTTTTGCCTTCGAGGTAGTCAAGACATGCCTCAGCGGCCAACAGAGATGTGAATGTCAGCCCCCAACCAAAAGAAATAGGATTTAGCCCAGTATGCATGCGCTTGGGGAAGTGGCGCATGTTGCTGGAATGGTAGTTGCGCTCACTTATTCGCATATCAGGTTGTTTGTAACGCTGGGAATCGATACCGGAATCAGGATAAGCGATCAACGCGGTTTCTCCAGTGCTCGATGTGAGGTTTAGATAGATGGGCAGCCCGCAGCCTATTTGATACCCGCGTTTCTTGCTCGTTTCGTGGATCACGCTATAGCCGCGTTGAAGCAGTAGTGCTTCAATTTGATCGATACGTACGGTCATTTGAGAAAATTTGAATGGCTTGTGGCCGAAAAAGTTCTTGTTCGAGCGCAAGAATGTCGCCTAGGGGAGGTCTGCACAACATACGCCATTGCGAGAGTTGACGGCTAATAATTCACATGACGATACCTGAAGTAGTCCGTCGCGGAGAAGTTTCAGCATCTGGAACTTCCCCGCACAGACTAGACCAGCTGCGCGACCTGGCTCACCAGACTTGACCGGGTTTCGTCCAATTGCTGGGCATTGGTTTTTGCAGACAGCAAGCCCGCCTCCTTTCGTCCAAGGAAATACGCAATTCGTTCCGCATTTGCTCCTGACGGATGTGGAAGTCCCGCGAGAATTTTCGACTCGTCAATCAGGCCTTCCTTTGCCAGCCAAAGCAGCGCTTCCAGAACCTTCGGGCCGAGCGGCAGATAGACCGCATTTCCAAGGGCGCGAACTTCTTCGCCAAAGTGATCGAGCAACTGCTTGCGCAGGAATCCGTTCTTTGTCATGTTCGGTGTGCCGTTGTAATTCTCGCCATCCATAAAAATCGGGTGTCTCAGCGCCGAGGTGGTCTGCACCAGATCCGACCTGCTCGAAAACAGCTGGTCACAAGTGGGAATGCCAAGCCACTTTTGCAGACCGATGTGATCGAGCAAGCCGACCAGATTCGGTCGCATCGCCCCGCTGAACGCGCCGGTTCTCTTCGCCGCAATCAGTGCCTGCTCAAGGTTCGCGCCCGCATGCAATTGCTTCTTTGCTTCTCTCATTGCGTTTATCCACTGAGTGAATCCGGGCGTTATCCCTACGATCACGATCTTTGCAGTCTTATTTACAAAGTCGAACGGGATGTAGTAGCTGGAGAGGCCGGCATCGCGGTCAAGAAGGAAGCTGTCGGGAATCTGGCGCGCGTTCGTGATGCGATCGATGTCAAGTGAACGAATGCTGTCTGCGTATTGGGAGAAGAGATGTTTTTCCATGGATCCTTTTACTTATTGTTTTGGATGGTTTGGTGCTCAATTACCAGTGCTTGAATGGATTGCGCCGATGGGGGCTGGCGGCGGAGGGGGCATTCTCGGCGTGCGCAGACCATGGGCGGCTGAATGCGATTGCGATCATGCCACATTGGTACGACGGGCGATGTCGCATGATCAGATCGCCGAATTGAGGGCAACCTCGATTTCCATGCAGGCCAGCCTGGCATTGATGATGATGACTTATATTGAGTCTGGCCCCGATTCCTACGATTCCTATATGCTCAACGTCCTTGCAGCGAGGTGCGACGTCATCCCGGCATCGTGACCTTGGATTCTGGTGAGGCATGGAATTGGTCACGACAGACCGGAATGACCGGTCACAATAGACAGGAATCGGTGGTCACGTTGGGCCGGAATACCGACCCACTCAAATCAATCCTAGTGCTCTTCGCACCTTACCGTCCGCCTTCGCCGTATTCCACTTCCATTGCCCCTCATGGACGGTAAGTAGACACTGCTCAAACCAATATCCCATGTGAAATCTTGCAGAAGCGGGTTGCTGCGTGATCGGAATCAGGCGCGACAGTTCAGGCTCCTTGCGAATGCCAGCCACAATGCGTTGCGTGTCAATCCTATGGATTGCAACTCGGCCCGTGGAGCGTAGGTAGGAGACCAGGTTGTGGTCTCCATTCCCGGCGCGCATCTGAGCGTGGTGGAAGTTTTCGGGACCCGCGCGGAACATGCGGTCTGAAGTCTGAGCGCCGACATAGAGCCTCTCTTCGTCCCCAAGACTGGCGAGTTTGGCGCCATGGGGCACGGCAATGTAGGTCCACGCCTCGCCAGCCGCGCACTTGGGCTGGTGTCGCCTCGACATTATCACCGGCTGATTCCGCAGACCGCGCGCTTTGTAGTCATATGTCAGGCTCGGGTGTACGCCCTCGAGTGTTATGTAGTGCTCGAAAAACGGAGCGAGGAATTTGAGCGGATCAGGCAGATTCATATTTATTCTTCAAGGGAGGAATAAGGAAGGACGCAAGGTGCTTTTTTCGCAGCGAGCAAGATCCCGCGCTCGCATCGGCCCGACTAAACGAGCCGTGCAAATTTTTGCTATTAACTGCAACCGGATATCAGACGAGATCAGCTTTTCACTCGCTGGAGTCGGTGTGCTACCGTGATGACTTTTCCTTCATTACTGACGATGGCGTAGCAATTCAAATGCTGCTCTAGAAGGCTGGCAAGTGGGCCTGCATAGGCGCGAATTCGCTTCCGGGAAACTTTGTCAAAGTACCGCGTCACTGCTCCATGACCAGCTTGTTCCTCCGCTCCAAATTCAATTAAAAGATCAACGATGAGCGGTGGGATACCCCGCTGTTGCTGACGTATTGCCGTGTGCTTCGAGATGGCGACCATTTTTCTCCCCCACTTTCAAAGTCGTTCCAGTGCCTGTTCTATTCCGAGCCTTTCGAGCTTTTGATGAAGGGCGAATGTCGCCAGAACGAAAGCTTTAGAGTCTAGTTCCAAAAGTGCAGCCAAGGCGGCGAGTTCATCTTTGTTGAACTCGAATTTCCCCATCTTCAGATCGACGATCTTCGCCGTGGTGACCCATGGAATTTTTGTGCCGGCGGTATCCGGAGAGAGGTTTTTGCTCGCAAGTCGCCCCTCAAGGTAATGAGCTAAGTCATCTCCTGAGGAGAAGCCTATTTGGGGGAGGTCACGATCCAAGGTTTTGTCGACTTCAACAGTCGGTTTGAACCCGCGCCGCGAAGCGAGCCATTCCCGTGCATCCTCCACGCGTGCATAGGTGCCGTTGCCATGGTTGAATGTTTTTAAGTGATTCTTCACCTTTGGGTTGGCAGCGTTACGAACGCTCTTCTCGTCCATGCCTGCCAAGAGCGCGATGTCATGCAATTTTATTATTCCGATTAACGTTGGCAATAAATCGGCTTGATCGATGGAGTCCTGCATGTCGGTAACCCCATCTTCTGAGTCCAAGATGTGTCGGGCGTGCGCGATTTTGGTAACGTAAGAAGATAGGCGGATGTCAAAATCCGCGTTTTCCTCGAGTAGTGGGAAGGAACTCAAGCCATCTACGAAATTGATCGTATCCTCCGCATCAGACCAGTCCGAAAGAGATTGGCTCCGGATGCCATTTATTCCGTAGTCATATAAATCGCATAGGGTGGATGTCACACGAAGTCGATCTATGTCGATCCTGTCGACGGGCACGTCACTAATCCGGTCGACACCCAATTCTTTTTTGTCTAATCCCATTAGTCCGAAACCTGAGTCGGGGAGGTACACGCGTTCCAGCACATTAGCCAAACCGACCATGTACCCGCATATCTCTTGCCTGAGGTCCCTAATCGTGAAGTGTTTCATTATTCCTCAAATGTCTCATCGATGGAACCAAGTCTACACTAGTCTGCGGGACTGTCAAGGGTGTCGATGAGGAATGTATGGAATAAAGTGGAATTCCGATCGGCATTAATCGCCTTTGTGGAGTCTGACCCGGATTCCTCGCGTGTTAAACTTTTCGCTAACAATTTTGTCTTACGCATCTGTGTTTAAAAAATGCTTGTAAGATCTCCTCTCATCATGGATCTTTGAGGGGGCAATAGCGATGGTGGAGGTACTGATGGAAGCTGACAACAAGCAATTCGGTTCGCTCACGTTCCGGGCACCTTACGAGTTCGTTGAAGAGACCAAGCGCATGGCCGGGGACAAGCCGATTTCGCAATATCTCCGCGAGGCAGTGCGCGAAAAGAATGAAAGGGAGATGGCAGAGCGCATCCGCTTCCTCTCCCGGCGCCTGGCGCAAGAAAGCGCCGAGATTGCCGAGGAGTTTGACGACGCGGCAGGAGACGGCCTTTGACTCGGTTGAGGCGGGGTGAGATCTGGCTCGTCGACCTCAATCCTCAATCGTTCAAGGAAGAGCCCGCCAAGCAGGGGCGTCCCTGCCTCGTGGTCCAGACGGACCTGCTGAATGACGCAGGCCACCCGACTACGATCATCATTCCCGGCACATCGAAGGTCTATCGCGACCGCCATGGCGATGGCTATCCGCTGCGTGTGCCCATTGGTCGCGCCCAAGGGCAAGGGGAGCTAACGCGGGAAACCGATCTCCTGATCGACCAGGTGCGAGCTATTTCGAACAAACGCTTCCTGGGAGACCAGCCGGTGGCGACGATCTCGCCCGAACATCTTCGGCGCGTGCAAGACGCGCTACGAGTCATCCTGAGCATTTGATCTGATCCCAGCAGCTCTGAATTTGTGTGGCGAGTCTCGCTGTCCCGCGGAACAGCCCGGCATTGATCACCCTTGTCGAGCCTTCCCCGAACCCCTTTGAATCTGGCACCATACCCACCCGACACTAAGCCCGAAGGAAAGCGTTTTGGAAACCGTAGCCGTAATCGACTTCGAGACCACCGGCCTCAATCCACAATGGGGCGACCGCGCGACGGAAATCGCGGTGGCGCTTGTTCGTGACGGCACGATCGTCGACAGGTATCAGAGCTTGATGAATGCTGGCCGGCGCATTCCAGCAGACGTGATTCGCCTGACGGGCATCACCAACGAGATGATTGCCCGGGCACCGGATGCCGCCAAGGTGATGAGCGAAGTCGCCCGCTTCGTTGGCAAGCTTCCGATGGTGGCTCACAACGCCGGCTTCGACCGCAGGTTCTGGGATGCGGAGCTGGAGCGTATTTCAGCCCGGCGAGATCAGTCATTCGCCTGCACCTTGTTGTTGTCCCGGCGGATCTATCCCGCCTCACCCGACCACAAGCTCGGGACCTTGGTCAGATTGCTTGGCTTGCCCGTAACCGGGCAAGCGCACAGGGCAATGGCTGATGCAGAAATGGCCAGCAATCTCTGGTGCCGGATCCAGGCGGACGTGACCAAGACTTATGGCGTACGCGACATAGGGCATGAAATGTTGACCCGAGTGCAGGGCACGCCCCGCGCGAAAGTGCCAAAGGTGATTGAGAATTGGGGTCAGTCTCGATTTTCCCGCAGTCCAGCCAGGAGTTGATGACCTATGCCGAGTGTGACCCCGATTGCGGTCAATCTCGTTATGGCATAGTATGCCAATGTCATTGATTCCAGATGCGAGGGCCCCATGCCAACCCGAAATGTCGTCCTTACCGATCATCAAGCCGCCTTGGTCGAGCAGCTTGTGAGCTCCGGCCGTTACCAGAACGCCAGCGAAGTTTTGCGCGAAGGCCTGCGATTGGTCGAGCGCCGTGAGTCCGAGGACAAGATACGTCTGGCGGCCTTGCGCGACGCAGCCAATGTAGGCATTGCCGACATCGAAGCAGGTAATTTCCGTAGTTTTGACTCCGCGGACGCGCTTGCACAGCATCTGGCGGAGTTGACTGACAAAGCTATTGGTTCCTGATGGGCAGGGATGCCTGGACTGTTCGCCTTTCGGCGTCAGCTGAGAGGGATTACCGTCAAATTCTGCATTGGACTGTCGAAAACTTCGGGTCCATTCAGGCACGTTCCTATGCAGGGATCGTCTCGGCTGCCATTGACTCACTGACCGCGGGTCCCGAAATTATCGGCGCTAAAGTACGCACGGAAATCGGCCCCGATATCCTGACACTTCACGTTGCCCGAAATGGACGCAAGGGCCGCCACTTCATCATCTTCCGGGTGGAACGTGGTCCCGAGCGCAAGAACATTGAAGTGCTTCGCCTGCTGCACGACAGCATGGATCTGGAGCGTCACCTGCCGCCGACTACATCCAGTTGACCGTTGTCGATTAATGGGGTCTCGATTTCCCCGCGGTCCAACCGGGCGTCGGTGACCTGATTCGTGACTTGATTCGTGACCCAATTCGCGACTTAATTCGAGTCTGACCCCAATTCCAGTGCCTTCCGCCGGGCAAGATGCCGTTCCCAAGCCCCCGGATTAACCAGGTTCTTCGGCCGTTCCCCATACAGGATTCGTAAGGCCTCCAGCACGCACTGTTCGCCTATGCGGGCATGAGCATCCAGCGTGTTGCCCGCCAGATGGGGAGTGATCAAGGCGTTGTCGGCGCGCATCACCGCGTCACCCGGCTGCGGGTCTGCGTCTTCGTACACGTCAAGGGCAGCGCCGGCGATCCTGCTTTCATTCAGGGCGTGAATCAGAGCTGGCTCTTCGATCACGCCGCCGCGTGAGGCATTGACGACGCATGCGGTGGGCTTCATGCGGCCAATCAAGTCCGCATTGAGCAAGTGGCGGGTGTCTTTCGTCAGTGGCACGCATGGCACCACAAAATCCGCCTCTGAAACCAGCGCTCCCAATTCCATGTGGCTTGCCCAGTCGGGCAATGAATCAGGCTGTCGGGTGCATACGGCCACCTTGGCCTGGAAGCCGAAATGGAGGATGTGTGCCAGGCGCGATCCAATCGCACCGAAGCCGATGATGCCGACCATGCGGCCGCTCAGGTCGGCGCCTTGCAGGCTTGCCGCACGCGCCTTTGCCCACCCGCTTTGCCGTATCAGACGCTCGGCACGAGCCGGGTTACGGAGCAGGTTCAGCATCTGCATCACGCAAAATTCCGCCACCGAATTCGAATTTGCGCCGGGTACGTTGGCGACCAGAATCCCGTGCTCGGTCGCGGAATCGACCGGAATGAAATCCAGGCCGACGCCGTGGCGTACCACGCCAAGCACCTTGGGGGCGTGCCTGAAAATGTCCGCGGGCAGGGGCGCCCGGACAATAATGAGGTCGGCATCGGCGGCGCTCTTGCGCAAGGTCTCCGGCGTGGAATCCGGCGCGATGCTCACATCGGCGAAGCGCTCAAGGCCGGCTCTCGTGGCTGCGGACACGGCGTTGGTAACCAGGACTTTCCAGGCTGCTTTCATGGCCATTGCCAATGTCCTTGTTGATTCATCCGATACCAGCGATTCCTGCGAGTCCTGCGATTTCTGCGAGCCCTACGAGTGCGCGCCGTCCGACGGCAGTTCGGCCAGTTCGATCAGGCAGCCTTCTGTGCCGGCCGGGTCGAGGAACGCGATCCTGCAACCGGCATGCCCGATTCGCGCTTGCTGGTCCAGCAGGGGCACGCCCTTTGCCTTGAGCTCCGCCAGGGCTTCATCGATGTCTTCGACTTCGAAGCAGATGTGATTGAGGCCGCCTTTTCCTTCTTCGATCAATTTGGTGTACTTGCTGTCCGGTGTCAGGCCGGTGATCAACTCCACCATTGATTCGCCAATCGGGTATAGCGATAATTTCAGGCGATTCCTCTCGGACACTTCCATGCCAGTCATGGGAATTCCCAGGCAGTCTTCCCACAGGCGCCTGCTGGCTTCAATGTCCTTGACCACTACGCCGACGTGCTCGATGCGCTTTATTTTCATGAGGTTTCTCCAGAGTTCATTTTGAGCCGGCGGCCGGCTTGCTTGTCATTGCCGCTGGAGTCCCGATGCCTTGACCAGGGCTTCATAGCGGGCGATGTCCTCACGCAGGAACTCCGAGAATTGCTCCGGGGTGCCGCCGACTACATCGAGTCCCAGTTCGCCAAGTTTCTTGTTCAGGCTGCCGGTGATTGCCCGCTGGACTTCGGTATTCAGTTTTGCGACGACTTCCTTCGGCGTGCCTGCCGGCGCAGCAAGCCCGATCCAGCCGCGGAAATCAAATTCCTTCAGGCCGGCCTCGGCCATTGTCGGCACATCGGGTAGGGCAGCAAGCCGTTGGGTCGAGGTCACTGCCAGCGCGCGCAGCTTGCCCGCTTTGACCAGCGACACCACGGTCGGCACCGTCTCGAACATCAGGTCAACCTGGCCACCTACCAGTGCCGTGATTGCCGGTGCACCGCCCTTGAAGGGCACCTGCATGATGCTGGTGCCCGTCTTCATCATGAACATTTCCGCCGCCATGTGATTGGAGGTGCCGCTGCCCGAGGATGCGTAGTTCAGTTTGCCGGGCCTGGACTTCGCCAGGGCAATCAGCCCGGCAATGCTGTTTGCGTCGAGAGCAGGGTGCACGACCAGCACATTGGGCTGATGGGCAACCATGATGACCGGGGCGAAATCCTTGATCGGGTCATAGGGAAGCCTGGCATAGACGTGGACGTTCGATGCCATGGCTGCAGAACTTCCCATCAGCAGCGTATAGCCGTCGGGTGCGGATCGGGCGACGTACTCGGTACCGATGTTGCCGGAGGCGCCGGAACGATTTTCGATCACGAAGGCTTGCCCCAGGCTCTCGCGCAGCTTGTCGCCCACCAGTCGCGCCACCATATCCACGCTTCCGCCGGGTGGATAGGCGGCGACAATTCGCCCGGGCTTGGCCGGGTAGCCCTGCGCCATCGTCAACTGGCAACAGACCGAGAGCAGGGCCGTCATGGCGAAATTCAGAACCGTTCTTCTACCAGCCATCTCTTTCTCCCTTGGGAAAAAATCTAACCTGCAATTCGACGCTGCAAGTCGAACCTGCAAGTCGATCCTGCACGTGGATAATGCACGTGGACAATGCACGCCACTCTGCCAAAAACTGCCGCCGCGTGCGAGCTCACTTCAGATTGGAGTACGCAGTCGGGGAAAGAAGGACGTTCTCGACATGAGAAATCAGGGCGCCATCCTTCTCGGTCTCGGCTTTCACCTTCAGCCATTCGGGGTCGGCACTGACCGTATGCCATAAGTGTTCGCGATCTTCCCAGCTTTCCCATTGGAGCATGTAGTAGAAATTCTGGTTGTTGGGGCCGACCCGAACCGTCCAGAAGCCGATCGGGCGAATGCCGATACGCTCCCAGATTTTCAGGGTGTATCGCTCGAATCGTTTGCTCAGGTCCTGCACGCGGCCTGGCAGGCAATGATAAATGCGCAGTTCATGGATCATTTGTTTGTCCTGTGTGTTCTATTCCGGTTTAGCAGCAGTGACCTGGATTTCTATCAGGCATTCGGGATCAGCCAGCCTGGCTTCAATGCACGCGCGCGCGGGTAGATTCTCCGCATCCACCCATGCTGTCCACACCTCGTTCATCGCTGCCCTGTTGCGAATATCGGTCAGCCAGATCGTCGCGCTCAACAGGCTGGATTTGTTCGTGCCACACGCCGCCAGCAGGCTGTCCACGGTCGCCAGGATTTCCGCGGTCTGCTCCCGAACGCCAGTGGACCGGTCTTCAGCGGTAAGGCCGGACAGGTACACGGTGCCGCCATGTTCTACCGCTTTGCACAAGATTTTCTTTGCTCCGTGCCGGACAATTTTCGTCATCGTTTTTACTCCAGTCACTCCAGTCACTCCAGTTATTTCATTGTCCTGGATCAGGTCGCTTAATCTGCCGCCGCGCCGGAATCCTTGACTACCTTGGACCACTTCAGCATCTCTGAACGGATGTGTGTCGCAAACTCGCCGGGCGTACTGGACATCACCTCGAAGCCCTGGGCTTTCAGCTGGTCCCGGACTTCGGGTTTCTGCATGTGCTTGGTGATTGCGCCATTGAGCTTCTGGACGATTTCCGGCGGCGTACCTGCAGGGGCCAGCACGCCATACCAGGTGCCGACTTCATACCCGGGCAGGCCGGCCTCGGCAATAGTGGGGACTGTCGGCGCCAGTGGCGTGCGGCTGGATGCGGTCACGCCGAGCGGCGTCAGCTTGCCGCTGCGGATATGCGGCAGGGCGACCGGCAGGCCGACAATGGCCAATGGAATGTGGCCGCCGAGCTGGTCGTTCAGAAGCGGCGTGGCGCCCTTGTAGGGCACGTGCGTCATCTTGATTCCGGCCATGGTGTTCAACAGTTCGGTGGCCAGGTGTTGGGGCGAGCCGATGCCTGCCGAGCCAAAGCTGATTTTTTCGCGCTTGGCCAGCGTGATCAGTTCGGGGACCGTTTTGGCGGAAAGCGTCGGGTGCGCTACCAGGATCAGGGTCGAAGACGCAACCAGCGACACCGGCGCAAAGTGGTTGGCCGTGTCATAGGGCATCTTCTTGTACAGGCTGGCGTTGATGGAGTGGGTTCCCACGTTTCCCAGCACCAGGCTATAGCCATCCGGGGGGGACTTGGCAACGTTGTCGGAACCGATGGTTCCCCCCGCGCCCGGCCGGTTGTCCACCACGACTTGTTGGCCCAGGGCGTCGGTGATCCCTTGTCCGACGATCCTGGCCAGCACGTCTGAAGGTCCGCCTGCCGGAAACGGCACGACCATGCGGATTGGTTTCGACGGATACGCGGCGTCGGCAATGGCCGCGCCGGTGAAGCCAGCCAACAACCCGGCGGCAGCCGCCATGCGCAGGTAGTCCAACAAGATCGACGAGACTTTCATTTCCATCCTCCTGATGCGGTAAGCGGGACTTCCAGCGCGGGGTGGCTTGGTTGCAGGCTTGCTTGCACGCTTGCTTGGTTTATTTATCTATTTATTTACTTACTTGCTTGCTCGCTCGCTCTCGCTTCCAAAGCCGCCGCCACCGGCTGTTTGCATGACAACGCGATCGCCTTTTTTCAAAATCCAGTGTTCTGCCGGATCAATCGGATTGCCGTTCAAGTACAGCCCGCCGACTTTTCCGTTCTCGCCGCCGAACAGGCCGCGTGGCGCCGAGCGGTACCTGGTCATGATCATCGACGCCATCATCGGTGTTTCGCCGCAGGCTTCAATCTCGAAGTGCAACCCGTCGCCGCCACGGTGTTTCCCAGCGCCGCCGCTGCCTCTGCGGATGCTGCGATCGATGACCCTGAGCGGGGCCATCTGCTCCAGGATTTCGATCGGTGTGTTGGAGAGATTCGAGGGAAACGACAGCATGCTGTGGCCATCGCGTTCCTGCATTGCGCCCTGGCCCGCATTCATGAAGTTGACCGCCGCATACGGCCGGCCTCGATCCGATCCGGTGACCGTCATGGACGAGTTGGACGCACCCTCGGCAAGAACCCGCTTGGGAACCACTTCTGCCAGGGCCATCATGATTGCTGGCACGGTGAGCTGGCCGACCATGCTGCGGCCGCCACTAGCTGCCGGGTAGCGCGGGTTCAGGATCGATCCGAGCGGCGCCGATGTGGTGATCGGCACGAAGCTGCCGTCGTTGTTCGGCACCTCATGGCACAGCAAGGCTTTCACCGCGTAGGCCGAGTACGCGAAGGCGTATGCCGGCACGACATTGACTGCGCGCGGCACCTGCGCGCTCGAGCCCGTGTAGTCGATCGAAATGGTGTCGCCCTTTACGGTGACTGCGCATTTGATATGAATGGGTTCTTCAAAGCCGTCATGCTCGCTTTCGCCGTAGTACGTGCCGTCCGGCACCGCGCTGATAGCCCGCCGCAGAGCGGACTCCGAGCGGCTGCGAATTTCGGCGCTCAGGCTTTCCAGGTCGATGTCGCGCAAGAACGTGGCCAGCCTTTCCTCCAGCATCTTGCTGGCCGAGATCTGCGCGAAGATGTCGCCGAGCGTCTGGTCAGGCACACGTACGTTGCGGCCTATCATGTCCAGCAAGCCCTGGTCCGGCGTGCCGGCATTGATCAGCTTCACGATCGGAATCTGCAGGCCTTCCTCGAAGATCTCGCGATTGCCCGCATTGCGCATCCGTCCGCCGATATCCGGCACATGACTGACCACCGCCGCAAACGCTGCCAGCTTGCCTTCGTGAAAAATCGGCATCGCGGTGCTGACATCGTGGATGTGGCCGGCGCCCATCCACGGGTCGTTCGTGATCATCACGTCGCCCGGCTTCAGGGTCTCCGCCGGGAACTTGGCGAGGAAGTGCTTCACGGTCGCCGGCAAGGTTCCTATGAACGAGGGAATCGATGCGCTGGACTGGGTAATCGAGCGGCCCTGGGGGTCGGTCAGGATCACTGCAAAGTCGTTCGCTTCGCGAACCAGCAGTGAAAACGAAGTGCGCACGAAAGCGGCCGAGGCCTCGTCCACCATGCTGACCAGCCGCTTCCAGTTGATCTCCAGCGAGATGGGATCGAACGATGTCTGTTTCATTCGAATTCCTTGATTTCAATAAGAATCGTGTAGTCCTCGAGCACCTGCACATTGGCGGCTACCGGCACCACCAGCGTCGACTCTTTTTCTTCGAGGACGAGCGGGCCGTCAAGCCTGGTGCCGGGCATGAGCGAGTAGCGGTCATAAATCGGCACCGGCTTGAAGCACTTCTTCAATGGCAGATAGATCTCGCGCATGCCTGGGGCTACGGTGCGGGATTGCGTGCGCGTGTCGCCCCAGCGGAAGGGGTGGTCTTCGATCGGCGAGCGGCCTGTCAAGCGCCAAGTCATGACCTGGGGAACGGCATTCGGTACGACGTTTCCATACAGTTGCCGATATCGTTGTTCGAAGTTGCCGATCAACTCGCTGGCAAATCCGGTGGACAGTTCCTGCCATGGCAAAGTCACTGGCACGTTATGCCCCTGGCCCGCGTAGCGCATCTCGGCACCGATAAACCAGTCCAGGCCAAGCCGCGGCGCACCGGCCGAAGCGAGCTCGGCCTCGGCATCTTTTCGCATCGTTCCAAACACCTCAGCCAGCGCCTGCCATTCGACGTCGGCGACCAGGGTCGGGTTGGACCATGAGCGGTCGACGCGGGCTGGCGCAGCCAGGAATCCCAGGCACGAGCCCGCGCCGGCGGCGATCGGTGCCAACACCTTCGGGATTTGCAATTTCCGTGCCACTTCTACCGCGTGCACCGGGCCGGCGCCACCTGTGGCAACCATGGTGAAGCTGCGCGGATCGTGCCCCTTTTCTGCGATATGAACGCGGGCTGCAGCAGTCATGTTTTCGTTGACCATGCTGCAGATTCCCCACGCCACTTCAGTCGCCGTCATCTTCATTTCGGAGGCCAGGTCTTGCAGGGCTGCCTCGGCCAGATCGCGGCGCAGCTTCATCGTCCCGCCCAGGAAGTTGTCGGCGTTCAGATAGCCCAGGAACAGGTCGGCGTCGGTGACAGTGGCATGGGTGCCGCCCCCTGCGTAGCAGGCCGGACCCGGTACCGAACCCGACGACTCGGGGCCAACGTTCAGCAGGCCGAAATCGTTGATGTGGGCGATCGATCCGCCGCCTGCGCCAATTTCAATCAGGTCAATGCTGGGGATCAGGATGGGCAGGCCAGATCCGCGCTTGAAGCGGGAGACACGCGAGCATTCAAAGCTGTGCGAGAGCAATGGCTCGCCACCGACGGCGACGCAGGCCTTGGCGGTGGTGCCGCCCATGTCAAAGGCCAGTATTTCGTTGATGCCATGCTGGCGGGCTGTATTGAGTGCGGATAGCACGCCGCCGGCAGGGCCCGACTCCAGCAGCAGGATGGGATTGTCGGCAGCCGCCTGCCCGGAGGTAAAGCCGCCGCTCGACAACATGATCCGCAGCCCGGCACCGGTGGCCAGGTCATTCACCCGGTCCGCCAGCAGTCCCAGGTATTCGGTAACCAGCGGCTGCACATAGGCATTGCACACCGTCGTCGACATCCTCTCGTACTCGCGAATTTCTCTCGCGATCGAGGACGAAATCGAGACCGCCATTTTGGGAAATGCCTTCCGGATCGCCGCTTCGACCTGACGCTCCTGCACATCGTTCACATAGGAATGCAGAAGGCAGACGGCGATGGCTTCGACGTCCATGTCGGCAAGGCTGGCAAGCATGGCGTCGATGACCTTGTCATCCAGCGCCTTGACCGTGTTACCCCGGACGTCCAGCCGCGCATCGACTTCGATGATCAGCTTCTGCGGCACCAGTGGGCGGGGAATTTCCAGGTTCAGGTCGTACATGTCGTAGCGCCCCTCGCGACCCATCAGCAGGACGTCGCGCGTTCCTTTGGTGACGACCAGTGCGGTGCGGGCGCCCTTGCGCTCGATCAGGGTGTTGGTCACCAGCGTGGTGCCGTGAACCATCTCGGCGACATTGGCGTCCACATCCATGCCGGCAGCCGCAACTTGCCTGAGCAGGTCGACAATGACCGTGGTGACTGCGTCACCCGGTGCGCTCGGCGTAGTGAGCGTCTTGCCCACCCAGATGCGGTCGCCGGGTGACAGTACCGCCACGCCATCGGTGAAGGTGCCGCCGATATCCACGGCGAGACGTATGTTTCTGGTTTGATTTTCTTGGTTCACAGGCATCTGCATGGTTCGGTCATTGCGTCATGGGAAAAGGACGGAAGCGAGGGAGACGAAAGCAAAAAAATATGCAAAGAAGAAGAAAAAATCATCTCGAACGGGCTGCCTCAATACAGATAATTTGGCCCGGGGATGTACGGGAACCTCTCTTCGATATCGCCGCGGAGCGTGAAGCCCAGGCCCGGTCCGGTCGGGGCATGCACATACCCGTCCCGTATGTCGAACGGTTCCTCGAAAATTTCGTAGATGAGCGGATTGGGGGCTTGGCTCACTTCGAAGATGAAGCTGTTCGGCGTGGACATGGCGACGTGGATGCTGGCCGCGAACAGCACGCCCGCTGACCAGACATGCGGGGCCATGCGGACACCGTAAGCGGAGGAGAGCGCGGCGATTCGCCTGACCTCCGTGAATCCGCCGGCGATTGCAATGTCCGGCTGGACGATGTCGACTGCGCGCTTTTCCAGCAGGCTCAGGAATGGAAAGCGCGTCGATTCACGCTCGCCCGTCGCCATGGGTACGCTGGTGGCGCGGCGCACCTCGGCCAGGCCATCATGGTTGTCCGGGGAGACCGGCTCCTCGAACCAGGCGACGTCGTATTCTTCCATCCGCCTGGCGAGACGGATGGCGGTCGAAACGTCCAGTGATCCGTGCGCATCGACCATCAGCTCGACGTCCGGGCCGATGCCGCGCCTGGCAGCGGCGATCCGATGGATGGACTTGCGGATGGAGAATCCATCGCGGCCTTCGGCCCTCATCTTGACCGCGGTAAAACCCTTGGCGGCGTAGCCCGCCATTTCCCGCTCGGCTTCGTCGCCCGGGGCCCAGCCGCCGCTGGCGTAGGCGCGGATGCTGGTGCGGCAGGCGCCAAGCAGCTTGTAGACCGGCTGTTGAAGAAACTTGCCCCAGATGTCCCACAGTGCGATGTCGACGCCGGCAATCGCGCACAGCCTTTCGCCCGAGCGGCCGCGCGCCGAGGGATGGCAATAACCACGATGCAGGCTTGGTTCGAGCCTGGAGCCGCTGTACATCTTTTCCCAGAGGCGCTCGATATTGGTCGGATCCTCGCCAATCAGTGCCGGCGCGATTTCGTGATCGATCGTGGCCTGGATCGCTTCCGGGCCCCCATGTGCGGCGCCGATCCCCGTGATGCCCACATCGGTCTCGACCACCACGATCACGTTGTCGTTCTTGACCACCACGCCATAGTCGTTGCGGTGCTGGCGCTCCTTCGGCACGGGGAACGACAGGAGAATGGCTCTGACTGCAGTTATTTTCATGAGAGACCCGATCAACGCAGGGATTTCGACACTGGGCGTGCACAGCGCAGGTATGGCATTCATCGATTGCACGCATCGATTGCATTCTTCGATTGCATGCATCGCATGAAGCGACTTGCGGCGCACATCTTCAACACTGGAATCGAGCGTACTCGCGCGGATTCGGCTAATCTAGAGGCATATTTCTTAGATCAGATATGCCTTTAAAGATATGGCTCAGATTCCTGTCGAGTATTGGAGGCTTTTCGTGCAGGTGGCTGAACTGGGGAGCCTGACGAAAGCCGCTGCACTGCGTAACAAGGCGCAGCCCTTGTTGAGCCGGCAGATCACCCTGCTGGAGCAGAGCTGCGGCGAACGCTTGTTCGAGCGGACCGGGCGCGGCGTCACCCTCACGGAAGCGGGCAAGCGGGTACTGCCCCGCGTGAAATCCTGGCTCAGCGAAGGCGACCAGATCGTGGCGGACGTGCGAGCCGTCGCCGGCGTGCCGATGGGCGTGGTTCGGGTGGGTGTGCTGTCGTCGACATCGCCCATGCTGGTGGGCATGCTCTTTCAGCGCGTTCGAAAACAGTTTCCGGGCATTCAACTCCGGATCGTCGAATCGTCGAGTGGACAGCTGGCCGAGTGGTTGAGGACGGGCCAGATCGAGATCGCCGTACTTTTCCGCTCCGACCGGGAGGGCGGACCGGATGACCATCCCGTTTCGGCCGTCAAGACGCTGCTCGTCAGCTGCGCCGGTGATCCGGTGACCGCATCACCCACCATTGCCTTTGACGCGCTCGATGGCCTGCCGCTGGTTCTGCTGCCGGAAACGAATCATCTGCGGAGAATGGTGCAGCAAGCGGCCGACGAGAGGCGCGTGAACCTCAATGTGGTCATGGAGTGCGACTCCATCGCCGCACAAAAAGCCGCCGTCGCCCTCGGTGGCGCCTATACCGTCCTGGGTGAAAACGCGGTGATCGAGGAACTGAACTCGGGCCGACTGCAGGCATCAAGAATCGTCGCCCCCAGCATCCAGCGGATCCTCACGATATCGCTCTCATCCCACCGCCAGTCAACCCTCGCCTGCAAGGAAGTCGCGGCATTGGTCGAAAATTGCCTGCTGACCCACATGCGACGACCGTGACTATTGGACTATTGGACTATTGAGGTCAGACTCGATTTCCCTGCGTTTTTTTTCAATGGGGTCAGACTCGATTTACCCGCGCTCCAGTCCGGCATTGATGACCTTTGTCGAGTCTGCCCCTAATTCATCCTCCGGCACAATTTCTCAGCAAACCCACCAATCTCCCCCTTCATGACCAGGCGCTCGATCCATCGCTGCGGAATCCCTGACGCGCCATAATGCGCTCCAGCCACCTGCCCGCATATGGCCGCAACAGTGTCCGCATCTCCGCCCAGATTCGCCGCCTTCAGGATCGCATCTTCAAACGTCTGCGTAGTCGCGAAGCACCACAGCGCCGCCTCCAGGCTCTCGACCACATAGCCCGAGCTTCGAATCTCATTCTCCGCCTTGCCCAGATAGCTGGCCTGGGCAATGGCGCGAATTCCCGGCGATTGGTATTCCTGCCACGCATGCCCTTCGAGCACCGATTTCTTGTCCTGCCCATGCAGCGCCCGATGCAGCATCACGGCAAACAAGTCCGTCGCTTCCAGGCATTCGCTGGCGCCGTGCGTGGTGCGCGCGCTTTCCACTGACCTTGTCCTTGTCTCGGCAAGGTCGGAATAGAAGAACATCGGAACAGGAGCCAGTCTCATGAGGCAGCCGTTCCCGGCGCTTCGCGGGTTGGTCGAGCCACTGTAGACCTCGCCGGATTCCTGGAACCGGAACAGTGCTTGCCGGGTAGCGGTCCCGATGTCGAAGCATGAACCGTTGCTGCTCATGTAGCCCGCGGTCATCCAGCGGCAATATCGCTCCATCTGGTCGCGCGGGTCAAACGCGTTCAGCGCCGTCAGGCTGGCAGCAAGGCAGAGCGCCATCGAAGTGTCATCGGTCCACTCTCCGGCCTGGAGCGAGAAGGGGCCTCCGCCTGTCATGTCCTTTACCGGCTTGAAGGTGCCACGCTCGCGGAACTCCACGGTGGTACCCACCGCGTCGCCGCAAGCCAGTCCCAGCAGGCAGCCTCGGAACCTGTCCAAAGTCGTCGTCATCGCATCTCCTTTTTTCTTCTAATGGGGTCAGACTCGATTTCTTTTGGTGTCTGCCGGCCGTTGAAGGCGTTTATCGAACGTAAATCGAGTCTGACCCCAATTCCTTATCCCTTGCCTGGAATCATGCCACGGCATTCCGACAAACGATGTCGCAAGATGATGGGGGTCGACTAACGGGGGCAGACTCGATTTTCCTGCGGACCAGCTTTCCTGCAGACCAGCTTTCCGGTGGCAATTTAATTCGAGTCTGACCCCAATTCGTCAAGTCGCCCGGCTTGAGCAACATCAATCCATTGGACCCGATCCCACCCCAGCATTCACTCCTTGTAATGGTGATTGGAGGCCTGAATGGCCATATCCGTATCTCAAAGGAGCCTGAACATGAACATCAACAAATACAGGAAGCAGGGCATCGTTGCCGCCTGCGTGCTTGCAATGACATCGCTGAGCGGTCTTGCGCTGGCCCAGTCGGCCACAAGCGCCACTCCCGGTACGCAGGCCGCTGCCAGCAAGCCGGGCAGCAAGCGCGAAGCGGCCGCCATCAAGCATGTCAACGATTCGGTCGCGGTGGTCCGCAAGATGGAAGCCGATCCCGGCATGAACAAGTTGCTGCAGACGGCCAAGGGGGTCTTCATCGTGCCGACTTACGGGCGCGCGGCATTGGGTGTCGGTGGCAGCGGCGGGGCAGGTGTACTGCTGGTCAAGGGCGCCGACGGGGCCTGGAGCGATCCTGCTTTCTATAACATCGGCGGCATCAGTCTTGGTGCCCAGGTCGGCGCCGAGAGCGGTCCGGTCGCCATGGTGCTGAACAACGACAAGGCCGTGAACCAGTTCATGCAGAAAAACAATTTCACGATGAGTGCCGATGCCGGAATCACCGTGGTTGACTGGAACAAGACGGCGCAGGGCACCGTTGGCACCGGCGATGTGGTTGCTTGGGCTGGCACCAAGGGTTTGTTCGCCAACGTGGCTTCGATCGGCGTCAATGACATTCGCTTCAACCAGAGCATGGTCACCGACTATTACCATCAGACCGTAACGGCAAACGATATAGTCGGTGGCAAGGTGAAGAACCCCCAATCCGATGCGCTCAAACAGGCGCTGGCTGCAAGCGGTTCCGGTCCGACCAGCGGCAGTTCGGGCGCGGGGGCTGCACCTGCGGGGATGGGCGGTAGCGGTGCTGAGGCTGGTGCGGGGAGCGGGGGCGCGACTGGTGGCAGCAAGTGAAAACGGGGCGCGGCCGTGAAGGCTGCGCCTCTGCTTTATCGACCTGATCCCTTTGTGTGCGTAAATTCAATGGTGCCGTATGGCAAAACCAATGTATGGCAAAACCAATAAGTAGTTAGTAACCCTAATTTTTTGTCGGGTTTCCTATGACTTGATGGGAGGGGGTGCCACCACCGATAGTGGTGACTCCTGCGAACGAGCACGGAACGCGTGACTCATGCCGATTCTGCACCAGCTTCTGCCACCAGCTTGCCGCATGCCTTACCTCCGCCAAACCCCAGGATCCTGCTGAACGTATCCGCCAGCAAGCCAGGCGCTTCGGATGCATCCCCGCTGAAGCGGCGTCCAATGAAGCCGTCCGGCCTGACCAGGAAGGCAGCGCCTTGCGAGCCATACAGCCGGGCGAACTTGTCGTCTTCGGGAAGATAGTCGCCGCCGGGGCCGACGTGAATGATGGACAGGGGAATGCCCAGTTCACTGCTGACGCTCTTTGCGGCCCGGGTCCATGCATCCGGCTGATCCTGGATCACCAGAACGAAGGACGCGCCCCACAAGTCGATGATCGATACTCGTTTGCCTTCCCGGTCGCGCAGCCATACATGCGGGGCGCGCACGCCGGGCACGGTGGTTTCGACATAGTCCTTGAGGGTGGGCGTCGGCGCAACCGCGCCGTCGCGAATGACCGCAGCCGAGTCGTACACCGTGCCAAGCTGGTATCCGGTATGCAGGACGCTGTTGTCGCCATGTGGCTCTACCCGCTGGCGTATGAATTCGGCGCCATCGGCGCTGATTTCTCCCGACGTGAACAAGGCCGGTTCGCCGAGCAGGGCGGACTGCACGATCGCCTGGTACGCCAATGAATTGTAAGTGGCCGACTTGACGGTCAGCAGGGCCTTTGATTTGCGCTCGACCTCATAGGTGTCCAGCAAGGCCGGTGGCGCGATGCCCTTGATCACCAGCGCCAGTTTCCATGCGAGGTTGTTCGCATCCTGGATGCCGGAGTTCATGCCGTAGCCGCCCCATGGTGAATGCCAGTGCGCGGCGTCGCCGGCAAACAGGACATTCCCTTCGCGCCACTTGCGCAGCAAACCGGTGGTGTAGTCGAAGCGGTAGGTCTGGACAATCTCCACTGGCAGCTTGGGCATGCCCAGTGCGCCCCGGAGCCGTTCAAGGATGACTTCTTCGTCGGGCAGGAATTCTTCATCGTGCCGGAAGCTGTAACGCCACAGTCCGGTCTGCGGGTGCTTGCTGCCAAACCATCCCGCGTAGCGTGGGTCCAGGATGAATGAGTGGAAGAAGCCATCGCGTCCCAGCGTGTCGTCCAGCGAGGCGCGAAATTCGACCAGGATCTGGTTGCCGAATGTGGGCCCGTGATCTTGTCCGCTACCAAGGCGGCTGCGCACGAAGCTGTGTGCGCCATCGCAGGCAACCAGATAGCGCGCTCGAACTTCCCGCACAGCTTGCGTCTCGGTCTGCCGGACCTCGACGCGAACCTGCTCGCCCAGGCTTTCCACTTCGGTGACACGGGTGCAGAAATGCATGGAGACATTCGGCCATAGTGCGACCTGGCGGCATATCGCCGCTTCATAGTCGGAGGCGGGAATCTTGCGCGGATAGACCGGGCTCAGCGGTTCCCATTTCTTGACATAGTCCGCATCGGATCCGTAGGCGGCGCGAATCTCGGCTACCGGTCCCTTTGCGACGTTGACATAGAAGCCCTGGCCATTGGATCGCTCGATTGACCAGCCTGCCTTGTCCAGCCGGCTCCACACGCCCCATTGCCGGAACAGCTCGCCCGTGGAGGCGTGAACGTACTGGCCCTTCGGCAGGGTGGTGGTGCTGGCACGTCTTTCAAACAGGGCCACACGCAAGCCGGCACGGCCCAGCAGATAAGCGAAGGAAAGGCCGACGGGACCGCCGCCGCAGATGACCACGTCGACCATGGCATCCGCAGGCTGAGCGGATTGCCCGGATTGATCGGCGGTATCAGAGACCGTGCTCACTCCGCACTCCTTTCGCTCGCGCTGCGCGCCATGCGTACAGGGCACTTGTTCCATTCCGACCAGGAGCCGACGAACAGGCGCGGTGTAACGCCGACCGCGGACAGGGTCAGCAATGTCAATGCCGACAGCACGCCGCCGCCGCAATAAACCACCACCTCGCGCTCGGGCGACACGCCCGCTTCGGTAAATAGCGTGGTCATTTCACGGGTTGTCCGCAGCGTCGACCCTGGCGTCCACAACTCGGCGGCGGGAATGTTGACGGCACGGGGAATGCAGCCGGCCAGATAGGATCCTTCGTCGCGGGCGTCGATCAGCAGCGCATCGTGGCCAAGGTTCTCTACCTCGGACACGCTGATCGAAGGCATGTTTCCTGGACTGAGGCTGAGCTTGGTTCCGGTCTTTGCCCCGCTCGAGGCCAGTCGCGCGGGGGCATCGCCGCGGGCAACCGGGCCGCCGTTGTTGATCCATGCCTTCAGGCCGCCATCGAGTATCCTGACCTTCTGCAGGCCGGCCCATTTCAGCACATACCAGCCCCGCGCAGCCAGCGCCGGCGATGGGCCGTACACGATCACCTCGGTCTCGGAGTCGACGCCCCAGGCATCCAGCGTTCGTTGCAGGTCCTCGATCGCCGGCAGCGGCAGGCTGCCGCTATCCGCAGTGGGCGGCGCGGCAAACACGTCGCGTATCTGCGCATGGACCGCGCCGAAAATATGGCAGTCCAGATAGCTCTCGAGTTCGAGCGGCGCATCGCCCAGCCGAACGTCAATGAACAGCCTGTTCTTGTTTTCATGGGCCAGCAGATCGCTGGCCTGGACCACCTGGTCCGAGAAGGAAGAAAACTGGTGACTCACGATTGCTCCTTGCGCTTGGCTTGCGTTCACTTACCGGTCGAGAGATTGTTTTGCTCGACCAGGCGGGCCCATGATTTTTTCTCGGTGCTGATCACTTCTTCCAGATAGGACAGCCGGGTATCGGGAATCTCGGCGCCCCATGAATGGGCGGTTTCGATGACGGCCGGGTCGTTTCCGATTGCCCTGATCTGTTCGGACAAGCTCTTGACCACAGCGGGATCAAGATTCTTCGGTCCGAACAGTGCAATCCATGCGCCCATGGCCGGAATATCCTTCAGGCCGGACTCGACCAGGCTGGGTACATTGGGCAGCGTCTTGCTTCTGTTGGTTGAGCTGACCACCAGTGCCTCCAGCACGCCGGCCTTGATCTGCGGCCAGGCGGTGACCAGCGAGATGATCGCAACTTCGACGTCGCCAGCAATGACCGCCTGCAGCTGCCGTGCGCCTGACGCATACGGGATATGAACCATCTTTATCTTGGCGCTGTTGTTGATCAGTTCACCCAGGAAGTGCATGCCGGTGCCGACCCCCGCCGATGCAAAATTGATTTTTCCCTGCGCGGCCTGGGCGTTGGCCAGGAAGGTCTTGAAGTTGCCGTATTTCCCTGCCTTGGCCACGATCACATAAGGCGTGGTGACCAGTTGCGCGATCGGCTGCAATTCCTTATCGGGATCGACATTCTTCGAATCGACCACGCCGCGTATGGTGATGGAGGAGCCGGTCGCAAGCAGCGTGTAACCATCCTTCGGTGCGTTGACAACCTGCCGTCCCGCGACCTCACCGCCAGCGCCGGCGCGCACCTCGACCACTATTGGCTGCTTGTAGCGCTCGGCCAGCCGGTTCGTGTAGAGACGGGTTGAGTTGGCCGGAAAACCGTCGCTCCATGGCATCACGATCTTGATCGGCTTGTCAGGGTACCCTTGGGCATGGCTGATGCCGCTGAGGGCGCACAAAAGAAGGCCGCTGAATGCCAGCTTCACCAGTGACGAAGCGCTACCGAGTTTACGCATTTGCTGTTCCTTTACATTAGCAATGACCGCTTAGCGGACGTTCGCATCCGCTCTACGTTCATTATGCAATTTAGCCAAAATCTGTCAACTAACAAAAATGTTGGGTCATATTCGAAAACAAATGGGGTGCTAAATACAAATGGGGTCAGACTCGAATTAACGAGTCAATTCGAGTCTGACCCCATTTGTTTTCTGCGGCGGCCGTCGCTATTCATGTCAAAGCCGACCCCGATCAAGCAAACGAGGAGTTCCGTCATCAGTAGCATCAGCGAAGTCTTTTCCAGCCAGCGTGCCGCTTTCGCACGCGACATGAATCCGTCCCTGGCCGAGCGGATCGACCGTCTCGACCGTCTGTCGGCAATGACCGCGCGCATTGCGCCGCAACTGGTCGAGGCGATGTCAGCCGATTTTGGCCATCGCTCGCCCCACGTCACCCGCCTGGCCGACATCGCTTCGGTCGAGGCTGACATCCGCCACAACCGTCGTTCGCTTGCAAAATGGATGAAGGCCCGTCGGGTGCCGACGGCGCTCGCATTCCAGCCGGCGTACTGCCGCGTCATTCCGCAGCCGCTGGGCGTGGTCGGCGTGGTCGCGCCGTGGAACTACCCTTACCAGCTGGCGATTGGCCCGACCGTAGCCGCAATTGCTGCTGGCAATCGGGTGATGATCAAGCCGTCCGAACTGACGCCCCGGGTTTCAGAACTGATGCGCTCGGCAGTCGAGGCCAGCTTCAGTCCTGAAGAAATTGCCGTGATCGTGGGCGACGCCGATGTCGGTAAATCATTCGTCGCGCTGCCCTTCGATCATCTGCTCTTTACTGGCTCGACCGAGGTCGGCCGCCAGGTTGCAGTGGCAGCCGCAGCGAACCTGACGCCGGTGACGCTGGAGCTGGGCGGCAAATCGCCGGCGATATTCCATCAGGATTTTTCGGCGGAGCTCGATACCGGCCGGCTGGCAATGACCAAGTTGTTCAATGCCGGCCAGACCTGCATTGCGCCCGACTATGCGCTGGTGCCGCGCGAACGGCTGTCCGAGTTCGTGGCCGGCATGCAGGCCAGCGTGTCGCGCATGTATCCGGATATCGGCAGCAATCCTGACTACACCAGCATCATCAATGAACGTCACTGGCAGCGCTTGCAGGCGCTGCTCGACGATGCGCGCTCGCACGGCGCAGAAATCATTTCGCTGGGGCAGCGCATCCCGGGCGGCATGCCGCGCATGATGACGCCGGCACTGGTGCTGAATGTGAATGACGACATGCGCATCATGCAGCAGGAGATCTTCGGACCGCTGCTTCCCGTGATGGTGTACGACACGCTGGACGAGATGCTTGCCTACGTCAATCGCCACCCGCGGCCGCTGGCCCTGTATTGGTTCGGCGCAGACGCCGGCGCCAGGGACCGGGTGCTGCGCGAGACCCTGTCCGGTGGCGTGACGATCAATGACTGCATGTGGCATTTCGGCCAGCAGGACCTGCCCTTCGGCGGCGTTGGCGCCAGCGGCATGGGTGCCTGCCACGGCGAGGCCGGCTTCCGCACTTTCAGCAAGCACAAGCCAGTGTTTTACCAGAGCCGATTCAGCGGAATGCGGCTGATGTATCCGCCGTACGGGAAAGTGTTCGAGGCGGTTGAGAGGGTGATGAAGTTCATTACTTGAAAACAAATGGGGTCAGCGTCTGACCCCATTTGCGGCACGACTTACTGCGGCTTGATTCCGGCCTGCTCTATCCATTGCGCCCACTTCTTGAGATCGCTGCCTATCACCGCGCCGAAGTCTTCCGGCGTGCCAGTGCCAAGGATCTCGAATCCGATGCCCTGCAGCGACTGCCGTACAGCCGGCATTTTCAGCACGGCGCGTAACTCTGCGTTCAGATAGTTGACGATTTCCTTGGGCGTTCCAGCTGGCGCGAAGATGCCATTCCAGGATGTCAGCACCAAGCCGGGCAGGGCGCTGCTCACCGGCGGTACGCCGGGCAGCATGTCGGTGCGTTCGCCCGCTACGGCGATGGCCCGCATCGAGCCGCTCCGGATGTGCGGCAGGCCGGTACTGAAGTCGATGAAATAGAACTGTGAATGGCCGGCAATCAGGTCAACGGCGGCCTGGGGACTGGACTTGTAGGAAACACCGCTTGACTTGATATTTGCCATCCGCACGAAGGTCTCGCCGGCTACTTGCGAAGTGGGCGCTGCATAAGCGTAGAACAGCTTGTCCGGATTCTGTCTTCCATAGCGGATGAATTCGTCCAGGCTGCGAGCTGGCACGTTGTTGTTTGCGACCAGCACAAACGGTACCTCGCCTACTAGCAAGATCGGGGCGAAGTCCTTGACCGGGTCGTACGAAATCCGCTTGAACAGCGCCGGATTGCTCGAGTGGGTGCCGGTGGTTCCCATGAATAAAGTGTAGCCGTCGGGCGCAGAGCGGGCCGCAGCGGAGGTGCCGATTTGTCCGTTGGCGCCCGGCTTCGGTTCGACAACCACCGGTTGACCGATCCGTTCCGAGAGCGCCTTGCCGACGATGCGGGCAACGCTGTCGGTGGCGCTGCCGGGTGCGAACGGCAGCATCAGCGTGATCGGCTTTTCGGGGTACTTGGCATGGGCCAGTCCGGCACACATCAGGACGGCAGCCACGCAGGAGGGCAGGAATTTTTTCACGAAGTGTCTCCGGATAATTATAGTTTTCGGGAATTCAGAATACAGCCGAACCAGTCAGCGTGGTCCGGTGCAGCAAGCGCCGCTGCGGCAATTCGTAGTCTGCAATTGCAAGATGCTGGGTCGTGCAGTTGTCCCACATAAGTACATCGCCAACCTGCCATTTGTGGCGATACATGAATTTTTCCTGCGTGCAGTGCGCGTACAGGAATTGCAGCAACTCGTCGCTTTCCTGTTGGGGCATGCCGACGATCGAGGTGGTAAAACCTTCGTTCACGTAGATGCACTTGCGGCCTGTGAACGGGTGTGTGCGTACCACCGGATGTACCACCGGCGGCACCTGTTTCTTCTGCTCTTCGGTCAGGTCGGCGCGGCCCGGATTGGCCTGCTGCAGCTTGCTATAGCGGCCCTGGTAGTCATGCACCGCATGCAGGGTCAGCAGCTTTTCTTGCATCTGTTCGTCAAGTGCTTCAAATGCCGCTGCGGTGTTGACGAAGCAGGTGTCGCCATATGTACGCTCGCCGTCCGGCGCTGGTATCTCCTTGGCGTACAGGATGGAACAGCGGCTCGGGATTTTCAGGTAGGAGAGGTCTGTGTGCCAGTAGTGGCCGGCATCTTTCACGCCGACCGCTTTGCCGTCTTCCACCACATTTGAAATCAGCAGGATTTCAGGATGGCCGGGTTGCAGGTACTGCTTGAGTACATGGATCTCCAGGTCGCCGAAATTGCGTGAGAACGCTACGTGCTGGTCTTCTGTCATGGACTGGTTGTGGAACACCAGCATGCCGCGCTCATGAAATATCGACTCCAGCTCGCGCAGGCTCGCGCTATCGAGCGGTTGCGCCATATCGAACTTCAGGATTTCGGCGCCGGTGTGGATGCTCAATTTTTTTGCCTGGATGGGCATGCTCTTTCTCTCCCCTTGTTCGATGAATGTCGTTCGCGGAATGCACCCACGAAAGCTCGAGTTGATTGTAAGGATTCGATGCTATAAGGCATATTCAGAATAAATTAATGAGTGATTACTTAAATTGATATGGCAGACCCGATCTCGCAGCGCCTCGCCCAACTCCGCGTCAGGCACCTCGGACTATTGGATGTAATTGCCCAGAGTGGTTCGCTGCGACAGGCGTCGGTCGAGTTATGCGTGACCCAACCGGCTGTCACCGCAATGCTGAAGGCGATGGAAACCAGTTTCGGCGTAAGCCTGGTCGAGCGCGACAGCAATGGCGCCCGCCTCACCAGCAACGGGCGCGAGATACAGGAGCGCTTGCGCCTGGTTCTGAACAATCTGTCAGCGGTCTACGCCGAGCTTGGCGAGCCGGTGGTGCACCGTCAATTGCGGGTGGGCGTGCTGGAGTCGATGATGATCGAAGTCGTGCCGGATGCGGTGGCGATGCTGCGCAAGACGCATCCCGATATCACCTTTACTTTCGCGGAGGACACGGTCAGTGCGCTGGCGCAGGGGGTGTTGGATGGCAGCTACGACTGTGCCGTCGGCCGCTTCGATGCGGCCATCGATGTCGCCCAGTTGCCGGCGCTGGATGCCAGCCTGATCGGCGATGTTCCCTTGCAGATCGCCTGCGGGCGCAGCAACCCCCTGCACAAGGCACGCAAGCTGTCGCTGGCCGACCTGAAGGACAAGGACTGGATCATTGCGCCGCAGGGTTCCCGCGGGCGCGAATCGTTTGAGCAGGCTTTCCTGTTGGCTGGGCTGCCACCACCGCGGCCTCGCATCGAATCGATCTCGTTTCATTCGAATTTCCAGTTGGCGGCGCGCACCGACATGCTGACCATGTCCACAGCCGCGGCCGTCGCCCATTATTCGAAGCTGGGCGTCATCAGGCGGTTGGACATCGAATGGCCAGTCAAGCTGCCACCGATGATGTTTTTTTGCCGCAAGGAGGCGGCTGGACTGGAGGCGATCCGGCTGTTCAGGGACGCGCTGGCGGCAGGGTAGCCTGGCTTGACCCAATGTATCTGTAGGCAGGGTTTTTGCTTTTGCCGTAGGCATCTATTGCTGTCTGCGGCTGAATCATCTTGTCCATGTCTCCCGATATCCGTCGCCTTCTCGATACCCAGCTGCAGGTGACTTTGCATCGGCAGGGCACTGCGCTTGCCTCGGTGCTGGTGTTGCTGCGCGATCTGCAGGAGTTGGTGCATGCGATCCAGCGCGAGCGGGGATCGACCAGCTTGCGGCTGACTGACCAGAGCCATATCTACGTTGGTCTGATGAACGATTTCCGGGCCGATGTCGACCGGCGCCGGCAGGCCTTGCTGAGCTCGCTGCAGGACTCGTTGCCGCAGCAGGACCTGGCGGCCATGGGCTACCGATTTTTCCGCAAGCTGGAACTGGCGATCCAGGCCATCGATCTGCTGGCGTCGCTGCGCGAGGATGTCAATGCCGGCCGGATCACCTCCGACCAGTCGACGCTGGCCTATTCGCAGATCGTCGAAGCCTTGCTGGCGGTCGCGTTCGAGCTGGCGCAGTTCGATAATCCGCCTTCGGTGATGCGGCTGCTGGTGGCGCTGGTCTATACCATGCAGGGCAAGGAGCTGGCCGGGCAGGAGCGCGCGCTGCTCGGTGCGGGTTTCGCCGCCGGCGGCGTGCCGGAGGCGCTCAAGGCGGCGCTGGCCCACCGCATCGAGGGGCAGGGGCACTGCCTGGAAATTTTCATTGAACAGGCGCCGCCGGAATTGGTGGCGGTCCATCAGGCCTTCCTGGCCAGCCCGGCGGCGAAGGAGCTCGCCCGCTTGCGCGCTGCTGCCCAGCAGGCGGAAGAGGGCGCGGGGCGGTGCGAGCGCCCGGCTTTGTACTGGTTTGACCAGGCGACTGTCCATATCGATCATTTGCGGATGCTGGAAAGCCGCTTGAGCGAGGAACTGACGACGGCCTGCGAAATCCCCGTCAGCCTGGATCACCCGGTGGCCACCACGCCGCCAGCCAACCCGGCGACCGATGCGGCGCTCGGGCTGATCGCGACCCAGACGAGCAGGATTCTCGCAGTCGAGTCCGAGCTGCGTTCCTTGCAGCAAGTACTGAGCGAACGCCACCTGATCGATCGCGCCAAGGCATTGATCATGTCCCGGGAAGGCATCCCGGAGCAGGAAGCCTATCAACTGATGCGCAAGACTTCGATGGATACCGGCGCCCGGCTGACTGCCGTGGCGCGCCAGGTCATCGCCCGCTTCTCGGATCGCTGACCCCACCGAAGTCCACCGGCTGCCCGATTGCTGGGCGGGCGCCAGGTCCCATCGCTGTGCTGCTCTGCACCAAATTCGCGATTCAAGGTTCCATTCGGGTGCGCGGCGACCGCAATGACTCGTATTTTCAGACGATAAAGCGCCGAATCCGGCTGGCACGCTTTCTGCAAAGGTAAAGGCAAGCCCCGGGATTGGTGCGGGGAGTTTGACCAGACAAAGGCGTCTGGAGCACTTCAAGGATTCAATGATTCTTGATGGGCTCCGGACGCTTTTTTTTTCGACAAGAAAATGGAGCTTCCAGATGAAAAACAACGCTGACCCGACCAATTCGTCACGACGCAAGCTGATCAAGGGAGCCGTCAGCATCGGCGCTGCCAGCCTGGTCCCGGGCATGTTTTCCACTGCGGCCAAGGCCAACCCCAAGCTGGAAACCACGGCGGCCAAGCTGGGCTTCATTGCGCTGACCGACGCCGCCCCCCTGTTCGTGGCGGATGAAAAGGGCTTCTTCAAGAAGCATGGCATGAGCAATGTCGAAGTGGTCAAGCAGGCGTCCTGGGGCGCCACCCGCGACAACCTGGTGCTCGGTGCAGACAAGAGCGGCATCGATGGCGCGCACATCCTGACGCCGATGCCCTACCTGATCGCATCCGGCGCCATGACCGCCAATAACGTGGCCACGCCGATGTACATCCTGGCGCGCCTGAACCTGGCGGGCCAGTGCATCTCGGTGGCGAACGAATTCGCCAGCCTCAAGGTGGGCGTCAACTCCAGTGAATTCAAAAAGGCGCTGATGGCCAAGAAGGCCGGTGGCAAGCCGATCAATGCAGCGATGACCTTCCCCGGCGGCACCCACGACATGTGGATGCGCTACTGGCTGGCGGCCGGCGGCATCGATCCGGTCAAGGACATCAACACCATCGTGGTGCCGCCGCCGCAGATGGTGGCCAACATGAAGGTCGGCACCATGGACACGTTCTGTGTCTGCGAGCCGTGGAACCTGCAGCTGATTCATCAGAAGATCGGCTACACCGCCATCACGACTGGCGAGCTGTGGCACAACCATCCGGAAAAAGCGTTCGCGATGCGGGCCGAATACGTCGACAAGAATCCGAACGCGACGATTGCCCTGCTCAAGGCGGTGATGGAAGCCCAGATGTGGTGCGAGAACCCGGCCAACCGGCTGGAGGTGGCGCAGATCTGTGCCAAGCGCCGCTGGATCAATGCGCCGCTTGAAGATGTTGCCGACCGTGTGCGCGGCGACTTCGACTACGGCACCGGCCGGGTCGTCAAGGACAGCCCGGAACAGATGCGCTACTGGAAGGATTTTGCTTCCTATCCGTTCCAGAGCCACGACCTGTGGTTCCTGACCGAGAACATCCGCTGGGGCTATCTGCCGCGCACTACCGATGTCAATGCGCTGATCAAGAAGGTCAATCGCGAGGACCTGTGGCGCACGGCAGCCAAGGAGTTGGGCGTGCCGGCTGCGCAGATTCCGACCTCGACCTCGCGTGGCGTTGAAAAATTCTTCGACGGCAAGGTGTTCGATCCGAAGAATCCGACCGCCTACCTGAACAGCCAGTCGATCAAGTACCTGAAGGGCTGAAGGGTTGAAGGGTTGAACACCACCGGCCCCGAACCTGATCAAGCAGCATCGCGCAGTCCCAACCATCAACGAGGAATACGTCATGACCAGTACCGTGTCGACCACTTTCGTACCGGCCGAAGCAGGCCGGTCCCGCAAATTCCTGCTGCAAATGGGGCAGGCCGCAAGCGAGCTGGCGGTCAAGCTGCTGCCCCCGATGATCACCATCGCGTTGTTGATGGGATTCTGGGAGCTGCTGTGCCGGCAACAGGGCGCCGCGCTGCCGCCGCCGAGCAAGGTGTTTGCCGAAACCTACGAGCTGATCATCCATCCGTTCTTCGACAACGGCGGCAACGACGTCGGGCTTGCCTGGCAACTGCTGGCCAGCCTGAAGCGGGTGCTGTACGGCTATTCGATCGCGGTGGTGGTGGGCATTTCGCTGGGCGTGCTGGTGGGGCAGTTTTCGTGGGCCATGCGCGGACTGGACCCGGTGTTCCAGGTGCTGCGCACGGTGCCGCCGCTGGCCTGGCTGCCGATTGCGCTGGCGGGTTTTCGCGACGGCAATCCGTCGGCAATCTTCGTGATTTTCATTACCTCGGTGTGGCCGATCATCATCAATACCTCGATCGGCATCCGCAACATTCCGAACGACTATCGCAATGTGGCCCGCGTGGTCCAGCTCAATGGGCCGGAGTACTTCTGGCGCATCATGCTGCCCGCTGCCGCGCCCTACATCTTCTCGGGGCTGCGCATAGGCGTGGGCCTGTCATGGCTGGCCATCATCGCTGCAGAAATGCTGATCGGCGGCGTCGGCATCGGCTTCTTCATCTGGGACGCGTGGAACTCGTCACGCATCAGCGACATCGTGCTGGCGCTGTTCTATGTCGGGATCATCGGATTCATCCTGGACCGCCTGGTTTCGTGGGTCGGCCGCTGGGTGGCCAAGGGCACCAGCGTGAACTGATCCGCCGGACCTCGTTCATCTCAATTTCTTCCGCAACGGAAAAAGGATTCCATCATGGGCAAGCCATTTCTCGAACTGAGCCAGGTTTCGATGAGCTTCAAGGGCAAGAGCGGCACCTTCCAGGCGCTGTCGGAAATCGATCTGCACGTCGACAAGGGCGAGTTCGTGTCCCTGATCGGGCACTCTGGCTGTGGCAAGTCGACCGTGCTGAACATCATTGCCGGCCTGTATCGCTGCACCTCGGGCGTGGTGCTGCTGGACGGCCGCGAGGTCAACGACCCCGGTCCGGACCGGGCGGTCGTGTTCCAGAACCATTCCCTGCTGCCGTGGCTGACTGCCTACGAAAACGTGGAGCTGGCGGTCAAGCGGCTGTCGAAGGGAAAGCGCACTCGCGCCGAGACGCGCGACTGGATCATGCACAACCTGACGCTGGTGCAGATGGAACACGCGCTCGACAAGCGTCCGGATGAGCTGTCGGGCGGGATGAAGCAGCGGGTCGGCATTGCGCGCGCGCTGGCGATGGAGCCCAAGGTCCTGCTGATGGACGAGCCCTTTGGCGCGCTCGACGCGCTGACCCGCGCGCACCTGCAGGACCAGCTGATGGAGATCCACATGACACTGAAAAACAGCGTGGTGATGATCACCCACGATGTCGATGAGGCGGTGCTGCTGTCGGACCGGATACTGATGATGACCAATGGCCCGGCCGCTACGGTGGGCGAGGTGCTGCACGTCGACCTGCCACGGCCGCGCGACCGGCTGGCGCTGGCCGACGACGCACGCTACATGCATTGCCGCCAGGCGGTGCTGCGCTTCCTTTACGAGAAGCAGCGCAAGGTGGAGCCGCTGGTCAGCGCGGTGAAAAGCGCACAGCGGAAGGTGGCATGAGCATGGCAACCGATCTGTATTTCTCAAGCGGCGCCGGCGCGCAGGAAGACAAGCCGCGGCTGGTGCTGGTGGGCCACGGCATGGTGGGCCAGAATTTCCTGGAACAGCTGGTCGAGCGCGGCCTGCATGCGCACTATCAGGTGCTGGTGCTGGGCGAAGAGCCGCGGGCCGCTTACGACCGGGTTCACCTGTCCGAATTTTTCGCCGGCAAGACAGCCGACGAACTGGCCATGGCCAGTCCGGATTTCTTTACCGAGAACCGGATCGACCTGCGGCTCGGCACGCGGGTGGCCGCCATTGACCGCCAAGCCAGGACACTGACCGACAGCGCCGGCAACGTGATTGGGTACGACAAGCTGGTGCTGGCCACCGGATCCTTCCCGTTCGTGCCGCCGATCGACGGCCGCGGCAGCCAGGCCTGCTGTGTCTATCGCACCATCGACGATCTCGAACAGATCAGGCACTGGTCGGATGGCGCCAAAGCCGGGGTGGTGGTGGGCGGCGGATTGCTGGGCCTGGAAGCAGCGAACGCGCTGCGGCAGCTGGGCCTGCAAACCCACGTGGTCGAGTTTGCGCCACGCCTGATGCCGGTCCAGCTGGATGAACTGGGCGGCGCCATGCTGCGGCAGAAGATCGAAGCACTGGGTGTCCATGTGCACGTCGGCTACCAGACGCAAAGGATCGTGCCCGGCAGCCAGTGCCGGTTGCGCATGGAATTCGCCGGTCACGACCCGATCGAAACTGACCTGGTGGTGTTTTCCGCCGGCATCCGGCCGCGCGATGAACTGGGCAGGATCGCGGGGCTGGAGACCGGCGCCCGCGGCGGCATTGCCATCGACGGACAGTGCCGCACCAGTGACGCCGATATTTTCTGTATCGGCGAGGCGGCTGCCCGCGATGGGAAGATATTCGGACTGGTCAAGCCGGGCTACCAGATGGCACGCACCGTGGCGCGCGTGCTGGCCGGCGAGCAATGCGAATTCGAAGACGCCGAGTCGGCTACCCAACTCAAGCTGCTGGGGGTGGATGTGGCGTCGATGGGCGACGCCCACGGCGTGACGCCGGGCGCGCAGAGCTTCACCTTCATGGACGGCCGCGCGCAGGTCTACAAGCGGCTGGTGACCGACGCCAGATGCGAGCAGGTGCTGGGCGCCGTGCTGGTCGGCAACGTCGACGAGTTCACGACGCTGTCGCAGATGATGAGCAACCGGATCCCGCTGCCGGCCCAGCCGGAAGCATTGATCCTGCCGGCGACCAACGGACAATCTTCGCGGCTGCTGGGGCCGGCCGCATTGCCGGACACTGCCCAGATCTGTTCCTGCCATAACGTGGAAAAGGGGACGATCTGTGCCGCGGTCGGGCAGGGAGCAATGACCGTGGCTGACCTGAAAAGCGCAACCAAGGCAGCCACCGGCTGCGGCGGCTGCGTGCAACTGGTCAAGCAAGTGCTGGAGCATGAACTGACCCAGCGTGGCGTCGAAGTGAAGAAAGATATCTGCGAACACTTTGCCTTTTCGCGGCAGGAGTTGTACCACCTGGTGCGGGTCGGGGAGATCCGGACGTTCCGGGATCTGGTCGCCAAGCATGGCAAGGGCCTGGGCTGCGAAATCTGCAAGCCGGCCGCGGCATCGATATTCGCATCGGTATGGAACGAGCATGTGCTGGAAAGGCAGCACCTCCCCTTGCAGGACACCAACGACCGCTTCCTTGCCAATATCCAGAAGGATGGCACTTACTCGATCGTGCCCCGTGTCCCCGGTGGCGAGATCACGGCGGACAAGCTGATCGTGCTGGGCCAGGTCGCCAAGGAAGCGGGCCTGTACACCAAGATCACGGGCGGCCAGCGCATCGACCTGTTCGGCGCCAGGCTGGATGACCTGCCCAAGATCTGGGACAAGCTGATTGCCGCCGGCTTCGAGACCGGGCAGGCCTATGGCAAATCGCTGCGCACGGTCAAATCCTGCGTGGGCTCGACGTGGTGCCGCTACGGCGTGCAGGATTCCACCGGCCTGGCGCTGGAACTGGAAGACCGCTACAAGGGTTTGCGCGCGCCGCACAAGATCAAGTTCGGCGTATCCGGCTGTACCCGGGAATGCGCGGAGGCGCAGTCGAAGGACATCGGCGTGATCGCCACCGAAAAGGGCTGGAACCTTTATGTCTGCGGCAATGGCGGCATGAAGCCGCGTCATGCCGACCTGTTTGCGGTCGACCTGTCGACGCCGCAACTGGTCCGGCTGATCGATCGCGTGCTGATGTTCTACATCCGGACCGCCGATCGCCTGCAGCGCACCAGCACCTGGATGAACAACCTGGAAGGCGGACTGGATTACCTGAAGTCGGTAGTGATCGACGACGCGCTCGGCATCGGCGCCGACCTCGATGCGCAGATGCAGCATGTGGTGGATACCTTCCAGTGCGAATGGAAAACGGCGATCGACACGCCACAAAAGCGCCAGCAGTTCAGGAGCCTGGTGAACCTCGACAGCGGAGCGCATGGCGTGTCCCATGCGCCGGGCTGGCAGCCTGTGTGCAGCGTCGACGACCTGGTTGCCGATGCGGGCGTGGCCGCCCTGATCGACGGCCGGCAGGTCGCCATTTTCTACTTGCCCGGACAGGCGGTCCAGGCCTATGCGATCGACAACCAGGACCCGTTCACCGGTACCCATGTCTTGTCGCGCGGGATCGTGGGTGACACGCAGGGCCGTCCGTTCGTGGCATCGCCCTTGTACAAGCAGCGCTTTGCGCTGGCAGACGGCGCATGCCTCGACGATCCTGGCGTGTCGGTGCGGACCTGGCCAATCGAGTTGCGCGACGGGAAGGTCTATCTGTTGCATGAAGCGATACAGGCATCCGGCACATCTGCCACATCGACCACATCCGGCGCCACGGATGGCGAGCGGGAAGGTGAGCCAGAGCGCGAGGGCAGCCTTTGCGCAGCCCTGGCCGGAAGCTGAGCGTATGAGGAAGCAGAAGCTGGTCCTGGTGGGCAACGGCATGGCGGGAATCCGGGTCATCGAGGAACTGCTCAAGCTGGCGCCCGATCTTTACGAGATCACCGTGTTCGGCGCCGAGCCGCATCCGGGCTACAACCGCATCCTGCTGTCGCCGGTGCTGTCAGGCGAGCAGGAACTGGCCGACATCTTCCTGAACCAGCCGGACTGGTACGCCCGCAACGGCATCCGGCTTCATCTCGGCAAACGGGTCACGCGCATCGATCGCAGGGAGCGCGTGGTGTCGACCGACGACGGCATCGAGGAGAGCTATGACAGGCTGGTGCTGGCCACCGGCTCGCTGCCCTTCGTGCTGCCGATTGCCGGCAGTGATTTGCCTGGCGTGATGACCTACCGGAATATCCAGGATGTGCAGGACATGATCGGCGCCGCCACTGATCGCCAGCACGCGGATGCGCTGGTGATCGGCGGCGGCTTGCTGGGACTGGAAGCGGCCGCCGGCCTGGCCTCGCGCGGCATGCGGGTGACGGTGGTGCATCGTGCCGCCTGGCTGATGGAGCGCCAGCTCGACCCGGCCTCGGGCCGCCTGCTGCAGCAAAGCCTGGCACAACGTGGCATTGGCTTCCGGATGGAAGCGGAAGTAGTGGCCCTGCATGCCGGCGCGTCCGGAGACCGGGTCGCAAGAGCCAGCCTGAAAGATGGCAGCGATCTGGATGCCGGCCTGGTGGTGATGACGCTGGGCATCCGGCCCGACACCCGGCTGGCGATGTCCTGCGGCATTCACTGCGCCAACGGCATCGTGGTCAATGACACGATGCAGAGCTTCGATCCCCGGGTCTATGCAGTGGGGGAGTGCGTCAGCCACCGCGGCACGGCGATCGGGCTGGTGGCGCCACTGTTCGCGCAGGCGAAAGTCTGCGCCAACCACCTGGCGCAGTCGGGCATCGGCCGCTACACCGGCCTGGTCGCAGCCACCAAGCTCAAGGTCACCGGCGTCGCGCTGTTCTCGGCCGGCGACTTCATGGGCGGCGATGATTGTGAAGAGATCGTGCTGAACGACACAGCGAACCGGGTCTACAAGAAGATCGTGCTCAAGGATGACAGGGTGATCGGCGCCTGCCTGTTCGGCGACACGGCGGACGGCCCCTGGTACCACGAGCTCATCAACGACCGGCAGGATGTCTCGGCGCTGCGGGACTATCTGATGTTCGGCCGGGAATGCTTGCAAGGAGCGTCGCTTGAAGCATGATGCGCACATGATGAAGACGGTCCGGACCACATGCTGTTATTGCGGCGTGGGTTGCGGCATGCTGGTCGATACCGTGCAGCAGGACGATAGCAGACAGGACAACCAGGACAATCAGGACAACACAGGCAACAGGAGCCATGCGATCCGGATTGCCGGCGTGCGCGGCGACCCCGATCACCCGGCCAATCGGGGCCGGCTGTGCAGCAAAGGTTCCACCCTGGGCCAGACCGCGCAAGCGCATCTGTATGACCAGGCCCGCGCCGGCTATCCCGAGATTCGCAGCAGCCGCGGCAGTCCGCGCGTGCGGGTTGGCTGGGATGTGGCGCTCGATCATGTCGCACAACGTTTTGCCGCGACCATTGCCAGCCATGGCCCGGATTCAGTCGCGGTCTATGCCTCGGGCCAATTGCTGACGGAAGACTATTACGTCTTCAACAAACTGGTGAAGGGCCTGGTCGGGACCAACAACATCGACACCAATTCGCGCCTGTGCATGTCGAGCGCCGTGTCCGGCTACAAGCAGAGCCTTGGCGCCGATGCGCCGCCTTGCAGCTATGAAGACATCGACCATGCGCAGACGCTGTTCATCACCGGATCGAACACCGCGTATGCCCATCCGATCGTGTTCCGCCGGATCGAAGAAGCGCGCGCGCGCAACCCGGCGCTGAAACTGGTGGTGGTCGATCCGCGCCGGACCGACACCGCCGACATGGCCGACCTGTTCCTGCAAATCTTGCCTGGCACCGATGTAGCGCTGCATCACGGCATGCTGCATGTAATGATCCGCAAGGGCTGGATCGACCAGCGCTATATCGACACCCACACCGTGCAGTTCGACCGGCTGCGGGAACTGGTTGAAGACTATCCGCCGGCACACACTGCGGCCTTGTGCGGCATCAGCGTCGACGAGCTGACGCAGGCGGCGGAATTGTTCGCCTGCTCGCCGGCCACCCTGTCGCTGTATTGCCAGGGGCTGAACCAGTCCGGATCCGGCACCGCCAAGAACAGCTCGCTGATCAACCTTCACCTGGCGACCGGCCAGATCGGCAAGGCGGGCGCTGGCCCGTTTTCGCTGACCGGGCAGCCCAATGCCATGGGCGGGCGCGAGGTTGGCGGACTGGCGCACCTGCTCTCGGCGCACCGCGACCTGCGCAATCCGGAACATCGCCGCGAAGTCGCGCAACTGTGGGGCGTGCGCGATGTGCCGGCGACGGCGGGTCTGTCGGCCGTGCCGATGTTCGAGGCGCTGCGCAGCGGCAAGCTCAAGGCGATCTGGATCGTCTGCACCAACCCGGCCCAGTCCATGCCAGACCAGAACCTGATCCGCGAGGCGCTGGCGCGGGCAGAATTCGTGGTGGTGCAGGAAGCCTATGCGCACACCGCGACGGCGCACTATGCCGACGTGCTGCTGCCCGCCACCACCTGGGGCGAGAAAGAGGGCACGGTCACCAATTCCGAACGCCGCATCTCGCGCGTGCGCCCGGCGCTGCCGGCGTACCGCGAGAGCCGCAACGACTGGGAGATTGCGCTGGCGGTGGGCCGCCGCCTGGAGCGATTGCTGCCATCGCCGATCGCCAACGGTGCCAGCACGCTATTCCCCTGGCAGGACGTGAAGTCGATCTGGGAAGAACACCGCGAGACCACGCGCGGCCGCGACCTCGACATTACCGGCCTGAGCTACGAAATGCTGGACGCGGCGGGGCCGCAGCAGTGGCCGTACCCCGAGGGCGCCGCTGGCGGACTGGCGCGGCTCTATACCGACGGTCACTTTGCCGCGCCCGGCGGCCGAGCGCAGTTCATTGCCGAGCCATTTCGCCAGACTGCGGAGCAGTGTGATGCAACCCATCCGTTCGGCCTGAACACCGGCAGGCTGCGCGATCAGTGGCACGGCATGAGCCGCACCGGCACCTTGTCCCGGCTGTTCGCACATGCGGGCACGCCGGCCGTCGAGATATCGTTGGCGGATGCCGGCGCGCTCGGACTGGACAACGGCGACCTGGCACAGGTGTCAACCCGTCGCGGCGAATTGGTACTGCCGGTTCAGATCGTGCGCTCGGTGCGCAGCGGCCAGGCTTTCATCCCCATGCACTGGGGCAGCGAATTCCTGTCGGGACGGGGTGCGGGTGGCCAGGCGTACGGCGTGAACAGCCTGACCAGCCCGGCCTGCGACCCGGTGTCGCAGCAGCCGGAACTGAAATTCGCAGCGGCCGGCATCCGGCCCGCCATCCATGCCTGGCATCTGCAGGCGGCGGTGCTGGTCGAGGAGGCGGATGCGGTGGCGCTCCAGGTCCGCTTGCGCGATTTTTATCCCGAAGCGGACTTCGCCAGTTCGGTGCTGCTCGGACGCGGCAACGACGATGGGCTGGTGGGGGTATATCTTCAATTGGCCAACACCGGCCCGATCGAAGAGGGGAAGTTGCAGGCGCTGCTGGCATTGCTGGGTTTGTCCGGCCCGGCCGGCGTGCGCGACGTCATGACTTACCAGGACCTGCATGCACACAGCCGGCGCTGGCTCTGCGTGGAAGCGGTGGACGGCGCCCGGGTGCTCAAGGGATTTCTCGTCGCCGGTCCGAAGTCGGCGACCGGTTCGGCAGGCTGGCTGCGGCACTATCTGCTGGGGCAGCAAGACGTCAGTGCGCTGGGCAACCGTTTGCTGATGCCGGGCGCGCAACCGCCGGGCGAAGTCGTGGTGCGCGGCAAGACCGTATGCAACTGCTTCGACGTGTCTGCGGACGCGATCGAATCATTGCTGAAAGAAAGCCCGGAGCAGTCGCCGCAGGACATGCTCGGCTTGCTGCAATCGACACTCTGCTGCGGCACCAACTGCGGATCATGCGTGCCCGAGTTGCGCACCATGATCGCGTCTTGCCAGCGATGTGAAACGGCGGTGGTCAGTTAATCCGCTGGGCTGGCGAAAAAAATAAATGGGGTCAGACTCGAATTAGCGAGCTAATTCGAGTCTGACCCCATTTATTTTGACCCCATTTATTCCTTCCAGCTTACTTCGCCTGCAGCCGGTTGATGTACTCAAGCAGGGAGAGTACCCGGGCCCGTACATAGGCTTCCGGGTCGTAGGGTGTGTCCATATAGTGTTCGGCGGCCTGGATCTTGTATTCGCGGCCCCAGATCGGCATGTCGCGACCGCCGTGAGCGGCAATGTCACCGCCTTCGACTACCTGGTACAGGCGGTCCATCGGGAACACGCCACCATTCTTTTTCGAGAGTTGCGTCAGGTCAGGCGGACTTTTCTTCAGCAAGTCGGTGAGTGGGCCGTTGCCCTTTCCCGTCACGCCGTGGCAACTTGCGCAATTCGACTCGAACTCCTTCTTGCCGAAATCTACCCGCCCCGCCTTGGCCTGCGCGAAAGCAGGGACGATCATGATGGTGCATGCCGCACCGATGATGAATTGCAGAAGTATTCTCACAACGCACCCCGTCAAGTTTGATGAGTAATGACTGTGACGCAGGCTGTCCGGAATGCATTGACAAAAAACAAAGGTTTTCAGGGGAATAAAACAAATGGGGTCAGACTCGAATCAACGAGTTAATTCGAGTCTGACCCCATTTGTTTTTATGGTCGTTTTTGCACTTTTACGGTGAAGATAGAGCTTTGTAGCTACAATTTCGGGCGGGAAATGCACTACACTAGGGCGATACAGAATATTGCTCACAATCAAACGACCCAGCAGCGGGCGATTGTGTTTGCGACCAGTAATGTGCAAAGCCTTTTCCACGCCAATTTGTAGTCGGTGCCAGCGGCCATCGCGTTCAAGCTGCCGGCTGCATGCCAGGCCGGACGTGCAAGTTCTGTCCGCGCCGCAGCAGCAACTTGCGCCACAGATCTCTTGGCCGGCCCGACGAATCATGCACATCCAGTCCGGGGCCAGGCGCTGACCACGTTCAGCGCGGCTACCAGCCAGCATCGACCATCATGACAACCGCACTCTCTCCCCACGCACCAGTGAAATCCACAGGTGGCGACCGCCACCCATGGCTGCGTTTTGCGCTTCCCTTGCTCGCCATTTCCCTTGTGATCGGGGTGATCGGGGCAGTTGGCTACCGGTATCTGAGCCAGGAAGTCCGCAACGAAACCCACCGGACCCTGGCAGTGATCGCCGAGCAGAAACGGCTGCAAATCGAGGGCTGGCTGGCCGAGATACGAATCGATGCCGAGTTGTACTTTGCCAGCCAGTCGGAGCTGGAAATGCTATTCGCCAAATGGCTGGACAGCGGGCGCAAGGATGCAGCCACGCTGGAGCGGATGCGGGTGCGCATGGACGGGGTTGCACGGGCGCGTGGTTGGGGCGGACTGACCGTGGTCGACGCCACAGGGCGCCCGGCAGTCATGGTCGGCGAATCCGACATCCGGGAGTATTCCGGCTTGATCCGGGACATCCTGCGCCGGCCCCGTATTGAACTGGTCGACTTGCATCGCAGCGCGGGAGGCGAAGTCTACCTCGGTGTGCTGGCGCCGATCGGGGCGTCGGGAAAGCCGCCGCTGGGCGTGGCCTACCTGACCTGGAGGGCCGACAAGGCCCTGTATCCCCAGGTCGAGTCGTGGCCGGTGCCAACCAAAACTGCAGAAACTTACCTGGTCCGGCGCGATGGTGAAGGCGTTCGCTTCCTGACGCCGCTGCGCCACCAGCCCGCAGCGGCGCTTGCGCTGACCCATCCCCTGAGCACCCCCAGGCTGCCCGCGGCCAGGGCGGCAAAAGGCGAGCGCGGCATTCTTGCGGGAGGCCGCGATTATCGCGATGTTCCGGTGCTGGCCTACGCTTCCGCCGTGGCCGGTACGCCCTGGCTGATGCTCGCCGAGATCGACGAGAGCGAGGCCTATGCCGGCATCCGGACCATGGCCTGGGCCACAGGCCTGTTGGTGCTGCTTGGCCTCCTTCCAGTCTATTTTGGCGGCTACTTGCTGTGGCGCCGGGGGCGGCAACGCCAGGAGATGGCCGTGCTGCATGCCCAGCGGGCGGCCGAGGCGCGCTTTCGCGTCATCTTCGAACAGGCGCCACTGGGCGTGGCCCTGCTCGACTGGCGCACCAACCGGATCATCGAAGCCAACCTGCGCTGCGCCGAGATCCTGGGCCGCAGCCAGGAAGAATTGACGGGGCTCGACCCGCTGAGCTTCACGCACCCGGACGACATCCTGGAAAGCACCGATCAGATCGCGCGCCTGACCGCCGGTGAAATTTCCCGCTATCGCCTGAACAAGCGCTACCTTCGCCCGGACGGCTCGGTGGTCTGGACCAGCCTGACCGGCGCGCCGGTGCAGGTCGAGACCGAGGAGGCCCCGCTTTACCTGTTCATCCTGGAAGACATCAGCGCGCGCAAGAAGCTGGAGGAGGATTTGCGGCAGGCCTATGAAGCGGCCGAGTCCGCCAATGCGGCCAAGAGCGAATTCCTGGCCCACATGAGCCATGAGATACGCACGCCGATGAATGCCGTGCTCGGCCTGGCCCAGGTGCTGGAGCGCGGGCAGCTTGGCGCGAGCCAGCGCGAAATGGTCGAGCGCATCCGCAGCGCCGGCCAGTCCCTGCTGGCGATACTTAACGACGTTCTCGACCTGTCCAAGATCGAGGCCGGTCAACTGCGCATCGAGCCGCGCCCCTTCGAACTGAAGTCCTTGCTGGCCAACCTCGACAGCCTGATGGGCCGGGCCGCAAGGGCCAAGGGATTGACGCTGCGTTTGGAGGACACTGCTACGCAACTGGGGCCATTGCTCGGCGACGGACTGCGGCTGGAGCAGGTGTTGATCAACCTGACCGGCAATGCCATCAAGTTCACCGAGCACGGCGAGGTGGCGGTCCTGGTCCATGTACGCGCGGCCGGTGAAGCCGACGTGCGGCTACGTTTCGAGGTGCGCGACAACGGTATCGGCATTGCGCCGGAGGCGCTGGCGCGGCTGTTCGAGCCCTTCATGCAAGCCGACGCCGGCATCAGCCGCCGTTTCGGCGGCACCGGGCTGGGCTTGTCCATCTGCAAGCGCTTGGTCGAGTTGATGGGCGGCGAGATCGGCGCCGAGAGCCAGGTCGGGTTGGGCAGTATCTTCTGGTTCGAACTGCCCTTCGTGCGGGCAGTCGTTGGCGGCATGGACGCATTGGCCGTCGCGCCGGCAGCCCCGCCATCCGGGCCGCGCCTGGCGGGCGCGCATTTCCTGGTGGTGGACGACAGCGCGATGAACCGCGACCTGGTGGAGCGGGCGTTGATGATGGAAGGCGCGAGCGTCACCCTGGCCGCCGACGGCCAGCAGGCGGTGCAGCTCCTCAAATCCCAGCCCGATGGGTTCGATGCTGTGTTGATGGACGTGCAGATGCCGGTGATGGATGGCCTGAGCGCGACCCGGCTGATTCGCGGCGAACTGGGATTGGGCGATCTGCCGATCATAGCGTTCACCGCCGGCGTGCGTGATGAACAGCAAGCTGCGGCGCGTGCCGCTGGCGCCAACGACGTGCTGCCCAAGCCGATGGACCTGGAGCATATGGCGACCTTGCTGTCGAAATGGATCAAGCCCCGGTGCGCCATTGCCGAAGCAGGGGCAGCGGCGGAGCCGGTCCAGCCGGCCTCACCGCTACCGGCTGCGGCAGCCGCCGGCGCCGACGAAGAGTTCCCGGACATAGCCGGCATTGACCGCAACCGGGTCGTCCAGAGATTGCGTGGAGACCGGGACATGTTCCTTGGCCTGCTTGAGCGCTTCGTCGATAGCTACGCCGACGCTGCCCGACAGACCCGCAGCGACCTGACCCGAGGCGATCTGGAGAGCGCCGGCCGGCGCATGCACACCATGCGCAGCAGCGCCGGATTCCTGTGCGCGCTGGACCTGATGGATCTGGCCGGGGAACTGGAGGACGCCATCGACAAAGGCGATACCGCACCGGAAGCGCTGCTGGCGGCGCTGGAAAGCGAGATTGCCGAACTGGCCGAGGCCAGCGCACCGTGGCGGGCAGCAGTGCAATAAACGACCCCATTTAATCAAGGCGGCCGGTCGCCGGAACCTTCCGCATGGGTCTCGTTCCAATCTTTGTAGCGCCCGATTTCTCTAGTATTCCCTTCGTTGGTTGGTGATCGGCACGGGCGTTGTCGGCGGCAACGGTTTCGACGCCAGCCCATGAATACCTTTCCTGCGCTACGCAACGATTCCACTGATGTTCGGAGGAAACGTGATCGAGATTCGCAAGGGTCAGGCACCGACGCCACTCGTGCGTGCAGAGTTCAGTATCCGGTTTCGTACCGCCTTCATCGATCCGGCGTTCCGCGTCGAAGATCAGTCCATCGCCCGTCTCTAACGGGGCAGGCCAAGGAGAAATGCGATGCACGAATTCCGTCACCACGTAACCGGATTTTTTGCCAATGAGAGCGACGCCGAAGGCGCACTCTCCAGGCTGGTCGAGCGGGGGCTGTCGCGGCAGCAGATGCAGATCTTCAAATCCGATTCGCCTTTGCCTGGCCCCGCTCCGCACCAGGATAGCAATGCCGTTCTGAAAGACATGCTCGTGGACGGCATGAAGGGCGCCGCCGTCGGCACCGGCATCGGCGCGCTTGCCGAAGTGGCGCTGGTCGCTGCGAACGTGAGTCTGTTCGCCGCCAGCCCGGTGCTCGCACCGCTGGTGATGCTGGGCTGGGGTGCCAGCCTCGGCGCCTTGATAGGCGTGAGCGCCGGGACTGAACCGATCGCTGCACCCGAGGCAGGGGAAAAGGAAGGATGGTTATCGGCGCTGGTCAGCGATGCGATCGCAATTGGTCAGACCGTCCTGGTGGTCGATGCACGGACCGACCAGGACGCGGCGATCGCACGGGAAGTCATCAAGGCTGCGGTTGGCGATTACAAAGACACCACCACGAGATGAAAACCGATTCCAGAAATCGATGGGTTCGGGTTCGATATCAGCGCATTTATATCGAGTGCCATTGATTACATTTCGTTGCATGGCAACCCGAACGATACCTATTTGACACGGTCTACTGCAGGGTAAGGACCGACCGGTTGGGCGTACACATCGGAAAAATACTATTCAAAAAAAAAGGGGATCCCATGAAAGCAATGCAGAAATTCGCATTCAGTGCCATTGCCGCTGGTGCCGGCGCAGTAGGCGGTTCCATCCTTACCGGTGGCAGCACGGGCGGAACTTTGGGCGGTGCAGCTGTCGGCGGCATCGTTGGCCACGAAATCAGCAAACCAAAATGATGACCGAGGTGTCATGCGCTTGAACTGCGCAGTGGCCCTGTTTTTTTAACGCATCATTCCAAGGAGAATCCCTCATGAGCAAATTGTTGTCAGTACTGGTCGCTTCGGTTCTTGCGGCGTCCTTGAGCGTTAACGTCGCCGCGCAAGACGCCACCAAGGCACAAGCCGACAAAGCCGGCGCTGCGGAAATGAAGAAGGAAGCAGCGGCCGAATCGAAGGAGACCAAGAAAACGGCCGCCGCGACCGAGAAGAAGACCGATGCGAAGGCGGACTTCAAGCAAGCCGAGAAGAATGCCAAGGCAGACTACAAAGTCGCCAGTGCGGATTGCAAGAAGAAGCCAACTGCCGACCAGAAGGCTTGCATGACCGATGCCAAGACTGCCCGGGACAAGGCGATCAGCGACGCCAAAGCGACAAGGGACAAGGCAATAGCCGAGACCAAGGCGGCGAAGAAAGCGGCTGGCGCCGAAGCCAAAGCCACGAAGGAAAAAGCCAAGGCAGCTGAAGAAAAGGCCACCAAGTAAGATTCCGGAGGTGGGGCAGATTAAATGGGGTCAGACTCGATATGAACGCGTTCATATCGAGTCTGACCCCATTTATTTCAGTGATGGTGCGCCTGGTGTCCGCTTTGATCTGCGTGAGGCTTGTGCCCGCCGCACTGGCTCTGGTGAACCGTCCCGGTAGCGGCTTCCCACAGCTTTTCAACGTAGTGCACATATGGCACATAAGCCTCGACGTACCTGCGACCAGCCGCTACGTCGTTCGGATCGAAAGACTGATTTTCCCTGGCCGCGTGAAAACGCGACCGCACACCATCGCTTACAGCGTCCGCCAGCAGTTTGACCAGGGCGTCGTCCGAACCATCCTTCAAGGCCCGATCTGCAGCTGGCACAGCAGGTCCAAGGTCAAGCCCGGCCGGCTTCAATCCTGTAAATGGCGCACCTTCTCCGGCCCGATGGATTCGCACCAGTGTCTCAAGAAAATGCACGTCAGCCAGTGAGCGAGCCTGCGGACCGAGATCGCGCACGGCCTGTGCATGATCGAACGCATGCCGGACCTCGTGCTCGTCGTCCGGACGTACCCACGGAAGGACCAGGTTCACGTTCTTGTCCTGAAGCGCTTTCTTGGCCAGCACCACAAGCGGCCCGTCCATGGTGTCGCAGTGGCCGACGCCCCAGAACAAGAGTAGCCCGCTTCCGGTGCCGAGGCCCGGCAGCGAATCCCAGCCTAGAATCTGGGCGGCGGTGCGCTCGAGCGCGATCAGGGCGACGATCACCAGAATCTGCGCGCGCCGCGAAGAGATCCAGTTTTGCATGACCAATACCCCCGTTGATTTTGACAAGTTCATTCTAGGATGATCATCCGGCGGCGGATAGAATTAAAAGGGGTCAGACTCGAATCAGACGCGTCTGATTCGAGTCTGACCCCTTTTAACATTTAAATGATTTCCCACGCTCCATACGACAGGACCGCCAATAGCAACAGGATTGCCAGCCAGATGCGGTTCTTCTTCACCAGGTTCGGTCCGGATCCCTCGACGCGGCCGGTCAGCATGGGCAATGCCTGGTTCTTGCGCCGAAGTACGCTCAGGGCCGCAATCAATCCCAGGTGGGCCAGCACCACGAACAAGTAGGCTTCTCCGAAGAATTCATGCACTTCCTCCAGCCAGTCGCCGCCGAGGAAATCACCCCATTCGTTGTAAGTCCCGTAACCGCTCAGGGTCAGCGGGATCACCATCGCCAGCAGTATCACGACCGCCAGTGCCATGAGCAGGCTCTGGCCCTGGCGCCAGTTGATGCTTGCCAGTGACCGGCTTTGCGAAACAGCGCGCAACCAGAGTGGTGCGTTGGCAAGCTTGCGCCACAGGGCACCCAGGCTGGCCTGGCGCGGGCCGAGCAGGCCGTACAGCAGGCGGAATGCGAGCAGGCCAGCCATGGTATAGCCCAGGGTGACGTGCAGCAGGCGCAGGCGCTCTCCATCAGCGGTCAGGTAGGCGCCGAGGAAGCTGAGGGCGAACAGCCAGTGAAACATTCGCGTCGGCGCATCGGTCACCAGGCGCGTGGGCCTGGCGGTGTCGCTTGTGGCGGGCATCTTTGTCATGGCCGGTGTCTTTGTCATGGCGTCCCGGTACGGTGTGGCTTTCATGGTGCGTCCTCCTGTTCTTCAGTCGTTCCAGGCCCGCCGCGAGCGGGCATCGAGCCCGGCGGGGAAGCGCCGGGTGTCATCTTCGTAGTCGCCCTGGTCGGCGCGGGTGTGGCAAGCCACGCAGTTGGCCGCGCTCTTGACGCTGACGAGCTTCCAGGCGGCGGGTTCGATCTTGCGGTGCTTGCGTACGAACCAGGCCGATTGGGTGATGCGGTCCTGGGGCGGTTCTTCGGCCACCCGTTTGTAGGTGCCGGCGTGGGCCTGCAGCCAGCCACTGATCTGATTCACGCTGGCTTCGTCCAGCGTTGCATCGGTGCCGTAATGTTTGTCCAGGCCGCGCATGATGCGTTGCCAGGAGGCCTTCGGCAGCATGCCTGGCGGGTAAGCGGTGTGGCAGGCCGCGCATTCCTGGGTGTAGGCGGCTGGCACCTTGGCCGGTAACATGCGGCCACTATCGGCCTGGGCGCTTGAGATCACGGCTATCGTCATCATGGCGATCATGGCCAGGCTGCGCAGGGCTCGCGACGTTTTCATGTCATTCTCCATGTCGGTTTGTGTCATCAGGGCTTCAGGCTCACGAGGTAGGCCAGGACATCGGCTTTTTCTGCGGCGCTGCATTCGCGGCTGAGCACGTCCTTGCAGTTGCGGCGGAACCACTTCTCCACCTTGGCCGAGTCGGTGAAGGACCTGGGGTTGAAGGCGGGCGCCAGGGGCGCGATCTTCTTGCCGGTGCTGGCATGCTTGCCATCCTGGACGGGCGGGGTGCCGTGACACGATGCGCAGGACCATTCGCCGCCGTGCTTCGCGTTGAAAAACGCCTGGCCCCTGGCGCCATTCCCAGGGCTGCCAGCCTGGGAGCTCCAGTGCTGAAGTTGGGCCGGGGCGGTGGTGTCGGCGGCCTGTGCCGCACCTGGCAAGCAGGCGTTTGCAAGCAAGGCTGCGGTGATAAGGAAGTTGCGAAGGGTGGTCATGGATTCGGGATGTGCAGAACGCCGGTCGGGTGAAGTCACGGTTTGAGCTCGCAGTGAGAACTGATGGTGATGCTCATTGTTGGCTTCGCTGCTTGAACCGCGCCTGAAGCAGCTGTTCATCTGCCGTTCAGGATCCGGGCCGGACAATCGCGTCATGAAATATCTGCCTGCCCTGAACGCTGCGGTCCATGCTCATCTTCCTGGCCGGAGGCGGCTTGGGTCAGTGGCATCCGTTGCATTCGTTACCCTGATGGCCTGCAGCTTGCCCGCGCAAACCGTACTGGCCAGCGGGAAGCACGACCATGAACGTGCGCGGCAGGCATTGCAGTCGGGGCAGATCCTGCCTTTGCGCACTGTCCTGGAAAAGCTGGAGCGCGAGCATCCCGGCAAGGTCCTGGAAGTCGAGCTCGAACAGGAGCACGGGGTCTGGATCTACGAGGTCAAGTTGTTGCAGTCCGATGGCCAACTGGTTAAATTCAAGCTGGACGCAAGAACCGCCGTGGTGTTGAAGCGCAAGCCGCGGTAAACAATTGAATCGAACACGCTCGAGCCAGGGTGCCAGCACCTGCAGCACGAGCGCATAATCTGCCGGCGCCCCCATGAGAGTTTTACTGGTTGAAGACGAACCCGTCCTGCGTGCCCAGTTGCGAGCCAGCCTGGAGGATGCGGGCTATGCGGTGGATGAGGCGGACAATGGCCGCGATGCCCATTTTGCAGGCGATACAGAACCCTTCGATGCTGTCATCCTCGATCTCGGCCTGCCGGTTATCGACGGTCTCACCGTGCTCAAGCGCTGGCGCGATGCGGGTCGTGCGATGCCGGTGCTGATCCTTACTGCACGCGACAGCTGGCACGAAAAGGTGGCGGGCATCGACGCCGGCGCTGACGATTACCTGACCAAGCCTTTTCACACCGAAGAATTGCTGGCGCGCTTGCGGGCGCTGATCCGCCGTTCCAGCGGCTTGGCATCGCCGGTGCTGCAGTGCGGTTCGCTCGCCCTGGACACGCGCACAGGCCGCGTAACCCTGGCTGGCCAGCCCGTGACGCTGACCAGCCACGAACACAAGGTGCTGGACTACCTGATGCACCGCCCCGGCCAGGTGATTTCCCGCACCGAACTGACCGAGCACATCTATGCCCAGGACTTTGATCGTGACTCCAACACCATCGAGGTGTTCGTCGGGCGCTTGCGCAAGAAACTTCCGGCCGACCTGATCGAAACCGTGCGGGGACAGGGCTACCGCCTCAAGCCGGCATGAGCAATCCATCATCAGTCACCGAAGTTCCGGCCAGGCAGCGACGACCGGTGTTCCATTCGCTGCGGATGCGGCTGCTGGCGGCGACCATTGCCGGTCTGGCGGTGGCGCTGGTGCTGGCCGGTTTTGGCTTGGGCAGCTTGTTCAGGGATCATGTGCTGCAACAGTTTCAGGCGGGCTTGACGCAGCAGCTCGACCAGCTCACGGCCAGGCTGGAGTTCAGCCCCGCCGGCGAACCCATGATCGATGCCCAGTCGCTGTACGACCCGCGCTGGCAGCGGCCTTACTCGGGCCTTTACTGGCAGGTCGATCAGATAGGCCCGGATGGCAGCTATCGCAGGGGCGTGCTTCGCTCGCGTTCATTGTGGGATATCAGCTTGCAGTTGAGCGCCGATGCCCTGGCCGATGCCGCGGTGCATGTCCATCAAACATCCGGACCCATGAACAGCAGCTTGCTGGTACTCGAGCGCACGGTGCGCGCGGCAGGCCGGATGGATGCCAGTTGGCGCCTGATCGTGGCGGCTGACATGAGCGAGACGACGCGGGCGGTGCAGCGCTTCACCGGCGGCCTGGCAGCCTCACTGCTGGTGCTGTTGGGCTTGCTGGTCATGGCGGCATGGGCGCAGGTCAGCGTGGGTCTGAAGCCGCTACGCGCCCTGCAGCGCAGTCTCAGGGACGTGCAGCAAGCGCGCACCGCTCGCCTGCAGGGCGTGTTCCCGAGCGAAGTGCAGCCGCTGGTCGACGACTTCAACCGGGTGCTGGACCAGAATCGCGAAGTCCTGGAGCGGGCGCGCACCCAGGCCGGCAATCTGGCGCATGCCCTGAAAACGCCTTTGTCCGTGCTGGATCATGCCGCATCCGTCGAGTTGGGCAAGGATGGCAGTGCGCTGGCGCGTCAGGTGCAGGAACAAGTGCAGGCCGCGCGTCGTCACATCGACTGGCACTTGGCCCGCGCCCGCGTTTCGGCGACACAACGCCTGCCGGGACAGCGAACCGATGTCGGCAGGGTGGTGGCAGGCCTGGTGCGCGTGATGGAGCGTGTGCATGCTGGCCGTGGCATCCATATCGAGCTGCAACTGACGGAGTTGCCCCTTTACTTTGCCGGCGAGGAGCAGGACCTGCATGAAATGCTGGGCAATCTGCTCGACAACGCCTGCAAATGGGCGCAAGCGAAAGTCGTGGTCAGTGCGTCGCCAGTGCCCGGCCTGGAGCCACCGGCGCTCCGTGTGACCGTGCACGACGATGGCCCCGGGGTCGATGATGCCCACCGCGATGCGGTGTTGGCCCGGGGTGTCCGGCTCGATGAATCCGTTCCCGGTACCGGTCTGGGGCTGGCTATCGTGAAGGAACTGGCAAGCTTGTACGGCGGCGGACTGGAATTGCAAAGGAACGGCGAAGGAGGCTTGAGCGCGAGCATCGTGTTGCCGGCCACCGGAGAATAAATCGAGCCTGACCCCATTTATTCTCAGCCTGTTAGACTACTGGCCCCCCAAGCATTCAAGGCAGTCATGTCCGAAACAATCCGTCTGGCGAAACGCGTCGCCGAAGTCCTGGAATGCTCACGCACCGAGGCAATCCAATACATCGAGGGCGGTAACGTCGAGGTGAATGGCGTTGTGGTGGAGGAATCCGGTTGCAGGGTCGCGCCTGACGCCACGATTACCTTGCTGCCACAGGCACGGCTGGCGCCGATCGTGCCGGTCAGCATCCTGATCCACAAGCCTGCCGGCATGACCTCGGCAGATGCGGCGGAACTGTTCGTGCCGGACAATCAGTCACCCGAGGACCGGTCCGGCATTCGCTTCCTGCGGCGCCACAAGACCGGACTGGAGATGCTGGATCCGCTCGAGCCTGCAGTCAGCGGCCTGCTGGTTTTTTCGCAGGACTGGCACATCAAGCGCAAGCTGGTCGAAGACCTGATGAGGGTCGAGCAGGAGTACGTGGTCGAGGTGGCCAACGAAATCATTCCCGACGGAATGGCCTTGCTCAACCGCAGCATCACTTTCAATGGCAAGGTCATACCGCAGGTCAAGGCCAGCTGGCAGAGCGAGAACAAACTGCGCTTTGCGCTGAAGTCCTCATCCGCTGCGCGGGCGATCGCCTATCTTTGCGAGAAAGTCGGGCTGTCGGTGGTCTCGATCAAACGCCTGCGCGTGGGACGCATACCGATTGCCGGCGTGGCGCCTGGCCAGTGGCGCTACCTGGCCGCCGACGAGCGGTTCTGACGGAAAGTCTGCGGACCGATATCAGCTGGCCGATATCAACTGCCAGGTATCGGTCCGCAGTTTGTGCCTGCTACACCTTCTTGACGAATTCCGACTTCAGTCCCATCTGTCCGATGCCGTCGATCTTGCAGTCGATATCGTGGTCGCCCTCGACCAGGCGGATGTTCTTGACCTTGGTGCCGACCTTCACCACCAATGACGAGCCCTTGAGCTTCAGGTCCTTGATGACCGTGACGGTGTCACCGTCCTGAAGCACGTTGCCAACGGCATCTTTCCACACGCGCACTTCATCTGTTGCTACCGCTGCCGTAGCCGACCATTCGTGGGCGCATTCGGGACAGATGTAGTTGCCGCCATCTTCATAGGTGTATTCCGAATTGCATTTGGGGCAGGGGGGCAGTGCGCTCATGGATTGTTTCCTGAAGGAGTGAAGGGGGGGCGAATGCTCTTGCGGCATTGCTCGTTTTTGGTGGCTATTATCGGCGGTGGAGCGGTCATCCGCAATTCGGGTAATCCCGCATGGCTGCCGGCCGCTGTGGACCGCCAGCGGCCGGCTCCCGGAGACGCTACTGCGAAGCAGCGTCGATGCCCTTGAATGCCCCTGGCCAGGCGCCGGAGCTGATCATTGAATTCACCTCCTTGATCAGCAGGTCCCGCACCAGCGACACTGCAATGCTTACCGGCGCGCTGGCATGCCGGCACATATAGACAGAGCGGCGCATGCGCGGTGCGACGATGGGCAGGACGATGCTTGTCTGCTGGTGACGGTCGCTGTAGACAGAGGCGTGGGGAATGATGGTCGAGGCAACACCGGCCAAGGCCACATCGATCAGCTGCGTGATCGTGTTCAGTTCGACCACGATATTCAGGGAAACTTTTTGCGCGCGGATGAATTCATCGATCCGCTGGCGCAGGTTGGTGACGCTGGTCGGTAAGGCGAGGCGGAACCGGGCCAGGTCGGAAAATCGGAGCTCGGTGACGGCGTCCGCTCGTCGGCCAAATACTGACTGCATCTGATCCGGCGACGTCACGAACACAAGGTCCTCGTCGAGCAGGTGAGTGAATTGCGTGCCGGCGTTACCTTCTTTCCCGAAGGTCAGCCCGAGGTCGATGTCGCCCTTGGCAAGGTATTCCGGGATGTGTCCGGTATTCATCTCGATCAGCTGGAATTGAATCTTCGGCCACCGGTTCACGACTTCCCGCGCCAGTGGCACGGTCAGGATGCTGGCCATTGACTGCGACATGCCCAGCGCCACGCGTCCGCTTGGTTCATTGACCGCATCCCGAACTTCCTGGAAGGCCAGGTCGAGATGGTTCAGGATGGCGATGCCATGGCCCAGAAGGCGCGATCCCGCGACCGTCGGCACCACACCCTTGCGCGTGCGTTCGAACAGGGCGACCCCCAGCTCCTGCTCCATTTTCTTGATCTGGAAGCTCAGCGCAGGCTGGGCTATGTGCAGCTGCTCCGCCGCGCGTGAGATCGATCCGGCGGCAGCGACCGCTACCAGGCTCCTGAGGCCTCTTATATCCATGAATTTCTCCGCTCATTCACCCGCTCATTCCCCCGTCACTGCGCTGATCGGCGGCCGCCCACGATCATAACAAATCCGGTATGGCCAGCATATTAATTCGGTCTTGGACGTATGGCCGGATTTCCCGCATAGTCGGCACCCAGGAAAAGCACCCGGCTCACAAGGCCGGTGCACACCCAACCGGCCGATCCGCCATGCAAGGGGATCGGCCGGCCCGGCAACCCGAAACAGGCAAATGGCAGGCATGCAAGCACTCCAGGGACTCAAGGTAGTAGACCTCAGCAAGGTATTGGCAGGCCCGCTTTGCGGCCAGTATCTCGGCGAACTCGGCGCAGAAGTGATCAAGGTCGAACCAGTTGGCAGCGGCGATGACACCCGCGTCTGGTTACCGCTGGACCAGGGGGAGTCAGCAACTTTCCTGGCAGTCAATCACAACAAGCGCAGTCTCGCCGTCGATCTCAAGACCGAGGCCGGGCGCGCGATCGTGCATGGCCTGGTCAAGGACGCCGACATCGTGTTGCAGGGTTTTGGCGGCGGCACTGCAGCCAAGCTTGGCGTCGACTACGAGACGCTGGCGGCGATCAATCCGAAGCTGATCTATTGCGAGATTTCCGGCTATGGCCGCACCGGCCCGCTTGGCGACGAACCCGGTTACGACGTCATGCTGCAGGCATTCAGCGGCATGATCAGCACCATGGGCGACCCGGATGGCAACTATGCGCGCGTCAGTTTCTCACCGGTCGATCTCGGCACGGCGATGCATGCGTTCAGCGGCGTTCTTGCCGCCGTGATCGAGCGCGGACGAACCGGAAAGGGCGTGTACCTTGAAGCCTGCCTGCTGGACACCGCAATCGGTTTCATGACCTACCTGGCCCAGAACTATCTGCGCACCGGCAAGATTCCGCAGCGCATGGGAACGGCGCACGCTTCCTTGTGCCCTTACCAGGTATTTGTCGCTGCGGACGGACCGCTGATGATCGGTGTCGGCAACGACGCCCAATGGCGGCGCTTCTGCCCGGTGGCCGGCTTGCAGGAGCATGTCGATCACCCGGACTTCCGGACCAATGCCGACCGCGTGCGCAACATGCGCAGGACGGTCGCCCTGGTACAGGACCAGATCAAGACCAAAACCATCGCCGAGTGGGGCCAGTTGCTGCGCAAGGTGGGCGTTCCATGCTCGCCCATCCACACCCTGGACCAGGCTCTCAGCCATCCCCAGGTCGAGGCGCGCGGCCTGCTTACCGAGGCCATGCATCCGGTACTTGGCCTGGTACGCAATGTCGGCCTGCCGGTTCGTTTCCGGATGGAAGACCGCGTAGCACATCGCCCGCCGCCCACGCTCGGCCAGCACAGCGAGGAAATCCTGCGCGAGGCGGGTTACGCGGAAGATTCGATACAGGAACTGAAACGCAGCGGGGTCATCGGCTGATCAGCTGCAAGCGCCTGCCAGCAAGCTCACTTCGGCCAGATAAAAAAACAGGATTTGACTGGCCGAAATTCAACCCCTGCGCCGGTGCGCAGGAAATAATCCAAGGAAGACAAAAAATGCAATACATCCGACGCATCCAAAACATCCGAAGCATGATCAAAGGCCATGTACTGTCCATGCGACTGGCCATGGGACTGGCCATGGGACTGGCCATGGGACTGGCGGCCGCAGTGGCTCCGGCCCAGGCCCAGACGCCGGCTCCGTACCCGAGCAAGATGATAAAGATGATTGTCGGCTTCCCGGCCGGCAATGCGACCGATACGGTTGCCCGCATGCTTGCGGAGCGGATGAGCACGGCGTTCGGCCAGCCGGTGATCATTGAAAATCGCCCGGGACAGGGCGGCAGCATGGCGATCGATCACCTGGCGCGTTCGGCTCCCGATGGCTACACCATGATCCTGGCTGCTTCTGGCGGGCTGGTGACCAATCCTCATCTGTACAAGGGCATTCCATTCAATCCGACCGAAGATTTCGAGCCGATCGCGCTGGTTGCGGATCTGCCGCTGCTGCTGGTCGCCAATCCGTCGCGGCCGTTTGATTCGGTCAAGTCGCTGGTCGAGCACGCAAAGAAGAACCCGGGCAAGCTGAGCTACGGCTCCACCGGCGTGGGCACCAGCTCGCATCTGGCGATGGAATCGCTCAAGCGTAATACGCAGATCGACATGTTGCACGTGCCATACCAGGGCAGCGTGAAGGCGGCGACCGACCTGATCGCCGGCAACGTCGACCTGATGTTCGATACGGTGGCAGCGACGCGTCCGCACGTCATGTCCGGCAAGCTGAAATTGATGGCCGCCGGTTCGCGCAAGCGCATGCCGTCGTTCCCGAACACACCGACGCTGGCAGAAGCAGGCTTCCCTGCGATTTCCGCGAGCGTGTGGCTTGGCATGCTGTTCCCCAAGGGAACGCCGGCTGACATCGTGAACAAGGTCAACGCCCAGCTGGCAAAAGACCTGGCCGATCCGGCACTGGAAAAGCGGCTGCTCGAAATCGGCGTGGTGCCTGCCGCCACCAGCCCGAAGGAATTTGCCAAGTTCATCCGCGACGAATATGTCCGCCTCGGAAAGCTGGTCCAGGAGTCCGGCGCCAAGGCAAACTGATCTGACGATCATCGTGGCCGCATTGGCAGGGCATGGTCCTGCCAATGCGGCAATCAACAAGACTGAAGGAGTACAACTGTCCATGACAGAAAAAGCATTTGATCCGCTCGCGTTCAACATGACCGAGCAGCGCTATTTTGATGACTTCAAGATCGGCGAGGTATTCCGGTTGCCGTCACGCACGATGACCGATGCCCTGTTCGCGGCATTCCAGCTCGCCAGCGGCGACAACCACCCCATCCATTACGACGTCGAATATTGCCGGGCTCTCGGCATGCCGCACATGCTGGCGCATGGATTCCAGGTCGCCATCCAGACCGCAGCGGGCGCCGGTCTGTTTCCGCACGTGACCGAGAAATCGCTCAAGGCCTTCATCGAGCAATCAAGCCGATTCCTGAATCCGGTCTATGTCGGCGACACACTGTATTCGGCAATCGAAGTCGCCGAACTGATCCCGGGCCGCACGACCGGCGTGCTGGTGATGAAATCGACGGTCTACAACCAGAAGGGCGTTCTGGTGATGGATGGAATGCAGAAATACCTGCTGCGGCGACGCGAAGGGTAAATTTTTAAAATTGGGGTCATAAAATTGGGGCAAGACTCGATTAGCGAGTCAAAAACACATAAAACCTACCTGAATGCTTGGAATATTTCCAATGATTCGGATAGAATTATGTGTAAATGAATGATGAGTGCACAATCCAACTATTTGCGGAAGGTGGCTGGCACGACGTGGCCACCGTAGTTCGCACTGGACCGCGAGAGGCGGGGTGGAGGGCTGCGACCTACACAGGTTACGCCCTCGATTGGGCGATCGGGCACGCCGGTGCGCGCGATGCCTGGGCCCTGGCCAGCGGCATGCCGGTGAGCTTTAATCCTTTCGAACTTGCGCACTGGCCGGTGGTTCTCATCGACATGCTGCCCCAGGGCTATGGCCGCGGGGAGTTGCTGCGCCAGCTCAGGATGTCGGAGACGATGGAGGAAGCGGCCGACTGGGCCTTGCTCATGCACGGCGCCGGCAATCCGATTGGCAACCTGCGCATCAAGGAGGCCGCCGACTGGCTGCGCCAGCAAGCCGGACCGACGCAGGGCTTCACGGATGAGGAGGTGGCGCTCCGCTCGGACGATTTCATGGAGTACCTGGCCCATTTCGGCCTCTTTGTCGCGGGTTCGTCCGGGGTGCAGGGGGAGTGGCCCAAGGTGCTGCTTACCCGCGCCCGCGACGGCTTGCTCTACTTGGATCACGCCTTGCCCGACGATCAGGCAACGGAACACTTCATCGTCAAGTTCGGGCGTGGCCCCAATCCCGCGCTATCGGCCATCCTGCGCAACGAAGCGCCATATATGACGCTGGCAGGTAATCTTGGCCTGCGTGTGCATGGCGCCCTGAGGTTTGCTGAGCGCGCGCTCTTTGTCCCCCGGTTTGACCGCGTGGTCGGGAGCGGAGGCGTGGTGCGCCTGGCCCAGGAAAGCGTGGCGGCGCTGACGCAGCGCGCTGGTTTCGGGGTGGTGCCTTCGCATGACGAGGTGTGCCGGCTGCTGGCTCGGGTATGCACCGATCCGCTGCAGGAGATCGGCGAATACATCCGGCGCGACATTGCCAACCTGGCGCTGGGAAACAAGGACAACCATGCCCGCAACACCGCATTGCAACGGGATTTCAACGGGCACATTGCGCTGACCCCGCTGTATGACTTTGCGCCGATGTACCTGCATCCCGACGGCATAGCACGACGCATTCGCTGGGAGGGCAACGACGGCGGGGCACCCGACTGGAGTCGCGTGCTGGATACTGTGAGCGAGCAATGCGCGGTGCCGCGCCATGCGTTGCTTGAGCAGGTCAAGGGGATGGTGGCTCCGCTGCGCGAGATCGCCGAGCGTGGGGTTGACATGGGGCTGGAGCCCGGGATATTCGCCTTCGTTCAGGCCGGCCTGACCGGCCAGGTGCGCAGACTGGAAGAGTTGACTTGACCGGACATGGATAAGCGCTTCAAACCTATCTCCCTTTCTGCGCAGCTGATGTTGCGCAAGACGGCCATCGACGAGATCCTGGCCAACCCGCAGTGGAGCCTGGGTGAATCCGTGCACCATCTGAAGTCCACGCTGCGCCTGACCACGGCCGAGCTGGCCCGGCTCGCGGGCGTGTCAGCGCGCACCTTGCAGGAGATCGAGAACGGCAACAGCCAGGGCACTGTTCATTCGATGGACAGGATCTTTGGCGTGCTGGGGCTTCGGCTGGGGGTGGTGCGTGTGTCGCCGCCGGCATCGGCGGATGATGGCGGATAGGGCGCGGCGATTCCCTTTCGCATGAAAAAAGACGGGCTCCGGTTCGACACCGGAGCCCGCTCCATTCCGCCGCGCGTGTGCGCGGCTTGCACTGCAATTACGGTACGAGTGCGAAGTCGACGCCGGCCTGGTCGGCCGTTGTCAGATCCACCGACGTGATGGTTTTTGTCGTATAGCCGGTCGCGCTTGCCGTAACCTGATATTTACCGGTGCCCGGTGTCGTTGTGGTTTGCGTCGTCAATGCGATCGGCAACGTCGGGCTGTAGACCCCGTATTGCGGCGCGGCGATTGGCAGGTTGGCCAGGCTATACGTGCCATCTGCAATGTCGGCGCCGCGATATTTCACCGTTACCCTGGGACCGGCGGCAAAGGTTTGCTGCGCAGCGACGTAGGCTACCGCAGTCGTGCTCGTCGGAGTCAGCGACACGGTGCCGTCGATCTTCCTGGTGGCTGAGGCCAGCAAGTTAATCGGTGCGGCGGAGGTGCTGACGTCGACCCGGCTGCTGGTTGACACTACCGGCACGGTTCCAATGACGGCGGTGGCGCGACTGTCCGCAGTGATGACGACATCGTAGTTGCCGGGAGCCAGGCGGGCGAGCGTGAACTTGCCGTTGGCATCAGGCACGGTGGCGCGGATGATCGTGCCATTTTGCTGCGCCGACACTGAGACGTTGCTCGACAAAAGTGCCGGGTTAACGTAGCCGTCAATGCCGTTGAGCACGGTGGGAATGATATTGATCACCGGCTTCAACGCGTAGCCGCCATTGCCTTTGGTGACAATGGATTTGCAGGCGTCAAAGTCCAGCACCACGTCCACACGCTGGCCGGAGACAACTTCAAACTGACCGTTCAGCTTGATGCCGCTCTGTACCGCGCTCGGGGTATCGAGCGAGATTTCCGTGGTGTTGGTCGGCGTGGTCGTCAGGACGATCGAATTGGCTTTGCTGTTGCCGTTGTTGGGATCGAGCACCAGTCGTAGTTGCGTGTAATGTCCCGCTGGCAGCGAGGTTTCCCCAAGTGTTTCCAATACGCCATTGGTCAGGTCGAGCAGGTTGATTTTCCTCGGCACGGGAAGGGTGATGTCGGACCATCCGCCCTCGTTTTCACCGGCTGAACTGCTTTGATGGACACGTACCGCTCGCACCGTCACGTTCACTGCATCGTAACCGCAGGAGGGGGCATCGGTCAGGGACACGCCAAGCGTGCCGGGTGCCGGCGTGCTGGTTTCTCCGCCACCACCGCCGCAGGCTGCGAGCAGGCCAGCAGCGGACATGCTGGCGACGAGAGTAAGGGTACGAAATGATGAATGCATGGAATTTTCCTGGGTTGGCTCGGTGCGACGCGCAGTGACAAGCTGCTTGATGCGCCTCGGTAAGGCATGGCGATTTCCGGGAGCGTTGGATTTTTGCCGAGCGAGGATTCGCTGCAACAAGTACCGGCCGGCAAATACTATTGGCCGAGACTTGCAATGTATGCGCTTTCCCGAACGCAATAATTGCGCAACTTCAAGATAGAGTGGATGCGTGGTGCCCTGAGGATTTGTTGCAAATTAATACGAATTGAAAAACCATTTATCCACAGGGCGCGGAAGCGGGGGCAGGTCAGGGCCTGCAGGGTGGTCCCGGTCTGGAGCAGGGCTTTTGTACTGTCGGGATGGGGAGTGTGGGAAGTGTCAATTATTTCGGGCCCAGGCCCGACTCGCGCGGATCCTGTTTTTCGTCAGCCAACATGAATCGTGACTTCTTCACAACGGTTTCCGGATCATTCAACGCACTCAGAGGACTGTAAAATGTCCAAACGGCAATTTTTATAAAGACCAGTAGTGCAGTAATGACAATAAAAATCAGAGATATGGGACAGAAATCAATCAGCCGCCGCCCTCGCGAATGGCTGCCTTATCTGGGCGGCGCGCTGCTGGTCTGCCTGCTCATTGTGGTGCTGACGGGCATCAACATCTGGCAGGAGTCCCGGCGGTATCAGGAGCGGGCGGAGGTTCTCACCCAGAACACCACGAAATTGCTGGCTCAGCATATCGGGGATGTCTTTGCCAATGCCGACAGCCTGCTGAAAATAGTGGCATTCCAGTACATTGACCAGCGTTCGCGCGGCCAATTCGAGCCCGGGCGCTTCCATGCCTACCTGAATCAGGTAATGGCGGTATCTCCCGTGTTCCTGAACATACGCATGCTGGATGACAAAGGAGTGCTGCGCCATGGCTCCGGCGACGGTATCGTTCCCATCGACCTGTCGGACCGGGACTATTTTTATCGTCTGCGCGATCTGCCCGCTGGTTCGGCAGACAGTCCCATGATTTTTTCCGGGCCGATCTTTGCGCGACTCGCGAAACAATGGGTGCTCGTGCTGGCCCGCCGCATTGAAAATCCGGATGGCAGTTTCGCCGGGGTTGTGTTCATCAACCTGCATAACGAAGTTTTCGGCGATCTGTTCGCGTCCATCAAGTTGGGGCCAACCGGTGCCATCGTGCTGCGCACCAGCGAGATGGCGCAGATCGACCGATTCCGCCGGGGCCCCAAGCCTGACGCGGACGTCGGCAACCGCAAGGTTTCGCAAAAGCTGGCGGAGCTGGTCAAGATTGCGCCGGATGGGGGTAGCTACAAGGCCATGACCAACTACGACCAGGTCACGCGCTACTACTCGTACCTGAAGGTAGGGCCATATCCCTTCTATATCATCGTCGGGGAGGCGACCCAGGACTTCATCGCCAGCCTGGGCGTCAACATCTACATGCTGCTGGGCTTCGGCGTGCTGATGATCTTGCTGGCCGCCGCTGGCTTCTGGCACATCTACCGTTTGACGCAGCAACGCATACTGGAGCGTATCGACCAGCAGGCCGGGCGCATCATCGACGCCTCGCCGCTGGCAATGCTGGTGATTGATCCGGAAAACGTGGTTCGCAAAGCCAACCAGGCCGCCAGCGCCATGTTCGGCTACCCGGTCCAGGAACTGACAGGCATGCCGCGCCAACAGCTTGAGGCCTCGCATTCGCTGACGGCCAGTACTGATCCCGCCCCGCAGTCAGCGTGGCAGGCTGGCCCGCAGGCGCTTCAAGAACAGTTTGAAGTTGTCGGCTTGCGCCGGGATGGCTCGGAGATTCCGCTGCACGTGGCCCTCTCTTCCATCCACCTGGACCAGGCCAGCCACGCAATCGTGGTGCTGGACGATCTCACTGAACGCCGGAAAACCGAGGCCAAGCTTCATGAGTTGTTGAGCTTGCAAACGGCGATCCTGGATCATCATTCCTATGCCATCATCGCCACCGATCCGGAGGGCATGATTACACTGTTCAATCCCGCCGCCGAGCATATGCTGGGCTATCGGGCAGACGAGCTTGTGGGGCTGCACACGCCGATGATTTTCCACGATCCGGAGGCGCAAAAGTCGCTGTTGAAGGACGACGGCCCGTCTGATTTCAAATCACTGGTAGCGGAAATCAACGCGGGTGGCAGCCAGGTTGGCGAGATGGTCATCCGCCGCAAGGACGGCACGCACTTCATTGCCTCGTGCTCGGCTTCGGCTCTGCTGGACGAACAGGGGCGCGTCACCGGTTTCCTGTACGTCGTGGCCGACATCACCGAACTGAAGCAGGCACAGGACCGCCTGGCTCACCTGGCGCATTACGACCCGCTGACCAATCTGCCCAACCGTATCCTGTTTTTCGAACGACTGGAGCTGGGACTGGCGCTGGCCCGGCGCAACCAGTCGCAACTGGCGCTGCTGTTCCTGGATCTGGACAAGTTCAAGCCAGTCAACGACACCTGGGGGCACGCCATGGGCGACCTGGTGTTGAAAGCGGTGGCACTGCGCATCATTGCGTGCCTGCGCGAGTCCGACTCGGTCGGCCGGGTGGGGGGCGACGAGTTTGTGGTGCTGCTGATGAACCTGCAAACGCCGGACGCAGCGGTGCTGGTGGCAGAAAAAATTCGCGAATCGCTGAACCAGCCTTTCCTGCTGGAGGGGAAGACCCTGTCGATCGGATCCTGCATCGGCATCGCGATCTATCCTGGTCACGGCAGCACCGCCACGGAGCTGGCAAAAAATGCCGATGCTGCCATGTACCGCGCCAAGGATACGGGCCGCGACCGGGTTGTCGTCTTCGACCCGGAGATGGCCTTGGCTCCTGGCTGATCCGGGAATCCAAGACAGTGATGATTAATGCAATGTCAGAAGAAAAGAAGATGCCGAGGGGAGGCGTATTGAAATGAAGCGGGACATTACGCAGGACATCACGCAGGACCGCGATCCATTGACATTGGATGGCCGTACTGCAGGCTGGGGCGTGCATGATTCCCACCGCAGCGCGGTGCGGGAGATCTTCGGACTGCTGGCGCTGTTGGCGGCGGTCCAGTATGTTTCATGGCTGATACCCACGCCCGATGACTACAAGGGTATTGACCACTATCTGGTGCTGCACTCTTTCATGGAAATCGTCTCCATCGTGATTTCCATGATGGTATTTGCAGTCGGCTGGAATTCGCGGACGGAAAAAATCCCGGGCATCCTGGTCGTGCTGGCCGGAATTTTCTTCGTGGTCGGTCTGTTGGACTTCTCGCACACCTTCGCTTACGTTGGAATGCCCGATTTCTTCGGGCCTAACGATGGTGACAAACATCTCGGTTTCTGGATGTCGGCCCGCTTCGTCGCGGCGCTGGGATTGTTGGCGGTTGCAATCCAGTCCTGGGATCGGGGCGCCAGCCTGTCGGCCAAGCATTTGTTCCTGTCAGTGCTGGTGCTGCTGACCTTGGTCCTGGGTTGGGTGATCGTCAACCACCAGGACTGGCTGCCGCGCTGGTTCATTCCTGGCCTGGGGTTGACGCCAGCGAAGAAAAATGTCGAGTACGTCATTATCATGATGAACCTGGCCACGGCCGTTTTCCTGTGGCGCAAACTCAGGAAGCCGCAGGCGGTCGATGCCGTGATGCTCTGGGGTGCGGTATGCATCATGGCCATGAGCGAACTGTTTTTCACGATGTACAGCACCATGACGGGTTTGTACAACGTGCTGGGCCATATCTACAAATTCGTCGCATATGTCCTGATCTACCGCGCCGTGGTGGTCGAATCGATCGATCGACCCTACCGCGAGTTGGCGAACGCGCAGCAAAAACTGGAGCTTGCTGTCGCAGCCTCGGATACCGGGTTATGGGACTGGAACCTGAGCACCGGCGAGTGCTATTTTTCTCCGGTCTGGAAATCGCAACTGGGCTACCAGGATGCCGAGCTTGAAAATCGTCTTTCAACCTGGAAATCACTGTTGCATCCGGATGACTGCGAGGCGGCCATTCAGCGGCAAAAGGATTTTTTTTCTGCGCCCCCGGACAGCCGCTATGAAAGCGAGTTTCGACTGCGTCACAAGGATGGCAGTTATCGCTGGATCTACTCCCGCGGCGAAACGATCCTGGACGATCAGGGCGTCGCAGTGCGCATGGTTGGCTCGCACACGGACATCACCGCCAGGAAGCGTGAGGAAGACCGTTTTCGGAGTGCGGTCCAGGCCTCGCCAAACGCCATGATCATGGTGGATGAGGCCGGCATCATCGTCCTGACAAACTCCCAGGCCGATAGCTTGTTCGACTATGAAGGAGGGGGGCTGATCGGTGCAAATATTGAAGTCCTGATACCCGCGGTGGCCAGGAAAGATCATCAGCGAAGTCTGGTCGCGTTTGTTCGGGAACCGAGCAGGCGGGCCATGGGAAGAGAGCGGTACCTTTTTGCGCGACGTCGCAATGGGGATGAATTTCGTGTGGAGATCGGACTCACACCGATTACTGGCCAGGCCGGAAATTATGTGTTGGCATCGGTGGTCGATATTACTTCGCGCCTCGAGGCCGAAAAGCGCATCGAAAAACTGATCAACTACGATGTGCTGACAGAACTCCCCAACCGGCAGCTGCTCAAGGATAGGGTGGATCACGCCATCAGTGCCGCGATACGGTCTGATACACGTATCGCAGTGTTGTACCTCAACCTGGATCGCTTCAAGAATGTGAACGACACTTTGGGACACAAGGTCGGTGACGAGTTGCTGATGAATGTCGCGAAGCGCCTGACCCTGGCGGTGCGGCAGTCGGATACCGTTGCGCGTGTGGTGGGCGATGAATTCGTGATCGTCCTGACCGATGCGAATGAAGATGTGGTCGCGCGCGCGGCGGCCAAGCTACTGGAATCGATCTCGCAAACGTATGTGATCCAGGGGCAGGAGCTGGTCGTGACCCCGTCGATCGGCATTGCCTTGTACCCGGAGGACGGCGCCGACTTCGACAGCCTGTTGCAGAGTGCCGATACGGCAATGAATCGCGTCAAGCAGGATGGACGGAACGACTTCCGGTTCTTTGCCAGGGAAATGCAGATGCGTACGACACGCATGCTGCAACTGGAGAGTGCCATGCATCAGGCGCTGGAGCGCAATCAGTTCCATGTTCTCTACCAGCCACAGGTCACCATGGATGGCAGCAAGGTGGTTGGTGTCGAGGCCTTGCTGCGCTGGACGCACCCGGAACTGGGAAATATTTCTCCGGCCGAATTCATTCCCCTGGCCGAGAGCAGTGGGCAGATTGTCGCAATCGGCTCCTGGGTGCTGCGCACTGCGGTCATGCAGTTGAAGGAATGGATGAACGCCGGCCTGCCACCCATGGTGATGGCAGTGAACCTTTCGGCGGTGCAGTTCCGTCATGTCAACTTGCCGGGACTGGTGAGCAGCATCCTGGAGGATGCAGAGTTGCCGCCCGAGTACCTGGAACTTGAGTTGACCGAGAGCGTTGCCATGGAAAACGCCATCAATGCGATTACCGTGATGGATGACTTGCATGCGCGCGGCGTGCGGCTGGCCATCGATGACTTTGGTACCGGGTATTCATCCCTGAGCTACCTGAAGAAATTCAACGTCTGCAAGCTCAAGATCGATCAGTCCTTCGTGCGCGATATCGCGACGGACGAAGACGATCGCGCCATCGTCATGGCGATCATACAAATGGCAGGCAGCCTCGGCTTCAAGACGATTGCCGAAGGCGTGGAAACAGAGGCTCAATCAGCGTTCTTGCGTGCCCAGGGCTGCGATGAGTTCCAGGGCTACATATTCAGCAAGCCTTTGGCTGCAGATCAACTGGAGCAGTTGCTCCGACGAGCCGGATGAGTTCAATCACAGTCGGCCCCCTTGCCATTCCCGTTGCCCCGCTGATACTGGCTGGCGCACTGCTGGTCGGCACGCTGGTGGCCCGGCGCATCGGCGGCGAACGGGCGGCGGAGATGGAAAGCCTGTCGTGGCGCGTCCTGCTGTTCGGCCTGCTGGCTGCGCGTGCTGCCTATGTCGCCGCCTGGTTCGAATCCTATGCCGCTTCGCCGTGGAAGATGCTCGATATTCGCGATGGGGGCTTTGCCGCATCTGCCGGCATTGGTGCGGCGGCGGCGATGACAGCGTGGCTGGCCTGGCGCCGGCGGGAACGCCGGAAACCTTTGCTTGCCGGATTTGCGGCTGGCGCCGCATTCTGGATGGCAGGTACCGTGGCCAGTTCATTGGCGTTTGCGCCCGCAATGCAGATGCCGGCGCTGGTCCTTGAAACGCTGGATGGCAAGCAGCTTGCGCTGCAATCCCTGTCCGGCAAGCCGATGGTGGTGAACCTGTGGGCCACATGGTGCCCGCCATGCCAGCGCGAGATGCCGGTGCTGCGCGACGCACAGGCGCGCCATAAGGACATTGCCTTCGTGTTCGTCAACCAGGGCGAGTCGTCGGAGGCAGTCAGCAGATATCTCGCCGGAAAGGGGCTGGTGCTGGACAACGTGCTGCTCGATTCGCGCGGCCAGCTTGGCAGCGCCACCGGCTCGCGTGCCTTGCCGACGACGCTGTTCTTCGACGCACGGGGAAAATTGGTTGATCGCCGCATGGGTGAGGTATCGGAGGCCACGCTGTTGCAGCGGGTGAGCGCGCTGCGGGCGACGGTGAAATAGCGCCGGCAATCCGGTCGCGGTCGACAAGGACGGCGCGTACGTTTTGCCGTCGTGCCTTTACAGCCCGAGTTCAGTTAAACTGGTGTCGGGTGTAGGCGCCGCATGCTGCGGCGATACAGGTTAATGCGACGGTCGGGCCGCCTCGCGGACCAACTACGACCATGACACCCACACTCATCCAGATCATCGGCGCCAGCCTGTTCGGCCTGGCCGTGCTGCACACTTTCTCCACCAAATTTTTCGAAAACCTGGCTCATCGCCAGCCACGCCATGCCGGCATCTGGCACCTGCTGGGTGAAGTTGAAGTGGTATTTGGCTTCTGGGCCATGGTGCTGATGCTTTTCATGTTTTCAATCAGCGGCAAGCAGGACGCCACCGCCTACCTGGATTCGCGCAACTTCACCGAGCCCATGTTCGTGTTCGCCATCATGGTGATAGCAGGCACCCGGCCCATCCTGCAGCTTGCCGGCGCATCGGTGCGCTTCATCGCCCGCTTCATGCCCTTGCCCAAGGGGATGGCAATGTACTTCCTGGTGCTGGGATTTGTGCCCATGCTGGGTTCCTTCATCACCGAGCCGGCCGCCATGACGCTGGCAGCACTGATGCTGCGCGACACGCTCTTTTCGCAGCAGGTCTCGTCCAGACTCAAGTACGTAACCATCGGGGTGCTGTTCGTCAACATCTCCATCGGCGGTACCTTGACGCCTTTTGCTGCTCCCCCCGTACTGATGGTGGCAGCCAAATGGAATTGGGACATCTGGTTCATGATCGCCAACTTTGGCTGGAAGGCAGCGATCGCAGTGGTGTTCAATGCCGGCTCTGCCATGCTGCTGTTCCGTAACCAGATCGGCCACATGGGAAAGACCCCGCCGGCCGAACATGATGCTGTTCCGCTTTCGGTGGTGCTGGTGCACCTGGCATTCCTTGCCATCGTGGTGGTTTTTGCCCATCACCCGGCCGTGTTCATGGGTGTGTTCCTGTTCTTCATGGGATTCACAACCGCCTATCAGCGCCACCAGAACCCGCTGATCCTGCGCGAAGCCCTGCTGGTTGCATTTTTCCTGGCTGGATTGGTGGTGCTGGGCGGCGTGCAGCAATGGTGGCTGCAACCTGTGCTGATGAGCATGGATGCCAACGCTGTGTTCTTCGGCGCCACGGCCCTGACAGCCATCACCGACAACGCGGCCCTGACCTACCTTGGTTCGCTGGTCGAAGGGCTGAGTGAAGAGTTCAAGGTGGCGCTGGTCGCCGGAGCCGTCACCGGTGGTGGCCTGACGGTGATAGCCAATGCCCCCAACCCGGCAGGCGCGACGATCCTGAAAGAGAAATTCCCCGGCAACGCCATCCATCCTTTGGGCTTGTTGATCGCTGCCTTGCCACCGACGCTGGTGGCGGTGATGGCGTTCCGCATTCTTTGATGCATCGGCAATGGGCGATCGACTTTGTAGCTCCCTCCCCTTGAAAGGGAGGGAGCAATCGTGGTGTGCGACGGTCTGCGCCACAAATCAGCAAGTGGGTAAAGATCAGCCTTTCAAGGACAACGGTAAGCGCTCGGAGCCCTGCCGCAGACGACAGTCAGTCGCCCCGAACGCTTACGCCAGATCCCGCGGGCAACGCCCTAAATTTTCCCCATCAGCAGCAGGATGAGCAGGATTATCAGTACCAGGCCAAGACCGCCGCTGGGACGGTAACCCCAGTTCCGGCTGTGGGACCAGTTTGGAAGCGCGCCGATCAGCATTAAAACCAGAACGATCAGGAGAATTGTTCCTATCATTTCATATCCCTGTCAGTGAGTCGCAATGGAGCAGCTTCCCGCTCCTTCGATTCGGTGTTCATCTTTCAGACGACGAGCATTTGATCGATCGTCGTGTCTTTGCATTGCCTGTGCATCATACGAACGATGATCTGAATTTTCGGTCTGCCACCGCACACTGGGCTGTCTTCCTGATGATAGAGTGATCAAGGGGGCAGGTCTTGACCCCATCATATGAAGGACTGCATGTGCCAGATAAAAAAATGAAATTCCACGGTCGGTCGATTGACTGAGTAAAGCCATGCGAGCGATTGAAGGACCTCTCGGATGAGTTCAGGCCACGAGCACGATCAGCACGATCACGCCGGCCCCGACCAGTTTCAACCGGGCTTTTGCATGACTGCTGCGAAATCACGCTTGCCTCGATCATCTGATCAGATGGCCGCTTGATTGACCCGCTTCATCAACTCTTCGGCGCTTTCCTTGCGCTCGCTGTACCGGTCCACCAGATACGGCGCAACGTCCCGGGTGAGCAGGGTGAACTTGAACAACTCCTCCATCACATCCACCAGACGATCGTAGTAACTCGACGGCTTCATTCGGTTGTTCTCGTCGAATTCCTGGAACGCCTTGGCAATCGAGGATTGGTTGGGGATGGTGATCATGCGCATCCAGCGCCCGAGCACTCGCATCTGGCTGACGGCGTTGAACGACTGGGAGCCGCCGCAGACCTGCATCAGGGCCAAGGTCTTGCCCTGAGTAGGGCGAACCGCTCCCATGCTCAGGGGGATCCAGTCAATCTGGGCTTTCAATATGCCGGTCATGGCGCCGTGGCGTTCTGGCGAGCACCACACCATGCCTTCGGCCCATCGGGTCAGGTCACGCAACTCTGCCACTTTGGGGTGGCTCTCTGGTGCATCGTCGGGCAGCGGCAGGCCGCTGGGGTCGAAGATCCTTACTTCACCGCCCATTGCTTGCAGCAGGCGTGCCGCTTCCTCGACAGTCAGCCGGCTGAAGGAGCGCTTGCGCAAGGAGCCGTACAGCAACAGGAATCGCGGGGGATGGGTGGATGCTTGCGCGGGTTGCAATGATGCCGGGTCAGGCACACGGAAATGCTGCGGATCCACCTGCGGCAGATCACCCAAAAGATTGTTGACTACGTCGCTTGCCTTGGTCACGTTCTCGTACCTCTGACTCGTTGATCATATTGCTACCTGCCGTGGCTGTATCTTCCTCAATCCGATGTCTCAGGTCGCCAGGCATTGATGATGGCTACCAGGGATAACATCACCGGCACTTCGACCAAGACGCCGACCACGGTCGCCAGGGCGGCCCCGGAATTCAAGCCGAACAGGGAAATTGCCACAGCCACTGCCAGTTCGAAGAAGTTGGAGGTGCCGATCAGGCAGGCGGGGCCGGCCACGTCGTGGGGCAGTTTGAGTATCCTGGCTCCCCACCAGCTGATGAAGAAGATGCCATAGGACTGCAATACCAGCGGCACTGCGATCAAGGCGATGATGGCCGGCTGGGCCACGATGGTTCCGGCCTGGAAGCCGAACAGCAACACCACCGTGGCAATCAGTCCGATCACGGACCAGGGTTTCAGGCGCGCGACAAAGTCTGCCACTGCATGGCTGGACCGGCCCTGCAATGCGTGCCGCGTGGCCATTCCCGCCACCAGTGGCAGTACCACATACAGCACCGTGGACAGCACCAGCGTCTCCCATGGCACCGTCACATTCGTCACGCCCAGCAAGAATGCGGCGATCGGTGCAAATGCCACCACCATGATCAGGTCGTTGATCGACACTTGCACCAGGGTGTAGTTGGCATCTCCCTTGACCAGTTGGCTCCAGACGAACACCATCGCCGTACAGGGCGCCACACCGAGCAGGATCATGCCGGCGATGTACTCGCTGGCCGATTTCGGGTCTACCCAGGGGGCGAACACATACTGGAAGAAAAGCACGCCCAGTGCGGCCATGGTGAATGGTTTGATCAGCCAGTTGACCACCAGGGTCAGCATCAGCCCCTTCGGCTTCTGGCGCACTTCCTTCACCGCGCTCCAGTCGATCTGGATCATCATCGGATAGATCATCACCCAGATGAACACGGCCACCACCAGGTTGACGTGCGCCACTTCCAGTGCAGCCACCAGCTGGAAGGCAGCGGGAAATAGCAGGCCCAGCCCGACACCGGCCATGATGCCCAGCGCAACCCAGAGTGTGAGGAAACGTTCAAACAGTCCCATATTCAATTCCTGTTTCAATTCTTGTAAAAGCAAAAAACCTGGGCACTTGTCAGTGCCCAGGCTGGCAGCGGGTGGAGCTTATCAGGCTTGTTCTTTGCCGATCCGGCCGAGTTCGTTCTGAAGCGAAATTTTCTGGATCTTGTCGAGTGGCAGGGCCAGGAAAAAGGAAATGCGGCTCTTCAGTGTCGCGAAGGCCTCGTTGAAATCCTTGCGCTGCTGAACATCGTGGTCCGATCCGGATGACACCGGATCTTCGATTCCCCAATGCGCCGACATCGGTTGCCCGGGCCAGACCGGACAGGCTTCGGCTGCCGCCTTGTCACACACCGACAGCACGAAATCCATCTGCGGGGCGCCAGGCCCAGCGAATTCGTCCCAGTTCTTGCTGCGCAAATTATCGGTGCTGATACCGTTTCGTTCCAGTAATTCGATGGTGCGCGGATGAACCTGGCCTGCCGGCTTGCTGCCAGCGCTGAAGGCACGGAAGCGTCCGGTACCCATCTGGTTCAGCAGAGCCTCGGCCATGATGCTTCGTGCGGAGTTGCCGGTGCAGAGAAAAAGTACGTTGAATACCTTTGACGACATGGTTGACCTTTCAATAGTTGGTGCATTGGATGGATACGGTGTCCAGGCAGTGGGCGCCCTGGCAGCAATTCGCGCTCAGGAAGGGCCGCAAATCATTCATGGCCTTGAGCCTGGCCGGCGCGTGTGACGGGCAGGGCCAGCGTCACCAGCCAGCAGGTGATGAGCATGGCCGCCGAGCCGACCAGGGCATACAACAGACCGCCCCATTGGTAAAGCAGCCCGGACAGCAGCGTCCCGCAAAAACGCCCGAGCGCATTGGCCGCGTAATAGAAGCCGACGTCCTCGGCCGCTTTTTCACTGCCGGCATAAGCCAGGATCAGATAGGAGTGGACCGAGGAATTTACCGCGAACGCAATGCCGAACAGGCCCAGGCCCCCTACGACTACCCACTCCAGGTGCGGCACCTGCAGCAACATCGCAATGGCCAGGCAAACCGGCACCACGGCCAGGACCGCCGACCACCAGCGCGCTGCGGGGACTTCGCTGCTCAGGCCGTCCGCGCTGCGTCTGACGATATTGGGCGCCAGCGCCTGGACCAGGCCATAGCCGATGGTCCACAGCGCCAGGAAGCCACCCACCATGGTGAAGGTCCAGCCGAAGGAGTACAGGAACACCGGAACCCCCACTACGAACCAGACGTCGCGCGCGCCAAAAAGCACCACCCGTGCGGCTGCCAGCAGATTGATGCCCCGGTTTTTGGCAAACAGTTCCCGGGCCGATCTGGAGGCACGGCTTTTGCCCATCAGCCGCGGCACGAACGCCACCACGGCCAGCAGTACCAGCGCCAGCAGCACCGCCATGACCCAGAGCGCCCCGCGAAAGCCCATCAGGTCCAGCAGCAAACCGCCGAGAAAAAAGCCGACGCCTTTCATGGCGTTCTTGCTGCCAGTGAACCAGGCCACCCATTTGAACAACTGGCTCGCGCCCTGGTCCTTGGCCTGGTCTGCCGTGATCTTGATGGCCGACTTGCTGGCAGTCTTGGTCAGGTCCTTGGCTACACCGCAGACCCCTTGCGCAATCACGACCCAAGCCACTGACATTGCTGCCGTCCATTCCGGATTGAGACCTGACAGCAGCAGGAAGCCGGTAATCTGGGTGGTCAGGCCCACGGTCAGCATGCGCGCAATGCCGTAACGGGTGGCCAGCCAGCCGCCGATCAGGTTGGCCAGCACGCCAGCCGCCTCGTACAGCAAGAACAGGAAGGCCAGCGTGATGGACGAATATCCCAGCCGGTAGAAATGCAGCAGCACCAGCATGCGCAGGGCGCCGTCAGTGAGCGTGAAGCCCCAATAGGCGGCGGTGACGATGGCGTAGTTGCGGACTGCGGAATTGCCGCTGCGCGCGGATGCGATGGCTTCGGACATGGTGTTCAGATTCCCACGCCTTGCATGTGGCACGCCAGGTCCACCATGCGGCAGGCATAGCCCATCTCGTTGTCGTACCAGGCATAGACCTTGAGCAGCGTCCCGTCCGTCACCATGCTCGACAAGGCGTCGACGATCGAGCTGCGGGTGTCGTGCGCATAGTCGGCGCTGACCAGCGGGCGCTCTTCGTAGCCGAGGATGCCGGCCAGCGGGCCTTTGGCGGCAGCAGCAAACAGGGCGTTGACTTCCTCGGCACTGGTGGTTCGCTGCAGCTCGAACACGCAATCGGTCAGGGAAGCGTTCAGCACGGGGGCGCGCACGGCGTGGCCGTTGAGCTTGCCCTTGAGATCGGGATAAATCAGTGCGATCGCCGTGGCGCTGCCAGTAGTGGTGGGGGCCAGGCTCAGCATCGCGCTGCGGGCGCGGCGCAGGTCCTTGTGCGGTGCATCCACCACCAGGTTGGTGTTGGTGGGATTGTGAATGGTGGTGATCTGCCCGTGCCGGATACCCAGGTTCTCATGCACTACCTTGACCACCGGGGCCAGGCAATTGGTGGTGCAGGAGGCGGCGGTCACGATGCGATCATTGGCCGGGTTGTACAACTCGTGGTTGACGCCGACCACGATGTTGAGCACGTTCCCGACCTTGACCGGGGCTGCGACGATGACCCGCTTGGCGCCACGATCCAGATGGCCTTGCAGGGTCTCGGGCGTGAGGAACTTGCCGGTGCATTCCAGTACCAGGTCTACACCCAGCTCACCCCACGGGATTTCCGCAGCTGTCGGATGCGCGCTGAACGACAATTTGCTGCGGTCGATGCGAATGCTGTCATCGCCTTCAGCAGCAATATCGGCGCGCCATTTTCCCTGTACGCTGTCAAATGCCAGCAGGTGAGCCGTAGCCGCTGCGCCCCCCTTGATTTCATTGAGGTGTACCACCTCCAGCCGATTGCCTGCTCGCGGGTCTTCAGATTGGCGCTCGGCCGCGCCCATGGCGGCGCGCAATGCCAGGCGGCCTATGCGGCCCATGCCGTTGATGCCTACTTTCATCCGATTCCCCTTCGATAATTAAAGAATTATTGAATTATAGGGCGTTTGAATGAGGATTTGATGACGATTTGATGACAGCGGAATCACTCCGATCTGGCGCGAGGCGCCAAAGCGCTGTCGCGCAATGCGCCGGCGCGCCCGATTGGCCATGCTGTTTTACTTCGCGCTGTGCCGTGATCGGTCCCGAATTGCGGAGGCCAGCCGCGCCACCCATTTCAGGATGAGGTTGGCCTTCATTGCCGGAACGGAGGTCGCTGCGTCAGGAGTGGGTCGCGTCGCGCTGGTCGCGAGATTGCATCCGGCGGGTCTCGTCGCGCAAGATCCAGGCGTAACCGTGCAAGGCGTCCGCGCCATGGTCAATGTTGTCGTCTGCATCGACCGACAGCAGCGGGGTGAGCACGCCGCTGCAATACAGGCGGTTGCCGTCCTTGTGCAAATGCCAGCGCTCGTCCTCGGCCCGGCCTTCCTCGCGGGCACGCCGCATGTCTTCCTGGGGAATGCCTTTTTGCCTGTCTTCCGGCAGGAACAGGATGTCGGCGCTTTGTCCCAGCATTTCTGCTTCGGTGTAGCCAAAAATGAGCTGCGCCCCTCTGTTCCAGGTCCTCACCATGCCTTGCAGGTCGGACGTGATGATGGCGTAATCCCTGGTGCTCTCTGCCATCATCCGCATGCTCTCTTCGCCGAAGCGCAGGTTCTCCTCTGCCTTGCGGCGGCGGGTGATGTCGAAAAAGGTCATCACTGCGCCGTCGATCTTGTCTTCAATCGTGCGATAAGGAAGCAAGCGGACGATATAGAAGCGGCCGTCGTTGCTGGGCAATTCTCTTTCAACCGGCTGCAAGGTCTCAAGCGTGGACGCTATGTCGTCGGCGAGTTGCGGGTACTCCAGACGATGCGTGATGTCGAGCAGGGAGCGGCCGATATCGCTGGGAATGATGCTGAAAATATCGTTGGCGCGCGGCGTGAAGCGCTTGATGCGCATGCCGCGGTCGACGAACAGGGTGGCGATGTCGGTCGAGGTAATCAGATTGCGCAGATCGTCATTGACCTTGCTGGTTTCCTCGACCTTTTTCCTGAGCTCGTAATTGACCGTGATCAGCTCTTCATTCACCGATTGCAATTCTTCCTTGCCAGTCTCCAGCTCTTCGGTCGCAGAGCGCAACTCCTCATTGATCGCCTGCAGTTCTTCGTTGGAGGCGCGCAGTTCTTCGGTCCCCACTTCGGATTGCTCGATCGTGTCCTGCAATTGCTCTTTGGTGCGCTGGAGTTCTTCTTCCAGTTGATGCAACAGCGGATCCTTGCCATCCGCGGTCTTCGGCATGGCCGGTTGCGCGCTCTGTTCGACCTCATCGAAGGTGATCAGCACCAGGTCGGCTTCGGCGTCATTGTCGTGAAAGGGACGAACGATCATGTTGACGCAATAGCGGTGGCCGCCGCGCTCCAGTTCTACCCGTCGCGCTTCCATGCCCTTGCTGATGTTCTGTGCCTGGAACAATGCGGTGCGCAGTTCCAGCCGCAATTCCGGCAGCACCAGTGAAACGATATTGCGCGATGGCTCGCCGCCGACATGCCGCAGAAAACGGCCGACCTGATCCGACATGAATACGATGTTGGCGTCGCTGTCGACGATCACGCTGGGCGGCGCAAACTGCGCCAGCACGCGCTGGTGAATTTCGGCAATGGAAAAATCGTGCTTGCGGGCTCTTGGCTGGCCGATGACTTTTGGCGGGACGATATCGCGCCAGATCGGAAAAGTCGGCACCGTGCGGCTCTGGCGCGACACTGACTTGGCGCGATACAGATGGTTCTTCTTGTCGACCGGGGTGAACAGGTTGCTGACTACATCTGCCGATTCCGAGCTGCCCAGGAACAGGTAGCCGCCGGGATTCAGCGCGAAGTGAAACATCTCCAGGACCTGGGTCTGGACGTCGCGGTTCAGGTAGATCAGCAGATTGCGGCAGGAGATCAGATCGAGCCGTGAGAACGGCGGATCGCGCAGGATGTTGTGGGCCGCGAACAGTATCCTGTCGCGCACCAGCTTGCGGATCCGGTACCGTTCTTCCTCGCGGCTGAAAAATTGCCGCAGCCTGCCGGGCGACACCTCGGTCACGATGGCGCCTGCGTAGATGCCGGCACGAGCGATGGCGATAGCGCGTTCGTCAATGTCGGAGGCAATTACCAGGATTTCCGGTGGCTTGGGAAGCAGCGTTGCGTGCTCGATCAGCAGCATCCCGATCGAATAGGGTTCCTCGCCGGTGGAACAGGCGGGCACCCAGACCCGCACCTGGTCGGTGCCTTCCTTGCCGCGGAAAATTTCGGGAATTACGTCGCGTTGCAGTGCTTCGAAGGCCTCGTGGTCGCGAAAAAAGTTTGTGACCCCGATCAGCATGTCTTTCAACAATGCGGCCGGCTCGTTGCTGTCTTTTTTCAGCAGTTGGCAATATTCGGCAAGCGTCACCGTTCCGCGCACTTGCATGCGGCGTTCGATGCGCCTGAGTACAGTGGCGCGCTTGTAGTGGCGGAAATCATGCCCGGTGCTGGACCGCAGCAGGGCAATGACCGTACCCAGATTGACCTCGACCTTTTCGAGCGATGCAGGGGCTGCTGAAACACGGACATCGAGATTGTCGGTGCTACCAGTTGTCGGGTGCGCCAGGTTTATCTTTTGCGCATTGCGCCAGATTTCAAGCAGCTTGTCCGGGATCTCGTTGACGGGCAGCACGAAGTCGGCGCTATTGAGGGCGGCTTCGGGCATGCCGCTGTGCTCGGCATCTTCTGGCGACTGGGCAATCACGATGCCACCCTGGTCCTTGATCCGCGCTGCGCCCATTGCGCCGTCGGCGCCGGTGCCTGACAACACGACGGCGATAGCGCGATCGAGGTGAGTATCGGCCAGTGTCCGGAAAAAAATATCGACGGCAATATTCTGGCCACGCGGCCGTTCCTGCGGCTCGACCCGCAGCATGCCATCGCTCATGACAAGGTAGCGGTTGGGCGGAATGACATAAACGTGGTTCGCCTCGATGGCAACTGGCTGCATGACCTGCAACACCGGCATGCGCGTCGCGCGCTGCAGAACCTCATTGGCAATGCTTTCATGCTTGGGGGACAGATGCAGCACCACGACGAACGCCATGCCGGAATCGGCCGGGAGGCGCTCCAGCAAGCGGATGATCGCCTGTAGTCCACCTGCGGAAGCGCCGATCCCGACGATGGGGAAGGGGCGACGAACGGAATTTTCGTTGTACGGCGTGTCGGAATTCGGTTCGTCCATGGCAAAGCTTCAGATGGTCAAGCTTGCAAGTGTAGTGCATAAATTATGGTATCGGTCGCTTGCGTCCGCAAGTGCCCGTTTGCAACCTTGAATTTTCTGCTTGCTGTGGGCTACCGTTCAAAAATGCTTCGGCGTAGACTTGATTCAGATCTGGGAATCGATTCCTTAGCCGGGAGGACAATTGCTAATGGGCGTAATGCATGGGGGCAGCAATGTTTCTTCTTAGAGAGTTGATGTCGGAAGTGTCTGACCTTGAGGCCATCGAGGCCACGCGCATCAAGATAATTGGATTGATCTCACGCGAACTCGCTCGACTGAACACGTCCATGAGCGATTGGCAGAAAATTCAATTCTCCAATGCGATCGGGGCATTGTTGATGAACGTAATGTCGTTCGAGCAGCCGACAGTGGCGTGGTTACGGCTTTGCCTGGTCGATGTCGAAAAGGCGCTTTTTGTAGTCGATGGAATCGAGGTCAAGAAAATCGAATACGCTCAAGCACCGGATTATGATGAGCTTGTCCTGGCGCTGCAGTCGGTGGTGGAGCATCTGAACTTGCTGCGCACGACTGGCAAGCCCATTGAAATCATGGCGGAAGTCGTCAATTTGAAGAGTCGCCGGGTCAAGTAGCAAGGGATCCCCTGAATGCAGGCAATGCTTGGCCACGCTGCCGCCGCGAGCGGAATCAGCGCCGGCGATGCTTCTTGTTCTCGTACATGAACTTGTCCGCTTGTTTCATCCTGGCTCAGGCGTCCAGCGCCAGCGGCGCGACATGCTGGTAGCCCAGATCCTTCGCCACCGCTTCGCAGGTCACATGGCCCATGGCGATGTTCAGCCCATTGCGCAAGTGAACGTCCTGCTCGACGGCCGCGCGCCATCCCTTGTCGGCCAGCGCCAGTCCATGCGCGAGGGTTGCATTGTTCAGTGCCAGGGTCGAGGTCCTGGCGACCGCACTGGGCATGTTGGCGACACAGTAATGGACCACACCCTCCAGCACGTAGGTGGGTTGTGCGTGGGTCGTCGGATGCGAGGTTTCGAAGCAGCCTCCCTGGTCGATGGCGACATCGACGATCACGCTTCCTGGCTTCATCGAGGCAAGCATCTGGCGAGAAACCAGCTTGGGCGTGGCGGCGCCGGGCAACAGCACGCCGCCGATCACCACGTCCGCAGCCCGAATCGCCTCTTCGATGGCGGTCGAGGTCGAATAGCTGGTGGAGATCCGGTTGCCGAAGGCCAGGTCGAGCTGGCGCAGCCGGTCAAGGTTCCTGTCAATGACGGTCACGCGCGCACCCAGGCCAACTGCCATTTGCATGGCGTGGGTGCCGACCACCCCCGCGCCTAGCACGACCACGTGTGCCGCCGGCACGCCGGCGACGCCGCCGATCAGCACGCCCATGCCGCCGCTGGGTCTCTCCAGGCAAGCCGCCGCCGCCTGGATCGACAGGCGACCCGCGACCTCGCTCATCGGCGCCAGCAAGGGCAGGCCGCCGCCGGGACCGGTAATGGTCTCGTAGGCAAAGCAGATGGCGCCCGACTTCAACAAATCAGCGGCTTGTGCCGGGTCTGCTGCCAGGTGCAGGTAGGCGTAAAGAATCTGGCCCTGCTGCAGCATGGCGCGCTCCGAAGGCTGCGGTTCCTTTACCTTCACGATCATCTGTGCCTGGGCAAAGACGGACGCCGCATCGGGCAGGATGCGCGCGCCTGCAGCCTCGTACTGTGCGTCGGTCAGGCCGATCGGAGTGCCGGCGCCGGTCTGAACCAGTACCTGGTGACCGTGCGCGACGAACTCCCGTGCGCTTGCGGGCGTCAGGCCGACCCGGTACTCGTGGGCCTTGATCTCTGTGGGGACTCCGATCCGCATGGATTGCTCCGTATGGTTCATCTGGCCGTGCTATCGGCGGGCATGCTGGCATCGTCATTGTGCGTCATTCGAGCGTACACGGATTGGAGCCATATCACTGCCTGTCGCCGCCCGTTCCAGGTTCTGCATCGCGCAGCTTGGACTGATGCGCCTGTTGCTGGTGGCTGTCGAAGAGCAGGAGTCCTGCAACAAATTTGCAGGTCGAGACAGAGGGGCGAGGGCGTGAATTCCTGTCGTCAATGGGCATCCTTGACACCCAAAAACTGGTCAACTAATATCTAGTCGTCCAGTTTGCGTGCGCTTGCCAATTCATTGGATCGCATGGGGCAAGGCGAACCGTACTGGTGTTTGCGCAGTGTCCTGTCACTGCCACCAACGGTGGCCAAAGACCAGGAGACAAGAAAAAAATGACAAGGACGCGCAGACAGTTTCTCGCAGCAGCCGCCGGAATTGCGGCCAGCACGGTATTGCCAGGTGCCCATGCCGCCGCGTACCCGGAAAAGCCCGTCACAATCGTCGTGGCTTATCCGCCCGGTGGGCAAAATGATGTGGCGGCGCGCATCGCCGGCCAAGGCTTGTCGAGCCACTTCAATCAATCCGTCATCGTGGAGAACCGCGCGGGCGCGGGCGGCATTATCGGTGCGCAGGCGGTAGCCAAGGCTGCGCCGGACGGCTATACCTTCCTGCTGGTCGCCATCAATCATTCGATCCTGACGGCGCTCAAACCCAACATGCCCTACAACCTGGAAAAGGATTTCGCGCCGGTCGGCATGGTGGCCGCATTTCCGATCATCCTTGTCACCAATCCCTCGCTCCCCTTTACTTCGGTAACCGACCTCATTGCCTACGCCAAAGCCAATCCGAACAAGCTGACCTACGGGTCTTCCGGCGCGGGAGGGGGAACCCATATGGCGGCAGAACTGTTCTGCAATTTGACCGGTGTGAAAATGCTGCATGTGCCGTACAAAGGCAGCGCGCCGGCGATCGCCGATTTGCTGGGCGGCCATGTTCAGGTGATGTTTGCCGACTCGCCGTCGGCGCTGCCTCACGTCAAGAGTGGCAAGCTGCGGGCATTGGGGATTTCTTCCCGCACCCGATCCGCGCTGGTGCCAGACCTGCCCACCATTGCCGAAGCGGGAGTGCGCGGGTATGAAGCGAATTCATGGGTAGGCCTGGCAGCCCCGGCTGGCACCCCGGCCGCGATCATCAACAAGGTCAGCGCAGACCTGGCGCTGTCGCTGAACGACCCGGCGCTCAAGGCGCGCTTGCTGGCGATCGGCGGCGAGCCGATGCCCGGCAGTGCGCAACAATTTGGCGCATTCATTCAGTCAGAGAATGCCAAATGGGCGAAGATCGTGAAGGAAGGGAATATACGGCAGCTGGAGTAAAAATCGGGGCTGAAGTTCGGGGCTCAGATGCGGGACTGGCCATCACCTGCTTTGTGGGTAAGAGGGCATGGATTTGAATGTCTCGGCGATTTTCCCGATATGCCGTGCCATTGCGGCTGCGGCAGAATCCTCATCCCGCCGCTCCATCGCGCTCAAGATGTCGTCCATTTCACGCAGCGACTCGGTGACCCGGCCGGGGAGCGTGGCGGTGACTGCCCGCACCCAGCTGATCTGATCCTTCAGGTTCAAAAGAATCGCTTGAATGCGGCGATTACCCGCTGCCTCGTAGATGGTGGAATGAAAGCGGGTATCGAGCGCGGTAAATTCGGGAATATGGTTTTCGAGGGGCTTGCGCTTGAGCTTGTCGAACATCTTGCGCAGTTCCTGAAGCTGGGCGGCAGTCAGCCTGGTGGTTGCCGTACGCGTCGCATGTACCTCCAGCACACCTCGCAACTCGGAAAGTTCTTCAAGTTCGGCTGCTTCCAGCATACGGACAAACGTGCCGCTCTGCGGCATGACCCGTACCCAGTTCTCGCTTTCCAGGCGGGCCAGGGCGGTTCGGATCGGTGACCTGCCGACATTCAGATCGCTTGCCAGGCGGACTTCGGATAGCTTTTCTCCCGGCCGATAGGTCAAATCCAGAATGGCTTGCTTGATCCTGATATAGGCCATGTCGGCAGGGGATTGGATGGGCAGCATAAGTCGCTTGTCAGAGAAAAAAATCGCATTGCATTGAGTGCTAAATGCTAGTTGACTAGTTGTGCGGGGTCAACCAGTGCTTCAACATCAGCTGCCATACGACATGCGGTTTTCTGGCCGCCCATCCTCCTTTGCCAGCCCCGAATGGTAGATATACGGGGTGCATCAAGCCGGCGCCGCTGAAATGGTATTCTTTCCGCATGGAAAGAGAGACGCACAATTTGTTGAACAATTACGTCGACCTCCTGCTCGATGCCGTGCTTCTGGTCGATGTCCAGGGGCGGGTTGTTCACGTCAATGCGGCCTGCGAGCGAATATTCGGCTATACGCCTGACGAGTTGATCGGCCAGCCCATGATCGAGTTCGTCATGCCGGAAGACCGGGCGAGGACCCTGGAAGAGGCCAAGCATGTCATGGCCGGGCATCCGAGGATCGGTTTCGAAAACCGCTACATCCGGAAAGACGGTAAGCCGGTGCATATCATGTGGTCTGTGCAGTGGTCCGAAGCCGACCAGATGCGGATAGGCGTGGCGCGGGATGTCACTGAACTGAAGCGCACAGAAGCGAGGCAATCCGCGATTTATGCCATTTCGGAAGCCGCGCAGAACGCGACCGATCTCCAGGCTCTGTTCAAGGAAATCTACAAAATAGCGGCAGAACTCATGCCGGTCGCCGGGTTTGCGGTGGCGATCCTTGATCGGCGATCCGGGCGGCTTGCCTTCCCGTGCCAGTTGGACAGGAATGGCAGCTCGCGCGTTCTTGACGAGGAGGCGGCGAGCACCTATTGCGCCGAGGTATTCCGTAGTGGCAATCCGATGCTGCTGCCCGGTGAGGTCTTGGCCGGCAGCGAAGAGTATTGCCTGGCGATGCCGCTGATCACACCGAACGAGACGATTGGGGTTCTGATCTTGAGCAGCTGCACGCCCTACGGCGAAAAAGATACCGAATTACTGAATTTCGTCTCCTCGCAGATAGCCAGGGCGATCGAACGCAAGCAATTGCATGCCGAACTCCTGCAGGCGGCTCGATATGACGAGCTGACAGGCCTGCCGAACAGGCGCCTTTTCCACGAGCGGATGAGCCTGGCCTTGGCACGATCCCGCCGCAAGAAGAGCCAACTCGCCTTGCTTTACCTCGACGTCGACGATTTCAAGGAGGTCAATGACTCGCTGGGGCACGGGGTGGGTGATCTGGTGCTTCGCGAGGTTGCTACGCGATTACAGAATTGTGTGCGTGAATCGGACCTGGTTTCCAGGATCGGTGGCGACGAGTTTGTGGTTCTGCTGGAGGAGATCTCCTGCATGGATAACGCGCAGCTCGTAGCAGGCAAGATCAGGACCGCGCTGAGTCATCCGATCGTTGTCGATGATTCGATCCTGGTGATCGTGGCGAGCATCGGAATCGCCCTGTGTCCGCCGGACGGCATTGAAACCGAGCAGCTGCTGGATCAAGCCGACAGGGCGATGTACATGGACAAAAGGGCCCGGCTCCAGGGCTGAGCATTACCCGGGGATTCGGGTAATGCTCATGGCTACGGGCGGGGGAGATCGCTCCTTAGCCGGCAGCGAAGTCTTCAATCATGGTCGCGTACCAACGCAGGTCTTCTTCCCAGAGTTGCTTGCGCCGCTCGTGGTCATCGACCTGGGTCTGGATCAGATGACCTTCGGGCCCCATTTTGTAGTCGAACTGGACGCTGATGGCCTCCAGCGGCTCGGTATTGACCAGCATGTAGCAGAGGTTGTCGATGATGACCGGTTTCATGGCTTGCTCTTTGGCCTGCTGAGCGATGTATTGCGCCACACTGCGCCCCATCCGGTTGGCCACATGGCCGCTCTTCGGATAATGCCCGAACTGTGGAGAAACCGCGCCCACGCTATCGCCAATCACGAAAACGTTCGGATCATCTTTCAGGTTGTAATACTCCGGATGAACGGCTGCCCAAGTGCTGGGTTTGCCGTCAGGCGTCTTGCCGATCGCTCCCATCTTCCACACCAGGTCTGCAGCCTGATGGTGGCCCATGAAGATCGCGTCATCAAACTTGAAATCGCCCGCGGTGGTCTTTACCACGCGATTGAACGGGTCCAGTTCCTTGACGCGCGCATTTGGCACATGCGTGATGATGTCATCGTACAAGTCTTCAAAGGCCAGTTTGTATCCGGCGCCGATCGGAGCAATCCTCGGCTTCGGATCCAGGATCAGGATTTTTGCCGGGATCTTGTTCCGCTGAAAATACGCGGCGATCAGGCAAGCCCTTTCGTACGGAGAGGGCGGGCAGCGATGCGGCGGGGGCGGCAAGGTCATGACAAAAGTGCCGCCCTTGAATGACTTGATCTTCTGCTTCAGTGCCAGGTGCTCGGCGCTCGGGACATAGGCACTTGAATAATGGGTCAGCGTGTGCGAAATGGCCTTCCGGTCATTGCCAAACCAGGGCTCATAGCTCACGCGGATGCCCGCAGATACGACCAGCCAGTCATAGTCCAGATGACCTTGGGCCGTATGCACGCGTTTTTTATCACGGTCAATGTCCGTGATCTCTGTCTGGATGTAGGTATAGCCCCATCGGCGGGCCGGGCCAGTGTAGGAGTGAACCAGGAACTGCGTGTCCACCACATCGATCAGCCATTTGTTGCTGAGCGGGCAGGACCAGAAGATCGGATTTTTCTCGACCAGGACGACTTCCAGGTCTGGAGCGGTCTGGCGCAGATGTTTGGCGGTAGAGAGTCCACCCCATCCGCCGCCCAGCACGACAACCCGGCGCTTTTTGCCCTTGGGCATCAATTCGGATGTGGGGGAAAACAGGAAGGGCTGGGCCAGGGCAGGGAGGGGGACGGCGGAAAGCGCAGCCAGGGCTGCGGCTCCCTTGAGCAGGGAACGGCGTGCGGTTGTCATTTAAAAGGAGACTCCGATATGTTGTGAAAGACCTGTCGGCGCATACGAGGAGCAAAGCTCCAATGCCTCGAAAGCAGGCTGCTCCTGTTCTTGTCGAATGGAGCGGGCGAATCTTAACGCGAGAATGCACGAGCGGGGGCGATCCGGGGTCAGACTCGATATGAAACCGATTTATCCGCCCGTTCAGTCCTGATGCAGGCGCCGCTGCCGCTCTTCCTCTTCCTGCCGTGCGATCTCAATTTCGTGCAGCACCGCACCCACATCGGCCGACCGGGTTTCCGGCGCAACATGGCCGGTCAGCACCGTATCGGGCCGCAATAATCCGGCGCTGTACAGCGCCCAGATTTCCTTGCCGTACTGGTTGTTCGCAAGCTCGGGAGCAAAACGGCCCAGGCAGGCGTTCAGGTTGGCGACATCGCGCTCCAGCATTGCGCCGGCTTCAGTATTGCTGGCCGCGTAAATGGCCTGGGGCAGGTCGATGATGACCGGGCCGTTCGCATCGACAAGAATGTTGAATTCCGAAAGGTCGCCGTGGATGATGCCGGCGCACAGCATCAGCACGACCTGGTGCAGCAGTTGTGCGTGGAATGCCCGTGCCTGTTCGGGACTGAGCTCGACGTCATTCAGGCGTGGCGCGGCATGGCCTTCGCCATCTGTGACGAGTTCCATCAGCAGCACGCCCTCGAAGCAGATATACGGCACAGGCACGCGTACGCCTGCGGCGGCCAGCCGGTAGAGCGCATCGACTTCGGCGTTCTGCCAGGCTTCCTCCTGCGTCTTGCGGCCGTACCGGGTCCCTTTTTCGATCGCCCGCGCCTGCCGGCTGTTCTTTACCTTGCGACCTTCCTGGTAGGACGCAGCCTGCCGAAAGCTGCGCTGGCTGGATTCCTTGTAGACCTTGGCGCAGCGGATGTCGTCGCCGCAGCGCACGACATAGACAGTGGCTTCCTTGCCGCTCATTAGCTGGCGCAGGACTGTGTCCACCAGACCCTCTTCGATCAGGGGCTGGAGACGTTTCGGGACTTTCATCTGGTGGGGGCTGCGGCGGCAAGGTGGCGGAGGGCGGATAGTACCATCCAGCGGTATTCGGCTTGCGCACGGCCCAAGTCTCGTTGGAACAAATGGGGTCAGACTCGATATAAACGCGTTCATATCGAGTCTGACCCCATTTGTTCCCATTCTTCCGGAAAGTCGACGCGGGCTGACTTTTGTCACCGGCTCGATAGAACCCTTGCGTACCATGGTAGCGCGACCCGGTGCAAGAGATCCTGCCTATCCCGGCGGCCCCACAAGGTGCAGGGCTGCATCCACTTACAGGAGCAGTAGCCATGGGATTTTTCAGCAAGATTCTGGAAAAGCTGGGTTTCGATGCCGGTAGCAACAAGGTCGAGGAAACGATGAACACGCCGGCTACGCCCGCGAGTCCGGCTGCACCAGAGGCCGTGCCTGTGACGCCGATGCGCGAGATCGACGTGGTGGCGCAGCTTGAGCAAAAGGCGGCCGCCAACCCTAAAATAAATGGGGTCAGACTCGATATAAACGCGTTTATATCGAGTCTGACCCCATTTATTGTTACCCGGGCAGCAAGACTGGTGAGGATCCCAACGAATTTGCTACCCAAGCGTTGCCGGTTTGGGTTGAGAGGCTCCTCGGGATGATTTCCATCGGTACCCCTTTATTGTGGACACAGTTTCTGGTGTTTGTCTTGATCGCCCTTGCGATCGATTTTCTAGCTCTAAATCGTCAGGGTTCGCATACCGTCAGCATGCGAGAAGCGACCATCTGGACACTTGTCTGGGTGGCTGTGTCGTCTCTATTTGTCGGCTGGCTGTGGTGGTATCTTGGCGGTACTGGACCGGACCCCATTTCCCGAGAACTTGCGGACGCCAAGGCACTTGAGTTCATTACCGGCTATTTGGTAGAGAAGGCGCTAGCGGTCGACAATATCTTTGTCTTCCTGATGATATTCACCTACTTCGCTGTGCCGTCAGCTTTCCAAAAGCGGGTCTTGATGATCGGAATTCTGGGCGCTTTAGTCTTGCGCGCCATCATGATTTTTATCGGAGCTTGGCTGATTTCCCAGTTTCACTGGATCATGTATGTGTTCGGCGCATTCCTGTTGTTCACCGGAATAAAGATGTGGTGGGCGGCAGGTCAAGAGCCTGACCTTGGGAATAATCCGGCACTTCGCTGGATTCAGCGGCACATGAAGCTCTCGCCCAACTACGACGATGAAAAATTCTTCACGGTGACCGATGGCGTAAAAATGGCCACGCCGTTGTTCGTGGTAATTCTGCTCATTGGAATTGTGGACTTGGTGTTTGCGGTGGACTCAATCCCCGCCATTTTTGCCATTACGACGGATCCGTTCATTGTGCTCACATCCAATGTCTTTGCGATCCTTGGTCTGCGAGCGATGTATTTCCTGCTTGCAGGCATGCATGAGCGGTTTCATCTGCTCTCGTACGGACTGGCAATTGTGCTGGGCTTTATCGGCATCAAGATGCTGCTTATAGATATCTACAAAGTACCGATCGTCTGGTCTCTGGGCTTCACGATTACGACGCTTGCGGTCACCATGTTGTTATCGCTGCGGATACCAGCCAGAACCGGCAAGGCAGGAACAGCGTTTCCGTTCAGTCCCAAGCGAGACGACGGATCTACGGAAGAAAAGTGAGACAGGGGCTACAAGCCCTGGAGGTGCGGCATGCGGGGCCGCAAAGGCATCAGTAATCAAGCGTGGCCTGGCCATCGCCGCCATCCAAAGTTGGATAGACTGTTTTTGAATCGACTCCCCGACCTGGACTCGAACCAGGGACCTGCGGATTAACAGTTGTGCCAATGAACCGTGTCTATTCACTATTGGCACGCCCTCACTCGTCACGCTTCGCCAAGAACCGCCGAACCTGTCACACCCTCGGTTTGAGATGCCGCCAAATCGAGCGAGAAAGAAAACCCCCTTAGGTAGCCTTCCGCAAGCGCGACCATTGGCTGAATAAAGTCGTTCTGCTCGTCGAGGTACTTAATCACGGACCTACACTTTTCTTTCGAATCGAGCGCCGCGTCATGGCGGCACAAGAAGTGGTGGATCAGCTCGTTTCTGCGATCTAGTACGCCCTTCAAATACAACTCGAACGCAACTTTGTCCTCTGTCTTAGTTCCATCTTTTAGACGCTGTATCAGTATGCCGAGCACCTGCTTATCCGCGAGAAGTCGCTGTACGTCGAGCTCGGGAGGCGCAGTGCAATTGCCCGTGGTCGGTGTCAGGTAAGGCGTGACAATTTTTAGGCAGGCCTCGATACGCTGAAAGGCTAGCAGGTTTCGACCTATCTTAATTAGGGCTTGCTGGATGAGCCGATTAACGGTCACTGGCGGCGATGGATTCTGCATCGGGAGAGTGTCGCGTCCGTTTGTAAGGCTATGATTTTACTGTCTTTTTGTTGGATTAGCAGTTGAAATAGGGCATTGTTTTTTTTGACTATTGGCACGCCCTCACTCGTCACGTTTCGCCAGTAGCCGTTAGATCTGGCACCCCCATGGTGGAGCCTACTGTGCTGGTCGCCAAGCGGAGAAAAATTCGGCTATGCCTTCGGCCAGGTAGCATCCCTGATTGAGGCGAGCTGTTTCAAAAGATTCGGAAGATCTTTTTCAATGGTCGACCACAGTATTTTCAGGTCGACTTTGAAGTACCCATGTGCCAGCGCATTTCTCATTTCGTATGCGTCAATCAGCGGCAGCTCGGGAAATTTCGCCAGAAATTCAGGGAACCTGCGATCGATGTTGTTGCTGGCTTCGCCGATGATCTCAAAATTGCGGATCACGGCATCCTGAATCAACTCGCTTGATTTGAAACCGGATTCGTCCAGATCGAGGCAATAGCGCTCTATCCGTTGTATGGCAGTCAGAATGTGGTCAACGTAGTCCTCAAGCCGCTGCTCATTGCGGGTCATATCGGTTTCGCTTCAGCAACGACCTTGTCCCTGAATGAGTCAGGTAGCGCGTTTGGCGTGACTACATCCACCCTCACGCCCAGAAGCGCTTTGAGCTCACGCCTGATTGCGCCGATGTCAAACAATGAGGTCTCGGAAGTCGGGTCTATCAGGATGTCCAGGTCGCTGTCTTCGGTATCGATGCCTTGGGCGGCCGAGCCGAAAACGCGTGCGTTGGTCGCATTGTGACTCCGGACGATCTGTTGGATCGCCTGGCGGTGCTTGTGCAATGCGGTTGATGGTCTCATGGTCCGGAAATTATCTAGGTCTTCCCGGGTTGACGCAACTCCCGCATAACGGAAGAAATGGTGGCGGGCTTTATCCTGATGCGAATTTGAATCTGCCAAAAGAAAAAGCCCCCACGCTTTCACGTGAGGGCTTCAAATTCTGTGGCTCCCCGACCTGGACTCGAACCAGGGACCTGCGGATTAACAGTCCGTCGCTCTACCAACTGAGCTATCAGGGAACAGAGATGAGATTATAGGGGACAACAGCTTGGATTGTCAAAACCTTGCTGCGAAAAAACACAAATTCTTTGTTCGCAGCAGGGTCCCCGTACTCATCAACCTCTTACAGCACCTTCGCAATCGCGTCAGTGACGTAGTCGATGTTCTTTGTGTTCAGCGCGGCGATGCAGATGCGGCCCGTGTCGATCGCATAGATCGAGTATTCGGCCTGCAGACGTCCAACTTGTTCCTTCGTCAGCCCGGAGTACGAGAACATCCCGCGCTGCTTGATGACGAAATCGAAATTGTGGGCGGGCGCTTTCTGCTTCAGCTTTTCCACCAGCAGCTTGCGCATTTCCTTGATGCGAACGCGCATGCCGGCCAGTTCTTCTTCCCAGGTCTTGCGCAGTTCCGGATTGGTCAGGGTCATGGCCACCACCTGGCCCGAGTGCATCGGCGGGCTGGAGTAGTTGGTGCGCACCACGCGCTTCATTTGCGACAGCACGCGGGCTGCTTCGGCGGCGTCAGCGGCCACGATCGACAGGGCGCCGACGCGCTCGCCGTACAGCGAGATCGACTTGGAGAACGAGTTCGATACGAACAGCGGGCCGCCGGCTTCGGTGAAGCGGCGAACGACTGCGCCGTCTTCGGCGATGCCGTCGCCAAAGCCCTGGTAGGCCATGTCGAGGAAGGGCACCAGGCCTTTTTCCTTGACGACCTTGATCACTTCATCCCACTGCTCGGTGCTGAGGTCGGCGCCGGTCGGGTTGTGGCAGCAGGCGTGCAGCAGGGCGATGCCGCCTTGTGGCATGGCCTTCAGGTCGGCCAGCATGCCGGCGAAGTCGACGCCGCGGGTTGCCGCGTCGTAGTAACGGTAGCTGTTGACCACGAAGCCGGCCGATTCGAACAGCGCGCGGTGGTTTTCCCAGCTGGGGTTGCTGATCCAGACTTGCGATTGCGGCATCAGGCGCTTCAGGAAATCGGCGCCGAGCTTGAGCGCGCCGGTGCCGCCGATGGCTTGCACGGTGATCGCGCGCTTTTCTTGAATTACCGGGTTGTCGGCACCAAATACCAGCTCTTGCACAGCCTTGTCGTATGCGGCCAGGCCGTCGATGGGAATGTAGTTACGTGGCAGCGCTTGCTCGGTCATCAGCGCTTCTGCTTTTTGCACGCACTTGAGCAGCGGCACCTTGCCGTTTTCATCGTAGTAGACGCCGACGCCAAGGTTGACCTTGTTCGGGTTCTTGTCGGCCACATAGGCTTCGGTGATCCCGAGGATGGGGTCGCGGGGCGCCATCTCGACGGCGGAAAACAGGGCTGCGGGAGTGGGTGCGTTCATCGTGATAGTATGAAAAATTCGCTGCGTCCCGGGGAAAACCGGGGATGGCGAGCGGGTTGGGGACGGGGCAAATTCCTGCTCGATTCATCGAGCGGTTTGCACCGGACGCAACCCGGCATTTTACCAAAGGTCGCAAATCAATGGCTGAACTATCGGAAGTGCCGAGCGGCATCGACGAATCGAAAATCGTCACCTTCCCGAACTCCCCCTTCAAGCTCTATCAACCATTTCCCCCTGCCGGCGACCAGCCGGTGGCAATCGATCGCCTGGTCGAAGGGATAGAGGACGGCTTGTTTTTCCAGACGCTGCTGGGGGTAACGGGTTCGGGAAAAACTTACACCATGGCCAATACGATCGCGCGTCTCGGACGCCCGGCGATCGTGTTCGCCCCCAACAAGACGCTGGCGGCGCAGCTGTACAGCGAGTTCCGGGAGTTCTTTCCGCATAACGCGGTCGAGTATTTCGTCAGTTATTACGACTATTACCAGCCGGAAGCGTATGTGCCGCAGCGCGACTTGTTCATCGAGAAGGATTCCTCGATCAACGAGCACATCGAGCAGATGCGCCTGTCGTGCACCAAGTCGCTGATGGAGCGGCGCGATGTGGTGATCGTGGCAACAGTGTCGGCGATCTACGGTATCGGTAATCCGAACGAATACCACAAGATGATCCTGACGCTGCGCGCCAAGGACAAGGTCAGCCAGCGCGACCTGGTGGCCAAGCTGATCCAGATGCAGTACAGCCGCAACGAGGTGGATTTTTCTCGTGGCACTTTCCGCGTGCGCGGCGATACGGTCGATATCTTCCCGGCGGAGCATGCGGAACTGGCGTTGCGGGTGGAGACCTTCGATGACGAGATCGAGAACCTGCAGTTGTTCGATCCGCTGACCGGCAAGGTGCGGCAGAAGATCCCGCGCTTTACCGTGTATCCGGGTTCGCATTACGTGACCCCGCGGGCGACGGTGCTGAATGCGATCGATTCGATCAAGGAAGAGTTGCGCGAGCGGCTGGAATTTTTCCGGTCGCAGAACAAGCTGATCGAGGAGCAGCGCATCGAGCAGCGCACCCGATTCGACCTGGAGATGTTGCAGGAGATCGGCTTCACCAAGGGCATCGAGAACTATTCGCGGCACCTGACCGGTGCCAAGCCGGGCGATCCGCCGCCGACGCTGGTGGACTACCTGCCGCCGGACGCGCTGATGTTCATGGACGAGTCGCACGTACTGCTGGGGCAGTTGAACGGCATGTACAACGGCGACCGCGCGCGCAAGGTGAACCTGGTGGATTACGGTTTCCGCCTGCCTTCGGCGCTGGACAACCGGCCGCTGCGTTTCGATGAATTCGAAAAGAAGATGCGGCAGACGGTGTTCGTGTCGGCGACGCCGGCCGATTATGAAATGTCGCATGCCGACCAGGTGGTGGAGCAGGTGGTGCGTCCGACCGGACTGGTGGATCCGCTGGTGATCGTGCGGCCGGCCAGCACGCAGGTGGATGACCTGATGTCGGAAATCACGGTGCGGGTCAAGGCCGGCGACCGGGTGCTGGTGACCACGCTGACCAAGCGCATGTCCGAGCAGCTGACCGAATTCCTGAGCGACAACGGGGTCAAGGTGCGTTACCTGCACAGCGATATCGATACGGTGGAGCGGGTGGAGATCCTGCGCGACCTGCGGCTGGGTACCTTCGATGTGCTGGTGGGGATCAACCTGCTGCGCGAGGGGCTGGATCTGCCGGAGGTGTCGCTGGTGGCGATCCTGGATGCGGACAAGGAAGGTTTCCTGCGTTCCGAGCGCAGCCTGATCCAGACCATAGGGCGGGCGGCGCGCAACCTGAACGGCACTGCCATCCTGTATGGCGACAAGATCACCGATTCAATGCGGCGCGCGATCGACGAGACCGAGCGCCGGCGTGCCAAGCAGATTGCGTTCAATGCAGCCAACGGCATTACGCCGATGGGCATCAAGAAGGAAATCCGCGAGTTGATTGACGGCGTCTACAGTCCGCAAGAGGCGCGGCTGGAGCTGGCGGTTGCCGAGCACAAGGCGACCTATGTGTCGATGAGCCAGAAGCAGGCCAGCAAGGAAATCAAGCGGCTGGAGAAGCTGATGCTCGACCATGCGAAGAACCTGGAGTTCGAGAAGGCCGCCCAGGTGCGCGACCAACTGCATGTGCTGAAGGAGCAGTTGTTCGGCGCGCCGGGGTCGGACAATGTGAGTTCGATCACGGGGAGCTGAGCAGGGCGTATTGCTGCCTGGCACATGCGGGAAGGAATAAAATACGGGCCCATGATTCCTTCCTCGCTTGTTGACGCCCTCCGGCTCGCCCATCCTTCCTGGCATTCCATCCTGACCCGCGGGCTCGAAGCGGTGGACGCTGCGGACCCCTCCTATCTTCCTGGCCTTGAGGATAGCGACTACCTGCCCAACGGCGGGCGGCTGTTCGCCGCTTTCCGGCAGCCACTGGACCAGGTGCGGTATGTGCTGGTCGGAGAGGGGCCCTATCCGCGCCCGGAAAGCGCCACCGGCGTCTGCTTCATGGACGGCGCGGTCAAGGAGCTGTGGTCGGAGAAGGGCTTGTCCACCAGGGTCAACCGCGCCACCTCGCTACGCAATTTCATCAAGATGCTGCTGGTCTGCGACGGCACCCTGAGCCCCGACCAGTGCACCGGCGAGCCGCTGGCCGCCGCCTCGCAGAAGGCGCGGGCCGCCGGCAACAACTACATACAGTCGCTGACCGAACTGCAGGAATCGCTGCACGAGCACGGCTTCCTGCTGCTTAACGCCACGCTGGTCTACCGCCCCGAGGTCCCGCCAATGAAGGATGGCCGCGCCTGGCGTCCCTTTTTCCAGGCGGTCCTGACGGCGCTGGGGGAGAGGCAGGAGCAGTCGCCGCCGACACTGGTTCTCTGGGGCAAGGTGGCTGAACTGGTATCGGCGCTGGATGGCATCGGCAACTTCCCCCGCATCACCGCCGAACACCCGTACAACATCTCCTTCATCGCCAACCCGGCAATGCATGCCTTCTTCCGCCCCCTGCACCTGCTGCAGCGGCGTGCGGCAAGCGCCCCGCTGTGAAATAATGGCTAGTTGCAAGGCGCTGTCCTGACATTCGCGCTGCCCAATACCTGACAAGATCAGTCGGCTTTGCTATACTTGATCAAATTGGTAGGGAATTCAGGTTGAATTCGGCCTGAGTTCAAATTCTTAACGGGGTGGCTTGCAATGCGCTTGACAACGAAAGGACGGTTCGCCGTCACCGCCATGATTGACCTGGCGCTACGCCAGGACAAAGGGCCGGTGACGCTTTCCGGCATCAGCCAGCGGCAGGAAATTTCCTTGTCGTACCTGGAACAGCTGTTCGGCAAGCTGCGTCGGCACGAGATCGTCGATTCGGTTCGCGGTCCGGGTGGCGGCTATACGCTGGCGCGGCGGATGGAAGACGTGACGGTGGCGGACATCATCATTGCAGTCGACGAGCCGCTCGATGCAACGCAGTGCGGCGGCAAGGAAAATTGTGGCAGCCATCCGAAAGAACACGGCACGCGTTGCATGACGCATGACCTGTGGGCAACCCTGAACGCCAAGATGGTGGATTACCTGGATTCCGTTTCCTTGCGCGACCTGGTCGAGCAGCAGAAACAAAAGAGCAACGATCAGTCGGTGGTCAAGATGCACCGTCCGAACAACACGGCAGCAGCCTGAATATCGAAGTGGAGTGAAAACAATGAACGCACCCTTGACGCAAAGCCTGCTGGATACCCTGAAGGCTCCGCATTTCCCGGTTTACCTCGACTACTCGGCAACCACGCCGGTCGATCCGCGCGTGGCCGACAAGATGATTCCTTACCTGCGCGAGCAGTTCGGCAATCCGGCATCGCGCAGCCATATGTATGGCTGGACGGCGGAACAAGCGGTCGAGGAAGCGCGCCAGCATGTGGCGGACTTGGTGAATGCCGACCCGCGTGAAATCATCTGGACTTCAGGCGCGACCGAAGGCAACAACCTGGCGCTGAAGGGCGCGGCGCATTTTTACAAGACCCGTGGCAAGCACATCATCACCGTCAAGACCGAGCACAAGGCTGTGCTGGATACGGTGCGTGAACTGGAGCGCCAAGGGTTCGAGGCGACCTACCTGCAACCGCAGGACGACGGCCTGATCACGATCAAGCAGCTGGAAGAAGCCATGCGTCCGGACACGATCCTGGTGTCGGTAATGCTGGTCAACAACGAGATCGGCGTAATCCAGCCGATCGACGAAATCGGCGAACTGTGCCGCAAGAAGGGCATCATTTTCCATTGCGACGCTGCCCAGGCGACCGGCAAGGTGCATATCGACCTGCAAAAGACCAAGGTCGACCTGATGACCTTCACCGCGCACAAGACTTACGGTCCGAAGGGCATCGGCGCGCTGTACGTGCGTCGCAAGCCGCGTGTGCGGATCGAAGCGCAGATGCATGGCGGCGGCCACGAGCGCGGCCTGCGTTCGGGCACGCTGGCAACCCACCAGATCGTCGGCATGGGCGAGGCTTTCCGCCTGGCCCGGCTGGAGATGGATGAAGAGAACAAGCGCATCGCCGCACTGAATGCACGGCTGGCCAAGGGCCTGACCGAGATGGAAGAGGTCTATATCAACGGCGACATGGAACACCGTGTGCCGCACAACCTCAACGTCAGCTTCAATTACGTGGAAGGCGAGTCGCTGATCATGGCGATCAAGGACATTGCGGTTTCGTCCGGATCGGCTTGTACTTCGGCCAGCCTGGAACCATCTTATGTATTGCGGGCGCTTGGCCGCAGTGACGAACTGGCGCACAGCTCGATCCGTTTCACCTTCGGCCGCTTCACCACCGAAGAGGACGTGGATTTCACGATCCGCCTGATCAAGGAAAAGGTCGGCAAGCTGCGCGAACTGTCGCCGCTTTGGGAAATGCACAAGGAAGGCATCGACATCAGCAAGATCCAGTGGGCAGCCCACTAAGGCATACAGGACGTAGCAATGCAGGCGGCATGCCGGGCGGGTTCTCGCAGCGTAACCCGGCTCCGCCGCCAAAATAGCGAAACACCAGATCACAGGAAGACACCATGGCCTATTCAGACAAAGTACTCGACCACTACGAAAATCCCCGCAACGTCGGTTCCTTCCAGAAGGATGACGAAACCGTCGGCACCGGCATGGTCGGCGCGCCGGCTTGCGGCGACGTCATGAAATTGCAGATCAAGGTCGGCGCCGACGGCGTGATCGAGGATGCGAAATTCAAGACCTATGGCTGCGGTTCGGCAATTGCTTCGTCGTCGCTGGTGACCGAATGGGTCAAGGGCAAGACCCTGGACCAGGCCATGGAAATCAAGAACACCCAGATCGCTGAAGAACTGGCGCTGCCACCGGTCAAGATCCACTGCTCGATCCTGGCTGAAGACGCGATCAAGGCGGCGGTGCAGGATTACAAGGCACGGCACGGCGAGACCGCGGCCGCTGGCACCACCCAGGCGGCCTGACCGGGTTAGCGCCTGACTCATTGAACGGCAAACGAACCATGTCAATTTCACTGACCGAAAAAGCAGCCAAGCATGTGACGCGTTACATGGAGCGGCGCGGCAAGGGCGTGGGCCTGCGGCTGGGCGTGCGCACCACCGGCTGCTCGGGCCTGGCTTACAAGCTGGAATATGTGGACGAGGCCAGCGCCGAAGACCAGGTGTTCGAGTCGCATGGCATCAAGGTCTATGTCGACCCGAAGAGCCTGCCCTATGTAGACGGCACCGAACTCGACTTCGCGCGCGAGGGTCTGAACGAAGGCTTCCGCTTCAACAATCCGAACGTCAAGGACGAGTGCGGCTGCGGCGAAAGCTTCCGCATCTGAGACTACGCCCGCACTGACATGCGGGCGTAGTGCGGGCGTCGCGCGTTCCAGGGTCATATGCAAAACCATTTCGAGCTGTTCCATCTTCCCCAGCGTTTCTCGCTCGACCTGCAATCGCTGGACGAGGCGTACCGCGAGGTGCAGAACCAGGTCCACCCGGACAAGTTCGCCACCGCGCCGGATGCGGAGCGGCGGGTCGCCATGCAATGGGCCACCCGCGCCAACGAGGCCTACCTGACCCTGAAAAATCCGTACAAGCGCGCTGCCTATCTGTGCGAGCTGCACGGCGTCGACCTTGAAATCGAATCGAACACGGCAATGCCGCGCGAATTCCTGATCCAGCAAATGGATTGGCGCGAGTCACTGGATGACGCGCGCCAGTCGCGCAATATCGATGCGCTCGAAAACCTGGCAGACGAACTGCAGGCGACCGTCAAGCAGCATCTGGTGCGGGTTGGCGCGCACCTGGAAGCAGACGACTATGATGCAGCTGCGCAAGGTGTGCGCCAGCTGATGTTCCTTGAAAAATTCGGCAGTGAGGTCGCTCGTGTGGTCGACAGCCTGGCGGACTGACCTGACGACCTATGGCACTACTGCAAATTTCCGAACCCGGCATGTCCACGGCTCCGCACCAGCGGCGGCTGGCGGTCGGCATTGACCTTGGCACCACCAATTCGCTGGTGGCGACGGTGCGCAACAGCATCCCTGAAGTGCTGGACGACGAGGACGGCCATCCGATGTTGCCGTCCGTGGTGCGCTACCTGCCCGACGGCAACGCGCACATTGGCTACAAGGCCATGTCCGCGCAGACTACCGATCCGCGCAACACGGTGGTGTCGGTCAAGCGCTTCATGGGACGCGGGCTGAAGGACATCGCCCACGCCGAGAACCTTCCCTACGATTTCGTCGATGCGCCCGGCATGGTCCAGGTGCGCACGGTTGCGGGGGTAAAGAGCCCGGTCGAAATCTCGGCCCAGATACTGGCCTCGCTGCGCCAGCGCGCAGAGGATGCGCTGGGTGACGATATCGTCGGCGCGGTGATCACCGTGCCGGCATATTTTGACGATGCGCAGCGGCAGGCAACCAAGGATGCGGCCCAGCTGGCTGGCCTGAACGTATTGCGCTTGCTGAACGAGCCGACCGCGGCCGCCATTGCCTATGGACTGGACCAGGAACCGGAAGGCGTGTTCGCCATCTTCGATCTCGGTGGCGGCACTTTCGATATTTCCATCCTGCGGCTGACCCGCGGCGTGTTCGAAGTGCTCGCAACCGGCGGCGATTCGGCGCTGGGCGGCGACGATTTCGACCATCGCCTGTTTTGCTGGATCATCGAGCAAGCCAACCTGGCGCCGCTGTCGGATGAAGATACCCGGCTGCTGATGGTGAAGGCGCGCGAGGCCAAGGAACTGCTGTCGACAATGGCGGAAACGCATATCGACGCCGCCCTCGGATCGGGCGAGGAAGTGCACCTGGCGATTTCGGCGCAGACCTTTGTCCAGATCACCCAGCACCTGATCGCCAAGACCATGACGCCAACGCGCCGCGCGCTGCGCGATGCCGGCCTGACGGCCGACGATATCGACGGCGTGGTGCTGGTCGGCGGCGCAACCCGCATGCCCCAGCTGCGCCGCGCGGTGGCCGAATTTTTCGGGAAGACGCCGCTGGCCAATATCGATCCCGACAAGGTGGTCGCCTTGGGCGCTGCAATCCAGGCCAACCTACTGGCGGGCAATCGTGCTCCCGGCGACGACTGGCTGCTGCTGGACGTGATTCCGCTGTCGCTGGGTATCGAGACCATGGGCGGACTGGTCGAGAAAGTCATTCCGCGCAATTCCACGATTCCGTGCGCGCGGGCGCAGGAATTCACCACGTTCAAGGATGGCCAGACGGCGATGGCGATCCATGTGGTGCAGGGCGAGCGCGAACTGGTCACCGACTGCCGTTCGCTGGCCCGTTTCGAGTTGCGCGGCATTCCGCCGATGGCGGCGGGCGCTGCCCGCATCAAGGTCACCTATCAGGTCGACGCCGATGGCCTGCTGTCGGTGTCGGCCCGCGAACTGCATTCCGGCGTCGAGTCGTCGATCGTGGTCAAGCCCTCGTATGGCTTGAGCGACGACCAGGTGGCGCAGATGCTGCAGGATTCATTCAAGTCGGCCGATATCGACATGAAGCTGCGCGCCTTGCGTGAAGAACAGGTCGATGCCGAGCGCATCGTGCTGGCCACGCAATCGGCGCTCGATGCCGATGCCAGCCTGCTCAGCGAAGAAGAGCGGCAGGCAGTCGAGCAGCTGATTGCCGACGTCCGTGCGAAGGTGGCCGGTGACGATCACCTGGCGATCAAGGCAGCGGTGGATGCGCTGGCACATGGCACTGAGGAATTCGCCGCGCGCCGGATGGACCGCAGCGTGCGCCGCGCCTTGACCGGCAAGAAGCTGGACGAACTGGCTTAGGCGAGCCGACCGGCAGGGCGCTTGGCGCCAGGCGGTCAGGCTGTCACGCCGGCTACATTACAACCCCCGAATCCAAAAGGAAGATCGTGCCGCAAATCGTCGTACTCCCCCACGCCACCCTCTGCCCCGAAGGCGCTGTCCTTGAAGCGCCAGCCGGCCGCTCGGTGTGCGACGTCCTGCTGGACAACGACATCGAGATCGAGCACGCCTGCGAAAAATCCTGCGCCTGCACCACCTGCCACATCGTCGTGCGCGAAGGTTTCGATTCGCTCAACGAGCAGCTCGAAAAGGAAGAAGACCTGCTCGATATGGCCTGGGGACTGGAATCGACCTCCCGCCTGTCATGCCAGGCCCTGGTCGGTGAAGAAGACCTGGTGATCGAGATACCGAAGTACACGATCAACCACGCCCGCGAAAACGGCTGAGGAGAGCAGTGATGAGATGGACCGATGTGACGCAAATCGCGGAAGACCTGAACGACAAATATCCGGATGTAGACCCGAAGACGGTGCGCTTTGTCGACCTGCACAACTGGGTGCTCGGGCTGGATGGCTTCGACGATGACCCCACCCGCGGCGGCGAGCGGGTACTGGAAGCGATACAGGCGGCGTGGATAGAAGAGGGCGACGCGGACGCGTAAGGGGCGGTTTGGCGCGTGGAGCTGAGCACGCCGGGAAGGCTCCCTACGCCGCACGCCAAGAATGCTCCCTCCCCTTGAAAGGGAGCGAGCTATCGTAGCGAGTTTCCGCTACCTCGAAATCGATTCCCAACACTCCCCCAGACTATTAACGTACGTCTCCTGATTTTTCGACTATGTTGAACTGGGTCAGGTCCCTGCCCTGCTGATCCCGCGGCCACCGGCGTTATCGTTCCCTGACACCCACCGCACCGTCAGGGAGGCAGCCATGCCAGACAAGAACGCCCGGTTCAAGCCCATCATCTATGTCCGCGGCTACGCGATGAGCGCAGCCGAGATCGACGATACCACCGCCGACCCCTTCTGCGGCTTCAACCTCGGTTCCACCGTCTATCGCGCCGTGCCGGAGCGGGACCGGCCGCCCCGCAAGTACATCTTCGAATCGCCGCTGCTCAGGCTGGTCTCCGACTTCGGCTACCAGGATGTGTACGAGGACGGCTACGACATCATGGACCCCGAATGGGCGGAAAATGCCGATAACCGGATCGCGCGCCGCTCGATCATCATCTTCCGCTACTACGATGAAGCATCGCGCTTGCTCGGTACCGGCGAACTGCCGCCAATCGAACTTTTCGCCACGCAGCTCGGCAAGCTGATCCTGCGCGTTCGCGACCTGGCCTGTGCCAATCCGGACAACAAGCTGACTCCTGACACCTTCCGTTGCTATCTGGTGGCCCATTCGATGGGCGGCCTGGTGTGTCGCGCTTTCCTGCAAAATCCGCAACTCGACACCGGCAACGCCCACCAACTGGTCGACAAGTTCTTCAGTTACGCCACGCCGCACAACGGTATCGACGTCGCCGGCATCAATGTCCCCGGCTGGCTTGCCAGGGCCGACATCAACAACTTCAACCGTGACAAGATGGCTCGGTACCTGAATGTCGAACGTGCCTGGTCGGGAACTGGCCGGGTCGACTGGATTTCTGAAGACCGCTTTCCACCTGAGCGCGTGTTCTGCATGGTGGGCTCCAATCGGCTCGATTACGAAGTCGCGTTCGGCTTGGCGCGCACCTTTGTCGGCCATGGCAGCGATGGCCTGGTGCGGATAGAGAACGCCACCTTGCATGGTTGGAGCGAGACGCAGGGCAAGGGCGTGCCGTGCGCAAAGGCTTATGCATATCGCGCGCATTCCGGCTATTTCGGGATCGTCAACAGTGAAGAGGCCTATCAGAACCTGACGCGCTTCCTGTTTGGCGACGTGCGGGTAGACCTGTGGCTGGATGTGCAGCAGATCCGCCTGCCGGATGCGGTCGAGCAGCAGGAGAAGCAGGGGCAAGAGATCAATGCGCTGTATCAGTTCGAGGTGATGGCCTCGCCGCGCGGCAAGCTGTGGTACCTGACCCGCCGCACGGCCGAGGAGGACTCGGTCGCCTGCCTGATGCACAAGGCATGGATGACCGATCGCGCCAACAATCAGTCGCTGTTCGTGTCATCGGTGTTCCTGGCCAATAGCGCGCGGGTCAATCCGAAGCGCCGCTCGCTGGCCTACAGCATGACGCTGGGCGTGCGCGTGCCTGACTACGAGATTGACCGCAAGCTGTGGATCAACGAGCACTATGAGGGCGGGTACCTGTTCCGCGATTCGCTGGTGATCGAACTGGTGCCGCCGCGCAATGCCGGCGAGGCGTGGCGGGTGAAGTATGCGTGGCAGGGCAGCGGGGTGAGCGTGGCCGATACCGAGGTCGAGGCAGTGGTGCTGGACAAGGGCAGGGTAGAAGTATCGATTCCGTTCGGGACCGATGCCGCGCCCGGGATCAAGGGCGCGGTGAGGCTGATCGCTTCGGGGTGGAATGTGGGCGCGGACGATTGATGCCGGTCCCGGAGATCGAATGAAAAAGGGCCGCCAGCATCATGCTTGGCGGCCCTTCATCTCAACTGCTCAGGGAGTGGTATCAGGCGCCAGCCTGCAGATAACCATCGACCACTCGTACCCGGTCGCCTGCATTCCAGTTCGGCTGGCTGTTGTACGGGAAGGTGCGTACCTGGCCATCTTCCATCCGCACGCGAACCTGGTAGGTAGTGGTCGTGCGGGTGCGCTTTTCGACCTCGTTGCCGGCATAGCCACCGCCGACAGCGCCGGCAATCGTGGCCAGCGTGCGGCCGTTGCCGCCACCGACCTGGTTACCGAGCAGGCCGCCCAGCACTGCGCCGCCGACTACGCCGACACCCGAGGGTGCGGCAGGCTGGCTGGCAATTGCCCGCACCGATTCGACCCGGCCGCATTCATGGCAAACCGGCGCCTGGGCTATCTGCTGCGGCGGCGGCGCATATACCTGCGCGGGAGCAGGATTGGTCACGGCCGGATACGAGGAAGGAGCAGGCGGCGGTGCGTAAACCTGCGGGCTGTGCTGGGTATTGCTCGTCACTGGCCGCGGCCTGGCGATCTGTTTCGGGGCCGGCTTGGCTGGCTCGTTGTCCTGGGCCATCGCGTACTTGCTGTCAACGGCTGCGCTTGCGGCGCGTGAAGCGGCGTTGGTGGCCACAGTCGACGGTTCCGGCACCGGGGCGGCGGACAGCGCAGCCACTGGCGCGGCGGACGGGGCCGATGTGCCATGTGAATTGGGCAGCACGCCAGTAATTGCAGCGACACCAACCAGGCTCACCAGGATCACCGATACCGCAGCGGTGGCAACCAGGGGATGTATGCGTTTGGAAGTTGTTTCCATTTTTGTTCTCCAGAGTAGGACACGGGGTTACCGCTGATGCAATTATGGGAGGCGGAGAGCGCGGGAAACAGGGGGCAATTGTTTAAGCTGTAAGTGGGTGTAACGCGGATCTGGCCGATCCATCCTTTGCCTTGTATCAGGTCAAATGTCAGCTCGCGGCATTGGAGCCAGAGTGGCGGGATCATGGCGGTTGCCCTTCTGCAGAATCCGTGGTTTGGTGGTTTGGCGGCTGTTTGGCTTGCGGTTCGTTTGGCTGGGTTTGATGGCTGTCGTTGTGAAGCCGGGAGACACCCCGGCGGGTGTGTTTCTTTCTTTTGGAAAAAGAAAGAAACCAAAGAAAAGAAGGTCAACACCCACTTGGCCAACGCCCGCTTCGATAGGCAACCAGACTCGGATGTCTGGGCTAATCCAGTGCGACGTTCGCGAGAGATGATCCCTCGCCTGTGTGCCGCTTACCTAATCAGCCAACCCCATGAAGTGTCTTATACCGATGCCCGGCGCACCGTTGACTCTTAATGTTTTTCGAAGCTTCAAACCGGCGACGGAGGGGATCTGTTCAGGAACAGCAGAGAACAGCAGAAAGTCCCCTGCGATCCCCACTCCCGCTGACAATCGGGCCTCAAGCGCCAATTAGCGGCTTCGAAAATAATTGAGAGTCAACGAGCGGTGGTGTGCGGTCGGCGGCATTGAAGCGGGTTGGCTGATCCCGGTCAGAGGCGAACGTGTGGCAGGACCTTCCTCGCGAACGTCGCACTGGGTTAGCCCAGACATTCGAGTCTGGTTGACTATCGGAGCGGGCGTTGGCCAAGTGGGTTTTGACGGTGGATTTCTTTGGTGACTTTCTTTTCCAAAAGAAAGTTACACACCCGCCGGGGTGTCTCCCGGCTTCACAACGACAACCACCAAACCCAGCCACACGCCCCGCAAGCCAACGAGCTCCGAAACCACCAAACCAACAAACAGCCGCAAAACCGCCAAACCCCCGATATGGGTAAGGATCAGGATTATTACGGGATTGCCTGTGCAGGCCCCGGCACGGAAAGACAGTGCCGGTCACGGTCGGAGCGAGAGGACAGGTTACGCTGTGGACTACACCGCGTAACCCGCCATCCCCAAATGCCTAGTCTTCCCGACGCAAATGCGGGAACAGGATCACATCCCGGATGTTCGGGGAGTCGGTGATCAGCATCATCAAGCGGTCGATGCCGATGCCGCAACCGCCGGTCGGGGGCATGCCGAATTCCAGCGCGCGGATGTAGTCGGCGTCGTAATACATCGCCTCCTCATCCCCCGCATCCTTGGCCGCAACCTGCGCCTGGAAGCGTGCTGCCTGGTCTTCCGGATCGTTCAGCTCCGAGAAACCGTTGGCGATCTCGCGGCCTGTGATGAACAGCTCGAAACGTTCGGTAATGCCGGGCACCGTGTCCGACGCGCGCGCCAAGGGCGAGACTTCGACCGGGTAGTCGATGATGTAGGTCGGCTCCCACAGCTGCGCTTCCGCTGTTTCTTCGAACAGTGACAACTGCAGCGCGCCGACACCGGAGATGATGTGCGGCTCGACGCCGAATTTCTTCAGCTCCGTGCGCAGGAATTCACCGTCATGCAACTGCTCGTTGGTGTAGTGCGGCGCGAACTTGTTGATCGCCTCGACGATGGTCATCCGGTGGAACGGCTTGGACAGGTCGAGCGGCCGGCCCTGGTAGGTCAGGTCGGCGGTACCATGCGCGTCGATCGCGGCCTGGCGGATCACGGCTTCGGTGAAGTCCATCAGCCACTTGTAATCGACGTAGGCGGCGTAGAACTCCATCATCGTGAATTCCGGATTGTGGCGCGGCGACACGCCTTCATTGCGGAAGTTGCGATTGACTTCGAACACGCGCTCGAAACCGCCGACCACCAGGCGCTTCAGGTACAGCTCGGGCGCGATGCGCAGGAACATTTCCATGTCGAGCGCATTGTGGTGGGTGATGAAAGGCTTGGCCGCGGCGCCGCCGGGGATGGCGTGCAGCATCGGCGTCTCGACTTCCATGAAGCCGTTGTCGGACATGAACTTGCGGATCGACGACATGCCGGCGGTGCGCGCGCGGAAGGTGCGGCGCGTCTCTTCGCTCATGATCAGGTCGACATAGCGCTGGCGATAGCGGGTTTCCTGGTCGGCCAGGCCGTGGAACTTGTCCGGCAGCGGACGCAGCGACTTGGTCAGCAGGCGCAGCTTGGTGACCTTGATCGACAGCTCGTTGGTCTTGGTCTTGAACAGGGTGCCTTCGGCGCCGAGTATGTCGCCCATGTCGTAGTGCTTGAACGCCTCGTGCGCGGCTTCGCCGGTCAGCTCGTTGGTGATATAGAGCTGGATGCGGCCCTCGGCATTCAGGCCGGAATTGTCCTGGATGGTGGCGAACGAGGCCTTGCCCATCACGCGTTTCAACATCATGCGGCCGGCAACCACGACATGCACCTTCTCGGCTTCCAGCGCCTCGCGCTCGGCCGGGCCGTATTGCTCTTGCAGTGCCACTGCCTTGTGCTGCGGACGGAAATCGTTCGGAAAGGCGATGCCCTGCTGGCGCAACGCGCTCAGCTTGGCGCGGCGTTCGGCGATGATCGTGTTTTCGTCTTTTTCATCCGTCACGGCGGAGTATTTGTCGGTCATCATTTTTTAAACGCCTTGTTTCAGTGAAGCGGCGATGAAATCATCGAGGTCGCCATCCAGGACCGACTTGGTGTTGCCGGTCTCGAAGTTGGTGCGCAGATCCTTGATCCGCGACTGGTCCAGCACGTAGGAGCGGATCTGGTGGCCCCAGCCGACGTCGGTCTTGCTGTCTTCCAGCTTCTGCTGCTCGGCCATGCGGTTGCGCAACTCGAGTTCGTACAGGCGCGACTTCAGCATTTCCCATGCTTCGGCGCGGTTGCGGTGCTGGCTGCGGTCGTTCTGGCACTGCACCACGATGCCGCTGGGCGCATGCGTCAGGCGCACTGCGGAGTCGGTCTTGTTGATGTGCTGGCCGCCGGCGCCCGAGGCGCGGTAGGTGTCGACCCGGACATCGGCTGGATTGACCTCGATGTCGATCGACTCATCCACTTCCGGATAAACGAACACGCTGGCGAACGAGGTATGGCGGCCGCCGGCCGAGTCGAACGGCGACTTGCGCACCAGGCGGTGCACGCCGGTCTCGGTCCGCAGGAAGCCGTAGGCGTAGTCGCCTTCGACCTTCAGCGTTGCGGTCTTGATGCCGGCCACCTCGCCGTCGGATTGTTCGAGTATCTCGACCTTCCAGCCCTTGCGCTCGCAATAGCGCAGGTACTGGCGCAGCAGCATCGAAGCCCAGTCCTGGGCTTCGGTGCCGCCGGCGCCGGCCTGGATGTCGACGAAGCAATTGTTCGGGTCCATCGGATTGTTGAACATCCGGCGGAATTCCAGGCCGCCGACCAGCTTGCCGAGTTCTGCGGCATCCTGTTCGATCGACTCCAGGGTTTCATCGTCCTGTTCCTCGCGCGCCATGGCGAACAGGTCGGAAGCGTCGCGCAGGCCGGATTCGGCCTTCTGCAGCGCCTCCACGATGGCTTCGAGGGATTTCTTTTCGCGGCCCAGTTCGAGCGCCCGCTTCTGGTCGTTCCAGACGGTGGGGTCTTCGAGTTCCTGGCTTACTTGTTCGAGTTTCTCCAACTTCACAGCGAAGTCAAAGATACCTCCGAAGTTCAGCTTCCCGGGTGGTAAGGTCCGCCAGCAGGGCGGAGAGGGAATTCAGGCGTTCAGCTTCCATGGTCGGCTCGGTTGAATCAAACCCGACATTATAGCGTGGGCGGCGGGTTGCGGCCTATGGACTTCCACGTGCTCGACCGTCATGCTTGCCTGGCCGGCATCTCAAGGCCTGGTGAACCAGCACCGCAAAGATGAATGCGGCAATGCTTGGAATGGCGAACAGGACTGGATGCGAGCCAGGTCCGAAGTTCAGTGCGGCCGCCGACAGCAACAGCATCAATACCAGCGGATTCAGTGCCGCCATGAAGCGCGGAAAGCTGGTCGGGTGACTGTGAACCGCAAGGGCGAACATGCCGGACATTGCCGTCACCCCCAGCAGAAGCATCGCGACCAGGATTGTCGGCGCCCCGGGTCCGCTGAGCAAGCAGCTCGAAAATATTTCCGTGCTGCCGGCGGCCACGCAAGCGAGAACGGTCGATGCCGTTTGTGCATGTGCCGCCGTTGCCGCGAAGCTTGTTGCGACCGCCGTCGCCACATAGGGTGCAGCAAGCGGCGAGGCGCGCAGGCCGCAGGCAACAGCGACCGCGCCACCAAGCATGTAGATGGGAATCGCACAGATGCCGAGCCAGTAGCCGGTCGTCAATATGAAGGCGGGTATGGCGGCCAGGAACGTGACGCTAGGGTTGTTGCTGTATCCGTATAGCAGCAGGCAGATGTCGGCCACGATACCCAGGGCGGCGGCGAAGATGGTCACGGCGGCAATGCGCCTGATCGTGCGTTGACTCATGTAAAAGCGCTGTTTCGCCATCATTCGTCATCATTCCTTCCGGGCCAACAGGTAGCAGCAGTTGCCGGATACACTTTCATAATCAATCGCAAACCCAGCCATGGCCAGGCGAAGCCGGATATCGTCCCTGTGGAATGGTGTCACGAGAATTCCTTTACGAATTCCCCACTGATTTATCCGGTCGGCAATTGCCCTTGATATCCGGCGGCCGGTCGGGAACAGCAAGGCGTTTGCCGCCAGCGATCCACCGGGCTTGAGCACCCGGTGAGCCTCTGCCAGGCAGCGGTCGACATCGGACAAGCAATGAATTGCATTGGCAATGCTGATGGTGTCGAATGTCGCGTCAGGAAACTGCAGCCTGCCGGCATCGCCTCGCAGGAAGCGCCATTCAGGTAGCTTGGCAAAGCGCTGCACTGCGCCGGCCAGCATCGATTCGGCGTAGTCAATGCCGATCCCACTTGCCTGCGGCATGCGATGGAGGCGGCGCCAGTGCAACTGCAGCATCAGCAAGGTGCCGCTACCGCATGCCAGTTCCAGGTGTTCTTTCCCGATATTCGACGCAAAGAATCGCACCATGCGATTGAGGCCAGTCCGATAGGAAAAGGTGAGGATGAAAAAGCCGCGCAGGTCATACCACCAGGGCTCGGATCGGTAGGCGATCGCAATTTCTTCCGGGGACTTGGTCATGGATTGGCCTCTTCGACTGATTTCGACGAGAAGCGCCTGTGCAGGATCGCGATTTTCAGGCGCTGCAAGGGATTGGCATTACCCCACGGCAGCCAACTCCGCACCATGCGGAGCCGGTAGGCATCAAAGTGAACGCCGTGCGGTGCGCAGCGGATTTTGCCGCGGCCCAGAAGTATCTTCAGCGCCTGGCTGGCCGCGACACCGGCGCAAAGGTAGCAGGCCATTGGCGTGGACGGCCCGGCTCCACGCTGGAAGTCCACGCGAGAGGGATCGACCAGGTAATTGATCCGCAGGGTCGGCGCAAATCCGACCAGGAAACGCACGGCCCGCTCCGCATCGCTGCACCGGGCCCAGCGGAAGTATTCTTCAAAGCTCATCTTTCCGGGCATGAACGACAGGCACGAGACGCCCATGCCCAGCGGCGCAGCGGTCACTGCCGGTACCCCCAACCGACTGCAGGCAGCAAAAGTCGCTGAGCGAATGTCGAAGGCGAAATAGTCGAGCCCGTCAACGTACAAATCTGCACCAGCCAGGAATTGGTCGAGATTTGCCGGCGTCAGGCCGCCGGCAAAGACCTCTATCCGGGCATCGGGATTCACGTCTTTCGCCATTTGCGCCATGACCTCGACCTTGGCCGCACCCAGGGTCGACATCGCCGCGCCGGCCTGGCGGTTGAAGTTGGGCATTTCAAAATGATCGAGGTCGGCAATCCGGAAGCGGCCTATGCCCAGCCGGGCCAGTGCAAGCAGATGGTGGCCACCTACGCCTCCCATGCCGCCCAGGGCGACAGTCTTGCCGCGCAAGGCATGCTGTTCCTCTTGCGTCACCCAGCCGAGGTTGCGGGCAAATGCCTGGTCATAATCGAAGGTGGGGGCGCTCAACTCAATGCTCCCCGGAATGCGCCAAGTTATTCTCATCGAGGTGCGCGGTCGTGCAGTCTTGTGCTACAGGAGGCTGGCTTGCGCTTGCCAGGGCCTGGCGCAAGCCCTGGCGGATTTCTTCCAGGCGGGGGCGGGGCACGAAATACCGTGACAGGAATTTCCAGGCAATCGTCGTCATGTCATCGCTATCCGGATTGGTGGCATGGGCCAGGTCCTGGCACCTGACGGACAACAGGACGGATGCGGTATTGACCCGCTCACACCTGCGCTCGGGACCGTTACGCTTCCATCCGAGGCCGGTCCAGACCAGCGCATGGCGGGGGGTGACCTCCATGACCAGTTGCGGCTTCCAGGCGTGGAGCGGATCGATATCCGCAATCAACACGGGCCGGGGGTCCAGGAATTCCTGGCACAGCATGGCCAGGAAATTGAGCATGACGGCCTGTACCTTTCGGCTTGCACCGGATGCCAGGTCTGGTTCGATCGCGAATCGGCCCAACTCGATGATCGATGCTCCGCGAGCACGCAATGCCTCCAGCTCGGCGCCGTAACTGCGATCGGCAAGCACGCCCGCCCTGGTTTCGAGCCGGATGCTGTAGGTGCCGAGCAAATAGTCGTTACGGTGGAACAGGAAGGTCAGCAACTCGGGCTGCGGCGCTTCGCCTCTGATGTCGTGCTGCATGAAAGCGGTGTCATAGCCAAGCTTTTCATAAGCAAACTTGGTCAGGTATGCGGCCTTCCTGCGGCTTGCCGTGTCAGTCGCAAACGAAACCCGGACAGTCCCGTCGGACCGGGGACTGTTGCCATTAACCGGGATTTCCTGGATTGGCCGCACGGCGAAATCAAGAGCGCCAGTCCAGTCAAATATTGCAGGATTCCATGCAGGGAAAATCGCCGTATTCATTCATTTCTCCAAGGCCCTATTGAAAGCCTTGCGCGGCAACACTGATCGGCCAATCAGTTGCCTGCAAGCCCACTGTTGCTCCTGGCGCCGGGTTCGCAGCACCGGGCGATGCGGACCGGTGCTGCGCTACGGCAGGAGCGCCCATAGGCGTACTAAGTGACCGTTTAGCGAGCGGTGTTCAATCAATTAGAAATGTTATTGTTATGGCATGCCCGGCGCTGGAGCGCGCCGATCGCCGGCGCCGGAGCGCGCCGATCGCCGGCGCCGGCCAGTCAAGGGCTGGTGCCAGCCATTGCGGCTGGCAGAACCGGGTGTGGGGGACGATCAGGCTGGAGCGGTAGCAGACTAGACAGCTTCCGCGTGCTCCACCATCAACTGCACCGTCGTATTGCCGTTGTACTCGTTCGCATCCAGCCGGAACGCCACGCGCGCCCGGCCTGGCAGGGCGTCAACATGGTTGAACCAGATCGCATCCAGCCGCCGGCCGTTCTTTTGCAGCACCAGCTTCAGGTGCCTGTCCTTCAGCACCCGCTGGTTCAGCACCTGGAATTCGTCGCAGAACAGCGGCGCGGCGAAGCCCTGGCCCCAAACCTGGGTTTCCAGCAGGCTGATGAATTGGGTCGTGTAGCAAGCGTCTTCCAGCGGGCCGTCGGTTTCGACGGTGCGTTCCAGTTGCGCCGAAGTCAGCCATTCGCTGCCGACGTCCTCGAAGGCCTGGCTGAAGCCTTCGAACGATTCGGCCCGGATGGTCAGGCCGGCAGCCATCGCATGGCCGCCGAAACGCAGGATCATGTCGGGGGCCCGCTTGGACACCAGGTCCAGCGCATCGCGCAAATGAAAGCCGCCGATCGAGCGGCCCGACCCCTTGATCAGGCCATCGCCACCGGGCGCGAAGGTGATCGTGGGCCGGTAGAACTTGTCCTTCAGGCGCGAGGCGACGATGCCGATCACGCCCTGGTGCCAGCTGGCGTCGAACATGCAGATGGTATGGCGGGATTGCGGCGAGACGCTGTCCAGCGCGAGCAGGGCGGCGTCCTGCATGTCGGATTCGATTGCGCGCCGCTCGCGATTGATGGCGTCGAGCTGCTGCGCGATGGCGAAGGCCTGGTCAGGGTCGTCGGTGAGCAGGCAGGTGATGCCGAGCGACATGTCGGCCAGCCGTCCGGCCGCGTTCAGGCGCGGACCGACCGCGAAGCCGAGGTCGAAGGGGGTGGCGCGCATCGGCTCGCGGCCGGCGACCCGGAACAGCGCGGACAGGCCGGCATGCATGCGGCCGGCGCGAATCCGCTTCAGTCCTTGAGCGACCAGCACCCGGTTGTTGGCGTCCAGCCGCACCACGTCCGCTACCGTGCCCAGCGCGACCAGGTCGAGCAGGGCATCCAGCCGCGGCTGGTTCTCGGCCGTGTAGACGCCGCGGCGGCGCAGTTCCGCCCGTAGCGCCAGCAGCACGTAGAACATCACGCCAACGCCCGCCAGGTTCTTGCTCGGGAAGCCGCAGTCGGGCTGGTTGGGGTTGACGATCACGCGCGCGCGCGGCAGGCGCTCGGCCGGCAGGTGATGGTCGGTGACCACGACTTCGATGCCGCGCCGGTTCGCTTCGTCCACGCCTTCAATACTGGCAATGCCGTTGTCGACCGTGACGATGATGTCGGGTGCGCACTGCGTGGCAGTGAGTTCGACGATTTCCGGCGTCAGGCCATAGCCGTATTCGAAGCGGTTGGGCACGATGTAATCGACGTTCGCACCCATCATGCGCAGGCCGCGCAGCGCCACCGCGCAGGCGGTGGCGCCATCGCAGTCATAGTCGGCGACCACGGTCATTTTCTTGCCGGCGGCGATCGAATCGGCCAGGAAGACAGCGGCGGCTTCGGTATGCAGCATGCCGGACGGCGGCGCCAGCGACTTCAGTTCGCTGGCCAGTTCGGCCGGATTGGTCAAGCCGCGGGCGGCGAATATGCGCGCCAGCACCGGGTGGATGCCGCTTTGCCGCAGCATCTCGGCGTTGCGAATTGAATAAGGACGGGTGGCGATATGGGTCATCAGTGGCATTTTACCCGCGCCCCGGCCCCGACCAACCGGCTGAAGCTATCGCGTCGCGTACTGCGCCGCCCCGAAAAGTATGTCCTTGGCCTTGCTGTCATGCAGCGGCTTGCGGCGGTCGGCCAGCACCTGTACGGCCCGCACGACAGCCGGACGCGCGGCAATCTCGTCGAACCAGCGCTTCGCATTCGGAAAATCGGCCCAGTCGATACCCTGGTTCTGCCATGAGCGCAGCCACGGGAAAGTGGCGATGTCGGCAATCGTGTACTCGTTGCCGGCCAGGTACGCGGTCTTGCCCAGTTGCTTGTCGATCACGCCATACAAGCGCTTCGCTTCATTCGTGTAGCGGTTGTAGGCGTACTCGATCTTCTCCGGCGCGTAGATGCGGAAATGATGCGCCTGCCCCAGCATCGGTCCGACGCCGCCCATCTGGAACATCAGCCACTGCAAGGTATTGTATTTCTCGCGGTCGGTGTTGCCGAGGAAGCGCCCGGTCTTGCCGGCCAGGTAGAGCAGGATCGCGCCGGATTCAAACAATGAAATCGGCTGGCCGTCCGGACCGTCCGAGTCGACCATGGCCGGGATCTTGTTGTTGGGCGAGATCGCCAGGAATTCCGGCTTGAACTGGTCACCGGCCCCGATGTCGACGGCGTGTACCCGCCACGGCAGGCCGCATTCCTCCAGCATGATGTGGACCTTGTGACCGTTCGGTGTGGGCCAGGAATAGACATCGATCATTGCAAATCTCCGCGATGGATTGTGGGCAAGGAATGAAGCGTACGCGAATTTTTGCTGCGCTGCAGGAGGCGGATGGGACGCGATGCTGCCGCCACGTCGGGCGGCAGCATGCGGGGGTGGGGCAGGAGCAGAGTCAGGGGCCTGGTCAGGAGCGCGTGATCGGCAATCCCAGGTCTTCGCCCGGCAGCGCAACGTGGCGCGCCAGTTCCAGCTTGGCGATCGCATTGCGATGCACCTCGTCCGGACCGTCCGCCAAACGCAGCGTGCGGTTGTGCGCCCACAGTGCCGCCAGCGGCGTGACGTCGGAGACGCCGGCGCCGCCGTGGGCCTGGATCGCCATGTCGAGCACGTTCTGCGCGACATTGGGCGCCAGCACTTTGATCATGGCGATCTCGGCCTTGGCGTATTTGTTGCCGACCGTGTCCATCATGTAGGCCGCCTTCAGCGTCAGCAGGCGCGCGGTGTCGATCTGGATGCGGGCGTCGGCGATGCGCTCGCGCCATACGCCCTGTTCCGAAATCTTGCGGCCGAACGCGACCCGGCTGTTGAGCCGCTTGCACATCAGTTCCAGCGCCCGCTCCGCCACGCCGATGGCGCGCATGCAGTGGTGGATGCGGCCCGGTCCCAGGCGGCCCTGGGCGATCTCGAAACCGCGGCCTTCACCTAGCAGGATGTTGGAAGCGGGTACGCGCACGTCCTTGAATTCAATTTCGCAATGGCCGTGCGGGGCGTCGTCGTATCCGAACACGGGCAACGGGCGCTTGATATTGAGGCCCGGGGTGCCGGCCGGCACCAGGATCATCGACTGCTGCGAGTGACGCGGCGCATCCGGATCGGTCTTGCCCATCAGGATGAAGATCTTGCAGCGCGGGTCGCCGGCGCCGGAAATCCACCATTTGAAGCCGTTGATCACGTAGTCGTCGCCCTGGCGCACGATGCGGGTCTCGATGTTGGTGGCGTCGGACGAGGCCACCGCCGGCTCGGTCATCGCGAACGCGGAGCGGATCTCGCCGCGCAACAGCGGCTCCAGCCATTGCCGCTTGTGTTCCTCGCTGCCGTAGCGCTCGATGGTTTCCATGTTGCCGGTGTCCGGTGCGGCGCAGTTGAACACTTCCGGCGCCCAGGAGACCCGGCCCATGATCTCGCACAGCGGCGCGTAGTCCAGGTTGGACAGGCCTTCCGGCGCGCGCGGCGAGCGCGGCAGGAACAGGTTCCACAAGCCTTGCTCGCGTGCTTTCGGCTTCAGGTCTTCGATCAGCCGGGTCGGCAGCCAGCGGTTGCCTTGTTCGCGGCCGTTGCGGTCGATCTCTTCCTTGTAGGCCTTCTCGTTGGGGTAGATGTGCTGGTCCATGAAACGCAGCAGCTTTTCCTGCAGGCCCTTGCAGCGGTCGGAATATTCGAAGTCCATGCTATCTCCTGATGTGTCCTTGTTTGATCTGGTCCGGCATTCAGTCGGTCAGCTTGCGGCCGCAGGCATAGCTCCAGCCCATTTCCGCCATCGGCCGCGCCGCGCTTCCGGCGCGCAGCGCCTGCTCGCTCGCGGCGGTGCCGTCGGTGTAGCGTTTCATGATGCCTTGCAGGATGCCGCCCATGCGGAACATGTTGTAGGCAAGATAGAAGTTGAAATCTTCCATGCGCACGGCGCGGCCGGTGCGCTCGCTGTACTTGGCGATGTACTCCTGCTCGCTCGGTATGCCCAGCGCCGGCAGGTCGAGTCCGCCGATGCCGCGGAACTGGCCGGGGGCGATGTGCCAGCTCATGCAGTGATAGGAAAAATCTGCCAGCGGATGGCCCAGCGTCGACAGTTCCCAGTCCAGCACCGCCAGGATGCGCGGCTCGGTCGGATGGAAGATCATGTTGTCGAGCCGGTAGTCGCCGTGCACGATGGTGGTCTCGTCGCCGGGCGGAATGTTCTTCGGCAGCCATTCGATCAAGTTGTCCATCGCCTCGATCTTCTCGGTTTCGGAGGCGCGGTACTGCCTGGTCCAGCGGTCGATCTGGCGCGCAAAGTAATTGCCGGGCTTGCCATAGTCGGACAGGCCGATTGCGTTGTAGTCGATGGTGTGAAGCAGGGAAATGACGCGGTTCATCTCGTCGTAATGCGCCGCGCGTTCTTCCCTGCTCATGCCGGGAAGCGACTGGTCCCACAGGACCCGGCCGGCGACGAATTCCATCACGTAAAAGGCGCGGCCGATCACGGATTCGTCGGTGCACAGCGCGTGCTGGCGGGGCGCGGGAAAGCCGGCTTTGTTCAGTGCGTCCATCACGCGGAATTCGCGCTCGATCGCGTGGGCGGAGGGCAGCAGCTTGGCCGCCGGCGCTGGCTTGCTGCGCATGACATAGGTCTTGCCACCGGCGGTGAGCTTGAAGGTGGGATTGGACTGGCCGCCCTTGAATTGCTCGACGGCGAGCGCGCCGGAGAAGCCTTCGACATGCTGCTTCAGGTAGTCTTCGAGAACCCTGGCGTCGAACTGATAGCGTTCCGAAACGGGCTTGGTACCCATGAACTCTTCAAACATTGTCGTCTGTCTCCTTGTCAGGCCTGGATCGGCCTGCTGGTTCTCTGTTTTCGCCTGATTCTACACGACGAAATGTACGGTCGTGCTATTTTTGCGCCCGGCCAGGCTGGCCGGCCAGCTCATGGCTGGCGTGATTTCCGGTATTGGGCGAGATAGGTCTCCATCGTCGTGCTGCGGTGGTCGTCCTGCAATGCGGACAGCGGCGAATAGTTGGAAATGCGCACGATCCAGTCATCGGCATCTTCGCCGACGTCCATCACGTTGATGCAGCCGGCGGTTTGGGCCAGGCTGCCGAGGAACAGCCGTTGTCCGGTCAGCGCGTAGGACATGATGGCGCGATTGACGCCGCCATGCATCACCATCAGCACCGTGTCCCAACCGGGGTCGGCACGCAGGCGGTCGATTTCGGGATGGACGCGGTCCAGCAGTTCGCCGATGGTTTCGCCGCCGAGGAATTGCTTGTGCTCTGGCACCAGTCCTTCGAATGCGCCGGTGAATGCGTCCTTCAGGTCGGCATCGGCAATGTCCGACAGCTTGCCGCCGCGGATTTCCTGCATTTGCGGCCATGCTTCGATCTCGATCAGCTGGCCGGTTTCCTGTAGCACGCCGGCCGCGGTTTCCACAGTGCGCGGCAGGCCGGACACGATCACCCGATCGAATTGCACGCCGGCATCCGCGAACACGCGTCCCGCGGCGCTCGCCTGTTCGCGTCCCAGTGCATCCAGCGGCACATCTTCGGGAGAGAATGGCCTGCCCTTGTCGTCAAAGTAGCAGACGCTGCCATGCCGCATCAGGTAGATGCGGCGCCGATTGTTCTCTGTCTTCTCGGTCATTTGTATTGGGGTTTGCGTTTTTCGAGGAAGGCGGTGATGCCCTCCTTGCCGTCGGCGTGACGCTGGCATGCGATGAAGCTGTCCTTCTCGGCTTCGAGTTGCTGCTCCAGCGGATTGGTCTGCGCCTCCCGTATCAGGGTCTTGATGCGCTCGACCGCATTCGGTGACAGCCGGGCCAGTTCCTCTGCCCATGCCAGCGCAGCGTCCAGTGCTGTGCCGTCTGGCACCACCCGGTTGACGATGCCCAGTTCGTTCAGGCGCGCACCCAGTATCGGCTTGCCCTCCATCAGCAGTTCGGTCGCCAGCTGGCGTGGCAGCGAGCGGGTCAGGAACCATGATCCGCCGCCATCGGGCGTCAGGCCGATCCGTCCGTAAGACATGATGAATTTCGCGCTGGATCCGGCGACGATGAAATCGCAGGCCAGCGCCAGCGAAAAGCCGGCTCCGGCTGCGGCGCCATCGACAGCCGCGATCACGGGCTTGGGGCAGTCGCGCAGCGCATTCACCCATGAAGCCAGGCCGTCGAGCGTTGCGACTTGCACGCCAGGGTCCTTGCTGCGGTTCTCCAGCAGCCGGTTCAGGTTGCCGCCGGCACAGAAAAAATTGTCGGCGCCGGTGAGTATCACTGCGCGAATCGAGGTGTCGCGTTCGGCAGTGGTCAGCGTCTCGACTGCAGCGGCATACATGTCGGGGTGCAGGGCATTGAGCGCGCCGGGATTGGAGAGAGTGAGGATCAGCGTGGAATCGCGTCGTGAGGCTTTGAGTTCGGCGGACATGAATTGCTCAGGTAGGTTGCGGAAATCTGGATGGGGGAAATGATAGCCGAATAAGGGAGGGAAAATCACACCGGCGTCCGGCATGTAGTGCGGCATGAAGTGCAGCAGGGAGTGCAGCAGGGAGTGCGGCAGGGGGATTTTCGGGTAGAGTTCGAAAACCCCGCGCGCCCGGTGCGCCGCTCAAAATCAATCAACAGGCAACAGGAGACATGCATGCTCAAGCTTTGCGGATTCCCGGTCAGTAACTACTACAACAAGGTCAAGCTGGTCTTGCTGGAAAAGGACATCCCTTTCGAAGAACACACGGTCACGCCCGGCCGCTCGCCGGACTTGCTGGCAAAGTCCCCGCTGGGCAAGGTGCCATTCCTTGAAACCGGGGAGGGCGTCCTGATCGAATCGCAGGTGCAGGTCGAATATCTCGAAGACGCCTATCCGCAAAAACCGCTGATGCCGGCCGATCCGTTCAAGGCGGCCAAGGTGCGCGAGTTGATCACCTTCATGGAACTGCATCTGGAACTGGTGGCGCGCGAGGTGTACATGCTGGCGTTCTTCGGTGGCACGGTGTCGGACGAGATGAAAATCCGCACCGAGAAACTGTTGCAGCGGAATGTGGAGGCATTCAAGCGGATGGTGAAGTTCGATCCATACATTCTCGGCGACGAATTCACGCTGGCCGATGTCGCGGCCCTGGTGCACCTGCCGTTGGTGGGGATGGCCAGCAAGATCGTTTATGGCGAGGATGTACTGGCTGACCTGCCGATCCGGGATTACACGAAGATGCTGGGTCAGCGGGCCTCGGTGCAGAAGGTGACTGCGGACCGGAAGGCTTATCAAGAGTCGGTGAAGAAGTAGGGCGGGGATTTACCCTGGGCACGCCATGAATGCTCCCTCCCCTTGAAAGGGAGGGAGCGTCAATGGCGTGCCCAGGGCCACGCCATGAACCGGGATATCGCTTGATTCAAAGCCTCGCCAGTCGCTCCAGCGCCAAGCTCAGCGTCTCATCCTTCTTCGCAAAACAAAATCTCACCACCCCCGACTCCCGCGGCGTGTCATAGAACGCTGACACCGGGATCGCCGCCACGCCGATTTCCGAGGTCAGCCACATGGCGAACTCTGCCTCCGACTGGCCGGAAATCTTCGTGTAATCGACGCACTGGAAATACGTGCCATCCGACGGCAGCATCCTGAAGCGGGTGTTCTTCAATCCGTCGCGGAACAGGTCGCGTTTCTTCTGATAGAACGCCGGCAGTTCCAGATACGGCCGCGGATTCGCCATGTAGGCTGCAATCGCATGCTGCACCGGCGTGTTGACCGTGAAGACGTTGAACTGATGTACCTTGCGGAATTCTGCCGACAGCATTGCCGGCGCGGCGACATAGCCGATCTTCCACCCGGTCACGTGGTAGGTCTTGCCGAAACTGGAAACGACGAAGGTACGTGCCGCCAGTTCAGGAATCCGGCATAGCGATTCATGCTGCAGGCCGTCGTACACCATGTGCTCGTATACCTCATCCGACAGGATCAGGATCTGCGTGCCGCGCACGATGTCGGCCAGCGCCGCCGTGTCTTCCGGGCGCAATACCGAACCGGTGGGATTGTGCGGCGAATTCAGCATGATCAGCCGCGTCTTCGGCGACACCGCGGCGGCGACCTTGTCCCATGGGACTGCATAGCCGCGCTCGGTCAGGCTCATCTGCACGAACACCGGCTTGCCGCCGGCGAGCTCGATCGCCGGCACGTAGCTGTCGTAGGCAGGTTCGATCACGATTACTTCATCGCCCGGATGCACGCAGCACAGGACCGTGGTCAGGATCGCCTGGGTCGCACCAGCGGTGACCGTGATCTCGGTCGCCGGGTCGTAGGTCGCGCCATACAGCTTGCCGATCTTGCTGGCGATGGCGTCCCGCAGTGCCGGCACGCCGGCCATCGGTGGATACTGGTTCAGCCCGGCCTTCATCGCGGCAGTCACCGCGTCCGGCAGCGTCGGGTCGCATTCGAAATCAGGGAATCCCTGGCCGAGGTTGACTGCGCCTTTTTCGGTGGCGAGCGCCGACATGACGGTGAAGATGGTCGTGCCCACGCGCGGCAGCCGCGATTGAAGCGGCGCCAGCGCCGGAATTGTCTGGGATAGTGGAACCGCTTGCTTGTTCATGCGCGTGGTGGTGGGTGCGGGGAAGGAGGGTGCATTCTAAAGCGGGCTTGTTTTCCCTGCAATGCGCGACTGGCCAGCCTCGGCCCTGGCGGCTACCCGGCCTGAGAGGTGGACGAAGCAGAAACAAACGCGTCCTGCCACACTTGCGGGGTCACGATTGCATACAGGCCGCGCCGCCGCATCTGTCGCGCCAGCTTTAGTAACGCCTTGTCTTTCGTGATCAGCGCCGATGCGCCGGCATCGCGCGCCAGTTCGAGGAATTTCTGGTCGTCGGTGTCCTTGCATGACGGCAGCGCCAGCGCTACCGGATCGCCTTCCCACATCCGCACCAGCCGGGTGAAACGGTCATGCGCAATGGCGCGGCTGTCCTGGTCCAGCGGCAGATGCGGATAGTCCAGCACGATGCGCCACTCGCAGGAACAATCGGCCCGCGTCCAGGCCTCGATGCTGCCGTCCTCCAGCGCAGCCAGCAAGGGCTGCCAGCGCGGATCATTGAACACGAACAGGTCGAGCAATACGTTGGTATCGATGACGACGCGATTCTGTATCATGGGCAACATTGAATGCTCCATTTCTCCTGCCCACATGCTGATTGTCCTTTCACCTGCAAAAACACTCGATTACGACTCGCCCGTACCAACCGAAGCGCATACCCGACCCGACTTCATGGACCGCTCCGCGGAACTGATAGAGGTGCTGCGCAGCTTGTCGCCGCAGCAGGTTGGCAGCCTGATGAGCATCTCCGATCCGCTGGCAGCGCTCAATGCCCACCGCTATGCGCGCTGGTCGCCGCGCTTGACCAGCGCCAATTCGCGCCAGGCAGTGTTCGCTTTCAACGGCGACGTCTATGAAGGCCTCGACGCCCGCTCGCTGACGCCGGCCCAGGTCGGATGGGCACAGGACCACCTCCGGATTTTATCCGGACTGTACGGGGTGCTGCGTCCGCTGGACCGCATGCAGCCGTACCGGCTGGAAATGGGAACCCGCCTGGCGAACCCGCATGGACGCGACCTGTATGCGTTCTGGGGGGAGCAGGTGACGCGCGCGCTGGCGGCGCAGCTGAAGGCGCAAAAAGCCCCGGCATTGCTCAATCTGGCGTCCGAAGAATACTTCAAGGTGGTCAAGCCGGCGCTGCTGCCGGTGCCGGTGATCTCGCCGGTTTTCCAGGACTGGAAGGGTGGCAGGTACAAGATCATCTCCTTCTACGCCAAGCGCGCGCGCGGTTTGATGGCGCGTTATGCGGCAGAGAACAACATTACCGAGCCGGGGAAGCTGAAGGAGTTCGACAGCGAAGGTTATGCTTTCGACGAGAGCGCATCCGGCGAAAGGGAGTGGGTGTTCCGGCGGCGGGTGGAGCAGTGAACGAGGGGGCGGCAGGCCGGTGTGGCGGCCCGGTGCGCGGCCCGGTTCGCCCGCCTCACTGGAGACAGCAAATTACTCCCAGACCTTCCACCACGACGATTTACTCTTGCCGGGCTGCTGGCCGGTAGCCGACAGCTGGCTGTTCGGGAAATTCTTGCGGTAGACACGCTCGGCATCATCGCGCAGCTCCGTCATTCCCAGCGCATCATAGGAGCGCACCAGGATCCACAGGGCTTCCTCGATGGCCGGCGCTTCGCGGAAATTCTGTACCGAGCTTTGGGCCCGGTTGGCGGCTGCCAGGTAGGCGCCGCGACGGTAGTAGTATCGTGCCACGTGGACGTCGTATTCGGCCATCGCATTGAGCAGGTAGCCCAGGCGGTCGGAGGCGTCCGGTGCATAGATGCTTTTCGGGAACCGTTCCACCAGCAGCTTGAACGAGTCGAATGCTTCGCGCAGGGCCTTCTGGTCGCGTTCGCTCGGATCCTGGCTGGCCATGAATTCGAGGATGCTCTTGCGGTCGTTGAAATTGACCAGGCCGCGCAGGTAATACATGTAGTCGACGTTGGGGTGGTCCGGATGCAGCTTGATGAAGCGGTCGATGGCGGCAAGCGCCAGCGCCTGGTCCCCGGCACGGTAATGGACATAGGCGGTATCCATCTGCGCTTGTTGCGCATAGGTGCCGAATGGATAACGCGACTCCAGCTTCTCCAGGTATTTCAGCGCCAGGTCGTAATTCACCGCGGCGATCTCGGTGCGGGCCTCCGCGTACAACTTGCTGGCCGACCAGCCGCGGGTTTCGTCGACGGTGTCGCTTTGCAATATACTGCACGCCGACAGAGACAGCACGATCGCAGCCAGCGTGATTTTCAGAATGTGGATTCGCATGGAATGTGGCAGAAGTACACCTAGGACGGTGCCCGATTATAGCCGAAGGAATTACCAGAAATGCCGATGACGCCAGACTCTTCCACCGATGCACCCCTCGATTCCGATCTGGAAGACGACGAAAGCGCCGCTCCCATCACCGTAAAGCTGAACCCGGAGTTCTGCGGCGTCCGCCTGGACAAGGCGCTTTCCAGCTTGATTCCGCAGTACTCGCGCAGCCGCCTGCAGCAGTGGATAGACCAGGGCTTTGTGACCATCGACGGACAGCCGGCGCGCGGCAAGGCCACCGTGTACGGTGACGAATCCGTCACCGTGCTGCCGCAGTTGGTGGAAAGCCAGCAGCCCTACCAGCCCGAGCCGATGACGCTGGACATCGTGCATGAAGACGCCACCTTGCTGGTGATCAACAAGCCGGCCGGCATGGTGGTCCACCCGGGCGCCGGCAACTGGAGCGGCACTTTGCTTAACGGCCTGCTGCATTACTGTCCGGCACTGGCCGTCGTGCCGCGCGCCGGCATCGTGCACCGGCTTGACAAGGACACGACCGGGCTGATGGTGGTGGCCAAGACCCTCGCTGCCCAAGCCGACCTGGTGCGGCAGTTGCAGGCGCGCACCGTGCAGCGCGATTACCTGGCGCTGACCTGGGGCACGACCCAGCCGAGCGGCATGATCGACGCGCCGATCGGACGCCATCCGCGCGACCGCGTGAAGATGGCAGTGGTCGGCGAAGATGAAAATGGCAAGCCTGCGGTCACTCGCTACCATCGCCTGGCGACCGGCATGCTGAGCCGCATCCCGGTCAGCCTGGTGCGCTGCCAGCTGGAGACCGGGCGCACCCACCAGATCCGGGTGCACATGCAGTCAGTCGGTTTTCCGCTGGTTGGCGATTCGGTGTACGGCAAGCGGCACCTGGTGTCGGCTTTCCCGCGCCAGGCGCTGCATGCCTGCCGGCTGGGGCTGTTGCATCCGCGCTCCGGCAAGCCGCGCTCCTGGACCGCGCCGCTGCCGGAGGACATGAAAGCCTTGCTGGCCCAGGCCGGCATCGCAGAGCCGGAATTGTGATTCCAGTGCTGCGGCCCGACTGGCCTGCGCCGGCGCCGCCGGTTGGCGCATTGTCCACGCTGCGCGCGGGCGGTGTCAGCAGCGGGCCGTGGGGCGATCTCGACGGCGGTGGCGGGCTCGATCTCGGGCTGCATGTCGGCGACCGCGAGGATGATGTGCGCGAGAACCGGCGCCGGCTGCGTGCGCTGCTGCCGGCCGAGCCGGCGTGGCTGACGCAGGTGCATGGCGCGACGGTGGTGGACGCGGCCAATGCGGCAGGGGCACCACCTCCGTGCGCCGATGCCAGCTTCAGCAATCGCCCGGGCGTGGTGTGCGCGATCCTGACAGCGGATTGCATGCCGGTGCTGCTGGCTGACGTGAATGGCAAGGTGGTCGGCGCAGCGCATGCGGGCTGGCGCGGACTGGCGGGCGGCGTGCTGGAGAACACGCTGCAGGCAATGCGGGATGCGGGAGCGGGCGACATCGTCGCCTGGCTGGGGCCGGCAATCGGGCCCGCCAATTTTGAAGTGGGGGAGGACGTGCGCACGGCATTCATCGCGCATGATCCGTCCGCTGTCGGGGCCTTCGCGCCGCGTCCCGGCGTCAGCGGGAAATACCTGGCCGATCTCTACGCGCTGGCCCGGCTGCGGCTGGGCGCCGCGGGCGTCACCGCCATCGGCGGAGGCGGACATTGCACAGTGGCCGAGCCGCAGTCTTTCTATTCGTATCGGCGCGACGGCGTGACGGGACGGATGGCGACCCTGATCTGGATACCCTGAGTCCCTGAATGTTCGGTTTTTTTTAGTCCGGAGAGGTCCCGGATTGCGTATCCGTGGGATGCTTGTCGGCTGCCTGCCGCGCTGCCAATCCGGCGTCCTGTTTCCTCTTGCGCTGCTTCGAGCCGCTGATGTATAAGATGATTGCTACCGGCAACAAGCCGTAGAGCACGAAAGTCAGGATGCCGGCTACCACGCTGTTTTCGGTGATTGCCATCATCAGCACGACATAGATCCAGCCGATTGCGACGATATTCATTGAGGAAGCTGCCGCAGCCTTGGCGGTTCTAAAAATCCGGAAGAGACGTAACAATACGCGAAACGAGTGAGATCAGCATGAATACCCCGGACCCGCAGGCCGCCGCGCAGGCGTGGATCAACGAGATTTCGGATCCCCTCAAGTGGCAGTCCTGGCTGCAGCAGCCGCCGTTCGCCGACCTGTTCAAGGCCGGGCTTCCCAAGTCAGGGCCGTCCGGCGAGCTTCCCGTCGCAGTCGATCCAGCCCGCATGAAGCAGCTGCAGGAAGAATACGTGCAGCAGATCACGGCGCTGTGGCAGGACCTGGCGAGCGCCCGGGCGCCGGCGGTGGACGACAAACGGTTCGCCGGAGCTGCCTGGCACAGCAATCCATTGTCGGCATTCAATGCGGCGGTCTACCTGCTCAACGGCCGTTTCCTGTCTTCCATGGTCGATGCAGTCCAGGCCACGCCGAAGGTCAAGCAGAAAATCCGTTTCGCCGTCCAGCAGACTGTGGATGCGCTGTCGCCGGCCAACTTCCTGGTCACCAATCCCGAGGCGCAGCAAAAAATCATCGAGACCAGGGGCCAGAGTCTGCAGCGCGGTATCGCCCACATGCTGGCCGACATGCAGAAAGGCCACATCTCGCAGACCGACGAAGAGGCCTTCGAGATCGGGCGCAATGTCGCCACGACCGAGGGCGCGGTGGTGTACGAGAACGCATTGTTCCAGCTGATCCAGTACAAGCCGCAGACCCGCACGGTATATGAAAAGCCGCTGGTGATCGTGCCGCCGTGCATCAACAAGTACTACATCCTGGACCTGCAGCCCGCCAATTCGCTGGTGCGCCATGCGGTGCTGCAGGGGCATACCGTATTCCTGGTGTCCTGGTGCAATCCACAGCCGGAACTGGGAAGGCTGACCTGGGACGACTACGTCGAAGAAGGGGCGATCCGGGCCTTGCACGTGGCGCAGGAAATTTCCGGCCAGCCACAGGTCAACGCACTGGGATTCTGCGTCGGCGGCACCATCCTTTCCACCGCGCTGGCGGTACTGGCGGCGCGCGGCGAAAAGCCGGTGTCAAGCCTGACGCTGCTGACTGCACTGCTTGATTTTTCCGATGCCGGCACGCTCGAGGTTTTTATCGACGAGGCGCAGGTGGCGCATCGTGAGCGTGAGATCGGCGGCGGCGGCCTCATGCTTGGCCGTGAATTTTCCGCTGCATTTTCCAGCCTGCGGCCAAATGACCTGATCTGGAACTATGTCGAGTCGAACTACCTGATGGGCGAGGATCCGCCACCATTCGACTTGCTGTACTGGAATGCCGACGGCACCAATCTCCCCGGGCCGATGTTCTGCTGGTATCTGCGCAACCTGTACCTGGAAAACAGCCTGAAGGTGCCGAACAAGTTGCGCGTGTGCGGCCAGCCGGTAGACCTTGGTGCGATCGACGTGCCGGCGCTGATCTACGCCTCGCGGGAGGATCACATCGTGCCGTGGGCGACGGCGTATGCCAACACCCGGTTAATCAACCGCAAGAAGCCGGCGAACAACCGTTTCATACTTGGCGCCTCCGGTCATATTGCCGGCGTGATCAATCCGCCGGAAAAAAAGAAGCGCAGTTACTGGATCAACAAGCAACTGCCCGTGGATGCGCAGGAGTGGTTGCAAAGAGCCACTGAAAAGCCCGGCAGCTGGTGGCCGGAATGGTCGGCTTTCCTGGCACGTTACGCCGGGAAGGAAGTGCCGGCGCCGCGGCGTTACGGCAATGCCCATTACAAGCCGGTTGAAGCGGCGCCGGGCCGCTATGTCAAGGTCAAGGCGTAAGGTCTGTGTAAGGCCGGGGTGCAGGTATCGCATCGCACCAATGTGCGGTTGCGGCGTCGGAGTTTTGGCAGTATAAACGTCGGATAACACCCGCCGCAGGATTTCAATTGACGGCGGCCTGACTGAAGTCCCGGAGCAAGGTGAAAGATCAGCAATGACTAGTGCAAAAAAGACATCCGAGCGTTTGATCAAGAAGTACCCCAACCGTAGGCTGTACGACACGCAGACCAGTTCCTACATCACGCTAGCCGATGTGAAGCAACTGGTGCTGAACAACGAGGACTTCACAGTCGTCGATGCCAAATCCGCCGAAGACCTGACCCGCAGCATCCTGCTGCAGATCATCCTCGAGGAAGAAGCAAATGGATCGCCGATGTTCTCCAGCGGCGCGCTGTCCCAGATCATTCGCTATTACGGCCATGCGATGCAGGGTTTGATGGGGAACTACCTGGAAAAGAACATCCAGGCTTTCATCGACATCCAGAACAAGCTCACCGAAAACTCCAAGGGCCTGTACGAGGGCAAGCCGTTCAGCCCCGAGATGTGGACCCAGTTCATGAGCGTGCAGGGTCCGATGATGCAGGGCATGATGGGCAACTACATCGAGCAGAGCAAGAGCCTGTTCCTGCAGATGCAGGAGCAGATGCAGAGCCAGAGCAAGAACATGTTCGGGGCCTTCCCGTTCGTGCCCATGCCTGGGGATAACAAGAAAGAGTAGGCTGCGGCGGGTTTTCCTTCCGCTCGACGCCGTCGGGACGGGGACGGGTTACGCTTTGCGAACCCGTCCCCGTCTGCGTTTCAAGCCGTCCAGTACAATAGCGCCTTTGCCTCACCCATCGCGCCATGTCCACCGATACCCCCGTTGCACCAAAAGTCGGCTTTGTCTCGCTCGGCTGCCCCAAAGCCCTGGTCGACTCCGAACAGATACTCACCCAGTTGCGCGCCGAAGGTTACGAAACCGCCAAGTCTTATGACGGCGCGGATCTCGTCATCGTCAATACCTGTGGTTTCATCGACGCCGCCGTGCAGGAGTCGCTGGACGCCATTGGCGAGGCGCTGCATGAAAATGGCAAGGTGATCGTCACCGGTTGCCTGGGTGCAAAAAAAGACGCTACTGGCCGGGATATCGTGCAGCAGGTGCATCCCAAGGTGCTGGCCGTGACCGGCCCACATGCGCTGGGCGAGGTGATGGATGCTGTTCACTTCCATCTTCCCAAGCCGCATTCGCCCTTCACTGACCTGCTGCCGCCCCAGGGCGTCAAGCTGACGCCGCGCCACTATGCCTACCTGAAGATCTCCGAGGGCTGCAATCACCGCTGCAGTTTTTGCATCATCCCGTCGATGCGCGGGGACCTCGTGTCGCGGCCCATCGCCGACTTGATGCTGGAAGCGGAAAACCTGTTCAAGGCCGGCGTGAAGGAATTGCTGGTGATTTCGCAGGACACCAGCGCTTATGGCGTCGACGTCAAGTTCCGTACCGGATTCTGGAACGGCAAGCCGGTCCGCACCCACATGACCCAGCTGGTCGGCGCACTCAACGAGCTTGCCGCCGGCTACGGCGCCTGGGTCCGGCTGCATTATGTTTATCCGTATCCGCACGTCGACGACATCATCCCGCTGATGAACGGCACCAACATCGTGCCTTACCTGGACGTGCCGCTGCAGCATGCCCATCCGGACGTGCTCAAGCGGATGAAGCGCCCGGCCAGCGGCGAAAAAAATGTCGAGCGCATCCGTGCCTGGCGCGCGCTGTGCCCGGACATCACGATCCGTTCCACCTTCATCGCCGGCTTCCCGGGCGAGACCGAGGCGGAATTCCAGTACCTGCTGGATTTCCTGCAGGAGGCCGAAATCGACCGGCTGGGCTGCTTCGCCTACTCGCCGGTGGAAGGCGCGACCGCCAATGCGCTGGATAACCCGGTGCCCGAAGAGCTGCGGGAAGAGCGCCGCGGGCGAGTGATGCAGTTGCAGGAAGCGATTTCCGAAAAACGGCTGCGGGCCAAGATCGGCAAGACCATCCGCGTGCTGATCGACGAGCTGAGCGCGGAGGGTGCGGTCGGCCGCTCGGCGGCGGATGCGCCCGAGATCGACGGCGTTGTCTACGTCAAGCGGCCGTACGAGCCGGGCCGCACGCTGAAGGTCGGCGAGTTTTATGACGTCGATGTGTACGCGGCCGACGCCCACGATCTGTGGGCGCGCTCCTGATGATGCGCGGCTTGCATGCGCGGCGCTTTGCCGCGTTGCTGCCCCTGCTGCTGTGTTTGTGCGCCGGACCGCTCGCTGCGGCCGGCAAGGACCAGCCGGCGGCCGCAGCGCAGCCGGCCATGCCGGCCAAAGGTCTCGTGCTGCGCGGTTCGCTCGGGGACCAGCAGGTGCAGATGCAACTGCGGCCGAAGCCGGATGAGGAAGGCGGTGTCGAAGGCGAGTATTTCGTGTTCGGACAGGGCCGCAGCATACTGCTGGCGGGCGAATTCGATCAGGATGGATTCTGGATGGAGGAGTCGGTCAACGGCACCAACGTGTCAGGCCAGTGGGAGGGCAAGCGCGAAGGCGATCTGTTCAATGGCAGCTGGCGTGGTGCCGATGATGGCCCGCCCAGGCCGTTCTCGCTGCGCCGGATGAACATTGCGCCGACGGCCCGTCCCGACGCCGGCCGTTGATCCGGTCCGCGGCGCGGTAGCACGCTGGCCTGACCTGAATTGAACAAACCAAGGGGCAAAGCCATGGCAAAAAAATCGGTCCAGACCGGCTTGGTGCACAACGACTATCTGGCACCTGCCGGCTTCGGCGCGTTTCCTGTGCCAATCCACCATGCGTCGACGGTGCTGTTCTCCAGCGTTGCCGCCATGCGCTCGCGCAACTGGCAGGACAAGAGCGCCTATACCTACGGCCTGCACGGCACGCCGACCACCTTTACGCTGGAAGCCCGGCTGGCTGCGATTGAAAGCGGCAAACACTGCCTGCTCGCGCCGAGCGGGCTGGCGGCGATCGCCATGGTGCACATGGCCTTGCTCCGGAGCGGCGATGATGTGCTGATCCCGGAGAACGTCTACAACCCGAACCGGGATTTTGCCAACTGGATGGCGCGCGATTTCGGCGTGCAGGTGCGCTACTACGACCCGCTGGTGGGGGCCGGGATTGCCGCGCTGCTGCTGGACAACACCAGGCTGGTCTGGGCTGAAGCGCCGGGATCGGTGTCGATGGAGGTGCCGGATATACCTGCAATCTGCCAGGCTGCGCGTGCGCGCGGCATACCGGTCGCGCTCGACAACACCTGGTCTGCCGGACTGGCTTTTGCCGCTTTCGATCACGGCGTGGACATCGTGATGCAGGCGCTGACGAAGTACCAGTCGGGCGGATCGGATGTGCTGATGGGCGCGGTGATCACGCGCGACGAAGAATTGCATCGGCGCATCGAAATGGCGCACATGCGGCTGGGACTTGGGGTCAGCGCTGACGACACCTTCCTGGTACTGCGCGGATTGCCGACGCTGAAGCTGCGCTTCGACGCCCACGACGCCGGCGGCCGGGCTGTCGCCGCCTGGCTGAAATCGCGTCCGGAGATCGCGCGCGTGCTGCACCCGGCTTTGCCGGATTGTCCCGGACACGAGACGTGGAAGCGGGATTTTACCGGGGCCGGCGGATTGTTCTCGGTGGTTTTCGACGAACGCTACAGCGAGGAACAGACCGACCGCTTCATCGACAGCCTGCGCCTGTTCGGGATAGGATTTTCCTGGGGTGGCGCCAACAGCCTGTGCGTGCCGTACCGGATCGGACAGATGCGCAGCGGATGGGCCGGCAGCGGGCAGTTGGTGCGCTTCAATGTCGGCCTGGAAGACCCGCAAGACCTGATCGCGGATATCGAACAGGCCTTGCGCTCGCTGGAAGGCTGAGGCCGGCGCAATCCCGAGTCAATTCCGGCGCAATTCGGCCTCAATCCCGCCTCAATCCCGCCTCAATCCATCACCTGCGCTTGCTGCTTGCCCTGCAACAGCGCCGAAAATGACTGCGCATCCAGCGGCTGGCTGAATAGATAGCCCTGGATTTCATCGCAGCGGCGGCTGCGCAGGAATTGCAGTTGCTCCTTCTTTTCGACGCCTTCGGCAACGACCTTGATGTTCAGGTTGCGGCTGAGCGTAATGATCGCTTCGGTAATCGCTTCATCCGCCCGTGATCCGGGTATGCCCCGGATGAAGGAGCGGTCGATCTTGATGATGTCGATCGGGAACCGTTTCAGGTGCGACAGCGATGAATAGGCTACGCCGAAATCGTCGAGCGCAATGTGCACCCCCAGCGCCTTCAATCCCTCCAGCATCCGGCGCGAATGCCGGGTGTCGCGCATCATCATGCTCTCTGTGATTTCCAGTTCCAGCAGGGACGGCTCCATGCCGGTTTCGGCCAGTACGGAGCGGATGTCGGCTAGCAGGTTGCCGTCGGCGAACTGGCGTGCGGACAGGTTGACCGCCACCTGCAGCGCGGGCAGGCCCTGGCTGCGCCACTCGCGGTTCTGGCGGCACGCTTGCCGCAGTATCCACTTCGTCAATGGCACGATCAGCCCGGTTTCTTCCGCCAGCGGGATGAAATCTTCCGGGCGCAGCAGGCCGAGTTCTTCGTGTTCCCAGCGTACCAGCACTTCCGACCCGGTGATACGGGATGTCTGCGTCCTTACCTTGGGTTGGTAGTACAAGGTCAGGGCATTGCGTTCGATGGCCCTGCGCAAGTCCGACTCGAGCGCCAGTTGTACTGCGGAAGCCCCGTCCATCCCGGAGGAATAGTGCGCGCAGGTATTCTTGCCAGCTGCCTTGGCGCGGTACATCGCGATGTCGGCCCGCTTGAGCAGGGCGTATTCATCGTGCCCGTCCTGTGGGCAGGTGCTGACGCCAATGCTTGCGGTGATGTGAAGCAGTTGCCCCTCCAGCGGGTATTCGATCGCCAGCGCCTGCAGGATCTGCCGCGCCAGCTGTGGCAGGCGACTGGCGATGGCAGGTTCGTCGAGCAGCACGACGAATTCATCGCCGCCCATGCGGGCCACTGCAGTGCGTTCCGGCAGCACCGCTTGCAGCCGGCGTGCCATTTCCTGCAACAACCGGTCGCCGGCATGATGGCCCAGCGCGTCGTTGATCAGTTTGAATCGGTCGAGGTCGATCAGCAACACGGCCAGCCCGCTCCCGTCATGGCGTGCCCGTGCCAGGGCGCGGCCCAACTGGCGGCTGAACATGGCCCGGTTGAGAAGGCCGGTGAGCGGGTCATGGCAGGCCAGGTGTTTCATCTGATTGCCCGCTTCGCGATGCGCAGCCAGCAGCCGCTTGTATTGCTGGCGCAGTTCGCGCGCCGACCATGCATCCACGTGATGCGCAGGCCCGGGAGCGCGGGGCTGATCATGTGTGCGGCGTGGCGCCCGCCCGGAAAGGGGGGAATGACTGCTCCCTGACGAGGGGTCGGGGAATGAGGGGGGCTGCAGGAAGTCGTCTTCGTTTACCGTCAATCCACGCTCCGGCGCCGGCCACGGTGTCAACGAGAGCGGCCGGCTTCCAGCCGCTCTCGTTGTGCGATGCCCGTACTACAGAAAGTGCCGGGCGCCGCTCGATTAATATTGCAAAAAATATATCGTTCCGGGCCGCAGCCAACAATCAGTGTTCGCGGGAATTAACAATTTGACGTGGAGGGATGCCGGAGCCGGCAGCCGTGCCCGCATCGGGCCGCTGCGACGCTCGCCGGGGTTGCCGTGCAGGAACGGCCTGCAGCCATCAGGCCGCAGGCGCGGACCTCAGGTCGGCATGGACTTGTTCGCGTTCAGGTCGAGCAGGCCCTTGATCAGACGGTAGGCCTTCCATACCCAAGCTGCGGTGAACACCAGCCAGGCAAGCGGAATGCCGATGACGGTCATGAACAGGACTGCGCCGAGCGCCATCCATACCAGGTACCACCAGAACGAACGGATTTGCCAGGTATGGTGGCTGTAGACGAAGGTGCCGGCCGTATCGGGCCGCTTGAGGTAGCTGATGATCAGCGGAATGAACGACAGCGCACCCAGCGAGAACACCAGGCTGGCGCCGTGGAACAGGTAAAGCCACCAGGCCAGGTTCTTGTACGATTCCAGTTCCCGGTCAAACATGATTTCCTGCGCCATGCCCTGCTCCTTTTGTGTACCGGGCAAGACCCTGGCGACCAGGATGGTGCACGGCATGCTTCATTCAAACAGGCTCAAGATTCAAACAGGTTCAGAATGCCGTCGAGGCCGCTGAAGTTCAAGGCCACATCTGCTTGCGCGCGTACCACCGGCTTGGCGCGAAACGCCACGGACAGTCCGGCAATACGCATCATCGCAAGGTCGTTGGCGCCATCGCCCATCACGATTGCCCGGTCCGCACCGATCCCGATTTCGGCGCAGGCGCGTTCGACGGTCGCTTTCTTGCCCTGGGCGTCGACGATCTCGCCGACCAGCCGCCCGGTCAGCTTGCCGTCCACGATTTCGAGCTGGTTCGAATGGGTGAAATCGAGGTCCAGGCGGGTTTTCATGCGGTCGGTGAAATAGGTGAAGCCACCCGAGACCAGCAAGGTCTTGAGGCCGGCGCTGCGTACGGCGTCGAGCATCCGCTGGGCACCGGGCGAGAGTTGCAGCCGCTCGCTGTAGACCCGTTCCAGCGCCGTCGCATCCAGCCCCTTGAGCAGCGACACTCGGCGCGTCAGGCTTTCGCGGAATTCGATCTCGCCGCGCATGGCCGCTTCGGTAATCGCAGCCACCTGCGGTTTCAGTCCTTGCATGTCGGCGATCTCGTCGATGCACTCGATCGTGATCAGCGTGGAATCCATGTCCATCGCCACCAGCCCGAAATCCTGCAGGCGCAGTCCGGCCGGCACCAGCGTGGCATCCAGTCGTGCCGCCAGCGCCGTCGCATACAGCTCCGCCTTCAGTTCGTCGTCGCAGCTGACGTCCTCGCAGCGCACCGCGCCCGAGTCGAGCGCCACCAGGCGCTTGCTGCCAGCCATGGCGGCGAGCCGTTCGATGGCGGCGGGATCGGGGGCAGGGCCTTGCAGTACGAGGTTCATCATGATGCGTGAATCGTGAATGTGAAATGGAATGTGAGTTGGAATTTTCATGCCGCCAGCGAGCGGATCGTCGAGCGCAATTGCGATACCCGGCTCGCCAGGTCCGGCATTTTAGCGGTGATGCGCAGCTTGTCCTGGCCGTGCAGCCGGATGTGCCGGTTCTTTTGCACCAGGTCGATGATACGCATGGCGTCGACCGGCGGGTTGGGCTGGAATTGCAGCACGGCTGCTTCCCCATGGGCGTCGATCTTGACAATGCCCACCGGTTCGGCCGCCACCCGCAGCCTGTGGGTCTCAATCAGCGCCCGGGCCGGATCCGGCAGCTTGCCGAAGCGGTCGATCAGTTCTTCCTGCAGGGCGTCGATGGCGGCCTGCTGGTTGCAGTTGGCCAGCCGCTTGTACAGCGACAGCCTCTCGTGCACGTCGCCGCAGTAATCGTTGGGCAGCAGGGCCGGCACATGCAGGTTGATTTCGGTCGTGGTCGACAGCGGCGCTTCGAGGTCGGGCTCCTTGCCGTTTTTCAGCGCTTTCACCGCGTGGTTCAGCATGTCCGAATAGAGCTGGAAACCGATCTCGGTCATTTCGCCGGACTGGTTTTCGCCGAGCACTTCGCCGGCGCCGCGGATCTCGAGGTCGTGCATCGCCAGGTAGAAGCCGCTGCCCAGTTCTTCCATCTGCTGGATTGCCTCCAGCCGCCGTTGCGCCTGCTTGGAGAGAATCTGCACGTCGTGCACCAGCAGGTAGGCATAGGCCTGGTGATGGGAGCGCCCGACGCGGCCGCGCAACTGGTGCAACTGCGCCAGTCCGAACTTGTCGGCGCGATGCATGATGATGGTGTTGGCGGTCGGCACGTCGATGCCGGTTTCGATGATCGTGGTGCACAGCAGGATGTTGAAGCGCTGGTTGACGAAGTCGCGCATCACCTTTTCCAGCTCGCGCTCGTGCATCTGGCCGTGGGCGATGCCGATGCGCGCTTCCGGCAGCAGCTCGGCCAGCATTGCACGACGGTTTTCTATCGTCTCGACTTCATTGTGCAGGAAGTAGACCTGGCCGCCGCGCTTGAGCTCGCGCAGGCAGGCCTCGCGAATCACGGACTCGCCCTCGGCCCGCACGAAGGTCTTGATCGCCAGCCGCTTTTGCGGCGCCGTGGCAATGATGGAAAAATCGCGCAGGCCTTCAAGCGCCATGCCGAGCGTGCGCGGGATCGGTGTGGCCGTCAGCGTCAGGACGTCGACTTCCGCGCGCAGCGCCTTCAGCGCTTCTTTCTGGCGCACGCCGAAGCGGTGTTCCTCGTCGATGATCACCAGCCCCAGCCGTTCGAACTTGACGTCGCCCGACAGCAGCTTGTGGGTGCCGATGACGATATCGATCGTTCCTGCGGCCATGCCCTTGATTGCCTGGGTCACTTCCTTGCCAGTGCGAAAGCGCGACAGCTCGGCAATTTTTACCGGCCAGTCGGCAAAGCGGTCGGCAAAAGTCTGCGCATGCTGCTCGGCCAGCAAGGTGGTCGGCGCCAGGATTGCGACCTGCTTGCCGCCCATGACGGCCACGAAAGCAGCGCGCAGGGCGACTTCGGTCTTGCCGAATCCGACGTCGCCGCAGATCAGCCGGTCCATCGGCTGGCCGCTGGTCATGTCCTTGATTACGGCATTGATGGCGGCGGCCTGGTCCGGCGTTTCTTCAAAACCGAAGCTTTCAGCGAAGGCTTCGTAATCCTTGGCTGAATACTGGAACGCATGACCCTTGCGCAAGGCGCGCCGGGCGTACAGGTTCAGCAGTTCTGCCGCAGTGTCGCGTATCTGCTGCGCCGCACGGCGCTTGGCCTTGTCCCACTGGCCCGAGCCAAGCGTGTGCAGCGGCGCATCTTCCGGCGCGGCACCGGAATATCGCGAGATCACGTGCAGCTGCGATACCGGCACGTAGAGCTTGGTTTCCTTCGCATATTCCAGGTGCAGGAACTCGGTCTCGCCTTCGCCGAGATCCATGCTGACCAGGCCCATGTAGCGGCCGATGCCGTGGTTGGCATGCACCACCGGATCGCCGATCTTGAGCTCGGACAGGTCGCGCACCATCGCCTCGACCTGGGTCGCGCCTTCCTGGCGGCGACGTCCGGCACGACGGCCGGTGCCGGCGTACAGCTCGGTCTCGGTAATGAAAGCCAGCGCCCCGTTTTCGTTCGCCAGCGAGAAACCGTCGTGCAGCGGCGCCACGCCGAGCATCACCTTGGCAGAGCCGGTCAGGAAATCCTGGAAGCCTTCGCACAATTCGAAGTGCAGGTCGAATTCGTTGAAATATTGCTGCAGCGTTTCGCGACGGCCGCTGGAGTCGGCGCACAACATCACCCGCTTGTCGGTCATCAGCAGCCAGGCGCGCAGGTTGACCAGCGGGTCATCCGCGCGGCGGTTGACGGCGATGTTGGGCAGCGGTGCGGAAACCGACGACGGCGCGTCGTCTTTCTGCAGTACCCAGCGTCCGTGCGCTTTCATCAGCGTGAAGAAGTCTTCGTCGGTCAGGAACAGCGCGGCGGGTTCGAGCAGGGGCCGCTCGCGGTCCGACTTCAGGAAACGATAGCGTGACTGGGTATCGGTCCAGAAACGCTTGATCGATGCTTCCACATCCCCGATCAGCGCGAATGCGGTGTCCTGCGGCACGTAATGGAACAGCGTCGCGGTTTCGTCGAAAAACAGCGGCAGGTAATACTCGATGCCCGCGGTCGGGATGCCCTGGCCGATGTCTTTGTATATGGTCGAGCGCGACGGGTCGCCTTCGATCGATTCGCGCCAGCGGCTGCGAAATGCCTGGCGCGAGGCTTCATCCATCGGAAATTCACGGCCGGGCAGCAGCCGGACTTCCTTGACCGGATAGAGCGAACGCTGGGAGTCGGCATCGAAGGTGCGGATGGTTTCGATGGTGTCGCCGAACAGATCGATGCGATAGGGCAGGGCCGAACCCATCGGGAACAGGTCGATCAGCCCGCCGCGAACCGAATATTCGCCGGGCGACATGACCTGCCCGACGTGCGAATAGCCGGCAGTGGTGAGTTGCTGCCTGAGCTTTGCCTCGTCGAGCGTGTCGCCCTGCTTGAAGAAAAAGGTATGGCCGGCCAGGAAGGACGGCGGCGCCATCCGCAACAGGGCGGTGGTCGCCGGCACGATCAGGACGTCGCAGCGGCCGCTTTGCACCTCGTACAGCGTCGCCAGCCGTTCCGACACCAGGTCCTGGTGGGGGGAGAAAGCGTCGTAGGGCAGGGTTTCCCAGTCGGGCAGCAGGTGGCAGCGGGCGGCGTCTTCGCCCGGCGGCGCAAACCACGGGATTTCCACCAGCAGTCGTTGGGCATCGGTCGCATTGGCGGCAACCACCGTCAGCATGCGCTTCTGCGATTTCAGCTCGGCGGCGGCCTGTGCCAGCACCCACGCATCAGCCGACCCATGCAGGGCAGGAAGGGCGAATCGGTGTCCGGATTTGGGGAGGGATCTTCTGGGGTCGAATGACATCGCGGTGTGACATGGGAATGTCAGTTGTCAAACGCGACAGCGCGGTGTTGCCGTTTTTGCGGATTTGACAGTGAAAAAACTTGGTGTGATTATATCCCACACGCATAGTCTGCACATATAGCCCAGACACATCCCTCCCATTGCCCCGCGCGTGTTCCCGCAGGGCCCCGATAGCACGTAACCGGTTCCACAATGACACTTGGCGCTGACGGCCGCATGCCGCGCTACTACGCACTGATACCCGCGGCCGGCGTTGGCAGCCGCATGCAATCTGCCACACCGAAGCAGTACCTGCCATTGCGCGGCAAGCCCATGCTCGCGCATGCCGTGGCGGCGCTGGCCGCTGTCGATGCCATCGAACATGTGTTCGTCGTGGTCAGTGCGGAGGATGGCTATGTGGATGGGCTGGCATTGCAGGATTCCCGCGTGAGCGTGCTGCGCGTCGGCGGCGCGACGCGGCACGAGTCGGTGCAGAATGGTTTACGGGCGATACGCGGGCAATGCGCGGACGCCGACTGGATACTGGTGCATGATGCCGCACGGCCTGGCCTGACGCCGGCCCTGGTAGCCAGTCTGATGGAAGCAGTTGGCGACGACGAGGTGGGCGGACTGCTGGCGCTGCCGGTAGCGGATACCATGAAGCAATCCGATGCCTCGCACCGGGTGTGCGCGACAATCCCGCGGGCCGGACTGTGGGCGGCGCAGACGCCGCAAATGTTTCGCTGCGGGATGCTGGCAGACGCGCTGCGCAGCGCGCAAGAATCTGCAACGGTAGTGACGGACGAAGCGAGTGCGGTCGAGGCGCTCGGCCTGCAGCCGCTGCTGGTGGAAGGCAGCCTGCGCAACATGAAGGTCACGTTGCCGGAAGATGCGGCGCTGGTCGAACTATTCCTGGGAATGCAGCAATGAACAATCAACCCTCATTTCAACCCCCGTACCGCATTGGCCAGGGCTACGACTGCCACGCGTTGGTGCCGGATCGCAGGCTGGTCATCGGCGGCGTGCATATTGCGCACGACCGCGGCCTGCTCGGACATTCCGACGCGGACGTGCTGCTGCACGCAATCACCGATGCACTGCTGGGTGCGGCCGGACTGGGCGACATAGGCCGCCATTTCCCGGACACCGACCCGAAGTTTTCCGGCGCCGACTCGCGCGTGCTGCTGCGTGAAACGGCGCAGCGTGTGACGCAGGCCGGCTATGCAGTTGGCAATGTCGACGCAACCATCATCGCCCAGGCGCCCAAAATGGCGCCCCACATACCGGCCATGGTCGAGCATATCGCTGCCGACCTTGGCATCCTCCCGGCGCAGGTCAACATCAAGGCCAAGACCAACGAACGGCTTGGCTTCCTTGGCCGGGAAGAGGGCATCGCCGCGGAAGCGGTGGCGTTGCTGTTCCGGCAGGGCAGCTGATCCTGCAGCGATGCGCCGCCACGGCGCGCGCTAGTGCAGTGCGCTTTTTACATAATTTTCAATCTCCGGCTCGCTGAGCCCCGAGATGTCTTTTATGATTTCCTTGTCGACGGATGCCTGGGTCCGCTTGTCCATGCTCTTTCTTATCGCGCCGATGAATTTCGACGGTGCGACGACGTAGAGTTTTTCATAGCGGTGCTCGGCGCAGGCGCGGTCGAGGAAGGCGCCGACATCGTGCGTGAATACCCGGGCCGCGTGCTCGAACGGATCTTCCCGCGCCTCTGCGGAATGCCCCGGGCCGGCCTGGCCCTTGCCGCCATAGAAGCGATCGAGTTTGTCTGTTTCCAGGTCGCTGGCGTGGCTCTTCGCGGCCGGATTTGAAAAATCCCGGATCTCGGTAAAGTGTTCGGTGTCCTGCGGATTGGTTTCGAATATGCGCGCCCGCGCGCCGTCTGCGACCAGTATCCAGGTGTGTGCTTGCATGCTTCCTCCTCGTTAATCAAGTCGGTTCGACAACGTGCATTCGCGTTCGTTCGTGACTTGCGTTCGTTCGTGACTTGCGCCGGGGCATCGAACATGTGGATATGCGCACAGCGCAAATCAGGAGATGGCGGGACGTGTAGGATAGGAAATCCATATTCCCGACGGGATGCGGAACAGGATTCTTGACGAGACGAAAGGAAATGTCACCATGGCAAGCGAGGGCTACCACGAACCGCTGGACAAGTTGTCCGGGAAGACCAGGGACATGCATCGGGCGATCGTTTCCCTGATGGAGGAACTGGAGGCAGTCGACTGGTATAACCAGCGCGTCGATGCCTGCAGCGACCCTGAGCTCAAGGCAATACTGGCGCATAACCGCGATGAGGAAAAGGAACACGCGGCGATGGTTCTGGAGTGGATACGCAGGCAGGATCCGCGCATGGATCATGAGCTGCGTCAGACGCTTTTCAAGGCAGGACCGATCACCGGAGAGCACGGGGGCGAGGGCCATTGAGCCAGCATGCCGGCTAGGCCATCGGCATCCTGAATCGGACCATCAGTCCGCCGCCCTTGCGATTCACCAGCTGCAGCTTCGCCCCATGGTTCTGGAGCACACGGTCGACGATTGCCAGGCCCAGTCCTGCGCCATCGGCCTGGCTGCGCGCGGAGTCCCGGCGCGTGAAGGGGCGCAGCAGTTGTTCAAGGTCGCCCCCCGGTATTCCCGGGCCCTGGTCGCTGATCTCGACCAGCGCCTCGTTTCCTTCGGCGCGGCAGAGCATCTCGACCTTGCTCTGCTTTTCTCCCGGCTTGCGCCCGTAGCGGCGCGCATTTTCCACCAGGTTGTTGATCACCCGCCGCAGGTCGGTCGGGTTGCCACGCACCAGCACTCGCGGCTTGATTCGGGTCGTCACATTCAAGTCGGGTGAACGCTGCACCGCGTGCGCCGTCTCTTCCATCAGCGCGCTCAGGTCGACCACGACAAATTTCGTGCTGTCGCTCGGACGCGCATAGTCGAGGAACTGGGCGATGATGGCATCCATCTGGGCCAGGTCCGACTGCATCCCGCGGCGAGCGTCTTCCGGCAGCCTGGCCATTTCTACCTCGAGCACCATCCGCGAGATCGGCGTGCGCAGATCGTGAGAAATGCCCGCCAATATCAAGGTGCGGTCGGACTCGACCCGCTGCAGGTCATCGACCATCTGGTTGAAGCTGCGGTTTGCCTGGCGGATTTCAGTCGGCCCGGCTTCCGGCAATGGTTCCGGCGCCTGGCCTTTCGCCATTGACCTGGTGGCGGCAGTCAGCCTTGCCAGCGGCTGGTTGATCAGGCGCGAGATGAACACGGCGCCGAGCAGGGACAAGATCAGCGTCGTTGCCCCCCAGCCCAGCCACTGCACGCCCGACGAACGTTCGACACGCTCCCTTTCCAGGGCCAGCCAGTACTCGTCATCTTCGATCTTGAAGCTGACCCAGAAACCCGGTATGTCATTGACCGAGCTGGCGAATGCCGTGTCTGCGCCCAGCCTGGCGCGGACATCCGACTGGATCACCGGCATCAGCGCATTGTCGGTCGGCGGCTTGAGTACATCGGTTTCTTCCCGCGCATAAATCCGCACCCCTTCGTTGCTGGCCAGGTCGAACAGCAGTTCACGCCGCGAGTCAGGAGCGGAGTGGGTCAGGGCGGCACGAGTGATGGTGACGATGGATACCACCTGCGCCGCAATCTGGCTGGCGCGCGGCGTGCGCTCGACCATGCGGAAGCTGGCGACCCAGGCCGCCATGCTGGCTGCGATCAGGAAGGCGAGCAGGAAAAATGTGCGCCATAGCAGCCCGCTGCGCAGCCACGCGAAGCGGCCTGTGCGACGTGTGATCGGGATAGTCAATGGTCAGCGCGGCTGGCCGTCTGGAATGAACACATAGCCGAGTCCCCACACCGTCTGTATATAGAGAGGGCTGGACGGATCCGGCTCGATCAGCTTGCGCAGGCGGGAGATCTGCACGTCCAGGCTGCGGTCGAATACCTCGTATTCGCGCCCGCGCGCCAACTCCATCAGCTTTTCGCGCGACAAGGGTTGCCGCGCATGGCGGGCAAACACCTTCAGCACCGAAAATTCGCCGGTGGTCAGGGGCACGCTCTGGCCATTCTTCTTCAGGGTGCGCGTGCCGAGGTCGAGCACGAATTCGCCGAAACTGAATGACTGCGGCGTTTCCGAAGGAGCGCCCGGGGCTTCGTCCGGGCCCTTGCGACGAAGCACGGCATTGATGCGCGCCACCAGCTCGCGCGGATTGAAGGGTTTGGGAAGATAGTCGTCCGCGCCCATCTCGAGGCCGATGATGCGATCGACATCCTCGGCCTTGGCAGTCAGCATGATGATCGGCGTTTCATCGCCGGCTCCGCGCAGCCGCCTGCAGATCGACAGGCCGTCTTCGCCAGGAAGCATGAGGTCGAGGACCAGCAGGTCGTAGCGCTCGCGCAGCCACAGCTTGTTCATCGCCTGCGCATTCTCGGCAGTGACTACATTGAAGCCCTGTTCGCCAAGATAGCGCCGCAGCAGGTCGCGCAGGCGGATGTCGTCATCGACCACGAGAATGCGCGCCTTGCTGGCCGGGTTGCTTTGATTGGATCCGTTTGTCGTATTCATTCGCTTATGTTATCTAACCAGAAACTGCGATGTACAATTCGAAGCGCATGAATAACAAAGTGTTACACACTTTACGCCGATTCCGTTCTGGTGCAGGTCGTCTGCACATACACTGGTTTTCATTGAAAGCGGGTTCACCTACGGTACTTGAAAGCACCTGATGGCAAAGCAGTTGTTCCAGATTATTATTTTACTTGCTGTGTTCGGATCGCTACTCGGCGCCGGCCTGGTTGCTGCCGCGCCGGCGAACTGGGACCGGTATGCACAGCGCGGCGGTGAGCGTTTGGTACCGGGCGCGTCGCCGGATAACCGTGGCGGAGCCGGTGGTGGTTCCCGCAATCCAGCCGCGCAGTATAGCGAACCCCAGGACAATGCGCGTCGCCAGGCCGGTCGCCTGTCACCCGAGGAGCGGCGCAACTTGCGCCGCCAGATCAACGAGGCCGGGCAGGATATCTACATTCCGCGCCGGTAGGGCGCGGTTTTCCGGACGCGTGTCCGGTCATTTCCAGGGCCGGGTCCGGTCCCATTCTTCCCAGGCGGCCTGCGCCGCCTTGCATTCCGGCAGGTCATAAAACAATCCCGGCACGACATTGCCTCGACCGCCCGTTCGGCTGTTGCCGTAGGTGCTGAGTTCCGTCTCGCATTCTTGCAGCGGGCGCGACTGCGCGCATTCGCGCGCCATTTTTTCCCTGATCGGGGTCAGTGCGGCTATGCGGGCTTGCTCGCATTTCTGGTCCAGCGCGCGAAGATCTTCTTCTGTCAGGGCGAATGCAGGCGATGCCAGCAGTGCCGGTAGCACCGAGGCGGCAAGGAAAGACAGGCACATCCTGTAAGGTTTCATGTCGGGGCAGGGCCGCAGGCAACATGATCAGTCTACCGCAGCCAGCGCAACGGCACGGACACATATGCGGTTCAGGCGCGTTGGCGCAATCCTGAATCGGGCCGCCATTGATCCCGCGCGGGTGCTCGCCGCCATCAACCGGCAGGGGGATTAACCTTCCCTGGCAAAGGCGAAATATTGTTTCGCCAAGGGGCTTCCCATGCGAATTAATCTGGTGCTATAATTTCGTTCTCAGCGCGGCTGTAGCTCAGCTGGATAGAGTACTTGGCTACGAACCAAGGGGTCGTGGGTTCGATTCCTGCCAGCCGCACCAGCATCACCGAAGGGCCTGTCGAAAGACAGGCCCTTCGTCTTTGTGCGTCCGGCATCGGAAGATGCTCTGGATCAGACTCGACATCTCCCGACCTCGAATCAACATCGAACCGGGGCACCCATCACAATCCAAGTTCCTCGTCCGTCGCGCTGTGCTGGTACTTGTTCCGGGGCGGCCACGGACGCTCGCGCCAGTCGCTGTCGAATGTGAAGGATGATCGCGTGCGGCCCGGCAACAAAGCGCCGTTGCCGGCTCCCTTTGCGTAGTCGTAGTAGAGCTTCACGATCTCCTCCCGTGTGACCTGCTGGGCCGCCGGGTGGGCAAGGCAGGCGTCGCGCCATGCTCGTACCCGCGCATAGCGATCTTCGTCGGGCAATTCAAAATCCTCGTAGTAGTCGAGGAACCAGAAACGCATGAAGAGCGGCGTGTACACGGCCTCGGCCCAGCCGAACTGCTCGAAAAGATAGGGCCCGGCGGGTGAGTGCTCCATCAGGAAGTCGTTCAACCGTGCATATTGTTTCAGCATGCCGTCCCTGAGTGCATCGCGCCGCTCCGGGTCCTGATTCATGACGAACCTGTAACCATGGTTTCCGAATTCGCCTTCCAGTCGCGTCAGCATGTTCTCGACGGCGCGCCGGTACGGGTCGCGCTGGGCGACGGCTGGCTCCGGATAGATGTCTTCCAGGTACTGCAGGATGACCAGGCTTTCCTTCAGGATGCGCCCATCGGCGGTCTCCAGGACCGGCAAGGCGGTGGTGCCGCGAGTCTTTTGCAGCAGCCAGTCGGCTCGCGGCCGGGTGATGTCAACCACTTGAAAATCAAGCTCGCTGCGACGCCCTTTGAGCGACAAGAGGATTTCCAGTCGCTGGGAGAAGGGGCAGACGGGGATGTGATAGACGGTGAGCTGGGTCATGGATAGGGCCGGGTATATGGGGTAGAAGGCAAAGAGTACCCTCATATTTCCGTCAATACTTTTCCTGATCCCATATCGGTCCTGCTCCCGGCATCCGAACCGTGGCGGAGGTGCATTTTCCTCGCTGGTGCAGCGCTTATCTGCGCAGGCCGTCCCGAATCTCCCGCAAGAGCACCACTTCCTCGCGCGGCGCTGCCGGGGCGACAGGGGTGTCTTTTTTCAGCCTGTTCACCTGCCTGATCATGATGAAAATGATGAAGGCAAGAATGACGAAGTTGATGGCGATGGTGATGAAATTCCCGTAGGCCAGGACCGCTCCCGCCTTTTTGGCTTCGATCAGCGTGGTGGCGGTCTGTCCCGCCAAGGGTATGAAGTAGTTGCTGAAGTCCAGGCCACCGAAAACGCGGCTGACCAGCGGCATGATGATGTCGCCAACCAGGGAGTCGACGATCTTGGCAAACGCCGCGCCGATGATCACGCCCACCGCCAGGTCCATTACGCTGCCCTTGAGGGCAAATTCCTTGAACTCGCTAGCCATGCCCATGCGATGTCTCCTTCGTGGGTTTTTAACTGCGTAAGTCCGGACCGCGACGCGGAATCCAAGTTTGAATGTTGCGCGACCGGAATTTGATGACATTGACAATGGTCAACGATTCTCCTGATCCACCTGGAGCGCCTGCAGCACACGCTGACCTGGCAGCAAGTCCGATCGCTCTCTTCTTGCGTCGAGCAGATCGGTAGCGACCCCGACAAAAGATAATTCCCGGACACCCGGAAATTGTTGCCCGTCAATTCTTCCGGCCTTGCCCGGAGTAACTTCCAGATCTGGTAGTTAATTTGACAACTCGAAACGAAATGAGGCAAACGTGCAAAGCTTCCTCGTGGTCGGAAAAAGCAAATACGTTGTCGTCGCCGTGCTGCAGGCGATCCGGAGTTTCACCGATGCGACCACGGTCGTGATCGGCGATGACGAGACGTATTCGTTGCGATGGTCGAACCTGTGCACGGCAAGGCTGGCGATTCGTTTTGATGGAAGCAGCGACGAGGCTTTTGTCGGCATGGTCAACCGTTTTGCAAAGGACTTTCCGGGGGCGAAGCTGTTGGCGGTCGACTGCGATGGCGTGCGCCTGACCAACCGCGTGCTGAGCCGGCTGCAGATCGACATTGCGCCGATCCCGGAGCCGCAAACGCTGGAGACATTCGACGACAAATGGCTGTTTCACCAGTTCTGTAGCGAGCACGGATTCCGGGTGCCGGACACGCGGTATTTCGGCAGCAAGGACAAGCTGGATTACGATGCGCTCGCTGCCGAATTTTCGGTTCCTTTCGTGGTCAAGCCCACCAACATGGCCGGTTCCATGGGCGTAAAGATCATCACCAGCCGCCACGACTTCGAAACTGGCATCCTGTCCAACAGCGGCTACGATTACGACTCGCTGATCGTTCAGCGTTACATTGACGGCACCGACATTGACCTGAGCCTGCTGTCGGTTCAAGGCGTGCTGTCGGCGTTTGCCGTTCAACAGGTGGTCGGGTCCAGAATCGAATTCGTGCCGAATCCATATCTCGAAACGATCGCGCTCGAGATCCCCGGCCGCAGTGCATACAACGGCGTCATGCACATCGACGCGCGGATCGACAGGAATACCGGACTGGTCTATTTGATCGAAGCCAATCCGCGCTTCTGGGCATCGCTGACAGCGTCGGTAATGTGCGGTCTGAATTTCGTGGAGGAGAGCGTCGCAGCCACGTCTGCTCCGGGCGGCGCCCTGCAACTGACAACGGGTGGCGCTTCGTCCCGGCATCCGGCCTTGCAGCCGTCATCATGGAGGAGCCTGGCAGGGGACGCCGGCTATCGCGGGCGCCTGTTGCGCGCGAAGACATTCGATCCCTATTCCCTGGGCCAGTTCGCGATGGCCTTGTCGGCCAGCGGCGTGCGCCATCTGCGCAAGAGAACGACTCTGCGCCGCAGTTCGCCTTCCTATCAAACGGCTTGATTGCGGGATCGGATATCAGAGAGCGGCAACGGCCGATCGACTTTGTAGCTCCCTCCCCTTGAAAGGGAGGGAGCATTCATGGCGTGCGCCGGTCTGCGCTGTTAATCAGGATGTGGGTAATGCTCAGCCCTTGAAAGGGTGGGAGCGTTCGTGGCGTGCGTCGGACTACGCCATGGATCAGGATGTGGGGACGGATCAGACCTTGAGCGGGAGGAGGCGTTCGAAACATTCGCAGGTCCACGCAGCTGGCTGCCAGTCGAGCGACGCCTACGCAAGATTGGTCGGCTCCCGGTTGGCGCTTGCATCGGATTTCGATGCGGAGTCTGGGCGCCTGATGGCTTCGGTACAGATTCTCCTCAGTTTCTTATAGCCCGCAATTGGTCTTGCCAGCAGCCATGAGCCGCCAGCCTGTGTGTTGGCCGCATCGATCAGCCACGTTTTCAGCTTGCGCGAATAGCCGACCAAGGCTGCCTTCAGTGCGGTATCGCCATTTAGCAGCAGGCGACCCCATGACCGATACACCGTCAGATCGTCGAGATCCCGCCTTTCGCCCAGCAACCGGTATTTGTATTCGTCGCGCCCGGACTGGAAGTGGTATTCGGTGCATCCGAGGGCGATGCCTTTGACGATCGTTGAATAGCAGCACAGCATGCCGATCCAGTACTGGTCGTATCGCGCATCGTGCGCGACGATGCTGCCGAAAATCCCGCTGCCTGTCCGATATCCGATGGAGCCGGCGCACACCTTGCCATCTATCGTGGCGACGCCGACGAAGCCGCATTCGCGGACCAGCGCGATGATCAGCTGGACGTCAGCTTCGGTGATGGGGGACACCGCGTCCTTGCGCGCCAGGCTGGCGCGCTTGAGTTGCACGATATCGCGGATATGCTGCTCGCTGACCTGTCCCTTCTCGACCAACTGGTATTGCCAGGAGGGGAAGTCGCGCTTTACCTTGTTCGTATAGTAGCGGACGTTCTTGCGCGTGCTTTTGCCGAGCCTGTCCAGGTATTCCTGCTCGCTGGCCGGCAACGTGGCGACGATGTCTTCCGAATGATTGAAGCGCTGGGTTGGAAATCCCAGCCGGCGGACATCGGCCACAACAGTTTGTACCGCATGGAACGAGATAACGTCGACAACAGGGAATTTCGCAAAGACAGCGTCAGCGAAGCGGCGAACTTCCTTCTGACCGACCAGGATCCCGTTGTTGAGAACGCTGGCTTTGTGCTTGTCGATCCGGAACAGGAAAATCGAGGTCGGCTCCTTGCCTTGACTGGCGATGAAGGTGAATGCGCCTTCAAGGCATCCGTGCACCCTGAACTGCGCAATGGAGGAATAGAGGTTGTTGTAGAGACGGATCAGTTCCGCTTCGGCAAATGCTGGAACAGGGCTTTGGAGGACCGTAACTATCGTCTCGCTTTCCGAATGGAAGCGCGCGGCCCTGGGCTTCATCGTCAACACGTTGGTCGCATCGGGTGCATTCGGTGCGTCCGCAAACAGGTAATCTGATTCCATGCTTTTCCTTGACGCCCAGAATCAGTCGCCGTCGCCTTGGGGCCATGGCGCCTCATCGGGCAGGCGGTTGGAGTGACTTCCTCTTTCGGCTTCCCCCGCCCACTGGACTTGGCGGAGTGAAACATCTCTTGTCAGAATGTTATTTCGATGCATGGATGCTGGTCGTGACTACCGTCAATGATTCGCCATGGCATTTGAATTTACGTGTTGCACCAGGCTTTTCCTGGTGCAAGTAAAATCCTTCATCAGACAAAAAAATGGAGACGAGCATGCCTGCATTCCCGCGCCTGTTGGCGCCCCTCGATCTTGGCTTCACCAGCCTGCGCAACCGGTTTGTGATGGGAGCCATGCATACCCGGCTGGAGACGCTTGACCGTCCGAACGAGCGACTGGCTGCGTTTTACGGGCGGCGCGCACAGGGCGAAGCGGGCCTGATCCTGACTGGTGGCTATGCGCCCAACCCGGATGGAATCTTCGAGCCCGGCGGACCGCTGCTGTGCGATGCCGGGCAACTGGCCGAGCATCGCGCGATCACGGCCGCAGTTCACCAGGCCGGCAGCAAGATCGCCATGCAGATCGTGCACACCGGGCGCTACGCCAAGATTGAAGGCTGCGTGGCGCCGTCGGGCAAGCGGGCCAGGATCAATCCGGTTACGCCGCGCGTGCTGGGCACCGACGAAGTGTGGACGACCATCAGGGACTTTGCGCACACCGCCATGCTGGCCAGGGAAGGCGGCTATGACGGCGTCGAGATCATGGGGTCCGAGGGCTATCTGATCAATCAGTTCACGGCGCCTTTCACGAATCAGCGGACCGATGAATTCGGTGGCAGTTTCGAGAACCGGATCCGCTTTGCGCTGGAAGTGATCAAGGCAGTGCGCCAAGCCGTTGGCGCGGACTTCATCATCATTTACCGGATATCGGCGGTCGACCTGGTCGACGGCGGCATGAATGGCGAGGAGGTCGCCGCGCTGGCGCGCCGGGTCGAGCAAGCCGGCGCCAACATCATCAATACCGGTATCGGCTGGCATGAATCGGTGGTGCCGACCATGGCAGCGCCGGTGCCGCGGGCGGCATGGGCTTTCGCGATCCGTAACGTCAAGAATGCAGTAGGTATACCTGTGATCGCGTCGAACCGGATCAATACCCCGGAGGGCGCGGAAGCACTGCTCGAATCCGGGGTGGCGGACATGGTATCGATGGCGCGCCCCATGCTTGCCGATCCCGACTTCGCCCGCAAGACCAGGTTGGGCCGGCCGCAGGATATCAATACCTGCATCGCCTGCAACCAGGCTTGCCTGGACCGGATTTTCACCGAGCGCACAGCGACCTGCCTGGTCAATCCGCGCGCGGGCCGCGAGATCGAGTTTTCCGACCAGCCGGCCAGCCAGCCAAAGCGCATCGCGGTCGTGGGCGGTGGTCCTGCCGGGATGGCCTTCGCCATCAATGCCAGCGAGCGGGGACACAAGGTGACGCTGTTCGAAGCTGCCGCTGCCTTGGGTGGCCAGCTCAACCTGGCGAAGCTCGTGCCCGGAAAGAACGAGTTCAACGAAATGCTGCGCTATTTCAAGACACGCCTGGCGGCCTTGCAGGTCGATCAGCGGCTCGGCCATGCGCCAACGGCGGCGCAGCTTGTCGATGGCGGCTATGACGAGATCATCGTTGCCACCGGGGTCAGGCCCCGGATCCCAGGATTTCCGGGCGTGGACCATCCGAAAGTGATGTCCTACATCGACGTTCTATCCGGCCGGAAGAGGCCCGGGCCGCGCGTGGCAATCATCGGCGCGGGCGGTATTGGTTTCGACGTGGCCGAATTCCTGGTGGGCGAGCGCAAGGAGTCAGAATCGCCCGAACGCTTCATGCAGGTGTGGGCGGTGGACACGTCTCTTGCAACGCCTGGCGGCCTGCTGGCGCATGGCGGTCAGGGCGAGCCGCCGGCGCGTGAAGTGACCATGCTGCAACGCAAGGATGAGTCGCTCGGCAAGCGGCTTGGCAAGTCAACCGGATGGATACTGAAGGCCAAGTTGAAGCGGGCCGGGGTGCGCATGGTGCAGGGTGCGACTTACGACGCGGTGGACGAGCAGGGGCTGCATTTCACCGAGGGTGGCCAGCGCAAGTTGCTGGCGGTGGACAGCGTGATCCTGTGCGCAGGCCAGGAATCGGAGCGGAGCCTGTACGACGAACTGATGGCGCGCGGGGCGAAGGTGCGGCTTGTCGGCGGTGCAGACGTCGCCGCCGAACTGGATGCGTTGCGGGCAATTGACCAGGCGACGCGGCTCGCGGTTGCGTTGTAGGCAGCGCAGGCGGCGTAACGATTATTTCGAGGTCGGGGTTGTCGCCGCGACGGCCGCAGTCGACGTGGTGTCGCTGGACGCCGCCGTCTGGCCGCAGGTGGTAGCCGGATCCAGCCCGGTCCGGTTGAACGAGGTGTCGGAGCAAATGAAGGCGACCGAACTGGCGTCGTTGCCGCCACATCCGGCAAGGATCAGTGACAGGACAAATGCCGATATTGCTTTCATGACGACACTCCGGGAAGCGAACCTGTGATGCGGCGGCAGCCCGCGGACGGTACTTGCCGTCGTGGCTGGCCGCGATCCTTGTCGATGCGTGTCCATGGTACGCAGCGCACGCTCGTAGCGCGTGATCCAGGTCAAGGCATGCCACTGGGGCCGAATGGATTCGCCGCATTCGATGCGTTCGACCTTGGTGCCCAAGCCCCTGTGCCGGAGCGTTTCCATGGCGTGCTGGAGTGGCCATGCAGCTGCAAGGTCGGGAACTGCTTGCGGTATTGAATGCTGCCGGCCGGCAGCAGGTGGCAAAGCTTAGCCGTGGCTTTCCCGGCTGTCGGTCGGGGCTTGCTGCCTGTCGTCCATGCCGTAGTCGCGCAGGACGGCCGCAACCCGCAGCCGGTAGCCAGTGAAAATGCCGTTGCGGCCCATCGCCTGTGCCTCGCGATGTGCCTGCAGCTTGCGCCAGCCGGCAACTGCTTCCTCGTCGCGCCAGAATGACATCGACAGCAGCTTGTTGCTGTCCACCAGGCTCTGGAAGCGTTCAACCGAGATGAAGCCGTCCATGTGCTGCAGGTCCTCGCGCAGACTGGCTGCAATGGCGAGATAAGCATCTTTCTGTTCCGGATCCATCCAGACTTCAAACAGCACTGCGATCATGTGAATCTCCTCGGGAAGAGCCGGCCGGCCCGGCGCTGCATTTGATTGCCGTATCGGTCTGGCGTATTGGTGTGGCGTATTGGACTGGCGTATTGGTCTGAGCTTTGGTCTGGTATTGTGACGAAAATAATGAGAGGGAGACACATGCGGTCCGTATTTTTTTTTGCTGAAGCAGTAGCAGGGCCGCGACATCTTCGCCGCCCGCCACTTGTGCGCTGGGTAGCGCTGGCCATGTTTGCTGCTTGCGTGCCGCCCGCATTCGCCCACGAGCGCCAGCTGGAAGAAGTCGTGATCAGCGCCAGCCGCAGCGAGCAAACCAGCTTCGACGCTCCCGCTGCCATCAGTTCCGTGAGCGTCGATCCAGGCAATCAGGCGCGGCCGCTGGTCAACCTCTCGGAGTTGCTGTCCACCGTGCCCGGCCTGCAGGCGCGCGACCGCCAGAATTATGCCCAGGACCTGCAATTGTCGGTGCGCGGCTTCGGCACTCGCTCCACCTTCGGCGTGCGCGGCGTGCGGATACTGGTCGATGGCATACCGGCCACCATGCCGGACGGGCAGGGACAAGCCGCCACTGCCAGCCTGAATTCGGCCAGTCGCATTGAGGTGCTGCGCGGTCCGCTGGCGCAGTTGTACGGCAATGCCGCCGGCGGCGTGGTGCAGATTTTCACGCGCGACCCGGCGGCGCCGCCATCCTTCACCGCCAACGCTGGCGCCGGCAGTCATGGCCAGCGCCAGGTCGGCGCTTCGCTGTCCGGGGGCAGCAAGGAACTGGCCGGGCTGATCGACGTCACCCATTTTTCGACCGACGGCTATCGCGACCACAGCGCCGCGCAGCGCACGCAGGCCAATGTGAAAGTGGTGGCCCGCCCGACCGAGGCGACATCGATTACCGGCATCTACAACTGGTTCCACCAGCCGATGACACAAGATCCGCTCGGGCTGACGCGCGCCCAGTACCTCGCCAATCCGCGCCAGGTATTCGCCGGCGCCAACACCTTCGATACCCGCAAGAGCATCGAACAGCAGCAAGGCGGCGTGGTGCTGGAGCATCGCTTGACGGCGATCGATACGCTGCATGCGCGTGCGTACGCCGGCACCCGCCAGATCTTCCAGACGCTGGCATTCCAGAATAACGGGGTTGTCGATCTCGATCGCGGCTATGGCGGCATCGGCCTGGCGTGGAGCCGCAAGACCCGGGTCAACGGTTTGCCGCTGAACTGGACGGCCGGCATCGATGCCGACCGCCAGCGTGAGCGCCGCAAGGGCTTCGATAACAACAGCGGCACGCCCGGCACCTTGCGGCGCGACGAGAACGGCGAAGCCAGCAATCTTGATGCCTATGGCCAGATGGATTGGGCCGTGCATCCGCAATGGCGATTGATCGCCGGCGTGCGCGCCAGCCGGGTACGGCTGGCGGTGGACGATTACTTCATCGTCGGCGGCAATCCGAATGACAGCGGCAGCGTGCAGTACCGGCAAACCAGCCCGGTGCTGGGAACAGTCTGGCATGCCAGCCACGATCTGAACGTCTATGCCAACCTGGGCCAGGGGTTTGAAACGCCTACGTTGGCCGAAGCGGCTTACCGCGCGGTCGGAAGCGGGCCGAACTTTTCCCTGCGATCGTCGACCAGCAAGCAGGGCGAGATCGGCCTCAAGCTCAAGCGCGGCCGGCATGCATTCGAAGCCGCGTTGTTCACCGCGCGCAGCGACAATGAAATCGTGCCGTCGCAAGTGGTGGCTGGCCGCACCGTGTACCAGAACGTCGACGACGTCGAGCGGCGCGGCCTGGAGGCAGCCTGGCAGGCGCAGTGGAACGGGCTGAATTCGCGCCTGGCTTACACGCTGGTCGACGCCAGCTTCCGCCGCGCCTACACCAATGCCCAAGGAGCCACGATCGCCAGCGGCAACCGGTTGCCGGGCGTACCCTTGCACGCGCTGGCCGCCGAAGTGTCGATGCGCCATCACGGCCGCATGCAGAGCGCACTCGAGATGCGCGTCGAGAGCAAGACCTGGGTCAATGACATCAACAGCGATGCGGCGCCGGCCTTTGCCGTGTTCAACCTGCGAACCGGCATCGAGCTGCCTGCCGGCCGCGGACGTACGATGCTGTTCGCGCGCATCGATAACCTGCTCGACCGGCGTTATGCAGGATCGGTGATCGTCAATGATGGAAACGGAAGGTTCTACGAACCGGCGCCCGGGCGCAGCTTTTTTGTCGGCCTGCGCACGGCCTTGTAAACCAGGACTGGCGGCAGCAGGGCCCATCCTTTGCCGCTTTTGTTTGACCTGGCGAAGCAGACCAGTCCGGGGATCCCGACAAGATTGACGCTGAGGGATCCCTTCAGTACCATCGACCGATTCGTTGCACCTAGGCAACGAATTTCTAACAATAACGTCAGGAGACGAAATGCGCCCAGTCGCTTCATCCTTCGCAAGGGGGTCGTCCGCCCTTGCATTCGCCGCCCTTGCTGTCGCGCTTGCCGGCTGCGCACAGAAAGGCACTGTCACTACACCTGCTGCGGCACCTGTTGCACCGGCAGCACCTGTGGCTGCCGCCCCGGCTGCGGCGCCAGCGCGCGCCGCTGCCGCACCCGCAGCCCCAGCGCCTGCGGCACCTGCGCCGATCTGGGCCCAGGGCCGCACCGGCGCATCGCCGCTGGCGCCGCATGCCGGCAAGCTGACCGTCACGCCGGCCTCCGACATACCGATCGACAAGCTCAAGCTGCCGCCGGGATTCAAGGCTGAAGTCTGGGCTACCGGTGTTCCGGGCGCGCGGGCCATGGCCCTCGCCGACAACGGCAAGATGTACGTCGGCACGCGCGGGATTGGGCGCGTCTACGAGATTACCGACGACGGCAAGCAGCGCACCAGCCGTGTGGTGGTCGACAAGCTCAACCAGCCAGCCGGCGTGGAATACAAGGACGGTTCGTTGTACGTGATTGCGATCGACAAGGCGCTGCGCTTTGATGGCATTACAAAGAATCCGGCTGCACAGCCGGTCGACATGACCACGGCATTCAACCTGCCGAAGGAACAGCACCATAACTGGAAGTACATCAAGTTCGGTCCGGACGGCAAGTTGTACGTGCCATTCGGCGCGCCCTGCAATATTTGCGTGCCGGGATCGGAATACGCGCAGATCCGCCGCTACAACAAGGACGGCTCGGGCATGGAAGTGGTAGCGCGCGGCGTGCGCAACACCCAGGGTTTCGACTGGCATCCGGTGACGAAGCAAATGTGGTTCACCGACCATGGCCGCGACTGGATGGGCGACGACGGTCCTGAAGATGAACTGAACCGGATATCGAAGTCCGGTCTCAATTTCGGCTTCCCGTACTGCCATTCCAGTGGCATCGTCGACCGTGACGTCGGCAAGCCCGGTGCCTGCGACGGCGTGACGCTTCCCGTGACCAACATGGGACCGCATGCGGCGAACATGGGCATCCGCTTCTATACCGGCAAGATGTTCCCCGCCAAGTACAAGAATGTCGCGTTCATCGCTCGTAAAGGCTCATGGAACCGCACCCAGAAGTTCGGCTATGACGTGGTCACCGTGACCGCTACCAAGGACGGCAAGAACGCCAAGGTGACGCCTTTCATCACCGGCTTCCTTGACCCGGCAACCGACAAGTTCTGGGGCCGTCCGGCCTACCTGCAGCAGTTGCGTGATGGCTCGCTGCTGGTTTCGGATGAGCAATTGGGCGCGATCTACCGCATCTCTTATGCCAAACCGAAGAAGTAATGCAGTACGCCCGGCATGCCGGGCAGCCGGACTGAAGTCGTTCCAGGCGCTGCTGCTCACCGCAGCGCTCGGGATTGCAGTGCAAGTGCAGGCACAGCAACCGGGGCAGGGCGCCAGCGCTCTGCCCCGGTTGGCTGCCTGTGCGGCCTGCCACGGCCCATCCGGTCGTTCCGAATTGGCAAACATCCCCTCGCTGGCCGGCCAGCCGGCGGTATTCGTCGAAACCCAGCTGGTCATGATCCGCGAAGGCCTGCGCCGCGTGCCGCAGATGCAGGGCCTGCTCGATGGCGTGAAGGACAGCGAGATTACCGCGCTGGCACGCTACTACAGCGAACAGGCACCGGCGCAACCTGTGGGCGAGCGGCGCGCGGCGCAGTTCGAGCGCGGGCAGCAAGTGGCGCAACGCTTGCATTGCGGCAGTTGCCACCTGGCCACCTTCCAGGGCCGCGAACAGATGCCACGGCTGGCTGGCCAGCGCGAGGACTATCTCGGATATTCGATGAAGCAGTTTCGCGACAACCAGACCAGCGGCCGCGACACCATCATGGCTGCCACGCTGTACGGCGTCAGCGACGATGACATTGCCGCGCTTGCGCATTTCCTGGCCCAGGTCCCCACGAAATAATCCGAAACAATCCGAAATAATCCTCTCATCGATCAGAAAAACGCTGGCCCGGAATGTGCGGCCCAGCGTTTTTTTTCGCACATCTGTGCAAATTCGTTCCAACAAGCTAATATTCCATCCGACTGATTGCATCCGCCTGATTGCGCAGATTCCAGCTTTTCCGTTCAACCCTTTTAGGGAGGATAGGCATGTCCGCAGCGAAGCAGCAGTACCATGGTTTTACCTCGAAACTCCTGGCTGCTGTACTGGCCACCAGCGCATGGATGGCGGCTCCCACTGCGGGGCATGCGCAGCAATACCCCTCCGGGCGCGTTACCATCGTCGTGCCATTCGCTGCCGGTGGTGCGACCGATATCACAGCCCGGGTGCTGGCGGAGAAGCTGTCCGATTCGCTGAAGCAGGCCGTCATTGTCGAGAACAAGGCCGGCGCCAATTCGCAGATCGGGACTGGCCATGTGGTCAGCGCCAAACCGGATGGTCACACGCTGTTGCTGGGCACCAGCTCCCTGATCAACAATCCTCATTTCTACAAGACGCCGTATGACGCGTCGCGCGACCTGCGCCCGGTTGCCGGCGTGGTCGACGTGCCGGTGTTCCTGGCGGTCGGGCCAAAGTCCACTGCCCGCGATGCGCGCGAATTCATCGCGGCCGCCAAGGCTGCCAATGGTGCGATGAACTATTCCTCGGCCGGGGCCGGCAGCACATTGCACTTGGCTTCAGAATGGCTCAAGTCCAACGCCGGCTTCAATGCCAACCACATACCGCTGCGCGGCAGCGGTCCGGCAGTTGCCGCGCTGGCACAGGGCGAAGTGGATTTCAGCATGGAGAACTATGGCCCGGCGCTGCCGCACATGCAAAGCAAGCGAGTGCGCCTGCTGGCGATCGGCGGACCGGCACGTTTCCCGAACCTGCCCGACATACCGACCTTCAAGGAGGCGGGCCTGCCGGATTCCGATCTCTCCAGCTGGTTCGTGCTGATGGCGCCGGCTGCCACGCCGGACAGCGTGGTGGCAACCCTTAACGAGAAGGTCAACCAGATCCTGCAAATGCCCGATGTCCGGCAGCGCCTGCAAGGCCTTGGGCTGGCGCCGCTCGGTGGGACGGCAGAGGCAATGGCTGCGCGCATGAAGGAAGATGCGGCCAAGTGGGGCACCGTCATCCGTACAGCGAAAGTGACGGTGAATTGACGGGCCGCACGTGGCGTCGTTGATTTGAGGCGTTCGAGAGCAGCGAAAGGCCTCTGTCGTCACCCGCCGGGCCGGATTCCAGGCGCCGGCCGCCGGCCATCCTCTAGCCTCCAGTCGGTTCCCGTTCTTTTCCACAACGTTCTTCACCACAGCATTCGCGCCGCCTTTTGCAGGTTCGCGGCGTGGCATGCTGCGCTGGCAGTTCGCGCCGGCATTGACAGCATCTCAAGGCTCCGATAATCTGAACTGATCAGTATGCTGACTAAATCTGCCGGGGCGGTTAATATCAGACCGTGCCGGCCATGGACTTCCAAATTTCAATGCCTGATCCAGAATCCATTCTTATCATAGGTGCCGGCCAGGCAGGCGGCTGCGCTGCCGCAACCCTGCGCGGCGAGGGCTATGCCGGCCGCATCGTGCTGGTTGGCGCCGAGCAGCACCGGCCCTACGAGCGCCCGCCGCTGTCGAAGTCGGTGCTGTCGGACCCCGAGTCGGAGCCGGGGATCTTTCTGCACAAGCCCGAATTCCACGAGGGCCTGAAACTGGAGTACTTGCCGGGAACACGGGTTTCGGATCTCGATCCGGCGGGCAAGGTCGCCCACACCGCGGACGGCGGCCAGATTCCCTGGGACCGCTGCCTGCTCGCCACTGGCGGCCGGGTGCGTCTGCTTCCGGGCGTGCCGGAGGGAATGGCTAACGTGTACTACCTGCGCGAACTGGACGACGCCCGCCGCCTGCGCGAGCGGCTGGTGCCAGGTGCCCGCGTGGTCGTGCTGGGCGGCGGCTTCCTCGGGCTCGAATTTGCCGCGGTGGCACGTGAAAAAGGGCTGGAGGTGACGGTGGTCGAAGCTGGCAGCCAGTTGCTCGGGCGGGCGGCGCCGGCCCTGTTTGCCGATTGGCTGCGCGAACAGTTCGCGGCGTCAGGAGTGAAGGTGTTGTGCAACGCCGGCGTCAAGGGCATACAGCCGGCAGGGCAGGGCGTGGCGGTGCAGTTCGCAGACGGTGGCGAGCTGGCGGCGGACTTCGTCCTGGTCTCGATCGGGCAGGTGCCCAATGTCGAGTTGGCGCAATCGTGCGGACTGGCGATCGACAACGGCATTGCCGTCGACCCGGCCGGCCGGACGTCGGCACCGGATATTTTTGCTGCGGGCGATTGCGCTTCACAGGACAACCGCTGGTTGGGCCGCCGCGTGCGGCTGGAATCATGGCAGATGGCGCAGGAGCAGGCCACCGTGGCGGCGAGGGCCATGCTGGGCAAGCCGGCTGATTGCGACCTGATACCGTGGTTCTGGTCGGACCAGCTTGGCATGAACCTGCAGATGCTGGGGGTGCCGGAGCCGGGCTTGCAATACGAGGTGCGCGGCGCAATGGATGGCGGAAAATTTTCGATCTTCGGTTTCGACCAGGTACATCGGCTGCGTTACGTGCTGGCAGTGAACAACGGCGCCGACATGCGGCCCTTGCGCAATCTGCTGGAGGCGGGCAAGCAGGCGCCGCGGGATCAGTTGCTGGACGCCGGCAAGCCGCTGCGCGAGATCGTGAAACAGGCGCTGGCCGCCTGAGGAAACAGGAATCAGGGCGCAGGAATCAGGGCGCAGGAATCAGGGCGCAGGAATCAGGACGCAGGAATCGGGGCAAACAGGAGCAGACCATGTACGAATCCCAGAAAATACTCGGCCGCACGGCGGCAGAAAAGAACCGTGGCGAGGCCGACGAGCTGGTGTGGCCGAAGGAAGGGCTGGATTTCATTCCGGACTGGGTCTATACCAGCGACGCGATCTATGCCCGCGAGGTGGAGCGCATCTTCCACGGCCGCACCTGGAATTTCGTCGCGCTGGAAGCGGAGATTCCCAATTCCGGCGACTACAAGCGCTCGAATGTCGGGCCGACCCCGGTGGTGGTGTCGCGCGCCGAAGATGGATCGATCCATGTGTTCGAGAACCGCTGCGCGCACCGCGGCGCCGAGTTCTGCCGTCACAGCCACGGCAACAACAAGGAATTCGTCTGCCCTTACCACCAGTGGTCGTACGACCTGAAAGGCGATCTGCAGGGCATACCGTTCAAGCGCGGGGTCAACCGCGTCGGTGGCATGCCGCGCGATTTCAAAAATGCAGATCATGGCCTGAAGCAGTTGAACGTGACCACACGAAATGGCGTGGTGTTCGCTTCGTACTGCGCAGACATGGAGCCGCTGGAAGACTACCTGACGCCGGAAATCCTGACGGATTTCGACACGGTTTTCAACGGCAAGAAGCTGCAGATCCATGGCTACTACCGCAACGAGGTGCCGGCCAACTGGAAGATGTATCACGAGAACCTGAAGGATCCGTATCACGCCACCTTGCTGCATTCCTTCCTGGTGGTGTTTGGCCTGGTCCTGGCAGGCAACAAGTCGGCCATGATCGCAGACAGCAAGTACGGCATTCACGGCACCATGGCGTCGGCCAAGAAAGATGACATCTACGCTCAGGTCAGCGAAGACACCAAGAAGGAAATGCGCTCGTTCCACGAGGGCATGAAACTGCAGGACGAGCGGCTGGTGCAATACATCAAGGAAACCGATTCGCCGTGGTCGGTGACCATGCAGACCATCTGGCCCAACCTGATCGTGCAGCGCGAGATGAACACGCTGGGCGTGCGCCACATCGTGCCGAACGGCCCCAACAGCTTCGTGATGAACTGGACCATGTTCGGTTACGAAGACGACACCGAGGAAATGAAGCGGCACCGCCTGCGCCAGGGCAACCTGATGGGGCCATCCGGCTTCCTTGGCCTGGAAGACAACGAGGCGCTCAAGTTCGCGCAGGAGGGCATCACCCGCTCGCGCACCGACCGCAGCGTGGTCAAGCTCGATCCGGGCAATATCGGCAGCGCCGATTCGCTGATTTCGGAAGCGGCAATCCGCGCCATGTACCGTCACTACCGCGAAGTCATGGGCTTGTAGAAAAGAACCAACGAGGAAAATATGCCGATGAAGATCACAGGATACGAAGCGGTGGAAATCGACCGTGCAAGCAGCCGCGAACTGCGCGCCGCGGTGGAAGATTTCAATACCGAATATTGCGCCGTGCTGGACAGCGGCGATATCGAGAAGTGGCCGGATTTTTTCACGGAAGATGCGATCTATCGCGTCACCGCCCGCGAAAACGCGGACGCCAACCTGCCGGTCGGTCTGGTCTATGCCGAGGGCCGTGCCATGTTGCACGATCGCGCGGTGGCGATTTCACGGACCCAGATGTTCGCGCCGCGCACCACGCTGCACCTGTGCGGCAATGTGCGGGTAATGCGTCAGGAGCCGGACGGCAGCTTCATTGCGCAGAGCAATTTCATCCTGCTGCAGACCCTGGTCGAAGGTCCGACCACGATCCATCTGGCCGGACGCTACTACGACCGCTTCGTGCGCGAGGGTGGGGAGCTGAAGCTGAAGGAACGGCAGGCGGTGTACGACACCACGATGATTGCGACGGATGTGGTTTATCCGGTTTGATGACGAGCGGCTGCAGTTGGCCGCTAGAACGCCCTCATTGACGCCCGTCCCACTTCATTGTTCGACTCCACCAGCACCAGCAACAATTCCATGAATTTCTTGCGGTCGGCCGCCGACAAGGGCGCCAGCAGCCTCTCCTGCGCCGCAGCCATGGCGTCGAACATTTTGCGCGTGACCTTCTCGCCTTCGGGCGTGGGGAATGCATTCTTGACCCGGCCATCGACAACGCTGGGCACGCGCTTCACCAGGCCACGATCCTCCAGCCGCTTGAGCACGTCCGCCGTGTTGGTGCGGTCCAGCCCCAGTTCATGGCCGAGCGTCTTCTGGTCGATGCCGGGGGTCACCGACAGCGCGGTCAGCATGCCGTATTGGACCGGCGTGATGTTGAATTGCTTGCACTCTTCGAAAAAGATCGCGTAATGGATCTGGTTCAGGCGGCGGACCAGGTAGCCGGGACGCGCGGACAGCATCTCAAGGTCGGGGGTGTGTGCGGATTTTTTTTTCGGCATGACTGAAACGTGGCGACACGACGCGATGAAAGAACCAGCCCATTGTAATCCGAGACTTTCCGACAGCCGCCAAATTAGTTAGCATACTGAGCAATTAACCGGAATTCACCAATGCCAAGCAAACCGCAGCAACCGGGCGCCGCCAGCCAGGCTCCTGATTTCACTCCCGCAGCCAATGCTGCATTCAGGTCCGGCGCTCTTTCTGCGCGCGCGATCGTGACGGAAACGCTGGAGCGCATCGAAGCATCCCAGCCGGCGATCAACGCCTTCGCCTATGTGGCAAGGGAGCAGGCGCTGGCAAGGGCGGATGCGCTCGATACCGCCGCTGCCGCTGGCCGCATGCCGGGGCTGCTGGATGCGGTTCCGGTCTCGGTCAAGGACATCATCAATACCGCCGATATGCCGACCCAGTGGGGCTCGGCGCTGATGCAAGGGCAGACGCCACCTGCGGACGCGGTCGCCGTGCAGCGGCTGCGGGCGGCAGGTGCGGTGATCGTCGGCAAGACCACCACCTCGGAATTTGCCTACAAGCTGCTGACCGATTCGATTTCCTGCGGCGTGACACGCAATCCGTGGAACATCGATTACACGCCCGGCGGCTCCAGCGGCGGCGCCGCCGCGTCCGTGGCGGCGGGACTGACCGACTTCGCGCTGGCGACCGATGCCGGCGCTTCTACCCGGCTGCCGGCCGCATGCTGCGGCATCCTGGGACTCAAGCCTACGCTAGGCGTGATACCGCACAACCAGGTGCCGGACGGGTTCAACAACTTCGTTCATATCGGGCTGATGACGCGGCGCGCGGCAGACCTTGCGCTGTACCTCGACGTGCTGGCCGGCCCGCATCCGAGCGACCCGCATTCGCTGGGCGTCGCTCATCCGCAGGCCCGGGCCGCCGCGGCCGAGCCGCTGGCGCCGAAGAAGCTGCGCATCGGCTGGCTGGCGCTGGCGGGCAACACGGCGCTCGATCCCGAAGTCGAGCGTGCCTGCCACAGCGTGCTGGCGCGGCTGCAAGCGGACGGCGCCACGGTAGAGCACATGGACCTGAAGATCGACAATCCCGGCCTTCCCTGGCGCGTGCTGCAGCAGGCCAACTGGGCCAGCCGCTGGTTCGCGAAGCTGGACGAAATACGCGACCGCATCGAGCCGGGCTTTGCGCGCGGCATCGCCGAAGGCGGCGCTTGCACCGGGCCGCAGTTGATGGCGGCAATACAGAAGCGCACCGAAATCTTCCGCATGGTGCAGGGCTGGTTCGGCAAGTTCGACCTGATCGCCACGCCCACGATGTCGGCGCCGCCGGTGCTGGCGGCGCATGCGGTCGATGCGCCCCTCGTGATTGGCGGCCAGGCGCTGGGCGACCTGCGCGAGGAATGGATCCCGTACCTGAACCTGTTCAACCTGTCGAGCCATCCGGCGATCAGCATTCCGGCCGGCCTGTCCGAAGCCGGGCTGCCGGTGGGCATACAGTTCGCCGCGCCCTGGTATGCCGACAGCTTGCTGATCCGCCTGGCGGCATGGCTGGAAGCGAACCACCCCTGGCCGAGCGCACCCCAATCATCCTGACACTCCCACCCACTGACACCGCTCAACGCGACAAGGAGAAGCACCATGGCAGTCGAAGCACTCGCAAGCGAAGGCAATTTTTTTCATATATATGACTTCCGCATCAAGCAGGGCGTGGATCCGAAGGAGTTCGTCAAGCTGTTCAACCAGTTCGACTATTCGGAAGGCAATCCGATGCACAAGTCGGCTGCCCAGGTAAAGGACGGCGTGCTGGTCCAGGACGTGAAGGACCCACTGCATTTCTGGCTGATCGCGGAATGGCGCGACATCGAGGAGCATGCGCGCATCCGCAAGATACTGGCCGAGGAAATCAAGCCGGCCTTCGTCGGCATGATCGAGGGCGGGGGCTTCGTGCCACACTATGGTGAAATCGTGTCGGCGACGCCGCACGACATCCTCAACCCCTGATCAGGAAGACCAATGAAGCTCTACAGTTTTTTCCGTTCCTCCACCTCCTTCCGCCTGCGCATCGCGCTGGCATGGAAGGGCTTGGCGCACGAGACCGTCGGCGTCTCGCTGCCCGGCATGGCGCACAAGGACCCTGCATTTCTTGCGCTCAACCCGCAAGGCCTGGTGCCGGCGCTGGTCGATGACGACGGCACGGTGGTGACGCAGTCGCTGGCCATGATCGAATGGCTGGACGAGAAGTATCCGCAAAATCCGCTGATGCCGGCCGGCGTCGACGAGCGCTGGTATGTCCGCGCGGTGTCGCAAATCATCGGCTGCGAGATTCATCCGGTGAACAATGTGCGCGTGCTGAAGTACATCAAGAGCGCGCTGAACGCGACCCCGGAGCAGAGCCAGGAATGGTACGAGCACTGGATCCGTGAAGGACTGACCGGCCTGGAAAGCTTCCTGGTGACGCAGAAGCGTCACGGCAAGTTCTGCCTGGGCGACCAGTTCACGATGGCCGATGTATCCCTGGTGCCGCAGGTCTACAACGCGATGCGTTTCAACTGCGACCTGAAGCCCTATCCGACCCTGATGGCCATCTTCGCCAACTGCGAGGCGCTGGACTGCGTTCGTACTACCGAGCCAAACACGCAGGCGGACAAGACCTGACATGACAAGCCCTGACACCTTCGACGCGGAAGCCTTGCTGGAGCAGGCGCTGCAGCAGCGGCAATGGAGCTTGCCTGCGCAATGGCGCGAAGGCGTGCTGGCGAACCTGCAGCGGGTCCATGGCATGATCGCCGAGCTCGACGCGCTGCCGGTTGAAGCCGGCGGGCTGGTGCGGCAATGACGGCGCCGCTGCCTGCAACCCTGCCATCCCCGGGCCGGGCCCACGAGATTGCGGCGGCGGTTCGTACCGGCCGCTTGCGTGCCGTCGATGTGGTCGAGCAGACGCTGGTCCAGGTCGCCGTGCATGGTCTGCGGCTGAACTGCTTCTCCGCCACTTTCGCCGACGAGGCGATGGCGCAGGCGCGGGCGATCGACCAGGCGGTCGCTGCCGGGCGCGATCCGGGGCCGCTGGCCGGCGTGCCGGTCGCCGTCAAGAACCTGTTCGACGTCGCCGGCCACACCACCATCGCCGGTTCGAAGCTGTTGCGGGACGCGCCGCCTGCGAGCGCCGATGCGGCCATCATCCACCGGCTGCGGGAGGCCGGCGCCATCATCATCGGCGCGCTGCACATGGATGAGTTCGCCTACGGCTTCACGACAGAAAATTCGCATTACGGCCCGGTGCGCAATCCGCATGACAGGAATGCGATCGCCGGCGGTTCATCCGGCGGATCCGGCAGCGCGGTAGGCGCCGGGCTGGTGCCGCTTGCGCTTGGTTCCGACACCAATGGTTCGATCCGCGTGCCGGCTGCCTTGTGCGGAACCTGGGGGCTGAAGCCGACATTCGGGCGCCTGTCCCGCCGCGGCTGCTACCCCTTCGTCGATACGCTGGATCATGTGGGAGCGCTGGCGGACAGCTTGTCCGACCTGGCCCTGTCCTATGACGCGATGCAGGGCGGCGATCCACAGGACCCGGCCTGCGCGCAACGGCCGCCTGAGCCGGTTTCCTCGGTCCTCGGGCAGCCTGCGCAAGAGCTGACACGGGGTCTGCGCATTGCGGTCGCTACCGGATATTTTCGGGACAACGCTGAAGAACAGGCATGGCATGCCGTTGCCCGCGCGGCTGCGCTGCTGGGTACGGATCGGGAAGTGACGCTGGAACATGCGGCGCAGGCACGCGCGGCGGCATTCGTGATGACCGCCAGCGAGGGAGGTGCCTTGCACTGGCCGCAACTTCAGGTGCGCGGCGGCGAATTTGAGCCGATGTCGCGCGATCGCCTGCTGGCCGGGGTATTTACGCCGCCGGAGTGGGTGGCACGCGCCCATGCATTCCGCGACTGGTTCAGGAAAGAGGTCGACCAGTTGTTCGACGAGGTCGACGTGATCCTGGCGCCGGCGACGCCGCGTTCGGCCACGCCGATCGGCGCCACCGCGATGACGGTACGCAGCCAGCAGATGATCCCGCGCGCCCACATGGGCATGCTGACCCAGCCGATCTCGTTCATCGGCCTGCCGGTGGTGCTTGCGCCATTCCGGCCTGAGGGTGCGATGCCGGTGGGGGTGCAGATCATTGCGCCGGCATGGCGCGAGGACTGGTGCTTCCGGGTCGGGCGTGCGCTGGAGATGCTGTCCGCGGATTTCCGGCCGCGGCCTGCCGTGACGCCATGAAGCAGGGGCGCGCGAGCTGACGCGCCCTGCATTTTTGCTGCACCGTTACTGTTCCATCGTGGTGAGGATGCCCGCTACGGCGGTGCATTTTCCTGCCGCACTGCACTATGAAGAATCACCTTGCGAGCAATGTTGACAATGGGATTTATAGTCAGTACGCTGATCAAATTCCAGTGCATTGGAATACGAAGAAAACGTATTCCACGTCCTGCAATAACGCTTAAGTTAGTTCTCAGTAGCGCTTCAGAATCATCCGGAAGTCCCCTAACGAAAACCAGGAGAGATCATGCAACGACGCGGGTTCTTGAAACAGGCAGGCGCAGCAGCAGCACTGGGAGGCCTGGCAGCGCCAGCGCTGGCCCAGACCAGGCAGCAGGTCAAATGGCGCATGTCGACCAGCTGGCCAAAAAGCCTCGACACCATCCACGGCTCGGCCGAGGAAATGTGCAAGCGGATCAGCGAGCTGACCGAAGGCGGTTTCGAGATCCGTGCGTTCGCTGGTGGCGAGATCGTGCCCCCGGGCCAGAACATGGATGCAGTCAGCAACAACACCGTCGAGTGCAACCATGTTCTGTCGTCCTTCTTCATCGGCAAGAACACCGCGCTGGCGTTTGACGCCGGCATGGCTTTCGGCCTGTCGGCACGCCAGCACAATGCCTGGGTCCAGTACGGCGGCGGCATGGCGGCGCTGCGCAAGCTCTACGCGCAATACGGCATCGTCAATTTCGTCTGCGGCAACGTGGGCGTGCAGATGGGCGGCTGGTATCGCAAGGAGATCAAGTCGGTCGCCGACCTGAAGGGCCTGAAAATGCGCATCGGCGGCCTCGGCGGCATGGTGCTGCAAAAGCTGGGCGTGGTGCCGCAGCAGATCCCGACTGCCGACATCTACCCGGCGCTGGAAAAAGGCACGATCGACGCCGCTGAATGGATCGGTCCGTACGACGACGAGAAGCTGGGCCTGAACAAGGTCGCCAAGAACTACTACGCGCCGGGATGGTGGGAAGGTTCGGCATCGATCACGACGATGGTCAATGCCAAGGCATGGGAAGCGCTGCCACCGCTGTACAAGGCTGCGTTCGAATGCGCCGCCAACGAGCAGACCATGAAGATGCTGGCCAAGTACGATGCCCGCAATCCGGACGCGCTGAAGAAGCTGCTGGGGCAGGGCGCCAAGCTGCGCTATTTCCCGAAGGACGTGATGGATGCAGCGTTCAAGTCGTCGATGGAGTTGTTCGACGAGCTCGCTGAAAAGAATCCGGATTTCAAGGCCATCTATCCGGGCTGGAAGTCATTCCAGCGCGACGAGGCAAGCTGGTTCAAGGTGGCCGACAACTACCTCGACCACTACACGTTCGCGGCAGTTACTCGCAAGTAAGCTGTTGGCATTCGGCCGGCCGTACCGGTGCTTGCCGGTCGGCCGGCTTCTTTACTTGAAGCCTCGATTTTTGCATCATGCAGGGGCGCAAGCGCGCCACGACAGGGGACAGCAGACATGGGACAAATGTACGGAGCGAGCGGAACCGAAGGCGGTATCGGTGCACGCGTCGCCCGCAAGGAAGACGCGCGGCACATGCACGGACGCGGCCGTTTTGTCGCCGATTTCAGCATGCCGGGCTTGCAGGAAGTCGCGTTCCTGCGCAGCCCTGTCGCGCATGCCCGGATCGCCGGCATCACCAGGCCGGCTGGCAACGAGAAGCGGGTGGTGGTGCGCGCCGACATGCAGGGTGCGCAGGATATCGTCGCAGACTCGACATTGCCGGGCTACAAACGTTCCGCTCATCCACCGCTGGCATCCGGCAAGGTACGCTTTGCCGGAGAGCCGGTCGCGATGGCCTTCGCGCCGACCCGGGCCCAGGCCGAGGATATCGCCGAGCAGATCGGGCTCGAGCTGGAAGAATTGCCGCCACTGGTCAGCGCCCACGCCGCGCGTGTTTCCGCCACCCGCGTCCATGAGGAATGGGACGACAACCTGTTCCTGACGCTCGACGTCGACAACCAGTTCGAACAGTACGCCGCGAATGCGCCGGTGGTGGTGAAAAAGAAGGTTGACCTGGCGCGGCAGGTGATGTCGCCGATGGAAGGCAAGGCGGTGCTGGCGTACTGGGATCATCAGCTGAACCAGCTGGTCGTCATCACCTCGACCCAGGTGCCGCACATGATCCGCACCGTCCTGTGCGAATGCCTTGGCATCGAGCAGGCGCTGGTGCGCGTGATCTCGCCGGACGTCGGCGGCGCATTCGGCTACAAATGCGTGTTGCACCAGGAAGAGCTGTGCATCGCCTGGCTGGCACTGACCCACAAGAAGCCGTTCCGTTTCGTAGAAGACCGGCGCGAGCACCTGACCGCCGGCGCCAACTCGCGCCAACACCACTATGACCTTACTGCCTACGCTGACGAACGCGGCCGGGTACTGGCGCTGGATGCGCGGATCATCATCGATGGCGGCGCTTATTCGGCATGGCCGTTCACGATCGGGCTGGAGCCGGGGCAGGCTACCGGCAACCTGCCGGGTCCTTACATGATCCAGGGCTATCGCTGCCATACCGAATGCGTGGCCACCAACAAGCCAGGCTTCCTGCCGTATCGCGGCGTGGCCCGCACCGGCGTGTGCTTTGCAATTGAACTGCTGATGGATGCGGTTGCCCGCGAAGTGGGGCGCGAGCCGTGGGAAGTGCGGATGGACAATCTGGTTCCCGCGTCCGCCATGCCTTACAAGAACGTCGCCAACAAGCTGTACGACAGCGGGGATTACCCCGAAAGCCTGCGCCGCGCGGTGGCAAGCATCCATTTCAGCGCAGTGCGCGAACGCCAGAAGAAAGGCGAAGCCGACGGCCGCCGCATCGGCATTGGCTTTGCGACCTACACCGAGCAGTCGGCCCATGGCACATCGGTATTCGCGGCCTGGGGCCTGCCCATCGTTCCGGGCTTTGACTCGGCCGCGGCGCGCATCACGCCGGACGGCGGGCTGGAACTGCGGGTTGGCATTCACTCGCATGGACAGGGCATGGAGACGACGCTGGCGCAGATTTCCAATGAAATCCTCGGCATTCCGGTTGAAAACACGCAGGTGGTGCATGGCGATACCGGCACCACGCCGTTTTCCACCGGCACCTATGCATCGCGTTCGATCGTGATGTCCGGCGGTGCCGTGTCGCAGGCCTGCAAGGCGCTGCTGCCGCGGCTGAAGAAGATCGGCGCGCACCTGCTGCAGGTGCCGGAGGACGAGGTCACCCTGGATCGCGGCGACGTGCTTGCCGGCGAGCGCCGGGTCAGCGTGCGCGAGATCGCAAATGCCTGGTATATCCGCCCCGAGACCCTGCCCAAGGATGTTGACGTTGCCGGCCTGGAAGTGACGACCGGCTACAAGCCGAAAGTCGACAGTGGCGCATTCAGCTATGCGACCCACGCTTGTGTGGTGGCGGTCGATACCGAGAGCGGAAAGGTCGAGATACTGGACTATGTGATCGTGGAAGATTGCGGACGGCTGGTGAACCCGATGGTGGTCGAAGGCCAGACCTACGGCGGCGCTGCGCAGGGCATAGGCACCGCCTTGTACGAGGAGGCGCTGTACGACGACAACGGCCAGCCCCTGACCTCGACGCTGGCGGACTACCTGTTGCCGGGACCGACCGAATTGCCGTCGTTCCGCATCGAGCACATGGAAACCTTGTCGCCCAATACCGAGTTCGGCATCAAGGGCGTTGGCGAAGGCGGTGCGATTGCGCCACCGGCAGTGATCTTTTGCGCGGTCAATGATGCGATCCGTCCCTTGGGCGCAGAAGTGACCGAAACGCCGCTGACACCGCATCGCCTGCTTACGGCATTGCTCAAGGCCAGGGCGGCCGGAGGTGCAAAATGAAAGCGGCACAATTCGAATACCAGCCGGCTGGCAGCACAGCTGAAGCGCTACGCCTGCTGGCAAACGCCAAGCCGATCGGCGGCGGGCAGTCGCTGGGTCCGATGCTGAACCTGCGACTGGTGCGGCCGGGCAAGTTGGTCGATGTTTCGACGCTGGCCGAGGCCAGGCGCTGCGAACAGCGTGACGGCGGCTACCGCATCGGCGGCGCCATGACGCATGCAGAGATCGAAGACGGCGCACTCGACGAGTTGCTGCGCGACTCGCCTGCGCTGGCCGCGATGCTGCGGCATGTCGCCGGCGGCATCGCTTACCGCGCGATCCGCAACCGAGGCACCCTGGCTGGCAGCCTGGCGCATGCCGATCCGGCAGCCGACTGGGTGCTGGCCATGAACGCGCTGGATGCCAGCCTGGAGCTGGCATCGGCATCCGGCACCCGGGTGGTGCCGATGTCGGACTTCATGTCGGGCGCATTCACCACCGCGTTGTCCGAAGGCGAGTTGCTCACTGGCGTGTTGCTGCCGCGCTTATCGGCCGGCATGCGCTGGGGCTATGTGAAGTTTTGCCGCAAGACAGGCGAGTTTGCCGAGGCCAGCGCGGCGGCGGTGTTCGACCCGGAACAGGGCAGTGCCCGGCTGCTGATCGGCGCGCTCGACGGCCCGCCGGCGCTTCTGCAGCAGTTGGCCGGCGCAGTGGCCGCGCAAGGAAGCAGCGCCATCACGCAGCAAGCCTGTCTCGACGCAGTGGCATCGGTCGCAACCGGCAAGGACGAGGCCGGCAACTGGCAACTCGCGGTGGCAGTCAAGCGCTGCCTGCAACAATTGGCAGGAGAAAACAGATCATGAGCGCAATGCCCGAAATACCGACTGCGGCGGCAGCGTCCCAGCGCAAGCTGGTCCGGCTGCAAGTCAACGGCGAGCAGGTGGAACACCTGGCCGAGCCGCGCACCCACCTGGGCGACTTCGTGCGCGACCAGTGCGGGCTGACCGGCACCCACCTGGGCTGCGAACACGGCGTCTGCGGCGCCTGCACGGTGCTGCTGGACGGCAAGCCGGTGCGTTCCTGCATCACCTACGCAGTCGCCTGCGAGAGTCATGCCGTGACGACGATTGAAGGCTATGACGAAGACCCGGTGATGGCGCGCCTGAGGAAGGCCTTCAATCAGGAGCATGCACTGCAGTGCGGCTTTTGCACGCCTGGCATGCTGGCGACCGCGCGTGACATCGTGACCCGGATACCCGACGCCGATGAGCATCGCATCAGGCTGGAGCTGTCGGGGAATTTGTGTCGTTGCACCGGCTATGTCGGGATTGTCCGGGCGGTGCAGTCGGTACTGGCCGAGGTGAAGGCGGAGCACGGCCAGCAAGTTGTGGCCGAGCCGGTCGCGGCCCGTGCCGAACCGGCGGCCATGCAGGCTTTCACCGTGCGCGAAGCCGCTGCGGTGTCATCGACGGCATCGACGGCATCCCCGGCTGCGGCCGGGCAGGACGCAGGCGAAAGCCGCCGCGGCTGGTCGACGATGCAGGGCAGCTTCGATGTCGATTTTCCACCGCAGCAGGTGTGGGAATTCATGGGCGACGTGCGGGCGCTGGCTGCCTGCTTGCCGGGTGCGGAAGTTCAGGAGGCTGACGGCACCTCGGTCAAGGGCCGTATCGCCGTGAAGTTCGGACCGATTTCGGCTGCATTCAACGGCGCGGCTACGCTAGAGCGCGACAATGAGGCGCAGGCGGGCATGCTGCGCGGCGCTGGTACGGACACGGTCAGTCATTCGCGTGCAAAGGGCGATGTGGGTTATCGCTTGATAGCGCTCGATGGCGGGCAGCGCACGCGTGTGGACATCACGCTGGAGCACATGCTGCAGGGGCCGCTGGCACAATTTTCGCGGTCAGGCTTGGTGCGGGATTTCGTGTCGAGGATGATTGTGGAGTTTGGACGCAATCTGAATGCGAGCATGGGTGGGACCAGTGCGGATCAGTTGCCGGTGCAGAAGATCGGGCTGTTCGGGATGTTGTGGCAGGTCATTGTCGGGCGGATCCGCGGGCGACATTGAGTGCCGGGGGTTTTGACCTGAGCATTGCCCCTGACCGGGCCGGAGCGACCATATTGGTTTCGCGCGGTTCCAGATGCGCGCTGGATGCGCGAACGATGTTCAATCGTCCGCGCCAGGTGATGGCATTTTTGGCGCAGGAGCCGGTGTTGCGGCCACCTGGCCCGGAACGGTTCGGACCGGCTTGGATGCGCTTGGCTTCGGGGGCGGCAGCTTGCGTGCAGTCTGCGGTGCAGGCCCGCCACTGAGGTGCGCGGGCTTGGGTGGCTTGGCGGGCGGTGCGCGTTTCGGGGTGTTGATACCCGGGCCACCAGGATTGGCACTTGTGCTGGCTGCGGCAGTGGTGTTGGCAGGCGTCGCTTTCTTGTTCAGTGCGCCAACTTTCTCGTCCGCCTTCAGGCTGGCTTCAATCCCATGACCTTTTTCATTGTAAAAGCGGACTCGTTCGCCCCGATCCCAACTACTCAAGCCCTGACGTTCCAGTACAGCGAGTGCAGCTTCCGCTGCGACGCGGACGTCACCCACATGCAGCGCGCGACCTTGCGCGGACTTTTGCCTGACATGAGTAGTGGCGGCCTCGATCATGGTTTTCACCGCGCCATCAGGAGCAGCCTTCGAGCCCTGTTCGAGCAGATCGGCAATTGCGTCAGCCACACTCGATCGTGCTTGCGTCCTGTTTCCGGTGATGTCCGGGAACTTGTGCTTGCCGGTCCCGAATATCAGCCTTGCCTGGCTGCTGGCGTTGGGATCCAGGCCTTCTATTTTTTGATGGTTGGATGCAGACCTGAAATTTTCGACCAGATCGCCAAGCTGCGCTTGTGGAGTTCGGTTCACGTTCATCGGGTCCTCTTGTTCACTGGATTGTGGCCGGAACCTGCTTGCGAACGCGTCAGGTTCCAGAGGCGGCACATCGGCTATCGACACGGGCACTTAGTAACAAAGTCCGCACAATTGTTCCCTTATCGAACATCCAAGCGAAAGTGTGTGTCGGGCGAGCACCCCACGCGAACGCCCTCTGCCTGACCGGGAAAGTACGGTCAGGTTCGGGCAAGTTCGGGCAAGGCAAGAGGAATCGGGCGACAGGAATATCAGTGAGGGAGGCGCAACGGCGCCTCCGAGCGCGCCTTACTGAGGCACCCGCCACGGCGTAGCGCGCTTCTCTATCCATGCCAGCGCACCGAACAGCACGATACCCATGAGGGACAGAAGGAACATGGCCGCAAACACCCGGGCCGTGTCGAAAGTGCCTTGCGCACTCATGATCACGTAACCCAGTCCGCGTTGCGAGGACACGAATTCACCGACGATGGCGCCGACCAGCGCCAGCGAGATCGCGACCTTCATGCCGGTCAGGATCGACGGCAGCGCGCACGGCAGGCGCACCTTGAAAAAGAAATCGAGCGTCGATCCCTTCAGCACCCGGCCCATGTCCAGTATGTCGCCCGGCACCGAGCGCAATCCATGCACGGTGTCGACAATGATCGCGAACACCGCAATCAGGAAGGCAATCGCAATTTTCGGTTCGGCGCCGGTGCCCATCCAGATCACGAACAGCGGCGCAATCGCCACCTTGGGCACGCTGTTCATGGCAATGATCAAGGGGTAGACCGCGCTTTCGAACCAGCGCGATCCGACCAGCAGCATCGCAATCGCCACGCCGAACACGACCGACAGCACGAAGCCGGCCATGGTCGTGAGCAGCGTGTACCACGCATGCCCGGCATACCAGACGGGCTCGGAAATCAGTTCCTTGAATATCGCCGACGGCGGCGGCAGCATGATGGGCCTTACCTTGAGCAGGTGGACCAGTGCTTCCCAGGCCGCCAGCACCACCAGGAAGGAGACCAAGGCGACCAGGCCCTGGCGGCTGTGATCGAACATCTTCTTCATCAGTGGTTTCCTTCGTCGATCAGTCCCATCTCTTCAAACAGCTCGCGGATACGGGTGCAATAGCGTCCGAATTCCGGCGTCTCGCGTACCGACAGCTTGCGCGGCCGCGGCAGGTCGATGGTCAGCACTTCGGCAATCCGCCCCGGGCGCGGCGAAAACACCACGACCCGGTCGCCGAGAAAGACTGCTTCGGCAATGCCGTGCGTGACGAACAGCACGGTGTTGCCGATCTCCATCCAGATCCGCTGCAACTCGACGTTCATCTGGTCGCGGGTGAGGGCATCCAGTGCGCCGAATGGCTCGTCCATCAGCAGCAGCGCCGGATCGTCGATCAGGGCGCGGCAGATCGCCGCCCTTTGCCGCATTCCGCCGGACAGCTGTCCGGGGAAGCTGCGGCTGAAGTCGGACAGGCCGGCCAGCTTCAGCAGTCCGGCCATCTTGTCGCGGTAGGCGGCGACTTTCTTCTTCTTGAACTCGATCGGCAGCATCACGTTCTTTTCGACCGTGCGCCACTCCAGCAAGGCGTCGCGCTGGAACACCATGCCGATGTTGTCCGGCGGCCCTTGCACCGGCTGGTTCTGCACCAGCAATTCGCCGGAGCTGGATTCCTCCAGCCCGGCGACGCAGCGCAAAAAGGTGCTCTTGCCGCAGCCGCTGGGCCCCAGGATGCTGACGAATTCGCCGGGCGCGATATCGAGCGAGATATCTTGCAGAGCCAGCACGCCGCCGGTGTACTGCTTGCGCACGTTGCGCGCGCTGACTGCTGCTTTACTCATTTATTTCAGCTTCTTGAAAACGTCGGGGCGGACCATGTTGGCTTCGTAATATTGCTTTGGATCGGCGCCTGCCTTGATCAGGCCAGCGGCGGTCAGGGTCTTGACTGCCTCAGCCCAGTCGGCTTGTACCTGCACGCCGATTGGCTGACCCGCAGAGTTGGCCGAGGTGAAGTGGCTCTTCAGCGCATCGATCTGGCCGCGCAATACGGTCTTGTTGAGCTTGGCCTGCGGGCGCTGGGCGACGATGGCGTCGACCGCTTCATCCTGATGACCGTCGAAAATGTATTGCCAGGCGCCGGCCGTGACGCTGGCAAAGCGCATGATCGCGTCGCCGCGGGTTTTCAGCTTTTCTTCCGAAGCGAACAGGCCGAAGCTGGGCATGTTCAGGCCGTAGTCGGAAAACTTGATGCCGTCAGAGGGGCGGGTGGCCGATACCACCGGCAGGAAGAATGGAATGGTGGAGAAGGCGGCGTCGGTACGGCCGGCTGCATAGGTCGCTGCCTTGCCGGCGGCGTCGACGCTGACCAGTTCGACATCAGTGCGCTTGAGACCGCCGGCTGCCAGGAATGCATCGATGAACGGCGCTTCCAGCGATCCGGTGGTGTAGGCAATTTTCTTGCCCTTCAGGTCTTTCGGCCCTTTCATGCCGGCGCCCTTGGGCACCAGCAGGCCGACGTCCGATTGACGGGCGAACACGGCAACCGATTTCACCGGCAGACCCTTGTCACGCGCAATCATCATCGAGGCCAGTGCGGCATGGCCGACGTCGAACTGGTCGCTGGAGCCTACCAGTTGCACGGTCGTGACCGAACCGTTGCCGTCTTCCAGGCTGACATCCAGCCCGGCCTGCTTGAACCAGCCTTTCTGCATCGCCAGGTGGAACGGCGCCTGCACACCCCACGGCGTCCAGTCGAGACGGACCTTCAGCTTGTCGACGCTCTGCGCGGCGGCCGGAGCGGAGAAGGCGAGGGTGACGGTGCACAGTACTGCGCTAAGCAAGGCTTTTGCTGATGACATCCGGATGCTCCTGGTCGGGTTGAAAGGTATCGGTTCGCGTTGATATGCAAGAGCGATGCCAACAGCTCAGCATACTGACTATCGGAAAATATAAGCAAATCGAAGGCCTGTCAATGCGAACAAATCCACAGCCCGGATCATCGCGGTTCAGGCCGCAACTTTTCCTTTCCTTGATCGTGTCATTACCTTGCTGACGTCATTCAGGTGCGACCTGACGGCGAGTTCCGCATCCTCGATCCGCCCAGCGGCGATGGCGCTGACGATCGCTTCATGGTGCCCCGCGGCCGAGCTGTCGAAATGCTCGTGTTCATTGGCCATGTGACGGGCGCGGAAGACATGCCACATGATGTTTTCGTGGATCTGCGCCAGGGTCTTGTTGCCCGAGCCTTCCACGATTGCACGGTGAAAGTCGTCGTTGAGCTGGTAGTAGAGCGCCATATCTTCTTTCTTCGCCGCCGTTACCATTTCCCGGTGCAGGCGGCGCAGTTGGGCGATCACCCGGGCCGGCCTTTGCGCGGCGAGCAGCGATGCCGCGGCTTGCTCCAGCGCGGACAGCACGTGCATCTTTTCTTCCAGGTCGGGCAGGCCGGGTTGGGTCACCACTGCACCAACATGGGGACGCAATTCGATCAGGCCTTCGGCCTCCAGCAATTTCAGGGCGTCGCGCATCGGCGTGCGCGAGACGCCGAATTCCTCGCACAGCTCCGGCTCGGGCAGGCGCTCGCCGGGCTTCCAGCGGTTGCGGATGATGTCCTGCCGCAGTTGGACCAGTATCTGTTCATGTATGGGGGCGCGCTTGATTGCGCGCGGTGTCCGTGTACTGCCGGCTGCCATCAGATCTCCATGTTGCCTGCTGCGCTGCCAGAATCCAGATCGTTTCGGCGCTCGCTTCAGGTTGTCATTATTTCGCAAAAATTGTGGCACGTCACTTCGCATATCGTATACGATACGACCAACATTTCGGGCAATTCCTTAGGGAACACGCAAAAAACAAGGTGGGAATTTGGACGCGAGAGCAACGAAAACAGTGACCGACAGGCCGCAAGGCGTTGGTGCTTCGGTCAAGCGGCGGGAAGACCGCCGGCTGCTGGACGGCAAGGGTGAATACCTGGCTGACCTGGAGATACCCGGCACGCTGGACGTGCATTTCCTGCGCAGCGCGGTCGCGCATGCCAACATCCGCGGCATCGAGGTGCCTGAGCACCGGCGCGGTTCAGTATTCACTGCGGCCGACTTCGACTGGATCAAGCCGATCGTCGCTGTCAGCGCAGCGCCGAACTTCAACAAGTCGGACTATCACGCGCTGGTAAAGGACAAGGTGCGCTTCGTCGGCGACATCATGGCAATGTGCGTAGGCAAGACCCGCGCCGAGGCCGAGGACATCGCCCAGGAATGCGTGGTCGATTACGACGAACTGCCGTGCGTGACCGACATGGAGGCATCGCTGGCGCCGGGCGCGCCGCGCATCCATGAGCACTGGGACAGCAACCTGTACGTGGAAAGCCGGATCGAAACCGGCGACATGGACAGCGTGCGCAAGGCCGCTGCCGTCACGGTCAAGAAGAAGCTGCGCATGGCGCGCCATGCCGGCGTGTCGCTGGAAGGACGCGGCGTGCTGGCGTACTACGACCGCCGCATGGATGAGCTGGTGGTGTACAGCTCGACCCAGTTTCCGCATGTGATCCGGACCATCCTGTCGCAGGTGCTCGGGCTGGCCGAAAGCAAGCTGCGCGTGATTGCGCCGGACGTCGGCGGCGGGTTCGGCATCAAGAACAATTTCAATCCCGAGGAACTGGCAATCGCCGCGCTGGCGATGAAGCTGGGCCGGCCGGTGCGCTGGATCGAGGATAGGCGCGAGCACCTGGTGGCTTCGCCGCATGCCCGCGAGCATCGTTATGACTTGACCGCCTATGCAGACGCCAGCGGCAAAGTGCTGGGCGTGGAGGCGACCGTGATGGTCGACGCCGGCGCTTACTCGGTCTGGCCGTGGACTGCAGGCATGGAGGCCGGCATGTCCTGCGGCATCATGACCGGGCCTTACGACATTCCTGTCTATGATGGCCGCGCGATCACTGTTTGCACCAACAAATCCCCGCTCGGTCCCTACCGCGGGGTGGGGCGGACCGGCGCCTGCTTCGCGATCGAGACCCTGATCGACGCCGTCGCTCGTGCAGTGAACCGCAAGCCGGAAGAGGTGCGCCTGGAGAACATGATCCAGCCGTCGGCCATGCCGTACAAGTCGGCCACGCACAAGCTGTACGACAGCGGCGACTATCCGGAATGCGCACGGCGGGCGATGGACGGCATCAATGTCGCCGCAGTGCGCGAGCGCCAGCGCTCGCCGGAGACGGACGGGCGCTTGATCGGGCTGGGCGTCGCCAGTTACACGGAACAATCTGCGCACGGAACCGCCGAGTGGGTCGCGCGCGGCCTGCCGGTGGTGTTCGGCTTCGAGCCGGCGCAGGCGCGCTTCACGCCGGATGGTCAACTGATCCTGCTGGTCGGCATCCAGAATCACGGACAGGGGCTGGAAACCACGCTGGCCCAGGTGGCGCATCAGGAGCTGGGCATCCCGGTCGAGTGCGTGACCGTGCGCCATGGCGATAGTTCGCTGTCGCCGTACGGCATGGGCACCTTTGCGTCGCGCAGCATGACCATGGCCGGCGGCGCCGTGTCGGCCGCTTGCGCCACGCTGGCTGAGAAGATACGCCGCATCGGCGCTTACATGCTGGAGGTGCCGGTCGAAGCGGTGGCGCTGGCGGACGGCCATGTCGTTGCCGGCGACAAGCGCATCTCGTTCGCCAAGGTGGCGGAAGCGGCCTACCTGCATCCCGAGCGCCTGCCCCCGGGCGAAGACCCGGCGCTGGAAACCAATGCGGTTTACCAGCCGGGCCGCAGCAGCGGCGCCTTCTCTTATGCCACCCATGCCTGCGTGGTCGCGGTCGATGCCGGCACCGGCATGATCGAGATACTCGACTATGTGGTCTGCCATGACTGCGGCACGATGGTCAATCCGATGATCGTCGAGGCCCAGGTGGTCGGCGGCGTCGCCCAGGGACTGGGCACGGCCCTGTATGAAGAAATCCCCTATGACGAGAATGGCCAGCCCATGGCCTCGACCTTCCTCGACTACATACTGCCCGGCCCGACCGAAGTGCCGGATGTGAAGGTGTTGCACATGGAGACGCCGTCGCCGCATACCCGCTTCGGCATCAAGGGCATGGGCGAGGGCGGCGCGATCGCGCCGCCGGCCGCGGTGGTCAATGCCGTCAACGACGCGCTGCGCAGCATGGGCGTGGAAATGTCGGAGACGCCGCTGACGCCGGATCGCATGCTGGCTGCGATCGCCGCAGTGCAAGGGAAGGGGAACTGATCGATGAAAGCCGCAAAATTCGAACTTGACCAGGCAGTCAGCCTGGAGCAGGCGCTGCAGGCGCTGGCGCAAGGCGCCGGCATGGCGCGCGCGCTGGCCGGTGGCCAGTCGCTGGTGCCGATGCTGAACCTGCGCCTGGCGCCGCTGGACACCCTGGTCGACCTGTCGCGCATAGCGGAACTGAAGCAAGTGCACGACCTTGGCAACAGCATCGTCTACGGCGCCATGCTGCGTCATGCCGACTTCGAGGATGGCCGCGTGCCGGATTGCGCAAACGGATTGATGCAGCATGCCGCAGGCCAGATCGCCTATCGGGCAGTGCGCAACCGCGGCACCATAGGCGGGGCGCTCGCGCTGGCCGATCCCGCGGCCGACTGGCTGACGGTCGGGATGCTGCTCGACGCCAGGATCCATGTCGCCAGCGCCAACGGAAAACGGGTGCTGCCGCTGTCCGGATTCGTGGTCGGGCCGTACATGACTGCGCTGGAAGAGAACGAACTCCTGACCGGTATCGAACTGCAAAAGCTCGCGCCGGCTGCACGCTGGGGCTACTACAAGGTGATGCGCAAGACCGGTGAATACGCCGACTCCTTCGCGCTGGCGCTGTCGGATGGCGCGCGTGCGCGAGTTGTCGCCGGCGCCGTCGACGGCGCGCCGCTGGTGCTGGATCAGGCCGCGCAGGCGCTGTTGGCCGGCGCTACCGGCCCGGCGCTGGCCGCCATCGTCGAGGATGAACTGAACGACGCCGGCCGCGACTTCACGCCCGGGAAAATTTTGCTGCACCGCACCGCCGTGTGCCGTGCGATCGACGACTTGAGGAAGAAATGAGCATGCGCATCACGCTGACTGTCAACGGCGAAAAGATCAGTGGCGAAGTCGAGCCGCGTACCCACTTGGCCGATTTCCTGCGCGAGCAGTTGCGCCTGACCTCGATCCACCTTGGCTGCGAGCATGGCGTGTGCGGCGCCTGCACCATCCTGATCGATGGCGAGCCGGGCCGTTCCTGCATCGCACTGGCGGCAACGCTGGATGGCGCCACCATCACCACGCTGGAAGGGATGAAGGACGACAGCCTGATGCAGCGGCTGAAGGACTCGTTCCATGAAGAACACGGCCTGCAATGCGGCTTCTGCACGCCCGGCATGCTGGTCAGTTCCTGGGACCTTCTCAACCGCAAAGGCAAGATCGACGAGAAGACGATCCGCTGCGACATGAGCGGCAACTTGTGCCGCTGCACCGGTTACCAGGGCATCGTGCGCTCGATCAAGGCGGTGGCTGACACGCTGCCAGAGAAGTAGCAAGTAACAAGTGATAAGTAAAAAGTAGAAAGTAACAAAGACAAGGGCAAGCACAAGGACAAGTAACGAGGCAGGCTGCGCATGCGGCCGGCTGGGATCAGGGATCAGGGATACAACAAATCCGGAGAGAATGATGAACAGAACGACAGTGCTGGGCGGCGCAATGTTGCCGCATGCCCCCCAATTCTTCACCCGCCCCGACACCGAGTCGAAGGAAACCATCAAGGCGGTAGAGGACGTTGCAGCGGAGATCGGCCGCCAGTTGCGGGCGCTGAAGCCGGACCTGTGGATCATGATCGCCAACGACCACGCGCAGCAGTTCTTCCACAACTGCGCGCCGGCGTTCACCCTGCACACCGGCGGCGAGGCCAGGGGCACTTTCGCGGGCAAGACATTCCAGCACAAGATCCCGAGCGAAATTTCGTTCGAGATCGTGCGCGAGTTGTATCGCAACGGTTTCGACCCCGCCTTCAGCAGCACGGCCGAGATCGACTACGCGCTCGGCATTCCGCTGGCCCACCTTGGGGTCGGACCCGATGACATGGTGCTGCCGATCTATGTTAACGCCTACCTGCCGCCGCAGCCGACAATCGAGCGCTGCTATGCGTTCGGCAATGCGCTGGCAAATGCCGTCACCAAGCTGGGGCTGCGCACGGTGGTTTGCGCCTCCGGCGGGATGTCCCATTTTCCCGGCACCGACCGCTACTCCAATCCGGACCTGGCGTTCGACAACAGCGTGCTGGACCGCATGCGCGACGGCTCGCTGAAGTCGCTGATTGGCTATACGGCCGAGCAACTGGACGACACCGGCAACATCGAACTTCGTTGCTGGGGCATGGCTGCCGGCGCACTGGGCGACCGCAAGCCGGACGTGATGGTGATGAATCCCAGCTGGCATCACAACTACGCATCGCTAGGCTGGTGGTCGCCGCCGGCTGACGAGGTGACGCCGCATTATCCGAATATCCGGCCGGAGCTGGTGCAGATCACGTCGGCGCTGCATGCGATCGCGCACGACGAGTCGGCGCGCCAGGCTTATCACGCCAACCCGGATGCGTATGCGGATCGTTACCAGCTGACCGGAGAGCAGCGCTTTGCGCTGATCAAGATGGATTTCCCGGCATTCGTCGCGATGGGCGCCCATCCCTTGACGCCATTTCTCGCCAACATGCACGTGGAACGCATGCGCAAGGCCGCGAAGTGAATTCGCATTGAACAGGACACCGATACCAATGAATCGCCTCACCTCGTGGATTGCTGACGCTCATGCTGCTGCTGGCGGCAACGCCTTCGTATTCACGGAGCCGCAGAAAAACCTGCCGGCCTTCGAAATCGAGGAAAGCGCCGAATCAGTAATCGACGCGGCGGTCCAATCCGCTCAACAGGCATTCTTGCGGCACAAACGCGCGACGCTGGCCGAGCGCACCGTCTGGCTGAACCTGCTGGCCCAGGTGCTGGAAGCCAACGCGGCGCGATTTGCAGAAATCATTTGCGAAGATGTAGGCAAGCCGATGCGCGCCGCGAAATTCGAAGCCGGTCGCGGCGCCCAGTTCGCGCGCGCCTGCGCCGCAGCGGTGCAGCAACTGAGCGGCGAAGTGGTGCCGGTCGATGCCGTCGCCGCCGGCGCCGGCCATTTCGGTTTTACCCGCCACGTGCCCTATGGGGTTGTCGCTGCCATCACGCCTTTCAATGCGCCGGTCAACCTGCTGGTGCAGAAGCTGGCACCGGCTCTCGCGGCCGGCAATGCGGTGGTCGCCAAGCCGGCCCCGGCCGGCCTGCGCGCCGCGCTGCTGCTGGCAGAGGAACTGGTGAAGGCGGGACTGCCGCAGGGCTTGTTCAACGTCGTCACCGGCGACAAGGACGCGGCAGTGGCGCTGGTCAGGCATTCGCTGGTGCGCGCCGTCAGCTTCACCGGCGGCACGGCAGGCGGCGAGATACTGATGCGCCATGCCGGCAACAAGAAATTCGTTTCCGAACTGGGTTCCAACGCCGCCAACATCGTGCTGGCTGATGCCGACCTGGCCGACGCCGCGAACAAGATCGCCGCTGCAGCCTTCGAAGCCAGCGGCCAGCAATGCATCTCGGCGCAACGCGTGATCGTCGAGCAGCCTGTCATCGAGCGCTTCACCGCACTGTTCGTCGCTGCCGCGGCAAAGCTGAAGGTCGGCCCCGCGCACGATCCGGCCACCGACGTCGGGCCGATGGTGTCGGTGCAATCGGCGCAACGGGTGATGGGCATGGTGGTCGATGCGCTGGAGAAGGGGGCGTCGTGCGCGCTGACGCCGAAGCAGGACGAGGCAACGGTTTCCCCCGGTATCCTGGTCAATGTTCCGCGCCATGCCAGGCTTTGGACCGACGAAGTGTTCGGACCGCTCGCGCTGGTCATGCCCGCGGCTGACATCGATGACGCGCTGGCGCTGGCCAACGATTCGCCATTCGGCTTGCAGGGGGCGGTGTTCACCAGCAGCCTGTCGGCGGCCTTCCGTTTCTCCGAAGAGTTCGATGTCGGTTCGCTGTGGGTCAACGAAGCCAGCCGCTTCCGGCTCGACATGTATCCGTTCGGCGGCATGAAGCAAAGCGGCATCGGCCGCGAGGGCGTGAAGTATGCGATCGAAGAGCTGACGCAGCTGAAATTCACCGGGATCAAATTGTGAGCACACTGGCCCGTCTGCAGGAAGCCTGCACCGTCGACGGCCGCCGTGCCGTGACAGCGGCCCTGCCGCAATCGGCAAGCGCTGGCATGCAGGCGTTTGCGCAGGGCGGTAACGCGTTCGATGCGGCGCTGGCGGCATGTTTCGTCGAAACCGTGGCGCTGCCGATGAAATGCGGACTGGCGGGCGACGTGATCGCCTTGTTCCAGGTGCGCGGCGGACCGGTGCAGGCGCTGTTCTCGGTCGGCCCGGGCGCCGCCAGCCTGGCCACCAACACGCTGGAGAAGCTGGGGCCGAATTCGGTCGGCGTGCCGGGTGCGCCGGACGGTTATGCGAGCTTGCACAAGATGGCGCGCCTGCCGCTGGAGCGTCTGGTCCAGCCGGCGGTGGCGGCTGCAAATAATGGGGTCTGGTGGACCCGGACCAGCCTGTCCTACCTGCCCGAGTCGCGTGAACTGCTGCACAAGTGGAGTCCCGACTGCGTCTACCTGGCCGAACCCGCGCCCAAGGTCGGCGACCGGTTGCACTTGCCGGGACTGGGCGCCTTGCTGGAAGAATTCGCGCGCACCGGCGGCGAGCTGTTTTTCGGTGCGGCCGGGGCGCAACTGGTGCGCGAACTGTCCGCCCGCGGCGGCTTCCTGCGTCAAGAAGATTTGCAGGTGCGGCCGGCGCGCATTGTCGAGCCGCGGGTCACTGACTTTGGAAATGGCGCGCGCTTGTTTGCAACGCCGGCACCGACGCATGGCGGACTGCTGGGCGATGTGCTGCAGCGCCTGCTCGCAGGCGAGGAAGACCAGGCAACGGTGGTGGCCGAAATTCGCGCCGCCGCCCGCGCCGCCGGTCGCGAGGGCCGCGACCAGGGAACATCGCTGGTAACGGCGGCCGACGAGGAAGGCAATGCGATTGTGGTCGTGCACAGCAACTCCTTCCCGCGCTTCGGATCGGGCGTGGTGCTGTCCAGCGGGCTGGTGCTGAACAACCGGCCGGGGCGCGGCTTTGACCTGCAGGCGCCTGCCGGATCGCCCAATGCGCCGGCGCCCGGCAAGACGCCGCCAACAACCTTGCATGCCTGGGCGCTGGAGGACCGGCATGGCCGCACTTTCGGCGGCACGCCAGGCGGCATCAACCAGTTGCCGTGGAACGTGCAGAGCGTGGCCCGCTTATTGCAAGACGCTACGCTGCAGGATGTCGTGACCAGTCCGCGCTGGTCGACCGACGACAGCGGAAAATATTCGGCCGAGCCGGGAGCGGCAATCGATGTTGCCCGCTTCCAGGCGCGGATGGTGGATCCCTTGTCGATGCGCTCGGTGCAGCAATTCATGCGCATACGTCCCGACGGCTCGCTGCAGGCGGCCGCAGATCCCCGCACCAACGCGCAAGCCTGCGCTGTCTACTGAACATCATGGAACTGAAAAAATCTTTCGACACCCGTTTCCCTCCCGACCAGACCTGGCAGGGCTTGTCCGACATCCATCTGGTGGCCAGTTGCCTGCCGGGCGCGGCCATCACCGAACAGGTCACGGCGGATGAATACAAGGGCAAGCTGTCGGTGAAGGTCGGCCCGCTGGCTGCCAGCTTCGACGGCCTGATCTCGATCGAGCGCGACCAGCTGCAACGGATGGCGACCGTGACCGGCAAGGGCGCCGATGCCAAGAGCAGTTCGCGCGTGTCGGCGAAGATGAGTTACCAGGTGACGCCCGGCGCCGATGGCGGCACGCATGTCGAGATCGTTTCGGACATCAGCCTGGCGGGGGCGCTCGCGCAGTTTGGCAAGGCCGCAGTGATGCAGGAGATCGCCAACCGCATGACCAATGAATTCGTGCGTCAGTTCGAGAACCGGCTGGCTGAGCAGGAGGCGGCCGCGTCGGCCACCAGTGCAGCGACCGAGGCCGGCGCAGTGGCCTCCGATGCCGCCGACGGGGCAGCGGTGCCGAAGCCGGCTCCGGCCCCGCAAGCCGCAGCGGCGCAACTCGACGCCGGCAACCTGTTGTGGGTCATCCTGAAAGACCGCATCGCGGGATTTTTCAGGCGGCTCTTCAAGTAAGGGCAATCAGCAGCACCTGGCATCACGTATCGGAGCAAATCGGCACCACGGGCAACAGATTCGGAAAGCAACACTCAGCAGCAGGCAAAAGCAGCCTTACCTTTTTCATCCATCGGAGAACAAGAATGCAAATCTCAGCTTTGACGAAATCCCTGGTCCTGTCCGGACTGCTGGTCTCCGGCCACGCGCTGGCGCAGCAAACCATCAAGATCGGCCTGGTGCAGCCCCTGACCGGTTCGGTCGCCTACAACGGCACTGCCGACGTCGAGGGCTCGAAGCTCGCGGTGGAAGAGCGCAATGCCAAGGGCGGCGTGCTCGGCAAGAAGGTCGAACTGGTGATCGAAGACGGCCAGTGCAAGCCGGCCAACTCGGTCAATGCCGCAGAGAAGCTGATCCAGAAGGACAAGGTGGTGGCGCTGTCCGGCGCCTTCTGCAGTTCGTCCACGGCAGCGGTGATGCCGGTCGCCGAAAAGTACAAGATGCCGCTGGTAACCGGCGTCTCGTCCAAGGCGGACCTGACCGACAAGGGCAACAAGTACTTCTTCCGCGCCACCGAGACCGATGCCTTGCTGGCCAAGACCTTCGCGCAAATCCTGACCAAGAACCTGCAGCTCAAGAACGTTGCCTACATCGGCGTCAATGACGACTGGGGCCGTGGCGGGGTGGACGAGTTTTCGCGGCAGCTGGGCGCGCTGGGCGCCACCTCGGCGATGAAGGAATACTTCGACCACGGCACCACCGACTTTTACACCTTGCTGACCAAGCTCAAGGCATCCAAGGCCGATGGCGTATTCGTCGCAGCGGAAACCCAGGACGGTTCGATCCTGGTCAAGCAGATGAAGGAACTCGGACTCAACATCAAGGTGTTCGGTGTCGGTTCGTGGGCAACCGCAGACTTCATCAAGCTGGCCGGTCCTGCATCCGAAGGCATCTACGCCGCGGTGCCGTATTCCGCGACCATGGACATCCCGAAGAACGTGGCATTCGCCAAGGCTTACCAGGACAAGTACAAGGTATTCCCCGGCAAGTACGGCGCAGCCGGCTACAACTCGCTGAACATCATCATGGACGCGATCCAGCGCGCCGGTTCCACCGATGCGGAAAAGATCCGCGAGGCGTTGACGAAGACCGACTATGAAGGCCCCAACGGCCGCTTCAAATTCACGCCGACCGGGCAGGCTTGGGGTTTCAACGTGGTGCTGGTGCAGATTACCGGCAGCCAGCCAAAGGTGGTCGCCATGGCACCGGTGGATCAGCCGAAATAGTGCGGCAGCAGCAACCCAGCCGGACTAGCAAAAGAGATCCAGCGATTTGAGCCAGTGATTTGACGGATGCCGCCGCGGCAGCAGTTGCGGCGGTGGCGTCCGCTCGCAACCATACGTCATCAAGGAATGCCAATAGTGGACCTGTTCCTGCAATTCCTCGCCAATGGTCTGGTGACCGGGGTCTTCTATGCGCTCTCGGCGCTGGGGCTGACCCTCATCTTCGGGCTGATGAGGGTCGTCAACTTCGCGCATGGCGAGTTCTACATGATGGGCGGCCTGCTTGGCTGGTATGTCACTTCCAGCCTCGGCCTGGATTTCTTCAGCGGACTGGCGGTAGTGGCGGTCGTGATGGCCGCTTTCGGCTGGCTGGTCGACCGGTTCCTGATCGAGCGGGTGCGCGACCAGGGCGAGGAGCCGGGCATCCTGCTGACCATCGGGCTGTCGATTTTCCTGGTGAACACGGCATTGCTGATCGTCGGCACCGCGCCGCAGAAAGTGCTGGGTCCGATGACCAATGCGCCGCTGCTGCTAGGCCCGATCGTCCTTACCAAGCTGCGCTTGTTCGCGGTGGCGACCTGCATCGTGGCGATCATTGGCGCCCATTTGCTGATCCGCAAGACCCGGCTTGGCCGCGCGATGCGCGCCACCTTCCAGGACCCGATGGCGGCCAAGCTGGCCGGCATCAAGACGGCGCAGGTGTATGCATCGACCTTCGCGCTGGGCGCGACACTGGCGGCGATCGCCGGCATGCTGCTCGGCTCGGTCTATGTGGCGCAGGTCGGCGTCGGCGGGCTGGTCAGCCTGAAAGCCTTCGTGGTCGTGATCCTGGGCGGCATGGGCAGCTTTGCCGGCGCTATCGTCGGCGGCCTGATCCTCGGCGTCGCCGAACAGATGTGGGGCGGCTATGTGTCGACCGGGCTGGTCGACATCATCGGTTTCATCCTGGTCATCCTGATCCTGATATTCCGTCCCTATGGTCTGTTTTCCAGCCGCGGCGAAAGGGCCTGAACCATGAAATTCGAACGCAATTTCATCATGCTGTTCATCGGCATTGCCGCATTGCTCGGCGGCCTGGTGACTGACCAGTACCTGATCCATATCGGGATACTGATACTTTTCTATGCCACCCTCGGCATCAGCCTCAACATGGTGGTCGGCTATGTCGGCGAGTTTTCGCTCGGGCACACCGCCTTTTTGGGCATCGGCGCTTATACCGCGGCAATCCTGGCGACCCGCTTCGGCGTACCGATGTGGATGACGGTGCCGCTGGCCGGCATCATCTCGGCCGTTTTCGGTTACCTGATCGGCGCGGTGACACTGCGGCTGCAGGGGCCGTTCTTCGTGATCGTCACGTTGGCTTTCGCCGAAGTGCTGCGCCTGGTGGCCGACAACTGGGTGTGGCTGACCAATGGCCCGATGGGCATTGCCGGCGTGCCGCAGCCGGCGCTGATGGCCAGCGCATCCAACCTGGGCGCCAAGCAGGCGTACTTCTATATCGCACTGTTGATCTTTGCATTCACCATGTTCGTCGCCTACCGCTTCGTTTATTCGAACGCTGGCCGCGCCGCCGTCGCCATCCGCGAGAACCGCTATGTGGCGCAGTCGGTCGGCATCCGTCCCTTCACCTACGCCATGCTGGCGTTCGTGCTGGGTGCGCTGCTGGCCGGGTTGGCCGGCGGTTTTTATGCGCATTACATCTCGTTTGTCGGCAGCGAAGTGTTCAAATTCTCGTTCATGATCACGATGATCATCGTGGTGCTGGTCGGTGGCAAGGGCACGCTGGTCGGGCCGGTGGTCGGCGCGGTGCTGATCACGCTGCTGGAAGAGTACCTGCGCGAGGCAAAGGAATTGCGGATGTCGGTGTTCGGCGTGATCGTGATGCTGATCGTGCTGTTCCTGCCGAATGGCCTGATGGGTTTCTTGCACCAGCGGCGCGAACGCTATCAGGCAGGCGGGGATGTGGCGCCGAAGCCGGCGCCGGTCGCGAACGGAGCGGGGCAGGCATGAGCGAGCAAGCATTGCTGACAGTAGACGGGTTGTCGAAATCCTTCGGCGGCATCAAGGCTGTGCGCGACATCAGCTTCGCGCTGAAGGATCAGGAAATCCTGGGCCTGATCGGACCGAACGGCGCCGGCAAGACCACCTGTTTCAACCTGATCACCGGATTTTATGCGCCGACCGCGGGCCGGGTCAGCTTCAAGGGCGAGGACATCACCGGCGCCAAGCCGTTCACGGTGGCGCAGCGCGGCATCGTGCGCAGCTTCCAGAAGACCAACATCCTGCGCCGGCTGTCGGTGTTCGAGAACGTGCTGGCTGGCCACTACCTGGCGTCGCGGCAGTCGTTGTGGAATACATTTTTCCCCAGCGCTCACGTTGCGAAGACCGAGAGGGAGGTGCGCGACAGCGCTGCCGAAATCATCGAGATGCTGGGCCTGCAGGAGCGGATCAATGCGCCGGCCAGCTTGCTGTCCTGCGGCGAACTGCGCCTGCTCGAAGTGGCGGTGGCGCTGGCCGCCAAGCCTGCCGTGCTGATGCTGGACGAGCCTGCTGCCGGCCTCAACAGCAGCGAGGCGCGGGCCTTCGGCGAGATCCTGAAGAAGGTGCGCAAGACCCGGGTCGAAGCGATCCTGCTGGTCGAGCACAACATGTCGCTGGTGATGGCGGTGTCCGACCGGCTGGTGGTCATGAACTTCGGCGAAAAGCTGGCCGAGGGCACCCCGGCGGAGATCCAGGGCAATCCGCAGGTGATTGAAGCGTATTTGGGAAAGGCGAGAATCTGATGGCCGGTCAACCCCTGCTGAAACTGGACGATGTCCGGGTCTCTTATGGACGAACACAAGCGTTGCATGGCGTGACTATCGAGGTCGGGCATGGCGAGATCGTTGCGCTGATCGGCGCCAATGGCGCTGGCAAGAGCACCACCTTGCGCGCGATTTCAGGACTGCTCAAGCCCTCCGCGGGCCGGATCGTCCTGGATGGCGAAGACATTGGCGGACTGGCGGCGGACCAGATTGTGGCGCGCGGCATCGCGCATTGCCCGGAGGAGCGTCACGTCTGGCCGGACATGAGCGTGCACGAGAACCTGCTGCTGGGCGCCTATCTGTGCAGGTCCAAGCAGGAAGTCGAGACGCGCATGGCGCTGGCGTTCACGCGTTTCCCGCGCTTGCTGGAACGAGAACAGCAACTGGCGGGCACCTTGTCCGGCGGCGAGCAGCAGATGCTGGCGATCGCCCGCGCGCTGATGTCCGAACCGCGGCTGTTGTTGCTCGATGAGCCGAGCCTGGGACTGTCGCCGATGATGGCCGCGGAAGTTTTCCGGGTCATTCGCGAGATCAATGCCCAGGGTGTGACGGTGGTGGTGGTCGAGCAGAACATCTACAACGCCCTGTCGGTTGCGTCGCATGCCTATGTGTTCGAGACCGGCAGCGTGGTCGCCCACAATGATTCGGCTAGCCTGCTCAAGGACGAGCAGTTACTGCACGCTTACCTGGGAGGCTGAAGCCATGCGTATTTGCATTATCGGATTCGGCGCAATCGGACATACCCTGTACAAGATGATCGGCGAGCATGTGCCGGCGGTGCTGGTGGCCGGCGTCATGGACCGCGCCGACAGGCAGCAGGAAATCAGCGCCATGCTTCCCGGCGTGGCAGTGCTGTCCGACGTTGACAGCCTGATGGCATTGCGGCCGCAACTGGTGATCGAGTGCGCTGGTCATGCGGTGTTGACAGCCGCCGGGCCGGCCGTGCTGCGCGCCGGCGCCGACCTGCTGGTGGCATCGGTCGGCGCGCTGGCCGATCGGGCGCTGGAAACGCTACTGCGCGATGCCGCCGCACAAGGCGGTGGCAAAGTCAGGATACCGGCGGGCGCATTGGGCGGACTCGATGTGCTTGGCGCCGCCCGTTTCGCCGGGCTGCAGTCGGTCACCTACACCTCGAACAAGGCGCCGCTGGCGTGGAAAGGGACGCCGGCTGAAGGGATGATCGATCTCGATGCGCTGACCGAGGCGAGCGTGTTCTTCAGTGGCGACGCCCGTACCGCGGCCTTGATGTTTCCGCAGAATGCGAACGTTGCCGCGGCCACCGCGCTGGCCGGACTCGGCTTCGACCGGACCGTCGTGCACCTGCGCGCCGATCCCGCAGCGGTCGGGAACCGCCATCGCATCCAGGCCAGCGGAACATTCGGCGAGATCGACGTGACGATCCTTGGCAAGACGCTGCCGGAAAATCCCAAGACCTCCATGCTGGCGCCGTACAGCCTGATACGCAGCCTGGTCAACCTGACAGATACCATCGTGGTTGCCTAGGCCGCCAGCCTTTGCCGGAACCTTGCGCAGCAACAATTCCAGACGAATGTTTTGACAAAAAGGACAGAAACGCCGATGATTTAAAAAATTGCCGAACGGCAACACAGCAGGGCGGAGACATCCGGGGGGGATCATGCATTCCGTGCCGCAGAAGAAAAAGATATTGGTCGCAGTCGCCCAGGACGTACTGGAGATAATCACCGGCCTGTTAGGGCCGGACCATGAGCTCTGTGTGGCAACATCCCTGCACCATGCGCAGACTGTGTTGAGCCAGGCCTCCTTTGATCTGATAGTGGGTGGCGCGCGATTTGACGACAGCCGGCTGCTCGACTTGCTGCAGCATTGCAAATCCGACCAGCAACTCGCCAGGATCCCTTTTCTGTGCTTGTGGATAAAGCAGGGCAAGCTTCCACGGGACACCTTTCGCGACCTGGTGCTGGCCTCGGGTGCGCTGGGCGCCGCCGGTTTCGTCGACCTGGAGCAGTGGGACAGGCAATACGGCCCCGCGACTACCGCAGTCGAATTCAGGAAGCTGGTCGCATCGCTGCTGCAAGGGAGCTAGCGCGGACGCTGGCTGGCCGCCGGCATTTCAAGCAGCCAGGCGCCCGCGGGCCGGGGTCAAGGCCCGGACAGCCGATCCGTTCTATTCGAGCCGGATCTCGCCGTTGAAATCGACTTTCAGACCGAGCCCGGTAATCTCCAGCGTCATGCGCGCGGGCAGGACTTCATCCCCAAGCATCCGTTTTTCCTCCAGCGCTCGCGCTACCGCCTTCTCTATTTCGTTCTGGGAACTGACGCCGACCATTTTCAAGAACTTGCGCATGCTGATGTTGAAGCTTTCTTCGTTCATGCTGTACTCCTCGCTGTGGGCGCTGGCGATGGCGGATGCGATCGCCAGTGGGACGGGCAGGCGCGGCGGTGAGCCGGTGAGCCGGCAAGCCCAATTCGGGGCTGGCGACTGACTTGACGGACCGGATGGCAGGCTGCGCTTTCAATCCCCGTCTGCGGTGTTGGATGCCCCAGGCGCTCGATCGGTTCGAGCCACGCCGTTCAAGCCAGCCTGCTCGATTTCCCGACGCGCCAATTGCGTCCAATCAAGTTGCATTGGTTTCGGTGCAACTTTGCCGGCAACTTTGCTGTCTCTCGGTCGCCATGGCTTGCGCTCGTGCCACAGGAGGCCGACTTGATACCGATTCGCCGTACTGCTGCACTGCTCGCAGCCGCAGGTGCCGCCACCGTCTTGTTTGCCTGCGGCGGTGGAAGCGGCACGACGGTCGGAACTGGCACGCTCAAGGTGTCGCTGACCGATGCACCGGCCTGCGGCTACGACCAGGTCAATGTCACGGTCAGCAAAGTGAGGGTGCATAGCAGCGATCGAGCCGGCGACAGCGATGATGGATGGCGCGATATCACGCTTAGTCCGGCGCGCAAGATCAACCTGCTTGACCTGAACAATGGCGTGCTGCTTGAACTCGGCCAGACATCCCTGCCGGAGGGGCGCTATACCCAGGTGCGCCTGGTGCTGGATCCGAACACCGGCAATGGCGGTGCCAATACGGTGGTGCCGACAGGCAGCGTGACGGAAATATCACTGGATACGCCGAGTGCCGTGCAAAGCGGCATCAAGCTGACGCATGCCTTCGATATCGCTGCCCGGCAGCGTACCGACCTGGTGCTTGATTTCGATGCCTGCAAGTCGATTGTTGCCAAGGGTAACGGCGGCCTTGCGCTCAAGCCCGTGGTCGCCGTCATTCCTGCGCTGCTCAACGGGATACATGGCTATGTCGATCCAGCACTGGCTGCCACTGGCCGCCCCGCCATCAGCGCCCAGCGCAATGGCGAGGTGATTCGGTCAACGGTGCCGAACCCGGCCACGGGCGAGTTCACGATCGCGCGCCTGGAACCTGGAAATTACGATGTCGTCATCACGGCCGACAACAGTGCCGCGGCAGTGGTGGCCGGCGTGCCGGTGGCGAGTACGACCAGCATGGTGGAACTGAGCACCGCGGCGGCGCCGATCAGGTTGGCGATCGCGCTGATTGCGCCAGGCAGTGTCAGCGGCGTGGTTCAATTGAGTCCGCCAAGCGTGAGCGATTCAGCACTGATGTCCGCCCGCCAGTCTTTTGCTTCCGGCCCGACGGTGACGATCCGCTATCAATATGCGAACCTGACAAGCGGTGCGTGGGTGTTGTCAAATCTTCCCAGGGCCGTGCCACTGTATGCGTCTTATTCAGCAGCGCTGCCACTGGTGTTTTCCGCTTCCGGCAACGTTGCTCCCGGTGTCGGCCAATATGCAGTGACGGCTGCCGCGATCGGCTATACAGCGCAAACCCTGACCCCGGTCGACCTGAGCACAGGCAACAAATCCGCCGTGGACTTCATCCTGCTGCCCTGATCCTGCCCCGTGCGAATGAACTTCTGACAAGCGCAAGAAAAAATGACTTAGGCGTGGGCAACTAATCCGCTGTTGCATAGTCCTATCAAGGTTCCCGATATCGCCTCACCCGCCAGGCGGGTTTCCGCTTGCGCTCTTTCGATAGTAAAAATTCATGCCCAGCTTCGCTAAACTTTTGCAATCTTCCCGACGAAATTTCTATATCCGTATTGCGCTGATCGTCCTGTTGACAGGCGGGGCACTGTACGCATTCCTGCGCCCCATCATCGTCCAGGATTCCACTCCCGTGGTGCAGTCCCAGGATATCGCGCAGATCATGGCGTTGCCGGCCAACAAGGCACGGCTGGAATACCTGCTGCTGGCGGAGCCGACCTCGAACTCGCCGCGCTATGTGTTCAAGTACCGCGACGCCAACCAGATCAACGTGGTCAAGGTGCCATCCATCACGCATGGCAACCTGGAGCGCGAGGTACTGCTGAAGAACGCGATACCTTTCGCGATTGCGCAAGATGACTACCTGAAACGTCACAAGGCAGTGCTGGAGGACGACGATTCGAAGAACGGTTGGCTGTCCGAGGCAGGGATGTTCCTGGCCCGCAATGCGATTGGCCTTGCCATGCTGGTGTTCCTGGTGGTGATGCTCAAGAACGGCTTGCCAGGCATGAATTCCAAGGCCTCCGTCACCCGGCCCGAGCAATTGCGCGGCAGCATGGATGACCTGATCGGCATGGAAGACATCAAGCGCGAGGTGGCTCACCTGGAGCAGATGATCGTCAACCGCAGCGTGTATCGCTCGCACAATATCGACAAGCCTTTCAATGTGATGCTGACCGGCCCGGCCGGCACCGGCAAGACCAAGCTCGCCGGCTATCTGGCCAAGAAGCTGAACATGCCGCTGATCTCCGCGTCCGGATCGGCGCTGGAGTCCGGTTATGTCGGTGGTGGTTCCAAAGCCCTGAATGCGATCTACAAGAAGGCCAGCGCGCTGGGCGACTGCATCATCTTCCTGGATGAAGCGCAGAGCCTGTTCATGCCGCGAGGGCGTGGGGAAAAACGTTGGGAAGACGACACCGCCAACACGCTGCTGAGCCTGCTCGACGGGGTCGAGAAGGCAGAGGGTGCCGGGGTGATCTGGGTGGTGGCGTCGAATTTCGACGACGTTTCGAGCGAGATGGATGAAGCGATGCTGCGTCGCTTCTCGGTGAAGATCAATTTCCGCCTGCCGAACAAGGCCGAGCGCCGCGAACTGCTGCAGGTGTTCTTGTCGCGCAAGGAGGACGGCTGTGTGGACTGGAACGACCTGAACCTGGATTACGTCGCCGAGATGACGGCCAATCTCAGTCCTGCGCTGGTGCAGACGGTGGTTGACCGGGCGTCGATGCTGGCGATCGAGGAAGACCGCCTGATCAATACCGATGTGTTGTTCCGTGCCTTCGAGCGCACCTCGATCGGCTTGACCGACCGTGCGACCACTGCCGACAAGGACAAGCAGCGCGAACGCGTTGCCTTGCATGAACTCGGCCATTTCTTCATGCAGATCGATCCCTTCCTGCGGCGTGGAATGTCCTTGCTTGAAGTAAAGGAAAAGTCCCACCTGCTGAAGATCAGCACCGAATCCGTGTCAAAGCTGGGCGCGCTCGGCTATGTGCTGTCCTCTTCGGATGACGTCTCGCTGCGCACGCTGGAAGAGCTGGAACAGGATGTGATCCAGCTGTACGGCGGCGTGGCAGCAGAGGAACTGTTCTATGGCGCGCGCGGCATTTCGGTTGGCAGCCAGAACGACATCCAGAAGGCGACCTCGATGCTTGACCTGATGGTGAACCGGCTGTCGATGTACTCGCGATCGAAACTGGATTACACCCAACTCAAGGGCGAGGGCGGCGGTGACGATTCGGTGAAGCTGGTGGAGACCAAGGCCGACGAACTTTACACCCGCACGCTGCAGGCAATGAAAGGCTATCGCGACCAGATCGAAGCGATCAAGACCACGCTGCTGGAACGCTATGTGCTGTCGAAAGACGAAGTGTTCGAACTGCTGGTGGAATTGCAGTCTGAAGAGCTGCAGCCGGTGGAATTGCAGGCCGCCTGATCTGCGCAGGTTGGCGCAGGGTGGCGGACTTGGCCGATCAGGTCGGCTGCTTGCGCTTCTGGCGCTTCCTCTCATGCATCATCATGTCCGCTGCGCCGAGCAGTCCGGTAATGGAGGGATGCACGTCGACTTTGTACTGGATGGATCCAGCACTGTAGGATAGGGAGTAGCCGCGGCGCGCGCTCAGGTTGTACTCCTTGAGCGCCGCGTCCAGCCGCTCCAGCGCGCGGCTCGCATTCTGTTCGTCGGTATCGGTCATCAGCACCACAAACTCATCGCTGCCGAGCCGCCCGATCACGTCCGATGCGCGGAAAGTCTCGATCATGATGCGACCCAGGTTCTTCAGCGCGAGGTCCCCTTCGGCGCGACCGAAACGCTCGTTGATGCCGGACATGTCATCGATGTTCAGGAACAGCAAGGTGGCCGGTTTGTCGAAGCGTCGGCAAATGTTCAAGGCGTGCTGGCTCAGTTCCTCGAACCCGTCACGGTTGGACAGCATGGTCAGGGCGTCCATGTTGTCAAGCCTGGTGCCGGCAAGCTCGTGCTCCGCGAGCTTGGCCAGGTCGCGCAGCAGGGCGCAATCCTCATCATTGAATTCGCGCGGCACGCGGCCCATCAGGCACAAGGCGCCGACTTTCACCCCATTCTTCGCAAACAGCGGGCAGGCTGCATAAAAGCGCAGCCGCGGTCCATTGACCACCAGCGGGCTGTCATGAAAACGTTCGTCGTCTGCGGCATCCCCGATGACGAACACATCGTCGGCATGGATTGCATGCGCCAGCAAGGAGACGGCACGGCCTGCTTCGCGGGCCTCCAGTCCGACCGATGACTTGTGCCATTCGCGCTCGTTGTCGAGCAGGGAGATCGACGCCATCGGCACGTTGAACATTCGCTGCGCGAGGCGGGTAATGCGATCGAACCGTTCCTCGGGTGCCGTGTCAAGCAAACGCAGGCTCCTGACCGCCGACTCACGCGCTCGTTCGCTAGGGACTGGTGGTGCAGTCTTCATGGGTGGTCCGGAAGTTTCCTTGGGGAAATTTTACTGGATGAAGCACGGGCGGGCAATAAGGCATTGCTACTGCACGCATCGCCGGTGATGGCACGGAGATTGTGTTTTCGACCAGAATTTGTTGCTGTGGCACCAGAGATTCTTGATGGCACGCGCGATGGTGGGAGGACCGGGGCGGGAACTGGAGCGCCGATCCGCGGTCACCCTAGCATGATCCCCAGTACGACCAGCGTGGCGACTGCGGTAAGGAACAGATAGCCGGATGCCTGCCGCAGGGTGGCGGCGGTCCGGAAGCGGCGGAGGGGGCCTGGAACGGAGCGGCTGCGGGCGCGCCCATCGGGTTCGCGCCGAGACTGCCTGGCATGGAGATGATCTGGCCGGAGTTGTTCGCGCGCTTGAGGCATGTCGGCAAATCCATCGTTTCGTGGCGGCCGACTGGCTTCCCGCTGATGGGGGGAAGGCGGCTGTTGTGCGGCCTCCTCTGCTGCGATCCACTCGTCATGCTCGGTCCTGCGCGCCGGATCCGACAACACCTCGTAAGCGATGTTAATGATCTGGAAGGTCCGCGTGGCAGTGGGATCGCCCGGGTTGCGGTCGGGATGAAATTTTTGCGAAAGCGACTTGTAGGCCGCCCGAATGACTTCAGGCGGCGCATTACGAGTCACTCTCAGATTGTCATAGTGGGTGTGGACTCTGGACATTGGGCGGGGCAGGGCAGGCGGGCGGTCTGCCAGCGATGTATTAATAACATCTTGTTGCCGGCCAACTGTTGCGGATTATCAATCGCGAATGGAATGCAGCCACAGCAAACCACGGAGACGCGGAGAGACGGAGACAAGTAGACAAGGAGAACCAGATGGACGAACACCTCGGACCCTACACCCTCCACTTCGTTGCCTGGCAGCTTGCCGATGGGCTCTGGGAGCCATTCATTACCGTCGATAAATTCGACGAAAGCGCTGGTGATTTCCGGTGCGTGGCGGAAAAGCAGCGAGTCAGCGCAGAGGGGTTCGCGACCTACGAGGAGGCGATCGAAGCCGCTCGCCTGGCCGGGAACCGCATGGTGGAAATGTGGCAGCGCGAGCAGCCCTCGCACCCGCCGCATTGAAAGCAGTGCTGGTTTCCGTGGTGCCGGCCGCGTGCGGCCAGCACTGCGGAAACCACGGCGATCCACGCGTTCCTTGCCGGATGAATGGCGCGCGGCTTGCGCCGGTCACACCGGGCTGAGCAGGGGCCTGCCGGCGAACCAGGCGGCGACGTTGTCGGTTACCAGCTTTGCCATTGCTGCCCGCGTGGCATGAGTGCCGGACCCGACATGCGGCTGCAACACCACGTTGTCGAGCTGGCACAGTGCTTCGGGCACGCGCGGTTCATCGACGAACACGTCGAGGCCGGCACCCGCAATCGTCCCGGCCTGCAATGCGCGGATCAGGGCCGGCTCGTCGATCGTGCTGCCGCGAGAGATGTTGATCAGGTAGGAGTCGCTGCCGAGCGCCTGCAGCACACGCTCGTCGATGATTTTTTCGGTGCCCTTGCCGCCGGGGCAGGCGACCACCAGTATCTTGGCCCAGCGCGCCAGTTCGGCTGCATCGGCGAAATACCGGTACGGCACGTCCTTTTGCTCGCTGCGGCCGTGATAGCCGATCTGCATGCCGAAACCCGTGGCCCTGCGGGCGATGGCGCGGCCGATGCGGCCCAGGCCAACGATGCCGATGTTTTCGCCCCAAACCTTGTCGCTCAGCGGCGCCGGGCCGGACAGCCAGCGGCCGGCCCTCACATAGCGATCGTTGAAGACCGTGCGCCGCACAGTCGACAGGATCAGCGTCCAGGTGGTGTCAGCCACGCATTCGTTCAGTACGTCTGGCGTGTTGGTGACGATGATGCCGCGCTGCTTTGCCGCGGCGATGTCGATGCCATCGTAGCCCACGCCGAAACTTGCCAGCAGCTTGAGCCGCGGCAGCGCATCCATTTCCCACGCCTTCGCGCCACGCAAGCCTGAGGTCACGGCGACTTCGATGCGGTCTGCGATCGATGCCAGAAAGGCCTTCGGGTCCGGTGCTTCCCACACACGATGCACGATATATTGTTCATTCAGCTCGACCATGCCGGTGGCATGGATCGGGCTGATCAGGGCGATCTCGGGTTTCATGCAGATGTCTCTTTTTGTTTTGTAATGAATGATGGTGCGTAGCTTGCCGCATCAATTGGCTGCCAGCATGAGAAATATATCATCTGCCGCGGGTTCGCCTGGCCCGGGGGATGTTGCGAACAAGATCTTGCGGAAAGGGGCGTGCGGAAAGGGGCGTACGAGAAGCCAGGCCGTGATTCGCGCGCGGGATGCCCTTGGCCCAGCGTGCGGCACGTCGCCATCAAATTCCGACTGCAATTCCCCTACAATCGTGCAGGAAGCGGTACAAGAAGCCCAGGTCGGGCCCGCTTGTCGCCCGCGAGCCATCAACTACACAGAGAGCGGAAATGAATAATCAAAAGATTGCCCTCGTCACGGGCGCCGGGTCCGGTATTGGCCGGGCTGTCGCCTGGGCATTGATGAAGGAGGGGTATACGGTGGTGCTGACGGGGCGCAGGCGCGAACCGCTTGAGCAGACCGCTACGGCCGGCGCCAGCAGCGCCACGGCCATGGTTTGTCCGGCCGACGTCAGCGACCCGCAATCGGTGCAGGAACTGTTCGGGACAATCCAGGCCCGCTACGGGCGCCTTGACCTGCTGTTCAATAATGCCGGAATCTTTACCCCGGGCGCATCGCTGGAGGAGGTGTCCTTCGAACAATGGAAATCCTCGGTTGACGTCAACCTGACCGGCTCATTCCTGTGCACCCGGGAGGCCTTCCGCATCATGAAAGCCCAGGATCCGCAGGGTGGACGCATCATCAACAATGGTTCGATATCGGCGCATGCGCCGCGGCCAAACTCGGTGGGGTATACGGCGACCAAGCATGCGATAACCGGATTGACCAAATCGGCGTCCCTGGACGGCAGGAAGTACAACATCGCCTGCGGCCAGATCGACATCGGCAATGCCTCCACCGACATGACCGAGAAAATGAAGAAGGGCGTGATGCAGGCCAACGGCAGCATCGAGGTCGAAGCCACGATGGATGTGGAGCATGTGGCCCGGGCGGTCATCTACATGGCCAGCCTGCCGCTGGAAGCCAATGTGCAGTTCATGACCGTCATGGCGACCAAGATGCCGTTTATCGGCCGCGGTTAGGAGAGAACAGTCCTTCGATCACCGGTGCGGCTACGGCAGCCGGCGCAGCCGGTGGCGTCTGGCAGCAGCGTCGCGGTGGGGAGCTTGCCGCGAATGAGGCGCGCAGTGCGTGATTGCAAGGGCTCGGGCCACGCAATTGTCGGCATGCGCGGACCGCGTCAGCTTTGCTCGACGACGGCTTTTGATGCCGCGGCTTGCGTTGCAATGCTGCGGCTGGACGACAGTTCAGATACCGGCCGCGCTTTTTGCTTGAGGCAGTATCCCTGCTTGTAAACGCTGGCCAGTGTGAACTGCGATTTGGTCAGCATCTCCAGTTTCAGCCGCAACTGGAAGATGGTGACCCGGATATTGCTGCCCTCGGTCGACTTGCCGCTTGATTTGAAAAGCGTGACCAGGTCGTTGATTGGTATGACGCTGCCCATCTGGTTCAGGAACAGTTCCGCCAGGGCGTACTCCGATGGCGTCAGGTGGACGGTCCTGCCCTGATAGGAAATCAGCCGCGATTCGGGCAGCAGCGTGAGGGACCCGAAGCGCAACTTGGTCTTCAGGATGTTTTTCCTCCTCAGTGCGCTGACCACGCGCCGGACCAGGTCCGGAATGGCAAACGGCATGCAGATCCAGTCGGAGACAAAGTCCGGGAAGTCGGCGCTGTCCGCCAGCGACGCATAGGAACGGAAGATCAGTATCACCGGCGACAGCACAATGGGGACGAATGGCGGATCCTTGATGAACGTCAGTTCGCGCCGTTCCATCAACTGGATCTTTTCGATGAAGGTAGCGTCCTCCGCGTCGATCAGCAATACCGATGGCAGATCCGGATAGCTGAGAAGATGATCGGGCTTGATGTTTTCAGCCAGGTGCGTGATCTCGTATTCGATAGGCTCGTTTTGTTGCGATAGCTTGGGGAAGGCTGCGTGCAGGGAGTCGATTTCGCGCGACAGCGTGTTGTACAGGCCCACACCGATGATCTTCAAATGCAATTGCATGCTGCGCTCTCCCCGCTGTTGCGTGGCCACACATTTGGGCGAACCACGACTAGCCTTTGTTTTGGATTGTTAATTCTGGGCGGGAATAAAGTCAGCTATTCGAGGAATGCCGACAATTACTGACGACACACTTGGTTCGCGGCGCAAATCAAAAAATAACAAAAAGAGCAAGCATTATTTGATCAACATATTGTTCGTTAATTAATGTTTCTGCGGGGGGCGGTTGTTCTATTTTTACGGCTTTCACGCCCTCCGCCAAACCCGATGGCCCCCGCCAGGAGTACTCCACTCAGCATCATCGTTGCCGAACGTGACCGTGCGGCGCTGCAGTCCATGGTCAGCGCGCTGGGTGCGGAAGGGTGGCTGGTGGAAGGCGTTGCTGACAGCCGCTCGCTTTACCTGGCGCTGCTGCAGCGCCCGACCCAGATCCTGGTGCTGGCGCTGCACCTGCCGCCCGAAGGGGGGCTGAGCGTGGTGCGTCACCTGCGATCCATCAGGAGCACCAGTTCGATCGGCATCATCGCGCTGGCCGAAGCTGGCAGCCCGCTCCAGATCGAGGCGCTGCAGTCGGGCGCCGACGCCAGCCTCTGCCGGCCGCCGGCAATGGACGAGCTGAAGGCGTATGTCAGGACGCTCGAGCGACGGCTCCGGGGCGATCAGTTGCTCGAACCCGGACAGGTCTGGCAATACCACCAGAGCGAATGGAAATTGATATCGCCATCAGGTGCCGATATCGAGCTCAGCCACCTGGAGGCTGCATTTGTCCACATCATCGCCCGCCATGCGGGCCGCCCGGTGCGTCGCCGCGACATTATTTCGCAGGCTTTCGGCCAGGATCCGCTGCATTACGATAGCCGGCGGCTGGAGGCAATCGTCAGCCGCTTGAGAAGAAAATTGCATCGCTGCTACCCCTTGTCCCAGCCGATCAAGGTGGTGCACTCCATCGGGTATGTGTTTGCCGATGCCATCCGGTGCATCGAGCTGCCGGCGGTGGATGGGAGGGCGGGAACTGATCGTGCATGAGTAGTTGCTAAAAAGAAAATCTTGATATTTCTCCAATAGTTGTCGAATATGTAACGACAGGGAGAGGGCCGAATTGAAGACGGCAGGACTTGTCCCTTGGCCGGCGCCAAAGAAATCTGAACAAAAACGCCAGCGCGGTTACCGAGAGCTTCGGTAATTACATCAGTTGAAGGCTTAGGGGAGCGTCAGATGGACATCACGATCAGAATTTTGGGCGACAACCTGTATTCCGCCATCCTGGCCAGCAAGGCCGCACTGGATTCGACGTTCCTGAAATTGTCGCGGAATACCGATCCGATCGACATTTTCGTGGAGAAAGTCGAGGAGCCGCTCCGAGCAGAATCCCTGATGGCCGATCCTGAAAGACCTGCCGTCATTCTCGCCCACACGGACAACACGCACTTTGTCGACCGCCTGCAGGCCATGGAAAAGCGGGAACTGCTTCTGGCCGGCAGCAGCGAATCCTCGCCACTGATCTCGCCCATCATCATGGTATTCAGTCCCGGCTCGCCGATGAGCGAACTGCGGGAATTTCCCGAGATGGTCTCAGACTGGTTCTTCATGCCGGTCGCCGCACCTGAGCTGGCGCGCCGGGTCCTGTATTCCATGCGGCGCAAGAGCATACTGAAATCGCGGCTGTGCTTCGGCCCCATGACCCTGATTCCGGACACCAGGACAATCAGTTTCGCCGGGAGAAGTGCGGTCCTCACCCGCAGCGAATTCGCACTCGCCGAATTGTTCCTGGCCCAAATGGGTTCGGTAATTCCCACATCCGAACTGGTCGCCCTGTTCAAGTCGACCGGCAAGTCGACCGAGGGCAGCAACATCCGGGTCACCATCTTCCAGTTGCGGCTGAAGCTGGAAATGCTGACCAAATCGCAGTACACGCTGGTCAGCGTCTACAAACAGGGTTATTGCATGAAACAGAAGCCACGCACGCCAGCGATTGAGGATTATGCATTGCGTGGTGGAGGCCCGGTCGCTGGCGAATACCGGGTAGCCGCAACTTTGCAGTGATTGTTTCACCAAATCTGGTGCTGTTTATGTCACTATTCAGGCTGCGCGTAAATGGCGCTTGCCATTTGATTTGGAACAACATCGTTGCATGGCAACGGAGTTCTAATCGGCGCTAGGCAGAAGGGGCGCGGTATCGGTGCGTGTCGTTGTTTCGAGCTGGTGAAGTACCCAGTCTGTCATTTCTCAATCGTTTGGTCTTTGGTCCGGGCTTGTCCCGGTTATGAAAATAGGAAATGCAATGGCAACTGGTACTGTAAAGTGGTTCAACGACGCAAAAGGATTCGGTTTCATCACTCCTGATGAAGGTGGTGAAGACCTGTTCGCGCACTTTTCTGCAATTCAGAACAGCGGCGGCTACAAGTCCCTGGCCGAAAATCAACGAGTTTCGTTTGATGTGACGGTCGGACCGAAGGGCAAGCAAGCTTCGAACATCCAGCCGATCTCCTGATCTGAAAAAAATCCCCGGTTCGCCGGGGATTTTTTTGCTTGGATTGCAGTAGCAGTAGCAGTCGCCGGCAGGGCGTAAAGCCTCCGGGCGCCAGCACTGCAGCGCCATCGATCCGCCCTTGCTGCAGGGCGGACGGGGCGTTATTTGCATTTGCGTCTGCGAATTCTGCGGAAGCAATGAAGCTCAGGTCGGGCTCCAGTGCCCGGCGCGAGCGTAGTGCTGGCGGAGAAAGTCGACAAACGCGCGGATGCGAACCGGCAAATATTGTCGTTGCGCATAGACCGCGTAAATGTCATCGCCGGGCGCCGCGAACTGGTCCAGTACCGCAACCAGTTCGCCGGACTGGAGTTCGGCACCCACCTCCCAGAGCGACCTCCACGCCAGTCCCTTGCCGGCAAGCGCCCAGTCATGCAGGACAGATCCATCGTTGCAGCACATGGTTCCGCTGACCTTGACCAGGACTGGCCGGCTGTTCTGCCGAAACGACCAGCCGCGCTGGCTGCCGTCGTTGCCCATGGTCAGGCAGTTATGGAGCGCCAGATCCTCCAGCCGGGTGGGACGTCCCTTTGCAGTCAGGTAGGAAGGGGCAGCTACGACAACCCGGCGGTTGTCCGCCAGCTTCACGCCGATCAGGCTGGGGTCGGCATGCGCGGCGATGCGGATGCCCACGTCCACGCCTTCGCCCGCAAGGTTGACGACCCGGTCGTCCAGGCTAAGCGTCACAGTGACTTCGGGATGCGCGGCAAGGAAGGCGGGTATCAGTGGTGCGACATGACGCCGTCCAAATCCGGCGGGGGCGGATACCACCAGATGGCCGCTGGCCCGCGTGGCGCGTTCGGACGCGGATAATTCGGCATTCTGCAGGTCGGCCAGGATGCGCTGGCAGTCGTCCAGGAAGGCTTCGCCCTCGTTGGTCAAGGTGATCTTGCGCGTGGTGCGGCGCAGCAGTTTGACGCCCAGTCGCTGTTCGAGCGCATTCAGGCGCCGGCCGATAATTGCTGGCGCCACACCTTCCGCACGCGCTGCGGCGGACAGGCTGCCGTGCGCGGCGACATCGACGAAAGTGGAAATCTGCTTGAACTGAGCCATGCGGGAGTGCCAAATTTGTGACTAAAACGCACAGATCATCGGACAAATCCTGCGAATTTTCAATGTTTCCCATTTTCCGGCCGCAATCCGGTCCACGTCGAACCGACCGCTCTGCATTTACAATGCCCCCATGAACCGTCCCATCCTGCATTTCGCCCACGGCAACAGCTTTCCCGCCGAGACCTACAAGCTTTTCTTCCAGCATTTGCGTCACCACTATGACGTTCAAGCGCTTTCGATGCATGCGCATAATCCCGCTTACCCAGTGCGCAATGGCTGGCATGCACTGAGCCAGGAATTGATCGCGGAAATACAACATCGCCATGGCAAGCCGGTGATACTGGCTGGCCATTCGATGGGAGGCATGCTGTGCCTGATGGCGGCCAAGGCCAGGCCTGACCTGGTGCGCGCAGTCGTCCTGCTGGATTCGCCTGTCGTCGCCGGCTGGCGGGCGGTGCTGCTCGGGATGGCGAAGAGCGCCGGTATCGACAAGCGGTTCTCGCCGGCGCGTTTTTCCGAGAGGCGGCGCGAAACCTGGCCTACCCGGGAAGAGGCCTACCAGCACTTCGCCGCAAAGCCGGTGTTCGCCGCCTGGCCGCAGCAAGTGCTGCGGGACTATATCGAGCACGGCCTGGTCGACCATCCGCAGGGCGTGAGCTTGCGCTTCACGCGTGATACCGAGACTGCGGTGTACCGCACGCTGCCGCATCATCTCGGCGCACTGGTCGCGCGCGGATTCCGGGTGCCGGTCGGCTTCATCGGCGGAGCGGAATCGCTGGAGATCCGGCAGGCCGGGCTGCGCGCTACCCGCAAGCTGGTCGGACGGCATTTCAGGCTGATTCCAGGCAGTCACCTGTATCCAATGGAGCATCCCGATGCAGCGGCGGACGCAGTACATCAGATGGTTCAATCCTTGTTGCATGAAAGGCGGGGGGCATGAAACGAATCGTTGCCAGCTTTACCAGCGCAGCCAGAGTTACAGCGCTGCTGACTGTTGCGATGTTGCCATCGGTCGGCGCCGCCTCGGCGATCGACGAATACCGCGATGTCGTGGCGCGCGGCAGGCACGCCGTCGTTGCCGATATCGATAACGACTCGATGCTGCTCAAGCGCGATGACGGCTTCTATACCAGCGGACTGCGCATGCGTTCGACCTGGACCGTGGCCGAGGGCGGGCAGGCCAGGACTTGGGGCTGGCATGTCGGGCAGGAGTTGTACACCGCTTCCGACATCAACCTGCCGCCGGCGCGGATCGGGCGCAACGATCATCCCTACGCCGGATGGCTGTATGCGGGGGTGGCGCGCGAGGTGAGCGAGTCAAGCGGCGGTTTCCGGCGTTTCGGCCTGGATGTCGGCTGCCTCGGCCCTTGCGCCGGCGGGGAGTTCACGCAAAGAACCTTGCACAGCCTGCTCAACCAGCCGCAGGCGCAAGCATGGTCCACCCAGTTGCGCAATGAATTCGGCGTGGTGCTGCACGGCGCCTGGGCGCCATTGCGCTGGGTGCCGGTCCGCTCGTTCGACCTGCAACCCTCGGTGCATGGCCGCTTCGGCAATATATTCACCGATGCCGGTGTTCAAGTGATGATGCGCGCAGGCCAGCTGAACCTGTTCCCGCACCAGCCTGCGCTGTATGGGTTCCTGCGCGCCGATGCCCGCGCTGTCGGCTACAACGCGACCATGCAGGGCGGCTATTTTTCCGGTGCCAATGCAAGGACAGTCGCACCCAGGCGGGCGGTGGGCGAGCTGGAAATCGGCGTGGCCTGGCAGGGCCAGCGTTTCGGGCTGAGCGCCTCCGTGGTGCGCCGCGGCAACGAGGTGGCCGATTTGCCAAATTCGCAAGGCTCGCAAAATTTTGCCAGGGTGCAGTTGGTCTATTTACCTTGATGTTGCTCGTGGATAAAGAGCGGCAGCCAGGCTGATCAACAGGTTTTCAGGCCATCCAGGCTGAATTTTTGCCACCGCACCCTGCGGGAGCGGTACCGCCATGCGGTATAATTTGAATTTCCCGCACGTGCCTTACGGCACCATACGCAATGACCAAGTTTGTATTCGTCACAGGCGGTGTGGTCTCCTCCCTCGGCAAGGGGATTGCCGCCGCCTCTCTCGCTGCGATTCTCGAATCGCGCGGCCTCAAAGTCACTCTTCTCAAACTCGATCCCTACATCAATGTCGACCCCGGCACGATGAGCCCGTTCCAGCATGGGGAAGTGTTCGTGACCGACGATGGCGCAGAGACCGACCTCGATCTCGGGCACTATGAGCGCTTCATCACCGCCAAGATGAAGAAGGTGAATAATTTCACCACCGGCCAGATCTACGAATCGGTGATCCGCAAGGAGCGCCGGGGCGAGTATCTCGGCAAGACCGTGCAGGTGATTCCGCACATCACCAACGAGATCCAGGAATTCATCCATCGCGGCGCTGAAGGTTTCGAGGTCGCGATCGTGGAGATCGGCGGCACTGTCGGCGATATCGAATCGCTGCCTTTCCTTGAAGCGGCGCGCCAGCTGAGCCTGCGCGCCGGACGCAATGCGGCGGCGTTCGTGCACCTGACCCTGGTGCCCTACCTGCCGTCAGCCGGCGAGCTCAAGACCAAGCCGACCCAGCACAGCGTGCAGAAGTTGCGCGAGATCGGCATCTCGCCCGACGCGCTGCTGTGCCGCGCCGACCGTCCGATCCCGGATGACGAGCGCGCCAAGATTTCCTTGTTCTCGAACGTGCAGGAAAATGCCGTGATTTCGGTATGGGACGTGGACACCATCTACCGCATTCCCCAGATGCTGCACGACCAGGGCCTGGACGCGATCATTTGCGAAAGGCTTGCCCTGTCGCCGCAGCCGGCCGACCTGAGCATGTGGACGCGCCTGATCCATTCGCTCGAACACCCGAAGAATGAAGTAACGATCGGCATGGTCGGCAAGTATGTCGACCTGACCGAGTCGTACAAATCGCTGACCGAAGCGCTGCGCCACGCCGGCATTCACACCGAGAGCCGGGTCAACATCGAATACCTTGATTCCGAGGAAATCGAAGGCAATGGCATCGAGATATTGTCGAAATACGACGCGGTGCTGGTGCCGGGCGGTTTCGGCAAGCGCGGCGTGGAAGGCAAGATCGCCGCGGCCCGTTATTCGCGCGAGCACAAGATCCCTTACCTGGGCATCTGCCTGGGCATGCAGGTCGCACTGATCGAAGCCGCGCGCAACATGGCAGGCTTGGAAAATGCAAACTCGACCGAATTCGATCCCGATACGCCGAATCCGGTCGTCGCCCTGATTACCGAATGGCAGAACCATGACGGCCATGTCGAGCGGCGCGACGAAAATTCCGACCTTGGCGGCACCATGCGGCTGGGCGCGCAGACTTGCGCCGTCAAGCCAGGGACCCTGGCTGCGGAAATCTACGGCGCCACCGTGACCGAGCGTCACCGGCACCGTTATGAGGCCAACAACCACTACCTGCCACGCGTCGAAGCGGCCGGCATGGTGGTTTCGGCCCGCACGCCGACCGAGTCCTTGTGCGAGATCATGGAACTGCCGCGCAGCGGCGAGCAGGCTCATCCTTGGTATGTCGGCGTCCAGTTCCATCCTGAATTCAAATCCACACCGCGCGAGGGCCACCCCTTGTTCATCTCCTTCATCAAGGCAGCGCTGGCACGCAAGCAGGCGGCGGGCGCGAGGATTGCAGCATGAAACTCTGCGGTTTCGAGGTTGGCCTGGACCAGCCTTTCTTCCTGATTGCCGGGCCCTGCGTGATCGAATCGCACCAGATGGCGCTCGATACGGCCGGCGCCCTGAAGGAAATCACGTCCGAGCTCGGCATTCCCTTCATCTACAAGTCGTCATTCGACAAGGCCAACCGTTCGTCGGGCTCGTCGTTCCGCGGGCTGGGCATGGAAAAAGGCCTGGAAATCCTGGCAGATGTGCGCGCGAAAATCGGCGTGCCGGTGCTGACTGACGTCCATGAAGCAGACGAGGTCAAGCCGGTCGCTGCGGTGGTCGACGTGCTGCAGACGCCGGCATTCCTGTGCCGCCAGACCGATTTCATCCGCGCCTGCGCCCAGTCCGGCAAGCCGGTCAATATCAAGAAGGGCCAGTTCCTGGCGCCGCACGACATGGTCAACGTGATCGCCAAGGCGCGCGAGGCAGCAGCAGAAGCCGGCCTCGATCCCGACAATTTCATGGCTTGCGAACGCGGCGCCTCGTTCGGCTACAACAACCTGGTTTCCGACATGCGCTCGCTGGCGATCATGCGCGAGACCGGATGCCCGGTCGTGTTTGACGCCACCCACTCGGTGCAGTTGCCGGGCGGGCAGGGCAGCACGTCGGGCGGCCAGCGCGAGTTCGTGCCGGTGCTGTCGCGTGCCGCTGTCGCGGTTGGCATTGCCGGGCTGTTCATGGAAACCCATCCGGATCCGGCACAGGCGAAATCTGACGGGCCGAATGCGGTCCCGCTGGCTCGCATGAAGGAGCTGCTGTCCACGCTGGTAGAGATCGACCGCGTGGTCAAGAAGAACGGCTTCCTCGAAAACACTTTCTCCTGACCGGCCAGGTGCCGGTCCAAAAAAAGCAAAACCAATTCACTATCGGGAGCTAATCCAATGAGCGCAATTGTAGATATCATCGGCCGCGAGATCATTGACTCGCGCGGCAACCCCACCGTCGAGTGCGACGTACTGCTCGAGTCCGGCGTGATGGGCCGTGCGGCCGTGCCGTCAGGCGCGTCGACCGGCTCGCGCGAAGCGATCGAACTGCGCGACGGCGACAGCAGCCGTTATCTCGGCAAGGGCGTGCTGAAAGCCTGCGAGAACATCAACACCGAGATTTCGGAAGCCATCATGGGGCTGGACGCCAATGAGCAGGCGTTCCTCGACCGCACCATGATCGATCTCGACGGCACCGACAACAAGGCCCGGCTGGGTGCGAACGCGACGCTGGCAGTGTCGATGGCGGTGGCCAAGGCTGCGGCCGAAGAATCCGGCTTGCCCTTGTACCGCTACTTCGGCGGATCGGCTGCGATGCAGATGCCGGTGCCGATGATGAACGTGATCAACGGCGGCGCGCATGCCGACAACAATCTGGACCTGCAGGAATTCATGATCATTCCGGTCGGCGCGCCGAGCTTCCGCGAAGCGATCCGCTATGGGGCCGAAGTGTTCCACGCACTGAAGAAGATCCTGCACGGCCAGGGCCTGACCACTGCGGTTGGCGACGAGGGTGGATTCGCCCCTTCGGTTTCCAATCACGAGGCCGCGATCAAGCTGATCTTGCAGGCGATCGAGCAGGCCGGCTACGAGCCGGGCACGCAGATCGCGCTCGGCCTGGACTGTGCCGCCAGCGAATTCTACAAGGACGGCAAGTACCAGTTGAGCGGCGAAGGGCTTAGCCTCTCCTCGGCCGATTTCACCAACCTGCTCGGCACCTGGTGCGACAAGTATCCGATCATCTCGATCGAAGACGGCATGGCTGAAAATGACTGGGACGGCTGGGCGCACCTGACGCAAGCCCTGGGCAAGCGCGTGCAGCTGGTGGGCGACGACCTGTTCGTTACCAACACTAAGATCCTGAAAGAAGGCATCCAGAAGAACATTGCCAACTCGATCCTGATCAAGATCAACCAGATCGGCACGCTGACCGAGACCTTCGCCGCGATTGAAATGGCCAAGCGCGCCGGCTATACCGCGGTGATCTCGCATCGTTCCGGCGAGACCGAGGATTCCACCATCGCGGATATCGCGGTCGGCACCAACGCGCTGCAGATCAAGACCGGCTCCATGTCGCGCTCGGACCGGATGGCGAAGTACAACCAGTTGTTGCGCATCGAAGAAGACCTGGGCGACATTGCGTCCTATCCCGGTCGCGATGCGTTCTACAACCTGAAGTAATCCGATGCGGGCGAACGTTTTCGTCTCGCCCGCATCGCGGATTTTCCCATGCGCCTGATCCTGATCGTCCTGACCGGCTTGCTGCTGCTGATCCAGTTCCCGCTGTGGCTGGGCAAGGGCGGCTGGCTGAAGGTCTGGGACCTGGACCAGCAGGTTACTTCGGCACAGAAAAAGACCGACGACCTGAAAGCACGCAATGCCAAGCTCGCATCTGAAGTGCAGGATTTGCGGGACGGCACCGGTGCGGTCGAGGAACGGGCGCGGTATGAACTGGGAATGATCCGGGATAACGAAATCTTCGTCCAGATACTGGAGTCCCCGGCCAAGAAGAGTAATTGAACGAATTAGCAGTAACCGGGTTGGACAAGACCAGCATGGAAAGAAAGAAGGGTGACGTGAAAGCGTCACCCTTTTTTTTCGAACGGACCTTTAACCGGGCCGGGGACTGGCCGCCTACTGTTTCAGATCGCCCGGCTGGCGAATCGCATCCACCATCAGATCCGTCGCGAACAGTTGCGCGCAATCCACCGCATCGAACTGGTAGTGCTGGCCGCAGAAATCGCAGTCGATCGCCAGGCTGTCCAGATCTGCCAGCGCGGAATCTATCTCCTCGCGCCCCAGCATCTTCAGCATGTTGCCGACCCGTTCACGGCTGCAACTGCAGCGAAAGCTCGGATGCTGCGGATCGAATACGCGCACCGTTTCTTCCCAGAACAGCCGATGCATCAGCGTCTTGATATCGACTTGCAACATCTCCTCATTGCGCAGGGTCGACGCCAGTGTCACGACGTGGTTCCATTCATCGAGATCGGCATCGCCGCCCTTGCCGCTGCCGCCTTCGCCCGGCAGCTTCTGCAGCAGCAAGCCGCGCGAAACCTTGTCGTCCGCAGCCAGCCACAATTTCGTATCCAGTTGCTCCGAGCGCAGCATGTAATTCTCGATGACGGTCGCCACCGAATCGCCGTCCAGCGAGACGATGCCTTGGTAGGCCTGTTGCCCCGGCAGCTTTTCACGCGGATCGAGTGTGATCGCAAAGCGGCCGTGGCCATGCTGGTTCACCAATGTGCGCAGGCCCGCGTCATCCGGTATCGCGGCATCGGGCGCGTACTTGGCGGTTGCCCGCATTTGCAGCGCGGAATCGCACTCCACCACCAGCAGCGTGACCGGCCCGTCGCCATGTATCTGCATGACGATGGAACCGTCGAACTTCAGGTTGGCCGACAGCAGCGCCGCCGCCGACATCATCTCGCCTAGCAGCGAGCGGATCGCCTTCGGATACTGCCGCAGGGATTGCACCTGGAGCCAGGTTTCGGAGAGCTCGACCAGTTCGCCGCGCACGGCGCAGTCCTCGAACATGAATTTTTGCAGGGTGTCAGCCATTATCCGATGCGCTTCAGGTTTGCCTGGTAGAACTGGCCGCGTTCGACATAGCTTTCAAAAGCGTGGTGCATGTTCTTGATGTCGGACTCTGACAGGGTTCGTACTGCCTTGGCAGGTGAGCCTATGATCAGCGAATTGTCTGGAAATTCCTTGCCCTCGGTCACCAGCGCGCCGGCGCCGACCAGGGAATTCTTGCCGATCCTGGCGCCGTTCAGGATCACCGCCTGTATGCCGATCAGCGAGCCTTCGCCCACCGTGCACCCATGCAGCATGGCCTGGTGGCCGACCGTGACATTCTTTTCCAGCGTCAGCGGGAAGCCCGGGTCGGCGTGCAGCACTGCGCCGTCCTGCACGTTGCTGTTCTCGCCGATCGAGATGACATCGCTGTCACTGCGAACGATGGCGCCGAACCACACGCTGCAATACGCGGCCAGGCGGGCCTGGCCGATGACGGTGGCGGAATCGGCGACGTAGGCCGTGGGATGGACGTCGGGGACCAGTTGTCCCAGTTGGAAGATGGCCATGTAATAGAATCGAAAGTTTGCGGAATTGCGACATTCTACCGCCGTGAGCATGAACCAACTTTCAATCGGGGACCGGCCTGAGGCCGGTGAACCGCGCGCTGAACCGCGCAATGAACCGCGTAACGACCTGCGCAGCGAACTGCGGGCAGCGGCGTTGGCGCTGCTTTGCGAAGACGATGTCCGGCGCAAGATCGACGGCGTGCGCCGCCTTGCGCTCGACTGGAAGCAGGGCGGCATGGTGCTCGACAGCGGCGCAAGCTTGCTTGCATCCCGGCCCTTGCCGGGTCGTCCGGCCAAACCACTGCTGGTGCCGCCGCGGCAAGTGGGGCAGCGCTCGATGCGCGATGAGCAGGGCAGGGCCGTGTTGATCCATGCCCTTGCCCATATCGAGTTCAATGCCGTGAACCTGGCGCTGGATGCAATCTGGCGTTTTGCCGGCATGCCCGATGCCTATTATTCCGACTGGTTGCAGGTGGCCGACGAAGAGGCGCTGCACTTCACGCTGCTCGAGGAGAACCTTCAGTCCAGGGCTTGTGCGTACGGCGATTTTCCAGCGCACGATAGCCTGTGGGACATGGCGGAAAAGACTGCCGGGGATGTCCTGGCGCGCATGGCGCTGGTGCCGCGCACGCTGGAAGCACGCGGACTGGACGCTTCGCCTGCGGTGCGGGCCAAGCTGGCGCAAGCGGGGGATCATGTGGCGGCGGCGATCCTCGACATCATCCTGCGTGACGAGATCGGACATGTCGCCATTGGCAACCGCTGGTACGGCTGGCTGTGCGAGCGGGCGCAACTGGACCCGCTGCAAACCTATCGGGAGCTGGCGCAACAGCATCGCGCGCCGCATCCGCGTGGACCTTTCAACCTCGCCGCCCGCCGCGCGGCGGGTTTCACGGACGCCGAACTGTATGCGCTGCAACAACAGGCATCAATGAAACCTGCGCGCGAAGCCTAGACCAAACCCGGGCACGGGATTTTTGTGTTTAGAATGCATGGACCATTTACTTGACGGAAGGCATCAGATGACGAGAATGTTCAGGATGTTTGTTTGTGTCGGCATTGCCGCCTTTTCCCTGGCCGCTTGCCAGAAGAAAGAAGAACCACCACCGGGTCCCGCAGAGCAACTGGGACGCAAGCTTGACCAGGCGGCCACCCAAGGCGCGGTCGAGCTGAACAAGATGGGCGAGAACGCCGGTAAGGCGCTGGAGAAGGCGGGCGAGGCGATCCAGAACAAGGCTAAAGAGGCTCAGCAGGAAGCCGACAAGAAGTAATGTTTTTCGGGGGGCATCGCCCCCCGAAAAAATCCAACACGCCTAGCCCAATCCCGCCCGCGCTTTCTCCATCTCCCGCAATACCCGCCGCTGGACCTTGCCGGTGGTCGTCATCGGCAGCTCATCCAGGAACTCGATCTCCTTCGGATACTCGTAAGGCGCCAGCTTGCCGCGCACGTGCTCCTGCAATTGCCTGGTGAGCTCGCGATCAGCCTGCGGGCCGCGCAAGGTATCCGGCGTCAACACCACGAACGCCTTCACCAGGTTGCCGCGCTCGCTGTCGGGCTTGGGCACGACGGCTGCGTTGATCACGCTTGGATGCTGTACCAGGCAGTTCTCGATCTCCGACGGACCGATGCGATAGCCCGCCGCCTTGAACATGTCGTCGGCGCGGCCCTGGTACCACAGGTATCCATCTTCATCCATCGATGCGAGGTCGCCGGTGCGGCACCAGTCGCCCGTGTATTTCTGTCGGGTTGCGTCCGGATTTTTCCAGTAGCCGAGGAAGAACACCGGGTCGGGATCGCCGTGGATGTCAAACCGGTGCACCGCCACTTCACCGGTCTGGCCGGCCCGCGCCAGCGCGCCGTCATCGTCGATCACCGCTACCCGGTGTCCCGGATAGGCGCGTCCCATGCTGCCGGCGCGCGCCGGCCATCGCGCGGCACTGTTGCCGACGATGTAGTTCATCTCGGTCTGGCCGAACATTTCGTTGATCGTAATGCCCAGCGCCGACTCGCCCCAGCGAAACACCGTCTCGCCCACCGCTTCGCCGGCGCTCATGACGGCGCGCAGCTTCAGGTCGAACTGCCTTCGCGGTTCCGGATACGCCTTCATCATCATCTTGAGCGCTGTCGGGAACAGGAAGGTATTGGTGACGCCGTATTTCTCCAACAGCCTGAAAGCCGTGTCGGCGGAGAAGCGGCCGCGGTAGCCGACGATTGGCCGGCCGAAATAGAGGGCAGGCAGCAGCGCATTCATCAGGCCGCCGGTCCAGGCCCAGTCGGCAGGCGACCAGAGCACGTCGCCTTCTTGCGGAAACCAGTTCTGCGAGGCGACGAAGCCGGTCAGGTTGCCGATCAGCGCCGACTGCGGTATCAGCGCGCCTTTCGGCGGTCCGGTGGTGCCGCTGGTGTAGATCAGTATCGCGGCATCGCCGCTGAGGGTGTCGACCGGCTCGAACCGTGGACGCGCGCCCTGCATTTCGCGCTGCCAGTCGAGCATCTCCTCCGTACCGGCGTCGAGTGCGCAGTCGAGTCCAATTACTGTCTTCAGGTCCGGACAGTTGCTGCGGATACCGGCAAGATTGGCATAGCCGGCGCTGTCCACCAGCGCCAGCTTTGCTTCGCTGTCCTGCAAGCGGTATTCCAGTGCGTCCGGCCCGAACAGCACCGACAAGGGCATCGCGACCGCGCCCAGTTGATGGCAGGCGATATGCGCGACCGCTGTTTCCGGACGCTGCGGCAGCACGATGGCGACCCGATCGCCGCGCCCGACGCCGTGCTTTCGCAAGACATTGGAAAGCCGGTTAGCTTGCTCCTGAAGTTGGCCAAAGCTCAGGACTGCCTGGTCGCCGTCCTCTGATTCGTAATGGATGGCGATGCGCTCCGGCTCGCTTGCCCAGCGGCCGCAACAGGCCCGGGCAATATTGAAGTCGGCCGGCACGTGCCAGCGGAATTCGCGATAGAGCTGTTCGTATTGATCGGCGGGGGCGCGCCTTGCTTGCATGTGGTCTCCAGTATAATTATTCGCACGATCGTTCGATTAGCTGGACGATTCGCTTGTTCAGTTGACGTATCCGACGTATCCGATGCATCCGACATATCCGATGCATCCGACGTATCAGACCTGTCCGACGTATCAGTCGTCGCCCGCTGCCTGTCCTTCGTTCTTCTCTATTCGGTACATGAAGCCATCTCGTTCAGAATTTATCACGGTACGCGGCCTGCGTTACCACTTGCGTCACTGGGGCGAGCCCGGCGCCCCCAAGCTGTTCATGATGCATGGCTGGATGGATGTCTCGGCATCGTTCCAGTTCGTGGTCGATTGCCTGCAGAAGGAATGGCACGTGATTGCGCCGGACTGGCGCGGTTTCGGGCTGACCGAAGCACCCGGCACCGATACCTACTGGTTCGCGGATTACATGGGCGACCTCGATGCGATCCTGCGCCACTGCTCGCCCGAGGAGCCGGTCAACCTGGTCGGGCACAGCATGGGCGGCAACGTGGTCTGCCAGTATGCGGGCGTGCGACCGCAGCGGATCCGCCGCCTGGTGAACCTGGAAGGCTTCGGCATGGCTGCGGTCGATCCGGACCAGGCCCCCGGACGTATCGAAAAATGGCTGGATGAACTGAAGCAACCACTCACGCTGCGCGCTTATGACAGCCAGGGAAAAGTGGCGGCCCGCCTGCAAAAGACCAACCCGCGACTGTCGGACGAGCGCGCCGCATTCCTGGCGGCGCACTGGGCCGCGCCCGATTCGAACGGCCAGTGGAAGGTGCTGGGCGATCCGGTTCACAAGGGGCGCGGTCCGCTGCTGTACCGCGTTGACGAAGTGCTGGCGTGCTGGAAACGCGTCACGGCGCCGGTACTGTGGGTGGAAGCCGACGACACCACGGCGTGGAAATGGATGGGGCCGAAGGACGTGGCGCGGATAGAGGTCGATCGCCGCATCGCCCACTTTCCCGATGTGCGCACGGCGATGATCCATGACGCAGGCCATATGCTGCATCATGATCAGCCGGAAGAACTTGCCGCCATGATAGAAGACTTCCTGCTCATGCCATGAGCCCGGGCAGGGGCCGGGCGTTTTTTGCCAGGGCGAGCCTTTCTTCCCCGGGTAGCGTCCCCATATCCAAGCTAGTTTCCAGAAAAATCCGCGCCCACCAATGCTTAATATCGATCTTCATTGCCACTCGAACATTTCCGACGGCCTGTTGCCTCCTGCTGAAGTGGCGGCACGGGCGCACGCCAACGGCGTGCATGTCTGGGCCCTGACTGACCATGATGAAGTGGCCGGCGTGGCGCAGGCGCGTGCGGCAGCGGCGGATCTGGGCATGCGGTATGTCGCCGGCGTCGAGATTTCCGTGACCTATGCAAACCAGACGGTGCATATCGTTGGCCTGAACATCGACGAGACCGATGAAACATTGCTGGCAGGCCTGGCGCAGACACGTTCCGGGCGCGAGCGGCGTGCGCGCCTGATCGGTGACGAACTGGCGCGTGCGGGGATACCGGATGCATTTGAAGGCGCGGCGAGATTTGTCGGCAATCGGGACCTGATTTCCCGCACGCATTTTGCCCGTCACCTGATCGAGCAGGGCGTGTGCGCGGACACTTCCGAGGTGTTCCGCCGCTTCCTGGTGCAGGGGAAGCCGGGCTACGTCCCGCATCGGTGGGCCGGCCTTTCGGAAGCGATCGGCTGGATTCGTGGCGCCGGCGGCAGTCCTGTGCTGGCACATCCCGGGCGTTACAAATACGATCCGCTGGCGTTTTCGGCGCTGCTGGATGACTTCAAGGAAGCGGGCGGCATTGGAATCGAGGTCGTGACCGGCAGTCATACCCCCGACCAATATGCCGAATATGCGCAGGTGGCGCGCCGCTATGGACTGCTGGCCTCGCGCGGCTCGGACTTCCACGGACCCGGCGAGTCACGAGTGGAACTTGGCACCTTGCCGCCACTTCCTGATAATCTGCTGCCGGTATGGCACGATTGGCAGTTGTAAGGGACGTAGCTGCAAGCCTTGTGTTTGCCCAGGTCCTTGCCTTTACGTTTGTAACGCGGCGGTCACGACCTTGCCGGATGATATTGAAATCAATCCGGACATCCCAATATAGACCTCGTTTCCGGCTGCCCGGATTTTGCTGAGACGATCTGCCGTTTTACCTGTTTCACGGATTCGCCGGCAACAACTAAAATCCATCGTCGTTTACATTGCGGAGAGAAAAGAGAAATATGAAACGCATCTTCCTGTTCCTTGCGACGAATATCGCCGTGGTCCTGGTGTTGACTGTCGTGCTGTCCGTACTGGGCGTCGACCGCTTCCTCACCAGTTCCGGACTGAACCTGCCGATGTTGATGGTGTTTTCCCTGGTGGTGGGCTTCACCGGCTCGATCTTCTCGCTGTTGATCAGCAAGCCGATGGCCAAGTGGTCGACCGGCGCCCACGTGATCGAGGCACCGTCAAACTCGACCGAGCTGTGGCTGGTCGATACCGTGCGCAAGCTGGCAGAGCGGGCCGGCATCGCCATGCCCGAAGTTGCCGTCTACGAGGGCGAGGCGAATGCTTTCGCGACCGGCGCCTTCAAGAATTCGGCGCTGGTTGCCGTTTCCACCGGCCTGCTGGAAAGCATGACCCGCGACGAAGTTGAAGCAGTGTTGAGCCATGAGGTGGCGCACGTCGCCAACGGCGACATGGTGACGATGACCCTGATCCAGGGCGTGGTGAATACCTTCGTGGTGTTCCTGTCGCGTGTCGTCGGTTATGCGGTTGATCGCGCCCTGTCGCGCGGCGACAATAACAGTGGTCCTGGCATCGGCTACACGGTGTCGGTCATTGTCTGCCAGATCGTGTTCGGCATCGCGGCTTCAGTCATCGTCGCCTGGTTCTCGCGTCACCGCGAGTTCCGCGCGGATGCCGGCGCAGCCCAGCTGATGGGTACGCCGCAGCCCATGATGAAGGCGCTGGCGCGGCTGGGCGGCATCGAGCCGAGCAGCCTGCCGCAGGGTCTCGCTTCGCTGGGCATCAATGACAAGCAGGGCATCATGGCATTGTTTTCGTCGCATCCGCCAATCGAGGACAGGATCGCGGCATTGCGGGAGTTTCAGCGCTAGTATCAGCTTTACTATCAGCTTTACTATCAGCTTTAGTATCAGCTTTAGTATCAGCTTCAGTATCAGCACTAAAAGCAGCGCTGGAACCGTCCGGCTCCAGCCTGCATGTATTTTCCGGCGGCCCCGTGGCCGCCGTTTTCCATTCTCATGAGCCAATTTTTCCAGATTCATCCCGACAACCCGCAGGCCCGGCTGATCAAGCAGGCGGCGCAGGTGATCCGCAGCGGCGGCATTGTCGCGCTGCCGACCGATTCCTGCTACGGCCTGGTCTGCCAGCTGGACGACAAGGCCGCGGTCGAGCGGCTGCGCCGCATCCGCGGCATCGATGACAAGCACCACCTGACGCTGCTCTGCCGCGACCTGAGCGAGATCGCCCAGTACGCCCGCATCGACAACCGCCAGTACCGGCTGCTGAAGTCGGCCACGCCCGGTCCCTATACCTTTATCCTCGAGGCCACGCGCGAAGTGCCGCGCCGTCTCAGCCATCCATCGCGCAAGACCATCGGCCTGCGGGTGCCGGAGAGTGCCGTGGCGAGCGCATTGATCGAGGAACTTGGCCAGCCCCTGTTGGGGTCGACGCTGATCCTGCCAGGCGACGAGGAACCCCTTACCGACGCCCAGGAAATCCGCGAACGGCTGGAGAAACTGATCGACCTGGTGATCGAAGCCGGTCCCAGCACCACGGTGCCGAGCACGGTGATCGACCTCACCGGCGAGCAGCCCGAACTGGTGCGCCAGGGCCGCGGCGATCCTGCGCTGTTCGGCCTGTCGTGATCCGGCCCGGCGGCGCCGGGCCCCTCTGTTAGAATCGCCCCTATGAATGCCCTTATCCAGACCCTTGCGGTCTACTCCCTGCCGGTCCTGTTTGCCATCACCCTGCATGAAGCGGCGCATGCCTATGCCGCCAGGTATTTCGGTGACAACACCGCCTATGCGCAGGGACGGATGAGCCTGAATCCGCTGAAACATGTGGATTTGTTCGGCACCATCGTGATCCCGGTGTTGCTGTTCCTGTTGCGCAGCCCGTTCCTGTTCGGCTACGCCAAGCCGGTTCCGGTTGATTTCAGCCGCCTGCGCAATCCAAAGAAGCAAATGGCTTTCGTTGCGCTGGCCGGCCCGCTTGCCAACCTGGTCATGGGACTGGGCTGGATGGTGTTGCTGGTGCTGTTGCGCGCTTGGGGCGATGCGGACGCTTTTTTCCTGCGCATGGCGCGTGCCGGCGTCGAGACCAATCTGGTCATCTTCGCCTTCAACCTGATTCCGCTGCCGCCGCTGGATGGCGGCCGCATCATGACCAGCCTGCTGCCGAACCGCTATGCATGGAAATTCGCCCAGCTTGAACCGTATGGCTTCTTCATCGTGCTCGGACTGGCCTTCCTCAACGTGCTCAGCTACTGGATGGTGCCGGTCATGACCGTCGCCAATGCCTTGTTGCTGTTGCTGATCTCCCCGCTGACTTTCCTACTTCGCTGAATTCTATGTATCCCGATCGTGTCGTTTCCGGCATGCGCCCCACGGGGGCGCTCCACCTCGGCCATTTCCACGGCGCCCTCAAGAACTGGGTGAAGCTGCAATCCGAGCATCCCTGCCTGTTCTTTGTCGCCGACTGGCATGCGCTGACCACGCACTACGACGATCCCAGCGTGATCGAGGTCAGCATCTGGGACATGGTGATCGACTGGCTGGCTGCCGGCGTGGATCCAAAACAGTGCAGCATCTTCATCCAGTCGCGCGTGCCCGAACACGCCGAACTGCACCTGCTGCTGTCGATGACCACGCCGCTTTCCTGGCTGGAGCGGGTCCCGACCTACAAGGACCAGCAGGAAAAGCTGGCCGACCGCGACCTGGGCACCTATGGATTCCTTGGTTATCCATTGCTGATGTCGGCCGACGTGCTGATCTACCGCGCCAGCATGGTGCCGGTGGGCGAGGACCAGATTCCGCACGTGGAAATGACGCGCGAGCTGGCACGCCGCTTCAACCATATTTACGGTCGCGAAAAAGGCTTCGAAGAGAAAGCGCAGGAAGCTGTCAAGAAGCTCGGTGGCAAGCTCGGCAAGCAATATGCCGCGCTGCGCACCGCCTACCAGGAGCAGGGCCATCATGAGGCGCTGGAGCAGGCGAGGGTGCTGCTGGAACAGGCGCAGAGCCTGTCGGCGGCCGACCGCGAGCGATTGCTCGGCTATATGGCCGGTGGCCACAAGTCGATCCTGGTCGAGCCGCGCGTGCTGCTGACCGAGGCCTCGCGCCTGCCGGGGCTGGACGGCGGCAAAATGTCCAAGAGTTATGGCAATACCATCGCGCTGCGCGAGGAAAAAGACGCGGTCGTGAAGAAAGTCCGCACCATGCCGACCGATCCCGCCCGCGTGCGCCGCACCGACCCGGGCGAACCGGCCCGCTGCCCGGTCTGGAAGTTGCATGAGGTGTATTCGGACGACAGCACCCGGGAATGGGTGCAGAAGGGCTGCCGTTCAGCCGGCATCGGCTGCATCGAATGCAAGCAACCGGTGATCGAGGGCATCCTGCGTGAGCAGGAGCCGATGCGCGAGCGTGCCCAGCAATACCTGGACAATCCCGCGCTGGTGCGTGCGATCGTCGCCGATGGCTGCGACAAGGCACGCGTGCTGGCGCAGGAGACCATGCGCGATGTGCGTGAAGCGATGGGCCTGAACTACAAGTGATGGCTGACCCGGCCGCACATCTCTCGCATCTCACGCTCGACCTGCCGTCCGCCTGGGTGGCTCGTTTCGCGCCGCTGATCCCGGCCGGGGGCGTGCTCGACCTGGCCTGCGGTGGCGGCCGCCACAGCCGGCTGCTGGCCGCAGCGGGACATGATGTCCTTGCGGTGGATCGCAATGCCGCGGCGCTGGCGCAGTTGGCCGGCGACGAGCGGAGCGACAGCCGGATCAGCACGCTGCAGATCGACCTCGAAATGCCCGAGGGGGCGGAGCGCCAGCCGGGCTGGCCCCTGCAGGCCGGGCGCTTTTCCGGGATCGTCGTCACCAATTACCTGTACCGTCCGCTGTTCCCGGCGCTGTTCGACAGCCTGGCAGAGGGCGGGGTACTGATTTACGAGACGTTCGCAGCGGGCAATGAGCGATATGGCAAGCCATCGAGCCCGGCCTTCCTGCTGCAGCCGGGCGAACTGCTGCAACTGGCGGCCGGCGCCGGGCCTGCCCTGCGCGTGATCGCCTTCGAGGATGGTTATACCGCCAGTCCGAAGCCGGCCATGGTGCAAAGGATCTGCCTGCTGCGCGGCCAGCCCTGCAGCGACCTCGGCTTGTCACTCTAAGCCCGTGGGCATTGCTGCGGCTATCCGCTACAATCCTGTTTTACTCTATCGCAAGCAACACATCACACCATGATCCAGGGAAGCCTTGTCGCAATCGTCACCCCCATGCATGCGGACGGCAGTCTCGACCTGCCAGGACTGCGCAAGTTGATTGACTGGCACGTTGCCGAAGGCACCGATGGCATCGTCATCGTCGGCACCACCGGCGAATCGCCGACGGTATCGGTAGAGGAGCACTGCGAACTGATCAAGGTGGCGGTGCAGCACACTGCCAGGCGCGTCCCCGTGATTGCCGGAACCGGCGGCAACTCCACTGCCGAAGCGATCGAGCTGACCAGGCATGCGCTGGAAGTCGGCGCTGATGCGTCACTGCAGGTGGTTCCCTACTACAACCGGCCGACCCAGGAAGGCATGTACCGCCATTTCCGCAAGATTGCGGAATCGGTCGACCTGCCGGTGATCCTGTACAACGTTCCAGGCCGCACTGTTGCCGACATGAGCAACGACACCATGTTGCGCCTGGCTCAGGTGCCCGGAATCATCGGCGTCAAGGACGCAACCGGCAACCTGGGCCGCGGAACCGACCTGATGCGGTTGGCGCCGGCATCGTTTTCCGTGTACTCGGGCGACGACCCGAGCGCAATGGCCCTGATGTTCTGCGGCGCCAAAGGCAACATCTCGGTTACCGCCAATGTTGCGCCGCGGGCAATGCACGAACTGTGCGCGGCGGCGATGGCCGGCCGCACTGCGGAAGCGATCGCCATCAACAACCGCATGATTCCGCTGCATGACAAACTGTTCGTCGAACCGAACCCGGTGCCGGTGAAATGGGCGATGCACGAGATGGGCTTGATGGGACCCGGACTGCGGCTGCCGCTGGCACCGCTGGGCGATGCCTGGCATGAAACTGTCCGTACGGCATTGCGCGAATCCGGTGTATTACAATAACGACCTACATGGCCGATCAGCGACGGGGCCAGCCTCGCAATTTTCCCGGTACCAATATGATTAATCGCCGTAACTCCAGCGCCGCTACGCGCGCTGGCCTTTGCTCGCTAACGACCCTGATGCTGCTAGGCCTTGCCGGTTGCGGATCGGTCCAGTCTTCGTTCGGCACCTTGTTCGAAGGCGAAAAGATCGACTACAAGAGCGCCGGCAAGCGGCCGACAGCGAACCTGGAAGTTCCGCCCGACCTGACCCAGATGGCGAAGGACAGCCGCTACGCGCTGCCGGATGCGGCGCGCGGTACGGTAACCGCATCCGGCCTGGCAGCGAACCGCGGCACGGTCGCCGCGCCCGTCACTTCGGTCGCGCCCAAGGCGGCGCCCGACATGCGGGTGGAGCGGGATGGCAACCAGCGCTGGCTGGTGGTGAAGAAAACGCCGGAAGAATTGTGGCCGCAACTGAAGGATTTCTGGCAGGACGCCGGCTTCCTGATCAATATCGAGCAGCCAGATGCCGGCATCATGGAAACCGACTGGGCAGAGAACCGCGCCAAGATTCCGCAAGACATCATCCGTCGCACCATAGGCAGGGCATTCGACTCGGTCTATTCGACTGGCGAACGCGACAAGTTCCGCACCCGGCTCGAACGTCGGGCGGATGGCTGGACCGAAGTGTTCATCAGCCACCGGGGCGCGCGTGAAGTGCCCGGCGGCGTGGGCGGCGACAGCACGGTGTGGACGCCGCAGCCTGCCGATCCCGAACTGGAAGCCGAATTCACCAGCAAGCTGATGGCGCGCCTGGGCAATGACGAGGTCAAGGCCAAGCAGGAAGTCGCACGTGCCGCTCCCGAGGCTTCGCGCTCGAAGATCGTCCGTGCCAACGGCAGTGCCTCTGTGCAGGTAGCTGAAGGCTTCGACCGCGCATGGCGGCGGGTTGGCCTGGCGCTTGATCGGGTCGGCTTCACGGTCGAGGACCGCGACCGCAACCAGGGCATCTATTTCGTCCGCTATGTGGATCAGGCTGAAGATGCGAACAACAAGACCGAGAAAAAGGGCTTGCTGACGCGGATGTTCACGTTCGGCTCGAAAGACGACAAGGCCAAGACCGCCCAGCGTTACCGTGTTCTCGTGAAGGGCAGTGGCGAGGCCAGCCAGGTATCGGTGCTGAACAACGCCGGCCAGCCGGAGACATCGGCGACCGCCGACCGTATCCTGACGCTGCTGAACGAGCAACTGAAATAAGCCGCGCCACAGCGCGGCCAGTTCACTGGACAGGCCTTTGAGATTTGCAAGTCTGGGCAGTGGCAGCGAGGGCAACGCGCTGCTGATTTCCGCCGATTCCGGCGCCACCCGCACGACAGTCATGCTGGATTGCGGCTTCGGCCTGCGCGAATGCGAGCGCAGGCTGGAACGGCTGGGCGTGGCGCCGGGCGACCTTTCCGGCATCGTCGTCACCCACGAGCACCAGGACCATGTCGGCGGCGTATTCAAGTTCGCCCGTCGGCACCGGGTTCCGGTCTGGCTCAGTTTCGGCACCTGGGAAGCGGCCAGGCGCGACGTCAGCAATGTCGATGTGCGCTTTTGCCGCGATGGCGACCGGCTGGCAGTCGGCGACCTCGAACTGCGCCCCTATACCGTCCCCCACGATGCGCGCGAGCCAATCCAGTATGTGATCGGCGACGGCCGGTCCACGCTTGGCGTGCTGACCGATGCCGGGCAATCCACCCCGCACATGGTCCAGATGCTGGGCGGATGCGATGCGCTGGTGCTCGAGTGCAATCATGATGAACGCATGCTGGCGGATTCGAAATATCCACCTTCGCTGAAGTGGCGCATAGGCGGGCCGTTCGGCCATCTGTCCAACCGGGCGACCGCCGAGATACTGGCTGCGCTCGACCAGTCGCGCCTGCGGCGCATCGTGGGCGCCCACCTGAGCCAGCAGAACAATACGCCCGAACTGGCGCGCAGTGCGTTGACCGGTGCGATTGCCGATGCCGGTACCGAAGTGATGATTGCGTGTCAGGAAGAGGGATTCGGGTGGCTTGAAGTCGGGGCTTGAGGTCATGGCTGGATGCCGGACGTGCTGCGCGCTGTTGCCGATTTTTGCCGCTTTCTGCCGGTTCCTGCGCAACACAGGTCGTGCTAGCATGAAGTCAGGCCCGTAGCAAAAGCGGGCACCTAGCCCGGAGACCAGCCATGGAAGCATCAGCACAACGCGCAGTCGACGCCCTGCTCGACAAGTACGCTGAAAGTCATCGCAATCCCGTCAACGAACTCATTCACTGCGTGTGCGTACCGGCGATCGTGTTTTCCGTGCTCGGCCTGGTGTGGGCGATCCATCCCTGGGCCGCAGCCGGCCTGGTGGCCGTCTCGATGATCTACTACTTCAGCCTGAGCGTTCCGTTTGCATTTGGCATGGCGGTGATGTCGGGCCTGTTCCTCGCCGTGCTCAACCTGATGCCGGCCACCATGGTTCTGCCGGTTTCGCTCACGGTCTTTGTCGTCGCGTGGATCGGTCAGTTCATCGGCCACAAGATAGAAGGAAAGAAGCCATCCTTCTTCGACGATCTGCGTTTCCTGGCGATCGGCCCCCTGTTCGTGCTGGGTGTCTGGTACCGCCGCCTGGGCGTTGCATACTGAGCAGGAGCAGGGCGCCGTGGGCGGCCTGGACCGCATCGCAGTTCAGGCGTCGGCTGGCGCAGCCTGGCCTTTCAGTTCCAGCGTATTGCCTTCGGGATCCTGCAGGTAGATCGAGGGCCCGTCACCGCGCGCGCCATATCGTGTTTCAGTGGGGCCGGCAGCAACGCCAGCGGCGTCGAGCGTGCGCCGTATCTCTTCTTCGTTGAACGGCTCCACCCACAGGCAGAAGTGATCGAGGTTGCGGCCTTCCTTGCCTGGCGCGGCGCCGCCTTGCAGGCCGAGTTTTCCGGTGACCGGAACCAGGTCGATCAGGGCACTGCCAGCGCGCAGCTGGATCAAGCCCAGGTCATCACGCTGCCGATCAAGCGTGCAGCCAAGCACGTCGCAATAGAAGCGCAGCATGGCTTCCGGATCAACGACGCGCAGGACGATATGGTCCAGTCCCTGGATCGGGATCATGTATTTCTCCGGGCAAAGATGGTGTCTGCAGCGGAGTGATTGTCTCAGAAAAGGACTGGAACATGGACCCGGCAACGCTGGCGCCCGGGCGTCGCGGTGCCGGCGTTGCCAGTGATGCCGGTGATGCCCTGCATCAGTCTTTGCCGGCGTGTTCCTGACGGGCCATGTAGAGCCGGTGCACCGTAATCTTCCTCACCTCCGCCTTGCTGGCTTCGATATGCGTGCGCAGCAGCATCACCGCCTGGTCGGCGCGGCGCCGGGTGATGGCCTGCAGGATTTGCGCGTGCTCGTCGTAAGTTCGTTCAACCCGGTAGGCCTGGGTAAAGTCGAGACGACGAATGACGCGGATCCGTTCCGTGATCCCGCGGTGCACCCGCGCCATCTCGGGGTTCCCGGCCGCTTCCACCAGTGAAATGTGGAAGGCCTCGTCCATCTGGGCAACCTGCTTGCCGTCTGTCAGGCGCTGGTTTTCCGGCGCCATCCAGAAGCTCCTCAGTTCCTGCAAGGGGTCGTGCGCCTCCGGCACGGGTTCTGCTGCTGTTTCCAGAGGGGTGTCGACCATGTCGCAAAGGCGGCGCACCGCAGTCGTCTCCAGCACCATGCGCAGGTCGTACAAATGCTCGAACTGTTCGAAATCGAAGGGCCGGACCGACCAGCCGCTGCGAAAGTGGACGGTGAAATAGCCTTCACGCTGCAAGCGGAACAGCGCATCCCGCACGGGAGTGCGCGACATTCCGAGCCGCCCCGCAATTTCGGACTCGGAGAAGCGGTCGCCCGGCACCAGGCGGAAATCGAAAATATCCTCCTTGAGCCGTGCATAGGCAGTGTCTGCCAAGGTCAGGGGGGCTTCCGGTTCCTGTGCCATCGTGTTGCTGGCCAGTATGCGCATCAAGTCTCCAGTGGCGGATCGATCAGGCTGACATGGGCGGCGACGACCCGCCATCCTTCCGGCATCCTGATCCATGTTTGCGATTGACGCCCGATGCGAGCGCTGCCGTCGCGGCTGAATTCGATATTGGCGGTGGCGAGATCGTTACCATAAGTGGTGATTGCCGTGTGCAGGATCCTGCGTGCCAGGCCAACCGCCGGCCTGCCGGCGCGGAACGCCCGGATTGCGTCGAAGCCGTACAGGTTCTCGGTGGCGCCGTAGCGCAGCGTATGCGGCGAGTCCCAGAACAGTTCATCCAGCACGGCAACATCATTGCCGGTCAGCGCTGCTTCATAGCGGGAAAATTCGGCCTCGACTTCCGCCAGCACATCGGGGCGATTGATTGTCATCATCTGGTCTCTGGTTTCTTGTCAGTAGTGCGGCAGTGATCCATGGGTCATGACGGCAGGGTGGCAATACGGCAATGCGCCACTTGTTCCTGCTCCAGCAAGCGGGCAGCGGACAGGCAGATATCCTCGCGCCACGGCGCGGCTATCAACTGTACCCCCACCGGCATCGGCGCGCTCGACTGCGGCCATACCGGTACGGTGCAGACCGGCAGTCCGATGCACGAGATCGGCTGCGCCAGCAGGCCAAGGCTGGCGCGCGCCGGCAAGCTGACGCCGTGCAGATGCAGTTCTGCTGTGCCGATCGCCGGCGCCGCAACCGGCGTGGCAGGCGCCAGCAGCAGGTCGAATTCATGGAACAGGGTGTTCGCGTCCTGCAGCGCCTGTTGCCTGACCCGCTGCGCTTTGACCAGCCAGTCGGCCGGAATCAGGCTTCCGGCCACCAGCCGGTCGCGTGACAGCGGCTCGAACTCGTCGTAGTGGCTGCGCAGTTTATCCCGGTGCAGCGATCCGCCTTCGGATCCGGTGATGATGAAGCCGGCGGCGCGGGCCATTTCGGCCGACTGCCATTCGACGCAACGGGTCGCACCCAGCACCTGTGCGCACAGTCGCACTGCTTCGCGCGCTTCATCCGCGGCCCAGCGATGGAACCATCCACCCAGCACGCCCACGCGCAAGCGGCGCGGCATGCCAAGCCGGCCCAGCACTGCTTCCACCGGCCGCTGCGCGCAGGCGGTGTCGGCGGGCGCCGGACCCTGCAGCACGTCGTAGGCGGCCGCGAGGTCGGCAACGCTGGCGGCGAACGGCCCCAGGTGATCCAGGCTGTGCACGAACGGAAAGGTGCCGCTGCGCGGCAGGCGGCCGTAGGTCGGCTTCAATCCGAACACGCCACACAGCGACGAGGGCACGCGTATCGAGCCATTGGTATCAGAACCCAGCGTCAGCGGCACCATGCCGGCGGCCACCGCCGCCGCCGATCCGCCGGAGGAACCGCCGGCGATGCGGGTTGGATCGTGCGGATTGCGGGTCGGACCATACCAGGTGTTCTCGGTGGTGAATCCGTACGCATGCTCGTCCATGTTCAACATGCCGAGCAGGATTGCGCCGGCATCCCGCATGCGTGCAACCAGCAAGCTGTCGTCATGAGCAGCCGGATTGGCGGCGTTGAGGCGCGCGCCGGCCAGCGTGATTTCGCCGCGCACATCGAACAGGTTCTTCACTGCATAGGGCACGCCGGCCAAGGGCGGAAGTGGCCGGCCCTGTTCGCGCAGGGCATCGATAGCGCCAGCTTCCTGCCGGGCCCGCTCCAGCGTCAGGCTGGTGAAGCAGTTGAGCGCCGGGTCGAGTGCCGTGATGCGGTCGACGGTCTCGGCCAGGATCTGCTGCGCGCTGCGGGCGCCGGAGCGCAGTGCGGCGCTGATCAGGGCAACATTGTTCATGGCCGGAATACCCCCGCTTGTTCGGCTTCCAGCGGCAGGGGCAGGTCCAGGAAGCTGTCGGCAATCCCTGCTATGCGGCTGAACTGCAGGGCGATTTCGGCGCTGCGCTCTTCGCTGAAATCGTAACCCTGCAGCCGCAGCGCGGCACGCACGTACTGTTCGGTTTCCATCGTGCGGTTCATCTGCGCACCTCGCGCTGGAAGATTTCCAGGCTGTGCTTCTTGGTCTCGATGAAGCGCGGCGTCGACAGCGTCTCGATGGTGCGCGGACGCGGATCGTCGTAGTCCAGTATCTCGGCGATACGGGTCGGACGCTTGGTCAGCAGCAGCACCTGGTCGGCCAGGTACACGGCTTCTTCCAGATCATGCGATACCAGCATCATGGTGGTGCCGGTCTGCATGAACACTTCCTGCAGTTTTTCGCGGATGAAAAGCGTCATCTCGAAATCCAGCGCCGAGAATGGCTCGTCGAGGAACAGCACTTCCGGCCGCGGCGCCAGCGCGCGCATGATCGACGCGGTTTGCTGCTGTCCGCCCGAGAGTTCGTAGGGATAGCGGTTCAGGTCGAACTTGACGTCGAACGAGGCGACCAGTTCTTCCATCCTGCGGTTGATCTCGGCATTCGACTTGCCTTCCAGTTTGAGCGGGTAGGCAATATTGTCGATGGTACGCAGCCATGGGAACAATGCTTCGCGGTAGTTCTGGAACACGTAGCCGATCCGGGTTTCCTTCAGCGACTTGCCGTCGAACAGGATTTCCCCGGAGTCGATCGGGACCAGGCCGGCGATCATGTTGATCAGTGTCGACTTGCCGCAGCCGTTGGGGCCGAACACCGAGACGATCTTGCTCTTCGGTATGTCGAGGTTGAAGTTCTCGTACAGCGGCCAGCCGGCGAAATATTTCGTCAGGCCGCGAATGGTGATGTGGGTGCCGGCCGGACCGGGTTCGAAGGCCGGGACCGGTGCGTCGATACGCATGAAAGCGTCGGTGGGTCGCATGTTATCTCCCGCTCCAGTGAACGATGCGCTGCTCCGCCAGCAGGAACAGCACGTTGAGGGCGTAGCCGAGGACGCCAGCGGCAAGGATGGCGGCATACATGCTCTTTACATTGAGCACCTGCTGCGCATCGATGATGCGGTGTCCGAGGCCGTTATCCGAGCCGATGAACATTTCGGCCACGATCACGATTACCAGCGCCATCGACACCGCCGAGCGCAGGCCGACGAATACCGGCTGCAGGCTTTCCCAGATCAGCACGTCCTTGAATATCTGCCAGCGCGACGCGCCCATCACCCGGGCAGCCATCACGCGCTGCTTGCGCGCATTCATCACGCCATAGGCGCTGGTGAACAGCACGATCAGCAGCGCGCCGAAGGCGGCGATGGCAACCTTGTTGACGTCCGATACCCCGAAGATCAGCAGGAACAGGGGAATCAGCGCCGACGACGGCGTGGAGCGGAAGAAGTCGATCAGGAACTCGACGCTGCGGTAGGCGCGTTCGTTGCTGCCGAGCGCAATTCCCACCGGTACGCCGACCACCGCTGCGATGGCGAAGGCTTCGAGCGTGCGAATCACCGTCACGACGAAGTCGAGCAGCAATGGTCCGCCGGCCAGCCCGGTGACCATGGCGACCACGGTGTCGGTCGGGGCTGGCAGCAGGATCGCCTTGATCCAGCCAAGCCGTACCACCAGGTCCCAGATGACGAACAGGACCAGCGGGCCGATGCAGGGCAGCAGTGCGCTCCAGGAAATGCGGCGTGGTATTGCCACCGGCTGGGCGCCGGTCCACGCTGCAACAGGTGCAGGAATCGGATCGGCCATGATTTACCCCTTGTAAAGCATGCTGTCGACCAGGACCCGGCGGGTGAAGATGCCGCGGTCGGAGAACAGGTCGTAGAACTTCTGGAAATAGGCGACGTCGCTCGGCTTGAACTGGCTGTAGAGCATGTAGTCGGACATCGGCACTTCGGAAGTCAGCGGACCCTCGATTGCGGTATAGCCTTTCAGGAAGGGCCGCGCCTGCGCCGCCTGGTTGCGCACCAGGTCGACACCGCGCATATAGGCGGCAATGTACTTTTTGGTGGCGTCAGGATATTTCTTGATGAACTCCGAGGTCAGGCTGGCGGCACCGCCATGCCATGGCGCCATCGGGTCGCCGAGGATGTATTTCGCCACCACGCCGACCTCCAGCGTGCGGGTGATGCCGTTGAGCCGTCCCACGGTGCCGGTCGGCTCCAGCGTGTAGCAAGCGTCAACCTGGCCGGCCGCCAGCGACGCGACATGCTGCCCGATCGGCAATTCGATCACCGTCGCTCCGGTTACGCCGGCTTTTTCCAGGATGGTCTTGGCAATCGTCGAGTTCTGGATGCCAGGGCCGGAAGCGATGCGCTTGCCTTTCAGGTCGGCCATGGTCTTGACCGGACTATCCTTGGCAACGATGAATTCATCCAGCACGTACTTGGCATTGGTGGGGTTGGTGCAGAATATTTTCAGCAGTCCCGGCTGGGCGATTTCGCCCAGTGCCAGCGCCGCCGACGCGGTGCCGTTCGAACTGCCTTCCGCGCGGCCTGCCAGGATCGCTTCGATCACCTGCTGGGCGCTTGCAAATTTCAGCGGTTCGACATTCAGCCCGGCTTCTTTGAAATAGCCTTTTTCGATCGCCACGAAGAACGGCAGCGCCGAGGCAACCGGCCAGAATCCGATCCGCATCTTTGGCGCCGACTGCGCGAAGACCGGTGCACCAATCCCGGCGAGGGCGGTACCTGCCAGGGCGGCGCCCATGAATTGGCGGCGGCGGAGCGAGGCAGGAGCGGCGATAGCGGAGGCGGCGCAAGTGGTGGAATGTTTTTTCATTTGATGAACTCCTGTCACAGGGAAGTGGATGTCGGGTTGGATGAATCGGAAGCAGGTGATGCGGGTGCAGCCGGTGCTGAACTTGATCCTGGTGGTGGCGGTGATTCGGTAGTGGCCGGCGCAACTGCGGCCATGAAGGCACGCCAGCCACCGTATGAGCTGATGTCGCGGGCGCCGCCAAGCGCGCCCTGCTCGCACAGGAAGCCTTGTATCTGGCTGCCATCCTCCAGATCCAGCGTGCCGATGCCGAGCGGCGCCGGGATCAGTGCGACGAAGGAGCCGTAGGAGGCAACTGGCAACTGCCAGATTTCCAGTTCGACCTGCGCGCCCTGACCTGATGCGACGCGCAACAGGCCTGGCTTTGGCGGCACGGTTCCGGCCAGTGCGTAAAGGCGGTAATGGGCGGCGCTGCGGGTGCGCCGCACCAGGCGCGCGCCGCGCTCGGTCAGCTGCCAGTTCAAAGGCATGCCGGACAGGTGCGCACCCACGACGGCGATCTCGACGGTGCCGCCGGCCAGATGCGCGAACGACTGCGCTGCAGGAACTGGCTCGGCCGAGGTACCCAAGCCAAGGCCGCTTGCGGCGTGATAGCGCGCCGCCAGTTCGGCCAGGCGCAGCTCGCTGCCGGCCGGGCCGATCAGCGTGATGCCGAACGGGAGCCCATCTGCGCGCATCGAGGACGGAACGGCAATCGCGGCCAGGTCCAGCAGGTTCACCGCATTGGTGTACAGGCCCAGGTTGCGATTGCGGCTGACCGGCTGCTCTGCCAGTTCCGCGAGGGTGTAGATGGTCGGCGCGGTGGGCACCACGAGGACGTCGATCGCTGCCATCGATTGCATCGCCCGCTGGCGCAGGCCGGCCATGCGCCGCATCGCGTCGAACAGTTGCGCAGCATCGTATCCCCGGCCGTTGCCGATGATCTGGCGAACCACCGGATCGATCGAATCGGGGTGCTGGTCGAAGAAGTCGCGGATTGCCGCATAACGTTCGGCTACCCAGGCGCTTTCGTACAGCTCGGTGGCGGCCACCGACAAGGGCTCGTAGTCGATCTCGCTGGCCTCGCCCCCGAGCGCAACCAGGCGCGCGACCGCGTCCTGGAATGCCGACGCAGATTGCTCGTCACCGCAAAAATCGAGATGCGCAGCGTCCGGCATGCCAAACCGGAAGCGCGAAGGGAAGGCGCGATTGTCCAGCGGCAGATGGCGCGACCAGGGATCCTCGGGGTCGTGGCCGGCGGCGGCCAGCAATACATGGACTGCTTCGGCAACGGTGCGGGCAAAGATCGACGGGCAGTCTATGTGCGCGCAGGCGGGCAGCACGCCACGGGTCGACAGCAGACCGCGCGACGGCTTCAGGCCAACAATGTTATTGAACCCGGCCGGCACCCGGCCGGACCCGGCAGTGTCGGTGCCCAGCGCGAAATCGACCAGGCCCAGCGCGACAGCTACTGCCGAACCGGAACTGGATCCACCACTGATATAAGCCGGATTGAAGGCATTCGGCACAGCGCCATATGGTGAGCGCGTGCCGACCAGGCCGCAGGCGAACTGGTCGAGGTTGGTCTTGCCGGCCACCGCGGCACCAGCCTGGAGCAGACGCTGCACCACAGTGGCCGAGCGTTGGGGTGAATAGGCAAAATCGGGGCAGGCCGCAGTCGTCGGATAACCGGCGACATCGATATTGTCTTTCACCGCGAACAGCTTGTTGGCTAGCGGCTGCGGGGTTGCGGACAGGCCTGGGCCGGGCTCCGATATGATCGGTCCGCGACTGATCCATATGGACGGCGCTGCGTCATCGGCAGCAGCACGGAATGTCGCGGCGCGGACTGCAAGCGCTGCAGGGCAGCGGTCTTCTGCTTTGGCGGAGAGGGTATTTTCGTGTTCTGGCATGGGGCACCAACTTGTATACTAGTCTGCGTACAAGCAGGTACTGTGCCAGCACCATCCCGGCAGCGAGCGGGATGCTCAGAGCCGTCAGAAGCTTCAGTGCGGTGAGAGCGGTGAGAGCGGCGAGAGCGGTCAGAGTGGCCTGACCAGGTCCAGGTCGGGCCTTTCCACGAATGCGCTGAGCTCATCGCGCAGGCGCTCGCCTTCGGCGATGGCGTGCTTCCAGTCGCGGATGCGGCGATCATGCTCCAGGCCGTAGTGCGGAAAATCGCGCCGGTCCGGCAAGCGGCCGCGCGGCAGGCGGCGCAGGAATTCCGGCGATGGCGAAATCAGCAGGACATTGTCCAGCCAGCCCCGATTCACACTGCGTGCTGCGCGCCGCCATGGCATCTGCTTGTCCAGCCAGCCCGGGACGATGTGTTCGCCGAAATGCGGGTACAGCACCAGGTCGCCGGTCGCCCTGGAGTAGGGCAGCGCAAGGTGATAGTCGACCAGCCCGCCGTCCCAATAGGTTCCGGCCGGCGCATGCGGCAAGCTGCGCACCGGTTCCATCACGAAGGGCAATGTGCCGGAGGCGAGCAGTGCCAGTTGCAGGTTGTCCGCCGTGAGCGGCGCGCTGCGCGTGTCGAATGCATCGAAGGGCTGATGCAGCCATGCCGCAGCATCACGCTGGTCGTGGATCACTACCCGCTGCATATGATGTGCCAGCAGCCGCCGCGATACCGCGTTGGACAGCGCAGCTGCGCCAAAGCCGGCCATCACGGACAAGGGGCGTTGGGGCGCCGCCAGCAGCCGGGTGCCACGCGTTGCCAGCACATGCAGCCGGTGATGCGGGTGGGCGACGATCTCGCCTTCATGCCCGCCGACGAAATGATCGATGATGCGGCGACAGACCGCGGTGACGAAGGACGCCGACGGCTTGTTCGGATAGCGTTGCTGTTCGCAATACAGCGTCGACAGCCGCTCGAATGCGGCGACCGGATCTGCATGACAGGCTGCGGCCAGCCGCCAGGCGCCGATCGACGCGCCGACCAGCGCGCGTTCGCGCGGTGATCGCGGCAACCAGTCGCCGAACAGCCACTGGTCCAGGTGCTGGAATATCAGGCCTTTCGGGCCGCCCGCAGCAGCGGGAATGATGGCCACATCGGCCGCGCGCAAGCCGTTTTTCTGCAACAGGGCCAGCGCGCGCGGTCCGGCCTGGATGACGAGGGAGCTCATGAACGCCGGAGTGTAACCGAAAGCGGATTGCCGCGATTCGCCCTATACTTTGCGTTTGCCTTTGCGCGGCAGCAGTTCGGCGCGCTTGCATCATCAATAAATGTGTCCGGGCGAGGCGTCTAGCTTGACCCTTCAATTCGCTGCGAGGCACAGCAGGAGACGAGCATCAAATTGCCAGCCTATCCCTGGAACGGACCGGCCGTTCCCGATTCCCCCTATGCAGTCGGGCGCCTGCTGATTGCACTGGTCCTGATGACCTTGGGTGCCGGCGGCATGTATGTGGTGCCGGTCGTGCTGCCAGCGGTGCAGGCCGATTTCGGCATCACCCGCGCCGATGCGTCGCTGCCCTACACGCTGCTGATGGTGGGCTTTGGCGCCGGTTGCATCGTGCTGGGAAAGATGGCCGACCGTTTCGGCGTGATGGTTCCACTGCTGATCGGTGGTGTTGCGCTCGCCGCCGGTTACGCACTGGCCTCGGTATCTTCCAATATCCTCCTGTTCGCGCTGGCGCATGGCCTGCTGATCGGATTTCTCGGCTGCGCCAGCACTTTTGTCCCGCTGATTGCCGATACCTCGCTATGGTTCCTCAAACGCAGGGGCATTGCCGTCGCAGTCGCCTCCAGCGGCAATTACCTGGGTGGCGTGATCTGGCCACCCATCCTGCAGTACTACATCGAGACCATAGGCTGGCGCCAGTCCTACCTGCTGCTGGGGCTGTTCAGCGGCTTGGTGATGGTGCTGCTCGCCTTATTGATGAAGCGCCGCCCGCCGCTGCCGGCGCCGGCTCCGGTTGTCAAGGGCGATGTGGTCGCGGCGGCCCTGCCGTTCGGCATGTCGCCAAATCGCGCCACGGCCATGCTTTGCATCGCCGGCGTGGGCTGTTGCGTCGCCATGGCGATGCCGCAGGTGCATATCGTTGCCTACTGCGGCGACCTCGGCTACGGCGCGGCGCGCGGCGCCGAAATGCTGTCGCTGATGCTGGCCTTCGGAATCGCCAGCCGCCTGATATGCGGCGCAATTTCGGATCGTATCGGCGGACTGCGTACGATACTGATGACGTCTGCCTTGCAGGCGCTGGCGCTGCTGCTGTTCCTGCCGTTCGACGGGCTGGCTTCGCTGTACGTGATATCGGCACTGTTCGGCATGTTCCAGGGCGGCCTGGTGCCAGCCTATGCGATCATCGTGCGCGAATACTTTCCGCCATCGGAAGCAGGCGCGCGTGTCGGCATGGTGATGACATTCACCATGGTCGGCATGGCGCTGGGTGGCTGGATGTCGGGAAAAATTTTCGACTTGACGGGTTCTTACCAGGCAGCTTTCCTGAATGGCTTTGCCTTCAACCTGGTCAATTTCGTGATTCTGCTGATTTTGTTGATGCGGGTACGCCGGCGCGGCGATCCGCTGCGAGGCATCGCTACCGCGTGATGCTGCGGATGATTACCCACATTCTTGGGTGAGTGGTTTGGTTGTTCTGCGGTCGGTGGCTCGCGGTCCGTTTGGCTGGATTTGATGGTTGTGGTTGTGAAGCCGGGAGACACCCCGGCAGGTGTGTAACTTTCTTTTGGAAAAGAAAGTCACCAAAGAAATCAAATTCAACACCCACTTGGCCAACGCCCGCCTCAATAGCCAACCAGACGCGGATGTCTGGGCTAATCCAATGCGACGTTCGCGAGGAAGGTCCTGCCACACGTTCGCATCTGACCGGGATCAGCCAACCCGCTTCAATGCCGCCGACCGCACACCACCGCTCGTTGACTCCTAATTATTTTCGAAGCTGCTAATTGATTCTTGAGGTCGGGTTGCCAAGGGTGCGCGGCATCCCTGGAATTTTCTGCTGCCATTTGCCCTTCGTTGCCCTTCTTTGAGCAGCCACTCGCTTGTTTGAAGCTTCGAAAAACATTAAGAGTCAACGGTGCGCTGGGCATCGGTATAAGACACTTCATGGGGTTGGCTGATTAGGTAAGAGGCGTACAGCCGAGGGATCATCTCTCGCGAACGTCGCACTGGATTAGCCCAGACATCCGCGTCTGGTTGGCTATCGAATCTGGCGTTGGCCAAGTGGGTGTTGAATTTGGTTTCTTTGGTGACTTTCTTTTCCAAAAGAAAGTTACACACCAGCCGGGGTGTCTCCCGGCTTCACAACGACAAACAACAAACCCAGCCACACGACCCGCAAGCCAAAAAGCCACAAAACAACAAAACAACAAAACAACAAAACCAAAAAGCCACAAAACCACAGTTATGGGTATGGCTCAGCCCTTGAAAGGGAGGGAGCGTTCTTGGCGTGCGCCAGTCGGTAGCCCCGACGGCGGCGCCGCTTCCAGATTAGCGCAACGGCGTCAGCGCCACCGGCTTGACCGTCGATTCCAGCTTCTTCCCCTTGCGCGCGCGCTTGCCAGTGTGGGCCGCAAGTGAGTTGCCGACCAGGTTGATTTCCAGCGCCTTGCCGCCGCGTCCGGCTCCGGACACCATCACGCCGCGCTGCCCGATCGGCTGCGCCACCAGCAACTTCTCGCCCTTGTCCAGCTCCATCAGGGTCAGGCCGCGGCCGCCGCCGGACATGGTCTTGATTTCAGCCAGGCCGAATACCAGCACGCGGCCTTTTTCGGACAGGCAGGCCAGGTCGCTGTCCTGGGCCGTGATCTCGCGCGGCGCCAGCGGCAGGTCGCCTTCATCCAGCGTCAGGAATGACTTGCCCGCGCGCAGCCGGCTTGCCATGTCGGCCGCCCTGGTGGCGAATCCGTAGCCGGCCGTGCTGGCAATCAGCAGCAGCGTATCGGCCGGGCCGGCAAAGAAATGCATCAGCTGGGTGCCGGGTGCGAGGTCGAGCAGCGTCGTCACAGGCGCGCCGTCGCCGCGCGCGCCGGGCAGCGCCGATACCGGCACGGTATAGACCCTGCCATTGGAGCCGAAGGCCAGCACATTGTCGACGGTGCGGCATTCGTATGTGCGATACAGGGCATCGCCGGCCTTGAAGGTGAACTGGCCCGCGTCGTGGCCATGTCCGGTGCGGGCACGCAGCCAACCCTTTTGCGAAATGATCACGGTGACCGGTTCGTCGATCAGCTTTTGCTCGACCACCGCGCGCTCGGCTGCTTCGATCAGCGTGCGGCGGGCATCGCCGAACTGCTTGCCGTCGGCTTCGATCTCCTTGATCACCAGCCGCTTCATCGAGGCCGGGGAATCCAGCAGGTCCTGCAGAGATGCACGCTCGCCGCGCAGCGCCGCCAGCTCCTGCTCCACCTTGATCGCTTCCAGCCGCGCCAGCTGGCGCAGGCGGATTTCTAGGATGTCTTCCGCCTGCCGGTCGGACAGCCGGAAGGCGGCGATCAGCGCCGATTTTGGTTCATCGGATTCGCGGATGATGCGGATCACTTCGTCGATATTGAGCAGCACCGCCATCCGGCCTTCGAGGATGTGGATGCGGTCGTCGACCTTCTGCAGCCGGAAGTTGGTGCGGCGCGTGATCGTGTCGAAACGGAACGCGACCCAGTCCTGCAGGATGGACAGCAAGGGCTTCTGGCGCGGCCGTCCGTCCCGGCCAATCATGACCAGGTTGATCGGCGCGCTGGTTTCAAGCGCGGTATGCGCCAGCAGCAGGTTGGCGAATTCTGTCTGGTCCTGGTTGCGCGACTTCGGTTCGAACACCAGGCGCACCGGGGCGTCGCGGCCGGATTCGTCGCGCACGGTATCCAGCGCGGCCAGCATCACCTGTTTCAGGTTCATCTGCTCGGCGCTGAGGGCTTTCTTGCCAAGCCGGACTTTGGGATTGGTCAGCTCCTCGATCTCTTCCAGCACCTTCTGCGAGGATGTTCCCGGCGGCAGTTCGGTGACCACCAGCTGCCATTGGCCGCGCGCCATGTCTTCGATTTTCCAGCGTGCCCGCACTTTCAGCGAGCCGCGTCCGGTTTCGTAGATGTCGGAGATGGCCGCAGGCGAGGTGATGATCTGGCCGCCGCCCGGATAGTCGGGGCCGGGCAGGATCGCCATCAGTTCGGCATGGCCAAGCTTGGGGTCGCGGATCAGCGCGACGGCAGCTTTCGCCACTTCCTGCAGGTTGTGCGGCGGAATCTCGGTCGCCATGCCGACTGCAATGCCGGAGGCGCCATTGAGCAGCACCATCGGCAGTCGCGCCGGCAGCAGCCGCGGCTCCTCGGTCGAGCCGTCATAGTTCGGCTGAAAATCCACCGTGCCCATGTCGATTTCGTCCAGCAGCAGGCGGGCGATTGGCGTCAGCCGTGCTTCGGTGTAGCGCATTGCCGCCGCGCCGTCGCCATCGCGCGAGCCAAAATTTCCCTGGCCGTCGATCAGCGGGTAACGCAGCGAAAAATTCTGCGCCATGCGCACCATCGCGTCATACACCGACTGGTCGCCATGCGGATGCAGTTTGCCGAGCACGTCGCCGACGACCGCCGCCGACTTGCGCGGCTTGGCAGTCGAATCCAGGCCCAGCTCGTTCATGGCGTACAGGATGCGCCGCTGCACCGGCTTCTGGCCGTCGCAGACGTCGGGCAGGGCGCGTCCCTTGACCACCGAGATCGCGTAGTCGAGATAGGCGCGTTCGGCGAACGATGCCAGGGTCAGGGATTCGCCGTCGCCGGAGGGCACGGCGTCGAACAGGGTTTGCTGGTCACTCATCGATTATTCATTCAAGCAGTGCCGGCCTTGCTGCGCCGGCGGATTCATCATGTTCGGGGCTGGCAGTTCAGATGTCGGCTTCGACTTCGTTGCCGTGTTCTTCCAGCCAGCTGCGGCGAGCCGCGGCTTCGCCCTTGCCCATCAGCATGGTGAAGCACGCTTCCGAATCGGCGGTGTCGAAGCTGCCGAGTGCCACCGGTAGCAGGCGGCGCGTGTCCGGATTCATGGTGGTTTCCCAGAGCTGTTCCGCATTCATTTCGCCGAGTCCCTTGAAGCGCGAGATCGACCAGCCGTTTTCTTTCACGCCGTCCTTGCGCAGCTTGTCCTGTATCGCCACCAGTTCGCCATCGTCCAGCGCATAGATCTTTTGCGCCGGCTTCTTGCCGCGGGCAGGCGCATCGACCCGATACAGCGGCGGCCGCGCGACGCAGATGTTGCCGCGTTCGATCAGCTTGGGGAAGTGGCGGAAGAACAGCGTCAGCAGCAGCACCTGGATATGCGAGCCGTCGACGTCAGCGTCGGACAGGATGCAGATGCGGCCGTAGCGCAGGCCCGACAGGTTGGGCTCGTCGTTCGGCCCGTGCGGATCGACGCCGATGGCGACCGCGATGTCATGGATCTCGTTGTTGGCGAACAGCCGGTCGCGCTCGGTTTCCCATGAGTTGAGCACCTTGCCACGCAGCGGCAAGATGGCCTGGAATTCCTTGTCGCGTCCCATCTTGGCCGAACCGCCCGCCGAATCGCCCTCGACCAGGAACAGTTCGTTGCGCGTCGTGTCAGTCGATTCGCAGTCGGTCAGCTTGCCGGGCAGGACCGCCACGCCGGAGGATTTCTTCTTCTCGACTTTCTGTGCCGAGCGCAGCCGGGTCTGGGCCTGCTTGATCACCAGTTCGGCAAGCTTGCGGCCGTACTCCACGTGCTGGTGCAGCCACAGTTCGAGTGCCGGGCGAATGAAGCCGGACACCAGCCGGACCGCATCGCGCGAGTTCAGGCGCTCCTTGGTCTGTCCCTGGAATTGCGGGTCGAGCACGCGTGCGGAAAGCACGAAGGAAACGCGCGCGAACACGTCCTCGGGCAGCAGCTTGACGCCCTTGGGCAGCAGCGAATGCAGCTCGGCGAAACTCTTTACGGCATTGAACAGGCCATCGCGCAGTCCTGATTCATGGGTGCCGCCGGCAGAGGTCGGTATCAGGTTCACATAGGACTCGCGCACCACATTGCCTTCCTCGGTCCACGCCACCACCCAGGCTGCGCCTTCGCCTTCGGCAAATCCTTCTGCGTCCGCGCCCGCGTACTGCTCGCCTTCGAACAGCGGGATCAGCAGTTCGGCGCTGGAACTTTGCGCCAGGCTCTCGTTCAGGTAGCCGCGCAGACCCTGCTCGTATTTCCAGGTCTGCGTATCGCCGGTCTTGGCATTTACCAGTTCAACCCGCACGCCAGGCAGCAGCACCGCCTTGGAGCGCAGGAGGCGGATCAGGTCGGCCATCGGAATTGCCGGGGAATCGAAGTATTTCGGATCTGGCCAGGCCGTGACCCTGGTGCCGGAACGCCGGTCGTCACGGCCCGCCGGGCGCGACTTCATCTTTTCGATCACGTCGCCGTTGGCAAAGGCCATCTGGTGCACGCCGTTGCCCTGGTCATCCTTGCGCCACACGGTGATTTCCAGCCGGGTCGAGAGCGCATTGGTGACCGACACGCCAACGCCATGCAGGCCGCCGGAAAAGGCATAGGCGGCGCCGCTGGCCTTGTCGAACTTGCCGCCGGCATGCAGGCGGGTGAACACGATTTCCACCGTCGGCACTTTTTCTTCAGGATGCATGCCTACCGGAATGCCGCGGCCGTCATCCTCCACGGTGACGCTGCCGTCGGTATTGAGCGTGACCGTGATATTCCGGCAATGGCCGCCGAGCGCCTCGTCGGAGGCGTTGTCGATGACTTCCTGGATGATGTGCAGTGGACTTTCCGTCCTGGTGTACATCCCCGGACGCTGCTTGACAGGCTCGAGTCCTTTCAGGACCCGAATGGATGATTCGCTGTATTCGGAAGAAGGCTTTTTGGTTGCCATGCAATGGTATTCAGGTGTTGGACGGCCGGCGACGCCCGCCGGCGAGTCTGCATTCTAATGAAATTCGTGGCGGTGGGGCGGTATTGCGAGCCGGTCCGTGCTGTCAGGATGGAATTTATTAACGATTGACGCCTTGTATCCCAACAGTGTTGGCAAATTCGCCAAACCCGGCTTATAAAACCGCCCATGACAAAAAGCCACGCCCACCCATTTGCGCTGCGTCTCATCGGATATTCGGTCGAAGACCGCACCGAATTGAGCCGACATTTCGCCATTCATCACAAGAATGGCGGCTTTGCCTATCATGCCCTGCACGAGGACAACCTGTTGTGCCCGGACCTGTACCTGGTCAATGCGGATTCGCCTGATGCCCTGGTCGCCCTGGATCGATTGCGTCCGGCGCCGCTGCGGCCGGCGCTGCTGGTCGGATCGGCACCGGTCGCGCTGCATTACCCCTTCCTGCTGACGCCGCCGGACACCGAAACCCTGCTCGATGGCCTCGACCGGCTGGTTGAACAAAGGGCAGAAGCCCTGTCAAGGCTGGATGCGTCAGACAAGGTGACGGTACCGGAACGCCGTCGTCGCTTGCCGCCTGACATGCATGGCGCAGAATATGCGGCACTGCGCAAGCAGGCAAAAGAGGGCGGTGTGCTGGTCGTGGACAAGGACGCTGCATTCAGCGAGACCCTTGCCCGCATGCTGGCGTCGAGACGAGTGCGAGTTGACCGTGCAAACGATTTTCGAACGGCAACCATACTGTGCAAGCAGTTCGATACCTCGCTGGTTTTTATCAACACGGGAACCCCGGCGATCGATCCCTACCAGTTGTGCGAAGCGATCAAGACCACCGGCGGGCACCCGATCACGATCATCTTCATGGTCGGCCGCTACTTCAGCTACCACTCGGCCTGGGCAAAAGCCGCCGGTTGCGAGGGCTTCGTCAGCAAGCCGCTGACCGAACGACAGATCTCCTCGCTGCTGGAGAAATACTTGCCCCGGCCCTCGCCGCAGCAGGAGAAACCGGCAGGCTGATCGGGTGAAGCCAAGCCTTGAGCGCTACTTGCTCAACAACCTCATCGCCCGTTCCAGCCCCTCTATCGTCACCGGAAACATCCGGTCGCTCATCAGTTGCTTGATGATCGAGATCGACTGCCGGTATTGCCACAGGCCTTCCGGTTCCGGGTTCAGCCAGACAAATTTGGGGAATGCAGAGGTGAAGCGCTGCAGCCATTCGGCGCCGGCTTCCTCGTTGTTGTATTCCACCGATCCGCCGGCTTGCACGATTTCGTAAGGACTCATCGTCGCGTCGCCGACGAAAATGACCTTGGTGTCGGGCGTGTACTTGCGCAGCACGTCCCAGGTCGGGAAACGTTCCGCATGGCGCCGCCGGTTGTTCTTCCACAGGTAGTCATACACGCAGTTGTGGAAGTAGAAGAACTCCATGTTCTTGAACTCGGTTTTGGATGCCGAGAACAGTTCTTCAGTGCGCGCGATGTGGTCGTCCATGGTGCCGCCGACATCCAGCAGCATCAGCACCTTGATATTGTTCTTGCGCTCAGCCTGCATCCGGATGTCGAGGTAGCCGGCATTGTTCGCTGTGGCGCGGATGGTGTCGTCGAGCGCCAGTTCTTCCTGTGCGCCCTCGCGCGCGAACCGGCGCAGGCGGCGCAAGGCCACCTTGATGTTGCGGGTGCCGAGTTCGCGCTGGTCGTCGTAGTCGCGATAGGATCGGGCGTCCCACACTTTCACTGCCGTCCGGTTCCCGCCCTGGCCGCCTATGCGTATGCCTTCCGGATTGGTGCCACCGTTGCCGAATGGCGAGGTGCCGCCGGTGCCTATCCATTTGTTGCCGCCCTCGTGCCGCTCCTTCTGTTCTTCCAGCAGCTGCTTGAGCCGGTCCATCAGCTTGTCGTAGCCCAGCTTTTCCAGCTCGGCCTTCTGCTCGGGCGTCAACTCGCGCTCCAGCCGCTTCATCAGCCAGTCGAGCGGTATGTCGGCATTCTTCTCGAACAGCGACTCGATGCCCTTGAAATACAGGCCGAAGGCGCGGTCGAACTTGTCGAAATGCGCTTCGTCCTTCACCAGGGTGGCGCGTGCCAGGTAGTAGAACTGGTCGAGCGAGGGCTCGATCACGTTCTTTTGCATGGCTTCCAGCAGGATCAGGAATTCCTTGATCGAAACCGGAACCTTTGCATCTTTCAGCGTGAAAAAGAAATCGATCAGCATGGTCAGGTCCCGCCGTCCGGTCGGGCCAGTTTGTGTTGCAAGTGGCGCCTGACGGTCGGCCACTCGGATTGGATTATCGAAAAAACCACCGTATCGCGCAGCGAGCCGTCAGCCATGCGCTGGTGATTGCGCAACACGCCATCCTGCTTTGCGCCCAGCCGGGCGATCGCTGCACGCGACTGCTGGTTCATCCAGTGCGTGCGGAATTCGACCGCAATGCATTCCAGCGATTCGAATGCATGTGTCAGTAGCATCAGCTTGCATTCGGTATTGATTGCAGTGCGTTGCACCCGCCTGGCATGCCAGGTATGGCCGATTTCCAGCCGCCGGTTAGCCGCATCGACATTGAAATAGCGGGTCGAGCCGACGATATCGCCGCTGGCGTTGTCGCGGATCACGAATGGCATCGCGCCGGCCTGCTCGCGCATGGCGAGGGCGGCATCGATGTAGTCCCGCATCTTGTCCGCACCAGGGACGAAGGTGTACCACAGGGTCCAGAGCCGGCCATCCGCCGCTGCCGCGTTCAGCTCGTCATGATGCGACGCTGCCAGCGGTTCCAGCGTGGCATGGGTTCCGCGCAGCGTGACGGGTTCGATGAATGCCATGGCCTGTGGGTCCTGTGTCCGTGACGCTTTTATGGTTTACCGGTTGTTGCGCGACATGAAGACCAGGCGCTCGAACAGATGGACGTCCTGTTCGTTCTTGAGCAAGGCGCCATGCAGCGGGGGGACCGCTGCCTTGGAATCCTTGCCACGCAGGATTTCCGGCGGAATGTCTTCGGCCATCAGCAGCTTCAGCCAGTCCAGCAGTTCGGAGGTGGACGGCTTTTTCTTCAGCCCGGCGACATCGCGCACTTCGTAGAAGGTCTGCAGCGCCTGCGCCAGCAAATCCTTTTTCAGGCGCGGGTAGTGCACGTCCACGATCTGCTGCATCGTGTCCTTGTCCGGGAACTTGATGTAATGGAAGAAGCAGCGGCGCAGGAAGGCATCCGGCAGCTCCTTTTCGTTGTTCGATGTGATGATGACCAGCGGCCGGTGTTTGGCGCGCACCATCTCGCGGGTTTCATAGACGTAGAACTCCATGCGGTCGAGTTCGCGCAGCAGGTCGTTGGGGAACTCGATGTCGGCCTTGTCGATCTCGTCGATCAGCAGCACCACCCGTTCCTCTGATTCGAACGCCTTCCACAGCACGCCCTGGACGATATAGTTGTGAATGTCCTTGACCCGCTCGTCGCCGAGTTGCGAATCGCGCAGGCGGGAGACGGCGTCATACTCGTACAGGCCCTGCTGGGCTTTGGTGGTCGATTTGATATGCCATTGCAGCAGGGGCATGCCGAGCGCGGCCGCCACTTCTTCTGCCAGCATGGTTTTTCCGGTGCCCGGCTCACCCTTGATCAGCAGCGGACGCTGCAGGGTCAGGGCGGCATTTACAGCCAGTTTCAAATCCTCTGTGGCAACGTAACTCTGGGAACCTTCGAACCGTGTATCTTGTCGCATGATGTTGTTTGTCAATGAGATCGGAAGAAAGCCCAGTATAAGCGAGAACGATGTGGCAGGCAGTCGCCCCAAGGGACGCTGGCGCCTGCCGAGGAAAAAATTGCTTGCAAGGGAGCACGATGAAATTTTATCTGTTGAGGGCCTGGGCACGGTGCCGCAGGCTGCTGGGCCGCAACGGCCCGGAGCAACGCGAGACGAGGCAAGTGGGGCAACTGATGCGCCGCGCTTCTCCGTTTGGATCATGGACCGAGCGGGCGCACTGGATGGTCGATGTCGCCGCATGGCTGCGGGCCGAGCCGCCGGTCTGGTCCGAACAATCGTCGGGCCTGGTCTGCGCCCACCGTCGGACCCGCTTGCTGCTTGACTGGTTGCAACAGGACAAGGAGCGCCGTCGCCTGGTGCAGACGACGGTCCAGAAAACCTTGCGCGAGGCGGTCGGTCCCGAACTGTTCTGCGGCGCCGGTTTGCGCCGCAGGGCGGGAATCCTGCACGAAGTGCTGAAGCGCATCGGTCGCATGGTCCTGCCCGGCACCCTGGTTCCCGGCGACTTGTCTGCGCTGCTGCTGGCGATGTTCCCTGATGCGAAAGACGAACGCTGGCTACGCAGTCTCGACGCCGGCACCCGGCGCCGGCTGTGGAAACTGATTGCCGACGACGGCATTGGCCACAGCCTGCAGCAGCAGATCGACGAGGCACTTCATTTCCTGGTGAACGCCGTGGTTGCCACCGGCATCGGTCCGGAAGTGAGGCAGCGGCTGGGCGCGCGCCTGCCCTTGCGGGCCACGCCCTTCATGGCGCTGCGGCTGGAACTTGAAAAATACCTGGCGCTTCCGGCCCCCGACGAAGGCGCGATGCGCAGCGTGCGCATGCTGCTCGCGGTGTGCCAGGCGCAGACCGACAAGGTATATGAGCACCTGGACGAATACGGCGTGTCGGTATCCCTGGTGGTCGAGATAGAACAGTTGCGCGCGCGCCTGACACGCATGGCCCGCCTGATGGACCTGCGCTCGGCGGTGAGCGACGACGTCGCCGGACATGCATTGCAGATATTCCTGGCCGAAAGCGTGCGCGATCATCATCGTTCGGCTGCCGGCAGCATGATCGGCCGCAGCTTTTCGCTGCTGGCGCGCAAGCTGGTCGAACGCAACGACCGCCAGCAGGAACACTACGTGGCGCGCGACCGCAACGAGTACAGCGATGTGTTGAGGGCGGGTTGTGTCGGCGGTGCGGTGCTGGCGCTGACGGTGCTGGGCGTGCTGGTGATCGAGAGCACCGCGATGGCCGGCTTCTTCGAACTGCTTGCGTATTCGTCGCTGTTTGCCGCAAGCCTGCTGGCCATTGCCGCTCTTGGCGGCGTGCTGGCAGTACGGCAGTCGCCGGTAGTGGCGCCGATCCTGGCGGCGCATATGGGCTTGCTCGATACGGTCGAAGGCTTGCGGGGGCTGCTCAAGGACAGTGCTGCGCTGTTGCGGGCCCAGGTGGCGGCGGCGGCGGGCAATCTGTTGGTCGCGGTGCCGGCAGTGGCCGTGATGGCAGTAGCTGTGCGCACATGGGGCGGAACCGGGCTGGTGTCCAATGCGACTGCTGGCGAAGTAGTCCACTCGCTTTCGGTATTCGGGCCTACTCCATTGTTTGCAGTGCTGACCGGGCTGATGTTCTGGCTGGCGAGCCTGGCGGCTGGGTTGGCCGACAACTGGTTCGTGTTGCACCGCCTGCGCGATGCCGTGGCGCACCACCCGGGCCTGCGCATGTTGTTCGGGGCGGCGCGCACACAGCGTTTTGCCGACTGGTCGGCGCGCCATGTTCCCGCCATCGCCGGCGGCCTGTCGCTGGCCGTGCTTCTGGGAATGTTGCCCGTGGTCGGCGAGTTCTTCGGGATGCCGCTCGATGTGCGCCACGGCGTGCTGTCCGCGGGCATGCTCACGGTGGCTGCCATTTCTGCCGGCCTCGGCGCTTGGCAGGATCCTTCCACCTGGTTGGCAGTTGCGGGCGTCGTCGCCAGCGGACTGATCAATGTCGGCACTGCCTTCTTCTGCTCGCTGGCGCTGGCCATGTTCGCAAGGAATGTCAATGGACGGGCGCGCCGGATGATCGTGCGTTCCTTGTGGCGCCGCTTGCGTGCAGCGCCGCTGGCTTTCGTGCTGCCGCCGAAATGGCAGCCGGTTGCGCCGGTGCCCAGGGTGCGGCGCAGGGAAGCCGCCAGGACGCTGTCCGATCAGGCTGAAAATCCTGGCGATATCCGGAATCCGGACCGGCTTGGCAAGGATCGCACGGGAACCGACTGATGTGCCCTGGTGGCCAGCGCCACTGGCGCGTGCTGGCGGCGATGGCAGGCAGCGGCGCGCCACTCACCCCGGTGGTGGCGCGACCGGGCTTTCGTTGCATGGACGATTACAAGCTTGTTGGGTTAGAATGGGCCGATTTTGCGCGCAACGACAGGGAGACCTGCGCCGGCGACGCTGGCGCCTCACGCGCAATCTTCAGATTTCAATAACTAATCCATCTACCATGAAGAAACTCCTTGCACTGCTCGCGCTGGCGATCGTAGCCCAGGCATCCGCAGCAGCGGACGCTGCCGGCAACGCCCAGGCAGGCGCAAACAAAAACTCTATGTGCATCGGATGCCACGGCATTCCAGGCTACAAGGCGACTTTCCCCGAGGTGTACCAGGTGCCCAAGCTGGGCGGGCAGGGCGCGAAGTATCTCGAAGCAGCGCTGAACGCCTACAAAAAGGGTGAGCGCAAGAACCCGAGCATGCGCGGCATCGCCGCCAGCCTGTCCGACCAGGACATCGCCGATCTTGCTGCTTACTACGCCACGCAGAAATAAGGGAAGTCCGTCATGAAGAAAACTTTTGCTCTTGCGCTGCTGGCCGGCGCATCCGCGTTGTCGGCGAATGCATTTGCCGCCGGTAATGTAGCCGCCGGCAAGGCAGCTGCCGAGAAGTACAACTGCGCATCCTGCCACGGCAAGGACTACAGCTCGCCTATCGATCCGAGTTATCCGAAGCTGGCCGGCCAGCATCGCGATTACCTCGAACACGCGATGCTCGGTTACCAGCGTGGCGCCAACGCCGCCAACGGCCGCGGCAACGCGATCATGGGTTCGCAGGCCAAGCCGCTGTCGAAGCAGGACATCGCCAATATTTCGGCCTACCTGGCGAGCTTGCCTGGCAGCCTGGTGCTGAGGAAGTAATCATTGGCCGCATTTGCGGCTGAGGAGTGTGGCCTGCAGCATGGCCGCGACAAAAAACCCTTTCCGTGTGAAAGGGTTTTTTTTTGAGCATCTGGATCGTGCTTGACAGCGTAGACCAGCGCACGCCACGAACGCTCCCTCCCCTCGTCACTCGTCATGGGGTCAGGTCTTGACTTTTACTGCACAACCGTTCGGTTGAGTACAAGTCAAGACCTGACCCCATCACCTGTGGTGGGTAAGTGGATTTGCGGCGTGTTGGCTTGCGGTCGGTGTGGCTGGGTTTGTTGGTTGTGGTTGTGAAGCCGGGAGACACCCCGGCGGGTGTGTAACTTTCTTTTAGAAAAGAAAGTCACCAAAGAAACCAAATTCAAAACCCACTTGGCCAACGCTCGCCTCGATAGCCAACCAGACTCGGACGTCTGGGCTAATCCAGTGCGACGTTCGCGAGTGATGATCCCTCGGCTGTGTGCCGCTTACCTAATCAGCCAATCCCATGAAGTGTCTTATACCGATGCCCGGCGCACCGTTGACTCTTAATGTTTTTCGAAGCTTCAAACTGGCGACGTCGCGTCATGGGGGCAGGTCATGGGGTCAGGTCTTGACTCATACTCGACCGAACGATTGTGCAGTACAAGTCAAGACCTGACCCCATTGGCTCATCAACTCGATCGGCCTTTGGCGCTCTTGCTCTCCAGTCAACCCTGGCGCCGCACGCACTCCACATAAGCCGCGCCGTCCGGCGGTAGCCCTGAACGTTGCGCGTTCCACAGCATCTGCCCCAGGCATTCCATGATTGCGTGGTGCGCCTCATGCTCGGAGCCACGCCGGTTTGCCAGTTGGACGAAGGCTGCGCGTATGCCAGGTGGCTGGTCGATCGAGATCTGTTCCGCGATCGACAGGTGCATGGACAGATGCAGGAAGGGGTTGCTCTGTCCGCGCTCGACGGAATAGTCCGCAGCGAGTGCGTCGTCCACGTTTCTCAGCGAGTCCTCGTATTCGGGATGCTGTACCAGCCAGTCGCGGGCGATCGATTCGAGCGGGGTCAGCACTTCACGCGCCTGCTCTTTGCGCCAGGTTTCGCAAAAAAAGCGGCGCACATCGTCCTGGGATGGGTTGAACATGATTGGTCGGATTGGTCGGATTGGTCGGATTGGTCTGGATGGTCCGGATCTTGGCGGCGGGCCGCGAGAACGGTGATCTTACGCCGGGCTCCGGCATGGCGCCCGGCTGGTGGCTGCACGGTCGGTCGTCGAACGTGGCCAGGCTCAATAATCGTAATCAGACGTCGTCAAACGCCTTTTGCCGGCATCGGTGTCTTGTCAGGGTAGTCGCACAGGTCCGCGATCATGCAATTCCAGCATTGCGGGTTGCGCGCAGTGCAGGTGTAGCGGCCATGCAGTATCAGCCAGTGATGCGCGTCCATCAGGAATTCCGGCGGCACCAGTTTCATCAGCTTGTGCTCGACTTGGTCGACATTCTTGCCGGGCGCGATCCCGGTGCGGTTGGAAACCCGGAAAATATGGGTGTCGACCGCCATCGCCACTTCGCCAAAGGCCGTGTTCAGTATCACGTTCGCGGTCTTGCGGCCGACACCTGGCAGGGCCTGCAGCTGTTCGCGCGTGCGCGGCACTTCCCCGCGGTGTTCGGCGAGCAGGATGCCGCAAGTCCTGATCACGTTGCGTGCCTTTGTCCGGTACAGGCCGATGGTCTGGATATACGGGATCAGGCCTTCCTCACCCAGCGCGAGGATCTTTGCCGGGGTGTTCGCCACCGGGAACAGTCGCCGCATTGCCTTGTTCACCGAGACGTCGGTCGCCTGCGCGGACAGGATTACTGCGATCAGCAATTCGAACGGCGTGGTGTATTCGAGCTCGGTAGTCGGGTGCAGGTTCTGGGCCCGGAAGCGGGTGAATATTTCGCGTCGCTTTTCTGCGTTCATTGGCGCTCCCGGTCGTCCGCAGCTTGCTGTTCCTGCGCCAGTTTTTTCAGCCGGGCGCGTTCCATTGCGGCGGCAACGATGGCTTTCTTGCGCTCCTGCTCGCGTTGCTGCTCGGGGCTGTCGGCCGCTTCCTGCTCCAGTTGCCTGAGCTTGGCGGCGGCTTTCGCTGCCAGCCTGGCATCGTTCTCCTGCGCCTCGCGCTGTAGCCGGAAGCTGCGGAACTGGTAGCGCTCGCGCGCCGCATCCGCTTGTTCTTGCGACCAGGCGGCCCAGCCGCTGCGGCCAGGCGTGACGTCGACCATGGCAATGCAATCGACGGGGCAGGGCGGCACGCACAGGTCGCATCCGGTGCACAGCTCCGGAATCACCGTATGCATCTGTTTGGCAGCGCCGACGATCGCGTCGACCGGGCAGGCCTGGATGCACAGCGTGCAGCCTATGCAAAGGTCTTCGTCGATCACCGCTACCGGGCGCGGACGTTCAATGCCGTTGACAGGATTGAGCGGAATGACAGGCTTGCCCAGCAGGCTTGCCAGTCGCCGGACGCCTTCGGCGCCGCCGGGAGGGCATTGGTTATATCCAGCCTCGCCGGCCGCGACCGCTTCTGCATACGGGCGGCATCCGGCATAGCCGCACTTGGTGCACTGGGTTTGCGGCAGCAGGTCTTCGATCTGGTCGGCGAGCCGTGATGCGGGAGATGGGGATTTGACAGGAGAGGCGGGCATAGCAGGACATTATCCCGTTAATCACCCGCCTGTTCAAATCCCGTATGGAATCGCCACTGGCGTGCCGGAACCGGTTTTCCGTTTCCGGCCACTGCCCGTGACGCGCAGCGAGATTCTGTCAGGCGTTCTCGCGGATGAAGCTCGCAATCCGTGGCGCCACCATCTCGCGCCAGCGCCGGCCGGCGAAGATGCCGTAATGACCGCATTTCGGGGCAATGTAATGCTGCTTCTTCGATTTCGGTATCGAGGAGCAGAGTTCCTGCGCGGCTTCGGTCTGGCCGGAACCGGAGATGTCGTCCAGTTCGCCTTCGATGGTGAACAGGGCAACCGACTTGATGTCCTGGGGGCGCACCAGCTTGCCTTCGACTTCCCAGGTGCCGGTGGCCAGCGCAAAATCCTGGAACACGGTCTTGATCGTGTCGAGATAGTATTCCGCAGGCATGTCGAGCACGGCGTTGTACTCGTCGTAGAACTTGCGATGCTCCTCAGCCGACTCGTTGTCGCCCTCGCGCAGGTGCATGTAAAAATCCCAGTGGCTCTGCGCATGGCGCCGGGGATTCATTGCGACGAAGCCCGCATGCTGCAGGAAGCCCGGATATACCTTGCGGCCAAAGCCCGGATAACTCGGCGGCACGCTGTAGATCAGCGTGTTTTCGAACCAGGAAAAAGGTTTCTCGGTGGCCAGGTCATTCACCTGTGTCGGCGACTTGCGGGGGTCGATCGGGCCGCCCATCATGGTCATCGTCTTGGGCAGCTTGGGATCCTTGGCCGTGGCCATCAGCGAAATTGCCGCCAGCACCGGGACCGTCGGCTGGCATACGGAGATCACATGAAGCTCCGGTCCCAGCGCGCGGATGAAATCCTGGATGTAGTACACATAGTCATGGAGATGGAAAGCACCGGCGCTTTCCGGCACCATGCGGGCATCAGTCCAGTCCGTGATGTAGACGTCGTGCTCAGGAAGCAGTCCGCGCACGGTGTCGCGCAGCAGTGTCGAGTGATGGCCCGACAGCGGGGCAACCAGCAGCACGCAGGGCTGCTTCAGTGCGGCAGCCTGCTTGCTGCTCAGGTCTTTCCTGAAATGCAGCAAGCGGCAAAACGGCTTTTCAATGGCGACTTCCTCTAGCACGGCCACATCGGCGTCGTTGACCCTGGTCGAATCGATGCCGAATTCCGGCTTTTCGTAAGCCTTCCCCAGCCGGAACATCAGTTCGTATCCTGCCGCGATACGTTGCGAGAAGGGCGTGTGGGCCAACGGTGAAATCGGGTTGGTAAACAACTTGCTCGACGCTTCTGCCCACTGGATCAGCGGACTCATCATCGTGCGATTCAATTCATGCATGTGATACAGCATCTTGTTCCTCTCGAAGGGCTCCTGATCTGGTTCCGATTTGGCCCTGATTCGGCACTGATTCTCGCGGCTATTGCAGATTGCCGCAATGCATCAATCGACAATTATTGCATTTCTGCACGAATCTGTATCGCTTGAATATGGGCATGCAAATTTAGCAACAATATCGGTCTGTGACAATTTCCGGAGCTTCGTTCCTGTTTTCTAAATGCGGCCATTCTGGGCTTTCGTCAAGCGAATATATCAATCCTATGCCGCAAATCGTGCGCCTTGCAGCTGGATGCGGGCGCCATGCTCAGAATCGATAGCGCAAGTCAGCACTTAATGTCCGGGAAGGAAAGGGATGGAAGAGGAAGTAGTTTTTCCCGAGCAGGTTGTCGACGCCGGCCCCCAGTTCGAGATGGCGGTCCAGGCGTGCGCGCACCCGCAGGTCGACCACCACGAACTGGTCGAAGCCCTGCCAGGCGGAAGGATTGGTGTCAGTGTTGTCGACAGTGGCGAACAGGCGGCTGCTGTAGCGCGCGGCCAGCGTGCCCGACCAGCGGGCATCGGGTCGCCAGGTGAGCGCAGCGCTCGCCCTCCATTCGGGCACATGGGGAGTGCGCTTGCCAATGCTGCTCGCCCCCGGCGATGCCGGAACGTAAGTGCTGTTTTCCATGATGCGGGCGTCCACCCAGGTCAAGCTGCCTGCAAGGTCGATGCCGGTCAGGAGATCCTGTTTTTCCAGAGCCAGTTCAATGCCGCGTTGACGGGTGCGATCGACATTCTGCACGAACGAGACCGGTGCGGCGAATCCGGCGACTGTCGACGTCTGCGAAACCAGGGCGTCGCGAACGTTTTCATGGAACAGGGAAATGCGTAGCCGCTTGCGGAAATCGCGCCATTCGGCAGCGATTTCCGATGACACCACGTCCTCCGGCCTGAGAAATGGGTTGGCCTGCGTTGCAATCGTGCCGGTACTCAATGTCTGGTACAGCTCGCCCACGGTTGGAAAGCGCAGGGCCCGCGCGAGCGATGCTGTGATCGAGGTGCCGCTGCTGGCTTGCCACTGGAGCGATGCCTTGGGCGACAGTCCGCTGCGCTCCAGCGCCGGCTGGATGAACGAGAAGCCGTTACCGCCCACCGTCGTGAAGTTGTAGCCATCGAATGCCTTCCAGAATTCCTGGCGTGCACCCAGCGTCACTGTCAGGTCTGGCCGCAGCCGCCAGGCGTCCTGCAGCCAGATCGCAGTCGTGGTGGTCGTGCCCCGGCTGTCGCTGAACAGTTTTCCTGCCGACCCGCCCACCCAGTCGCCGGTTTCGTTCATCGGCGAAGACAGCCGGACCTGCGTGCGGTGCAGTCCGAAGCGCAGGCGGTGTACGCTGCGCGCGCCGTCCGGCTGCCATGATCCCTTCACGTCGATCGTGTCCCAGCCTGTGCCGCTGGCATCGGCGATGCGCCCGGCGCCGCCGCTGGCCGCCAGCGGGTACAGTCCGGTCGACTGGCGGGTCAGGTCGCGGGCATAGCTGAATCGGCTCAGGTTGATCTCACCGTTCCAGTGCTCGCGCTTGATGGTGGCCAGGCTCAGGCTGTGCATCCAGTGCTCCTGTTCGACCATGCTGCTGTTGAACAATGCGCCGATCGCGCCTGCCGACTGCGATTGCCCGCCAATGTTCACATTGCCTGCCGCTGCGCCGAACCATGGATTGCCGGCGGCGTCGCGCAGGCCGGATTCCGACCTTGCCTTGGCTTTGTTCTGCCACACGCCGGTGCTCCAGGTCGCGCGTAGCGTCGGCGTCAGGTCATAGCCGAGCCGGATGCGCGCCGTGTCCTGCGCTGTATGTGTCAGGCCGCCGGCCCCGAGCACCCAGGTCGGCCCGCCGCTGCGGTTGCGATCCGGCAGGGCGCCGCCAACCACAGGCGCCGCGCCGCCGGCTGCGCCTGACTGGTTGACGACCAGGATACTGAGCGGCTGGCTGCTGCTGCCGAGATGACTGCCGCTGAAGCGCCAGGAAAACGGGCCGTGACGATTGCCGAGGACGAGGTCTCCCCGGCCGCCGTTGAAGCGGCTGTCCATGCCAAGCTGCGCATACCGCTGCGAGGACACCTGGCCGCCGATCGTCGCTTCGAATTTCTCCGGCATGCGGGTCGTGATCTCGGTTACCGCGCCATACGAATTGCCGGGATAGGCAGCCGAGAAAGGGCCGGTCATCACATCGATCCGATCCACTTCCTCCGGGGTGACCATGAACCACTGCGGCGAGCCGTTCCCGTTGTTGTTATTGACCAGGGTGGAGAGCAGCGCGCCGTCCGCATAGACCAGGCTGCGCGCCCCGGCATTGATACCAGTGGTGCGGGTGGCCATCGGTGCCTGGGTATCGCCGGCATAGCGCTTGCGCACTAATACGCCGGGCAGGTATTTCAGCATGTCTTCGGTGTTGGCGACGTTGGTGGTCGCGCGCGCACGTTCAGCGGTGATGCTTTCGGTCGTTGCCGGCGATTCGGCGCGGTCGGCAGCGCTGTGAGTGGTGTGAATTTCAACATCGGGAAGTACGGTGTCGGCCCATGCCGGCCATGCGCTGGCGGCAGCCAGCACTACCATCGCCGGCAGTGCCCGCAGGCAGTCGGAGGTTTGCATTTTTTTCTGATCCTGGTGACGCAGCGCGCACCAGTCCGGCCGCAGGTCAGGGCCGTGCTGAAGGCAACGCGCAAGTTTGATAATTCACGGCAAGCGCCGTGACCATGGAAGCCGGGATCAGGCCGTAGGCGGGGCCCGCGAGCGGGCGGTTTGCCAGCTGAAGAGGGGCGAGGGGGACTGGTAATAAAGGCGCGGCAGGCGGCGTACGGGAGCGGCGCTTGACTGCACTGGCATTGCCGGCGGCGCTGCCAGTGGGCCGCCGGTCAGGCATAGCGAGCAATGAGAGTGGGATTGGGACAGGTCGCCGGCCGGGGCGGGTGCTGCCGGGTCGCCGCGTCCGCTGGCCGGCGCGCTGGTGGAGCATACCTCGCCGTGTATCAGTTGCAGCAGGGCCGACTCCTGGCTGCCGGCGAGCGATGCCGCCTGCGACAGGCTCGGCAGCAGCGCAGACCACAGCAAGGCCAGGCAGGCAAGCCAGGCCGTGCAGCGCCTCCGCGCCGACCGCCTGGCGCCGCCAAAAGGAAAACGCCCGGAGCCGAGGGCGCAGGGCGTTTTCTGATGGTTCACGACAGGATTTTCGCGCGTCAGTCGAAAACCGGCGATTCCACACCCAGGATCTTGTGCAACTTGGGCGAGGTCGTGGTGTACTGCATGTGGATCTTCTTGTCCGGGAAGATGATCGGGGCGGCGCCAAACGCGGCCAGCGCCGCTTCGTGGAAGCCGGACAGGATCAGCTTCTTCTTGCCTGGATAGGTGTTGATGTCGCCGACTGCAAATATCCCGGGCACGTTGGTCTGGAATTTCTCGGTGTCGACTTTCAGTTGCTTGCGCTCGATGTCGAGGCCCCATTCGGCGATCGGCCCCAGCTTGGGCGACAGGCCGAAGAACACCAGCAGGTAGTCGAGCGGCATGCGGCGGGTGACGCCGTCGGCGCCGGTGACCTTGATTTCGGCCAGCTGCCCATCTTTTTCTTCAATGCCGGTAACCTGTCCGACCACCAGTTGCATTTCGTAGTTGTCGCATAGCTCCTTCATCTTTGCGACTGAAGCAGGCGCAGCCCGGAATTCTTCACGACGGTGAAGCAGTACGACCGATTCGGCGCTGCCGGCAAAATTGAGCGCCCAGTCGAGCGCGGAGTCGCCGCCACCGCAGATGACCAGGTTCTTGCCGTGGAAGCGCTGCGGCTCCCGTACGCGATAGAACAACTGGCTGCCTTCGAATTTATCGATGCCGTCGACCTTCAGCGTGCGGGGCTGGAATGAACCGACGCCGGCCGCAATGAAAATGGTCTTGGTGATGAAGCGATTGCCGGTTGAGGTTTCGAGGTTGAAGCGTCCGTCTTCACGGCGCTCGACCACGGTGACTTCCTGACCAAGATGGAAAGTCGGGCCGAACGGCTCGATCTGCTTGAGCAGGTTGTCGGTCAGTTCCTGGCCGGTGCAGATCGGCACCGCAGGAATGTCGTAGATGGGCTTGTCGGGATACAGCTCGACGCATTGGCCGCCAACCACCGGCAGCGAATCGATCACATGCGCCTTCACTTCCAGCAAGCCGAGTTCGAATACCTGGAACAGGCCGACCGGGCCGGCGCCGATGATCACGGCATCGGTTTCGATCGGGGCACGGCCGGCATTGCCGGTGGATTCCGGGGCGTGGGTGTTGTTTGCGGTAACTTCTGCGGTGGTGTCCATACGACTCAAAGTCCTGTCTGATTCAAATTCCCGGAGCCCCGGGGCCCGGGGCAAGACCGGGTGAGGGAACCCGGGAATGCGGCCGGGGGAGGGCCGAAAGCTGGTTGCAGCGGGCAGCAGCAACGGGATGCAGCGGGGTGCGACGAGTTGCAGCGGACCGGTTGCAATCGGATCGCTGCAGCCTTTCCGGCTCAGCGCTGCAGGAATTGCAGCTTGTCCTTCACGTCCTTCCACTCGTCCGCATCTGGCAGCGCCGACGTGCTCTTGGTGATGGATGGCCAGGTGCGGCAGAGATCTGCATTTATCTTGATGAACTGCTGCTGGTCGGCCGGCACATCCTCTTCTGCATAAATTGCATTGACCGGGCATTCCGCCACACACACTGCGCAATCGATGCACTCGTCGGGATCGATGGACAGGAAATTGGGGCCCTGGCGGAAGCAGTCCACCGGGCATACATCCACGCAGTCCGTATAACGGCAGCGGATGCAGGATTCGGTCACAACATGGGTCATAACGGTCCTAATTCAGTCTTGTTTCAAATTGTCGGCGGCGATGGCCGCTTGCGTGCCGGATGTGCTGCGCATGGCACAAGGGGGCGCGGATTCGCTGGAACGAAGTCCGGGGCAACAGGCCCCGAGCCGGCGCGATGCGCGCGCGTCGAATGCGCCAGGTCCGGCCGCAACCAAGTTCCAGTTGCAAAGCCTTGTATTTTAAGGCAAAAGTACGGGGGTAACAAACCGGTCTTAGATGAAATATGCATAAGCAAATGCGGAAGCTGATTTCCTGTCGGCCACTTCCAGGTCCACTTCCAAGCCATCGTCCAAGCCATCTTCCGGGCAGAATGCCGTGCGGCGCTACAATGCCTGCCATTGCCAACTATCAATAGAAACGGCGGAGTATGGAATTGCAGGCGAAAAAATTGCGGTCGAAAAATTTCGGAGTGTTGCTGCTTCTGGTCCTGACCGTGGCCCCGTCGTCAGGACTGGCGGCCGAACTTGATGGCAGGACGCTGTCGGTCCTTTGGGCTGTTCCGTTCGCGGGGCTGCTGTTGTCGATCGCGCTCGGGCCGCTGTTGTTCCCGTTCAAATGGCATCCCCATTACGGCAAGATCACGCTGGGCTGGGCTCTTGCGTTCCTGCTTCCGTGTGCCGCGCTGTTCGGCGCCGGCACCGCGGCGGCGAATGTGATGCACGCGTTCTCCGCGGAATTCATTCCCTTCATCATCCTGATTGCGGCCCTGTTCACTGTCGCCGGCGGCATTTGCCTGCGCGGCAACCTGCATGGCACGCCGGCATTGAATACGGCAATACTGGCGCTGGGCACGGTGCTGGCCAGCGTGATGGGCACCACTGGCGCCTCGATGCTGATGATCCGGCCCCTGATCCGCGCCAACGACAACCGCAAACATGCGGCGCACATCGTCGTTTTCTTCATCTTCCTGGTCTCGAATGCCGGCGGCTCGCTGACGCCGCTGGGCGACCCGCCGCTGTTCCTCGGCTTCCTGAAGGGCGTGGAATTCTTCTGGACGCTGAAGCATATCTTTCCCGAGACACTGTTCCTGTGCGTGGCGCTGCTGGCAATTTTCTTCGCGCTCGACAGCTGGTATTTCCACAAGCGGGAAGAGGTCCTGCCGCCGAACCTCGATCCGACGCCCGATTCCGCGCTGCGACTGGAAGGCAAGGCCAATTTCCTGCTGCTGGGCGCGATTGTGGGCCTGGTCCTGATGAGCGGCCTGTGGAAGCCGGGCATCGCTTTCCACCTGCTCGGCACCGAAGTCGAATTGCAGAACATCGTTCGCGACGTGGCCCTGCTCGCCGTCATCGGCTGCTCGCTCGCGATCACGCCGCGCAGCGCGCGCGAGGGCAACGATTTTTCCTGGGGACCTGTGGCCGAGGTGGCCAAGCTATTCGCCGGCATCTTCATCACCATCGTGCCCGTGATTGCGATGCTGCGCGCCGGCACCGAAGGGGCGTTCTCGGCCGTGATCAACGCCGTGACCGGCCCGGATGGCCGGCCGATCGACGCCATGTACTTCTGGGCCAGTGGGATCCTGTCCTCTTTCCTCGACAATGCACCGACCTACCTGGTGTTCTTCAATACCGCCGGCGGCGATCCGAAGGTGCTGATGACGACCATGGCATCGACCCTGGCCGCGATCTCGTGCGGGGCGGTGTTCATGGGCGCCAACAGCTACATCGGCAATGCGCCCAACCTGATGGTGAAGTCGATTGCTGAAGAACGCGGCATTCGCATGCCATCGTTTTTCGGGTACATGGCCTGGTCGGGTGCGGTGCTGATACCGCTGTTCCTGGTGATGACCCTGTTGTTCTTCCGTGGCTGAGGCGAGACCAGTACCAGACCGAGACGAGAACGAGACGAAAACGAAAACGAGACGATGAAAAAAAAGATACTGGTAGCGCGCGAGATTTTCCCCGAAGTGATTGAGCGCCTGGGCCGGCATTTCGAGCTGGAGACCAATCAGGAAGACCGGATATTCACGGAAGCGGAACTGGCCGTGAAGCTGGCCGACAAGGACGGCATATTCAGTACACTGTCGGAGCGGATCACGCCGGCCGTGGTGCAGGCCGGTGGGCGACTGAAAGCGATATGCAACATGGCGGTGGGCTACAACAATATCGACGTCGCTGCCGCGACAGCCGCCGGCGTGCTGGTCACCAACACGCCCGAGGTGCTCAATGAAACCACCGCCGACTTCGGATTCGCGCTGATGATGGCGACCGCGCGGCGCGTGACCGAGTCCGAGCAGTGGCTGCGCGAAGGGAAATGGGACCGCTGGCGCTACGACGGCTTCATGGGGGTCGACGTGCACGGATCGACGCTCGGCATCATCGGCATGGGCCGTATCGGACAGGCGATTGCCCGTCGCTCGATGGGCTTCGACATGCAGGTGATTTATCACAATCGCTCACGGCTCGATCCTGCGCTCGAGGCGCGCGCGAACAATGCCCGGCATGTGAGCCGGGACGAACTGCTACGCACCGCTGACCACGTGATGCTGGTAGTCCCGTATTCGCCGCAGTTGCACCACATGATAGGCGCTGCCGAGATTGCGCTGATGAAACCGGACGCGACGCTGGTCAATATCGCGCGCGGCGGTGTGGTGGATGATGCGGCGCTGATCGCGGCATTGAAGGAGCGGCGCATCGCCGGCGCCGGCATCGACGTGTTCGAGAACGAGCCAGCGTTCAACCCCGGATTTCTCGAACTGAAAAACGTGGTGCTGACGCCGCACATCGCCAGTTCGTCACGCAATACCCGGCTGGCGATGGCGAACTGCGCGGCGGACAACCTGATTGCCGCGCTGGCGGGCGAGCGTCCGCCCAACCTGCTGAACCCGGATGCGCTGGGCCAGTCGCGCAGCTAGCCCTCTTGATGGCGGGGCAGGCCGGGACTGAATCCGGCTTGCCATCGACCCGCTGCCCCGGTGGACATCGCCACCGGCGCAGCCGTTTTCAGCCTTTCAGTTCTTCGATCAGGTCGATGTAGCGCTGCATTGCATCGTCGCGGCTTGTGCCCTTGAGGGCATCCCACGCATCCCACTTCGCCCGTCCCACCATGTCGGTGAATCCGGGCCGGTCGCCTTGCGCATCGCCGGCCGAGGCTTGCTTGTAAAGGCTGTAGATCTTCAGCAGCGTCATCGGGTCCGGCCGTTCAGGCAGGTTCTTTGATTCGCCGACCGCTTGTTCAAAGCGTTGTTGCAGGTCCATGTCCAGTTCCGGATTCAAGGGTGAGCAGATCAGACCGCGAGCAGTTCCACATCGAAAATCAGCGTCGCGTTCGGCGGGATCACGCCACCCGCACCGCGCGCGCCATATCCGAGCGAGGCCGGAATGACCAGGCGCCGCTGGCCGCCAACCTTCATGCCCTGCACACCCTCATCCCAGCCCTTGATCACATGGCCGGCGCCCAGTGGAAATTCGAACGGATCGCCGCGGTCCTTGCTGGAATCGAATTTCTTTCCTGCGCTGCCGTCCGCATTGCGCAGCCAGCCGGTGTAATGCACGGTGACGTGGGCTCCGGCGCGTGCTTCCTCGCCGCTGCCTTCTGTAATTTCCTCGTATTGCAATCCGGAAGCGGTGGTGACTGTCGACATGATTTTCCTTTGGAGTTATTTATTCAATGTGCTTGGGTACGACCAAGCGGTGAATTGTAGCAGCGGGCCGGGGGCCTCCGCTCATGCTGTGCCAGACCGGCTAGAATGGACGGTACGGCGAACTGCCTTCCAGTGAAGAGCCCGGTCAAAACAAAGCAGAGCCCACTAATGCGACTTTTCCTGATCTCCTTCTCCCGCGCGCTGTATTCGCAACTGCACTGGCGCATGCTGCTGCTGACAGTGTTCCCGTTCCTGCTTTCCGTCGCCATCTGGGCCCTGCTGCTATGGCTGGGGCTGCAGCCGTTGATCGATGCGATCCATGCCTGGTTTACCGACAGCAGCCTGTTCCAGGCGAGCGGCGACGCACTTGCCTGGGTGGGCCTGAGCAGCCTCAAACCGATCCTGGTGCCGCTGCTGGCCATGTGGATGCTGCTACCGCTGATGATACTGACGGCCCTGCTGTTTGTCGGCATGCTGGCGATGCCGGCGATCGTGGCCCACCTGTCCGTGCGCAATTACCGAACCCTGCAACGCCGCCAGGGCGGCTCGCTCTGGGGGAGCATCTGGGTGTCCGCGGGATCGTTCATCGTCTTCGCCGTCCTCTGGCTGGTCACGCTGCCGCTCAATGCGATACCGCCTTTCACCTTCCTGATCCAGCCCTTGTTGTGGGGCTGGCTGACCTGGCGGGTGATGGCCTACGACGCGCTATCCGAGCATGCAAGCCAGGAAGAGCGCCGCCAGCTTCTGCGCCAGCATCGCTGGCCCTTGTTGCTGATTGGCATAGTCACCGGCACCATGGGCGCGGCACCGTCGCTGCTGTGGCTGGGCGGCGCGTTGGGACTCATGTTCTTCCCCTTGCTTGCCGGATTCTCGATCTGGCTCTACGTGGTCGTCTTCGTGTTTTCCGGCCTTTGGTTTACCCACTACGGCCTGGCGGCGCTGGCGATATCCCGCGGCGTGGCAACGGAGCCAGGCGCAGCAACCGGGCCGCAATCCGGCGATCCGGTGCTCAAGGACCTGAACCCGCCACCACCATACTCAACCACAGAACGGATCGGAAAATAGCATGGCAATCGGACTCATCATCATCGGCGACGAAATCCTTTCCGGGAAGCGGGCCGACAAGCATTTTTCACGCACGGTCGAGCAACTCCATGCGCGTGGCCTGCAGTTGGGATGGGCGCAGTACATTGGCGACGACCCGGCGCGCATTACCGCCACCCTCCAGCGCAGCCTGGCCGGCGAGGACATCGTGTTCAGCTTCGGCGGAATAGGCGCCACGCCGGACGACCACACCCGTCAATGTGCTGCCGCCGCGCTGGGCGTACCGCTGGTATTGCATCCGGAAGCGAAGCTGAAGATCGAGGAGCGCATCGCCGATACCGCGCGCGACGCCGGGGTGCAGCCCCAGTACGACACGCCGGATAACCTGCATCGCCTGAAGATGGGCGAGTTTCCCAAGGGTGCTCAGATCATCCCGAACCCATACAACAAGATCCCGGGTTTCTCGGTGCTCAATGCCGGCGGCACCGGCGCCCATCATTTCGTGCCGGGTTTCCCGGTGATGGCTGGTCCCATGGTGGAGTGGGTGCTGGACACGCTGTATCCGCACCTGTTCCATCGCAATGCGTGGGTTGAGCAGTCGGTGATGGTGTACGGCTCGATGGAATCGACGTTGACGCCGTTGATGGAAGCGGTCGAAGCCGAGTTCAGCCCGGTCAAGGTGTTCAGCCTGCCCAGCGTGGGCGATGCTGGCAAGCGTCGGCACATCGAGTTGGGGGTGAAGGGTAATCCGCAGCAGGTGCCGGAGGCGTTTGCACGGCTCAAGGCCGGGCTGGATGCGCTTGGGGTCGATTATGTGGGGGAGTAGGCCATGCGGCCAGGGCGCAGGGGTGTGTTCATGGCGGGAGTTGGGCTGACTATGCCACGGACACTTCCGGCCTATTCACGGTTGATCGTTATTCACATCCGTCGGTGAGTGGTTCTGTGGATTTGGGCTTGTTGGCTTGCGGTTCGTGTGGCTGGGTTTGGCGGTTGTCGGTGTGAAGCCGGGAGACACCCCGGCGGGTGTGTTCCTTTCTTTTGGAAAAAGAAAGGAACCAAAGAAAAAACGTCAAAACCCACTTGGCCAACGCCCGCCTCGGTAGCCAACCAGACGCGGATGTCTGGGCTAATCCAGTGCGACGTTCGCGAGCGATGATCCCTCGGCTGTGTGCCGCTTACCTAATCAGCCAACCCGATGAAGTGTCTTATACCGATGCCCAGCGCACCGTTGACTCTTAATGTTTTTCGAAGCTTCAAATTGGCGATTGGGGTGGAATGGTTCAGGGACGACAGAGAACGGCAGAAAATCCCCTGGGATTCCCACTCCCGCTGACAATCGGACTTCAAGCGCCAATTAGCGGCTTCGAAAAACATTGGGAGTCAACGAGCGGTGGTGTGCGGTCGGCGGCATTGAAGCGGGTTGGCTGATCCCGGTCAGAGGCGAACGTGTGGCCGGACACTCCTCGCGAACGTCGCACTGGTTCGGCCCAGGCGTCCGAGTCTGGTTGCCTATCGAAGCGGGCGTTGGCCAAGTGGGTTTTGACGTATTTTCTTTGGTTCCTTTCTTTTTCCAAAAGAAAGGAACACACCCGCCGGGGTGTCTCCCGGCTTCACAACGACAACCAGCAAACCCAGCCAAACGAGCCGCAAGCCAGAAAGCCGCAAAACCGCAATACAACCGCCGGACGCACCCAATCATCATCCATAAAGAGCGAAGAAGCCCTCGCTCCCTGCGCCCGCCAGCGCTGCATATCCCAACCTGATCCCCAATCGCACACAGATACCAAATTGATTGCACGTTCGTGCGACAAGACGTACACTTTCCCAGCGATGTGACGCAAGCACCAATCCTCCAAACATAAAAAACAGGAGACCAGAGACATGCAGGACATCCTCGTCGAACGTAACGAGCAATGGGTAGAAATCACGATCAACCGCCCGGACAAGCTGAACGCCATCCGGGAGCAAACCGCATCGGAAATCCTGCAGGTCATCGAAGAAGCCGAAGCTGACCGCAGCTGTCGCGCGATCCTGATCCGCGGGCTGGACAAGGCCTTTTGCACCGGCGTCGATACCAGCGAATTCAAACAGGATCCGGAAGAAATCTTCGAGTTGTGGCGCCGTCGCAAGCGCAGCCGCAAGGTCAACCAGATGTTCCGCGCGCTGCCGGATGTGACCAAGCCGGTGCTGGCGATCGTCGAAGGCTATGCACTTGGGGGCGGCTTCGAGCTGGCCATGCTGTGCGACCTGATCGTCGCCGGCGAGGGCGCACAGTTCGGGCTGCCGGAGTCCAAGCTCGGACTGATGCCAGGCGCTGCCGGTACCCAGACCCTGCCGCGTCTGATCGGCAAGCCCCTGGCCAAGGAAATGATGTGGACCGGACGGCGCCTTTCGGCCCAGGAGGCGCTGGCCATGCGCATCGTCAATCATGTCGCGGAGAAGGGAAAGGCAATCGACGCTGGCCGCGAACTGGCACGCAAGATCGCCGCCAACGCACCTTTGTCCGTGATGTTCTGCAAGCAGGCAATCGAGCGCGGCACCAATGTCAGCCTGTCCGAAGGCATGAATATCGAAGCCGACTCGTTCTTCAGCCTGGCGTTCTCGACCGACAAGGAAGAAGGGCTCGCGGCTTTCCGTGACAAGCGCCCGCCCAATTTCACCGGCCGCTGACACAGGCATGAAATTCGCCAGTTTTCTCGCCTCGCATGCGGTAGCCATGGGCAGCAAGGAGGCGGTGGTGTGCGGCCAGCGCCGGATTACCTTTGCCGAGCTCGACAGCAGCACCAACCGGCTGGCGCAAGGGCTGCGCGCAGCCGGCGTGGGCGTCGGCGATCGAGTCTGCATCTATCTCCCCAACGGTGTCGAGTTCGTGCAGGCATTCCTGGCCGTGGTGAAGGCGGGCGCGCTGGCGGTGCCCGTGAACTTGCCGCTGTCAGTGCCGGAGATCACGCACATCCTGAGCGACAGCACGCCCAGCGCCGCCTTCATATGCGCCTCAACGTCCGATGCGTTCGAACGGGCCAGTGCTGGCATCGGGGGCATCCGCAGCATCGCCGCCGACGGCACCGGGGCGCAGGACATGGATGGGCTGATCGCGGCAAATGAAGATCGGCTGCCGGAGGTGCCGTTCGATTTCGACGACTGCATGATCGGCTACACGTCCGGGACCACCGGCCGCGCCAAGGGGGTGATCCTGACCCAGTCCAACTATGCCTACACCAACGGCTACCTGAACGGCTATCACTGGGGACTCAACGCCAGCGACCGGCAGATCTCGACCACACCGCTGGCACACCGCACCGGATTTGCCCGCGTGATGAACATGGTCTTGCACGGTTGTACGCTGGTGATCATGACGCGCTTCGATGTCGCCGAGGCGATGCGCCTGGTGGAGCAGGAAAGGATTACGGTGTTCGGCATGGTGCCTACCGTGGGCCGCATCCTGCTGCCGGAAATCGAGGCCCATCCCGAAAAATTCCGGAGCCTGCGCGTCATGCTGGCCACCGGGGAAGCATTTCCGGTCGAGTTAAAGCGACGCTTGCTGGCGGCACTGCCGCAGGTGCGGCTGTACTCGTTTTATGCGATGACCGAAGCCGGCGCGATTGCAGGACTTGACGCCGCTGACCAACTGACGCACCCGGCTTCGGTCGGCCGACCGTGGCCCGGCGTCGACGTCAAGCTGATGTCCGTCGACAACCAGCAGGTGCCGACCGGCGAGGTGGGCGAGGTATGGGTTCGCACCGGTCTGCCCGGACTGTATTCCACGATGCGCGGCTATTACAATCGCCCGAAGGAAACCGCGGAAGCGATTCATGGCGGCTGGGTCGCAACCGGCGACATGGGGCGCTTCGATGAAGAAGGCTACCTGTACCTGGTGGACCGCAAGAAGGATATGGTGCTGTCCGGCGGGTACAACATCTATTCGAAGGAAGTTGAAGCCGCGCTGCAGGAGCATCCGGACGTGGTCGATGTTGCCGTGGTCGGCGTACCCGATCCGATGTATGGCGAGGCGGTGGCTGCGTATATCGAATTGCGGCCGGGATCGACTGTGGATGAGCAAGCCATCGTTGACCACTGCCGCGACCGGATTGCCAGTTACAAGAAGCCGAAGCACGTATTCTTCCTGCCCGGCTTGCCGAGAAACAGCACCGGAAAGATACTGAAGACCAGGTTGCGCGAGCTGTACGCACAATCGAACCAGGCCAGGGGGTGAGATGAATGGATACCGTGCTGCGTGGATGACGCCGGAACTGGAGATGTTGCGGGATTCCGCCCACCGTTTCTTCGAGGCCGAATTCGTGCCGCTGGAGGAGCGCTGGTCGAAGGCGATGCTGATGGACCGGGATGCATGGAACAAGGCGGGGGCGGTCGGCCTGCTGTGCGCCAGCATCCCCGAGGAGTACGGCGGTGGCGGTGGAACGGCGGCCCATGACCTGGTGATATTCGGCGAACAGGCGCGTTGCCTGATCGGCAGTTTTGCCAATACCGTGCACAGCGGCATCGTCGCGCATTACCTGCTTGCCTACGGCAATGAAGAGCAGAAGAAGAAATGGCTGCCGAAGATGGCAAGCGGCGAGATGGTCGGTGCGATCGCGATGTCGGAGCCGGATGCCGGTTCCGACCTGAAGAGCGTGCGCACCAGGGCCCGCCGCGATGGCGACCATTATGTGATTCGCGGATCGAAGACCTTCATCACCAATGGTTACCACGCCGACCTGGTCTGCGTCGTGTGCAAGATGGGGGATGGCAACAGCGCGCGCGATATCTCCATCGTCGTGGTGGAGACCAGGGATCTGCCCGGCTTCAGGCGCGGACGCGTTCTCGAAAAAATCGGGAACAAGGGCACCGACACGGCGGAACTTTTCTTTGACGATGTGCGTGTGCCGGTTGACAACCTGCTCGGCCCCAAAGAGGGCCTGGGCTTCGGCCAGCTGATGGAGCAGTTGCCGGTGGAGCGTCTGTATATTGCCAATAATGCGGTGGCGCAGATGGAACGCGCGCTGGAGATGACTACCGCCTACGTGCAGGACCGCAAGGTTTTTGGCCAGCGCCTGTCGGAGCTGCAGAATACCCGCTTCAAGCTGGCCGAATGCAAGACCGAGGCGACCATCGCTCGGGTGTTCGTCGATCATTGCATTGACCGTGTGCTGCAGGGCGACCTCGATACTGCCACTGCCGCCATGGCGAAATGGTGGTCGACGCAGAAATGTTTCGACATCATCGACCAGTGCCTGCAACTTCACGGCGGCAACGGCTACATCATGGACTATCCGATCGCGCGCATGTACACCAACGTGCGCGTTGGCCGCATCTATGGCGGATCGAATGAAATCATGAAGGAAGTGATCGCGCGTTCCATGCTGTAGCGCAGGCCGTGCGAACCCGGATCAGTCGCTGGTCACGGCCAGCCGGTCGACCGCCTCGGTCAGCATCTTGCGGGCATGGGCACGGGTCTCCGTGTCGGGCTCGATCAGTTGACGCATCAGGAATCCATGCGCCAGGATCAACAGCCCCTCTGCGGTCTTGTGCGGGTCGATGTCGGCCTTGAACTCGCCGGCGTCGATGGCATCACGGATCAGCTTGGCCCAGAACCGCTCCTGCCGCGCATAGCGCACCTTCTGGTGCGAAAGCATGTCGTCGTCGCGGGTGCTCATCGCCAGGTAGTTGATCCAGAAGCGCCAGAAACGGTCGCGTTGGCCGCGCAGCACATAACCCAGCACCAGGCGGCGCAACTGGTTCGCCGGCGAGCCGCGATACTCTTCCCAGTCCCAAGGCAATTCATAAGCGTTTTCCAGCGCGGCGATCAGCAGGCCGCGCTTGTTGCCGAAATGGTGATTGATGGTGCCGGTACTCATTTGCACTGCCTGGGCGACGGTGCGCATGCTCAGGCTTTCGATTCCATGCTCGGAAATCAACTCATAGACCTTCCCGAGCAGGAATTTGCGCGTATCCCCGTCGCCCGCGGCGCGCGCGGTTTCGTCACCTTCAGGCGCGCTTGCGCGCGCCCTGGGGGCTCGCGGGCCGCCGGTGCTGGCGCGGGAGGGGCGAGGATTTGATGCCATAACAACCTTCATGTCGGCGCCGCAGCGGGCCAGCTGCGAGCGTGAGTTAGTGCAAGTTAGCGTGTGTTCAATGCGCAGGCCCGCTGGGGGCGATGCAAATCGGGCAGCTTGCCGCACGATCGTGCGAATTATACAGGCTTCGGGCAGGCTGGGGCCACCTCGTGCATGACGGGGCAGGCCGAAAGCCGCCACGGCGGGGTAGGCGGGACGTGCAGGATTGGTCCGGGCTTGCGTGCTGTTTTGAGTGCTGCTTTGCTTTCTGCTTTGAGTGCTGCTATTTGTTGGCGTCCAGCAGACCCTGCTCGCGGATGAAGGCAATCACGTCCTCCACCCCGTCACCGGTGCGCAGGTTGGTGAACACAAAGGGCCGCTCCCCGCGCTGTTTTTTTGCATCGCGTGCCATCACGTCCAGATCGGCGCCGACATGGGGCGCCAGGTCGGTCTTGTTGATGATCAGCAGGTCGGAACGGGTGATGCCGGGCCCGCCCTTGCGCGGTATTTTTTCGCCGCCGGCAACATCGATCACATAGAGCGTCAGGTCCGACAGTTCGGGGCTGAAGGTCGCCGCCAGGTTGTCGCCGCCGGATTCGACCAGGATCAGGTCCAGGTCGGGAAAATCCGCGCTCATCCGGGCTATCGCCTCCAGGTTGATCGATGCATCTTCCCGAATCGCGGTATGCGGACAGCCGCCGGTTTCAACCCCCATCAGCCGTTCTGCCGGCAAGGCGTCCGCGCGCAGCAGGATCTCCATGTCCTCCTTGGTGTAGATGTCATTGGTGATCACGGCCATGTCGTAACGGTCGCGCATGCGCTTGCACAGCATTTCGCACAGGGCAGTCTTGCCCGAACCGACCGGGCCGCCGATGCCGACGCGAAGCGGATTGTTTTGTCTGGAATTTGTCATGTCTCTGGGATTGTAGTGTGCGTTGTGATCAAGCCTCGGGACCAAGCCACGAGCCGCCATTGTTTCAGGAGCGATAAAGCCTGCTGTACTGCGTTTCATGCCGCATCGACAGCAGGGACAGGGATGGGCACCAGTTGCTGAGTTCGTCGTCGGCAAGGACGCGCGCAGTGGCCGCCGCCGTTTCCAGTTCGGGCCGCAACGACAGCAGCAAGCGCTGCCCGGCGACCTGTCCGAGCGGGACCGATTTGACGCACACCAGCACCTGGTTCTCGGCCCACGAAAACAGCATGCCGAGCAGCGCTTCCTCATGCGGCACGCCGAGTGCGACCGTGGCGAATGCCAGCGCAGTGGGGAAGGGCACTTCGTCCTGCTGCTGCAGCAAGGCCAGTAGCGGCGCATCGCCAATGTCGAGCGACTCCACCAGCTTCTTCAGCGAATAGCCCATCTGTATGGTTTCGGCGCGCAGTTCAGCGGTGTCGCGCGCGGCGATGAAGATGTCGCTCCACTGCGCGACGGCGTCGGCGTCACGTGCGGCGAACGCCATCATCAGCCGCCACAGCACTGGAGCTTCAAAGCGCGCCACCACCTGTTGCAGCACATCCACGATCCACGATCTTGCCGTGGCTTCGTCCGACACCAGGCCGATTTCCAGTGCGGCTTCCAGTCCCTGCGAATAGCTGTACGCGCCAACCGGCAGCGACGGGCTGGAAAATTGCAGCAGGTGCAGCAGCGCGGCGGCTTGCATGTCAGGTCGGATCGGATGGGCGGTGTATTTTCTGGCGTACCGGTATCGGCGCCAGCGGATTGTGTTCGCCATGGTGGTGGTGGCCGCCGCCGTAGGCGCCGGACTCCGGCTCGAACGCAGCCTGTTCTTCCTCGACCCGTGCGCCCAGGCCCTCCAGCATGTCCTTGAGCACGCTGTCGCAGCGAATGCGCAGGAACTGCCCGCCCGCCAGGTCCACCACTTGTGCTTGCGTATGGCGGTTGCCGAGGTGGAATGCACAGCGCAGCAGGGCGCGTGGCGAGTCGCAGCTGACGCGGTAGACCTGCTCGGCTGCGGCGCGCACGCGCACCACCCGGCCATCGTCTCCCAGCAACAGGTCGCCGTCGCGCAGCACGGTGCCGCGTATGGTGAAGACGGCAGCTTCCTCACCGCTGGCGAGGCGCGCGCGCAAGCGGCTTTTTTCGCGGGCATCGTAGGGCAGCACCAATTCGTCATCGACTGTTTCGGCCTGGTCGACCCTGGTATGTAGTGTCAGCATGGATTCAATCAGAATAGGAAATAACGCTGCGCCATCGGCAGGACCACCGCCGGCTCGCACACCAGCAACTCGCCATCGGCGCGCACTTCATAGGTTTCGGGATCGACTTCCATCACCGGCGTGAGTCCATTGTGGATCATGTGGTGCTTGCGAAGCGCGCGCGTGTCCCTGATCGGCACCACGGTCTTGTTGAGGCCGAGCTGGACCCCGACGCCGTCCTGGAATGCCGCCTGCGAAACAAAGGTCAGCGAGGTCTTCAGGGCGCCGCCGAAGGCGCCGAACATCATGCGGTAATGCACCGGTTGCGGCGTCGGTATCGATGCGTTCGGGTCGCCCATTTGCGCGGCCGCGATCATGCCGCCCTTGATGATCATGGACGGCTTGACGCCGAAGAACGCCGGCTTCCACAGCACGAGGTCGGCTATCTTGCCGTCCTCCACTGAACCGACCACATGCGAAATACCGTGGGTGATCGCCGGATTGATGGTGTACTTGGCGATATAGCGCTTGGCGCGGAAATTGTCGTTGCGCGAGTTGCCGTCGGCGGCCACGCTTCCGGTGCCGCTGGCACCGGGTCCCAGCCAGCCGCGCTGGGTTTTCATCTTGTGCGCGGTCTGCCAGGTGCGCATCACCACTTCGCCGACCCGGCCCATTGCCTGCGAGTCCGACGACATCATCGAGATTGCCCCGATGTCGTGCAGGATGTCTTCGGCGGCGATGGTTTCGCGCCGGATGCGGGATTCGGCGAACGCGACATCCTCGGCAATCGCGGGGTCGAGGTGATGGCACACCATCAGCATGTCGAGATGCTCATCCAGCGTGTTGACCGTATAGGGGCGGGTCGGGTTGGTGGACGACGGCAGCACATTGCCCTGGCCGACCGCCGCAATGATGTCTGGCGCATGGCCGCCACCGGCGCCTTCGGTGTGGAAGGTGTGGATGGTGCGGTCCTTGAATGCGGCCAGCGTATGTTCCAGGAAGCCCGCTTCATTCAGCGTGTCGGTGTGGATCGCGACTTGCACGTCCATCCGGTCCGCGACCGCCAAGCAGTTGTCGATGGCAGCCGGGGTCGTGCCCCAATCCTCATGCAGCTTCAGTCCGATGGCGCCGGCGCGCACCTGTTCCTCCAGCGGCAGCGGCAGGCTGGCGTTGCCCTTGCCGAAGAAGCCCAGGTTCATCGGGAAGGCGTCGGCGGCGGCCAGCATGCTGCGGATATGCCATGGTCCCGGCGTGCAGGTGGTGGCAGCGGTGCCGACCGCGGGGCCGGTGCCGCCGCCGAGCATGGTGGTCACGCCCGACATCAGCGCTTCCTCGATCTGCTGCGGACAGATGAAATGGATGTGCGAGTCGATGCCGCCGGCGGTCACGATCATGCCCTCGCCGGCGATGATTTCGGTGGCGGCGCCTATCGCGATCGTCACATTCGACTGGATGTCGGGATTGCCGGCCTTGCCGATGCCGGCAATGCGGCCGCTCTTGAGGCCGATGTCGGCCTTGACGATGCCCCAGTGGTCCAGGATCACGGCATTGGTGATGACCGTGTCCATCACTTGCGCATGCGGACGCTGCGACTGGCCCATGCCGTCGCGGATCACCTTGCCGCCGCCGAACTTCACTTCCTCGCCGTAGGTGGCGAAGTCCTTTTCGATCTCGATGAAGAGTTCGGTGTCGGCCAGCCGGATGCGGTCGCCGACGGTGGGGCCATACATTTCGGCATACGCCTGCCTGGAAATTTTCGTCATTTCAGCTTCCCCATTACCTTGCCGTTGAAACCGAAGACGATGCGCTCGCCCGCCAGCGCAACCAGTTCCACGGTGCGGCTCTGGCCGGGCTCGAATCGCACCGCCGTGCCGGCGGCGATATTGAGCCGCATGCCATACCCTCGCTGGCGATCGAATTGCAGCGCCGGGTTGACCTCGAAAAAATGGAAATGCGAGCCGACCTGTATCGGCCGGTCGCCGCTGTTGGCGACGCTCAGCGTGGCCGTCTCGCGGCCACTGTTGAGCTCGATCTCGCCTGGTTCAATCAGCATTTCTCCCGGGATCATGGCTGCCTCTCAAGGAATGGGATGATGGACCGTCACCAGCTTGGTGCCGTCGGGGAAGGTGGCTTCCACCTGTATCTCGGGAATCATTTCGGCCACGCCGGGCATCACGTCCTGGCGCGCCAGCACCCGCGTGCCTTCCGACATCAGTTCGGCCACGCTGCGGCCGTCGCGCGCGCCCTCCATGATTGCCGCGGTGATCAGCGCGACCGCTTCCGGATAATTGAGTTTCAGGCCCCGGGCGCGGCGCCGTTCCGCCAGCAGCGCGGCAGTGAAGATCAGCAATTTGTCTTTCTCACGGGGCGTCAGCTCCATGGGTTTCTCCTCAGGTATTCAGGTATTCCAGATGCGGGGCGTGATGCCGGGATGGCCGAGCAGCGCCGGGCGCAGGTGGCGCCATGCGGCCAGCATGGCATGGCGCGCAGCTTCGCTGCTGTTGCCGATGTAGCGTGCGACCAGCACTTGCTTGAGCTGGGTGACGCCGAAGCCCGGCGCCAGCGGCTCCAGCTCTTCGCGTAATTGCTGCAGCAGGGCGGCCGGCGCCGGCTTGCCGGCTGCAATCAGCGTCGCGCAGACGCTGTTGCCGGCCATGCCCACCGTGCTGCTCATTGCCCGCGCGCCCGCCTGCAGCCGGCCTTGTTCGAACCAGATCAGCTTGCCATCGCGGCGGATGCGCGTTCGCTGCGCCACGCTGCCGGACTCGAAACGCTCGCCGGAGGCGGTACGGCCCAGGCACAGGATTTCGCAGCCGATATAGCTTGCATGCGCAGCCAGTGAAATCTCGCTGTCCAGTTCGACTTGCGCGGCCTCGAAGAAGATGGTTTCCTGCGGCATCCATTCCAGCGATGCATGCGGACCGACCTCCATGCGCAATTGCTGACGCGAGGTGCGGCCATTGGCGCGATACCACTTGGCGGCGCCGGGCGACGCAATGAATGCGCTGGCATTGGCGCCTACTTCAAGTTCGACCGACAGCCGGTCGCCGCCGACGATGCCGCCGGGCGGATGAACGATGATGGCATGACAGACCGCTGGCGATTCCGGGTAGAGCGGCTTCTGCACCCGCAAGGGGCCGCTGTGCCGGCGTTCCACAAGACGGGTGGTGCCGTGGTCGTCGGCAAAGCCCAGCGTCAGGTGCGCCTGCCAGGGCTCGGACTGGCGGGCAATGGCAGCGGGCGGGCCCGGCTCGAATGCGGTCTCTCGTTTCATCGTAAAAACTATACTGCCAGGTGTCGCTTCACGTTCTCGCTATTCATCTGCGCCTGCAGGCCTGTGGCCACTACTTCACCGCGTGACAGCACGACGAATTTATCGGCCAGCGCTTGCGCGAAATCGAAGTATTGCTCGCACAGAAGGATCGCCATGTCGCCGCGCTCGCGCAGCAGGCGGATCACACGCTCGATATCCTTGATGATGGACGGCTGTATGCCCTCGGTCGGTTCATCCAGGATGATCAGGCTGGGCTCGGCCAGCAGCGCGCGCGCAATAGCCAGCTGCTGTTGCTGGCCACCCGACAGGTCGCCACCGCGCCGCCCCAGCATCTCCTTGAGCACCGGAAACAGTTCATAGACCTCGCCTTTGATGGTCGATGCCTTGCGTCCTGGCATGCACGCCATGCCCATCAGCAGGTTTTCCTCGACCGTCAGGCGGGCAAAGATTTCACGGCCCTGCGGAACATAGGCGATTCCCAGCGCCGCCCGCTGGTGCGGCTTGAGCCTGGTGATGTCGTGGCCGCCGAACCGGACCTGGCCGCTGGCGGTCGGCAGCACGCCCGTCAGGCATTTGAGCAGCGTGGTCTTGCCCACGCCGTTGCGACCCAGCAGTGTCAGGCATTCGCCTTTTTCCACATTGAGAGAAACGCCGCGCAGCGTGTGGGAGGAGCCGTAGTACTGGTTCAGGTCGCTGACATTGAGCATGATGTTGTTCTCGTTCTGTTCTATGGGCTAGCGGCCGAGGTAGACCTCGATTACCCGCTCGTCCGACTGGACCTGCTGCATGTTTCCTTCCGCCAGCACCGAGCCTTCATGCAGCACGGTCACCTTGCCGTCGCGGGCAATTTCCTCGACAAAAGCCATGTCGTGTTCGACCACCATGATCGAATGCTTGCCGCGCAGTTCGTTCAGCAATTCCGCAGTGCGTGCGGTCTCCGCGTCCGACATGCCGGCCACCGGCTCATCGAGCAGCAGCAGTTGCGGCTCCTGCATCAGCAGCATGCCGATCTCCAGCCATTGCTTCTGGCCGTGCGACAGCAAACCGGCCAGGCGCTGTTCCTGGCCCTGCAGGCGGATCAGCTTCAGGATTTCGTCGATCTTGCCTCTCTGCTCCGAGTTCAGCCTGAAGAAAAGGGTAGGACGCACCCGCTTGTTGGTCTTCATCGCCAGTTCCAGGTTCTCGAACACCGTGTGCTGCTCGAACACGGTCGGACGCTGGAACTTGCGGCCGATGCCGAAGTGCGCGATGTCGTACTCGGTCATCTGCGTCAGGTCCAGGGTCTGGCCGAACCATGCGGTGCCCGCGGTGGGGCGGGTCTTGCCGGTGATCACATCCATCATCGTGGTCTTGCCGGCGCCATTGGGGCCGATGATGCAACGCAGTTCGCCCACCGAGATGTCCAGCGACAGCTTGTTGAGCGCCTTGAAGCCGTCGAAGGACACGGTGATGTCATCCAGGTACAGGATCGCGCCGTGTGCAGTGTCGACGCCTTCCGGCTTGATGCGGCCGTATCCGGCCGCGCTGTCGCCGGGTTCGCTCTGGTAGCCCTGGTTGGGCTGCAGGACCTCGGTCATGGCTTCTCCTTGCGCAGCTTGCCGGCCAGGCCGAGCATGCCCTGCGGCATGAACAGCGTGACCAGGATGAACAGCAGGCCCAGCGCATACAGCCACAGGTCCGGGAATGCGCCGGTGAACCAGCTTTTCAGGCCGTTGACCGAGAACGCGCCGATGATGGGTCCAAGCAGCGTGCCGCGGCCGCCGACTGCGGCCCAGATCACCATTTCGATCGAGTTCGCCGGCGACATTTCGGAGGGATTGATGATGCCGACCTGCGGCACGTAGAGCGCGCCGGCGATGCCGCACAGGACTGCCGACAGGGTCCAGACGAACAGCTTGAAGTACAGCGGGTTGTAGCCGATGAACATCAGCCGCGACTCCGAGTCGCGCACTGCCTGCAGCACGCGGCCGAGCTTGGAGCGCACAATCCAGCGGCACAGCAGCAGCGAGCCGAGCAATGCCGCCAGCGTGACCAGGTACAGCACTGCCTTGGTGGAGGGCGCGGTGATGGTGAATCCGAGGATGCGCTTGAAATCGGTGAAGCCGTTGTTGCCGCCGAAGCCGGTGTCATTGCGGAAGAACAGCAGCATGAAGGCGAAGGTCATCGCCTGCGTGATGATCGAGAAGTACACGCCCTTGATGCGCGAGCGGAAGGCGAAGTAGCCGAAGATGAAGGCCAGCACGCCCGGCACCAGCACCACCAGCGCCATGCAATACCAGAAGTTGTCGGTGAAGTTCCAGTACCAGGGGTAGGTCTTCCAGTCGAGGAACACCATGAAGTCGGGCAAGGTGCTCTGGTAGACGCCGTCGCGGCCGATCGCGCGCATCAGGTACATGCCGTGGGCATAGCCGCCTAGTGCGAAGAACACGCCGTGGCCCAGTGAAAGAATGCCGGTATAGCCCCAGACCAGGTCGAGCGCGAGCGCCGCCATCGCGTAGCACATGAACTTGCCGATCAGCGCCACCGTGTAGCCGGATATGTGCAGCGCATGGCCGGCCGGGAAAGCCAGGTTCAGCAGCGGCAGCACGGCCAGTGCCAGGGTGCAGGCCGCGATCGCAATCCATGCGGGCCGGCTGAACATGCTTCCGTTCACGAGGCTGCCGCCGGCCGGCGCGGCCGGCACCGGACCGGTTGCCGCGCCCGGAGGGGTGGAAGATGCGGGGGACGCTGCTGGATGGGCACTCATTCGACGCTCCTGCCTTTCAGGGCAAACAGGCCCTGCGGACGTTTCTGGATGAAGATGATGATGAACACCAGGATCGCGATCTTGGCCAGCACGGCGCCAGCGACCGGCTCCAGGAACTTGTTGATCTCGCCCAGGCCGAACGCGGCGATGACAGTGCCGGCCAATTGGCCAACCCCGCCCAGTACCACCACCATGAAGGAATCGACGATATACGCCTGGCCCAGGTCGGGGCCGACGTTACCCAGTTGCGACAGCGCGACACCGCCCAGCCCGGCAATGCCGGAGCCGAGGCCGAAGGTCATCATGTCGATGCGTCCGGTCGGCACGCCGACGCAGTCCGCCATACGCCGGTTCTGCGTCACGGCCCGCACGAAAAGGCCGAGGCGGGTCTTGTTCAGGATCAGCCAGACGGCAACCACCACGCACATCGCAAACAGGATGATGACGATCCGGTTCCACGACAGCACCAGGCTGTCCAGCACGGTAATGCCGCCCGACATCCAGCTCGGATTGGAGACTTCGACGTTCTGGGCGCCGAAGATGGAGCGTACCGACTGCATCAGCACCAGGCTGATGCCCCAGGTGGCGAGCAGTGTTTCAAGTGGACGCCCGTACAGCCAGCGGATCACGGTGCGCTCCAGCAGGATGCCGATCGCCGCGGCAACCAGGAAGGCGGCGGGCAGGGCGACCACCAGGTACAGGTCGATCGAGTCCGGCATGAACTTGCGGAACATCGTCTGGCAGACGTAGGTGGTGTAGGCGCCGATCATCAGCAGCTCGCCGTGCGCCATGTTGATGATGCCCATCAGGCCGAATGTGATCGCCAGCCCCAGCGCCGCCAGCAACAGCACGCTGCCGAGCGAGACCCCGTAGAACAGGTTGCCGATGAATTCGGTGCGCGCCAGGCGGCCGTTGATGTTGTTGAGCGTCGCGACCGCAGCCAGGCGGACCGATTCGTCCGCTTCCATGTAAGTGCCGTCCGGATTTTTCTTCAGCATTTTTTCCAGTACCGGCTTCAGGCTGGCATTGCTGCTGCCGGCCAGCGACACCACCGCCGCGCGTCGCAGCGCGGCATCCGGGGACTGCAGGTTGACGGTTGCTGCCGCCAGTTGCAGCGTGGCCTTGATACCCGGGTCGGCTTCTTTCTCCAGCGCCTTGTTGATCAGGGGCGCCTGGGCCGGGTCGATGTTCTTCAGCAGCGCGGCCGCGGCTGCGCGCCTCTGGGCGGCGTCAGGCGATAGCAATTGCAGGCCCGAGAGCGCACTGTCGACGGCAGCCCGCAAGCGGTTGTTGACGGTCACGGTGTCGATGCCATCGGGCGCGTTGGCGGTCTTGCCGGTCGCAGGATCCCAGGCCTTGTTGTCCTCGACCACCAGCACCTGTCCTTCGGGCGTGGCGAACAGCACATCGTCTTTCAGCGCGTTCAGCACCTTCAGCGCATCCTCGTTGGCCAGCGCGGCAATCTTGCCGATCGCTTCCACGCGCGCATCCGGGTCATCTCCGGCCAGCGGCTTGAGCAAGGCCGGATCGATGGCAGCATGGGCCAGTGCGGCGCAGGCAAGCAGGGCGGCGCAGGCAATGATTTTTTTCAGCTGTTTCATGTTGTGGCGCTTTCTGCTGATGTCTGCCGGGACTTGGTGGCAGCCTTGCGGCCAAGCTTGCGGGCAAAGGTTGCGGGCAAAAGCGGCTGGCAAATGCGGCTGGCAAATGCGGCTGGCAAAAGAGGCGGGCAAAAAAAAGCCGGTGCGTGGAGAACGTAGGCAACCACGCCCCGGCGTTTGCTACATGCCTTGGAAATCCTCCCCGGCGAACTGCGGGTAGGCCGCCCCATTACATGTTTTGCTTGCCTTCGTTACCAGCGATGAACGGGCTCCATGGCTGGGCGCGCACCGGCTGCTTGGTCTTCCATACCACCTTGAACTGACCGTCGCCCTTGATCTCGCCGATCATGACCGGCTTGTGCAAGTGGTGATTGGTCTTGTCCATCGTCAGCGTGAAGCCGGACGGCGACTTGAAGGTCTGGCCGCCCATCGCCGCGATCACCTTGTCGGTATCGGTCGACTTGGCTTTTTCCACTGCCTGCTTCCACATGTGGATGCCGACATAGGTGGCTTCCATCGGGTCGTTGGTCACGACCGTGTTCGCGTTCGGCAGCTTCTTGGCCTTGGCGTAGGCTTTCCATTGCTTGATGAAGGCGTCATTGACCGGGCTCTTCACCGACTGGAAGTAGTTCCAGGCGGCGAGGTGGCCGAGCAGCGGCTTGGTATCGACGCCGCGCAATTCCTCTTCACCCACCGAGAACGCCACCACTGGCACATCGGTTGCCTTCAGGCCGGCGTTGCCCAGTTCCTTGTAGAAAGGAACGTTGGAGTCGCCATTGATGGTGGAGATGACGGCAGTTTTGCCGCCGGCCGCGAACTTCTTGATGTTGGCGACGATGGTCTGGTAATCGGAATGGCCGAATGGGGTGTAGACCTCGTCGATGTCGCTTTCCTTGACGCCCTTGGACTTCAGGAATGCGCGCAGGATCTTGTTGGTGGTGCGCGGATAGACGTAGTCAGTGCCCAGCAGCACGAAGCGCTTGGCGCCGCCGCCGTCCTTGGACATCAGGTACTCGACCGCCGGAATCGCTTGCTGGTTGGGCGCCGCACCGGTGTAGAACACGTTCTTTTCCAGTTCCTCGCCTTCATATTGCACCGGATAGAACAGCAGGTTGTTGGTTTCCTTGAAAACCGGCAGCACCGACTTGCGCGATACCGAAGTCCAGCATCCGAACACGACGGAGACCTTGTCCTGGCTGATCAGCTGGCGCGCTTTCTCTGCGAAAAGCGGCCAATTGGAGGCCGGATCGACCACCACGGCTTCCAGTTTCTTGCCCAGTACGCCGCCCTTGGCGTTGATCTCGTCAATGGTCATCAGCGCGACGTCTTTCAGCGAGGTCTCGGAAATGGCCATGGTGCCGGACAGCGAATGCAGAATGCCAACCTTGATGGTGTCGGCGGCAATTGCGCTGGGGAGCCAGGCAGCAGTAACCAGGGCGAGAGCGCCTGCGGCTGTCGCTTTCAATGCGGTACGTCGGGACATAGAAACTCCTGTTGTATCAATTAGGGAGGGGGTATTGCGGTGACTCGCAGCAATCGTTAGCAGGGATTGTGCCAACGCTAACAAGAGGCAGTGCATCAGCAGATGGTGGCCAATGCTTCGTGGCGGTGCGGGATTGCCCCGCAATAGTGCTGGCCGCGATGTCTTGATCTGCGATGGTGCGTTATCAGTCCTGCCACAGCGCCTGTGTGCTTGGTATGATTGCGTTCGCTGTGGACCTCGCCGCCGGCCTTGTTGTCGGCGTCCTTGTTCACGTCGGTGTTTGTTTCGCTGTTGTTTCGCGGTTGCTTCACTGTTTACTTCTTAATTCCCGCTGCCTGGCAGTCCTGCTCCTTGCGCCTGAAGTGCTTCCATCATGAATCCCAACGCAACCCCAGCCGCACATCCCGAAATGCCTCCCGAGCGCGTGCAAGCCCTTGAACAGGCCGAGCGCCTGCAGGACGAGACGCAGGCTGCCGATTTCCTGCTCCAGTGCCACTGGCCGGATGCGCGGCTCAAGGCTGCCGAGCTGATTCACTCCCGTGCGCTGCTTGAGCACGTGCTGGGGGCCGTGCGCAACAGCGACCGGCGTGTCGAGAAGCTGCTGCAGCAACGGCTCGATGTGCTGTCCGGGCGCGAAGCCGCGACTGGCCGCGGGCAGCGTGCCGTCGAGCATGCGCGCACGCTGGTCGAGGCAGCGTCGCTGCTGGTCAACCAGGTAGCCGACCTGGACCGTGAGTGGTCGCAGGTCGGGGACGCGCCGGATGCCGTGCGGGCAGAATTCGACGCGCTGCGCGAGCAGCTGCGTCAGCGCCTGGACGCGCACACCCGATTGCAGCACGCAGTGCGTGACCTGAGCGGGCGCTTGCAGCAGCTGATGGCAGATGCCGAGCCTTCCAGCCGCCTGCTGCCGCCCGATCAGGTGGCCGCAGCCCTTGACCGGCTGGAAGAGGAGATGGCCGCGTTGTGCGCCTCGGCCGAGGCGCCGTCGCTGCCCAAGCGCGTGCTGGCCGAATTCAAGCAGAAGCATGATGCGCTGCGCGCGGCGCTGGGATCCCTGGAACAACGGCATGCGGCGGTGACGGCACACGAGAAGATGCTGCTGGAGTGGGAGGCGCAGGATGTGGCGGCGCTGGATGTGGCGTCCATCAAGCAGCAGTGGCAGGCACTGCCGGCACTGATGCAGCAAGACAACGCGGGCCTGGAACAGCGCTTCCAGGCCCTGCTGGCGAAACTGGACGGCAGCCGCCAGTTGCAGGCAGCGGACGAGAACGAACGGCGGCGCCAGGCGCGCCTGCTGTTCAGTCTATCCATGGACGGGATGGAAGCGGCACTGAAAAACGGTGCATTGCAGGAAGCGGCCGAGCACGAGCACAAGCTGCGCGAGATGGATCTGCAGTTGGCGCGGTTGGGCGGCGACCAGAAGCTGCGTCTGCAAAACGCCCGTGCCGAACTGGGGCGCCTGCAGGGCTGGGCCAAGTGGGGCGGCAAGATGTCGCGCGATGAACTGTTGAAGACAGCCCAGGATCTGCCATCGCGATCGCTGTCAGTGGCCGAGCTTGCGAAGGAAGTCGGCGGCCTGCGCGAACGCTGGAAGGCGCTGGATGCCACTGCCGGCCCGGCGAGCAAGGAGGCATGGAAGAAGTTCGACAGTGCATGCACCACGGCCTACGCGCCGGCGGCCGAACACTTCAAGAAGCTGGCGCAGGAACGGCAAGACAACCTGGAGCGCGCCCGCGCCCTGGTTGCGGAGGTGCGCAGCCAGGCCGACTTGCTGGAGCAGGCCGGGCAGCGCGGTGCTGGTGCCGAGCCGGACTGGAAGTTGATCGCCGGGGTTTGCGACCGGGTGCAGCAACAATGGCGCCGCCTTGGCCCGGTCGACCGCAAGCCAAAGAAATCGCTCGATGCCGAGTTTGCCGAGGCTCTCGCCCGCCTGGCCAAGCCATTGGCGGTGCAGCAGGCGGCCGAAAAGAAAGAGCGCCAGCGCCTGATCGAGGCCGCTGCGGCAATCGACCCGGCCCAGCGCCGGGCGCCGGAAGAACTGCAGGAACTGCAGCAGCGCTGGCAGCAGCGGGCGCGGCACCTGCCGCTCGAACGGCATGACGAGCACGCGTTGTGGCAACGCTTTCGGGCCGCCTGCGACCAGCTGTTTGCAAAGCGCAAGCAGCATGTCAAATCCGCAGATGCCGAGCGCGGCGCCCACTTGCGTGAACGCGAGGCATTGTGCGAGCGGCTCGAAGCGGCGCAGAACGAAAAGCCCGAAGCAATCCGCAACCTGCTGCGCGAGGTCCGGACCGCGTGGGCCAAATCGGGCGAGGTGCCAAGGGCCGTGCAACGCCAGATAGATACGAGGTTCGAGCGTGCGGTGGCGGCACTGCAAAAGCGGCTCGACGACGGCGAGCGCAGCGCCCGGCAAATGCGCGGCGAACTGCTGGCGCAGCGTTTCGGCCTGTGCCTGCAACTCGAACGCGCCGTAGCCAGCGGCGAGGGTGGCAGCGATGCTGCCGCGCTGGCCGAACAGGCACGCGCAGCACGCGCGGATTGGGAACGCCTGGCGCCGGCATCGAATGATGCCGAGCGCGCACTGGCCGCGCGCTTTGAACAGGATCTGGCGGCGCTGGCCGCACAGGATCAGTCTCGGGTGGCCCAGCTGCGCCGCAACCTGCCCTTGCTGTCGCACGACTTGCTGCGCGCGGAAATCCTGCTCGGCATCGACAGCCCGCCGGCCCTTTCGCGCGAGCGGCTGAAGGTTCAGGTGGAGGTGCTGCAGTCGTCCTTGAAATCGGGAGAAAAACCGCTCGCGCCGCACAGCTTGCTGCTGCGTATGTGCGAGCTGCCGGCCCCGCTCGATGCGCAGGACGAGGCGCGGCTGCGCGCGGTGGCGAACCGGCTAGCCTGAAAGACGGGTAAAAGTCAGGTGAAAAGGCGCCGGACCCGCTGATCCAGGGGCGGACCGTCGTCAGGCACCGCGCGCCGGCGCTGTTGACGGGAAGGTCACCACATGATCGGCGGCCAACCGGATGCCGATCTTGTCGCCGATCGCATGGTCATGATGCGAGGGCACCAGCGCCAGCACGGTCTGGCCGCTGGGCAGCTTGAGCGTGTAGAGAAACTGGGCGCCGCGGAAAGCCTTGCGCACCACTTCGGCCTGCAGCGGGCTGCTGTCGTCATACAGCACATCGTCCGCGCGCAGCAGCACGTCGACCTGCGGCGCGTCCTTGCCGTCGGTCGAGCAGTACTCCATGCCTTGCCACAGCGGCAGCGAGCCCAGTTCTATGTTCACGCACTGCCTGCTGCGGTCCACGCTTCCTGTAGCGAACACGCCCTGTCCGATGAAGTCCGCGACAAAGCGGTCAGCAGGCTTGTGGTACAGGTTGTACGCCGTGTCCCACTGGACGATGCGGCCTGACTGCATCACCCCGATCTGGTCGGCGATGGCGAATGCCTCGTGCTGGTCATGCGTCACCAGCACCGCCGTGGTGCCCAGTTCTTTCAGGATGTCGCGCACCTCCCCGGCAAGCCGCTCGCGCAGGTCGATGTCGAGATTGGAGAATGGCTCGTCCAGCAGCAGCAATTGCGGCCGCGGCGCCAGTGCCCGCGCCAGCGCTACCCGCTGCTGCTGTCCACCGGACAATTCGTGGGGATATTTCGACGCATGGTTGCGAAGCCCGGCCATGGAGAGCAATTGCTGCACCCGATCCGCCCGCTCACCCGTTGACAGCTTGCGCAGCCCGAAGCCAACGTTTTCGGCCACCGAAAGGTGGGGGAACAAGGCGTAGTCCTGGAACACGACCCCGACATGCCGCGATTCCGGCGGCGCGGTGCTGCGGCTGTTGCTCAGCTCCTGTCCGCCAATCAGTATTCGCCCATCGATCAGGTTTTCGAAACCGGCGATGGCGCGCAGCACCGTCGTCTTGCCGCAGCCGGACGGGCCGAGCAGGCAGCCGATCTCGCCCCGCGGCAGCGAGAACGACAGCCCGTGCACTACCTCCTGCATCCGGTTGCCCAGGGTATATCCGACCCGGATCTGCTCGACGCTCAGGTGGATCGGCAATGAAAAATCAGTCATGTCGCGCATTCAAGTTGCTTGATGTTCGCTGGATTGTCGCTGGATCGTTGAATTAATGGCTCGCTTGCCCTGCTGATGATTATAATTCTCATTACGCTTGTGTCCGACTAACGGACGCGAAATCCCAGGAAATATGTCCGTCGATCGAACCTTGCAGCCGATTTCCCCCGCCAAACGCGCGATCGCCGTGCCACGCGCCCGCAGCGGCCTGGCGGGTGGACGCGTCCTGCTTGCCTTGTCGCTGCTGACCGCCTTGCTGGTCGGTGTGCCGGTGATGGGCGTACTGTCCAGCCTGTTCGCCGGCGCGCAGAGTGTCGGCACATTCTCGCATTTGTGGTCCACGGTCCTGCCAGAGTACTTGTTCAACACGGCGGCGATCGGGCTGATCGTGCTGCTGCTGGCCGCCGTTCTCGGCATCGGTTGTTCCTGGCTGGTGGCGGTATTCGAATTTCCCGGACGGCGCTGGCTTGAATGGGCGCTGGTGCTGCCGCTCGCAATGCCGGCCTATGTGGTCGCTTATGCATATACGGATTTCCTGCAATTTTCCGGCCCGGTACAAAGCGCGCTGCGTGAGCAGTTCGGCTGGCAGGCGGGACAGTACTGGTTTCCCGAGATTCGTTCGGTTGGCGGCGCCGGTCTGCTGTTTGCGCTGGTGCTGTATCCCTATGTGTACCTGCTGACCCGCAACGCCTTCCTCGAACGCAGTCCGCGGCTGTGGGATGCGGCGCGCACGCTGGGACGCGGCCCCTGGGGCATCTTCTTCAGCGTCAGCCTGCCGCTGGCCCGCCCGGCTGCGGTGGCCGGGCTGGCATTGGTGCTGATGGAAACGCTGGCCGATTACGGTGCCGTGGCTTATTTCGGCGTCCCGACCCTGACCGCTGGCATTTACAAGTCCTGGTATGCGTTTTCCGACCGCACGGCGGCTGCACAGATTGCGGCCGTCCTGATGATTTTCGTGGCAGTGCTGATGCTGCTGGAGCAGAAGAGCCGTGGCCGCGCGCGCTATTACTCGGCCGGCGGGCGGGCGGTCACGCACGTGCGCCGGCGACTGCAGGGCGGGGCGGCGTTCGCTTCGGTGTTGTTCTGCAGCGTGCCGCTGGTGTTCGGATTCATCCTGCCGCTGGCGATCCTGCTGCGCCTGTTGCTGCGCGAAGAAGCACTGGAGGCCAGCAGCCGTTATGCCGGCTGGTTGGTCAATACGGTAGTGGCGGCGACGGTCACGTCCTTGTGCGCAGTGCTGATTTGCATCGTGCTCGCCTATGCGGCCCGGGTGCTGCGCAGCCCGGTTCAGGGCGCGTGCAACCGGATCGTCAGCATGGGTTACGCAATCCCGGGCGCGGTCATCGCGGTCGGCATCCTGATTCCGCTGTCGCGCATCGATAACTGGTCGTCAGATCACGGCTGGCGCCTTGGGCTGGCGGGCAGCGTGATCGCCTTGGTCTACGCCTATCTGGTGCGCTTCCTGGCGGTGGCATACCAGAGCGTGCAGGCGGGGCTGGTAAAGATCACGCCATCGATGGATGCCAGCGCGCGCAGTCTCGGCCATGGCCTGCTGTCGATGTTGATGCGGGTGCATACGCCGCTGCTGTGGCGCAGCGTGCTGAGCGCGGCCTTGCTGGTATTCGTCGATGTGGTGAAAGAATTGCCGGCGACGCTGACCGTGCGGCCCTTCAATTTCGATACGCTCGCGGTGGTGACTTATCAGCTTGCCGCCGACGAGCGCCTGGCCGAGGCCGCTTTGCCGGCCCTGACCATTGTGCTGATCGCTTTCGTGCCGGTGCTGTTGCTTGCCCGCGCCATCGCTGCCGGTCGCGATCGCCAGTAAGGGCGCTTCGCCAACCGGCCCGGATGCCCTGTTGCAGGGCTCGGCTTCATTACTGAAATTTCCTGAATTCGGGGGGCCAGTGCACTGAACGTCTCGGTTCAACACACTGGAATGCCGTCATGCATATCGGGTGCATGTACAGCATGGAACCAATAATATCGGCGCTGTGTTACGGCCGCATGACAGAACGCAAGAAGGGTGGCCGCAACGTCCACAGCGCGGTCCAGGCCTTGAGCTTAAGATGGTGGCGTTGCCGGCATTGCCGAAATTTCCGGCATTACAGAAAATGCCGGTACGACGACAAAGGTGATGCCACTGTTGCCGGACAGGACGGGAAAACGAGAGGGGCGCCGCACTTGCGGCTGCTTCCGATGACAGATGACCAGGAGACTTGATGAATACCTTGATTTACTCGCATGACGCTTGCCTTGAACATCGGCCGGGACCCGGGCATCCGGAATCGCCGGAGCGCTTGCGGGCCGTGCTGGCGGCCTTGCGCGCGCCGGAGTTCGCCGATCTGAAGTGGCGCGAAGCGCCATTGGGAACGCGCGAGCAGGTATTGCTGATCCACGATCCGGACTTCGTCGACCAGGTGCATGAAGCGTCGCCGCGCACCGGTTACGCGGCACTGGATGCTGGCGACACCGTAATGTCGCCAGGCTCGCTGGAGGCAGTCATGCGCTGCGTCGGCGCCGCCTGCGCAGCGGTCGACGACGTGATGAATGGCGATGCCGACAATGTGTTCTGCGCGACCCGTCCCTGCGGGCACCATGCGGAGCCGGACCGGGCGATGGGATTCTGCATTTTCAACCAGGCGGCGATCGCTGCGGCGTACGCGTGGGAGACTCACAAGCTGGAGCGTATCGCCGTCGTTGATTTCGACGTCCATCATGGTAACGGCACCCAGGCCGCGTTCTACGACCGGCCGGGGCTGTTCTATGCGTCCAGCCATCAGTCGCCGTTCTATCCGGGCACCGGCGCCCGCACCGAGACCGGCGTAGCAGACAATATCGTCAATGTTCCGCTGCCACGCGGCTGCGATTCAGCGTATTTCCGGGAAAAAATCGCGGCGGAAATGCTGCCAGCGATCAGACGTTTCAATCCGGAACTGCTGATCATTTCTGCCGGCTTCGATGCGCATTCGATGGACCCACTGGCCGGGCTGAATTTGCAGGACGACGATTACTACTGGATCACGCAGGAACTGGTGACGATAGCCAACGACTGTTGCGGCGGGAAGGTGGTGTCGATACTGGAGGGCGGGTACAGCCTGGACGCGCTGCAGACGGCGACGTCGGCGCATCTGCGCGCATTGACGGGGCGAGCGGCTGTAGCGGAATAGTCGGCACCGGGGGCGAAGTTCAATCCTTGCATTTTCCTGGCGGGGGCTGAACTTCTCCTCGGTCAGTCCCGCTTTTCCGGCGCCGGTTGGCTCGCTTGCGCAAACATTTCGATCGAACTGTCCACGACTTCGTATTTCGACAAGTCTTTCAGGTTCATCAGGCCTTCGCTGATGTACTGGTCCTTGTTCCCGGCCGGTTGCGGCGTTTCATTGATCGGAAAACGCCAGTACACCTTATCCAGTTCCAGCTCGCAAGTCTTGCGCACATGTTCGGCGAGACTTTTCTCGACGATATGCGAGAGCCGGAACCGCTTCATGGGTTCGGACTCCACCATCGCCGTGTAATTGTTGCTGCCCTCCAGGCGCGTCGCGGCAGCTGAAACCGATACGCCGCTTTTCCTGAAATAGTCGCGTATGGCAGCCGCGATATCGGCTGCACCCTGGTCAATATTCGGACCAGGAGCGGATGGTTTCAGGAACCGGCGAGCGAGCAGGGCGCCGAGCAATAGCGCGACTGCTGCAATCCCTGCGGTAGTCAGGTCAATCTGGGTGAACATTAAAATCTCGGATACGTTGGTTGCGCTGCATAGTCCGAATCTTACGTCATAACGCAGGCCTTAAAGCCAGGGAACTTCATGCTGCATTGCATGATGACGGCACGCCAACACTGGTGCAGAATGCGACGGCAGTCAAAAATCTATCCCAGAAGGGAAGGAGACACCGGTCCGCCGCGGCAACCCCGCGGCGGGCTTTTTTTTCGGCGCCCCATATCAGCAACCTGAATATCTGGTATCAGGAATGGAAAGCAGACAAGGTGTTGCCGCGCCGATATAGTTACACCTGTCTCCTCCACCCTTCCAAAAGGATGGATTAGCCCGCAAACCGCAAGGTTCGCGGGCTTTTTTTTCGTGCGCCCGGCATGGGCGCATTCATGCCCTCTCGTTTGCCCTCTCGTCCTGTTGGCCCGAGCCACCCCGTCCGGGCCAGCACCTCGTGCTGCGCTGCGCTCCCGATCAACTCCATCCCCTGATTGCCGAAATGGTATTGGTGCTGTAACTTTGCGCAAGAACGCTTCGGAAGAAAAGCGTATTCATCATTGTCGTCTACATCGATGTCCCGACGGAGGAGCAGGTATGTACAGCAAGATATTGATCGCTTATAACGGATCGCCCGAAAGCCGGCTGGCCCTGCATGAATGCATCCGGCTGGCGCCGGGCAAGGATGCCCAGGTTCATCTGGTCGTGGTGGTAACGCCGCCGCCTTACCTGCTGGTCGGCGAGTATGCCGCGGCAGCTGTCCTCAGCGTCGAGGAGGGACTGGCCGCGGAAAAGCAGAAGATGGAAAAGGAAATCGCTGCAGGCCATGCGCTGCTGGCGGAGGCCGGACTGAACGTCACCAGTCACCTCGAGGTGGGTGAACCGGCAGACGTGATCGAGGAAATGGTGGATCGCCTTGGCGTGGAACTGGTGATTGTCGGGCATGCCCGGCACAAGCCGTTCGCGCTGCGCTGGTGGCGGGGGTCGGTCGATGCCGTGCTGGTCGACAAGGTTCGCTGCAGCGTGCTGGTCGCCAGCGACCGTAACCGCAACAGTCCGAAATGACCGGCATGCGCATGTGAGCGGAACGGGGGCGGGGCCGCAGCACGATTGATTCTCCTCATCCCGTCATTTTTTCTGGCCGGTAATCTCGTTCACGTGCAGCAACAACGTCGTGACCCGGAGGCGAGGATGAGACATCAAGTTGAGGCGAGTGAATCGGCATTGGTTGCGCCGTCCCTGGCACGGCCTGGAATTGCCACCCTGCAGCCAAAAGGGAGCTGCTGGTATTGCGACCAGGCTGTGGACAATGTCCGGCGCTTCTGCAGCCCGGCGTGCCGCACTGATTACCTGGAGGAAGAGGAGGGCTATTTCGACCCGCCTCGATCGCCCCAGGCCTGATGCGCGTGGTATCACTCTCTGGCCCCGATTCCTTCTACATCAAGTCCGGGAAAATTGCGATTGTGATACCTCAAGTCACGGCCGGGTCAGCTCGTCACAATCGGTTACAGCACATGACCAACGACGAGGGGACGAGATGATTGAGCAATTCGATATGCGGCCCAACGGCTACGATCCCGACAACCTGCTCGGTTCCCTGATCGGGCGCCTCAGGCTGAAAAACGATGCCGCGCTGTCGCGTGCGCTCGAAGTCGCACCGCCTGTGATCAGCAAGATCCGGCACCGGCGCTTGCCGGTCGGCGCCTCGCTGCTGATCCGGATGCATGAGGTGAGCAACCTGAGCATCGAGGAGTTGCGCGAGCTGATGGGCGATCGCCGCGGCAAATTCCGCATCAGCGACAAGCAGTTCAAGCCGAAACTCGCAGGCCCGGGCGCACGTGCCGATGCCGGATCGGCGATGGCGGCCCAGCAGGCGTGAACTGCAGGCGGCTTGGCATCACTCCTGAGCATCACCCCGTCCCGATTTAGAGAGCGGCAATGGTCGATCGACTTCATGGCTCCCTCCCCGTGAAAGGGAGGGAGCGTTCGTGGCGTGCACCGGTCTGCGCTGTCAATCAAGATGTGGGCAGCGATTTGCCCGCATTGAGCAGTGCGACACGGGGTTTTCTGATGCCTTGTTGTCGATCCGCAAAGTAGAGCTTGTGCCGTGGACTTAGCATCAAGTCAACATTCTTCGTGCTGGCGGTTATCATGCAATCCAGGCCAGATCTCAGTTCAGACGATGTGATAGACGCGCTGGTCGCGGCCTTGAGCCATCCGGATTTCGCCCAGACTGACCGCGAGCTCTGTCGGGAGGCGCTGCGAGGACTGGTGCGGCTGGCGCAGGCGGAACAGTTGCTGCGCATGCAGGTCGATTTCAACCAGATGACCAATCCGCTTGCGCTGCGCGCTGGCGTACGCCGGCCGTCAAGGTAAGGCTCCCTGCCGGGGCGGCGGAGCCGTTGGCGAGCGCCGTTCCTTGTCCTGCATTAGACTTGCGGGACAAACGCAGTTAGACTCTCACGCTTTTCGCACCTCCTCCCCATGGCCACCCCATCCGATTCCCCGGCGGCCGCCGACGACTCCCTCGCCCCCGCTACAGTTCCGGCGGAACTGATTGCGCGCGAGGTAGCACGCCGTCGTACCTTTGCCATCATTTCCCACCCTGACGCCGGCAAGACCACGCTGACTGAAAAGCTGCTGCTGTTTTCGGGCGCGATCCAGCTCGCCGGCACGGTCAAGGGCAGGAAAAGCGGCCGTCACGCGACTTCCGACTGGATGGAAATCGAGAAGCAGCGCGGCATTTCGGTTGCCAGTTCGGTAATGCAGTTCGAGTACCGCGACCACGTGGTCAACCTGCTCGACACGCCGGGCCACCAGGATTTTTCCGAAGACACCTATCGGGTGCTGACGGCAGTGGACTCGGCATTGATGGTGATCGATGCCGCCAAGGGCGTTGAAGCGCAGACCATCAAGCTGCTCGACGTATGCCGGATGCGCGCCACCCCGATCATCACCTTCATGAACAAGCTCGACCGCGAAACCCGCGATCCGCTCGAGCTTCTGGACGAGGTCGAGTCGGTGCTGAACATACAGTGCGCACCGGTGACCTGGCCGATCGGAATGGGCAAGAGTTTCCGCGGCGTCTACCATTTGCTGCGCGACGAAATCATGCTGTTTGCCGCCGGCAGCGAGCGCGCCGACCAGACCTTTGAAATCGTCAAGGGCATCGACAATCCGCGCCTGGCCGAAATGTTTCCGCTCGAGATCGAGCAGCTGAAGATGGAAGTCGAACTGGTTCACGGCGCTTCCCATCCGTTCGACCTCGAGGCCTTCCTGGCGGGAAGGCAGACGCCGGTTTTCTTTGGTTCTGCGATCAACAACTTCGGCGTGCGCGAGATCCTCGACGCCCTGCTGGACTGGGCCCAGGAGCCGCGGCCGCGCGACGCCACCGCCAGGGTGGTGGCGCCTGGCGAGACAGCTTTTTCGGGCTTCGTTTTCAAGATCCAGGCCAACATGGATCCGGCGCATCGTGACCGCATCGCATTCCTGCGGGTTTGCTCGGGCCGTTTTGAACGTGGCATGAAGATCAAGCACCTGCGGCTGAACCGCGAGATCAAGTTATCAAGTGTGGTCACCTTCATGGCATCGAGCCGCGAGCAAGTCGAGGAAGCCTATGCCGGCGACATCATCGGCCTGCCCAACCACGGCAACATGCAGATCGGCGACAGCTTTTCCGAGGGCGAGATGCTGCAGTTCACCGGCATTCCGTTCTTTGCGCCGGACTTTTTCCGTTCTGTTCGCATCCGCAACCCGATCAAGGCGAAGCAGTTGCAAAAGGGCTTGCAGCAGCTGGGCGAGGAAGGTGCGGTACAGGTTTTCAAACCCATCCACAACCAGGATCTGGTGCTCGGCGCAGTCGGCGTGCTGCAGTTCGAAGTGGTCGCCAGCCGCCTGCTTAACGAATATGGCGTCGACGCGGTTTTCGAAGGCACCAGCATCAGCAGCGCGCGCTGGATCTCGTGTGACGACAAGCGAATGCTGGCTGACTTCGAGCGCTCGTCTGCGGGGCAGCATCTTGCCCACGATGCGGCCGGCAACCTGGCCTATCTGGCGACCTCCGGCGTGAACCTGCGGCTGGCGCAGGAGCGCTGGCCGGGCATCACCTTCCATTCCACCCGCGAGCACTCTGCCCGCCTGTAACCCTTGGTAGCCGGCCGCAGCTTGCGCTGCGCCGGCTTTCTTGGCATGGTGACGCCTTCCGTCCATTCTTGTCCCCAGCATGCCAAAGATCCTGCAATTCTCGAAGTTCGCCTTGCGCGACCTGATTGCCACCGCCGGATTGCCGCTGTTGTTGGCCGTGCTGGTTTGTGCGCTGGTCTACTGGCTGGTCGATCCGTTTCCGCCGACAGTCGTCACGCTGTCCACCGGCCAGGAAAACAGCTCGTACGAGCAGTTCGGCCGCCGCTACGCAGCAAAGCTGAAGAAGCAGGGCATCGAAGTCCGGATCCAGCGATCCCAGGGGTCGCAGCAGAACCTGGAGCGGCTGAAGGATCCGAAGTCAGGCGTCGATATCGCATTTGTCCAGAGCGGATCGGCATCGCCCGAAAATGCGGGCGGCCTGCAATCTCTCGGCAGCCTGTTCACCGAGCCGGTCTGGTTGTTCTATCGGGACAAGTACGAGCTCACCCTGCTGACGCAGATCAAGGGTCTGCGGGTGAATATTGGTCCCGAGGGGAGTGGCGTGCCGACAATGTTCCGGAAAATCCTGTCGGTCAATGGCATCGAGCCCGGCGAACTCGTACTCGGTGCCCTTGAAAACACGCCGGCCACCGTCGAACTGCTGGAAGGGCGCATCGATGCCCTGGCATTCAGTTCTGCGCCGAATGCGCCCCTGATCCAGATGCTGCTGCAGACGCCCGGCATACGCCTGTTCGATTTCAGCCAGGCCGAGGCCTACACCCGCCGTTTGCCGTTCATGACCCATGTGGCCCTGCCGCGCGGGATCGTTGATCTCGGGCGCGACATTCCTGCCCGCGATTACCAGCTGATCGCGCCCACTGCCACGCTGGTGGCGCGGGATGAACTCCATCCTGCGCTGGTCGACCTGTTCGTGCAGGCTGCGGGTGAAATCCACGGCGGTGCCGGCTGGTTCCGGCGGCGTGGCGAGTTTCCCAATGCCGGCTACAACGAGATCCCGGTCGCACGCGATGCAGAAAGGTTCTACAAGAATGGTCCGCCGCTGTTGCAGCGCTACATGCCCTACTTGCTGGCCAATTTTTTCGAACGTATGTGGGTCTGGATCGTCGCCCTCGGCGCGTTGTTCCTGCCGCTGTCACGCGTGCTGCCGCCGCTGTACGTCTGGCGGGTGCGTTCGCGCGTGTTCCGCTGGTATGGCGAGTTGCGCACCGTCGAGCAAGCAGTCTCGGATGTGCCTGCCGGCGAGCGCGCGGAAGTCTATGCGCTGCAATTGGAGCGGCTGAACCAGATCGAGGAGCGGGTCAACCAGATCTCGATCCCGCTGGCCTACGCCGAGGAGCTGTACGGCCTGCGCAGCCATATCAACTTCGTGCGCCTGCGGGTTGCAGCGCTTGGAGCGCATGGAGCGCACGGAGCAGCGCTACCCGAACTGGCGTGATGCCGGCATCCACGCCAAGCTGACGTCGGTCCGGTCGGCCCGATTGGCCCGGTTGGTCAGGCGCCGACCCAGGGCATCCCGGCGTGGCACCAGCCGCCCACGGTCTTGCGGTGCCCGTGGCTGTCCTTGTCGCCTTCGAAACCTTCCAGGATGTCGAAGCAATTTGCATAGCCATGTTCGGTGGCCAGCTTCGCCCCATGGCGCGAACGCACGCCGGAGCGGCACAGGAACAGCAGCACATCGTCGCTGGCTGCGACCTGGTTCAATTCCCAGATGAACTCCGGGTTTGGCGTGCCGCCGGGGTAAAGCGACCACTGGACGGCGAGGTGCTGCGATTCCGGCAGCAGCACCCGGCCGACCCAGTCGCGTTCTGCATTTGTGCGTACGTCGACCAGCTTGACCTTCGGGGCCATGAGCAACAGACTATGCGCTTCAGTTGGCGTCACGGCTCCGGCGTAAGGAAACTGGCCGGATTGTCCTCGTTCGCGGGCGGCAGCAAGAATTTCTTCGGGCGTGGTCATGGTCTCGGCTTTGTTTGACGGAATTGGTGGTAAGGGCAACAAAACAATTATAAGCCTTCAGAAAGCTGCCCGATCTTGCCCGGGAAGTGTTGCACTGTTGTGGTGCGAATGAGAATCAACGCACTATAAAGGTGCGGTGACGGGTGTAAACGCACCCTGTAGGTGCATCGCAGCATCCGGGTGGCAAGGCTGGTTTCACTGCGGGTAATTTTTCCTTATAAATCAATGCGTTCTGGAATGATTTCGCGCACGGGCCTGGCGCATTTCGGTGGCATGGATTCTGCTATCATGACGGGCTGGTTTTGGTCGCTTGCTGCTACGGGCTTGTCCACAAGTTCGCTGAGCCAGAGGTCCGTGACACAAATAACATTACTCGTACTCTTTTAGGAGAATTCGCATGGCAAGGACGGCCGCAGAGGTCTTGAAGATGGTGAAAGATAACGAGGTCAAGTTCGTTGACTTCCGTTTCGCCGACACCCGGGGCAAGGAGCAGCACGTAACTGTTCCCGTTTCGCACTTCGACATGGACAAGTTCGAGTCGGGCCATGCTTTCGACGGTTCCTCGATCGCTGGCTGGAAGGGCATCGAGGCATCGGACATGATCCTGGTGCCGGACCCGAACACCGCCAATATCGACCCGTTCATGGAAGAGACGACGCTGTTCATGCAGTGCGACGTCATCGAACCGTCGGACGGCAAGGGCTATGACCGCGATCCGCGCTCGATCGCCAAGCGCGCCGAAGCCTACCTGAAGTCCTCCGGCATGGGCGACACCGCCTACTTCGGCCCGGAGCCAGAATTTTTCATCTTCGACAGCGTGCGCTGGCAGATCGACATGTCGGGCTGCTTCGTCAAGATCGGCTCCGAAGAAGCATCCTGGAGCAGCGGCAAGGAGCTGGAAGGCGGCAACACCGGCTATCGTCCGACGGTCAAGGGTGGCTATTTCCCGGTTCCTCCGGTCGACAGCTTCCAGGACATGCGCTCCGAGATGTGCCTGATCCTCGAAGCGATGGGCATTCCGGTTGAAGTGCACCACCATGAAGTCGCTGGCGCCGGCCAGAACGAAATCGGCACCAGGTTCTCGACCCTGGTCGAGCGCGCCGACTGGACCCAGAACATGAAGTACGTGATCCAGAACGTGGCCCACACCTACGGCAAGACGGCGACCTTCATGCCCAAGCCTATCGTCGGCGACAACGGCTCCGGCATGCACGTTCACCAGTCAGTCTGGAAGGATGGCAAGAACCTGTTCGCAGGCGACGGCTATGCCGGCCTGTCCGAATTCGCTCTGTACTACATCGGCGGCATCATCAAGCATGCCCGTGCGCTGAACGCGATCACGAACCCCGGCACCAACTCGTACAAGCGCCTGGTGCCTGGCTACGAAGCGCCGGTGAAGCTTGCCTACTCGGCACGCAACCGCTCGGCCTCGATCCGCATTCCGCACGTCAGCAATCCGAAGGGCCGTCGTGTCGAAGCCCGTTTCCCGGATCCTTCGGCCAACCCGTACCTGTGCTTTGCTGCCTTGCTGATGGCTGGCCTGGACGGCGTGCAGAACAAGATTCACCCGGGCGAAGCTGCCTCCAAGGACCTGTACCACCTGCCGCCGGAAGAAGACGCGAAGATCCCGACCGTCTGCTCGTCGCTCGACCAGGCCCTGGAATATCTCGACAAGGACCGCGAGTTCCTGACCCGCGGCGGCGTGTTCAGCGACACCATGATCGACGCCTACATCGAACTGAAGATGCAGGAAGTGCAGCGTTTCCGCATGACGACCCATCCGGTCGAGTTCGACATGTACTACGCGCTGTAATCGCCTCGCTGCCGCCTGCGGCATGAGGACATGCAGGCGGAGCAGCCCCCGGGTGCTCCGCCTGTTTTTTTTCCGGCCTGTTGCGTTCGTGTCGGTCCCGGGCAAGCGGAATTTGAAATGCCCCGGCAACTGGCCTACACTGGCATTCCGTCTCTTTCGGTACGGAAACAAGCCATATGAAAGCACCAATTACAGCATTGCTCATCCTCGCGGCGGGCGTCGCGCAAGCGCAGAGCGCGCAGTCCGAAGTCTATGTGTGCGTGAACGAGAATGGCACCAGGGAGTACAAGAACACTGGAATGACCAAGGGCTGCAAGCGGGTCGACCTGCCGGGTGTGGCGATGATCGCAGCGCCCTACAGGAAGCCGGTTGCGCAGACCGCAGCGGTAAAGCCGGCATCGTCGCCGGGGGATTTTCCGCGCATCGACAGCGGCACGCAAAAGGTCCGCGACAATGACCGCATGCAAATCCTTTCGGACGAGTTGAAAGCCGAGGAAAAGAAATTGGCGGCCTTGCGCCAGGAGTTCAATAACGGCGAGCCCGAACGCCGCGGCGACGAGCGCAATTACGCGAAGTACCAGGATCGGGTTGCGTCGATGAAGGAAGGTATCGCGCGCAGCGAGAAAAACGTCGAGGCGCTCAAGCGCGAGATCGCCAATCTGAAATAGCGTCCCGTGCCGGCGCCGTTCGGTTCACAAGGATCACAAGGCCGCCCCGGGTGGCCTTTATTTTTTGCAAATTCGTGAAGACTCTTCCACCTCCGACAGAAGGTCTTGACCTTCTGACTTCTGCCGTGCTGCTGTTCGATGCCGACCAGCGCGTCTGCTATGCCAATCCCGCTGCAGAGAATTTGCTGGAGAGTTCGGCCAAGTCGCTCGCCGGCCATACGCTGGCGGAGTTGTTCGTCAACGGTGACGAACTGGTCACGATGTTCGAGCAGGCAGTGGCCCACCAGTTTGCCGACAAGCGGGTCGACATGATGCTGGAGCGCCCGGGGCGCGATCCGCTCCACGTGCATGTGGTGGTGGCCGCGCTCGACAGCCGCGAGCGGCCGGTGCTGATCGAGTTGCGCGAGAACGTGCAGCAGCTGAAGCTGGACCGCGAGGAACGGCTGCTGGACCAGAGCCAGGCCAACAAGGAACTGATCCGCAACCTGGCGCACGAAATCAAGAATCCGCTGGGCGGCATCCGTGGCGCCGCGCAGTTGCTGGAGCTCGAGCTGCCGGAGCGGCATCTCAAGGAGCTGCGTGAATACACGCAGGTCATCATCAAGGAAGCGGACCGCCTGCAGACGCTGGTCGACCGGCTGCTCGCACCGCACCGGCATCCGCACATTGTCGGCGACGTCAACATCCATGAAGTGTTCGAGCGGGTGCGCAGCCTGATCCTGGCGGAATTTCCGAATGGATTGACGATACATCGCGATTACGACTTGTCGGTTCCGGAATTCAGGGGCGACAAGGAACAGTTGATCCAGGCGGTGTTGAATATTGCCCACAATGCAGCGCAGGCGCTGTCCGAACGGATTGCCGCAGGCGATGCGTTGCTGATTTTCCAGACTCGTGTCGCGCGCCAGGTGACCATCGCAAAGGCCCGTTATCGGCTGGCATTAGACTTGCATATCATCGACAACGGACCGGGCATACCTACGGACATACAAGACCGCATCTTTTATCCGCTCGTATCGGGACGGGATGGTGGCAGCGGTCTTGGACTTACGCTGGCGCAGACATTCGTGCAGCAGCATCTCGGAATGATCGAATGCGAGAGCCGCCCGGGCCACACTGATTTCCGGATACTGATACCGCTGCCATGATTCGTTGGCCGCGTCATCGGTCCGGATGAATTTGGATTCTGCGGAGCTGGCTGCGTCAATCAAGGCGTCGCTGGCAAGCATGTGAAAGACACAGAAAATATATGAAACCAATCTGGATTGTTGATGACGACGAATCGATTCGCTGGGTGCTTGAAAAAGCGCTGGCACGCGAGAATCTGGCGACCCGCAGCTTCTCGAATGCGCGCGATGCGATAGAAGCGCTCAAGACCAGCACGCCGCAAGTACTGGTCTCCGACATCCGGATGCCGGGTGAATCCGGGCTGGCCTTGCTGCAAGAGGTAAAGGTCAATCATCCCGGCCTGCCCGTCATCATCATGACCGCATTTTCGGACCTCGATTCCGCGGTTGCCGCATTCCAGGGCGGCGCATTCGAATATCTTGCCAAGCCCTTCGATCTCGACAAGGCGGTCGAACTGATCCGCCGCGCGCTGGACGAAAGCCTGCGCGAAGCAAGCGTCGAGCAACTGCTCTCCGACACCCCCGAGATGCTCGGCCAGGCGCCGGCGATGCAGGACGTGTTCCGTGCGATCGGCAGGCTGTCGCAATCCAATGTCACGGTACTGATTACCGGCGAATCCGGCACCGGCAAGGAACTGGTTGCGCGCGCCTTGCACAAGCACAGCCCGCGTTCCGGCCAGCCCTTCATCGCGCTGAACACGGCGGCGATTCCCAAGGACTTGCTGGAGTCGGAACTATTCGGGCATGAACGCGGCGCCTTCACCGGCGCGCAGGCCATGCGCCGTGGCCGCTTCGAACAGGCGGAGGGCGGCACGCTGTTCCTGGACGAGATCGGCGACATGCCATTCGACCTGCAGACCCGCCTGCTGCGTGTGCTGTCGGACGGGCATTTCTATCGGGTTGGCGGACACCAGCCGCTGAAAGCGGATGTGCGGGTGATCGCCGCGACCCACCAGAATCTGGAGACGCGTGTGCGGGAAGGCCTGTTCCGCGAAGATCTCTATCACCGGCTCAACGTGATTCGCCTGCGCCTGCCGCCGCTGCGCGAGCGCCGCGAGGACATTCCGATCCTGACCCGTTTCTTCCTGGCCCAGAGTGCAAGGCAACTGGGAGTCGAAGCCAAGCGCATGTCGGATAACGCGATGCAGTTCCTGGCTGGCCTGGACCTGCCTGGCAACGTCCGCCAGCTGGAAAACTTGTGCAACTGGATCACGGTCATGGCACCCGGCCAGACCGTGGAAGTCAAGGATTTGCCGCCCGAGCTGATCGATGGGCAGGCCGCCATGGCGGCCGGCGCCGGGCCGAGTTCATCGGCTCCGGCATCGCTGCTGTCGCCAACTGCATCGGTTGGCAGCGATCCGCAGACGGCTTTCATCAGCGTCAATGGCGGCATTGCAGCCAGCGCACCATTCCAGCACGGCCATATACTGAATGGCGCACCGATTGCGGGCGCTGGTACCGGCGGCGGAAATGGAAATGGAAGCTGGGTTGCTTTACTGGAGGCCGAGGCCGCCAGCATGCTGTCGGCCGGGCGGCCAGAGGTGATGGATGCGTTGGGCCGCCAGTTCGAGTCCGCATTGATCAAGACTGCCTTGCGCTATACGCATGGGCGCAAGAACGATGCGGCGGTCCGCCTGGGGATAGGGCGCAATACGATCACGCGCAAGATCCACGAGTTGGGGATAGACGGCGCCAAGGATGAGTAAGGGCGCCTGATCGCCGGCGGCTTTGTCGGTCGGTCGCACAAGCAGGGCCGGGCTCCTGGATCAGGAGGCCGGCCCTGCTTGCATTTGAGGACCGCTGGATGTCAGGTGGGCGGGGTCAGGGTCAGAGGTTTTTTTGAAAAAACGCCCGGCTGTGTTCTCATCATGTTCATGCGCGCTCCCGAGCCATCCCATCCGGCGGATGTCCTGGCGCCTTCCAGACCTTGAAGGTGTGAACCCATGAATTTCGAGCTGACCCCCGAACAGCAATCCATTTGCGATGCCGTCAAGGATTTGTGCAATCGCTTCCCGGAGACCTACTGGCGCGAGCGTGATATTGACGGTGTCTTTCCGCACGACTTCTACAATGCGATGGGGCAGGCCGGCTGGCTTGGCCTGGCCATTCCGGAAGAGTATGGGGGCGCCGGCCTTGGCGTGCAGGAAGCGGCGGTGATGATGCAGACAGTGGCTGAATCGGGTGCCTGCCTGAGCGGCTGCTCCAGCATCCACATCAACATCTTCGGACTGATGCCCGTGGTGGTGTACGGTACCGAGGAGCAGAAGCGCCGCATGCTGCCACCCATGGCCAAAGGGCAGGTCAAGGCCTGCTTCGGCGTGACCGAACCGGATGCCGGCCTGAACACCACCCGCCTGAAGACGCGCGCAGTGCGCAAGGGCGATCGCTATGTGGTGCATGGCCAGAAGGTGTGGATTTCCACGGCGCAGGTGGCCGACAAGATATTGCTGCTGGCACGAACCACGCCAATCGAGGATCTGCCAGCCGGCAAGACCTCGGGCGGGCTCTCGCTCTTCTATACGGACCTGGATCGCAGCAAGGTCGATGTGCGCCTGATCGACAAGATGGGGCGCAAGTGCGTGGACTCCAACGAACTCTTCATAGACGGGCTGGAGATTCCGGTGGAAGACCGCATTGGCGAGGAAGGCCAGGGCTTCAAGTACATCCTGCACGGCATGAACCCGGAGCGTGTCCTGCTTGCCGCCGAGGCAGTGGGCATCGGGCGCGTCGCCCTGCAAAAAGCGGCCGCTTATGCCCGCGACCGGGTGGTGTTTGACCGCCCCATTGGCCAGAATCAGGCGATCCAGCACCCGCTGGCCGAGAACTGGGTGGAATTGCAGGCGGCACAACTGCTCGCGATGAAGGCTGCCTGGCTGTATGACAACGGGCGCGATTGCGGCGCGGAGGCCAATGCCGCCAAGTACTTCAGCGCCGAGGCCGGCTTTCGCGCTTGCGAGCGCGCGATCCTCACGCATGGGGGAATGGGCTATTCGAAGGAGTTTCATGTCGAGCGTTATCTGCGCGAGATCATGATCCTGCGCATCGCGCCAGTGAGCCGTGAGCTGATCCTCAGCCACATTGCCGAGCGTGTACTGGGGCTGCCCAAGTCCTATTGATCGAGCAGTTTGCGCTTAAAAAACGGAAGAGCGGCGCAACGAAGTTGTTCTTGCAGCTCGACCCGGCAGCCAGGTGCTTGGCCGGGTCCGGAGCCGAGGGCCCGTCCTCACCCCACCTTCCCACCCAGCCGCCGCCAAAGCGTGGTCCGGCTGATCCCGAGATGCCGCGCAACCGCATTCCGGTTACCCCCGTAATGCGCCATCAACTTCTGCAGGTCTTCGCCAGTCGCTTCCTCCTCGCGCCCTGGCTCCGGCCGGACATCTGCCAGCTCCGTTCCCACGGCACCCTGCACCAGTTCCGGCGCCACCTTCAGCAAGAAGCCGGGCCCGAACGCCTGCAGCGGCGTCGCCGCCAGGAACAGCGCAGCACGCTGCATCAGGTTGCGCAGCTCGCGCACATTCCCCGGCCACGCATAAGCCTGCAACAGGCCGGCACAGGCGTCGATTTCCGCATGAAGGTTGGTACCCGGGCGGACCCCGAGGTCGGCCAGCGCATTCTTCAGGCACCACTCGGCCAGCGGGGCAATATCGGTGGGCCGATCGCGCAGGGCCGGCAGCGCCAGCCGCAATACCGACAGCCGATAGAACAGGTCGGCACGGAAGCTGCCGTCGCGCACCCGCTGCTCCAGGTCGCAGTGCGTCGCGCTGATGATGCGTGCGTTGACCGGGATCGGCCGCGTGCCGCCGACCCGCATCACTTCCCGCTCTTCCAGCACCCGCAGCAGCCGCGTTTGCAATGCCAGCGGCATCTCGCCGATCTCGTCCAGGAACAGCGTGCCGCCATGCGCCGCCTCGAACAGTCCGGCATGCCCGCCGCGGCGCGAGCCAGTGAACGCGCCTTCCTCGTAGCCGAACAGTTCCGACTCCAGCAGCGATTCCGCAATCGCGCCGCAATTGACTGCGACGAAAGGCTTGCCGATCCGCTGCGCGATGGCGCTCTCGCGGTGGATCGCCTGTGCCACCAGTTCCTTGCCGGTGCCGGTTTCGCCATGGATCAGCACCGTTGCCGGCGACCTGGCGTACAGCACGATCGACTGGCGCAACGCCTGCATCGCCGGCGATTCGCCACGCAGGTCGTTCAGCCCGTGCCGGGCCCGCAAATGCTCGGCAACCGGATGGCTGCGCTGCCGTGCCGCCTGCAAGTGCGCGAAGCGGGCCAGTTCCAGCGCATCCTCGAAGGCTTGCCGGATCGACGCTGACGAGTACACGAAGACGCCGGTCAGTCCCGCTTCCTCCACCAGGTCCGTGACCAGGCCGGCGCCGACAATGGCTTTCACGCCCGCTGCCTTCAGTTCGCTGATCTGGGCTCGCGCATCTTCCGCGGTGGCGTAGGTGCGCTGCAGGATCGGCAGGCCGAACGTGGCCTGGAATTCAGCCAGCTCGGGCAGGCTTTCCTGATAGGTAACGATGCCGATTTTCGGTGAAATGCGGCGTGCCCGCGCCAGAGCCTGCAGGTAATCGAAGCCGCTTGCCTTGGCCACGATCACCGGTACCGAGAGCCGGGCCTTGAGCCAGGCGCCATTGGAGCCGGCGGCGATCACGGCGTCGCAGCGCTCGGTCTCGAGACGCTCGCGTATGTGACGAACGGCCTCGTCGAAGCCGAGACTGATCGGCTCGATCACAGCCTGATCGTCGAATTCGACCGTAATGTCGCGGAACAGGTCGGACAGGCGCGAAATCGACACGGTCCAGATGACCGGCTTGTCGGCGTTATCGCGGGTAGCAGGGGTGGGGCGGGCCATGTTTCAAGTGCTCGTTTCAATGTTTCAAATAACGGTTCAATTGAAACACAAATCGGCGTCGTGGAACAGGGGGTCTTTGCGTGGCAAGAGTGACAATGAATCGTCAACTGCCTGATTTCACTGGCGTTTTTTCTTGCGGCAGGATGAAACATCGGTCGTCGCGGCACATGGCACAGCGCTTGCGAAAGAGAGCCCGATTTTCTACAAAAACTGTCTATCTCAGGTGAAACCATGACGCTTCGTTCTGCCGGCGCTGCCTTGCGCCAGGCGCTAAAGGAAGAATCCCCGCTGCAAGTTGTCGGGGCAATCAATGCCAACCATGCACTGCTGGCCAAACGTGCCGGCTTCCGCGCCATCTACCTGTCCGGCGGCGGCGTTGCAGCGGGTTCGCTCGGCCTGCCGGATCTTGGCATCTCCAATCTGGACGACGTGCTGACCGACGTGCGCCGCATCACCGATGTGTGCGACCTGCCGCTGCTGGTGGATTGCGACACCGGTTTCGGTTCGTCGGCCTTCAATGTCGCGCGCACCGTGAAGTCGATGATCAAGTTCGGCGCCGGCGGCCTGCATATCGAAGACCAGGTCGGCGCCAAGCGCTGCGGTCATCGTCCCGGCAAGGAAATCGTCAGCAGCCAGGAGATGGTCGATCGCGTCAAGGCCGCAGTCGATGCCCGCACCGATCCCGATTTCGTCATCATGGCGCGCACCGACGCGCTCGCTGTCGAAGGCCTGAATGCGGCGATCGATCGCGCGCTGGCCTGCGTGGAAGCCGGCGCTGACATGATTTTCCCGGAAGCCATCACCGAGCTGTCGATGTACAAGCAATTTGCTGACGCGGTGAAGGTGCCCATCCTCGCCAACATCACTGAATTCGGCGCGACGCCGCTGTTCACCGTCGACGAACTGCGCAGCGCCGATGTCGGCATGGTGCTGTATCCGCTGTCCGCTTTCCGGGCAATGAACAAGGCCGCGGAAAACGTCTACACGTCGCTGCGCCGCGACGGCACGCAAAAGAACGTGGTTGACACCATGCAGACGCGCATGGAGCTGTACGACCGCATCAACTATCACGATTTCGAGCAGAAGCTGGATGCGCTCTTTGCCCAGCAGAAGTCCAAATAAGCACAGGAAACCAGATCATGAGTGAACAGAAACAGGCCCCCGCATTCAAGCCCAAGAAATCCGTCGCGCTGTCCGGCGTCGCTGCCGGCAATACTGCCCTGTGCACCGTCGGCAAGACCGGCAATGACTTGCACTATCGCGGCTACGACATCCTGGATGTCGCCGACACCTGCGAATTCGAAGAGATCGCCTACCTGCTGGTGCACGGCAAGCTGCCGACCTCGGCGGAACTGAAAGCGTACAAGGCCAAGCTGAAGGCGCTGCGCGGCCTGCCGGCGAGCGTGAAGGCTGTGCTGGAATGCCTGCCGGCATCGGCGCATCCGATGGATGTGATGCGCAGCGGCGTGTCGGCACTGGGTTGCGTGCTGCCGGAGAAGGATGACCACAATACCCCGGGTGCGCGCGACATCGCCGACCGCCTGATGGCCTCGCTCGGTTCGATGCTGCTGTACTGGTACCACTACAGCCACAACGGCAAGCGCATCGAGGTCGAGACCGACGACGACTCGATCGGCGCGCATTTCCTGCACCTGCTGCACGGCGAGAAGCCAGGCAAGCTGTGGGAAAAAGCCATGCACACTTCGCTGATCCTGTACGCGGAGCACGAGTTCAACGCATCGACCTTTGCCGCCCGCGTTGTCGCCGGCACCGGTTCCGACATCCACTCGGCGATCACCGGCGCCATCGGCGCGCTGCGCGGTCCCAAGCATGGCGGCGCCAATGAAGTTGCGTTCGAAATCCAGAAGCGCTATGACAATCCGGATGAAGCCGAAGCCGACGTCCGCCGCCGCGTCGAGAACAAGGAAGTCGTGATCGGTTTCGGACATCCGGTCTACACCGTTTCCGATCCGCGCAACAAGGTCATCAAGGAAGTTGCCCGCACGCTCTCCAAGGATGCCGGTTCGATGAAGATGTTCGACATCGCCGACCGCCTGGAAAGCGTGATGTGGGACGCCAAGAAAATGTTCCCGAACCTGGACTGGTTCTCGGCTGTCTCCTATCACATGATGGGCGTGCCGACGGCGATGTTCACACCCCTGTTCGTGATCGCGCGCACTTCCGGCTGGGCCGCGCACATCATCGAGCAGCGCATCGACAACAAGATCATTCGTCCGAGCGCGAACTATGTGGGGCCGGAAGACCTCAAATTCGTGCCGATCAAGAACCGCAAGTAAAGCACCTTCAAAGCCCCTTCAAAGCACCTTCATGAATACTGCACACCGCAAACCCTTGCCCGGCACCACGCTCGATTTTTTCGATGCGCGCGCCGCAGTCGATGCGATCGAGCCCGGCGCCTGGGACAAGCTGCCCTACACCTCGCGCGTGCTGGCCGAGAACCTGGTGCGCCGCTGTGATCCGGCGACGCTGGCTGCATCGCTTTCGCAACTGATCGAACGCAAGCAGGACCTGGATTTTCCGTGGTTTCCGGCGCGGGTGGTCTGTCACGACATCCTTGGCCAGACAGCGCTGGTCGACCTGGCCGGCTTGCGCGACGCCATCGCCTCGCAGGGTGGCGACCCGTCCCTGGTCAACCCGGTGGTGCCGACCCAGCTGGTGGTGGACCACTCCCTGGCGGTGGAGTGCGGTGGCTTCGACCCCGATGCCTTTACCCGCAACCGGGCCATCGAAGACCGCCGCAACGAAGACCGTTTCCATTTCATCGACTGGACCAAAAAAGCGTTCAGGAACGTTGATGTGATCCCCCCGGGCAACGGCATCCTGCACCAGATCAACCTGGAGCGCATGAGTCCCGTGGTGCAGGTGAGCGACGGCGTGGCCTATCCGGATACCCTGGTCGGCACCGACAGCCACACCCCGATGGTGGATGCGCTGGGCGTGATCGCCGTTGGTGTGGGTGGCCTGGAAGCGGAAACCGTGATGCTGGGCCGCGCCTCCTGGATGCGCTTGCCGGACATCATCGGCGTGCACTTGAGTGGCCGGGCCCAGCCCGGCATCACTGCCACCGACATCGTGCTGGCGCTGACCGAATTCCTGCGCAAGCACAAGGTGGTGTCGGCCTATCTCGAGTTCTTTGGTGAAGGCGCCAGCAGCCTGACGCTGGGCGACCGCGCGACGATTTCCAACATGGCGCCGGAGTTCGGGGCCACGGCAGCGATGTTCTACATCGACGAGCAGACCATCAAGTACCTGAAGCTCACCGGCCGCGATGACGAGCTGGTCAAGCTGGTGGAAACCTATGCCCGGCACACCGGCCTGTGGGCCGACAGCCTGAAGAGCGCCGAATACGAACGCGTGCTGAAGTTCGACCTGTCCTCGGTGGTGCGCAACATTGCCGGACCGAGCAATCCGCACAACCGGGTTCCGACTTCCGAACTGGCTGCGCGCGGCATTGCCGGCAAGGTGGAAAACGAGCCGGGCCTGATGCCGGACGGCGCCGTGATCATCGCGGCAATCACCAGCTGCACCAACACCAACAACCCGCGCAACATGATTGCGGCCGGCCTGCTGGCGCGCAATGCCAATCAGCGCGGCCTGACCCGCAAGCCGTGGGTGAAAAGCTCGCTGGCACCGGGTTCGAAGACCGTTGCCCTGTACCTGGAAGAAGCCGGCTTGCTGACGGACCTTGAGAAGCTGGGCTTTGGCGTGGTCGCATTTGCCTGCACTACCTGCAACGGCATGTCCGGTGCGCTCGACCCGGTGATCCAGAAGGAAATCGTGGATCGCGACCTGTACGCCACTGCCGTGCTCTCCGGCAACCGCAACTTCGACGGCCGCATCCACCCTTATGCCAAGCAGGCCTTCCTGGCTTCGCCGCCGCTGGTGGTGGCGTATGCGATCGCCGGCACCATCCGTTTCGACATCGAGAAAGACGTGCTCGGCATCGATGCCAATGGCAAGCCGGTCACGCTGAAGGACATCTGGCCGTCGGACGAGGAAATCGACGCGATCGTCGCCGAAAGCGTCAAGCCGGAGCAGTTCCGCAAGGTGTACATCCCGATGTTCGCCGCGCAGCAGGACAAGGGTGAGCAGGTGAGCCCACTTTACGACTGGCGCCCGAAGAGCACCTACATCCGCCGTCCGCCTTACTGGGAGGGAGCGCTGGCAGGTGCGCGCACGCTCAAGGGCATGCGTCCGCTGGCGGTGCTGGGCGACAACATCACTACCGACCACCTGTCGCCGTCCAATGCCATCATGCTCAACAGCGCAGCCGGCGAATACCTGGAAAAGATGGGCTTGCCCGAGGAGGACTTCAACTCCTACGCGACCCATCGCGGCGACCACCTGACCGCGCAGCGCGCCACCTTCGCCAATCCGACGCTGAAAAACGAAATGGTGCTGGAACACGGCAAGGTCAAGCCTGGCTCGCTGGCCCGCATCGAGCCGGAGGGCAAGGTGACCCGCATGTGGGAAGCGATCGAAACCTACATGGAGCGCAAGCAGCCGCTGATCGTGGTTGCCGGCGCCGACTATGGACAGGGCTCTTCGCGTGACTGGGCCGCCAAGGGCGTACGCCTGGCCGGCGTGGAAGCCATCGTCGCCGAGGGCTTCGAACGCATCCACCGTACCAACCTGGTCGGCATGGGCGTGCTGCCACTGGAGTTCAAGCCAGGTGTCAACCGCAAGACGCTGCACATTGACGGCACCGAAACGTACGACGTGGTGGGCGAACGCACGCCGCGCACCACGCTGACCCTGGTAATCACGCGCAAGAACGGCGAACGGGTGGAAGTGCCGGTGACCTGCCGCCTCGATACCGCGGAAGAAGTGGCGATCTACGAGGCAGGCGGCGTGCTGCAGCGCTTCGCCCAGGACTTCCTGGAATCGTCCAAGGCTGCTTGAAGCTGAACGCCGCCCTCCTTGTTCATCAAGGGGGGAGGCATTTGTTCCGAGCCGCTTTCGATTCCGCATTCGTTTCAGTTCTCGTTTCCGTTTCCGTTTTCAGGTAATCATCTCCATGGCACACGTACCCCAGATCAAGATTCCCGCCACCTACATGCGTGGCGGCACCAGCAAGGGCGTGTTCTTCCGCCTGCAGGATTTGCCCGCCGGCGCCCAGCTGCCAGGCGCGGCGCGCGATGCGTTGCTGCTGCGTGTCATCGGCAGCCCTGACCCTTACGGCAAGCAGATTGACGGCATGGGCGGTGCCACCTCCAGCACCAGCAAGACCGTCATCCTGTCAAAGAGCAGCCAGCCCGGCCACGACGTCGACTACCTGTTCGGCCAGGTCTCGATCGACAAGGCTTTTGTCGACTGGAGCGGCAACTGCGGCAACCTGTCCGCCGCGGTAGGGCCGTTCGCGATCAGCAACGGGCTGGTCGACGCCAGCCGCATTCCCGCGGACGGCGTGGCCATCGTGCGGATCTGGCAGGCAAACATCGCCAAGACCATCATCGCGCACGTTCCCATCACCAAGGGCGCGGTCCAGGAAACCGGCGACTTCGAGCTGGATGGCGTCACTTTCCCGGCTGCGGAAGTGCAACTTGAATTCATGGATCCGGCGGCCGAGGAAGAGGGCGCCGGCGGCGCCATGTTCCCGACCGGTAACCTGGTCGACGATCTGGAAGTGCCCGGTGTCGGCACCCTGAAGGCCACCATGATCAATGCCGGCATCCCCACCATCTTCCTGAACGCGGAAGCGATCGGCTACACCGGCACCGAGTTGCAGGACGCCATCAACAACGATACCCGCGCGCTGGAAATGTTCGAGACGATACGCGCCCATGGCGCCGTGCGCATGGGCCTGATCAAGCACATCGACGAAGCAGCGAAACGCCAGCACACGCCGAAGGTCGCCTTCGTCGCGCCGCCGGCCGCTTATGTCGCCTCCAGCGGCAAGCCGGTCGGTGCCGGCGACGTCGACCTGCTGGTGCGCGCCCTGTCGATGGGCAAGCTGCATCATGCGATGATGGGCACCGCAGCGGTTGCGATCGGCACCGCCGCGGCAATACCGGGCACGCTGGTCAACCTCGCTGCCGGCGGCGGTGCGCGCAATGCGGTGCGCTTCGGCCATCCCTCTGGCACCTTGCGGGTCGGCGCGGAAGCGGTCCAGGCCAATGGCGAATGGAGCGTGAGCAAGGCCATCATGAGCCGCAGCGCCCGGGTGCTGATGGAAGGCTGGGTACGTGTGCCCGGCGACGCCTTCTGACCAGCAGCAAACACAGCAGACACTGCAGCAAGCACAGCAAACGCAGCATAGAGGCCGGGGACACGGCTGCTGCAAGGATTCAACCCAATCGGGAGACGATATGAACTACCAGCAGTTCTACAAGAAATCCGTCGACAATCCTCAGGAATTCTGGGGCGAGGAAGCGCGGCGCATCCACTGGCATGCCCCGTACACGCGGGTGCTGGACGACTCGAACACGCCGTTCAACAAATGGTTCGTCGGCGGGCAGACCAACCTCTGCTACAACGCGGTCGACCGCTGGGTCGAAAGCCAGGGCGACAGCCCGGCATTGATCGCCGTGTCGACCGAGACCGCAGCTGACGGCCTGCCGGTGGAGAAGATCTACAGCTTCCGCGAATTGCAGGCGGAAGTGGAGCGCGCGGCAGCGATGATGCAGGCGCTGGGCGTGGTGCGCGGCGACCGCGTTCTGGTCTACATGCCGATGATCGCCGAGGCGACTTTTGCGATGCTGGCCTGCGCCCGCATTGGCGCCGTGCATTCGGTGGTGTTCGGCGGCTTCGCAGCCAATAGCCTGGCCACCCGCATCGATGATGCCAAGCCCAAGCTGATCGTGTCCGCAGATGCCGGCTCGCGCGCCGGCAGGCCGGTGCCTTACAAGCCGCTGCTGGACGAGGCGATCCGGCTGGCCACGCACAAGCCGGAGCATGTGCTGCTGGTCAATCGCCAACTGGTTCCGATGCAGTTGACGCCAGGGCGTGACGTCGACTATGGAACACTGCGCGAGCAGCATATCAACGCTCGCGTGCCGGTCACCTGGCTCGAATCGAACGATATCTCGTACATTCTTTACACCTCGGGCACCACCGGCAAGCCCAAGGGTGTGCAGCGCGATGTCGGCGGCTACGCCGTGGCACTGGCCTCGTCGATGCAGCATGTCTATTGCGGCAAGCCGGGCGAGACCTTTTTCGCCACCTCCGACATCGGCTGGGTGGTAGGCCATTCCTACATCGTCTACGGTCCGCTGATTGCCGGCATGGCGACCATCATGTACGAAGGGCTGCCGATCCGCCCGGACGCCGGCATCTGGTGGAACCTGGTCGAGAAATACCGGGTAACGCGCATGTTCTCGGCACCGACTGCCATTCGCGTGCTGAGGAAGCAGCCGCCCGAATTCATGCGTCAGTACGACTTGTCGTCGCTGCAGGCGCTGTACCTGGCCGGCGAACCGCTGGACGAAACCACCTCTGCCTGGATTGCCGGCGAGCTGGGCGTTCCGGTGATCGACAATTACTGGCAGACCGAAACCGGCTGGCCGATCCTGTCGGTGGCCAAGGGTATCGAGGACACGCCCACGCGGCTTGGCAGCCCGGGCCTGCCGATGCCGGGCTTCAAGGTCAAGATCGTCAACGAATTGAATGGACAGGCTTGCGGGGCGAACGAGAAGGGCGTGGTTGCCATCGAGGCGCCATTGCCGCCGGGCTGCATGCAGACGGTGTTTGGCGACGACAAGCGCTTCGTCGATACATACTGGTCGAATTTCAGCAACGAGCAGCTGTATTCCACCTTTGACTGGGGCATCCGCGATTCGGACGGCTATTACTTCATCCTCGGCCGCACCGACGATGTCATCAACGTCGCCGGCCACCGGCTCGGCACCCGCGAAATCGAGGAGAGCATCTCCAGCCATCCGAACGTGTCCGAGGTGGCCGTGGTCGGCGTGGAGGACAAGCTCAAGGGACAGGTTGCAGTGGCTTTCGTCATTCCCAAGGACGCCGCAGCCATGGAGACTACCGAGAGCCGGCGGCTGATGGAAATGGAAGTCATGGGCGTGGTTGACCGCCAGCTCGGCGCCGTGGCCCGGCCGTCGCGGGTTCACCTGGTCAGCCTGCTGCCGAAGACCCGCTCCGGCAAGTTGCTGCGGCGGGCAGTGCAGGCAATTTGCGAAGGGCGCGATGCCGGCGACCTGACGACCATCGAAGATCCGGCCTCACTGGCGCAGATCCGCGAGGCCGTTGCCAAGGGCTGAACTCGTCGCACACGGCCGGCTGTTCAATCTTGCGGCGGATTGGAGCCGGCCGATTTTTAGCCAGCAGTTTTTAGTCAGCAGTTTTTAGTCAGCAGTTTTTAGTCAGCCGGTTTTAGCCAGCCGGTTTTAGCCAGCCGGTTTCAGCCAGCCGGTTCTAGCCAGCGTATACTGGGGTTCACGGCTGGCGCGCCTGCGCCGGCTTCAACGTCGGAGTCTCAATTGCGTGCCACCAGAGCCAGCACCGCTGTCGAACGCCTGAACAAGCGCTGCCCGGATCAGCATCACTCGATGGTGCGCGGGTCGGACAACCTGTTCCACCTGGTGCTGGTGGACGAGCAGGGCCGCCAGAAGAAAGTCAGTGAGCCGATGGAACAGGACGAATTCGTCAGGTACGTCAATGCACTGGGGCCGCAGGCGCCGAAACGGGTCAGCAAGCTTGACGAGAGTTTCGAAGCCCAGTTGCGCCGTACCCGGAGCTGACTGGAGCGGACCGAATCTGATTGCCTGCAGCCCGGCCGTCAGGCCGGATCGGCCAGCGTCGCGATCACCGGCGCATGGTCAGACGGCTGTTCCCATTTGCGCGGCCCGCGGTCGATGGTGCATGCGGTGCAGCGCGCAGCCAGCGGCGGCGACAGCAGGATATGGTCGATGCGCAAGCCCATGTTGCGGCGGAACGCCAGCATCCGGTAATCCCACCAGCTATAGGTCTTTTCCGGTTGCTCGAACATGCGGAATGCATCCGTCAGTTCCATTTCCTGTAGCCGCCTGAATGCGGCCTTTTCCGGTTCTGAAAACAAGACCTTGCCGGCCCATAGCGCCGGATCGTGCACGTCAGCCTCGGCCGGCGCGATGTTGTAGTCGCCCAGCAGCGCCAGCTGCTTGTTGTCGCGCAATTCCGCAGCAATCCATTCGTGCAGCGCATCCAGCCAGCGCAGCTTGTACTCGTACTTGTCGGATCCGACTTCCTGCCCGTTCGGCACATAGGCGCACACCACCCGCATGCCTTCTACCGTTGCCGCGATGATCCGCATTTGCTCATCGGGGAACAGCGGGTTGTTCACCGTGACCTGTTCCAGCGGATGGCGCGACAGGATGGCGACGCCGTTATAGGTTTTCTGCCCGGCATAAGCGACCTGAAACCCGGCCGCTTCTATTTCAGCCACCGGGAATTTGTCATCGGTGAGCTTGGTTTCCTGCAGGCAGAGCACGTCGACCGGGCTTTCTTCCAGCCAGCGCAGTACTTGCGGAAGGCGGACTTTCAGGGAGTTGACGTTCCAGGTGGCAATTTTCAATTTGTGCTTTTCCATTTCGCAGGCGTGCAGTATGAGCAACGGGCTGTGCTTTCAACGCCTGACGCGCTATGCAAGGGGGCGCGTTCGTGCGACGGGAAAGCCGTTCTTCGACCCCCGTCGCCCTGACTGCCGTCCCTATTTCCCTGCGCGGTTGATCAGGAATGTCGTCAACAAGGGCACTGGCCGGCCGGTTGCGCCTTTTGCCGCGCCGTTCTTCCACGCCGTACCTGCGATATCCAGGTGGGCCCATGTGTACTTGCGTGTGTAACGCTCCAGGAAGCACGCCGCCGTGATGCTGCCTGCCGGCGGTCCGCCGATATTCGCCATGTCGGCAAAATTCGACTTCAATTGCTCCTGGTAGCTGTCCTCGATCGGCAGGCGCCAGGCGGTGTCGCCGGTCGCCTTGCCTGCTGCGATCAGCTCGGCCGCCAAGGCATCGTGTGCCTCGTCATGACGGGTGAACAATCCGGAGTTGTGGTGGCCGAGCGCGGTGATGCAGGCACCGGTCAGTGTTGCCACGTCAACCACCGCAGCCGGGTTGAAGCGTTCTGCATAGGTCAGCGCGTCGCACAGGATCAGCCGGCCCTCGGCGTCGGTATTCAGGATCTCGATGGTCTGGCCCGACATCGAGGTCACGATGTCGCCCGGTCGGGTGGCCGTGCCGGATGGCATGTTCTCGCAGCTCGGGATCACGGCGATCACGTTCAGCTTGAGCTTCATCCGGCCGACTGCGCGCATGGTGCCCAGTACCGACCCGGCGCCGCACATGTCGTATTTCATCTCGTCCATGTTGGCGCCCGGTTTGAGCGAAATGCCGCCGGTATCAAAGGTGATGCCCTTGCCGACCAGGACCACCGGCGCATCCTTGGGCTTGCCGCCCATGTGCCTGAGCACGATGAATTTCGGCGGTTCCTGGGTGCCGCTGGTGACCGACAGGAAGCTGCCCATTTTGAGGGCCTGGATCTGCTTGCGGTCAAGTACTTCCACGGCCATGCCGAACTCGCTGCCGAGTTCGCGTGCAGTCGTGGCCAGGTAGGTCGGGGTGCAGACGTTGGCGGGCAGGTTGCCCAGCGTCTTGGTGAGGTCCATGCCATCGGCAATCGCCGCAGCCTGGGTGACCGCGGTCTTGGCCGTGGCAGAAGCGGTGGCGGGCACGGCAAATGCGACCTTGCGCACGCCGTTAGCGGCTGAATCTTTCCGGCTCTTGAGCTGGTCGAAACGGTAGACGCTGTCGCGCAGGGCGATGACGACGCTGCGCAGGCACCAGGTGGCGTCGCGATCCTTCACATCGTCCAGCGGCAGGGCGACGATGGCGTCGCTCGATCCCAGTGTCTGGAAGCTGCGGGCGATGGCTTGCGCGGCGCTGTTGAAATCCTTGCTGCTGACCTCGCCCTGGCGGCCCAGGCCTACCAGCAGTATGCGGTCGGCGCGGCCGCCGGTGTTCCGCAGCAGCAGCGTGGTGCCCGCCTTGCCGGTGATGTCGCCGGACTTCACGGCATTGCTGATGACGTGATCGAGGTCGAGCGCAAGGGCGTGTTCGGAGAGCTTCCTGTCCTCGAAAATTCCGACAGCAATGCAACCGCCCTTGAGCTGGGCGATGGCGTTTTTTCCGTCAAAAGTTTTTATGCTAAAGTCCATGACCGCTCCTGAGTGAATCCAGCAATTATAGAGCCTATCCCCATGATTTTTCAGCGCGCCCTTCGACGTGAGTTGATCAGTAACGCCGGCGCCGTATTCACCACGCTGTTCACGATCACGATCACCGTGATGCTGATCCGGATACTCGGACAGGCTGCGGGTGGCCAGGTGGCTTCCCGTGACGTCGTTGCGCTGATCGGCTTCTCGGCATTGAATTACCTTCCGGTCCTGTTGATCCTGACCGGTTTCGTTTCTGTACTGCTGGTCGTCACCCGCAGTTACCAGGACTCGGAGATGGTGGTGTGGTTTGCCTCCGGACTGAGTCTTTCACGCTGGATCCGGCCGGTGCTGGGCTTTGGCGCGCCGGTCGTCATCCTGACTGCCGTCCTCAGCTTTTTCGTCACGCCATGGGCGAACCGGCAGAGCGCCGAATTCCGCGAGCGCTTTGAACAGCGCGAGGACGTTTCGCGCATCGCGCCAGGCAAGTTCCAGGAGTCGGCGTCGGGCGATCGGGTTTTCTTCGTCGAGGGCCTGGCCAACGACGCCACCCGCGTGCGCAACGTGTTCGTGAATTCGGTCCGCGATGGCAAGACCAGCGTGGTCGCCGCGCGCGAGGGCCGCATCGAGTTCGACAAGCGCGGCGACAAATTCCTGATCCTGCAGAACGGGCGCCGTTATGACGGCACGCCCAGCGAGCCCGATTTCCAGCTGATGCAGTTCGAACGCTACGGCGTGCTGGTGGCGCAGGCATCGCGTGTCGCCGACGGCGACCGTTCGGCGCGGGCGCTGTCCACTGCAAGGCTGATCGCCGATCCCAATCCGTTCAACCGGGGCGAGCTGTTATGGAGAATTGCCTTGCCGCTCATGTGCATTGTCCTGATGCTGCTGGCGGTGCCGCTGGGCTTCGTCAATCCGCGCGGCGGCCGCTCCGCCAACCTGCTGGTCGCGTTGTTCCTGTTTGTGGTCTACAGCAACACGGTCAGCATATTCCAGGCTGCGGTCGTTCAGAAGCGGATGGGCCTGTTCGAAGCGCTGTGGCCGGCACACGTGGTCGCGGCGCTGCTGGTACTGGTGCTGTTCCTGTGGCGAATCAATGTGAACAGCCCGCGCCATCCGCTGGTGTGGTGGAGCCGGCTCAAGCGCGCGCGCCTGCTGCGCAAGGAAGGTGCCTGATGCGCTGCCATTCATCTTGCCGGGCACGATCATGAGTATCCTGCAGCGCTATCTGGCGCGCGAAATCATCCGATCGGTCAGCTTCGTGCTGGTGGCCTTCCTTGCCCTGTTTGCATTCTTCGACCTGATGAACGAGCTGCAGTCGGTGGGCAAGGGCGGGTACAAGCTGCAGCATGCGTTTGCCTACGTCGTGCTGGGCTTGCCCGGGTATGCCTACGAGCTGATGCCGATCGCCGCCCTGATCGGCACCATCTACGTGCTGGCGCAAATGGCCGCCCGCTCCGAGTTCACCATCATGCGCGTGTCGGGCATGTCCACCATGCGGGCCGGGCGCATGCTGGCCGTGATCGCCGTGCTGTTTTCGGCGTTGACACTGCTCTTTGGTGAAGTGATTTCGCCGCGCGCAAGCGACATGGCGGAGCGCTTGAAGCTGGAGCTGCGCGGCACCGCGCTGTCGCAACAGTTTCGTTCCGGACTCTGGGCCAAGGACGTGGTGCGCGAGAAGGGGGTGACCGGACGCACCATCGGTTCCCGATTCCTGAACGTGCGTGAAGTCCGGTTCGACGGCGAGCTGCTGGATTTGAAGATTTATGAATTCGACCGCGAATTCCGGATGACCCGGGTGGTTTCAGCCGCCAGGGCGCAGTACGTCGGCGACAACACCTGGAACCTTGCCGATGTGGCGCAGACCTCGTTTCCGGCATCCGGGGCGGTGCTGTCGATGGATGAGCTGGCAGGTGTGAAGACGACCAAGTCCGCCGCCGGCACGCTGGTGTCCGAGGTGACGCCGGATATCCTCGCGGTCCTGTTCGCCGATCCTGACCGCATGTCGGCCTACGACCTGTCGGCATACACCCGGCATCTGGCCGAGAACCAGCAGCGCACCGAGCGCTATGAAATTGCATACTGGAAGAAACTGACCTACCCGTTCGCCGTGTTCGTGATGATGGCGCTGGCCCTGCCATTCGCCTACATGCAGGCCCGGGCTGGTGGCGTCAGCCTGAAAATTTTTGCGGGAATCATGCTGGGCGTGTCGTTCCAGCTGATCAACAGCCTGTTCGCGCACATTGGCCTGCTCAATACCTGGCCGCCGTTCGCGACCGCGGTGCTGCCGAGCGTGCTGTTCTTCCTGATTGCGATCGGATCGCTGGTGTGGGTGGAGAGACGATGATGAAACAAGCCCTGGTCCTGTTTGCACACGGTGCGCGTGATCCGCGCTGGGCGGAACCTTTCCGGAAACTGGCCGATCGGGTTCAGTCGCAACGGCCTGATATCGTCGTGACGTTGGCGTTCCTGGAACTGATGTCGCCGCGGCTTCCCGAGTGCGTGGCGCAGTTGCTGGAGCAGGGCTGCGACCGTATCAGCGTGGTGCCGGTATTCCTCGGGCAGGGCGGGCATGTGCTGCGCGACCTGCCGCTGTTGATCGGGCAATTGCGCCAGGATCATCCGCAATTGCAGATCGATGTCGCGCAGGCAGTGGGGGAGGATGATTCGGTGCAGGAGGCGATGGCACGGTATTGCGTTGGAACCTTGTCGGCGCAGCAGGCAGGAATGCCGGGCGCCGAATAGCGCCCGCACAGGCGTATAAGTTCCGCGCGGTCAGTACCGCACCATCAGGTCCGCGCTCCGAGCGCATCCCCGATCATCACCAGTACCGGTCCGGTACAGGTTTCGATGCCTTGCCGCAGGCCGCCCAGCGTCAGGTGGGCGATTCGTTGCTCTGGCAGGCTGCAACTTTCCACGATCACCACTGGCGTGTCGGGCGAACGGCCCTGGGCCAGCAAGCGCTCGGCGGTGGTGATCGCTTCCCGCCCGCCCATGTACTGCACGATGGTGTCGCAGTCCGGCAGCGTCGTTTGTTCCGGCTGGCCGGGCGCTGTCGCCGACGTGAAAAATGCCACGCTGCGAGCGATGCCGCGCTTGGTCAGCGGCTGTTTCGCCGCCGCGGCCGCCGCCAGCGCCGCGGTAATGCCCGGAACGATCTCGACCTCGATGCCATGCGCTTCCAGCGCGCGCAACTCTTCGTCCGCTCGCCCGAACATCATCGGATCGCCGCCCTTGAGCCGAACCACCTGTTTGTATTCGCGGGCACAGGCAATCAGCTTTTCATTGATTTCCAGCTGCGCGGTGGAGCGCTGGCCGGAGCGTTTGCCGACCGGAATTTTCACTGCTTGCGGACACAGCGCAAGCATGTCGGGGGTGACCAGTGCGTCATACAGCACCACGTCGGCCAAGGCCAGTATCCGGGCTCCGCGCAGCGTGATCAGGTCAGCGGCGCCGGGGCCGGCGCCGATCAGGGTGACCTTGCCGTATGACCTGTCCGCCATCAGGGCAGCCGTATCATGCCGGCGGCGACGGTCTGGTGCGTCACTTCGTCGATCAGGATGAACGACCCGGTGGTGCGGGACTGGTCGTAGGAGTCGACCGCCAGCGCCTGCTGCACGCTGAGCTGGACCCGTCCAATGCCGTTCAGCGCCAGGGCGGCCGCCGGCTGGCGTTGCTGGGAATTGATGTCCAGCACCCAATCGAGTGCGGTGACACGCGCCACCACTTGCCGGGTGGTGTGCTTGAGCCAGTATTTGCGGCCCAGGTCGAGCGGCTCTTCCGACAGCCAGCACAGGTCGGCGGCCAGGCTTTTTGCGACCACTGCCGGCGCACCGGAGGCGGCCAGCATGTCGCCGCGCGAAATGTCGAGATATTCGTCGACCAGCAAGGTGATCGACTGGCCAGCGATGGCCGTTTCCAGGGACCCGTCAAAAGTCAGGATTTCCTTCACCGTGGCGGCCTGTCCGCCCGGCTGCACGACCAGCTTGTCTCCCTTGCTGACGCTGCCCGCTTCGATGCGCCCCATGTAGCCACGGAAGTCGTTTGCCTCGTGGCCGTTGTGGCGCGCCACCAGCTGCACCGGAAAGCGGAAATCGGCGCTTTCGGCTTCGTCGTGGACCGGCAGCGATTCCAGCAGTTCGATCAGGGTCGGGCCCTGGTACCAGGGCATGTTGTCGCCGGGCGTAACGACGTTGTCACCGGTGAGCGCCGACATTGGAATCGGACGAATGTCTTCCAGCCCGAGTTGCGTGGCGAAGGCGCGGTAGGCCTCGACGATGCGATTGTAGACATCCTGGTCATAGCCGACCAGGTCCATCTTGTTGACGGCAACCACTACATGATCGATCTTCAGCAGGTGCGCTATCGTGGAGTGGCGCTTGGTCTGGATCAGCAATTCCACGCTGCCATCCTCGCCCAGCTTCACTTTCGAGACGTCGATCAGGATGATGACGGCATCGGCGGTGGAGGCGCCGGTGACCATGTTGCGGGTGTACTGCTCGTGTCCCGGCGTGTCGGCAATGATGAACTTGCGTTTCGGGGTGGCGAAGTAGCGGTAGGCGACATCGATCGTGATGCCCTGCTCGCGTTCGGCTTCCAGGCCATCGGTCAGCAGCGACAGGTCGACGGTGTCGCCGACCGTTCGCTTGTGGCGCGCGCGTGAAATTGCATCGAGCTGGTCGGCGAAAATTCCCTTGCTGTCGAACAGCAGGCGCCCGATCAGCGTGCTCTTGCCATCGTCCACGGAGCCGGCGGTAATGAAGCGCAGCAGCCCGCGTTCAGCGTGCTGCACGGGACGGGTAATGTGTTTTTCGGCAACGGCGTTCATCAGAAATATCCTTCTTTCTTGCGTCTTTCCATCGAGGCTTCGGAGGTCTGGTCGTCCATTCGCGTGGCGCCTCGCTCGGTGATTTGCGTGATTGCCGTTTCCGCGATTATCGCATCAACCGTGGCCGCGTCGGAAGCGACCGGGCAGGTGCAGGAAATGTCGCCCACGGTGCGGAAGCGCACGCTGCGGGTCTCGACTGTTTCTCCCGCGCGCGGTGGCGTCAGCGGCGTCAGCGGCACCAGCAGGCCGTTGCGCGGAATGACCTGGCGCTGATGGGAAAAATAGATCGCTGGCAGTTCCAGTTGTTCGCGGGCGATGTACTGCCAGACGTCGAGTTCGGTCCAGTTCGATATCGGAAACACGCGCATGTTCTCGCCGGGGTGGACGCGGGTGTTGTAGAGGTCCCAGAGTTCGGGACGCTGGGCCTTCGGATCCCATTGGCCAAATTCATCGCGGAAGGAAAAAATCCGTTCCTTGGCGCGTGCCTTTTCCTCGTCGCGGCGGGCGCCGCCGATGCAGGCGTCGAACTTGTACTGGGCAATGGTCTCGAGCAGGGTCACTGCCTGGGCAGCATTGCGCGAGTCGGTCTGCGGATTGCGCAGGCGCACGGTGCCGCGGCGGATGGAGTCTTCCACCGAGCCGACGATCAGGCGCTCGCCCAGTTCGGCCACGCGCTGGTCGCGAAAAGCGATTACTTCGTCAAAATTGTGTCCGGTATCGACGTGCACCAGCGGGAACGGGAATTTTCCCGGGCGGAAGGCTTTCTCGGCGATGCGAAGCAGGACCACCGAGTCCTTGCCGCCGGAGAAAAGAAGGGCCGGGTTGCTGCACTCGGCAGCGACCTCGCGCATGATGTGGATCGCTTCCGATTCCAGCCAGTCCAGATGCGCCTTGCTCGCCATCTGCTGCAATCCCCTGTCGACTACCGTATTCATGATTCCGATCCTTCAGTTTTCCCGCTCGTTGTTTCCACGCTTGTTGCTACGTTCGTTGCCACGCCTGTTGCTTGCACTTTGATGATCCTCGTCAGCTTGCCGTCAACCATGTGCAGTCCGCACTCCCTGGACTGCGGGTCTTCCCACCACCAGCGGCCGGCCCTGACGTCTTCACCAGGCTGGATGGGACGGGTGCACGGTTCGCAGCCTATGGATGGATAACCCCGGTCATGCAGCGGGTTGTACGGGACCTTGTTGCCGCGGATGTAATGCCACACGTCCTGTTCCGACCAGTCGGCCAGCGGATTGAACTTCGTCATCCGGTGCGCTTCGTCACGCTCCTGCACCGCAAGTTCGGTGCGAGTGGCTGATTGAGCCCGGCGCTGGCCGGTAATCCACGCATTGTTTCCGTCCAGTGCCCGCCCGAGCGGCTCTACCTTGCGGATGCGGCAGCATTCCTTGCGCAGTTCGACGCTGTCGTAGAAGGCGTCCTTGCCGTGGTCCGACACCCAGGCTTCGACTGCATCCGACTGGGGCCGGTACAGCGTGACCTGGTAGCCGTAATGCTGGTGGATGCGGTCGATCATGCCCAGCGTTTCGGCATGCAGGCGGCCAGTGTCCAGCGAGAAGATCGTGATTGGCAACCCGGTGCGCAGGATCAGGTCGGTCAGGACCATGTCCTCGGCAGCCAGGCTGGAGGCGAACACCGCCGGCGAAAAATCCGATGCGATGCGTCCAAGCGTCAGCCTGGTCTGCGCGACCAGTTCATCATGTCGGGCGGTGTCGTCGCTCATGGTCAGACGGTCTCTGCGGTGCGTTGTGCGCGCCGGAACAGCGGCGCTTTCTGGTCCCATGAGGCCTGGTATGACTCGGAGAAGTCGGTCAGTCCCTTGAGCGCGTCCTCGATGCTGCGGTCCGGCCGGGTCGCAAAGGCATTGAAGCCGACGCGCTGCATGTAGAACAGCTGGTCGCGCAGTACGTCGCCGATCGCGCGCACCTCGCCTTCGAAGCCGAGGCGGGCACGCAGGTTGTAGGCGATCGAATAGCCACGCCCATCCGAGAACTTGGGGAAGTCCACGGCGATTACCGGGAAACGCGAGACTTCGTCCTTCAGTGCTTCGGCGCGCTCGTCGCTGGCGAGCCACACGCCGACGTCGGCGCGCGCTTCCAGTTCGGCGCGGCGCGCCTGCCAGACTGCCATCGGCACCAGCACCGGTCCGGCGGGAATGGCGACCGATTCGGCGCTCTCGCCCTCGGCCAGCTTCAGCAACGTCCAGTCGTCATTGACGATCTGGCGGTCCTTGATGATCTTACGCATATGTTTTCTCCCCGGCGCCTGCGTCTTCCGCAATCGGGCTGCCGTACACGTTGTTCTTGAAGGGCGTCACGCCGATGCGGCGAACGGTGTCGATGAATCGTTCATCTTCGATGCGCTGCTCGACATACACGTCGAGGATGCGTTCGACCACGGCAGGCATCTGGCTGGCCGAGAAGGAAGGTCCGAGGATCTTGCCAATCGCGCTGTCGTGGCCCTGCGCGCCGCCGATCGACACCTGGTACCACTCCGATCCGTCCTTGTCGACGCCGAGAATGCCGATGTTGCCCACATGGTGATGACCGCAGGCGTTGATGCAGCCCGAGATGTTGAGTTCGATCTCGCCGATGTCGTGCTGGAAGTCCAGGTTGTCGAAACGCTCGGCGATGGCGGCAGCGATCGGAATCGACTTGGCATTCGCCAGCGCACAGAAGTCGCCGCCCGGGCAGCAGATGAGGTCGGTCAGCAGGCCGATGTTGGGCGTGGCCAGTCCCTGCGCCTTGAGTTCTTGCCAGAGTTCGTACAAATCGGCTTGCCTGACATCGCCCAGCACCAGATTCTGCTCGTGGGTCACGCGCAGTTCGCCGAAACTGTATCGGTCCGCCATTTCGGCGACGAACTCGATCTGTTCAGCAGTGGCGTCGCCCGGCGGCACGCCGGTTTTTTTCAGCGACAGGGTGACGATGGCATAGCCGGTCATGCGGTGCGCCCGCACATTGCGCTTGATCCAGCTGCCGAACGCCTTCGATTCGGTTTTCTGACGGGCCAGCAAGGCGTCCTCGTCCTTCAGCGACTGGTAGGCCGGCGGCGCGAAATACGCCGCCACGCGATCGAATTCCTGCTGCGTGAGGGTGCTCGGGCCATCCTTGATGTCGGTCCATTCCGCTTCCACCTGGCGCGCGAATTCATCGGCGCCGATGGCCTTGACCAGGATCTTGATCCTGGCCTTGTACATGTTGTCGCGTCGGCCGTACTGGTTGTAGACGCGCATGATCGCTTCGGTATAGGTCAGCAGATGCTGCCACGGCAGGTATTCGCGGATCACGCTGCCCAGGATCGGGGTGCGGCCCATGCCACCACCGGCCAGCACCTGGAAGCCAAGTTCGCCGTGCTCGTTTTGCACGGCGTTGAAGGCGACGTCATGCACCAGTGTCGCAGCCCGGTCCTCGCTGGACCCATTAAATGCGATCTTGAACTTGCGCGGCAGGAAGGCAAACTCCGGATGGAAGGTGCTCCATTGGCGCATGATTTCCGCGAACGGCCGCACATCAACCAGTTCGTCCGCGGCGACGCCGCAAAACTGGTCGGAAGTGACGTTGCGAATGCAGTTGCCCGAGGTCTGGATGGCGTGCATTTCGACCGAAGCCAGCTTCTCGAGGATCTCGGGCGTTTCTTCCAGTTCGATCCAGTTGTACTGGATGTTCTGGCGGGTGGTGAAATGACCATAGCCGCGGTCGTGCTCGCGGGCGATGTGTCCGAGCATGCGCATTTGCTGCGACGACAGCAAGCCGTAGGGAATGGCCACCCGCAACATGTAGGCGTGGCGCTGATAGTAAAGGCCGTTTTGCAGACGCAGCGGGCGGAACTCATCTTCCGTCAGTTCGTCAGCCAGCCGGCGCTGGACCTGGTCGCGGTACTGGGCGATTCGTTCGCGGACTATCTGGTGGTCGTATTTGTCGTAGCGGTACATGGTGCTCCTTGATTTGCTCTTGTTGTCGCCTAGAAGACCAGCTTGGCTGCAACGCCGGTGAGCGTTGTGGCCAGCAGCAGGCGCAGTAATTTTTGGGGGATGGCGCGCGCGGCAAATGCGCCGATGGTGATGCCTGGCAGCGAGCCGAGAAGCAGGGTGCCCAGCAGTTCCCAGTTGATCGTGCCCAGCCACCAGTGGCCGAGGGCGGCAATTGCGGTCAGCGGCACGGCGTAGGCAATATCGGTCCCGGCAACTTCGGCGGGCGTCAGGCGGGGATAAAGCAGGACCAGGATCGTGGCGCCGATGGCGCCGGCGCCAATCGAGGAAATCGTCACCAGCGCGCCGAGCACGGCACCGGCTGCGATGGTGGCGGCGGCCAGCGACTTGCCGTGCAGGTGGCGCTCCGGGTGACTTGATATCCAGTCCTGGATGCGACCGCGGAAAATGATGGCGACCACGGTCAGCAGCACGGAAAATGCGATCGAATAGCGGACCACTTGGGCGATTTCGGCCTCCAGCGGTCCGATAATGCTCAGCCCCAGCGTGGTCACCAGCGCAGCCGGCAGCGCGCCGATGCTCAGCAGCTTGACGATTGACCAGTGGACCGTGTTGGTGAAGCGGTGGGCGACGGTGCCGGTGGCCTTGGTGATGGATGCGAAGGCAAGGTCGGTGCCGACCGCGACCGATGGATTGATGCCGAACAGCAGGGTAAGCAGCGGCGTCATCAGCGAGCCGCCGCCGACACCCGTCAGCCCGACCAGCAGGCCGACCGCAAAACCCGTCGCTATATAGGAAACAGTCATATCACCCTTCGCAAAGAAGGATGAATGGTAATAAACTGCTCCTGCATTCCAAACTACAGACTATCTATTTGCTTATATTCGCTTTTGATATATGAGCGAAGCATGAATTGCATAAGGGCAGGGAAGGAGGGCCATGAACCTACATCAATTTCGTTTTGTCCGTGAAGCGGTCCGGCAAAATTTCAACCTGACCGAGGCTGCGAAGGCGCTGTTTACCTCGCAGCCGGGGGTATCGAAGGCGATCATCGAACTTGAGGAAGAGCTGGGGATCGATATTTTTGCCCGGCACGGCAAGCGGATCAGGGGGCTGACCGAGCCGGGCCGGGCGGTCCTGCGCTCGGTGGAACTGATCATGACGGAAATCGAGAGTCTCAAGCGCATCGGCAATGAGTTCGCTGCGCAGGATACCGGCAGTTTCACGATCGCCACGACCCATACTCAGGCTCGCTATTCGCTGCCTAAAGTGGTGCAGGCGTTTGCCCAGCGCTACCCGAAGGTCCGGCTTTCATTGCTTCAGGGTAATCCACGGCAGGTCGGCGACATGGTGTTGCGCGACCAGGCGGACATTGGCATCGCCACCGAAGCGATTGCTGAAGTGGATGGGCTGGTCTCGATGCCCTGTTACCAGTGGGAACATGTGGTTGTGGTGCCGCCGGAGCATCCACTGCTGAAATCGCGCTCGCTGACGCTGGAGGAGATCGCGGCCTATCCGCTGATTACCTATGATGCCGCTTTCGCCGGACGAAACAAGATAGACCAGGCATTTTCGCTGCGTTCGCTGAAACCGGAAGTGCTGCTCGAAGCCATTGACGCCGATGTCATCAAGACCTATGTCGAACTGGGAATGGGCGTCGGTATCATTGCCGGCATGGCTTATGACGCCGAGCGCGACACCAATCTGCGGGCGATTCCGGCCGGGCACCTGTTCGGCACCAATGTGTCGCGGGTGGCGCTCAAGCAGGGCGCCTACATGCGCAGTTATGTCTACACGTTCATCGAATTGCTGGCGCCGACCATGAACCGCAAGCTGATCGACCAGGTCCTGAGCGGGACCAACGAAATGTACGAACTCTGAAGATTTGAGCGCATCCCGGTGCCAGGGCTTGCGCCCCGGTCGCCGGATTTGCCTCTGTCAGGCGGTGGAAGACGACTCTGACGAGGGCGGGACGTCCGCCGCTGCAGCGGCTTGCGCTGCAGCACGCGCCTTGCGCGCCTGCTTTGCGCGCAGGGTTGACGGCGGCAAGCGCCGCAGTGTTGTCAGGGCATCCAGGTCCCTGATGGTGATCGATCGCTGGTCCACCGTGATGAAACCGATCTCGTTGAACGCGGACAGTGTGCGGCTGACCGTTTCCAGGGTCAGGCCCAGGTAGCTGCCGATCTCGTGGCGCGTCATGCGCAGGTTGAAGATCTTGCTGGAGTAGCCCATCTCGGCAAAGCGTTCCGACAGCGATACCAGGAAGCGCGCCACCCGGGCCTCTGCCGACAGCCCGCCCAGCATGCTGACCATCGCCTGTTCCCTGACCAGTTCGCGGCTCATCACGCTGTACATCGCGTGCTCCAGCTCTGCATGCGCACGTCCCAGTGCGGTGAACTTCTTGAACGGCAGCAGGACCAGGTCACAATTCGACAATGCCACTGCCTCCGACGAATAGCGACGGGAGTGGATGCCATCCACGCCAAACAGGTCTCCCTTCATCGGAAAGCTGAGCACCTGTTCATTCCCGAACTCGTCAATCGCCACGGTCTTCAGAAAACCCGAATGGACGATGTAGAGCGTCTCGAATGGCTGCCCGATCGTGTGGATGCGCTGACCGGTCTTGAACTGCACATGCTGAAACAGGAATTCTTCGTCCGCAAGGGCGGACGTGGTGTGGATGCGCAGCAGGTCGCAGAGTTCTTTCAGTGTGGACCAAAGTTTGCCTTGCCGTTGCCATGTTGCATTTTGCAGATGCAGCACGGACGCAGGAAAGTCGGTTCGGATGTCGGGCAACTGTGTCGATGTCGATAGCATGGGATCTCCTCTATTTTTCATTTGATTGACTGGCTGCCGACTTCGGCTTGCTCGCACCCGCCAGTGCTTGCCGATGTAAGGGGCAATGCCTTCGGGAGGAGCGGGCCAGGCCGGGATGCAGGCCGCGGCTATTGCCGGGAGTCACAACTGAATTGCAAGTGCTTAGTATCCCAATCACGCTTGGGAAATACTATCGGGTGCCGCTGAATCGGGCTGTAGGACGCACTTGTGAAAGCTCGGTCTATTCCTACCGTGCCAGAGGTAGTGGGCGGGCGCGAGCGAGGGGCCTTGCGGGGGGGGGGCTGCAGTCTTACATCTTGAGCGGATTGAGCAGGCCATGGACAACGGCATATTGCACCAGGTCGGCGAGTGATGGAACGCCCATCTTGTGCAGGATCCGTGTCTTGTGCGTGCTGACGGTCTTGACCGAAAGGTGCAGCGATTCGGCGATCTCGGTGATGGATTTCCCGCCGACCAGCAGACTGAAGACTTCGAACTCGCGATCCGACAATTGCTTGTGCGGCAGGTCTTCGATCATTGAAGGCATCGCATCCATGGCAAGCTGTTCCGCGACTTCCAGGCTGATATAGGGGCGGCCTGAGGCCACTTTCCGGATCGCGCTGACCAGTTGGGTGCCGGCGCTTTCCTTGGTCAGGTAGCCGCGCGCGCCCGCACGGATCGCACGCACTGCGTACTGCTCCTCGTCATGCATCGTCAGGATCAGGATGGGCAACTTCGGCGTCTCGTCCTTGATCTGGCGAATCAGTTCCACGCCGTTACGGCCCGGCATGGAAAGGTCGAGCATGAGCAAGTCGAACCCGCCTTTTCGCACCTGTGCCAGGGCTTCGAATCCGTCGGTGGCTTCGCCCACCACTTCAATGTCGTCCGCACCTTCAAGTATGCGCTTCAATCCTTCGCGCATGATGGTGTGGTCGTCAGCGATCACAATGCGAATCATGGTTGGCTTGCCTGTCTGGCGCGCATGTCAGCCGCGATGCTTGAGTGCCTGACCGCGCCGTGCGGTTCGATATTGTCGATCTGGATGATGCCTCCCGTGCTCAGTATCTGATGCTACATTGCCGCCAGGCCGCAGCAACCGGGTCTGGTTGCTGCATCTGTCGGCGTAGCCCCGAACCACAACAATGAGTCGCTGCGGAGTATGACATAACGCGATCCCGGTGTGCGCCGCCGGAGCGGCTCGTCCGGTACTGAACGGGCGCTTGCGTGCGCCGCCGCGTCGACCGCACTGCCGGCCGGGGGATTTCGTTCTCCCAATGGACAGCATGACGCGGCCCACTGACCTTCTGCGTTCACCCGGCGATCCGTCTCGCGATCGAAGCAATCATTGCATTGTCCGTCATTGCGCGGGATCGACAAGGCTCGATTATTTTATTGCAATGAGCACTGCTTGCGCTAACGCAAGCTATTGAGCAAAGTCAAACAGCCCGGCATTCGTGCCTGGCTACCATCACTCGCCCCTGCTGTTAAACTGCATGCTTCGATTGTCAGAAAAATTCAGGCCCATTCATGCAAATCCAGCTTGGCGACATCGGACACACCATTCAACTGGCGATTGCGCCGGTATTCCTGCTGACCGGTGTCGGCACCAACCTGCTGGTGCTGACCAACCGCCTGGCGCGGATCATCGACCGTTCGCGTGTGCTGGAAGACCGGATGGACACGCGGGGCGAACCGGTCATTGCGGATTCGCTGGCCGAAATCGCCGTGCTGTATCGCCGCGCCCAACTGATTAATCGCGCAATTACGCTCTCCACCACCTGCGGCCTGCTGGTCTGCCTGGTGGTGGCCACGCTGTTTCTCGGGGATGCGCTTGGCTTGCGCCTGGCCAGCTTCATCGGGGGGCTGTTCGTGCTGGCGATGTTCTCCCTGATCGGCAGCTTTGTATTCCTGCTGCGCGAGATCTTCGTGGCGACCAATAATCTCAGCATGGCGAAGCGTTACAAGCACTGATCGCTGTCGTGGTTGTCGCGCTTGTGTTCGACGTCGCTCTATTTTTTTTCGATCATTTGTTCGGTTGACGAAATGTTTCGCTTGGAGCATTGTTCGGTCATTGTTTTGTTGATTTGACCACATTCATTCCATGACCGATCTCCCGGAGGACGAGCCAGATCCCCGCTTTGACGCCTCCATGCTGGCGTTGGTCGCGCAGGCGGTCGGCTTCATCGTCGCAATCTATGAGATTGATGACGACCTGATCTACCTGAGTGAGCAGTGGTCCCTGCTGACCCGGGGCGAAGCCGTTCCCGCCTATGCAAGCCCGGACGAATTCCGCGCGCAACTTCACCCGGATGACGCGATGGCGGTTGCCCGTAGCCTGGGAAAGTGCCTGCGCGGAGAGAGCGAGCACTGGGATGCGGAAATGCGGGTGCGCACCGTCAGCGGCGAGTGGCGGTGGCTGCTGCTGCAGGCCAGGATTACCGGGCGCAATGAGTTTGGCAAGCCGCAGCGTCTCATGGGTGCGATGTTCGACATTACAAATTATCGGCATTCATCTGCAGCCGGCAAGGTCGCTGCCGAGCGTTCGCTGAACCGCGTGACCAGGATGTACGAGGCGCGCAAGCAGTGCAGCAAGCTCATCGTCCTGAGCAAGAGCCGGGATTCCATGCTGTCCGAGGTGTGCCGGGTCGCGGCGACCGCGCCCGAACTCGCCCTTGCCTGGGTTGGAGCGGTCGATCCGGCGACGCTGGCGGTAACGCCGATGGCCCGATCCGGCGAAGAAGCTGCTTTCCTGGACGCCGCCTATTTTTCTGCCGATGCCCGGGTCGAGGAAGGATGCGGGCCGGTCGGGCGGGCTGTGCGCGAGAATCGCGCGCAGGTTTCGAACGACTTCCTGAGCGATCCCGAGGCCGCGCCCTGGCGGGCATTGGCTGGCCGCCACGGCATGCGCTCGGTGGCGGTGTTGCCGCTGGGCCAGGACAATACCCAGGCCTGCGTGCTGGTCCTGCACGCCCGCGAGCCGGATTTCTTCGATCCGCAACTGCTGGAATTGCTGATGGAGTTGGCGCAGGAAATTTCCTTCGGCCTGGAGAACCTGCAGCGCGACGCCGCCCTGCACGAAAGCGAGTCCCGTTTCAGGACGCTATGGGAAACTGCGCTCGACGCCATAGTGATTTTCGACGAGCAGTCGGTGGTTCACTATGCCAACCCGGCCGTGACAAGCATATTCGGATACCGGATCGAGGAAGTCATCGGCCGCAGTTTCCGCATGCTGTACCCGCCAGCCCAGGGCGAGGCGCATGAACGCGCAATGCAGCGCTACCTGGCCACGCCGCTCCCGGGCAGCCGCTGGCGCGCGGTCAGCAGCATCGGGCGTTACAAGGACGGACGCAACTTTCCGATCGAAATCACCTTCAGCGATGTGGTCATCGACGGTGTCCGTCGTTTCATTGGTTATGTACGGGATGTCACGCAACGCAAGCATGCCGAGCAACTGAATCGCAAGCAGAACAACATCTTGCGCCGGATCGCAGCCGGCGCCGGCCTCGAGCCTACGCTGGAGGCGATTGCGCGTCTGGTGGAAAGCGAGGTGGAAGGGGTGAGCTGCGCCTTCCTGGTGGCCGACGATGGCGCTGCCGGCTTCACGCAATGCGTTGCACCCTCATTTCCCGTGGCGTCGACCAGGGCATTGCTTGGCGCCGGCATTTCCCCCGCGGCGGGACCGGCTGGCGCAGCCGCAGCACGGAGGGAACCGGTGCTGGTGCCGGATCTGTCGGCAGCGGCGGAGTGGGCCAATACCGTCTGGCCTGGCCTGTCCCGTGGCGTGCATGCATGCTTCTGCTGGCCGATGGTCGGGCGCTCGTCGCGCCTGCTTGGCGTGATGATGATCAAGCGGCGGGTAGCGGGTGCGCTCGCCCAGGCGCAGATCCGGGCCGCGCAACTGGCGCTGGACCTCGGTGGTGTTGCAATCGAGAGTCGCAGGTCTGACGAAACGATCCGTTACCTCGCCAACTGCGACGAGCTGACCGGGCTTGCGAACCGGGCGGCACTGACCCAGGCGCTGGGGACGGCGATCGCGCGGGCGCGGCGCGGCGAGGGCCGGGTCGGCGTGCTGTTCGTCGACCTCGACCGCTTCAAGAACATCAACGACACGCTCGGCCATGAAGCCGGCGACGTGGTCCTGCGCGAGATCGCCCATCGCCTGCAGACTGTCCTGCGCAAGGGCGACCTGGTGGCACGCTGGGGCGGCGACGAGTTCATCGTGATGGTCGAGCAGTACCTCGATGTCGGAGTGCTGACCCGGATCGCGGACAAGCTGGTCAACATGATTTCCGCACCCGTATCCGTGGCCGACACGGAATGTCATGTAACTGCCAGCGTCGGTATCTGTACCTGGCCGGACGACGGCCCGGATCCGGAATCCCTGCTGCGCAACGCCGACATGGCGATGTACCGGGCCAAGGAGCAGGGGCGCAATGGATTCCGGTTCTATTCGGCGCAGATGGGCAACAGCTCGATGGAGCGCATGCAGCTGGAATCCGGGCTGCGGCGCGCGGTTGAAAACGACGAGCTGGTCCTGCACTTCCAGCCCAAGCTGGATCTGCTCAGCGGCGAGATCACCGGCATCGAGGCGCTGGTGCGCTGGCAGCACCCCCAGCAGGGCCTGATCTGGCCTCTCAAGTTCATCCAGCTTGCGGAAGAAACCGGGCACATCATCGCCATCGGGCGCACCGTGCTGCGCAGCGCATGCCGGCAAATGCGGGAGTGGCAGATGGCCGGACTGACCTGCGGCCGCATTGCCGTGAACCTGTCGGCGCGCCAGCTGGCGAGCGAGAGCCTGGTCTCCGATGTTGCCAGCGCGCTGCAGGACAGCGGCCTGCCGCCCGGCATGCTGGAGCTGGAGATCACGGAAAGCATGGTCATGAACAATGCACGCGCGGGGCTCAAGCTGCTGGGCGAATTGCGCGCCATGGGTGTGCACCTGTCGATGGATGACTTCGGCACCGGCTACTCGTCCCTGGCAAACATCAAGCGCTACCCGATCGACAGCGTCAAGATCGACCGTTCCTTCATCCGCGACCTGCCGCATGACAGCAACGATGCAGCGATTACCCAGGCGGTGCTGGCCATGGCGCATGCGCTCAAGCTGCGGGTGGTGGCTGAAGGCGTCGAAACCGAGGCCCAGCTCAACTTCCTGCATGAACAGAAATGCGACGAGATCCAGGGTTATTATTTCAGCCGGCCAGTGACGGCTGCCGTGCTGGAGGATTTCATGCGCCGCTACATATCATCCGATCGCATCAGCCTGGCTTTGCGGGGTGAACGCGCCAAGCCGCCGGGCCAGCTATTGCCGGCCCGGGACCAGAGCTGACAGCACCCGCTCACCAGGGCGCGCGTCCAGCGCCCAGGTTCAGCATCCATCCGGGCATGCGTACGCCGAACAAACCGTCCATTGCTCCCATTCCCGGTAATCCGCTCCAGGCCGGGTGCTGGTAAGCCTCGCCGCCGAATTGCGTCGAGAAGGGAGACAGGCTCATGGTTTCAACGGTGGCGCCCGGCATGCGCGCCAGGCTGCCGATCTGCCCGCTGGCGCCCTGCAGGCCGGCCGGATATGCATTTGCCGCCGGTGGCTGCAGCCCGAGCGCGATCAGCACATCCGGCAGGCCGAAGCCAGTCTTGCTGGCATTGCCGACATTGATTGGCCGGGCGCTGTAGCGGATCACCTGGAACAGGCGCTCGACCCGCTCCGCGCTGCGCGCCGCATAACGTTGTTTGAAGTCAGGATGATGCGCCAGGATCAGCGCCGCCAGTCCGGTGACGTGCGGCGCCGCCATAGACGTGCCATCCCACACGGCAAAGTTGTTGGTGGGGACCGACGAGGCAATCGCCACCCCCGGCGCGCACACCGCGATCTGTGGTCCGAAGCACGAGAATTTCGCGCTGAAGTAACCGTCCGAATCAATGCCGCTTCCGACCGTCTCGGTGTGATAGCTGTCGGGCGGGAATTCGCCGAGCTTGCCGATCGCAGCCACTGCCAGCACATGCGGCGAGGAGGCCGGATACTGGACTTCGTTGCCGGAATTGCCGGCGGCGACGATGCATGCTATTCCCTGCCGCCGGGCACGCAGCAACTGCTGTTCGAGCGCCTCCGAAGGCTGGGCGCCGCCCAGGCTCAGGTTGACCACGTCCACTTGCTGTTCGATGCAGTATTCGAGCGCGTCGATCAGTTGGCTCACCTGGCCGCCCGGGAACAGCTTGCAGACGTGGATCTCGGCGTCCGGCGCGAAGCCGCGGACGCCGTGCGGCCCGTCGCCCCCGGCAATCACGCCGGCGCAGTGGGAGCCGTGCGCAATCATGTCCTCGCTCCATTTGTCCGGGGCCGTTTTCTTGTTCAGTATGTCGATGCCGAGATGCAGGCCTTTCAGATCGTCATGGCTGGTGGCGGCGCCGGAATCGATGATTGCGATCTTGATTCCCTGTCCGCGGAATTGCGGTGGCAGCCGGTCAAGCCGCATTGCCCGCTGCCCCCAGCCCAATGCCTGCTGTTGCGGGAACATCGACAGCGAAGGCCATTCCGCCAGGGGGCGCAGGCCGACGCCATTTGGCGACTGGAAGTCGATATCCGGGTTGCGCTGGTAAAAGCTCCAGTAGTCGGCCTTCGGCTTGACATAGAGCGCAGTGATGCTTTCCGGTGTTTCGCCATACAGGGTCAGTACCGCGCGCCCCTGTTCGTCAGTGGTGGCATTGGCTGGCAACAGGCTGCCGAACAGGTAGACCTCGGCGCCGGCGACCGGTGCATTGTTGGAACCGAGCACCACAATTCCTACCTGTGCCGGCACCCCGCCCTGGGTCATGAATCCGGAGACCAGGCCGGGCACCGCCTGGCTCGGGTCGAGCAGATGCAGGCTCTGGTCGTGCTCGACGATCAGCCGCCCCTGTCCCTGCTGCTGCAGCACGCTGGCCTTCTCGTCGGCCATGCGGGCAACCATCACGCTGCTGCTGTCGCCCATGCCGGCGGCAAAGGCGCCGATTCCCGCCTTGGGCTTGATGATGTCGACGATTTCGATCTCGGGGTTGCTGCGCAGCGCCTGCTCGATGACGTTGGATTGCAGCGGCATCAGGCCCATCGTCATCAGGCCGTCGGTCTGGCGGCTGGCTACCAGGAACTGCGATTTGCGGCGGCCGATGCGGCGTGGCTGCCCTGTATTGTCGGTCTCCGGCCTATCCGTGGCGCGGCGCGCGGTGCGCGTGCCGCTGGATCCGGAACTATCCGGCGCGGCGCCGGGACTGGTATCTGGTTTTGGCATGGTGATGATCCTGTGTCGTGTCAATCCCCGCCACCGGGAAATGGAAACAGTGGCTGGTCCGGTTCTATGCTGAGGCGGCGGGCCGTGCGGAAACGTTTGCGCAGCTCTTTCGCCTGTTCTTCGTCCATCCGCACCACCGCCGTGTGCGGCGCATCCGGCGGACCGATGGTGTCCTCCAGTTGCAGTGCCGGATCGCTGCGGATGCCGGCAATGACTTCGGCGAGCGCCGCCGGATCTTCGGCGTGGACGAGATAGCGTGTCTGGGCAGGTTTTTGCATGTCGGCTTTTCAGTGAAGGGAAGGGCCGGGCCCGCATCCGGGACCGGCCCTGGCGCAGGCCCGGTGCCGCATGACTGGCACCGGCCAGGCTTCAATGAAGCGTCTGCTGGCCGAAGCCGCCTCCCGCACCCCCCATTGCATTGGCATATCCGGCCGGACTGCCTGGCGGGTTTTGCTGCGACATCTGTTGCATCATTTGCTGCGCCAGCTGGGCTTGCAGCGCGTAAGCGGTCGCCGGATCATTGGCAAATGGCAGTATCTGGCCGATCTGGCCCGCGATATTGCCGATGGTCGAGCCCAGCTGCGCGTTGCCCAGCAGTCCACCCACTGCGCTGCCGACCGGTTGCCCGATCTGGCTTAGCAAGTTGCCGAACCATCCCTGCGGCGCCAGCTGCTGCCCTTGGCCGAGTTGGGCCTGCTGAGCCTGTGCCTGGGCTTGTGCCTGTTGTTGCAGCGCCTGCGCGTAGGCGAGTGCCGCCGGGTCGGCATTGAAGGGCAGCATGCGCCCGAACTGCCCGGCGATGCCGCCAACAGTGCTGCCGAGGTTCTGGTTGCCCAGCAAGCCGCCGACCAGCCCGCCAACCGGGCGCGCCACCTGTCCCAGCAGATTGCCAAACCACCCCTGCGGCGCCAGCTCAGCACCTGGCTGCGCCTGCAGTTGCTGCATCGGCCACGGCTGCGCCTGCTGTGCCTGTGCATAAGCTTGCATCGGGTCGGCGCTGAACGGCAGCATGCGTCCGAATTGCCCGGCGATGCCGCCAATGGTGCTGCCCAAGCCGCGGTTGCCGAGCAGGCCTCCGATCGCGCCGCCAACCGGTTGTGCCACTTGTCCCAGGAGGTTGCCGAACCAGCCTTGCGGTGCCAGTTGCTGTTGCTGCTGAAGCTGCTGTTGTTGTTGCTGAAGCTGCTGCAGTTGCTGCAGCTGTTGGAGCTGTTGCAGCTGTTGCTGCTGCGCCGCCATCGCTGCCGGGTCGGCGCTGAAGGGCAGCATTGAACCCAGCTGGCCTGCGATGCCGCCTATCGTGCTGCCCAGGCCCTGGTTGCCGAACAAGCCGCCGATCACGCCGCCAACCGGACGTCCGACCTGTCCGAGCAGGTTGCCGAACCATCCCTGCGGGGCGAGTTGTTGTGCGAGTTGCTGTTGTGCGAGTTGCTGTTGTGCGAGCTGCTGCTGTGCAGCCTGCATCGGGTCGGCACTGAAGGGGAGGAAGGCGCCGCCTATTCCGCCGGCCATCTGGCCGATCTGGCCGCCAAGTTGAGAGTTGCCGAACAGGCCGCCGATACCGCGTCCGACCAGGCCGCCGACCGGGCCGCCAAGCAGGCTACCGAACAGGCCTTGCGGACTCAGGCCGGCGCCATAGGCTTGCGGATACTGGGCCGGATTTCCCTGGAACTGGGATTCATACATATGAGACTCCTCGATTGATTTTTGCCTGCGACCTTGGCCGTTGCTGCATCGGGAAGTGCAGGTCACCTGCGCACCTGCATGGCCGCCGCTGTCGGGCAAACTTGTTCGTTGATGTCGCGAGCGTTGATGACCGCTCCCGAACGCTTGTACTGCGGCCGAACAACTGGCTGGCGCCGTCGTTCATGCAGCGAGCAGTGTTGTCGTGCGCAGCGCGCTTTTCAAGCAGTGCAGGGCAAGCGTTGAGAGGTCTCAATCGAGACAAAAATCGCTGTACGCCGGTGTTCGATTCGTTCGATTAACGACTGACGTTTTGGAGTGCCTGGAACATGAGGGCGCCGTGCGATCCTTGCAGAGTCGTGCCGCCGCGACTCATCCTGAAGAGGGGACGGAGTTACCGCTGCCAGCGGCGGTCTTGCCCCGCATCCCGATGCTGATCGTCGTGCTGCCGGCGCAATTCGCGCTCATGCCATTGGCGCAGGCGCAACTCCTCCTCGAACAGGCGCCGTTCGCGTAAGGAGGGTTCGCTCTCGATGATCATCGGGGGACGCATCGGCGATATCTGCCAGCCTGGAGTACCCGGCTGCATGGCCCACGGCGGGTTCGCGGGCATCGCGAAGCTGGGCGGGGTCTGGTACAGCGGGGGTGGCGGGCTGTACATTCCCGGTGGCGGGGCAAACATGTGCGGCGGCGGGGCGTAGCGCTGTTGCGCCGGGCCCCCTTGCCCATGATGCGGGCCAGAGGGCAGGGTTCTTGCCGGTGCCACCCCATGCGCCCAGGCCGCCAGCGGCAACGACTGGCAGAGGCAGATGGCAATTGCGGGAAGACAGGCAAGAATGCGCATGACGGGACCTTCGGACATGTCTGTATTGAAGCCGGTACTTGTCAGCTTGGACATGAGCGAAAGGTAATCGATGTAAGCGGCCGTAAAAAAGTCTGCGTTCGTTGCCAGTTGGACTATTGACCTGCTGCAATCAGTTCCGGTAAGGTAAGGGCTCCTCACTTTCCCGACTGCGCGAACATGCCAGACTCCACCGGTTCTACCGCACAGACCTCGTCGAGCAAAGGCCGGCAGTTCAATGTCAACAAGCTGCAGGCGGCGCTGTCCATGGCGGCTTCGGCTGCTGTCACCATCGCTCTGGTGGCGTGGGCGATTTCGGCCTGGTCATGATCCGTCGCCGGTTTCCGGTCTGCGGTTTCGGCTGAATCCATCGAGCCTGCCCTGCGGGAGTCTGCTTGCGGGACTCTGCCTGGTTCATGCAGTCCGGCCTACATGCTCTTCATCAAATCAACGCTTGCCCTGAATAGAGGGCTTTCCGCGTTTCCGAACTCGTCGCATATCCCCAGGTGATGAATTCCGGTCAGTGGCACATCGGCCACATGTCCGGCGCGCCATTGGTCTGCTATCAGTCGATTCTGCCGCTGGAATTCTTCCGACTCCAGGCCGCCCACTGCAGTGATGAAGCGCGCAGGATGCGATGGCGTCATGAAGGCGGGCGATAAAGAAGCCATGTCTTCCGGCCCAAGTTTCAGGTCGACATTCAGGAAATCCGCATGGCGCACCGGTTCCATGTCATACACTCCTGACAGCAATACCCCGGCCTTGACCAGGTCCATCGGCAGGTCCTCGCCGAACAGCGGCCAGCGTGCTGCCATCATCATGGCCGCCAGGTGCGCACCGGCTGAATGGCCGGCCACCGCAATCCGTGCCGGGTCGATGTCGTAGCGTTGTGCATTGCGGTACAGCCACGCCAGTGCGCGCAATTGCTGCAGCACGATTTCCTCTATCGTTGCCGCCGGCGCCAGTGTGTAATTGGGCAGCGCAACCGAAAATCCGGCTTGCCGCCAGGCAGGTACCAGGAAGGAAAAATCCGACTTGTCCAGCGCGCGGAACCAGCCGCCGTGGATGAATACCAGCAGCGCCGCCCCTGGCTGCCGGGCAGGGAAGAGGTCAAGCCGTTCTTCCGCGGCATCGCCGAAGTGCAGGTCGAACAGGCCGGCTTGCGTGCGCCGCACGTGGGCGGATTCTTCCTTCCAGCGGGTCAGTATGCCGGCGTAGTCCGGAATCCGCACCCGCGTGTTGAATTGCTGGTTGTAATAGGCAGTGAGGTCGGCAGTCAGGACTTTGTCGTTCATGAGGCGCACAGGATGGATGGCACGGTCGGACCCGGATGGGTGCCGAAGATAATAGCAAATGCTGGCGATCGCCTGCAGGCGCCCAGCTTTCCAGATTGACCATTGCGCCAGCCGGCACTACACTGGCGGCGTTCAGGTGCATGCACGCCTCTCCGGCGTGCAGTTAAACGGGAAACACGATACGGAGCGCGGCTTCGTCAACGTGTGCTGCCCCCGCAACGGTAAGCAAGCGTATGGGTCATCCATACCGGTCGCCACAACGCCACTGTGCCAGGGTTCAGGCATGGGAAGGCCAGGCGGTTTGTCTTGCAAGCCCGGATACCGGCCAGGACAGGTGAAGCGTCTGCGCAAGCATGCCTTCGTTCGAACCGGGCTTGCGGGGAAGCAGGCCTGGTGCCTCTCGTATCAAACCATCACAATGATCCCTCGTTTTTCCCGTGGTCCGGCATGGATGCCGCTCGCACTCGCCTCTGCTATTGCCGGGGCTTTCCCTTCTTCTGCCGCTGCCCAGCCTGCTGCCGAATCCTCCTTGCCGAACGTACTGGTGACCGGTTCGCGCTTTGCCAGCGATCCTGCCTTTGCACCGATCGGCGCCGCCGTCATTACCGCTGACGACATCCGTGAATCGGGCGTCACCAGCGTCAACGAAGCGCTGCGCAAGATCGGCGGCGTGTCCGGCCGCCAGGCACTCAACGGATCGGAAGATTTCGCGCTGGACCTGCGCGGTTTTGGCAGCACCAGCGACCAGAACATGGTCGTGCTCGTCGATGGCATCCGCTTGTCCGAGAGCGAGCAGGCCAGCGCCGTATTCAGTGCAATCCCGATCGAATCAGTGGAGCGGATAGAAGTGGTCCGTGGCGGAAGCAGCGTGCTGTACGGCGAGGGCGCAACCGGCGGCACGATCCAGGTCATTACCAAGCGGCCGGCTCGCAACGCCGGGCGCGGTACCTTGTTCGGGGAAGTCGGCAGCTATAACTACCGCACCATGCGCGCATCTGCGGCCAGGGACTGGAACGGCCTTTCGATCGACGTCAATCTCGGCGCGGTGCGTACTGACAACTACCGCCGTAACAATGCGCTGTCAGAAGAAAATTTCAGCGGGGTACTGCAAAAGGCTTTTGACGGTGGACGGGTCGGTATCCGGGTCGCCAGCGCTACCCAGAATTACCGCCTTCCGGGCGGATTGAAGCTGTCGGATTTCGCCGCCGACCCACGTGCCGCGAGCACGCCGGCCAGCTATGGGTCGCTTGACGTCCGTCGTTACACCCTGTTCGCCGAGCGCCGCGTCGGCAGCCTCGACTTTGCCGCCGAGTTGTCGCGTTCAGAGCGGACTTCCCGCATTGAATTCGGCACCTTCCTTAACGGTTACCAGGGCAATGTGACGCAATTCTCGCCGCGCGTGCGCTGGCTTGCATCGTCAGCCGGCATTCGTAACGAACTGGTGGCCGGCATCGATCATTCCCGTTGGGACCGTGCCGGTTTTGTGGGGAACACCAGCAATGGCGTGCAGTCCGCATCGGCGACCTATCTGCGGGATGAACTGCGCATCGGAGACTGGCGGCTGGCCGCGGGCGTTCGTCATGAGAACTTCGACAAGACTTACTCCGATCCCACCGCATTCTTCGGCTCCAGCAACAGCTACCGCATTTCGCAGTCGCTCAATGCATGGGAACTGCAATCCGCCTGGGCCGTCACCCGCAAGGCGGAACTGTATGCCAAGGCCGGTAAAAGCTACCGCATGCCCAATGTCGACGACAATGCCGTGGTGCCCGTTGCTAACCAGCCGCTCGCGCCCCAGCAGTCGCGCGACTTCGAATTGGGAGCCACGCTCGGCGACGACAAGGGCAAACTGGTCGCCCGCATTTTCCGGCATGACCTGACCCAGGAAATCTTCTACAACTCGATGACCTTCACCAACGTCAACCTTGACCCGACGCGCCGGGAAGGTTTCGAGCTGGAAGCAAGCGGGCGGATCGCCGCAAGCTGGCGCGCCAGCGCCAGCCTTCAGCATGTGAAAGCAAGGTTCACCGAGGGTCCGAGTGCGGGCCGCGAGATGGTGCTGGTGCCGCGCAATACGGCATCGGTTCGCCTGAATTGGTTACCGGGAGGCGGCCATAGCGGCAACCTCGCTTTGCGCTGGGTGGACACCCAGCGATTCGGTGACGACATGACCAATGCCTGCAGCCAGCGCGTCCCTTCCTACACCGTGCTCGACGGCCGCTATGCTTACCGCCGCGGGCCATGGGAGTTCGCGCTGACCGGCACCAACCTCGCCAACCGGAGTTACTACAGCAGCGCCTTTGGCGACCCGTTCACGATGGGCCAGTGCAACGGCGGCGTCTATCCGGAAGCAGGGCGCCAGCTCAGGGCTTCGGCGCGGTTCGAGTTCTGATAGCACGATGAAGGAGCAAGGGTGCTGACAAGTTGCATGAACAGGCGGGCCGTCACACTGGTGCTGCTGGCGCTGGCGGCCTGCCTGGCCTTCGCCTTGTCGACCTTCTGCGGCAGTACCGGTTGCGGCGGTGGCGACAGCGACATCGTGTGGCAGTTGCGCGCCCCGCGCACCGCCGCCGCATTCGCCGTCGGCGGCCTGTTGTCCCTTGCCGGGGCGCTGATGCAGGTGCTGCTGCGAAATCCGCTGGCTGACCCTTATGTGCTGGGGGTATCCGGCGGTTCAGCTGCCGGCGCGATGCTGGGCCTGGTATTTTTTCCGGCGCTGGCGTGGAGCCTGCAGGCCGGCGCGCTGTCCGGCGCGCTGCTGTCCATGCTGCTGTTGATGGCGCTGGCGCAGAAGAGCCTGTTCACGCCGCTCCCCGCTTCATCGGCACCGGCCGGCGTGCGCTTGATTCTCACGGGTGTCATGATCGCTTCCGCCTTCGGCGCCTTACTGTCGCTGATGCTGGCGCTGGCCCCTGACAATACGCTGCGCGGCATGTTCTTCTGGCTGCTCGGTGATCTCGAGGGCAGCCGCTTTTACCCGCTCGCCTGGGGCGTGCTGATTCTGGCCGTCGGCTGGGCGCTGCTGGCGGCTCCCCAACTTAATGTCCTGGTTCACGGCGATGCCACCGCTTTCCTGCTTGGCATTCGCGTCGGCCGCTTGCGCCTGACGACCCTGCTGGTCGCATCGATGGCGACGGCCGCTGCGGTTTCCGTCGCCGGCACCATCGGCTTCATCGGCCTGGTCGTGCCGCATGCTGCGCGCCTGCTGCTGGGCAATGACCAGCGACTGCTGTTGCCGGCCTGCGTGCTCGCAGGCGGCATTGCGCTGGTACTGGCCGACCTGCTGGCGCGCACCATGGCCGCGCCGGTGCAACTCCCGGTAGGCGTGATAACGGTATTGGTCGGCGTGCCGGTGTTCCTGTTCCTGCTGGCAAGGAGCAGGACATGACGCTGCTGGCAACGCATGGATTGAAGCTTGCAATTGGCAACCGGACCCTGGTGCAAGACCTGGACTGGGTGGTCGAGCCGGGGCAGTTGTGGTGCCTGCTGGGACCGAACGGCGCCGGCAAGACGACCCTGCTGCATGCGCTGTGCGGATTGCGGCATCCGTCTGCCGGTACCTTGGCGATCGACGGCCAGCCGCTGTCGGCAATCGAGCCCGGGAAGCTGGCGCGCCAGCGCGGACTGATGCCGCAGCAGCAGTTCGACGCGTTTTCCCACACCGTGCTCGATACCGTGCTGGTCGGCCGCGCGCCGTACCGGGTCGGACGACAGTGGGACAGCGAGCAGGACAGGGCAGTGGCGCTGGAGGCATTGCGCCGGGTCGGGCTGGACGGCCTGGCCGGGCGCGACGTGCTGGGTCTGTCCGGCGGCGAACGGCAACGGGTATCGCTTGCTGCGCTGCTGGCGCAGTCGCCTGAGCTGATGCTGCTGGACGAACCGACATCGCACCAGGATGTGGGTCACCAGCTGGCCCTGATGCGGCTGGTGCACGAGTTGCTGGCCACGCATGCGGTCATCATGACCTGCCACGACATCAATCTCGCGGCCCGCCACGCCACCCATGTGCTGCTGATCTCCGGCGCACGTCACTGGATAGGCAGCGCGCAATCGGTGCTGACCGAAGGGACGCTGCAGGCGGCGTTCGGGTGCAGGTTCGAAAGGAATGGCAGCCTGTTTGTCGCGGTCGAGGACAGTGCCCGCGATTGAGGCCTGGGGCTTGCCCTAGCGCAGTACCATCTGCGTGCAGCGAAACAGCGCAATCGTCTTGCCACCGGCCTTCACCGTCGCATCCCATACCTGAGTGGTGCGGCCGAGGTGCACACCGCGCGCCTCGCATTCAATCGTGCCTTCGAGTGCCGTGCCGAGGTGGTTGGTTTTCAGTTCCACCGTGGTGAAGCCTTTCGCGCCTTCCGGCAGATGCGCAACGCAGCCATAGCCGCAGCAAGTGTCGGCCAGTGCAACCACCGAAGCAGCGTGCAGGAAGCCATTGGGCGCCAGGTGATGCGGCTTGATCGGCATTCGTGCTCGCAGCGTCTGCGGCCCGACCTCCAGCACCTCGATGCCGAGTAGCGCCGGCAGCGTGCTCTCTTGCATCTTGTTGAAATATTCGGGCGTCGGCGAGAGAGGTTTCATGTGTGATCCGTGTGCGGGATGGGTGGCTGTAGTGGCAGGGGAATGGTGGTCTTGCGTGGATCCGGATGTGTGGGACGTGGCATCGGCGGCGGCATGCCTGCTAGCGCTTCGTGCGGGCGAGGTCCAGCGCCCGGCAGATTGCTTCCGTCCCTTCCAGGATGCGTGGCGTTGCGCGCGTCAGCGAATCGGAATCGACGGTGTACAGGTTGGCGCGCCGGACTGCGGTGGCGCGCGGAAAGCGCCGCCATATCTGCACGCCATCATCATCGGCGCCACCGCTGGCATTGATGATCACTTCCGGGTCGGCCAGCAACACGTCCTCGATACCGACCGTTGGCGCCAGTTGCGGCAGATGGCCGAAGATATTGCTACCGCCGCAGGTGGCAATCGCATGCGACACCAGATGATCGTTATTCAGCGTCATCAGCGGCGCGCGCCAGATCTGGTAGAACACGCGCACCGGCGGGCGGCTCCGATAGCGGGCCTGCAGCGCCTTTACCTGTTGCCTGAACTGCGCCGCGGCGGCACGTCCGGTCGAGGCGGTGCCGGCCAGTACCGACAGCCGCTCCAGCGAGGTCGCAATGGTTTCAAAGTCGCGCGGCTCGCTGACGAACACCGGATACCCCAGTTCGCGCAACTGCTGCAGCCGTGCCGCATTGTTGCCGCTGCCCCAAGCCACGATCAGTTGCGGCCGCAGCGCAGCGATGCGCTCCATGTCGAACGCAGTCGCGCTGCCCACCGAGGGAATACGGCGCGCTTCGGGAGGAAAGTTGCTGAAGTCGATCGCGCCGGCCACGCTGGATCCGGCGCCGACCGCAAACAGCAGCTCGGTCGCATGCGGCGCAAGGCTGACGATGCGGCGTGCCGGCGCCGCGAGGGAGATGGTCTGCCCGGCGTCGTCCAGCACCGACACCACCGCTTGCGCCGGGGCGGCAGCCAATGCGCAAGCGACGGCGACGATGGCAAGCAGCAGCGAGCGGGCCCCGCCTTTCCACGTCGGGTGGCAAAGGCCGGCCGCGGCCATCAGATTTCCAGGTTGTCGATCAGGCGGGTGGCGCCGAGACGGGCCGCGGCGACCACCACCAGCGGCTCGTTCTTGGCCAGGTCCCCGGCTGCGGGCGGCTGCAGGTCGATCCGCTTGCGAATCGAAATATAGTCCGGCTTCCAACCGCGTTTGGTAAGCCGGGCCATGGCTTCGCGTTCGAGCTGGAATATGTCCAGGTGGCCGGAGCGCACTTCGTCTGCAACCTGCTGCAGTGCCTGGTACAAGGCCGGCGCTTCGGCGCGCTCGTCGGGCCTGAGATAGACGTTGCGGGATGACAGTGCCAAGCCATCGTCTGCGCGCCAGGTCTCGGCAGCGATGATTTCGGTGGGTAGTGCAAACTGACGCGCCATGTTGCGCACGATCATCAGTTGCTGGTAATCCTTCTTGCCGAACACGGCCACGCGCGGCTGCACGCACGAAAACAGCTTGAGCACGATGGTGGTGACGCCGGTGAAGAAACCGGGCCTGAATTCGCCCTCAAGAATGTTGCCGAGGTCGTCGGGCGGACGCACGCGATATTCCTGCGGCTCCGGATACAGCTCTTTCTCGGTTGGCGCGAACAGCACGTAGACGCCCTCGCGCTCGAGCTTTTCGACGTCGGCCTGGAAAGTGCGCGGATATTTGTCGAAATCTTCGTTCGGACCGAATTGCAGGCGGTTCACGAAAATTGATGCCACCACCGGGTCACCATGCTTGCGGGCCAGTCGCATCAGCGACAGATGGCCTTCATGCAGGTTGCCCATGGTTGGCACGAATGCGGTGCGCAACTGGCCGCGCAACTGGTCACGCAATTCATCGATGGACGAAATGATTTTCATTGGAAAGCGCCGCAGGCAGTAAAGGAAAGTGTGGAATCAGGTCGGCGAATAGGACAGCCGTACGTAGATCGGCGCGAAGGCTTCCGCCTGCGTGATTTCGATCAGGGTTTCTTTGGCCAGTTCGAGCAGGGCGATGAAGTTGACGACCAGCACCGGCACGCCACGGGTCGGGTCGAACAGGTCGGCAAACTCGACGAAGCGGGCCGATTGCAGCCGGCGCAATATGCCGGTCATGTGCTCGCGCACCGAAAGTTCTTCGCGGCTGATGGTGTGATGCGCGGTCAGTTTGGCGCGCTTGAGCACGTCGGCCCACGCTGCCTGCAATTCGCCGGCGTCGACCTCCGGCCAGCGCGTCACCACGCTTTGCTCTATGTAAATCTGGGTGCGCACGTAGTCGCGGCCGAGCTGGGGCAGGCTGTCGAGCTTGTACGCGGCCAGCTTGATCTGCTCGTATTCCAGCAGCCGGCGCACCAGTTCCGCGCGCGGATCTACCGCCTCTTCGCCAGTGTCCGCCTTTCTGGACGGCAGCAGCATGCGCGACTTGATCTCGATCAGCATCGCAGCCATCAGCAGGTATTCGGCTGCCAGTTCCAGGTTGTGCAGGCGGATCTGGTCGACGTATTCGAGATACTGCAGCGTGACCTGGGCCAGCGGGATGTCGAGGATGTTGAAGTTCTGCTTGCGGATCAGGTACAGCAGCAGGTCGAGCGGACCTTCGAAGGCTTCGAGGAAGACTTCCAGCGCGTCGGGAGGGATGTAGAGGTCGTGCGGCAGCTTGAACAGCGGCTCCCCGTACAGCCGAGCGAAAGCCACGCCGTCAATGACGTCGGGCGTCGTGTCGGGGTGACCGGCCAATGCCAGCGCGTCGGACTCGCGGGTACTCACGTAAGCTTGCTCACTTTGGAGGCGCAGGGGCTGCCCGGCGCGGACCCTGGCTTACTTCGACTGGTAGACGTAAGCCTGCTGCTTGACGCGCGATGCCTCGATCCGTTCCAGTTCTTCCAGATCGTCCCGCGGCGGCTGTTCCCACAGGAGGTTGCGGCCGGCGAGCTGACCCTCTTCCAGTTTCGGGTTCTTTTGCTTCAGGTCGTTCAGGAATTCCGTGAACTCGGATTGATATCCGCTGAATTGCTTCGAAAATTTCATGGGTGTTCCGCTAACAGGAAGTGCAATCAGGCGCTATTCTACCCCGAGTCAAGAACTTCACTTCAGGGTACCGCCATGAAACAACTGGTCCGCGCGTTTTTCGCATTCTTCTGTTCCATCATGGCCCTCGGCTGTGACCAGCAGGGTCGTCTGGTGGAAGAAGCCGGCCTGGAGAAGCTGGCACGCGGCGTCTCCAGCGAGGGCGATGTTCGTACTGCGATGGGCCGGCCTGATACCGTATGGGAAGAGGAGAGCGGCGAGCGGGTCCTCGAATATCCGAAAGGTCCCAATGGCGTGCGGACCTGGATGTTCGATATCGGCAAGGACGGCAAGCTGAAAGACTGGCGCCAGGTGCTGACCGAGGACAATTTCAAGCGCATCACGCCCGGCATGAGCATGGACCAGGTGCGGCGCATGCTGGGCCGGCCACGCTCGACGATGCAATTCAGGCTGAAGAACGAGGAAGTCTGGGACTGGCTGTACCAGGAAGGCCCGGGCAGCCGGCGCTTGTTCAATGTCCATTTCGACATCGGCACGCGGGTGGTGACGCGGGTGTCGACTTCGGAGGATCCGGACGTGAAGCCCTGAGCGCTCGCGCCCTGGCACCAGCGCTCAGGGCAGCGAGGCTGCCCGCGCCATTGCCTGCTCGACCGTGTCCACGCAATTTTCGGCACCCAGTCGCTGCAGGAAGCCGCTGCGCTGCATGATGCTGAGCGGCTGTCCGGCCAGGCCGCACAGGATCAGGTGGCTCTCTTTCCTGGCCAGCGCCCGGTGGATGTCGTCCAGCGCATCCAGTCCGGTCGCATCCATGTTGATCAACTGGTGCAACTCCAGTATCAGCGCGCGCGGCGGAAGCTCGTCGCCCTCGACCAGTGCTTCTATCTTTCCCACGGCACCGAAGAACAGCGCGCCGAATATCGAGTAGGCGTGCACGCCGTCAGGCAATGGCTGGGCGGTGGGCAGCGGTTCGATCGTGGTCAGGCTGGAAATGCGATAGATGAAGAACAGGCAGGCCAGCACCAGCCCGACCTCGACCGCGACCGTCAGGTCGACCGCCACGGTCAGCACGAAAGTGGCGACCATCAGCACCCGGTAGGTCATCGCGAAATGACGCAGCCGCGCGAATTCGTGCCATTCGCCCATGTTCCAGGCGACGAACAGCAGGACGGCAGCCAGCGCGGCCAGCGGGATATTCGAGGCCAGCGGCGCCGCCACCAGCACGATCAGCAGCAGAACCAGCGCATGCACGATGCCTGCCAGCGGCGACGCTGCGCCGCTGCGGATATTGGTCATGGTGCGGGCTATGGTGCCGGTAGCGGGCAGGCCGCCGAAGAACGGGGTGACGAGGTTGGCCACGCCCTGGGCCATCAATTCCTGGTTCGGGTCATGACGGTCGCCGATCACGCTGTCGGCCACCCGCGCGCACAGCAGCGACTCGATCGCTGCCAGCATGGCGATGGTCAGCGCGGGCACCAGCAATTGCTGCACCAGCTCCCAGCTGAATGCCGGGATCGCAAACGCCGGCAGTGCTTTCGGTACGCCGCCGAAACGGGTTTGTATGGTTTCCACCTGCAGCCCGAACAGGCTGACAGCGCTGGTCGCCAGCACCAGCACCACGATCGTGCCGGGAATGCCGCGCAGCAGGCGCAGCCAGATCCGCTCGCGGTCCCGATCCAGTTCGTGTGCGGTGCGCGCCCTGGACTGCAGCAGGCGTGGCCACAGGAACACCAGCAGCAGCGACGCCACGCCCATTGCCAGTGTCGGCAGGTGGACGGTGTGTGCCGCCGCCGACAGCGCCTGGATCTGCGCGAAGAAATCGCCGGGCATGCGCTCGATCTTCAGCCCGAAGAAATCCTTCAGCTGCGATAGCGCGATCAGTACCGCGATACCGTTGGTGAAGCCGATCACGATAGGGATCGGCATGTAACGTATCAGCGACCCGAGCCTGAGTATCCCCATTGCAAACAGAAGCACGCCGGCGAACATGGTGGCCAACAGCAGGTTGGCCAGGCCGTAGCGCTCCAGGATTCCGTAGATGACGACGATGAAGGCGCCGGCCGGCCCGCCGATCTGGACACGTGAGCCGCCGAGCGCGGATATCAGGAAGCCGCCGATGATTGCGGTGAACAGGCCGGCTTCGGGCTTGAGCCCGCTGGCAATCGCAAACGCCATCGCCAATGGCAGGGCCACCACCGCCACAGTCAGGCCGGCGCCGATGTCGCGCGAGAGTTTCGTGCTGTCGTAGGACCGCAGGTCGTCGATCAGGCGGGGGCGGAAACGCAGGTTGAACAGGCTCATCGCTATATTCTGCGCCGGCAAGGGGAACAGGTATTGTGCGCCTGCAAGGCGGGGCAATTCAAGCGGCGGACCTTAGAGACGGTCCGGCCTGCTGCAGCAATGGCAGTGCCGGCCGCCGTGTTATCGCCGTGTTATAGCCGTTTTGGCGCGGTTTTAGCGCCGCAAGATCCTGCGCATCACCCTCGGACCGGGTTCCAGCGGGTTGGCATGCTCATACTCCAGCTCCAGCGCCAGCTCGAAGCCTTGTGCAGCATACAGGTCGACCAGGCGCGCCTGGTCGGCGCGTACGGCCAATCTCAACTCGTCGATATTGCTGGCATGCGCCTGATGAATCACGGCTTCCAGCAAATGCTGCGATAACTGATGGCCGCGGCATTCGGGCAGGACGCCCATGCGCAATATTTCCCACACGCCTTCGTCCGCATCCAGCGGCAGCCATCGTACCGAGCCTATCGGCCGCTGGCCGTCGAACAGCAGGAAGCCGCCGCCCTGTTGCAGTTGTCCGGCCACCGTGGCCGGCGCCTCGTGGTGTCCGCTCGAACTCGGCGCGACCCGTCCCGACCAGCAGGCGCGGGTCAGGTCGGCGATCAGTTCCGCGTCCTCGAGTGCAGCTTCTCTGACCAGCAGGTCCATGGCTTTAGTGAATGCGCATGCCCGGCTTGGCGCCGGGCCAGGGGTTGAGGATATAGATGCCGGGGTCAGCCTTTTCGTCAGCTGCAGATGCAGCCAGCACCATGCCTTCGGACACGCCGAATTTCATCTTGCGCGGCGCCAGGTTCGCTACCAATACGGTCAGCTTGCCGACCAGCTGCTCGGGTGAATAGGCGGACTTGATGCCCGAGAATACATTACGGGTCCGGCCTTCGCCAGCATCCAGCGTCAGCCGCAGCAGCTTGTCACTGCCCTCGACGTGTTCGCAGTTGACGATCAGCGCGATGCGCAGGTCGACCTTGGCGAAGTCATCAATCTTTATTTCAGGAGCGATCGCCTCGATCGCTCCTCCGTCCACTCCTTCCCCTTCAAGGGGAAGGCCGGGATGGGGATGGGGTCCACCAGCACCAGCAGAAGTCCCTGCACCAGCCACAGCAGCAGCCCCCGAAGCCGCGCCCGCCACCGCCGCTGCTTCAGCCGCCGCCTCAGCCGGCGGCTCGAACAGCGCATCCAGCATCTTCGGATCCACCCGCGTCATCAGGTGCGAATACGGATTCACGCGGTGGCCGTCCGGCAATGGCGTCGCCACGTGCGCCCACGCCAGTGGGCCGACATCGAGCAGCGCTTCCACCCGCAGCGCCAGGTCCGGCAGCACCGGCTTCAGGTAGATGGTCAGGATGCGGAACGCCTCCAGCAGCCGGCTGCACACCTCCTGCAGGCGGTCGTTGTTGGCCGGATCCTTGGCCAGCTCCCAAGGCTTGTTGGCATCGACATACTCGTTGACGCCGTCGGCCAGTCCCATGATCAGGCGCAGCGCCTTGCCGTATTCACGGCCTTCATACAGGGCTGCAACTTCTCCTGCCACGTCGCGCAGGCCATCCAGGAATGCGTCGCCGCTGTGCGCCCAAGCCGTCGCAACCTTGCCATCGAATCGCTTGGTGATGAAGCCCGCTGCCCGGCTGGCAATATTGATGTACTTGCCGATCAGGTCGGAGTTGACGCGGGCAACGAAATCGTCCGGATTGAAGTCCACGTCCTCGACCTTGGCCGACAGCTTGGCCGCGATGTAGTAGCGCAGCCATTCCGGGTTCATGCCGATGTCGAGGTAGCGCAGCGGCGAAATGCCGGTGCCGCGCGACTTGGACATTTTTTCGCCGCTGACGGTGATGAAGCCATGCACGAACACATTGTCCGGCACCTTCATGCCCGAGAATTTCAGCATTGCGGGCCAGAACAGTGTGTGGAAATACGTGATGTCCTTGCCGATGAAGTGGTACTGCTCGGTCGACGGATCCGCCATGAAGGCGTCGAAATCGCCGCCGGTCTTGCCGAAATAATTCCTCAGCGACGCCAGGTAGCCGATCGGCGCGTCCAGCCATACATAGAAGTACTTGCCCGGCGCATCCGGAATCTCGATGCCGAAGTAGGGCGCATCGCGGCTGATGTCCCAGTCGCCCAGTCCGTTCTCGCCTTCCAGCCATTCGCGCGCCTTGTTGGCGATTTCCGGCTGCAGGCGGTGGCTCTCCAGTGCCCATTGGCGCAGGAAATCAGTGCAGCGCGGGTCGGAGAGCTGGAAGAAATAATGCTCGGATGAACGCAGCACCGGCGTCGCGCCGGTCAGGGTCGAATAGGGCTTCTTCAGGTCGGTCGGGGTGTAGACGGCGCCGCAGTTCTCGCACGAGTCGCCGTACTGGTCGGCGGTGCCGCAACGCGGACATTCGCCCTTGATATAGCGGTCCGGCAGGAACATGTTCTTCACCGGATCGAAGAACTGTTCCACGGTCCGGGTCGTGATCAGTCCGGCGTCATCGCGCAGACGGCGGTAGATTTCCTGCGACAGTTCATGGTTTTCCGGGCCGTCGGTCGAATGCCAGTTGTCGAAGGCGATGTGGAAGCCGTCCAGATATTGCTTGCGGCCGGCGGCGATATTGGCCACGAACTCTTGTGGCGTGACGCCGGCTTTCTCGGCTGCAATCATGATCGGCGCGCCATGCGCGTCATCGGCGCCGACGAAGTTCACCTCGTTGCCGCACATGCGCTGGAAGCGCACCCAGACGTCGGCCTGGATGTACTCCATGATGTGGCCGATGTGGAACGGCCCGTTGGCATAGGGCAGGGCGGTGGTGACGAACAGTTTGCGCGGCGTGGACGGAGTCATTGATGTTGCGATCGGGGTAAAACAGCGATTTTAGCAGCGTGTCATGGTTTCCCGGCATGTAGGCCGCTTTGACGGGGGCGGGAGAGTAAAATGGCGGTTTTTCCAACGCCGGCTTTGGCAACCCAGGGCCGTTTTTGTTTGCCATGACCGCAGCTACAAATTCAGTTACCAGCGCAGCTACCAGCGCAGCTACCAACGCAGCTACCAGCGCAGCTACCAAAGTGCGCACCCGGTTCGCCCCCAGCCCCACCGGTTTCCTGCACCTGGGCGGCGCCCGCACAGCCTTGTTTGCATGGGCCTACGCACGCCGCCACGGCGGCATCTTCATCCTTCGGGTGGAGGACACCGACGTCGAACGCTCGACGCCTGAAGCAGTGCAGGCCATCATCGAGGGCATGGAATGGCTGGGACTGACGCCGGACGAAGGTCCGTTCTACCAGATGCGCCGAATGGAGCGTTACCGCGAGGTGGTGGCCCAGATGCTGAAGGACGGCACCGCCTATTACTGCTACTGCACGCCGGATGAAGTGGAAGCGATGCGCGAACGCCAGCGCGCCGCCGGCGACAAGCCGCGCTACGACGGCACCTGGCGCCCGGAGCCGGGCAAGACGCTGCCGGCCGTGCCCGAAGGCCGCAAGCCGGTGGTGCGTTTCCGCAATCCGCAGGAAGGTGACGTCACCTGGGACGATGCAGTCAAAGGCCCGATCACGATTTCCAACCGCGAACTCGACGACCTGATCATTGCCCGTCCGGACGGCACGCCGACTTACAACTTCTGCGTGGTGGTGGACGACTGGGACATGCGCATCACCCACGTGATCCGCGGCGACGACCACGTGAACAATACTCCGCGCCAGATCAATATCCTGAAGGCCCTCGGCGGCGAATTGCCAGTGTATGGCCACCTGCCGATGATCCATGGTCCCGACGGCGAGAAGCTGTCCAAGCGCCACGGCGCAGTCAGCGTGATGGAATATCCGCTGCAGGGTTACCTGCCGGAAGCCATGCTGAACTATCTGGCCAGGCTCGGATGGAGCCATGGCGACGACGAGATTTTCAGCATGGAACAGTTCTGTGCGTGGTTCGACCTTGGCCACCTGTCGAAATCGCCGGCGCAGTTCAATCCGGAGAAGCTCGCCTGGCTGAACAACCATTACATACGCCAGGCCGAGCCGGGCCGCCTGGCTGCGCTGGTGCGGCCTTTGATGGAGCAGGACGGCGCCCGCTTTGATAGCGCGCCCGATCTCGACAGCGTGCTGGCGCTGCTGAAAGAGCGCGTCAAGACCGTCAATGAACTGGCCGAGGCGGCCATGTTGTTCTATCGCGAACCGGCGCCGGAACCAGCGCTGCTGTCACAGCATCTGACCGACGCCGTGAAGCCGGCCTTGCTGGCCTATGCAGCGCATTGCATGACGATTGATTGGAAGAAGGAAGCACTGGCCGCCATGCTCAAGGAAGTGCTGGCTGCGCATAAGCTGAAGATGCCGCAGCTTGCCATGCCATTGCGGCTGATGCTGACCGGCCAGTTGCAGACGCCATCGATCGATGCAGTCGTCGAACTGTTCGGCCGCGAGACGGTGTCGGCACGACTTGCTCGATTCCTTGGGTAAATGCAAAAACCGATTTACACAGGGGAAAAAGCACTGCTATAATTTCGCTTCTGCGCAGGGGGGGTATAGCTCAGCTGGGAGAGCGCTTGCATGGCATGCAAGAGGTCAGCGGTTCGATCCCGCTTACCTCCACCAACAAACTGCAGCAGTGGCCACGGCTTCAAAGCATCGAAGCGGAAAGATCGGACAGAATATGTCCCCATCGTCTAGAGGCCTAGGACATCACCCTTTCACGGTGAGTACAGGGGTTCGAATCCCCTTGGGGACGCCAGTAGCAGGAAAAGAGGGCGCGCAAGCGGCCCTCTTTTTTTTCAGTACAGAGTACAGAGTACAGTAGCAGTACAGTCGTGAGGCTGCAGTAGCGGACAGATCATGTCCCCATCGTCTAGAGGCCTAGGACATCACCCTTTCACGGTGAGTACAGGGGTTCGAATCCCCTTGGGGACGCCAGCAGTGGAAAAAGAGGAGCGCGCAAGCGTTCCTCTTTTTTTTTGGTTTCGTTGCCCGATGCCACCATCCTTGCCATCGCATTTCCGACTTCAGCAAACCTGAACCCCCCCTTCACCAAATGCGACTGGCTAGCCGCTGGCGGCGCGTCTATACTCCGCCCCGCTACAGCCTGCTCAAAAAAAATAACAATCAACGGAGACAGTGGTTTGCGCGCAAGCGATTCGCCCCGGGGTGTTTTGTCTTGCTCGTGAATTCCTGGCATCCCTTCGTTGATTGCAATGATGACGAACCTAGGAGCTCACATGAAATTCAATAAATTATCCAGCATGCTTGTCGCCGCACTCGCGGCCACCAGCATGACCGGCGCGCTGGCACAGACCGGCAAGCCTGCTGAACTGAAAATCGGCATCACCACCTTCCTGTCCGGTTCCGCATCGGTATTCGGCGTTCCCGCCAAGGCCGCTGCCGATCTCTACATCGAGCAAATCAATGCGGCCGGTGGCATCAACGGCGTGAAGATCGTGCCGACCTACATTGACGAAGGCGTTGGCGGCGACAAGCTGCTGTCCGAGTACCGTCGCGTGGTGCAGGAACAGGGCGCCAAGGTCATGCTGGCCGCAATCTCCAGCGGCAACTGCAACTCGCTGGCACCGGTCGCCGAAGACCTGAAAGTGGTCAACGTGATGTGGGACTGCGGCACCGAGAAAGTGCTGGAAGACAAGCGTTATCGCTATGTCGTGCGTACCCAGGCCAACGCCACCACCGAGATGGTTGCAACCGTACTTTACCTGCTGCGCCAGAAGCCCAACTTCAAGACCATCGCCGTGGTGAACCAGGACTACGCCTATGGCCGTGATTCGTGGGAACTGTTCCGCAATACGTTGATGGCACTGAAGCCCGATACCAAGATCGTGGCCGAGTTGTTCCCGAAATTCGGCGCAACCGATTTCTCGACCGAAATCACGCGCCTGCAGGCAATCAAGCCCGATGTCGTGCTGTCGACCTCGTGGGGCGGTGACCTGGATACCTTCGTTCGCCAGGCTGCACAGCGTGGACTGATGAAAAACTCGCTGTTCGTGCTGCCGCTGGCCGAGAGCTCGCTTGAGCGCCTGGGATCGGTGATGCCTGAAGGCGTGCTGGTTGGCGCCCGTGGCGACCACTGGTTCCTGCATCCTGAATTCAAGGACGATCCGAAGCTGAAGAACTTCGTTGCCAAGTTCAAGGCCAAGACCGGCGCCTATCCGATCTATTCGGTTCATCACATGGTCCAGGCGCTTGACGGCCTGGTCGCAGGTTATGACAAGGCGATCAAGGCCAACAAGGGCGCATGGCCGACCAACGAGCAACTGGCTGACGCCATGCACGGCATCGAATTCCGTGGCCTTACCCGCACGGTCAAGATGCGTGTCGACGGACAGGGCCTGGAAGACCAGCTGATGGGAACGACCAAGAAGGCCCCGGGCTACGCTTTCCCCATCCTCGACAAGATGGAGATCTATCCGGCTGACCTCGTCACGACTCCGGTAGGTTCGAAGTCGCCAGAGTGGGTCAAGACCCTGAAGCCCGAGCTGATCAAGAGCCCGCGCATCGTCGTATTCAAGTAAAAAAAGCAAAGCAGAAAAATGACACCGGATTTGATCCTGCTGGCCATCCTCGATGGCCTCTCGTATGCAGGCCTGCTGTTCATGGTGGCGCTGGGCATGACGCTGGTTTTTGGCGTCATGGGCATCCTCAACATGGCGCATGGCAGTTTGTATGCATTTGGTGGCTATGCCGCCGCTTCCACCGTGCTGCTGGCGGTGAAGTTCGGCTTGCCGCCCTTGGCGCAAGTAGCATTGCTGGTGCTGGCAGCCGTGGTAGTTGGCGTGCTGCTGGGCGCAATCATGGAAAGCGGGTTGTTGCGCCGCATCTATGACAAGCCGGCAATGCTGCAATTGCTCATCACGTTTGCGGCCTTCATGATCTTCGAAGACCTGCAGCGGATGATCTGGGGAACGCAGCCTTATTCGGTGTCAGATATCGTCGCCTACTTCGGCAACGTCGACGTAGTCGGCATTACCTACACGCGTTATCAGTTGTTCGTATTGCCCGGCGTGGCGCTGCTGATTTTCGTCGCGCTGCGCTGGTTCCTGCGCAAGAGTTCCACCGGCCGCCAGATCGTGGCCGTCGCCCACAACCGTGAGGTGTCGATGGCGCTTGGCATCAATGTCAAGCGCATCTGCCTGATGACCTTCGTGGTCGGTTCCGTGCTGGGTGCGCTGGGTGGCGCGCTCGCGCTGCCTACCACCGCGTGGGTCACCGGTATCGGCGCCGAGATGATCGTGCTGTCGTTTGCCGTTGTCGCCACCGCCGGCCTGGGCCAGGTGGAAGGCACGCTGGTTACCGCCATCATCATCGGCCTGGCGCGTTCCTTTGCGGTGTACCTGATGCCGGAGTTGGAGGTGCTGATGCCCTACCTGATCATGGTGCTGGTCCTGCTGTTCCGACCCCAGGGTCTGTTTTCCGTCGCACAGGCGAGGAGAGTCTGATGTCCAAGCCAAAAATCGCAGTCCTTGCACTGCTGCTGTTATCGCTGGTCGCGCCCTTCGCCATGCCGTGGCTGAAGACCCCGATCATTATCGCCGCCTGTTTCGGCCTTGCCGCACTGGGCGTTTCGATCCTGGTGCGCGCCGGCCTGCTGTCGTTCGGTCACGCCATGTTCGCTTGCCTGGCAGGGTATGTCGTGGCCTTTCTCGGAAAGAAATGGGCCGGCACCGATACCGCCGTGCTGATCCTGCTCGGAACGGTGGTCGGCACGCTGTTCGGCGCCCTGGTCGGTTCGTTCGTGGTGCGTTACCGCGCAATCTTCTTCGGCATGCTCAACCTGGCGCTGTCGATGGTGCTGTTCTCCATCATCGGCAAGTTCACCAACGTCACCGGCGGCACGGATGGCATGCGGATCGAACGCTCCAGTTTCTTCGGCATGACCCTGGAACGCGACGGCTATGAAACCGTCCTGCTGTTGCTGGTGGTCGGCCTGGCGCTGGTGCTGGGCTTGCTGGTCCAGCGCTATCTGAATTCCGTGGCCGGACAGGCGCTTTCCGCCATCAAGACCAACGAGACCCGCCTTGAATACATAGGCATGTCGACTTATCGCGTGCTGTGGATCGGCTACATCATCTCGGCCGCGCTGTGCTCGCTGTCAGGCGCGATCTTCGCGGTCACGCAAGGCCTGGTGACTCCGGAAATGGGTTACTGGGTACGTTCGGGCGAGATCGTGTTCATCTCCATTCTCGGTGGCGTCGGCCATCCGGTTGGCGCCTTCCTCGGCGCCGGTGTGTTCGAGTTTCTCAAGCTGTTCGCCGCGGCTTACCTGACCGGCGCGTGGCAGATGGTGGTTGGAATCGTGCTGATCCTGATGGTGTTCTTTGCCCCCAACGGCATCTCCGGATTGATGTCGCGCGTGCAAGCGCGCAGGAAGGAGGCGTGATGGGACAAGCATTGCTGCAAACGATAGACCTCAAGCTGTCCTTCGGGGCGGTGGTGGTGGCTGACAACATCAATTTCAGCCTTCAGCAGGGCGAGCGGCTGGCCGTGATCGGCCAGAACGGCGCCGGCAAGACCACATTCATCAACATCTGCACCGGCCTGATCAGGCCGCAAAGCGGCAAGGTGCTGTTCGACGGCAACGAGATCACGGGGCTGGCGCCGCGTGTCATCGTCAAGCGCGGCATGGCACGTTCCTTCCAGTTGCCCCAACTGTTCCTGGAGCACACGGTACGTGACTGCGTGCGGCTGGCGGCTGCCGGACGGATCGGCCGCCTTGGCCTGTGGAATTCGCTGGCGCAATCGGTATCCAATGCCGAGATCGACCATGTGCTGGAAATGGTCGGCCTGTCAGCCCGCGCCGACGAATTGTCGGAACTGCTGCCGGAAGGACACCGCAAGCTGCTCGACATCGCCATGGCGCTGGTACTGAAGCCAAAGCTGCTGGTTCTCGACGAGCCGACTTCCGGCGTGTCGACGGACGAAAAGCATGGTCTGATGGCGACTATCATGGCGGCACTGGACGAGCAAAAGATCACCGCAATTTTCGTTGAGCACGACGTCGATATCGTGACGCGCTACGCTACCCGCGTGGCGGCCTGGATTTCCGGCCGCGTGGCGGCCGACGGCACGCCGACGGAAGTGCTGAACGATCCGGAAATACGCAAGAACGTGATTGGGGAATGAGATGCTGAAGATCAATCAGGTCAGCACCAGGATCGCCGGCATCACCGTGCTGCGCAAGATCCAGACCGAATTCAAGGCAGGCAGCCTGCTGGCCGTAGTGGGCCGCAACGGCGCCGGCAAGACCACCTTGCTGCGGGTCGTGATGGGTTTGATCCCGTCCACCGAAGGCACGCTGGAGTTCGATGGCGACGACATCACCACGCAACCCGGCTACATGCGTTCCGGACTCGGCATCGGCTATGCTCCGGAAGACCGGGTCATGTTTCCCACCTTTACCGTGGAAGAGAACCTGCGCCTGCCATGCGATGTGCTCGGCTTGTCCAAGGCCGAGATCGACCATCGCCTGGAGAGAACCCTGGTGGTCGTGCCCCAGCTCAAGGAGATGCTGCCACGCTCGGGTTCGGCCCTGTCCGGCGGCCAGGGCAAGATGGCGGCGCTCGGTCGCGCACTGATGGCAGGCACCCGCCTGGTGCTGCTCGACGAGCCCTTCCAGGGACTTGCTCCTGTGCTGGCCAACCAGTATGCCGAGTCGCTGCGCCGCTTGCGCGACATGGCGCCCGAATTGTGTGTCGTCGTCACCGAGTCCAACCGCAGCCTGCTGCGGGACCTGCCTGACGACACCCTGACCCTGGAGCGCGGGGAATTGACCCACGCCTCCGATGCCGCTGGTGCGCACTGAAGCACGATAACAACCAAACATTAGACAGGAGAATTTGAATGGGTATCCAGACATTGCTGATCAACGGCAAATGGGTTGCACCGGTAGCAGGCGAAGCGATCGACGTCATCAATCCTTGCAACGCCGAGGTTTACGACACGATCGGCCGTGGCCGCGCGGAAGATATCGACCTGGCAGTCGCGGCAGCGCAGGGCGCCCTCGATGGCGCATGGGGCAAGCTGACCGCCGCTGAACGCGGCCGCATCATGCTGAAGTTCGGACAGAAGATCCTCGACAATGCCGAGGAACTGGCCCAGATCGAAGCGCTCGACACCGGCAAGCCGATCACCGTGGCGCGCAACGACATCGTCGCAGTTGCCCGTTACTTCGAATACTACGGCGGCGCCGCCGACAAGGTGCACGGCCAGACGATTCCCTACATGAACGGCTACAACGTTTCCGTGGTGCGTGTGCCGCACGGCGTGACAGCCCACATCATTCCCTGGAACTACCCGGCGCAAATGTTCGGCCGCACCATCGCCCCGGCAATCGCCATGGGCAATGCCTGCGTGCTCAAGCCTTCGGAAGATGCCTGCATGTCCGTGATCCGCCTGGTCCAGCTCGGCCAGGAAGCCGGCTTGCCGGCGGGTGCCCTGAACCTGGTGACCGGCTATGGTCACGAAGCTGGCGCCGCGCTGACCGCCCACACGGGTATCAACTTCGCGACCTTCACCGGCTCGCCTGAGGTGGGCGTGATGGTGCAGGAAGCCACTGCCCGCAACCATGTGCCGTGCGTGCTCGAACTGGGCGGCAAGTCGCCGCAGATCGTGTTCGACGACGTCGACATGGACAAGGCAGTGCCGGTGATCGTCAAGGCCATCACCCAGAATGCTGGCCAGACCTGCTCGGCAGGCAGCCGCTTGCTGGTGCAAGAGGGCATATACGAGGAGTTCGTCGGCCGGGTCGCTGCCGCCTTCGCGAAAGTGAAAGTTGGCACACCGGAGATGGATTTTGATTGCGGCCCGATCGTCAACCGCAAGCAGTTTGTACGCGTCAGCGGTTTCATCGCGGAAGCAGTAGCATCCGGCGTGCCGGTGCTGGCGCAAGGCCAGTTGGCGGAGGGCGTGTCGGCGGACGGTTATTTCGTGGCGCCGACCCTGTTCGGCGCGGTGCCGCGCGACCACAAGCTGGCTTGCAAGGAAGTATTCGGACCGGTGCTGTCGGCAATGAGCTTCACCGACGAGGAAGATGCGGTTCGGCTGGCCAATGCCACCGAATACGGCCTGGTGTCCGGCATCTGGACCGAGAACGGCAGCCGCCAGTCGCGCATGGCGCAGCGCATGATTTCGGGCCAGGTCTTCATCAACTGCTACGGCGCCGGCGGCGGCGTGGAACTGCCTTTCGGCGGCATGAAGAAGAGCGGCCACGGCCGCGAAAAGGGCTTCGTCGCGCTGGAAGAGATGAGCACCACCAAGACCGTCGTGCAGTACTTCGGCTGATCGTCGTCGCTCAGTCCACCCCAGGCACAAGGCTGTCATTCATCAATTTGCATCCGGCAGGCGATCGCCTGCCGGGCGGGATTCAGGTCCCGCACTTAATCAGGAGAAAGCAACATGGCTCAACTGTTGAATAAAGTCGCAATCATCACCGGCGCAGCAGGCGGTTTCGGCGCCGGCGTGGCGCGTTCCTACATCGCCGAAGGCGCGAAGATTGTCATCGCCGACCTCAACGTGGAGGGCGCCCGGGCGCTGGCCGCAGAATTGGGACCGAACGCAACGTCAATCGGCTGCGACGTCACCAGCCGTGCCGACATCGACGCTGCGGTCAAGCACTGCGTCGACACCTTCGGCATTCCCGACATCGTGATCAACAATGCCGGCACCACCCACAAGAACCAGCCAATGCTGAACGTGGACGAAAAGACCTTCGACCGCATGTTTGCCGTCAACGTCAAGTCGATCTACCACATGACCCATGCCGTGGTGCCGCTGATGCGCCAGCGCGGCAAGGGCGGCGTGATCCTGAACGTCGGCTCGGTGGCGGGCATTCGTCCCCGTCCAGGCCTGACCTGGTACAACAGCTCCAAGGGTGCGGTCAACATGCTGTCGAAATCGATGGCGGTGGAACTGGCTCCGGACAATATCCGCGTCAACGCAATTTGCCCGGTGATGGGTGCGACCGGCTTGCTGGGCGATTTCATGGGTGTTCCAGATACCCCGGAAAACCGCGCGCGCTTCATCGCGACCGTGCCGCTCGGCCGCTTCTGCACCCCGGAAGACGTGGCTGCTGTCTCGGTCTTCCTCGGCACCGATGCCGCCGCCTTCCTCACCGGACTGGAAATGCCGGTCGATGGCGGCCGTACCATCTGACCTGAAACCCTGCTCCTGAGAGGACGTATCGTGAAGACTCGCGCCGCTGTATTGCATCAGTTGGGCATGGAAGGCCCGTATGCGCAAACCAAGCCACTGAAGATCGAAGAGCTGACGCTGGATCCGCCAGGACCCGGCGAAGTGCTGGTCAAGATGGTCGCAGCCGGGCTGTGCCATTCGGACCTGTCGACGATCAATGGCGTGCGTCCGCGTCCGGTGCCGATGGCGCTGGGGCACGAGGCGTCGGGCCGGGTGGTCCAGGTCGGCGAGGGTGTCACCGACCTCAGGGCGGGTGATCTGGTCGCGCTGGTGTTCGTGCCCAGCTGCGGTCACTGCCTGCCCTGCATGGAAGGACGGCCGGCCCTGTGCGAACCTGGCGCGGAAGCTAACGGCAAGGGTACCTTGTTGTCGGGCGCACGGCGCCTGCATATGGGAACGGGCGATGTCCATCATCACGTCGGCGTGTCGGCTTTTGCCGAGCATGCGGTGGTTTCCCGCCGCTCGTGCGTCAAGGTCGAGGCGGATATCGATCCGATCGAAGCCGCCTTGTTTGGCTGCGCGGTGCTGACCGGCGTCGGCGCCGCCATCAACACGGCGGGCGTGAAGGCTGGCACCACGGCTGCCGTGATCGGCTTGGGTGGCGTCGGACTGTGCGCGATGCTCGGCGCACTGGCGGCCGGCGCATCCCAGGTGATCGCGGTGGACCTGCATGACAGCAAGCTGGCCGCCGCCAAGGCGCTGGGTGCGACCGCGACGGTGAATGCTCGCGATCCGGACGCAGTGAGCCGGGTACGCGAACTGACCAAGGGCGGCGTCGACTATGCATTCGAAATGGCCGGTTCGACCCAGGCCATGGAAGCAGCCTACCGCATGACCCGCCGCGGCGGCATGACGGTCACCGCCGGCCTGCCGCATCCGGACGACAAGTGGCCGCTGCAGCAACTGAGCCTGGTGGCGGAAGAGCGCACGGTCAAGGGCAGCTACGTCGGTTCCTGCGTGCCGGGACGTGACGTTCCGCGTTATATCGACCTTTACCTGCGCGGCAAGCTGCCGATCGACAAGCTGATGGGCGAGCGGCTGAAGCTCGACGACATCAACCGCGGCTTTGACCGGATGGCGTCCGGAGAAGCCATGCGCGACCTGATCGTTTTCTGATCCAGGGACGGGCAGAATGAAAAAGAGGAACGCAAAAGCGTTCCTCTTTTTTTTATACCTGCTCCTTCATCGCCACAGGGAGCGCGCCTGCCTGCGCGCGCCCCCGGGCTTGAAAAAGACTCAGCTCAATTCCGAGATGAACTTGGTGTTCAGGTAGCCATCGAAGGTCTCGGTGCCGCCTTCGGTACCCATGCCGCTGTCCTTCACGCCGCCAAACGGCGTCTCGGCCAGGGCAATCCCGAAGTGGTTGATGTTGACCATGCCGACTTCAAGATTGTTCGACACATGGCGCGCGGTCTTGATCGATCCGGTGAAGACATACGATGCGAGTCCGAAAGGCAGGCTGTTGGCGCGGCGCAGCACGTCGTCGGTATCGCTGAAACGGGTCACCGGCGCGACCGGGCCGAACGGCTCTTCGCGCATCAGGCGTGCAGTGTCCGGCACATTGGACAGCACCGTGGGCGGGAAAAAATAGCCGCCCGATCCGCCCATTGCTTCGCCGCCGAGCACCGCCGTGGCGCCGCAGGCAATCGCGTCATCCACGAACTGCTGCATGGCATCCACGCGGCGCTCATGCGCCAGCGGTCCCATCCTGGTTTCGGACTGGAGTCCGTCGCCGACCTTCACTTTCTCCAGCGCTGCAACAAACACCGACAGGAAGCGGTCGTAGGCTTTTTCGTGCACGTAGAAGCGGCTCGGGGCAACGCAAACCTGGCCGGCATTGCGCTGCTTGAGCCCGGCCAGTACCGTCGCCGCCTGATCGACATCGGCGTCATCGAACACGATCACGGGCGAGTGGCCGCCGAGTTCCATCGTGACGCGCTTCATGTGGGCGCCGGCCAGCGCGGCCAGTTGCTTGCCTACCGGCACCGAGCCGGTGAACGATACCTTGCGCACGATCGGCGAGGTGATCAGGTGCTGGGAAATTTCGGGCGGCACGCCCCAGACGATGTTCAGGCAGCCTGGCGGCAATCCGGCGTCGTGGAACAGGTGGGCCAGCGCGACCACCGCGCTGGGCGCATCTTCCGGGCCCTTGATGATCAGCGTGCAGCCAGCGCCGAGCGCCGCCGCGATCTTGCGAATCGCCTGGTTCAAGGGGAAATTCCACGGCGAGAAGGCAGCGCACACACCCACCGGCTCGCGCACCGTGATCTGTCGGACGGCAGGATTGCGCGGCGGGATCACGCGGCCGTAGATGCGGCGGCATTCCTCGGCGTGCCACTCCGCGTGCTCTGCGCCGGCGGCAACTTCCACCCTGGCTTCGGCCAGCGGTTTTCCCATGTCCATCGTGATGCCGCGCGCAATTTCCTCGGAGCGCTCGCGCGCCAGTTCGGCTACCCGGCGCAGGATCTTCGAGCGCTCCAGCGGGGAGGTGCGGCGCCATTGTTCGAACGCCCTTTGCGCTGCGGCGAGCGCAAGGTCCAGGTCCTGTTTGCTGGCGTGCGGCAGTTTTCCGAGCGGCTTGCCGGTGGCGGGATTGAGCACATCCTGCGTTTTTTCAACTTGGGCGGCGGTGATGAAGTTGCCGTCGATGTACATCGAAAGTTCTGGATACATTCATGTCTCCTGGTCGGGAAAATGGTCCGCACCGACGGCCGCACGCGCGGGTCGGATGATTAATGGGGACGGCGGGTGCGCCGGAGCCTTGGCGGCGGCGCGGAAGTGCCTGTCTGGTTTTTGTTGCTGCCGGTCAGTGTACTGTATTTGAAACAGTACTTCAGGTGGTCCCGTGCCAGGCTGCGCTGATGTTCACTCGCCCAGGGAGTGCCCGGGGCAACGCCCGAGTCCATGGGTGTGCATCGGAGGGCGGTCGAGATCAATTCCGCCCCAGTAGTTGCGAGCGTGGCATTTCATGGCGAATCACTTGTCACGTTTCGCCAGCAAAAAATCTGGCTACGCGAATCCGGCAATTCCAGAAAAAATACCGTTTAATGAATACATGATTGCGTATAATGAAAACTTCACATAGCATACCGAGCAGAAGATTTTGTCATTAGAGGGGATGCAAATTTTGGATTCCACGATTTCGCTTGAGGAGCAGATCAAGCCCCGTCGCCGGACGTCCCGGGAGGACGGTGGCGCGGTTGGTTCTTTGTCGCGCGGACTGATTCTGCTTGATGTGCTGACGAGGGCAAGCGCACCCCTGACATTGTCCGAACTTGCTGCAGAGGCCGGCCTTGATGTCAGTACTGCACACCGTTTGCTACAGATCCTGCTGGAGCAGGGTTATGCAGTCAGGGACGATTCCACAAAGCGCTATCTCCCCGGTCCGCGGGCACTATCTCCGCTGTCGCTCTTTCATCCGATTACGCAGTTAAAGAACGAGGCGCGATCCGTACTCGAGTTCCTTCGTGAACGTACTTCCGAGACGACTGCGCTGGTTCTCTTTATCGGCAAGGAACGCATGGTGGTTGACTTCGTTCGGGGCGACCATCCACTTTCGCCGTACTACGACACTTGGCTCAAGAGCCCGCTGCACGGGTCGGCGTCCGGAAAGATCCTGCTTGCATCCCTCCCGCCAGCGGAGCGCGATCAGCTGCTTGGCCCAGCACCCTACAAATCATTTACATCTGAAACGATTACAAAGCAGGGTGCGCTGTTCAGCTACCTCGACATCGTGCGTGAGCAGGGCTTCGCAGTTGCTCGCGACGATGCTTATGAAGGAATGACTGCGATCGGTGCGGCGCTGATGCCCTATCCGGATGGGCGCCCCATAGGGTGCCTGGTCGTGACGGCGTCGAGTCCTGCCGTAACGACGGCTCGCGAAAAAGAAATTGCCGATCGACTCAAGGCAGCTTCTCAACTTCTGATCAGCAGTGCGCCGTCAGTCCAAATCCTGAAAACATGGACCGGCCGCACGATGTTGTAAACCTGCTTTTCTGAAGTCGCTCAATCAACAGGAGGTTGTATGTCTCGTACCGCCATTCAATGGACTACCCCGCCCGGGCTTCCTGATGATCACTATGTTAGCGCCGAGGTATATACCGATCCCCTTCTGTTTCAGGAGGAGCGGAGCAAGATATTTGCCCGGACCTGGAAATTCGTGTGCCATGAGAGCGAAGTCGCCGCGCCTGGGGATTTTCGGGCGATCGAGCATGTCGGCATTCCGATCGTCGTGGTGCGGGGCAAGGACGGCATCGTTCGTTCCTTCATCAACGCTTGCTCGCACCGCGGTGCTCTGCTCGTCACCGAGCCGATTGGAAACGTGAAAAGCTTCACCTGCTTTTTCCACCTCTGGTCTTACGATACCAAGGGGCGCTGTACCTCGATGACGCGGGAAGAGGGCTATAGCCAGTGCGGTCTCACGAAAGATGATGTTGGACTGCGTCAGGTGAAAACGGCTGAGAAGCTCGGCATGATCTTCATCAATCTGGATGATGCCGCGGAAGACTTCGATAGCCACGTCGGCGATGCAATGGATGACTTGCTTGAGCCAATGGGCACCAAGCCACTGGAAGTCTTTCATTTCCATCGGGTCAGGCTGACTGCCAACTGGAAGCAGTGGCATGAGACCAACATGGAGCTGTACCACGAATGGGGCCATGTGGTGAACCGCACGACCAGCGTGGCGGTCGATGGCTATCACAATCGTATGTGGAGCATCCATGAAAACGGGCACGGATCGCTGGAGCCTCTCAACGTCCAGTACAAGAACTACAAGGGATGGGAGTCGCGGGACAACCTTGTCCTTCCGGGACTTCAGCCTGGTGAATTCCGCGTCGTCGATGTGTTCCCGAACACCACTGTAATTGTCAGGGCTACCACGATCCGGATCGATACCAGTATTCCCATTGCGCCAGGCATCACTCTCCTCGAGCAACGCGGCTTGGGCATCAAGGGTGAGTCCGCCGAAGACCGTGACGAGCGTCAGAAACATCACAATCAATTCTGGGGGCCGTTCGGACGGAACTTGGCCGAAGACGTTCTGTTCGTGGACGCGGTCGAAAGGACGAACCGCAACGGTGCATCCCAGTATGGAATCTTCGCCCGGCATGAGGGCCTGAAGTCACAAGATGACGAGATCGTCCGGGCTTATTACCGGACCTGGTCCAGATATATGGGACGCAAGGCGAATGACCCTTTCGACCGGTCCCCGGCTTTGCAGGATCGACCAACCAGCAAAAAGACGAGGGCCGCATGAACAGGGAAGAAATCGGCGCGGTCGTCTACGAAGGCGCATTACTGCTGGACCAGGAGGATTTCAAAGGCTTCTTGCGAACCTGCGCACCGGATTTCAGTTACCAGATCACTGCCTTCAGTCCCGAAATCGGCAAGGACATGGTGTGGCTCAAGCATGACCGTCAAGGAATGCAGGGTCTATTTGCGATGCTGCCGCAGCACGTTCGCATGAAGGGGCGGTTCAAGCGCCATATCAGCATCTACCGCATTGGCAATGAAGATGGCTGCGCCCGTGTCTTGTCGAGTGTCCTGCTGATCCATACTGACATCGAGGGGACGTCGACATTGTTTGCTGCCGGCCAGTACGAAGACATCATCGACGTGAGCGGGCCGACGCCGCTGTTGACCTCAAGGGAGGTCCGCCTCGAGACAAGGAGTTTGGGGCCGGGTATGCATATTCCCGTTTAAAAGCTTGTGCCGGTAATACAAAAACAGATGCCGGCTTCTATTCAATGGTGAGGGGACAAAATGAATCATCAGCAGCCTATATCACGCAGGGAATTCCTGTCGGTGGCCCGGAAATACGGTCTGAAGGCGGCGTTGTTTGCAACTGCCACAGGCGCAACGGGAGGGCTGTTGCCCTCGCTGGGTGAATATGCCATACGCGATGCCCATGCCCAGTCAAAAGCGAAGTACAAGCTGCGTTTCGGCGCGAGCGTCATATCACCGACAAACGAGGCGCATCTGCGCACTGGCATCTACGAATTCGTAAAACGGGTGGAAGAAAAAAGCGACGGTGAAGTCGCGATCCAGCTGATCGATAAATCGCAGTCCTGTGCTGAAACAACTTGCGGCGAGCGGGTAATCAACAATGTGATCCATATGGGATCTTCTTCCCCGCAGAACCTGGGATCGGTAATGCCGTACTCGATAGCACTCGACTGGCCTTTCCTCTGGCGCGACCGTACCGGCTATCACAATTTCCTGTTCAGCAAGGAATCCAATCGACTCTATCGAGATGTGATGCGCAAGGCCTACGGCATTGTGCCGCTGTTCGGCAGCGGTGAGATGCGCGACATCCTGATGGGCTTGAAATATGCGGACAAGCCGGCGATCGTGTCCCCCGCAGGCCTGCAGGGCGCAAAGATCCGTATCACCAACAGCGAGATGATTGCGAATTTCACGCAGAGCATGAAGATGAGCCCGATTCCCCTGGCGTTCACCGAATTGCTTGAGGGGCTGAAATCGGGCGTGGTCGACGCTACTGAAACCTGGCCGGGGGCGGCTACGGGCTTTGGCATGCAGAGCGTGCTGTCGCAGGCGATCGGCGTCGGATTCTCGCCCGGGTTTGAATTGGTATTCATCTCGGCAAAGACGTTCGATGCCTTCCCGGACAAGATCAAGCTCGTGTTCATGGATGCAGCCTTCGAGACCATGCAATCTGCCTATCGTGGGGTGGAGCAGGCACAGAACGCGCAGGTCGGGAACGGACCGAACCCAGCGGCTACCTCCGCGTACAGCAAGAGTGCGATCAAGCACAACCGTCTGACCGAGGCGCAGCGCGCCGAGTTCAAGGGGGTCGGAGGGGTGGAAGCCAACCTCCAGCTGTACTCGGCAAGCCGGAAGAAGCTGGACCAAATCGCCGGCACTGACGTGTACGGCGCGATGAAGGAGTTCGAGGCGAAAGTATCGGGCAAACCCCTTCAGCCCGCCAAGTGGTGGATCTAGTCCCGGTTTGAAGGGCCGGCAATGCCGGCCCTCATTGCAACGCGCTGAGGAGACACTGCTTTGGAAGCTATTCGAAATACGGAAGGGCAGGGACAGGAAAAAGCGTCGGAGACCCTGCGCGGCCCGGAGATGCCAGTGTCAACAAGCGATGGAAAACGTACCTGGACCGAACGTTTCGACGCATCGCTCTCGCATGTTGAAAACAACGTCATCCTGGCAAGTTACGTCACGTTGATCATCCTGATCGGCGTGGAAACCATACGCCGGGCAGTGACCAGGGAGCAGGCCGTGTGGGGGCCGGAGGTAGCCTTGCATGCCTTTGTGTGGCTGTCCTGGTTTTCGATGGCAAAGCATGGACGCTACGGCACCCATCTCGCTTTTTCGGAACTGCGGCGCCGTTTGAGTGAGAAGGCGCAGCGGATACTCGAAGCAATCGACTGCGGAATCTGGCTGGGGATCGGGACCATTATCATCTTCAGTTCCTACGGCATCGTCCGCAATAACATCGCCATGAACCAGACGGTGTTCGGTACCCCTATCCCGCTCGCCTTCGCAACGCTCGCCGTCCCGGTTGGTTGGGGCTTCTCGATGTTGCGCATCTGCCAGCGGCTCTGGCTGGTTTTTTATGGGTGGGATCGTCTCAAGGAAGAAGCAAAGAACGCTCCGGGCAGCATCCTGTAACTACCCCAGTCGAAAGGAGGCGCCCGTGGCGTTAACTGTCATTTCCGTCCTGACCGTGCTGATGTTCGTCTTTGGAACCCCGATCGTCCTGTTGATGGCGTTCTGGGTTGCGGCAACCTCGTATTGGGTAATTGACTTTCCGCTGGCGAACATGGGCGTATCGTCACTCGACGCGCTCAAGAGTTTTGCCTTTCTTGCGGTGCCGCTCTTCATCAGCACCGGCGATTTCCTGACCGCAGGTGGATTGTCGCAGCGCCTGATCGGCTTGTCCAAGAGCATGGTTGCCTTTCTTCCCGGGCGCACAGCCGCGACGTCGGTCCTGGCCAGCGGGCTGTTTTCAGCAGTAAGCGGGTCCAACGCAGCGACGGCCGCCACTATCGGGCAGCTGATGGGGCCGGAGATGAAGGCGTCGGGGGTTAAACCCGGGCTGGCGGGCGCCATCGTTGCGGCAGGTGGCACATTGGGGGTGGTGATACCGCCCAGCACGATCTTCATTATTTACGGGGTGACCATGGGAGTTTCTCCCGTGGACCTGAATCTCGGGGGCATGCTCCCGGGAATCCTGATGATGATTATCTTGATCGGATTCTGCTCATACCTGACCCGGGGCGCAGAACCCGCGGACCGGTTTCATCCGGCGACACTGCTCAAGAATGTTGCGATCGAAACCAAGGGTGCTTTCCTCGGGCTGGTGGCGGTTGCCTTGCTGTTTTTTGGTCTCTATCTCGGATGGTTCAGTTCGACCGAGGCTGCGGGGGTGGCCACCGTCTACTGCATGATTGTAGGCCTGTATGTGACGCGGCAGGTTCAGTGGCGCAATGTGCCGAAGATCCTCCAGGCGAGCGCGGCGATCACGGGAATCATCGCACCGATGGTCGCGTTCTCGCTTCAGTTCCAGCAAATCCTTTCGGTCATGGATGTGCCCAGCATGATTCAGGCCTTTCTCGTCGAAATGGGAAAGGTGCATGGGCCCAGCTACACGATCGCGGCGATGCTGGGATTGATATTGATCATTGGCTGCATTACAGAGTCGGTGGCAGTGGTTCTGATACTGGCGCCGATCCTTGGGCCGGTCGCCGTGGCGCTCAACATCCATCCTGTTCATTGGGGCGTGATTTTTGTGGTCGGGACTTCAATCGGGTTCATTACCCCGCCCTATGGGCTCAATCTCTTCGTCACATCAGCGGTCATGGGCGTTCCCTATGGGGAGCTTGTAAGGAACATTTCCATATTCGTCGTCTGTCTCCTGTTGGCATGGGCGCTGATCGTGTTAGTGCCCTGGCTGACATTGGCACTTGTGTCCGCTTGATATTGTTTACCGTTTAAAGACAGGAGATATTCCATGGCAATCGAATCACCCCGCATTCCGGTCGCAATTCTTGGTTCCGGCAATATCGGTGCAGACCTGATGTACAAGATACGACGCAATCCTCTGTTTGACCTGCGCCTCGTCGCGGGAATCGATCCTGCGTCGGAAGGATTGGCACGGGCGCGGGAGATGGGTTTTCGCACATCTGATCGCGGCGTGGATGCCATTCTGGAAGAGCGCGACGTACGAATCGTGTTTGAAGCAACCTCGGCAAAGGCACACATCACGAACGCACCCCGTTACGAGGCGGCGGGCATGATCGCCATCGATTTGACGCCAGCCAAAGTAGGGCCAAGCGTGGTGCCCTGCGTCAATATGAGCGATCACATGGTGATCCCGAACGTCAATCTTATTTCCTGCGCAGCGCAGGCCACGATTCCAGTCGTGTATGGCGTGAACAAGGTGGCGAAGGTGACCTACGCGGAAATCGTCGCGACCGTGTCCAGCGAGAGCGCCGGGCCCGGCACTCGCCAGAACATTGAGGAGTTCACCCATACGACGAGCCGCGCGCTGGAGGAACTGGGCGGCGCAGGGCGGGGGAAGGCGCTGGTTGTGCTGAACCCGGCCGATCCGCCGCTCCTGATGCGCAACACGGTATACACCGTGGTGGAGGGCGACGTCGACGAGGAGCTGGTGAGGAAATCGGTGCTCGAAATGGTAAAGCAAGTGCAGCATTACGTTCCCGGCTACCGCCTGACAGTCGAGCCGTTTTTCCGCGGCGACCATTTCATGACGTGCATCGAGGTGGAAGGCGCCGGAGACTATCTGCCGCCATACGCCGGCAACCTGGACATCATCACTGCGGCTGCAGTGGCAGTCGCAGAACGCTACGCACGCAGCCTCAACTAGGAGCCGATGACATGGCAAAGATCACTTTCGTAGACGTCACCCTGCGCGACGGGAATCACACCTATCGTCACCAGTTCACTCCCGAAATTGTCGCCCGTTCAGCCGCGGCCCTCGATGCGGCCGGGGTCGACATTATCGAAGTCGGGCACGGCGACGGGCTTGGTGGCAGCAGCGTGCATGTGGGAAGGGCGCCGGCAACCGACCAGCAACTGCTTGAGGCCGCCTGCGGCGCGGTTAAACGCGCGAAGGTCGCTGTGCTCCTGGTTCCTGGATTCGGGACCTTCGGTGATCTCGAAATGGCGGCGCGCACTGGCGTAACGGTCGCCCGCATCGCTACGCACTGTACCGAGGCCGATGTCACGGAGCAGCACATCCGTCGTGCGAAGGACCTGGGAATGATGGCCGTCGGCTACCTTATTTCCGCTGGCATGGCATCGCCCGAGCGTCTTGCTGAAGAGGCCCGCAAGATGGAGTCGTACGGCGCTGACTACGTAAACCTGGCCGAGTCACAGGGGCATCTGGTGCCGACCGAAGTTGCTGCACGTGTTCGTGCCGTGCGAAATGCCATCAAGATACCGATTGGCTTTCATCCGCATAACAATCTTGGCCTCGCAATCGGAAATATCCTGACCGCGATCGACGAGGGCGCCTCGTTCATTGACGGCAGCCTGAAGGGATTTGGCGGCGGCGCCGGCAATGCACAGACAGAAGTCGCGATAGCAGCCCTGAAGCGGGCCGGCCATGAGGTCAACGCCGATCTGTTCGGGATCATGGATGCAGCCGATGTCTTTGCACGCGCGGTGGCACCCCAGTCCATGCCCATCATCGACAATGATTCGATCCTGATGGGTTATGCCAATGTCTACGGCGGCTACATCCTGCCGGTAAAACATGCGTCTGAGCGCTACGGCTGTGATGCGAGGGCGTTGGTATTGGCGCTGGGCGCAAGAAAGGTCGTTGCGGCACAGGAGGATGTCGTGATCGAAGAGGCGCAGCGCCTTGCCGCCATTCGCACGGCGGCCTGACTTACAGGCGTGAATTGACCACCACGTTAGCAGCGCTCGTAATGGCTGTTTTGGCTGTAGCGGGGCGCAACAAGGAAACTGTGAATGAAGCACGAAAATGAAGCTGATCCGGAGTGGTGTGTGGCATGCGACGCCAAAGACCTGGAGGGAGAAGAGCTCCTGGAGTGCACGGTCGATGGCGTATCCGTCCTGCTTGTGCAGTCCGAGGAAAAGATCTTCGCCTGCGAGGCGATATGTCCGCACATGGATGAGCCGCTCGCGCATGGATTCTGCGAGGGAAAGATGCTGACCTGCTCAATGCACCTGTGGCAGTGGGACCTGGAAACCGGCAGCCCGGTGGGTATTGCGTCGGAGCGACTGTTGGTGGTGCCGGTGCGAGTCGAGCAGGGAAAAATATTCGTGAAGATGAAGGATCTCAGGGCCAAGGCCGGGTGAGGAGCTCATGCCGATAGTCACCGGTACTGCTGCAGCTGCCTCGTCGGGTGCCAGCGCCGGAGCTGATGATTCGATCGAATCTGCTTACAGCTGGCGCGTGGCCGGATTGACCTTGCTGGTTACGTCCCTGAGCTTTGGGGCAGTGACCGCAGTGCCGATCCTTCTGAATCCGATGGCCCGCGACTGGCAAGTCAGCAACGGCACCCTGGCGCTGGTCCACATGTCGACGATGTTTGGCGCCGCCCTTGGCAGCCTGGTGCTAGGCCGCTTGCTTGACCGGCGGGGGTTTTTCCATATCGCGCTCGCCGGCGGCATTGCCACGATGCTCGGATTGATTCTCGCTTCGACCGCGACCAGCCTGTTGACACTCCATATTGCGTTCGGATTGCTTGTCGGCGGCATAGGGCAGGGAGCATTTTTCAGCCCGATCGCTGCTGTCCTGAGCCAATGGTTTGACAGGAATCGTGCGCTGGCAATTGCGATTTCTGTCAGTGGGCAGAGTATTGGCGGCTTGTTCCTGCCACCGCTGCTGCGCTGGGGGGGGAGCGTGGTGGGTTGGCGCACCACGCTGCTGATCTACGGTATCGCATGCGGCGTGATCCTGGTTGCCTGCGCATTTGTCTTCCGCCGGATGCCGCCTGCGGGAGCCGGGCTGTCAGGCCCCCTGATGCAGCAGGCCGCTTCCTTGACCCGCCCCCGGCATCAGTTCCTGTCCCTCGCGATCTGCATCACGGCGATCAATTTTTCCAGCTTCATGGTGATAGGCCACTTGACGGCCTATGGGGAGGAGCGGGGCTTCATGCCGCTTGCGTCGGCCTTCCTGGTGTCGGCCATGCTCGGGGTTGCGCTTGTCTCGCGCCTGGCGGTGGGGCCATTGTCCACGCGCTTGGGCAAATACAATGTACTGCTTGGCGTGTCTGCCCTTCAATTGCTAGGCGTTGCTTGCCTGGTCTGGACCAAGGTTTATGTTGCCGTCATGTTGAGTGCCGTGCTCGTTGGTCTCGGATTCGGCGGCTATGTGCCGCTATATGCCGTTCTTGTGCGCGAGATGTTCCACGCCAGCGAGGCGGGGCGGCGCATATCAGAGATCTATTTCTTTGCGTTCATCGCAGCCGGACTGGGAAGCTCGCTCGGCGGTTGGTTGCGTGATCAAGGCGGACATTACGGGCTGACCTTTCAAACGGCGACCTGCTTGTCCGCGTTCGGGATGTTGATACTTGTTTCCCGGAAAAAGTCGCTAGCGGCTGTGTGAGCCGCCGCCAGGCTCCCTTTCATCCGCCGGTAAATGTTCACATGCCCATATGGTGCCCCGGCGCAGCAGAAAACACTACTGGTTGCCCGAGACCTTCCTGGCGCTCCTTGTCGATCTGCTTTGCGATCAAGGCACGAAACTGCGCCAGTGCCGAATCCAGGCCACATGGCACCGGCTCGAATCCCGGCTCGAGGTTGTTGGCCTGCGCGGTGATGATGACCCGGTCCTCTTCAAAGGCGGTGAGGATGCTCTTGAAAAGGCCTTCGCTGACCTCCGGCTTGTCCTTGTCGAAATTCCTCGGCTGGGCAAAGAAGTAGTGCGTGGAGTTCTCGGTCTCGGGGGTGAGCACCTGGCAATGGCGGAACTCGATCGCGTCCTTGCGCTGTCCTTTTTCGGCGCCGCTGCCGGCCGGTGCAAAGCCGGAGTCCATGATCAGCACGCCAGGCAACAGGAAATCATAGTTGTTCCAGCGGTCGACGTTGCCGGTCATGCCCTTGGCTTCCAGAAGCTTGGCGACGAAGGGGGCGGGCGGACGGTCCATGAACCAGCGGGTGATGCGCAGGCCGCGGTCGAGCCGTTCGATTTGCGAGCGCAACTGGGCGTACTCCTCGGAGCCGCCCAGCGTGGTCGGATGCACATAGGACAGGTGCGAAAAATCCAGCAGGTTGTCGTTGATCAGCTGGTAGTTGACGTCGTAGTGCAGGTAGCCCGGCGGCGTGCAGGCCCAGTCCGGGTCGTCCAGCCAATGGGTGTCGGGAATCAGTGCCGGGTCGGCCCGCTCCGGGTCGCCCATCCAGATCCAGATCCAGCGATGGCTTTGCACGACCGGATATTTGCGCACGCCGGCCTTGGGCGGTATGCGGTCCTGTCCCGGTATCTCGATGCAGGCGCCCGAGGCGTCGTACAGGAAGCCGTGGTACATGCAGCGCACGCTGTCGCCCTCCTTGCGGCCGCAGGACAGCGGTGCGCCGCGATGGCAGCAGCGGTCGTCGAAGCCATGCACGTCGCCATTCGCGTCCCGCCACAGCAGGATGCGTTTGCCGCAGATGGTCCGCGAGAACAGGTTGTCCGCGCCGACTTCGTGATCCCAGCCGGCAACGTACCAGCAATTCTGAATGAACATGGTCCCCTCCTTGAGCGTCCTTGCGCTCTATTGCTCTATTGTTGTCCGGCTTCTATGTCTTTCATTTACTCGTCGCCGACGGCCTTGGTGATCATGGCAGCGATCTTGTCGGGGTCGTCGATTTCCAGCATTGCCAGCAGCGCAAAACGTCCGAGCGCCGTCAGCGCATCTTTTTCGCCGATCTTGCTCAGCGCATGGCAAAGGTCCGTATAGGCCCGGTCGAGGTCGAGATCGGTCATCATGCAGCCCCCGAATTTTTCGTGGCCCCTTGCAGGGCATCTGTCACCGCATTGCGCAGCATGCCGGCCGTGGGCGCGCGCCAGCGCGCCAGCACATGACCGTCGGGCCGCACCAGGTAGACCGCGCCGGCAAGGGCATCATACAGTTCATGGGCGCGGCCGAGCGGGTCGAGCAGCGCTGCACCGGCATGGTCTGCCACTGTGCCATGCAGTACCGGCAACAGCGAAATTGCGATGCCATCCTGATTGATTTCTTCGACGGCGCTGGCGAGTGCTTGCGCTGCTTGCGCCTGTTGCTGCGATCCTGCCTTGCCGTGGAAGTGAAGCACCAGGAACTGGCCTGGTTTCACCAGGTCGGTCATCCAGGCCTGGACCGTAGCCTGGGCCTGGCCGGATTGGGCATGCAGCACCGGCACGCTGGCGAGTACGGCGCCAGCCGCAGGTCCGCGATGGAAGCTTGCGTCTTCGCCAGATGCCGCATTCAGCGGCGACGCCGTGTAGCTGATGGCGCTGGTCTGGCGTGGATTGATCAGCGAGCTGACGGCAGGCGTGCTGACTGCCAGGCTCAAAACCGCCTGCCGCATCGTGCGGAAAGCGAAGGTCGGTGGCGCCATGAATTCCGTGCTCTTCATGCCGCTCTTCAGGTTTTCATGGGTAGCGAAAACCCGTTCTTGCGAATACGAATCGAGCAGCGAATCATGGGCGCCGCCCTGGATCACCAGCGCCAGCTTCCATGCCAGGTTGTCGACGTCGTCGATGGCAGAGTTGGCGCCACGCACACCGAAGATGGGCACCAGGTGGGCGGCATCGCCGGCAAAGAACACGCGTCCATGCCGGTACGATTCGAGCGTCAGCGCATTCGCCTTGTAGAGCGATATCCAGAGCGGCGACCAAGCGCCGGTTTCGCCCATCATTGTCAGGTGGGCCTGTATCCGTGGCAGCACGTTTTCCGGCTTGACCGCTTCCTCGCCATCTTCATCGTCGCCCAGCTGGTAATCGATGCGCCAGATTCCATCCGGCTGCTTGTGCATCAGGATTGTCGACCCCGGATTGGATGGCGGGTCGAACCAGGCCAGGCGTTCGGTCGGCAGCGCCGTATCCAGTTCGATGTCGGCAATCACATAACGACCTTCGTAGGCGGTGCCCTGCAAATGCAGGCCGAGCGACTCGCGCATCGTGCTGCGTCCGCCGTCGCAGGCGATCACATGGTCGGCGACGATGCTGTAGCGCTCGCCTGATCCGGTCGCCTCGATATCGAGCGTGACATGGCCGTCTGCAGCAAGCGAGCTTTTCACCCGGCTGCCCCAGCGGATGTCGACCAGTCCCCGGCTGCGCCCGGCCGCCTGGACCAGGTACTCCTCGACATAGTATTGCTGCAGGTTGACCATCGGCGGCAGCTTCTGGTTGTCATCGTGCGGCATGCGGAAGTGCAGCACTTCCTGGTCGCGATAGAACGACCGGCCGCCTTCCCATGGCAGGCCCTTCGCCAGTACCGGCTCGAGTATGCCGATGCGATCGAAGATTTCCAGCGTGCGCCGGGAAAAGCAGATGGCGCGGCTGCCGTAGCAAACCGTTTCATCGGCCTCGATCACGACGCTGGGTACGCCCAGCCGTGCCAGTTCCAGCGCCGCTGTCAGTCCGGTGATGCCGCCACCCACGATCGCGACCCGATGCTGCTCGCTGGCAGCATCGGTGGGGCGCCTTGCTTGGCGGCGGGTGAATTCGAACAGGTATGGCTTGAACCCGACTGACATTACTGCTTGCCCTTTTGATCGGTTTCCGGAACATAGCGCCACTTGCCGCCATCGATCCTGACCATGACCTGGCTACGCTTGTCGGCGCCATTGTGATCGGTGGCCGACATCGAATACACGCCGTGCGTCAGCACCATGTCACGGCTTTTTTCGATGGCGTCGCGCACCGCCAGGCGGAATTCAGGGGAGCCGGGTTTGGCCTGCTTCACTGCCGTTGGCACGGCCTTGGCCATGATCAGCCAGGCATCCCATGCCAGCGCGCCGAACAGCGAGCGCGAGCCCGGCCCGTTCTGGCCTTCATATTTTTTCAGATAGTCCAGGGCGACCGGCTTGATCGGGTTGCTGTCGGGCAGTTGCTCGGCCACCAGCAGCGGAGAAACCGGCAGCATCGCGCCCTCCACGGATTTGCCACCAAGGCGCAGGAAGTCGTTGTTGGCCACCGCCTGGGTCTGGAAGATCGTTCCGTTGAATCCGCGCTGCTTGATTTCGATGTGCGGCATGGCGGCTGGCGTCCCGGCTGCGGCGATCAGCACTGCATCCGGTTTTGCCGACAGCAGCTTGAGCGTCTGCGACACGAAGCTGGTGTCGGTAGCACCATAGCGTTGCACATCGACGATCTTGATGCCATGCGCGGGCGCCAGTTTCTGGGCAACGTCGAGGAAGGTCTGGGCGTAGGCATTATTGATGCCGACGAAGCCCAGGGTCTTCTCCTTGTTCCTCTTCATTTGTTCGAACACGACTGCCAGTGCAATCTCTTCGGCTGGCGGCATCTTGAACACCCAGCGCCGCGGTCCTTCTTGCGGCGACACCAGGGAACCGCCGCCGCCCAGGCTGATCATTGGAGTCTGGGTTTCGCCCGCCACCTGCAGCGCTGCCAGCGAAGTCGGCGTGACCGACGGGCCGACCAGGATGTCGATCTTGTTTTCCTGGACCAGGCGCCGCGCCGCCACGGTGGCGGCCGTCGAGTCGGATGCATCGTCGATGATGGTGACGTTCAGCTTGTGACCGGCCAGTTCCTTCGGCCACAGCGCCACGGTGTTCCTGGCTGGAATGCCCAGTGAAGCAGCCGGACCCGTGAGGGAGAGCACAACGCCGATGTTGATGTCGGCCAGGGCGGACTGCGAGACGAGTACGACGGCGAATCCGGCGAGGGCCTTATGTACAGCTTTCATTGATGTGTCTCCTCAAGATGTTTGTTATTTGCATGAATTCTTGTTATTTGCGAAAACAGACTAAACTTGAGTGAAAATAAAGTCAAATTTATTCATTAACAATACCTTGGCATTCCTTTTGTTTAAGCACGCAATGCGATAATCGTTGCACACGCACAATCCCTTTTTTCCAGAACACATGTCGAAGTCTCCATCGGTGATCAGCCGCGTCACAGCCATCCTCGGTCTCTTCGGGGAGGGCAAGCCATTGATCTCGATCGACGAGATTTCAATGACGCTCGGCGTCAGCACGGCGACTGCCTACCGCTATGCCAGCGACCTGATGCACGCCGGCATGTTGTCGCGCACCTCCGGCCGCTACCGGCTGGGGCCCAAGATCATCGAGCTGGAATACCTGATCCGCGCCTATGACCCCATCATCCGGGCGGGGGAGGATCTGATGAACACGCTGGCGGAGTCGACCGGATGCAACGCGCTGCTGTGCAACGTGTATGACGAAACCATCGTCAACGTGTTTCATGCCACCGGCAAGAAGCCGATCCCGGTCATCTACACCAAGGGCTTGCCAATGCCACTGTTTCGCGGCTCGCAGGCGCATGTGGTGCTGGCCCACATGGACCGCCGCAAACTCAAGCGTCTGTATGACTCGTCGATCGGCGATCCGGCCTTGCGCCCGGACATCGACCGGATCGGCGCGGACTGGACTTCGTTCTCCAGGGCGCTGCGGCAGATTCGCAGCCGGGGCTATTACATCTCGCGCGCTGAACTTGACCAGGGCGTGACTGGCATTGCAGCGCCGGTGATCGGGGAAGACCAGGAAATCCTGGGTAGCCTGGTGCTGATCCACCATGCTTCGGCGCCGCCGTGGATGAGTGAGGAAACGCTGGTGGAACTGACCATCCAGAACGCGAACGAGATCAGCAAGCGGATAGAGTTGCTGGCGGCGGGTTGAGGCGAACTGGTTGCGGCAAGCAAATAAAAAAGGGGAACCAGAAGCGGTTCCTCTTTTTTCATGGTGCAACCGGCAGGGCGGACGCTTCCATATTGTCCAGAGAACCGCCGTATGCGGAGCCGCACCTGAGGTGGGGTGAGTGGGCGACGGGGGGGTAACTCTGCTCCCTGCCCGAGTCCGGCAAGGGTTGCCAGGCCATTGGTTCAGGAATCGGCGCTGAACCCAATCTGATCGACGATGCCGCGCCACCGCTGCATGTCGGTGCGCAGGCGGGCGGCGAGTTCTTCCGGCGAACTCCATGCCGTTTCCATCCCCATCGTCCCATAGGCATTGACCAGGTCCGGATTGGCAGCGGCCGCCTTCATCGCAGCGCTGGCCTGGGCGATCAATTGCGGCGAGGTACCGGCTGGCGCAAAGATGCCGAACCACTCGGTCATCTCGCTCAGCGCAAAACCGTGTTCCTTGAAGGTGGGCACGTTCGGCAGGAATGCAGAGCGTTTCGAACCAGTCACTGCCAGAACGCGGATCTGCCCGCCTTTCAAATGTGGCAGGAATTCCCCAAGCGGGCCCGACACGGCGGGAAGATGTCCGCCGATCAGATCGAGGATGGCTGGTTGGGTTCCGCGATAGCCGGCGTGAACCATCTTTACGCCGCCCATGCGCGCAAGCAACTCGCCCAGGAAATGCGGCCCTGAGCCGGACGCCCCGGAGCCAAAATTCGCCTTGCTCGGGTTGGCTTTGAGCCAAGCCAGGTAATCGGTGATTGTCTTTACGGAAGAGGGGACTGCCGGCCCCACTGCGAATCCCAGGTCCGAGGTGGAAATGATCCCGACCGGAGCAAAGTCCTTGATCGGGTCATAGCCAAGGTTGCGGTAGGTATTGGGATAGATCGCCATCATCGAAGCAGGGGTGAGCAGCAGGGTTGCTCCGTTCGGTGCGCTGCCCTTGACATGCTGGGGCGCGAGACGGGCTGCGGCGCCGGTCTTGTTCTCGACAATCAATGTCTTTGCATAGCGTCCGCGCATCGCCTCCGCCAGCCGGCGGGCAGCAATGTCGGTTGCGCCGCCAGGAGACAGGCCCACCACGATCGTGGCCATGTCCAGTGCATCCGCACGCGCGGCGGTCGGCAGGATGCCGGCGCCAATGGCGCCCATGCAGGCCAGGAGCTGGCGGCGAGTCATTCTGATATTTTCCATATATTGTCTCCCAACTGTATTAAAAAAAAACCGGACGGCAGATGCATCCCGGTGCGAGCCGTTCCGCCAAGGTGCGGATTTGTTACGGTCAAATTTACTCGCGTTGAGGCGCCACCGGAAATCCGCATTTCAGATTCATGGTATTGATCGCGCCGATAATCCATAACGTTCCAGGGCATTGCAAAAGCTTCCGGAAGGTTCGGCATCGCGCAGGCTCCAAGGCTGTTCGTCGCAGCTATCGGATGAGCCGATAGATGCCATTCAAACTCTCGGTTGTTCTGTCCCTGCCGGGGTCGTCTACATTGTGCCAAGGAAGCTTCAACTCACTGAAACAATGAAAGGCAGAATTCATGCGTGCTACAGCGAAAGACCGATTGACCGCAGACGACATCAACGGCGCGTGGGTGATCATGCCCACACCGGCGACGGATGATGCGTCCGACTGGAGGGCGACCGACACCGTCGATCTCGACGAGACAGCCCGGGTGGTGGAGGCGCTGATTGCGTCAGGCGTGAATGGCATCCTTAGCTTGGGTACGTTCGGCGAAGCCGCGACCCTGACTTGGGAAGAAAAGCGCGACTACATCGCGACTGTGGTCGAAACAGTTCGCGGCCGGGTGCCTTACTTCTGCGGCACCACAGCCCTGAATACGCGCGAAGTGGTGCGCCAGACCAGGGCGGCACTTGATATCGGAGCGGACGGAACCATGCTGGGCGTGCCGATGTGGTGCAAGATGGAAGTGCCGACCGCGGTCCAGTTCTACAAGGACGTGGCTGAGGCTTGCCCTCAGGCTGCGATTGCGGTCTATGCCAATCCGGAAGCATTCAAGTTTGATTTCCCGCGGCCGTTTTGGGCTCAGGTGTCGCAGATTCCGCAGGTGGTGACGGCGAAATACCTGGGGATCGGCATGCTGGACCTGGACCTCACGCTCGCGAAAAACCTGCGCTTCCTGCCGCACGAGGACGACTATTACGCTGCGGCCCGCATCGACCCCGAACGCATGACGGCTTTCTGGTCCAGCGGCGCCATGTGCGGACCAGCCACCGCCATCGCCTTGCGGGACGCTGTGCTGCAGGCAAAGACAGATGGCGACTGGGTGCGTGCCAAGGAAATATCGGATGCCATGCGCCGCGCCGACGCGACCTTGTTCCCCAAGGGCGATTTCTCGGAGTTCTCCAAGTACAACATCGGGCTGGAAAAGGAACGGATGAACACGGCCGGCTGGCTGAAGGCAGGTCCCTGCCGTCCGCCTTACCATGTCATTCCAGCGGAATACCTGGAAGGCGCGCGCAAATCGGGCCGGGCCTGGGCCGAGCTGCATCAACGGTATTCGAAGTAAGAAGAGGGCGGCAAGCAGCTTGCCGCCTGTAGCTCCCTCCCCTGAAAGCTGGCCATTACCCACATGGTGATCCCGCTTGAAAAAAGGGGGGAGGGCATTCCTGGCATGCACCGCTCGGTGAAAAAAATGCCACTGCGCCCGCTCAGTTCTTGCCGCTGGCGACGTACTCCTCGACAAAATCCAGCCGGTCGTTACCCCACCACATCAACTCGCCAATCATCATGGTCGGGACCCCGAACACCTTGCGGGCGATCGCGTCGTCCGTGGATGACTGGTATGCGGCTGCAGCTGCATCTGACTGGACAAAACCAAGGAACTCGCGCACATCCCATCCCATCTCCTGGGCCAGGCCGGCATGTAATTCCGGGCTGTCAGGAGTGCCGCCCTGGCCCCAACTCAGGTTGTAAGCCACCTGCACATACCGACGCTGCACTGCGTCGTCGGAACAGAACAACAATCCGGTGTTCAAAATCCGCGTGTTGAAGTTCTGCACGAACTTCAGCGGCACATCATATCGACGCGCCCAGCGTTGCAGGTCTTCGTTGATGTAACCCAGCTTGACCGGCATGTCCCGGTTTCCCGGGCCGATGTTGCCGATGGCCTTCTTTGCCTGCATGAGATCGATGGGATGATAGGCAATCCTGAAGCCATGCCGCGCCGACATACGGCACAGCCGGACGTGGCCGAGGTAGGCAAACGGGCTCAAGAAATCAAAATAGAAGTCGACTTTTTCGATCCTTTCCATCACCCCATCTCTTTGGTTGTCTGCTTTTTTACTGTTGGCTGTTGCAGGCTGCCGCAGTCCATATCCGGACCCGGCATCCCGGACCGGTCAGAACGGATATTGTTGTACGGCTGGCTCAACAGTAATCCATTTCAGTTCAGTGAACTCATCGATCACGGCACGTCCGTCGAAACGACCATATCCGCTGTCCTTGGTGCCGCCGTATGGAGCCTGGGCTTCATTTTGCACCGTGGCGCCATTTACATGGCAGCTGCCGGCCTCGATGCGCATCGCCACCGCAAGGGCGCGGGTGACGTCACGTCCGAAGACGGCCGACGACAAGCCATAGTTGGTGTCGTTGGCGATGCGGATCGCATCTTCGCAATCCCGGGCACGTACGACCGTGGTCACCGGGCCGAAAGTCTCTTCGTCGTAAATCCGCATGCCCGGCATGACGTGATCGACAATAGTCGCCGGCATCATGGCGCCGTCGGCATGTCCTCCCGCCGCCAGCTTCGCGCCCTTCGACACGGCGTCATCGATCATTGAATTCAGGCGCTTGCCGGATTCTCGCGCGACCATCGGGCCGACCACGCACGCAACACCCTTGGCCGGATCGCCGGCCGGAAGTTCCCGCGCGCGGGCGGCAAACTTGGCGACGAACTCATCGGCGATCTTGTCGTCAACCACGATCCGTTCCGTCGACATGCAGATCTGTCCCTGGTACAGGAATGCGCCGAAGGTCGCGGCCTTGACCGCTTCGTCGATATCGGCATCGTCGAGCACCACCAGAGGAGATTTTCCGCCCAACTCCAGCAGGCAACGTTTCAGATGGCGGCCGGCCTTTTCGGCAACGATGCGTCCGACCCGGGTCGATCCGGTGAAATTTATGCGCCGCACTGCTTTGTGGGCGATCAGGGCGTCGATGACCTCGGGGGCGTCTGATGGCGAATTGGTGAGGACGTTCAGGACGCCGGCGGGAAGGCCGGCCTCGGCCAGTGCCTGCGCGATCAGCATATGCGTCTTCGGACTGGTCTCCGAAGCACGGAACACGACGGTGTTGCCACAAATGATCGGATACGCGATTGCACGGGCAGCGAGGATGACTGGACCATTCCACGGCGCGATGCTGAGTATGACGCCGACCGGCTGACGTACGGTCATTGACAGCGTTCCCGGCTTGTCGGTCGGGATCGTCTCGCCCTGGATCTGCGTCACCAGCGAGGCCGCTTCGCGGAACAGGTTGGCCGCCAGCATGACGTTGAAGCCGGCCCACAGGCCGGAGGCACCGATTTCAAGTGCCATGACTTCGATGAACTCGGGGGTTTTCGATTCGAGGATGTCGGCTGCTTTCAGCAGGATCTGGCGGCGTTGCGTTGGGCCGGTCAGGGACCACTGCCTGAACGCCTGCTGTGCCGATTCCACTGCCGCGATTGCGTCGCCCACGGTCGCGGCAGCGGCCAGGGTAACCAGCTCATTGCTCACCGGGTGCCGGCGTTCAAACGTTGCACCGCCAGTTGCTGCGCGCTCCTGGTTGTCAATGATCAGTTGTGTTTTCACCGTCTTCTCTCCTCTGGTTGGTTTTTCCGGGTTCCGGGTCTGGCCGATGTTAGGCCAGGGACCGGTTGTGGAAAAACCGAGAGTTCGGATGGCAGTCATCGGGTCCGCCAATGGCTGGCGACAGCTGAAATGCGGTGCTTGCGGATGCAGCGCCTGGAGATTCCAGTGGCGGGCCTACTGCAGGCTGGAGGCGACCAGGCGCACCATTTGTCTCAGCCACAGCTGGTCCGCATCCTTGCCGCGGCTGCTGGCCCAGATCATCGCCAGGTCGAGCGGCGGGAACTCGATCGGGGGTGTGAAAATGCTGATAGGCAGAAATCGGGAGTAAGAGGTTGCAAGCGAGCGCGGGACCAGGGCAACAAGGTCCGTATCCACCACCATCTGCGGGAGCAAGGTGAAATAGGGCACCAGGAACTGGCTGCGCTGGCGCACGCCCAAGCGCGTCAGCGCTTCCTGCTCGATGGTGTCCTGGCCGTCGGTCCGGCAGTACATCACATGCGGTCGAGCCAGGTATTCATCGAAAGACAGGTCCCTGCCGCTGGACTCGTGGCTGGCCGACTGGATCGCCACAAGTTCGTCCCTGACCAGCACCTCATGGTCGAATTCCGGATCGTCCGAGCTGATGCCGCAGGCGTGCCAGTTGGCAGTACGGTTGGGGCAGATGATCAGGTCCAGGCCGCCGCTGCGCATCTCCTTGGCCGAGGTGCCGGGAGTGGGCAGCAGGGTCAGGCTGACGCCGGGCGCTTCGAACTGGAGCGTCTTGCTGAGCTTGATCGTGACCAGCGCCGAGACATAGTCGGCGGTGGCAATCCGGAAATGGTTTTCCGCGGTCTCGGGTGTGAAGCCGTCCGGGTGGAACAAGCGGGCGGCCAGGTCCATCAAGCGTTCCACCTCCGGTACCAGCTTCATCGCCTTCTGGGTCAGCACCATGCCGCGCCCGTGCGCAACCAGCAGTTCGTCGTCGAACAATTCACGCAGTTGCTTGAGCGAACCGCTGACTGTCGACTGGGTCAGGTGCAGTCGGCCGGCCGCGCGCGTCACATTCGTGCAGCGCAGCAGTTCTGCCAGTATCGGCAGAAGGTTCATGTTGATCTTGCGCAGCGCCTTGGTGGTGTCAGTCATGTGGCCGGAACGGGATCTGCGGTCAAGCGGCGGATGCCGCAAGACAATGCAGGGGCAAGTATAAAACCCCGGGCCGCCAGGCCGCTGAAAAATTACTGCGCATGCCGATCTCGGGACCGGACGGGTAGATATCCTGCTGAACATCGGTCCAGCCGAACAAGCGGTAACGGTGCGGCGCCGGCCGGCTGTGGGGTCACGAACCGCAGTCGGCCTTCCTGCCTTTGATCATGACCCAGCTTCCCTTCTCGCCGTCGATCAACCGGACGGTGCCGAACAAGACGCGTTTGTCCTCCCGGCCGAGCGCGGTCTCGTAGATGCCGCGAGCGCTATCCTGATCGGCGGAGTAGATGATGTAATCGCCCAGTACCCAGCGATTGAACGTTCCTGGTACTTCTTTTTGCATTTGCTATCTTCCACAAGCGGGACGACATGGCAGGGCGGTCTAGCGGCACACTCTACTCCTTTGGCCGGGCGGTAGTCGCTTACTTTGGACATTTGATGAAAGAACGATGCCGATCATTAACCAAAAGCAAAAATAGGGTGCAAAGAGCGCGCTCCGCCTTGATTTCAGGCAAGGGAATTTCTTCCTTTTCTTTCATGCACTTATCGATTGCGGCTTGGGGTTGTCCACAGTTCTATCCACCGGTCCTGTGGATACATTGATTACATGCCGGCGCGGCGGACTGTTGTGACAGCAGTCGGCTGTGCCGGCATGCGTGAATGCATCTGCGTGCGGATGAAGTCGCGGAAGCTTTTCGCCGCAGGCGACAATTCGACCCCCTTCAGGTGGAACAGCGACAGGTGCCGGTACACGACCGGCCCCGCAAGCGGGCGCGCGACCAGGCCGAACGGTGGCAGCAGGGGTAGTGCGGATTCCGGCTGCACCGTGATCCCGTGCCCCCACTGCACCATGCCCAGTGCCGTGGTAATGAACGATACGTGGTGCGCGGGAGCGAGCAGCAGCTTGCTGGAGTGCTTGAACAAGTCGGCCTGCAAGCGGCTGGTGAAATCCTGGGTCAGTGAAACGATGGGCTCGGCCAGCACTTGCGTCCAGGTGACGCGCTTGAGGCCGGCCAGTGGGTGGTCCGGCCGGCAGATCAGGACCATCCTGTCCCGGAACAGGCTTTCCTGGAGCACTTCCGGCGGACTGGTGCGCTGCGGTGCAATACCCAGGTCAGCTTCGCCGCTGGCCACCCGGGCCACTGCCGGCTGGTTCAGGGAATCGAGCACATATACGGCAATCGCCGGAAATTGCTCCCGGTATTTCAGGATCAGCTCGGGCAGCAGCGTCGATGCATAGAGCGGCGTGCAGGCGACGCGCACCGTTCCCCGCTTCTTCTGTTCCAGGTCCTGCGTGGTCTCGACTGCGCGCGCCAGGTCCTCCAGCACCTTCTTTGCCAGCGGATAAAACTCGGTTCCCGCGCGTGACAGCACGGTGCTGCGGGTTGTGCGGTCGAATAACCTCACCTTCAGGATGTTCTCCATCTCCTTGATCAGCAGGCTCAGGGCCGATGGTGTCAGGTGCAGCCGGTGCGAAGCGGCGGCGAATCCGCCGCTGTCGGCAATGACGACGAATGCGCGCAATTGCCTGAGCGTGATGTTGGAAGCTGCGTTGGGCGGTAGATTCATAAGAAAAACTCGGCAATCGGTAAAACTATTTAATTTGTTTCAGCAGTGCAGCCACTTTACTATGGATTGGAAGGCAGGCCTGCCGCGCGCTGTCGCGTGAACCATGCCTGCACACGAACGCTTCCCTGCACACCCATATTGAAACGGACATGCCGATGCTGAAATTCGATCCAAACCTGCGCTGGCTCTTCACCGAGCTTCCCATGCCGGAACGCTACCAGGCAGCCGCGCGCGCCGGTTTCAAGGGGGTGGAAATCGCCTTCCCCTATGAAACGCCTGCCGCTGAACTGGGGCGTGTTCTGTCCGACCTGGACCTGAGCCTGGTGCAGGTGCTTGCGCCATTCGACTGGGACGGCGGTGAACGCGGCATGGCGGCATTGCCCGGCCGCCAGGCGGATTTCCGGCGCAGCATGGAGACCGCGATCGAGTACGGTGGCCGGGTTGGAAAGCCGATGATCCACGTCATGCCCGGCAACATCGGGCCCGAGCTGGACCGGAAGGCGTGCATGGACAACTTCCTGGAGAACATCGCCTGGGCGGCAGATACGGCCGCGGCTGCCGGAATGACGCTGATCCTCGAACCCTGCTGCGAGGCGCGTTTCCCCCAGTTTCTTTACCACCGGCTGTCCGAGGGCGCCGACGTGATCCGGGCAGTGGGGCGGGAAAACGTCAAGCTGTGCTTCGATACCTACCATGTGCAGATGGAAGAGGGCGGCATCACGGCCAGGCTCCAGGAATTCTTCCCTTACATCGGCCACATCCAGATCGGCAATGTGCCGGGCCGCCATGAGCCGGGCACAGGCGAGATCCACTTTCCTTATCTGTTCGAACAGATCGAGAAACTGGGATGGGACCGCTGGATCGGCTGCGAGTACACGCCTTCCGGCCACACCCTTGACACCCTCGGCTGGGGCCGGCCGTTCGGCATCAAGGGACGGTAACAGCAGGCCGGCAGCAGCCGGGTTTTCCAAACTTGCAGAAGGAGGTGGCTCATGCTGAGCGCCGCTGACAACGAAATGCTGACCAGGACCGGTCCGGGAACGCCGATGGGCGAATATTTCCGCCGGTTCTGGCAACCGATTGCGCTTGCGCGCGAATTACCCGACAACGACGGTGCGCCGATCCGGGTCAACATCATGGGCGAGCAACTGGTCGCTTTCCGCAACAGCCAGGGCGTGGTCGGGCTGGTCAATTCGAAATGCCCGCACCGGGGCGCGGACCTGTATTTTGGCCGCAACGAAGAATGCGGAATCCGCTGCGTGTTCCATGGCTGGAAGTTCGACGTCGAGGGCAGGCCGATGGAGCTGCCCAATGTGCCGCCAGGTACCCAGTATCACGAGACCATACGGCTGAAGGCCTACCCCACCCGCGAACACGGCGGGATCGTGTGGGGTTACCTCGGCCCGCGGCCGGACGAGACGCATCCTTTGCCCGAGGTGCCCCAGCTCGAATTCGCAGAGCTGCCCGCATCGCATCGCTACGTTACCAAGAAGCTCCAGGAATGCAATTGGGCACAGTCGATAGAAGGCGCGCTCGACACCTCGCATTTTTCCTTTCTTCACATGCCCGCGCCCGGCGTGCCTTCCAACGCCAATCCGGATGCGCCGGCCGATGAGAAGCGCCTCAGGTGGATAAGAAACGATCCATTGCCGCAGTTCTCGATCATGGAGCATGAAGTCGGATTCGTGGTCGGCGGCGCCAGGCGCGCGGATGGCGAAGAGCGTTACTGGCGCACCGCCCAGTTCGCATTGCCAGCTCACAGCACGACGCCATCCACGCTGCCGGGCGAGACCTATTTCGGCTACACGTGGGTGCCGATCGATGACCATAACTGCTGGATCTATACCTATGCGTGGAATCCGGATCGTCCCTTTACCGATGAGGAGCGGGCAACATTTGCGGCTGGCCACGGCGTGATTGCAGAAGTTGACCAGGACTTCATTCCAATCCGGAATCGGGGCAACGAGTACCTGCGCGACCGCGAAATGCAAAAGCATGTAAATTTCACGGGTGTGCGCGGCGTCGCCGAGCAGGATGCGCTGGTCCACGACAGCCAGGGCCGGATCGCGGATCGGACGCAGGAGCACCTTACGGCGTCCGATGCGGCCATCGTGCGCTTCCGGCGCCAGGTCATGAATGGCGCCAGGGCGCTGTTGTCGGGGGTCGAGCCGCAGGCGCCCTGGAAGCATGAAAGTTACCGGCTGCGTTCCGGCAGCTGGATCGCTTCCGAGGGCGTGCCTTTCGAGCAGGTCATGCAGGAACGTTTCGGGCACCCGTATGGCTGGGTGGGATCCGAAGAAGCCACACAAAAATAATCAGTCCAACGAGACACCAAGGAGACAAAATGAAGAATCTGAAAGTCTTGCATCAGTTTGCGTCGCAGGTAATGCTGTTGGCCGGTGCGCTATTGCTCACGGCAGTCACGCCGGCCAGTGCCCAGGTCTATCCCGACAAGCCAATCCGCATCATCGTGCCGTATGCCGCCGGCGGCTCGACCGACCTGACCGCGCGCCTGATTGCCAAATCCCTCAGCACCCGTTTCGGCCAGCCGGTGGTGGTGGAGAACCGGGCGGGGGCGGGTGGCTCAATCGGCCACGATGTGGCGGCAAAATCTCCCGCTGACGGCTACACGCTGCTGTTCAGCGCTGCCGGTCCTCTCGTTGTGACGCCCCATACCTATTCGAAGCTGAGCTACGACCCGGTGAAGGGATTCGATCCGGTCATGCTGGTGGCCACCCAGCCCTTGCTGCTGGTCGTGAATCCAAGCCTGAAGATCCAGACTGTCGACGACATCGTGCGCGAGGCAAAGGCCAGGCAGGGCAAGCTGAACTACGGTTCGTTCGGCAATGGCAGCGCAGCCCACCTCGCGGGTGAATCGTTCAAGACGCTGACCAAGGCGGAGATGACGCATGTGCCCTACAAGGGCAGCAGTCCGGCACTGGCAGCCTTGATGGCTGGCGATATCGACCTGATGTTCGATGTGTTCAGTACCGCTGCACCCCTGGTTCAGTCAGGAAGGCTGCGCCCGATCGCGATCACCTCGAAAGAACGTTCGCCCCTGTTTCCTGCAGTGCCGACCATGGCAGAGGCCGGCGTGGCGGGCTTTGATGCGGGAACCTGGTTCGGCGTGCTGGCGCCGTCCGGCACCAGCAAGCAGATCGTCGACCGCCTGAATCAAGCGCTGAATGCCACCCTGGGAGAGAAGGAACTGCGCAATACCCTGTTGTCCCAGGGTGCGATCGTGCGCGGTGGCACGCCAGCGGAGTTCGGCGAGTTCTTCACCACCGAGTTCAACAAGATGGGGCGACTGGTGAAGAGCGCGGGTGTGAAGGTGGATTGAGCGGGCTGTCGCTGCGCAATGTCACGGCTTGGGCGTGGTGCTTGGCTGCAAGCAGAAGAGGCAGCTAGCAGCGCTTCGCCGTGATTTTGGGCAGGGACATTTTTTCTTTTGTTTTCATACAGTTGAGCTTCGTCATCCAGGCTTGTCCACAGAGCTGTCCACCGGTCCTGTGGACAGGTGGACAGCTGGACAGTCGGGCAATTCGCCCCGCGGCTGGTGGGCTGGCCTCTGTGCTGCGTCAGCAGTTGCCCGAACTTTTCGGGCGACGCAGGGTGGCTGGACAGATATCGCCGGTAATGGCGGCATCCGTGAATGGCAAGGAAGTTGCGTTGCCTAGCCGAGGTTATGCATGATCAGCGCCGGGTCCCAGGCATGCACCGTCTGCTGCTGCTCGCCCAGGCCGGCGATGCCGAGCTTCATCGTATCGCCCGGCTTCAGGTAAACCGGGCTTGGCTTGCGGCCCATGCCTACACCGGGCGGCGTGCCGGTGGTGATCAGGTCGCCCGGATACAGCGTCATGTAGCGGCTGATGTAGCTGACCAGGTGCGCCACCCCGAAAATCATGGTGCGGGTGCTGCCGTTCTGGACCCGCTGCCCGTTCAGCTCCAGCCACATGTCGAGCGCCTGCGGATCGGGCACCTCATCCGTCGTCACCAGCCACGGACCGACCGGGCCGAAGGTGTCGCAGCACTTGCCCTTGTCCCATTGTCCGCCGACCCGCTCCAGCTGGTACTCGCGTTCGGACACGTCATTGATCACGCAGTAGCCGGCCACATGCTTGAGCGCATCGGCTTCCGTCACATAGCGCGCCGTCTGTCCGATGACGATGCCCAACTCGACTTCCCAGTCGCCTTTCACTGAACCCTGCGGCAGCACCACCGGGTCGTTGCAGCCGACGATGCAGCTGGCTGCCTTCATGAACAGCACCGGCTCGGGCGGGATCGGCAGGTTGGCTTCGGCGGCATGGTCGGCGTAGTTCAGGCCGACCGCGACGAATTTGCCAACGCCCTTGTAGGGCGGGGCGATCCGGCCCGGCTGCGTCACCACCGGCAGCTTGCTGACATCCAGTGCCGCCAGCTTTTGCAGCGAGGCCGGCGTCAGCGTGTCCGCCGTGATGTCGGGCAGCACGCCCGACAGGTCGCGCACCTGTCCACTTGCGTCGAGCAAGGCCGGTTTTTCCTGGCCCATGGCCCCATAGCGCATCAGTTTCATCGTCTCATTTCCTCTTTCTGGCCGTCAGGCGTAATTGGTCAGGCGTAATTGATCACCAGGTGCTTGATGTCGGACATTTCCTCCATCGCATAGCGGGTGCCTTCCCTTCCGAAGCCGGATTCTTTCCAGCCGCCGAAGGGCATGTTGTCTATCCGGTAGATCGGGACGTCGTTCACCATCAGGCCGCCGACATCCCAGTCCTCTATCGCCTGGAAGGCGCGGCGCAGGTCGTTGGTGAACATCCCGCCCTGCAAACCGTACTTGGAATCGCCGGCGCGGGCAATGGCTTCATCGAAGCTGCCGTAGCTGTTGACGGTGAGCACCGGGCCGAACACTTCCTCGTCCTCGATCTTCATTCCCTTTGCAGTATCGGTCAGCACGGTCGGCTGCACCACTGCGCCTTGGCGGGGGCCGCCATGCAGCAATTTTGCGCCGCCAGCTACCGCCTCGTCGATCCAGCTCTGGATCCTGATCGCCGAACCCTCGTCGATCACCGGGCCGACGTCGACACCCTCCTGCATCGGGTCGCCGACCTTGCAGGCACGAACCCGCTCGACCAGCTTGGCCGTGAAGGCAGCGGCGACAGACTCCTGGACCAATATGCGCTGGACGCCTATGCAGTACTGGCCGCCGTAGACCACGCCGCCACGCACGCAGCGCGCGGCAGCCAAGTCGAGGTCAGCGTCCTCGGCCACCACCACCGCGCCATTGCCGCCCAATTCCAGTGCCACCTTCTTGCGGCCAGCGATATCCTTGATGTGCCAGCCTACGCGGGCGCTGCCGGTGAAGCTGACCATCGCGAAGCGCTCGTCGCGCACCATGCTCTCGGCCAGCGGCACCGAGCAGTGCAGGACCTCCAGCGCGCCATCAGGCAGCCCGGCCTCGGTCAGGACTTGCTGCAGCAGCAGCGAAGTCAGCGGTGTCTGCGGCGCCGGCTTCAGCACCACGCTGTTGCCCACGGCAATCGCGGGCGCGACCTTGTGCACCACCAGATTCAGCGGGAAATTGAATGGCGAGATGGCCAGGATCGGTCCGATCGGAAAGCGGCGGGCGATGCCGATGCGGCGGCGCATCCGGTTCAGGGCTTCGGAATCGAGGTCGGCCAGCGCGATCGGACGGCCCTGGCTGTCGGTGGTCTGGTATTCGAATACGCCCGCATCCATGTCGAGCGGGACTTCCTCGCCGCCGAAGCGGCGCGCTTCGGCGGCTGCATTGGTGAGGTTGAAGATCGCGCGCGATACCTCGCCGCGTGCATCGTACAGCGGCTTTCCTGCTTCGCCGGCGATGGTGGTGATGAACTCGTCACGCCTTTGTTTGATCAGTTCAGCCGCTTTCAGCAAGATGTCGGCGCGCACGAAGCGTGGCAGCTTGCGCATTTTCTGGAAGGCCGCCTGCGAACGCAGGATCGCGCGCTCGACTTCCTCGGCGCCGGAGACCGGCATTTCGCCGATGACCCGGCCGTCAAAAGGGGAGAGTATTTTTTCGGTTGTCATATTCAAGCCGCGACGATTCGTTCAACGGATATAGCCCGGCAGTCCATTTCGTAGTCCAGGTCGCGCACCGGCGGACGATTGAAATGCCAGGTGAGCCCGCCGGCCATGGCGCCGCGCCGCACCAGTTCGTCTGCCAGGAAGGGATGGACGTCGTGCACGGTGTAAAGCTGGGAAACCGTCGTATCTTTCCAGCCGAAGCCCATCGCGCCCATCCGGTTTTCCATCTCGCCCAGCACCCAGCGCGCCTTGGCCCGCAGGCCGTCCGGCGAGGTATCGCCGAGCCTGATGGTGTGATCGCGGTAACTGCCCTTGCCCTCCGGCGCTTCGCCGCTGCCGGCAACCACGAAGGACGGCGCGGCTGCGGCATCGGGCACCGTGTAGCAGAAGGCGTAAAAGCTTGGCGTCGACGGCGGGTCGATTTCAGGGCAGACGTTGCTGCGGGCGACAGGGTTGGTGACGCCGTCGAACACGCCCCATTTTTCCAGCGTGCCGACATAGATCCGATTGAACGCCGCGAAGCTGACTTCGTCGAACGGCGCCGGCGAGCGCAGTTCGCAGGCGCAGAACGCGGTCAGCGGGCGGCCTGCCGCGGTCAGGATGGCGGCGATGCGGTCGAATCCTTCGGCCAGTGCAACCGGCCGCTGGAAACGCACCCGCTCGATGCGATAGCCGGGCTCGGCAACAACGCCGGCAGAGTACTGGAAAACGCCGGGGACGAATCGATAGTTTCCGGGAGCAAACGCGATGGTGCTGGACATGGTCGGGCTTCCTTTTCGGTGACGGGAATGAGAATGGAAATGTGAATGAGACTGGCGTTGGGGCCGCCTGGATCCAGCCAGGGGGCCTTATGCGGCCAACATGCCCAGATAGGTCTGGCGGATGGCCGGGTCGCGCAACAGCACAGCACTGCTGCCGCCCTGCACGACGCGCCCCATGTCCATCGCATACGCATGCGAAGACAATTCGAGCGCGGTGACCACGTCCTGCTCGACCACCAGGATCGACAAGCCTTCGCGGTTGAGTGCCTGCAAGGCTTCGCACAGTTGCTCGACCAGCAAGGGCGACAGCCCGAGCGACAGCTCATCGATCATCAGCAGCTTGGGCGAGCTCATCATGCCGCGTCCGATGGCGCACATTTGCTGCTCGCCGCCGGACATGGTCCCGGCGGCCTGGTTGCGGCGTTCGTACAGTTTCGGAAAGGTGGTGTAGACCTGGTCCAGGCTGCGCGCGATCACGGCGCGCGGCTCCCGGCGCGCATAGGCGCCCATCAGCAAGTTGTCCTCGACGTTCATCGCACTGAACAGGCGGCGCCCTTCCGGCACATGGGCTATGCCGTGCGCCAGTATCTGTGCCGGCGTCTGGCCGCACAGGTCGACGCCATTCCACAGCATCTTGCCGGCCGTAGGTGCGATCAGGCCGGAGAGCGTGCGCATCAGGGTCGATTTGCCAGCCCCGTTGGAGCCGATCAGCGCGGTGATTTCGCCTTGTTGCAGGGACAGGTCTATGCCCCACAAAACGGTGATTTCGCCATAGCCGGCCTGCAGGCCGCTGATGGTGAGCAAAGATGGGGACTGGGTCATGCCTGCTCCGTTGCGGTCAGGTTCAGTTGCGCATATTTCTTGCCAAGGTAGGCCTCCACCACCCGCGGGTCGTTCACCACGTCGTGCGGCAGGCCGTCGGCGATGAGGGCGCCGTTCTGCAATACCACCACCCGGCTGCAGACATTCATCACCACCTTCATCAAGTGCTCGATCAGCACGATCGTGATGCCACGTTCGGCCATCTGGCGTATCAGGTGCATGGCGTTGTCGATCTCGGCCGAGTTGAGGCCGGCGTTGACCTCGTCCAGGAACAGCAGCTTGGGGTTCATCGCCAGCGCCTTGGCCAGTTCCAGCCGTTTGCGCATCGCCAGCGTCAGGCTCGACGCATCCTGGCCGGCCTGCTTTTCAAGTCCGACGAATTGCAGGTGGGCGGCAGCGATCTCGCGCGCTTTCGCCGGACTGACGCCCGACTGTGAAAACAGCGCGGCGGCGGCGACATTGTCGAGAACGCTCAGGTCAGGGAAGGGCTGCACGATCTGGAAGGTGCGGGCCAGGCCAATCCGAGCGGTCTGGTATGGCGCCAGGCGGGTAATGTCACGGCCCTCGAACAGCACCCGGCCGGAACTTGCCCGATGCACGCCGGTGATCACATTGACCAGTGTGGTCTTGCCGGCGCCGTTGGGTCCGATCAGGCCGAGGATTTCGCCGCGACCGACCTTAAGGCTGACGTCCTGCACCGCCTGCAGTCCGCCGAAACGGCGCGACACATGTTCCAGCACCATGACGTCATCCATTGCGCGCTCCGGTCAGTCGCAGCCGCTTCGAGAGCGACATCAGGCCATTGGGCAGGAACAGCAGCAGTAGCACCACCAGCAGGCCGAGCACGCCGGAATGGATCTGCAGGTAATTGCGCCAGACAGTCTCTTCGATCGCGAGGAAGGCAAACGCGCCCAGCACTGCGCCGGCCGGCGAGCCCAGTCCGCCCAGCAGGGCCATCACGATCGGCTTGACTGCAAACAGCACGTCGAACACATCGGGTGGTTCAATGTAGTGCACCCACGCCGCGTACAGCACGCCGGCCATGGCCACGAACACGCCGGAAAAAGCGAAGGCGCTGCTCTTGTACAGGGTGGCGTTGACGCCGATCATGTCAGCCGCGGTCTCGTTCTGCTTGATGCAGGAAAGGCCGAAGCCCAGCTTGGAGACCTGGATTCTCCACACCACGACGAAGGTGACCAGCAGCAGCGTCCACATCGACCAGTAGAAAAACGAGGCTTCACCCATCACGCTGCCCGATCCTGTCACGGCCAGCGGAATGTTGAGGCCCATGCCGCCGCCGGTCAGGTCGGTCGCCGCATTGGTCAATTCGCGCAGCACTTCGGCAACTGCCAGGCTGGCGATCGCGAAATAGTGTCCGCGCAGCCGCAGCAGTACGATGCCCAGCAGCAGGGCACCGGCAAATGCCAGCGCGCCGGCCGCACCGACCGTTGCCAGCAGCGGCCATCCTTTGCCCAGCAGCACGCCGCCGCAATAGGCGCCAAAACCGAAGAATGCGGCGGTGGCGAACGAGGGGTAGCCGGCAAAGCCGCCGATCACGGTCCACGAGACCGACATGATGGCGTACATGCAGGCAAAGGTGCCGATGCGCAGCGCGTAGGCGCTGTCGAACATGGGCAGTCCGCCCAGCAACAGGATCAGCGCCAGCGCAGTGAAGAATATTGGACGATTCATTCGAATCCTCGCTTGCCCAGCAGACCTTGCGGCCGGAAGATCAGGAACAGGATCAGCAATCCGAAAGACAGTGTCACCGCGTGCTCGGGTCCGAACGCCAGCGAGCCGAAACTTTCGACCAGCCCCAGGAACAGTCCGCCGACCACGGCGCCGGGCACGCTACCCAGTCCGCCCAGCACGCACACCACGAAGGCCTTGCCCAGGTAGGAACCGGAGGCAATCGGCGAGATCGGAAATATCATGGCCAGCAACACCCCGGCACAGACGGCCATGGCGGCGCCCAGGCCGAACGCGGTGGCGTAGATGGACGGCACGTCGACGCCCATCAGGCGTGAAGCGTCGCGGTCCATCCGCACCGCCACGATGGCACGCCCGACGCGCGAGCGGCGCAGTATCAGGTAGAGCGCCACTGTCAGCAACAGCGCGAACGCGGTGGCAACCAACCGGTCCACTGGCACCACCAGCGAACCGACCGAAAGCGACCCCAGTGCGGGTTCAAGTATCAGGCGACGATAGTCGGCCCGGAAGCCGACCAGCATCGCATTGTTGAGCATCAGGTCCAGGCCAAAGGTCAGCGTCAGCGTGACCAGAACTGGCGCCGCAATCACCCGGTTCAGCACGCCACGCTGGATCGCGTAGCCGAACATGAAACCGAGCGGGGCAGCGATCAGCAGCGTGGTCCACGGCGCCAGGCCGAGGCCGTTGTAGGCGCCCCATGCGAGGTAGGACCCGAGCACGATGAACGAGCCGTGCATCAGGTTGATCACGTTGAGAACGCCCCACACCAGCGAGAAGCCTGCCGCGATGCACGCGTACAGGCTGCCCAGCACGATGCCATTCAGGATGACCTGGAGAATTAGCATGCCGTCGCCTGGTTTATTTCACGCCAAGCTTGAAATCGGCTTGCTTGATGGCGGCCGGATGAACCACCAGCGTCTTGCCGCCCTGGATCTGCAGCACCGGCGGTTCGAGCGAGTTGATCTGGCCGTTGGCGCCGAACTTGACCGGACCCCAGAAGGTCATCACGTTCATCTTCGACAGCTCGTTGCGCACCTTTTCGCGGTCCAGCGAGCCGGCTTTTTCGATAGCAATCTGGAACAGGGCGCCGGAGACCGAAGCCGAGGCCTGCGCATAGTCAGGATCGGACTTGTATTTCTCGCGGAACAGCTTGGTGTAATTTTCAGCGGTGCTGAAAATGTCCTGGCCCTTGTAGCGTGCGGCCATGTGCCACCAGGCGGCGCTGCTGATGTTCTCGGCGCTCTTGCCGGCAGCGTCGATGAATTCCTTGTAGGCCGGGCCGGCGATCATGGTCACTACCGGCGCTTCCATCTTCTGGTCGGACATCTGTTTCTTCATCAGCACCAGGTCATTGATGTAGCCGGTGGCGAAGATCCAGTGCGGCGATTGTGCCTTGATCTGCGACAGGGCCGAGGAATGATCCATCGTGTTGATCGCGTACTTCTCGAAGTAGACCACTTCCAGTCCGGCGGCCTTGGCAGCCTTGTCCATTTCCTGCGCGATCGCCAGCGGGAACAGGTCGTTGCGCGCCAGGATGGCGACACGCTTCACGCCCGGCGCTTTCTCGCGCACGATCTTGACCAGCGGCGTGGTCAGGGTGTCGTTCGGGGTGAAGGTGCCGAACAGGTATTTGTAGCCCTGGTCATACACCTGCGGAGAAGATGCGGTGGCGGCGATGGTCGGCATCTTGTATTTCTCCGACACCGTGCTGGCCGCCTTGGCCGCGCCCGATCCGAACGGGCTGAACAGGAAGTTCACCTTCTGCTGCGTGATCAGTTGTTCCGCCGCCTGCACCGCGCGCGGCGTGTTGGACTGGTAGTCGGTATAGACGATCTCGACCTTCATTTTCTTGCCGCCGACGTTGATGCCGCCTTTCTTGTTGACCTGCTCGGCCCACAAGTCATAGCCCTGTTGCTGCTTCAGGGCTTCCGGCGCCAGCGGGCCGGTCTGTGGCAGTGGCGCGCCAAAACGGATGGTTTCCTGGGCCTGTGCTGCGAGCGGGGTCAGCCCCGGCAACAGCAGGCAGGCAAGTGCGGACCAGGTACGGATGCGATTGAAGCGGGGGAGAGAGCCGGACATGCGTAATCCCTTTCAGTAGGTCGAAAATGAGACAGCAAGGACTGAAGCGGTGAGAGCCACCCAAACGACGCAAGCATTCGTGGCGATGAGCGCGAAATGATTCTAGCTTGCCAATGCTTGATGGAGTGCAACAGATTTTCGAGCGCAGCGTTCTCATTTGGAGAACGCTCGTTGTCGCAGTGCAGCAGGATATGGAAGTCGGCGGGCGTGGGTGGGTGAGTGGGTGAGCGTCGTCGCTCGCTTACGCATCGCATGGGGCTGGAACAGGTGGTGCTTGCATGCTCTTCGAGCCAGGCAATGGCGTCGAGGACAGCGCCTCCCGGACATGGCAACAATCACCTGTCCGGTTTTTTCCCTAGCGGCTGCGCGGCCGTTGTTTTGCCTTCATCCGCTCGGCCATCCAGTTCGCCAGGTGCCTGGCGGCCAGCGACAGCTTGCGCGTGCGGCTGGCCACCAGGGTGACCTGGCGCGCCTGCAGCAGGCGTTCGTCCAGCGTCAGGCCGACCAGCGTGCCGAGCTTCATGCTGGGCGTGAGCAGGTCGATGGTCAGGAAGGTCACATGGGTGTTGCTGCCGGTGACCAGTGCCTGGGCGAAGGCGAGGGTATTGGATTCCACCATGCGCGACAGGCTCAGCTTGCGGGCAACGCAGACGCGGTCGATCAGTTGCCGGATGACGAAGGAGCGATCCGGCAGCACCACCGGGTAGGGTTCGATGTCGGCCAGCGTGCAGCGGTCGAGCCGCGCCAGCGGATGAGCGGGCGAGACGGCTGCAAAGAGCGGCTGCGGCATGCGCGCCAGTTCCACCAGGTCGGTGCGGGGCGAACTGCCGAAGACAATGCCGAGGTCGTAGCGATGCTCCGCCACGCCCTCGGCCACTGCCTGCGAGCCGACCGATGCGACACCCAGCGAAATTGCCGGATTGATTTCGGCAAATGCGCGCAGGGCATCGGGCATGAAACTGGTCAGCAGGCCTTCGACGCAGGCAATTTCGGCGTGACCGCGGCGCAGCGTTTCATATTCCTGGATCACGCCGCGCAGCTCGTCGAAACGGCTGCGCTGGTCGTTGGAATAGGTCAGTAGCAGTTGTCCCGCCTCGGTCAGCGACATGCCGCGCGCATGGCGCTCGAACAGCGGCACCCCGAGTTCAGATTCCAGCAGTGCGACCTGGCGGCTGACCGCGCTTTGCGCAACGAACATGCGCTCTGCTGCGTGGCGCACCGAACCATGTGCGGCAACTTCGCGGAAGTAACGTAGGGCGATCGGTTCCATGCCAGCTTCTCTTTCCTGTTCCCGGAGCGGTGCGCAAAGGCGCGGATCGAGTGTAAATGAAAATCGCCGCTGCGCAAGGTGGTTACCGTGGCTGCTGGCAGGACGGCAGCCGCGGCCTGGGCCTCAACCTTGGCGTACCAGCTGTTCGGCACGCTCCCTGACCTTGGCCATTGCCCGGTCCAGCACTGCGCGCTCTTCCGGGTCCAGTGCAGCGAGCAGGAATTCTTCGCGCGCCTGCACCATCGGCACCACCTTTCCATACAGCGCGGCGCCGGCTGGCAGCAGGCGTACGCGATGGCCGCGGCCATCATCCGGGTCTGGCGAGCGCGCCACGAGGCCGTCCCGTTCAAGCCGCGCAACGGCGCGGCTGACGCGCATCTTGTCCAGCGTGCTGCTTTCCAGAATTTGCGCAGTCTTTACCTCGCCGGCATCCGCCAGCGCGGCAACCACGCGCCATTCGTCGCGAGTAAGCTTGAAACGCTTCGCATAGACCTGTGCCGTCGCAAGACTGACGGCTTCGGCCAGGCGGGACACGCGGTAGGGAAAGAATTTTTGCAGGTCCATGGTGGCAATTGTATCGCACGTTACATATGCGGAGATCGGCAAGCATATCCCTGAAAATCGATAATGCTTACGTAAAAACTGCTTGACGCATCAATGCCATTCTCTATATCGTAACAAGCGTTACTAAAATATATGCAAACTGAATCCGATACGAGGAGGCAAGACATGAACATCGAGCGCATCCATCACGTGGCATACCGCTGCCGCGACGCCAAGGAAACCGTAGAGTGGTACGTCAAGCACCTGGACATGAAATTCGTGCTGGCGATCGCGGAGGACCTGGTGCCGTCAACCAAGGCGCCGGATCCCTACATGCATGTGTTCCTGGATGCCGGCAACGGCAATGTGCTGGCATTCTTCGAGATTCCCAATTCGCCGCCGATGGGACGTGATGAAAACACGCCGAGCTGGGTGCAGCACATCGCCTTCAAGCTCGAGAGCGAGGACGCATTGCGCGAGGCCAAGGCGCGGCTGGAAGCTGCCGGGATTGAAGTTCTCGGGGTAACCGATCACACTATCTTCAAGTCGATCTACTTCCACGATCCGAGCGGCCATCGCCTTGAACTGGCAGCCGACTGCGCCACCCCGGATCAGATGAAAAAACTGGACGATGTGAAGTGGGAGATGCTGGAAGAGTGGTCGCAGACCCGGCGCGCGCCCAAGCATGCGGCGTGGATGCATGAACGGGAATTGGGTGTGGGTGGTGCTACCAGCCAGGCCTGACAAGGGACAGTCATGCAGAAGACGTACCGGAGTCCTGAATTTCCGTACTTGCAGTCGGCCGAGCAGCGCGATGGCGTCATCAGCCGGCATCCGGTGGTCATCGTCGGCGCCGGCCCGGTCGGGCTGACCGCTGCGCTCGAGTGCGCGCGGCGCGGCCTGCACGCGGTCGTGCTGGACGATAACAATACCGTCAGCGTCGGCTCGCGCGCCGTCTGCTACGCGAAACGGCCGCTCGAGATCTGGGACCGCCTGGGCGTCGGCGAACGCATGGTGGAAAAGGGCGTGAGCTGGAAAGTGGGCAAGGTATTTTTCAGGAACGACCTGGTCTATTCTTTCGACTTGCTCCCCGAGGCCGGCCACAAGATGCCGGCCATGATCAACCTCCAGCAGTACTACCTGGAGCAGTACATCGTCGAGGCCTGCCAGGCTTCGCCGCTGGTCGACCTGCGCTGGAAGCACAAGGTGGTCGGCCTGTCGCAGCAATCCGATCACGCGCGCCTGACGGTGGAAACGCCGGACGGCGTGTTCCAGATGGAGACGGACTGGGTCATCGCCTGCGACGGCGCCAACAGCGACGTCAGGAAAATGGTGGGCGCCGAGTTCGGCGGCCAGTTTTTCCAGGACCGATTCCTGATCGCCGATGTCGTGATGAAGGCTGAATTCCCGACCGAGCGTTGGTTCTGGTTCGATCCGCCATTTCATCCCGGCCAGAGCGTGCTGTTGCACCGCCAGGCCGACAATGTCTGGCGCATCGACTTCCAGCTGGGCTGGGACGCCGACCCGGCAGAAGAAAAGAAGCCGGAAAAAGTGATTCCGCGCATCCAGGCCATGCTGGGCAAGGATGTCGAGTTTGATCTTGAATGGGTGTCGGTGTACCAGTTCGCCTGCCGGCGCATTGACAAGTTCCGCCATGACCGCGTCATCTTCGCCGGCGATTCGGCGCATCAAGTGTCGCCGTTTGGGGCCCGCGGCGCGAACTCCGGCGTGCAGGACGTCGACAACCTGATCTGGAAACTCAAGCTGGTGCTGGATGGCGCTGCGCCGGATGCCTTGCTCGACACTTACCATGAAGAGCGCGCCCTGGCCGCGGACGACAACCTGCTCAATTCCACCCGCTCGACCGATTTCATCACGCCCAAGAGCCGCGCCAGCCTGAACTTGCGCAATGCCACGTTGCAACTGGCCGAGCATGAGCCGTTCGCCCGCAAGCTGGTCAACAGCGGACGACTGTCACTGCCGACGCCGTACCTGGATTCGTCGCTGAACACGCCCGACGAATCGGTGTTCGAGGGCAAGATGGCGCCTGGCACGAATTGCGCGGATGCGCCGGTAACGGTCGGCGGCAAGCCTGGATGGCTGCTGGGCCAGCTGCCGGATGGATTCTCGCTGCTGGTGTTCGATCCGGCGCCAGCCGTGGAGAGCGTGCGCCTGGCGCACGTGACAGCCACGGTGCTGTCAGTCGGCCGCGACCTGGTCGACGCCAAGGGGCTGGTGGGCCAGCGCTATGACGGCAAACCGGGCACGGTCTACCTGCTGCGGCCCGATCATCATGTCGCGGCTCGCTGGCGTTCGTTCGATGTGGACAAGATCAGGTCCGCCCTCGCGCACGCTTGTGCCCACTGATTGCAAAGGATGGAACATGCCACTGAACCGTGAACCGAACATTCCGGATCCCGACGGATTCTACGAGGAGCTGATCGCCTGCCAGCGCGACCTGAACGATGAACAGGCCTCCTTGTTCCAGGCCCGGCTGCTGCTGGTGCTGGCCAACCATGTCGGCGATCGCGGCGTGCTGACCGAGGCGATGCAGAGCGCCCGGCGTGATGTATAGGGTGATGTATGGAGGGCGTGCCGGCTTGCCTGGCCCGGCGCAGGCCCGGCCCTGGCCGGCCGAGGGCCAGTCACCCGTACCGTGAAAATTGTTGGCGGCGGCCTGGCGCATCGCCTGCGCCAAGCCGCCTGGAGTCCGTGTAATTCCAAGCCGCCGAGAGACCGTTTGATTGTCAAAAAGAGAGCAAAGTAATGAACACCAAAACCAAGACCTTCGCCAGCCAGGCCGACCTGGAAGAAAAGCAAGTCACTTTCACCCAGCTGTCCGAGCATGCATGGGCCTATACCGCCGAGGGCGATCCGAACACCGGCATCATCATTGGCGATGACGCCGTGCTGGTGGCCGACACCCAGGCCACGCCGGCCATGGCGGCCGACGTCATCCGGCGTATCCGGGAGGTGACCGACAAGCCGATCAAATACGTGGTGCTGACCCATTACCATGCGGTGCGCGTGCTGGGCGCCAGCGCTTACCAGCCGCAAGAAATCCTGGCCAGCCAGGACACCTACGACCTGATCGTCGAGCGCGGCGAAGCCGACAAGGCCAGCGAAATCGGCCGCTTCCCGCGTCTGTTCCGCAATGTCGAGACAGTGCCGGCCGGCATGACCTGGCCGACCATGACCTTCCAGGGCAAGATGACGCTCTGGCTGGGCAAGCTGGAAGTGCAGTTGCTGCAATTGGGGCGCGGCCACACCAAGGGCGACACCGTGGTCTGGCTGCCGCAGGAGCGCACCATGCTGTCCGGCGACCTGGTCGAGTTCGACGCCACCCCTTATGCCGGCGACGCCTATTTCCAGGACTGGCCGCAGACGCTCGAGAACATCGCCGCATTGAAGCCGCTGGCGCTGGTTCCTGGCCGCGGTCCTGCCCTGAAGGGTGAAGACCAGGTGCAGCAAGGCCTGGCAGCGACCCGGGATTTCGTGTCCGACCTGTACGCCAGCGTCAAGGAAGGCGTCGCCGCCGGCCGCGACCTGAATGCGGTCTATCGCACAACCTATGACAAGCTGAAGCCGAAATATGGCAACTGGGTCATCTTTGACCACTGCATGCCATTCGACGTCACCCGCGCCTACGACGAAGCGACGCAGTACCGCGATCCGCGCGTCTGGACCGCCGAGCGCGACATCGAGATGTGGAAAACGCTGGAGACCTGAAGGCAGGCATCTCGGCGGGCATGGAAGCGGGGATCCCCGCGGCCGGTCGGCGCTGATCCGCAGCAATGGGATCACGGCGGCCGGCTGGCGCCGACAAGCTCGGCTGCAGTAATCACTAATCTTGTGGAGCAAACGTGGCAGCAAAACAATCCAGAGGCAGCTGGGTCGCCAGCGCGAACCAGGCCGACACCATTTTTCCGATCGAGAACCTGCCTTTCGGCGCGTACCGGCTCACGGCCGGCGGCGACGGCCGCGTCCGGCTCGGCGTGGCGATCGGGGACCAGATCCTCGACCTGCGGCGGCTGCACGGAATTTCGGCGACGCTGAACGTGCCGGCAGCGCTGGCAAACGTGCTGGATGCGCTGGCCGGTGAAACGCTGAACGCATTCATGGGCTTGCCGGCGTCGGCGCGGGCCGCGTTCCGCGAGTTCCTGTCCTCATTGCTGGGGCCCGATTCATCGGCCCGGGAACAGCTTGCCGGCTGCCTGGTTCCGCAGGCCGACGTGCAGATGCAATTGCCGTGCATGGTCCGCGACTACACGGACTTTTATGCGTCCATCCATCATGCCACCGCGGTGGGCAAGATGATGCGTCCGGATAATCCGCTGCTGCCCAATTACAAATGGGTGCCGATCGGCTATCACGGCCGCGCCTCCACGGTGGTCGTTTCCGGCACGCCGGTACGGCGTCCTTCCGGGCAGGTTCGCGCAGCCGACGCAGAAACACCCTCGGTCGGTCCCTCGAAGCGGCTCGACTACGAACTGGAGATGGGTATCTTCATCGCCGAGGGCAATGAAATGGGCGAGCCGATACCGATGGCGGATGCAGACCGTCATTTCTTCGGCTTGTGCCTGCTCAACGACTGGTCCGCTCGCGACATGCAGGGCTGGGAATACCAGCCGCTCGGACCTTTCCTGGCAAAGAGTTTTGCCACCTCCATTTCGCCGTGGATCGTGACCCGGGAAGCGCTTGAGCCATTCCGCCGGCCATGGGTGCGCGCGGCTGAAGATCCGCAACCGCTGGCTTACCTGGATTCTCCGGCGCTGCGCGAGGGCGGTACGTATGACATCCAGCTGGAACTGCTGCTGCAGACGAAAGCGATGCGGGAACGCGGCGAAGCGCCGGTGCTGCTGTCGCGCTCCAACTTCAAGGATGCGGCCTACTGGTCGGCATCGCAATTGATCACCCACCATGCCAGCAATGGCTGCGCATTGAATCCGGGCGACCTGCTAGGCACCGGCACGATGTCGGGGCCGACCCCGGGCGAAGCGGGTTCGATGCTGGAACTGAGCGTTGGCGGCAAGCAGCCGATCACCTTGCCTTCGGGCGAGAAGCGCAGTTTCCTGGAGGACGGGGATACTGTGGTGATACGCGCGGTTTGCGAAACGGCGGGGGCGGTGCGGATCGGGTTTGGGGAATGTGTGGGGACGGTGGTGGCGGCGAAGGGGTGATGGGAGGGGCGGGTTACGGGCTGCGTTTTTTGGCTCGTTGGCTCGTTGGCTTGCGGTTAGTGCGGCTGGGTTTGATTGTTGTGGTTGTGAAGCCGGGAGACACCCCGGCGGGTGTGTAACTTTCTTTTGGAAAAGAAAGTCACCAAAGAAACCAAAGTCAAAACCCACTTGGCCAACGCCCGCCTCGATAGCCAACCAGAGGCGGATGTCTGGGCTAACCCAGTGCGACGTTCGCGAGAGATGATCCCTCGGCTGTGTGCAGCTTACCTAATCAGCCAACCCCATGAAGTGTCTTATGCCGATGCCCAGCGCACCGTTGACTCTTAATGTTTTTCGAAGCTTCAAATTGGCGATTGGGGTGCAGTGGTTCGGGTCGATCGAACGATGGCGCAATGATCAACCGCATTTGGATTAGCTCGCCAGATCACCAGATCATCAGGTCAATCGCCGATCGTCGATCAGCTCCCATGTGTTTCAAGCGTTGTCCGTAGCGATACGTTTTTGACGTACCCCCCGTATGCGACGCCCCGAAATCTGATGGGATGGCGGAAAAAGAAGCGTGCTTGTCTGAGCGAAGCGAGTTTGCACGCTTCTCCGCCAGGCCGTCGGATTTTGGGGGGACCCCGAAGGGGCGTCGTATCCGGGTCGCCTTTCTTTGGTTCCTTTCTTTGGCGAGCAAAGAAAGGGACACGCCCGCCGGTGCGGAAACCGGCCAGGTCGCAAGCAACGCCAATTCGAAAACAGCACAAACGCTAGCATGGAAAGGAAAACGCCCGCCGGTGCGGAAGCCGGCTACGTCGCAACCCCCGCCTCAGGGAGGGAGCTACAAGGGCGATCGGCCTTTGACGCTTTTTCTCCTGCGGGAAAAAGCATTCACGACGCAAGCGGCTCCTACATCCCGCGCAACACCTCCGCCGCTTCCCGAATCGCCGTAACCGTATCCTCCCACCCGATGCACGCGTCGGTCACCGACTGCCCGTACACGAGCTTTGAAAGATCCGGCTGGATCTTTTGTGCGCCTTCGACGATGTTCGACTCGATCATCATGCCGACCAGGCTGGTGTTGCCGTCGCCGATCTGGCGCACCACTTCCTGCAGCACGCCGACTTGGCGCTTGTGGTCCTTGTTGGAGTTGCCATGGCTGCAGTCGACCACGATCGATGCCGGCAGTCCGGCTTTCTTCAGCAAAGCCTCGGCCTGCGCCACAGCCTCGGCGCCGTAATTCGGCGCATGGCCGCCGCGCAGGATCAGGTGTCCGTGCGGGTTTCCGGCGGTGCGGATTACCGATGTCTTTCCCTCGCCATCGATGCCGAGGAATGCGTGCGGTGTACCTGCCGCTTGCATGGCGTTGATCGCCACCGCCAGGCTGCCGTCAGTGCCATTCTTCAGTCCCACCGGCGTCGACAGGCCACTCGCCATTTCCCGATGGGTCTGCGATTCGGTGGTGCGGGCGCCGATCGCATTCCAGCTGACCATGTCGCCCAGATACTGCGGCATCAGCGGATCGAGCGCCTCGGTGCCGGTCGCCAGGCCCATTTCGCTGATGTCGCGCAGCAGCGTGCGGGCGATGCGGATGCCCTTGACGATGTCGAACGAATCATCCCGGTCCGGATCGTTGATCAGGCCTTTCCAGCCCACTGTGGTGCGCGGCTTTTCGAAATAGACCCGCATCACCAGTACCAGCACATCCTCGACTTCGGCCGCCAGCGGCTTGAGCCTTTCAGCATATTCCAGCGCGGCGGCCGGATCGTGGATGGAGCAGGGCCCCACCACGATGAAGCGGCGGCTGTCCTTGCGGTCCAGTATGTCTTCCAGCGTCGCCCGGCCGCTGAGGACGGCGGCCAGCGACTTCTTGGTGTGCGGGATCTCCTGCTGGATCACGGAGGGGGCAGGAAGATTTTCCTGCGACAGGATGCGGGCGTTGATCAGTTGCTTCATGAAACGGATGGCCTGGCGGCGCAAGGGCGGTGGGGCGCCCATTCTAGCCGGTTCGGGGGGCGGGTTCCTTGAAACGCCGATTTGTCGCATGAAGTATTCTCTTGCTTCGCAGTGAATCGCAATGAATCGCATTGATCGCGACATTTCCAGGCTACCAATGAAAATCCAGATTGCTTCCGACCTTCATCTCGAACAACTCCAGCATTTGCATCCCGGCCATCGGGGCGTGATTCCTGCCGACGCCGATGTGCTGGTGCTGGCGGGCGATATTGCCAACCGCTGCAACGGGCCGATTCCCTTCGACGACTGGCCGGTGCCCATCATCTATGTGCATGGCAATCATGAGTTCTACGGCGACGAATATCATGCGGTGCGCAGCCAGCTCTCCGGTGCGCCCAAGGGACCGGTCAATTACCTGGAGAACGAGGAAATCGTCCTGTCAGGCGTGCGCTTCCTGGGCTGCTGCCTGTGGACCGATTACGCGCTCGACGCCAATCCCGCTGGGGCGATGGAGTTGGCGAAAAAATTCATGTACGACCATAGCCGGATCCGGTTTGGCGATGGCCTGTTCGAGCCGGAACATGCGCTTGCATTGCACCGCCAGTCGCGTGCCTGGCTGGCGCAGAAACTGGATGAGCCTTTCGCCGGCAAGACCGTGGTCGTCACCCATCACGCGCCGCACAGGAATTCCATCCATCCTGACTACGCCGGCCACCCCGCGAATGCGGGCTTCGTGACCGACCTGGAGGCGCTGATGGGAAAGGCCGCGCTCTGGATCCATGGTCACACGCACTCCAGTTTCAGCTACCAGGTGAACGGAACACGGGTCGTTGCCAACCCCTGCGGCTATCCGCAGAATAAATCGGTGCAGGATCCGGCACAGTTGCGCTTCGAGAATGCAGTCTTCGATCCGCGCCTGGTGGTCGAGATCTGACCGGTCGTACTTCGGTCGCACTTCGGTCGCACTTCGGTCGCACTTCCTGGGCTGGGCTCAGCCCCGCACCGCATGCAGCACTTTCTCGACCGAGGCCACTGCCGCCTGCAGGGGCGGTAAATAGTCGCGGACAATGGTTTCCCTGGTCCTGCGGCCGAGCACCATGCTGACGTTCATCGACGCCGCCACCGTGCCGGCGTGGTTGCGGATCGGCACCGAAATGCCACCCACTCCCTCGGTCATTTCATCCAGCACCACGCAGTAACCATCCTCGCGTATCTGCTTCAGCGCACTTTCCAGCGCAGTCCTGGATGTGGTGGTATAGGGGCTCAGCCGGCGCAGGTCTACCCGCTGCAGATAGTCATTCCATTGCTCGCTGTCGAGCGCGGCCAGCAAGGGGCGGCCGAGCGAGTGCGCATAGGCGGGCAGGCGCCTGCCCACCGACAGATCCAGGCGCAGCACCATCTCCGGTTCCTCGCGCGCAATCAGCGTCACCGAGTCGCCGTCCAGTACGCCAAGCGAACAGGTCTGGCTGACTTCAAGGGCCAGGTCGCGCATCGCTGGCGCCGCCAGCCTGGGAAGGTCCATGGACGCGAAATATGCATAGCCCAATTCGATCACACGCGGCGTCACGGAAAACAGCCGGCCATGTTGTGCGACATACCCGTGATGCTGCAGTGTCAGCAGCAGGCGGCGCGCAGCCGCGCGGGTCACATCCAGTTTCGCCGCCACATCCTGGATCGTGATGGCGGGAATGCCGGTCGCGAACAGACGCAACAGCGCCAGTCCCTTGGACAGCGATTCCAGCAGCTCGACGTTTTTTTCTTCGGTGGTCTCAGTCATTTTTCATTCTTGATCGGTTACATGCCTAGCGTGGCGGCAATAGTAATGCCATGCACCATAAGCAAGGGCAAAACGCCCCTGGAAAGTGCGTTAAGCACCATTTGCGAACAAATGTTCGCGAAAACTGATATTATCCCCAAATCCCTTCGTCGTCATCGGAGTCGTAAAAAACGATGCAACAAGCACTCTCCAATATTCGCGTCCTGGATCTGTCCAGGGTTTTGGCCGGTCCGTGGTGCACCCAAAACCTGGCCGATCTCGGCGCCGAGGTCATCAAGGTCGAGCGTCCCGGCAGCGGTGACGACACCCGCAGCTGGGGCCCGCCCTGGATCAAGGACCAGGATGGCAACGACACCCGCGATGCCACCTATTACGGTTCGGCCAACCGCAACAAGAAGTCGATTGCGATCGACATCTCCACCGCTGAAGGCCAGGCGCTGGTGCGCGAGCTGGCGGCGATATCCGACGTTTTCATCGAAAATTACAAGGTCGGCGACATGGCGCGCTACGGTCTGGCCTGGGACGACCTGAAAAAGATCAACCCGCGCCTGATCTATTGCTCCATCACCGGCTACGGCCAGGACGGACCGCATGCGCACCGTCCCGGCTACGACTATGTATTCCAGGGCATCGGCGGCCTGATGAGCATTACCGGCGGCCGCGACGGCACGCCGGGCGGCGGCCCGCAGCGGGTCGGCATCGCAGTCACCGACATCGTGACCGGCATGTATTCTGCGCTGGCCATCACGGCTGCGCTGAACGCCCGCCACCTGACCGGAACCGGCCAGTACATCGACATGGCGCTGCTGGATTGCATCGTCGCCTTCGGCAGCAACCAGGCAGCGGCCTACATGGCGACCGGTAATGTTCCGCGCCGCTGGGGCAACGAACATCCGAGCGTGGTGCCCTACCAGGTGTTCGAAACGCAGGACGGCCATATCATCGTTGCCGTCGGCAACGATGGCCAGTTCAGGAAGTTGTGCGGCGTGATCGGCCAACCCGCGCTGGCTGACGACATCCGCTTCGCAAAAACCTCTGCCCGCCTGGAGAACCGCGAAGTGCTGATTCCGCTGCTGCAGGACCTGCTGCGGCAACGGCCGTCGGCGCTCTGGCTGGAGCAGCTGGAAGCGGGCGGTATTCCCAGCGGCCCGATCAATAACTACAAGCAGGTATTCGAAGACGAACAGGTACGCCATCGCGGCCTGTGGCAGGAAATTCCCCTGCCCGAGGGCGGAACCACGCCCACCATCGCCAGCCCGCTGCGGCTGTCGCAAACGCCGGTGCAGTACAACTCGCCGGCGCCGACCCTGGGCCAGCACACCACCGAAATCCTGCAAGGCCTGCTCGGCAAGTCGGCCGAGGACATCGCAGGCCTCAAAGGCATCATCCAGTAGTCATCGTTCAGTAGTCATCGTTCAGCAATACCGTCAACCATCACGGACTCAACAGGAAACAACATGAATTTCGACCGCCGCATCTTCCTGGCTGCCACCGCTGCAGCTTTCGCCAGTGCCGCCATGCCTGCTATCGCGCAGGCGCCGGCGGGATTCCCGAACAAACCGGTGACCCTGGTCGTGACCTATCCGCCAGGCGGCCCGCTGGATACGGCTGGCCGCGTGCTGAGCGCGCGGCTGCAGGAAATGTGGAAGCAGCCGGTCATCGTCGAAAACCGTCCGGGTGCCAATGGTGCCATCGGCGCAGCGATTGCTTCGCGCGCGGCGCCGGACGGCTACACGCTGCTGGTGAACTCCTTCCACCACGCGGTGTTGCCGTCGCTGATGCCTAATACCGGCTATGACGTGATCAAGGATTTCACGCCGGTATCCTTCGTGGCCCAGTACGACGTTTTCCTGATCGCGCATCCTTCAGCGCCGTTCAATACCGTCAGCGAACTGATCGCTTACGCGAAGAAGAACCCGGGCAAGGTGACTTACGCATCGGCCGGCAGCGGCGGCGGCACCCACATGGCCGGCGAATTGTTCCGCCTGCAGACCGGGACCCAGTTGCTGCAGATTCCCTACAAGGGTAGCGCTGCCGCCGTCACCGACGTGCTGGGTGGACAGGTCAACATGATGTTTGCCGATGGCCCTTCCGCTGTGCCGCATATCAAGAAGGGCAGCGTCAAGGTGCTGGCCGTGGGCAGCCCGAAGCGCTCGCCTTTGCTGCCTGAAGTGCCAACTTTCGAGGAAGCCGGACTGAAGGGCTACCAGGCCTATGCATGGGCTGGCGTGCTGGCGCCGACGGGGACGCCGAAAGCGATCGTCGACAAGCTGAGCGCCGACATCAAGGTCGCCCTGAACCATCCGGACTCGAAGAAGCGCCTGTTCGGCGTCGGCGGCACGGCTGCGCCTTCCACGCCTGAGCAGTACGGCAAGTTCTTCAATTCGGAAATGACGAAGTGGGCGAAGGTGGTCAAGGACGGCAATATCAAGATCGATTGATATCGGATTGAAGGGCAGGTGCCTTCAAGCTTGACGCCCCTGCTTGCCTGGTGGCAGCAGGGGCGTCAAGGGCTGAGCGACTTCATGGCTCCCTCCCCTTGAAAGGGAGGGAGCGTTCGTGGCGTTCGTCGGTCTGCGCTACGAACCAGGATGTGGGTGGTGTTCAGCCTTGAAGGGCAGCGAGCATTCCATGCATCCGCAGCCCTACATCCCCACAGCCTGCTCCAGTAACTCCCGCTTCAATATCTTCCCGCTCAGCGTCATCGGAAACGCCTCCACCCGTATCACTCGCGCCGGGCGCTTGTAAGGGGCAAGGCGGTCCGCAATCCACGCCTGCAATGCTTGCTGGTCCGGCACCGACGGATCGTCGGTCTCGATGAACGCCAGGATTTCCTCGTTGCCATCGTCTTGCTTGCGGCCCGCCACCGCTGCCCGGCGAATCCCGGGAAACGCGCCGAGCACGCTCTCGATCTCTCCCGGATATACATTGAAGCCGGAACGGATGATCATTTCCTTCAGCCTGCCAACCACGTACAGTGCGCCGTCCGGGTCGACGTAGCCGACATCGCCGCTGGCGTACCAGCCGCCGGGCTGCATCACCTTGGCGGTGCTCTCCGGGTCGCGGAAGTAGCCGGGCATCAGCCCGACGCCGCGCATCCATATTTCACCGCGCTCGCCCGCGGCAAGGTCGCGGCCAGCCTCATCGACGATGCGCAATTCCGCGCCTTCGACCAGATAGCCCGCCGAGGTGTCGTTGCGCTGCTCGCCCATCCGGACCACGGCCAGCGCGCCGGCATATTCGGACAAGCCGTAGCCGTGATGCAGCGGGTGGCCGAAGCGTTCTTCCACTGCCCGCTTCAGGTTGATGTCCAGCGGTGCCGCGCCGGCGTACACATAGCGCAGGGCAGGGCAGGAGGGGCGATTCATTCCCGTTCCTTGTTCGTCCAGCCATGCCAGCAGCCGCGAGAACATTGCCGGCGGACCCTGCAGGTTGGACACCCCGCCCGAGGCGAGGGCATCGAATACGTCGGCCGGATCGAAGCGGTTGCGCATGACCAGGCCGGCGCCAGCATGCAGCGAGGCCGCCAGCACCGTGCCAAGGCCGAAGATATGGGTCATCGGCAGGTAGGCATACGAGCGGTCTTCCGGTTTCAGCTGTCGCGATTCGCTGGAGACGCGGCCGAACTGCAGCAGGCCGGCATGCGAAACCAGCACGCCTTTCGGCTGGCCGGTGGTGCCGGAGGTGAAGATGATGGCCGCGACCGACTCCGCCAGCGGCCCCGTTTCGGCTGTCGCCTCGCGCCGGGTTTCGCTGCGTTCCAGCCCTGCCAGCGCAGACGGCACGGCCCGTGCATCACGCGCATGCCGTGCAGCTGCGTCCGACACGGCCGAGGTGAAATAGAACAGGCGCGGATCGGCGGTGGCAGCGAAACCATCGAGTTCTCCGCGCGACATGCGGGCATTGACGCCGCATGACCAGGCGCCGACCCGGCTGCAGGCCAGGATCAGCGCCACATGCTCGGGGCAGTTCTCGGCCGCGATCATCACGCGGTCGCCGGGCTGCACGCCTTCCGATCGCAACTCCTGTTCCAGCACCGCCACCATCGCGCCCAGCGAGCGCAAGGTGATGGCGGATCCCGGCAGGTAGAGGAAGGCGTGCTCCGGCGACTGCGCCAGCCGGCGATCGAAAAGATCGTGAAGCCGGGGCATGCGCATTGGCATTTGCATCATTCGAACTTGATGTTCTTGGTGACGCTGCCCCACATTGCCAGGTCGCGTGCTGCCTTGTCGCCCAGCACTTGCGGTCCGCCAACCCACAAATCATAGCCAGCCTCGATCAGCTTGCGCTTGAGTTCTTCATTGGCAAGTGCTGCCTGCGCTGCCTTGTTGATCTTGGCGACGATGTCGGCCGGGGTTTTTGCCGGGCCGAACAGGCCGTACCAGCCGAGCACTTCATAATCCGCGATGCCGGCTTCACGCATGGTCGGCACATCGGGCAGCGACGGATTGCGCGCCAGCGAGGTAACCGCGATCGGCCGCACGCGGCCGCTGGAAATGTAGTTGCGGGCGGTGCTGACGATGTCGAACATCATCGTGATCTGGCCGCCGATCACGTCGGTCATTGCCGGGGCATTTCCTTTGTAGGGCACGTGGCTGAGTTGGGTGCCGGTGCGTACTGCGAACAACTCGCCGCTCAGGTGGTTGGATGCGCCCATGCCGGCCGAGCCGTAAGTCACCTTGCCCGGATTGGCCTTGGCGTAGGCCACCAGTTCCTGCACATTCTTGAACGGCATGTCCTTGTTGGCGACCAGCGCGTTGGCGTAGGTCAGGATCGGCGCCAGCGGCACCACGTCCTTGACCGGATCGAAGGGCATGGCCTTCAGCACATGCGGCGTGATGGTCATGGTCGGGCTGGCGCCAAAGAAGATCGTCAGTCCGTTCGGCTGCGACTTGGCCACGTAGTCGCCAGCCATCGAGCCGCCGGCGCCCGGCTTGTTTTCCACCACCACCTGCATGCCAAGTTCCTTGGCGAAGTAGGGGGCGAATACGCGGGCGCCGGCATCCACCGGGCCGCCTGCGGTGTAGCCGACCAGCAGCTTGACGGTCTGGCCGGATTGCGCCAGCGTGGCCGTGCTGCCAACGGCGAGCAGGCCGAACAGGGCGGCGTTCAACTTGCGGCGCATGCTGCCGGTGCGGGATAGTTTTTTCATGCTGTGTCTCCTTTGGTTTGATTATTTTCGGGGCTGGTCAGGCCCGCATCTGTGTACTACATGAAACTGGCTTTCTGCTTCTTCATCATTGCTGCATCCAAACCCGCTTTACTCATTATTCGGCAAAGTCGCGCACCATATTGCGTGCAATGACAATCTGCTGGATCTGGGTCGTTCCTTCATACAAGCGGAACAGGCGCACGTCGCGGTAAAAGCGTTCGATGCCGTATTCGGCCAGATAGCCGGCGCCGCCGAAAATCTGCACCGCGCGGTCCGCCACCCGGCCGCACATTTCGGATGCGAACATCTTGCAGCACGAGGCTTCGGTCGACACGTTGCGGCCCTCGTCGCGCTTGCGGGCGGCGTCGATCACCATGCAGCGCGCAGCATAGACTTCGGCTTGGCTGTCGGCCAGCAGCGCCTGCACCAGCTGGAAATCGGCAATCGACTTGCCGAACTGCTTGCGCTCGATCGAATAACGAAGCGCATCGCGCAGCATGCGTTCGGCGACGCCGACGCAAATCGCCGCGATGTGGATGCGGCCTTTTTCCAATACTTTCATCGCGGTCTTGAAGCCCTGGCCTTCCTTGTGGCCGATCAGCTGGCTGGCCGGCACCCGGCAGTTTTCGAAGATCACGTCGGCGGTATGGGCGCCGCGCTGGCCCATCTTCTTGTCGATCTTGCCGATCGAAATGCCAGGCGTGTTGCGTTCGACGATGAAAGCCGACACGCCGCCCGCACCCTTGTTGTTCGGATCGGTGCGCGCCATCAGCGTGAAAATCCCTGCGTGCGGCGAGTTGGTGATGTAGCGCTTGGTGCCGTTGACGACGTAGTGGTCGCCGTCGCGTATTGCGGTAGTGCGCAGCGACGCCGCGTCGGAGCCGGCCTCGGGCTCGGTCAGCGCGAACGAGGCGATCAGTTCGCCGGTCGCCAGCAGCGGCAGGTATTTGGCTTTCTGGTCCTCGGTGCCGTCCATCAGGATGCCTTGGGAGCCGATGCCGACCGTGGTGCCGAACAGCGAGCGGAAGCAGGGCGAGGTCTGTCCCATTTCCAGCATCACCATCACTTCTTCTTCCATCGTCAGGCCGAGTCCGCCGTACTCCTCCGGCACGGTCAGGCCGAACAGGCCGATCTGCTTCATTTCCCTGACGATGTCCTCGGGTATCACGTCGGTTTCGGCTACCAGCTCTTCAGCCGGCACCAGCCGCTCGCGCACGAAGCGGTTGAGCGAGGAGAGGAAGGCATCGAGCGTTTCGGGATCACGGATCATGGCTTCTTCTTTCGATCTTTGTTCTAGAGGACTTCTTCAGTGGCGAGGATGGCGGTCGACTGGCTGGACAGCATGCCGCCGTTGCCATGGGCAACCGCCGTGCGCGCCCCCGCTATCTGCCGTTCTCCGCACTCCCCGCGCAACTGGCGCACGGATTCAATGATGGTGAAAATGCCGTACATGCCCGGATGTACGCAGGACAGGCCGCCGCCATTGGTGTTGACCGGCAGGTGTCCGCCAGGCGCGATGCCGCCGTTCTGCACGAAGGCCGCGCCTTCACCCTTCTTGCAGAAGCCAAGGTCTTCCAGGAACAGCAGCGTGTTGATGGTGAAGGCGTCGTACAGTTGCACCATGTCGATGTCGGACGGCGTCAGGCCGGCCATGGCAAATGCTTCGCGGCCGGATTCGGTCGCAGCGGTCACCGTCAGGTCGTGCATCGACGAAATCTGGCGATTCCACACCGCAGTCGCGTTGCCCAGCACGTACACCGGCTTCCTGGGCAGGTCGCGCGCCCGCTCGGCGCGCACCAGCACATAGGCGCCACCACCATCGGTGACCAGGCAGCAGTCGCGCACCGAAAGCGGATCGCTGATCATGCGTGCATTCAGCACGTCGTCGATCGACAGCGGATCGCGCATGAAGGCTTCCGGATTCATGCGCGCCCAGGCGCGCGCCGCCACCGCCACTTCGGCCAGGTCGCGCCGGGTGGTGCCGAACTGATGCATATGGCGCGACGCCGCCAGTGCATAGGCGGAAGGCGGCAGCATCGGTTCATACGGCGTTTCGTAAGGCTGGGGGTCGAGGTGGCGGCGGGCTGCGACCATCTCGCGCCGGCCGAATGCGGCCGTACGCTGCGCGCTGCCGTAGCAGACCAGCACCGCATTGCACTGGCCGGACTGCAGCGCCAGCATCGCCGGCAACAGATGGGCGACGAAGCTGGAGCCGCCCAGCATGGTGCTGTCCAAAAAGCGAGGACGGATGCCGAGATATTCGACCACCGGCATGGACCACATGCTGGCGCTGGAACTGGCGGTGCACAAGCCGTCGATGTCGCTCATCTTCAGGCCGGCATCGGCCACTGCGGCGCGCGCCGAGCGCGCCAGGATTTCCATATCGGTGAAGCCATGTGCCTCGCCTTGGCCGAAGGTGGCGACGCCGACGATGGCGGCGCTGCCGCGCAATGATTGCAGGCTCATGCCTTTTCCCCTTCCAGTGCATCGAACACGACCAGGCCCTGTCCATTTTCGACTTTCACCCGGGCTTGCACGCGCTGGCCGATTTTCACGTCCGCCGGGGGCAGGTTGTCGACGCGGCTCATCAGGCGCACGCCTTCGTCCAGGTCCACCAGCGACACGTTGTAGTCGCCGCCGGCATCGGGCTTGCGCCGTACGGTGGTCACCGCGTGCACGGTGCCCAGTCCGGACGGCGGCACCAGCGCCAGTTGGTCGCTGCCGCAATGCGGGCATAGCTCGCGCGGGAAATACACATGGCGGCTGCAGCCATTGCAGCGCTGGATCAGGAAGCGGCCATCGTCCAGCGCCGTCTGGTGCGCGGCCTGGATGCCGGTGGGTCTGGAAGTGTCAGTCTCGTTCATGCTTGCCTTTGTCGGTTCCTGTTCTTGACCTGGCTGGTCTTTGATTGATTGATTTTTGCCTGCTTCCCTGCTTGCCGGAGCGCCATCATCCAAGCTGCTCCGCGGCGGCGCAGGTCGCGCGCACCCTGGCGGCGTGTTCTTCCAGCAGGGGTTCCATCCGGTAGTTGGGTCCGCCGACGGAAATCCCGTACCACTCCTTGTTGAACCGGAACGACCACGACACTGCGGCGAGGTCGTCGACGCTCTCGCGAAGGTTGGAATACCAGCCGCGCTCGCGCGAGAGTGCCAGGTCTGCCTCCAGCGCTTGTTCGTCGGTCAGGGTGAAATCGGTGAACCTGGCCCACTGGCAGTCGGCCAGCATCGCATGGCGCTCTTCGGGATCGAGCGCGCCGAGGATAGCCTTGGCCACCGCGTTGGCGTGGATAGGGCGGAACTCGCCGGCGCCGGCGGTGTAGCGAACGCGCTGTTCCGACTCGACGACGTCGAGGTAGACCACCATCCCGGCCTGCAGCTTGCCGAACATGATGCTTTCCCTGGTGTCGTCGCGAAGTTTCGCCAGCAGCGGGCCCATGCGTCCGAGCAGCGAGTCGCCGGAGGAAATTTTTTCGGCAATCTGGAGCAGGCGCTTGGTCGGGTAGTAGCCGGCACGCCTTTCGGCCTCGTAGATGTAGCCGCGGTTCTCGAGCGTGCGCACCAGTGCGAAACAGCTGGATACCGGGATCTCGAGCAGGCGTCCCAGTTCGGACAAGGGCAGCGGTCGCCCTTCATTGGCGAAGGCCTCGAACAGATCCAGGACTCTGGTTGCGGTTTTCACATTCATGAATTAAGTTTCACGGATGTGAAATAAAATGTCAACCAGCTATTTTCCCGTCTGCAAATTGTTCTGCAATTAATGCGATCATTCGGGTCCTTCGGTTGAAAACCGGAATCCGGAAACGAGAGTGCGCGAGATGATTGCAGGCCTGGCGGGAGTCTATTTGGCGGTTGGCACGATGCTGATGCCGGTACTTGTCTGTATCGCTGTCGGCATAGGGTGGGGTCATCGCAAGCTGGCCTATCCGGGCATGTTCGTGTCGACGCTGGTGACCATGGTGGCGACGCCGGCACTGGTGTTCCACACGCTGGCGACCACCCGGCTGGCGCCTGGGACGGTGGTATCGGTGGCCCTGGCTGCCGTGCTCGGCATTGCGTTGATGGGCGTGCTGAGCGCGATCGTGCTGCGGATCGCCGGATTTCCGGTGCGTACCCTGGTCCCGACCGCGACCTTCCCCAACGCCGGCAACCTTGGCTTGCCGCTGTCGCAACTCGCATTTGGCGATGCCGGGCTGTCGGTGGCGGTGGCTTTTTTTTCCGTCACCTCGTTCCTGCAGCACACGGTGGGAGTCTCCCTGCTCACGGCGAACAAGGGGGGCAAGGCCGGCAAGCCCGGCCTGATCAGCCCGGTTGTGCTGGCGGCGGTATCCGCAGTGATCTTGCGGGTGGCGGATCTGCCGGTGCCGGGCTGGATTGTCGAGAGTACCCGCATGCTGGGCAGCCTGACGATTCCGTTGATGCTGATCAGCCTGGGGTACACACTGGTGACGATCTCGTTCAGCAGCATCCGGGAAGGCTTCATGCTCGGCATGATCAGGCTGGGCGTCGGCGTGGTCGGCGGTACGGCAGTCGTCAAGTTGCTTGGGCTGCCGCCGGAGGTGGCCGGCGTCACCTTGTTCCAGATGATGATGCCGGTGGCGGTGATCAACTACATGTACGCGCAGCGCTATACCGACCATGCGGATGCAACCGCCGGCTCGGTGGTGGCGTCCACGGCCTGCTTCCTGGTGTTATGTCCGCTGGCGCTGTGGTATGCGGGAGCGCCGTTGCAGTTTTGAAGGGCGTCCCTCTCGCGGTCTTTCAAGGGAGGCAAAGGGAAGCGCCAGTTGCGGCGCTCCCCAAAGCGGCCATCACAAAGCGGCCATCACAAAGGCTCGATCCCCAGTTCTTCCGCCAATGCCGCCAGGTCCTTGACCAGTCCGGCGGCCAGGGGAATTCCCCTTTCCGCATACTCCCGGCGTTTGCCGAAACTCTGCTCGCCCGGTAGCCAGATCCGCTCCACGCCGGGCAGGCGCTCGCTGTTGCGCAAGTCCCGGATCAGGTGATCCAGCGCGGCCTTGAACACGGATGGCTCGGCGAATGCCGCCAGGTCCAGCACCAGCACCGACTGTCCGGTATTGGTCGGCGTGGTGTGGTCGTGATTGAAGTCGACCACGTCCCGTCCCATCGCCGCGCCGTTCAGGGTCCCGGCCAGCAGTCCGACGATCAGGGCCAGCCCATAACCCTTGTGATTTCCGATCGGCAGCAGGAAACCTTCGTCGGCGCGCTTCGGATCGAGCAGGGGCTGGCCCTGGCGGTCGATCATCCAGCCTTCGGGCATTTGCTCGCCGCGCTTGGCCTTGGCCTTGACCTTGCCGTAGGCGGCAACCGTGGTCGCCATGTCCAGCACGACCGGCGGCTCGTCGCCGGCCGGCACGCCGACCGCAATCGGATTGGTCGACAGCAGCATTTCCGCACCGCCCCATGGCGGCAGGTGATTGGCGTTGCCGACTGCGAAGTACAGCGCAATCATGTCGTGCTCCACCGGCTTGCGCACATACAGCGACGCCGGGCCGGCGTGATTGCTGTTGCGGGCGCCGACCCAGCCGATGCCAGCATTCCTGGCCTTTTCCATCGCCAGGTCCACGGCCTGCGACATGACCAGGTGCCCCATGCCGTTGTCGCCGTCGATCACCGCCATCGCAGCACGTTCGGTGACGACGTGAATGTCGGGACGGGTGTTGATGCCGCCGGCGCGAATGCGCTTCACGTACTGTGGCAAGCGTATCGCGCCGTGCCCGTCCGAGCCCTGCAGGTCGGCAGTGGCCATCAGGGTGGCGACGCGGCCGGCATCTTCTGCGGGCAGGCCGGCGTGCTCCAGGCCTCTGGACAGGAAGGCCTGGAGCCGGTCAAAGCTGACCGGGTTGGATTCGCTTCGTGAGGTCATCGTTGGTTGCCAGGTTTGCGCTTGCTCACTGCAGCTTGATGTTTGCGGCCGGGATGATTTTTTTCCAGCGCGCGATGTCGTTGACATACAGCTCGTTGAACTTCGCCGCCGACAAGGGCGCGACCTGGGCGCCGGCCTTGGTCAGTCGTTCGCGCATGGCCGGATCCTCCAGCAACCTGGCCACGCTGGTGGCGACGAAGCCGGCAAGGTCAGGCCCGGTGCTGCCCGGCATGAACACGCCCTGCCACAGCGTCATCTCGTAGTCCTTGAGTCCCGATTCCTGCATGGTCGGCAATTCCGGCGTGCCGGGGTAGCGGGTGGCGGCGGTCACGGCCAGCGCGCGCAGGCGGCCGCCCTTGTACTGCGGCAGGCCGACCGGCATGCCGGCGAAGTAGTAATCCAGTTGGCCGCCGAGCAGGTCGGTCGCGGCCAGCGAGCCGCTCTTGTAGGGAACATGCACCGCATCGATCCCGGCCAGCACCTTGAACAGTTCGCCGGCCATGTGATCGGAGTTGCCGATGCCGGATGAGCCGAAGTTCAGCTTGCCCGGCCTGGCCTTGGCGGTTGCTACCAGCTCGGCCACGCTCTTGGCGGGCGAGTTCGGATTGACCACCAGGATATGCGGGGTGGAGGTCACGCCGGCAACCGGCAGCAAGTCCTTTGTGCCATTGAAGGGGAGGCTGGGGTTGGCGGCGATGCTGATCGCCAGCCCGTTCTGTGCGAACAGTATGGTGTAGCCGTCCCCAGTCGACTTGGCGACCGAATCGGCGGCGATATTGCCGGCCGCGCCGGGACGGTTTTCCACGATTACCGGCTGCTTCCACTGCTCGGACAATCCCTGCGCAACAATACGGCCGATGATGTCGGTCGAGCTTCCCGGCCCGTAGCCGATCACCATGCGCACCGGCTTTTCGGGAAAGGTAGCGGCGTGGGCCGCCCCTGCCGCCGACAGTGACATCAGGAACATCATCAGGAGGCGTCTCTTTATATTCATGGTCTTGATCCTTGGTTGATGTTGAACAGCGATTGCGGCATTCAGTTGCTGGTACTGGAAGGGCGGGACAATCCTTTCAACTCCATGTTGAAGGTGAAGCGGTTTTGCGGATGGCGGGTAACGGTGACTTCGAACGGGTCGCCCTTGGCATCGAAGTAGCGGCGCGTGATGACCAGGCACGGCGAGCCTGGGGGCACATCCAGCAGCTTTGCGTGCTGCGCCGACAGGACGTCGACGTCGATCTGTATTTCTGCGCGGTCGATGCTGACGCCGAAATGCCGCTCGATCTGCTCGAACACCATTTCGCGCGCATGGTTCTTCATCTTCGCCACCTTGGCGAATTTGTGCAGGATATGAATGTCGGTCCATGCCAGCGCCAGCTTCGATTGCTCGTCGCGGCGCAGGGCCCCGATGTGATACCAGGATGAGCCGAGCGGCGCTTTCAGGATCGGCTGCAGCGTCGTGTCGCATTCGACGTAACGCTCCACCTGGTTCTCGCGATAGGTGTTGCCCGGATAGCGCAGGACGTCGCGCAGTGTGTTGAAGTCCTGGCTGTACACCCGCGGCTGCGTACACGATATGACAGTCGATGCAGCGCCCTGGCGGCGCTCGATGAAGCCGCGCTCCTGCAGGCTCTTGAGCGCATGGCGCAAGGTATGCCGGCTGACGCCGGCCTCCTCGCACAATGCCTTTTCCGACGGCAGGGACGAGCCGACCGGCCACTCGCCCGAGCGGATCCTCTCCAGCAAATCCCGGGCGAGCTTTTCGTGCAGCGTCTTCGGCTGCCCGGGATCAACGCGAGAATCAGTGAAGGCCATGCTCAGGAAAGGCCATACATCTGCTTGCCCGCGACAGGCATGTCGGCGACCAGGATGTCGCCGGACAGGGACTCGGTGATGTACAGCTTCTTGTTGTCCGGGCCGCCGAAGCAGATGTTGGCCAGGTGATGGTGGTGCTTGTTTTCGGAATACACCAGATGGGTCGGCAGCATGTTGCTATCGAAGCGCCACACGCCAACGCCGAGGTGGCAGACCAGCAGGCCGTTTTCGGAATCCATCTCGATGCCGTCCGGGCCGGCCGCACCGCCCGAAAGCTGGATCGCGACGCCGGTCTTGGAGACCGAGCCGTCCGCCATCAGCGGCAGGCGCCAGATCTGTTGCGAGCGCGTGGCGGCGACGAAGCAGTGCTTCTCCTGCGTGTTGAGCGTGATCCCGTTCGGGCTGGGAACGTTCAGCGCCAGCCGGTCCAGCTGGCCGTTTGCGCGCAGCCGGAATACGCGGCCGGTCGGATCGGCAATGCCGGTTTGCCCCTGGTCGGTGAAATACAGGTCGCCATTGGATGCGAAGTGCAGGTCGTTCAGGCCCTTGAACGATTCGCTGTACATCGAACTCAGCACGGTCTCGATCTTGCCGGTCTTCGGGTCCAGCACCATCAGCCCGTGCTTGTAGCAGGTGATGAAAGCGCGCCCGTCCTTGTGAAACTTCAGGCCGTTCGGCCAGCCGTCGTACTGGCAGACCAGTTCCCATTCCCGTTTCGGCGTAATGCGGAAGATGCGTCCGAACGGGATGTCGAGAAACCACAGGTTGCCGTCGCGATCGAAGGAAGGGCCTTCGAGGAAGCACTCCACCTCCGCGCCCTGACGGTTGGGATCGGACCAGGCGGTGCGGGATTTCTTGCGGAATTTCTCCGGCATCGACATGAAAACTTCAGCCTTGATCAGTTCCGGCTGTTTGAACGGATTGAACATGGAGCTCCCTGTTTGTTTTTTCGGTTGAGGACAAGTGTGAAGAAACTACAAAACAAGTCCGGACAAGTTGTTTGCGTTACACGAGATTGATTCAAGTGTAAGATCAATTCAATTGCAGCACAAGGAACAGCGCACTTTGGTCGTGCTTGTATGGACAAGTCAGAAATTTCGAGAGGAGAAGAAAGCGTGGAAAAAATCGTCGTAATCGGCACTGGCACGATGGCCGTGGGGATTGGCGCAGGATTCATCAATGCGGGGATGGCAGTGGTATTCCTCGGCCGCAGCTTGGACAAGGCAGCGACCGTGCTGGCCGACGCAGAGAAACTCGCAGCCACCCTGGATCGGGTCGAGGGCCTTGCGCCCGGCGCCGGCTCCGCCGGTCTGATCGATAGCTGGAACGACTGGCCGGGCGTGAACTGGGTGATCGAAACCGTCGCCGAGAATTTTGAGTTGAAGCGCGAATTGTTCGCCGCGCTCGACGCCCGGGTGCCGGCCCACATTCCGATCGGCACCAACAGCTCCGGCTTTCCGATCACGCGCATCACGGAAGGACTGGCGACGCGCTCGCGCATGTTCAACGCCCACTACTTCATGCCGGCGCATCTGGTACCGCTGGTCGAGGTCGCGCTTGGGGAGGATTCCGATCCGGCCCTGGCTGAAAAAGTTTGCGAACTCTATCGCCGCGCAGGCAAGAAGCCGGTGCTGGTGCGGCGTGACATCCCCGGCTTCCTGGCCAATCGCATCCAGCACGCGCTGATGCGGGAAGCGCTGGCCCTGATCGACAGCGGCATTGCATCGCCCGAAGATGTCGACACTGCCGTGCGCTACAGCTTCGGCTTCCGCTATGCGGCGGCGGGTCCGGTGCTGCAAAAGGAAATTTCGGGATGGGACAGCATGGCGCGGGCGGCGCAGGAGATTTATCCCTCCTTGTCCAACACCCATGTGCTGGCCGACTGCGTGGCCGGCATCATCGCAGCCGGCAAGACCGGGATGAAAGCCGGCGCCGGCTTCGTGGAGTGGCCGCCAGAGCGCGCCAAAGCGGAGCGTGCCGCTTATGAAAAGCGGCTGCAGGCGGCGTTCCGGGTATTGTCGATGGACTGACGCCGGGCAAAGGAATCGGCATCCGGTTTCGCATGCAGCCGGCGCGCCTGGCCACCAAGGCCGGGCAGGGCGGTCTCAGGTGGTTCAGGCCTCCGCCGCCTCCGGCTTCACCGGTTTGGGCTTCCTGAACGAGTACCACGGCAAGGCCTGCCGCAGCGATACCACTTCTCCTGCCGCGGCTGGATCATATCCGGGCAGGTCCGCGACCAGGACGCGCCATTCGTCGCGCGCAAGCAGTTCCAGCAACTTGACGATGGATGGCTCCTTCAGCGTGTCCTTCAGGCAGGCGAAGTAATACTGTTCCCGGACCAGTGGAATGAAATCCAGCCCGAATTGTGTGGCGGCGGCGCGGATGCCGATGCCGGTATCGGCGCGGCCGGATGCAATTGCAGCGGCAACCGACAAATGGTTGGGCTCGACCTGGTCGTAACCGTTCACGCTGGATGCGGCAATGCCATGCTGCACCAGCATTTGCTCGATCTCGACGCGGGTGCCGGAGCCCGGTTGCCGGTTCACGAACCGGAGCTCCGGCCGGACAAGGTCAGGCACGCCGCGAATGTTCTTCGGATTGCCGCGGCTCACCATCAGTCCCTGCTCGCGCGCGAGGAAATTGATCAGCTTGTGCTTGCCGGGCTTGAGCAATTGCTTGAAGATTTTTTGCGTCAGCGTGCCCGGCGCCCGGTCTTCGCTGATGTGGAAGCCGGCCAGCAGGCATTCGCCACGCGACAGCCCCTCGATGCATTCGATGCTGCCGCGGAACTGCAGGTCCAGGTGCAGCTTTTCTTGCTGCGCCATGAAATCCTTCAGGCGCGGCAGCGCCAGGTCATGGCTGGCGAAAACCGAAACCACATGCGCGCCGCGGTCGAATGCCAGCGCGAATTCGCGCTCGATTTCGGCCACCAGGTTTTCGATCTGCGGCATGACGCGGGTCTTGGCCCGCTGCTCGGCAAACAGCAGCTTCTCGCCGAAGCCCGACAGGCGCGCGCGCTTGCCGCGTTCCCACACGATCAATTCGGAACCGAGCGTCGATTCCCAGTTCTTGATCGCGCCCCATACATGGCGATAGGAGAGCCCGAGCCGCTGCGCCGCCTGCGCAACCGAGCCGGTGCTGTGAATGGCCGACAACATGTCGAACAGCGGGTTCTCCAGTTGCGGCTTGTCGCTTGGGGTCTGGGTGAAGGTGTAGCCGAGCTTGACGTGGAGCATGGGTGAATTTTTGTGGGAAAGCCCGCTGCATTATAGGAGCAGTTGCGCCGGTTCGATTGCTACATCGGTTATCCGGGCGCTAAAACGTATGCATTTCCATTCATATTGGATTGCCAACGATTGCTGCGTACCATACCGCGGTGGCCGGGCCAGACTTCTCTGCCCGCCCGATCGAAACGGAGACAAGAATGTTTAACTGGAAGGCGCGCTTCGCCGCCGTCACTTTCGCACTTGGATTTGCAGCCGCATTGCCGGCCGCTGCGCAGAATGTCATCAAGCTGTCCACCACCACCAGCACCGAAGCATCCGGCCTGCTGAAATTCCTGTTGCCCGCGTTTGAAGCAAAATCCGGCAGCAAGGTGCATGTGATCTCGGTCGGCACCGGCAAGGCACTCGAACTCGCCAGGAACGGCGACGTCGACGTGACCCTGGTGCATGCCCGGCCGTCCGAGGACAAGTTCGTCGCCGAGGGACATGGCGTGCAGCGCCGCGATGTGATGTACAACGATTTCATCATCGTCGGCCCGACTGCCGATCCGGCCGGCGTGAAGGGCAGCAAGGACGTGATCGGCGCCATGAAGAAGATCGCCGCAGGCAAGGCGAAATTCATTTCGCGCGGCGACAATTCCGGCACTGACCAGATGGAAAAGACTTACTGGAAAGACGCCGGGGCGCGTCCGGAGGGCAGCGCTTATGTTTCGGCCGGCCTCGGAATGGGCGAGGTGCTGACCATGGCGGCGCAGATGCAGGCGTACACGCTGACCGACCGAGCAACCTATGGCGCCTACCGCGCCAAGACCGGGCTGGTGGTGGCGGTGGAAGGCGACAAGAAGATGTTCAACCCGTACGGCATCATTGCGGTCAATCCCGCCAAGTACAAGAACATCAACCACAAGGGCGCGATGGAACTGATCGAGTGGATCACGTCAGCCGAAGGGCAGAAGAAGATTGCAGACTTCAAGGTGGACGGTCAGCAGCTGTTCTTTCCGTCGGCCAGCAGCGCCAAGTAGGGTCAAGCAGGGTCAAGCAGGGTCAAGCAGGGGCAGGTTGCGGCCAAAGTAGCGGCCAAAGTCAGCCGTCAAGTTCCGGATAATGGCGGAAGATGTCATCGTTATTGAAGGGCAGGCGACGGTCCGAGGCAAGGTAGTCCCTGATGCGCGGGCGTGCAAAGACTTCATCATGCAACTCGCGCAGACGGGGGCAGGCGCGCAGCGCCTTCCGGCTGGCTTGCGGAAAGGCGTAGCGCAGCCCCGCAATTACCTGTGCCATCGACAGGTCGGCATAGGTGATGCGCTCCCCGACCATGCCGGGACCCGCTGCCGGGTTCCGTTGCAGCACCCCTTCGAAATAGTCCAGGAATTTCGATAGCCGGTTGTCACGGAATTCGTCCGATCGGCTTTTCGATGCAGGCTTCTGCTGTTCATAGTAAAGGCCGACGCCTAGCGGGTGGTGGCAGTCGTGGATTTCGACCAGGAAGTCGGCAATGGTGAGCTGCAGTTGATGCGTCCAGAGCCTGCCAGCGGCATCGCGCGGCGCTAGGTCGAGCCGCCCTCCGAGATACAGAAGGATGTTGGCGGTCTGCCCGATCAGCTGGCGGCCGGCTTTCAGGAACGGCGGCGCGAACGGTGGCCGCTCCACCGATGCACCGTTCATCAATCTTTCCATGGCAGCCACACCCCCGCCGTCATTCTCCGGCAAGCGGGCAACATCGATGTACCGGGCACCTGCGTCCTCCAGTGCGAGCCGGACATATTCGCCGCGCCCTTGAATCCCGGGCCAGTAGTAGAGTTGGTAGATCATGGGATGGGCTCCGGGTGGGGCAGGGTGGGCGCGCTGCTGCTGGCAGCGACGCAAACCGCCAGGCAGGACTGGCTGCAGTTGACTTCCATCAGCAGGCCTTTTGCTGGCATGAGCCCTGCGATTCTGGGCTGGACGAATTGATCGGTCAAGCGCAGCGGTCCACAGTAGTGGTCCGGACCAGTCTTGGCCAGGTGTCGGGCAGAATCCTCCGGAAAGGAACATGCGGTAAGGGATGCCCCTGGCCGTTACATGCCAGATGGCTGCGCCTGCGTCACATGTCCTTGGAGGGCATGCGACACAGGCGCAAGCTCATATTCTTGCCGGCGCGAGGTTTTCCCCTGTCCCCTGATCAGAACGCATAGCCGATCGATGCGCCGCCGCCCCAGTCAGGGCTGCCATCGGAAAAGCCCTTCACGACATACAGTTGGCCTTTCCAGTGCCGGTCGAACTTGTGCGAGACGAAGCCCATCAGTTCGCGCTGGTCGAATCCGGTCGCCGATGCCTTCTGACGGTAGTCGAGCGACATGCCGGCATGGTCGACCTCGCTCAACTGGTAGCTGGCACCGACGCTGGTATTGAATACATCGTTCAGCACCAGCGTGCTCGAACTGCCCAGCATGGCATAGCCGACCGTGCCGAACAGCGTTGTCCGCTGGATCTTCTTGTAGATGTCGACCTGCACTGCATAGTCGTTCTGGCCGGTGCCCAGTCCCTTGTCGGCGTCTGCGGTGGCAAATTTGATCTTGCCGGTCAGGTCGATGCCCATCTGGCGGGATGGGTCGTTGACCAGGTTGTAGACGGCGTAGGCCACGGCGTCGCCCATGCCCGATGCAGACGTGCTGGCGCCAGTGACATTACGCACCTTCCCCACGCCCGGCACCACGTTGCCGGAGCCGGATATCCTCACATAAGGGAGTGCCAGCTTGAACGTCCACGGGCCGGTGTCAACTGCGACCACGACAGGGATGGAGTTAATGGTGGTGGTCTGGCTGGTGCCGTAGGTGCCGGTACTGGTGTCGAAGCCGCTGGTGATGCGCAGCGCCGGGGTGGTCGCTGCGTCCGCCGCCCAGCCTGCCTGGGCGACGCATGTCAGCATGGTGAGGAGCAAGCTCCCCCGAATAATTATCTTGCCTTGCATTTATCATTCCATGGATATGAAAAAAGCGGGCCTGCTCAGCAGGACCCGCCCCTGGTCGACGGCGCGATCAGCGCTTGGTGACGCGCTCGATCCGCTCCGGCCGCTCGACTTTCAACGGACGCTCCATGCGTTCCGGCCGCTCCATTCTTTCCGGCCGTTCGATCTTTTCGGGACGCTCCGCGCGGGCAATGCGCTCGATCCGGTCAGGCCGCGCTTCCGCCTTCTCCGCTTTCCTCGCGTGATTCAGTTCGTGGCGATGAGCGGCACGTTCTGTACCCTTCAGGCGCTCGGTAGCGTTGATGCCATTGCTGTTCAATGCGGACTTCGAGATCGTCGCAGCAGGCTGCGTCGTGGTTGCGGTAGTGCCCGAGGTGACAGTTGTCTGTGGCGGCGTGGTGGTGGTCGTGCTGCCTGCCGTCGTGGTCGTTGTGGTGGTGCCAGCTGTTGTGCCGGTGGTCGTGCCCGCGGTAGTGCCAGTAGTGGTACCAGCTGTTGTGCCAGTGGTAGTGCCAGTGGTGGTGCCAGTGGTAGTGCCAGTGGTGGTACCAGTGGTGGTACCAGTGGTGGTACCAGTGGTGGTGGTCGTTGTGCCAGTCGTACCCGTCGTGCTCGTCTGCCCAAAGCTGGGCGCTGCGACGGAGACGGTGACGCCGGCGAGCAGGCTGGCCAATATCAATTTACGCATTGCATTCCTTTCCTGGTGTCAGGCATTTGCCTTCGATGCAATGTATCGGCGGCAAGTCTTTCAGGCAATGCAGCCTTACACTTGGTAACTGCACTTACTTCTGGCACGCAGCAGTGGGCAGGCGCAGGCGCCGGCGTTACCCGAAGCGCTGGAGTTCGAATACCTCGGCGTAGGGTTTGGGGCTTGCGGCATGGTCTGCGGCCGCGCGATTGACGGCGAGTACACGCTCATCGAAGCCGATGCCACGCGTTTTCAGGTTGCGTTCCTGCTGCGAACGATGAAAGCGCAGCAACTCGCGCTTCCAGCTGGCAGCTTCCTCCTCAAAGGACATGACAACATCGGCGCGAAAGGAGAGGGTCTTGGCGTCCAGGTTCAGGAAAGCATGGACCTTGAGGTCATCCTGTGTCGCGATGGAGTGAAAGGTTTCCCAGGTGCGGCGGTGGGTGCGGTTGCTGTCATTTCCGTGCGGAAGGAAGACCATATTCGCTTGCCGTGGTGCCAGGTAATTGCGCAACTGCTGGTACTGAAGCGCTTCGTCGTAGGGTCGCCCGTCGACTTCTTCCCACAGGCGCAGGAAGCTCAGCCGCTCAGGTGGCAAGCCGAAGAAGGCACAACTCGATCGTTGTTCGGCCTCGCGGATCGCGGCCTTTTCGGATGGCTGCGTGGCGCCTTGCCATCCGTCCTTGACGCCGTTGGCACCACTCGTCAGGACGGCGACATGAATCTGGTGTCCGAGCGACTGCAGCCATCGCATCGTGACGCCGATCGCGTCGAAGTCGTCCGGATGGGGAGCGAGCACGACAATAGTCGCAGGGACCGTCAGGTCGAGTCCGGGAATGGCGCATCCACGTCCGGTCGCCGCCGCCGTCAGATCAAGCGGAACCGGTGTCACTTTTTCCGGTTCAGGAAATTCCGGCGCAGCCATTCAGCATGTGGCAGTCGTGCCGTTGCGGGAGAGGGATGCCGGTGCAGGCCGGCTTTCCGCCTGGTCGGGATTAGTGCGCCCATAGGCAACGAAAAACGCATCGCGGCCGTAGTCTTTCGCCCGGTACAACTGCTCGTCCGCCCGCTTGAGCAAGGTATTCCAGGAGTCAGGGACCTGGCCAGCCTCAAGTGTTGCGAATCCAGCGCTGACGGTCACCGGGTGCTGGTCCAGGTAGCGATACTGCCTGACCGTCTCCAGCAAGCGCTTTCCGAGCATCTCGCATTCGGACGCGTTGACCCCGGGGAAAATGATGCAGAATTCTTCGCCGCCGTAACGGCCGATCAGGTCGCCCTGGCGGCAGGTGAATGAGAGCAGGCGCGAGATCTCGACCAGCACGGCGTCTCCCACCTGGTGTCCCATCTGGTCGTTGATGCGCTTGAAGTGGTCGATGTCGACCAGGGCCACCGATAACGGACGTCCATAGCGCAGGGCGATCGCAATTTCCCTCTCGCCAGCAGCAAGCAGGGCGCTGCGGTTGAGCAAGCCGGTCAATCCGTCATGGGTCGCGAGGTGCCTCTGCTCCTTGATCGAACGTTCAAAGTACAGCAGGATCAGGCCGACCGAGTAGAGCACCATGCCAACCAGCGGTATCAGGTACATCACGAACACTGCCCACACCGATTGCGTCATGGGCTTCAGTTCGGCGGTGCCCATCGCCACCATGGTAATCCGCGATGCGTTGTTGAACAGCATTGTTCCGAGCGCGCCCAGCACCAGCCATGCGCCGAGCGTGCTTTGCCCGGCATTGCCGCGCCAGGCGGTCGCGAAGCTGATGCACACCATGGTCATCATCGTCCCGGAAAACAGGGCAATGCGAGGTGGCACATGCGGCTGCGTCAGCACCAGCGTGTGGAGCACGAAGAACAGTCCGCCGATCACCCAGGCGTCGTATCCGCGGGGGTGACCGTAGAAAGTGCGTATCCCCCAAAGCTGGAATACCGCGCCCCAGACGATGGCATTGTTGGAAAGACTGAGAATCCACAGCCGGCCTGCGCCGGCGTCGTACAGGAACCCGGCGACGCCGGCAGCGATCAGGATTTCGGCGCACGCCCAGTACTGGGCACCAGCGGCCCGATTGCGGTCGACAAGATAGATTCCGCCCATGGCGAGCGCCATGCATAGCTGCACTGCGATGATTGCCAATCCGGCGGTCAGGGCGTCCATTGATTCAGTAGGGAATACTGGTCATTCGAGGGGTGTTTCCGTATGGTAACTCACCCCTGCGCTGTACACCTGATTTTTCGAGTTTCGTCGGGCGCCGACCGCGCTATTTTCTGTGCCAGACGCCCGCACGAACGCCGGCGGCCGTGACGCCGCCATAAGCAATCAGTCCCATCGCCACCCCAAGGAAATGGCCATCCATGCCCATCCCGGCGACGTGCGCCAGCAACCAGCCGCCGCCTGTGGCGAGAGTGAAACGGGAGACCGCAGCCATTGCCGGCCACTTCATCCGCCCCGCGCCCATGGAGGCGAAATAGAGCGCCATGCCCAGCCCGAAAAATCCGAACGAGGAACCGGTGAAGCCGAGCGCACGGGTCGCGATGGCAAGCACTTGTGGGTCGCTGGTGAAAAATGATGCATACGCATGTGGCGCCAATGCAACCGTTACGCCGAAGGCGGCGGTGACGGCAAATGCCACGCCGCCACCCAGCCAGGCGACGCGGCGCGCCATGCGCCAGTCCTGGCCGCCGGCAGCCCTGCCAACCAGCGCGGTGAGCGCCGAGCCGACGCCGAAGGACATCAGGACGATCAGGAACTCCATCCTGGCCGATATCCCGTAGGCTGCGACCGCCTCGATCCCGTAGCCGCGCAACTGCGCCGTGACAACGATGGTCGTCAGGTTGGCGATAGCGGCCAGCGCGCATGCCGTCGCGCCGACCGAAAGTATCTTTGTGAACAGCGGACGGGAAACCGGGGTCCGGAGGTTCGGTACGAAACCGGCGCCGCCACGCATGACGACGATCGCCATGGACACCGTGGCGATCGTGAAGACGCCGGCAAACGCCGCACCTATCCCGGTCATCCCGAGCCCGGCAGGCTCTGCAAGCAGCCAGGACAGCAGTGGATAGGCCAACCATGCCAGCGCCAGTGTTCGCGCCGCCAGCGCGTGCCGCCCGCCGCCGCGCAGCACGGATGCCAGCGTATTGGACAGCCAGGCGGGAATGGCACCGACGCCGAACAGCAGGATTACGTACATCATCGTCGCGTCCTTCGCTGCCGGACCGGCGATCGCCACCAGCATCGGGCCGGCAAACAGGGACAGCCCCAATGCAAAGCCAAGCCCGGCAAGGACGGCAATGATCACGGCATGCAGGACCAGCGCGGACGCGTCGTCCCGCTTCGACGCGCCGAGCGAGCGGGCGATCGCGGACACTACGCCGCCACCCATGGCGCCGTTCGACATCTGTTGCATCAGTAACGCGAACGGCAGGATCACCGCCCAGCCCGCCAGGGCTGCGGTTCCCTGGCGGGCGGCGAGCCAGGTCTCGGTCAATTGGGCGGCGATCTGGAGCAGGGCAACCAGCGCCGTCGGGCCGGCGAGTGCCAGCATGCTTTTCAGCAGCACCGCATTGTCGGCGGGCCGGGCAGTGGTGTCCTGCGGCAGTGATGAGGGCATCAGCATTTTGTGAAGGGGAAGATCAGGTATCGGCGGCTTGTTCTGTGCTGGCGCATTGGAATCAGGGCTGCGTGTTTGCAGTTGCCATGATGCCAGCCGATCAGGCGCGGCTCATGCTATTTCGAACGATTCCCGCTGGAAACGGTTTGTCCCACCGCGGTGGCCGGGAATTGGTAATAGCGCACATTCAGGTAGCGGGCGACGGCGCGTATGTCTTCGTCTTCCCAGGTCAGCCCGGTGTTGGCTTGCCAGCGGCGGACCTGATGCAGCAGGCTCTGCCAGTCCTTTGCCAGCCGCTGATCGCGCCAGTGCACCCGTTCGTTATGGCAGGCAATGCAGTGGTTCGAATAGAGAAGTTCGCCGCGTCCGGGCTCGATTTTCGGGGCGGCGGTTGCGACGGCGCAGCCAAACAGGCAGGCAGCTGCGGCGGTCCGGGCAAGCCATCGTGTTGCCATCATTGGTCTCTCTTCATGTTCGTCGTATTGCCGGTTCGTGCGGCGGTGCTCAGCGGTTCTGCCCTCCCAGCTTACAGTGCTTGCAGCCGGAATGCTTCGGCTCGAAGCCGGAAAGCAGTGAATTCCGGTATTGTTTGAACTGCATCCGCACTGACGGCGATCCTGCCGCCTCAGCTTGCAGCAAGTGAAGAGGAAGAACAATGAATTTTGAACAGATCCACGTCGTGTGCGTTGGTAACTCCACGCTGGACCGGGTATGGCTGGTCGACCAATTGCCGGTCGGCGGCGGCAAATTCCGCGCCCATGATTACCTCGAACTCGGCGGAGGCATGGCCGCCAATGCGGCGGTGGCGGTGGCCAGGCTGGGCGGCGCCGCCAGTTACTGGGGCCGGAACGGGAACGACACCGCAGGTCACACGATGCGCGAGGAATTGAGCGGCTATAAGGTGGATGTCGCCCAGTTCCGCCTGGTAGATGGCGCCCGCTCATCGGTCTCGGCAATCCTGGTCAGCAATGATGGCGAGCGCAGCATCGTCAACTTCCGCGGCAGCGACATTCCGGCCGATGCATCATGGCTGCCGGTGGCCGAGATTGCGAAAGTGCAGGCAGTGCATGGCGACGTGCGCTGGGTCGCCGGCGCGCTCGCCGCCTATACCGCGGCGCGGGAACTGGGCGTGCCGACCGTGCTCGATGGCGAGATTGCCGAGCCCGAGGATTACCAGGTATTGCTGCCCCTGGTCGACCATGCGATTTTTTCGGAGCCGGGCCTGCGCTCCTTCCTCGGCGACGCCGTCAATGTCGGCGACGAGCTGAGCCCGGTGCTGGGCCTGCAGCGGGCACGTGACCTCGGTTGCCGGGTTGCCGCGGTCACGCGCGGTGCCAAGGGGACCGTCTGGCTGGACGATGCCGGCGTCCATTTCCAGCCGGCGTTTCCGGTGGAGGTGGTGGATACCACCGGCGCCGGCGATGTTTTTCATGGCGCCTATGCCTGTGCGATTGCGGCCGGGTGCGGGGTGGCGCAGGCCATGCGCATGGCAAGTGCGGTGGCCGCAATGAAGTGCACGCGCAAGGGGGGCAGGGCCGGGATTCCGACCCTGGCCGAGGTGGAATCCTTCCTCGCCAGGCTGGAACCGTGAGCATCCGGCGCTGCACCAGGGACTGGTGAGCCTTTGGTTCCGGATGCGGTGATACCATCCCGCCATGGAATTTCGCCAGGTTCAATATTTCATCTGCCTGTTCGAAGAAGGCACGGTTACCCGCGCGGCGCGCAGGCTCAACATCGTCCAGCCGGCGCTGTCGATGCAGATTGCGCGGCTGGAAGATGAATTGCGGCAGAAGCTGTTCGAACGCACCCGCAAGGGAATGGTGCCGACTGCGCTGGCGCGCCAGATGTACCGGCAGTTCCTGCCGGTAATGCGCGACTTCGCGCAGGCGCGCGCGCAGGTCATGAGCGCCGACGGCGAAATCAGCGGCAGCGTGAAGATCGGCGTCATCGGCTCGATTACCGAAGGCGTGATGGCAGAGACGCTGGGAGCGTTCTCGGAAACCTATCCGGCGGTGGAAGTCACGGTGCTGGACGGCTACAGCCGGACACTGAGCGACTGGGTAGCCGGCGGGCATATCGACGTCGCGATCATCAACAAGCCGCGCGGCCGGCTGGGGCTGGACGTCGAACACATCGTGGATGAGGAAATGCTGCTGATCAGCGGCGCCGGGCGCGGTGCGCCATTGCCGCCGCGGTTGACGCTGGCCCAGATTGCGTCGCTCGGGCGCGACCTGGTGCTGCCGACGCGCGAGCACGGCCTGCGCGCAATCCTGGACAGTTTCGCCCAGCATGCGGATGTGGACTTGACGCCGAAGTTCGAAATCGATTCGCTGGTGACGACCGTGAAGCTGGTCGAGCAGTCCGAGCTGGTGACGATCCTGCCGCACATCTGCGTGCACCGTCCGCTGATGGAGGGGCGGGTGCATGCGCACGAAATCGCATCGCCACGGATCACACGGCAGGTGGTGGCGGTGACCCATCCGCGGCGGCCGCTGAATTCGGCGACCGCTGCGTTCGTGGCGATGCTGACGCAGGAGATGCGCTCACGCACGAGGGTGGGGGCACCGGGCGAACTGCCGGCGCCGTCGTGACAAGCGCCACGCTGTTCCCGATTACGCCGCCGCAGCCTTGCGCAGCGAGGTGATCGTGGCCCGCGGCGACACCACCTCCGGGTCGGTGCGCAACTCGATCAGGGCCGGCTTGCCCGCATTGCGCGCCCGCTCGAACGCAGCTGGGAAATCCTCGGTCCGCTCGATGCAGATGCCCGTTGCGCCATAGGATTGCGCCAATGCCGCAAAGTCGGGATTGTTCAGCGCAGTCGCATGCACCCGTTCCGGATAATGCCGTTCCTGATGCATCCGGATGCTGCCGTACATGCCGTTGTTGACCACCACGATAATGATGTTCAGGCCGTACTGCACCGCGGTCGCCAGTTCCTGGCCGTTCATGAGGAAGCAGCCGTCGCCGGCAAAGCAGACTACCGTCCGTTCCGGATGGACCAGTTTCGCGGCAATCGCTGCCGGCACGCCATAGCCCATGGTGCCGCTGGTCGGGGCAAGTTGCGTGCGCACGCCACGGTACTGGTAGAAACGCTGCACCCAGATCGTGTAATTGCCCGCGCCGTTGGTGATGATGGAGTCGGCCGGCAGCGTGTCGCGCAGGTGCTGCATTACTTCGCCCATGTCGACGCCGTTGGCAACTGGCGAGTGCTTCAGGTTGTCCTGGTAATCATTGCACGCCGACTGCGTCCACTCGCGCCACGGGGTCGAAGCCGGCTTGGGCAGGTCGGCCGCCGCACTTCCGAATTCTTCCATGCCGGCGTGGATGGCGAGGTCTGCGTGATACACATGCCCGAGCTCGTTCGGATCGCGATGCACATGCACCAGCCGCTGCACCGGCTTCGGCACGTCGAACAGCGTGTAGCCATTGGTCGTGGTTTCACCAAGGCGCGGCCCGACTGCGATCACCAGGTCGGCGGCCTTGATGCGCGCAGCCAGCTTCGGGTCCATCCCGAGACCGGCTTCGCCGGCATAGTGCGGGTGACGGTTGTCGAACAGGTCCTGCCGGCGGAATCCGCACACAACCGGCAGGTCGAAATTTTCGGCAAATCTGGCAATCGCGTCGCTGGCGCCGCGCGTCCATGCGCCACCGCCCAGCAGCACCAGCGGTTTTTCCGCTTCGGCCAGCATGGCCTGCAGTTGCGACATCGACTGCGGCGCCGGATGGTAGGGCACGCGCTGATAGCGCGGGGTGTCGCTGGCTGTCACCATGTCGGTCAGCATGTCTTCCGGCAGCGCCAGCACCACCGGACCGGGACGGCCGGAGGTGGCGATATGGAAGGCGCGGTTGACATACTCGGGAATGCGCCGCGCGTCGTCGATCTGGTCGACCCATTTCGCGATGTGGCCGTACATGTGCCGGTAGTCGATTTCCTGCCAGGCTTCGCGGCTGGTGGTGTCGCGCGCCACGTGGCCGACGAACATGATCATCGGCGTCGAATCCTGGCGCGCGGTATGGATGCCGATCGCTGCATTGGTTGCGCCCGGGCCGCGGGTGACGAAGCAGATGCCCGGCTCGCCGGTCAGCTTGCCGTAGGCTTCTGCCATGTGGGCCACGCCGCCTTCCTGGCGGCCGACCACCAGCCGGATGTCGTCGCGCGCGCCGTACAGCGCGTCAATCACGGCCAGGAAGCTTTCGCCCGGCACGCAGAATGCAGTATCGACGCCATGATTGCGCAGGGCATCGACCAGTACCTGGCCGCCTGTACGGAGTTTGTCTTTTTCACTCATGATTGTCCTTGTCGTGCGTCCTTGTTGCATGTCATTGCTGGGTCGTGAGTGCGCCTGCGCGGTGCACATGGCCGCGCGTCAGGCCGGCAGTTGCCGCGCAGCCGAGCAGAGCGAGGTTGAGATCGATTTCCTTTTGCAGCAGGCCGAGCGCGTGGGCAGCGCCTTGCTCGCCGGCCAGAGCCAGTCCAGCCATCGCCGGGCGTCCGACAAAAACGAAGCGGGCGCCCAGGGCCAGCGCCTTCAGCACATCGGTGCCGCGCCGGAAGCCGCTGTCGATCATCACAGTGAAATCGGGAACTGCGGCGACGATGTCCGGCAGCGCGTCGATCGGCGCGATCGCGCCGTCGAGCTGCCGTCCGCCATGGTTGGAGACAATGATGCCATCGGCCCCGATGGCCTGCGCGTGGCGCGCATCGTCGGGATGCAGGATGCCCTTGATGACGAGCTTGCCGGACCAGTTGTTGCGCAGCCATTCCATGTCGTCCCAGCACAGAGCAGCCCGCCCGGCCCGGTGGTCGCCGGTGGTGGCTGTGATGATTGCGCCGCCGCGCGTGGCGGTGAAGTTTTCGAAGTGCGGGATGCCTTGCGTGAGCAAGGTGCGGGCAAATGTTTGCAGCAACCAGCGCGGGCGCGACAAGCCACCCGCAATCAGCTTGGGCGAAAAACGCAGCGGCACCGAAAATCCGTTGCGGACTTCCATCTCGCGCACCGATGCGATCGGGACATCGACGGTGACCACCAGTGTACCGATGCCGGCGGCCGCAACCCGCTCGATCAAGGGCAGGATGACTTCGCGGCGCGACGGGATGTAGGCCTGGAACCACATGTCGGGCAGCTCGGCCGCGACCTTTTCCATCGGCGTGGTGGAGGCGCCGCTGAGGATGAAGGGCACCCCGGCCTGGCGCGCGGCACGTGCCAGCGCGCGATCGCCGTCGTAGCAGCAAAGGCCGGTCACGCCCATCGGGCTGATGCCCACCGGCGAGGCGTAAGTCTTGCCGAACAATTCAGTCTGTTGCGAACGGCGCGAGACGTCTGTCAGCGGCCGCGGCACGAACTGCCATTGAGCGAAGCCGGCGCGGTTGGCGCGCAGCGAGGCTTCGTCTTCAGATCCGCCGACGACATAGCCATGAATGCCGGGAGGAAGGCGGCGGCGCGCAGCGCGCTCCAGATCCGCAATGGACAGCATGTGCTTCACGTGGAATTTCCTGATGATTGATTTGCACAGCGGCTTTGCATGGCGGCTTTGCACCGCGGGCAGGACGGCTGCGCCCGCATCCGCCCTGGCCAGGCTCAGTCGGCGGGCTTCATGCCTTCCCAGCGCTTGACCAGTCCGGTGTGAGGGATCGAAAAGAGATCGAGAACGCGGCCGACGGTGTGCTGGACCATCTCCTCCAGCGTTTCCGGCATCGAGTAGAACGCCGGCATGGGCGGAAACACGATGCCGCCCATTTCCGTCACTGCCGTCATGTTGCGCAGATGGGCCAGGTTGAACGGGGTTTCGCGCACCATCAGCACCAGCCTGCGCCTTTCCTTCAGCATCACATCTGCCGAGCGGGTGACCAGGTTGTCGGCGAAGCCGTTGGCGACGCTGGCCAACGTCTTCATCGAGCAGGGCGCGATCACCATGCCGACTGACTGGAACGAGCCGCTGGCAATGCTGGCGCCAATGTCCTTGACGCTGTGCACGACGTCGGCCAGGGCTTCGATCTCGCTGCGTTTCATCGACAGTTCGTGGGCGGCGGTCAGCGCGCCGGAGGACGACATCACCAGATGGGTCTCGCAGGCGCCCGATTCGCGCAGTTGCTGCAGCAGGCGAATGCCGTAGATGGAACCGCTGGCGCCAGTGATGGCGACCACGAGGCGTGGCCGGGAAGGAGTCTTGTTCATTCTGTTCGGGATGGTGTGGGGCTGGTCATCATGCGCCGGGATTATTCCAGTCTATCCTGGCGCCCGCAACCACTTCCCTTGCCAGGTCGACCGATTCTTCTCCGGGTACCCGAACCTTGGTGAACACATGGCCATGGTACGCAACCGGCTTGGTCGCATCCAGTCCCATCTTGGCGCTGATGCCCTGGCAGTAAGGCGGGGCCGGCTCGCCATTCGGGCCATCCTGGCCGACGGTGGTGGACGGGTCGAGCACTGAACCTTGCGCGCCGGCCACCACCATCAGGTCGCGATCGGCCTGGAACCGGGTGGCAACAGCCCATTCGACCTGTTGCGGATCATGCACGTCGACGTCGGTGTCGACCACGATCACCTGCTTGACGTCATAGTGTCCGGCGAAGGCGCACATCATCACGTTCTTGGGTTCGCCTTCGCGGCGCTTGTCGAATTTCACGTGCAGGTGATAGCGCGCAACGCCACCGACGGAAAGATGCACATCTTTCACGCCCGGGAAGCTGCGTTGCAGGTGGGCCAGCAGGGTGGCTTCGCGCGGAATGGCGCCCAGCAACAGGTGTTCCATTTCGGCCGGCACGATGGTGTGGTAGATCGGCGACTTGCGGTGGGTAACCGCATCGACCTGTATTACTTCGCGCTTTTCCTGCGCGCTGTAGTACTTGGGAAATTCGCCAAACGGGCCTTCCAGTTCGCGCACATTGGGCAGCAGCCGGCCTTCGATCACGATCTCGGCATCGGCCGGGACGCGCACATCGTTGGTCTTGCATTTCACCACCCGCAGCGGCCGGCCATGCAGGGCGCCGGCGATTTCCATTTCGTCATGGTCGATCGGCACTACTGCTTGCGAGGCCAGCAGGGTCAGCGGGTCGGCGCCGATGACGACGGCCACCGGCAGCGCCTGGCCGGCTGCTTCGGCCGCCTGCCAGTACGAGAACAGGTGGCGCGGCAGGATCAGTATCGCCATCCGGTCCTTTGCGTGTACCTGGATGCGGTTGATCGAGACGTTCTGCACGCCGGTTACAGGGTTGCGGGCGATCACCATGCCGGCCGTGATGTAGGCACCGTTGTCATGTTCGCTATGGGTCGGGATCGGCAGCAGGCGCTGCAGATCGATTTCCATGTGAACCACTTGCTGGCAGGGGGCATCGTCCGCTGCCACTTCCTCGCAGGGCAGGGGATTCTCGGCGGCGCGCCGATAGGCTTCCAGCAGGCCGGACTCGGGCACGCCCATCGCTTCGGCGATCCAGGAACGGCGCGACATGAAGCCGGAAACCACCGGTATCGCATGCCCGCCCGGCTTGGGGAACCAGGCAGCCTTGCTGCCGTCGAGCCGCTTGGCAATCGCCGCCAGCTGATGTTCAAGCGGAACGTTCTCGCGTGTCACCGCGAGCCGGTCCGAGTCGCCCAGGCGGGCCAGCCATTGACGCAGGTCGCGCGCTGGCGTGCTGGTAGTCGAAGTTGCCATGATCTCAGTCCGCGACGATGTTGGCCTGCTTGATGACCTTGCCCCAGCGCGCGGATTCCGCCTTGAAGAAGGTGTCGTACTGCTGCGTGGTCCCGCCCAGTGCTTCCACGCCGGCATCGGTGAATGCCTTCTTCACGTCATCGGCCTGCAGCACCTTGTTGATCTCGCGGTTCAGCTTCTGCACGATGTCAGCCGGGGTGCCGGCCGGTGCGGCAAAGCCGTACCAGACCGCTACGGAAAATCCGGGATAACCGAGTTCGGCAACTGTCGGCACGTCCGGCAGCAATGGCGAGCGCTTCTCGCTGGTGATGGCCAGCGCGCGCAGGCGTCCTCCCTTTACATGCGGCATCACATGCGGCGCGTTGTCGAACATGATGTCGACCTGTCCGCCGATCAGGTCGGTGATCATCGGCGCGCTGCCCTTGTACGGCACTTGCACCAGGTCGATGCCGGCGATGCTCTTGAAGTACTCCATCGTCAGGTGGTTCGAGGTGCCGTTGCCGGCTGTGGCGTAATTCATCTTGCCTGGCTTTGCCTGGGCAGCGGCGATGAAGTCCTTCATCGATTTGATCGGCGAATCGGCTTTTACGACCAGCAGGTTAGGCGAGAAGGCGCCCAGGATGACCGGTGTGAAATCGCGGTTGGTGTCGTAGGGAAGTTTCTTGATCAGGAACTGGTTGGCCACGGTCGGGAAACCGACCACGGTCAGCGTGTAGCCGTCCGGCGGCGACTTCGCGGCGATCGAAAGGCCTAGCGTGGTACCACCGCCGGGACGGTTGTCGGCGACGGCGGGCTGGCCCCACGCTTCCTGCAACTTGCGACCGACCAGGCGGGCGATGGTGTCGTTGAATCCACCCGGTGCATAGGGCACGACGATGCGGATGGGTTGCGACGGATAAGTCTGTGCCTGGGCTTGGGCATGGGTCGCGGCGGCGAAGAAGGCGGTCGCGAGCAGGGTGGATGCGAGAAGTCGAACGGCTTTGGTCACTTTGTCTCCGGTTCTTGTGAATTGAGCGGCATATGGCGGCATATTGGGCAATGCGGCAGATGCCGGCATCGTCAGCGTCGGGAATTGCACGGGTCACGGCTATGGATGCCGGTTGGGTGCAAACGTGGCGAGTATAGGGATCCTGATTGAATCACCGCAAATAATATTTAATGATCAAAGCAATCATAAAAAATGATGGTGTTGGCAGGTCCGGCATAGGCTGGTCTGGCCAGACTTGACCGGTCCGGGTCTTGCCCGGCATGCTTGGCCTGAAGCCCGTCGGGAGGGCAGCCGCAAGACCTGTCGGCAGCGGCAACAAGATGGAAACTATCAGGAGCTTGTCATGAGCAGTCAGGAGTATTCGCCCAACGAGCCGGCGCGGGCCGAGGTGGACGCATGGACCGGGCCGGCGGTGCTGGAATTCGGCACCGGATGGTGCGGCCATTGCCGCGCGGCGCAGCCATTGATCGGCGATGCGTTTGCAGGCCACGAACAGGTCCGCCATGTGAAGGTCGAGGACGGCCGGGGCCGGGCGCTGGGGCGCTCCTTCCACGTCAAGCTGTGGCCGACGCTGGTATTCCTGAAAAATGGCGTGGAGGTCAATCGTGTCGTGCGGCCGCTCGACGCGGACGAGGTGCGCCGCGGATTGGGGCTGATCGACGGCGCCTGACGTTAGTCGGCAGCCATCTGCTGCAGCAGGCAAAAAAAATCCCCGCCATCGGCGGGGATTTTTACGAGGACCGGATTGAAGCGGTCCTGTTGCAGCGGTCCTGTTGCGACGGACTTATTTCTTGGCGCTGCGGCCGCTCGCCTTGGCAGCGGCCTGCGTCATTTGCGCGGTCGCGCTGGCGATGTTGCCTTCCATTGCTTCGACCGCTTGCTTGGCGCTCTTGCTCAGTTGCTCGTAGCCGGCGCTGGCGTTGCCGATGGCTGACTTGAGGAAGGCGACCGCGTTCTCGGAACCAGCCGGTGCGTTCTTGCTGATTTCCTCGACCAGTGCCACGACCTTGTGGTTGGCGTCTGCGATCTGGGCTTCGGTAGCCTTGGTGAATTCAGCCTGCAGGCTGGATGCGATGGTGGCCAGGTGACGGCCATAAGCCAGCGCTTTTTCGGCATTCGGCTGCGCCTGGGCAGTGGTCAGCGAGAAGAACGACTGGGGATCCTTGGCAGCCAGCAGTTGCTGCACGGCGGCGGTCGATTCTTCCAGGGAAGTCTTGGCGACGGTCAGGTTCAGTTCAATGAACTTCTCGACACCTTCAAAAGTGCGGGTAGTCAGGTTGGTCATCAATGCAAGCGTGGCTTCCATCTGCGAGCGGGTGGCATTTGACAGCTGTTCTTGATACGAAAGCATGGGTTTCTCCTGATGAGTGATGCCTGGTAAAGCGGGGTGGGGCTGCCTTCACCCGGAAATTTCCCAAGGCTTGTGCAGTGCAACATGGCTCATTCTAAGGGCTGATTGCGGTATGTCAAGCGCTTTATTTTGCGCTGCATCAAAGGTATGTGTTTCAGGCATTGCAGGGCTTGTATTGCGCTGGCGGGGCAAGGCGGCGAGTGCTGTGAGCCAGCGTGCTAAACTTTTTCGTCAACTTCCACGGTCCGCCATTGAAAGCCTTTTACAGCGATCACTTCGTCCTGCCGCTTCCGGCGGGCCACCGTTTCCCGATGGAGAAGTACCGGCTGATTCGCGAGGCAGCGCAGGCTGCCGACCCGTCCATGCAATTTTGCGAAGCGCCGCGAGCCAGCGATGGCGAATTGGCCCTGGCGCATCATCCTCGTTACATCCAGGCCGTTTCGGAAGGGCTGTTGTCGGAACGCGAACAAAAGCAGATCGGTTTTCCCTGGTCGGTGCAAATGTCCGAGCGCTCGCGCAGGTCGGCTGGCGCCACCATCGCCGCCTGCCGGGCCGCACTCGAAGACGGAATCTCGTTCAACCTGGCAGGCGGTACCCATCACGCTTTTTCCGATCATGGCGAAGGCTTTTGCGTGTTCAATGATGCGGCGGTCGCGTCGCGCCTGATGCAGGCCGAACGAAGGGTGCGTGAAGTAGCCATCGTCGATCTTGATGTGCACCAGGGGAATGGCACGGCGGCCATCCTGGCGGCGGACGATTCGATATTCACCTTGTCGCTGCATGGCGAAAACAATTACCCCTTCAGCAAGGAGCGTAGCGACCTGGACATGCCGCTGCCCGACGGGGCAGGCGACGGCGTCTACCTCGCTGCGCTGGACGACGCGCTGGCGCAGATGTTTGCGCGTTTCTCGCCGCAACTGATTGTCTACCTGGCCGGCGCCGACCCGCATGAGGGTGACCGCTTGGGCCGCCTGAAACTGACGCTGGATGGCCTGGCCGAACGCGACCGGCGTGTATTCTCCGCGGCACATGAGCGGGGAATTGCCGTTGCAGTTACGATGGCGGGCGGCTACGGCAGGCACATCGCCGACACCGTTTCCGTGCATGCCCGAACCATTGCCATGGCTGCCCGCTTCGCAGCGCTGCCGTGGCCACTCCCAGGAACTGTTCAAGCCCGATGACTTCTCCTTCAGCCAACGCGACCGCCAGCACTGCATCCTCGCACTGGATCGCAGTCATGCCCTTCGTGTTTGTCATACTGTGGAGCACCGGATTCATCGTCGGCAAGTTTGGCCTGCCCTATGCGCCACCACTGACTTTCCTGCTGTTGCGCTTCATTGGCTTGCTGGTGGTGCTGGTGCCGCTGGTATTGCTGGTGCGCGCCCCCTGGCCAACAGGCAAAATCTGGCATATCGCGCTGGCCGGGGTCCTGCTGCAGACCTTCTACATTGGCGGCGTCTGGACCGCGATCAACCTGGGCATGCCGGCAGGCCTGGTGGCACTGATCGTCGGAATGCAGCCGATACTCACCGCGTTCGCGGCACCGCTGGTGGGCGAGTCCTTGCGGGCGCGGCAGTGGGTCGGCTTGGTGCTCGGCTTGTGCGGCGTGGCGCTGGTGGTCTCGAACAAGGTCAGCCTGATCGGCCTGAGCGCAGCCAGCATCGGACTGTCCTTGATGGCGCTGGTTTCGATCACCGTCGGCACCTTGTACCAGAAGCGATTTTGTCCGCGCTTCGACCTGCGCACCGGCACCGTGATCCAGTTCGCGGCGGCCACGGTGGTCGTGCTGCCATTGGCCATCGTATTCGAGGACCTGACGCCGGCCTTTGCGCAGGTGCACTGGACGCCAGCATTCCTGGGCGCCTTGCTGTGGTCGGTGCTGGGCTTGTCGATCGGCGCGGCATTCCTGCTGTTTGCGCTGATCCGGCGCCATGCGGCCACCAGCGTCACCAGTTACTTCTATCTCACGCCGCCAGTCACGGCCATCATGGCCTGGCTGATGTTTGGCGAGACTTTCAGCCTCATCGGGGCTGCGGGCATGGTGCTCGCCGTCACGGGCGTATTTTTTGTCGTCAGAAAATCATGAAGCCATTTCCAAGAACCCGAGGAACGCCAGGAACCAACAGATGATTGAATCCGAATCCCAGAAAATCGTAGATCAGGCGATCGTCTCGCGCCGCTCGATTCGCGCCTTCCTGCCCACCCCGGTGGAGCGCGAAGACATCGAAGCCATCTTGCACGTTGCCGCGCGGGCGCCGTCAGGCACCAATATCCAGCCCTGGAAGGTGTATGTGCTGACCGGGGCCAGCAAGCAGCGCTTGGTTGACAGCCTGATGTCGGTCTACCTCGATCCCGAACGGGCCGCCGCGCACAAGGAGGAGTATCACTACTACCCGGTGAAATGGTTCTCGCCCTACATCGACCGGCGCCGCAAGGTAGGCTGGGACCTGTACGCGCTGTTGAACCTGACCCGCGACAACAAGGAAGGCATGCGCGCGCAGCATGCCCGCAACTACAAATTTTTCGATGCGCCGGTAGGCATGATCTTCACGGTCGACCGGGCGCTGGAAAAGGGCTCGTTCCTGGACTACGGCATGTTCCTGGAAAACATCATGATTGCGGCGCGCGGACGTGGGCTCGACACCTGCCCACAGGCGGCATTCACCCATTACCACCGGATCGTCAGCGAGGAACTGCAACTGCCCGACAACGAGGCGGTGGTATGCGGCATGTCGCTTGGCTATGCCGACGAGTCGAAAATCGAAAATTCGCTGATTTCGGAACGAGAGCCGGTATCCGGATTCACCCGTTTCCTTGATTGAGCGTGGTTTGAGCGTGGTGACCTTGCTTGCTGGCCGGTGCACCCGGGCTGGCATGGTCGCCGTCGCATTCCCTGCCACAAGCCAGCCTTGCGGCAGGTGAAACACCCGCCGGTGTCTCCCCCCTCCCACGTTTTCTTTGATTCCCGGTAAGAAAATTAATTAAAGGTCTTTCCTAACTCCCTAATTCTCTTGCAGATTTTCACTATTTTGCTACACTGCAAGGACTTTACAACAGGCATCATCCAGGGAGTAAGCGATGCTCAAAGCGGCACTTGGCGTGCTTTTTTCTTTTGTGGCTTTGGTCGTCTTCCCGCCAGTTGCCCATGCGGCCGACACTTCCACTGCTGCGCGATCCGCGAAGCACAAGGCACAACCCAAAAAAGCAAGTGGCACCCGCGCAGTCAAGCGGAGCAAGGCCAAACGGCGTGCCGCTGCGACCACCAAGGCAACTGCGAAGCCGGTCCGTTCCAGCGCTGTCCGGCGCAAGGGCAATTTCCAGCGTGTTGGCTATTCGCCTGCCATCAACAACGCGCCGGCCCAGCTGACAGCCGGCGACATCGCCGGCCTGCACCTGACCCGCGATCCGCTTGAACTCAAGTCCAACGTCGCCCTGGTCATTGACCAGAACACCTCGGACGTCCTGCTCGACAAGAACGCCTCGGTTGCGCTGCCGATCGCGTCGATCACCAAGCTGATGACAGCGCTGGTGGTGGTCGAAGCCAACCAGCGCATGGATGAATTGCTGACCGTGACCGACGCCGACGTCGACCGCGAAAAATTCAGTCACTCGCGCCTGCGCGTCGGTTCGCAACTGACCCGTGCCGACATGCTCCACATTGCCTTGATGAGTTCCGAAAACCGGGCGGCATCCGCACTTGGGCGCCACTATCCGGGCGGCATCGGCACATTTGTCGCGGCAATGAATGCGAAAGCACGGCAACTGGGCATGAGCAGCACCCGTTACGTCGACTCCACCGGCCTGTCCAGCGGCAACGTCTCCAGCGCACGCGATCTTGCCAAGCTGGTGGTTGCGTCTTACCAGCATCCGGTCATTCGCGAGTATTCGACCGATCAGAAATACGTGGTCGAGCCGGGCGCCGGCGTGCTGCACTACAAGAACTCCAACTACCTGGTCGATAATTCCGACTGGAACATCGGTCTGCAGAAGACGGGCTACATCGCCGAAGCCGGGCGCTGCCTGGTGATGCAGGCCAAGATCGAGGGGCGGGCAGTGGTGATGATCTTCCTCGACTCCAAGGGCAAGCTGTCGCGCATTGCCGACGCCTCGCGCGTGCGGCGCTGGATCGAATCAAACAGACCGTTCCTGAGTTCCAGGATAGTGGCGCAGCAGGGCTGATTGCTGGCTACGGACAAAAAAGGCGATCGCTTGATCGCCTTTTTTCATTTGTGGCAGGCTCCGCTCACGGAGATGCCGGGCTTGCGCTGCAGCTTGCTCAGCGAATGCCGTGGAGCACCGTGTAGATTCCCAGCGCCACTATCGCGATGAAGAAGCAGCGGCGGAACACGACTGCGCTCACCCGGTCGCGCAAGCGCTGTCCGATCATCATCCCCACCATTGCTGGCAGCAGCGCCATGGCCGATGTGCCCGCTACCGTGGGATGGTACTTGCCGGCCCATGCCAGCGCCAGCGCGGTCGCCAGCGACATGACTGAAAAGATCAGGCCCATCGCCTGTATCGTTTCATCCTTGGACAGTCCGAGCGCGCCGACGTAGGGAACTGCTGTCACCCCCAGTCCAGTCGATCCGTACAACACGCCGGTGACCACGCCTGTCAGCGGTGACAGCCGGGCCTCCCAGCGAGGGGCGACGGTGAACTGCACATTCGTCAGGCCGAGCACGCCGTAGCCGGTCAGCACCAGCCCCAGCATCACCGTGGCGAACTCGCCGTCGATCAGCAGTCGCACGCCGATGAAGGCGCCGATGAACAGGCATGCCAGCAAGCTCAGGAATCGGCGGATCAGGTGAACGAAACGCGGGCCCGACACCAATTGCCACAGGTTGGTGATGACGGTCGGCATGATCAGCATCGTGACCGCTTCGGGGGTGCCGATCCTGAATGTGAGCAGGCCGATTGCGACCGTCGGCAGGCCCAGGCCGATGAAGCCTTTCACCGTGCCGGCCAGGATGAAAATCACGGCGATGAATGCCAGCGTGCTTACCGGGTAGTCCATGGTTATCGATGTCGGTGGTGGCCGCTCGTTCCTGCTACGGCCATTTGCTTCGTTGTGGTCAGTCCCAGGCAGCTTGCTGTCCGCTTGTTCCCGGCATTTTGCCCGCCTGTTGCCACGTCATGACCCCGTGCCGGGGTAACGCCCTTATCGGGCGTTCTTGGTGGGGTCCCAGGATACGCTGATGCTGCCCTTGACCACGAAGGTCTGGCACGCCATCCGGAAGCCGTTCTCGAAATCGGCCTCGGTCAGGTGCTTGCGTTCCTTGTCCTTCACCGCGTCCAGATTGTCGCGGCCTTCCTCGATCTTGCATCGGCAAGTGCCGCACAGGCCGCCGCCGCATTTGAATGGTATCCCGCCCTTCTCGCGCAGGGAGACGCGCAGCAGATTGCTATTTTCGGGGGCGGTGACAACCTTTCCTCCGTTGGTTACGAACCTTACTTCTATCATCGACTTTTCCGGTGTTTTGGTGGCCGTGCCAGCACGGCCGTCCATTGTTGCTGACGTGGTCATGCGCGTACCAGTTCCGTTTCCAGCTTGCCGAAGTTGGTCAGGCTGCGCAGTTCCGCGCGCGCTTCCTCTATCGTGCCAAAGCGGGGCAGGAACTTGGACGGCACATAGTTGATGGTTGCCGACTCGGTCTCGTCAGTGACCTTCACCTTCACTTCATGGTCCAGTTCCGCGATCACGAAGTGTGCTTTCTTCTTGCCGAAGAAAACATAGTCCCACGCTTCCAGCAGCTTCATGTCCTCCGGCTGCGCGGCTTCAGTCCTGAATTGCCCGCTCTTGCTGATCATTATCACGTACATGCTTGTTCTCTTGCGAGGATGGATGGGTATTGGATGCGGCGGCCTTGATGCTACTTGGCGGCCTGCGCCGCCAGCGCCGGATCGATGCCGTCCTGGCTCAGTTCTATGTCATGCGACAGCCACAGCTGGCAAGCCAGCCGGTAGCCCTTTTCGAGATGCGCGCCCAGCTGCTTCTTTTCCTTCCAGTTTGGCGCCGGCAGGTGTTCGCCTCCCTGCAGGATGATACAGGCGCACTTGGCACACTTGCCCATGCCGCATCCATAGGACAGGTGCGGGAAGGGAAATTTCTTGATGCCGGCGGAAACGACCAGGTTGCCGTCGTCCTTGATCTCGCCCTCGTGCGGCTGGCCGTTCTTGTGCAATATGACTTTTGGCATTGCGTTCTCTGCTCCTGCTGTTCTTGCTGTCCTGGCCGCTCAGGCGGCCTGCTCTTGCTCGACCGGTTCAAGCTGATGGGCGAAGTTGAAGGTGTCGGCGTAGAGGTGATCGATGCTGGCGCCGCGCACGATGAAGGCGCTCTTGGCCTGGTGCACCATTTCAGGTGCGCCGCACAGGTAGATCGCATGTTCGGACAGGTCATCGAAGTCCATCGCGATCGCATCTTGCACGTGCCCGCGCCGGCCCTGCCATTGTGCGCCTGCGCGCGACAGCACCGGCACGAACTGGAATTCATAAAGCCGCTCGCGCCACGAGGCCAGTTCGTCGGCCAGCCACAGCTCCGCCTCGGACCGCATGCCCCAGTAAAGCCATACCGGAGGACAGTCCGGATCGTCCAGCAGCGACTGCAGGATGGCACGGATCGGTGCGATGCCGGTACCGGTCGCGACCATCAGCAAGGGGCGGTAATCTTCACGGTGCAAGTGGAAGGAACCGAGCGGCAGTTCGACATCCAGCGTTTGTCCCGGCTGTGCCTGCGACAACTGGCTCTCGGTGAACTGGCCGCCGGGCACCCGCTTGACGTGGAAGTCTAGCTGCCTGCCGTCGGGTGCGCTGGCCATGGAAAAACTGCGCGTGCTGCCGTCGCCCAGATGGACATTCATGTACTGGCCCGGCAGGAAGGGCACCGGCTCCGGCGTTTCCAGCACCAGGTGCAACACGCTGTCGGTGACGGCGGTGATGGCCTTGATGCTGGCGCTCGTGCGCTGGACCTCGGGCAGGGCGTCGGCGGTACGGCCCGGCGCGATCACCAGGTCGCTTTGCGGCCGTGCCTGGCATGCCAGCGCATAGCCCTCCGCCTCTTCTTCCGGTGTCAGGCCGAACGGCTGCTCTTCATAGGCGACGTTGCCCTGGAGCAGACGAATGCGGCAGGTGCCACAGCCGCCCATGGTGCAGTCGTGCGGCAGATTCAGGTCTGCTCGCAATGCTGCCTGCAGCACTGTCTCGTCACTGTTGACTGTGAAGGACTCGCCGCTTTCAAGTTGAACCTGGTAAGACATGTGTTGCCCTTGCTATGGTTGATGCCGGGAACGCTTGTTTCTGCTTGCTGCTGCTTGTATTTGTTTCTGCTGCTATTTCTTGATGTCGGCCGCGACCATGACCTCGTAGCCTGCGCCTGCCAGCGCATCGTGCAGGGCTTGCAGCGCAGCGACGCCGCACGCGGTGTCCTGCTCGCCGTTGCCGCCGGACAGGCCGACGCCGCCGATCACTTCGCCATTCACCACGATCGGATAGCCGCCGACAAAAACCGCGAACTTGCCGTCGAAGCTCCACTGGATGCCGAAGGCTTCATTGCCGGGCAGGGCAGGGCCGTTCGGCGCCGTGTTGAACAGATGGGTCGAGCGCTTGTGGCCGGCAGCGGTGAAGGCCTTGTTCCAGGCAATCTGCGGGCCCGTGATGCGGGCGCCGTCCATGCGCTCCATCGCCAGCGGATAGCCGCCGTCATCGACCACGCATATGGTTTCCAGCACGCCGATCTGCTCGGCCTTGGCGATTGCCGCAGCGATCATCAGACGGGCTTCTTTCAGTTCCAGCTTGATGCTTTGTTTCATTTTCCTGTGTCCTTGTATTCGAGTTTTCTGTCTTGGGCGCCGGGTGTCAGCAGCCGCGATAGACGGTCTTGACCTGGGTATAAAACTCCAGTCCCGTGCGGCCGGATTCGCGGAAGGTCGAGGTGCTGGATGACTTCAGTCCACCGAAGGGCGCATTGATCAGGTTGCCGGTGGTGGTGCGGTTGATCTTTACCGTGCCGGACTGGATTTCATGCGCGAAGCGATGCGCATGGCGCGCATTGCCGGTGGCGATGGCAGCCGACAGTCCATACTCGGTGTCGTTGGCCTTGGCCATGGCATCATCGAAGCTGCTGGCTTCGATGATGGCCAGCACCGGGCCGAATATTTCTTCGCGCGCGATGCGCATCTGCTGCGTGACGTCGGTGAACACCGCCGGCGACACGTAGAAGCCCTTGTCGAACTCGCCGCCGGTCAGGCGCTCGCCGCCCACCAGGTGCCGCGCTTCCTGCTTGCCGATCGCGATGTAGGACAGCACTGTCTCCAGTTGCTTTTGCGTGGCTAGCGGGCCGATGTCCATGCCGGCGGTCATGCCGTTGCCGATCTTGAGCGACTTGATCTTTTCCAGCAGTTTTTCGGTGAATGCCGCTTTCACCTGCGACATCACGATGATGCGGCTGGTGCCGGTGCAGGCCTGGCCGGTCAGTGACAGGCCGCCCTTGATGGCGAGGTCCACCGCTTGGTCGAGATTGGCATCTTCCATCACGATCAGCGGATTTTTGCCACCCAGTTCCATCTGGGTGCGCGTGGTCAGCGGCACCGAACGATGGATGTGCTGGCCGGCTGCGGTCGACCCGGTGAACGAGATCGCGCGCACCTGCGGCGCTTCGGTGATGGCAGCGCCGATGTCGCCGGCGCGTCCGGTAATCAGGTTCATCACGCCCTTGGGCAAGCCGGCCTGGATCAGTGCTTCTGCCAGCCGGTAGCCGGAAAGCGGCGCATCCGACGACGGCTTGAATACGACCGTATTGCCCATGATCAGCGCTGGCGCAATCTTGCGCGCCGGGATCGAAATCGGAAAATTCCAGGGCGAGATGACGGTGACCACGCCAAGCGGCTCGCGCTGGGTGTAGACCACCATATCGGGATCGTCCTGCGGGAAGGTCTCGCCAGTGAACGACTGGCCTTCGACGGCGTAAAAGCGCAGGGTCTGCGCCGAACGCAGCACTTCATCCCTGGCAAGCGCTACGCCCTTGCCCTCTTCGCGCGTGAGCTCCTGCGCGATCTGCTGGGCGTTGGCTTCCAGCCAGTCGGCGGCGCTGTTGAGTACCTTCGCGCGTTTGGAAACCGGGGTTTTTTTCCAGCCATCGAAAGCGGCTGCGGCAGCGGCAACGGCGCGCTGCGCATCTTCCACGCCCGAGGCCTGGAACAGGCCGACCAGGTCGCTGGTATCGGCCGGATTGCGGTTTTCGAATGTCTTGCCAGTGATGCTGGCGGACCATTCGCCGTCAATGTGATTCTTGAATTCCTGGGGGCTGCTCATGTGCTCGATACGGGAATCTGGTTATGCGGCAGCACCGGCTGCGCGCAGGGCCTTTCGGTCCTGCTGCAGTCAGTGCTGTCGTGGAGGGAAGGCCCGGCGTGGCTCAGGCGGCCAGCGCGACGTCCTGACGCTGTTCGACGTAGTCGTGGTACAGCGCGGTCGTGTACAGCAGGCGCATCTGGGCACCGGTCTCGCAGATCTTCAGGCAGCGCTGCTGCAGCTCAACCGTGGTCGCATGTTCCAGCACGATCTGGTAGCCGCGTTCGCCGTGGATTTCGTCGGAGACGATGTGCAGGTCGAAAAATTCGACTTCTTCGTCAGTGAAGCCATATTTTTCGCGCAGCGTCGGTGTCTGCTTGCGATAGATCGACGGCACCTGCGATTCCAGACCGACGACCAGTGCGGCCACTGCCACGATCGGGTCTTCGCGCATGGCGACCGAATAACACCAGCTTTGCAGGCCGAGCGTGGTCGGCGACATGTTGTCCGGATTCTTGACGCGCTCACGGGTGGTGCCGCAGGCTTCGGCGAAACGGATCAGCAGGTCAGTGTGGCGATCGCCGCCGATTTCTTCTTCATACATGTTGGCCAGCAGGAAATCCTTGGCATCGACGTACTCGGCTGGCATGCGGGCATAGAGGTAGCCCAGGTAGTCGGCGAACGGGCCGACGTAGTGGTAGTGGTTCTCGGCCCAGCGGGCCAGGTGCGCGCGCGAAAGGGTGCCGCCGGCCCAGGCCAGGCTGAACGGGGATTTGTTGGCGCTCTTGCCTTGGATTGCTTGCTCAAGGGCGGTCCGGAATTCATCGCGGGACATCAGCTTGCTCATATGATTCTCCATTCTTCGGGATGACAGGGTGGTGAAGGGTGACTGCGTATTCGACGACTATCTGGGATTGCGTGGGTATATTGTATACATAAATTCTCGTCACTTGTATTGTTTTTTAGGTCTGCCGGGATTTTCCCGAGTTTTCCTGGTTTTTCCTGGCTTCTACTTGGTGCCCGGTCCATTCAAGTACCGCACGCAACGCCATCCTTGCGCGGGTCGGAGCAGCCTTCCAGGCTGCCATCCTGCCGGCGCAACACGAACTGGGCGCCCCCGAAGTCGCTGCGTCCGGCCAGTTCGCCGGTTCCGGCAGGCGGTGCCTCGAAACCTGCGCTGCGCAGCGCGTTGCCAATGTCGGTTGGCATTCCTTGCTCGATGGCCAGCTTGTCGCCGGCCTCCAGCCGCCAGCGTGGCGCGGACATCGCAGCCGGCAGCTCCTGCCCCATGGCTGCCAGCCGCCACATCAGCTGGATATGGCCCTGGGGTTGCATCAGCCCGCCGACCACGCCGAAGCCGGCATGGAACACGCCGTCCTTCAATGCCGCCGCCGGTATGACAGTGTGATAGGGGCGCTTGTTCGGCGCCGGGCCATTCACATGCCCCGGCAGGGCGAAGCCAAAGCCGCGGTTTTGCAGCACGAACCCGCAGCCCGGCGCGACGATGCCGCAACCGAAGCGTTTGAAAATGCTGCTCATCAGCGTCACGGCGCGGCCGCTGCCGTCGACCACCACGGTGCACACGGTATTGCCGGACGGATCGGTCACCGTCTCGCGCGCCCGCGCCAGCGCAATGCCGGTGGCCCTTACGAGTTCCAGCATGGCTTGCGGGCTGGCAGGATCGATCCCGGTGCATAGATCCTCGGTCCGCTCCAGCGCTTCCAGCACTGCGCAGCCGTGAGAATTTGGCGGGCATTCAAGCAGCGTGAGCCCGCGAAAGCTGGCCCGCAAGGGTGTGCGCCAGTCGCCCTCGTGATGCGCCAGGTCTTGCTCGGCCAGCACGCCGCCGTGAGCTTGCACGCCCTGCGCAATCGCCCGCGCGACGCGGCCTGTATAGAAAACATCGGCGCCGTCTTGCGCGATCTCGCGCAAGACCTGCGCTAGTTCGGAGTTGTGAAATACTTCGCCGGCCGCTGGCGAGTTTCCTGCGCGATAAAGGCGTGCGCAGTGTTCATCATGATGCAGCACGCGGTCGAACCAGCGCCATTCGCGGGCGGCCACCGGCGCTACCGCGAAGCCGTCAGCGGCTGCGGCGATCGCGTGTTCGAACAAGGCTGGCCACGGCAACTTGCCATAGCGTTGATGCAGATCGCTCCAGCCACGGACTGCGCCCGGAACCGTGACCGACAAGGGGTGGCGTTCCGGTATGCGCCGGCCGGGCAGGGCTTCGACCATGCTTGTTGTCAGCGCCGCCGGGGCGCGGCCGGTGCCGTTGCAGGTAATCGCAAAGCCGTCGGGCTCGACGATCATTGCCTGCAGATCGCCGCCGATGCTGGTTGCCATCGGTTCCACCACGCCCATCACCGCATCCGCTGCGATTGCGGCGTCCACCGCGCCGCCGCCGGCATCCAGCATGGCCTGCGCGGCTGCTGCTGCCAGCGGATGGCCGGTGGCGATCATCGTATTGCGGCCCAGCGCATGCTTTCCGGCAGGCCGGAAACCGGATTGCACGTTGTGCACAGAACTGCATGTCGTTGCGGCTGCTTCCATGCCTTTGCTGCGCCTTACCAGAGGACCACAGCGGCGATGGTCGCAGCAGCAAGGCCTGTCAGCACCGGCACCATCAGCATGCGCACCGCATCCAGTACCGGAACGCGAGAGAAGCCGGCTACCGCGATCAGGGAGGACCATGCAATCAAGCATCCGCCGCCGGTCCACACCGCGCCCATCTGGCCGATTGCTGCCAGCGTCGCCGGATGGATGCCGGAGACCGGGCCGAGTGCACCCGACAGCGAGCCCGTCAGCGGCAGGCCGGCGAAGCCGGAGCCATCGATGCCAGTGATCATGCCGACGATCAGGACGCCGAAGGCGACCAGTATGCGGCTATCAGGAATCATATGCTGGCTTGCTTGCACCACCTCGAACAGCAGGTTCGGCGCCTTGGCAGCAGCCACGCCCAGCATTTGCGCCAGCGTCTCATTGGCGCCGACGAAGAAGAATCCGGCGATCGGCAACACGGCACCCATTGCCTTGAAGGCGAACACCAGGCCGTCGACGATGTGGTCCGGGGCTACGTCCAGCAGCTTGCGCGGGCCGACCGCGGCCCAGGTAACCGCCATCATCAGGATCGCCGCTACGCCGCCGACCAGTGCCGCCGCATCACCGCCCTTCAGGTCCGCGGTGCCCATGCCCAGCTTGGGCAGTACCATCACCAACACCACGCCGAGGAAGGTGAGCGGGGTGACGATGGCGAAGATTTTCGACCAGCCGGGGATTCCGCTGCCTGCCAGCGCTGCCGAGACCTGGGAATCCGTGCCCAGGACCTGGTGCGAAGCAGCACTTTCGACCAGCATTTCCTTGTTATACGAGCCCGTGTATTTCTTCAGTTCGGACAGGCCGTTGTCGCTGACATTCGACTGCCAGCGTGCCAGCAGGAGCGGGTTGGCGGCCACGATGTAGCGGCGCATCGAAAAATAGCCAAGTATCAGCGCAATTCCGCCGACGATCACGGACAACACCAGTGCCCGGTCGGCAACCATGCTCGCTTGCACTGCTGCGCCGGCTGCCTTGGCACTGATGCCGGGCGCGACGCCGATCACATAGTCGGAGGACAGCGCCATGCCTTGGCCGGCGATGGCGATTGCCATGGCGCCCATCAGCGGCGGCAGGCCGGCTGCAATCGCCGCCGGCAACAGGATCGCAGCCACCAGCGGCACCGCCGGGGTTGGCCAGAAGAACAGCGAGATCACATAAGTGATCGCGGCCAGCACGAAGTAGGCGACATGCCCGTTCTTCATCACCCCGCGGAACGGCTCCACCATGCGGATGTCGGACCCGATCGAGCGCAATGCGTTGAGCAGCGCCGTCATGAATGCGATGACGAGGAAGATGTTGAACAGTTCCTTGGCGGCGACGAAGCTGGCGTTGAAGACGCCAGCGACGGCGCTGACCGGACTGCCGGTCAGTGCCCACATGACGGCGAAGGTGCCGATGATTGATGGCACTACCACATTGGCGCGCAGGATCATCGTCAGGACGATGACCGCCACGCCAGCCAGGTACACCCAATGGGCTGTACCGATCATGATTGTTTGTTGCATGTGTTCCCCACTTCGATTGATAGTTGAATTGCGACCGTCTCCGCGGTGCTGGATGCTGCATTACTGGATGGATTGCGTCCGTCTTTGCGGCGCTTAAGTTGGGCTACTGTATACAATTGATTGAGGCGCTTCAACTGATTTTTTTGGTGCAATGCACCGCAGCAGGTTTTCATATTGGTGAGCAGGTTTGAAAAAAAGGCGATTCCCGTGCTTGGGAAGCAGGGCTGTGGTCGAGTACCGGCTTGCTGCCTTCCGGCATCGCAAATCCTGTGCCAGCACGCGGTACAACTTCCCGCTTTGGTGAACACCGTATACAATCCGGATTCCAGTATTGACGAGCGTAGTAGCCATGACCAATGCCTCCCGTCCACCCGTGCCGGCTGCTGTGAAAGTGGGCCAGCAGCATTTGCCACTGTTTGCACTTATCCGCGACACCCTGCGCCAGCGCATCCTCAGCGGTGAGCTGGCTAACGGCGAGCGCCTGGTCGAGACCAAACTTTCAGAAGAGATGGGCGCATCCCGCATTCCGGTTCGCGAAGCCTTGCGGGCACTGGCGGCCGAAGGGCTGGTGACGATCGAGCCGCGGCGCGGCGCCTGCGTGGCTTTCTATTCCGACGAAGTGGCGCGCGACCTGATCGAAGTGCGGGCTACCCTCGAGGGCTTGAACGCCAAGCTTGCTGCGCAGCGTCGGACTGACAAGTCGATGGCGGAATTGAAGCAGGTGCTGGAACTGGGCATCACTGCAGCCCAGGGCAACGATGCCGCGCTGTTGGTGGAACTGAATACGCGCTTTCATGAATTGCTGGCCACCGCTGCCGGCAACGATGTGCTGACGGACATGATGCGCTCGCTGCGCGACCGTACTGCCATGTTGTTTACTTCCAGCCATACCGTGCGTTCGCGGCAGAATTGGGAGGAGCATGCCCAGGTGCTGCATGCCGTCATTTCCGGCAATGCCGAGCTTGCAGCCTTGCTGGCCGCCCAACACGTGCATAACGTCGCCCGCGACTCGTTCCATCCGAAGCAGGCTGCTGCGACTGCCCCCTGATTCCAATTGGTGGCGCGCCGGGCGGCGCGTCCGCCATTTTCTTGATCTCCACCTCTGGAACCATTGTTCATGCTGCACATTACCGATGACATGATCGAACGCCTCGTCACCCCGGCCGATGCCGAACGGGTGATGAAGGATGCCTACATCAGCTTTGCCCACGGCCGGGCCGCCATGCAGGAGCGCATCCGCACCGAAGCGGGTGGCGTCAAGCTGTCCACGTTGGGCGCTGTGATACCGGAGCTAGGCGTGACGGGCGCCAAGGTCTACACGACCATCTCCGGCCAGTTCCGGTTCGTGATACTGATTTTCTCAACTGACGATGGCCGGCCGCTGGCCTCGCTGGATGCCGGGGCCATCACCCGCCTGCGCACAGCAGCCTGCTCGGTGCTGGCTGCGCGCAGCATGGCGAACCCGGGCGCGAAGACCATGGCGCTGTTTGGCGCTGGCGTGCAGGGCGTCGCCCATGCCCAGGAATTCGCGCAGGCCTTTGGGCTGGAGCGGATACTGGTCAACGATCCCTACGCGCCGGCAGACCTGGCGACCCGGTTGACGGCCTCGTGCGGGGTGCCGGTGGAGATGTCGACGCCGGAGGATGCGGTGCGCGCTGCTGACATCGTCGTGACCGCATCGCGCTCGACCGAACCGCTGTTTGCCGGTGAATGGCTGAAGCCGGGCGCTTTTGTTGCAGCCATCGGGTCGAGCCTGCCGCATACCCGCGAGCTGGACGATGTGGCCCTGTCGCGGGCGCAAGCCGTGGTAGTGGAATGGAAGGCGCAGTCGATGCGCGAGGCTGGCGATATCGTGCGCGCCGGCGACGGCGTCCTGGTAGCGGAGAAGATCCTGGAATTCGGCGATGTCGTTGCCGGGCTGGTGACGCCGCGCAGGACTGCGGAGGACATCCTGATCTACAAGGCGGTGGGGGTGGGCTTGCAGGATATTGCGCTGGCTTCTGTCGCGTGGCAGCGTGTGAGTGGAACGGGGTTGAAGGCTGCCTGACAGGGTGGCTGGTGGCTTGTTGGCAAGCCACCAGCCAGAACACACCCACCCACCCTAAGCCAAGCTCAAGCCGCCGCTTCCTGCGCAGACCGCCCAATCGCAGCCTCAACCTGACCCACCGACAACACGTCGCCAAAATACAGCATCCAGTTGTAAAGCGAATGCAGTTGCTCCTGCTCGGTCACGGACGCAAGCGCGTCCTCCACCATCACCGTGCGAAAGTTCATCATCATGGCGTCGCGCGCTGTCGATTCGCAGCAGACATTGGTCACCGTGCCACCGATCAGCACGGTGTCGATGCCGCGCGAGCGCAGCATCTCTGCCAGGTTGGACGAGCCCTCCGTCAGCGCGCTGTAGCAGCGCTTCACTACGCGCGGGTCTTCCGGCCGGGCGTCAAGCTCGGGATGCAGCGCGAAACCGGGCGACGAACTCGCCAGCTCGCGCAGCCGGCGCTGGCTGCGCTCCGGCGTCAGCATTTCCGAATGATGATGTGACCAGAACTGGTCGGCCCCGTCGGCCGAGGTCTGGATCCAGACCACGGTGCCGCCGGCGCTGCGCAGGCTGGAGGCCAGCCTGTTCACCGCCGGGATGATCGCCCGCGCTGGCGCGCATTCGCCCTGGTAGCCCGGCATCATGTAGTAGTTCTGCAGGTCGACAACGACAAAGGCCGTACGTTGCGGGACCATGCAGTCATAGGCATGCAGCCGGCCCTGGCGGGCCACCACGCGGTCCACTACCCACTGCGGGAATTCGATCGCCATGTCCGACCTTCAGTTGTAGCGGCGGTTGACCGCCGCTTCGAGGTAGTAGATCGCCAGGTACATCAGGCTCGATAGCAGCGCCAGCACGGTGATCGATGTCATCACGATGTTCATCTTGAACATCTGGCTGCCGTTGATGATCAGGAATCCCAGGCCCGAGTTGGAGGACTGGAACTCGCCCACCACCACACCCACCAGCGCCAGCCCGACATTCATCTTCAGCGCCGAGATGAAAGTCGGCACGCTGCCTGGCAGCACCACCTTTTGCAGCACCTGCCAGCGCGTAGCCCCGAATGTCAGCGCAAGCTTGATCTTGTTGGGGTCGATGGCGCGGAAACCGGCATACATGATCATGATCGTGACGAATACCGCAATCGCCACTGCAATGCCGTAGATCGAATATTCCGAGCCGAGCCAGATGTAGAAGATCGGCACGAACGCAATTTTCGGCATCGCGTTGGCGACGACCAGGAACGGATCGACGACCTTGTAGAAGAAGTCCGACCACCACAGCGCGGCTGCGGCGATCACGCCCAGCACCATGCTCAGTGCGAAGCCGATCAGGGTGGCGTACAGCGTTGACCAGGTGTGGTTCAGCAGCTTGCCGTTGAACAGAAGGTCGACGAAGGTCGGCCACAGCGCACTGGGGTAGCTGGTCAGCATGGGGTTGATCAGCTTCATGCGTGGAAGCAATTCCCAGAGGCCAAAGAACACTATCAGCAGCAGCAATTGGCTTCCAATCACCAGTTGGCTGTTGCGGCGGGTCAGCTGCAGGTAGCGTTTGTACTGTGCGCTCGGCGCAGACACGACCCGCAGGGGGACGGAGGAGGGTATGGCGCTCATTGATTATCCTTCGACGTGGACGTCGAGTTCCTTCCATAGCAGGTTGAAGTACTCGTTGAATTCGGGCAGGCTGCGCGCCACGAAAGGCGTCGGCCGTTTCCCGTCCTGGACTGCGAATTCGATCTTGTGTTCGGAACGGACCCTGCCCGGGCGGCGTGACAGCACGATCACCCGGTCCGTCATGGCAATTGCTTCGCCGATGTCGTGAGTAACCAGGATGACGGTCTTGCCTTCGTCGCGAAGCACGTCCACCACCTCGTCAGCGATCGCCAGCCTGGTCTGCGAGTCGAGCGCGGAAAACGGCTCGTCCAGCAAAACCACATCAGGTTCGGTCACGAGGGTGCGCACCAGGGCCACGCGTTGCCGCATGCCGCCGGACAGCTGCCGTGGATAATGATGCAGGAAGTCCCCGAGCGCGCATTTCTGCAGCAGCTGCACGGCGCGTGCCCGCGCCCGGTCGAGATCCATGCCCTGGATCTCGGCGCCGAGTATGCAATTGTCGAGGATGCTGCGCCATTCATACAGGTAGTCCTGTTGCAGCATGTAGCCGACGCGCGGGGAGGGGCCGGTGATCGGTTTGCCGTCCAGCAGGACTGTGCCATCGGTGGCCGGGACGATGCCGGCGATCAGCGACAGCAGCGTGCTCTTGCCGCAGCCTGACTGGCCGATGATGCTGACAAACTCCCCGGCCTTGAAGTCGAGGGAGATGTTGGATAGCGCCTCGGTTTCGGCCTCGCGCGTGAAGTAGCGCAGGCCGACGCCCTGGATGGCTATCTTGGCCTGCCCCGCTACGGGGACAGGCACGGCGGAGAGATGTGCGCTGCTCATTTTGCCCGCTTCGCAAAGTCGGTGACCACGATGTCCTGGTACTTTACCCGCTTGCCGTTTTCCAGCACGGCGCTGGTGACCAGCATGTCCTGCAGCTTGTTGATCGCTTCCTGCTCGACCAAGGGAGAAGTTTTCCAGATGTTGTGCTTCTTGTAGCGCTCGATGGCGGAGGCGATCTGGTTCTGCGGCACGGCCGGGAAGAATTCTGCCACCTGCTTGGCCAGGTCCGCGGGCGAAGCGGCCTGGACATGTTTCATCGCGCGGGCGATCGCATTGGTCCATGCCTGCACCACTTGCGGCTGCTTGCTGATGAATGCGTCGGTGGTGGTGAATACCGTGTAATCGACCTGTCCCACTTCGGCGCCGATCGACGCCACCGGATAAGCTTTTCCCTCGCGCTCCAGTGTGCCCACTTCAGGTTCGAGGAAAATTGCGTAGTCGGCACGTCCGGACATCCAGGCGCCGGCCCTTGCAGCTGGTCCCAGGTTGTTCAGGATGGTGACGTCCTTTTTCGGATCGATGCCATGCTTGCGCAGTGCCGTTTCCAGGTAAACGTCGGGATTCGAGCCCGGACGGAAGCCCATGATGGTCTTGCCCTTCAGCTTGCTCCAGTCCAGCGCTTCCTTGTTGCGCGAGACGAGAAGGAAGCCATCGGTCGCGGTCAGCCCGGAGAAGATGCGCGGCTTGACGGGCGATTCACTGTTCTGTACATAGACCGTCGCCTCCGGCCCGATCAGGACGATGTCGGCGCTGCCCGACAGCAGGGCGGCCATGCCCTTGTCAGTACCCTGCGACGTTTTCATCGTAACATCGAGACCGGCGTCCTTGAAGAAACCCTGGGTCAGGGCGACATAGGCCGGCACATAAAGGATGGACCGAACGACTTCTTCATAGCGGACCTTGACCGGGGCCTTGGCCGCTTGGGCATGGACGCCGGCGGAGGTGGTCAGGGCGAAGGCAGCGAGGGCGGCTTGCATCAGTGCTCGCCTGGCGTGGAGATGGGATGACATGTGACTCCTTTCGGGTGGTTTCTGGTCGGGAAAACTCTTTTAGGTATGACAAGCTGGATGATTTAATCCGCCAAACTGTATACTCCATACAATTTAGTGTAGTTGTCAACCTAATTTAAAAAAGCGGCAAGGCCGTCCGATTCTGGTGCGCCAGCTCCCATATACAGGGCACTCTCATAGACAAAATGCTTCATTTTCAAACATTCTGACGGGATGCAGGTCAGCTTGGGCGATTCGCCACTATTTTTGAAGAATGTATACAAGAATCATGCCAGACGAAAAAAATTGCATGGCAGGGTCAAGCCAGTCGAGGGTGGGAGGTGAGGCAGGAGGAGGAGGGCGGGTCGTGCGGATGGAGCGCCCGTGATGACTGCTTCGTCACGGGCGGGTGCTGCTGGCCTCAGGTGCGAGGCTGGGGCGTGTGGCCGAGGACCGAGGATATTTCCTGGACTGTCTTGAGCAGGTCGTCGACCCACTCGTCCTGCAGGCGGTCGGCGGGCGCCGAAATCGACAGCCCCGCAATCATGCGGCCGGAGTCGTCGCGTATGCCTGCTGCAATGCAGCGCACCCCCAGTTCCAGTTCTTCATTGTCGCGCGCATAGCCGCGCGCGCGTACCAGGCTCAGTTCGCGCTCCAGGCGCGCCAAGTCCGTGATCGAGTTCTTGTTGTGTCCGGCCAGTCCAGTCCGGGTGGCGTAGGCCCGCACCTGCCTGGGATCGTCGACCGAGAGGAACAGCTTGCCGGTCGACGTCAGGTGCAGGGGGGCCCGCCCGCCGATTGCCCGTACCACCTGCATGCCGGAACGTTCTGAAAAGGAGCGGTCGATATAGACGATCTCGTCGCCCTGGCGCACCGACAGATTGACGGTCTGGTTGGTCTTGCGATGCAGGGCACGCATGAAATCGATTGCTGCTTCCCGCACGTCGAGCCGGCTCTTGACGATATTGCCCAATTCCAGCAGCCGCATGCCCAGACGGTAAGCGCCGGGCTCGGCGCGGTCCACGAAGCGCTTCATCACCAGGTCGTTGAGGATGCGATGGGCAGTGGAAGGGTGCAGTCCGGTCAGGCTGGACAGTTGCTTGAGGCTGACCGGGTCGGGGTGTCTTGCCAGTGCGTCAAGCAGCGACGAGATGCGCTCGATTACCTGGATCGCAGTCTTGTCGGTTTCGGGGAGGGCGTCGGCTTTCATACGTATCGTGGTGCAATGCAATATATGCTTTATACCACATTGTGAAAAGACGTCAATAGCAGCAGGGTCTTCGTTGATACACACGCAAATTGCATCAAGCGATGCTTGGCCCGATAATTCACCGTCCGGCGCGTGCCGGAATCGTTCCACTAAATTTTTCTATGTCCGAGACTCCCCAGGTCGTCAGCCCGTTCAAGAGCAAGAGCGGCTTGCGCCGTATCTTGAATGCCTTTCAATACTCGGTCATGGGCTTGTGGACTGCGGTGCGTAGCGAGCATTCCTTCCGGCAGGAGTTGATGATCGTGTTGCCGGGCGTGCTGTTAGCGCTGTTTCTTCCGGTCAGCGCGGTGGAAAAACTGCTGCTGGCTGGCGTCCTGGTCCTGGTGCTGATCGTCGAGTTACTGAACTCGTCGATCGAAGCTGCGATCGACCGCATTTCGCTGGAGACCCACCCGCTGTCGAAGAATGCGAAGGATTTCGGCAGCGCGGCCGTCGCGCTGTCGCTGGGCCTGGCGCTCCTGACCTGGGGCGTGCTGCTCTATCCGGTGGTGTTCGGGTGAGAAAGCGCGGCGCTGTTCAGCCCCGTCGCAGGCTGGCCGCGCACTCGCGCACCAGCGCAGGTCCGCGATAAATCAAGCCCGTATAGAGTTGCACCAGGGAGGCGCCCGCCTCCATCTTCATGCGCGCATCCGCGCCGGAAAAAATGCCACCGACTCCGATGATCGGAACCGCATCGCCCATTTCCGATTTCAGGCCGCGAATCACGGCATTGGACATGGCGAACACCGGTTTGCCTGACAGGCCGCCGGCTTCCTCCGCGTGGGGAAGTCCGGTCACGGCATCGCGGCTGATCGTGGTATTGGTTGCGATCACGGCGTCCATCTTGTGGCGCAGCACGGCGTCGGCGATGTTGCGTATCTGTTCCGCATCGATGTCTGGGGCGATTTTCAGGGCGATCGGCACGTAACGCCGATGGCGGTCAGCCAGCCGCAGCTGTGCTTCTCGCAAGCTGGACAACAAACTGTCCAGCGCCGACGCCGCTTGTAGTTCACGCAGGTTCTTCGTATTCGGGGACGAGATGTTGACCGTCACGTAGCTGGCGAATGGATACACCTTGTCCAGGCAGATCAGGTAATCGTCGACTGCGCGTTCGATCGGGGTGTCGGCGTTCTTCCCGATGTTCAGTCCAAGCACTCCCTGCTTGTCCTGGTAGAACTGTGATTTCTGGACATTGGCGACGAACGCATCGACGCCGCCATTGTTGAATCCCATCCGGTTGATCAGCGCGTCCGCCTGCGGCAGCCGGAACATGCGCGGACGGGGGTTGCCGGGCTGGGCGCGCGGTGTCACCGTGCCCACTTCAATGAATCCGAATCCCAGCGCGGCCAGTCCGTCGATGCAGGCGCCGTCCTTGTCCAGCCCGGCTGCGAGGCCGACCGGGTTGGGGAAGCGCAGTCCCATCACGGTACGCGGGTCCGGCAGGGGGTGCGGCAGCAGTCGTGTGAGTCCGAGCCGGGCTGCGCGTTGCAGGGCAGGCAGGGTCAGGTGATGCGCATCTTCGGGATCTAGGGCGAACAGTAATGGGCGGGCAAGGGCGTACAGGAATTTGGTGGACACGGCAGGCAGGCAAGAGTCAGGGCGGCGCTATTGTAGCTTCCCGACGCTGCTTTCTGCCTGCTTCAAGACTGTTTTATGCCTGTTTCAAGCAGGCTTTGGCTGCACCGCCTGTCCTGCCTTGCCGCAAAATCCGGCAGCCGATCCTGTCAGGAGCCTTCGAGCGGCTCCCACTTCCCCTGGCGCAGCGCTTCTATCGGACGGAAGTTGGTCTTGTAGGCCATCTTCGGGCTCTCGGCGATCCAGTAGCCCAGATACACGTAAGGAAGCTGCAGCGTTCGTGCCTGTTCGATTTGCCAGAGCACGTTGAAGGTGCCGAAACTGGCCCCGGGAACGTCCGGATCATAGAAAGTGTAGACCGAGGACAGGCCGTCATCGAGCACATCGATGATGCTGACCATCCGGAGCGTTTGCTGCGGGTCGCGGAACTCGACCAGCCGGGTGTTGACCTTGCTCTGCAGCAGGAACTGCGCGTACTGGTCGCGGCTGTCATGGTCCATGCCGCCGCCGGAATGGCGCACGGACTGGTAGCGCAGATAGAGGTCGTAATGTTCGGCGCTGTAGGCCAAGCCGGTAACCCACGCAGTCAGATCCTGATGGCGTGCCCAAGCGCGGCGCTGAGTCCTGTTCGGGATGAACTCCGCGGTGCGTACCCGCACCGGCATGCAGGCCTGGCAGCCATCGCAATAAGGTCTGTAGGTAAACACGCCGCTGCGCCGGAAGCCGTTCCTGACCAGTCCGGAATAAATGTCCGCATTGATCAGGTGGGAGGGTGTCGCAACCTGCGAGCGCGCCTGGCGATCCGGCAGGTAGCTGCAGGGATAGGGCGCGGTCGCATAAAACTGCAGCGTGGAAAACGGCAGGTCTTTCAGGTGCGTCATTTGGTGCACAGGCGGGTCGATGACGGGAATACTGTACAACGCAGACAGATCAGTCGCAAAAGTTTTTCGGATCGAGGTCGAATAGCGCAAGCGGATGCCAATCGGTAATCTGCGGCTGTCGTGTGGCCTGGCGGACGTGTTCGATGAATATTTCCCGCTGGATTGGCGTGGCGCCAAGGGAAGCCAGGTGTGACGTCTCCTGCTGGCAGTCAATCAGTTGCACATCGTGTGACCGCAGGAAATGCACCAGGTAGGCAAGGGCGATCTTGGATGCATCGGGAACACGTGCGAACATCGATTCACCGAAGAACATCTTCCCGATCGACACGCCGTAGGCGCCGCCCACCAGCCGGTCGGCTATCCACAACTCGGCGCAATGGGCATATCCGAGCCGGTGCAAGCCGGTGTAGCCGCTGACGATATCTTCCGAAATCCAGGTGCCACCGCTGCCGTCGCGCGGGGCTGCGCATTCCCGCATCACCGCTTCGAAAGAGGTGTCGAATCGGACCTGCACTGGCCCGCCCTGTTGCATTTCCCGGTCCACCTTCCGCAGTTTCTTGCCCAGGCTGCGCGACACCTTGAAGTCCGCTGTCGGCAGCACCATGCGCGGATCGGTACTCCACCAAAGTATCGGCTGGCCTTCCGAGAACCAGGGAAAGATCCCGCGCCGGTAGGCGTCAAGCAGCCGTTGCGGCGACAGGTCGGCGCCGGCGGCGAGCAGTCCTGGCGCGCCATCCTGCTCGCCCAATGCCCGGCTCACGTCCGGGAACGGCGAGTCATGCTCCAGCCATGGAATCATCGCTTTCTCACCAAAATGGAGCTGTCGGACGCACTCCCGGAGTGCGTAGTTGACGCGGGTGAAATCAAAACATTATATGAATCAATCACTTGCATGTTGCGCCATTTTGGAACGAAAATTGCTAGTGGGTACGGCTTATTCATTATTTCTGCACTTGAACAGGGAGCTTTGAAATGGACGCCATCCGCCACGGCGCTGACACTTTATTCATCTTGCTTGGCGCCATCATGATCCTCGCCATGCACGCCGGATTCGCGTTCCTTGAACTGGGGACGGTACGCAAGAAAAACCAGGTTAACGCGCTGGTGAAAATCCTGGTCGATTTTGCCGTTTCCACCATGGCCTATTTTTTCGTGGGCTATTCGATCGCCTATGGCATCAGCTTTTTCAGCAGCGCCGAGGTGCTGGCGCAGAAGAACGGCTTCGAACTGGTGAAATTCTTTTTCCTGCTGACATTTGCTGCTGCGATCCCGGCAATCGTGTCCGGCGGCATCGCCGAGCGCGCCCGCTTCCATCCGCAATTGCTGGCTACTGCACTGCTGGTCGGCCTGGTGTATCCGTTTTTCGAGGGTATCGTGTGGAATCATAACTTCGGCGTGCAAGCGTGGCTCAAATCCGCGCTGGGCGCCGAGTTCCATGACTTTGCCGGCTCTGTGGTCGTGCATGCCGTCGGCGGCTGGGTGGCCTTGCCTGCCGTGATGCTGCTTGGCGCCCGCCGTGGCCGGTATTCGAAGGATGGCGCCATCGCCGCCCATCCGCCATCGAGCATTCCATTCCTGGCCTTGGGCGCGTGGATACTCACGGTCGGCTGGTTCGGCTTCAATGTGATGAGCGCGCAGACCCTGGACAAGGCCAACGGACTGGTTGCGATCAACTCCCTGATGGCGATGGCCGGGGGTACCCTGGTCGCGGTGGTGCTTGGCAAGAACGATCCGGGCTTTGCCTATAACGGGCCGCTGGCCGGCCTGGTCGCCGTCTGCGCAGGTTCGGACCTGATGCATCCGCTCGGCGCGCTTGCCACCGGTGGTATTGCCGGCGCCATATTCGTGTGGATGTTTACGTGGACGCAGAACAAGTGGCGCATCGACGATGTGCTCGGCGTCTGGCCACTTCATGGCCTGTGCGGTGCGTGGGGTGGAATTGCGGCTGGCATATTCGGTTTGAAGGCGCTTGGCGGCATGGGCGGGGTGTCGTTCGCATCACAAGTCGCCGGCACCGCGATGGGCGTCGCGATTGCTGCGCTCGGCGGCTGGATCGTGTATGGCCTGTTGAAGGCCCTGGTCGGAATTCGTCTCGAGCCTGAACAGGAGTTCGAAGGTGCCGACCTGACGATTCACCGCATTTCATCAACCGCCGAGCGCGAGACCAGCTGGTAGCACAATTGCGGGCGGCGCCTCAGGTCGGGATCGGTTCCCGGAAGTGCCGCTTGAGGTCCTTTGTGTGGAGCTCGAAGTCGCCTTTGCCGGAACGAAGTTTTTCAAGATCCTCGAACAGGAACTTGAGCGTATGGGTAATGGTGGGGAAGGAGATGTCGTCCCACGGTATCTCCGACTCGCGGAACAGTCGCACCTCCAGGCTCTCCACGCCGGCTGCGTAGTCCAGGTCGAGCAGCGTGGCCAGGTAGAACATATGCACCTGGTGGACATGGGGCACGTTGATCAGCGAGAACAACTGGCGGATCTCGATCCGCGCACCGGCTTCTTCTTCTGTCTCGCGCGCTGCCGCATCGGAAGTGCTCTCTTCGTTTTCCATGAACCCCGCCGGCAATGTCCAGTATCCCCTGCGCGGTTCGATCGCGCGCCGGCACAGCAATACCTGGACTTCTCCATCCTGTTCCCACAGCGGGATGGAGCCGATCACCATCTTCGGATTCTGGTAATGGATGGTGCCGCAGTTGGTGCAGACGAAACGCTCTCGCGTGTCATCGGGAGGAGTAATCAGCGAAACAGGATGCGCGCATTCCGAGCAGAATTTCATGAGGGCGAGATGGAACGTAAAGAGCTTGAGTAGGGTGGTCTTGATAACAAGACGCGAGGCTTCGAGTGTATCACTGCATCTTTTCCGCAGATTAGTTTGCATTCATTCGGCATCCTGTGTATAGTTCATATCTTCAGACGCGGGGTGGAGCAGTCTGGCAGCTCGTCGGGCTCATAACCCGAAGGTCGTAGGTTCAAATCCTGCCCCCGCAACCAGTCTGACAAGTCAGATTTCAAGTCTTATACAAGTCGTATATTTATATCCCCGCCTGCCATAAAAAAAATATAAATCAGGCGTCGGGAAGCAGCATAACAACGGGTTCTCCAGTCAGCCGGCATCAAGATGCCTGTCACTGTATCTAACCTCTGCAACGTGCAACCAAACTGCCGTAAAAAAATCGCATGAATACTGCTGAGGCGAAAAAAGTCCTCGAGACTGCCTTGCTCTGCGCGCATGAACCGCTGACGATCAATGATCTGAAAAAGCTGTACCTCGACGATGATGAAGTCGGCGGCGACACCATCAAGCTGATGCTTGAGGCTTTGCGCGGCGACTGGATCGACAAGGGCATCGAGCTGGTCGGATTGTCGACTGGCTGGCGTTTCCAGAGTCGGCCGCAAATGAAGGCTTACCTTGAGCGCCTGAACCCGGAGAAGCCGCCGAAGTACACTCGAGCGACCCTGGAAACCCTGGCCATCATTGCGTACCGGCAGCCGGTAACGCGTGGCGATATCGAAGAGATTCGCGGCGTCACCGTCAACTCGCAAACGATCAAGCTGCTGGAGGACCGTGGATGGATCGAAGCGATCGGTCACCGCGATGTGCCCGGACGGCCTGCGCTGTTTGCGACCACGCGCCAGTTCCTTGACGATCTCGGGCTGATGTCGCTTGGCCAGTTGCCGCCGCTGGAGCAGGTAAATCGTAGTGGTGACGATGCCGCATCGGGCACTTTGCCGGACCTGCAGGCGTTCGAAGATGCGCTGCAGGCCGAGGCTGACCAGGCTGCAATCGAATTCGGCGCCGCAGTCGCAGGCGAGCCCGCACCGGTTGAATCCCTGCCGGAAGGATTTGCGGCCGGCCTCGATGAAACGACCGCCATGGTTGACGATACCGCAGATGCGATCGCTGCCGAGGCGGTGGATGTTCAGGATTCCGGACCGGACTCTCCGGTGGCTGCCATGCCGGCTGAAGCAGTCGGCATGGCAGTAGTAGAAGCGACACCAATGATGGCGGATGCAGAAGAGCCCGTTCCGGGTGACATGCATGCCGTCGATACCCAGCAGGCCGATGCGGCCGAACCAGAGCCAAACCAAGACGATGACGTTTCCAAGCAATGAGAACGATCCGCCGCGCGCGGATGCCAACGGCAATGTTGCCCCCGACCAGCCGACAGGCAGGCCCGCCGGACAGGATGGCGAACCAGGTAATGTGGCCGAGAAGGCGCCCAAGCGTGGCTTGCGCGGTCCGCGCAGCCTGCGCCGCGGACGTCCGGGTGCCCGCACCGACGAGCCTCGGGGCGATAGTCCTGCCGAAGGCGCTGGTGAAAGCGCCGCGCCGCAGCCGCGGGATGGTAATGCCGCACTCGAAGGCGAGACGCCGGTTGCGCGCCGCACGCGAGGCCAGGCGCGCGGCAATGAGGGCAATCAGGGCGGTGGCGCCGGCCAGTCAGAACGCAAGCGTGACGACGGCCGCAACCAGAAGCGTGGCGCCAAGCGGCCCCCGCAAGCGGGCGATGCCAGCGCAAAGCCGAAAACACCCAGCGCCGACGACGTATTCTCACTGGTCACCTCCGGTGAGTTCGACGCGCTGGTGGAAGACAAGGATGGAGGCCGGGCGCAGCAACCGGCAAAAAATGTCCGCCGCGACCTGACCGCCGACGACGACGCCCCCAAGCTGCACAAGGTGCTGGCGGATGTCGGCCTGGGCTCGCGCCGCGACATGGAAGAACTGATCGTCGCCGGACGGGTGTCGGTCAATGGCGAGCCGGCCCATATTGGCCAGCGGATACTTCCGCAGGATCAGGTCCGGATCAACGGCAAGCTGCTGCAGCGCCGGGTCACCACCAAGCCGCCGCGCGTGCTGGTGTACCACAAGCCCTCCGGCGAGATCGTCAGCACCAGCGATCCGGAAGGTCGTCCCTCGGTATTCGACCGCCTGCCGCCGATCAAGGCCGGCAAGTGGCTGGCCGTAGGCCGCCTCGATTTCAATACGGAAGGCCTGCTGCTGTTTACGACATCCGGCGACATTGCCAATCGGCTGATGCACCCGCGCTACGGCATCGACCGCGAATACGCAGTGCGGACTCTCGGCGAGCTCGAAGAAGGCATGCGCCAGAAATTGCTGGCCGGCGTTGAATTGTCCGATGGCCTGGCGCAGTTTTCGCGCATTGCTGACGGCGGCGGCGAGGGTGTCAATCGCTGGTACCGGGTAACCATTGGCGAAGGACGCAACCGCGAAGTGCGCCGGATGTTCGAGGCAGTCGGCCTGACAGTGTCGCGCCTGATCCGGACTCGTTATGGCAGCTTTACATTGCCGCCAACGCTCAAGCGCGGACGCTGGGAAGAACTGGAAGAGAATGATGTACGCTCGCTGATGGCTCAATGCGGACTGGAGAAGAAGGTACCGCAGCAGCAGGCCAGGGGTCGCCAGCAGGGACGTGAGCCGAATGGCAACTCGTCGGCCTTCGAAGGCGGACGCCGCCAGAACACCGGCCGAGGCGGATGGCCTGCCGGCGGAAGCGGTGCGCCGCAGCGCTCGCGCCAGCCCGACCCCTTGCAGACTGCACTCGGCTTTCCGGGCATGGTCCGACCGCGCGCCACCCCCGGCCGCGGCGACCAGACCATACCGGGCGGCAGCCCTGGGCGCGGCAACAGTGCGCGCGGAGCGGTCGGCTCCGGTTTCCGGGGAGCAGGTGGCCCCAATGCACGTGGCCCCGGCGGACCCAATGCTCGCGGTCCCGGCGGATCAAATGCGCGTGGCACTGGCGGGCCCAATGCCCGTGGTCCCGGCGGACCTAATACGCGTGGCGCTGGCGGCCCCAATGCGCGGGGCCCGGCTGCCGGACCCAAGGTCCGGGGTGCCGCTGGTCCGAGGCGGCGTTCGAAGGCCTGACAGGGGCAGGAAAACCAGGTTGCAGCGGCATTGTGCGGACGGAAACGTTCTCCTGCCATTGCGACCTGCCGCCTAATGCCTTACAATATGCCACTTCACAGAAGTCGCCCCGTTATTCCGGGAGGAGTGCTGCAGGCGGCTGAAACGATAAGAAGATGGGCGGATGCCCATTTTTTTTTTGCTGAACGGATTTCTGTGCCGCCGAAAGGGTGGCGCAGCGGAGAGCCAATTGCAGTTGATCAACCTGATCGAGACGACGTTGAGCGGCATGGGCTACGAGCTTGTCGACCTGGAGCGCGGGCCGCGCGGCCTGCTGCAAGTCTTTATCGATTTCGCTCCGCCGCACGACGAGGAGCGAAACATTGCTGTCGAAGACTGTGAACGGGTCACGCACCAGTTGGTGCATGTCCTGACGGTCGAAAACATCGACTATGAACGTCTCGAGGTGTCCTCGCCAGGGCTGGATCGGCCGCTGAAGAAGCTTGCCGATTACGTGCGTTTCGCCGGGCATGAAGCATTGGTCAAGCTGCGCAGGCCAATGCCGCAGGTGCACAACCGCAAATCCTTCCAGGGCATCTTGCATGCCCCTGACGGCGATTCGCTGAAACTGGAATTTGAAAGCAACGAAGGCCCGGCGATGCTGGATTTTACGCTTGCCGACGTGGACAAGGCACGACTGGTGCCAAAAGTGGATTTTAGGAGTCGCAAAGCATGAGTCGCGAAATTTTGTTGTTGGTCGATGCGCTGGCGCGCGAAAAAAACGTGGACAAGGAAATCGTCTTCGGTGCGCTCGAGCATGCGCTTGCCCAGGCAACCAAGAAACGCTATGAAGGCGAAGTCGACATCCGTGTTTCGGTCGATCGCGACACCGGCGAGTTCGAATCCTTCCGCCGCTGGCATGTGGTGCCGGACGAAGCCGGCCTGCAACTGCCCGACCAGGAAATCCTGCACTTCGAAGCGAAGGAGCAGATTCCCGACATCGAGGTGGATGACCATATCGAAGAGCCGATCCAGTCGCTCGACTTCGGCCGCCGTTTTGCGCAGGACACGAAACAGGTCGTGCTGCAGCGTATCCGCGATGCCGAGCGTGAACAGATCCTCGCAGACTTCCTGGCCCGCGGCGACGCGCTGGTCACTGGCACCATCAAGCGCATGGAGCGTGGCGATGCGATTGTCGAGTCGGGCAAGATTGAAGCGCGGCTGCCGCGCGACCAGATGATTCCGAAGGAAAACCTGCGCATCGGCGACCGTGTGCGGGCCTATATCCAGCGTATTGAACGCAATGCGCGCGGACCGCAGGTGATCCTGTCGCGCACGGCGCCGGAATTCATCATGAAGTTGTTCGAGCTTGAAGTGCCCGAGATCGAGCAGGGCCTTCTGGAAATCAAATCGGCGGCGCGCGACGCCGGCGTGCGCGCCAAGATTGCCGTGTTTACCAGCGACAAGCGGATCGATCCGATCGGCACTTGCGTCGGCATGCGCGGATCGCGCGTGCAGGCGGTCACCGCCGAACTTGGCGGCGAACGGGTGGATATTGTCTTGTGGTCGGAGGATCCGGCGCAATTTGTCATCGGTGCACTGGCGCCGGCCAACGTATCGTCGATCATGGTCGACGAGGACGAGCATGCAATGGACGTGGTGGTGGACGAGGAAAACCTCGCGATTGCCATCGGACGTGGCGGCCAGAACGTACGTCTCGCATCCGAACTGACCGGCTGGCAGATCAACATCATGACCGCGGACCAATCTGCGCAGAAGGCCGAGGCAGAGACTTCCGCAGTGCGCCAGCTGTTCATGGACCGGCTGGATGTGGATGCCGAAGTGGCCGAGATCCTGGCCAAGGAAGGCTTTTCCAGCCTCGAAGAAATTGCCTATGTGCCGATCAGCGAAATGCTCGACATCGAGGCGTTCGACGAGGATACGGTCAACGAGTTGCGCAACCGCGCACGCGACGCGCTGGTGACGGAAGCGATCGCGTCCGAGGAAGGTCTCGAAGGCATGGAAGATGCTTTGGTCAACCTCGAAGGCATGGACCGCGTCACCGCGGGTCGTCTGGGCCTGGCTGGCATCAAGACGCTTGAAGCTTTCAGCGGCATGGCGTATGACGAGTTCGGTGCTGTGCTGGCCCTGCCGGCCGACCGCGCGCGCGCGCTGATCGATGAGCAGTTTGCCAGCGTCACCGACGAAGAAATGAAATTGATCGATTCCAAATACGACAGCCGTGCGAAAGCACTGCAGGCAAAGGCGTGGAGTCTTGCGGAAGCCAATCAAGGCTAACCCAACCCCACCCACGCTCAAGATTAGAAAAGAGGACTGAATGGCGAGTAACAATGTAGCCCAATTTGCCACCGAGCTGAAGATGCCGGCCGACCTGCTGCTGACTCAGCTGCGGGCAGCAGGCGTCGAGAAAAGCTCGGCGTCCGACATCTTGTCCAAGGAAGACAAGGACAAGCTCCTCGGGCATCTGCGCCGGTCACATGGCGTGGCGCCGGATGCCGAGAAGAAAAAGATCACCTTGATGCGCAAGGAAACCACCGAAATCAAGCAGGCCGATTCCTCCGGGAAATCGCGCACGATTCAGGTGGAAGTGCGAAAGAAGCGCACCTTCGTCAAGCGTGATGAACCGACGGAAGAAGTCGCAGCCGAAGAAGCGCCGGCACCGGTTGTCGACGAGGCCGAGCAGGCCCGCCGCGTCGAGGAAGCGCAACGACAGGCCGAGCTGATTGCCCGCCAGGAAGCGGAACTGCGCGAGAAGCAGGAACGCCTGGCCCAGATGGAAGAAGAGCGGCTGGCGCAGGAACGTGCGGCACGCGAGGCGGAAGTAGCCGCTGCGCGCGAGGCTGCGGCGCTCCAGGCTGCACAGAAGGACAAGCCGGTGCAGATCGATGCAGCAGCAGTCGAGCAAGAGCAAGAGCGCAAGCGCGCTGCCGAGGTGGTTGCCAAAGCCGCGGCCGAGCGCGCTGCCGCGGCCGACCGTGCGCGTCGCGCGGTTGCCGAAGAGGTTGCCCAGATCAAGGCCATGATGAGCCAGCCGCGCCGGGTAGTGAAGGCGCCGGAGCCGGCCCCTGCGCCGGTTGCCAAGGCTGCGCCCGAAGGCACGCTGCACAAGCCGGCGGACAAGAAGCCCGCCGAAAAGAAAGACGAGAAAAAACCTGCCGTCGCCGACAAGAAGTCGATCAAGTCGGCCAACGTTTCGTCGACCTGGCAGGACGACGCCCGCAAGCGCGCCGGCGGTCTCAAGACCCGCGGCCCGACGGGCGGTGGCGGTCGCGACGGCTGGCGTTCGGGGCCGCGTGGCCGTCGTTCGCACGGCGATGACCGCGATACCAACTTCCAGGCGCCGGTCGAAGCAGTCATCAAGGATGTGCACGTGCCGGAGACGATCACCGTCGCCGAACTGGCTCACAAGATGGCGGTCAAGGCATCCGAAGTGATCAAGCACCTGATGAAGCTGGGCCAGATGGTCACCATCAACCAGGTGCTGGATCAGGAAACCGCGATGATCCTGGTCGAGGAAATGGGCCACCGTGCGCATGCCGCCAAGCTGGATGATCCGGAAGCAATGCTGGTCGAAGGTGACGAGCACGCCGATGTCGAGGCGCTGCCGCGTGCACCGGTCGTGACCGTCATGGGCCACGTCGACCACGGCAAGACCTCGCTGCTGGACTACATTCGCCGCACCAAGGTTGCAACCGGCGAGGCTGGCGGCATTACCCAGCACATCGGCGCTTACCACGTCGAGACGCCGCGCGGAATGATCACCTTCCTTGATACCCCGGGCCACGAAGCGTTTACCGCCATGCGTGCTCGTGGCGCGAAGGCGACCGACATCGTGATCCTGGTGGTGGCTGCCGACGACGGCGTGATGCCGCAGACGCGCGAGGCTATCGCCCATGCCAAGGCTGCCGGCGTGCCGATGGTGGTCGCGATCAACAAGATAGACAAGCCCGGCGCCAACATGGACCGGGTCAAGACCGAACTGGTCGCCGAGCAGGTATTGCCGGAAGAGTACGGCGGCGACACGCCGTTCGTGCCGGTTTCCGCCAAGACCGGCGAGGGCATCGATTCCTTGCTGGAAAACGTGTTGCTTCAGGCCGAGGTGCTGGAACTGACCGCACCGGTCGAAGCGCCGGCCCGTGGCCTGGTGATCGAAGCCAAGCTGGACAAGGGCCGTGGCCCGGTCGCAACCGTACTGATCACGTCCGGAACACTGAAGCGCGGCGATATCGTGCTGGCAGGTTCTTCGTATGGCCGCGTTCGCGCGATGCTGGACGAAACCGGCAAGCCGGTGACAGAGGCCGGTCCTTCGATTCCGGTCGAGATCCAGGGCCTGACCGACGTGCCGGCTGCCGGTGAAGACGTGATGGTCATGACCGACGAGCGCAAGGCGCGCGAGATCGCGCTGTTCAGGCAAGGAAAGTTCCGCGACGTCAAGCTGGCCAAGCAGCAGGCGGCCAAGCTGGAAAACATGTTCGAGCAGATGGCAGAGGGCGAAGTCAAGAACATGCCTCTCATCATCAAGACCGACGTGCAAGGTTCGCAGGAGGCATTGGTGTCTTCGATGAACAAGCTGTCGACCGGCGAAGTGCGCGTGCAGATCGTGCATGCGGCCGTGGGCGGCATCAGCGAATCGGACGTCAACCTGGCGCTGGCGTCGAAGGCTGTCATCATCGGCTTCAACACCCGTGCCGACGCATCGGCACGCAAGCTGGCGGAGTCCAATGGCATCGACATCCGCTACTACAACATCATCTACGACGCGATCGACGACGTGAAAGCGGCCATGTCCGGCATGCTGGCGCCGGAGAAACGCGAACAGTCCTTGGGACTGGTCGAAATCCGTCAGGTGTTCTTGGTCAGCAAGGTCGGTGCGATTGCCGGTTGTTATGTGCTGGAGGGCCTGGTGCGCCGTGGCGCAATGGTTCGCCTGCTGCGCGACAACGTCGTCCTCTGGACTGGCGAACTGGATTCGCTGAAGCGCTTCAAAGACGATGTGAAGGAAGTCAAAGCCGGCTTCGAATGCGGCCTGTCGCTGAAGAACTTCAACGACATCAAGGAAGGCGACCAGCTCGAGGTATTCGAGGTGCAGGAAGTCGCCCGTACGCTGTAACAGGCTGGCAGGGCAGGGCCGGGCTGCGGGCGCACTGCCTGCGGTCTGCCTGCGGGGCTTCCTGATCCCTGGCACTCCGCCCGAATGGCGGGTTGGCGCGGTCTTCGGTCCGTGCCAGCCTGCCATTGCCTTCATTGCGCATCTTCCGACCACCTGACTGGTTCTCATCATGGCAAAACACAGTAAATCCATCCCGGCCCGCGGACTGCGGGTCGCCGACCAGATCCAGCGCGACCTGTCCGAGATCATCGCGATGGAACTGAAGGACCCGCGCGTAGGCATGGTGACGCTGACTGAAGTGCAGCTCACGCCCGACTACGCACACGCGAAGATCTATTTCACCACGCTGATTGACGATCCGGCGGGGGTGCAGAACACCGTCAATGGCTTGCGCAAGGCATCCGGTTTCCTGCGCAACCAGCTCGGGAAGCGGCTGCACATCCACACCTTGCCTGAACTCCATTTTCTGCACGACAACTCGACCACACGCGGCATGGCCCTGTCCAAGCTGATCGACGAAGCCAATGCGACCCGCGCCAAGGATGACGCGGACGAGCAGCAGGGCTGAGCATTCGATAGCATATGGGCACAGTTGCTGATACCCCGCGCCGCAAGCGGGTTCCGGTCCATGGCGTGCTGCTGCTGGACAAGCCGGTCGGCTTCACGAGCAACCAGGCGCTGGTCCAGGCCAAGCGCTTGCTGAACGCTGAAAAGGCCGGTCACACCGGCACCCTTGATCCGTTTGCCACTGGCCTGTTGCCACTTTGCTTCGGCGAGGCGACCAAGTTCTCGCAGGACCTGCTCGAAGCCGACAAGGTCTACGAGGCGGTGGTTCATCTGGGCGTACAAACTACTACCGGTGACACCGAAGGCGAAGTGCTGGAGGAACTGCCGGTTGCTTGCGATCGCGAGCAGGTGGAACAGGCGCTGGCGAAATTCCGCGGCACGATCGACCAGGTGCCGCCGATGCATTCCGCATTGAAGCGCGACGGCAAGCCGCTCTACGAATACGCGCGCGCAGGCATCACGCTCGAGCGCCAGCCGCGCACCGTCACCATTCACGAACTCGAATTGCTGGACTGGCAAGCGCCGTTCCTGACGCTGCGTGTCAAGTGCAGCAAGGGCACCTACATCCGCGTGCTCGGCGAGGATATTGGTCATGCACTAGGCTGTGGCGCCCACCTGCAGCAGTTGCGCCGGACCGCGGTCGGCTCGCTCCAGCTTGACGGTGCGTTGACGCTGGAGGCGTTCGCTGCCATGACGCCAGAAGCGCGTTTGGCGGCGCTGGCGCCGGCCGACGCCTTGCTTTCCACATTTCCAGCAGTCCGGCTCGATGCCGCCTTTACCGCCCGCTTCCTGCAGGGGCAGCGCTTGCCATTGCCGCAAGGGTCATTCGAGCGTCCGCCGGTCCTGGCGCGGGTGCGCGTGTACTCGGAGCAGGGCCAATTTCTCGGCTCGGCCCAACTCCATCCTTATGGCGTGCTCGCCCCCGAGCGCCTGGTCGCCCACGGCAGCCTGGTCACCTGAGTCCGGATGCGCTCGTGGCGGCCTGGGCGCTTGCCCGGGCAGTTTGCGATGCGAGAGCGGATATTTCCCCGACGAAAAACGGCCCTGTCAAGACCGGTGCGGGGTCTGGCTGGAATCATTTAAATTGCTAAGCCCTTGAATTTCCAGCTAATAGTCACAGATTGGTAGTCATTCCCTGATATAATTTTCGGTTTTCCCGAACTCATACCCACCATGTCTAACGCTACTCGCGCAATACGCAACATCGCCATCATCGCTCACGTCGACCATGGCAAGACCACCATGGTCGACCAGCTGCTGCGGCAGTCCGGCACTTTCCGCGAGAACCAGCAGGTTGACGCACGTGTGATGGATTCGAATGACATCGAGAAAGAGCGCGGCATTACCATTCTTTCAAAGAACTGCGCCGTCGAATACAAAGGCACGCACATCAATATCGTTGACACCCCTGGCCACGCCGATTTCGGCGGCGAGGTCGAGCGCGTGCTGTCGATGGTTGATTCGGTGCTGCTGCTGGTCGACGCGGTCGAAGGCCCGATGCCGCAAACCCGTTTTGTCACCCGCAAGGCGCTCGCGCTCGGCCTCAAGCCGATCGTCGTCGTCAACAAGATCGACCGTCCGGGTGCGCGTCCTGAATGGGTCATCAACGCGACCTTCGAGCTGTTCGACAAGCTCGGCGCGACTGAAGAACAGCTCGACTTTCCTGTGGTGTTCGCATCGGCGCTGAACGGCTATGCCAGCCTGGATCCGGAAGTGCGCGAAGGCGACATGACGCCCTTGTTCGACGCCGTGCTGCGCCACGTACCGGTGCGCGAGGACGATCCTGATGGCCCGCTGCAGTTGCAGATTTCGTCGCTCGACTATTCTTCCTACGTCGGCAAGATCGGCATTGGCCGTATCACCCGTGGCCGCGTCAAGCCGCTGCAGGAAGTGGTGATCATGGACGGCCCGGATTCGACCCCGATCAAGGCACGCATCAACCAGGTCCTGAATTTCAAGGGTCTCGACCGCGTGCTGGTGGATGAGGCGCTGGCGGGCGATATCGTGCTGATCAACGGCATTGAGCAACTCGGCATTGGCACTACCGTATGCGCGCCGGAAGCCCCGGAAGCGCTGCCCATGCTGACGGTCGACGAGCCGACGCTGACCATGAATTTCATGGTCAACACCTCGCCGCTGGCCGGTCGCGAAGGAAAGTTCGTCACCAGCCGCCAGTTGCGCGAGCGCCTTGAGCGCGAGCTGAAAGCGAACGTCGCGCTGCGCGTGGCGCCGACCGACGACGACACCGTTTTCGAAGTCTCCGGCCGTGGCGAATTGCACCTGACGATCCTGCTGGAAAACATGCGCCGCGAAGGCTACGAGCTGGCCGTGTCGCGCCCGCGCGTGGTGTTCAAGATGGTTGACGGCGTCCGTCACGAGCCGTTCGAAAACCTGACGGTCGACGTCGAGGAAGCGCACCAGGGCGGCGTGATGGAAGAACTGGGACGCCGCCGCGGCGACCTGCAGGACATGGCATCGGACGGCAAAGGCCGGGTGCGCCTGGAATACCGTATTCCTGCGCGCGGCCTGATCGGTTTCCAGGGCGAGTTCATGACCCTGACCCGCGGCACAGGCTTGATCAGCCACGTGTTCGATAGCTATGCGCCGGTTGAAACAAACAGGGGTGAAATGGCGGGCCGTCGTAATGGCGTGCTGATCTCGCAGGACGATGGCGCGGCGGTTGCCTATGCGTTGTGGAAACTGCAGGACCGTGGCCGCATGTTCCTCAGCCACAATGACCCGGTCTACGAAGGCATGATCATCGGCATCCACTCGCGTGAAAACGACCTGGTCGTCAATCCGATCAAGGGCAAGCAGCTGACTAACGTTCGCTCCTCCGGGACCGACGAAGCAGTGCGCCTGGTGCCGCCGATCGAGCTGTCGCTCGAATACGCAGTCGAGTTCATCGAGGATGACGAACTGGTCGAGATCACCCCTAAGAGCATTCGCCTGCGCAAGCGCTACCTGAAGGAACATGAGCGCAAGAAAGCTTCCCGCGAAGCTGCGTAAGCTGGATGGGGGAAGGCGGGCAGGCTGACAAGCCGCCGCCTGACAAGGCATCGCTCGCACGATCGCCGCCCGAGAAAAAACCCGCTGGACCATTGGTCCCAGCGGGTTTTTTTACGTCAGGGCATTACAGCTTGCCCTGCTGCATGCCTTAGCTGCATGCATTGGCTTCATTAATTACGCCGGAGTCGTCTCCGGCACCGCCTTCTGCGCCTTGAGCACGTTGGCAATCGAGCCGAACAGCTGGTCGATTTGTGCCTTGTCGATGATCAGCGGTGGCGACAGCGCGATGATGTCGCCGGTGGTGCGGATCAGCACGCCTTGTTCCCAGAAGCACTTCAGGAACACGTCGAAGGCACGGGCACCGGCCTTGCCGGGGACGCTGTCGAGTTCTATGCCCGCCACCAGGCCCAGGTTGCGGATGTCCTTGACGTAAGGCAGGCCTTTCAGCGAATGGGCTGCATCTTCGAAATACTGCGCCATGCCGGCAGCGCGGTCGAAAATCTGTTCTTCTTCATAGACCTTGAGCGTGGCAACCGCAGCGGCGGATGCCACCGGATGGCCGCTGTAGGTATAGCCGTGCGCAAACTCGATCGCGTTTTCCGGCGCTGCCGCCATGAACGCGTCGTGGATTTCCTGGCGCACGATGACCGCGCCCATCGGAATTGCCGCGTTGGTCAGGCCCTTGGCACAGACGATCATGTCGGGCACGACACCGAAATAATCGGCGGCGAAAGGCGCGCCGAGGCGGCCGAAACCGGTGATGACTTCATCGAAAATCAGCAGGATGCCGTACTTGTCGCAGATTGCGCGCAGCTTCTGCAGATAGCCTTTCGGCGGCAGGATCACGCCGGTCGAACCCTGCATCGGCTCGACGATCAGGGCGGCGATGGTGGAGGGATCCTGCAGCGCAAGCATGCGCTGTTCGAATTCATCGGCCAGCTCGGCGCCATGCTCCGGGAGTCCGCGCGTGAAGGCGTTGCGGGCGATGTCCAGTGGATGCCTCAGGTGATCGACATTGGCCAGCGTCGGGCCGAATTGCTTGCGGTTGCCAGCAATCCCGCCGACGGCGATGCCGCCAAAACCGACCCCGTGGTAGGCGCGCTCGCGGCCGACCAGCTTGGTCCGCATCCCATCTCCCTTGGCGCGGAAGTAGGCGAGGGCAATCTTCAGCGCGGTATCGACGGCTTCCGAGCCGTCATTGCAGAAGAACACCCGGTTCAGGCCTTCCGGCGCCATCTTGGCCAGCGCGGTGGCAGCTTCGAAGACCTTCGGATGCCCCATCTGGAACAGCGGCGCGAAATCCATGGTTCGCGCCTGCTCGTTCATGGCCTCCACGATCTTCGGATGGCAATGGCCGGCATTCACGCACCACAGGCCGGCCGTGCCGTCCAGGATCTGGCGCCCGTCGTCGGTCTGGTAATGCATGCCCTTGGCCGAGACTAGCAGGCGGGGCCGGGACTTGAATTGCCGGTTTGCCGTAAAAGGCATCCAGAGGTGTTCCGTGTTCAATGCCATTGGACTTTTCCTTGAGAAAGAATTCGATACGGCCGCGCCACTGCGCTGGCAATCGCAACATGTTAGTACTTTTTTGAGATTTTCTAAAATTTGGCCCGACTGCAGGCGGCTATCGGCTTTTTGGAGCTGACAACGGACAATCTCAATTCGGGCTATTCCCTTGACGCTGACACTGGCGGCGACATTCGAACACGGGTACTCTGATCGGATGAGAAAGAATGCATCCCTGTCCAGCAAACTGATACGCATCGGTACCGCCTTGCTGGTGGTTGCGCTGGTATCGATCGGATTGACGGTCTGGGTGACCTGGCAGCTCGAAGGCGGTGCGGCGGCGGTCAACGAGGCCGGCCGCATGCGGATGCAGGCCTGGCGACTGGCCAGTTCGGCCCAGGCCGGCCGTAGTAGCACCGAACTGCAGGACCTGGTGCGCCAGTTCGACGGCAGCCTGGCCGTCCTGCATAGTGGAGACCCGTTCCGGCCCCTGTTCGTTCCGAAGACCGAGCCGGTGGCCGAGCGGCTGGCGCAAGTCGAATCGGTATGGGAATCCCAGCGCGGGCAGTGGCTGGCGACCCCCGGCCCCGGTGCCGACGCCTCGTTGAGCGCTGCCGGGCATTTCGTCGAAGCCATCGAACTGCTGGTGTTCGCCATCGAGCAGCATTTGTCGCGGCTGACTGCCATCCTCAACCTGATCCAGTTCGTGATGATGGCGCTGGCGATCGGCGGCGCGGTGGTGCTGCTCTACACCGGCTACATGTATGTGATCAATCCAATCGGGCGGCTGCAACAGAGCCTGCGCAAGGTTGAGGGCGGCGATTTCACCGCCCGCATAGAAGTCGATACCGAGGATGAGTTCGGCCAGGTCGCCGCCGGCTTCAACCACATGACCGCAACCCTGCAGTCGCTTTATGAAGGGCTGGAATCGAAGGTCCAGGACAAGACTCGCCACATCGAAGCGCAGCGGGCACGGCTGGAGGCGCTGTACCAGGTCAGCGCCTTCCTGGGCAGCGCCAGCACCATCGACGAGCTTGCGCGCGGCTTTGCTCAGCGGGTGCGCACGATCATGAAGGCGGACGCCACGGTCGTGCGCTGGTCCGACGAAGCCAACCATCGCTACCTGATCCTGGCGTCCGACTGCTTCCCGCAGGAGTTGCTGGAGGAGGAGCGCAGCCTGCTGGCCGGTACCTGTTCCTGCGGCGCGCTGCGTCCTGAAGAGCGCACCCGGGTGATTCCGATCGTGAGCCACCATGACGCGCCGGTGCGGCACTGCGCCCGCGTTGGCTACCAGAGCGTGGTCAGCGTTCCGATCCGGTTCCAGCAAAGGCTGCTGGGCGAGCTGAACCTGTTTTTCCGCAGCGATGTGGTGTTGAACGATGAAGAAATCGAACTGCTGGATGCCCTGGCCAGCCATCTCGCCAGCTCGCTGGAAAGCTTGCGCGCTGCGGCGCTGGACCGGGAGGCTGCGGTTTCCGAGGAACGAGCGCTGCTGGCGCGTAACCTGCACGACTCGATCGCGCAGTCGCTGTCCTTCCTGAAGATACAGGTGCAACTGCTCAGGAGCGCTGACCAGCGCGGCGACCGCCAGCAACTGCGGCTGGCGCTGGATGAACTGGATAACGGCCTCCGGGAAAGCATAGGCGATGTGCGCGAACTGCTGATGCATTTCCGCACGCGCACCAATACCGACGATATCGGGCAGGCGTTGCAGGAGACCCTGCGTAAATTCCAGCACCAGACCGGGTTGCCGGCGCAGCTGCAGGTGGAAGGGGCGGGCCTGCCATTGCCGGCGGACACCCAGGTCCAGGTGCTGCATGTGGTGCAGGAAGCACTGTCCAACGTGCGCAAGCATGCGAACGCCACCCAGGTCATGCTGGAGGTAACCAAGGGAACTCGCTGGCGCTTCGTGGTGCGCGACGACGGCATCGGGTTCGACGCCGCCAACGCGCCGGACGAGTCGCATGTCGGCATGAAGATCATGCGCGAACGGGCGCTGCGCATCGGCGCCGACGTCGAAGCGGTTTCCGCGCCGGGGCAGGGGACCACTGTCACCCTGACCTTGCCACCGCAGACCATGCTCGCGGCCGATATGGCGCACGCAGGCCAGGAGGCTTGATGGACCACCCCCTCACACAATTTTTCCGACCGGAGTGAAGCTGCATGAATGATCCGATCCGCTTGCTGGTGGTCGACGACCACGCCCTGTTCCGCCGCGGGCTGGTGGCGCTGCTGTCGCAAGATGCGCGCTTCGCGGTAACTGGCCAGGCCGGCGATATCGGAGAAGCATTGCGCTGCGTCGAGCGGGCGGCGCCCGACCTGGTCCTGCTCGACAATCATCTTCCCGGCGTGCTTGGCGTAGACGGGATAGCATCGCTGAAAGAGGCGGCCCCGGACACGCGGGTGCTGATGCTGACCGTCAGCGAAAACGAGAACGACCTCGCGGCGGCGCTGCAGGGTGGAGCCGACGGCTACTTGCTGAAGACGGTCGAACTCGACCGCCTGGCCGAATACATCGTCAAGGTGCTGGCCGGCGAATCCGTCGTCAGTCCCGAAATGATGACCAAGCTGGTTCTTGCGTTCCGCTCCAGGCCACCGGTTGCGATGCCGGAAGCGGTCCTCGCACAGGGCGCTGGCGCGCCGGTCGCGATCGGTGGACAGGCCGACGCAGAGAGCGATGCCGGAGGCGACGCGCCTGCCCAGGCCACGCAGGCCGACGCCGGCCTGCCGATCCTGTCAGTCCGGGAGAGGGAGGTGCTGGCCCTGATCGCCTGCGGTGACAGCAACAAGCTGATCGCCCGCAAGCTGGCCATCGCGGAAACCACCGTGAAGATTCACGTCCAGCACATCCTGCGCAAGCTGCACCTCAACTCGCGTGTGCAGGCGGCTGTATACGCCGCCAGCCGCGACATCCGTTGATCTGCATCAAAAACTCCCCGCTTTGACGCCGCAGTAGTTCTTCAGGATGAGGGCCGTGCCCGGCCCTCATCCTTTTTAGCTGGCCTGTTTGCCGACAGGAGGATATTCACCGGACCGGTCTTCGCCGAAAGTGTTGCCATACACTCGGGGAGGAAGAAATGGCGTCCGAATTGAACCAGTCGCGAAGGGCATGGTCCGTGCTGATCGTAAGCACCCTCGCATTCACCGTCTGCTTCATGGTGTGGATGATGTTCGGCGTGATCGGCATCCCGATCCGCAAGATGCTCAGCCTGAACGCCACCGAGTTCGGCCTGCTGATGGCGACGCCGGTGCTGACCGGCTCACTGGTGCGGGTGCCGCTGGGCATCTGGACCGACAAGTATGGCGGCCGCATCGTCATGGCCTTGCTGATGGCTGCCACCATTCCGGCCATCTGGTTGATGTCTTATGCCACCGAGTACTGGCATTTCCTCACCATCGGCCTGTTCGTCGGCCTGGCCGGCGGTTCCTTCTCGGTCGGCACCCCTTACGTCGCACGCTGGTTCCCGAAAGAGCGGCAGGGCATGGCGATGGGCGTGTACGGCGCAGGCAACTCCGGCGCCGCCGTCAACAAATTCCTGGCACCGGTGCTGGTGGTGGCATTTGGCTGGGCCATGGTGCCGCAGGTGTACGCCGCCATCATGCTGGGCGCGCTGGTGTTGTTCTGGTTGTTCAGCAGTTCCGATCCCGCGCATCTGGTCCCCAGCAACGTTACGTTCATGGACCAGCTCAAGGCCCTCAAGGATCCCAAGGTCGTCAAGTACTGCCAGTACTACAGCATCGTGTTCGGCGGCTATGTTGCGCTGTCGTTGTGGATGGTGCAGTACTACGTTGGCGAGTTCGGCCTCGACATCCGCGTGGCAGCCTTGCTGGCGGCCTGCTTTTCGCTGCCGGGCGGCGTGTTGCGCGCCTTCGGCGGCATCCTCTCGGACAAGTACGGCGCCCATAGCGTCACCTGGTGGGTGCTGTGGGTCAGCTGGATCTGCCTGTTCCTGCTGTCCTATCCGCAAACTGATTTCACCATCGCGACCATCAACGGTCCGACCACTTTCCATCTCGGACTGAACGTCTACGCATTCACTGCATTGATGTTCGTGCTCGGCATTGCCTGGGCTTTTGGCAAGGCCAGCGTGTTCAAGTACATCAGCGATGACTACCCGAAAAACCTCGGTGCCATCAGCGGCATCGTCGGCTTGGCCGGCGGACTCGGCGGCTTCGTGCTGCCGATCATGTTCGGCGCCCTGATGGACCTGACCGGCATCCGCTCCAGCGCCTTCATGCTGCTGTACGGGGTGGTGTGGGTGTCGCTGATCTGGATGTACTGGACTGAAGTCCGGCGTGCCGAAGTGATGGGGCCCAACGCGGCCGATGCAAAGGGCTGAACCGCCCGTCTTCCAAAGGATCGATCATGAATAAAAACAATAGTGCCGACCTCACCGGCTTGCCGGCAGGGGCAGCAAACCGCGGCGCCGACATCGCCGACTGGCGCCCCGAGGACGAACGCTTCTGGGAAAGCACCGGCAAGCGCATCGCCTACCGCAACCTGTTCATTTCGGTGCCGGCCCTGCTGTGCGGCTTCGCCGTCTGGGGCATGTGGGGAATCATCACGGTGCAGATGCTCAACCTCGGCTTTCCTTTCACCCAGGCCGAGTTGTTCACGCTGACCGCGATCTCCGGGCTGGCCGGTGCCACCATGCGCATTCCGGCGTCTTTCCTGATCCGCCTGGCCGGCGGACGCAATACGATCTTCCTGACCACCTCCATGCTGCTGGCGCCGGCGATCGGCACCGGGATCGTGCTCCAGCATCCGGAATGGCCGCTGTGGACCTTCCAGCTGATGGCCTTGTGGTCGGGCGTCGGCGGCGGCAACTTCGCCAGCTCGATGTCCAACATCAGCACATTTTTTCCGAAGCGGCTGCAGGGCACGGCGCTGGGCATCAACGCCGGCCTCGGCAACTTTGGCGTGACCAGCATGCAAATCGTGATTCCGCTGGTGATGACGGTCAGCCTGTTCGGCGCCTATGGCGGCGACTCGATGAAGCTGGTCAAGGACAGCGGTTGGATCCTCGGCAAGATCCCGGCCGGCACCGCAACCTATATCCAGAACGCCGGATTTGCCTGGGTAATCTCGCTGGTGCCGCTGGGGATTCTCTGCTTCTTCGGCATGAACAACCTGAAGACGGTGTCGCCCGCCATTGGCGGAACCATAGCGGCCTTCCTCAAGATCATCTGGCTCTACACGCTGTCGTTCGTGCCGGCCATCATCGGCCTGTACCTGTACCTGCCCAAGCCGACCGGCATGGGCCTGCTGAACATGTGGGTCGCGATGCCGCTGATCGTGGTCAGCACCTTGCTGGTGCTGAAGCTGACTGCCTTCGGCACCATGAAGGAAGGCATCGTCACGCAGTTCGCAATCTTTCGCAACAAGCACACCTGGTCGCTGACGGCGCTGTACATCGTCACCTTCGGCTCCTTCATCGGATTTTCGATGGCGCTGCCGCTGGCGATCACGGTGATCTTTGGCATCAGCCATGTGCCTGACGCTGCCGGGGTGATGCAGCACACCATGAAAAACCCGAATGCGCCCTCGGCCCTGACCTACGCCTGGATCGGCCCCTTCGTCGGCGCCCTGATACGGCCGGTCGGCGGCTGGATCTCGGACAAGGTCGGCGGCTCCATCGTCACCCAGATCATTTCGGCGGTAATGGTGGTCGCCTCGGCCGCGGTCGGCTACGTGATGCTGCTGGCTTACAAGTCCGCCACGCCGGAGCAGTACTTCCTGATCTTCATGCTCTTGTTCGTGCTGCTGTTCGCCGCCAGCGGCATCGGCAACGGTTCGACCTTCCGCACCATCGGCGTGATCTTCGACCGCCAGCAGGCCGGCCCGGTGCTGGGCTGGACTTCCGCCATCGCCGCCTACGGTGCCTTCATCGCGCCGGTGGTGATCGGCCAGCAGATCAAGGCTGGCTCCCCCGAGCTGGCGATGTACGGATTCGCAGCTTTCTACGCCGTGTGCCTGGTGCTCAACTGGTGGTTCTACCTGCGCGCAGGCGCCGAGATCAAGAATCCATGAACCCGCTCACGACACCCATTTCACGCAATAGCCACAATATTCAACGGAGATTCGCATGAGTCATTTCCTTGACCGACTGAGCCACTTTTCCAGCCCGAAGGAATCGTTCTCTGGCACGCACGGCCTTACCACCGGCGAAGACCGCACCTGGGAAGACGCCTACCGCGACCGCTGGGCGCACGACAAGATCGTGCGCAGCACGCATGGCGTGAACTGCACCGGTTCCTGCTCCTGGAAAATCTACGTCAAGGGCGGCATCGTGACCTGGGAAACCCAGCAGACCGATTACCCGCGTACCCGTCCCGACCTGCCCAACCACGAACCGCGCGGTTGCGCCCGCGGCGCCTCGTACTCGTGGTACCTGTACAGCGCCAACCGCGTCAAATACCCGATGGTGCGGGCGCGCCTGCTCAAGCACTGGCGCGCCGCGCTGGCGGTGGCGGCCAGCCCGGTCGATGCCTGGGCAGCCGTGGTCGAGAACCAGGAGTCGCGGCTGGACTGGCAGAAGCAGCGCGGCCTCGGCGGCTTCGTGCGCAGCACCTGGGACGAGGTCAACCAGCTGATTGCCAGCGCCAATGTCTATACCGCGAAAAAGTACGGCCCGGACCGCGTGATCGGCTTCTCACCGATTCCTGCCATGTCGATGGTCAGCTATGCCGCCGGCAGCCGCTACCTGTCCCTGATCGGCGGCGTCTGCATGAGCTTTTACGACTGGTATTGCGATTTGCCGCCAGCCAGCCCGCAAGTCTGGGGCGAGCAGACCGACGTGCCCGAGTCGGCCGACTGGTACAACTCGACTTTCATCATCGCCTGGGGCTCGAACGTGCCGCAGACCCGCACGCCGGATGCCCACTTCTTCACCGAAGTGCGCTACAAGGGCGCCAAGACGGTGGCCATCACGCCGGACTATGCTGAAGTCAGCAAGCTGGCTGACCTGTGGATGCATCCCAAGCAAGGAACCGATGCCGCGGTGGCGATGGCGATGGGCCACGTGATCCTGAAGGAATTCTATTTCGGCGAAGGCGAGAACGGCCGCAGCAGCTATTTCGACGATTACGTGCGGCGCTACACCGACATGCCCAATCTGGTGCAGCTGGAAGAGCATGTGTTGGCCGACGGCCGTACCGTGCTGGTCCCGGGGCGCTACCTGCGCGCCAGCGATTTCAACGGCAAGCTGGGACAGGACAACAATCCGGAATGGAAGACCACCGCGCTCGACGAGAACGACAGGGTGGTGCTGCCCAATGGCTCGATCGGCTTTCGCTGGGGCGCCGCCGGCCGCACGGATGCTGGCAAGTGGAACCTGGAAGACAAGGAGGCGCGCCACGGCAGTGAGGTCAAGCTCAAGCTGAGCCTGATGGAAGGGGCGCAGCCGGACTACCAGGCGCTGGATGTCGGCTTCCCGTATTTCGGCGGCATCGACACCCCGAACTTCAGCGCCAACAAGCAGCAAGACGTGCTGGTGCGGAAAGTGCCGGTGCGCCGCATCAGGCTGGGCAAGGAAGGCGAGGAGCGCTACACCCTGGTGGCCACCGTGTTCGACCTGACCGTCGCCAATTACGGCGTGTCCCGCGGACTGCCAGGCGAGAATGCCGCCACCAGCTACGATGACGACACCCCTTACACCCCGGCGTGGCAGGAGAAGATCACCGGCGTCAAGCGGGACCAGGTGATTGCGGTGGCGCGCCAGTTCGCCGACAACGCGCACAAGACCAAGGGCAAATCGATGGTCATCATCGGCGCGGCGATGAACCACTGGTACCACAGCGACATGAACTACCGCGGCATCATCAACATGCTGATGATGTGCGGTTGCATCGGCCAGAGCGGTGGCGGCTGGGCGCATTACGTCGGCCAGGAAAAGCTGCGGCCGCAAACCGGCTGGACCGCGCTGGCCTTTGCACTGGACTGGGCGCGTCCGCCGCGCCAGATGAATTCGACCAGCTTCTTCTATGCCCACACCGACCAGTGGCGCTACGAAAAGCTGGGCGTGGACGAGATCCTGTCGCCGCTGGCCGACAAGAAACTCTTTGGCGGCAGCCTGATCGATTACAACGTGCGCGCCGAGCGCATGGGCTGGCTGCCGAGCGCGCCGCAGTTGCAGACCAATCCGATGCAGGTGGTGCGCGATGCCAGCGCCCAGGGCATGGACCCGAAAGACTATGTGGTCAAGTCGCTCAAGGACGGCACGCTGAAGATGAGCTGCGCGGATCCGGACGATCCGGCCAACTGGCCGCGCAACATGTTCGTCTGGCGCTCCAACCTGCTGGGATCATCCGGCAAGGGGCATGAATATTTCCTCAAGCACTTGCTGGGCACGACCCACGGCGTGCAGGGGCGCGACCTTGGCGTCGAGGAAGCCAGGCCGCAAGAGGTGAAGTGGCACGAGGAGGCGCCGGAAGGCAAGCTGGACTTGCTGGTGACGCTGGACTTCCGCATGAGCACGACCTGTCTTTATTCGGACATCGTGCTGCCGACCGCGACCTGGTACGAAAAGAACGACCTCAATACCAGCGACATGCATCCGTTCATCCATCCGCTGTCGACTGCGGTCGATCCGGCATGGCAGTCGCGCAGCGATTGGGACATCTACAAGGGATTTGCCAAGGCCTACAGCGAAGTTTGCGTCGGTCACCTCGGGGTCGAGAAGGAAGTGGTGCTGACGCCGCTGATGCACGACACGCCAGCGGAGCTGGCGCAGCCCTTCGATGTCAAGGAATGGAGCAAGGGCGAATGCGAACTGGTTCCGGGCCTGACCGCACCACAGGTGCAGGTGGTGGAACGCGACTATCCGAACGTGTACAAGCGCTTCACCGCGCTTGGCCCCTTGATGGAGAAGGTCGGCAATGGTGGCAAGGGCATCGCCTGGAACACGGAAGATGAAGTGCGGCAGCTGGCCGAGCTCAATGGCCGGGTGGGGGACGAAGGCGCGACCAGGGGCATGGCAAGGATCGAGACCGATATCGACGCCTGCGAAGTGGTGCTGCAACTGGCGCCGGAAACCAACGGCCATGTGGCTGTGAAGGCTTGGGAAGCGCTGGGCAAGATCACCGGGCGCGACCATACCCACCTGGCGCTGCACCGTGAAGACGAGAAAATCCGCTTCCGCGACATCCAGGCGCAACCGCGCAAGATCATTTCGTCCCCGACCTGGTCCGGCCTGGAAAGCGAAAAAGTGTCTTACAACGCCGGCTACACCAATGTCCATGAACTGATCCCATGGCGCACGCTGACCGGCCGCCAGCATTTCTACCTGGACCACCCGTGGATGCGTGCGTTCGGCGAAGGGCTCTCCAGCTACCGGCCGCCGGTCGACCTGAAGACCATCGTCGACGTCATGGGCCGCAAGCCGAATGGTCATTCCGAGATCACGCTGAACTTCATCACGCCGCACCAGAAGTGGGGCATCCACTCCACCTATAGCGACAACCTGATGATGCTGACGCTTAATCGCGGCGGCCCGGTGATCTGGCTGAGCGAAGACGACGCCCGCAGTGCCGGCATTGTCGACAACGACTGGGTGGAACTGTTCAACACCAACGGCGCCATCGCGGCGCGGGCGGTGGTGAGCCAGCGGGTCAAGCCCGGCATGGTGATGATGTACCACGCACAGGAAAAGATCATCAACACGCCGGGTTCGGAAATCACCGGCACCCGTGGCGGCATACACAACTCGGTGACCCGCATCGTCACCAAGCCGACCCACATGATCGGCGGCTACGCGCAGTTCAGCTATGGCTTCAACTACTACGGAACCATAGGCACCAACCGCGATGAGTTCGTGGTGGTGCGCAAGATGAACAAGATCGACTGGCTGGACGACGAAGCACCGGCCACCGTGCAGGCCTGACAAGGAGAATTCGATGAAAGTACGCGCTCAGATCGGCATGGTGCTCAACCTGGACAAGTGCATCGGCTGCCACACTTGTTCAGTCACCTGCAAGAACGTCTGGACCAGTCGTCCGGGCATGGAATACGCATGGTTCAACAATGTCGAGACCAAACCCGGTATCGGCTATCCCAAGGAATGGGAGAACCAGGAAAAATGGCAGGGTGGCTGGAAGCGCCTGGCCAACGGCTCCATCGAGCCGCGGCAGGGCGGGAAGTGGAAGCTGCTGATGCGCATCTTCGCCAACCCCAACCTGCCGCAGATCGACGATTACTACGAGCCCTACACCTTCGACTATGACCACTTGCAGTCCGCGCCCGAAGTCAGGGCGGCGCCGACCGCGCGTCCGCGCAGCCTGATCACCGGCAAGCGCATGCAAAAGATCGAATGGGGCCCGAACTGGGAAGAGATCCTGGGCGGCGAGTTTGCCAAGCGCAGCAAGGATGCCAACCTCGACAACTTCGACCAGGTCCAGAAGGACATGGCCGGCCAGTTCGAGAATACCTTCATGATGTACCTGCCGCGCCTGTGCGAACACTGCCTGAACCCGGCCTGCGTCGCATCCTGCCCGTCGGGATCGATCTACAAGCGCGAGGACGACGGCATCGTGCTGATCGATCAGGACAAGTGCCGCGGCTGGCGCATGTGCGTCTCCGGCTGTCCGTACAAGAAGATCTACTACAACTGGAAGAGCGGCAAGGCGGAGAAATGCATTTTCTGCTATCCGCGCATCGAAGCCGGCCAGCCGACCGTCTGTTCGGAAACCTGCGTCGGCCGCATCCGCTACCTGGGCGTGATCTTGTATGACGCCGACCGGATTGCGGAAGCTGCCAGCGTCGAAGATGACAAGGACCTGTACCAGGCGCAACTCGACATTTTCCTGGACCCCAACGATCCGAAGGTGATCGAGCAGGCGCGGCTGGACGGCATTCCCGACTCGTGGATGGAAGGGGCGCGCAAGAGCCCGGTCTACAAGATGGCGGTGGAATGGAAAGTCGCGCTGCCGCTGCATCCCGAATACCGCACGCTGCCGATGGTCTGGTATGTGCCGCCGCTGTCGCCGATCACCTCGGCTGCCAACGCCGGCCAGATCGGCATCAATGGCGAACTGCCCGACATCGGCCAGATGCGCATACCCGTGCAATACCTGGCCAACCTGCTGACTGCCGGCGATCCGGTGCCGGTGGTGCGGGCGCTGGAACGCATGCTGGCAATGCGCGCCTACCAGCGCGGCAAGCATGTGGACCAGATGCAGAACCTGCAGGTGCTGCAGCAGGTCGGTCTTACCGTGAACGAAGTCGAGGACATGTACCAGACCATGGCGATCGCCAACTACGAAGATCGCTTCGTGATCCCCACTTCGCACCGGGAATATGCGGAAAACGCATTCGACCTGCGCGGCGGTTGCGGCTTCTCGTTCGGCAACGGCTGTTCCGAGGGCAGCACCGAAACCAGCCTGTTCGGCAGCGAGAAGCGCCGCACCATCCCCATTCAATCGGTGCTCTGACGCCAGGAGGAATTGCATGAAACACCATCCGTACTCCCTGCGAGCGCTGGCCCTGCTGCTGTCCTATCCGGACCAGGAGCTGCGTGCCAGCCTGCCGCAGGTGCTGGACGCACTGGACGCCGAAGCGCTGGTGCCGGCCGCGCGCCGGGCCGAGCTGCGCGCGCTGGCGGCAGAACTGATGCGCACCGATCCGTTCGAGATCGAAGCGCGTTATGTCGAGACCTTCGATCGCGGCCGCGCCACTTCGCTGCACCTGTTCGAGCATGTGCATGGCGATTCCCGCGACCGCGGCCCGGCCATGGTCGACCTGACCCAGACCTATGAAAAGGCAGGACTGTTCCTGGCTCCCGACGAGCTGCCAGACCATCTGGGCGTGGTGCTGGAGTTTGCCTCCACCCAGCCCGACCGCATCGCCCGCGAATTCCTGGGCGAGATGGCGCATATCCTGCAGGCCATCTTCAGCGGCCTGCTGCAGCGCGGCAGCCCGTACGCCGCCGTGATCGCCGCCGTGCTGGAACTGGCCGGTGAAAAAGTGCAGGCGGTGGAAATCCAGCCCGACGAGCCGATGGACGAAAGCTGGGCCGAGCCCGCCGCTTTCGACGGCTGCAGCACACGCGGGCAGGCGCGCCCGGGTGAAGCGCAGCCGATCCACATCGTCCGCAAGAATCCCGGGAATCCCGGGAATACCCGGAATCCAGATTCGAAAGGAGTGACAGCATGAGCTCGCTCGACTATTTCCTGTTCGGCATCTATCCCTACCTGTGCCTGGCGGTTTTCCTGCTCGGCAGCCTGATGCGATTCGACCGCGACCAGTACAGCTGGAAGAGCGACTCCTCGCAGTTGCTGCGCGCCGGCCAGCTGCGCTGGGGCAGCAACCTGTTCCACATCGGCGTGCTGTTCCTGTTTTTCGGGCACACCGTGGGCATGCTCACCCCGCACTTCCTGTACGAGTCCTTCATCAGCGCCGGCCACAAGCAGATCGTGGCGATGGTATCGGGCGGCGTGTTCGGCGTCCTCGCCTTCATCGGCGTCACCATACTGCTGCACCGCCGCCTGACCGACCCGCGCATCCGCCAGACCTCCAGGCCCAGCGACATCATGCTGCTGGTCGTGCTGTGGCTGCAGCTGGTGCTCGGCCTGGCCACCATTCCGCTGTCGGCGCGTCACCTGGATGGCAGCATGATGCTGCTGCTGGCCGAATGGGCGCAACGCATCGTTACCTTCCGCGGCGGCGCGGTAGAGCTGCTGGCGCAAGCGGGGCCGGTGTTCAAGCTGCACATGTTCCTTGGCATGACGATTTTCCTGATCTTTCCTTTCACGCGGCTGGTGCATGTGTGGAGCGGCTTCGGCACGCTGGCCTATGTGTTCCGTCCCTACCAGCTGGTGCGCAGCCGCAATCTGGGCATGACGCCGCGCCAGCCTTTGGGCAGCAGGATGCCCGGCCCGGTCGACACCCCGGCACGGCCGGCGGCGGCAAGCAAGCCTGTGCACAAACAGTCCTGACCGTAAAGGAATGCAGATGAACGCGATCGAATTGAAAATGCCGGCTCCGGCGCCCGCTCCGGCGCCCGCTCCAGCTCCAGCTCCAGCTCCAGCAGCGGCCAGTTGCGGCGGCGAGTGCCAATGCGCAGGCGTCTCTGCAGAAGCGCCAGCCGGGACAGCAGTCGCCAGCATCAACGGCATCCCCCTGCATGCACCGGGCCAGCGGCCGGATCCTGATTCCCTGCGCGAACTGGCCTACACCGAACTGCTGCGGCAGGAGGCGGTCAACAGCGGCTTGCTGGCAGCGGACGCGCATGCCAGCGCCGCCGGACTGGACGAAGCGGCGCGGCTGGCGATCGAGGAGATGGTGGACCGGGCCGTGATCACGCCGGAACCGGGCGACGCGGAATGCCGGCGCTATTACGATGCCAACCAGTCGCAATTCGTGGTCGGCCGTGCGCTGCACCTGCGGCACATCCTGTTCGCCGTCACGCCGGGCGTGAACGTGAACGCACTGACCCGGCACGCCGACCAGGCCCTGCTGGAACTGTTGCACAAGGATGTTGCGGCCGGGCGCTTCGCCGAACTGGCCGCGCAACTGTCGAACTGCCCGAGCAGCACGCAGGCGGGCGACCTTGGCTGGATCGGGCCGGACGATTGCGCGCCGGAACTGGCCAAGGAGCTGTTCCATCAAAACGGGCTCCAGGCGGAGGGCGTGCTCAAGCGCCTGGTGCATACCCGTTTCGGTTTTCACATCATCGAGGTGCTGGAGCGGCGCGAAGGCCGGCAGGCCTCGTTCGAGGAAGTGCGCGACCGCGTGGCCGCACACCTGAGCCTGAATTCGCGCAGCCGCGCCCTGCACCAGTACATGCGGCTGCTGGTTGGCCAGGCCGTGGTGGAGGGCGTAGAGCTGGACGGCGCGGATTCCCCCCTGGTGCAATGAGCGAGCCTGAAGACGACGAGCTGTTGCTGCGGCTGCGCCGCTTTCACTCGGACTATTTTCCCTTGCACCAGGCGGAGTTCCAGGGCCTGGTGGCAGGCGGGCAGCATCCAAAGACGCTGTTCATCGGTTGCTCGGATTCCAGGCTGGTGCCTTACCTGTTGACCGGAACCGGTCCCGGCGATCTCTTTATCGTTCGTAATGTCGGCGCTTTCGTGCCGCCATATGACGGTATCGTCCGTGATCCTCACGGAATCCATGGCGGGGCTCCGGGCGTGGCGGCGGATGGGAGCGGTGATTTCTGTGAATGGGGCGGGCTGCATGGCACCACGGCTGCGGTAGAATTCGCCGTGCTCAACTTGCATGTTGAGCGCATCGTCGTGTGCGGACACAGCCATTGCGGCGCCATCCGGGCCGCTTACGAAGGCGTGCCCACGGAGGCGGTTGCGCTGCGCAACTGGCTCAAGCTCGCCGGCGAGGCGCTGCTGCCTGTGCAGCCCTCAAGCGAGGCCTTGCGGCGCACGGAACAGCGTGCGGTCGTGCTGCAACTCGAGCGCCTGATGGGCTATCCTATGGTGCAAAGGGCAGTGACGGCCGGCAAGCTGACGCTGCACGGTTGGCACTATGTCATCGAAGATGGCGAAGTCCATGTCTTCGACGCCCGCACCGGCGACTTCATTCCTGCCTCGCGTGCCTCCAACAGCGGCACCGGGCCCTACCAGAACCATGTGGAGCAAGACCCTAATGAAGCGTGATAGTCATTCCCGCGAAGCGGCAACCAGCCAGCCCATCAGCGACGATGTGTTGCGGGAAAAATACCTGAAGCCCGGCGAGACCAGCGTCGACGACCTGTTTCGCCGCGTGGCGCGGGCACTGGCCTCGGTCGAACCGGAAGCCGACCGCGCCCGTCATGAAGAAGCATTCCTGAAGAACCTGTATGCCGGCGCCATTGGCGCGGGCCGGATCATGAGCGCGGCCGGGACCGAGATCCAGGCCACGCTGATCAACTGTTTCGTGCAACCGGTGGGCGACTGCATCCAGGGTGTGGACGACGAAGGCTATCCGGGTATTTACGAAGCCCTGCGCGAGGCCGCCGAAACCATGCGCCGTGGCGGCGGCGTCGGTTACGACTTTTCGCGCATCCGTCCGCGCGGCGCCGATGTCAAGGGCACGGCGTCGATGGCGTCGGGGCCCTGCAGCTACATCAATGTCTTTGACCAGTCCTGCTCGACGGTGGAAAGCGCCGGCGCCCGCCGCGGCGCGCAGATGGGCGTGCTGCGCATGGACCATCCGGACGTGCTCGAATTCATTACCGCCAAGCGCACCCCGGGACGGTGGAACAATTTCAACGTATCGGTCGGCGTGCCCGATGCATTCATGCAGGCGCTCGGCCGCGACCAGCAGTGGGAACTGGTACACCGTTGCCGTCCCGGCGCCGCGCTGATCGAGAAAGGCGCCCACTTGCGCGACGACGGCATGTGGGTCTACAAGTCCATGCCGGCGCGCGAACTGTGGGACGCGGTGATGCGCTCGGCCTATGACTTCGCCGAGCCGGGCATCCTGTTCCTGGACCACATCAACCAGGACAACAACCTGCGCTACTGCGAGTCGATCGCCGCCACCAACCCCTGCGGCGAGCAGCCGCTGCCGCCGTATGGCTGCTGCGACCTTGGCCCGATCATCCTGACCCGCTTCGTGCGCAATCCTTTCGGTTTCGGCGGCGCGCCGGAATTCGATTTCGACGCCTTCGCCAAATCGGTCGCGACCCAAGTGCGCGCCCTCGACAATGTGCTGGAGGTCACGTTCTGGCCGCTGCCGCAGCAGCGTGCGGAATCTGCCGACAAGCGCCGTATCGGCGTCGGCTTCACCGGCATGGGCAATGTGCTGGCAATGCTGTGCCTGCGCTATGACGCGCCCGCCGGGCGCGAGATGGCGGCCCGTATTGCCGCCAGCATGCGCGATGCGGCGTATGAAGCATCGGTCGCGCTGGCCATCGAAAAAGGACCGTTCCCGAAATTCGACGCCGACGGCTACCTGGCGAAGGGCACCTTTGCCAGCCGCCTGCCGCCGGCGCTGCAAAAATCGATCCGAAAGCATGGCATCCGCAACAGCCACCTGCTGTCGATCGCGCCCACCGGCACCGTCAGCCTGGCCTTTGCCGACAACGCCTCCAATGGCATCGAGCCGCCGTTCTCGTGGATGTACCGCCGCAAGAAGCGCGAGTCCGACGGCAGCACCTCGGAATACGCGGTCGAAGACCACGCCTGGCGCCTGTACCGATTGCTCGGCGGCGACGTCGACAATCTGCCCGACTATTTCGTCTCGGCGCTGGAGATGCAGGCCCAGGGCCACATCGGCATGATGGAGGCGGTACAGCCCTTCGTCGATACCTCCATCTCCAAGACGGTCAACGTGCCGGAGGACTACGCCTACGACGATTTCAAGGACCTCTACCTGCAGGCCTGGAAGGCGCAGCTGAAGGGCCTGGCCACCTATCGTCCGAACGCGATCCTGGGATCGGTGCTGGACGTCAGCCCGGCTGCGGCCGAGCCGGCATCGGAGCAGGAAGGCGCAAGCGGCGCCGGGGTGGATCCGATGCGCAGCGTCATCGAAAGCCGCCCCAAGGGCGCATTGTCGGCGGTGGCCGAGAAGGTCGAATACTGGACCACGGAAGGGCGCAAGACCTTCTATCTGGTGGTGTCCTTCCTGCCAGTGCCGTCGCCTGCAGGCGGGGTACTGGAGCGCGCCATCGAGTTTTTCATGCCGGTCGGGCAGAGCGGCGAGTCGCAGCAATGGATCACATCCAGCATGCGCATGCTTTCGCTGGCAGCCCGCGGCGGTTTTCTCGACCGTGCGCTGAGCGATATGCGCAAGGTGGCATGGGACCGCGGTCCGGTGCGCCTGGGCACCTACCAGAAGGAAGACGGCACCCGCGTCCCGCTGTGGCACGACTCCGAAGTCGCCGCCATCGCCTATGCCGTGCAGAACATCATTGCCCAGCGCGCGGGCCAGGGGGCGCCGGCAGTTGCTCCCGCGCCGGCAATACCCGCCGCCTCATCCTCAGGCTCATCCGCGCCGGCAGCGCTCGAAACGCTGGCGCCACCGGTCATGGCTGGTCGCAAATGCAGTGAATGCGGCGCCCACGCGGTGATCCGCAAGGACGGCTGCGATTACTGCACCCAGTGCGGTCATCTGGGATCTTGTGGATGAACGCCGGCGCCGGGACCGATCCGCTGGCGGCGGTCCCGGCGGATACGCCTGACCTGGCGGAAATGGCGGCCTCGCTGATGCGGGCGCGCCAGACCATCCTGCCCAAGCGCTTGCTGGCGCCGGGGCCGGACCGGCGCGAAATGGAAAGCATTCTTGACGCCGCCTCCACCGCGCCGGACCATGGGCGGCTGTTGCCGTGGCGCTTCATCGTGGTGCCACAGGCGGCGCGTGGCGAGCTTGGCGATGCCTTCGCCGCCGCGCTGATCGAGCGCGATCCCGCGGCCACGCCCGGGCAGGTGTCGCAGGCGCGGGAAAAGGCGCAGCGCGCGCCGTTCCTGATGCTGGTGGTGGTCGACGGCGGTAGCGGCGACCCGGCGATCGACTGCGAGGAGCGTATCGTCTCTGCCGGTTGCGCGGTGCAGAACGTGCTGTTGATGGCCACTGCGCTCGGTTATGGCTCGGCGCTGACCAGCGGCAAGGCATTGAAGTCAGCGCCGCTGCGCACGCTGTTCAAACTGGAGGAGGGCGAGCATGCACTGTGCTTCGTCAGCATCGGTACGGTGCAGGCAGGACAGCGTCCGCGGGTGCGGCCATCCCCTCTCAATTACGTCACCTGCCTGGCAGGCGATGCCGGACCGGCGCCCGACGGCGCCGCCGATTTTCCTTTTACAGGCTGACCGGACTTCCATGGATATTTCCAGCTTTGACGACCTGCTGCTCGCCGCTCGCGCGCAGCCCGAGCCGCAGCGCCTGCTGTTTGTATTCGCCGGCGCGGAATTGCCCGAGGACAGCACGCCGGAACAGCGGCGGGCTTTCGAGCAGGGTGAAGGGGGCGCGCTGGTGCCGCTGATGTGCGTCGACAAGCGGCCCGAGGAATTGCCCTCGTTCGGCGCACTGGTGAACGAAGCTGGCCAGTTCGGGCATGCCTGGCAGTTGCTGTTCGCAGCAGGACTGCCGCTGGCGCATGCAGTCACCAGCGAAGCGGCCGAAGAGCCCCTGCAGCGGATGGTCGAATCGATCCGGCGCGGCGAGCTTGGCAACTTCATCCCTTTCGACCGCCAGGGCCTGGCGGTGCGGCTAGGCTGACGCTGCGTTGCTCGCCCTGCGCTCGACGCTCAGCGCACGCGCGAGAATGCAGTCGGCGCCAGTATCTGGTTGGAGATCGATTCCACGATCGGTCCCTCGCGCTCGGTTTCGGCCCGGGCCGCAAGCCATTCCGGGTCGGCGCTGAAGGCGCTCCATTTCTGCTCCCTCTCGGCCAGGTTTTCCCATTCAAGCATGTAGAACAGGTCGTGATTGCTTTCGCCGACCAGCACGGTCCAGAAGCCGGCCTGGCGGATGCCATGCTTTTCCCATAGTTTCAGCGTGATGTTCTCGAAGCGCTGCAGCAGCTTGGGCAGGCGCGAGGGAAGGCAGCGGTAGACGCGCAATTCGTGGAGCATGATGTCCTTTCTGAGTGTGATGGGTGGGATTCGGTATTTCTTGCGGCGCCTCAGGATAACGCGACTCTGCAAGAGGAGCCATTACCGACATCTCAGCGATTCCTGTCTGGCGTTTTCCTTTCCTTGCTAGCGGTTGTGCTGCTTTCGAACTATCGTTGAATGCGACCAAGCCGGGACTCGCCCCGGCGGGCGACGTCCTTTCTTTGCTCGCCAAAGAAAGGACGCAAAGAAAGGCGACCCGAATACGACGCCCCTTCGGGGTTCCCCCGAAATCCGACGGCCTGGCGGAGAAGCGTGCAAACTCGCTTCGCTCAGACAAGCACGCTTCTTTATCCGCCATGCCATCAGATTTCGGGGCGTCGTATACGGGGGGTACGTCAAAACCGTATGGCTACAGCCAACGCTTGAATCACCGTGGCCCCGATCGACCATCTACAACCGAGCATTGATCTGAAAAGCTGATGACCTGATGATCGGGTGATCGGGTGATCAGGCGACCTGATTCAACTTGTGGCTGATCATTGCGCCAAGGTTCGATCGACCCGAACCAGTGTCCTCAAGCGTCAATTTGAAGCTTCGAAAAACATTAAGAGTCAACGGTGCGCCGGGCATCGGTATAAGACACTTCATGGGGTTGGCTGATTAGGTAAGCGGCCCACAGCCGAGGGATCATCTCTCGCGAACGTTGCACAGGGTTAGCCCAGACATCCGAGTCTGGTTGCCTATCGAAGCGGGCGTTGGCCAAGTGGGTTTTGACGGTGTTTTCTTTGGTCCCTTTCTTTTTAAAAAGAAAGGGACACACCCGCCGGGGTGTCTCCCGGCTTCACAACCACAACCATCAAACCCAGCCACACGAACCGCAAGCCAATAAGCCACAAAACCGCAAAACCCCACACTAACGGATGCCGGCAATACCCAGATCCTGAAAGGCTGCGAATTACATCCCAGGTGCCGCCGCCATCCCGGCGCCCTCAACCACCCCCACCACCCGCCGCGCCGCGTCCTCCGGCGCTTCCACCCCAGTCTCCACCACGATCGTCCGTCCGGCCTCGTCCCGCCTCAGCACATCATGCCGCCCCAACTGCTGCTCCAGCACCGCGATGTCCGCATCAGACGGGTCAGCGCCGGCCCGCTGGCGCGCCAGCAGGCGCTGGCGCAGTACCGCCGGATCGGCACGGCAGTCGAGTATCAGCAGTGGAACCCCAAGCTCGATGGCCAGGCGCAGGAACATGTCGCGCTGCGGACCTAGCAGGAAGGTCGCATCCACCACCGCTGTCATGCCGCTTGCCAGCACATGGGCCGCCTGCTGCGCCAGGTGCGCGTACACGTCCAGCCTTGCCTGTTCGGTGTACAGCGCCAGGCGCTCTGCGCCGGTCGGATGAGTGGTCGCCGCCATCCCGAGCAGCCGCTTGCGCTCGACGTCCGAACGCAGCCGCAACGCACCCAGCATGCGGGCCAGCTCGGCCGCCACCGTCGATTTGCCGCTGCCCGAAAAGCCGTGGGTGATGACAAGCCGCGCCGGCTGCGGATCCAGGCACCGCCGGGCCAGCGCCAGGTAGCCGAGTGCGCGTGCACGGGTCGCGATAGCGGCATCGGTTTCCTGCTGCTTTGCGCGCAGCAGCCCCACCTTGCAGCGCACCAGCGCCCGTTCAGCCATTGCCGGATTCAGCAGCCGCAGCCCGCCGTAATCGCCGCTCTCCTGCAGCCAGGCGTCCAGCAGGCAGGCCGCGATCTTTTCTTCTCCGACCATGCGCAAGTCCATGATGGCGAAGGCGATGTCGTCGATCACGTCCAGCCAGCGTAGCGCAGGGTTGAATTCAATGCAGTCGAACGCGAGCGGGCGGCCATCCAGCGTGAGCAGGTTGCCGCAATGAAGATCGCCGTGGCATTCGCGTACCCGGCCTTCGCTTTTGCGCGTCCGGCGCAGCGGGGCCAGTGCCGCATGCAGCGACTCGAGATCGCGGTCGATCGAGCGCAGTTGTGCGCGCGCGGCGTCATCGTCCAGCAGCGCGGCAATTTCGTGACGATTGCTGCGGCTGACCGCGAGCAGGGCGGCAGGATCGCCGTATTCACTGCCGGCTTCGGCAACGGCGGCGTCGCGATGGAACTGCCCGAGCGAGCGGCCCAGTGCGGCGGCTTCGTCATAGCCCAAGGCGTGGCGCGCAGCACGCTGCTCCCACAGTGCCTCCTGCGGGAAGCTGCGCATACGCACCGCATAGTCGAGCGCCGGGGCGTCCTCGCTGGCCTGCCCGATGTCCACCAGCCGTGGGGCGCCAGGCGTGCCGGCGATGGCGTCCACACCGAGGTAGATGTCGGGTGCAGTGCGGCGGTTCAGCCGCAGCTCTTCCTCGCAATAATGGCGGCGCGCATCGAGACTGGTGAAGTCGAGCACGTCTATGCGCACCGGCTTCTTGAATTTCCACGCCAGGCGGGGGGTGACGATCACCAGGGAGATGTGGGTTTCGAACAGATTGACCTGCTCGCCGCTGGCCGCAAGCGACTGCATCAGTGCCGACAGCAGGGTACGCTGTTCGAGCAATGGTTCGTTTTCAGGCGTGCTTGCCCGCGTCATCGTGTCTCTCTCATCGTCCAGCTCTCATCGTGTTCCTCCCATGTCCGCCAGTATAGCGAGTGGTAACTTGTGTCGGGCCCTGGCCTGGGCCCGGGTGTTTTCTTGTGCTTGCGGGCGCTGCGGGTATACATCATTCGCAGGTTCATGTAACTTGGAATCCAGAAATAAAATATGAAGCCGGCAGTACATGCGGCGAATGAATGGCCCTTTCATTCCACAATCATGGAGACGACATGACCCAGGATTTCAACCCGAAGCGCCGCCTTTTGAGTGCCGCGATGATCGCGGCCGCTGCCGCACCCACGGTCGGCTTCGCCCAATCGGGCGACAAGCCGGTCCGGATCGGCTACACGATGTCGCGCAGCGGTCCCTATGCGCCGGGCGCGCAGGTGTCGCAGGAGCCGAACTACCTGCTGTGGGCGCAGCAGGTGAACGCGGCTGGCGGATTGTCGGTCAAGGGTCAGAAACGCAAGGTGGAACTGGTTTCGTACGACGACCGCAGTGAAATCGAAACCGCGGTGCGCACCTACGAAAAGCTGATGGGCAGCGACAAGGTCGACCTGATCCTGCCGCCGTGGGGCTCGGCCATGAACTTCGCGATTGCGCCACTGGCCAACCGCTTCGGCTATCCGATGCTGGCGCCTACCGCGCTGTCGCGCAAGCTGATCGACATGCAGCTGCCGTATTTCTTCTCGCTGCTGCAGCAACCGGACAAGATGATGGGCGCGCTGGTCGACATGCTGACCGCCAACAACGTCAAGACGATTGCCGTGATCTACATGGACGACCTGTTCGGCATCGAGAACATGGCTTCGCTGCGGGTGGCGCTGCGCGGCAAGAACATCCAGATCGTCGAAAGCAAGAGCTATCCGCTGGGCGTGAAAGACCTGTCGTCGGTGCTCAAGGCGATCAAGGGCATGAACCCGGATGCCTTCATCGGCATCACCTACCCGCCCGACACCATCCTCGCTTCCACCCAGTCGCGCGAGATCGAGTTCAATCCGCGCATCTTCTACGCCTCGGTCGGCACCGCTTTTCCGCTGTACAAGGCGCGCATGGGCGCCAGCGCAGAGGGCGTGATGGGCATGGGCAGCTGGAATTCCAGGGTCTCTCCGGGCGCGAAGGCCTATTTCGACGCCCATGTTGCGCAGATGAAGAAAGAGCCGGACCGCTGGGCCAGCGGCCACGCATGGGCTGGCCTGGAGATCCTGCAGCAGGCAGTCGGCAAAGTCGGACTCGATCGCAAGGCGCTGCGCGAGCACATCGCCAGCACCGAGTTCAATACCATCCTTGGCAAGATCCGATTCTCGCAAGGGGAAAACGCCAGCATCCCGGGCACGGTCGGGCAATGGCAGAACGGCGAGTTCGAGGTGGTCTGGCCGGCCAATCGCGCCACCGCCAAACTGATCCCGGTCAAGCCGGCATGGAAGAAGTGACCCGCGCGCCGGGCAAGCAATAGCGGGCAGGCAGGAGCATGGATCTTTCCCTGTTTGCGGACCTGGTCGTGAACGGGCTGGTGATTGGCGGCATTTATGCCGTCATCGCCATCGGCCTGAACATGCAATATGGGCTGATGCGCATCCTGAACATCGCCCACGGCGAGTTCCTGATGATCGGCGCGTTCCTGATGTTCACGCTGCACACCGTGACCGGCCTCAGTCCGTTGTTGTTCCTGCCGGTGGTGGTGATCATCAGCTTCGCCGCCGGCCTGCTGCTGCACCGGCTGGTGTTCCGCCGCCTGAGCGCCAGCTCCAGGTCGCTCGACCAGGTCGAGGAGCGCAGCCTGATCGTCGGCTTCGGGCTGATGTTCATCCTGCAGAACATGGCGATGCTGATCTGGGGCGCGGACATGCGCGGCTATGACTTCATGAGCGAGACGGTCAAGTATGGCGGCGTGATCGTGACCCGGAACCGGCTGCTGGTGCTGTTGCTGGCAATGGCCGCCAGCGTCGGCCTGATCCTGCTGCTGCAGAAAACCCTGCTCGGCAAGGCTGTGCGCGGCATGCTGCAGTCGCCGCTCGGCGCCTGGCTGGTCGGCATCGATACCCAGCGCCTGCATCCGTTCGTGTTCGCGCTCGGCATCGCCATGGCCGGACTGGCCGGTGGGCTGCTGAGCATGATTTACGAAGTTTCGCCGTCCATCGGCGAGTCGTACACGGTGATGGCGCTGATCGTGATCACGCTGGGCGGGCTGGGCAGTATTGGCGGCAGCTTTGCCGCCGCCATCCTGCTCGGGCTGGTGGAGAGTTTCGGTACGCACTTCACCAATCCATCCCTGAAGATGCTGCTGAGCTACGGTATTTTCGTGGTGATCCTGATTGCCCGGCCGCGCGGACTGTTTTCCCGATGAAAAATTTCCTGATCCTTGTCGCGCTGGCCGGTCTCGCGCTTGCCGCCGGCCCATGGGTGCTGTCGGAGTTCGGCTTGTCGCTGGCCATGACCTGCATGATGTATGCAGCCCTTGCAGTCAGCTGGTCGATGTTCAGCGGCACCACCCGTTACCTGTCGCTGGCAACCTCCGCATTGTTTGGCCTCGGCACCTACACCACGGCGCTGGCGATACAGCAACTGCCATGGCCGCTGCTGATTGTTGCGGGCGGCCTGGTCTCGGCAGTGTTTGCATTGATGGTCGGCGCCGCCGTGATGCACCTGCGCGGCACCTATTTCGCGGTGCTGACCTTCGGGCTCGGCGAGCTGGTCAGGCATTCGGTCACTTATATCGAAAAATCGGTTTCCGGCACCGTCGGCCGGGTCGTGACCGCCGTGCCGTCGAATGAAGTGCTGTACTGGACCATGCTGGTGCTGGCGCTGTTGTCGGTCGTGACCTGGAAGCTGGTCGAATCCTCGAGGCTGGGATTCGCCATGCGCGGCATCGGCGCCGACGAGCAGCGCGCCGCCACCTTCGGCGTCAATCCGCGGCGCGTCAAGATGATCGGATTTGCGCTGTCTGCATGGTTCGCCGGCGCTGTCGGCGCGGCGATGGCCGTGCGCTGGACTTACATCGATCCGCATTCCGCATTCAACCCGCTGATAGGCTTCCAGACGGTATTGATTGCCATGATCGGCGGCGTCACTACCTGGCGCGGGCCGTTGCTGGCCGCGATCGTGCTGAGCCTGCTGTCGGACCTGCTGCGCCTGAACTTGCCGCATGCCTACCTGATCATGCTCGGCGTGCTGCTGATCGTGTGCGTGCTCTACCTGCCGGATGGCATCGCCAGCATCCGCTGGCGCGCGCTGCTGCGCCGCAAGAAGGAGGGCGCATGAACATGCCGTCGGCGGCACCCATGTTGTCGGTACAGGGCCTGGGCATGCAGTTCGGCGGACTGGCGGCCTTGTCCGGCGTCACGCTGGACGTCGCGCACGGCGAGTTCGTCGGCATCATCGGTCCGAACGGGGCCGGCAAGACCACCTTTTTCCATGCCATCAGCGGGATCATCGTCCCCACCAGCGGACTGGTGCGCATGGACGGCCGGGAGATGCAGGGCAAGCCGCCCGAGGCCTTCTGCCGGGCCGGTGTGGCGCGCACCTTCCAGACGCCGCGGATCTTTGCCGGCATGACAGTCCAGGAAAACATCCGCTTCGCCTTCACTTTCGGCAATCAGGTCGGCAGGAGTTCCCTGATCGACGAGGTGATCGAAGAGACCCACATCGGCGGCTTGCGCGGCGAGATTGCCGGGTCGCTGCCGCCGGCGCGCCAGCGACAACTGGAAATCGCCATGGCGCTGGTGACCGCGCCGCGCCTGTTGCTGCTGGACGAGGTGGCGGCCGGGCTCACGGAGAGTGAAGTCGAGGATGTGGCCCGGCTGATTTCCCGGCTGCGCAAGCAGTACGGGCTGACCGTGGTGTGGATCGAGCATGCGGTCAGGACCTTGATGCGCACGGTGGACCGGGTGGCGGTGCTGCACTTTGGCAGATTGCTGGCGGACGGCACGCCGGCACAGGTCAGCGAGGACGAGAGCGTGATCAGCGCCTATCTCGGCGAAGAGGTGGCGCAATGAGTGCGCTGCTGGAAACCCGCGGCTTGTGTGCCGGCTATGGGCGGCTGGCGATCATCCGCGACATCGATATTGCGGTGCCGGAAAACAGGCTGACTGTCATCGTCGGGCCGAACGGCGCCGGCAAGACGACCTTGATGCGGGCGCTGTCGGGCATTCTTCCAGTCTCGGCAGGCGATGTCATTCTCGGTGGCGACAGGATCAATGCGCTGTCGGTGGCGGCCCGGGTCGGGCGCGGCCTGGTGCTGGTGCCCGAAGGCCGCCACCTGTTTCCCCAGATGACGGTCGAAGAGAACCTGGAACTCGGCGGATATCTGCTTGCAGCATCGGCCCGGCGCGCGCTGATGGCGCAGGTGCTGGAAATGTTTCCGCGGCTGTCCGAGCGGCGCCAGCAACTGGCCGGAACCATGAGTGGCGGCGAACAGCAGATGGTCGCGGTTGGCCGGGCGCTGATGAGCAAGCCGGCCTGCATGCTGCTCGATGAACCATCCCTCGGGCTGGCGCCGAAGATGGTGGTCGAGCTGTTTGCAATTCTCAGGCGGATTTGCGCGGAAGGCACCGGCATCCTGCTGGTCGAGCAGAACGTGCGCCAGGCGCTTGCGGTTTGCGACTACGCCTATGTCCTTGAACAGGGGCGGGTGGTCGATCAGGGGCCCGGATCGCAATTGCTTGGCGGCGAGCGGATCCGGCAGTCCTATCTCGGTTTGTGAGACCCCACCCATCCGCGCCAAGGGAGCAGGTGCTCCGGGACAGCTTCTGTGCAGCGATCGGAGTGCCGGCCGGGCTTCGGGACGACAACGTCGATCGGATCAAGCCAGGCGCATTGCCGGCGTAATCTGCTTCGCATCCACCCGCAGTTCCAGCAGCGCCGGCTTGTTCGATGCCCGCGCCCGCTCGAATGCCGCAGCAAACGCATCCGTCGTCTCCACCAACTCCCCATAAGCCCCGAACGACTTCGCCAGCGCCACGAAATCGGGCCCCTGCAATTGGGTCGCCGAAATCCGTCCCGGGAAGCGTTTTTCCTGATGCATCCTGATCGTCCCGTACATGCCGTTGTTGACCACGATCACAATCAGTGGAATGCCGTACTGGACTGCTGTGGCCAGCTCTTGCGGATACATCAGGAAGCAGCCGTCGCCGGCGAAGCAGACCACCGTGCGCTCCGGATGCCGGCGGCTGGCGGCAATGGCGGCAGGGAAGCCGTAACCCATCGCGCCGCAGGTCGGCGCCAGTTCCGTGCGCGGCTGCCGGTACTGGTAGAAACGGTGCACCCAGATCGCGTAATTGCCAGCGCCGTTGGTGATGATGGCGTCGTCCGGCAGCACCTGGTTCAGATGCGCGACCACTGCGCCCATGTCGACGCCGGTGGCCGCCGCTGCCGGCGCCGGCGGCTCGGTGAAGGCCAGGTAGTCCTGATGCGCGGCGGCGGTCCATCCGGCCCACGATGCCTTCGCCGGGGGCGTCATGCTGGCCAGCAGCGCTGCGCCGGCTGCGATCGAGGTGTGCAGCGCCAGCGTGGGCTGGTAGACCCGGCCCAGTTCGTTGGCATCGGCATGCATGTGCACCAGCGTCTGCTGGCTGCGCGGCGGGGTCAGGTGGGTGTAGCCGTCGGTGGTGATGTCGCCCAGCCGGGTGCCGATCGCCAGTACCAGGTCCGCATCCCGTATCCGCTGCGCCAGCCCGGGATTGATGCCCAGGCTCATGTGCCCGGCATAGTTGGGATGGCGGTTGTCGAAAATATCCTGGCGGCGAAAGGCGGCCGCGACCGGCAGGTTCCAGGCTTGCGCGAAATCCCGCAGGTCGGCGGCGGCGGCTTCGCTCCAGTTGGCGCCGCCGGCGATCACCAGCGGGCGCTCGGCGCGCACCAGCAGCGCCGACAGCGCAACGCCGTCTGCCGGCGACGGCGCCGCGTTCACCGGCTGGTAGCGCGGCAGGTCGGCCACTTCCGCCATGTCGCCCAGTACATCCTCCGGCAGCGACAGTACCACCGGTCCCGGCCGTCCCGATGTCGCCACCGTGAAGGCCCGCGCCAGTATTTCGGGAATGCGCCGGACGTCGTCGATTTCCTCCACCCATTTCGCCAGCGGCGCAAACATCTGCCGGTACTCGACTTCCTGGAACGCTTCCCGCCCGCGCTGCTCACGCGCCACCTGGCCGATGAACAGGATCATCGGCGTCGAATCCTGTTGTGCGATATGGGCCCCACAACTGGCATGCGTGGCACCGGGGCCGCGGGTGACGAAGCAGATGCCGGGCCGGCCGGTCAGCTTGCCGTCTGCTTCTGCCATGTTGGCGGCCGCGCCTTCATGCTTGGTGACGATGACATCGATCGAGGGATTGTCGACCAGCGCATCGAGCACGTCGAGGTAGCTCTCGCCCGGCACGCAGAACACGCGCTCGACACCATGTGCGCGCAGGCCATCCACCAATATGCGGCCGCCTGAGCGTGGCTTGGATGCGGCGGGAAGGGAAGGGGAACGGGCTTGGGCTGTCTTGTTCATGACGAATTCAGGAAAGTAGGTTGCAGGCATTTTAGGGCATGTTGTGATCCTGGCCCGGCATTTGCCGATTTTCGGTCTGCCGTGTGAAACTGTCGCGCAACCAGGCAGCTTGAAAAAGGAATCGATGGAAACGGAATACATGCAGATACCGACTGCCGCCTTGCATCAATGGGTGGTGGAACTATTTCTTGCCATCGGCAGCGAACAACGCGAAGCGCAGCTGACGGCCGACCACCTGATCGGGGCAAACCTGGCCGGCCACGACTCGCACGGCGTCGGCATGGCGCCGCGCTACGTGCTGTCCTGGAAGGCAGGCGAACTGCAGCTGAACCAGCGGGTGGCGATAGAGCAGGACAGCGGAACCATGCTGACCGTCGATGCCCGCTGCGGGATGGGGCAGGCGGTCACGCAGGAGGCGATGGCGCTGGCGATAGAGCGGGCGCAGGCGCATGGCGTGTGCATCATGGGCCTGAAGAATACCCATCACCTTGGCCGGGTCGGCCACTGGGCGGAACAGGCGATAGCGGCCGGCATGGTGTCGGTGCATTTCGTGAGCGTCTGCTCGATGCCCATTGTCGCCCCGCATGGCGGCCGGGAGGCGCGCTTCTCGACCAATCCGTTCTCGGTCGGCATTCCGGTGCCGGGCCGCCCGCCGGTCCTGCTCGACTTCGCCACCAGCGCGATTGCGCTGGGCAAGGTGCGGGTGGCGCACAACAAGAAGATCCCCGTGCCGCCGGGATCGTTGCTCGACAGCGAAGGTCGTCCGACTCGTGATCCGGGTGTGATGTTTCCGCCGGATGGCGGCGCGCGCGGCGCTATGCTGCCGTTTGCCGGGCACAAGGGCTTTGCGCTGGCAATGGTGTGCGAACTGCTGGCCGCCGCACTGACTGGCGGCAGGGCTTCGCTTCCGGCCAATATGACCCAAGGGGTCTGGAACAACATGCTTGCCGTGGTGTTCGATCCGCAGCGGATGGGGACTGCTGACCTGTTCAGCGAAGAGGTCCAGGCCTATGTGGATTGGGTGCGCTCGGCACCACTGGCGCAGGACAGCGATGGCATCCTGCTGCCCGGCGAGCCGGAGCGGCGCTCGCGGCTTGCCCGCGCGGAGTTGATACCGGTCGATGCAGGAACGGTGGCACAGCTCGATGCGGCGGCAGCGACGGTGATGGAACAGACGGGCAGGTCGCCGGGGCCGGTGTCGGCGTTGCAGCGGGAGTAGGGCAGGGCAGGGCAGGGCAGGCCGGCGGCATTGCCCGGGCGTCCTGACACGATCTCGCAAGGCGGCGCCCGGACGCCGTGCTGACCTCACATGTAGATCACGCTGCTGCCGGGCGCACCTTGCGCGCCCGGCAGCGGCCCGGGCATGCCGATCACTTCGCCGTCGCTGTCCCCGCCCTGCGCAACCTGGATGTGCCTCAGGTATTCGCGGAATTCCTCGCAGACTTCCGGATGACGCAGCGCGAATTCAACTGTCGCCTGCAGATAGCCCTGCTTGCTGCCACAGTCATAACGCTTGCCGTCGAACCGGTAGGAGAGCACCGCTTCCTGCTTCAGCAGCCTGGCGATGCCATCGGTCAGCTGCAATTCGCCGCCGGCGCCCGGCGGCATTTCGCGCAGGTGCCGGAAGATCGACGAAGTCAGGATGTAGCGGCCGACCACGCCCATGTCGGAAGGCGCGTCCTCCGGGGCCGGCTTCTCGACGATGTCATGCAGCTTCAGCAAGCCATCGCCGAAGCCCTTGCCGGCCACCACGCCATACGAGCGCGACTGTTCCGGGCGGATCGGTTCGACGCCGATGATGCTGCTGCCGTAATGCGCATGCAGCTCGGTCATCTGCCTCAACACCGGCACGTCGGCATCCAGCAAGTCGTCCGCCAGCAGCACCGCGAACGGCTCGTCGCCGATCAGGCGTTCCGCGCACAGCACCGCATGTCCCAGGCCCAACGCTTCGGCCTGGCGCACGTAGAAGCATTGCACCGAGTCCGGCTTGATGCCGCGTAATGCGCTCAGCAAGGCCTGCTTGTCGCGCGCCGCCAGTTCCGCTTCCAGCTCGTAGGCTTTGTCGAAATGGTCCTCGATCGCGCGCTTGTTGCGCCCGGTCACGAAAATCATTTCGGTGATGCCGGCCGCCATCGCCTCTTCGACTGCGTACTGGATCAGCGGCTTGTCGACGATGGGCAACATTTCCTTCGGGCTCGCTTTGGTGACCGGCAGGAAACGGGTGCCGAGGCCGGCCACCGGAAATACTGCTTTGGTGATTTGCTTGTGCATGGGGATTCGTTGAACTCGTTGAACGGGAGAAAAACAATCGGAGTAAAGCAATCGGCGTAAAGCAATCGGCGTAAAGCAAGAGGGCACAGCAGGAGCGGACCCTGGCCTGCCCTGCGTCACGTTCGACTTGTCAGCGGGTGTTCGGTTCGACGGCGTCAGTGCGCCGGCGCGGCCGGCGGCCAGGCTGGGTCAGCTCCTCCCGTAGCGGTCCTGCAGCCGCACGATGTCGTCTTCTCCCAGGTAGCCGCCGGACTGGATCTCGATCAGTTCGAGTGGAATCTTGCCGGGATTCTCCAGCGAATGGACCACCCCGATCGGTATGTAGGTGGACTGGTTTTCCGACAGCAGGTAGTCGCTGTCGCCATTCGTGACTTTTGCGGTGCCGGACACCACCACCCAGTGTTCGGCCCGATGGTGATGCATCTGTAAGGACAGCTTGGCCCCTTCCTTGACGACGATGCGCTTGACCTGGAACCGGCCACCACCGCCAATGCAATCGTAGGAACCCCAGGGCCGGAAAACCTGCCTGTGCTGGGTGGCCTCGCTGCGGCCCTGCTCCAGCAGCCGGTTCACGATTTTCCTGGTGTCCTGCGCCTTGTCGGCATTCATCACCAGCACGCCATCCGGCGTTTCAATCACCACCACGTTGCGCAGCCCGACGGCTGTCACCAGGCGGCTGCTGGAATGCACCAGGCAATCTTCGCAGTCCTCCAGCATGGCATCGCCTTGCACTGCATTGTCGTGTTCGTCCTTGTCGGATGCATCGCGTACCGAGGCCCAGCTGCCGATGTCGTTCCAGCCGGCGTCCAGCGGCACCATGGCAGCGCGGTCGGTGCGTTCCATGACCGCATGGTCGACCGCCTTGTCCGGACTGGACGCGTAGGCATCGGTGTCGAGTCGCAGGAAGTCGATATCGCGCACGCCCTTCTGATGCGCGGTCCGGCAGGCTTCGACCATGGCCGGCTCGAATTGCGACAGTTCTTCGAGGTAACGGCGGGCGGAAAACAGGAACATGCCGCTGTTCCAGAAAAAATCCCGGCTTTCCAGATACTGCCGGGCTGTCGCCAGATTCGGCTTCTCGACGAATTCGAGCACCGGCCGCACCGGTCCGGCCGCGGCCCTGCCAGCGCCGGTGTCCGTTGCTGCTCGTGCTCCTGCCTCCGCTCCTGCCCCCGCTCCAGCCCGAATATAGCCATATCCGGTTTCCGGGCGATCCGGTTGGATGCCGAACGTCATCAGATCGCCTCGCGCCGCCGCGGTCCTGGCATGGGCCAGCGCAGCAGCGAAGGCCGCCCGGTCCTTGATCACATGGTCGGACGGCAACACCAGCAGCATGGGATCTTCATGCAATGACAGGGCGTGGAGGGCGGCGCTGGCGATTGCCGGCGCCGTATTGCGGCGCATCGGCTCAAGCAGGATCTGCGCGTTGTCGATGCCGATCTCGCGCACCTGTTCAGCCACCACGAAGCGGGTGGATTCCCCGGTGACCAGGATAGGCGCACCCAGGTCGGGTACGCCGGACAGCCGTTGCAGCGTCTGCTGCAGCAGGCTTGCGCCGCCGAGCAAGCGCAGGAATTGTTTCGGATAGCTTTCGCGGGAAAGCGGCCACAGGCGGCTGCCGGAGCCGCCACACAGCACTACCGGGATCATGGTGTTCATGGTGTGGTCACCTGCGCGTTGGTTCGGTAGATCAAGCCTGCGCATGCGGATGGCGACGCGCTTGCAGGCAGGCTTGCATTCATGCCGTGACGAATCCGGATCTCAATAAGCATTGTTGCTGGTCCATCCCTTGAATGCGGTCCAGACGATGATCTTCATGTCCATCGCAAAGGACCAGTGCTGTATGTAATGCAGGTCGAACTGGACCCGCTTTGCCATCTTGTCGACGGTGTCGGTCTCGCCGCGGTACCCGTGTATCTGCGCCCAGCCGGTGATGCCGGGCTTGACGCGGTGGCGCAGCATGTACATTTCGAGCTTGTCCTTGTACAACTCGTTGTGTTGCAGTGCGTGCGGACGCGGGCCGACCACCGACATGTCGCCCAGCAGGACATTGATGAATTGCGGCAGTTCGTCCAGGCTGGTGCGGCGCAGGAAGCGGCCGATAGGGGTCACGCGCGGATCGTCCTGGGTCGCCTGGGTGACGCCGCCGTGGTCGTCGTGCAGCTTCATGCTGCGAAACTTCAGGCACCCGAAAGGACGTCCGTTCAGGCCCAGCCGCGGCTGCTGGAAGAACACCGGTCCCGGCGACGACATCCTGATGCCAATGCCAATCACGATGAACAGCGGCAGCAACAGGAACAGCACGATGGCGGCAAACACCTTGTCAAACACATCCTTGGCCATGGCACTCATGTCGGCTGCGACCGGCTGGTTGAGATCGACCGCGGGCATTCCAAGGAAAGTGATCACCTTGTTGGACAGGATCTGCATCGAGAGCGTGTCGGGTACCCAGCGGATGTCGACCAGCGCATTGCGCAGCAGGTACTGCAGCTTTTGCAGGCGGTTCGAATCCGACAAGGGCAGCGTGATCCAGATCTCGTGCACATGGTTGCGGGCTACATAGTCAAGCAGTCCCTCCAGCGAATCGACGCGTTCGACGCCGGCCGCAAGGGGCTGGTCTGGCTCGAGCGGGAAAACCGCCTTGACGTCATAGCCATACCAGCTCTGCTGGCTGGCGCGGCGATGCATCTCGCGGCCGATGCTGCCGTAGCCGACGATGACCACGCGCTTGTTGTTGAGTCCGTTTTCGCGAATGTGGCGCAGCAGCGTGTAGAGGACCGCGCGAGTCAGCATCAGTGAAAGTACGCCGACCACATACCAGTGGAACATCCACAGCCGCGACAGCGAGCCGACGTGATGGATCAGGAAGCTGAACAACAGCGCAATCATCATCACCGCTGCCCAGGACAGCGCGACTTGCAGGAACATCGCCGGCATCGAACGGCCACGCCACGAGCCGTACATCTTGAAATTGGCGAACAGGATGAACGCCAGCGCGCAGCCGAAGTACAGCAGGATGCCATGCACTGGCGCTGCCTGCGACAGCGGCGCATTGAAACTGAGCAGGCCGGCAAGTTGCCCGGCGCACCATAGTCCAAGCACGTCGACGACACGCATCATGATCTCGAGTCGCGGCGAATATCTGTGGATCGCGTCTTGCACGTTTTCCGCCCCTGTCTGATGAATTTCCGTATGCCATATTAATAACTAAATTCGTTGTAAAAAATGAAATGAAACCTTGGTTGAGAAGCGTCAATCGAACATTTGGGATGAAAATTCATGGCGGACACGCGATGCCGGCAGGCTGCTGGCGGGATGCTCCTGCCGGCATCGCCACTGGATGTCGGAAGCATCGTCATTGCGCTATGATCTAGCCCATGACGACTGATGAAACGCAACAGCCGACCGCCTATGATTTGATTGGCGGCGAACAAAGGCTGCGATCCCTGGTGGATCGCTTCTACGACCTGATGGACCTGGAGCCGGAATTCGCGGCCTTGCGCGCCATGCATCCACCTTCGCTGGATGGTTCGCGCGACAAGCTGTTCTGGTTCCTGTCGGGCTGGACCGGCGGTCCGGCCCTGTATGTCGAACGTTTTGGCCATCCCCGCCTGCGTGCCCGCCACCTGCCGTTTTCGATTGCCAGCGCCGAGCGTGACCAGTGGTTGCGCTGCATGGCGATGGCGATGCAGGATGAAGGCCTGCCCGAAGCGCTGCAGGAAAGACTGCTGCATGCGTTTTTCGGGACGGCGGACTGGATGCGCAATACGGACGGCTAGGCGGACATGACAACATTCGAAATGCTGATGGCGGCCGGACTGGCCGCCGTGCTCGTGCTGCAACTGTTGTCCTTGCTGAAAGCCGGCCGGCGCGACGACGATGACAAGATTTCCCGGCTGCTCCAGGGGCAGGAGCGCACCGAGCGGGAACTGCGTTCCGAGCTGCAGGCGACAGCGCAGGGCTCGCGCCAGGAAATGGGCAGCACGCTGGCACAGTTCCAGCAGACGCTGGCAGCGCAGATGACCAGTGTCGCCACGGTCCAGAACAACCAGATCGACTCTTTCTCGCAGCAACTGGTCAAGCTCAACGAGTCCAATGCCCAGCACATGGAGACGCTGCGCCAGACCCTGGCGCAGCAGGCACAGCAGGCGCGCGACGAGCAGGGGCAGGCGCTCAAGCGCTTCAGCGACACCTTGCAGCAGACGCTGACACAGATGGCGGAGTCGAATGCGCGCCGCATGGCCGAGGTGCGGGCCACGCTGGAAGAAAAAATGCGCGAGTTGCAGGCCGATAACGGCAAGCGGCTGGAGGAAATGCGCCAGACCGTGGATGAGAAGCTGCACGCCACTCTCGAAACTCGCTTGGGCGAGTCGTTCAAGATCGTTTCGGACCGTCTCGAAAAAGTCCACCAGGGACTGGGCGAGATGCAGCAGCTGGCGATTGGCGTGGGCGACCTCAAACGGGTGCTGACCAACGTCAAGACCCGCGGCACCTGGGGCGAGGTACAGCTGGCCATGCTGCTGGAACAATTGCTTACGCCCGAACAGTACGGCGTCAATGTCGAGACCGTGCCCGGAACCAATGCGCGGGTCGAGTTTGCGATCCGCCTGCCCGGCAACGACGACAGCGGCACGCCGGTGTGGATGCCGATCGACGCCAAATTTCCCAAGGAGCAGTACGAACGGCTGGTAGATGCCGCCGAGCGTGCCGACAGCGAAGGGGTGGCCGTGTTCGGACGCGAGCTGGAGCGGGCGGTGCGGGTCGAAGCGCGCACCATCGCCGACAAGTACCTGTCGCCGCCGCTGACCACCGATTTCGCCATCCTGTTCCTGCCGACCGAAGGCCTGTATGCGGAAGTGATGCGGCGGCCCGGCCTGACCGACGAACTGCAGCGCACCTGTCGCGTGATCGTCGCCGGACCGTCCACCTTGTCAGCATTGCTGAGCAGCCTGCAGATGGGGTTTCGTACGCTGGCGCTGGAAAAGCGGTCATCGGAAGTGTGGCAGGTGCTGGGCGCCGTCAAGACCGAGTTCGGCAAGTTCGGCGACGTGCTTGCCGCCACCAAGGCCACACTCGAGCGGGCTGCGAAGAATATCGAACAGGCCGAGACCCGCAGCCGGCAGATGGCACGCAAGCTGAAGACGGTCGAGGCGATGCCGGCGGATGCCGCGCAGCGATTGTTCGGGCCAGCCGATCCGCTGGATGGGTTCGAACCGGCCGATGAGCGAGACGGCGCCAGCGCTGCCTGACGTTTTCAGTCCCGGGACCTCGCGGGGCTTCAATCGCCATTCCAATTTCCACGACTGCGGTATCCATGACTTCAATTTCCATTGCCGCTGCCGCTGCAGCTGCCGGTACCGATGCAGCTGCTGGTGCCCATGACAGTTTCCGGCGTGCGCTCGAATCCGCCGTGAAGGGCGAAGTCCGTTTCGACGACGGTAGCCGGGCGGTGTATGCGGCTGATGCATCGAACTATCGCCAGGTGCCGATCTGTGTCGTGCTGCCGCGCTCCGCGGCGGATATCGAAGCCGCATTGTCGGTTTGCCGGGAATTCGACGTGCCGGTGTTGGCGCGCGGCGGCGGCACCTCGATGAACGGGCAGACGGTCAATGTGGCGGTCGTCATCGATACTTCGAAGTACATGAACCAGGTGCTGAAGGTCGACCCGGTGGCGCGCGTGGCCGATGTCGAGCCCGGCGTGGTGTGCGATGCACTGCGCGATGCGGCCGAGGAGCACGGGCTGACTTTCGGTCCCGATCCTGCGACCCACAGCCGCTGCACGCTCGGCGGCATGATCGGCAACAACTCCTGCGGCGCGCATTCCGTCATGGCTGGCAAGACGGTGGAGAACATCGAGGAGCTCGAGATCCTCACGTACGACGGCGCCCGTTTCCGGGTCGGACCGACCAGCGAACAAGAGCTGCAGGCGATCATTGCAGCCGGCGGCCGCCGTGGCGAAATTTATTCAGCCCTGCGCCAGATGCGCGACCGCTATGCCGATGCAATCCGCAGCGGCTTCCCGCGCATCAATCGCCGCGTCTCCGGCTACAACCTGGACCAGCTGTTGCCGGAAAACGGCTTCAATGTCGCCCGCGCGCTGGTTGGCACCGAAGGCGGATGCGCGATCACCTTGCAAGCCCGGACTCGCCTGGTGCACAGTCCCCGCGAGCGCGCGGTGCTGGTGTTGGGCTTCCCCGATATCTATCGCGCCGGCGATGCGGTTCCGCGCATCCTGCCGTTCAAGCCGATTGCCACTGAAGGCCTCGACATCGCCATCATCGGCGGGCTGAAAAGACGCGGCCTGCGGCTTGACGATATCGCCCGGCTACCGGCCGGCGATGCCTGGATCATGGTCGAATTCGGCGCCGACACGCAAGCAGCTGCGCAGGCGCAGGCACAGGCGCTGGTCGATTCATGGGCCGGCGAAAGCGATGCGCCATCGCACTGGCTGATCGAGGACAAGGCGTGGGCCGAGCGTATCTGGACCATCCGCGAAGTCGGCGCGTCGGCCACCTCGCTGCAGGACCAGCCGGGCCTGCCGGATCCGGTGGTCGGGTGGGAGGATGCCGCGGTCGATCCGATGCGCCTGGGCGACTACCTGCGTGAATTCCAGCAGCTGATCGACCGCTACGGTTACCAGACTTCGCTGTTCGGGCATTTCGGCGACGGCTGCATACACGCGCGCATCACCTTCGACCTGCGCAGCGCGGAAGGCATCCGCATCTGGCGCGGGTTCCTGCGCGAAGCGGCCGAACTGGTGGTGCGTTACGGCGGCTCGCTGACCGGGGAGCACGGCGATGGCCAGGCCCGGGCGGAGTTCCTGCCGATCATGTACGGCCCGGAACTGATGCAGGCGTTTCGCGAATTCAAGGCCATCTGGGATCCTCGGCACCGCATGAACCCGCACAAGATGATCGACCCCTACCGGGTGGACGAAAATCTGCGCCAGGGACCGGATTACCGGCCGATACGCTTCGAAACCCGGTTCGCTTTTCCCAAGGACGGCAACGGCCAGTTCGACAATTTCTCGCGCGCGGTCGAACGCTGCATCGGCATGGGCAAGTGCCGTTCGCAGGAGGGCGGCACCATGTGCCCGAGCTACCGCGCCACCGGCGAAGAGAAATATTCGACCCGCGGACGCTCGCGCCTGTTTTTCGAAATGCTGCGTGGCGATCTGGTGAAGGACGGCTGGAACAGCGAACAGGTGAAGGAAGCGTTGGACCTGTGCCTGTCCTGCAAGGGATGCAAGAGCGATTGCCCGACCCATGTCGACATGGCGACCTACAAGGCCGAGTTCCTGTCGCATTATTACGAGCAGCATCGGCGTCCGGTGCAGGCCTGGAGCATGGGGCGCATCGGCCAGTGGGCGCCGCTGGCTGCGAAATTCCCCGGCCTGGTGAACCTGCTGACGCAGCGCGAACCGTTTGCGTCGCTGGCCAGGAAAGTCGCCGGTATCGCTCCCGGGCGTTCGCTGCCGCGTCTGGCGCAGCGCAGCTTCCGCTCGGCGTTCGCGCCGAAGCTGCAGGGCGGCCGCCGTGTCATATTGTGGGCCGACACCTTCAGCAATCATTTCCAGCCGGAGGTGGCACACGCTGCGGTGCGGGTGCTGGAGCATGCCGGTTGCACGGTGGTGTTGCCGAGGAAGCGCTTGTGCTGCGGCCGTCCCCTGTACGACTTCGGCCTGCTCGACCAGGCGCGCGCGCAACTCGCTGAAATCCTGGATGTGCTGGCTCCCGAGATCGAGGCCGGCACGCCGGTGGTCGGCCTCGAGCCGTCCTGCACCAGCGTGTTTCGCGACGAGTTGCTGAACCTTTTTCCCGACGATCCGCGCGCGCAGGCGCTGGCCTCGCAAACGATGATGCTGGCTGAATTCCTGCAGCACATCGGCTACCGGCCGCCACGCGCCGGCGGCACCGCGCTGCTGCAGGGGCATTGCCACCAGAAGGCGGTTCTTGGCACGGCGGCCGAGGCCGCAATGATGGCGGCTGCCGGCGTTGCCTGTTCCTCGCCGGAGAGCGGCTGTTGCGGCATGGCCGGCAGCTTCGGGTTTCATCCGCACACTGCGCAGGTTTCCAGCGCCATTGGCGAACGCGCCTTGCTGCCGGCGGTGCGCGCCAGCGACAGCGAGACCATGGTGGTGGCGAACGGGTTTTCCTGCCGCGAACAGATCAGGCTGGGCAGCGGGCGGGAAGCCATGCACGTCGCACAGGTGCTGGACGCTGCAATTCGAAAAGACGCAGATATCCTCAAGTTTTCCCGAATTGACAATGCCGGGTAGCCGACATATCTTCCACCCCTTCGAAGGGGAGTAGCCTCACTGCAGACGTCGTCATTACGGGATCCCCATCCCCGGCCCTGCAGGCAACGCTTTGCGTTGTGGCAAGACCTTTACCAACCGTTTGGTAAAGGTTTTTTGACCCGGGGATCTTTGCCAGTCAGTACGGATAACAACCGGGTGTCTGTCCAAAGGATCTTCCATGGAGATATTCTCAGCCCAGTTTCTCTCGGCGCTGCTGGCGATCATTGCGATCGATCTGGTGCTCGCCGGCGACAACGCCATCGTCATCGCGCTGGTTGCGCGACGACTCCCTGCAGACAAGCAACGCATGACCATCATCCTCGGCACTGTCGGTGCCGTGGTTGTTCGCGTGTTGATGACGCTCATCATCGTCTGGTTGCTCAACATACCAGGGCTGCAACTGGCGGGTGGTTTGTTGCTGGTCTGGATCGCATACAAACTGCTGGCACCCGATGAAGAGTCTGATGAGAATTCACATCTTCCCGCCGGCCAGGTAACCTTGGCCAGCGCCATCCGGACCATCATCGTTGCCGACACTGTCATGGGCCTGGATAATGTGCTGGGCGTGGCCGGTGCAGCGCACGGCGATTTCACGCTGGTCGTCATCGGTTTGCTGATCAGCGTGCCGATCATGGTTTTCGGCAGCACAATGATCCTCAAGTGGGTCGAGCGGTTCCCGGTTATTATTTACATAGGTGCCGGCATCCTGGCGTGGACCGCAGTCAAGATGATCGTGACCGAAGCCATGCTGAAAGCCTACTTCACGCAGAATTCACTCTTCGCGTGGGCCCTGTACCTGGTGGTCATAGGTGGCGTGGTGGGAAGCGGTGTCTTGCGCGCACGGCGTTCGCGTGAGCTTGCTGAAACCGATTACCCGGCTGCCGGTGGCAAGCCTGCTGCGATTTCCGAAAAAGGGGAAAGTTGACATGCTACGTATCCTGATCCCGGTCGATGGTTCTCGCGCTTCCCTGGATGCTGTCAACCATGTATTGCTGCTGAATCGCCGCGGTCAGGAGCCGATGAAGGTCAACCTGGTCAACGTGCAGCCGCGCCTGTCACGCTACGTGTCGCGTTTCGTGCCTCTCGCCAATCGGGATTCTTTCCGGAAGGAGGGTACCCAAAAGGCGCTCCAGCAGGCGCGGGAGATGCTGGACAAGGCAGCAATCCAGTATGACGTGGTGGTGCGCCAGGGGGATACTGCCGAATCCATCGCCGATTGCGCGCGCGAGGTCGGCGCTCACAAGATCGTGATGGGAACGGCGCGCAAGAACGCCCTGATGCGGCTGTTTGAAGACTCGGTCACCACCAGGGTGATCGAACTCTCGATGGTGCCGGTCGAGGTGATTGCGCGCGCGCAACCCAACCTGCTGGAACGTTTCGGCATTCCAGCCGGGGTAGGGACAGTAGTCGCCTTGATGTTGTTGGCAGAGGACTGAGAGGATATCGGGGTGCTGCCCGCCGGAAGTTGAAGGGCAGCACCTGCGATTGAAGTAAAAAAACATCGGGTCAGGGTTTGCGCCCTGACCCGACTTTTTTTGCAGGCGAAGATGCACTTGCTGCAATTGTCTTGCCTGGCCGCGCCTCAGGCCCGCGGCAATGACGCCTGCAGTTCTTCCTGTTGCGCATTCAAGAGCACGGTCACATGCGGCCCCGGCAACGGCGCGCCGAGGAAGTAGCCCTGCACCCGGTCGCAGCCGTGCTCGTCGAGGAAGGCCAGTTGCGCCGCGGTCTCGACCCCTTCCGCCACGACCTCCACGCCCAGCGAGTGCGCCATTGCAATGATGGCGGTCGTGATTGCCCGGTCTTCGGCATCGGCCGGCAGGTCAGTGATGAAGGTGCGGTCGATCTTGATCTGGTCGATCGGGAATCGCTTCAGGTAGGCCATCGACGAGTAGCCGGTGCCAAAATCATCGATCGAAATGCAGATCCCTTCGGCCTTCAATCGCGTGAGCAGTCGCACGTTTTCCTCGACGTCTTCCATCAGCACGGTCTCGGTGATTTCCAGTTCCAGCTGTCCCGGAGCCACGCCGGTCCGATTCAGGATCGCGAGGATGTCATCCACCAGGCCTTCCTCGCGCATCTGCCGCACCGACAGGTTGACGGCGATGCTCAGTTCCCGCATTCCTTCGGCTGCCCAGCGTGCGGCCTGCTCGCATGCCGCCTCCAGCACCCATTTGCCGAGCGGAACGATGAGGCCGCTTTCTTCTGCAACCGGGATGAACTCGAGCGGCTGTATCAGGCCCAGCTCGGGGTGCTCCCAGCGCAGCAGCGCTTCGACCGCGACGATGCGGCGGGTGGCGATGCTGATCTGCGGCTGGAAGAACACGCGCAGCTCATTGCGCTCGAGCGCCTTGCGCATGCTGTTCTCGAGCTGCACGCGTTTTTGCGCCCGTTGCTCCATGTCGGGGTGAAAGCGGTCAAACGCATTCTTGCCACGGCTCTTGGCGTGGTACATCGCCGTGTCGGCATTCCGGATCAGCGCCTGCAGGTCGGCGCTGTCCAGCGGATAGATTGCCAGGCCGATACTGGCGCTGACATACATTTCGTGCTTGTCCAGCGGGAAGGGCGCTGCCAGCGCCGCGATCAGCTTGGCAGCCACTGATTCGCTCTCGCGGGAACTGGTGGCTGATTCGAGGATCACGGCAAACTCGTCGCCGCCGATGCGGCAGATGGTGTCGGTCGTGCGCAGCACGCCGGTCAGGCGTTGTGCCACCTGCTTGAGCATGCGGTCCCCGTTCTGATGGCCCAGCGTGTCGTTGACCACCTTGAAGTCGTCCAGGTCAAGGAACAGCAGCCCGACCATGCCGCCGAACTGATCGACTTTCGATAGTGCGAATGCCAGCCTGGCGTTGAAGGCGTGGCGGTTGGGCAGCCCGGTGACAGGATCGGAATGGGCAAGGTAGTCAAGATGGGCTTCGGTATGGCGCACCACCCGGCGCATGCGCGCCACCAGCAGGAAGGCAATGGCAAGCGAACCGGCCGCTACTGCCAGCGTCAGCCCGATGTAGCCCAGCACACGGCGCCACAACTGTTCCAGGCTGACCCGCAATACGACCGTGCCGAGGTTGCGGCCGTCCATCCTGATGATCGGCTGCGCCACCAGGACCTCGCCGGCACTGAAGCGGTAGCCGTCTCGCATCAAGGTGCCGTCGGCCCGTGGTGGCGGCCCGTCGTCGCCGGCAGCCTGATAGTGTGCCAGGGCTTCGTAGTGCTCGTTCAGGATTGCCGCCGCCAGCACGCTTGGCGAAAATTCCAGCGCAGACAGTGTGTCGTGCGCGGCCGCGGGATCCTTGAAGCTCAGGGCAGCAGTGCTGTTTTCGCCGATGATGCGGGCCTGCACCCGGGCGTCGTCCACTAGTGCGCTGCGCAACGAGACCACTTGATAAACAGTCAGCAGCGTCCCCGCCAACAGCAGGGCCGCGCCAGCAGTGAGCAGGGTGGCCAGATCGATCCAGCGCGCCAGCGGCCGCCTCAGGCCGGGTTGTTTCGGCATGTTCATCGGACCTTTCTTGCCAGTCGCAGCAGTTTCGAGCTGGGGGCCAGATTCACGGCGCGCGCCGCCGTATGGTCGACATCAAACACGATCCGCTCACCTTCGGTTGCCATGCTCATCATCACCCTGTCCTGCAGAGCGGGTTCATCGGAAACGGTCAGCACTGCCGCGCCAGCCAGCGATTTGCGCAGGGTGTTCCATTTCTCGCGGGGTACGCTACCGACCACCAGTACCTGGCACCCGCGCAGCCCATCGGTATCGTAGGTCAGCTGCATGACCAGGCGCCGGCCGAGCAGGGTCGGCACGGCAAGCTCCTGCATGCCTTGTTTCAGTTCCGGGGCCTGCAGGAAGCACACATTGAAATCGTTCCCGGCAGGAAGGGCGTCGGCCGGCCATGTCGTGAACAATGCGAAGTTGTACACGATCGCCGCTTTCAGCCGATAGTCCGCGACCGGGTCTGCCAGCGCCGGTCCGCTGGCAAGCAGCAGCGGCAGGCCGATTTTCAGGCCCCAGCGTCGGAATATGCGCGATCGGGCCAAGGTCAGAAGCCGTACGTGAATTTCAGGCGCCAACTGCGGTCGTCCTGTCGCAGGCTGTCCTGCAGATGTTCGTTGGCCCCCGGGTCGGCATAGCGCCGGTTGAATACATTGTAGATGCTGGCTGACATCTCCAGCCCTTTCGCCAGCCGTGCGGAGAACAGGGTTGCGTTGGCGATCCAATATCCGCCGATTCTCCGGGTGAGGGTGTCCCGTGGTCCGACATACTGCGCTTCGATTCCCGCCCGCACCCGCCCCAGCGGGACCGAGAAATTCATCTTCGCCAACAGGTCCGGCGAGTTGACCGGGTGCGAACCGGTGGCAGTGTCATAGGTGTGTTGAAAACTGGTGCTGGCGCGCATCCGGGCGCCGCCCCTCCAGGCTTGGTCCAGCGACAGTTCAAGTCCGCGGGCGGTTGCCTCGCTGGCGTTGATGAAGGTCGATGTCAGCGTGACCGGGTCGTAGGTCTGCGTGATCAGGTTGGATGCGACGTTCTGGTAAAGCGTGGCGACGACTTTGCTGCTTTGCCCGATGCGTTGTTCGACGACGAGTTCATGGGTCCGGATGCGTTCGGGCCTCAGCGCCGGATTGGGGTTCTGCCCGCCCGGGGCCGGCGCACGGTAATACATTTCATAGGTGTTCGGGTCACGATATGCGGTCCCGAATATGCCTTTCACGACGGTGCCTGTCCGTGGCTTGTAAATCAGGGCCAGGCGCGGATTGACGATGGAATCGGTGATCTCCGACGAGTCCCAGCGCAGGCCGGCATTGAGCAGCAGCCGCGGCGTCAGCGTGATTTCATCCTGGATGAACAGGCCGGTTTTGCGGCCGCGCCGGTGGTCGTCGAGGCTGGACGCGTATGGCACGACAATGTAGGTGTACTGGTCCAGGCGCCGGTCGACCGCATGCACTGCCCCCAGCACCAGCTTGTGTCCGGTAAAGCGCGTGGTGAGCAGCTTGATGTCGGCGCCGAACCAGCTGCCGATGCTGCCGTCGCGCTGAACGCTGACCGGCGGCAGGTCGTAGATGTAATCGCCCTGGTAATCGTAACGGCCGAACGAGAGGTTCACCGCCAGCTCGGTTCGATCCGACAGGAGGTCGCGATAGCCCAGTTGGGCTGATGTCTGCACGTCTCGCGTGCCCGACCTCGGGTCGTTGAACACCTGGCCCCAGGAAGCGGTCGGGATGCCCTTGGTCCGTTCCGAATGGGCGAGCGAAAATCTCCATGGACCAGCGCGTCCCTTGGCGAACACGGAATTGGACAGGTCGTGGTCCAGGCCCCGTGCGATGCCATTGTTGTTGGCCGGCGTATCGAACTGCGGGTAATACAGGTCTGCGCCAGTGCTGCGGTAACGGGTGGCGGAGAGCAGCAGTTCGGCACCGGCATCGTCATGCATGGCGAGGGTCGCGCGCCCCTTGGTCGTGCCGGACTTGCCGGCCGCCCCGGAAACCTGTACCAGCGGCAGGTCCCGCGCCCGTTTGGTGACGACATTGATGACGCCGAAGAACGCATTCGCGCCATAGATCGAGGAACCGGCGCCAGGGACGTATTCGACCCGGTCGATCAGGTCGATGTCGAGCATGAACTCGGTGCCGATCGACGCCTGTTCATACACGGCATCGTTGGTGCGCTGCCCGTCCACCAGCAACAGGAAGCGGGTGTTGTAGTCGCCTGGACGCAGGAATCCGCGCGCGCCGAGGTAGCTGTAGTTGCGGTCGTAGTTGACGCTCAGGCCGGGGAGAGTACGCAGGATATCAGCCAGCGTGCGCCAGCCGAAGTGGCGTATGTCGTCCGCCGTTACCACGGATACCGCCGAGGGTGCGTCGCTGGAGTTCTGCAGGTATCTGGAGGCGCCGTAGACCTCTTTATCGAGCAGCTGCTCGATTGACATCGTGACCAGGGCATCGGGTGCTGGTGCATGCTCGGCCGCGGCCGGCAAGCAGGCAGTGCTGAGGGCGATGGCGCTCGCCGCTGCAATGGCGCGGCGCAGCCGATGCTGCTTCTGGTCGGTGCGGGACTTCATTTGAGCTGCTTGCTGGCAGGCGGGTCCGACTGGCCGGATCCGAAGCATGAAGCCAGGCAAGAAGCCCAGGCAAGAAGACAGGCAAGAAGCGGCATCCTGCCAGCGGGGCCTGAAATTGCCGCCATTTCCCTTGTTTTCTATCACGCGGACTCTTGTTGGATATCAATATTGCAACGGCAATAGTGTATATGTTTCGACAAGTCCTGAGGGCTTTGGCTGCGCTTCCGGCGTGAAATTTTCAGGTCAGTCCATCAAACAGCACGACATCGACCATGTCGCCCGGCGCGACATTGGCTTGTTCATGGTGCAGGACCACCATGCAATTTGCCTCGGACATCGAGCGCAGGATGCCCGATCCCTGGGAGCCGGTGATGCTGACGCTGCGCCGGCCGTCGGCATCCGTGGTGAGTATTCCGCGCTGGTACTCGGTGCGGCCGGGTTTCTTGCGGATCGCGGTGCGGGAGACAACCGGCAGCAAGGGCAGGGGTGCCGGCGCTGCGCCCATCATGTGCAGCAGGGCATCGCGTGCGAAAAAATAAAATGTGACCATTACGGCGACCGGATTGCCGGGCAGGCCGAACAGGTAGGCGCCATGTCCGCCGGAGGAGATGTGGCCGAACGCCATCGGGCGCCCCGGCCGCATGCCAATTTTCCAGAAGCTGACATCGCCCAGCTTGGCCATCATCTGCTTGGTGTAGTCCGCGGCGCCGACCGAGACCCCTCCCGAGGTGATGATGGCGTCGGCATTTTCGGCCGCGCTGCGGAATGCAGCTTCCAGCGCTTCGGGTTCATCCCTGACTACCCCCATGTCGACAATGTCGCAGCTTAGGCGGCGTAGCATGCCATACAGCGTGTATCGGTTGCTGTCATAGACGCAGCCCTCGTCCAGCGGCTCGCCGATGGAACGCAGTTCATCCCCGGTGGAGAAAAACGCGACTCGAAGGCGCCGCTGCACCGGCACTTCGGCAATCCCCAGCGACGCCAGCAGGCCAAGATCGGCCGGGCGCAGGATCCGGCCACGGGCAAGCGCCGCTTGGCCGGCCTTGAGATCTTCCCCTGCGAAACGGCGGTTATCGCCGGCGCGCACCACGCCTGGCGGAATGGTCACTGCTTGTTCGTCGCCATCGCGGGTGAATTCCTGGGGTACGACAGTGTCGCAGCCGGCCGGCATGATGGCGCCGGTCATGATGCGCAGGCATTCCCCCGGGCCGACCTGGCCATCGAAGGCGCGGCCCGCAAAAGCGGTCCCTGCGATCCGCAGGCGCACCGGTTCGCTGCCGAGATCGCTTGCACGCAATGCGTAGCCATCCATCGCCGAGTTGTCGTGGGCCGGCACGTTGATCGGCGAGATGATGTCGGCTGCCAGCACCCGGTCCAGCGCGGCCCGGATCGCGAGCTTTTCGACTGAATCAATCGGACGGATGAAGGAACGGATCACTTGCTGGGCGCTGGCGACCGGAAGGGCGTCAGGATCGTACCCGGAGACGCAGCTGGCGATGTGCTCGAGTGAGGGGTGTGCTTGTGGTGGTTGTGACATGAAGCTGTTTTCTTTTCCTATCCGCCGATGTATGACATCTCGACCTTGCGCCGGGCCAGCGACAAGCCCTCGGTATTGATGGTGCGCAGTTCGGAGTAGCGGTCGCTGCGCTGGCGCCACAGGTGTGCGATCGCGCCCTGGATTTCGGCATCGCTACGTCCGCCGCGCAGCAGGGAGCGCAAGTCGTGGCCGCTGTTTGCGAACAGGCAGGTATAAACCCTGCCCTCGGTCGACAGGCGCGCGCGCGTGCAGTCGTGGCAGAAGGCCTGTGTGACGCTGGAAATCACGCCGATCTCGCCGCCGCCGTCGCGATAGCGCCAGCGTTCGGCAGTCTCGCCGGTGTAGTTGGCTTGCGCTTCGGTCAGCGGCATTTCTTCACTGATGCGGCGCACCACTTCGGCCGACGGGATCACTTCGTCCATCTTCCAGCCGTTGGAAGCGCCGACATCCATGTATTCGATGAAGCGCAGGATCACCGGCGAGCCCTTGAAGTGGCGCGCCATCGGCAGGATTTGCTGGTCGTTCATGCCGCCCTTGACCACCATGTTGACCTTGACCGGACCGAGGCCGGCCCGATGCGCGGCTTCGATGCCGTCCAGTACATCGGCGACCGGGAAATCGACATCGTTCATGCGCCGGAAAACGGCTTCGTCCAGCGCGTCGAGCGAGACCGTCACCCGGGTCAGCCCGGCATCCTTCAGCGATTGCGCCTTGCGCGCCAGCAGCGAGCCGTTGGTGGTGAGCGTCAGGTCGAGCGCCTTGCCTTCGGGCGTGCGCAGCACGGCCAGCATCTCGATCAGCTTTTCAAGGTTCTTGCGCAACAGCGGTTCACCGCCGGTCAGACGGATCTTGTTGACGCCGTGGTCGGCGAACAGCCGGGCGACACGGGTGATTTCCTCGAAGGTGAGCAGCGAACTTTGCGGCAGGAATGCATAGTCCTTGCCGAATACTTCCTTCGGCATGCAATAGACACAGCGGAAATTGCAGCGGTCGGTGACCGAGATGCGCAGGTCTCGTAGCGGACGCGACAGGGCGTCGGTCAGCACGCCGGTCGGCGCTTCGAGTATGTCCGGTATGACCGCCGCGCTGTCCGGATAGCGTTGTTCGGCGACGGGGATGACTTTCGCGACCATGATTTTTCGAGCCTTGCGCCGCGCGATGCAATCGCCGCGGCCAACAGAAAATATTACCGAAGATAAGATACCACGAGGCCTGCGAGGGCACATCCCGCAAGCAAACCCATCGCTCCCGCCTTGTATCGGAACAACGCAACGCATGCCAGAGCCGTGATCGCCACGGCAGCGAAGTCCCACTGCGCGAATGGTCTTTCGGTATGAAATACGTGTTGTGCAAAAAACAGGGCCAGGCTGACGATCACGCCGACCACCGCCGCCGATATCGCGGTCAGCGGGGCGGTCAGCCGGATATTGTCGCGGGTGGACTCGACCAGAGGGCCGCCGGCCAGGATGAAAATGAAGGAGGGCAGGAACGTGAAGAAAGTCGCCACGCAGGCGCCGATGAAACCGGCAAGGGCGAGATGCCCGGGTCCCAGCACCTCCTTGGTCCAGCCGCCGACGAAGCCGACGAAGGCGACGATCATGATCAGCGGGCCGGGCGTGGTTTCGCCCAGTGCCAGGCCATCGATCATCTGGGGGCCGGTCAGCCAGCCGAAGGTTTCGACCGCTGCCTCGTACACATAGGGCAGCACGGCATACGCGCCGCCAAAGGTCAGCAGCGCTGCCTTGGTGAAGAACCAGCTCATCTGACTGTAGGGACTGTGCATGCCGCCGGAAGCCCAGGCGACAAGCAGCCAGACGGCGGTACCGATCAGCAGTCCTGCCGCGCAAACCGCGGCCAGCCGTGCCGGGCGAAACAGGGCGTGCTCGGGCGTCGGGGTGTCGTCGTCGATCAGGGCTGGCCCGTATGACTGGTGGCTTGCGCCATGAGCGCCGCCGAGCTGGAACTGGTGCGGCAGCATGCGGCTGCCGATCACGCCGGCAGCAGCGGCACTCAGCACGATCAGGGGAAAGGGGAGGTCGACGACGGCGATCGCCAGGAAGGCAAGCAGCGCAATCGCCACCAGCCAGCGGTTTTTCAGAGTGCGGCTGCCGATGCGCCAGGCCGCAGCAAGCACGATCGCCACCACAGCTGGCTTGATGCCATAAAGTATGCCTGCAATGACTGGCACATCGTCGTAGGTCAGGTAGATCCAGGACAGCCCGGCCAGCACGCCCAGCGAGGGCAGCACGAACAGCACGCCGGCCATCACGCCCCCCAGCGTGCCATGCATCAGCCAGCCGATATAGATCGCCAGCTGGGTTGCTTCCGGACCAGGCAGCACCATGCAGTAATTCAGTGCGTGCAGGAAGCGCTGCTCCGAAATCCAGCGACGCTTCTCGACCAGTTCGGTGTGCATCATCGCAATCTGGCCAGCCGGACCGCCGAAACTGATAAAGCCCAGCTTCAGCCAGTACAGCAGCGCCTCGCCCAGGCTGACGGGCGAGGAAGCCTGGTCCAACACGCTTTGTTGTTGCACTTTATTCAGGTCTCCATAGAGAAAAAGGGAGCCGAGACTCCCTTTTTCATGCTGGTTCGGCATTCTCGCCGGGCGGGTGTCCGATCAGTGCCGGGTTTCCACCTGTACCAGCGGTTCGCTCGGCAGCGGTGCCAGCGGCTTGCGCTCGCGTGGTGCGCGAGGCTGGGCCACGATGCGTGCCGATGCTTCCTGCGCGGCACGCAGCTTTTCTGGATCCGTCACGGCCAGTGTCAATCCGGCTGAAGACAGAACCTGGCGCAGCTCGTCCAGCGGCATGGCAGCGGCGCCGGCGGCCATGGCCGGCGTTGCTGCCGGTGCTGTTGCCACTTGGGTGGCTGCAGGAGCCGGAGCAGGCGCTGCCGGAGCAGCTACAGGCGCTGCCGGGGCCGCGACTGCCGCGACGACCTCGGGCTGGGCTCCTTCAACAGCAACAGCGGGAGCCGGCGGGATGACTTCGGCGGCGACTTCCGCTTGCGCTTCAGCAGCCGGGGCCGCTTGCGGCGCCGGTGCTGCCGGTGCTACCACAGGCTGCACCTCTGCGACCGGTTGGGCCGCAGTGGCCGTCACCGTTTCCGGGGTAGCGACCGGCGCTGCTTCGATTGCTGGTTCGATTACCACCGGCAAGGCCGGGGCAGACTCTACCCTCGCTTCTTCGGCCAGCGGTTCACGGGCAATTGCGGCAGGCTCGGCGGGAGCGGCAACGATTGCTGCAACTTCCGCGGCAGCAACGGCCGGAGCGTGTTGCGGCTCGGCAGCCACGACAGCCTCTGCTTGCGCAGTGGCACCAGCCTCGGCCGCTTCGCCTGGTTCACCTTCTTCAAGCAGTTCGCCCGATTCCGGATTGTCACGATCGCGGCGGTTGCGGTTGCGGCCGCCACGACGACGACGACGACGCTTCTGTTCTTCGCCTGCCTCGCCTGCTTCACCTGCCTCGCCGGCCGGTGCAGCGCCCAGTTCGAGTTCTTCCTGCGCCTGTGGAGCTTCTACCAGGGTTGCGGGTGTCAGTCCGCCAGCAATCGGTGCAAGCGCCAGTGTCGCTTCCTCGGTTGCTGCTTCGACCGCTGCGCTGGCCTTGGCTTCATCCTTTGGCGGGCGCGGCTGGCGTTCACGCCGACCTTCGCCACGTTCTGCACGTTCACCACGCTCTGCCCGCTCGCCACGCTCTGCGCGTTCGCCACGTTCGGCACGCTCTCCGCGGCCTTCAGTGCGCGCTTCACGGGTTTCGGCGCGTGCTTCTGCCGGTTCGCGTGTTTCGCGTGGTTCGCGCGGCGGGCGCTGGCCACGTCCGGCCTGGCCAGTCGATTTCTGCGCAGTTTCCTCGCGGGCTTCCTGCTTCTCGGTGTCGCGTTCGCCACGGCCGCGGGTGCGGCTGCGTCCGCGGCCATTGCGTTCCTGCCGCTCGCGCGTCGGGGCCGGCTTTTCAAGAGCCGGGGTCAGCGGTACTGCCGGCGCCACGGGCTTCTTGCGGAACAGGCCGAACAGGCGTTCCAGGAATCCTTCCTCGCGGACTTCAGCCACTACTGCGGGCGCCGGTGCCGGCGCGGAAGGAGGCTGGACACGCTCGACGATAGGCGCTTGCTCAGGGGTGATGCTCTTGACCATTGCCTCCTGGCGTGGCTTGCCTTCTTCTTTCTGGCGCTTGCTATAACCAACGTCGGTATCGGCTTCCTCCGCCATTGCATAGCTGGCCTGCAGGACTTCAAGCCGCGGATCGTCGTGCTTGATCCGTTCCAGCTTGTAGTGCGGCGTTTCCAGGTGCTTGTTGGGGATCAAGATCACCGACACACGGTGGCGGGTTTCGATCTTCAGGATCTCGCCGCGCTTCTCATTGAGCAGGAAGGCGGCGACATCGACCGGCGACTGCACGTGGATGGCCGCGGTGTTTTCCTTCATCGCCTCTTCCTGGATGATGCGCAGGACTTGCAGGGCGGAGGATTCGGTGTCGCGGATGTGGCCGGTGCCGTTGCAGCGCGGGCAGGTGACGTGGCTGCCTTCCGACAATGACGGACGCAGGCGCTGACGCGACAATTCCATCAGGCCGAAGCGGGAAATCTTGCCCATCTGTACGCGCGCACGGTCGAAATGCAGCGCGTCTTTTAGCCGGGTTTCGACTTCGCGCTGGTTGCGCGCACTTTCCATGTCGATGAAGTCGATGACGATCAGGCCGCCCAGGTCGCGCAGGCGCAACTGCCGGGCCACTTCATCTGCCGCTTCGAGGTTGGTGTTGGTCGCCGTGGTTTCGATGTCGCTGCCGCGGGTGGCGCGCGCCGAGTTCACGTCAACCGACACCAGTGCTTCGGTATGGTCGATGACGATCGCGCCGCCGGAAGGCAGCGGTACCGTGCGCGAATAGGCAGTTTCAATCTGGTGTTCGATCTGGAAACGCGAGAACAGCGGAACGTCGTCGTGATAGCGTTTCACGCGGTGCACCATGTCGGGCATCACGTGGCTCATGAACTGCTGCGCCTGTTCGTAGATGTCGTCGGTGTCGATCAGGATTTCGCCGATATCCGGCTGGAAATAATCGCGGATCGCGCGGATCACCAGCGACGATTCCTGGTAAATCAGGAACGAGCCCGGTGCCGACTTGCCGGCGCCTTCGATGGCGCGCCACAGTTGCATCAGGTAGTTCAGGTCCCACTGCAATTCTTCGACATTGCGGCCGATGCCAGCGGTGCGGGCGATGACGGACATGCCTGGCGGAATGTCCAGCTTGTCCATGGTTTCACGCAGTTCCTGGCGATCTTCGCCCTCGACCCGGCGCGAGACGCCGCCGCCACGAGGATTGTTCGGCATCAGCACCAGGTAGCGCCCGGCCAGCGAGACGAAGGAAGTCAGTGCCGCGCCCTTGTTGCCGCGCTCTTCCTTTTCCACCTGGACCATGATTTCCTGGCCTTCGCGCAATGCGTCGCGAATGGTGGCGTTGCGGACATCCACGCCTTCCTTGAAGTAGGTGCGGGCGACTTCCTTGAAGGGCAGGAAGCCGTGGCGCTCCTCGCCGTAGCTGATGAAGCAGGCTTCCAGCGACGGCTCGATACGGGTAATGACGCCTTTGTAGATGTTGGACTTGCGTTGTTCGCGACCGGTGGTCTCGATGTCGATGTCGATCAGCTTCTGGCCATCGACGATTGCGACCCGCAATTCTTCTTGCTGGGTCGCATTGAACAGCATGCGCTTCATGTTTCACTCCGTGACCCGAAGGTCTGGTCAGTGCCGCAGCGAAAGCCGCGGCGTGGTACGGGGATGTACGCGAGGACGGAGAGCCAGGGGGAGGGGAACTGCCTAACGTGCGGCCGCGCTTGTTCAGCGCGTCGCAACAGGGCGCGGATGCGGCACATCGAAACCACCCTCACGCAGTGCGGCCAGTGGCGCGCTGTCTGGCGCCGCGGCGCAGGCCGGTTTGTAACCGGTTGCGAACTACGCGGCGCTCATGAAGCGACCAGCTGGGCCAGGTGCGATCTGTCGGTGGGCACGATGACTGCATCAAACCAGCAAGCCCGCTTTCGCAAGCTTGCCAGACATATCCTTACATTCCGGGCATCAAGTCCAACAATCCAGCGACGGTCCGATCGCAACAGCGGTGCAACCCTGACGGGCGCGGCTGGAGTGGTGCATACACGCTTTCCATTGTATTCGCGCACTGAAATGCAATGCAACGGGGCCAATGGGGTCACCCCTGTGTAGAATGTGCTCTTTATTCTTACACGCACCCTCTTAAACCGGGGTGCAACAAATTATATTCGCAAAATGAAGGAGTTAGCGAGCGATTCCGGCGGAAACGCGGCCGGCAACGGATCCACATCCCTCCTTCCCCAGGTCAAGCTGGTGACGATAGGCGAAGAAGATACCGGCCAGCGCATAGATAATTTCCTGCTGCGCATGCTAAAAGGCGTGCCAAAAAGTCATGTTTATCGGGTGCTGCGCTCAGGCGAGGTGCGGGTCAACCGCGGCCGCGTAGACCAGACCTACCGTCTGTTGGAGGGCGACGTGGTGCGCGTGCCGCCGGTGCGGCTGCCCCAGCGCGACGAAAAAATCGTGCCCGGCGCGGAGTTCCGGATCCTGTTCGAAGATGAACACCTGCTGGTGATCGACAAGCCGGCAGGCATTGCCGTGCATGGCGGATCGGGTGTCAGTTACGGTGTCATCGAGCAACTGCGTGCTTCCCGGCCCCAGGCCAAGTTCCTGGAACTGGTGCACCGGCTGGATCGCGAGACATCGGGCATCCTGATGCTGGCCAAGAAACGTTCGGCGCTGACCAGCCTGCACGAGCAGATGCGGGAGGGCACGACTGACAAGCGATACCTGGTGCTGGTGCACGGCGACTGGCGCAACGCCCGCCAGCATGTGCGCTTGCCTTTATATAAGTATACGGGGCCGGACGGGGAGCGGCGGGTGCGAGTACAGGCAGATGGCGCGCCGTGCCACACGGTTTTCAGTTTGCTGAGAAAATACGGGCCGTTCGCGTTGCTGGAAGCCGAGCTGAAGACCGGGCGTACCCACCAGATCCGGGTCCATCTCGCTTCCAGCGGATTCCCGATTCCGGGCGACGACAAGTATGGCGATTTTGCCCTTAACAAGATGCTGCAGAAGGCGAACGGACCCTACGGCGTCCTGAAGCGCATGTTCCTGCATGCCCACCAGATCACATTTGCCCATCCCGCAACCAGCGAGCAGATGACCCTGAACGCGCCACTGCCTCCCGAGTGTTTGCGCTTTCTCGAATCGCTCGACGACGGCCGGCGTGCTGCGCAAGCTGGCGGGCCAGCAGGCCATACCGGAAAAATGAATGGCAAAGAAGCAATTTGACCTGATCGTCTTCGATTGGGACGGCACGCTGATTGATAGCACCGGCACCATCGTTCGCTGCATCCAGGCCGCGGCGCGCGACCTCGGCTTGCCGGTGCCGGACCAGCGCTCGGCCTCTTATGTGATCGGACTAGGCTTGCAGGAGGCGATGGCGGCCGCCTTGCCCGGCCTCGATCCCGGGCATTACCCGCGCATGGTCGAGCGCTACCGCCATCACTATCTGGCCAAGGACCATGAGTTGACCCTGTTCGAAGGCGTTCCGGAAATGCTGGCAGATCTCTCCGCCCGCGGCTACTTCCTGGCGGTGGCAACCGGCAAGAGCAGGGTCGGCCTGAACCGTGCGCTGCATGGCGTACGGCTTGCTTCGCTGTTCGACGCCACCCGCTGCGCCGACGAAACCTTTTCCAAGCCGCATCCGGCGATGCTGCATGAAATTACCCGCGAACTCGGGCAGGATTTGCGCAGGACCGTGATGATCGGGGACACCACCCACGACCTGCAGATGGCACTGAATGCGGGGGCGGCTGGAATCGGCGTGCATTACGGGGCGCATCCGGCTGCGGAACTGGATGCGCTGCAACCCTTGTTTTCTGCAAGTTCGGTGCCCCAACTTCATCAGTGGCTGCTCGACAACGCCTGATGAGCGCCACGCCGGACATCGCCGTTTTCGTCTGCGCCGCGGACGAAGTCGTGGAGCGCGGCAAGGGCGTGCGCTTTCCCGTCACCGCGGGCGGCGAGGAGCGCACCGGATTCGTGATCCGCTACAACGGCGGGGTGCATGCCTACCTGAACCGCTGCGCGCATGTTCCGGTGGAACTGGACTGGACCGAAGGCGAGTTTTTCGAATCGAGCGGCCTGTACCTGATGTGCGCTACGCATGGCGCGGTCTACCTGCCTGAAAGCGGGCAGTGCGCCGGCGGACCTTGCCGCGGGGGCAGGCTCAGGCCGATTGCCGTCTTCGAAAGAGATGGCGGAATTTATTGGGAGCCGGATGAATTCGTCCGGCCAGTACTGGCATAAGGAAGACCTGTTTCATGGAAGAAAATCAGAACCCCGGCGCCGCGGACGATGCGGCATTGCAGGCAACCCGCAGCACCGGTTCGCAAAAGGCCGATGGCAAGACCTGGGAACGGGATACGCTGGAACGCCTTGCTTTCGCCCAACTGAATGAGGCTAAGGTGCGTCGTCGCTGGTCGATATCTTTCCGCTTGCTCACCTTGCTGATCGTCGGGGCAGTGGTCTGGCAGCTGTTCGATTTCGGCGGCGGCGACATGGAATCGATCGGCCGCCATACGGCGCTGATCGAGATCGATGGCAGCATCGAGGCCGGCAGCGGTAGCGGGGCGGCCGACAATGTCGTGATTGCGCTGAACAAGGCTTACGCCGATTCCAATGCAGCGGCGGTGATCATGCGCATCAACAGCCCCGGCGGCAGCCCGGTGCAGGCAGGCATCATCTATGATGAAATGCAGCGCTTGCGCAAGGCCTACCCTACCAGGCCACTGTACGTAGTCGTAGAAGAGATGTGTGCATCCGGCGGCTATTATGTTGCCGCCGCTGCCGACCAGATATTCGTCAACAAGGCCAGTATCGTTGGCTCCATCGGTGTACTGATGGATGGCTTCGGATTCAGCGGCCTGATGGAAAAGTTTGGCGTCGAGCGCCGCTTGCTGACGGCTGGCGACAACAAGGGCTTCCTTGACCCGTTCAGTCCGCAGACGCCGCGCCACAGGGAATATGCGCAAACCATGCTCAACGAAGTGCACCAGCAGTTCATTGAAGCAGTGCGCCAGGGGCGCGGCAAGCGCCTGAAAGAATCGCCGGAAATGTTCTCCGGCTTGTTCTGGTCCGGCGCCAAGGCGGTCGAGATGGGCTTGGCCGACGGCTTCGGTACGGTGGATTCCGTTGCCCGCAATATCGTCAAGGCCGAGGACATCATCGACTACACCGTGCATGAAGGATTGCCCGAGCGCGTGTTGAAACGCTTCGGTGCGGCAGCAGGGGAGAGTGCCATGAAGTCGCTGTGGCAGGGCAAGGCGGTATCGCTGCGATGAACTGCTCGGGTGCGATTGTCCTTGCGATCTGCGCCCGGGTGACTATATTGAAGTTGATGGCGTCTGGCAGAAACAGGCCTTGTCCATCAGGATGGCAGCATTGATCGTGCTGTCCGGGAAGTTATACTTCCTGTTCCCGGGCCCTGTGAAAAGGGCCTGCAAAACGGCGGCGCAATACCGCCGTTTTGCATTTCGTCCTCTTCATTGCTTCCGCGCTTTTTTCATTGCTTCTTTCACGGCTTCTTTCACAGTTTTTTTCACAGCTTTTTTCAGCAGTACCGCCGCCATCAACTCGCCAGAAACAGGAATACGGTAGGCTGCTTCTGGAGTTGCTGGGCCAGGCCATCGCCGGCTTCCGATTTCCACTGCCGGGCTGTGCGCGTGCGTATCACTTCAGTGTCCAGCGTCAGGTTGGTGGCGACGCACACCAGGGTGTCGGCATGGCAATGCTGCAGCAGCGCATCCAGCAAGGCCGCGTTGCGGTAAGGCGTCTCGATAAATATCTGTGTTTGCCGTTCCTGCCGCGAACGTTGCTCCAGCGATTTGATCCGCTTCCCACGTTCACCGGCGTCGATGGGAAGGTAGCCATTGAAGGCGAAGCTCTGCCCGTTCAAGCCGCTTGCCATCAGTGCCAGCAAGATGGAAGAAGGGCCTACCAGCGGATGTACCCGGATGCCACGTGCATGCGCCACCCGGACCAGGTCGGCGCCAGGATCGGCCACGGCCGGCACACCTGCTTCCGACAGCAGGCCAGCGCTGGTTCCCTGCTCGACAGGCGCAAGCAGGGCCGGCAAGCGGCTTGCCTCGGTCCGCACGTTCAACTCCTCTATCCTGATCTGCTGCAAGGGCAGCGCTAGTGGATGGGTCAGGGAGACGGCTTTCAGGAATGCCCGCGCGGTCTTGGCATTCTCCGCAATGAAGTACTCGAGACGGCAGGCAATCGCTAGCGCGCTGGCAGGAATCACTTCAAGAGGATTGCCGCCGGCACCGGGCGAGGCCAGGATGTTGGGTACCAGATAAAGGTCGCCGGCCATTCCTTCAGGCTCCCGCGCCGGTATCGAAGAAGGACACGCCGGCTGTCCTCAGCATTCCGCACAATGCGATCAGCGGCAGGCCGGTGAGCGCGGTAGGGTCGGTGCTGTCGATCCGCTCCAGGATGGCAATGCCCAGGCCTTCGTTCTTCGCACTGCCGGCGACGTCGTAGGGTTGTTCGATACGCAAATAGGCGTCCAGTTCGTGGTCAGGCAGTTTGCGAAAGCTGACCAGGGTACGGATCTCCTCCAGCTGGACCGGATGGGCCGCGCCCGGCCTGCAATCGAGCAGGCACAATGCCGTGTGAAACACCACCTGGCGTCCGCGCATCATCTGCAGTTGCGCCAGCGCCTTTGCGTGCGAGCCGGGTTTTCCGATCTGCATGCCGTCAAGCGTGGCTACCTGGTCCGACCCGATCACCAGCGCGCCTGGCACTGTGGCACTGACGGCTTCCGCTTTTTCCCGAGCCAGTCGCAATGCGGTGGCCGCCGGCCGCTCGCCGGGGGCAGGGCTTTCGTCGATGGATGGGGAAATTGCTTCGAACGGCAAGCGCAGGCGGGACAGCAATTCCTGGCGGTAGCGCGAACTGGAAGCGAGGATCAGGCGCAGTGTGGTGGGAGGCATGCGGGAGTGCGCGGAATCGGGTGGAAAGAGCAGGTGGAAAGAACGGGTGGAAAAAGAGGATGTAAGACCGGCTGAAAAAATGGCTGGAAAACGGTTGGAGATGCGGTAAATCTTTGACGAATAAGGAAAAACGCTGCTATTATCGCAGGTTTTCCGGAACGCGCGAGCCTATGGGAACGTACGACGTTGATGCTTTCGAGTTTTGCCGCAAGAAGGATTCCCGCAGTGGCGAGACTCCCGTCGCGCAGTTTGGGCGTCTGGTTGCGGAGACTCTCGATCAGTCGGGCGCCATTCGCTGGTCCGTGCAGGGCGGGATCAATCCCCACGGTAATCCGCAAATGATGTTGCAGGTCGCGGGCGAGGTCAGCTTGCGCTGCCAGCGCTGCCTGGGGCCGATGGCTTACTCGATTGATTCGCAGGCCGTGGTTGTGGTGGCAGCGGACGACGAGCAGGCCGACGCGCTCGACGAGCAACTGGTCGACGAGCCGGTTGAGGTCATCGTCGGCTCCAGTGCGCTGGACTTGCTGGCGCTGGTGGAAGACGAAGCGCTGCTGGCATTGCCGCCCGCGCCCCGGCATGACCACTGTGTGGTTGCCAGCGAGCCGGTCGTGCCCGAGGAAAAGAAAGAATCTCCGTTTGCCGTCCTCGGCAAACTGAAGCGCTGAGCCGGGTGCTCGCCGTCAGCGCGATGAACAATTCGGGCAGACGGGCATGTCGGAAGGGAAGTTCCGCCGGCGGCCTGTGTTAGAATCTCGCGTTGAATTTTGTATTAAATTTCGCATTACATTTCGTATTTTACGGTTTAGGAGTAATCATGGCTGTTCAGCAAAACAAGAAGTCGCCCTCCAAGCGCGGCATGCACCGCTCGCACGACGCACTCGACACGAACCAGTTGGCGGTTGCAGTTGACAGCAAGACGGGTGAAGTTCACCGTCGGCACCACATCTCGCCGACCGGCATGTACCGCGGCCGCAAGGTTCTGGCTACCAAGAACGACGAGTAATTCGTTCACGCTGTCACATAGAATGCGGCGCTGGCCAGCGACCCCCGGTTCGCTCCACGCCGCCTTTTTCATGTCTGGCAACGCTATCTTCGTCATTTCGAATCACACCTGGCCGGCCGGCCTGTCGGCTTGCGCACGGGGCTGCTGATCGCGCCAATGACAATTCATATCTCTATTGACTGCATGGGGGGCGACCACGGCCCTTCCGTTACTGTGCCCGCTGCCATTTCGTTCGTGAATGCGGAGCCGGAGGCATTCCTGATGCTGGTTGGCCGCGAGGAAGTCATTGCGGCCGAACTGGCGAAGCACAAGGCACAAGCTCATCCGCGCCTGGCGATCGTGAATGCGACCGAAGTGGTCACGATGGACGACCCTCTCGAGGTCGCGCTGCGCCGGAAGAAAGATTCCTCGATGCGCGTCGCCATCAACCTGGTGAAGGAAGGACGGGCGCAGGCTTGCGTTTCGGCCGGCAACACCGGCGCGCTGATGGCCGTGTCGCGCTACGTGCTGAAGACCTTGCCCGGCGTGGACCGGCCGGCAATCTGCACCATCTTGCCGAACCAGAAGGACGGACCGACCTACATGCTCGACCTCGGCGCCAACGTCGACTGCGAGCCGCACCACTTGCACCAGTTCGCCCTGATGGGCTCGGCACTGGTCGCTGCCGTCGAGGGCATTGCCCGCCCCAGCGTGGGCTTGCTCAATGTCGGCGAAGAAGACATCAAGGGCAATGACGTCGTCAAGCAGACTGCGGTCCTGCTGCGCGCCGACCATGCCAAGGGCCTGATCAATTTTTATGGCAATGTCGAAGGCAACGACATCTTCGAAGGCACCACCGACATCGTCGTGTGCGACGGTTTCGTCGGCAACGTGGTACTCAAGGCTTCCGAGGGGTTGGGGCGATTCGTCAAGAATGCGCTGACCGCGGAGTTCAAGAGCAGCCCGCTGAACATGCTGGGGGCGCTGATTGCCCGCGGCGCGATCAAAGCGTTCTCGCGCCGCCTTAATCCCTCCCGCTACAACGGCGCCAGCCTGCTCGGCTTGCGCGGACTTGTATTCAAGAGCCATGGCGGCGAGAATGCCTATGGCTTCGAGCGCGCGATACGGCGCGCCTTCGACGCCGCCCGTAATGACGTACTATCTCGCATCTCTACAACGATAGCGGAGTGGATGCCGCAAGACGACCAGTCGACACCTGCATCCGAATCCGATAATCAGACAATCGCATGACTTCATTCAGCAAAATCATCGGGACCGGCAGTTACCTGCCGCCCCGGCGCGTGACCAACCAGGACCTCACCGCGCAACTGGCGCAGCAGGGCATCGAAACTTCCGACGAATGGATCGTGTCCCGCAGCGGCATTTCGGCCCGGCATTATGCCGAGGACGGTGTGCTTTCCAGCGACCTCGCGGTGGAAGCGGCGAAACGCGCGCTCGAGATGGCCGGCTTGCAGCCCGACGACATCGACCTGATCATCCTCGCCACGTCGACCCCGGACTTCCTCGGTGGTTTCCCCAGCACCGCCTGCGTAGTGCAGCGCAAGCTGGGCATCACCAACAATTGCGCGGCGTTCGACGTGCAGGCAGTGTGCAGCGGCTTCGTTTATGCGCTGTCGATCGCCGACAGCTTCATCAAATCCGGTGCGCACCGCAAGGTACTGATCATCGGCGCCGAAGTATTCTCCCGCATCCTTGATTTCACCGATCGCGGCACCTGCGTGCTGTTCGGCGATGGCGCCGGCGCCGTGGTGCTGTCCGAGTCGGCCGAACCGGGCATCCTCGCCTCCAAGATGCATGCCGATGGCAGCCATGCCGACATACTCTGCGTGGCTGGCACGGTAAGCAAGGGCGGTTTGGCCGGCAGCGGCTTCCTGTACATGGACGGACCGGCAGTGTTCAAGCTGGCGGTGTCCGTGCTGGACAAAGTGGCGCACGAAGCCCTGGATAGCGCTGGCATGCAGGCGTCGGAAGTCGACTGGCTGATTCCGCACCAGGCCAACATCCGTATCATGCACAGCACCGCGAAGAAGCTCGGCATGCCGCTGGAAAAGATGGTCGTGACGGTGGACCAGCACGGCAACACCTCGGCGGCGTCGATTCCGCTTGCTCTCGACCTGGCGGTGCGTGATGGCCGGGTCAAGAAGGGCCAGGCCGTGATGATGGAGGGCGTCGGTGGTGGCTTCACATGGGGCGCCGTGCTGGCGCGCATGTAAGCGGCTGGGCCCCAATACCAATAACAGAGACGTTTCATGACCAGATTTTCATTCGTATTTCCCGGCCAGGGCGCGCAATCGATCGGCATGCTCAATGGCTTCGCCGACAACAGCGTGGTGCGCGATACGGTCGCGGAGGCCTCCGATGCCATCGGATTCGACCTCGCCCGGCTGATATCGGAAGGCCCCAAGGAAGAACTCGACCTGACCACGAATACCCAGCCAGTGATGCTGACCGCGGCGGTTGCGACTTATCGCGCCTGGCTCGCGGCCGGCGGTCCTGCTCCGGCGATCGTTGCCGGCCACAGCCTGGGCGAATACTCGGCACTGGTTGCTGCCGGCGTCATTGCGTTCAGGGATGCCGTGCCGCTGGTGCGCTTTCGCGCGCAGGCGATGCAGGAAGCAGTGCCGGTCGGCGCCGGCGGCATGGCTGCCATCCTGGGCCTGTCGGACGAGGACGTGCGCGCCGCCTGTGCCGAAGCGGCGCAGGGAGAAGTGGTCGAGGCGGTCAACTACAATGCACCGGCGCAGGTAGTGATCGCCGGCACCAAGGCGGCCGTGGACCGCGCCTGCGAGGCAGCCAAGGCAAGGGGCGCCAAGCGCGCGCTGCCGCTGTCAGTGTCGGCGCCGTTCCATTCCTCGCTTCTGAAGCCCGCTTCCGCGCGGCTGCAGGAATATCTGGCGACAGTGGCGTTTTCCGCGCCACAGATCCCGGTGATCAATAATGTCGACGTTGCCATCGTCTCTGATCCGGCCGCGATCAAGGACGCGCTGGTGCGCCAGGCGGCAAGCCCGGTGCGCTGGGTCGAGACGCTGCAGGCCATGGCCGCCCAGGGCGTGATGCACGTGGTCGAATGCGGTCCGGGCAAGGTGTTGAGCGGCCTGACCAAGCGCATAGGCAGCGATTTTATTTCCGACGCGATCATGGACCAGGCATCGCTCGACAAAGTGCTGGAGAGCCTGAAATGAGCGAACAAGCAGGAGCATTGAACAACCAGGTTGCGCTGGTGACCGGCGCTTCGCGCGGGATTGGCCGCGCAATCGCGGCCGAGCTTGCGAAGCAGGGCGCGCGCGTGATCGGCACTGCGACGTCCGAAGCCGGCGCCACCGCCATCTCGGCCTATCTTGCCGAGATCGGTCCGCAAGCGGGCCGTGGCGTGGTGCTGAACGTGAACGATGCCAAGGCCTGCACCGACCTGATCGACAGCATGCAGAAGGAATTCGGCGGCATCGGCATCCTTGTCAATAACGCGGGAATCACGCAGGATCAGCTGGCGATGCGGATGAAGGACGAGGAATGGGACGCGGTGATCGCGACCAACCTGACTGCCGTGTCGCGCCTGTCGCGCGGCGTGCTGCGCGGCATGATGAAAGCCAAGCAGGGACGCATCATCAACATCACCTCGGTGGTCGGCTCGGCCGGCAACGCCGGCCAGATGAATTATGCGGCAGCCAAAGCCGGCGTGGCCGGCATGAGCCGTGCGCTGGCCCGCGAGATCGGCAGCCGCAACATTACAGTGAACTGCATCGCGCCGGGCTTCATAGACACCGACATGACGCGTTCCCTGACCGAGCCGCAGATCAATGCCTTGTTGCAGCAGATTCCGCTGGGCCGCTTCGGGCTACCGGAAGACATCGCAGCGGCGGCCGCCTTCCTGGCTTCGCCGCAGGCAGGCTACATCACGGGCACCACCCTGCACGTGAATGGCGGCATGTACATGGCATAGCAGCAGCCGGGCCGGTGCTGCATCGCTGCCACATGGGCGTTTTCGTCTATGGCAGCAAGTCCCGAAAGTCATTTCTGGTGCCGCAAACCTGATAAAATGCGCGCACTTTCTGTAACCACCCTGGAGGCATAAGATGTCGGATATCGAATCAAGAGTTAAGAAGATCGTCGCTGAGCAACTCGGCGTCGCAGAAGCGGACATCAAGATCGAATCGTCGTTCGTTGACGACCTCGGCGCGGATTCGCTGGACACGGTAGAACTCGTCATGGCGCTCGAAGACGAATTCGAAATGGAGATCCCGGACGAAGAAGCCGAGAAGATCACCACCGTTCAGCAGGCAATCGACTACGCAAAGGCCCACGTCAAGGCTTGACGTTCGGGTAAGTACTTCAGGAGATCCGTTTGGGCCGCTCACAACAGCGTCGCGTCGTCATCACCGGTCTGGGCTGTGTATCCCCGATTGGCAACTCGGTTGCCGAATCATGGGATGCCCTGATCGCGGGGCGATCGGGTATCGCGAACATTACCCGCTTCGATGCTTCAGCCTTCAGCACCCGCTTTGCAGGTGAAGTGAAGGACTTCAAGATCGAAGAATACATGCCGGCCAAGGAAGCCCGTCATATGGATACTTTTATCCACTATGGCATGGCGGCCGGAATCCAGGCAATCAAGGATAGCGGCGTCGTTGTCAGCGACGCAAATGCGGAGCGGATCGGCGTATTGATCGGATCCGGGATCGGCGGACTGCCTCTGATCGAGGACACGCATGCCGAGTTGACCAATCGAGGTCCGCGGCGCATCAGCCCGTTCTTCGTGCCGGCTTCGATCATCAACATGATCTCCGGGAATCTGTCGATCATGTACGGATTGAAGGGCCCCAACCTTGCAATCGTCACGGCCTGCACGACGGGCCTGCATTGCATAGGCGCGGCCGGACGCCTGATCGAATACGGCGATGCCGACATGATGATCGCCGGCGGCTCGGAGGCGACCATCTCGCCACTGGGCCTGGGCGGATTCGCCGCGGCGCGCGCACTTTCCGCACGCAACGATGACCCGACCACGGCTTCCCGCCCCTGGGACCGCGATCGCGACGGCTTCGTGCTGGGTGAGGGTGCAGGCGTGATGGTGCTGGAAGAGTACGAGCACGCAAAGGCCCGTGGTGCCCGGATTTACGCCGAGCTGCTCGGGTTCGGCATGAGCGCGGATGCGCACCACATGACGGCTCCGCTGGAAGACGGCGATGGCGCCCGGCGCTGCATGATCGCCGCCATGTCCAATGCCGGCATCAATCCCGACCAGGTCAACTACGTCAACGCCCACGGCACCTCGACGCCACTGGGTGACATGGCGGAAACCGTGGCGATCAAACGCACTCTGGGCGACCACGCGTCGAAGATCGTCGTCAACTCGACAAAATCGATGACCGGCCATCTGCTGGGCGGTGCTGGCGGACTTGAGTCGGTGTTCACGGTACTGGCGGTCCACAAGCAGATATCGCCACCGACCATCAATATCTTCAACCAGGATCCTGCCTGCGACCTCGACTACTGCGCCAACACGGCGCGGGACATGAAAATCGACGTTGCAGTAAAGAATTCATTCGGCTTCGGCGGAACGAACGGCACGCTGATTTTCGGCAAAGTCTGATCCTTGCGCTTCCCCGCGGCCGCGGGGAAGCCGACCACCCTCCATGTCCATCGCCGCGTCGGTTGTCATCAACCCTTCCCGGCTGCTCCGTTTCCTCCTTGCCCTGCTTGCTGCACTCCTCATTGGGGTCGCTTGCTGGATCGCGCTCTTTGCGCAGGCTGGCTACTTTGAATCCCCGATACTGTCCGCACTTTCAGGCAATGCCCTCCCGCTGATCCCGTTCGTTGCCGGCGTCTGCTTGTTCCATTCGGCATTCCGGCCAAGAAAATCGTTCCAGCTTGATATATCCGGACTCGGGGAAATCAGGTTGAGGGAACATGACACACGTGCTGCCGCGGACCCCGGGAAAAGTTCCCCGGATGACAAAAGCAGCAGTGAAGCGGTCCGGCTGATGGACGACTCCACGATCTGGCCCAAGCTGCTCGCGCTGCGCCTGTGCCGGGCAGATGGAACGCGAACCGGCCTGGTCGTATTGCCCGACATGGTGGAGCCGGAGGGTTTTCGCGCGCTGGTCGTCGCGATCCGCTGGATTGCCGCTCGCGGGACGCCGCAGGTGCAAGCGTTGCAGGAGGAAGATCCGCTCCCATAACGCAAGTAACTCAACCGATTTTGAACTTTGTTCTATTTCCCATGGTCAATATCAGGCTGCGTGATGTGGCAGGCAACGAAGGGACAGGGCATTGACCACCGAGCGCGACATTGATCAGCTGCTGGTCGAGCGTGTCCAGCGGGGCGACAAGAAGGCGTTCGAGCTTCTGGTCGTCAAGTATCAGCGCAAGCTGATGCGGCTGGTGTCGCGCCTTGTTCGCGACCAGGCGGAGGCGGAGGATGTGGTGCAGGAAGCCTTCATCAAGGCCTACCGTGCGCTGCCGCAATTCCGTGGCGACTCGGCGTTCTACACCTGGCTCTACCGGATCGGCATCAATACGGCGAAGAACTATCTGGTCACGCAGGGAAGGCGCGCGCCGACCTCGACCGAGGCCGACGCTGAAGAGGCGGAGACCTTCGATGACGGCGAACAATTGCGCGATATCAATACGCCGGAGTCGATGCTCGCCACCAAGCAGATTGCAGAAACCGTGAATGTGGCGATGGATGCACTACCGGACGAATTACGGATGGCGATTACATTGCGGGAAATTGAGGGATTAAGCTACGATGAGATTGCCGAAGCAATGGGATGCCCGATAGGAACTGTGCGCAGCAGGATCTTCCGGGCGCGTGAAGCGATAGCCGAAAAACTGCGCCCTTTGCTGGGCACGGCAATCGACAAGAGATGGTAGCAGTGCAGGCAATGTGGCACCAATGATCCGCCGGCTCGGCGGACAAGACAAGTTGTTCAACAAGGGATGGGCTCCGCAAACGCGAGCAGGATAATGAATACCAAGACAAGCATGCATGCCAGGATTTCGGCTTTCGCCGACGGTGAACTCTCCGACGCAGAGATCGACGATGTGCTGGAGGAACTCAAGACGCCGGAAGGGCGCGCCGCTTGGGATGCTTACCATCAGGTTGGCGACATGATCCGCAGTGCTGACATGGATGTGCCGCTATCTGTCGGCTTCTCCGCCCGCATGGCGGCGCGACTGGAAGCCGAGCCGACCGTGCTGGCGCCTGCTGCCAGCCCCGCGGCGAAGAAGCAGGCCAGCCCGGTTCGACGCTTTGCCGTGCCCGCATTCGCCGCGGCCGCGGTCGCGGCGCTGGCCTTCATACTCACGCCGCCGGTCCTCAAGAGCCTGAAAGATAATCCCTCCGTCCGCCAGGATTCGGTCGTTGCCGCCGCCAGCCAGTCGATCTCGCACGCGTCCGTGATGGCAGCTGCCGCGCCGGCAGCTGCAGGCAGTGCGATCGTGTTGCGCGCGTCGGAACTGGATCAATACGTGCAGGCCCACCAGCGCATCTCGCCGGCTGTCGACGGCGCCGCGCAATTTGCCGGCCCGGCGGCGTTCGCCGGTTCATCGGCGAAATAGGGCACCATGCGCCGGATGCTGGCTATTCCCAGGCTGCTCCTCGTCTGTTCAGCAATCCTCGCGACGGCCGCGCATGCGCAGACGGCGGGGCGTACCGGATCGGACCCGGCCCCGGCCGTGAGTGCGGCAGGTGCGGACGCGCAAGCCTTGCTGCGCCGTGCGCAGACTGCAGCGCAGCGCCTGGCCTATTCCGGCACATTCGTCTACCAGCAGGGCAGCCAGATCCGCACCTCGCGCATCACGCACCTGGTGGAAGGCCGCAACGAACTGGAAAAGCTGGAGGTCCTCGACGGTCGTCCGCGCGAATACATACGCACCAACGACGAGATCGTCTGCTACGTGCCGGAATCGCGCACGCTGCTGCTCGAGAAGCGGGTAACACAGGACGTCTTCCCCGCCATCATTTCCGCCACGCCGGCGGAATTGGCCGCGCACTACACGATACGCAAGGGCGCAAGCGGCCGGGTCGCCGGTTTCGAAGCCGATTCCGTCACGCTCCAGCCGAAGGACAAGCTGCGATACGGTTACGCGCTGTGGACAGAGCGCGCCAGCGGCCTGCTGCTGCGGGTGCAGACCACCGGCGAGAACGGTGACGTGGTGGAGCAAATCACGTTTACACAACTGGAGATCGGGCGCATTGAGCGCAGCCGGGTCCGCCCGCGCGTGGCGGACACGCGCGGCTGGCGTGTGGAAAACGCAGTGATGCAAGGCGCCGATCTGTCGAACTGGTCGGTGGGCGGCATTCCGGCCGGGTTCCGCAAGGTGCGCGAGATCAGGCGCCTGGTCATCGACACCGGACTGTCCGAAGGAACGGCGAAAGGTCCGTCGCGGCGCGAAGTGTCGCAAATCGTTTTTTCCGACGGCATTGCGGTGATTTCGATTTTCATCGAGCCGGCCTCGCAGAGCCGCACCGAGGGGTCTGTCCGCCAGGGCGCGATGAATATCGTCGGCAAGCGACAGGGTGATTTTTGGCTTACCATTGTCGGCGAAGTACCCTCTGAGGCGATCCGTCAGGTCGCCAGTTCGATTGAATTCAGGCCCGTAAAGTAGAAGAGTGCATATGAAATCGATATTGCAGTTCAGGTCCGGAATAGTCGCTGCCGCGTTGAGCGCAGCGGTGGTTCTCGTTCTCCCCCTCGCTGGCTTGGTGACGCCGGCCGTCGCGGCCGCTCCGGCCGGTTTGCCCGACTTTGCCGACCTGGTCGATAAAGTCGGCCCGGCAGTCGTCAACATCCGCACCAGCGAGCGCGTCAAATTGAACGGAAACGGCGGCGTTGCCAGCCCCGATGATGAAGAAATGCAGGAGTTCTTCCGTCGCTTCTTTGGCATTCCGGTGCCGCGCCAGCAGCAACCCAGTCCCGCCCCGCGTGGACGCAGCCCGGCACCCAAGTCGGACGAACTGGTGCCGCGCGGCGTCGGTTCCGGCTTCATCACTTCCGCCGACGGCTATGTCCTGACCAATGCGCACGTGGTTGATGGCGCCGACGAGGTGTTCGTTACGCTCACCGACAAGCGTGAATTCAAGGCCAGGATTGTCGGCATCGACAAGCGCAGCGACGTTGGCGTCGTCAAGATCGAGGGCAGCAACCTGCCGCGCGTGGCCATTGGCGATTCCAGCAAGGTGCGTGCTGGTGAATGGGTGATTGCGATCGGTTCGCCGTTCGGCCTGGAAAGCACGGTGACTGCCGGGATTGTCTCGGCCAAGGCGCGCGATACCGGCGACTACCTGCCACTGATCCAGACCGACGTCGCGGTCAACCCCGGCAATTCCGGCGGTCCGCTGCTGAACATGCGGGGCGAGGTGATTGGAATCAACTCCCAGATCTACAGCCGCTCGGGTGGCTACATGGGCATTTCGTTCGCGATTCCGATCGACGAGGCGATGCGGGTTGCCGAGCAGTTGCGCACGAGCGGCAAGGTGACGCGCGGACGCATCGGCGTGGCGATTGGCGAGGTCACCAAGGAGGTGGCTGAATCGCTCGGCCTGCCGCGCGCGCAGGGCGCGCTGGTGCAGCGGGTCGAAGCCGGTGCGCCGGCCGAGAAGGCTGGCATAGAGGCGGGCGACATCATCTTGCGCTACAACGGTACGCCGATCGAAAAATCCAGCGACCTGCCGCGATTGGTCGGCAGCACCAAGCCGGGATCGAAGGCGACGCTGTCGATCTGGCGCAAGGGCGCTGGCCGTGACGTTCCCATCATCGTGGCCGAGATGGAGTCGGACAAGGCGGCGGCGAAGAAGGAAGAACGCAAGGCCAAGCCCGAGCAGCCGACCAACTTCCTCGGACTGGGGGTGATGGACCTGACCGACGCCCAGAAGAAGGAATTGCGCGTGGATGGCGGCGTACTGGTGGAAGTGGCCGAGGGCCCGTCTGCCCGAGCCGGCCTGCGCCCGGGCGATCTGATCCTGCGTATCAACAACACCGATGTCAAGGATACGAAGCAGTTCGCGGCGGTGGTCTCCAAGCTGGACCCGAAGCGGGCGCCCTTGTTGTTGGTTCGGCGCGGCGAGGCGACCCAGTTCGTGCCGGTGAAGCCGTGACCCTGGCGGTGGGCTGACTTTCCGTTGATCCGCTTCACCCTCTACTCCCGCACCTGGTGCCATCTGTGCGACGACATGCTCATCGCACTGAAGGCATTCCCGGTCGGTACCGACTACAGCGTCGACGTCATCGACGTCGATGCTGATCCGGCACTGGTCGAGCTGTACGACGAGCTGGTGCCGGTGCTTTTTGCGGCGAAGCCGGGCGCCGGACCCGAACGGATCTGCCACTATTTTCTCGATCCGGCCCGGCTTTCCGCCTTCCTCGCCGCCTGAGCCGTACCCGGCTGTGCCCGATGGCACGGGCTTTCCCCCCTGTTTTCCGGTAAAATGCCCCCGACTCCTACGGCATCAGGCGCTCGATTGCGGCATCCCGCAAACAGCGCTTTTTTTATATTGCAATCCTGTTAATGAAGAACATCCGGAATTTTTCCATCATCGCCCATATCGACCATGGCAAGTCGACGCTCGCGGATCGCATCATCCAGATCTGCGGCGGCCTGTCCGATCGCGAGATGGAAGCGCAGGTGCTGGACTCGATGGACCTGGAACGCGAACGGGGGATCACCATCAAGGCCCAGACCGCGGCGCTGTCTTACAAGGCGCGCGATGGCCAGGTCTATAACCTGAACCTGATCGACACCCCGGGCCACGTTGACTTCAGCTACGAAGTCAGCCGCTCGCTGTCGGCGTGCGAAGGCGCCCTGCTGGTGGTCGACGCCTCGCAGGGCGTGGAAGCGCAGACGGTCGCCAACTGCTATACCGCGATCGAACTCGGGGTGGAAGTGGTGCCGGTGCTGAACAAGATCGACCTGCCTTCCGCCGATCCCGAGAACGCCATCGCCGAGATCGAGGAAGTGATAGGCATCGACGCCGCCGACGCGGTGCGCTGCTCGGCCAAGACCGGACTCGGCGTGGAGGATGTGCTGGAAGCGTTGATCGCCAAGGTGCCGCCGCCCAAGGGCGATCCCGATGCCCGCTTGCAGGCACTGATCGTCGATTCCTGGTTCGACAATTACGTCGGCGTGGTCATGCTGGTGCGGGTCATCAACGGCACCCTGCGCCCGAAGGACAAGATATTGCTGATGGCTGGCGGCTCCCAGCATCTGGTCGAGAGTGTTGGCGTGTTCACGCCCAAGTCGCTCAGCCGCGAGACGCTGTCTGCCGGGCAGGTCGGATTCGTCATTGCCGGCATCAAGGAACTGAAGGCCGCCAAGGTCGGCGATACCGTCACCCTGGTCGGCAAGCCGGCCGAGGCGGCGCTGCCCGGTTTCAAGGAAGTGCAGCCGCAAGTGTTCGCCGGCCTGTTCCCGGTCGAGGCCAACCAGTACGACGCGCTGCGCGACTCGCTGGAAAAGCTCAAGCTCAACGATGCTGCGCTGCAGTACGAACCGGAGGTGTCGCAGGCGCTCGGCTTCGGCTTCCGCTGTGGTTTCCTTGGGCTGCTGCACATGGAAATCGTGCAGGAACGGCTTGAGCGCGAATTCGACATGGACCTCATCACCACGGCACCGACCGTGATTTATGAGGTGTTGATGAATGATGGCAGCATCCTGATGGTCGACAATCCATCCAAGATGCCGGATCCCCCGAAGATCCAGGAAATCCGCGAGCCTATCGTCACCGTCAACCTGTACATGCCGCAGGAGTACGTGGGGTCGGTGATCACCCTGTGCACCCAGAAGCGCGGCGTGCAGACCAACATGAGCTATCACGGCAAGCAGGTCCAGCTGACCTATGAAATGCCGATGGCCGAGATCGTCCTCGATTTCTTCGACAAGCTGAAATCGACCTCGCGCGGCTACGCCTCGATGGACTACGAGTTCAAGGAATACCGGGCGGCTGACGTGGTCAAGGTCGACATGCTGATCAACAGCGAAAAGGTCGACGCGCTGGCCATCATCGTGCACCGGGCGAACAGTCAGTACCGGGGCCGGGCGGTGGCGGCCAAGATGCGCGAACTGATTCCGCGCCAGATGTTCGACGTCGCCATCCAGGCCGCGATCGGCTCCAACATCCTGGCCCGCGAGAACGTCAAGGCCCTGCGCAAGAACGTGCTGGCCAAGTGCTACGGCGGCGACATCAGCCGCAAGCGCAAGCTGCTGGAGAAGCAGAAGGCCGGCAAGAAGCGCATGAAGCAGGTTGGATCCGTGGAAGTGCCACAGGAAGCTTTCCTCGCGATATTACAAGTGGACGATAAATAACCAATGAGCTTGCAAGCCTTGCTGGGCAATTTCGCCCTGATCCTGTTCCTCCTGACAGTCGTCACCGGCATCATCTGGTTTCTTGACGTGTTCTGGCTGGCCCGCCAGCGGCGCGCGCGGGCCGATGCCGCGCTTGCCGAATACGATGCGCGGCACGCCAGGCTGGCGGGCGAGGGCGTCCGGATGGACGATGCCGGCCGTAGCGCGGTGGCAGCGGAAATCCTGCGCCAGCCGACCTGGATCGAGTATTCCGGCAGTTTCTTCCCGGTGATCGCGCTGGTTTTCGTGTTGCGCTCCTTCCTGTTCGAGCCGTTCAAGATTCCATCGAGTTCCATGGTTCCTACGCTCCAGATCGGCGATCTCATCCTCGTCAACAAGTTCACCTATGGCGTGCGGCTGCCGGTGATCAACAAGAAAATCATCGAACTCGGCACGCCCCAGCGTGGCGATGTCATGGTGTTCAAATACCCGAAAGACACATCGCTCGACTACATCAAGCGGGTGATCGGAACGCCTGGTGATAAAATAACCTATAAAAACAAGCGCTTGACGGTTAATGGTAAAGAGCTTTCTTACACCAAGCTGCCTGATTTCCTGGACGAAGGGACGCTCACCTACTCCCGTCAGTGGGGCGAGAACCTGACGGGGGTGCAGCACAAGATCCTGAACGACGACCGGGCTCCATCCTATGTAATGAATCCGGACAATTTCCCAGGGCGTAACAACTGCACTTACGATACCGAGGGCTTCACCTGTACCGTTCCGGCTGGACATTACTTCATGATGGGAGATAATCGGGACAACAGCCTGGACAGCCGTTACTGGGGGTTCGTGCCGGACGAGTACATCGTAGGCCGTGCGTTCTTTGTCTGGATGAACCTGGGCAACCTGAAGCGGATCGGCAGTTTTCAGTAAATGAAAAGGAGCGAATTGATGCACGTGCGGTCAAATTCAAGGCAGGCAGGCGTGTCCCTCAGCGGCTTGGTGTTTGTGCTGGTCATCCTGGGCGTACTCGGTGCATTCGGCCTGAAGCTGTTGCCGACAGTCACCGAATACATGGCGGCCAAGAAAGCGATTGTCTACGCCAAGGGCGCAGCGTCGACGCCGCCCGAGATTCGGGCATCGTTCGACAAGCAGGCGGATATCAACGATATCAAGTCGATTTCCGGCAAGGATCTGGAGATAGTGCGTAATGGCGAGGCCTGGGACATCAGCTTCGCCTATGAGAAAAAAATACCGCTGGCGGGTCCCGCCAGCCTGGTGATCGATTACGAGGCTTCGACCTCGCCGAATGGGAAAGCCAAGGCGAAATAGCCTTTGGCGGCAAAATGGATTTGAATCTACTGCAGACCAGGCTGGGCCACGATTTTACGGATGCTGCATTGCTGCAGCAGGCGTTGACGCATCGTAGCCACAGCAGCCTGCATAATGAACGCCTGGAATTCCTTGGCGATTCGATCCTGAACTGTGTGGTCGCCTCGCTGCTGTTCGACCGGTATGCCAAGATCGACGAGGGCGACTTGTCGCGCCTGCGCGCCAACCTGGTCAAGCAACAGTCGCTGTACGAAATTGCGCAGCGCCTTGAACTGTCGCAATTCCTGCGGCTGGGCGAGGGCGAGCTGAAGTCCGGCGGATTCCGCCGGCCTTCCATTCTCGCCGACACCCTGGAAGCGCTGTTTGGCGCCATCTTCCTCGACGGTGGTTTCGAGGCCGCGCGCAAGTCGATCCGCTCGCTCTACATCCCCATCCTCGACACGGTCGACCCCAAGACCCTGGGCAAGGATGCCAAGACGCTGTTGCAGGAGTTCCTGCAGGGCAAAAAAATTCCACTGCCCCAGTACAACGTGGTTGCGACCCATGGCGCCGCGCACAACCAGCAGTTCGAGATCGAATGCCTGGTGCCCAAGCTTGATATCCACGTGTTCGGGACCGGCGGCAGCCGCCGTGCCGGCGAGCAGGCGGCTGCCAAGCTCGCGCTCGAGGCAGTGCAAGGCGTGCTGGTGAAGACCCCCGGCGCTGCCCGCAAGACCAAGCCGCGCACCGCCCAGCTCAAGCTGGCGGGCATTGCAACCATACAACCGGAGGCGCCGTCCAGCGAGCCGGATGGCGCGGCCAAGCCTGGCCGCGCTGCCCGTGCTGAAAAGCCGGCGGACAAGTCACGTGACAATCCGGCGCCAGCTGGCAGCGACATCGAGACTGCGGCCGTACATGCCAACGCCGCAGGCAAGCCCGCTGTAGCTGGCCTGCCTGGAGCTGAACCGGACAGCCAGGCTTCGATGGCGCCGCCCGCAGCCGGACAGCAGTCCGAACCGGACCTGTTCGAACCCCCTCTGCTCAACCAGTCAAGGACGGCATAAACTGCCGAGCGAATGACCACACCAACAGCATCACCTGGCTACCGTTGCGGCTACATCGCAATCGTCGGACGGCCCAATGTCGGCAAATCGACCCTGATGAATGAAATGATCGGGGCGAAGGTCAGCATCACCTCGCGCAAGGCGCAGACTACGCGCCACCGGATCACCGGAATACAGACCACGCCGTCGGCCCAGTTCATCTACATCGACACGCCCGGCTTCCAGACCCGCCACGCCAATCCGCTCAACCGCAAGCTGAACCGGACGGTAACGGACACGCTCGGCGGCGTGGACGCGATCCTGTTCGTGGTCGAGGCCGGCGCATTCTCCGAAGCGGACGAGCAGGTGATGGCGCTGCTGCCGACGGATGTGCCGGTGATCCTGGTCATCAACAAGGCCGACCAGGTCAAGGACAAGGGCAAGCTGATGCCCTTTGCCCAGCAGGTGGCCAGCCGCTTTGCTTTTGCCTCGATCGTTCCGGTGTCGGCCGCCAAGCGCTTCCAGCTCGATGCCCTGCAATCCGAGATCGAGAAGCTGCTGCCGGAGAATCCGCCGGTATTCGGCGAAGACGACATCACCGATCGCAGCGAACGCTTCCTGGCCTCGGAAATCGTGCGCGAGAAGCTGTTCCGGCTGGTGGGTGAAGAACTGCCTTACACCAGCACAGTGCTGATCGAGAAGTTTGAACAGGAAGGGAATCTGCGCCGGGTGTTTGCGGCGATCCTGGTCGAACGCGACAGCCACAAGGCAATGGTGATCGGACAGAAGGGCGCGCGGCTCAAGGAAATCTCCACCCAGTCCCGGCTCGACATGGAGAAACTGTTCGGTGGCCCGGTCTATCTGGAAATCTGGATCAAGGTGAAATCCGGTTGGGCCGATAACGAAGCGCGACTGCGGGCATACGGATACGAGTAACCCGGGCATGATCGACACAGTGTCCCGTGACCAGCACGACCAGGCGCCGGTGACCGCTACGGTCGACAGTCCCGCCGCTGGCACGGTCCCGGCTGCTCCGGCGGCTGCTCCAGATTCTGCCCCGGCCCCGCAAGATGGCATCACGCCAACCGTGCCAACCGTGCCAACCGTGCCAAGCGCGCCGGCCCGGCGGCCCCGGGCTCCGGTTCGCGACACCCGCATCACCGGACAGCCAGGATTTGTCCTGCACAGCTATCCGTACAAGGAAACCAGCCTGATCGTCGACATGTTCACGCGCGATTACGGCCGGATCGCCCTGATCGCCAAAGGCGCAAAGCGCCCCCATTCGCGCCTGCGCGGCGTGTTGCAGACCTTCCAGCCGCTGGCGGTGGGCTGGAGCGGAAAATCCGAGGTCCGCACGCTGACCGCGGCTGAATGGGTAGGCGGCATGCTGCCGCTGGAAAAATCGGCGCTGCTGTGCGGTTTCTACCTGAATGAACTGCTGGTGCGGATGATCGCCCGCGACGACCCGCATCCGGTCCTGTTCGATCATTACGTTGCCACCCTCAACCAGCTGGCCCACAATGAGCCGGCGCCGGTCGTGCTGCGCAAGTTCGAACTGGCCTTGCTGAAGGAGACCGGCGTGGCTGCGGATATCACCGTCAGCGCCCGCAGCGGCCGCGCGGTCGACCCCGAGCTCGCCTATGTGGTCGACCCCGAACAGGGCGCGCGCGAAGCAATGGCATCCGAACAGGGGCCGGTGGTGGCCGGCAAGACGCTGCTCGACATGGACCGCGGGGACTACAGCGACAGCGTGACCCAAGCCCAGAGCAAGCTGCTGCTGCGCTTCTTGCTGGCCCACCACCTGGGCGGTACCCCGCTTTCCACGCGCCAGATATTGATTGACCTGACTCAGCTATGAGCCGGGTCGCGCCTTGATAACACTGCACTACTGAACCTGATCGAGCATGAGCTTCCTGCAACCGAATCCTCCGATGATTGAACTCGGTGTCAACATCGACCACGTCGCCACCTTGCGCAACGCCCGCGGCACCCCTTACCCCGATCCGGTCCGTGCCGCCTTGCTGGCCGAAGAGGCGGGGGCTGACGCCATCACGCTGCACTTGCGCGAAGACCGCCGCCATATCCGCGATGCCGACGTCGAAGCGATCCGGCCCTTGTTGGGCACGCGCATGAACCTGGAATCGGCAGTCACCGAAGAAATGCTCGACTTCGCCTGTCGGATCCGGCCGCAGGACGTGTGCCTGGTGCCCGAGCGGCGCGAAGAGGTCACGACCGAGGGCGGGCTGGACGTGGTGCGTTATTTCGACCAGGTGCAGGCCGCGGTGCGCCGCCTGCAGGGCGAGGGCATCCGCGTCAGCCTGTTCATCGACGCCGATGAAAGCCAGATCCGGGCCGCGGCCCAGGCTGGCGCGCCTGTGATCGAGCTGCACACTGGCCGCTATGCCGATGCCGAAAGCGGTGCACAGCAGGCGCAGGAGCTGGTCCGCATACGCGCCGGCGTGCAGGAAGGCGTGCGCCAGGGACTGAAAGTCAATGCCGGTCATGGCCTGCACTACACCAACGTCCAGGCAATCGCCGCGATCCCGGAGATTGCCGAGCTCAATATCGGCCATGCGATCGTGGCCCAGGCCGTGTTCGATGGCTGGCAGAAGGCGGTGCGCGACATGAAGGCGATCATGACCGTGGCGCGGCGGGAGGCGCTGCACCAATGATCTATGGCATCGGCACGGATATCATCCAGATATCGCGCATAGAAGGCGCGCTCGCCCGCAACGGCGAACGCTTCGCCGAGCGCGTGCTGGGTCCGGACGAACTGGCCAAGTTCCGGCGCCGCCGGGCCAAGGTGGAAGCGCGCGGCGTGCGCTTCCTGGCGACCCGTTTCGCCGCGAAGGAAGCATTTTCCAAGGCGCTAGGGCTGGGCATGCGCATGCCGATGACCTGGCGTGCGATGCAAACGCTGAATGCGCCGAGCGGCCAGCCGATCGCCGTATGTTCAGGCAGCCTGCAGGAATTCATGACCCGGAACGGCTTGACCGCCCAGGTATCGATAACCGACGAGGCCGACTATGCGGTCGCCTTCGTCATTGTGGAGAAAGCATGAGTATGGATAACACGGCAGCGCAGCTCCTGGGACCCGTGATGCTGGACGTGGTCGGCACCAAACTCGATCAGGACGACCTGCGCCGCATTGCCGATCCGCTCACCGGCGGCGTCATCCTGTTTGCGCGCAACTTTGAAAGCCGGCGGCAGCTGGTCGAGTTGACTCGCGCCATCCACGCGGCGCGGCCGGGTGTACTGATTGCGGTCGACCATGAAGGCGGACGGGTGCAGCGTTTTCGCAGCGACGGCTTCACGCGCCTGCCGCCGATGCGCGCGCTAGGCCAACTGTGGGATGCTGACGTGCTGGCAGCGACCCGTGCCGCCACCGCGGTCGGCTTCGTGCTGGCTGCCGAACTGCGCGCCTGCGGCGTCGACCTGTCATTCACGCCAGTGCTCGATCTTGATTACGGCGAATCCGGCGTCATCGGCGACCGCGCCTTCCACCGCGATCCGCGCGTGGTGACCCTGCTGGCCAAGAGCCTGAACCACGGGCTGGCGCTGGCCGGCATGGCCAACTGCGGCAAGCATTTCCCCGGCCACGGTTTCGTCAAAGCCGACTCGCATGTCGACATACCGGTTGATGAGCGCGCGCGCAAGGAGATCGTCGAAGAGGACGCAGCGCCTTACGGCTGGCTCGGCCTCAGCCTGTCCGCCGTGATGCCGGCCCATGTGATCTATCCGGAAGTGGACAAGCATCCGGCCGGATTCTCGAAAAAATGGCTGACCATGCTGCGCCGTGACATGCATTTCACGGGCGTCATTTTCAGCGACGACCTGTCGATGGAAGGCGCCAGCGTGGCAGGCGGCGTGACCGACGGCGCCCGCGCCGCGCTCGCCGCCGGCTGCGACATGGTCCTGATCTGCAATGCCCCGGACAAGGCCGACCAGCTGTTGAGCGAACTGAAGCTGCCCGCCAGCTTCGCCGCGTCCGCCGCGCGCATCAGCGCACTGGTGCCGCAACCGGGCGCAGCCAGCTGGGAGCAACTGCAGGCTGACGAACGCTATCTGGACGCGCGCCGCGTGATCGGAGAACTGCGCGCGGGTTGAGGCGCAAGCGAACCATGTCCGACATGAAGCCCGGCACACCGCCTGACACTCAGGCCAACGCTCGACCCCGCGGTCAGCCCCAAGTCCAGCCCCAAGGTCAGCCCAACCTGCAGCCCGACCTCCAGCCCGACCCTCGGGAGGCGCTGCTGGCTACCGTCGCCGGCTTGCCGCACCTGCCGGGCGTCTACCGCTATTTCGATGCGGAGAACGTGCTGCTGTACGTCGGCAAGGCGCGCGACCTGAAAAAGCGTGTATCGAGTTATTTCCAGAAACGCCTGACCAGTCCGCGCATTGCCCTGATGGTCGACCGCATCGTGCGGCTGGAAACCACCGTTACCCGTAGCGAGGCCGAGGCCCTGCTGCTGGAAAACAACCTGATCAAGACCCAGCAACCGCGTTACAACATCCTGTTCCGGGACGACAAGTCCTATCCCTACCTGAAACTGACCGGGGAAGCATTTCCGCGCATGGCGTATTACCGCGGCGCGGTCGACCGCAAGAACCAGTATTTCGGACCGTTCCCGAGCGCGTGGGCGGTCAAGGAATCGATGCAGATCCTGCAAAAGGTATTCCGGCTGCGCACCTGCGAGAATTCCGTGTTCGCGAACCGCACCCGGCCTTGCTTGCTGAACCAGATCGGCCGCTGCAGCGGCCCCTGCGTCAACCTGATCGGCGCCGAAGAATACAAGACCGACGTCGACAATGCCGCCCGCTTCCTGCGCGGACGGCAGAGCGAAGTGCTGCAAGAGCTGGAAAAGAAGATGCACGCCTATGCGGCCGAGCTGAAATTCGAGCAGGCCGCCGCGGTACGCAACCAGATCAGCGCGCTGTCGAGCGTGCTGCACCAGCAGACCATGGAAACCGGCGGCGACGCCGACATCGACATCATTGCCGTGGTTGTGAAGGGCGGGCGCGCCTGCGTCAACTTGGCCATGGTGCGTGGCGGCCGCCACTTGGGCGACCGCGCATATTTTCCGGTGCATGTGGATGGCGCCGAAGCCACTGCCGAAGATTCGATCGAATGCGAAGTGCTGAAAGCCTTCCTGGCCCAGCACTACATCGACAAGTTCATTCCCGGCACGTTGATCCTCGGCCTTGAACTCGACGAGCCGGAACTGATGCTGGCGTTGTCCGAACAGTGCGGGCACCGGATCAACCTGGTATTCCAGCCCCAGGGCCAGCGCCGCCAATGGCTGGAAATGGTGGAGAAGGGTGCCCAACTGGCACTGGCGCGGCTGCTGTCCGAGCAGGGCTCGCAGCAGGCCCGCACCCGTGCCCTGGCAGATACGCTGGGCCTGGACGCAGCGGACCTCGACACCCTGCGAATGGAATGCTTCGATATCAGCCACACGCAAGGGGAGGCGACCCAGGCTTCCTGCGTCGTGTTCCACCATCATGCAATGCAGAACGGCGAATACCGCCGCTACAACATCAGCGACATCACCCCCGGCGACGACTACGCCGCGATGCGGCAGGTGCTGACCCGGCGTTACGAAAAGGTGGCGGGAGGCGAGGGCGTGATGCCGGACATCGTGCTGATCGACGGCGGGCGCGGTCAGGTCGAAGTTGCGCGCCAGGTGTTTGAAGAACTCGGGCTCGACATCAGCCTGATCGTCGGCGTCGCCAAGGGCGAGGGCCGCAAGGTCGGGCTGGAAACCCTGATCTTTGTCGATGGCAGGCCGCCGCTGGAGCTGGGCAAGGAATCCGCCGCGCTGATGCTGATCGCGCAAATCCGCGACGAGGCGCACCGCTTTGCGATCACAGGCATGCGGGCGCGGCGCGCAAAGACCCGGCAGGCATCGCAACTGGAAGAAATCGAAGGGGTCGGCGCCAAGCGGCGCCAGAAATTGCTGGCCCGCTTTGGCGGCTTGCGCGGCGTAATTTCAGCGAGCGTGGAAGAGATTGCCTCGGTCGAAGGCATTTCCCGACAGCTTGCAGAAGACATTTACAAGCAATTGCATTAAATTACCGGCGTCGCCGATCCTTTTGCTTCGTGCCGGATCAAGCCCGGTCAGAACATCACCACCACACCTTATGCCACTGAATTTTCCGATACTGCTGACCTGGCTGCGCGTGGCGCTGATACCCCTGATTGTTGGCGTCTTCTACCTTCCTGACACCTGGCTTTCACTGTTCGACAAGGGGGTCGCCTCGACCACGATCTTTATCGTGGCGGCAGTCACCGACTGGCTCGATGGCTTTCTTGCGCGGCGCTGGAACCAGACTTCCGCTTTCGGCGCCTTCCTCGATCCGGTGGCCGACAAACTGATGGTGGCCGGTGCGCTGCTGGTGCTGATCGAGTTTCGTGCGGTCGCCTACATCTCCATCATCGCCTTCATCATCATCGGCCGCGAGATCACCATTTCAGCGCTGCGCGAATGGATGGCCCAGATCGGCGCATCGAAGTCGGTGGCGGTCAGTTCGATCGGCAAGATCAAGACCACTGCGCAGATGGTCTCGATTCCGATGCTGTTGTTCGACGGCGTCCTGTTCGGAAAAATCGATACCCATTTCTGGGGCCAGATTCTTTTGTGGATTGCTGCGGCGTTGACGATCTGGTCGATGTTCTATTACCTGCGCAAGGCCTGGCCGCTGATCAAGGCCAGCGAAGGAAAATTACGATGAGAATTCGAGCCGCATGCTTGACACATTTTACCCATCGTCTATAATTGCGTCTCTCTAGTGAACAGCGCACTAGCGATGCGGGAGTAGCTCAGTTGGTAGAGCGCAACCTTGCCAAGGTTGAGGTCGAGAGTTCGAGACTCTTCTCCCGCTCCACATTCGAAAGGGAAGCTTGAAAAAGCTTCCTTTTTTTATCGCGCTGATCCGGTGAACAATGCGGGAGTAGCTCAGTTGGTAGAGCGCAACCTTGCCAAGGTTGAGGTCGAGAGTTCGAGACTCTTCTCCCGCTCCAGATTAAAAAAGGGAGCTCTGCGAGGTTCCCTTTTTTCTTGAGGCGGACTGGTTTCACGCGGCAGCGACTGCCGTAGCAGGGCCAGCAAATTTCGCAGCAAGAGGTTACAATACGCACCCTTGGCGGGGTAGCAAAGTGGTTATGCAGCGGCCTGCAAAGCCGTGTACGCCGGTTCGATCCCGACCCCCGCCTCCAGTACAAAAAAGCAAAAAGCCCACCCTTCGCGGTGGGCTTTTTGCTTTGGAATCGGCCACTTGGATCACATGGGGAAAAAGGACACAAGCTGATCGTCGTATTCCTTTTTGCCCAGGGCTTCTCCACCAAGCTCAACACTGGATCAAGGCCTGGAACGGGTCTTCACCCACGCTCCCACCCGAATGATGCTGGTTGAAATCGATGACCGGTGCGTCTGGGGCCGGACGCGGGTCGATCCAGTTTGCGAATAGATAGCCCCTGAGCTCAATGTGCGCGAATTTGAAGATCTCGTTGCGCATGCTAATATTGCCGTACGGCAATAATATTGGGGGAGGCTCCCATGATCGACAGTTTCTTTATCGAGGAGGGCGACTACCTGGTGGCGTGCGATGGGCGGCCACTGGATGACGGCATGTGGGAGGCCAGTGCGTGGTGCGAGCGCAAGGCTGACCAGGCGAAATCCTTGATACCAGGATGGCGCCACCGTATCGTTGGGATGGTGTTTCCGGACGCGGACGCAGCTGCTCAGGCGGCGTACCAGCATGTCCTGCACCTCATCAAACTGGGGAAGGTCGAGGGGTAGTTTCGCCAGACGCCCGGATGTCCCCTTCTCGCCTTGATGACCTCACGCGCCACAGGAAGTCAAGGTGGCCGGGTCCACGGACCCGCCACCACAGCCTCGGGCCGCTGAAAGCCTCACTCCATCTTGAAACCGATTTTCTCGACCACGCGCGACCACTTGTCGATGTCATCGCGAATCAGCTTGGTCAGCTCCTCGGGTGCGCCCGGCTTGGGATCCGCGCCTTGCGCCATCAGGGTGGCTCGAACTTCGGGAACATTCAGTGCCTTGACGATCTCGGCATTGAGCTTGCTGATGATGTCTTTGGGCGTATCGGCCGGAGCGAACAAGGCAAACCATGAGCCCGAATCAAAGCCAGGCAAGGCCTGCTCTGCGATGGTGGGCAGATCGGGAAGAACGCCGGAGCGCCGGCTCGTGGTCACGCCGATGGCTTTGACTTTCCCCTGCTTGATCTGGGGCAGTGCCGAGCTGACGTTGTCGGCCATCAGGTGAACCTGGCCGCTGGCCAGCGCCAGCAAGGCCGGTCCGCCGCCCTGGAAGGGAACGTGCGTCATTTCTATGCCTGCCATGATCTTGAAAAGCTCCATGCCCAGATGGCCTGGTGTGCCGTTGCCAGCGGAGCTGTAGTTCAGCTTGCCGGGGTTTGCCTTGGCGTGGGCGATCAACTCCTTCACATTGGTGACAGGTAGCGAGGGATTGACCATCAGGATTTGCGGGACGTGCGCTACCAGTGAAATGGGGGCGAAGTTGCGTAGCGGGTCATAGCCCAGGTTCTTGTTGATGGTGGCTGCAATCGCATGCGATGAATTGGTCCCCATGATCAAGGTGTAGCCGTTGGGCGCCGCCCGGGCCACGGTGCGCGCACCCACTGTGCCGCCGGCACCCACGCGGTTATCGCTGACAAAGGACTGGCCAAGCGTCAGCGTAAGCTGCTTGCCCAGTTGCCGGGAGAGGATGTCGCTGGCACCGCCAGCGGCGAATGGCACCACGATCGTTACGGGTCGGTCGGGATAATTTGAACCGGATTGGGCGTGCGTCCATGACGAGAGCGCCAGCAGGGTAATGCCAACAAATTTCGGGATCAGTGGGTAGCGCATTTCATATCTCCGTTAGTCCAGCGATGCAGATGCATGGGGAAGCAAAGGCGGCAATATGTCCACCACCAGCGGTTCAAGGCCGGCGACGGTGCCCACGAGACGGTCACCGGCAACGACGGCACCGACGCCGTCTGGCGTGCCGGTGTAGATCAGGTCGCCTGGCATCAGCCGATACTGGCGCGATAGCTGGGCGATGATCTCCGGGACGTTCCAGATCATCTTCTCCAGCACAGATCGCTGCCGGACTTGTCCGTTGACCGAAAGTTCGAGCGCACCTGTGAGCTTGTGCCCGCACAGGGACACCGGGTGGATAGGGCCGCATGGCGACGAATGATCGAAGGATTTGCCGATTTCCCATGGAAGCCCCGACTTGAACGCATCGCGCTGCCGGTCACGACGGGTCATGTCCAGTCCGACGCCGTAGCCGTAAACGCAGTCCAGCGCCTGCTCGGTGTTCAGCTTGCTTGCAGCGCGCCCGATTGCAATGACCAGCTCGAACTCGTATTGGAAATCATCGGTAAACGCCGGGTAAGGAACCTTGCCGTTGCTGACCAGCGCATCGCTGGGCTTCTGGAAGAAGAAGGGCGGGTCGCGCTCATCGGCCTCCTTCATCTCGCGGATATGCTCGAGGTAGTTGCGACCCACGCAATAGATGCGGCGAACCGGGAATTTCTCGGCACGCCCGACAATCGGAAGTTCGGGGTGGGTCAGCAAAGGCACAGGCATGCCCTCGCTGGATGAATCAGGTGGTGTGGCGTTCATAGGCGGACAAAAATGGGTTTCCAGGGACTCCTGGGCCATTCTCGACGCATAAGGCTGCACGCGAGTAGGATTTAGTTGTCCTATCGTTGGACAAAACAAGCCACTTCTTGCTTGCGAATGCGCTTGTGCGGAGGCGTTCGCCGCGAGTGCATTCGATGCCCTGCGCTAGCGTCCGGTCAGGCGGACGCACAAGGTTTAGAGACCCGCCTGCATCCTGCCCCTGATGGACACAGGTGTACACCCCTCGACCTGACGGAAGCGGCGGCTGAAATAGGCCACATCCGTGAAGCCTGATCGGTAGGCAATTTCCTTGACGCTCAGATCGGTATGCACAAGCAGTTCCTTGGCCCGTGCAATCCTTCGCCCCGTCAGCAGCTCCACGAAAGTCTTGCCGGTTTCGCGCTTGACCAGATGGGCAAGATAAGTTGGCGAAAGATGCACGGCCGAGGCTGCATCCGAAAGGGAAAATGCGTGTTCCATGTTGTCACGGAAGTATGCCAGGAGCCTGGTCATCGCCTGCCGCCTGGCCGCCGCCGATGGCTGGTCGTTCGAGAGCTCCTTGATGCGCTCCCCATAGCTGCGCCAGACTAATCCGATCAGTTGCAGCAGGTAGCCTCGAATCATGATGGTTGATCCTGTCGCGCGCTCGGCATCCTCCTTCATGATGGCTTCGCATAGTGCAGTTACCTCGGTAATCCCCTGTGAGTCGAGCACGAAATCGAATTGCGGCTGAAAGCGGAACAGTGCCAGTTCAGGCGCTCGCTCGATTGGGATGCCGGACAGATCCAAGGGATCGAGATCGAGCGACGGCAACAAGTAATCCAGGCTTACATTCAGGATGAAATACCGGCTGTCCGGTACCGTAGGAATGAAATGAGTCTTGAACGGCAGGATGAAACACAGGGTGCCTGGAACAACTGGATGGTAAGTCCCTTCCAGGTAGTGCTTCGTCGTTCCCTGCAACTGGACATGTATTTGCAGATATTCATGCCGATGAGGTGCCGGGTTAGGTAACGCGGTATCTTGAGAACGGATTCCGAAATCGAGATGCTCGGCACGTTCGGACATCCTGTAATTGGAAAAAGAAAAGTCAGGCCGTCGAAGTTTTCGCCCTGGGGGAGTGGACTCTGTCTTGATCATGGTCGGCCGTGCATTGCGTGTGGGAGAAGGGTGCGCCAAGGCGTATTGCTTAGACTGAAACAGTTCTATCCTCATGATGCACAGGAACAATAACTCAAACGACAAAGCTTCGTCAGCATCAGATCCTGGTGTCTGCAACTGGCGGTATGGCCTTGCACCTTCGGACGAAATCATCGCGACCTTTCTGGCTGTCATTGTGCCGACTTGAATGGCAGGCCTGGCGCAAGCAGTAATCTGAAAGAAATCGGCCCGAAACGGCGATGTCTGCTGTGCGTTTCCCGTCATTGGGCAATAATGTGCGACCTTGAGTTTCTACCAGCTTGCCCGGCAGCCGTGCCCAATAGACCCTCAACACCCTCATCACCCCCCATGCAAATTGAATCGATCCGCCAGCGCCTGCGGCAACTAGGCGCGCTGCCGGTTCACGAGCAGCGGGTACTGCGCGACTGGCTGCAAGTCCGGCCGCACGAACAGGGCCGCCGCCGTCCCAACGACTTTCTGCCCAAGGCGCTGCGCGAGGCCTTGCCGGAGATCGATGCCGGACTGCGCGGCCTCGTCCGGCTGATTTCATCCCATCCGACCGACGATGGATCGGCCCGTTTGCTGCTCGCCCTCGGCGATGGCCAGACGGTAGAAAGCGTGCTGCTGCCGCGCGACGGCGTGTGCGTCTCCAGCCAGGTTGGCTGTGCCGTCGGGTGCCAGTTCTGCATGACCGGCCGCAGCGGCCTGATCCGCCAGGTGACGAGCGGCGAGATCCTTGCGCAGGTAGCGTTGGCACGTTCGATGAGGACCGTGAAAAAGGTGGTCTTCATGGGGATGGGCGAGCCGGCGCACAACCTGGACAACGTGCTGGAGGCAATCGAACTGCTGGGTACCGAAGGGAACATCGGACACAAGAACCTGGTGTTCTCCACCGTCGGCGATCCCCGGGTATTCGAGCGCTTGCCGCTTGGCGAGGTGAAGCCGGCACTGGCCTTGTCCCTGCATACAAGCAAGCCGGCCCTGCGCGCGACCCTGTTGCCGCGCGCGCCGCGCATGACGCCGGCAGAGCTGGTGGCGCTGGGTGAGCAATATGCCCGGCAAACGCATTATCCGGTGCAGTACCAGTGGACGCTGCTGGAAGGGATCAACGATGGCGAGGATGAGCTGGACGGCATTGTCGATCTGCTTAAGGGAAAGTATGCAGTGCTGAACATGATCCCCTACAACACCATCCCCGACCTCCAGTTCCGGCGGCCTTCCATGGAGCGGGCGCGCGCAATTGCGCGTACCCTCCATCTGCGCGGCGTGCTGACCAAGCTGCGCGACTCTGCAGGACAGGAGGTCGATGGAGGATGCGGGCAGCTCCGGGCGCGTGCCAGTAGCTTGCAGGGACGGACGATCCCGGTGCGGCCGGCAGAATGAGCACAAGCGCATCGCCCCTTTGAATGCCAGAACAGCATGCCAGAACACTTCACACACACCAGGGAATTACCATGACCAGCCCGATGTACACCCACTCTGTCCCCGTCTTCAAGCAAATGCTGGCGGCCCTGAAAACCATCCTGGCGCAGGCCGACGCACATGTTGTCGACAAATCGCTGGAGCCAGACGCATTGTTACAGGCACGCCTGTATCCGGATATGTTCCCGCTGGTCAAGCAGGTGCAGATTGCGGCCGATTTCGCGCGCGGAATCACCGCACGGCTGGCAGGCGTTGACGTTCCCGTCTTTGAAGGTAAAGAGAAGAGCTTTGCCGATCTTGACGCACTGTTGACCCGGACACTGGCTTTTCTGGATAGCGTGAACGCTGCACAATTCGAAGGCAGTGAAACGAAGGAAATCGTATTGCGTCCAGGTACGCCGAAAGAAAAGAAACTTGGCGGCCAGGCCTATCTGGCTCATTACGGCTCACCGCAATTTTTCTTTCATGTCACCACCGCCTACGCCATCTTGCGCCACAACGGGCTGGTTATCGGCAAGCGTGATTACATGGGTGCGTATTGATCGGTCACGGGTTTGGGTAAAGCGCACTGTTACCCGCAAAGTCACTCGAAAAAATCACCCGAAAAAAGCAAAAAGCCCACCATTGAAGTGGGCTTTTGTGCTTTCCGGAGAATCGGCTTTTGCTGGCTTACATCGCCACTGGCCGATCCGCCTCGAACAACTTGTCATAAGCCGCCAGCAGCGTCTGGTGCATCGCGCTGCCCTGCATGTCGGCACCAAGGGGCTCCAGCCCGAAAAAGCGTTCGCTGCGGTCCAGCAAGGCCTCGGCCTGGCGCACGCTCTCCGCGCCGTACAGCAGCACCAGGGAGCGGCGATAGTCATCCACATTGTCCAGGTTCAGCATGCTGCTGACGCAGCGATACACCAGGGCGCGCGCCGGCAGCAGGTCATTGAAGTGATGAATCCAGTCGCAGCCTTCGCGAATCGCTTCCTCGTCACCCGTGGCCAGCGCCAGCAGGGTTTTCAATTCACCGACCCGCAGCTGTTTCCATGGCGTGCCGAGCGGGATTGCCAGGCCGAGGATTTCCCATAGCGGCCGTTCGTCATTCAGGTTCATGGTCTGCAGGTCCGACAACAAGCTTGCCGCTTCTTCCTCGCTCATTTCGGACAGGCGCAGCAGGGCCGGACGGATGGCGTTGCCGACGCTATTGTTTTCCCATTCGAGATCTTCGACCGGATAGATTTCCGACATGCCCGGCACCAGGATGCGGCAGCTGTATGCGCCCTGTTCGCTGAAATCGGCGACATAGATGTCGCGGCCTTCGCCGTGTATGCAGTCGACCAGCCAGTGATAGTCTTCCTCGGTGGTATTGCTGAAGTTCCAGTCGGCGAACGGGAAGTCCGGCGTATCGCTCATGAAGTTCCAGCTGATCACACCGCTCGAATCGACGAAGTGAATTTCGAGGTTGGCCACCGCATTGATCTCGCTCATGTCGAAACCCGGCTCGGGGAAGCCCTCCAGCGAATCCAGCGCCCGTCCTTGCAGCAATTCCGTCATCGCGCGTTCCAGCGCAATCTCCAGGCGCGGATGCGCGCCGTAGCTGGAGAACACGCCCTGGTCTTTCGGATGCACCAGGGTCACGTTCATCACGGGGTAAAGTCCGCCAAGCGAAGCATCCTTGACCAGGATGCCGAAGCCAGCCTTGCGCAGTCCGCTGATGCCGGCATGAATATTCGGAAAGCGCGCGATCACCTCGTCCGGCACTTCCGGCAGGCACAGGCCCTCGCTGATGATGCGGTATTTGATGTGGCGTTCGAAGATTTCCGACAGCGCCTGGGTGCGCGCTTCCATCATGGTATTGCCGGCCGCCATGCCATTGCTGACATACAGGTTGCCAATGATATTGACCGGAATGTAGCTTTGCGAACCGTCGCGCAGGCAGGTATAGGGCAGGGCGCAGATGCCGCGCTCCACATTGCCGGAGTTCAGGTCGACCAGCACCTCGGCGTCGATGTCGCCTTCCGGATTGTAGAAATCATGCAAGGCCGGATTGAGAATTTCCTGCGGCCATTTGCCATCCTCTGTCGGCGCAAACCAGCGCTCTTGCGGGTAGTGCACGAAAGGCCGGTTGGCGCGAGTCTCGCCCAGGTAGAAATGGGTCCAGAAATAATGCGTGTTCAGGCGCTCGAAGAATTCGCCGTAGGCGCTGGCCCGCGCCGCCAGTTCCGTTGCGCCTTTGCCATTGGAGAACAGCATCGGGCAATCGTTGTCTTTCATATGGGTTGACCATATGCCATCGACCTCATGCAGCAGGGACGATTCGTTGAGCTTGAATCCGCGAGCGGCGAGCTTTCTTTGCATCGTGGCGATGGTGGATTCCAGCGAGGCGTCTTTGCCGGGTATGAAGCTTTCGGTATGCATGAGGCGATCTTTTGAAGTGGCATTGGCGTCGACGCGGATGCGCGGCGCCCGAGCGGGACGCACATGATACCGGGAGTTGGGGCGGAGGGTTCGCCGTGGTTTCATGCAAGCTTGCCAATCCGCCCCGGTCGACGGGGTACGGGTAAACTACTGCAAGAACGTTCGGTGTGCGGCGATCGGCGTGCCAGAGACCCTTCACAAGACGCGTCGCGCTCCTGGCACTGCGCCGGAGCCAGGAGACTACCCACCCGTCGGTGGGGACAGTACAACTCAGATGAAGTGCTGCGCCTTTGGGAATTCCACCTCATGCGCAGCAATCAATCCGTAGTCGAAGAGCTTCTGCGGGTGAGCGCCCATATGGTCGGCAAGCGGATGCCGGCCTACCCAGCGACGAATGCGCGAACCATCTTGTTCCCGTCACCGAAGTTGGCCGCTACGCCGAGTTCGGGTCTACTACAATTACTCCAAGGCTGGCGCGGACAAGAAGATGCCGGCGATGAGGCTTGTCTTCGGGCGCGCACCGATTGCGCTCGAAGACATCCTCTAGTCCTCCGGTACGAAACAGGAAAATGGGAGTCCCGAATGAGCAATGAGTCTTACGTTACGCTTGTGGCGCCGCAGCGTTGGAAGCTGCGGCTCTGTGGAGCGGCTGAGGCAGCCGTTGGCGCCTGCTACATCGTTCCCGATGCTCTTGCCACCTTGTTCGGTACGAGCCCGGCCATGCTCGAGCTCGCGGCGTCGCTCGCTGGGCTTGTTGTACTCGTCGGGGCCTGTCTGGCTGTCAGGTGTCGCGCCTGCGGCTTGAGCCTTGTCTGGCACGGGGTCTCGACGAAATCTGTCAACGACTGGCTCAATTGGCTGCTTGACGTTCGAACCTGCCCCCGCTGCGGGCACGAAGAACAGCCGCGTCAATGAAGAAAGACCGCCGTCCCGAGGGAGCAGCAGCCTTTAAATGTGCCACGGGGCGGCGCTAGGGGTATCAACACTCTTACCGAACGCCTAGGCCTGGAAGGGCGAAGTCCTTTTTCATATCATTCCCCGGATATGACCGGAGTTCGTCTCTACTGCTGTTTGAGGTCCATGGTCCTCGCCATATCTCCCCATCTCTTGGCGTCGGACCGCACCGTCTCGCCAAATGCGGCGCGGTCGGCCGCCAGCGGCAAGTCGCCCTGGGTGCTGAATGCTTTCACCACATCTGGCTCGCGCAGGATCGCCGAGATTTCTGCGTTCAGCTTGTCTGCAATCGCATCCGGCATGCCCTTCGGGCCGAACAGGCCGACATAGTGGCTGACCTTGAAGCTGGACAAGCCGCCTTCCGAGACGGTGGGCAAACCAGGCAACAGGGGGAATCGTTCAGCACCGGTCGTGGCAAGCGGTTTCAGGCGGCCGTCCGCGAAGTATGCGGAGACTGTGGATATGTTCGCCACGCTGAACAGTGCATCGCCGCGCATCAGTGCCAGCGCGACTTGCGAACCGGACGAGTAGGGCGAATGGGTCGCTTTGGCGCCAACCTGGTCCAGCAACATTTGTGCCGCCAAGTGCACCAGGGTACCGTTCCCGGAGGATGCAAAATTGTATTTTCCTGGATTCTGTTTGACCAGTTCCAGTAGATCCTTGACGGTCTTGCCCTGGAAGCCGGGCTCGGTGGCAATCACGAACGGCACCCGCATGAATTGCGCTACCGGTGTCATTTCCATCGGGTCATAGGGCAGGTTCTTGTAGATCACCGGGACTACCGACATCGGGCCTGTGGCCGATACCAGCAGCGTGTAGCCATCCGGTTTTGACTGGGCCACGAAGCGAGTGCCGATGGTAGACGAAGCGCCGGCCTTGAATTCGATGATGAAGGGTTGGCCGAGGCGGGCCGCAAGCTTGTCCCCCACGATACGGGCGATACTGCCCAGCGATGCGCCGGCGCTGAAGGGCACCACGATGGTGACCGGCCGCACCGGATAGTCTGCCGCTCGCGCGGGATCAAGCATGCCAATAGTGACAGCCAGCGCAGCAAGGTATTTTTTCATTGGGTCTCCTCTGTTGTCAGATAGTTTTTTGGGATCGGATGATCGGTAAATGAAACTCAGGACATGAAATAGCCGCCGTTGATGTCGAAGGTTGCACCGGTGATGAATCCGGTCTCGTCCGACGCAATGAAGGAGGCAAGGGCGGCGACCTCCTCCGGGCGGCCGATACGTCCGACCGGTATCCGCGACTTGTAATTGTCGGTAAGGCTGGAATTGAGTCTCTGTGCGAGACCGGCGTCGATGGCGCCCGGCGCGATGCAATTGACGGTGATGCCGGCACCGGCGACCTCGCCGGCGAACATTCTCGAAAATCCGATCAGGCCTGCCTTGGATGCTGAATAGTGGGCGCCGGACACAATGGAGCGCGTCCGCCCCGCAAGCGAGGCGATGTTGATGATCCGTCCCCAGCCGCGCCTGCGCATGATCGGCGCGGCACTCCGGCAAAGCAGGAAGGGCGCGGTCAGGTTAACCGCGATCACTGCCTGCCATTCATCGAGCGGCGTGTTTTCGGCGGTCAGGCTGCGTCCGTCATGCTTGGGCGAGATCCCGGCGTTGTTGACCAGGATATCAAGGCCGCCGAGCCTCTTATCCAGGTCGCGAAATAGTGCCATTACCGCAGCTTCATTGGTGATATCGCATACCTGATGCTCAACTGCGAGGCCGCGGGCGGCCAGGCCGGCGGCGGTTTTGATCACGGCGTCACTCCGGTCCAGCAATATCGTGTAATGGCCGTCCTCTGCCAAGCGGCTGGCGATCCTGGCTCCGATACCGCCGGCCGCACCGGTGATCAATGCGATGCGCTCGGTTTTCTTCTGCATGACATCTCCTGGTTGTTTAGATGAGGGCAATCGATGGGGGGGGGCGTTCGGCTCATGCCACCCGCAGCACGATTTTTCCAATGTGGGTGCTCGACTCCATTAATTCATGCGCGCTGGCGGCATCTGCCAGCGCGAATTCCCTGAAGATGACCGGCTGAATGCGGCCCGACTCCAGCAGCGGCCACACATGCTTGCGCAGCCGGGTGGCGATGTCGGCCTTGAAGCTGACCGGACGCGCGCGCAGCGTCGATCCGGTGATGGTCAGGCGCCGGCGCAGGATCTGGCCAAGGTCGACATTGGCCTCAGCGCCACCGAGCAGGGCGATGATCAACAGGCGGCCGTCATCGGCCAGCGTGCTGATTTCCCTTGCGACGTATGCGCCGCCGACCATGTCGAGAATGACGTCGACCCCTTTTCCGCCGGTCAGCGATTTTGCGATTTCGCCGAAATCCTCGGCTTTGTAGTTGATCGCTCGCTCGGCCCCGAGCGCTTCGCAGGCGCGGCATTTTTCTTCCGTTCCTGCGGTCGCGAATACCCGGTGGCCGAGCGCGCGGGCAAGCTGGATGGCGGTGACGCCGATGCCGGATGATCCACCCTGTACCAGCAGGCTTTCACCGGGCACCAGGCGGCCGCGATCGAAGACATTGCTCCAGACCGTGAAAAATGTCTCGGGCAATGATGCGGCCTGCACTGCCGTCAGGCCGTGCGGGATCGGCAGGCATTGCCGGGCTGGCGCGCAGCAATATTCGGCATATCCACCACCCGGCACCAGTGCGCAGACCATGTCGCCGATCCTGAAATCAGTACCAGCGAGGTCGCCGTCGACTATCTCGCCGGCGATTTCCAGTCCCGGCAGGTCCGATGCGCCGGGCGGCGCCGGATAGCGCCCCTGTCGTTGCACGACATCGGGCCGGTTGACGCCGGCCGCATGGACCCTGACCAGAACTTCCCCCGTTCCCGGCACTGGCCGTGGCCGCTCGCACAGCTGCAATACCTCCGGCGCGCCAGGCTGGGTGATCTCGATGGCATTCATCATGTCGCTTCTCCGAATTGCTGTGGTGTTTCAGGAAGCCAGCGGCGAGGTCACGTCCTGATACGACCATTCGGTCGAGATCCGAACATCGATAACGGTCGGCACCCGGGACGCTGTCGCCTCGGTCAGCGCGGCAGAAAATTCTTCCGGTGTGTACGCCTTGATGCCATTGCAACCCATGCTGCGGGCAATCGCAGCGTGATCAAAGTCGTGGAACTGGGCGGCGAACGGTCCGCGGATATGGGTCGACCAACCCAGCATCTGATTGTTGAAAATTACGGTGATAATGGGAATGTCGTGCTCGATTGCCGTCATCAGGCCATTCATGGTCATCGAAAAGCCGCCATCGCCGCATACCGCCACTACCGTGCGATCCGGATGAACCAGTTTTGCCGCCAGCGCCGACGGAATCGCATACCCCATGGGGCCGGCTCCTGCCGCCTGCAGGAAGCCACCGGCCTTGCGGGTCTGGTAGAAGTGCATCATGAAAATGCGGTTCTCGCCGGCGTCGCAGGTCACGATCGCATCATCCGGCAGGGCTTTTCCCATTTCGGCGATGATCCGCTGCGGCAGCATTGGCAACGAGCCAGAGCTGTACTCGGGCGAGTTGAAATATCCATGTTCGGCGCGATAGGCAGCGACGCGATTTGCCCCGCTGCCCGAAGCTCCGATCCCTTCTGCCATGCGATCAAGCACATGCCCGGCATCGCCGATGAGGACGTGTTCCGCCGGGAAAGACCACGAGGCATTGCGCGGCTCGACGTCCACCTGGATGAACACCTGGCGGGTGGGGTCGAGCAGGGCAGTGTTTTCCCGCACGGTGTCCGAGGCCGTGAGCTTGGAACCGATCACCAGCACCAGGTCTGCTTGCGCAACGCAGGCATTGGCAGCCGGCAGTCCGAAGGTTCCGAACACGCCCAGCGCGCGCGGGTCGGTCTCGGCAAACACGCCCTTGCCGGATGGCGTGGTCACTACGGGTATGTCCGCTCGTTCGGCAAGGCGCTTGAGTTGTTCATAGGCATTTGCGATACGCACGCCGTTGCCCGCGATGATGACCGGGCGCTTGGCTGCAGCCAGCGCTTGCACCGCGGCCTGCAAGCGGGCTTCGTCCACGCACAGCATCTGCGGCGGGACATACCACTGGGTGGGGTACAGGTTTGGCTGGCTATCGGTTGTCACGTGGCCGTTGAAGGCGGAGACGCTGAACAGCACGGCGACCGGGCCCGGCTGGCCTGCCAGTGCGTGCTTGATCGCAAGCTGGGTCGCATGCACGGCTTCGGCCGGCCGGTGCGCCTCCATCACCTGCTTGGTCACGCCGCTGAAACTGCGGCGCGCATCCCAGCCGCCATAGTCGCCGGTACCTGACTGGTACGGCGCGTGCAACGACAGTCCGGGGGTATCGCTGAAATCGGTGAGCAGCAGCATGGGTGAACTGGACAGGTGCGCCTCTATCGTACCGAGCAGGCCATTGCCAAGCACCCACGGGCCCTGGCCGATCACAACCCCCGGACGACGGGTCAGGCGGCCGTAGACCTCGGCCATCACGCTTGCCAGCGACTCTTCGCGCACCAGAATGGTCCGTATCGTGTCCTGGTAGTCGGCCATCGCCGCCCAGATGTGCCCCGAATGGCCGCCGGCTATGCCGAACACCATCTCGATTCCAGCCTCCTCCAGCACGCGGCCGATGCCGTGGCCTGCGCTGACATTTTTTTCAAACAGCTTGTTGACTGCCATGGAAAATGCTCCAGGTTGTGGCCCGGGTGCGGGCCTGGAAGGGCGAGCGAACCCACTGGCCGCATGGCCAGCAGGGGGAATTCGCTCCCGAACCGTTTGTTGTGAAAGCGGAAGCCGCGCGGCTACGCTACGCGGGTTCCATCTGGTGATGACCTGCGGGGCGGCGGCCAGCCCCGGTTTGCTCAGTTGTTCCTGGGCAGGTTGGCAGCCTTGATCAGCTTGCCCATTTCTTCCACATCCCGGAGCAGCAGCTTGTTGTATTCCTCGCCGGTGAGATTGACCGGATCGACGCCGATGTTCTTGTATGCAGCCAGCAGCCGCGGCGAGTTCATTGCAGTCCTGACCGCCGCCTGCAGGCGGGCCAGCACCTCGGCCGGCGATCCTTTTGGCACCGCCAGTCCTACCCACGCATCCATCGCGACCGGGTAGCCGGATTCCCTGATGGTGGGCACATCCGGAAACTCCGGCCAGCGGACCTGGCCGGCCGACGCCAGCAGGCGCAGCTTGCCGGTCTTGATGTAACCCATCACGTCGGATGGATTCGGAACGATGACTTCCACCTGTCCGCCCATCAGCGCTGCCATGGTGTCGGGGCCGGATTTGTAGGAGACCTGCTCGAACTTGGCACCGGTTTTCTGGCCCAGGTCGAACATCACCAGGCTGTTGGGCGTCGACGGCGAGCCGAAGAAAATTGACTTGCCTGCCTTGGCTGCCTCGACCAGGTCGCGCATGGACTTGTAGGGCGAGTCGGCCCGTACCACCACGCCATAGCGGAAGCGGCCGTAGCCAGCTATGAAGTCGAAATCCTTGAGCGTGTAGGGGGTGCTCATCAGGTGCGGCGCGATCGTCAGCGCGGAGGAAGACATTACGGCGACCTGGTATCCGTCCGGCTTCTGGCGCGCCAGGTAGGCCGGGCCGAGCGTGCCCAATGCGCCAGGCTTGTTGGTGACCACTACCGGCTTGCCGAGTTCGGCTTCCATCTCGCGCGCCAGTTCGCGGGTCATCAGGTCGGTCACACCGCCTGGTCCGAAATTGACGATCACGTTCACTTCCTTTTCGGGGAAGCCGGCAGCGTGCGCGCTGCTGGTGATGATGCCTGCCATGGCGGCAATGCCGGTCATGACGGCGAAACTGGCGAGCCTGCGGATCTTGTTCACGGTTTGGTCTCCTTTGTGTTCATGTTTTTTTGTATGCTGGGGCCACGGCTGCGACGCTAGGGCATGTAAAAGCCGCCATTGATGTCGAGCACCGCGCCGTTGATGAAGCCGGCTTCTTCCGATGCCAGGAAGGCGATCGATGCCGCCACTTCTTCGGCTGTGCCGAGCCGCCGCACGGGTACCTGTTGCGCATGCAACTGGTTGGCTTCCGGTCCGGACAACATTGCCATGTCAGTCAGGATCCGGCCCGGCGCGATGGCATTTGCCGTAATGCCGAATGGCCCCATTTCGCCAGCGATGGCTCGGGTCAGTGCCAGTACCCCGGCTTTCGAAGACATGTAGCTGGCGCCGGCCGCGATCGATTTGGTCCTGCCAGCGAGCGAAGAAACATTGACGATGCGTCCCCAATTGCCGGCTTGCATGCCAGGCAGGAAGGCTTGCGCAATCTTGAGGACGGCAGTCAGGTTTACCGCGAGTACCTGTTGCCACTCCTGGTCGTCGATTTCCAGTATGCCAGCCGAGCGCCCGTTCGCTTTCTTCGGAGAGATAGCCGCATTGTTGACAACGATAGCGACATCGCCCCATCGTTTCCTGATCTCGTCGCGCAGCGCGGAGATGGCGGCATGGTCGGTCACGTCCACGCTCGCGGACCACAGGTTCTGGTTGACCGGGCTGCCAGCGGACGAAGTTGGATCGATCGTCGCGCGGTCCACTGCGACCACTCGGTAACCTTTTTCAAGCAACAGATTGGTCGTGGCGCGGCCAATGCCGCGTGCAGCGCCTGTGACCAGCGCGATCCGGGCCGGTTCAATTTTCATCATGGTGTCCTTGGCTGCATTTGTCAGCGGTCCGGACGGCGTCTTCAATGACCGCCAGGACCGCATGAATTATGGTTTCAGTCGCAGGGACAGATCCAATGATTTATCGTGAACGATCCATAAAAATTGACTAATATTGCGACGCACAAAAATCTGCTGTTCACTGGAATACTGCGGTCGCTGCGCCCAGGATGGCGTCGACCAGGACTTCGTCCTTGCGGCTTTCCAGTGCGACGAAAGACAGTTCGGCCTGTAGGGGGAAATCCCGTATCGCCACCATGCCATTGGCCTGCGATTCGCGCAAAGCCACCAGGTCACGTGCCAGCGACAAGCCGATGCCGGAACGGACCATGTCCAGCATTGACGCCTCCACATTTGCTTCTGCGGCGATATGGGGTTTGACGCCATGCGCGCCAAACCTTTCGGTCAGCATGCGGTTATGGACCGAATGCGGATGCGACCAGATCCAGGGTAGGGCGGCCAGTTCTGCCCAGCCCTTGTTGGCCACTCTGTCTTTCCACTGCTTGGGAGCGATCACGTAATAGGAAATCGTCGCCAGCGGAATGGCATGAAATGTCGGCATCGAGGCATCTTGATCGATCTCGCCCAGATAGAAGCCGGCGTCCAGCTTGCCGTTGGCAATCTGCTCAAGCGTCCAGCCGGACATGCCGTGATGCAGCTTGGTGCGCACCTGCGGATGCATTTCCACCAGTCGCTGCAGCAAGGCACCAAGCCGGGTGACCTCCGGGTCCAGGCTGGTGCCGATCGACAGTTCGCCGCGCAGGCTGGACTGCATGCGGCCCGCCCGTAGCTGCAGTTGGCTGACAGCGGCCAGTACCCGCTCTGCTTGTTGCAGGATTTCGGCGCCATCTGGTGTCAGGGTCAGGCCACGTCCGGTGCGGACGAAAAGCGTCAGGCCGAGACTTTGCTGGAAATTCCTGAGCTGGACACTGACGGCTGGCTGGGTAAGATGCAGGCGGCTGGCTGCACGGGTCAGGTTGCCTTCGCGGGCAACTGCAACGAAAGCGCGAATGTGCTGGAGATCCATGCGGAAAACATAGCACGACATCGGCAGGACTGCGATCATCCGCGTACGCTGATACGAAAATCTTTTATCGGCTGCGCCGTGCAAATGGACGGCGGCAGCAGCAACACCGACAACAAAGAAAATCAAGGAGGAGATGGCTTATGGAATGCAGTCTGGCAGGGCGTCGCGCACTGGTAACGGGTGCAGGTAGCGGAATCGGCCGCGCAATCGCAATGGAGTTGGCCGCCAGCGGCGCCGATGTCTGTGTCCTGGACCTGGACGAAGCGGGACTTCAGGAAACTGTCGTCGCCATAGAGAAGCTGGGCCGACTGGTGGTCCCGCTGCGGCACGACACCGGTTGCGACTCGGTGATCGGTGCAGTCCGGAAGGTGGAGTTGACGCCGGGATTCGGCAATATCGACCTGCTGGTCAACAATGCCGGCATTTCACCCAAGGTCGGGGGGCGCAAGCGGATGTGCTGGGAAACACCGCCCGATGAATGGCGCAAGGTGGTCGATGTCAACCTGAACGGTTACTTCTACCTGATGAGCGCGGTCCTGCCCGGCATGATCGAGCGGCGCAAAGGGGCAATCGTGAACATCAGTTCGATGGCGGCTCATCGTTTTTCGATTGTCGCTGGTGTGCACTATTGCGCATCGAAGTCGGCAGTGGTCGGTCTCACGCGCCAAGTTGCCGGAGAAGTTGCGCCCTACGGCATCCGGGTCAATTGCATTTCCCCGGGACGCATCGAAACCGGGATGGCAGCCGAAGTCGGCGCCGCCATGAATGAAGAGATCAGGCAAGCCACGCCCATCGGTCGCCTGGGCATTCCCGACGACATCGCGCAGACCGCCTGTTTCCTGCTGTCGGAGAACGCTGGTTTTATCACTGGGCAGACCCTGGCCGTCGCCGGTGGCCGGGGCCTCTGAACGAAAAGGGACCGGTAATTAGCGACTTGCCAAGGCCTCATGGGCCTGGACGAGCGTGGCGAGGATGTCCAGGCGGTCTCCGTCTGGAGTGCCAGGTTCAGGATCTGCTTCCATCAAGGCCGAAATTTCCTTGAGGGTGGCTTTGTAGTCTGCTTCGGTGTGGATGGGGCGGATGTCCATGTTCAGCTCCGTGGCCACTCAGGCCATTTCAACGGTTTCTGCGTCAATTTCGTCGGAAAGTCTGGCATTCGGCGAGCATGCTTGGTTACGGATTCGCTCTGAACAGGGTCGGTTTGCCCAAAAAAATGCCGCAGGCGTTTTGGCCTGCGGCTAATTCCACTAGAGAATGGAGGAGACGTATCAATCTTAATCCAGCCTCATCGAAAAGTAATCGAATCTTCCGGAATATGCATATGTGCCTGGCGCGGGTTCAGATAATCGAATTCTTGCGAAGCGCTGAAATCGCTTCCGGCGAAAGCTTCAATTCATTCATCAGCACTTCTTCCGTGTGCTCGCCCAACCCTGGCGGGGCGCGGTCATAGACAACCGGGCTGGCGGACAGCTTGACCGGATTGCCTGCCATCCTGACCTGGCCCATTTTTTCATCGGGCATGGAAACCACCATCTCCCTTGCATCCACTTGCGGATGCCCTTCCAGGTCGGACACGGTATTGATCGGGCCCGCCGGAATGTTCGCCATGTCGAGCAGATCGAGCCAATGTTTGCTCGGGGCAGATTGCAATACCGCCGACATCAGGGGGATCAGCGTGGCCTGGTTGTCGACGCGTCCGCCGTTGGTGACATACAGGGGATTGGTGGCCCATTCCGGATGGCCGAGCACCCTGGACAAGCGAACGAACTGGGCGTCGCTCATGGTGGCGATGATGATGTGGCGGTCCGCGGTCGGGAACACGCCATGCGGACACGCGCTTGGATGGTCGTTTGCCTGCTGGATCGCGACGCCGCTGTTGAACCACGCCGAAAATACATTCAGCATCATCGCGACCTGGCAATCGAACAGCGCGACGTCAACGCACTGGCCACGTCCGGTCGTATGCCGGAAGTTCAGCGCAGCGAGTATCCCGATCACTGCGGTCAGTCCCGCGGAAAAGTCCGCGATCGGCAAGCCCGCCCGTGTGGGTCCGCTGCCCGGCTTGCCGGTGACCGACATCACGCCCGACATGCCTTGCATCAGGAAGTCGTAGCCAGCCCGGTCGCGATAGGGGCCGGTTTGTCCGAAGCCCGTGACCGAGCAATAGATCAGGCGTGGATTGATCTCAGAAAGGGCCTGGTAATCAAGCCCGTATTTTTCCAGCGTTCCCGGCCGGAAGTTCTCGAGCAGGACGTCGGCATTGGCGACCAGGTCGCGCACCAGGGCTGCGCCTTCGGGCTGTGCAAAGTCGACGGTAATGGATCGCTTGCCGCGATTCACCGTGGGGAAGTACGTTGCCTCTTTCAGCTCCTTGCCGTCCTTGTCCTTGAGCCATGGCGGGCCAAGGTGGCGGACGTCATCGCCAATGTCGGGACGTTCCACCTTGATCACGTCGGCGCCGAGATCGGCCAGGATCTGCCCTGCAAGCGGACCGGCGATCACGCGCGTCAGGTCTATCACTTTCAGGCCTGCAATGGCTCCGTGCTGAACTGTCATGTGAACTGCCTCGATTCAAGAAAAGTTTTACCAGCCGCCGAAGGAAAGCCCGCCGTTGACGCTGATGGTCTGCCCGGTCACCTGGGCGGAATCGTCGGTGGCCAGGAAAGTGGCGACGCTGGCGACTTCCTGCGCGTTTGGTGCGCGGCCCGAAGGAAAGCGCTCGACGGCCTTGGTGAAGATCTTGGTCTGGAAGGTTTGCTCCGAGAAGGTCCGGTCCCAGCTCGCCGTGCCGGATGTGATGGTCATCGCGACGCAGTTCACGCGTATGTTCCAGCGCGAAAATTCGCGGGCCAGTGCTTTGGTCATCAGGATCACGCCTGCGCCGAAGGCGCCGACGATGGATTCGCCCGGCGTCGGATGACGCGCCGCATCGGTGCCAATCAGGACCACCGTGCCGCCGTGCTCCCGCAGGAAGGGCAGGGCGGCATGCACCGGATTGATCCGCGCGAAGAAGCGCGAGTTGAAACCCTGTACCAGGTCGTCTCCGCTCATCTCCGCAAACGGCATGGGACGCACCGCCCCGGTCGCGCCGGCACTGACGAGGATGTCGATACGTCCGGTGGAGGATGCGGTCTGTTCCGTGACCTGCCTTGCCGCCTCGTAGTTAGCGCAATCGCCTTGTACAAAGCGTGGCGCCGCCAGCAAGCCCGGCACCTTTTGTAGCTCGCCCAAGGCCTTGGCGCCCTTCTCCGCAGACCTGCCGTTAAGGACCACCTCGGCGCCCCGTTCGGCCAGCCTCTCGGCGATTCTCAGGCCCAGTCCGTCGGTAGAGCCGGTGACCAGCGCCACCTTTCCCTTCAGATCCTGCTTGTCCATCCTGCTCTCCGGCTAGTGATGATTCAGGGCGCGGGTGGCGCGCCGGTCCTGTTCTTCCTGCTCGTGCGGCCCAGCAGGTTGTCGGCGATGATGTTGCGCTGGATCTGGTTGGTGCCCTCGACGATCTGCAATACCTTGGCGTTGCGGAAGTAGCGGTTGATCGGATACTCGTTGGAGATGCCGGCAGCGCCGAACAGCTGCACCGCATCGGTGGCGACTTTCATGGCGACATCGGTCGAGAAGGCTTTTGTCATGGCGGACATCGACGCCAGTTCCAGGCCGGACGCGCCCTGGTCGATCATGGACGCGTTCCGGTACACCATCTGCCGTGCCGCTTCGGTCTGCATTTGCATGTCGGCCAGCATCCAGCGAATGCCTTGGAAGTCGCTGACGTTCTGTCCGAATGCGAAGCGGGATTTGACGAACTCGACTGCATGGTCGATGGCTCCCTGGGCCAGTCCGACCGCCCGCGCCGAGATGATTGGCCGGCCGAGCGCCAGCGATTCCATCACGGATTTGAATCCTTCGTTGCCCTCCGGCCCGAGCCGGTTGGCGTCCGGGACGAACACATCATCCAGGAACAGCGGGCACGAGGCCATCCCCCGGGCGCCCATCTTGTCTTCCTTGGGGCCGACGGTGAATCCGGGCGTGTTTTTTTCAATGATGAACAGGTTGATGCCGACCGGCTGGTCGCTGTCCCGATAAACCTTGGCCGCCACCAGTACGAAGTCGGCCATGTTGGAGTTGGTGCACCAGATCTTGGCACCGTTGATCCGGTAGCCGCCATCGACCCTGACCGCGCGGGTCTTGATTCCCGAGACATCCGATCCGCTTTGCGGTTCGGTCAGGGAAAACGCGGCGCGTAATTCGCCGGAACACAATCGCGGCAAAAAGCGCTTCTTCTGTTCTTCATTGCCGGCTGCCTGCAGCGCCTCGCATGGTACCCATTGCATCACCAGCAGGTAAGGCGTTGCGTAGCAGACCCGGTTGAGTTCTTCAACGGCGAGACACGCAGAAAGCATGCTTCCTGTTCCGCCAAATTCCTCGGAAAATGGCAGGGCGAACAGGTCCAGCTCCTTCAGCAGTTCGAACATGTCATGCGGGTACTCGTCGGTCCGGTCGATCTCGTTCGCCCTTGGCGCGACGCGCTCCCGGGCGACACGCCGCAGCATGTCCTGGAACGCGATCTGCTCGCTGGTCAATGAATACGTCATTTCCACTCCCGATCAATTGAAGCCTGCCGGCCATGCTGGGCCGGCAGGCCGGCTGCATTGCTATTGCGGCTTGATATTTGCCTTCTGGAGCACGTCCTTCCAGCTGGCGTACTCGGCTTCGATCATGCTGGCCATTTGCTCGGGGCTGCCACCAAGGGCCTGGGCGCCGGAATTGAGCAGTTTCTCCCTGACTTCAGGCATGGCCAGGGCCTGGTTGACCGCGGCGTTCAGCTTGTTGACCACGTCCTTGGGGGTGCCGCCCGGAGCGATCAGGGCAAACCACAATTCGGCGCTGAATCCAGGGACCGCATCCGACATCGGCGGGATTCCGGCCGCCAGTGGCGTCGCCTGTGGCGACGAGACACCGAGGGCACGCAACCTTCCGGACTGGATCAGGCTGTTCATCTGTGGCGAGGTGACGTTGAGCAGGGCCTTTACCTCGCCAGCCAGCACGGCCTGCAGCGAAGGACCCTGGCCCTTGTAGGCGACCAGCAGCGGCTCTATGCCGGCGCGCTGGGCAAAAAGCTCGGTCGACAATGTCGTGAAGCTGAGCGGCCCCGAGCTGGCGAATTCGAATTGCTTGGGCCGCGCCTTCGCATAGGCGATCAGCTCCTTCAGGTTATTGACCGGCACCGACGGGTGGGTGACCAGTATCATCGGCTGCTTCGACAGGACGACGATAGGCGCAAAAGACTTGAGGGCGTCGTATCCCGCGTCCTTGGAAACCAGCGGCGAAATCAGATATCCGTTGTTCGGCAACAGGATCGTGTAGCCATCGGCCGCCGAATTCTGGACATGCTTGGCGCCGATCAGTCCGGAAGCCCCGGCCTTGTTGTCGATGATGATCGTTTGTCCCAGGATTTTCTGGAGCGGAGCCTGCAGGGCGCGTGCAACGACATCGGTGGTGCCGCCAGCAGGAAAGGGAACGACGATGGTGATGGGCTTGGAAGGAAATGCCGCCTGCGCCTGTGCCGCCGGGGCAAGGGTGGACAGTCCCAGGGCCAGCAGCACCGGGGCGATGGATTTGAGCAAGGCTAGGGTTTTCATTGTCGTCTCCTGTAAGGTATTTCGGTGTGAAGATCGGTCGCCTGGTCAGCGTGTTTTCATGTTTTCGATCTTCGATGACAGCTGGCTCCCGATCCGGGGCCAGCTGATCGAGCGCGGTCACCCGCAACGGCTATTTGATGTATTTGCGGAACTCCGGCTTGCGTTTTTCCCTCAGCGCATTGCCGCCTTCCCGCGATTCGGCGGTGTCGTAATACATCTTGAGCGCATACATGCCCATGCCGGAAATGCCGCCCTGGTGCGCGGTGTCCATGTTGAAGCTGCGCTTGGCGATCGCCAGTGCCGTCGGGCTGCGCTCGCACAGTTCCTCGCCCCATTTCTGCACTTCCGCATCGAGCTGGTCGTGCGGCACGCATACATTCGCCAGGCCCATCGCCACGGCTTCTGCGCCCGAGTAGCGGCGGCACATGTACCACATCTCGCGCGCCTTCTTTTCGCCGACCACGCGCGCCAGGAATGCGGTGCCGTAGCCAGGGTCGACCGAACCCATCTTGGGGCCGACCTGGCCGAACTGGGCCTTGTCGGAGCAGATCGTCAGGTCGCAAATCGTGCACAACACGTTGCCGCCGCCGATTGCATAGCCCTGGACCCGGGCAATGACCGGCTTGGGCGCGTCGCGCAGGGCGGCGTGCAATTCTTCGATCGGCAGTCCGATGGTGCCGCGGCCGTCGTAGTTGCCGTCGTGCGCGGACTGGTCGCCGCCGGTGCAGAAGGCACGGTCGCCGGCGCCCGCCAGCACGATTGCGCCAATGTCCTTGTCATAGGCGGCACGATTGAGCGCCTTGATCAGTTCGTCGCAAGTCTGTCCGCGGAAGGCGTTCATTTTCTCCGGGCGGTTGATCGTGATCCAGGCCACGCCGTTGCGAACGTCATAAAGGATGTCTTCGAATTCCATGGTGCTTTCCTTCTTTGAGAGTTTTAGTGAGTATTGCAGTGCGAGCTGTTCGCAGCCTCAGCCTCAGCCGTTCATGGTCAGGCCGCCCGAGACGCTGATTACCTGGCCGGTGATGAAGCTGGCATCGTCGCTTGCAAAAAAGGAGATTGCCCCGGCCAGGTCGTCCGGCTGGCCGAGACGGCCCAGCGGAATGGCGCGGGTGAACGCTTCGATCAATTTTTCAGGGTTTGGTGCGGCGTCAGTCACGCTGGCGAGCAGGGCGGTGTCGGTCGGCCCGGGGCAGACCACGTTGATCGTGATGCCATGGCGGGCATGTTCACGGGCGATGGTCTTGGAAAACGCCACCAGTCCGCCCTTGCAGGCAGCATAGACCGCTTCGCCGGAGGAGCCCACGCGGGCAGCATCGGAAGCAATGTTCACGATGCGGCCAGCTTTGCGCGCCACCATGCCAGGCAGCACGGCATGGTGCATGTTCAGCGCGCCGACCAGGTTGATCGCGATCAGCTTGTCCCATTCGGTGGGCTCGGTCTTGATGAAGGGCTTGAACACATCCCAGCCGGCGTTATTGACCAGCACTTGAACGGGACCCAACTGGCTTTCGGTGGCTGCCACGGCAGCGTCCACGCCAGCGCGGTCGGTAATGTCGCAACGGAAGGCCATTGCCGTGCCGCCCGCTGCCTGGATCCCGTCCGCGACCCGCTGGGCAGCTTCCAGGTTCATGTCGAATACGGCTACCCGGGCGCCTTCAAGCGCCAGCCGACGACAAGTGGCGCCACCGATTCCGCCGCCGCCGCCAGTCACGATAATGGTCCTGCCTTCCAGTTTCTGCATGCTTCGTTCCTTCTTTCTACAGGGTTGGGATGCTCGGGAAACTTGAGGTGACCGAAGCAAATCTATGTATATGTATTGTCATATAATAGAGATGTTCATTTTTTACTGCAAGGCTCTTTTCGAAGGGGAAACGAGTGGTTTCAAGTAGTAAGACAATCAAGACGACCCGCATGGAACTGGCCAATCGCTTGTTTTTCCGTCTCTACCAATGCGCAAACATGTTGCATAAAACAGGGACAAGGGCAGTCGAAAAGGAGGGGCTCACCACCCAGCAATGGGCGGTGCTGGGCGCCTTGTCCCGGCGCGAGGCCGAAGGCGGCATGAGTGTGGGAGAGTTGGCGCGCTACCTGATGGTCAGCCGCCAGAACCTGGCCGGCCTGATCGGCAGGATGGAGCGCGACGGGCATGTGGCCAGTGCGCCTGACGGGCGCGATCGGCGCTCGCGGCTGGTCTCGATCACGGAATCGGGCAAGCATGTCTGGATCGACCTGGCCCAGCCGAAGATTTACAAGTACTACGAGCACGTGCTGGAGGATTTTTCGGTCGGAGACATGACCCATTCATTGCACTACCTGCTCAAGCTGCTGGAGAACATGAAGCGCGTGGATGATGACAAGGAGTCCGCGCAAGCCGACGAGGCGTGAGCACTGTCAGCCGGAATGAAAAAAGAGGAACGCATCAGCGTTCCTCTTTTTTTGCATTTGCCGTGCCGCGTTGGCCGTGTCGGACTATTCCGCCCGCACGCCCGCGCCTTTCATCGCACCCTTCCACTTCTCGATTTCCGCCTTCAGGAACGAGGCCAGGATTTCGGGGCTGGCGTCGGCGGGCAGGGTTGGTATGGCGCCCATATCCTTGAATCGTTGCAGCAAGGCCGGGTCGCGCAGCGCATGGAGCAGGGCGGCGTTCACCTTTTCAATCACCGGCCGTGGCGTGCCCTTGGGCGCGTACAGGCCGTGCCAGACCGACAGCTCAAAGCCGGGCAGGCCGGACTCGTTCATGGTCGGTACCGACGGCAGCGCGTTCAGCCGTTCCCGGCTGGCGGTGGCGATCGGCTTCAGGTTGCCAGCCTTGATGTGGCCGATCGTGCTGGCCGGCTGGTCGCAGATCAGGTCGACCTGGCCGCCAAGCAAGTCGTTCAGCGCCGGGCCGGTTCCCTTGTACGGCACCGACAGCCAGCTGCTCTTTGTGGCCGAGCGCAGCAGCACCTCGCACAGGTGCGAGGTGGCGCCGACGCCGGCATTGGCGAAGTTCAGTTCGGGCTTGCCGGACTTGGCCAGTGCGATCACACCCTGCAGGTTGCTGGCTGCCAGATCCTTGCGCGCTACCAGGATCATCGGCACGTCCACTACCCGGCCGATCGACTCGAAATCAGTCCCCGGGTCGTATGGCAACTTCGCATACAGCGCCGGGGCGCTGGCCTGCGCCATGTTATGGAACAGCAGCGTGTGGCCGTCGGCCTGCGCGCGCGCCACTTTGGACGCGCCCACTGTTCCGCCGGCGCCGCCGACATTTTCGATCACGACGCTCTGCTTCAAGGACTGGCTCATGCTCTGGGCCAAGATCCGTCCCAGGACATCGGTGGAGCCGGCTGCCGGGAAGGGAACGACGATGGTGATCGGCCGGGACGGATAGGCCGCTTGCGCCGAGACCAGGCCGGCGCAGCACAGCAGGGCCATGGTCAGCAATGGACGTAATTTGGTGGATGTCGGGGTAAATTTCATATTGTCTTCCTCGCTATGTTCGTTATGTTTGTCATGTTTGTTGTGTTCAGAATTTTCGCTATGCTCTTGACGGCAGCGGATTGGTCAGTGACACGATCTCCAGCCCCTCGGGTCCGCTGGCCTGGTAGGTCTTCATGGTCATCGGATCGTGGCCGGCGATGATGTGGTCGGGCGATTCCGCCAGCTTCTCGATCAGCTCATAGCCGCGCAACATGTCGCCGACATCCATGACGATGGGGAAAGGTGATTTCTGGCGCAGGTTGTCGAGGTAGTGCGAGGCGTCGGACGCCAGCACTATCCAGCCGCGGCTGGTATGCACGCGCACGATCTGCAGCCCGCGCGTGTGGCCACCGACCCAGTGCACCGTGATCCCCGGCCGCAATTCCCATTCGCCATCGTGGAAGCCGACCCGGCCCTCGAAGTTTGCGTAGACCAGTTCGCAGACGTCGTGCGGATCATAGGAATGGCGGCAGAACGCATGCCGCATATCGGCACCGGTGGCGTAGTTCATCTCCCGTTCCTGCATGTGGAAGCAGGTATTTTTCAACAGGGATGTATTGCCGGCATGGTCGTAATGCGCATGCGTGATGATGGTGTCCTTGATGTCCTCAAGGTGAATCCCGGCCGTTTGCAGCGAGCGGATGGGGCAGCGCAGCAGGGTGCGCTTGCGCGCATCCGCGGCCTTCTGGTCGAAACCCGTATCGACCAGGATCGTCTCGTCGCCCGAGCGCAGGAACCAGACGTAGTAATCCATGCTGGTCGCCGCATCATGCAAGTCATGCGCGATGAAATTTTCCAGCCGCCGCCTCTGCACCGTCGCATAGCGCATGGCGTACACCTCCCAACTGCGTGGGTTCATGTCTCCTCCTGTTTGTTCAGATGTTTTGTAATGATTCCGTGTACTGATCTGGCTGGTCAGCGGGCGGCCATCTCCCGCAGCGGTTCAGCCAGCAAGCCGTGCAAGCGCAGCGGGTCCTCAACCATTGGAAAGTGGCCCAGTCCGGGTAGCAGGCGGAACTGCGCACCAGGAACCTCGGCCGCCACCTTGCGGGTGTCGTCCGGCGTGGCTGAATAGTCATAGTCACCGGTCAGCAGCCACAGCGGGGTGCGGGCGGTGTCGATCGCCGCGGTGTGCTGACGGGCATCGAAGTCGTCGCTGTAAAAAGCCAGGTCGCCGTCATACACGCCGGGCGCGGACTGCGAATAGATCCAGGTTGCATGATCGCGGCTCGCGCGCGGGGAGGCCGGCGAAAGCAGCGAGCCGACCCAGGCGGCTGCCAGTCGTCCGCCATCCACCTCGGGCGAATTCAGGTAAGGCGAGCGGCGTCCCGGCGAACGGTAGGGCGCCTCCAGCAGGATGGCGCCGGAAAAGCGTTCCGGGTGACGCGCCAGCAGTGCCAGCCCGATCGCCGAGCCCATCGAGCAGCCCAGCAGCACGGCGCGCTCCAGCTTCGCCGCATCCATGTACTGGATCACCCAGCGGACATAGTCTTCCTGCGTCAGCCGCCAGTGCCAGTTCGGCACCCCGGCTGGCAGAGGCGAACGGCCATGTCCGGGCAAATCGAATGCATGCATGGCCCATTGCGCACGCATGGCGGCAATCGACATCAGGCCATGCCACTGGCGGGAATCGGCGCCGGCCGTGTGCAGCATCAGCAGCGTAGGCGAGTCATGCGCCCCGCAGGTCTCGGCGTAAGCCCAGTCTGCGCCGGCCACGGTGTTGCCCAGTTCGACATAGCCGCCGTGCAAGTGGCGCAAGCCGCTCCAGTCCAGCGCCGCAGGCGGCTGGCAGGCGCCATCGTTGAGCGCTTCGCGCAAGCGTTCCAGCAAGCGCTCCATGAAAGGCAGGGCCTGGGCGATGGCAAGTTCGTCGGCCACGATCCGGAAGTCGTCGACCTTGCGCCGCAGCGCGCCCAGCGACTGGTAGCCGGGCGCCGGCATGCGTGCGAACACCATGCTCCATGTATTGCTGCCGGCGCTGAGCACGATCTGCGGGCCGGACGCCGCGCCCGACCACAATAGCAGCGTCTCGACAGCCTGCGCTTCACCGGCCGTCGCTTCGCCAGCGTGTACATTGCTCCGTATTTCGAGCGTCACGCAGGCGCGGCAGCGCGCCGCGTCTGCAGCAATTTCAGGAACCGCAAGCGCAATCCCTGCCGCTTGCTGCAGGCCGGCGCGCAGGCTCATTTCGCGCTGCGCACGTAGGCGTACACCGCCGTGTGGTCAGCGCCTTTTTCCAGCGCTGCCTCGGCAGCCTGCGACACCGCCAGGCACTTCTGCACGAACTCATCCGGCGTGCCCATGCCGGCAATGAAGTCCTTGGCGGTTTGCACGTCCTTGCGCATCAGCCCCAGCGCGAAGCCGGAGTTGAATTTGCCCGACAACATGAAATTCTCCACTTTGTGCTCGGTGGTGTTGTTCTTGCCGGTCGAGGCATTGAAGACCTGGTTGACCAGGTGCGGGTCGATGCCGAACTTCTCGGCTGCCACCAATGCTTCGCAGACTGCGATCAGGCCGGATGCCGAGACGAAATTGTTGAGCGCCTTGACCGCATGGCCGGCGCCGGCAGCGCCGACATGAATCAGCGTCTTGCCCATTGCCTCCAGCACCGGACGCCCGCGCTCCACTTCCTGCGCTGTTCCGCCGATCATGATCGACAGGCTGCCGTCGACTGCGCGCTTGACGCCGCCTGAAACCGGGGCATCGATGAATCCCAGGCCGATCTGCTCCAGCCGGCTGGCGTTGCCGCGCGAGTGCACCGGGTCGGACGAACTCATGTCGATGATCAGGGTGCCCTTGGCCAATGTGGCGGCCAGTCCGGGTGCGCCTTCCCACAACAGCGCATCGACCACCTTGCTGTCCGGCAGCATCAGGATCACTGCCTGCGATTCGCGTGCGGCGGCAGCTGCGCTGTCGGCCCGGGCGAAGGCAACGTAGCCATCCAGTTGCGGACCTGCTTCGCGGTTGAGGTCAAAACCGGTGACGCGAAAACCTGCGCGCAGCAGGTTTTCGGCCATCGGCACGCCCATCTTTCCCAGGCCGATGAAGCCTACGTGAAGGTTGGCCATGGATCAGATTTCCATTTCCTTGAATACTTCCTTGGCAACGCGGAAAGCGTCGATCGCAGCCGGCACGCCGCAGTAGATTGCAGCTTGCAGGAATACGCCGCGGATCTCTTCCTTGGTCAGGCCGTTGTTGATGGCGCCGCGCACGTGCAGCTTCAGTTCATGCGGACGGTTGAGCGCGGTGATCATCGCCAGGTTCAGGAAGCTGCGGGTCTTGCGCGGCAGGTCGTCGCGGTTCCAGATTTCGTTCCAGCAGTACTCGGTGACCAGTTCCTGCATTGGCATGTTGAAGTCGTCGGCGTTCTTGATCGAGTTGTCGACGTATTCGGCGCCCAGTACTGCGCGGCGGGTTGCCAGGCCTTTTTCGAATGCTTCCTTGTTCATGGTGTTTTCCTTTCGGTTTTGGTTAATCGACCTGCTGTTAATCGGGGTGCTTGGGATGCAGCTGTTCCTTGAAAACGCCGAGTGCTGCCTTTTCGGCGTTTTTAACGTGCTTCTGTGAAATCTGTTGCGCGCCCTTGGCGTCGCGCTTGCGTATGCAGTCGAGCAGGGCGCCGATTTCCTTCATGCTTTCGGGGAGGCGCTCGGGCAGCATCAGCGAAGTGGCGCGCAGCAGGCTCACGCGCGACAGCACGCCGTCGAGGATCTCCATCACCAGCTTGTTGCCGCAACCGCCCAGCAGGACGGCGTAGAACTCCGACTTTGTCTCGATCACGCCGCGCCGCGAATTTTTGGCGGCATGCCGCTGCAGCCGCTCGACCACGGATGCCAGCTTCTCGACCTGTTCGTCGCTGGCATGTTTGGTGAACTCGGCCGCGGCATAGCTTTCCAGCAAACGGCGCAAGGCGTACAGGTCGCGAGCGTCTTCCAGCGTCATGCTGGCCACCACCGGTCCGCGATGCGGCACGTTGACGATCAGCTTTTCAGCTTCCAGCTTGCGCAGCGCTTCGCGCAGCGAAGGGCGGCTGACGCCCATCGATTCGCACAGTTCGCGCTCTATCAGTTTTTCGCCGGGCTTCAGGCGGCCGCTGACGATCTCCTGCCGCAAATGGTTCTCGACATGGGTGCGCAGGGTTTCCGGCTTTTGCATGGGGGGCATGGAGGCGGGCTTCATCATGAATTGAATTTTACGCTTTTGTCAGACAATCTGGCAATATGGTTGACAGTCATAAAGTTAACAAACACAATTGCTCAACAAAAAAATGACCAGGCTGCAATAGCCGACAAGAGGCTGGCGGCGTGGTCCTGATGGATCGGCCCGATTGATCAAACCCTGGAGGAGACAAGTAATGAACAAGCATGACGATGCACTCGCTCGCGCCGGCCGGCGCACTGCCCTGAAGGGCCTGTCCGCAATCGGCCTTTCGGGCCTGGCGCCGACGCTGGCGCTGGCGCAATCCAAGCCGGTCAATATCGGCGTGATCCTGCCCCTGTCCGGCGCCAATGCGCAGTTCGGCATCAATTCACGCCAGGGCCTGGAGCTGGTCGCAGACGAAATCAATGCAGCCGGCGGCATCAAGGGATTCGGCGGAGCGAAGGTCAACCTGGTCATCGCCGATTCCACCTCGACCCCGACCACGGCCGCCACCGTGGCGCAGCGCATGATTGCGGAGAATGACTGCTGCGCCATCCTCGGCGCCTTCGCTTCCTCGTTGACGCTCGCCATTTCTGAAGTGACCGAGCGCCGCGGCGTTCCGCTGCTGACCATGTCCTATTCCGACCAGCTGACGGCGCGCGGGTTCAAGAATATTTTCCAGGTGACGTCCAAGGGCAGCGTGATCGGCAAGGCACAGTTCGACTATGCGGCCCAGCTCGCGGGCGGCAAGGTCAGCCGGGTCGCGATCATGTACGAGGACACCGCATTCGGCACCTCGACCGCTGCCGGCCTGCGCGCCGCGGCCAAGGCCGCAAACGTGCAGATCGTGATGGACGAGGCTTATCCGCTGGGCATCACCGATGCCACGCCGCTGATCAACAAGCTCAAGGCATCGAAAGCGGAAATCATCTTCCCGGTGTCCTATCTCAATGACAGCCTGCTGATCGTGCGCGCACTGCGCCAGCAAAAAGTCACGCTCCCCATCGTCGGCGGCTCCGCCGGCTATGTGATTCCGGACTTCGCGCAGGCGCTCGGCAGCTATGCCGAAGGCGTGCTGTCGATCTGCTCGGCCAACTATGACCTGGCGCCGGAAATGGCCGAGCGGTATCGCAAGCGTTTCAAGGCCTTCATGGTGCATGAAGCGGTCGAGCATGCGGTTGCGCTGGACGTGCTGCTGCAGGCGATCGGCACGGCCAAATCGGCGGCGCCAGCGGAAATTGCCAAGGCCCTGCGTGCCGGTACCTTCACCGAAGGCTGGGCCAAGGCCATGACCAACGGCAAGGTGCAGTTCGACCAGACCGGGCTGAATATTCACGCCGAGCCAGTGATGGTGCAGTGGCAGAAGAATGAGCTGGTTACCGTGTGGCCGAAGAAATTCGCCAAGGGCGCCTTCAACCGCAAAGCAGGATAGGGGAAGCCAATGCCGCTGTTGCAGGCGATTGTCGATGGCCTGATGCTGGGCGGCGTGTACGCCGTCATTTGCATCGGGCTGACGCTGGTGTTCGGGGTGGTTTCCATCGTCAACTTCGCACAGGCCCAGTTCCTGATGGTCGGCATGTACATTGCGTACTTCTGCTGGCGCCATCTGGGACTGGACCCGGTGCTGGGCTCGCTGGTTTCCTTTGTGGTGGTGTTCGCGCTTGGATTTTGCATCCAGCACCTGCTGATCCGGCGCGTGCTGGGCGGGCCGGAGGTGGCACAGATTTTCCTGACGGTCGGCATCCTGATCGTCCTTGAAAACCTGGCGCTGATTGCCTTCGGCTCGCAGTTCAAGTCGGTCCAGACCTGGTACCAGAACGAGTCGATCGACCTGTTCGGCCTGACCATCAGCATGACCTATGCGATTGCCTTCGTGGCCTCGGCCTTGGCAGGCACCGCCGTCTGGTGGCTGCTGGCAAAGACGTGGTGGGGAAGGGCGGTGCGCGCCACTGCGCAAAATCCGTCCGCAGCGCGCCTGATGGGCATCAATCCGGACCATATCTATCGGGTTGCGTTCGGCCTTGGCGTGGCGCTGACCGCATTCGGCGGCAGCATCATCCTGCCCTACATGACAGTCTCGCCGACCGTGGGCGAACAATTTGGCGTGCTGATGTTCACGGTGGTGGTGCTGGGCGGTCTTGGCAATGTGATGGGCGCGGTGATCGGTGGCCTGGCGGTCGGCGTGATCCAGTCCCTGTCCGGCCTGTTCCTGCCGCTGCAACTGCAGAACATCGTGCTATTCATCGTTTTCATCCTGACCCTCGCCTTGCGGCCTGAAGGGCTGATACACAGGAAGGCCTGATGAACACCCGTAACAAGATCATACTTTCGGTGCTGCTGGCGGTCGTCGCCTGCAGCCTGCCGTGGATGGTGGCGGCCAATGGCTACACCATCCGCATCATGACGCTGATCCTGCTGTTCGCTGCCATGGCGCAGGCCTGGAACATCGTCGGCGGACTGGCGAACCAGATATCGCTGGGGCACGCTTCCTTCTTCGGGATCGGCGCCTACACCTCGACCTTGCTGCTGCTGCGCTGGGAGCTCAGCCCCTGGCTGGGCCTGCTGGCCGGCCTGGCGCTGGCCGGTGTTGCGGGTGCGCTGCTCAGCTTTCCGACCATGCGCCTGAAGGGCCATTACTTTGCGCTCGCCACGCTCGCATTCGGTGAAGTGCTGCGCGCTGCCGCCAATGCCTGGAGTTCCGTCACCGGCGGGCCGGTCGGCATCTCGGTGCCGTTCAAGCCGGGCGCCGGCCTGGCGCTGATGCAGTTCGAGTCCACCCGAACCTACTATTTCCTGATGCTGGGCGCACTGCTGGTGACCAGCGCCGTGTTCTGGCAGATCAGGCGCTCGCGCATGGGCTACGAGTTGCGCGCGATCCGGGCCCAGGTCGATGCGGCCGAGGTGATCGGCATCGACACCGCGCGCACCAAGATCTTCGCGGCGTCGATTTCCGCGGCCCTGATGGGCGGCTGCGGCGTGCTGTATGCGCAGTTCAATTTCTTTTTCGACCCCGACTCGATCTTTTCGCTGGTCGGGATCTCGGTGCGGGTGGCACTGATCTGCATTATCGGCGGCATCGGCACCTTGTTCGGACCTTTGATAGGCGCCCTGTTCCTGTTGCCGCTCGAAGAAATCTTCAACGCCAAGCTTTCCGCCAAGGGCGCAGGGGTTGCGCAGCTTGCCTACGGCGTGATCCTGATCGCCATCATCCTGGCCGAACCGCGTGGCTTGCAGGCACTGGTAGGCCGCTGGCGCAAGGCAATGGGGAGGGCAAAATGAGCCAGTCCCCCGTGATCCTCGAAGTTTCGCAGTTGACGCGGCGCTTCGGCGGGCTGGTCGCCGCCAACAACCTGAACTTTTCGGTGCGCAAGGGCGAGTTGCTCGGCCTGATCGGCCCCAACGGCGCCGGCAAGACCACGCTGTTCAACCTGCTGATGGGCCTGGTGCCTCCGAGCAGCGGCAGCATCATGCTGGACGGCCGCCGCATCGATGGCCTCAAGCCGCACAAGATCTGCCGCAGCGGCATGGTCAAGACCTTCCAGAACGTGGCCCTGTTCACCGACATGACGGTGCTGGAGAACGTGCTGGTTGGCGGCTTGCAGCACCTGCCGGTGGCGCAGGCGCGCGACTTTGCCGCCCGCAACCTGGAACGGGTCGGCATTGCTCATATCGCCGGCAAGAAAGCGGCCGACCTGACCTTTCCGGAAAAGGCACTGGTGGAGATGGCGCGCGCGCTGTGCACCCGGCCGCGGATCGTCCTGCTGGATGAAGTGATGGCGGCATTGAACGAGCAGGAGATGGACCAGATCCTGACCCTGATCCGCAGCCTGCGCGACCAGGAAGGCCTGACCTTCATCGTGATCGAGCATCACATGCGCGCCATCATGCGGCTGTGCGAGCGCATCCTGGTATTGAGCTTCGGGCAGATGATTGCCGACGGCACCCCGGCCGAAGTGAGCAGCAATCCGGACGTGATTTCGGCATATCTCGGCACCGACACGCGGCTGCATGGAGCACAGTCATGAGCATGCTTTCAATTCAGGCGCTGCACGCTTCCTACGATGGCGCGCCGGTCCTGCACGGCATCAGCCTGGATGTCGAGCAGGGTTCCTTCGTCGCCGTCATCGGCGCCAATACCGCCGGCAAGAGCACGCTGTTGCGTACCATCTCCGGGCTGGTTCCCAGGCGCAGCGGCAAGATCCTGTTCAACGGCCGCGACCTGCTGCAAATGCCTGCACATGAAATCCCGGTCCTCGGCATCGCCCATGTGCCGGAAGGGCGGCAGGTTTTTCCTTTGATGACGGTGGAAGAGAACCTGATGCTGGGGGCATACGTGCGCCGGCAGGACAAGCAGGGCGTTGCCGATACGCTGGAACAGGTCTACCAGCAGTTTCCGCGGCTGGCGGAGCGGCGCAAGCAGCTGGCTGGCACGCTCTCCGGCGGCGAACAGCAAATGGCCGCAATCGGCCGTGCGCTGATGGGCAAGCCTTCTTTGCTGCTGCTGGACGAGCCCAGCCACGGACTGGCGCCCAAGATCGTGCAGGAGCTGCACGACGCGCTGATCCGCATTCACAGTTCTGGCGTGACGATGATGCTGATCGAGCAGAACACGCAGCTGGCCTTGTCGGTCGCGAAGCAGGCGTTCGTGATGCAGTCCGGCCGTATCGTGCTGGAGGGCAGTTCGGACGGGATGCTGAACGATCCGCGGATTCGGGAAGCGTTTCTGGGGATCTGAGGGGACGGATACACGCGGCCCCCCCCCCTGACAACCCGCCCTCAAGCGCCAATTAGCGGCTTCGAAAACCATTGGGAGTCAACGAGCGGTAGTGTGCGGTCGGCGGCATTGAAGCGGGTTGACTGATCCCGGTCAGAAGCGAACGTGTGGCAGGACCTTCCTCGCGCACGTCGCATTGGTTCGGCCCAGGCGCCCGAGTCTGGTTGGCTATCGAGGCGGGCGTTGGCCAAGTGGGTTTTGACTTTGGTTTCTTTGGTGACTTTCTTTTCCAAAAGAAAGTTACACACCCGCCGGGGTGTCTCCCGGCTTCACAACCACAACCAACAAACCCAGCCACACCAACCGCAAGCCAAAAAGCCGCCAAACCACCAAACAAAAAAGCCACTCACCCACGAATACGGGTAATGTTCAGCCCTTGAAATGGAGGGAGCGATAGATCGATCCGCTGTTGGCGCCAGCCCGCTACTCCTTCTTCCCGAACATCCCCCCCAGACTAGCCCCCAGCCCACCAAGCTTCTCGCCTATCCCGCCACCGCCGGCCATCAGCGAATCGATCTGCGATGCTACCGGCCCCGGCAGCTTCTCCTTCAGGAAACCCAGGACAGTCGTTGCGGCTGCCGAAGCCTGTTCCTCCGACAGCCCGGTTTTTTCAATCAGGCGCTGGATCATTTCATTCATTTCATTGCTCCAAATTGGCGATTCGATCGAGGCAGGTCTGGCTGCGCGCACCGTTATTTGCGTGGCTCCTTGGCATCCCCCGCCTTGGCGTCTTTGCCCGCACTGGCCGCTGGCCTGGCCTCCTTCATGGCTCCTGCGCCCCCTGACGGCTTCGCTTCCTTCGACTTGTCGGCTTTCTTTTCAGCTTTGGGCGCAGCGGCGCCAGGCCGGCCTTGTCCGTTCACGGTCAGGCCAGATTCCGACATCTTGGCGGCGCTCTTGTCGCCAACGCCTTTGACCCTTTTCTCGAAGTCCGGCCAGTCCTTGAAGTTGCCGCCTTTCTTGCGTTCCTCGACGATCCGCTTCGATATGGCAGGTCCGATTCCCTTGACACTGTCCAGAGCTGCTTCGTCGGCCTTGTTGACATCGACTTGCGCAAAGGCGAATCCGGCGCTGGCAATCCAGAATGCCAGGGCCAACAGGATTTTCCTGATCATGGTTTGTTCCTCGGTTGTCGTGGATGAAAGACGGGCGGATCGGCATGCCCCACGCCTGCGGGAAATGCCGCGTCCGGATGCCTGCGATCCATGCTCGCTGACGTAGCGGCCGGCTTGCTTGCGGGTTGTCAAGTGCGGATGGAGTGGAGACGCGAGCGGATCAAATGCGCGCCGCCTTCAATTTCCCTTGATCAAGTTCGCGTCACTCAGGCAAGCCAATCCCCATCTGTTCGCCGGGCTGGCTGGGGCGCCCACCTGCCTTGTACTGATACAGCAGGTCAATCATCTTCTGGTTGAACGCCGGTATGTCGGCCGGCTTGCGGCTGCTGATCCAGTTGCCGTCGACCACCACTTCACTGTCGACCCAGGTGCCGCCGGCATTGCGGATGTCGTCACGCAGGGTCGGCCAGCTGGTCATGGTTCGTCCATCGACCAGGCCGGCGGATATCAATACCCATGCGCCGTGGCAGATCACGAAGACAGGCTTGCCGGCTTCATCCATATCCCGCAGGAAATGCTGGGCGTGCGGAATCGCCCGCATCTGGTCGCTGTTGATTACGCCGCCCGGCAGTAGCACGGCGTCAAAGTCTTCCGCGCGGATTTCGGCAAATGTCAGGTCGACGTCGAACTGGTCACCGCGGTCGTGGTGCCTGAACGCCTGCACCTTGCCGCGCCGGTGGGAGACGACGCGGGTCGTGGCACCGTGTTGTTCCAAGGCACTTTTTGGGCCGGTGAGTTCGGTCTGCTCGAAACCCTCGGTCAGCAGGATGGCCACGCGCAGGCCCTGCAGGCTGGTGTCGGTCGTATCCATTTCATTCTCCTGAAGAAAAAGGCGAGGGCAGGGGGGCGGCAAGCTACCTCAATGCACCCGGATTGATTCAACGGCGCAACTGAACGGCGCGACGGTACGGCGCGATTGACCGGCCCCTGTTGATATTGGCCGCAGCGCGCGCCAATCGTTCCCCTCGGGGAGGCTTGCGGTCGATTCGGTCGATTCTGGCGATTACCGGACTGAAATCCACCAATCGTTTCATTTGCGCATTGCCTTTGAGCAAGGCCATTGCACGCTGGACGGCCATGTACGTTTAAAGCAATAATCGCCCGTCAGCCGACATTTCCCGCTGGTAAGTGTGCCAGCGGGAAAATCTTGCACGATAGGAAGCACACGAATGTTGAGGCCTGGAAAGATCCGGCTGGGCGATATCCTGGTTGAACAGGGGCTGTTGACCGTCGAGCAGTTGCAATTTTGTCTGGATGAACACCGCAAGACCGGCCGTCGCCTCGGGCAGGTGGTGGTCGACAACGGCATCGCGACAGATGAGCACATCGGCCAGGCGCTGGCCAAGCAGCTGCACATACCGTACGTCAACCTCAAGAATTACAGGCTAAACCCGAACATATCCCGGCTGCTGCCGGAGTTGCGCGCACGCCGCCACCGTGCGGTCGTGCTGGAGGAGCGCGACGACGCATTCCTGGTGGGCCTGGCCGATCCGACCGACCTGTTCGTGCATGACGAGATCGCGCGCCTGCTGAAGAAAGATGTCGACCTGGCCGTGGTTTCTGAAGAGGGGCTGTTCCAGGCGCTCAACCGGATTTACCGCAAGGGCAGCGAGATCAGCGATGCCGCCCGCGAACTCGGGCAGGACCTGGGCAACGGACCCATCGAATTCGGCGCCGTCGAGGCGCTCAGCATCGAAGATGCGCCGGTGGTGCGGCTGCTGCAATCCCTGTTCGAGGATGCCGTGCAAGTGGGCGCGTCGGACATTCACATCGAGCCGCAGGCCAAAGCGGTCCAGATCCGCTTCCGCATGGACGGCGTGATGCATTTCCAGACCGAGGCCGATAGCAAGATCGCGCCCTCGCTGTCGCTGCGGCTGAAGATCATGGCCGACCTCGACATCGCCGAGAAGCGGCTGCCGCAAGATGGCCGTTTCGGCGTAAGCATCAACAACCAGCCCGTGGACGTGCGTCTGTCCACCATGCCGACGCAATATGGCGAATCGATCGTCATGCGTCTGCTGAACCAGGCAAAGGGCATGCTGCGGCTGGACTCGATCGGGATCCCGCCGGCAATGCTCAAGCGCTTGCGCCAGATACTGGCGCGTCCGAACGGCCTGGTGCTGGTCACCGGCCCCACAGGTAGCGGCAAGACCACCACGCTGTACGGCGCGCTGGCCGAACTGAATACGCCGGAACGCAAGCTGATCACGATCGAGGATCCGGTCGAGTACAAGCTGCCCGGCATCAACCAGGTGCAGGTAAACGAAAAGATCGAATTGAGCTTCGCGCGGGTGCTGCGGTCGGCACTGCGCCAGGATCCGGACGTGGTCCTGATCGGCGAGATGCGCGACCATGAAACCGCCCAGGTCGGCATGCAGGCCGCCATGACCGGCCACATGGTTTTCTCGACACTGCATACCAACGACGCAATCAGCACGCCGGACCGCCTGCTCGACATGGAGGTGCCGCGCTACGTCATGGCATCGGCCCTGCAAGTGGTGATTGCGCAGCGGCTGGTGCGCCGGATCTGCCAGAGCTGCTCTGCGCCCTACCAGCCGACGGCGTGGGAACTCGTGTGGCTCAGGACCGAGCTCGGCGAGTCGGCCGCCGGACATGAATACAAGCAGGGTACCGGCTGCAGCCAGTGCAGCAATACCGGTTACAAGGGTCGCACCGGCGTCTACGAGATGCTCGAGATTTCGGATGAGGTCGCCGAGGCGCTGGGCAAGGCCGACCATGTCGAGTTCCACCGCGCGGCAGAGAAACAAATGGACGGCTGGACCCTGCGGCGCCATGCGGTGCAACTGGTCCTGGAAGGCAAGACCACGGTCCAGGAAGGCATGTCGGTCAGTAACCAGGCCTTCTGATAATCCATGCCATATTTCAGCTACCACGCACGAAACGCACGCGGCGAGTTGCTGCAAGGCGTGCTGGAAGGCGCCGACAGCAGCGCCGTGGCGACTTACCTGCTCAATATCGGCGCCACGCCGGTTTTCATCGAACTCAGCAGTCGTGGCAGCCAGGGGTCGGAGGTCAGCTTCACCGACCGCTTGCTGCTGCCCAAGGTCAATACCACCGACGTCCAACTGTTCAGCCGCCAGATGCATACGCTGCTCAAGGCCGGCGTGCCGATCATGCGTTGCCTGAAGGGGCTGGAGGAATCTGCGGTCAACAAGAGCTTTGCCAAGATCCTGCGCGACCTGCGCGAATCGCTGGATGCCGGGCGTGACCTGTCGACCGCGATGCGCAGCCATCCCAAGGTGTTTTCGGCGTACTACTGCAGCATCGTCCAGGTGGGCGAAATGACCGGCCGCCTGGCGGAGATCTTTCCGCGGCTGTACGAATTCCTCGAGTTCGACATGAAGATGCGGCAGCAGATCAAGTCAGCGCTGCGCTATCCGAAATTCGTGGTGTCGGCAATGCTGGGCGCGATTCTCGTCATCAACCTGCTGGTGATTCCCCAGTTTGCGAAGATATTCGCCAAAGCGCATACCGAATTGCCGCCGCTGACGAAATTGCTGATCGGTTCCTCCAATTTCACGCAGGCCAACTGGCCGTACTTGCTGGCGCTCATGGTCGCCGCCGGCTTCGGCATCTACCGCTTGCGCCAGACCAAGGAGGGCGCTTACTGGTGGGACAAGACCGTATTGAAGATGCCAATCGCCGGGTCGCTGGCCATGAAGGGCATCATGGCGCGCTTCGCCCGCAGTTATGCGCTCGCCTACAAAAGCGGCGTCCCGGTGGGCCCGACCCTGAGCGTGGTGGCGCGCACGGTGGACAACGCCTACATCGCCGCAGCGGTGGAGCAGATGCGTGATGGCGTGGAGCGCGGCGAAAGCCTGATACGGACGGCCAGCACGACTGGCGTGTTTACCCCGGTCGTGCTGCAGATGCTGTCAGTCGGCGAAGAGAGTGGCGAGCTGGACACGCTGATGGATGAAATTGCCGGCATGTACGAGCAGGAAGTGCAGTGGGAGCTCAGCACGCTTTCAGGCCGGATAGAGCCGCTGCTGATGATGGCCATGGGCGTGCTGGTGCTCCTGCTCGCGCTCGGCGTGTTCTTGCCGGTCTGGGATCTGAGCCAGGTATCGCTCAAGCCAAAGCCTTGAGGAATAACATTTCCATATGGCAATAAGTTGTTGTATTTAGAGTGAATTTTCAAAAAAATAGTGCAATGGAGCTACTCGGTTTTCTTGATAGAAATGTTATGATTCGTTGTGCGTTAAACAAACATTTGCTTGGGGCACCAAGCGCTTTAAAGGGAAGATAACGAAATGAATACCATGAAAGCTGGTGCCCAAAAGGGCTTTACGTTGGTCGAGCTGATCGTCGTGATCGTGATCCTGGGCATCTTGTCCGCGGTAGCGATTCCGAAATTTACCAACGCCAGCAAGGGCGCTTATGAAGGTGTGCAGGATGCAACCTTGGCAGCATTGAAGTCGGCGTGGAGCGTGGCTTACGCAACGAACAAGGGCCGGCTGCCGACAACCGCAGAGCTCGCAGCACAGATGCAAGATCCTGCTTGCGCGGCAGCAACTGATGGACTCAGCATCACTTGTACGGGCGTAACGAAGAATGACGGCACGGGCCAAGCTACTTTCACGGTGGCAAATCCGACCGCTGTGGCGTCCCCGGCTGACATTACGATTACCAGCATCGGCCGAGGTAATGCATCCTGATCGTAAGCCACACATGCATGAGCTAGCAGCTCGCAGCGTCGAGTTGTAGGCTCATGCATGGGTTGAGGCGACGGACCGTCGCTGCAACAGGCCGGCGCGTCAATCCAGCTCATCGAGGAGGGTTCACCCTCCTCGAACTGGTTCTTGTCCTGACCATTATCAGTATCCTGTCTGCGACCGCGGTAATCAGTACCAGATCCACCAGCCAGCGCGCCGCTGTGGAAGCGGCCGACAAGCTTCGCAGGGATGTGGCACATATTCAGGCGCTGGGGATGAGTTACGCGATCAGCCTGCGCCTGACTGTCGCTGCGGATGGGTCCGGTTACGCTGTCACCTGTCGCAGCATCGCCACTTTTTCGCCCTGCACGGCGCTGGGCGCTTCTCTGGTCGACCCGGCAACGGGATCCGCTTTTTCCATCATTTTTAGCGACGGTGTCACCATATCGGCAAGCTCGGCCACGCTCGACTTCGACAGCATGGGCCGGCCGATTGCCGGAACTGCACTGCTGACGGCGAATCCGGCGGTGACTTATACGCTGACTGGAAGCGGAACGACTGCCACCGTTTATGTGCGCCCCCTGACAGGCTTTGCCGAGGTTGGTTGATACGATGCGCCGTTCACATGGAGTAAGCCTGGTTGAACTGGTGCTGGTCATCGTGCTGCTCAGTGTCGGCTTCATCGGGCTGATACGAGTGTTCAGCGGCGTCACCGGTGGCCTGGTGACGGGCGAGGCGGCGCAGGGCGCCGCGCAATACGTACAAACCTGCCTGGAGCGCGTGGTGGGAACAAAGCGATCTCCGAATTTCGCGGGCGTCACCGCGGCACTTTGCAACGGTATATCTCTTCCCGCGGGTTATAGCTGGACTGAAGTCACCGTCAATTCGATCACCGGAAGCACCACCTCGGCGTGCCCGAACAATGTCAGCTGCAAGGAAGTGACCGTGGGGGTCTCCAGGGCATCTTCGGGCAGCGTCATCCAAGCCTACAACGCGGGCACCGCTTACGCCAAAGGGGATATCGTCAGTTACAACGGCGACATTTACCAGGCCAGTAGCGCCACCACCGGCAACCTGCCGACCAACACGACCTACTGGGGTAAAACCGGCGCCGGGGCGCGGGCTACCCTGCTGCTGGTGAATTACTGATGGTCGCAAAGCGCATGCAAGCCGGATTCACGCTGGTCGAAATGGTGCTGTCGATCGCCATCATGGGGGTGCTCGCCGCGGCTTCTTCGCGCTTCCTTGTTGGCAGCACCCAGGTGTACCAGGGCAACGCGCAGTATTCGGAGACGCTTGACTCGTTGCGCTACGCCAGCGATCGTATTGCCCGCGAACTGCGCGAGGCGACGGGCGGCACCAACGCAAACTTCAATATGAGTGCAACCTCGCCGCAATACAGCCGGATCGATTACCTTGTTTCCAACGGCAATTCGATGACCCGCAACACGCCAACCGTGACAATAGGGCAGAACACTGCGACCAAAATTGTCACGATTGCCTACAGCACTACCGGCAATACGGCCCAAACGCTCACCAATCGACTCCAATCCCTCAGTTTCGCCTATTACGACACGAACTTTGCGACGACCAATAGCGCCACTTCGGTCCGTTATATCGATTTCACGCTGGCGCTGACAGAGCCGACCAGTGGCCAGGCGATCAGCCAGCGCACCCTGGTTGCGTTACGGAACTGCAATGCGACGCTCTGCTGAACATTTCCCGATGCAGCGCGGGTTCGCCGCTGTCATGATGGTGGCCTTGCTGATGCTGCTGGTGCTGGGCATCGTCAAGAGCACGATGACAATCCAGGGCGGGACGGTTGTCGACGCCGAAAACTCGGTGGAAATGGTGAAGGCCTTGTTCCTGGCCGAGAGCGGAATGGAGCGGGCGACCCAGCGCTACACCAGCGTTGGAACGGCCTGCAATGCGCTCGGCGAGACAAGAACCTTGACGGAAGCGGGGTCGGCGACGACGGCAGGTTCTTTCCGGGTTGCCGACGCTACGGAGAACCCGAACTTCGACACTGACTTTGACGGTCTATCCCTCGGTGGCGGCGCTAACGGCTGCCGTATCCGTGTCACGGGAATCACGCCATCCAACCGGCAGAGGGTCATCGAATCGGTGGTCGTTCCGTACAACGCCAACTCGAAGAACAACAAGGCCACCGGCGGGAGTACTACCACTGCGACCTTCGAGCATACGGTCGTTGCCGGTGAAAACCTGCTGTACATCGCCGCAGTAAGCTGGGTTGGCGCGAGCCAGATGACCGCTGGCTTTCCCAAGCTCAACACCACGTCGATGACGGCTGTCACCAGCCGCGCTTCGGATCCCGCTGGGCCATATAACGCCCAGATTTTCTATCTGAAAAATCCGACGCCCGGTACCTACAATGTGTATGTGCAATTCGATACCGCGGTCAGCGATATCACCTTCTCCAACATGGACATGGCTGGCGTCGACCTTGTATCCGCCAACCCGTATGACGCATACGTGTCGACCAACAGCAGTGCCAACAAATACATAGTCGGCACGCTGACCCCGACCACCAATGGCTATCTGTTCGACGTGATGAGCCGCAAAAAGGGCGGATCGAGTGACAGCGACGTCGCCTCCTGCAGCGGCGCGGCCAACGGCAATATCAACACCACGACCACCAGCTTCTACAACAGCGGTAACGCCGCATCCGGCTATGCCGGCCCGACCACGGCGGGGGTAAGCACGACGACCGGCTACTGCGGCTTCAACAAGGCACAGCCGGCCGCTTACCAGGTGGTGTCAATCAAGGCATCGACCGCAGCCGGCAGTGGCGGCAAGGTCAGGCTTCCCGGTGGTGGCATCGGGCGCTGGCGGGAAGTGACTGTGCCGCCGTCGTGATGCGATCGTCCCGTAATCAAATTGAAAAAAGGACTTGAGCCGCCGCCACAATTACCGTAAACCATTAACAATGCGAACTCTACGAACTCTACGAAACGCAGCCCGCACAGGCTGAGGAATAGAATCACTGATGCGACTTCTCCCTAAATCGAAAAAGCTGGACGGCTGGATGGCGATCACCTTCCAAGGGGGAGAGGTGCGCGAGATTCGCGCGGCTCACATACGGCGCACCTCGTCCGCGCGGCCGGTGGTCACGATGATCGCCGCCGAAAAGCTGGAGGACGGCACCACCGCCGAGCGGCTGGCGGAGATGGTGAAGTCCTGGGACGGTCTTCGCTACCACTGCACGACCATGATGCAAGTGTCCGATTATCGACTACTGCCGGTCGAGGCACCCAACGTGCCGCCGGCCGAGCTGAAGCCGGCGATGACCTGGCTGGTCAAGGACATGATCGACTTCCATGTCGACGAGGCCATCATCGACGTGCTGAGCGTGCCGCCTGAAAAGGGCACGCCCAGAGCCCGCGTCATGTACGCCATCGTCACCCGCAAGAAGCTGGTAGTAGACCTGCAGCACACTTTCGAGGAAGCGAATGTTTCGCTGGAAGTGATCGACATTCCGGAACTGGCCCAGCGCAACATCGCTGCACTGGTCGAAGCCGAGGGCCGTTGCGTCGCCATGCTGTATTTTGACAACGAGGGCGGACTGCTTACGTTCACGATGGGCGGCGAGCTGTACCTGTCGCGCCGCCTCGACGTCAGCCTCGATCAGTTGCAGGTGTACGATTCCGACCGCCGGCGCGCATCGCAGGAGCGGGTGGCGCTCGAGATCCAGCGCTCGCTCGATCACTTCGGCCGCCAGTTCAAATACGTCGTGGTCGACCGGCTGGTGGTAGCGCCGATCGGCGACGAAGACTGGGGATTCCCGGCCTTCCTCGGTGAGCAGGTGGACATCAAGGTCGAGTCGCTCAATCTTGAACTGCTGTTTGACATCTCCAATGTGCCCAACCTGAAGAGCCTGAACGTGCAGCAGCGCTATTTCCTGCCGCTCGGCCTGGGGCTGCGGCTTGAGGAGAAGGCGCTGTGAGCCAGCAGATCAATCTGTTCAATCCGGTCTTCCTGAAGAAAAGGAAGCAGTTCTCGGTACTCGCGATGATCGAGGGACTGGGGGTGGTCTGCCTAGCCTTGGCCCTGCTGGCCGGTTATACCCATTGGCGTGCCAGGCAGGACATGAAGGAGGCGGCGCGCGTGGCGGCCAGCCTCAAGGCGGCCCAGTCCGAACTGATCAAGGCGGTCGACAAGACCAGGCAGGTGCCCAGGGACAAGGCACTGGAGGATGAGGTGCGCAAGCTGGAAGCGCGCATGCAGTCCAGCCAGCAGGTGCTTAACTACGCCAGGAGCGGTGGCCTTTCGAAATCGGAGCACTACACCGACTATTTCCGGTCCTTCTCGCGCCAGGCCATTCCCGGCGTGTGGCTGACCGGCTTTTCATTCTCGGACGGCGGGGCCGATATCGAGATCAGCGGCCGCGCCCTGCATGCCTCGATGGTGCCGGCCTACATCAAGGCGCTTGGTCGCGAGCCCTTGTTTCGCGGTAAATCCTTCGCCAGCATCGATCTGCAGTTCCGCGATCAGAATGCGGCCGCCAAGGGTGACAGCCCCGGCGCCCCCTCCCGTGCCGCGAGCGGCGCCTCCGGGGCGCAGAATATCGAATCGATGCTGCGCGGCCTCGGGCTGCCGGCCGGGGCCGCGCCGGCAGCGCCTGCACCATCTCCCACCGCGACGAAGGACGGCAAACCGAAGATCCAGAGCTACTTCGACTTCAAGCTCAGTTCGTCCGAGGCCGAGCCCAAGAAGGCCGACGGCAACAGGGCCGATACCATGCTGGAGCGCGGGAAATGAAGCAGCTGGAGCGATACTGGGCGCAGGTCACGGAGTGGGTGGATGGCCGCCGGCTGATGGAGCGGATCGGCATTTTCGTCGGACTGGCGGCGGTGGTCTCCGTGATTGCCTACATCCTGTTCCTGGTGCCGGCCTTCAACGAAGAAAAACGCATCGCGCGCGAAATGGTCAACAACCTGGGTGCCTTGCAGCGCCTGCAAGCGGAACTGGGCAAGGCCAGGGCCAGCAGTTCGGGCGATCCCGACCAGCAGAACAAGCTGAAGCTGAAACAGCTGCAACAGCAGATCGACGAGGCCGAGGCCCAGATCAGCCGGGTGCGCAAGGAGCTGGTGTCGCCGCAGCAGATGGTCACGATGCTGGATACGATCCTCGCGCGGCACGATGCGGTGAAGCTGATTTCATTTACAAAATTGCCATTGGAAAGTTTGAATACCGGTACAATCGCGGCGGTGCAGGGAGGCCCTGCACAGGCTGGTGGGAAAGGCGAAACACAGCCCGGCGCTGGCAGTGGCGCAGGCAGCGGGGCAGGCAATGCAGCGGTGTATCGCCACGGCGTCCAGGTAGTGGTCGAGGGCAAGTACCTTGACCTGATGAAGTACCTGGCCGAACTCGAAAAAATGCCCGGAAAACTGGTCTGGGGACACCTGACTCTGAAGGTTGACGAATATCCGAAGGCGACGCTGACGCTCGACCTGTTCACTCTCAGTCTGGACAAGACATGGCTGAACATCTGATGATCCGGCTGCCACGTTCGGCGGCCTTGCTGGTGCTGGCGCTGGCTGCCGCTGTGGCTGCCATGGCGGCTCTGGCGCCGGCCCCGGCGACGGCGCAGGAAATGACTGATCCGACCCGGCCGCCGGACAGCGGCGATGACCGTCCCGCCCCGACTGCCGGGAATACGCTGAACCTGCAGTCCATCCTCGTATCGGCAACGCGCCGCGAGGCGGTGATCAACGGCCAGGTAGTACGGGTGGGCGGGCGTATCGGGCAGACAAAGATAGTCAAGATCAGCGACAGCCAGGTGCTGGTCGACGGGCCGCGCGGCATGCAGGTGCTGCGCATGTTCCCGGGAATCGACAAGCGCTATGTCGAAAGCGACACAATCCAGGAACTGACAAGGCGGCAGGAGCGGCGAAAAGTACAATGAAGAAAACCACGGCCATCCTTTGCCTTGCCGGCGCGCTTGCCGCCTGCAGCGCGCCACCCCAGCGCCAGACTTACGACCAAATCAACCTGCAACTGCAGAAAGGCGCGACCGATACCACTGGCGGCAAGATCCCGGGCGCGGTTGCCGACGCGCTGTTGCCGGCGCTCGATGCTGTCAGGCCGTCCAATGTCGCCAGCGGCGACGAACGTTTCAACGTCGTGCTCAATGACCTGCCGGCGCGCCAGTTCTTTGCCGCCATCGCTTCCGGTTCGCGCTACAACATCCTGGTCCATCCCGACCTGACCGGCAACATCTCCGCCAACCTGAAGAACGTCACGCTGTTCCAGGCGCTGAACGCTATTCGCGACGTCTATCCGGACAAGTACGACTACACGGTGGACCGCAACAACATCGTCGTCAAGCCGCCGTCGCTGCAGACGCGCGTGTTCCAGGTCAGCTACCTGAACAGTTCGCGGATCGGCACTTCCGAGACCCGCGTTGCCGCCAGTACCGGCGGCGGCGCTGCCCCGGGCGTGCCCGGCCAAACCGGCCAGACCGGCTTGCCGGCGACCACCTTGCCGGCCACCACTACGCCCGGCATACCTGGGCAGCCCGGCGTGGCTGCCGGCGTGGCGCAGAGCAGCCGGGTCAGTTCCAGTTCCACCGCTGACTTCTGGACTGAGTTGCGCGACTCGCTGCGCGCAATCGTCGGCATCGAGGAAGTGCAGGGACGCGTTGCTCCTGGCAGCCGGGAAGGGCGCAGCGTGGTCGTCAGCCGGCAGTCGGGTGTGGTCGTGGTGCGCGCGATGCCGGAAGAATTGCGCGCTGTCGCCGCCTATCTGCGCGCGGCCCAGCTGTCGGTCGAGCGCCAGGTAATCCTGGAAGCCAAGATCATGGAAGTGCAGCTCAACGACACCTTCCAGTCAGGCATCAACTGGGCTTCGTTTGCGCCCATCCTCGGCAGCCCTACCTCGTTCGGATTCCTCGGGCGCACCACGCTGGCGGGCGGCGGCAGCAGCCGCGCGCTGACCAGCGCGATCGGCACCACCAATTCGCTGACCGGATCGGCTGGAACGACCTCGCTGAACATCAATAACGGCTCGTCAATGAGCACCGACGGCAACCTGGCCGGGTCGATGTTCGGGCTGGCCTTCCAGACCAATAATTTCGCCGCCTTGCTGACACTGCTGGAAACCCAGGGGACGGTGCATGTGCTGTCCAGCCCGCGCATTGCGACGCTGAATAACCAGAAAGCGATACTCAAGGTCGGCACCGACGATTTCTTCGTGACGCGGGTGTCCTCCACCACCAATACCTCGTCAGGGTCGACCTCGACCACGCCGGACGTGACGCTGCAACAGTTCTTCTCCGGCGTGGTGCTCGATGTGACGCCGCAGATTGACGAAAACAACAACATCACCTTGCACGTGCATCCTTCGGTGACCCAGGTCAGCACGCTCAACCGCACGGTCGACCTTGGCCCGCTGGGCACGCTGAACTTGCCGCTGGCGTCCAGCAACACCTCGGAAACCGACAGCGTGGTGCGCGGGCAGAGCGGCCAGATCATCGCCATCGGCGGACTGATGCGGCAAGCCAGCACCGACGAGCGCTCGCAGCTGCCGGGAGCGGGCAACCTGGCGGTAGTCGGCTCCCTGTTCCGCAGCACGGCACGGGTCAACCAGAAACGTGAGTTGGTGATCCTGATCAAGCCGACCATCGTCGAGGGCGCGGCTACCTGGACCAACGACATCGCCGAAGCGCAGCGACGGATAGAGTCCATGCAACCCGTCGAGTGGACAGGATCGAGATAGCATGTACACATCCCATTTCAACCTGCGCGAAGTGCCGTTCAGCCTGACGCCGGACACCAGCTTCTTCTTCGCCAGCTCCACCTACCAGGAAGCACTGAACACGCTGGTGGTCGCGGTGCGCGGCGGCGAAGGCTTCATCAAGATTACCGGCGAGGTCGGCACCGGCAAGACCATGCTGTGCCGCAAGTTCATCTCCAGCCTTGATGAGCATTTCGTCACCGCCTACATACCCAATCCCAGCCTGGAGCCGCGCACCTTGTTCCTGACGCTGGCCGAGGAACTGGAGCTGAATGTCGACAAGGACGCCAGCCAGCACGAAGTGCTCAAGGCCATCAACGGCGCCTTGCTGGAGAAGGCCGGGCAGGGCAAGCAGGTCGTGCTGTGCCTGGACGAGGCACAGGCGATGCCGCTCGAAACCCTGGAAGTGCTGCGCCTGTTGACCAATCTTGAAACCGAAAAGCGCAAGCTGCTGCAGATCGTGCTGTTCGGCCAGCCCGAGCTGGACCGCAACCTGCGCAACGAATCCGTGCGCCAGCTCTACCAGCGCATCACCTTCCACTACCATCTGGAGCCGCTGTCGCGCGAAGACATCGACTTCTATGTGGCGCACCGGCTGGCCGTTGCCGGTTATGCCGGCGGCCGCCTGTTCACCAGTGGCGCGATCCGCGCACTCACCGCCGGCAGCGGCGGCATACCGCGCCTGGTCAACATACTCGCCCACAAGTCGCTGATGCTGGCCTACGGTAAAAGCCAGCGCAAGGTTTCCGCTGCCGACGTGCGCGCGGCTGCAGCCGACACCGGCGCCGCCCGCAAGATGTCCTTGCCCTGGGCCGCGGTAGCTGCCTCGGTCGTGGTGGTGGTGGCCGTGACTGCGGGCTGGATGGTGCTGGGATGAGTGTCATCAACAATGTGTTGCGCGACCTTGACGCGCGACGTCGTACGCCAGTTGCCAGTGCTGCGCCCCCAGCCGGACTGAGCGCGGTGCCCGGGCGTTCGGGCCGCCGCGTGCTGCTGTTCGGCCTGCTGGCGGCAAGCCTTGCAGTGGCCGGCATCACGCTGGTGGGTGTGAACAAGCTGCCCGATCCGCTGCGCGGCTGGGTGGCCGCCCTCGTGCCGGGCGCGTCGAAACCGGCAGCGCCGGTGGTGGCAGCAAAGAATGCGAACGGCGCGGCAGCATCTGTCCCGGGCCTGGTGGTCGCTGGCGGCAAGCCGGCAGATCCCGACCTGAAGCTCGACACCGGCACTGGCTTGGGTGTGGGCAAGATGGTGTCTTCGGTGGTCTCCAGCGCCGGCAATGCGATGATCGATTCAGTGACGCCCGCCGGGCGCGCCCGCGAATCGGCGCGCGGCATGTTGGGCAAGGTGACATCCACGATGGCGGGCGAAGCGCCGCCGGGCGAGAAAGAGGAGCGCAAGCGCCCGACGCCGAACTCGCCGATATTGCTGGCGATGCCATCGCCGGCCGGAGCGACCGCATCGCCAGCGACGGCGGGAGCGGCGGGAGCATCAGATCCAGCAGCAGCCGCCGCCGTCGCGTCAGCCGCAGGTGTGGCCGTAAAGTCGCTGGCACCGGTGCTGGCCGCGCCGGCGTCCCGCGCGGCCCAGCAGGAAGTGCTGGCCAATAGCCAGGGCGATGCGCGCGAGCTGGCCCGCCGGGCCCGCAAACCGGCCCGGCCCGCCGGTGACGCCGACGAACTTGTCGACGACAGCGTCCCGGGCCAGCCCAGGACGATCCGTAGTTCCAGCGCCGTCAACAAGGTGCAGGTCGAATTCGACAGCGCGGTGAACTTGCTGCATGAAGGCAAGATCGACCTCGCCATCGACCGGCTGCAGCGGCTGCTGGCGGCGCATCCACAGCACGTCAGGGCGCGCGAGGTGCTGATCGCGACCCTGATCGATGTTCGTCGCATCGACGAGGCGGCCGGACTGGCAAGGGACGGCCTTGCGCTGAACCCGGCGCAGCCGAAGCTGGCCATGACGCTGGCCCGCCTGCAGCTGGAACGGGGCGAACTGGCGCCGGCGATCGCCACTCTGGAGGCCACGAAAAACCACGCCGGCAACCAGCCGGTCTATCACGCCTTCCTGGCGGCCCTGGTGCAGCGCGCCGGCCGCTACCGCGATGCGGCCGACCATTACACCATCGCCCTGCGCACCGTGCCCCAGAACGGCGTCTGGTGGATGGGCCTGGGCATTTCCTACCAGGCGTTGAAGCAGGACGCCGAGGCGGAACAGGCTTTTCGGCGCGCCAGGGCGGCCGGCGGCCTGAGCCCGGAGTTGCAGACCTTCGTCGGCAACCGGCTGAGCCAGCTGCAAAAATAGGCGCGGGCCGGGTCGTCCCGGCCCTGTGCTTTTCCCTGGGCCCATGCTCATGCTGCGCACCTGGCAGTCGCCACGCGACCCATCCCGTCCTGAGCGTTTCCGCCTCACACACTCCCGATTTCCAGATTAAGCAGCGCAGCTTCTCGGTTCAGAAGATTTTTTGATTTCATTTCTGGGCGCGAGGGTGGTTAAATCGCAGACCAGTAGTTTTCGGCAGGTGCGCCTGTCCGGGAATCGTGCAATCAACAACAAGCTTCATCGACAGAAGCAATCAGGAGACAGCATTGTCATTCATCAGGATGGCCGTTACGGCCGCAGCCGCCTTCACGGCAAGCATTGCAATGGCGGCGGGTTACCCCGAGCGCACGGTCACGATCGTTGTGCCTTACGCACCCGGCGGCGCCACTGACGCCGGCGCGCGGCTGGTGGCGCAGGCCTTGCAGAAACAGTCCGGCATCAGTTTCATTGTTGAAAACGTTCCCGGAGCCGGCACCACGGTCGGCGCGGCAAAGGTGGCACGTGCGGCGGCGGATGGCTACACGCTGCTGTGGGGTGGGCTGAGTTCGAACGTGATGGCGCCACAGATCTATGCCAAGCTGCCGTTCGATGCGGCCAGCGCATTCGAGCCGGTGTCGATGATCGCCACCCAGCCCTATATGCTGGTCACCCAGGCAAACAGCCCGTTCCGCAATGTCGCCGACCTGGTTGCGCGCGCCAAGGCCGAGCCCGGTAAACTGAATTTCGGCAGCCCCGGCGAAGGCAGCTCGCCACACCTGACTACCGAACTGTTCCTCGCCGAATCGCGCATCACGGCGCAGCACATCCCGTACAAGGGCGCGGCGCCGTCGCTGGCGGCATTGATCGCCGGCGATACCAGCTTCATGTTCGACACGCTCACGGCGCCGATGCCGATGATCGCGGCTGGCCGCCTGAAGGCGCTGGCGGTGACCAGCAGCCGTCGCCTGCCCGAATTGCCCGATGTGCCGACCTTGCAGGAGAGCGGCCTGGCCGGATTCGACGCCTACACCTGGTTCGCCTTGTTCGCGCCGCGCGGCACGCCGGCGGATGTGGTGAGTACGCTCAACCGCATGGTCACGGAACAGTTGCGCGACCCGGCGCTGCGCGCACAGATGGCGAAGTCGTATTTCACCACAGCAGCCTCGACGCCGGCCGCGCTCGGCAATACGGTCAAGGCCGAAACCGCCAAGTGGGCCGCCATCATCAAGGCCAAGAACATACGGCGGGAATGAATATGACGGCTTGGCGCAACCGCTGCAACACCGGGAGCAAGTGCTGATGAAAGTTTGCGTTTTCGGGGCTGGTGCGATCGGCGGTCTGATCGCCTCGCGGCTCGCACAGCAGACAGCAGCCGAAGTATCCGTGATCGCCCGCGGCCCCCATCTCGAGGCAATTCGCCGCAACGGGCTGGTGCTGCGTACCGGCGCCAGCGAGAGCCGGATTGCGCTGCGCGCCTCTGCCGATGCCGCCGAACTTGGCGTGCAGGATGTGGTGATCATCGCGGTCAAGACCTGCAGCCTGCCGGCTTCGCTGGCAGGCATGGCCCCGCTGATCGGTCCGGATACCATGGTGGTGCCGGCAATGAACGGTGTGCCATGGTGGTTCTTCTCGGGCTTTGGCGGTGCGCTGCAGGGCCTGCCGATCGAAGGCATTGACCCCGGCGGACGGATTGCAGCCGCGATTCCAGAACGGCAGGTGCTGGGCTGCGTTGTTTATCCGACCGCCTTCGTTGCGGAGCCGGGCGTGGTGCAGCACACCGGTCGCTGGGACATGCACCTGGGGGAGCCGGACGGCAGCCTTTCCGCTCGTTCGGGCGCGCTGCAGGCATTGCTGGAGTCAGCCGGTTTCAGCTGCAAGCGGACCAGCGAAATACGGCGCGAGATATGGACCAAGCTGATCGGTAATTGCAGCTTCAATCCGGTGGCCGCGCTGGCCCAAGCGCCGCTTGACCGGCTGGCGGCCGACCCCGATGTGGTCTGCCTGATGCGCGGGCTGATGCTGGAAGTCATTGCCGTCGGCAATGCGCTTGGCCTCGATGTCGCAGAGGATCCCGACCGCCGTATTGATCGTATGCGCACGCTCGGATCCATCAAACCGTCGATGCTGCAGGACCTGGAAGGGCGGCGGCCAATGGAACACGAATCGCTGACCGGCGCCGTGCTCGCAATCGGGACGCGGCTCGGCGTCGAGGTGCCGCTGATCCAGGCCGTGCACGGATTGATCCGGCAGAGGGCCAACAGCATGGGGCTGCAGTAATTGGCCCGCCAGTGATCGTGCAGATTTTCTTGTTGAGCAAGGCGAGGTAGCGGGCACAAGACCCGTGCCCGCCATCCGCCGGATTGATTGAAGCAGGAGGAGACCATGCAGGCAGCCGATTTGCGCAAGCTCGTCGTTGACGATGTGCCCCACGGGCAGTTTGCGGTTCACCGTGACGTGTACCGCGATCCGGAAATTTTCGAGCTGGAGATGCGCTACATCTTCGAGCGGACCTGGGTCTTCCTGGGACTGGAATCGCAGATTCCCGACGCCCACGATTATTTCACCACCTGGATCGGCCGCAACCCGGTGCTGGTATCGCGCGGCGCCGATGGCCAGGTCGGGTGTTTCCTGAATACCTGCCGCCACCGCGGCGCGGTGGTGTGCCAGAAGGCCCAGGGCAATGCCCGTTTCCATGTCTGCCAGTACCACGGCTGGTCCTACGACAGCAGTGGCCGCAGCAAGACAATCAAGGATCGCGCCGACGGCTGCTACAGCGCCGCGTTCGAGCAGGATAACCACGACCTGGTGGCGATCGCACGGCTGGCGTCATATCGCGGCGTGCTGTTCGGAAGCCTGAGCACCGAGGTGCCTTCGATCGAAGAACACCTCGGCGACACGCGATTCTTCCTTGACCTCGTGATCGACCAGAGTCCGCACGGCGTCGAGCTGGTGCCGGGGTGTTCCACCTATACCTTCAAGGGCAACTGGAAGCTGCAGCTCGACAATAGCCTCGACGGCTATCACCTGACCTCGGTCCATCCGACCTTCATGAAGATCGTCGAAAACCGCAAGTCGGGCGATTCGAACAATAAACTGGCCACCATCGATTTCGCAGCTTACCGTTCGCGCGGCAGCTTCACATTCGATCACGGTCATGCCGTAGTCTGGACCCGCAATCCGGCGCCCGATATCCGGCCGCTGTACCAGACCATTGACGAGGTGCGGGGTCGGGTTGGCGAGGCGCGCGCGCAGTGGATGCTGGACACCCGCAACCTGGTGCTGTTCCCCAACGTCCAGTTCGCCGAGAACGCGTCGCTGCAACTGCGCATCGTGCGGCCGATTTCAGTAGACCGCACCGAGATGCGCAGCTATTGCCTGGCGCCCAAAGGCGAGCCGGACGAGGCGCGCGAATTCCGGCTGCGCCAGTTCGAGGATTTCTTCAACAGCAGCGGCCTGGCCACGCCGGACGACACGACCTGTTATGAGGATTGCCAGACCGGCTATCAGGCGCAGCCGGTGGTCTGGACCCAGGGCTATGCGCGCGGCATGACCGCCGTCATGCAGGGGCCGAACGAAGCAGCGAAGGAAATCGGCATCACGCCGGTGACCAGCCTTGGCGGCGGCGTGAAGATACAGGACGAGACCCTGTTCCATTCCGCATATCGCGAGTGGAGCCGCCTGATGGTGGCCGGCGCCGAGCGCGATGAAGCCAACCGGGAAGCGGGCCAGGAAGCGACACGGGCGGGGCAGGCATGAGCCCGCTGATGCAGGCGACCGAGTTGCTGGTGCGCGAGGCTGCGCTGCTGGACAACCGCGAATGGGACCAATGGCTGGCGCTGTTGGCGCCCGACATCGAATACTGGGTGCCCACCTGGAAAAGCGAGGATGAACCGACCGCAGATCCGAAGCGGGAGCTATCGTTGATCTATTACGCCAGCCGGGCCGGGCTGGAGGATCGGGTGTGGCGCGTGAAGTCGGGGCGCGCCGTGTCCTCGATGGTGCTGCCACGAACGCAGCACGCCATTACCAATGTCCGGATCCTGTCCGCTCAGGAAGGCAGCATGAGCGTGGCTTCGAACTGGACCACCCACCAGTTCCTGCCCAAGGACAGGAGTGTGGAAGTGCTGTTCGGACGTTACGAGCATGTCCTGCGGCGTGACGACGACGGCTGGTTGATCGCCCGGCGCAAGACCCTGCTGCTGAATGACTACCTGCCCGCCCGGCTGGACTTCTACAGTCTGTAGCGTGCAGGCAAGCGACCGGTACTGACAAGGTCTGCAATAGCGAAAACCCAACTGACGGCAACTTATTACATCAACGGAGACAATCATGAAAAAGACACTGATACGAGCAATGATGTTGCTGTCATGCATGACGGCCCTGGCCGGCAATGCAGTTGCCCAGAGCTATCCGAACAAGCCGGTACAGATGGTGCTCGGATTTCCTCCCGGTGGCAGCACCGATATCCTGGCCCGCCTGGTGGCCAGCAAGCTGCAAGCGGCATGGGGCCAGCCGGTGGTGGTGCTGAACAAGCCCGGCGCCAGCACCATCATCGCAACCGATACGGTCGCCAAGTCGCCGGCCGACGGCTACACGTTGCTGCTCGGCGCCAGCAGCGGCAACACCATCAACCCGGTTCTGTATCCGAAGCTGCCTTACAATCCGATCCGCGATTTTGCGCCGATCGCCATCATGGGCAGCTTTCCGCTGGTGCTGGCGGTGCATCCTTCGGTGCCGGCGAATAACGTCCGCCAGTTGATCGAGCGCGCCAAGGCCGTACCGGCGCCGCTCAACTACAGTTCGGCCTCGACCCTGTTCCAGCTTTCCGCGGAAATGTTCAAGCAGATGGCGAACGTCAACCTGACCCACATTCCATACAAGGGCAGCGCCCAGGCCCTGGGTGCCCTGACTGCCGGCGACGTGCAACTGCTGTTCCTGGACCCGGCGCCAGTGATGGCGCAGGTCAAAGGCGGCCGTGCCAGGGCGCTGGCCGTGACATCGACCAAGCGCTGGGCCTTGCTGCCGGACGTGCCGACCATGGCTGAATCCGGGATGCCGGACTATAACGTCACGGCCTGGATCGCCTTGTTCGCGCCGGCCGGGACGCCGCCCGACATCGTCGCCAAGCTGCAAGCCGAAGTGAACCGGATCATGCAAATGCCTGACGTGCGCGAACGGCTGGAGACGCTGGGCATCGATCCGGGCGGAAGGGCGCTGGGGATAGAACCGGCTGCCAACAATGCCGACACCATTACCCAGCTGATACGGGAAGAGGGCGCGCGTTACGCCAAGGTGATCAAGACCGCCAATATCAAGGCGGAGTAGACCTGCGACCAGGGAGAAACGCATGATGAACGAATCACAAGCAGTGCCCCAAAGCGCGCCGCAAGGCGCTGCGCAAGGCAGGCCTGGCATCCTGCTGGAGGTGCGGCCGGACGGACTGAGCTTCCCGGAGCCGCCGGCCTTTGCCAGCAAGGAGGCAGAGCGCATCCACGTCAAGGAGCGGCTTGCCGCTGGCTATCGAATTTTCGCGCTGCAGGGGTTCGACGCCGGGATTGCCGGCCACATCAGCGCGCGCGATCCGGTGCTGCCCGACCACTTCTGGGTCAACCCGCTGGCGGTGCATTTCAGCCGCATCCGGGTGTCCGACCTGGTGCTGGTGGACCACGCCGGAAACATCGTCGAGGGCCGGCATCCGGTCAACGCCGCGGCATTCGCGATCCATTCGCGGATTCATGCCGCGCGTCCCGATGTCATCGCTGCAGCCCATTCGCATTCGCGCTTCGGCACCACCTTCGCGTCGCTCGGCAGGACCATTCCACCGATCACGCAGGAAGCCTGCGCCTTCTACAAGGACCATTCGGTGTTGCAGGCCTATGGCGGGATTGCCAGTGAATTGTCGGAAGGCGAGTTGATCGCGCAGGCGCTCGGGCCGCACAAGGCGGTGATCTGCCGCAATCACGGTCATTTCACTGTGGGGCAGTCAGTTGAAGCCGCGGTCTTCTGGTTCATGCGCATGGAACGCGCGTTCGAACAGTGCCTGCTGGCGTGGAATGCAGGGCAGCCGATCGAGATCGATGATGAGACCGCCATGCTGACGCGCAAGCAGGTTGGCTCGCCACGCGCAGGATGGTTCGGCATGCAGCCGCTGATGGACAAGATCATCGCCGAACAGCCGGACTTGTGTGAGTAGAAATCCCGGTATTGCGCCCCCCGCGGGCGCGCTAGCGGCGCGCCGGCTCCTGCTGCAGCGCAGTCGTCAGCGCACGGGCGAGGGCAGCCGTGCCGTCCGGCGTCACGCGCCCCTTCTTGGTGATCTGGTAGAAGCTGAGCGGCACCTGCGGCTCGGTCAAGGTCACCAGTTGCACCGCATAGCGCGCACAGCAGGGCGCGACGAACGAGGGCAGCACCGCGAAGCCGGACCCGGCTTCGACCATGGCCAGGACCGTCTGCATGTTTTCGTAGGCAGGACGCTCCTCGTTGGCGCGGCCTGTGCGGCGCAGGTTTTCCTCGATCAGTTGCTGCACTGGATTTTCCGGCGACAGGCCAATCAGGGGCTGGTCGCGCAGCTCCGACCACTTCATGCGCCGCGCGCGGCGGCGTGCTCCAGCATCGTTATTGGCGGGGCATACCAGGGCCAGCGGAAATTCTGCCAGTGCGATCCGTTCAAGCCCGGATGCCGGCTTGAAGAATGCGCCGAATCCGACATCCAGCGTGCCGTTGGCCACGTCATCCTGTATCTGCTGGCGGCCAAGGTCGCGGATGCGCAGGCTGATCTCCGGATGTTCGCTTTGAAAGCTCTCGATTGCCAAGGGCAGCACGTCGGACGCGATGAAGGGCGTGGCGCCGACGGTCAGGATCTGCCGCGCGCGGGTCGAGATGCGGTTGATGGAGTCCGATACCGATTCCAGTTCCGCCAGCACCCGAGCCGCAACCGGCACCAGTTGCGCGCCGGCGGGCGTCAGCGCCACCGAGCGCGTGGTGCGGTCGAACAGCCGGCAGTTGAGCTGCTTCTCGAGGTCGCGCGTCATGGCGCTCAAGCCGGACTGCGTGATGTGCAGCCGCTCTGCCGCGCGGGTGAAACTGCCCAGTCGCGCGATGTCGAGGAAGGCCTGCAACTGGCGTTGAGAGATATTCATCCGATTGGCTTCTTAATTAAGAAAATAAAGTCGATTATATTCTCGATCAGGATGCGGTTAAATGTGAGCCCATCAGTGGCCGCATCGGTGGTCCGATCGCAGCGCCTTCCGGGCGCGTAAATTCTCCCAGGATAAACATGAAGAAGCAGGAAAAAATATTGATCGCCGGCGGTGGCATAGGCGGACTCACCGCCGCACTGGCCTTGCTCAAGCGTGGATTCGACGTCCAGGTTTTCGAGCAGGCGCCCGAGTTGCGCGAAGTCGGCGCCGGCTTGCAGTTGAGCGCCAACGGGCTGCGCGTGTTGTACCAGCTCGGCGTCGGTGAAGCGCTGAAGGCGGTCTCGTGCGAGGCGGCTGGCAAGGAAATCCGGCTGTGGAGCACGGGCCAGGCCTGGAAGCTGTTCGATCTGGGCGCCAACTCGGTGGCGCAATACGGCTATTCGTATTTCATGGTGTACCGCCCCGACTTGCTTCAAGTGCTGGCCGATGCTGTGCGGGCGATCAAGCCGGATGCCATCATGCTGGACGCCGCCTGCGCCGGTTTCGAGCAGGCCGACGACGGCGTGCAACTGATCCTGGCCGACGGTCGCCGCTTCGATGGCGCTGCCCTGATCGGCGCCGATGGCGTCCATTCGCGGATACGCAACCAGCTGGTTGGCGCAGACAAGCCGAAATTCTCCGGCTGCCTGGCGTGGCGCGGTGTGATCCCGATGAAGCGGTTGCCGGATCATCTGCAGCGTCCGGTCGGCACCAACTGGGTCGGACCGGGCGCGCACGTCATCCACTATCCGCTGCACGGCGGCGAGCTGATGAATTTCGTCGGCATCGTCGAACGTGACGACTGGCAAGTGGAGTCATGGACGCAACAGGGCACGCATGAAGAATGTCACGAGCACTTCAAGGGTTGGAACGACGACGTGCACACGCTGATCAGCAAGCTCGACGTGCCCTTCAAATGGGCGCTGATGGGGCGCGACCCGCTGGACCAGTGGTCATTCGGCCGCGTATCGATGGTGGGCGACGCCTGCCATCCGACGCTGCCTTTCCTGGCGCAGGGTGCGGTGATGGCGCTGGAGGACGGTTACATCCTGGCGCGCTGCATCGAGCGATACCAGGACGAGCTGCCGCTGGCCTTGCGCAAGTACGAAGCGGCACGCATCGAAAGAACCAACCGCATCGTGCTGCGTTCGACCGAGAACGGCCGCCGTTTCCATAATCCGGCGCTGGCCTCGGCGGACGGCGCGGCCGACTATGTGGACCGCGAATGGGCCGAGCCGAAAGTGCGCGAGCGTTATGACTGGCTGTTCAGTTACAACGTCGACGAGGTTGAAATATGAGCCAGGAGGGGAGCGGGGTGCCAGAGACCAACGGCTACTGGCGGGTTGGCACCGGGCCGGTGAAGGTCATCGCCCTGTCCGGCTGGTTCGGCTGCGCCGATGCCTGGGCGCCGATGGTCGATGGCATTGACACCGACGCCGCCAGTTGGGTGTTCTTCGACTATCGCGGCTACGGCCGTTCGCGCCAGATGAGCGGCCAGTTCACGTTCGAAGAGGCGGCACAGGATGTACTGCGGCTGGCGGACCAACTGGGATGGGAGCGCTTTTCGCTGGTCGGTCACTCGATGGGTGGCAAGGCGATCCAGCAGGTCATGCTGGCGGCGCCGGCCCGGGTCGAACGGATGCTGGCGGTCACGGCGGTGCCCGCTTGCGGCGCGCGCATGGATGCCCAGCGCCTGGCGCTGTTTGGCAGCGCCATCGACGATATCAAGCAGCGCGAATTCGTCATCAACTACTCAACCGGAAACCGCCTGCCTGCAAGCTGGGTCACGCGCATGGCGCGGCATTCGTGGGATAACGCCACCCCGGAAGCTTTTGGTGCTTACCTGGCAGAATGGGCCACGCGTGATTTCTCGCAACGGGTCGTGGGCAGCCAGACGCCGCTGAAGGTGATGGTGGGCGAACATGACCCCTCGCTGACCGCCGACCTGATGGGGAAAACCTGGCTGGCCTGGTATCCCGACGCCAGCCTCGAGGTCTTGCCCAATGCCGGTCACTACCCGATGAACGAGACACCGCTGGCATTTACCGCTGCTGCCCAGCGCTACCTGTCAGGCGACGCCAGCGCATGATCAACAAAGGACCGCGGTGTATAACTTTGTCTATGTGAAGCCGGATTCGCTGGCGCAGGCGGCTGAATTCCTCCGCCTGCATCCGGATGCCCGCCCGCTGTCTGGCGGCATGACGCTGCTGCCCGCAATGAAGCAGAAGATGGCGGCGCCGTCGCACCTGGTCGATCTGGGCAGGCTGCCCGAGTTGCGCGGCATCCGGCACGACGGCGATGCACTGGTGATAGGCGCTGCGACCACGCATGCGGAAGTGGCGGGTTCGGCGTTGGTTGGCGCGGGGATTCCGGCGCTGTGCCAGTTGGCCGGTCTGATCGCCGACCCGCAGGTGCGCAATCGCGGCACCATCGGCGGATCGGTCGCCAACAATGATCCGGCAGCCGACTATCCGGCGGCGGTGCTGGCGCTTGGTGCAACGGTGGTGACCAGCGTGCGCCGCATTGCGGCTGACGATTTTTTTGTCGGCATGTTTGAAACTGCGCTGGAACCGGGTGAGATCGTGACTGCGCTGTCGTTCCCGCTTCCCGACCGCGCGGCCTACGCAAAATACCGGCATGCGGCATCGGGTTATGCGGTGGCCGGTGTTTTCGTCGCGCAGGCAAAAGCGACGGTCCGGGTGGCCGTGACCGGCGCCGGACCAGGTGTGTTTCGCTGGCACGAAGCCGAACAGGCATTGCAGCAAGGCTGCAGCGTGGATGCCTTGCAGGGCCTGCACATCGGCCCGGAAAGCATGCTGGATGATGCCCAGACACCCGCCAGTTGGCGGGCAAACCTGGTGCAAGTGATGACGCGCCGGGCAGTCGCCGGGCTGCAAGTGCAGCAGATCAAGGGCAGTCAATGATGCATATTGAAATGAACGTAAACGGCCAGCCCGTGGCGCGTACGGTGGAAGACCGGATGCTGCTGGCGGATTTCCTGCGCCGCGAGCTGGGGCTGACCGGCACTCATATCGGATGCGACACCACGCAGTGCGGCGCCTGCACCGTCAATCTGGATGGCGTGGCAGTGAAGTCATGCACGGTGCTGGCGGCCCAAGCCAGCGGTGGCGTGGTCACCACGGTCGAGGGCCTGGAGCGCGATGGTCAACTGCATCCGGTGCAGGAGGCGTTCGTGCAGTGCCATGGATTACAGTGCGGCTTCTGCACGCCGGGCATGATCATGGCAGTCGAGTATTTCTTGCGCGAGCGGCCGGCTGCGCTGGACGAGGAAACGATCTGTACCGCGCTGGAAGGCAACATCTGCCGCTGCACTGGATACGTTAACATCATCGCCGCGGTCCGGCACGCTGCGCAGCACATGTATCCTGACCTGAACCTGGCTGCGCCCGCCGCGGCAGCGCAGCCATGATCGGCGCAGCGCTGCCACGGCTGGAAGACCGCCGCCTGGTTACCGGCAGGGGCAGCTATACCGATGACATCAGCCTGCCGGGGCAGGCGTATGCCGCTTTCTTGCGTGCCGGCCATGCCCACGCCATCATCCGCAGCATCGACACCGGGGCCGCGCTTGCGGCCGACGGCGTGCTGGCGGTTCTGACCGGACAGGATTATCTCGATGCCGGCTTCAATGGTATAAACCATGTGCCGATGCCGATCGATGCAGTCGAGTACACGCAGCCGGCATTCCCGACTTCGCTTACCGGCAGCGTGTTCAACCAGCCGCACCTGCCTTTGCCGGTGGACCGTGTGCGCCATGTCGGCGAAGCCGTCGTGATGGTGATTGCGGAGACGCCGGAACAGGCGCGCGAGGCAGCAGAACTGATTGTGGTCGATTACGAAGAGCTGGCGCCGGTGGTGGATGCCTGCCTGGCGATGGCAGGCGATGCGCCGCAATTGTGGGATGGCGCGCCGGGCAACCTTTGCTTCCAGGCCAGGGTGGGCGATCACGAGGCCGCGCAGCGCATCATGGCCAGCGCCGACCATGTGGTCCGGCGCCGCTTTCGCAACAGCCGCGTCGTCAATTGCCAGATGGAGCCACGCGCGGCAATCGGCGCATGGGACGCCGCGCAGGAAAGCTATACGCTGATTTCGGGTAGTCAGGGGGCGCACCGGCTGAAGATGTGCCTGATGGGCGCGCTGAATGCCCCTGCCGACAAGCTGCGGGTGATCTGTCCGGACGTCGGCGGCGGTTTCGGCTCGCGCACCATGCTGTATGTGGAGCAACTGGCGGTGGTATGGGCCGCGCGTCATGTCGGCCGCCCGGTCAAATGGACGGGAGACCGCAGCGAGGCCTTTCTGAGCGACTACCAGGGCCGCGACCAGGTGATCGACGCTACCGTCGCATTTGACAGTGACGGCCGGATCCTGGCGATCAGCAACGAGTGGACCGGCAATGTCGGCGCACATACGGTGTCCTATGTGCCGATGTCGAATGGCACCCGGGTCATGACCACGGTCTACCATGTGCCGGTGGCGGCGGTGCATGTCAACGCAGTGCTGACCAACACCGTGCCGACCGCGCCATACCGCGGCGCCGGGCGTCCCGAAGCCAATCATGTGATCGAGCGGATGCTGGACATCGCCGCCCGCGAACTGGGGCTGGACCGGGTCGAGATCAGGCGCCGCAACCTGGTCCGCCGCGACCAGCTTCCGTATCGCAGCCCGATGGGACTGACTTACGACAGCGGCGATTTTTCAGGGAACATGGAACGGGCGCTGGAGATGGCCGAGTGGAACGCATTTGCCGCGCGCCGTGAAGCATCCCGCTTGCGCGGCCGCTTGCGCGGCATCGGCGTAGCCAATTACATCGAGGCGCCGGTCGGTGCGCCACGCGAGCGGATCATGATGCGCGTGCTGCCCGAGGGTGTGATCGACATCGTGTCCGGCACCCAGAGCCAGGGGCAGGGCCATGAAACCACCTTTGCCCAAGTGGTGGCGGCACAGCTTGGCGTGCCGGTGACGGCGGTTCGCCTGCGCACCGGCGACACTGACCTGACCAGTGTCGGCGGCGGCTCCCATTCCGACCGCAGCATGCGCATCGGCGGCACGCTGCTGGTACAGGCCTGCGCCGAGATCCTTGAAAAGAGCAGGGCGCTGGCGGCGCAAGTGCTGGCTGCCGAAGCCGGCCGGATACGCTACGCAGATGGCTGCTGGCTGGCCGACAAGGGTGCCGCGCGGGTCTCGTTGTTCGAATTGGCAGGCAATGCAGCAGTTTCCGCAGAGGGCGGCTTGCATGCCAGCGCGGACTTTACCGGACGCATGCCTGCGCATCCGACCGGCTGCGCAGTGTGCGAACTGGAAGTCGATCCGGACACCGGCGATGTCGAGCTCCTGCATTACGCCTCGGTGGACGATGTCGGCCAGGTCATCAATCCGCTGATCATCGAAGGCCAGGTACATGGCGGCCTGGCGCAGGGAATCGGCCAGGCGCTGTCCGAGCGCTATTGCATCGATCCCGAAAGCGGGCAGGTGCTGTCCGGCTCCTGGCAGGACTACGGCGTGCCGCGCGCCGGCGCAGTGCCGCCACTGTCGATTGCCATGACCGAAGACCCGACCGCGGGCAACCCGCTGCGGGTCAAGGGCGGCGGCGAGAGCGGCATCACGCCGGCTACGGCCGTGATCTTCAATGCGCTGGCCGACGCCCTGCAGGAATTCGGCAGCGAAGAAATCCCGATGCCGGCGACGCCGGCGAGGATCTGGAATTACATACACCGTCCTGAAGGAAAATCCGATGAGCACTGAACAAGTCACGCTACGTCGCGTTGGCGACCTGCTGGAGATCGTCCTGAACCGGCCGCAACAGGGAAATTCACTGAGCCGGGAAATGGGCGACGCCGTGGTGGCCGCGCTGGCCGGCATCGACGATAGCGTCAAGCTGGTACGCCTGTCCGGCAGCGGCGCCGACTTTTGCGCCGGACGCGATTCGCCGATGCCGACCCTCGGCCCGAAGCCGAATGCGGAACTGATCCGCCAGCAGGTGGCGCTGCCGCCGCTGGCACTGTACGACGCGGTCAAGGCGGTGCCTGTGCCAGTGATCGCCGTGGTCCGGGGCCGGGCCATCGGTGCCGGTTGCGCGCTGGCTTGCGTGTGCGACATCACGCTGGCAGCGGACGACGCCGAGTTCCGCATTTCCGAGATGGAGCGCGATATTCCACCGACGCTGGTGATGGCCGCACTGGTCGGCCGCGTGCCGCTCAAGACCCTGTCGTGGATGGTGTACAGCCAGGCCAGCGTCAGCGCGGCCCAGGCGCGCGAGGCGGGACTGGTGCAGCAGGTGGTTCCGGCAGCACGTCTCGATGAAGAGGCCGGGCAGCTGATCGGCACCATGCTGGGCAACAGCGCCGTTTCCCTGCGCGCGGTGAAGCAGTACCTGAACCTGGCGCCGGAAATGTCGGCACAGGCAGCGAGCGGCCTGGCCGCTCATCTCGTATCGACTGCCCTGTCGTCGCGGTTCTAGCAAGACAAGCAATCTCCGGAAGCGATTCCGGTCCCGCCGTAAAAACTAAAACATAAACACAAGACACGAGACCATGAAACATCCATCACGCATCCTTGCCATCCTGATCCAGTCCGTCGCACTGCTTGCCCCGTTCGCAGTCCCGGCGGCGCACGCGGCCGATTATCCTGTCAAGCCGATCCGCATGGTGCTTGGCTATCCCGCCGGCAGCGGCATCGACAATGTCGCGCGCCAGATTGCGCAGCACATGGAAAAAACCAGCGGACAGCCGGTGGTGGTCGACAACAAGCCCGGCGCGCTGGGCAATATCGCTGCCCAGACTGTGGCCACTGCCGCGCCGGATGGCTACACGATATTGTTCACGCCGAACTCCGCGATGGGCATCAACGTTCACCTGTTCAAGCAGATGCCGTTCGACCCGGTGCGCGACTTCACGCCGGTGGCAACCGTTGCTACCCTTGGGTTTGCGATCCTGGTCAACCCGCAGACGGTGCCGGCCAAGACCCTGCAGGAACTCACCGCGATGATCAGGAAAGAGCCCGGCAAGTATTCCTATGGCACCGGCAATGCTACTGGCCAGGTAGTCGGCGCCTTGTACGCCAACATGGCAGGGCTACAAGCGCAAAACATTCCCTACAAGGGCGTTCCCCCGGCAATGACCGATCTTCTCGGCGGCCGGATCCAGTATGTGATCGCGGATGCGTCGCTTGCGATCCCGCAGGTCAAGGGTGGACGGGTAAAGGCACTGGCGGTCACCAACCGTACCCGCATGGCTGCGCTGAAAGACGTGCCGACGATGCAGGAATCCGGCTTGCCTGGTTACGACCTGACTGCATGGTTCGGCATATTCCTGCCGGCCAAGGCGCCGGCTGAAGCAACCCAGTTCCTCGCCGCCCGAATTCGCCAGGCAGTGACCGATCCGGCGGTGGTCGAATCGCTGCGTTCCATCGGCGTCGAAGCCTTGCCAGGCAACGGCGCGGACCTGGCGAAGATGATGGCAAGCGACACCGAAAAATGGGGGCGTATCATCAAGCAGGCAGGCATTTCGGCCGAGTGAGGCGACAATACGTGAAGCCCTGGGGAGGGCCCCGGGCAGCATTCCCGACTCAGGGGCCGAGCATTACCCACATCTCGACTTGGAGAGCGGCAGTGGGCGATTGACTTTGTAGCTCCCTCCCCTTGAAAGGGAGGGAGCATTCATGGCGTGCGCAGGTCGACGATGTCAATCTGTATCTGGGTAGTGATCAACCCTTGAAAGGAAGGGAGCCATCAGGTCGATCGGCCATCAACGCGTTGACGCCACCCCTCCAACTACATAACAATCCGGAACATGTCGCGCTGCCGCAGCAATCCACCAGCAGCCGCGATACAGCCAGGTCCGGATTCCCGGGTCCGGTCATGCCTGAACCGAGGATGTCGTCCCACATGCAGAAAATGAAAACACCACGTCACCGCGGACACTGGTTGGCCATCTTGCCAGTGCTGCTTTTCCCCTTGCTGGCAGGCGCCAGCGATGCCGATGACGTCATGAAGTTGATGCAGCGCGGCGCCCACAAGGAGGCGCTGGCCCTGGCGGACAGGGAAATTGCCAAAAAGCCGCAGGACGCGAACCTGCGATTCCTCAAGGGTGTGGTGCTGGCGCAGATGGAGCGAAAGCCCGAAGCGGTCGTCGTGTTCACCGCATTGACGAAGGAGTTCCCCAAGCTGGCGGAGCCGTATAACAACCTGGGCGTGCTGCTGGCCGGATCAGGCGATTATGAAAGGGCACGGGAGTCGCTGCAGCAAGCCATTCAGGTCGCGCCTGGCTATGCGATCGCCCACGAGAACCTGGGCGATCTTTACGCCAGGCTGTCCACCGCCGCGTATGAAAAGGCCGCGCAACTGGACGCCGGCAATGCGAAGACCAGGTCCAAGCTGACCCTGGCGCGCAACCTGAGCAGCGCGGTTACCGGCGCGACGGCTGTTGCGGCTGCAACGTCACCACCAACAAGCAAGCCTGCGCCTGGTGCAGTGGCCGCGGCGGCAAAGCCGGTAGCCAGCGTCGTGGCGGCGAACCTCGCCCCGGTCGCAGTGAGCGCTGCCGCAAAACCGGTGGCCAGTGTCCCGCCAGCGAACCTCCCCCGTGTCGCTGCCCAGCCGGTAGCCGCTGGCGGCGACCAGACGGCTGTACTGGACGCTGTCACCCGCTGGGCCGGCGCCTGGAGCGCGCGCGACCTTGCCGGCTATCTGGCCAGTTACTCGCCCGATTTCACGCCGCCGGGAGGCATGTCCATCGCTGCCTGGCAGGCGGAGCGCAAGTCGCGTATCGCCGGCAAGCGGGAGATCAAGGTCCTGGTGCAGCAGCCCATGGTCCGCATCGAGGGCAACCAGGCCACGGTGAAATTCATCCAGTCCTACAGTTCCGGGCAGTTGAAGAGCTCCGACGTCAAGGAACTGGTGCTGACGCGGCAGGGCGAGCGCTGGCTGATACGGCAGGAGCAGGTGAAGTCCTGAGGGAATGCGGGGACGCCGCCCTGGCTTGAAGCCATCGAGGCATCGGGTTACGGCTGCGACCTGACCCGATGTCTCGATGACCGACGCCGATGCGCATGCCCGCTCCCGCGTTCCGCTGTCTCCTCATCCATTTCCTCATCCCTCTCCACATTCATCTCCCCCATCTTGCAGCGAGGTTTTTCCGCACGCCCTGGCGCCAAAATGGCATAAAATACGGGTCAATTAAATATTCGAACATCGTTCGAATATATGAACGGTCAGGAATCAGCGCCGAATGTCGGCCGCAACAGATCCGCCTGACCTTTCTGGCAATCATTCAATGGATTCAACGGAGCACCGATATATGGCAGGAACACTTTCCCATCTCCGCGTACTGGACTTGACGCGGGTACTGGCTGGACCATGGAGCACGCAGATGCTGGCCGACCTTGGCGCCGATGTGATCAAGGTCGAGCGTCCGCTGCTGGGCGACGAGAGCCGGCATTGGGGGCCGCCCTGGGTGCAGGACGGGGAGGGTGGCAGCACCCAGGATTCCGCATATTTCACCTCGGCCAACCGCAACAAGCGCTCGATCGCGATCGACATTTCGCGGCCCGAAGGCCAGCAACTGGTGCGCGAACTGGCTTTGAATGCCGATGTGCTGGTGGAAAATTACAAGGTCGGCGACCTGCGCCGCTATGGCCTGTCGTATGAAGACTTGCATGAACTGAATCCGCGCCTGGTCTATTGCTCCGTGACCGGCTATGGCCAGGACGGCCCCTATGCCGACCGGCCCGGCTATGACTACATTTTCCAGGGCGAAGGCGGCCTGATGAGCATCAATGGCGAGTCCGATGACAAGCCAGGCGGCGGTCCGATGAAATCCGCGATCGCCGTGACCGACGTGTTGTCGGGACTGAACGCCACCATCGCCATCCTGGCCGCCATCGAACATCGGCGCGAGTCCGGCCGCGGCCAGCACATCGATATCGCTTTGCTGGACACGATCGTGCATTTCGGCGCCAACCAGATCGTCAGTTATTTCACCACGGGCGAGATACCGCGCCGCTGGGGCAATGAACATCCGAACCTGACGCCTTACCAGCCATTCAGGACCTCTGACGGCCACATCATCATCGGCTGCGGCAATGATGGCCAGTTCCGCAAGCTGTGCGCCCATATTGGCCGCGACGACCTGTTGGCCGATCCGCGCTTCACAACGGTGGCGGACCGCAACCGTCATCGCGACATCCTGGTCGGGCAGTTGGCCGATACCTTGTCCCGGCACCCGACCGAGCACTGGCTGCGCGTGCTCGAGACATCGGACGTGCCCAATGGCAGCATCAACACCTACGACAAGGTGTTCCAACATCCGCAAGTGGTGCACCGCCAGCTGCGGGTCGACATGCCGCATGCCAAGGGCGGTACGGTCGGCACCGTGCGCAATCCGATCAGGTTGTCGGAAACGCCAGTCGAATACCGACTTGCGCCACCGCTGCGCGGCCAGCATACCGATGCCATCCTGGCCGAAGTGCTGGGCCTGGACAGCGAGCGGATCGCGGCCTTGAGGGCTGCTGGCGCGATCGAAGCATCTGCAACGACGGAAAAGAAGTCATGAAAGAAGGCACGAAAGAAGTCATGAAAGAAGTCACGAGCTATGCATTGAACGACGACCAGCGCCAGATCCAGGACCTGGTGCGACGGGTAGCGCGCGAGCGGGTGGCGGCGCGCGCCGACGAGATCGACCGTAGCGCCGAGTACCCGCACGACATGTTCGCGCTGCTCAAGGAACTCGGCCTTTTCTCGCTGCCGTTTCCGGAACAATACGGCGGCGCCGGCAGCATGCTGTCCGCCTGCCTGGCGCTCGAGGAATTCGGCCGGGTCTGCTACAACACGGCCTACCTGTTGCTGGTTCAGTGGGTGCCGTTCGGCGCCATCTTGGCCGGCGGCACGGAAGAACAGAAAGCGCGCTTGCTGCCTGGCCTGGCCAGTGGCGACCTGCGCGGTGCGTTCTCCACGACCGAGGCGCAAAGCGGTTCTGACGTCAGCGGCATCCGCACCCGTGCGGTCAAGGTCGACGGCGGCTATCGCATCAACGGCGCCAAGATCTGGTGCACCAATTCCGATATCGCCGACTTCGTGCTGGTCGCTGCCAAGTATGGCGACGAAGCGGGCAAGCCCGGCAGCAGCGGGATCAGCCTGTTCATCGTCGAGAAGGGCACGCCCGGGTTCGTGGTCGGCCGCAAGGAAGACAAGATCGGCGCGCGTGGCGTGCCGTCCTGCCCGCTGTTCCTGGATGATGTGTTCGTACCAGACCATAATTTGCTGGGCGGTGGCTTCAAGGTGGTGATGGAGGCGTTCAACGCCAGCCGTCCCCTGATCGGCGCGCGCGGCGTGGGACTGGCGCAGGGCGCGATCGACCATGCCGTCGAGTATGTAAAGGAACGCAAGGCCTTCGGCCAGCAGGTCAGCGACTTCCAGGGCGTGCGCTGGATGCTGGCCGACATGACGATACAGACCGAGGCTGCGCGCAACCTGGTGTACCGGGCCGCGGCGCTGGTCGATGCTGGCGCCTCGCCAGCCGAACTGGCGCCGATGGCAGCCATGGCAAAATGCTTCGCGACTGACACCGCCATGAAAGTGGCGACTGACGCGGTGCAGCTGTTCGGCGCCGCCGGGATTTCGGCCGAGTACTCGATCAACCGTTACTTCCGCGACGCCAAGGTGCTGCAGATCATCGAGGGCACCAACCAGATCCAGCGCAACATCATCGCCAACAGCGTGCTGGGCCGGCAGGCGCGCAAATAAGTCACGTCGCACACCGCACACCGCACACCGCATACCAAATCAAAACAAACGAACAGGAGAGAAAAAATGCAATCGACGACACCAGCAAACGACATGCCGACATTGGGCCTGGGCCTCTATTTCGAGGACCTGCCGGTCGGCCGCAAGTTCAAGACCATCGGGCGCACCGTGATGGACGCCGATATCTGCGCCTTCATCAACGTCATCCACATGACGGAAGTGCTGTTCACCAACATGGAATTCATCAAGAATGAATCCGACATCAAGGGCCGCCTCGCACCTGGCTCCTTCGTCTACTGCATCGCCGAAGGCTTGCTGGTGCAAGCGACCATGCAGAAAACCGGCTACGCCTTCCTCGGCATGGAGCTGAACGTGCACAAGCCGGTATTCGCCGGCGACACGGTGCATGTGGAATGCGAAGTGATCGAATCGCGCGCCTCCAAAAGCCGTCCCGGCCGCGGGCTGGTGCGCACCTCCAACAAGGTCGTCAACCAGAACGGTGAAGTGGTGCTGAGCTACACGCCGCTGCGCATGGTCAAGGCCCGCAGCGAATAAGCGACGGAAGGAACAGAGGAGACAGGGAGAACACCATGCAGGGACTGAAAGACAAGGTGGTACTGATTACCGGCGGCGCCGGCGGCATTGGCGCGGCGCTGTGCCGGCGCTTTGCGGCCGAAGGGTCGGCCGTCGCGATATTCGATCTCAATGCCGAAGCTGCAGCCAAGGTGGCGGCTGAACTGAAGGCGGGTGGCGCACGCGCTGCCAGCTACGGCGTGGATATCACCGATTACGCCGCGGTGTCGGAAGCGGTGGCAAAAGCGGAATCCGAACTGGGGCCGGTCGACGTGCTCGTCAATAACGCCGGCTGGGACTACGCCGCGCGCTTCATCGACACCAATCCGGAACTCTGGCAGAAGATCATCTCGATCAACCTGGTCGGGCCGCTGAACCTGCATCACACCGTGGTCAAGGCCATGGCCGAGCGCGGCCGTGGACGGGTGGTCAACGTGGCTTCCGACGCCGGACGGGTTGGTTCTTCGGGCGAATCGGTTTACTCTGCCTGCAAGGGCGGCATCATTTCGTTTTCGAAGACGCTCGCGCGCGAACTGGCGAGGAAGCAGATCAACGTCAACGTGGTCTGCCCCGGCCCGACCGACACCGCGCTGTTCCGCGACTTTGCCGGCGAAGGCGCCAGCGGCGACAAGCTGCGCTCGGCACTGGAAAAAGCGATTCCGTTCGGGCGCCTGGGTCAGCCGGGCGATGTGGTGGGAGCGATCTGCTTCCTCGCATCCGACGACGCGGCCTTCATCACCGGACAGGTAATTTCGGTGTCCGGCGGCCTTACCATGGCAGGATAAGCACAAGAAGGTATCGGCCCTGCGCGTTCCCCCGCGGGAGCGTGCATCCATTCAGCAGACAATAAACAACAAACACAACGGAGATAGGCATGAGCAAAAAATTCAATACCAAGCGCATCAACGCAAGCCGCCGCACCACCTTGTTTGCCGCACTGGCATGCGCGTTTTCAATGGCGCTGCCGGCGCAGGCGCAAGACGCCTGGCCCAGCAAGCCGATCCGCCTGGTGCTCGGTTTTGCTGCCGGTGGCGGCACCGACGTGATCGCCCGCGGCATTGCCCAAAAGATGGGCGAATCGCTTGGCACGCAAGTGGTGGTCGACAACAAGCCCGGTGCCAACGGCAATATCGCCAATGAGCTGGTGGCAAAGTCGCCGGCCGACGGTTACACGCTGGTGTACAACACCTCGTCCATCGTGCTGAGCCCGGCGCTGTACCCCAAGCTCAACTATGACGTGAACCGCGACATGACGCCGGTAGCGCTGACGGCCAACCTGCCTATCATCCTGGTGGCGTCGCCCAAGCTGCCGGCCAAGACTGCGCAGGAACTGGTCGCCATGTTGAAAGCCAATCCGGGCAAGATGAATTACGCATCCGCGGGCAACGGCAACATCACCCACTTGTCGGCACTGCTGTTCCTGAATTCGATCGGCCTGACCGCGACCCACGTGCCGTACCGGAGCGAGGCACCGGCGATCACCGACGTGGCCGGCGGCCAGGTCGATTTCTACATGAGCACCGCACCCGGTGCGATCCCGCTGGTCAAGGACAAGCGCGTCAATGCACTGGCAGTCAGTACCCTGAAGCGCATGGACGCCTTGCCTGAGGTGCCGACCTTGTCCGAGTCGGTGTCCAGGGGGCTGGAACTGGGCGCCTGGTCCGGCATCATGGCCCCGGCCGGCACCAGTCCGGAAATCATCGCCAAGCTGAACGTGGCGATCAAGGCGGCGCTGACCGACAAGGACCTGGCGGCGAAGTTTGCAGTGCAAGGCGGCGAGGCGAAGTACATGCCTGCCCAGCAGTACGGCGCCTTCCTCAAGTCCGAACTCGCTCGCTGGGACACGATCGTAAAGAAAAACAATGTGAAGATGGACTGATCCGGAAAGGAGCTCGATGTGGGACCGCTGAAAGGCATACGAATTGTTGAACTGGCCGGAATCGGTCCCTCGCCGATGGCGGCGATGATGCTGGCCGACCTCGGGGCGACGGTGCTCCGCATCGACCGTACCGAGCCGGTCAAGCTGGGTGTGGAACGGCCGCTGAAATACAACCTGATGCTGCGCAACCGGCAGACGATTTCAGCCGACCTGAAAACGCCCGCCGGGCGCGACCTCGTGTTGCGGCTGGTGGAGCAGGCCGACGGTTTGATCGAGGGTTTCCGGCCCGGCGTGACCGAACGCCTGGGGCTTGGGCCCGACGACTGCCTGGCGCGCAATCCGCGGCTGGTGTACGGACGCATGACCGGCTGGGGACAGCAGGGACCGCTGTCCCACGCGGCAGGTCACGACCTCAATTACATCGCCGTGACCGGCGTGCTGGATGCGATCGGCCGCGACGGGCAGCCGCCCACGCCGCCGCTGAATCTGGTCGGCGACTATGGTGGCGGCGGGATGTACCTGGCTTTCGGCATGCTGGCCGCCATGCTCGAAGCCCGCAGTTCAGGCAAGGGGCAGGTGGTTGATGCCGCCATCGTCGACGGCACCGCATCGCTGGGCACCTCGCTGTTCGGCATGCATGCCGCCGGGCTGCTGGCGCCGCGCGGCCAGAACATACTCGATGCCGGCACGCCGTGGTACGAGGTCTACCAATGTGCTGACGACAAGTGGATCTCGATTGCGCCGATCGAGGGCAAGTTCTACAGCGACCTGGTGCAACGACTCGGGATCGATGCATCCGAGCTGGGCCGGCAGAACGAACGTGCCGACTGGCCGCATGCCAGGCAGGTATTCGCCGCGAAATTCCGTACCCGTACCCGCGATGAATGGTGCGCACTGCTGGAAGGAACGGACGCCTGCTTCGCACCGGTGATGACGCCAGCCGAGGCGCCATCGCATCCGCACCTTGCGGCACGCAAGACCTTCATCGAAGTCGATGGCGTGACGCAGCCGGCGCCGGCGCCACGCTTCTCGCGCACGGAGTGCGATGTGCCTGTCGGGCCGCGTGGCATGACGCCAGAAGGGACGCGGGCAGCGCTTGAGGATTGGTTGGGGGATGATGCAGGGAAGTGGGGAGGGGCGGCGGGCTTGTGATGGTTACATCTGATTTAAAGCGTTGACTTGCGAACCCCACGAACGCTCCTTCCCTTTCAAGGGAAGGAGCGTTCGTGGCCTGCGTCGGTCTGCGCTTTCAGTCAGGATATCGGTATTGATCACCTTGCCCAGCAAGAAACACCGTAGTCACCCCCGCACATCCCGCAACGCCACCGACATCTTCCCCGTCACTTCGCGAATCAACTCCTTCAGCCGCGGCAACTCCTGCTGGCAGCGGTCGGTCGGGCCGGCGATCAGCAGGCAATGGGTAGCAGTTCCATCGGCAAGCAGGATCGGTGCCGCGATGCCGGCTGCACCCGGCACCGATTCGCCGATGCTGACCGCCACGCCTTCTTCGCGTATGCGCTTCAGTTCCTGCCGCAGCCATGTCTTGTCGATCACTTCGCCGGTGACCGGTTGCACCATCTTCGTGGACTTGATGTACTGCTCGCGCCACGCCTCGTCCTGGAACGCCAGCAGCACGCGGCCGGCTGATGATACGAACAGCGGCCGCACGGTGCCGGCCGGCACCGCGTAGCGCACCGCCGCCCGGCTCTCGACCATTTCCAGATAGGTGACCTGCAGCGTGCTGCGATCGAGCGCGACCAGGTAGACAGTCTCGCCGCCGCGCATCATCAGGTCTTCCATGTAGTGCCGGACCACCTTGGGGAATGACTGCGAGGCCATGATGTCGGCCGACAGCTGGAAGATCGCATGGCCCAGGCCATAGCGGCCTTCGGCATGTTCCAGGTAGCCGTTTGCGACCAGCGGCCGCAACAGCGCCAGCAGGCTGCTCTTCGGACAGGCGAGGGCGCTGCTCAATTCGGCCAGCGTCATGCCATCCGCCGACTTGGCGATGGCATCGAACAGATTGAGCACCCGCATCAGCGAGCGCGGGCCGGCGGCGTTGTCGGGCGCTTCTTCGATGCTCGTTGCCGGGGATTTTTTCTGGATGGACTTCATGGAGGGGCGCGAGCTTGGGTCTGGGTCTGGGGCTGGGCAGGGTGATTGCTGTGGGCAAGGGAAGCACCGGAAAACGGGTGACGTGAACTGCGTCTGCTCGCCTTGCACTGCAAGCTTGCAGGTGCAGGCGATGATACCAGAGCGAGGCTGTTGCGGATGTGCCGCAGCGGCACGAATCGACGCATAATCTGCGCTTTGCCGATCACCTCGAATCCGTTCATGCGCATCCTGTTCATTCACCAGAACTTCCCGGGTCAGTTCAAGCATCTCGCGCCCGCGCTTGTGCGCGATGGGCACGAGGTGGTCGCCATCAGCAACCGCGACGGCAGCCCGCAGTCGTGGCATGGCGTGCGCATTCTCACCTACCGCCATGAACGTCCGACGGCAAAGGACATTCATCCCTGGCTGGCCGATTTCGAACCGAAAGTGATACGCGGCGAAGCGGTGTTCAGGCTGGCCCTGCAGTTGAAGCAGAGCGGGTTCGTGCCGGATGTCGTGGTTGCCCATCCTGGCTGGGGCGAAAGCATGTTCGTCAAACAGGTATGGCCGGATGCGCGGCTGGGCGTGTACAGCGAGTTCTATTACAACACCATCGGCAACGACGTCGGCTTCGATCCCGAATTTCCGGTCGACCTGACGCAGGCTGGCTGCCGCATCGCGCTCAAGAACCTGGGCAACCTGGTCAATTTCCAGATTGTCGATGCCGGGCTGGCGCCGACCCGGTGGCAGGCCAGCACCTTCCCCTTGCCGTTCCGCGAGCGCATCAGCGTAGTCCACGACGGCATCAACACCGATGCCATCCGGCCAAACCCCGCGGCGCGGCTGACCCTGACCGGCGCCAATGGCCGGGAGCTGGTACTGGACAAGAGCGCCGAAGTGGTGACCTTCGTCAACCGCAACCTGGAGCCCTATCGCGGGTACCACGTTTTCGTGCGGACGTTGCCGGCGCTGCTGAAGCGGCGCCCGAACCTGCATGTGCTGATCGTCGGCGGCGACGAGGTCAGCTATGGCGACCGGCCGCCGGCCGGCAAGAGCTGGCGCGACCTGTTCTATTCCGAAGTGGTCGGGCAGCTCACGGCTGAGGAAAGGGCGCGCGTGCATTTCCTGGGCAATGTCGCCTATCCGAACTTCATCGAGATGCTGCAGTTGTCAACTGTGCATGTTTACCTGACCTATCCGTTCGTGCTGAGCTGGAGCTTGCTGGAGGCAATGAGCGCCGGCTGCGCCATTGTGGCCAGCGATACGCCGCCGGTCGCCGAGGTGATCGAGCACGGCAAGACCGGCATGCTGACCGGCTTCTTCGACCGCGAAGCACTGGCCGAGCGGATCTGCGCCTTGCTGGATCATCCGGCCGATCGGGAGCGGCTTGGCAGCGCCGCGCGCCAGTTCGTGGCGCAGGAATACGATCTTCAGCGGGTTTGCCTGCCCCGGCAAAAGGCATGGATAGCCGCGCTGGCGGGCTGAAACGCAAAATAGTTGCCGTTCGGTAATCGAAAAAATGTAACAGTCAATTGTTTTTTGGAAAGTTGCGTGCAATCATCGTAACGAATGTAAGAAAAGGTAAATTACCTTACAAACGTGCGTCACGCTTTCCTACAAAAAATTCAGATCTGCCCTCCTGTGCACAATTCTGGTGCGCACCCCTCCCGTATTCGCTGTCGTTTCCTATTGATTGAGGAGTTTTTCCCATGTCCGCCGATAAAAAACCGCTGATCCAGCTCGATTTGTTCAAAGCTGCGGCGCTTGCATCCGAGCCCAAGGTAGCTGCACGTACCCGCGACTTGCGCAAGAAACTGCTGAAGGAGGAGGCGGAAGCCGCCGCTTCGCAGGACGGCATGGCGGGGCTGGGCGAGGATGTGTTCGAGGCGGCATCGGGGATGGCCGAGGAGCCGATCGTTTTGGCGCAGGCAGAGACGGCCGCTGGCGGAGCCGGGGCGGGTGGCGCCGGGGCTGCTGCAGGAACGGCTGGATCGGCTGGCGCAGCGGGTGCTGCCGGTGCAGCGGGCGCGGCAGGCGCAGCGGGTGCAACGGGTGCCGTAGCGGCAGGAACCGTGGCGGCCGCGGCAGGAACCGTTTCCATGGCCGGCGTGATTGCCGGCGTCGCAGTGGTCGGCGCAGCTGCCGCCGGCGGGGGCGGGGGCAGCTCCACGCAGGCTGCTGCGACGGCAGTGGTTACCACGCCGACCGTGGCGATCAGCGACAACAAGGTGGCCACGGCCACCGGCGATATTACCTATACCTTTACCTTCAGCGAGGCGGTGACCGGATTTGACGCAGCCGACGTGGCGGTGACCAACGGTACCAAGGGCACGTTTACCGCGGTCAGCAGCACGGTCTATACGCTGGTGGTCACGCCGACCGCGGGCTTCGAAGGCAATGTCACTGTGGGCGTGGCAGCTGGCGCAGCCAATGGCGCGACCGGCGTCGCCAGCACGGCGGCAACGACGTCGACCCAGGCTGTCGATACCAAGGCGCCGGGCGTCGTCATCACTGACGATGGGGGAGCCTTCGTCACCGGCGGCAACATCACCTACACCTTCACCTTCGATGAAGCGGTGACCGGCTTCGATGCAAGCGACATCATGGTCGCCAACGGGACCAAGGGTGCGTTCTCGGCAGCGCCAGACGGCAAGACATTCAGGCTGGTGGTGACACCGCTCGCCGCACTTGAAGGGAATGTGACTGTAGGCGTCGCAGCATCGGTAGCGACGGACGCCGCCGGCAACGGCAATACGGTTGCTGTGCAGAATGTGCAGGCAGTCGATCTGGTGGCACCGGCCGTGGTCAAGATAGCGTCCGCTACCGGAACCTCGATCTCGGTACAGTTCAATAGCGCGCTGGATGGCGCCAATCCGCCCGGGGCAGGCAGCTTTGCCGTGACCGACGGCGGCGCGCCTGTGGTCGTGACGGCGGCCGCGGTCGTCGGCACCAATGTGGTCCTGACCCTGGCGACCCCCCTGACGATTGGCAGCCTGATCAATGTGACCTACACGGATCCGACCGTCGGCAATGACGCCAATGCGGTGCAGGATGCTGCCGGCAACGATGCGGTCGGCTTCACCAACGGCAAGATCGCCGACGGCTATGTGCGCGGCGCCAAGGTTTTCATCGACACCAACAACAACGGCAGCGCTGACGAGTTGACCGATTTCTTTGTCGGACTGACCAGCGACACCGGTGATTTCTTCATTCCGACCGGTGCCCCGGTTGGCACCATCATTGCCGTCGGTGGCGTCAACGTCGATACCGGCGTGGCCAACACCATGCCGTTGAAGGCGCCGGCCGGTTCGACCACGGTCAACCCGCTGACGACCCTGGTGCAGGCCGTCGTCGACAAGGCAGTTGCCGCCGGCGGTACCGCTGATGCGGCCACCATTGCCAGCGCTTCGAGCACTGTTGCGACGTCACTCGGGCTGAACCTCAACGGTGGCAGCCTGACCAGTTACGACCCCATCGTCGCCAACGATGTGACCGCACAAAAAGCCGCGGCCCAGGTGGCGACCGTGGTGGCACTGGCGAGCAGCGGCGATGCTGCTAACGGCAGTGCCGTGATCGACAACCTCGCCAATACCATCCAGTCCGCCAACACCAGCGGCACCACGATCAACCTCGCAGACTCCAGCACGGTCAGCAGCATGCTGACCAACATCACCCTGACCGCCGCGCAGCAAAGCACGATCGCGGATGCGTCGACCAAGATCGGCAGTGCGACCACGCTGGCAGACGTCAGCGCAGCGCAAAGCCAGTTCCTGGATACCGTCGCGCCGGACAGCGCAACGGCGAGCGCCGCAGCCAGCACCAACGACACCACGCCAGCCGTGCGCGTCAACTTCAACACCACCGATACCAGCGGCAAGGCAGTGATTGCCGGCGATACCCTGGTGCTGAAGGAAAACGGCGCCGAGATCAGCGCAGTCGTGACGCTGACTGCTGACGACATCGCAGCCGGCTACAAGGACGTCAGCACCACCGCCATCCTCGGCGAAGGCAGTCACGGAATCACCGCTACCCTGCGTGACCAGGCTGGCAATGCATCGGTTTCCGCGCCGGTCACCGTCAATATCGACACCCAGGCTCCGGCCGCGCCAGCGATCAATGCGATCGCCGGTGACGGGATTCTCGGCCTGGCTGAAGCCAGTGGCACAATCATTTCCGGCGTGGCTGAGGCTGGCGCCAGCATTTCAATTCCGCTCGGTGCCAATACCCGAACGGTCACTGCCGATGGCAACGGCGCCTGGAGTTATACGCTGGTTGCCGGCGATCTCACCGCGCTGGGCCAGGGTAGCAAGACCATTTCCGTGACGGCGACCGATGCCGCCGGCAACACCAGTGCAGCCGGCACGCGCATCCTGTTCATCGATACGGTAGCACCGACCATCACGGCGGCCATCACCGGCGCCGTCGACGATGTAGCGCCCACCACCGGCAACATCGCCAGCAACGGCGCCAGCAATGACAACACGCTAGGACTGTCCGGCACGCTGTCCGCCGGCCTGGGTAACGGCGAAGTGGTCGCCATCTATGACGGCGCCGTCCTGCTCGGCACGGCGACCGTGACTGCCAACACCTGGTCGTTCACCACCTCACGGCTGACAAATTCATCGCACAGTTTTACTGCGCGCGTCGAAGACTCGGCAGGCAACAGGGGCGCGGCCAGCGCTGCCTATAACGTACTGGTCAACGCCAGCGTACCGTCGGCATCGGCGGCGATCACCGGCGCAGACGACAATGCGGCCCTGGGAACCGGCAATATCGCCAGCGGCGGCCTCACCAATGACACCACCCCGAGCCTGTCCGGGACCATTACCGGCACGCTGGCGCAGGGCGATGTGGTCGTGATCTACGATGGCGCAACGCGTCTTGCCAATGCAACAGTGTCCGGCAATACCTGGACCTACATGCCGACGGTTACCGAAGGCGCCCACAGCTTCAAGGCCGTGGTGGAAAACGCAGGCGGCAACCAGGGCGCGATGAGCGCCGCGTACACGCTGACCGTGGACACGACCGCGCCGAACGCGGCTTCGATCAATCTCGTTGCCGGCAATGACATCATCAACGGCGCTGAGACGGCTGGCGTGATCACCGGTTTCGCCGATGCCGGCGCGACGGTCAACCTGACGCTGGGCGGCAACGTCCGGACCGTGACCGCTGCCAGCAACGGCACCTGGACCTATGCGCTGACCCCGGATGACATCACGGCGATGGGGCAGGGTGGGGAAAGCCTGAGCGTTACCGCAAGCGACGCCGCCGGCAACAGCAGCGGCGCGGCCACGCGAGACATCAGCATCGATACCGTCGGCCCTGCTGTGCCGACCCTCGGCACGGTCGCGGGCGATGGCGCCATCAATGCCAGCGAACTGGCTACCCAGTTGACCGGCACCGCAGAAATCGGCGCCAAAGTCAGCCTGACCCTCGGCGCCGGCAATGTCCGCGAGGTGACCGCCGATCAGAACGGCGTCTGGAGCTACACCTTGCAGGCCAGCGACATCACGGCCATGGGGCAAGGCCTTGAGACACTCAGCCTGGTTGCCACCGACGCCAACGGCAACGTTAGCGCAGCAACTACCAGGAAAGTCGAGATCGATTCGGTTGCGCCGACCCTGACCTCGTTCGCGCTGACCGATGCCAGCGACACCGGCATCAAGGGGGACGGCAAGTTCAACCTGTCGACCCCGACCATCCAGTTTACGGCGGAAGCTGGCGCCAGCCTCGAGGTGGATCTTGGTGACGGCAATGGATTCCAGGCCACCAACGTCGTCGGAACAGGCAGCCCGCAAACGCTGACCGCACCGGCCTACACGGCCGATGGCACCTACAATGTCCGGCTCAAGGCGACCGATCTCGCCGGCAATACGACCATCCGTACCGGCACCTTCACCCTCGACGCCACCGCGCCCGGCGCCCCGGCCATCACCAGCGCGGTCGATGACCTGGGCAGCATTGTCGGCCCCGTAATCAGCGGCGGCACCAGCAACGATCCGACCCTGACCATCAACGGCAGCGCCGAGGCGTTTGCACGGGTGGAAGTGTTCAATGGAGGGACCTCGCTGGGTGTTGTCAATGCCAATGCCAACGGCGCGTGGTCTTTTACTACCGCTTCGCTGGGCAACGGCACGACCTACAATTTCAACGCCAAGGCGATCGACGCCGCTGGCAATGTCAGCGCAGCCGGTAACACCCACAGTGTGACGATCGACACCGCCGCACCCGGCGCACCGGTCATCAATGCCGTTGCGACTGACAACGTGATCAACGCCGGCGAGCAGTCCGCAGCCATTTCCGGCACGGCAGAGGCCAACGCCACGGTGCAGCTGACCGTCGGCGCCAACATTCGGACCATCACCGCCGACGCAAACGGCGCCTGGAGCTACACGCTGGTGCCAGCCGACATCACGGCCATGGGCGAGGGCGGCGAGACGCTTTCTGCTATCGCCACCGATGCTGCCGGCAATGTCAGCCAGGCCGGCACGCGTGCCATCAACGTCGATACGCTTGCACCGGTTGCGCCGTCGATCAATGCAGTTGCCACCGACAACGTGATCAACGGCAGCGAGCAGGGCGGCACCATCACCGGTACTGCAGAAGCCAATGCCACTGTCCACCTGACGATCGGCGCCAATGTGCGCGACGTTACCGCCGATTCGAACGGCGCCTGGAGCTACACGCTGCAGGCAGCCGACATCACGGCCATGGGCGAGGGCGCGGAAACCCTGTCCGCCACCGCCACCGACGCAGCGGGCAATACCGGCCTGGCCGGAACGCGCGCCATCAGCGTGGATACGGTTGCGCCAGTGGCCCCTTCGATCGGTACGGTCGCCACTGACGACGTGATCAACGGCAGCGAGCAGGGCGGCGTCATCACTGGCACAGCAGAAGCAAATGCCAAGGTCCACCTGACGATCGGCGCCAGCGTGCGCGAGGTCACGGCCGATTCGAACGGCGCCTGGAGCTACACGCTGCAGGCGGCCGACATCACGGCCATGGGCGAAGGCCCGGAAGCCCTGTTCGCCACCGCAACCGACGCCGCCGGCAATGTCAGCCAGGCCGGCACGCGCGCCATCAATGTCGATACGGTCGCGCCGGGCGCGCCATCGATCAACGCGGTTGCCACTGACAACGTGATCAACAGCGTTGAGCAGGACGCCGTGATTACCGGCACTGCGGAAGCGAATGCGACGGTACAGCTGGCAATCGGCGGCAACGTGCGAACTGCGACCGCTGACGCAAACGGTGTCTGGAGCTATACGCTGCAAGCAGCCGACATCACGGCCATGGGCCAGGGCAGCGAGACGCTTTCTGCTACCGTCAGCGACGCCGCCGGCAATATCAGCCAGGCCGGCACGCGCGACATCATCGTCGCCACAATGCCGCCGGCAGCGCCCACGATCAACCTGGTCGCAGGCGATGACGTCATCAACGGCAGCGAGCAGGCCACTGCGGTTACCGGCACGGCTCCCGCCAGCGCGACGGTCCTGCTGGCCATTGGCGCCAACGTTCGCTCCGTACAGGCTGACTCGAGCGGCGCCTGGAGCTATACGCTGCAGGCGGCCGATATCGCCGCGATGGGCGAGGGCGCGGAAACCTTGTCGGCCACCGCCATCGATGCCGCTGGCAACACCAGCCCGGTCGGCACACGCTCCATCAGCGTCGATACGCTTGCGCCAAGCACGCCGGCAATCAATGCAGTCGCTGGCGACGACGTGATCAGCGCCAATGAGCAGGCTGCGGCCATCACCGGCACCGCGGATGCGAACGCGACTGTGCAACTCGCGATTGGCGGCAATGTGCGCACCGTCACCGCCGACGCAAACGGCGCCTGGAGCTACACGCTGGTGCCAGCCGACATCACGGCCATGGGCGAGGGCGGCGAGACGCTTTCTGCTACCGTCACTGATGCTGCCGGCAATGTCAGCCAGGCCGGCACGCGTGCCATCAACGTCGATACGCTTGCACCGGTTGCGCCATCGATCAATGCAGTTGCCACCGACAACGTGATCAACGGCAGCGAGCTGGGTGGCGCCATCACCGGCACTGCAGAAGCCAATGCCACAGTCCACCTGACGATCGGCGCCAATGTGCGCGACGTTACCGCTGATGCGAACGGCGCCTGGAGCTACACGCTGCAGGCAGCCGACATCACGGCCATGGGCGAGGGCGCGGAAACCCTGTCCGCCACTGCAACCGATGCCGCTGGCAATACCAGCGGCGCTGCCATCCACGCCATCGATGTCGATACCGTCGCGCCCACAGTCACCGTGCAGGCAGACCCTGCCGGCATCGTCGTCGGCTCGAACGAAGCGGGCTCGATCAGCATCAACGGTACTTCGGTCGGCACGGTCACGGCTAACGGCACGACGGCACTGGGGGCCCAGGCTGTAGCAGTGACTGGCACCGTCACGGTGACGGATGTGGCGGGCAATCCGGAAACGACCACAGTACAGGCCGGACTCGGCACAAGTAGCGGCGACAGCCTTGCAGCAAGCGGCAATGGCGGCGCGATCCTTTCTGGCTTTGGCGGTGACGACTCGCTGGTCGGTGGTGGCGGCAACGATACCCTGGTTGGCGGTGGCGGTAGCGACACCCTGGTCGGCGGCGCCGGCAACGATACGCTGCTGGGCGGTGGCGGGCGCGACACCTTGATTGGTGGCGCCGGAAACGACCTCCTGGACGGCGGCACGATCACCGACAGGATCAACAACACCGACCTGAATATTGTCAGCTACGCTAGCGCAGCAGCCGGCGTCAGCGTCAATCTGGCGACCGGCGTTGCGCTCGACGGCTCGGGTGGTACCGATACCCTGAGCAACCTGAGCATTGTGGTGGGATCCGCATTCAACGACACACTCACCGGCAGCTCGGGGATGGGGTTCGAGCAGTTCGAAGGCGGCGCCGGTGATGACGTGATCGACGGCGGTGCCATCGACACGGTGACGCAGCAGAACAGCAACCGCGCCAGCTACGCGAATGCGACTGGTCCGGTGACGGTGAACCTGCAGGCTGGCACCGCCAGCGGCGAGGGCGTTGGCAGCGACACGCTGACCAACATCAACCATGTGCGCGGCTCGGCTCACAACGACACCATCATCGGCTCCAACCGTACCGATGTCACCGATCAGCTTGAAGGCGGGGCAGGGAACGACTCCATCAACGGCGGTGGCGGCATCGACATCGTCCGCTATGAAAACGCAACGACGGGCATGACCGTCAACCTGCAAGCAGGAACGGCCAGTGACGGCCAGGGCGGCACCGATACCCTGGTCAGCATCGAAGGCGCGCGCGGATCGAAATTCGCCGATACGCTGACTGGTCGCAACACTGCCAATCAGCCCGGCGTTACCGACTTCGAATTTTTTGTGGGCGACGGCGGAAACGACACCATTGACGGGCAGGGCGGATTCGACCGTGTGGACTACACAACCAGCACTCAAGGCGTGTTGGTGACGCTCGGCGGCGCGGGCGACGGCACCGCTCACGATGGCGTGCTGGTGAATGGCGTAGAAGGAATCGACACGCTGCGCAATATCGAAGGCGTGCGCGGTTCTGCTTTCAACGACACCCTGCTTGGCAGCAATTCCATCTCGGTGGAAACATTCGAGGGCCGCGAAGGCAATGATTCGATCGACGGCGGTGCGGGGACCGACCGCGTCGAATACGGCAGCGCCATCGGCGGCGTCACTGTCGACCTGTCCCAGTCCCTTGCCTCCAACGACGGCTATGGCAACCAGGACACGTTGCTCAACATCGAGAATGTGCGCGGCTCGAGCTTCAACGACAGCATTAGCGGCGATCTCAACGCCAACCAGCTGGAAGGCCAGGCTGGCAATGACACGCTCAACGGCGGTGACGGCAATGACACGCTGGTGGGCGGCGCTGGTAACGACCAGCTCAACGGCGGTGCCGGCAACGACCGCATCGTCCTGGGTACCAGTAATGGTGGCGGCAGTGACATTGCCGACGGCGGCGCCGACCATGACGTGGCGGCGTACGACTTCAGCACGCTGCAGACGGCAGTGAGCTTCACCGCCGGTGGCGGCCTGCACGGCGTGACCACATCGCAGCTTAATGCGCTGGGCGGCACCGACACGCTGATCAACATCGAGCAGATCGACATTGTCGGCGGCAGCGGCAATGACAGCCTGACCGGCGACGGCGGCGTCAACTACATCGCGGGCAATGGCGGCAACGACACCCTGACCGGCGGCGATGGCGACGATACCTTCGGCTTCAACCTGGCACAGGCACACGGCATTGACCTGATCACCGACCTGCAAGCGGGCGACGGGTTCAGTCTCAACCTGTCGGGCCTGGTCATCAGCAGCATCATGCACGGCGACGACCCCTCCGCGCTGGGACTTGGCCAGATGATGGTCGGTACGCCGGTGAATGATGTCACGCGCATCTATGTCGGCACCAACGGTACGGGCGGCGCGGATTTCATGGTCGACCTGCAGGGCAGCTACCTGGCAGCGGACTTCCAGGCATTCGAGGGCGGTACCGGCGCGTACGTCCGGTATGTGCCGCCGAATTTCATCTCCGGTGACGCCGGCGACAATTACCTGCAAGGCACGGGTGGGGCTGACCGGATCGTCGGCCTGGGCGGAAATGACGGGCTGTTCGGAGGGGACGGGAACGACATCCTCGAAGGCGGCGATGGCAACGACAACCTCGGCGGTGGCGCAGGGGACGACACACTGCTGGGCGGCGCGGGCGACGATTTCTTCGGGGCTGGCGGACCGGATAATACTGGCAGCGACCTGATCGACGGCGGTGAAGGCTACGACACGGCCATCTACGATTTTTACTGGTCTGGCGGGAGTATTGAATTCGTTGCGAACGGCACCGCGTTCCAGCCCGAGTCGATGATCTGGACCGATCAGTTGCTCAATATCGAAGAAGTCCAGGTCAATGGCAGCAATTTCGCCGACAACATCATTGGCGATGTCCGGCGCAACGTCATCACCAGTAACGGCGGCAGCGATACGCTGACCGGCGGTGGTGGCAACGATACGTTCCAGTACATCACCTGGACCAATTCTCCAGCCGAGGTTGATCAGATCCTTGATTTCGGTGATGGCGATAATCTGTCCTTGTGGTACCAGTATGCGGACGCACTGCAGACCACCATCCTGTCAGGGGATCACATGACGGACCTCGCCCAAGGGCAGGTCTCGGTCTACAACCTGGGAAATGGCTCCACCTCGCTCCAGTTCGGGCTCGACGGGATCGCCGGCGCTGACCTGGTGGTTTCCCTGCAAGGTGCCTATAGCGCCAGCGATTTCCAGGTCTACAACGACCAGAATCCATCCGGATCGGTGTATTTCTCCGGCTTGTCCTACAACCGCCCCAATGTCATCAACGTCATCACCGGCACCGAGTCCGGCGAGATGCTTAACGGCGGCGACGGCACCGACAACATCAGCGGCCTGGGCGGCGATGACACAATCAATGCCGGCAGCGGCGACGATTCCTTGTCCGGCGGCGATGGCAACGACCGTCTCGACGGCGGCACCGGTGCAGACACCATTGAGGGCGGTGCCGGCATTGACGTGGTTGACTACAGCAACAGCAGCGTTGCGGTCACCGTGCAGTTGTCCGACATTCCGGACGGCTGGATGGTGAACGGCATCGAACGCGCCGACGTGCTGCGCAGCATCGAAGGCGTGATCGGCTCGGCGTACAGCGACACCTTCTTTGGCACCGACAGGACCGACGTCACCGAGGTGTTTGTCGGCGGGGCCGGCAATGACACCATTGATGGTCATGGCGGTAGCGACCTGGTCGACTACAGCCATGCCAGCAGCGGGGTAACGGTCAGCCTCCAGTTGAATGGACCGGGTACCGCATCCGACGGCCAGGGTGGGGCCGATACGCTGCTCGCCATCGAGGATGTGCGCGGATCGGCATTCTCCGACAACATCACTGGCAGCGAAGCCGACAACATCATCGAAGGCGGTGGCGGCAACGACACGATCGACGGGGGCCTTGGCAATGACACGGTGATATTTGGGCTGGGCGGCGCCGGCACGGGGCCACTGACCTGGGCGTACGATAGCGTCCAGGGCGCCTTCGTTGTGAGCCAGGCAGGCACGGCCCTGGCCACGATCACTCAGCAACAGGGTGGCTGGATGGTTCAGGACGCAGCCGGGGTCAACAACGGCTTCGGCTCGGACTATCTTTCCAATGTCGAATCGCTGACGTTTGCTGCCGGGACGGAGACGCTGTCGGTCGCGACTGCTTTGCTGCAATCCCAGGTGCCAAATATCAGTACGCTCACCGGGATCAACTGGACAGTGGACCAGAGCAGCGCAGTGCTGGTCGCTGGCGAGGATTCGATCCGCATCCAGGTGCACTTCAACAATACGGTGACGATCGACACCAGCGGCGGCACGCCGACGCTGCAATTGGAAATCGTCGACAAGAATGGCGCGCATCATCTGGTTGACGCGGTGTTCAATTTTTACCAGGGTGTGGTCGGCAACCAGCAGCAATCCATGTTGTTCGAGTACCAGATCGAGCCAGGCATGTCGGGCCAATACCATATCAACCAGATCAGCCTGAACGGCGCGACCGTTACCGAGCCTTTCTGGATTAATGGCCAGATGGCTGGCAAAGCGGCCGACCTTACCCTGGCGGGTCCCAACACGACCATCACTGCCGGCGGCTACATCTACGACAGCATGACCGGAGCGACCGGTACCGGCGGCAACGATGTGCTGGGGCCGTACGAGCAGGATCCGGCCCTGGCACCGACTGATGGCACGTTCGCGGGAGTCACTGGCGGACTGGGCGACCGCGACATGCTGGGCGTGCCGGTCTACCTGGCAGGCGTTACCACGCTGCAGGCGGCCAATGGCTACACGCTGCGCTACTCTTCCACCGGCACCGGCGCAAGCACAGTGCGCAAGGTGGAGGCAGTGGCGGCTGACGGCACGATAGGCGCGACCTCGATCGTTCCGGCCGGTTCCGCTTACCCGGCCGGCGTCGAAGGCCTGCTGTACCACATCATGTTCAAGGACACGAATGGCGTTGCCCAGTACAGCGATGTGCAGTCGCTGATCCTGACCAAGGCGGCGGCCACCTACACCGACCCGCTGATGGCGACCGACCCGGACCGCTTCGTCCAGGGTTCGCTGGGTTCGGACGCGATCGATGTGTCGGGCGACGCCAGCACGACCTCGCGCTACCTGATTCGCGGCAGTACCGGCAGCGACACCATCACCGGCCATGCCGGTTTTGACGCGATCATTGGCGAGGGCGGCAACGACCTGATCAATGCCGGCGGCGGCAACGACCGCATCTTCATCGGCGGCGGCAGCGACACGATCGTGGGCGGCGACGGCACCGATAGCCTGGTGTTCAACCTGCCGGGCCAGATGGTCAATGGGGCCGGCCGGCTTGCGGGGCCCGCGATCCAGAGCCAGACCGGTTACTGGGACGAAACCGGCTTCCATGCGACGGCAAGCACCAACATGTACCGCCTGAGCGTGGATGACGCCGGCGTCCTGAAAGTGCTGAATTTCAGCGACTTCTCGGTGATTGCCACGGTGACCGAAGTGGAGAACCTTGAGTTCCGCTTTGGTCAGTCGGATTCGCGCATCAACGTGCCGCTGATATTTGGCAGCGCGAATGGCGACAACCTGACCGCGAGCGACAATGGACCGTCGGTAGTGATGGGCCTCGGCGGCAACGACAACCTTCAGGCAGGTTTCGCTGGCAGTACGCTGCTCGGCGGTGGCGGCGACGACAATCTATCGGGCAACTTCAGCGCCGACCTGTTGTACGGCGGCATGGGCAATGACAACATCTGGGGCGGCAATGGCGACGACTTCATGGTCGGCGACGCCGGAAATGATCATATCGATGGTGCCACCGGCAATGACGTTGCCGGCTATCTGCTGAAAGCCACGGCTGCTGGCGGTTCCCTGAGCGTGGTTTATGACGCGCAGGCAGATGCAAACCTGGTCATGCAAGGCAGCACCGTGCTGGCCAGGATTTTCACCGGCATGGGCGGCTGGGTGGTGCAAGACCTGAGCGACCTGGTCAACGGTTTCGGCAACGACACGGTGTCGAATGTGGAGACCCTGGTGTTCGACTTCAGCGGTAACACCACGCCGCTGTCGGTGCAGGTGGCTGCGCTGACGCCCACAACCGGCCCCACGTGGCGCCCGATCGAGCTGCACGGCGATGCGGGTCCGAACCAGATGGCCGCCGGTGACTGGGAGGCTGAACTGTTCGGTGAGGGCGGTAACGATACGCTGACCGGTGGTACTGCTTTCAGCACGCTGGATGGCGGCGATGGCGATGACACGCTGATCAGCGGCAGTGGCGATACCGACATGATCGGCGGCGCCGGCAATGACACGCTGGATGGCACGGCGGGCCCCGGTTATGCGATCTACCTCACGGGCGGAACCTCCGCTGTGACGGTCGACCTGTTGGCAGGCACGGCGACCAGCGCCAACGGCGACATCGGCACCGATACGCTGATCGGCATCGCCGGCGTGGCCGGCAGCATCTACTCCGACAGCCTGTCCGGTTCGGCGGGCAATGACATGTTCATGGGTGGCTCCGGCAACGACACCATCGATGGCCGCACAGGTTACGATACCGTGATCTACGAGGAGTCGGTGAAAGGCGTTACGGTCAACCTTGGACCCGTTGCCTTCTCGCAGGGCAGCGCCAACCTGCCGGGCGGGAACACCACCTCACTGGGCAGTAACCGTGCCTACGACGGCACGGGCGTCACCGGAACCATCGACACCCTGCTCAACATCGAGAACATCATCGGTTCCGCTTTTGCCGACGCACTGGTCGGCAGCAACGATCACAACTGGATCGAGGGCGGCCAGGGCTCGGACACGATTCGCGGCAATGGCGGCAACGACACGCTGGACGGCGGCAATGCAAGCTTGCCGGGCGCGCTGGCCAACCAGTTGAGCCAGTTTGACTGGGTCGACTTCCGCAACGCCACTACGGTGGCGGGCGCGGAGAGCACTGGCGTGACGGTCAACCTGGGCATCGACAGCCTTACCGGATACGGCTCGGCCACGGGCTGGACGCCTGCTTCGGCGACGGTGGCGGCGATCAACCAGAAGCTGGTGCATTTCGAAGCGGTCTTCGGCAGCAATTTCAACGACAGCATCACGGGTGACGAAAAATCGAACATGCTGCGTGGCGGTGCCGGTAACGACACCCTCACCGGCGGCAACGATACCCTCAACGGCGGCGATGCCAACGACCTCGACTGGGCGGACTACCTCGATGCCACAGGCGCCGGTGTAGACGTCGACCTGGTGAATGGCACTGCGACCGCACGTACGGTTGCTTCGGTGACCGGCTCCACAGGTACGGACACGCTGATCCGCATCGAACGCGTACGTGGCACCAACTTCGACGATGGGTTCCTGGGCGACGCCAAGAACAACATCTTCCGTCCGGGCGGCGGCGCCAATACCGTGGACGGCGGCGCCGGCTTCGACATGGTGGACTACGCGCAGGCAACGGCCGGCGTGACGATCAACATGGGAGCCAAGGATGGCAACGGCTACTTCAGCGTCTCGAACGTCACCTACGGAGCCGGCATCACCGCCGGCAACGACCTGGTGCGTAACATCGAGGGTGTGCAGGCGACCTACTTCAACGACAACATCACCGGCGATGGCGGCGACAACATGTTCGTTTCCTTCGGCTCTGCCGGCACCGCGAGCAACCCCGTCGCGGTAGCCGGTGACGTCTACGATGGCGGTGGCCAGGGCGCCGGTGGCGATACGGTCAACTACCAGTTCGCCACAGCCGGGCTCGCGGTTGATCTGAGCGCTGCGGATATCAACGCTACCGTGGCCGGCTTCGCTGCCGACCGCCTGACCAACATCGAGAACATTCGCGGCAGCGAGTACAACGACACCATAACGGGCAGCAGCGCCAACAATCGACTTGAAGGCGGCTGGGGCAACGATTCGATCTACGGCGGTGCTGGCGACGACACCCTGATCGGTGGTCCGGGTGCGGATACTCTCAACGGCGGTGCCGGCAATGACACCATCGACCTGACGGCACTCAACATGTCGATCCAGGGCTGGCAGCAGGGATCGGTGGTCAAGGTCGACTCACTGCTGGATGGAACCGACACGATCCTGAACTTCACGCTGAATGACCCGGTCTGGGGTGGAGACCAGATCGACCTGTCCGGCATTGCGCACCTCGGCAACAATGTCAATGTCGCGCAGTTCTACGGCTTCCCGCCCACGCAATTTGATTACCTCAACAAGAACGTGATCATTTTCGAGAATGTGGCGATGACCCAGCAGGAGGCAGTGACGAGGGTGGCGGCCAACTCCAACGTGGCAGACCAGGGCTTCCTGATCTTCAAGGATGCAGACCATGCCAACCAGGCAACGATCTTCCATTCTTCAAGCTTGTCCACTGGCGCAAGCTTGCAGGCGGTGGTGGTGCTGGGTGGCGATATCAACCTGAACATGCTGCACCAGCCGAACCTGATCCTCTGACGCCAGGCCACCACGCGTGTGCTCCAGAACAGCAGGGAAGCAAGCAAAACTTGCTTCCCTGCTGCTATGATCGAACCTGCATTACCATGGATCAGCAGCTTGCCGTCGCTTCGCTTCACTGTGTCCCGGAGTGCCTCAACGGGACTGCCATGAATTCTCCTTTCCTTTCACGATTTTCCCGGCCGGCGCGACATGTGCTGCTGGGCTTTTCCCTCATGTTGGGTGCTGCGCAACTGCATGCCCAGCAAGCATGGACATTTGCACAAATCCTGCAATCCGCCACTGACACCCATCCGTTGATGCTGGGTAAACGCTCGGCCCAGGACGTGGCGCGCGCCGAGAAATCGGGCGCCGAATGGGCGCGCTATCCGACGCCGACGCTGGAAACCTACAGCCGCAACATCAATGGCAGCACCGGCGTGGCCCGGCTGGAGCAGCCGATCTACAGCGGCGGCCGTATCACGGCCAGCATCGATGCCGCCGGCAACCGGCTCGATGCCGCCGGCGCCTCGATCGAGGAAACCCGGGTCGACCTGCGGCTGCGGGTGATCGCGGCCACGGTCGAGGTCTTGCGGCAGAAGGCGCGGCTGCAGTTCGCCGATGCCAGCGTGACCGAACATCGCAAGCTGCTCGACATGATCGGGCGGCGCGTCAAGCAAGAGGTCAGTTCGGCAGTCGACCAGAGCCTGGCCGAGTCGCGCCTGTACCAGGCCATCAATGACCAGTCTTCCATCGCGCAGGCTTACCGCAATGCGCTGACCCAGCTCGGCCAGTTGGCCGGGCGCCCCGTGGCCGACGTCAGCGCGCAGGGCGTATCGGAGCAGGGCACGCCGAACGACGTCGAGACAGCGCGCCAACTGGCCAAGGAATATTCGCCGGTATTGAAGCGGCTTGGATTCGAGGAAGCGGCGGCCAATTCCGACATCAGCGTGCGCCGCGCCGCCATGTTCCCGCAACTGGCAGTGCGGCTGGAGCGGGCCATGGGCACGGTCGGCGAGAGCCGCGCGCTGTTCGTGCTGCAGGCACAGCCTGGCGCTGGCCTGTCGGCACAGTCGGGTGTGGAAGCTGCGCTTGCCCGGCGTGAATCGTCCCGGCAGGCGCGTGAAGCCGCGCTGCGCGACATCGACGAACGCATCGATGTCGACTGGAATGAATTGCAGGCCGCGCGGCTGCGGCTTGCCAACTCGGAGCAGGCGCGCGAGATGTCGGGCCAGGTGTTTGCTTCCTACACCCGCCAGTACGTGATCGGGCGCAAGAGCTGGCTGGACGTGCTGAACGCGGTGCGCGAAGCGACGCAAGCCGATTTTGCAGTCGAGGATGCTCGCGCCCAGGCACTGGGCGCGAGCCTGCGGTTGCGGACCCAGACCGGCACGCTGGGTATTCAATGACGCTGGGTATTCAATGAAGCTGGATATTCAATGACCTTCAGGAAAACGACGTGAATCCATTGCTACGAAAGGGCTTGCCCGAACTGCTGGAGCGCGCAGCGCGCCTGGCGCGGCAGCGGGTGCCCGCAGCCCGCCGCACGGCGCTCGACCGCGCAGTGGACGAGGCAGCAGAAGGCAGCAGTCCGCTGCAGTTGTTCCTGCTTGCCTGGCGCTCCGCCGGACTCGGCGGCGAGCCGGCCACCCTGCACAATCCATCCGCCGCCGACCTGCCGTTTGTGGCCTGGGACCCGGCCCAGGGTTGGCTGCTGGTGCAGCGCCGTATTGCCGACGGCAGCTGGCAGGCAGAATCATCTGCCGGTACGACGCTGTCGCTGCCAGGCTTGTCCGCGGCACAATGCTTGTCATTGCCCGAGGTGCAGCAGGCCGATGCGGTGCCGACGGCGTTGCGCCTGGTCGGGGCGGCCATCTGGCGCCGCAAGGGCGTGTTCTTCGACGCCGTGCTGGCCACCGCGCTCGGCAGCCTGCTGGCGCTCGGCACCTCGCTGTATTCGATGCAGGTCTATGACCGCGTGATACCGAATTCCGGCTACAACACGCTGTGGGTATTGTCGGTGGGCGTGCTGCTGTCGATCGCGCTGGAGTTCATGCTCAAGCAGGTGCGCAGCCATGCGGTCGACACCACCTGCAAGGCCATCGACGCCGAACTGTCCGAATGGTTTTTCCGGCGCATGCTCGGCATCCGCATGGAAGCGCGGCCGGCATCGGTCGGCACCCTGGCATCGCAGGTAAAGGGATTCGAACAGGTGCGCGCGGTGCTCGCCTCGACCTCGCTGTTCGTGCTGGCCGACGTGCCGTTCGCGGTGCTGTTCGTGCTGGTCATTGGCCTGATCGGCGGCTGGATAGTGCTGGTGCCGCTGGTGGCGCTGCCGCTTGCGCTGGGCTGCGGGCTGGCTTTCCAGAAGGCGATCCAGCGTCATACGCGCAACAATCTTGCTACCAGCTACAAGAGCGCCGGCTTGCTGGTGGAGGCGGTCGACGGCGCCGAGTCGGTCAAGGCGTCCAGCTCGGAAGGGGTGCTGCAATCGCGCTGGAACCGGCTGGTGGCCGAGGCCAGCATCGGCGAGCAGGCAGTGCGTACTCATTCCTCGCTGTCGCAGAACCTGACCGCCATGCTGCAACAGGTCAGTTATGTATTGCTGGTGGCGGTCGGCGCCTGGCTGGTGACCGACAACAAGCTGACCATGGGCGCGCTGCTGGCTTGCTCCATCATCGGCAACCGTGCCATGTCGCCGATCATCCAGTTGCCGGGGGTGATGGTGCAATGGGCGCATGCCAGGGCGGCCATCGAGGGCATCGAAAAAATCATCAGCCTGCCGAACGAACAGGACAACGCGCACGAGCATCTGGCCCCCAGCCTGCTGGGCGGCGACATCGGCATGGAGCGCCTGCGTTTTTCTTACGGCGGGGCGCAGCGGGTGGCGCTGGAAGTCGAACGCATGGCCATCCAGCAGGGCGACCGGGTCGCGCTGATCGGACCGATCGGTTCCGGCAAGAGCACGCTGCTGAAGCTGGCATCCGGCTTGTATCGTCCCGCCGAAGGGAAAATTTTCCTGGGCGGCATGGATGCCGCGCTGCTGGCGCCGGCAGTGGTCCGCGAGCATGTCGGCTACTTGCCGCAAGAAGCCCGGCTGTTTTCCGGGACGCTGCGCGACAACCTGTTGCTCGGCCTGCCGGACCCTGGTGACGAAGCCATACTGGCGGCGGCCCAGCGCACCGGCCTTTCCGACCTGATCCTTGGCCAGCCACGCGGCCTGGCACTGGAAATCACCGAAGGCGGGCGCGGTGTCTCCGGCGGCCAGCGCCAGCTGATCGCGTTTACCCGCATGCTGCTGGCCAACCCGAAAGTCTGGCTGCTCGACGAACCGACCGGCAACATGGATTCCGCCACCGAAGCACGAGTAGTGCAGGTGCTGCGCGACGTCGCCGAGCAGGGCGCGACCTTGCTGATCAGCACGCACAAGAACGCGGTCATGCCGCTGGTGGACCGCATCATCGTGCTCCAGGGCGGCCGTGTAGTTGCCGATGGCCCGCGCAATGAGGTAATGGCACGGCTGGCGGGCCGTCCTGCCACGAATGCAACGAATGGCACCAATGCCACGCAGGGAGCAGCAGCATGACGCAGGGCGGGGAAGCAAGGACGGGCAGGGCGCTGATCTGGGGCAGCGTGATCGCTGTTGCCGGATTCGTGCTGTGGGCGCAATGGGCCGAACTGGACCAGATCACGCGCGCCAGCGGGCAGGTAATTGCGAGCTCGCGCAACCAGGTGATACAGGTGCCCGAAGGCGGCGTGCTGGCCGAGATGCCGGTGCGTGAAGGCTCGTTGATCAAGCGCGGCCAATTGCTGGCGCGATTCGACAAGACCAAGGCGGAGGCGGGCTTCCTGGAAAGCCAGGCCAAGGTGGCGGCGCTGACCATGACCATGGCGCGGCTGCAGGCCGAAGTGTTTGGCCGCGAACTGGTGCTGCCGCGGGATGCTGCGCGTTACCCGGAATTCCGCGACAACCAGCTGGCCCTTTACCGCAAGCGGCAAAGCGCGTTGCGCGAGGAAGTGCAGTCGCTGGACAATGCCCGCAAGCTGGTGCGTGAAGAACTGGAGATGAACTTGCCGCTGCTGAAGACCGGCGATGTCAGCCGCGCCGAAGTGCTCAAGCTGCAGCGCCAGCTGGTCGATACCGAAGCCCAGATCACCAACCGCAAGAACAAGTTCCTGCAGGACGCGCAGGCCGAACTGGTCAAGGCGCAGGAAGACCTGGCCAGCGCCCAGCAAGTGCTGGCACAGCGCAAGGAGCAACTCGACTTTACCGAGGTGCGCGCGCCTATGGATGGCGTGGTGCGCAATGTTCGCCTGACCACGCTGGGCGGCGTGGCCCGCCCCGGCGAGGAAATCATGCAGATCGTGCCGGCCGACGACGACCTGATCGTCGAAGCCAAGGTCCGTCCGGCCGACATCGCATTCGTGAAGCCGGGCTTGCCCGCCACCGTCAAGATGGATGCCTACGATTACTCGATCTATGGCGTACTGAACGGCAAGGTGGCGTACATCAGCGCCGACACGCTCAATGAAGACGTGCGCAACAACGAGCAGCCGTACTATCGGGTGCAGATCAAGACCAGCGGCCGCAATCTTGCCGGCCGCCAGAACGAAAAAATCGACATCACGCCCGGCATGACGGCGACGATCGAGATCAAGACCGGTCAGCAGACGGTGTTGCGATATCTGACCAAGCCGGTCACGAAGACGATTTCGGAGTCGCTGGGGGAGCGGTGATCTGCGCCCGCCACGAACGCTCCCTCCCTTGAACGGGAGGGAGCTACAAGGTCACTCGGCCGTTGACGCTTTTGCAAGGAATGGCAGTCCAATGACAGTTTCACGACAGCCGAATGAACTAGAATCACCCTGCGGTTTGATCGACCCGGCATTTCACCCATACACGGGGAACGCATGCGGAAATTCAAGTTCAGCAGCGAGTTGTGGACTATCGAGGATCCGCCCTGGTTCGTCGTCCTGGCGCTGGGCCTCGCCTTGGCGGCACTCGGTTTCGGCTTCCGCTACCTGCTCGATCCCTGGCTTGGTAACCGCCAGGCTTATGCGCCGGCGATAGCCGCCGTTGCCCTGGCCGGCTGGATCGGCGGATGGCGAACCGGACTGCTCACTGCAGTCGTGGGCTATGTCTCTGCAAATTATTTTTTCGATCAGCCGCGTCATCAGTTTAACTTCGACGAGAAAGAGTTGGTCGCCGGCATTCCGTATTATCTGGTCACCGGGTTGATCCTGTATCTCGGCCAGCGGGCACGCAGCGCCAACCGCAAGCTGATGGTGGCGATGGAGGTCTTGCGCAAGATCGATGCGCGGCGCGCCCGCTTCCTCGCAGTGCTGGCGCATGAGGTGGCCAACCCGCTGGCGGCGGTACGCACAGGTGTCGACTTGCTGCGCCACGGCGGCGGCGATCCACGGGATTCCAAACAGACACTGGAAATACTCGACCGCCAGATCAACCAGGTGACACGGCTGATCGATGATCTGCTCGACATTTCCCGCATCGACCAGGGGAAGATCCAGTTGCGCCGGCAGCGGATTTCGCTCGATGCGCTGCTGGCCGAAGCGGCGAAACTGTCCGACGTCTTCACCGCGCCGCGGCAGCAGCGGGTGTTGCTGGAGACCATCGAGCTCGGCATGGTCGACGTCGACCCGGACCGCATGACGCAGGTATTCATCAATGTTCTTCAAAACGCATCCAAGTTTTCTCCGGAAGGCGGCACCATCAGCATCACCGGCACGCGCACGCCAGGCTGGTGCCATGTTTGCGTGCGCGATTGGGGCGAGGGCATTCCGGCCGAGCGCTTGCAGGATGTGTTCGAGCCCTACGTGCAGATACAAACAAGTACGCGTCGCAACGAGGGAATGGGCTTGGGGCTGTCGGTCGTGAAGAATCTGGTGGTCCTGCATGGCGGGCGGGTCGAGATACGCTCCGATGGCCTGGGGAAGGGCAGCGAACTGGTGGTGTCCTTGCCGACACCGGAGGACTGAGCGCTCATGGCTGAGTTGGCGGCCACACCCCTGAGTGACTTCACGAGGCTTGCGCAAGCGCCTGCTTGCGGCAGGCAGGCCAAATTAGTCAGGGAAGGGAGATGCGGGCGGCTGCCCGCGCTTGCCTCTAGCTTTGCAGAAATCTGCCGATGATTTCGTTCAGCGCCCGCGCTGCCTGTTCGTCGGCGCTGCTTGCCATCAGATGACCCCAGTCGGACTCGATCTGGTGCAGCTCGCATTGCGGAATATGTTTGGCGGCAGCGCTGGCGCATTCTGCTGGGTTGTACAGGTCGAGCTGCGGCGCGGCGATCAGCGTCCTGGCGCGGATCGATGCCAGCGCGCGTGCCGTGTCGCCATCGAAACCGGGCGTGGCGCCGACATCGTGCGCGTCGTATGCCCACGACTGGTAAATCCAGTCGACCGGGTCAAAGCGCTGCTCGCGCCACCACGCCGTGCGCTGCCTGATCCACGCCAGGCAGGCCGGCCCGTCGCGGAATTCACCCGCGAGCTGCGACGGCGTGCGCATTGCCAGCAGCTGCATGATCGGCACCCAGCCGTCCCAGATATCGGGCGGGTGCGTGCCTTGCACGCCGGCGTTTGATGCGGACAAGCGGCCGAGCAGGCTCTGGCGCGCAGCTTCATTGATTGCCGCAGCCCAGGGCGCAGTCTTGGCCATCGGCGTCAGGGCGACAATCTTGCGCACCACTGCCGGGTATTCGACACCCCATTGCAAGGCCTGCATGCCGCCCATCGACGCACCTGCCACCACTTCCACTTCGCGCACGCCCAGGGCGTCCAGCAGAAGCTTCTGGCTGCGCACCATGTCGCGGATGGTGAACCTGGGGAATAGCATTCCCGCTTGCCGTTCCGAATTTGACGGAGAGCTCGCCAGACCGTTGCCGATGGCGTCGATCGCGATGATCCGGAAGTGGCGCGGGTCGAGCGCCCGGTCCGGGCCGATCAGGAAATCCAGCCGGTGATGCACGCTGCCGATCGCGCACAGCGCTACCGCTACCGGCAGCGATTCGTCCTGCATATCGCCGTGAACCGCCCAGGACATCGAGAAGTCGTCGATGGCGGCACCCGATTCGAGCACGAAACTGCCCAGCGACAACTTGCCATGTGGCGCCTCTATCCATCCGGCCTGCATTGGGGGATGTGAGCTTGGCGCAGCGGCATTGGCAATGGCGTTGGCAGTGATATGGGCAGTGGTGCTTGACAAGGTCGGAAGGCAGCGTTAGGTTGATGGTTATCAGTAATGTATAACTGATATTTCAGTTCATCCGGTGAATTCAGTCTATCCCAATACGGACTTCCTGCCCAGACCATGTCAAAACTGCTGACTCCCGAACAGATCGAAAACTTTAAAACACAAGGCTATGTCACGCCAATTCGCATCATGTCCGCCGAACAGGCTTTGGCTATCCGCCAGCGGCTGGAAGAATACGAGCGAGAGAGTGGCGGCCCGCTCAAGGGTGCGCTGCGTCACAAGACCCATCTGTTGTTCAAGGACCTGAACGACCTGGTGCGGCAGGAAAAAATTCTCGATGCCATCGAGGATCTGTATGGCGAGAACATTCTCTGCTGGACCACCAATTTCTTCATCAAGGAAGCCAAGGACCCCAAGTTCGTATCCTGGCATCAGGATTCGACTTATTGGGGATTGTCGCAGCCGGACGTGGTGACAGCATGGGTGGCGCTGTCCGAAAGTGACGAGTCCAATGGCGCGATGAAGGTGATTCCCGGCACCCATCTGGCCGACCAGATCCCGCATCGCGACACCTATTCTGAAAACAACCTGCTCACGCGCGGACAGGAAGTCGCGGTAGAAGTTGACCAGTCGCAGGCAGTCTCGTGCAATTTGCAGCCGGGTGAAATGTCGCTGCACCACGTGCGGCTGATTCATGGCTCCGAGGCCAACACGTCGCCGCGCCGGCGGATCGGCTTCGCGATTCGTTACATACCGACTTATGTGCGACAGGTAGAAGGCGCGGACAGCGCGACACTGGTGCGCGGTGTCGATACCTTCAACACCTTCGAACACGAGCCCCAGCCGAAGGGCGATTTCGATCCCGAGTTTGTCGCCTTGCACGCAGCCATCGCCGAACGCAGCGCAGCCATCCTCTACAAGGGAACCGGCGTGAAAAGCTACAACGAGAGTACCGACAAACTGCGGAGCGCCTGAGAAACGTGGATTTCAAAGCAGCAGTACTGAAGACAGCCGGGGCGCAACTGAGTATCGAGCAACTGCGAACCGCCCACCTGGGCGACGGCGATGTGCTGGTCCGGATTATTGCCACCGCCTTGTGCCATACCGACCTGGAAGCGGTCGAAGGCCAGCTTGGCACGCCATTGCCGCTGGTGCCGGGGCACGAAGCTGCCGGCATTGTCGAATGGGTCGGCAAATCGGTTCAGCGGCGCGCAGTCGGCGACCACGTCATCATCTCGTGGAACCCGCATTGCGAACACTGCTTCTACTGCGAAAAGCAGCAGCCCATCCTGTGCCAGCAGTACCGCGACAATGCCCCGCGGTCGATGCATTTCGACGGCAAGCCGCGCCTGTTCCTGGGTGACGAAGCCGTGCATCAGCTGATGTATGCCGGTACCTTCGCCGAGATGGCGGTGGTGACCGAATCGTGCGCAGTCCCGATCGCGCGCGACATGCCGCTCGACCTGGCCTGCCTGATCGGTTGCGGGGTCATGACCGGAGTTGGCGCAGCGCTCAACATCGCAAAAGTGGAAGCCGGCAGCAGCGCCAGCATCATTGGCTGTGGCGCGGTCGGGCTATCGGCAATCCAGGGCGCAAAGCTGGCTGGTGCCGGCACCATCATCGCGATCGACCGCGACCCGGTGAAACTCGAAATGGCGCGCCGGTTCGGCGCAACACATACATTGCTTGCAGATGAGTCACTGGCGTCAGCGCACGCTGAGCTAACTGCTGGCCGTGGCGCCGATTATTTGTTCGAGGCGGCCGGCAACCAGGCTGCTTTCCGGGCCAGTGTCGAGCTGGTGCGGCCGGGCGGGCAGGTAGTCTGGCTGGGCAAGGTCCCGGTCAACCAGGAGGTGGCATTCCGCTGGGGTTCGCTGATGGGCGAAAAGAAAATCGTGCGCTCCAGCTACGGCGGCACCAACCCGGAGCGGGATTTTCCGATGCTGGTGCAGGCGTATCGCGAAGGACGCCTGCTGCTGGACGAGTATGTGACCAGCCGCATCAGGCTGGAGGATATCAACCTGGGGCTGCAAGGATTGCGGGAGGGGAAGGAGATTCGATCCGTGGTGGAGTTTTGAGGGTGGCGGGTGCTTTGGCCCTTTAAGGCGTGGGCCTTTGGTAGTTTGGTCCAACGGCTTTTTGGCTTTGTGGCTCTCTGGCTTGCGGTTGGTTTATCTGTGTTTGATGGCTGTGGTTGTGAAGCCGGGAGACACCCCGGCGGGTGTGTTCCTTTCTTTTAGAAAAAGAAAGGAACCAAAGAAAAAACGTCAAAACCCACTTGGCCAACGCCCGCCTCGATAGGCAACCAGACGCGGATGTCTGGGCCGAACCATTGCTGCGTTCGCGAGGAAGGTCCTGCCACACGTTCGCCTCTGACCGGGATCAGCCAACCCGCTTCAATGCCGCCGACCGCACACCACCGCTCGTTGACTCCCAATTGTTTTCGAAGCCGCTAATTGGCTCTTGAGGTCCTATTGTCAGCGGCAGTGGGGATCGCGGGGGATTTTCTGCCGTTCCTTGCTGCTCCTTGTCTTTCGTCGAACAGCCCCATCGCTTGTTTGAAGCTTCGAAAAAAATTAAGAGTCAACGGTGCGCTGGGCATCGGTATAAGACACTTCATGGGGTTGGCTGATTAGGTAAGGGGCACACAGCCGAGGGATCATCACTCGCGAACGTCGCACTGGATTAGCCCAGACATCCGAGTCTGGTTGGCTATCGAAGCGGGCGTTGGCCAAGTGGGTTTTGACGGTGTTTTCTTTGGTTCCTTTCTTTTTAAAAAGAAAGGGACACACCCGCCGGGGTGTCTCCCGGCTTCACAACGACAACCAACAAACCCAGCCACACGAACCGCAAGCCAAAGAGCCACAAAACCACAAAACCACAAAACCACAAAACCACAAAACCACAAAACCACAAAACCACAAAACCACAAAACCACAAAACCACAAAACCACAAAACCACAAAACCACAAAACCACAAAACCACAAAACCACTCACCCACGGTTATGAGTAATGCTCAGCCGTGAAAGGGATCGAGCGTTCGTGGCGTGCGTCCGGCCAGGCGGGAACCCCACCCGCTCAGGCGCCAATAATCCGGCTCACCATTTCATTCGCCCGTGCCTCGGCAACCGTTCCGCCAAACACGATTTCCCCGCGTTCGATCACATACACCTTGTCGGCATAGTCAGGTATGTGATAACCGTTGGACTCGGCCATCAATACCGCGCGACCAAGCTTGCGGATCGATGCGATCCCTTCGCTGATGGTCGGAATCACCGCCGGTGACAATCCTTCAAACGGCTCGTCCAGCAACAGCAGTTGCGGATCCATCGCCACCGCTCGCGCAATGGAAAGCATTTTCCGCTCGCCGCCTGACAGGTGGGTGCCGCTGCGTTCACGATAGCGTTCCAGCTTCGGGAAAATCTGGTATGCCAGGTTGATCCGGTCCTGGGCCGAGCGCCCGGTCTGGATGGTGTCGGTCGGCAGCGCGATGTTTTCCGCTACCGTCAGGTCGCCAAACACTTCGCTTTCTTCGGGCGAGAAGGCAATTCCGCGGCGCGCGATCTGATGGGTCTTCATGCCCACGACAGGCTCGCCCTTCCATTCGATGCTGCCGGATTTCGGTTTGGCGTAACCCATGATGCTGCGGAAAGTGGTGGTCTTCCCGGCGCCGTTGCGACCCACCAGGCATACCAGTTCTCCGGGTGCAACCGTCAGGCTGATGTCCCGCAGGATGGTGCTGTTCTGTATTTCAACGTTGACCGACTTGAGAGTTAGCATGGCTTGATCAGGTGCTCATTTCGACAGGAGGCTTGCCAACGATCACGGCGGCCAGGTGGGGGTCGGCAAAGAATTCCTTGGGCGGCAGGTCGGCCAGCACGCGCCCTTCGGTCAGCGCCACGATACGGGTTGAATACTCGGCGATCAGGTCCATGTCGTGCTCCACCAGCAGCATGGTCTGCACGCCGGCCTTGCGCGCCGCGTCCATCAGCGTATCCATCATGCCGCGCTTGTCGGATGAGGATATGCCGCTGGTTGGTTCGTCCAGCAGGATCAGCTGCGGATCGAGCGCAAATGCACTGGCAATATCGAGCAGTTTTTTCTCGCCTTGCGACAGGTTCGAAGCCAGCCAGTCGAGGCGGTTATGCAGGCTGAAGATGCGGGAAACCTGTTCGACCCGCTCGCGCAGCGGCGCGATCGATTGCGCGTTGCTCCAGAAATCCATGTTCCGGTTCTGTTGCGAAATGACTGCCGATGCAATTGCCTCGAACACCGTCAGTTCCGGAAAAATATGCACAAGCTGGAACGCTCTCGCCATGCCCAGCTTGGCCAGGCGGACCGGACCGACGCCGGAAATCGACGTGCCGCGAAACAGCACGCTGCCGTGCGTCGGTTTCAGCAGGCCGGTCAGCACATTGACCAGCGTGGTCTTGCCGGCCCCGTTGGGGCCGACGATGGCGACCACCTCGCCTTCGCGGAAAGTCAGGCTGACCTCCTGCAGCGCCCGGTAGTCGCCGTAGTGCTTGGATACGTTCCTGGTTTCGAGAATCACGCTCATAGTTCAGCCTCTGTCCGGGTCGTGGCAACGGCAGGCGAGGGCGCCGCCTGCGTCGGCTTGGGCGGGGAAGCCTTGCGGCGCTTCAGCAGCAGGCCCATCAGTCCTTGCGGCAATGCGATCACGATCAGTATCAGGATCACGCCCATGGCAAATCGCCAGTACTGGGTGATCGACATCATTTCGTTCTGCAGGCCGATGAACACGAAGGCGCCCAGGATCGGGCCGAAGAAATTGCCGAAGCCGCCGAGGATGGTCATGAACACCAGATTGCCCGAGTGTGTCCAGTACGCCAGTTCAGGGTCGGCCAGGCCGACCGGAATCGACAGCAGTGCGCCGCCGATCGCGCCATACACCGCCGAGATCACATACGCCATCAGGCGGAATGCATACACCCGGGCGCCGACGTACTCTGCCTTGCGCGGATTGTCCCGGATCGCCCGCAGATGAAGGCCGAACGGCGAATGGACGATGCGCCACATGACGAAGCCCAGCACCAGCAAAATGGCCAGGCTGTAGAAGTAGAACGGTCCGGTCAGGTACTGCGTCTTGTCGAGACTGGCGAACTCCATGCCGAGCAGGTGCGGGCGAATGATCGGAATGCCGGAATCGCCGCCGGTCAGGTCATAGAACTTGAACAGGAAAGAGTGGAACAGCATGCCGAATGCGAGTGTCAGCATGCCGAAGAAGATCCGCACATAGCGCACGCACAGCATGCCCACCGGAATTCCCACCAGCAGGCTGACGCCGACTGCCGTCAGCAGCGATAGCTCCATGCTCTTGAAGCCGAAGCGTCCGGTCATGTAGGCAACCGAATACGCGCCCAGCGCCACGAACAGCGCATGGCCGAAAGACATCAGGCCGGTATACCCGAACAGCAGGTTGTAGCCCAGCAGGATCACGCCGTAGGCGAGCGCCGGCAACATCAGCACCACGTAAAACGGCGACAGGACGAACGGCGCCGCGATCAGGCACAGCAGCACCAGTGGCAGGACAACGCGATAGCTTCTCATTCGATTGGCTTCCCAAATAATCCGGTTGGTCGAAAAATCAGCACCGCAATCACGATCAGGTAGATCGACAGGATTTCCAGTTCTGCGTAAAAGAACACGGCCAGGGAGCGGATCAGGCCGACCACCAGCGCGCCGACCAGCGCGCCGCGCATGCTGCCGAGACCGCCGATCACCACCACGGCGAAGGCTTCAACCACCAGTTCCACCATCATGTCCAGCGATGCGGCGGCGGTCGGCACCACCAGTGCGCCACCGACCGTGCCCAATATGGTGCCAAGCGTGAACACGATCACCGTGACGCGGCCGGTGCTGATGCCGACCGCCTCGCTCATGTTGCGGTTCTCCGCGGTGGCGCGAACGATGCGCCCGAACTTCGTCTTCTGCAGCAGCCAGCCAAGCGCCAGTGCAATGGCGATGCTGGCCGCGATGACCAGGATTTTGTAGGTCGGGATCGAGGTGGGGCCGAGCACGGTCTGTCCGTACACCAGCGACATGTTGCCCAAGGTCTTGGGCGTGGCGCCCCAGATGAAACGATAGATATCCTGCGACAGCAGCAGCAACGCGAAGGTGAGCAGCAGCTGGAATCCTTCCTCGCGCTTGTAGACAAAGCGCAGTACCCGCTCGATCGGCGGGCCAACCAGGCCCAGCACCAGGCCGGAGCCGAGCAAGAGCGGCAGCAGGTAGTACGGCGGCACGCCCTGGGTCATCGCCCAGGTGACGGCAGTCACGCCGACGTAGGCGCCGAGCGCATAGAAGGAACCGCAAGCCAGGTTCACGATCTTCTGAACGCCGAAAACGAGTTGCAATCCGCCGGCGACCAGGAACAGCACGCCCGCATGGAACAGCCCGCTCAACAAGATATCGAGAAGTGTCGACAAAATATCCCCATTGATTGAATTCTTTTTTGTAGCGAAGAACGCGGGCTGGCTGCCGATGCGAGTTCGGCGCGGCCAGCCCGGTCAGGCCGGTCAGGCGCCTACAGCGAGATCTTTGCTGTCTCGAGCCACTTCCAGAAGTCCATCCCGGGCGGCTTTTGCAGTTGATCGGAGAACTTCTTGTCGACCACGCCCAGCGTCGGAAAGTCGTACTTGTTGTTGTGCGTGGTGATGCCCTGGTAGAAGGTCTGCTCGGCGATATGGTCGGTGCGCATCATGCCCGGGCCGCCCAGCGAGTCGACCTTGATGCCCTCGATCGAAGCCGCGACCTCTTCCATGGTCGGCCAGGAGCCGTTCTTGGCCTTGACCGCTTTCTCCACGCCGCCCTTGTAGGCTTGCATGGCGAAGTAGGCGCGGTCGGCCTCCCAGTGCGGATAATCCTTGTAGCGGTCCACATACATGGACACGAATTCCTTCTGGATCGGCGAGGCATTCGGCAGATCGAAGTACAGCGTGTTGTGGCCGAATATCATGCCCTCGGGCGTGAAGGATTTTTTCAGCAGCGTGTGCTGGAAGCCGGCGGCAGGGAACACGAACTTGGTGCCGCCTTGCATCAGGCCGGCGCCGAATGCCGTCTGCATGAATACCGGCAGGTCCGCGAACAGCAGCGAGCTGAAGATCAGGTCCGGCTTGGCAGCCTTGAGCGCGCCAACGTGAGACGAGAGGTCGAGCGTGCCGACCTTTGGCCATTGCTCGGCGACGACCTTGGCCTGCACGCCGAAACGCTTGAGCAGCGCCAGGAAAGCCGCCCAGTTGTTGCGGCCGTACGAGTAGTCGGGGTTGATGCCGGCGATGGTGGCAAACTTGCCCTTGAAGTGCTTGATGGCCACCAGCGAGGCCATCACCGCTTCGCATTCATTGTCGGTGGAGCGGAACAGGTAGCGCGGCTTTGCCATCGTCTCGCGCACGCCGTCCTGGGTGGTGCCGTCCCAGTACATGGTCACGGTTTTCAGTTCCTCGGCGGAGGGGCCCATGGCCAGGCTCACGCCGGAAGACACGATGCCCTGCACGCAATCGACCTTGTCCTGCAGGACCAGTTTGCGCAGTCGCTCTATCGAATCCTTGGCATTGGTTTCTTCTTCGACGATCAGTTCGACCTTGCGTCCGGCAATGCCGCCGCCGGCATTGATCTTGTCGACCGCGAACTGCGTGCCGCGCAAGCCGCATTCGCCGATGGTGCCGGCAATGCCAGCCTTGGGCGCGATGATGCCGATTCGCAGCGGGCGGTTCTGCGCGATGGCGGGGAACGACACCAGGCCGGAGCCGAGCAGACCCAGGCCGCCAACCGCTTTCAGGACCTTACGTCTCGTCGCAATATTCTTTGTTGGTTTTTCCATCCGTATCTCCTCCAGTTCTTTTGTTTTCCCGTGCCATGGAACGCCTGGCCGGGACTATTCATTTCTGGTGCACAACTAATATATCAGGAATATTGGAGTGTTCCACATGAGAAAAATTTGTGTAGGGAAAATTTTGCCGCAGGGCAGGGGGCGTGCCGGAAGATGGGCGAAGCTCGCCTTCGATTGAAGGCGTGGAGACCCAGGGCCACGAGCGGCGTCGTGGTCCTGGATCGGTCCTTGACCCTAGATCGGGGTCATGACGGTGGAGCGGGTGAACGCCTCGATGTTATCCAGCAACTGATCGCAAGCCGATCCTGCCGCCGCCACGTCGGCTGCGGCGATGGCGCTGGCAACCGCCGCGTGCAGCTTGGCGATCACAGGGAGATCGGCGGCCTGCTTGTAGTGGTAGTACCAGAAGCGGCGCGACAGCCCGTGCACCAGCCGCATCGCGCCTTCGGAAAACTCGTTACGCGCCGCAGCCAGGCACAGTTCGTTGAACTCGCGGTCGCAGCGCACGAACGTGACATCGTCATTTGCCTCGCCGGCCGTTGTGAAGGCGGTCGCCAGTGCCGCAAAGCGCTGCCGCTCGCTGTCGGTCGCACGTTTCGCTGCGCTGCGGCAAACCAGGCGCTCGATCTCCCTGCGCGTTTCCAGCAGGCGCAGCTGCTTGCTGACATCGATCTCGGGAATCAACAGGCCACGTTGCGGAAGGATCAGGATCAGGTGCTCGCGCGCCAGCCTTTGTATCGCCTCGCGGATGGGGGTGCGGCCGATGCCGGTGGCCTGGCTGAGGGTGGCTTCGGACACCGATGCGCCCGGGCGCAGCTTGAGCGTCACGATCGCCTCTTCCAGCTTTTCATACGCAAGGTCGGTCAGCTTGGCAGCAGGAGCAAGCATTTTCTCATCGGCGAAAGCGTCCGCCAGATCGGGTTCCGAAGCCGGGGTTTTCGGGCTGGTCGTCATTTTCGTCTGCTGCCTGGATGCCATCGTGCTCCTTTGTTTGCTTATCGTGCAACCGCTATTGTAAGGCACAGGCACGGAACAGCCCTGTTGACCGAGTATATGAATATCACTAATATATCAGTTAGATTTTACTCTCGGGAGCGCAATCATGATGTCCGAACGCCAGCGGAAATTCCGCGAGCAATACAAGTCCGAAATCAGCCCTGCCTACAATGGCCTGGTGCATATCGCGGTGATGTATGCGGCCGGGATAGGAGCGGTGTATTACTGCCTTCAACATCTGGGAACCGCGAGCTGGGAATGGTGGTTGATGCTGCCGACCTTCATCGCCGGAAACTTTGTGGAGTGGGCAATGCACCGCTACGTGATGCACCGCAAGATTGACGTATTTGCCTTGCGCGCGATCTACGACCGGCACACCCGCCAGCACCATCAGTACTTTACCGACAACGATGTCACGATCGACACCACGCGCGAATTCCGGATCGTGTTTTTCCCATGGCGCGTGCTGATCACGCTGGGCGTGGCCGGTACGGTGCTTGGCTACCTGGCCTCCGTGATCTTCAATCCGAACGCCGGCTATGTGGTGTTCCTGACCATGGTCGGCCAGTACCTTGTGTACGAGACCTTTCATTATTGCTGCCATGTGCATGAGAACTGGTTCGTCCGTAATGTCCCCTTCATCAATACCATCCGTCGCCACCATACCGCGCATCACAACCAGGGCATCATGATGAAGTACAACATGAACCTGACGTTTCCGATTGCAGACTGGTTCCTGGATACCAGCGATGTGAAGAGGAGCTTGCTGGGGACCTTGTTCAATGGGTACAGCCAGAAATATGTGAAGGAAGAACTGAAGCCGGTCATGGAGCGCTTCCGGTTGGATGACTCGAGAGTGACCCTGGACGGTCCAGTCCTGACCGCTGAGGAAGAAAAGATAGTGGCGGCCTGAGTCCCGAGTCCGTGGCTTGAACTGAATTGCTGGATGGAAAGATGAAGATTCCGGATGCCACGACCCGGTCATCGCCAGGCAAGATATTGGTGTACAGGAGGGGGTAAAGAGCGTACAGGTAACTGGCTCTGCAGCGCCGATTTCCGGCGCTCTGGATTTCAGGAAGGAATGACATGCCCACCAACGCATCGGCCCCAAACGCGGCACCATCCGCGCCAGCCATATCAGCAATATCAGCAACAGGTACGGGCATCGGATTTGTGGTTCGCGTGGAAAGCGCGAACCGGGAATGTTTCGTTACCAACGAAGCACTCGACCACCTCTGCGGCCGCAAACTGGCTCAAGCTGAAAACACCACCGCGTTTCGCGCGTTCGAAGCAAAGATTGCCGGCGTCGCCCGACGCAAGATCCATGCTGGCGTCGCTGGTACGCCGCTGCTGCTGACCCCTGACTCCTTCCATTGAGAGGACGCCGGTCCTGGACCTGTGATCGGGTAGCATCCCGGGCGCATGATGCCCGGGATGGCGAGCCCTCCATCGGTGCCCTCGACACCGAACTTCATCGAATACCCAGCGAGTCGTAAGGCACGATCCCTGACAGTGAAGCAGGCGCCTGCGGCTGGCTGCCGAAGCGGCTGTCGCGCAGCACGGCGTGGATATCGGTGCCTGCGCCCGGCAGTCCGGCCTGGG
>NZ_VTTH01000002.1 GCF_008831265.1 Lacisediminimonas profundi
GCCGGTGACGCCATCGCGGTTCGGCTCGACTGCGGTCTTGTCGTCGATGCGGGTGACCAGCAGCGACAGATGCCCGTTCTCGCTGGCCTGGATCAGGATGCCTTCGTTGACGACGGTGATGCGCGTTCCCTCGCGGTCTGCCTCCAGATCGGGGCTGGCCAGTTGCTTGCGCTGTCCGTCGTCGGTGTAGGTGCCCATGGCGTAGTTCAGTTCGGTCACGCCAAGGGCATCCAGTCCCTGGACCTCGTCGGCATCCTGCGCGCCATCCTGGTCGCGGTCGCGCCACACTTTCAGTTCGCTCCAGACCGGATCGATTGCGCTGAGCCTGCCGTCGTAGTTCGAATCGACCCAGGCCATGCCCGCCAGCCCGCGCCGGGCCAGCGCGACGAGCGCATTCGAGAACAGCTCGCGCCCGGTATCGGCGCTGCCGTTGTAGTCGCGGTCCAGGACCAGGAAGGCGTCGTCGGCCGCTATCCAGGCGGTCTGCTTCAGGTAGCCGGAGTCGTCCACATCGAAGGCGACGCCCTGGGCGCGGTCGGTGACGGCGATGCCATTGCCGTCAAGGTCGAGCACCACCGGCCGGAACACCTGGGTGGCGCCGGATAGCGGCGCCACCAGCCTGCCGTCGCGCGCGGCGCGCTCTTCTTCGCCCAGGCCGGCCCTGGGATCGCCGGCATCGCTTTGCAGCCTTGCGGTCTGCACTTCCCACAGCGGCGCAAGGGCGCCCCGCAACAGCGCCGAGCGCACCATGCCTTCGACCAGCGACTGGAACGATTCCGGGCTGCCGGGCTCGGCGTTGTAGGGCCGGCCGTCGGTATCGAAGCGCAGCGCGGGATGCCGTTCGCCCCCTGTGAGCGGATCGATGTCGGTGTAGCGAAATCCGGTCCTGTCATAGGCCAGGTCGGGCATGCGTTCGGGAATCAGGCCGAGCATGCTGCCCGGATTTTGAAGGCGTTCGCGCTCGATCATCGCATTCATGGTGGCCAGCGCCCTGTTCATCACGGCCGCGACCGCCTGCTGTCCGCCGGTCTCGCCTGCCGCTTCGTAGCTGACGCTGCTGCCGCTGCGGAGATAGTGGCCCTTGCCCCATGGGTCGGCGGAATCTTCGCCGCCGAACAATGCGTTGACCATGTTGAACACGGCGTAGGCAGTGCCGACCCACTGCATGCCGGGAATCATCGAAATGACCGCGACCGCAATCCCGGTTTCATCGCCGTGGGCGATGGCGTTGACCAGGTTCACGTAGGGCAGGCTGTCGCCGAGGGCGGTGGCGGCGCTGTCCTGGCCGAAGGCTTGTGCGACTGCGCTTGCTGTGTCCTTATCGGAGAAGCCGGCGAAGTTGGCGTAGGCGGTCACGCCGAAATTGACGGCATGCGCGCTGGCGGCAAGCGCGGCCACCGCATCGCCGCGCTTGAGGGCGTCGTTCAGGCTCAGCAGGCTGAGCATGCCGCTGGCCACGTTTGCCGCGCCCGAGAGCCTGGTGTTGGGGGAGCCGTTGAGCGTGGCCAGGTCATTGGCCAGGCGCAGGCCGGATGCGGTGACGGGGAGGGGCGTGCCGGACTGGATGGCGCGGACCAGGGAGAGGGCGTCGATCAGGGTGCCGCCGTGCTGGCCGACGGCCTGAAGCAGGGTGGTGGAGCCGATTGGGCCCGAGGACTGGCTGCGTCCGGTGAGCTGGCCTTCGGTGTCGTAATAGCTTGTTTCGACACCGGCAGAGGTGGTCGCCGTGTCGACGCGGCTGCCGTCGTCGAAAAAGCGGCTGTCGATAGTGGACTGCAAAACGTGCTGCCGGTCGTACACAAGAGAGGTCACGCTGCCGTCAGGCTGACGGCTGGTCACGGTCTGTGATTCCAGATTGTTGACGGCGTCGTAGTGCCGGAAACTGGCCGTGATGACCTGGCCCAAGGCATCCACCGTGTAAATTGCATCGACGCCCTTGCTGGTCCGGTTGATGAGGGTATTGCCGTCGTCATCCATCTGGATGCTGCTGACAGCGAGCACGGCGCCGCCTTTTGCGTATTCCGTCTGGACCAGGCTCACTCCCTGGCCGAGAACCTGCATGCCGCGGCCATCTGCAAACAAGAGCAGTTCGTCGCCATTGGCGGCCACCACGCGCACGGTCCGGTCAGCCTGCTGGACAGAGACTTCCTGCCCGACCCGTCCTGCCAGGAATTCGCCGACCATTGCTTCAACCTGGTCTGCGGTGATCGATGCGCCGGTATCCGACACCTGAACCATTGCCCACTCTTCTGAAATATTCCAGGCCAGCGCGTTCGTATCACCCAGGTCGTTCGCCTGGACGACCTTTTGCAGCAACGGGGAATTCTTGCGCAGGGCTTCCAGTCCAATGATCGTGTTGATCGCGTGCAATACGGTGACTTGCATGACGGCGCTAGCGGCAGCACCGACGCCGGAGAGCGATGCCAGGTACTGCAATGCCAATGATGCCGCGGCATTGTCTTCGCGAACGCCGGCGATATGGGCGTTGGTTCCGCCCACCAAGGCGGTGTAGCGACGGGCGACGAAGTCGCCGACGCCGGTATCGAGTTGGGCCTTGGGCTCTTGTGCCGCGACCCAATCCTTTGCCTGCTGCCAGCCTTGGGAACCGATCACGCGGCTGGCGCCGGGGCCGTCGAGGCTGGTGCCGTTCAGGCCGAAGAGTTGGGCGTTCAGTTCTGATTCGAATCCGCCTTGGCTGTGGCCAGTCAGGTCGAACAGCTTCTTTGCATCGTTAAATTCAATTTTCCTTTCAGTGGCCACCTGCCGGATGGCGAAATAGGTGAACCTGACTGACTCGGTCATCTCGGCGCTCCAGGCGCCTGTGACGATGGCCTTGTTGATTTCGGCGTCGCCCGGTTTTAAGAGGTCGACAGTTCCGCGATAGGCAATTTTGTACGAACCGTCAGGTCCTTGATAGAGCTGAGCGGCAAAGTTGAATCCGTCTGAGGGATGTTTCGTGTATTGCTCGACTGCCAGTCGATTCCAGCCCTCGATGCTTCCACCCGATGTGTTTGTGTATTTGTAGCTGTCTCTGCTCAAGAGTGCATCAAGGACCAGGTCTTTGGACATTCTTCTCCCCTTATGTTTTAGGCACTTTCAGTGCTTGATTAGCGTTGGCGGACTGCATTGATGAAGTCGGTCCAGTTGCTTCCACCTGACTTCATCGCGGCCCGGCGGACTAGTTGCCCAAAATCGTGTGGCAGGTAGATGACATGTGCATGGCCGGACGGTATTTTCTTTTCCCATGATCGCGGGCCGTTCGTCTGTGAGTCCCCCTTGTCCATCACGATCAGGTACTGTCCTTGTGGATTCCCCAGGGGAATTCCGGAAGCCTTGTACTGATCCATCTCGAAGCCGAAATAAACACCCAGTTGCTGCTCCAGAATCAGCATGTCCATGCCCTTGATCCAGTCGCCCCGGAATCCCACTTCCCATATTGGTGAAACGGGCCAGCGTCCTGTACCTTCATGCGAGTAGATCAGGCCAAAGCGATGACCGGGATTTGGGTATGCGAAGGGATTGCGAAAGCGCGGAACCTCACCGGGTGGAAGTCTGTAATCACCCTTCTCGTAGCGGCGCGATCTCGAAATCCGCTCAGAAATATTGGAAAGGTGCCAGTCGCTGGTTGTCCTTCCGCCCTCAAAAAACTTCACGTCGGGGTTCGCGGCCGGCAAATTCAGACTCTGCGGCAGATAGATCTCGAATCGCGCCGTGCTGTTTTCCATGCAATGCGCCTTACCGGCGTCATCGACGCTGCAACCATCACTATCTGCACCATCGACCATTCGGAAGGCAATCGCCTCGGCACCCTTGAGTTCTTCGCTGACCATCGATTCCGGCATGCAAAAGCGCTTGGCGAAGGCCGGTGTCACTACCCAAAGGTATTTGTCGAGCACGTAGTTGCGACGACCTTCCCGTGGCCCTGTGTAGTAACCGCCTTCGCAACTCCTCCATTCCTTTTCAAGGGCTTTGGTGCCCTGGGCGTGTGCGGGGAGGATTGCGGTTGCTGCGAGGGTCGCCGCTGCTGCAAGCAATGACAGAATTCGGGATGGAGAAAATGTGATCATGCGGTCTGTGTCAGCGTCATTCGGAAACCTGGATCGCTGCGATTCAGGAATGAAAAGGCAATGGGAATTTAGGCGAGACAGGCGGCCGCTGGAAGGAATGTTTTTTGCGAGAAGTTGGGACGTCCGAATAGCGAGCGCATGGCTCGGTTGCCGATCCATTTTCTCGGAAATGTGGGGGTCAGGCTTCGGCTTGTGCTCTGCCGAGCAGTCGAGCGGGAAAAAGTCGAGACCTGACCCCATGGGGCGTCAGGTCTCGACTAGTGCTTCACCGAACGGTTCGGCGGCGCAAGTCAGGACCTGTTCCTGCAACTGGAGCTGGCCCGAAGACTGGCAGCGTCCGACTAGCTTGCCTTCAGAGTCGTAGTAGCTTGTTTCGAAACCAGCAGAGGTGGTGCTCGTGTCGCTGCGGCTGCCGTCGTCAAAAAAACGGCTTTTTATATTGGTCTGCAAAGTGTGCTGCTGGTCGTACCCATGGGAGGTCACGCTGCCGTCAGGATGACGCCTGGTCACGGTCTGTGATTCCTTGTTGTTGTCTGGGTCGTAGTGCCTGAAAATGGCAGTGATGGGCTGGCCCAGGGCATCCACCGTGTAAATTGCGTCGACGCCCTTGCGGGTCCGGTTGATGAGGGTATTGCCGTCGTCATCCTTCTGAATGCTGCAGAAAGCGAGCACTGCGCCGCCTTTTGCATATTTCGTATGGACCAGGCTCATTCCCTGGCGAAGCACCTGCGCGCCGCTGCCATCTGCAAACAGGAGCAGTTCGTCGCCATGGGCCGCCACCATGCGCACGACGCCGTCGGCCCACTGGACGTAGGATTCCTGCCTGACCCGCCCCTTCAGGAGTTCGCGCTCCAGTGCTTTAAGCTGCTCTTGGGTGAGCGATGGGCTGGCATTGAACGGCTGCACCATCGCGCGATGTTCAGGACTATTGCAGGTCAGCGTGTACCAATCTCTTTCATGGGCATTGCTGCCCTGGGCGTGTGCAGGGAGGGACGCGATTGCTGCGAGCGCGGTCGTTATTGCAAGCAAGGCCATAATTCGGGAAGGCGGAAATGTGTTCATGTGGTCCGTGGCTGCGTCATTGGATGCCTGTAGGGATGCAAGAGTGAAAAAGGCAATGGGAATTTAGGCGAGACGGGCGGCCGCCGGAAGGAATGTTTTTTGCGAGAAATCGCGATGTCCGAACAGTGAACGTATGGCTCGATTGTCGGATTCATTTCGGCGGGAATTTGTTGATCAGGCTTCGGCTTGTACTCTGCCAAGCAGTTAGGCGGGAGAGGTCAAGACCTGACCTAATAGCAGCAGACCTCATGGCTGTAGCTGTGCGTGCGCAACTCCTTCTACTCAAGTTGACCATCCACGCGTTCTTCTGGGTACAGCGTGGAAATAGGGCGATAGCAATAAGTCGAAAAAACCTTGTCGATCGCTTGCGTGGATCGGTTAAATTTTTCTAATTCGGTACGTGGTGGGCAGGGATTGCGGGGAAGTGGATCTGGCCCAATGAGGAATACGGAGAGCACTTTTCCGCTAACCACGAAGTAGACCCGTTGCCTCCTCATATCCAGAGGTAGGCGCCGGCGGAGATCGACGACGTCGTCAACTATTTCGTCGGTCGATTTGATCCGCCATTTCACGTAAAGATGATTGCCGACCTCCATATCCCCATAGGTGCCCACCGCTTGGGGAACGATCGTACATTTGGACCTGTGGATTGGGCATGCGCGAACACCATGCTCGTTGGTTCCGCCATATTGATAATCGAGGATCTCGATATCGGGGCTATCTTGAGTGGCATCGAATCCGAATGAATGAACTGCGTAGCGGCGCTCGACGCGAGTCTTTGGATCTGGTGCTGTACAGGAGGAAAGGGGCAATCCAAGGAGAAGCGTCAGAATGCTGAGAACAGTGAGGCGAACATCACGTCCGGCATCGAGCAAGCTCATGAATGAAATCGGAACCCTTGCTGGAACGCCTGTTGTTGGATCCGTCCGCGTGGTCGAAAGTAGTCGGTGCATCACGATCTCCCCTCCATTACCTTCACAGCTCGATCCGAAATCCGTCTTGGGTACAGATTCGTTATCGGCAAGTAGCAAAACTGGGAGAAGATCTTTTCGTAGGAATTCGACGACATGCTTAACTCCGCCCGCCTGCCAATCGGCGGACAAGGATCCGGGACCACTTTGTTCGCCCCGATCAAGTAGACATGCAGGCGATCCAGGTTGACGATGAAATGAATCCGCTGCCCGGTCATGTCACTCGGTAGCCGGTCGCGCAGGTTGACGACATCCTCATAAATTTCGCCGCTGGTCCTGATCTGCCATTTCACGTAAAGCTGATCGGCCACTTCCATGTTGGCGTGAGCCACAGTGGAGTAAAACGGGGGCTTGCACTGGTCCGGGTGCCGCGGGCATCCGCGCACGCTGGGATGGTCATTGCCGCCGTAATGAAAATCGAGGATATCGATGTCCGGGCTGTCACCTCTGGCATCGAACGAAAAGGTGTGGGTGGCATACCGGCGCTCCATTCGCAATGGCGGTTCAGGCGTGGCGCATGAGGACATCGCGCAGGCCAGGAGCACAACGAAAATTGTCGGCAGTACCAGCTGTCTTGATGCAGTTGGCAAGCTTCTGGCCAGGTGAAATGCGTTCATGTGATTCGTGTCAGCGCCATTCGAATGCCCGGAACTCCGCGATGCAGGGGCGGTGCAGGCAGAGGGGAACTTAGACCAGGCAGGCGGCTGTCGGAAGGAATGTTTTTTACGAGAAGCCGGGGCGCCCGAACAATGGGCACATGGCTCGATTGTCGGATTCATTTCCCCGGAAATGTGTGGGTCAGGCTTGGACCTTTGCTTTGCCGATCGGTTGTGCGGGAAAGGTCAAGACCTGACCCCAGGATGAAAACTAATCCGATCCCAGCAGCAGCGGAAGGATGCCGTTGCACACGGTCAGTGATTCTGCCCTCGAAGCCGGCGTATCTATCTTCCGGTGAGCGACGTTTGCCTGGTTGAACAGGGCGCCGGTACGGTCGGCAACCGTTTCCCTGATTTTCCGGAACTCGTATTGCAGCGACTTGTGGCTTGTGTAGATTACAGGCTCGGCGCTGAACTTTTCCCTCAACTCCTCCTGCAAGGTCGCCGCCGCTTTCAGCAGCACTTCATTGTTCAGCAGGACATGCTTCATCTCGTGCTTGACCACGTAGTCGTAAGCACACGAATCCCGTGCCAATTCCCTTGAGACAAAAATGTTCATCGGACTAAAACCCATCACGATGCTGACCATCGGTGCCATGCACAGGCCGTCCCCCGGCAAGTCGATGTGCTCGGAACCGACTTCAACCGCTACCTGCAGCGAGGCTGCGGTCACGCCGGCGACAGCGCCGTTCACCGTTTGATGTGTTCGCTGGCTGAAGCTCTCCGCGAGTTGCCGGCCCGGCACGACCTTCACCGCAGGGTTGGTGGGCAGTACCTGGACATGAACCTGTGGCTTTGGCAGCCTCGGGCCGCAGTCTTCCATCTGCGTCAGGATCGCAGCGTGAAGTCCGCGCGTGGACAGGGCCAGAGCGAGTCCGAGGAATGCGAGGGCAATGGCTTTCATTCTGGATCCCCGTTGCTTTGAAGCGTGCTCCCGTTTTCATTGACACTGCCTGACGGCAGTCGACCAGGGCCAAATCTTCCATGATGCGCTTTCGGGCTGCGGCTCAGGGTGGCTGCCGGTCCGGCACGGCCCTGACTGCGGGAATTGCATATTGTCAATGATTTGCGGATACTATCCTCAATAGTCCGGAATGCACAATGACGCTGGCGGCGCTGCCAGCGGGGCGTGCTGCGCACTTCCGGTTGGCCGGCCATTTTTTGCGGCTTCCCTGCGGCTCGACAGCGTGGCCGGAACATTGAAGGACATCAGGTGCATTTTTCACGCACGACCATCATTCTGAGGTCGGCCGCTGCCTGCATCGCCCTGATCGTTGCGATATGGACGGGGGTGTCCCTGGAAATTGCCCAGGAAAAGCGCCAATGGCAGGAAATCACGCTGCAGGACGTCAAGATCCTGGCCGAAAGCTACGCCGAGCAACTGGAGAAGACGGTCGAGCAGCTCGATTACCTGTCATCGACCCTGGTGTACATGCAGGAACGCGGCGTGCTTCCCGAGGTGGTGGACGACCACTTCCGCTACGCGTCCACAACGCTTCCCGTCTTTCTCAGTTTTGTCGATGCCGCCGGCGTGATACGGAGTGCACGCTTTCGCGAGAACATCGGTGTCTCGATGCGCGGCCACGATTTCATCGATCAGCATCGCAACTCCACCAGCAGGGAGATGGTCATCAATCCGCGCAGCGCGGGTGCCGGCGGCCTGTCGAAGCAGGAAGTGATCCGTTTCACGCGGCGGGTGAATCATCCGGACGGCAGCTTTGCCGGCGTGATCAGCCTGACGGTCGATCACCGCTATCTGCACAGCTACAAGGCGCTGGATCGATTCGGGGACAGCGATTTTTCCTCGGTCTGGTTGCAGGGCGGGTCAATGCTGACCAACTGGACTGTGGGGCTGGGCGAGCGTGTTTTCCAGCACTACCGCAATCCTCCGCGCTTCGACAGTACCAGCGGTTCCCGGCTTGAGGCCGGCAGCGAGTTCGTGGACGAAAAGGATTACTTCGTCGGATGGCGCAAGCTCGGCAAGTACCCTGTCACCGCGCTGACCGTGGTTTCACTGGAGAACTCTCAGCGCGCATTTGCGCCTACGCTCAAGAACTATCTGATAGCGGGATTTTTCGGCAGTGTGCTGTCGGTGCTGGGTGCCATTGGCTGGGCATATGGCGGCCTGAACCGGCTTGAACGGCGCCGCCGGGCAAGGCAATACGAAACCGAATTGCTGGCGGCGTATGCCGAGCAGAAGGCCTTGTTCGATTCAGCGCCCGGCGGCATTGTAATCATCCGCGAACGGGTGGTCCGCGTCTGCAACCGGCGGCTGGAAGAGATCTTCGGCTATGGGCCTGACGAGCTGATCGGCAAGAGCGTCCGGCCCTGGCACATTGACGACCAGGCTTTCGAAGAAGTCGGCAGGGTGATGTACGAGCCGATCTGGCGTGGCCAGGTATTCCGCGGTGAAATGCATCTGGTCAGGAAGGATGGCAGCCGCTTCTGGGCGCGCGTGGTTGGCACGGCGATCGATCCGGCTGATCGCACGCGCGGTGCGGTCGTGATCGTGGATGACATCACCGATGAACGCGAGATGGCACAGGCGCTGCAGCTGGCCAAGGAGGCGGCCGAGGAGGCGACCCGCGCGAAGTCCGATTTCCTGGCCAACATGAGCCATGAGATCCGCACACCGATGAACTCTGTGATCGGCATGGCCCACTTGCTGTCCAGGACCGGCCTCGATGCGCGCCAGCGCGACTACCTGGACAAGATCCGCTCCTCGAGCCAGCATCTGCTGGGCGTGATCAACGACATCCTCGATTTTTCCAAGATCGAGGCCGGCAAGATGTCGATCGAGCGCGTCGACTTCGAACTGGAAAAAGTGCTCGACAACGTGGTCGTGCTGATCGGCGAGAAGGCATCCTCCAAGGGGCTGGAACTGGTGGTCGATATCGATCCCCGCTTGCCGTCTACGCTGGTGGGCGATCCGCTGCGCCTTGGGCAGATCCTGGTCAACTTTGCCAACAATGCCGTCAAGTTCACCGACAAGGGCGAAGTGGGGATCCGCATCAGCCTGAAGCATGAGGATGAGCATGGCGTGCTGCTGCTGGGTGAAGTGCGCGATACCGGTATCGGACTGACGCAGGAGCAGGTCGGCAAGCTGTTCCAGAGCTTCCAGCAGGCCGACACGTCCACCACCCGCAAGTTCGGCGGCAGCGGACTGGGGCTGGTGATCTGCAAGCGTCTGGTTGGCATGATGGATGGCGAGGTCGGGGTGGAGAGCGAGTTCGGCCATGGCAGCACCTTCTGGTTCACGGCGCAGCTTGGCAAGAGCCACCGCGCCAGGCGGACGCTGGTGCTGCAGGCGCATCTGCGCGGCAAGCGCGTATTGGTGGTCGACGACAACCAGAGTGCGCGTACCGTCATGGCCGACATGCTGGCCGCCATGGGCTTCGATGTGGCGCAGGCCGCCAGCGGTGACTTCGCGCTTGCCATGGCCACTGCGGCCGACAAGGAAGGGCGTCCATTCGAAGTGGTGTTGCTGGACCGGCAGATGCCCGGCATGGACGGGGTGGAAACCGCGCGCCAGTTCCAGGGCCGCCGTTGGCAGTCGAAGCCGCGGCTGATCCTGATCAGTGGCTACGGGCTTGAAGAAATGGCGAACGAAGCCCGGCCAATGGGCCTGGACGAGCTGTTGATCAAACCGGTGAGCGCGTCCCAGCTCTTCAATGCCATGGCGCGGGCTATTGGCGCCGAATCCGCTTTGCCTGTGGTAGCGGTGCATCCGAGTGATGCCGCGATCGAAGCCTTGTCCCGGCTGAAGGGGGCGAGGATCCTGGTGGCCGAAGACAATGAGCTGAACCAGCAAGTCGCCCTCGAACTGTTGAAGGAGGTGGGTTTCGTGGTCGACATCGCGGCCAATGGCCAGATTGCGATCGACATGCTGGGGGCGCCCGGAATGCGCTACGACGCCGTGCTGATGGACATGCAGATGCCGGTGCTGGGCGGACTGGAAGCGACCCGGCTGATAAGAGCCGATGCGCGCTTTGGCGCGCTGCCCATCATCGCCATGACGGCGAATGCGTCTGCCCAGGACCGGGAGGCCTGCCTGCAGGCCGGCATGAACGAGCACGTGGCCAAGCCGATCGAGCCCGATCTGCTGTGGCGGGCATTGCAGCAATGGGTGCTGCCGCCCGACAGTCCTGCCGACACGGACGTCGCCAACGCAGTCGGAGCGGCGCCGGATGCGAACGAGGCGCGCCTGCCTGAAGACGTTCCGGGGTTGGATATTGCCGATGGCTTGCGGCGGGTGCTGGGCAAGCGGCAGTTTTACCAGTCGTTGCTGCGCAAGTTCGTGGACGGGCAGAAGAGCGTTCCGGAGCAGGTGGCAGCGGCGCTGGACAGCGGCGACGATCAGCTGGCCGAACGCCTGGCCCACACCACGGCAGGTGTTGCCGGCAACGTCGGCGCCGGGGAAGCCGCCAGCGCGGCGCGGGCACTTGAAACGGCCATCCGGGAGCAGCGGCCGCGGGCGGAACTCGACGAGTTGCTCGAGACCCTGCACGCCCGGCTCACGGTCGTGATCGAGGAGCTGGACAGGCAGTTGCCGCCGGTGACGACGGCGACCGGCGCCATTGACCGGCACGCCCTCGCCACGGTTTGCGACCAGCTGCTCAAGCTGCTGGAAGCGGGGGATCCCGCAGCGACCCGGCTGGCGCAGGAAAACAGCGACCTGCTCGGGCAGGGGCTGGCAGAACATTACCCGGCGTTTGCCCAGGCTGTGACGGCTTTCGATTTCGAGAACGCACTCGAATTACTGGTGAAGGCGAGGGACTCCCTTGCGGCCCAGGGATAGTTTGCGCAGAACATGACATGGTCAGGGAGACCCGTTGAGCCCACAAGAAAATCAGCTGCAGGGCGTCCCCTTGCAGCCCCCGGAAAACCTGTCCGGCCTGCCCGCAAAGCCAACCGTACTGGTGGTCGACGACACGCCGGACAACCTGGCCATGATGAGCGAACTGCTGCAGGACGATTGCCGCGTCCGGGTAGCGAATAATGGCGAGCGGGCGCTGCGCCTGGCAGGTTCGGCCGAACCGCCCGACCTGATCCTGCTGGACATCATGATGCCCGGCATGGACGGGTACGAGGTCTGCAAGCGGCTCAAGGCCGAAGCATCCACTCGCGACATTCCGGTGATCTTCCTGACCGCGCGTTCTGGCGCGGAGGACGAACGCATGGGCCTCGATCTGGGCGCGGTCGACTACATTACCAAGCCGATCAACCCGCAGATCGTGATGGCGAGGGTGAAGGCGCACCTGGCCTTGAAAGCATCGGCCGACTTCTTGCGCGACCGTAATGCATGGCTGCAGCGCGAGGTCGAAAAGAGGACGCGCGAAATTGCAGCAGCGCAGGACGTCACCATCCTGGCCATGGCCTCGCTGGCCGAGACCCGCGACAACGAGACCGGCAACCATATCCGGCGCACCCAGCATTTCGTCAAGGCGCTGGCGCTGCAACTCAGGACGCATCCCCGCTTTTCCGGTTTCCTGTCCGACGCCAACGTCGATTTGCTGTTCAAGTCGGCACCGCTGCACGACATCGGCAAGGTGGGCATTCCCGATCACATCCTGTTGAAGCCCGGCCGCCTGACCGCGGAAGAATTCGACGTGATGAAGACCCACACCACGCTCGGCCGCGACGCCATCGCCCAAGCCGAACGATCGCTGGGCGTGGAGGTGGGTTTCCTGGAAATAGCCAAGGAAATCACCCTGTCGCACCAGGAGAAGTGGGATGGCTCAGGCTACCCGCAAGGCCTCAAGGGCGAGCAGATACCGATCTCGGCGCGCCTGATGGCGGTGGCGGATGTGTACGACGCCCTGACCAACACCCGCATCTACAAGAAACCGATGCCGCATGAAGATGCCGTGGCGCTGATCCTGAAGGCAAGGGGAACGCATTTCGATCCGGATGTGGTTGATGCCTTTGCGCAGATCCAGGATGAATTCCGGGCAATTGCCGGGCGGTTTGTCGATGCGATTCAGGAACAGAGGGTCGAAGGTGTGGCCGAGCAGGGCGGGTGAGGCCGAGCTGCGGTACTGGAGTTGTCCAGCCTGGCAGCTGATATATCGCGAAGGGGACCAGTTCATGCGGGGCCTCATTTGCATTCCGGGGCCTGAGGTGTGGGCCAGGTCTTGACTTGTGCTGCCGAACGATTGAGCGGGAAAAGTCGACACCTGACCCCATACGAGGTGCTCGATTTTGGGGAGGGGTGCAGCAATTTGGTTAGAGATGAAAATAATAATGTTGACATTAGGAAATATTATATAAACACTGAGATCTCCACTCAAGGAGGAGGACTCATGTTCGAAAATAAGAAAAAGATCGTCGCGGCAATGTTGTTAAGCGTGTTTGCGGCTGGCGCCGCGGTTGCGCAAGCGCCAGAGAAGGCCCGCGGAAAGCATCACAAGCTGCCCGCAAGCTTGGATACCGTCCAGTGGGGCTGGCTGGATCCCAAAGAGTCACCCAAGTTGAAGGTCGAATCGGGGGACACTGTCTCGGTCGAAACCATGATGCACTCGCACGACAAGATCAAGCCCGGGATGAGCATGGAAGAGATCGTGGCCCTGCGCAAGGCAAATCCCGGTGGCGGTCCGCACTCCTTGACTGGCCCCATCTACGTGAACGGCGCCGAACCGGGCGACGTGCTTGAAATCCGAATCATCAAGATCGTGCCCAAGGCATACGGCGTCAACTTCAACCTGCCGGGCAAGGATTTCCCGACCATCGGCGCGCTCGCCTCGGAAATGCCGGAGGGTTTCCTGAAGTTCATGAAACTCGACCTGAAGAAAATGACGGCCGAGTTCAAGCCGGGTGTCACCATCGACCTGAAGCCGTTCCCGGGCACGCTGGCGGTCGGCATCGATCCGAATGATCCGGCGCCACGCAAGGGCGGCGTCAAGGACGATCCGCTCGCGCCCGTCTCGTCGCTGCGCCCATGGAAAAACGGATCCAACATGGATATCAACGAGTTGCAGGCTGGCTCGAAGATATTCTTCCCGGTATTCCAGAAGGGCGGGCTGATCTGGACCGGTGACTCCCACTGCCGGCAAGGCAACGGCGAGGTCAACCTGACCGCGTTGGAGTGCTCCTACAAGGAAATCGTCCTGCAGCCTATCGTGCATAAAAACATGAAGATCACCTGGCCGCGCATTGAAACCCCGACGCACTGGATTGCGGTTGGCCTGGACGAGAGCCTGGACAAGGCGATGGTGAATGCCACGCGCGAGGCAGTTGATTTCCTGGCCGAGCAGAAGATGGTTCCGCTGACGCGCTACGAAGCCTATTCGCTGGTGTCGATGGTGGGCGACTGCCGGGTTTCCCAAGTGGTGGACATCCGCAAGGGCGTGCATTGCATGATCCCGAAATCGATCTTCACCAAGAAGAAGTAAGTCGGCCATTCGATGCAGGCGGTGCTCGCCCTTTTCCTGTCCCTGGCACTTATTGCAGTGACCGGTCCGGTGAGCGCCGCCGGCAAGCTTGACGTCGTCACCACCACGGCCGACCTGAAGGCCCTGGTGCTGGCGGTCGGGGCCGGGCGTGTAGCGGTTGAATCGCTGACATCTCCCAGCCAGGATCCCCATTCTGCCGAAATAAAGCCGGCGCAACTGGCGCGCCTGCGTAGCGCGGCGCTGATCGTGCGCATCGGCCTCGACCACGAACCGTGGTTCCGCCGCCTGAATCTGCCAGCCGGCGCGCCCGTGCTTGATGCCTCCCGCGGCGCTCGCCTGCTGCAAACCGAGACGCCGCGTTTGCGCGTTGAACGCCGCTCCCATGTTCATGCCTTTGGCAATACCCATTACTGGCTCGATCCAGAAAACGCCCGTCCAGTCACGGCTTCCATCATGGAGGGCCTGACCCGCTTGAGTCCTGCCGACCAGGCCAGCTTTGCCGCCAGCCGCACCGAATTCCTGGGCAAGCTCGACCAGCGCCTGACTGCCTGGAAAGCCGCGCTGGCACCTTACCAAGGCACCAAGGTCGTCGTGATTCACGACACCTGGACCTACTTTGCGGATCGTTTCGGCCTCTCTATCGTTGCTGCCGCCGAGCCGAATCCGGGGGTGCCGCCGTCATCTGCCGAACTGGCAACGCTGACCAGGCACATGCGCGAAGCCGGCGTGCGTGTGATCATCGCCGATCCGCATTCCAGTCCCGCACTGGTCAAACATATTGCCGCCCATAGCGGTGCAACCGTAGTCACGCTCGTTCCTTCAGTCGGCGCCGATCCCGCCGCCGATAATTACTTCTCCCTGTTCGAGCTCAATGTCAGCCGACTGGTGGCGGCGCTGCGCTAACTAATTCTGGAACCAATGCTGGAACTGCTCCTTTGGCCTTTCATTGCCGGCGTCGTCCTGACTGGCATACACGCTTACTTCGGCATTCACGTCCTGGCGCGAGGGGTGGTCTTCGTCGACCTCTCGCTGGCCCAGGTCGCAGCGCTGGGCATCACTGTCGCCATCCTTGCCGGTCATCCGGTGCAGGGGCAGGCGGCATACTGGTACGGGCTCTCGTTCGCCATCGGCGGAGCGATACTTTTTGCCATTGCCCGACGCCACGAGGCCGCCTTGCAGCAGGAGGCCGTGATCGGCATCACGTATGCCGTTTCCGCTGCGCTGGGGGTACTTGCCCTCGACCGCGCCCCGCAAGGAGCGGAGCACATAAAGCAGATCCTGATCGGTTCGATACTGACGGTGACGCCGGAGGAGGTGCGCAATCTTGCCCTGCTTTATGTCGCCCTCGGTGTCGTGCATTGGCTGCTGCGGCGGCCGCTGCTTGATGCGTCATTTCATCCGCCGCTTGCCGCTGCCACGCCGCGACGCACGCTGTTCTGGGACGTCATTTTCTATGGTTCGTTTGCCCTGGTCGTGACATCGTCGGTGCGCGTCGCAGGCGTGCTGCTTGTTTTCTCATATCTGATCGTACCGGCTGCAATTGCCGGGCTGTTCGCCACCACAGTACGGGGCCGCCTCCTGCTTGCCTGGTTGCTCGGAACGGCGGTTACTGCAGCCGGACTCGGCGCCTCCTGGGGGTGGGATCTTCCGACAGGCCCCGCAGTAGTTGCCACATTCGGCGCCACCATGGCGGCAGTCGCGGTTGCCTTTGCTCTCCGGCGCACTTCGCTGCCCCGGTTCGGAAAATCTGTGTCGCTGGCTGCAGCCCTTGTTGGCCTGCTGCTGCTTGCATTCCCGCAGATGGACCAGCCGTGGCTGGACGAGCTTGAAAACCAGCTGCCGTTCGTGCATGAAGTTTTTCTGACGTCGGATGAGCGCGAGACCCGCAGCGACAGCCTGGAAGCGATCGAAACGGCGCGCGCCGAACTCATGAAACTCCGGGCTTTGGAGCAGGACGTTCGCTGGGGAAAGAAGGAAATGTCCGCTGAAATGCAGGACCGGCTGCGTCAGTACCTTTCCGGGCGCAGTGAGATTCTTGCAGGCGACCAGTTGGTGCTGAAAGAGTTGCGCATCGAGGCGCGAGCGCGCCAGCGCTTTGGCCTGGGAATTCCGTTGTTGCTGCTTGGCGGGCTGTCGTTTGTTCTCATCAGCCGTCGCAGGGGACGGTAGTGAAGGCAGAATGTGGGGTCAGGTCTTAACTCTTCTCGCACAACCATTCGGAAGAGAGCAAGTCAAGACCTGACCCCCGCCATGGAACGCTTGTGCGGGAAAGGTCAAGACCTGACTCCGCACTTTAATCGCATCCCAATTAAAAACAACTTTGATTTGACCCATTTTAATTTGCTGGATACGATTCGTTCCATATGAATGACGCCCGCCACGTTCCCGTCACCGGGGCGTGCAACCGGGTCTGCCTCCCACCCGGTCCGCCGGAGTTCAACGCCTTAACGTCTATCGAGGACTTTCCCATGTTGAAGAAACGCCTGCTGAGCCGTACCGCACTTGCGGCCGGCCTGATGCTGTGTGCCGCATTTTCCAGCGTCGCGCACGCTGACAACTATCCCAGCAAGCCGGTGCGCCTGGTGGTTGGCTTCGCTCCGGGTGGTCCGGTCGATCTGGGCGCGCGTCTGGTGGCCGAGCATCTGACCCGCGAGCTTGGCCAGACCTTCATCGTGGAAAACAAGCCGGGCGCCAACGCCGCAATCGCGGCGATGGCAGTCAAGTCAGCGCCCGCCGATGGCTATACCGCCTACGTGACCAGCTCCAGCTCGATCACGCTCAATCCGCATCTGTTCAAGAACACCATCCGCTACAACCCCAAGGCCGATTTCCAACCGGTGGCCACCATCACCGAGATGCCGCTGATCCTGGTGATCAACAACAACGAGCCGATGTTCAAGGACGTCAAGAACCTGAAAGACCTGGTGGAGGTGGTGCGCAAGAATCCCTCGGGCAAGCTGGCCTATGGCTCGGCCGGCATCGGCAACATCACGCAGATCGCGTTTGAACTGTTGTCCAGCCGTGCTGGCATCAAGATGAATCACGTCCCCTACAAGGGCACGGCCGATGCACAGAAGGCGATCCTGGCGCGCGAAGTGCTGATGGTGTTCGATTCGATGTCGGCCATTCCCCACATCAAGAACGGCACGCTGCGTCCGCTGGCGATCTCGTCCAACCGCCGCATCGCTGCGCTGCCGGACGTGCCCACGGTGCAGGAACAGGGCTTTGGTGACTTCGACGTCGCCTCCTGGGTCGGCATATTCGTACCCAAGGCCACCCCGGCCGATGTGGTCCAGCGCCTGAGCCAGAAAGTGCTGGCTGCCGGCAAGGATCCGGCCGTGGTTGCCCGCCTGTCGGCAGTGGGCCCGATCCTGTCGCTGGACGCGGCTGCCTTTTCTACCAAGATCGACAAGGAATCGGCCGAACTGCTGCGCGTGATCGAGACTGCTGGCATCAAGGTCCAGGACTGATCCTTGTTTCCCCCTGCTGCCGCGGTCCCTGACCGGCGGCAGCGCACGGTGTGGCGGCCACGCGCCGCCCGCTGCCTCTGATCCAGACAGCAGGTTCCCCATGTCTACCGCAAGCAATCTTTTCGATCCCGTTCACTACGCTGGCGCCCGTCGCCCCTTGCCGGATGCGACTTCGCTGCCCCCGGCCGCTTACTACGATCCCGCGTTCTATCAGCGCGAAATCGACATGTTCTTCATGAAGGAATGGAACTTTGTCGGTCACGCTGGCCGCCTGAAGGAAAACGGGTCCTGGTTCACGATCGATTTCGCGGGCGTGCCCGTGATCGTGGTGCGGGGCGAGGATGGCGTGGTGCGGGCATTCGCCAATTCCTGCCGACACCGCGGCATCCGGCTGGTCAACGGCGAGGGCAAGACTCGCGCCTTTGTCTGCCCGTATCACAGCTGGACCTACGAGAATCACGGCGGCATGCGCGGCGCGCCCGGCATGGAAGGCGTGAACTGCTTCGATAAGGCGGACAATGGCCTGATCCCCGTTCGGCTGGAACAGATCGGTCCCTTCATGTGGATCAATTTCGATCCGGCCGCGCCTTCGCTGGACGCCACCATGGGTGATCTCAAGACCCGCATCGCCAGTTACAGCCTGGATGACCTGGTGCTCACGCGCCGCAAGGAATACAAGGTCAAGTGCAACTGGAAGGTCTACATCGAGAACTTCATGGACTACTATCACACGCCCACCGTGCACCGCAATTCGCTGGCGCTGGGCAGTGTGTCGGCCTACCACCGCAAGCCGGTCGAGCTGGAACATTGCGACGGCCGCTATCTGGTCCTGTATGGCAAGCATGAAGGCACCGCCGGCCTGCTGCCGGGCGCCAAGGGCTTCCCCTTCCTGCCCGATCTCGAAGGGCGTTCGCTGGAAGGCTCCAATTTTTTCTACACCTCGACCTGCGGCCTGTTCGGCTTCACCAAGGATTGCGTCTGGTACGTCAAGATCAATCCCACCGGACCGGACAGCATCGACCTGACCGTCGGCTCCTGCTTTCACAAGGACATCGTGGCGCGTCCCGACTTCGAACAGGTGGTGCAGGCTTATTACGAACGCTGGAACGTGGCAGTGGCGGAAGACAATGTGATTGTCGAGGAACAGCAGGCCGGCGTGCGCTCGCCCTTGTGCCGGCCGGGCCGGGTGTCGCCGATGGAAGCGATTTCCTATGCCTTTCGCAAGCACCTGATCGATGCACTGAAGCTGTAATTTTCCGTATCAATCCCCATGCCACAACACGCAGACATCATTCTCTTTGGCACCGGCGAGTTCGGTGCGCGCATGCTGTTCGATCTTGCCGCCACCGCGCGCGAACCGGTCACGGTGCTGGTGGTCGGCCGCAGCGATGCCCGGCTGGCCTGGCTGCGCACGGCAGCCAATGCGCGGGCCCATCTGTTCAACACGCCGGCCCGGATCATCACCGCCGTCCTGCCGGAATTCGATGAGGCATCGGTGCAGGCACTGGTGCGCGAGCGCCAGCCCAAGGTGGTGGTGCAGTCTGCATCGCTACAGACGGCATCGGTGCTGCGCGAAAGCGCCACCGCCTGGAGTCAACTGGTGGCCCAGGGCGGCTGGAGCATTACTGCGGCTTTCCAGAGCGTGCTGTCGGTGCGTATCGGCCGTGCCGTGCAAGCGGCGCTGCCGGGCTGCCGCTATATCAATTGCTGCTTCCCGGACGTGGCCAATGCGCTGATCGTTGCCAGCGGCGTGCCGGTGTATAGCGGCGTGGGCAATATCGGCATCCTGTCCACCGCCTTTGCCGGCGCGCTTGGCATCGCTGATCCGCGGCGACTGCGGATGCTGGCGCAATACCAGCAGCTCAACTACTGGCGCAAGCCTGCCGGCGAACGCAGCGGCAGCGTGCCGCGCGTCTGGCTCGATGGCGTCGAGATGTCGCATGTGGGCGAGCGCTTGCGCGACGTCATGCTGTCGCCACAGACCGCCTTCGACATTTCCTGCGCTACCGGCGTGCCGCTGATGCTGGCCTTGGTAGCCGGTCGCGAATGGTTCGGTCATGTGCCGGGCCCGGGCGGTCTGCCGGGTGGCTATCCTGTGCGTGTGGATGCCAGCGGTAACCTGCATCTGGACCTGCCTCCCGGCCTCAGCCGCGAGGAGGCGATTGCCTGGAACCTGGCGTTCGAAGAGCGCAATGGCCTGGTTGTGGACGGCCAGGGTAATGCCCGATACACGGGCGTGTTGCACAAGCTGCTGCAGGAAGTCGACCTGGCCGTTGCAGCGGGCTTCAAGTCCAGCGAAGTCGAGGCCGCCGCTACCAGGCTGGCTGCGCTGAGAGACCGCCTGCAGAGCGTGCCTGCTGCGGTCAGCTGAAGCTGGTATCTGAAGCGGATATCTGAAGCGAATATCCGACGCCAATAATGAAGCAGGGCGGCAACGCCCTGTCCGCCCCCACTGTCTGCATACGGTATTTCCCATGATGAACGCATCACGACTCCAAGGTATTTTCACGGCGCTGCCCACGCCGGTTCACGCTGACGCCAGCCTGCATGTAGAGGCGGCCGATGGCCTGGTGGCCTATCAGGTCCGGGGCAAGGTCAGCGGCCTGGTGCCGGTTGGCGGTACGGGAGAATACGGCGCACTGCCGCGCCGTACCCGCATCCAGATGGTCGAGCGCTGCGCCCAGGGCGTGGCCCGTCATGGTAGTGGCATGCCGGTCATCGCCGGCATCCTCGACACCGGCTACTACGACGCGCTGGCAGCGGGCCAGGAATTCGCCGCAGCCGGGGCTGATGCGCTGATGGTGGTCACGCCTTACTACACCAATCCGACACAGGCCGGCATCCGCGACTACTACCTGCGCATGGCCGATGCATCGAGTGTGCCACTGGTGATCTACGAGATTCCCTACCGCACCCGGCACGCGATCCAGCCCGAGATACTGCATGAGCTCTCGCGCCATGAAAACATCATCGGCATGAAAGCCTGCAACACCGACATGTATCACTTCCTGCGCGTGGTGGCTGGTGTGGATCCGTCGTTCGCCGTGCTGAGCGGCGAGGACACGCTGCTGCCGCTGCATCTGATGGCCGGTGCCGCTGGCGGCGTGGTCGTCACTGCCACCATGATTCCGCAAGCCTGGACCCGGCTCTACGCGCTGGTGCGCGGCGGCCAGTCGCAGCAGGCGCTGGCTTTGCATCGCGACCTGATGCCGATGATGAACATGATGTTTGCCGAAACCAATCCGGGGCCGCTCAAGGCCGTGCTGGACATGATCGACTGCGCCGCGCCCGATTTGCTGTGCCCCTTGTCGCCGCCGGCCGCACCGCTGGTGGCCGCGCTGCGCAGCGAGATGCAGCGCCTGTTTGCTGCCTATCCGGCACAGGACTGAACTTGCCCATGCTCGCCAATGTTGCCGACTACCGTGAACTGGCCCGTCGTCGCCTGAGCCGGATCGCCTTCGATTATCTGGAAGGCGGGGCCGAGGATGGCAAGACCCTGGCCCGCAACCTGGCGGCCTGGGATGCGCCGCTGTTCCAGTCGCGCGTGCTGCGCGATGTGAGCAGCATCGATCCTTCGGTTCGCATTTTTGGCCAGCCGCAGGCACTGCCGATGATTGTCGGGCCCACCGGACTCAACGGCCTGTACTGGCCCAAGGCCGAAGAAGTGCTGGCGCGCGCAGCACATGCGGCGGGCTTGCCCTTCGTGTTGTCGACTGCCTCCACCTCGCTGATCGAGGATGTGCGCGCTGCCACTACGGGCGACCTGTGGCTGCAACTGTATGTGCAACAGGACCGGCGCATTGCCGAGACCACCATGCGGCGCGCGGTCGATGCCGGTTACTCGACGCTGATGCTGACGGTGGACACCACGGTGCACGGGGTGCGCGACCATGACGTGCGAAACAGTTTCAAGCTGCCGCTGCGTCCCACTCCGCGCCTGGCCTGGGACGTGCTGACCCATCCGCGCTGGTGCTGGCGCATGCTGCGGCAGGGCGGATCGCCGCAACTGGTGAATCTTGCGCGCTCGGTCGGCGAGCGCGCTGACATCAAGCGCCAGGCCGCGACCATGAGCCGCCAGATGGACATGAGCATGGACTGGAACGCGATCGGCTGGCTGCGTCAGCACTGGCCCGGCCGGGTGATGGTCAAGGGTATCCTGTCGCTGGAGGACGCGCTGCTGGCCGCGCGTTACGGTGCGGACGGCGTCGTGCTGTCCAATCATGGCGGACGCCAGCTCGAGGATGCACCCAGCCCCTTGCAACTGCTGCCGGCGGTCAAGGATGCGCTGGGCGATCGCCTGACCGTGCTGGTCGATGGCGGCGTGCGGCGCGGCAGCGACGTGATCAAGGCGGTGGGACTGGGCGCGGCCGGCGTGCTGCTCGGGCGGGCGCCGCTCTACGGACTGTCTGCAACCGGGCCGCAGGGCGTGGCCGAAGTGCTGCGCATACTGCGCAATGAATACGAGATCACGCTGCGCCTGCTCGGGCTGCGCGATTCGAGACAGCTGGGTGAAGAGATCTTCATGCCCGGCTATCGCGAACGGCTGGCGCGGGTATGAAGCCGCCCCGGCCTGGATCCACTGTAAAGGCGTGACAAGATGAATACATTCAACACCGTGCCGCTGGACCAGTTCAGCCATGAAGACCGCTACAAGTTCCTGATGGCCTCGGTGCTGCCGCGTCCGGTGGCATTGGTGACCACGATCAGCGAGGGCGGCGTGCTCAATGCTGCGCCCTTCAGTTGCTACACGGTGCTGTCAGTCACGCCGCCGATCTTTGGCGTGTCCGTGGGACTCAAGGCCGACGGCTCCGAAAAGGACACGCTGCGCAACCTGCGCGCGCGCGGCGAGTGCGTGCTGCATATCCCGAATGTGGCCATGGCGCGCCAGGTCAATCTCGCTGGCCAGGACTGCGAGGCGCACATCAGCGAGATAGCGTTGGCCGGCTGGCATGTGGTGGATGCGGTGAAGGTCGGCGCGCCGCGCATCGTCGAGGCACCGATCCAGTTTGAATGCGTCCTGCGCGACATCGTTGAATACGGTGACCGCCGCTCGGCGCTATGCGTGGTGGAAGCGGTGCATACCCATGCTGCAGACGGCGTGGTGCAGGGGCACCGTGTCGACCATGCGCTGCTGGATGCACTGGGGCGCATCGGCGGCGGCGCCTATTGCAGCGCCAGGGATGCCTTCAGCGCGCCGGCCGCAGCAGAGCCTTTTCAACGCTGAGTCGCGGCTCCCGCGCCTGGCGCGGTGCTATGCTTGTCGCCCATGACACGTCCCAGCAAAAAGCGTCTCCTTGCCGAAGGTGCCCCGGCGCCGGAAAGCACGGTGGCCGCCGACAAGACCTCCTCGTCGCTCTACATCCAGTCGGTGGCCAAGGCGTTTCGCGTGCTGCATGCCTTCGACGGCCCGCAGCGCAATCTGAGCCTGGTGGAAATCGCCAAGGCGGCGCAGCTCGACCGCAGCGCCACGCAGCGGCTGGTCTACACACTGGAAAGCCTGGGCTATCTGCAACGCATTCCCGACACCCGTTTGTACGGTTTGACCGCCGCGCTGATGCAGTTCTCGTTCGACTATGTGCGCTCGAACAGCGTGATCGACAGGGCGCTGCCCTATCTGCAGGAACTCAATCATGAATACGGCGAGACCACCAACCTGCAGGAGCTGCTGGGCAGCGACATCGTGCTGGTGGCGCGCTTCCTGAGCCGTTACCTGGCCAACCTTTCGGTGGCGGTTGGCAGCCGCTTGCCAGCATTCTGCTCGGCCTCCGGCACGGCGCTGCTGTCGCGTATCGACGATGCGACCTGCGAGCAGATACTGAATGCGCGTGAAATGTTACCCCTGACGCCCTACACCGAAACCCGGCCCGACCGCATCCGCGCGCGCATCCGCGAGGCACGCGCCAAAGGGTATGCGCTGATTGCCAATGAATGCCTGCTGGGCGATATCTCGGTGGCCGCCCCAGTGGTCAATGCCGAGGGCATCCCGGTGGCGGCGGTCAACATCTCGGTACCCGAAGCGCGCTGGACCATCGCGCGTGTCGAGCAGGAACTGGCACCCCAAGTGGTACGCGCCGCCAAAGCCATCTCGGCCACTCCGTCCCGGTATTACTGAGTGCAGGCTGATTCAAATGTGGGGGGCAGGTCCTGACTTGTGCTCTGCCGAACAGTTGGGCGGGAGAAGTCAAGACCTGACCCCGTAACTGAACACATAACCCACTTCCATAGAACGGTCCGGCCGATGACCGGAAACGGCGGCTGACAGCCTGCTAATACTGCTAAGGTTTTTTGCCTCTTGATGAGATCGTGGCGCTCCCCAATCCGCTGTCCCCGGAATGATGAGAGTCTGCTGGCGAGAGGAATTCAGTGCCCAAGGAATGTCAAAAGTACAAACTGAAATTTGTCCCCTCCGCCTTGGATGAATGGAACAAGCTCGATGGCTCGGTGAAGGAATACCTGCGCCAGCATCTGAAGAGGCGGCTGGACAATCCTCATGTGCCAAGTGCGGCGCTGAAAGGGGAGCTGAAGGGGTTTTACAAGATCAAGCTGCGGCAGCAGGGGTATCGACTTGTCTACGAGGTCGAGGACGATGCGCTTGTCGTAATGGTGTTGGTCGTGGACAGGCGCGACTCGGTTTACCAGACGGCTCTCGCCAGGCTAACTAACCTGCAGAAGGAACTCCAGAGGGAGAGTGGGCCGACAAACCCGGCCGGGATGAGGACTCGACCCAAACCCTTGAGGCTGGTTTCACTCCCAAGGAAGAAAGCCCAATAGGAAGGGAGGGCGAGCCTCCCTTCCATTACGTCAGTGGGACTTCTTAAATCTCGTCCACATCGACCTCAATCGCCTTCGAACGCTCTTTCAGGCGGGCCAGAACTTTCTGGGTGAGTTCGCGATCAGCTAGCTCTTCCATCATCGCTTCAAAGATCGCCGGCTGAACCATGTAAAACGAAGTCTTGTTGTGGCTGAGCACAGCAACCGGTTTGTCCTTTGCTTTTCGCAGCACTGCAGCAGGGTTCTTCTTGAATTCTGTGATGCTTACCGTTTTGTCCGAGTAGATGGCTTCCATATTAGCTCCATATTTGGAGCCGATTATAGCTCAAAATTGTGCGGGAATGGGCCTCGAATGTGGGGCCAGATCTTGACTTCGGCTCTGCCGAACGTTTGGGCGGGAAAGGTTAAGACCTGACCCGATAACTGCAGTTGCTGGAAGACTTCTACAAGGAAGTCGACAGGGTCTTGAAAGGAGAGTGTTGATGGCCGCCACAACTCTGAGAATCGGCATTGCTTCTGTTGAGAAGCAGCGGCAATGGGCGCTCGAAATTGCGTCTGGAAAAAGGCAGCGCCATGAGGATGATCCTGTCATGTGGTTCCCTTCGATGAGCGCTTTATCCCGGGTCCTGTCTGATGAGAACATGGCTTTGATAAACGCCATCCGGGAACTTCATCCTGAATCAGTCGATGCACTGGCTGAAGCAGTCGGCAAGCAACAATCCAATGTTTCCAGGTCGCTTCACGTACTGGAGCCATATGGACTGGTCAAGCTTCTCAAGAATGGGCGCAAGACTACTCCCGAAGTTCCATTTGAACGCTTGGCTGTGGAGCTATGGATTACGAATGTGGTGTCAGTGACGGGACTCGAACCCGTAAGCCTTGCGGCGAGAGATTTTAAGTCTCTTGTGTATACCAATTCCACCACACTGACAGGTGCCACTGCAGACGCAACTTCTTTTCAAGTCCGCTGTGTCTGCCAATTTCACCACTCGGGCAGAGCGGGGATTCGTGTCAGCCGAGGAGGCGGTGAATCCCTGCGTGAAGAGGGCGCGATTTTAGCACGAGGATCTCAACGCGCCGGCACCGGCTGCCACTCGACGTAGCACTGCTGGACATACGGATAGTAGCCGGCAGGGTAGCGGCAGTAATACCACCATGCTTGCGTGACCGGAGGGGGCGGGGCCTGCACCATCGGCGGGATGTACGGATCGGGATAGGGATAGACCGGTGCCGGGTACCAGTACCACAGGCCCGCAACGATCCACCACCAGCCGTCGCGCCCGGCATGATGCTCGTGCCGCCACTCCCCGCGCTCCCACCGGTGGGCATCACGTTCCGGAAAACGGCGGATGTCGCCATGCCAGCCCGAGCCCGCCGGCGGGCGGGGGTTCGGTCGATATTCCCGAGCCTGCTGAACATAGGGACGCGGCTGGGACTGCCGGGGCTGCTGGACCTGCCGTTCTTGCTGAAACTGAGGAGGCTGTTGAGCCTGGCGCGGCTGCTGAGCTTGTTGAGCCGGGCGAGCTTGTTGTCCTTGCCGGGTTTGCTGCGCCGGTGAAGGCAGCTGAGAGGGGCGCTGCTGTTGACCCTGCTGTGACTGCCGGCCCGGACCCTGGGCACCTCTTTGTTCGGGTCTCGCCCCTCCGCCGGCGCCCGGACGGTGATCTCCTTTTCGGTCGCGCTCCTGGGCATTGGCGGACACGGGCAGCAACAACAGCACGCCGATCAGGCTGGCGATTTGCACGGCCAGCCTTCCCCTGGACTTCAGTGGTTTGTCAGTCATTCCGGTTTTCCTTCCATGTCGGGTATGTCGTATCTGCAGGCAACTTGGTGACGGTAGTCCGAAGCGCGATTTTTCGCACGCCGGGCGCGGGAACGATTGACTCTGCTCAAATCCGGCCATGAAGCGCGACGGCGCTTGATTGAATCGATGCAAGCCGTCGCAATTGATGCGGGTCAAGCGATGCCGCCCCAGACCCGCGAACACTATGAACTTCCGCGCCGATTCCTGGTGGCCACACGCCTATCGCCATGAAGCCGTTTCCGAAGCGTTTCCTGCCGGTTGCATTGCTGGTCGCCGTCGTCATCGGCGGCGCTGCCTGGTGGTACCTGCATCGGCAACAGGCCGAACGGCCGGATGCCTTGTACCAGTTCCAGCAAGTGACGCGTGGCGACGTGTCGCAGCGCGTCTCGGCCAACGGGACTCTCAATCCGGTCACCCTGGTGAACGTCGGCACCCAGGTGTCGGGCACGGTCAGGAAGCTCAATGTGGATTTCAACGACCGGGTGCAGAAAGGGCAGGTGCTGCTCGAACTGGATCCTTCGCTGCTCAATGCGCAGGTAGCGCAGAGCGAGGCGTCGGTCATGAACGCGCAGGCCGTCCTGGACCTGGCGCGCGTCAACGAAGCGCGCAATCGCACCCTGTGGGAACAGGATTCGGTTGCCAGGCAGGATCTCGATGCCGCCGTGCAGGCGCACAAAACTGCCCGGGCGCAGCTGGCGCTGGCGCAGGCGCAACTGGCCAAGGACAAGGTCAACCTGGCTTACACGGTGATCCGCTCGCCGGTGTCGGGGGTGGTGGTCAACCGCTCGGTCGATGTGGGGCAGACGGTGGCGGCCAGTTTCCAGACGCCGACGCTGTTCCAGATCGCACAGGACCTGGCAAAGATGCAGGCTGATACCAGCTTTGCAGAGGCGGATATCGGGAGCATCCGGGTCGGCCAGGCGGCGCGTTTCAATGTCGATGCCTTCCCCGAGCGCAGCTTTGTCGGCGCTGTGAAGTTGATCCGCCTGAACCCGACCACGCAGCAGAACGTGGTCACCTACAACGTCGTGATTGCCGTGGATAATCCGGATCAGCTGCTGTTGCCGGGCATGACGGCCTACGTCAGCATCGAGGTCGCGCAACGAAAGGATGTGGTGCTGGTGCCCAATGCCGCGCTGCGTTTCAAGCCATCGGGCGAGGAGGTGGCCCGCGCATCCAGCGCTTCCGGCACTTCCGGCGCAGCCGGGGCGGGCGCACGACGTCCGGCGGAGACCAGCTCCGGCAAGGTCTACCTGCTGGATGGCAGCAGCCTGAAACCGTTGGCTGTGAAAGTCGGCATCAGCGATGGACGCTACTCCGAATTGCTGGGTGGCGAACTGCGGCCGGGCGACAAGCTGGCTGTGGCAGACCGCCAGCCCAACAATGAACAACCACAGGGGGGCGGCACGCTACGCTTCAGGATGTTCTGATGGGCGAGAAGGAGATCATCCGGGTCGAGCACCTCGACAAGACCTACCAGACCAGGGCCGGGCCATTCCCGGTGCTGAAGGACGTCAGCATGAATGTGCTGCAGGGGGAGTTCGTCGCCATCATGGGGCCGTCGGGTTCGGGCAAGTCGACCTTCATGAATGTGCTGGGCTGCCTGGATCCGCCGACTGCGGGTCTTTATGCGCTGGACGGGCGCAATGTCGGCGAGTTGTCGAGCGATGAACGCGCCGCGCTGCGCAACCGCACCATCGGCTTCGTGTTCCAGGGCTTCAACCTGCTTTCACGCATGAACCTGCTCGACAACGTCGCCTTGCCGCTGGTGTATGCCGGGGTCACGCGCGCGGAGCGCAGGGCGCGCGCACACGAGGTGCTGCAACGGGTCGGGCTGGCCGATCATGCGCAGTCGCTGCCGAGCGAAATATCGGGCGGGGAACAGCAGCGGGTGGCGATCGCGCGCGCACTGGTCACGCATCCGCGCCTGATCCTGGCCGACGAGCCAACCGGCAATCTCGACAGCAAGACCGGCGCCGGCATCATGACCCTGTTCGAAGAGTTGCATCGCGAGCAGATCACGATCCTGGTGGTGACCCACGATGCGGGCGTGGCGGCGCATGCCTTGCGGCTGGTGCGCTTTCTTGACGGGCGTATCGTCGAGGACAAGCGTACCCGGCAGGAGCAGCCGGCATGAAAGGTGGAATGCCGGGTGGAATGCTGGCTGCAATGCTGGGCGAGGCGCGGCTGTCGATGGCGGCCAACCGGCTGCGCACCGTGCTCACCATGCTGGGCATGGTAATCGGGGTGGGGGCGGTGATGCTGATGCTGGCCATCGGGCAGGGCGCGCAATATGCGGTCACCCGCAGCATCAGCACCATGGGCAGCAACCTGCTGATCATTCTCTCGGGGTCCACCACCGCTGGTGGCGTGCGCATGGGCGCCGGGGCCGCTCCGACGCTGACCGTGGCCGACGCCCAGGCCATCGCGGACCTGCCCGGAGTGCAGGCGGTGGCGCCGGTCCATCCGGGTTCTGCCCAGATCGTATATGGTTCAAACAACTGGAATACCAGCGTGTTCGGCACCACGCCGTCCTATCTGGATGTACGCTCCTGGCAGGTGGCCGCGGGCGCTGTGTTCACCGACAACGACTTGCGCTCGGTCACGCGAGTGGCGCTGCTGGGCAACACCGTCGCCAGGAACCTGTTCAATGACGATGATCCGGTGGGCAAGACGGTGCGCATCAGGCAGAGTCCGTTCGTGGTGCTTGGCGTGTTGGCGCCGAAAGGCCAGAGCCTGGACGGGCGCGACCAGGACGACACTGTGCTGATTCCGCTGACCACGGCTCAGCGCAAGCTGTTCGGCACGCAATTTCCCGGCTCGGTGCGACAGATCATGACGCAGGCGGTCTCGGCCGACCGCATGGATGCGGCCGAGCGCGAGATCAATGCGCTGCTGCGCCAGCGGCATCACATTCGGGCTGGCGCGGATGATGACTTTTCGGTGCGCAACCTTACCGCCGCTGCCAATACCGCAGCCGAGACCGCGCGCATCATGTCCTTGTTGCTCGGCGCGATCGCCTCGGTGTCGCTGGTGGTGGGCGGGATCGGCATCATGAATATCATGCTGGTGTCGGTCACCGAGCGCACCCGCGAGATCGGGATCCGGCTGGCGATCGGCGCGCGCGAGCGCGATGTGCTGCTGCAATTCCTGCTGGAAGCAATCATCATCTCGCTGGCCGGATGCCTGGCCGGACTGCTGCTTGGCATTGTCGGCGCCGTTGCCGCCAACCGCATTGCCGATACGGTGGTGGTGGTTTCCGGCAGTTCCGCCCTGATAGCTTTCGGGGTGGCGGCGGCGGTCGGCGTGTTTTTTGGTTATTACCCGGCCAGGAAGGCAGCAAAAATGGATCCGATCGAAGCCTTGCGCTCCCAGTAGCGCACTGGCAACGACGATTGATTCTTGCAGGCCAGACATGACTGTAGTGCAGGCTGCACCATGGTTCGGTGCAGCCTGCACCCAGATCTTCGATTCAGGGCCGGCCGCTTCGGATCGTTCGACCGTGCGGCCGCCGTGTGCTTACCCGCAGGCAAGCTTATGCCGGCATTTGTCGGCTGGATTCAAACATTCAACATCAAAAATTGACATACCTTTCCATGACATCCGGTTCGCCGGATGCGGAAGTTCCGCCCATGCCGGCGCAGCCGGCGAGCAGTGTGACAAGTCCGATAAGTCCGATAGCAATGAGCTTCTTCATTTGTCTCTCCTGGGTAGTGACAATCAGCACGGGACCGTGCACATGCGCGATCCGCACGCGAGCAGTCGCTGCCGGGACTATCCCGCGTGTTATTAATACGATAGCGTTTGCAGCGCACAATGCGTGAGGTCAGTGTCCCCTGCTTGCGGTACCATAAGGTTTGTGTTGCCGGCATTGCGATGTCCGTACTTTTGTACTTGGCAAGACATGTCCACGTCGACATTGAAGAGAATGAAAGTCTATAACCTCCACTGCAGCAACAAGCATTCGTTTGAAGGCTGGTTTTCCTCGGAAGAGGATTTCCGCAGCCAGTGCGAGGGCAAGCGTATCCAGTGTCCGGTTTGCGAGTCGGACAGCGTCACCCGGGTGCCGTCAGCGCCACGGTTGAATTTGTCCGGCGCGTCCACGCCGCCGGAGGTCAGCCAGGCGGCGCAGGCCATGCTGGAAAAATGGACCGAATTGGCGCGCCATGTGGTCGCCAACACCGAAGACGTCGGCGATGCGTTCCCGGAAGAGGCGCGCAAGATCCATTACAAGGAAACACCCGAGCGAGCAATTCGCGGCGTTGCAACAACAAGCGAACGCGAGGCACTGGCCGATGAGGGAATCGAGGTCGTCGCGCTGCCGATTCCCGCAACACCAAAATCCCCGCTGCACTGAATCCCGCAACATCCGTACCAATCCCGCTCAAGTCGCTAACGGTCAGTCCGGCCGCCGGAAATCCGGTGCAGATGCGTCCTGTGGATGAGCTATCGATCCCTGTATAATCCGCTTAATGAACGGTCGTGCTTTTTGGCGAACCAGAACAGGAGACAGCATGGATCTCGAATACAGCGCGGAGGACCTTGCCTTTCGCGACCAGGTGCGCGGCTTCATCGAAGCAAACTTGCCCGCCGAACTTCAGCACAAGGTGCTGAATCACAAACGACTGAGCAAGGACGATTTTGTCCGCTGGCACAAGATCGTGGCCAGGCAGGGCTGGGTCGGCGTCAACTGGCCGGTCGAACACGGCGGCACTGGCTGGAACGCGGTGCAGCGGCATATCTGGGAAGAAGAGTGCGCGCGCGCCGGCACGCCGGCCATCCTGCCTTTCGGCGTCAACATGGTCGCGCCGGTGATCATGGCATTTGGCAACGAGACGCAGAAGCGTCATTACCTGCCGCGCATCCTGAACTGCGATGACTGGTGGTGCCAGGGCTATTCGGAGCCGGGTTCGGGTTCCGACCTGGCGTCGCTGAAAACCCGTGCCGAGCGTCAGGGCGAGCATTACATCGTCAACGGCCAGAAGACCTGGACCACGCTTGGCCAATATGCCGACATGATCTTTTGCCTGGTGCGGACCGACCCGGCCGCGCGCAAGCAGGAGGGCATTTCCTTCCTGCTGATCGACATGAAAACGCCCGGCATCACGGTGCGCCCGATCATCATGCTGGACGAAGACCACGAAGTGAATGAAGTCTTCTTCGACAACGTCAAGGTGCCGGTCGAGAACCTGATCGGCGAAGAAAACAAGGGCTGGACCTACGCCAAGTACCTGCTCGGGCACGAGCGCACCGGCATTGCCGCGGTCGGCCGTTCCAAGCGCGAATTGCAGTTCCTGAAGCGTGTCGCCAACACGCACCTGAAGAACGGCCGTCCGATACTGGAAGATCCGGTGTTCTCGGCCAAAGTGGCGTCACTGGAAATCGAGATCATGGCGCTGGAGATGACGGTGCTGAAGGTGGTGTCGTCGGAAGGCGCGCGGCGCGGACCGGGACCGGAAGCGTCGATGCTGAAGATCAAGGGCACCGAGATCCAGCAGTGGCTGACCGAACTGATGGTGGAAGCAGTGGGGCCGTTCGGCCTGCCGTTTGACCGCGCTTACCTGGAAGGCGAGCAGCCGCATGCGGTCACCGGCGACGATGACGCCGCGCCGCTGGCTTCTTACTATTTCAATTTCCGCAAGACGTCGATCTATGGCGGCTCGAACGAAATCCAGAAAAACATCATCAGCCAGATGATATTGGGACTGTGAGGAAAGCATGGACTTCAACTTCACCGAAGAGCAGAAGCAGTTTGCGGATGCGCTGCGGCGCTGGGCCGGGAAGGACTATGGCTTCGAGCAGCGCAAGAAAATAATTCATTCGCCGTCCGGCGTTTCCGCCGATGCATGGAACACGCTGGTCGAACTGGGCATGACTGCGCTGCCGGTGCCGGAAGCGCAGGGCGGCTTCAGCGGCACGGCGGTCGACATGCTGGTGGTGATGCAGGAACTGGGCCGCGCGCTGGTGGTGGAGCCCTATCTGGCGACCGCGATGGGCGCGCGCATGCTGCAACTGGCAGGCGGCCATGAATCGCTGCTGGAGCGGGTCGCGACCGGGGATTTGCGGCTGGCCTGCGCGCTGTACGAAAAGCAGTCGCGCTATGACCTGACCGACATTGAAACGCGGGCCGTGCCGGCCGGCAGCGGCTATCTGCTGAATGGCAGTAAATGTGTTGTCGTGCATGGCGCCCAGGCTGGCATGCTGTTGGTCTCGGCCCGCAGCAGCGGCCAGCCGCGCGAGCAGGACGGCATCTCGCTGTTCGTGGTAGCCGCTGACGCGCCGGGCGTGACGGTAAAGGATTACCGCACGATCGATGGCCAGCGGGCAGCGGATATCGTTTTTGCTGACGTACAGGTGGCGGCCGACGCCGTGCTCGGCGCCGCCGGCGCGGGCTGGGACATGATCGATGCCGGCGTCGACTACGGCACGACGCTGTTGTGCGCGGAAGCGGTCGGTGCGATGGAGGCACTGAACGCGGCCACGCTCGACTACCTGAAGACGCGCCAGCAATTCGGTGTGCCAATCGGAAAATTCCAGGCGCTGCAGCACCGGATGGTCGACATGTTCATCCAGCAGGAGCAGGCGCGCGCGATGGCCACGCTGGCCGCCGTGCGGGTCGATGGGCAGGATGCGGTCGAACGCCGCCGCAACGTGTCGGCAGCCAAGGCGCGGGTGGGGCAGGCGCTGAAATATGTTGGCCAGCAGGCGATACAGCTGCACGGCGGCATGGGCGTCACCGACGAGATGCCGGCTTCGCATTACTTCAAGCGGCTGTCGATGATCGAGCTGACACTGGGCGACACCGACTATCATCTGTCGCGTTTCGCCAGCCAGCCTGGTTTTCGCGACGCGGCCTGATGGCTGCGCATTCGCCAGCCAGACAACGGAATTTCATCAAATAAAGTGCAAATAGCGAGCAAACGGACACTGCATGTCATCTGAAAAAATGTATCTGGAAGATTTTTACGTAGGCCAGAAGATTGAGCTTGGCTCATTCAGCTTTAGTGAAGAAGAAATACTGGAGTTCGCAAATCGCTTTGATCCCCAGCCATTCCACGTCCAGCCCGAGGCTGCGCGCGAATCAGTGTTCGGTGGCCTGATCGCCAGCGGCTGGCACACCTGCAGCCAGATGATGCGCCTGATGTGCGACAACCTGCTGGCCAGGGTCGATTCGATGGGCTCGCCGGGTTGCGATGAGCTGCGCTGGCTGAAGCCGGTGCGTCCCGGCGACCAGATCCGGACCGAGATGGTGGTGACGGCGGTGCGGGCGTCGGCGAGCAAGCCGGATCGCGGATTCATGAGCAGCGACTGGAATGCGTGGAACCAGCACGGGGAAAAAGTAGTGTCCATCAAGGCGGTCGGCATGTATGGCTGCCGTCCGAAATCAGATAAACAAGCGTAAGGAGCAGGGAATGCGGGTAATCGAAACATTGGGGGAATTGCGGGAGCTGGTCGGGCAGGAGGTGGCCGTCTCGGATTGGGTGGAAATCACGCAGCAACAGGTGCAGACATTCGCCGAGGCGACTGGCGATCATCAGTGGATCCACTTGGACGTGGAACGGGCCAGGCGCGAGTCGCCGTATGGCGGCACGATCGCCCACGGCTTCCTGACCCTGTCGCTGCTGCCGAGGCTGATGAACAGCGCGGTGCAGATGAAGGATGTGAAGATGGCCGTGAATTACGGCCTGAACAAGGTGCGATTTCCGGCACCGGTGCCGGTCGGCAGCAGGCTGCGGGCGCGGATGACGCTGCAGTCGGTCGAGGACATCCCCGGTGGCGCACAGGTGACCTGGCTGGTGACGGTGGAGCGTGAGGGTAGCGACAAGCCGGTGTGCGTGGCGGAGTCTATTTCGAGGCGGTACGCTTAGGCTGATAGGGTAATTTCCGGCCCAGACCACGAATGCTCCCTCCCTTTCCAGGGGAGGGAGCTACAAAGTCGATCAGCCATCGACGCTCTTGCTGCGGTGGAAATCGAATCGCGCCAATCACTTCATCGGCGAGAACCCCATCGGCACCAGCAAGGAATTCTCCTGGGTCATCCAGCGCGCACGTCCGCCGGGCGGCGGCCATGTCCCTTTCGCCACTTCGCCGGCACGGATGCGAAGGCGATCGTCGTAACTCTCGTACACCCACAGATGAATGAAGCGCAGTGCGCGTGAATTGATCGAATACATCACCAGCGGCGCCGGCGAGACCTGCGTCCGATTCAACAGCGGTTCCTTCCACGTCTCCAGCAGTTCGTCCAGCATCCCGGGACGATAGACATAGCTGCGCATCTCGTAGATCGCTCCGGCTTTTCCGGGCGAGGGCGGGGTCATGTAGGGCACTACCCTGAACTGTTCGATCTGCACGTCCTGCGTCATCGGCAAGACGTCGCTCAGCCAGTTTTTGCCGCCTGGGGTGAACTCGGTCGGCCCCGATGCACTGCTGGTCTCGTCATAACGTCGCAGCAGCAACACGTCGTTCACGCGGCCGACTTCGGTGGTCCAGGCGGCGACCAGTTCGGCCGGGCAGGCGGACGCGGCGGCGTCGAGCGCGGATACAACATCCTTGAGCCTGGCAGCGGCCGTGGTCAGGGTCGTCAGTTCGTAGATCATGGTGGCGAATACTCGTGGCGGGGGAAAGCCACGAGTATGCCAGTTTCAGGCCGCGCTCAGTTGGGAGCGGGATCGTCGATGTCGTCGAACCACTGGTACAGCGCGGGCACCACCACCAGCGTCAGCAGCGTGCAGGTGATCAGTCCGCCGATCACCACGATGGCCAGCGGGCGCTGCACTTCGGAGCCAGGGCCGGTCGAGAACAGGAAGGGAATCAGCCCGAGCATGGCGACGGTCGCCGTCATCATCACCGGCCGGAAGCGCAGCACGGCGCCTTTCTGCGCGGCTTCCAGCAGCGCCATGCCGTTCAGGCGCAGGCTGCGGATGCACGACACCAGCACCACGCCGTTGAGCACCGCAATGCCCCACAGCGCAATGAACCCGACCGAGGCTGGCACCGACAGGTATTCCCCGGCGACGAACAGGCCGATGATGCCGCCGATCGATGCAAATGGCAGCACCATGATGATCAGCGATGCCAGCCGGATCGAGCCGAACAGCAGGAACAACAGGAAGAAGATGGCAGCGACGGTGACCGGGACGATTATGCTCAGGTGGCCCATTGCCCGCTCCATGTTCTGGAACTGTCCGCCCCATTCGATGGTATAGCCTTCCGGCATTTTCACCTGGCGTTCGACCTGCTGCTTCAGCTCGGCCACGAAGCCCCCGAGGTCGCGATCCTTGACGTTGACGCCCACCACGATCCGGCGCCGTGCCGATTCGCGCGAGATCTGGGCCGGACCGTCCTCGATCCGGATATCGGCCACGCTCTCCAGCGCCACTTGCAGCCCGCGCGGGGAGTTGATCAGCTGATTGCGGATTGCTTCGACGTTGTTGCGGAAACCTTCCGGCAGGCGCACCACCGCATTGTAGCGGCGCGTTCCTTCGTAGATTTCGGTCGCCACCTTGCCGCCGATTGCGGTCTCGATCACGTCATGCACGTCGGCCACATTGATGCCCAGGCGCGCGATGGCCTGGCGGTTGATGTCGATCGACAGATACTGCTGGCCGCTGACGCGTTCCACCCGCATGTCGTAGGCACCGGTGACGCCCTTGGCCACGCGCTCGATTTCTTCCGCTGTCTTTTTCAGGACGTCGAGATCGTCGCCGAATACCTTGACCGCAACGTCCGAGCGTACCCCCGTCACCATCTCGTCGACGCGGTCGGAAATTGGCTGCGCCATCACGATCTGCACGCCGGGAAGCGTCAGCAGTTTCTTGCGGATCGCTTCGGCGATGTCGTCCTGGTTCCAGCCGCTGGGCCATTGGTCGCGCGGCTTCAGGCTGACGATAGGCGTCGATTCATTCTGGCCCTGGGGATCGGCCGGCGACTCGCCGCGGCCGACGCCGGACACCGCCGACTTCACGCCCGGCACCGTCATCACCAGCCGCATTGCCTCCTGTTCCATCTTGATCGATTCTTCGAGCGAGATGTTGGGCACGCGGTTGATGCCGGGCACGATCGATCCTTCCCGCATCTCGGGAATGAAGGCGGTGCCCAGGAAGGGCACCATCAGCAGCGCCACCACGAACGCGGCCAGCGCGCTGAGGAAGGTCTTCTTGGGCGCTGCCAGTGCCCGCGCCAATACCGGCAGGTAGGGCTTCTTCATCGCCTTGATCAGCCGTGTTTCATGCTCCCCTTCGCCCTGCTTTACCTTCAGCAGGAACGAGGACAGCACCGGCGTGAGCGTCAGCGACAGCAGCAGGGAAATGAATAGGGCGATGGAGATGGTGTACGCCAGCGGCGCGAACATCTTGCCTTCCATGCCGCTCAAGGTCATCAACGGCAGGAACACCAGGATGATGATGCCGATGCCGAATATCACTGGCGTGGCGACTTCCATCACCGCGCCCTGGATGATGCGCAGCTTGCTGCGCCCGTGTCCCGGCCGGCCCAGATGGGCATAGGCGTTTTCCACCACGACCGCGGGGCCGTCGACCATCAGGCCGATGGCGATCGCCAGGCCCCCCAGGGACATCAGGTTGGCCGATAGTCCGTATCGGTTCATCACCAGGAAGGTCAGCAGCGGCGTCAGCACCAGGGTGGCCACCACTGCCAGCGAGGAGCGCACGTCGCCGAGGAACAGGAACAACACGATCACGACCAGGATCACGCCTTCGATCAGGACCTTGACCACGGTCTTGAGCGCAGCGTCAACCAGTTCCGAGCGGTCGTAGTAGGAGACGACCTGCAGGCCGTCGGGGAGCATGCCCTTGGCATTGATTTCCTTGACCCGGGCCTGGATGCGCGACACCACTTCCTTGGCATTGCCGCCGCGCAGCATCAACACGATGCCGCCGACCGATTCGGTGACGCCGTTCTTGACCAGCGCGCCTTGCCGCACTTCGTGTCCGACCGTGACTTCGGCCACGTCGCGCACCGTGACCGGCACCGCTTCGCTTTCCTTCAGCACGATGCTGCGGATGTCGTCCATGTCCTTGATCAGGCCGACGCCGCGGATCAGGTACTGCTCGGCATACTGGGGCAGCACGCCGCCGCCGGAGTTGGCATTGTTCAGCGCCAGCGAGCGGTAGACCTGCTGCAGCGACAGGCCGTAGTGGCGTAGCCGTTCCGGATTGACCAGCACCTGGTATTGCTTGACGTAGCCGCCCTGCGAATTGATCTCGGCTACGCCGGGGATCGAGCGCAGCAGGGGACGCACCACCCAGTCCTGGGTGTTGCGGCGCCGGGTCAGCTCTTCGACCGACAGGTTCTTTCCGGCGTCGTCGGGACGCTCCAGCGTGTATTGGTAGACCTCGCCCAGTCCGGTCGACACCGGACCCAGCACCGGCACGGCGCCGGCGGGCAGGCGGGCGCCGATTTCGATCAGCCGTTCCATGACAAGCTGGCGGGCGAAATAGACGTCGGTCTGGTCGGTGAACACCAGCGTGATGAGCGACAGGCCGGCCTTGTTCAACGAGCGGATTTCCGTCATCGCCGGCAAGCCGGTCATCGAAATTTCAATCGGGGCCGTGACCAGGCGCTCGACTTCCTCCGGCGAGCGGCCCGGCGCTTCGGTGGCGATCTGCACCTGGACGTTGGTGACATCCGGGAAGGCGTCGACCGACAGCTTTTGCGCAGCCCGGAAGCCGAACGCCATCAGGGCGAGCGCGATCACCACCACCACCAGGCGCTGGTTGAGCGCACTGCGTATGAGCGATTCGATCACGACTGGCCACCTGCTTGCATGCGCTTGCGCTCGTTGTTCAGGTGGAAGGCGCCCTCGATGACGACCCGGTCACCCGCCTTGATGCCGCTTTCGACCGGCCGCAGCTTGTCCTGCTCCGGCAGCAGCTTCACTTTTACCAGCCGGTACTTGCCAGCCGAGATTTCCTGCAGCACATGGTCTTCGTCGTCCTCGCGCACCACTGCCGCTGACGGCACGACCAGCCGTTCGACCGGGCGGGTGCGGATGATCATGGTGGCCAGCATGGCCGGCTTCAGGCTACGGTCGGCGTTGTCGACCTCGGTGCGCACGGTCACGGTGCGGTTTTCCACATTGACGGTGTCACCGACATAGACCAGCTTGCCGGTCAGGCGTGAATTCTGCAGCGCCGGCACTTCGATCGACACCGTCTGGCCGGCCTGGATCCCGGCGATTTGCTGTTCCGGCACTTGTGCGGTCACCCATAGCCGCGACAGGTCGGCGATGGTAAACAGGGCATCCGCCGGCTGTATCACTTGTCCCAGCGCGACCTTGCGTTCGACCACGATGCCGCTGGCGCTAGCCACTACCTGCGAGGTCGAGTTGATGGCACCGGTCTTGCTGATAGCCTCGATTGCGCGCGCTGTCATGCCCTGCACCCGTAGCTGGTCCGCTGCGGCACGCGTTTCCGCTTCTGCAATCGCCAGTTCGCTTTCCCGCTTCTGCAATTCTGCAGCGCCGATGACGTCCGCTGACAGCAGCAGCTTGGCGCGTTCGACATTGCGCCGGTGCAGATCCACCTGCGCTCGGGCGCGCAGATAGGCCAGCTGGGCCGCGCCCAGCTCGGCGCTGTGCAATTGGGCCAGCAGGTCGCCGGCACGCACCGATTGGCCGAGGGTGCCCTTCAGTTCGGTCACGCGGCCGGTGACGTTGGCGCCAATGCGTGCCACGCGCTGCTCATCGAAGTCGATGCGCCCGGCAATGCGTTCGGATTGGCTGATGAGCGCGTTGGCGGCCGGCGCGATCTTCAGCTGGCGCTGCATGTCGGCGCTGACCTGCACCAGGTTCGGATCAGCGGCAGCGGCGGCGCTGGCTGCCGGCTTTGCCGGTTCGTTCGGTTTGCAGGCAGCCAGCGCCAGCAGCATGGCGGTTGCCAGCAGGCCGCGGCGCAGCGCGGAAGGGGAGGGGCGCATAAGTTCAGGAGTCATCATTCGCGATGGAGTCGTTCGATTTCAATCAGCGCAGCGCGTACTTCGTAGCGTGCTGCGATCAGTTCATTGCGGGCGCTGCGGTAGAACCGCTGCGCGTCGAGGTAATCCAGGATGCCGCGTTCGCCAAATCTGTAGGCGGCTTCGGCCACCCGCAGTGCTGCTTCAGACTGGCGCAGGATGCCGGACTCTAGCGCGGCCACCTGGTTGCGGCTGATTTCGTACTGCTGGTAGGCGGCTTCGAGAGACTGTTGCAGGCTGAATTCGCGCTGCTCCTGTTCTAGTTGCAGCCGGTTCAGTTGGGCGGTGGCGTCGGCAATCGGGCCGGCGCGCCGGTCCCACAGCGGAATGCTCATGGTCACGCCCAGGCGCGCGCCGCGCACCTCCGGATCCTGGTCGTAGCCGGCCCGCAAGGCCACGGTCGGCAGCCGGGCGGCTCGCTCGAATGCCAGTTGCTGGCGGGCGCGTTCGGCCAGCGCACGGTCGCGCGCGAGATCCGGATTGGTGGCCAGTGTCTCCTGCCGCAGCCGCTCCAGCTTGGGCAGTTCTGGCAGCGGAGTTGAATCCGGGATTACGTCGAAGCGGGATGCCATCGGTGCGCCGACAGCCTTGCGCAGCATGGCCCTGGCCATTGCTACCCGCAGGCGTGCGCCCTGCACGTGTTTCTGGGCATTGAGCAGTTCGGCATCGGCCTTGATGATGTCGTAGCGGGGCGCCTCGCCGGACTTCACCCGCACTGATACCCGCTCATTGATCTGGGTCGAGGTAACCAGATCCTGTTCGGCTGCGTCGAGCTCCGCCTGTCGCCGCAGCAGTTCGTAGTACTGCAGCTTCAGGTTGCGAATCATCTCGCGCTGCGTGGCCCGTAGCTGGGCCTGCTCTGCTGTCAGCCCTGCGGTGGCGGCATTGATGCGGGCGTTGCGCTGGGGCGGCAGGTCGAGGCGCTGCGTGATCGACAGGCTGCGCGTGTTGCCCTCGATCGAACCCGCCAGGCGAGCGCGTTGCGATCCTGTCAGGATTTCGACTTCGGGGTTCGGCAGGGCACGCGCCGTCTCGATTCCTGCTTCTGCGCTCCTGACCTGCTGGTTGGCGGCACGCAGGCCGGCATTTTGCGTTTGCGCCAGCTCGATCAGTTGGGGCAATGTGTACAGCCCGCTGTCGGCGCTGTTGGCGCTGGCGCGGCTGGCGGTGAAGGTGAGTGTGGTCGCCAGCATCAGCAGCGCCGCTTTTGCAGCTAGCGCGCCTGGGAGGCTCCTGGATCGCCTGAGTGTGTTCATTTTGCTCGAAGTTTCGGGTAAGGCTTCATGGTAACGATTTGAAATACATCCAACAAACCGAATATACTTGTTAGATTCATCGAAAAAGCTGAGGCATTCATGGCCAGCATCAACTACAAGCACCTGCGTTATTTCTGGATGGTCGCGAAGGCGGGAAGCATCGTCCGTGCCAGTGAGCAATTGTTTCTTTCGCCACAATCGATCAGCGGCCAGTTGCGCGAACTCGAAGAAAGTCTTGGCGTTGCGCTGTTCCACAAGGTCGGGCGGCAGCTCGAATTGACCGATGCCGGCCGCCGCGCACTGACATACGCGGACGGCATTTTTTCGCTCGGCGAGGAGTTGGTCGACGCCATGCGTGACCAGACGCGTGAGCCGGTGGTGCGCTTCAAGCTGGGCGTTGCCGATTCGGTGCCCAAGCTGATCGCTTTCCGGGTGGTGGAGCCGACGCTTTACCTGGACGAACCGGTGCATCTGATTTGCCGTGAAGGGCGGCTTGACGCCTTGCTGTCGGAACTGGCTGTGCACCGGCTTGACATGGTGATTGCCGACCGGCCGATTCCCAACAGCCTGAATGTGCGCGGCTACAGCCACCTGCTGGGCGAGAGCGGACTGACGGTATTCGGCGCCCCACGCTTGCTGGAGAAATTGCCCAAGGAGTTTCCGGCCATGCTGGAGCGTGCACCCTTTCTGCTGCCGGGCGCGGAAGTGCTGGTGCGTTCGAAGCTGTTACAGTGGTTTGCGGCGCAAAAATTGCGACCGCGGATCGTCGGCGAATTTGACGACAGCGCGTTGCTGGGGGCGTTCGCCCAGGCGGGTGTCGGATTGTTCGTCGCCCCTTCGGCAATCGCTGACTATGTGTGCGCCCAGTACAACGTACGCGCGGTTGGCGATATTGCGGGCGTGAAGGAGCAGTTGTACGGGCTGACCACCGAGCGGCGGCTGACGCATCCGGCCATCGTCGCCATTCGGCGCATTGCCCAGCAGGAGGTGTTCGGCAAGCGCGCCCCAGCGGTGGGCGCAGTATAGGGGCAGTGCTGCGGTCCACCTGGCAAGGCCGCGGCAACTCCCGGCTGGTTTTGTAGTCCTAACAATACATGACAAGGAGGAGATCATGCTGCGCAGCCTGAAAGCACTGGATGGATTCACGATTGCGGCCACCGATGGCGAGCTTGGCCACGTGCGGGACATTTATTTTGACGACGAGAAATGGACCATCCGGTATTTCGAGGTGGATACCGGCGGCTGGCTGTCGGGGCGCAACGTGCTGTTGTCCCCGGCCTCGGTCACCGGCATCGACTGGAAGGACAAGAGCCTGCGGGTCAAGCTGACGCGCAGGCAGGTGGAGGACAGTCCCGGGCTGGACAGTGCCTTGCCGGTGTCGCGCCAGCACGAACTGGCGCTGTCGCGTTACTACGGCCTTCCGCGCTACTGGGCCGGCCCCTACCTCTGGGGCTATACGGCATTTCCGATGCTGGTCGATCCGATTCCCTGGGATCCGGCCACCGGCCAGCTGGCGGGCCAGCCGGTCGACGAGCAGCGGGCAGAAGGCGATCCTCACTTGCGCTCCAAGGACGAGGTGCTCGGCTACCTGATACAGGCGAGCGACGACACTGTCGGTCATGTGGAGGACTTGCTGTTCGAGGAGCGCGACTGGCGCATAGGATTGATGGTGGTCGACACGCGCGACTGGCTGCCGGGGCGGCATGTGCTGATCTCTCCGGCACGCATTCGCGGCCTGAGCTGGGAAGAAAAAACGGTGCGGGTACGGGCGACGCGGGATGAGATCGAGCACAGCACTGAGTACGATAGCGGACATCCGCCGGAGAGCGAGGCGGTGGAGGACTTGTACCAGCGCACCGTGAGGCCTGCACCGGAAGGCGGCGACAAGGCGATGCGCTCGTGAGGGAATGACGGGATGAAGGGATGACGGGACGAAGGGATGACGGGACGGCATGGGCTGGAACGTGAAATAATCGCATCTTCCAACACGATTCCGGCCCGCTCATGACTCCTGCCTTCAGCAAGTTCCTGCTCCCTCTGGTCGCCGCAGCGGTAATGGCCGGCTCCGCCCATGCGGCGGCGCTCCGGATAGGCTTGGCCGCGGAGGTCTCCACCCTCGATCCGCACTACCTGAACATCGCGCCCAACGTGGCGTTTTCATCGCATCTGTTCGACGCGCTGGTGCATGTGGACCATAACGGCGGATTGGTTCCGGGACTGGCTACCGGATGGCGGGCAGTTGATGCGACGACCTGGGAGGTCAAGCTGCGGCAGGGCGTGAAATTCCATGACGGTAGCGACTTCACCGCCGACGACGTGGTGTTTTCGCTCGACCGTCCGGCGACGCTGAAGAACAGCCCGGGGCCATTTACCAGCTACACCCGGCAGATCGCCGGCAAGCAGGTGGTGGATGCGCATACGCTGCGGCTGAAGACCACCACGCCTTACGGACCATTGCCGCTTGATTTGTCGACCATCTACATCGTGTCGAAAAAGGCGGCGCAGAACGCGACCACCGAGGATTTCAACAGCGGCAAGGCGCTGGTCGGAACCGGTCCGTTCCGGTTCGGCAGCTTCCGCCCCGGCGAGAGCATCGACCTGAGCCGCAATGACAGCTACTGGGGCGGCAAGGCGGCGTGGGAGAAGGTGAGCTTCCGCATGATCGGCAGCGACGCCTCCCGCCTGGCGGCGCTGATGGCGGGCGACGTCGACGCAATCGAGAACGTACCGACCGCCGACCTGGCAAAGCTGAAGGCGCAGTCGAAGTTCACCCTGGCGCAGCGCACTTCCTGGCGCACGATTTTCTGGCACATGGATCAGTCCTCCAGCGTGACCCGGTTCGTCACCGACAAGGCCGGCAAGCCGCTGGCAGCCAACCCGCTGCGCGATATTCGCGTACGGCAGGCCTTGTCGAAGGCAATCAACCGCCCGGCACTGACCGAACGGATCATGGAAGGGCTGGCGGTGCCGGCGTCCAATATCGTGTCGCCGGGCATACTGGGGTACAACACCACGCTCAAGCCAGAGGCGTTCGACCCGGAAGGCGCGAAGAAGCTGCTGGCCGAAGCCGGATATCCGAACGGCTTTGCGATGACGCTGCACGGTCCGAAGGGCCGTTACATCAATGACGAAAAAGTGGTGCAGGCGGTGGCCCAGTTCTTTAACCGAGTCGGCATACAGGCCAAGGTCGAGACGCTGCCGCTGTCGGTCTATTTCGGCCGCGCCCGCAGCGGCGAGTTCAGCATGGCCATGCTGGGCTGGGGCACGCTGGCCGGGGACTTCGGTTTGCGCACGCTGGTTGGCACCCCCAACCAGGAAACGGGCTGGGGCAGCTGGAACTGGGGCAAGTACAGCAACAAGACCGTTGATGAACTGGTCCGTTCTTCGCTGGCTTCCGTGGATGAGGCCAAGCGCGCAGATTTTGCGCGCCAGGCTGCCGCCGTTGCGCTGAAAGACTACGCGGTGATTCCGATGCACCACCAGACCGCAACATGGGCGATGCGCAAAGGGCTGAAATACACGGCGCGCGTCGACGAGTTCACGTTCGCGCACCAGTTCCGGCCGGAATAGCGCGTGGCTCGTAACAAGGACATGACAGGCCTTGCAGGCATGGCAGGCATGCCCATCCCGGCTCCGGCCGCGGGCGGATAGGGCCGTGCCCGCGTTCATACTGCGCCGCCTGCTGCAGAGCCTGCTGGTGCTGGGCGTGATGTCGCTGCTGGTGTTCGCCGGCATCCATGCAGTGGGCAACCCGATCGATGTGCTGATCAGCCCCGATGCCAACCAGGCCGAGCGGACCCGCATCATCGCTTCCTTCGGGCTCGACCAGCCCTTGTGGCGCCAGTATCTGCTGTTCGTGGGCAATGCATTGGCGGGCGACCTCGGCCGCTCCTATGTGTTTGCCATGCCGGCGCTGGGCCTGATCCTGGAACGGATGCCGGCCACGCTCGAACTGGCGGCCTGCGCGATGCTGCTATCGATCCTTCTCGGGCTTCCCCTCGGCATGCTGGCCGGACTGAAGCCGGACAGCTGGTACAGCAAGACCGTGATGGCGGTCTCGATACTTGGCTTTTCGCTGCCGACCTTCTGGGTCGGTTTGCTGCTGATCATGGTGTTTGCGGTGCAGCTGGGTTGGCTGCCATCGACCGGGCGCGGCGCAACCGCAGACTTGTTCGGCATTCCATTCAGCTTCCTGACCTGGGACGGGCTACGGCATCTGCTGCTGCCGGCAGCCAACCTGGCCTTGTTCAACATCGCACTGGTGATTCGCCTGACACGGGCCGGCACGCAGGAAGCCCTGCTGCAGGATTACGTGCGCTTTGCCCGGGCCAAGGGCCTGAGCAACCGCCGCATCGTCGGCGTGCATGTGATGAAGAACATCCTGATCCCGATCGTGACCGTGCTTGCGCTGCAATTCGGTTCCATCATTGCGTTTGCAATCGTGACAGAATCGATTTTTGCCTGGCCCGGTATGGGCAAGCTGATCATCGATTCGATCCGTGTGCTGGACCGGCCGGTGATCGTGGCCTATCTGATGCTGATCGTTACGCTGTTCATCCTGATCAACCTGGTCGTGGACATTCTCTATTCACTGCTGGATCCGCGGGTGCGGCTTGCAGGAGGCCGCGCATGAAGCATCACGCCACCGCGGCAAAGGAGGCGGCGTTGCCTGTGCAGGCTCGGGGAGAGGCGCCGTTGCAAGCGCCTTTGCAAGATTTCTTGCGCGAGTTCTTTTCCAGCCGGATTGCCACTTTCGGCGCACTGGTACTGGCGCTGGTCGTGCTGGCCGGCCTGCTGGCGCCGGTGCTATCGCCGCAGGACCCGTACGACCTTGCCCAGCTCGATGTGATGGACTCACGCCTGGCACCCGGACAGGCTTCTTCCGACGGCCGCATCACCTACCTGCTGGGCACGGACGAGCAGGGGCGCGACCTGCTGTCCGCGATCCTGTACGGTCTGCGTATTTCAGTCACGGTCGGTGTGGCAAGCACTGCGCTGGCGCTGGCGCTGGGCCTGGCGCTCGGTCTGTTGGCTGGTTACGCAGGCGGGCGCACCGATACCCTGATCATGCGGCTGGCCGACATACAGCTGTCTTTCCCGCCGATCCTGATCGCCTTGATCCTGCTGGTGCTGACAGGCCAAGGCGTGGGCAATATCATCGTCGCGCTGGTCGCGGTGCAATGGGCCTACTATGCGCGTACTGCGCGCAGCGCTGCGCTGGTCGAGCGCAACCGTGAATACATCGAAGCGGCTGCCAGCATGGGCTTGTCGCCGGCCCGCATCGTGTTTCGGCACCTGCTGCCCAACTGCATGCCGCCGCTGATCGTGGTGGCGGCGCTGCAGATCGGCTCGGCGATTTCGCTCGAAGCAACGCTGTCCTTCCTTGGCCTGGGCCTGCCGGTCACCGAGCCTTCGCTCGGGCTGCTGATTGCCAACGGCTTCCAGTACCTGATGTCCGGCAAATACTGGATCAGCCTGTTTCCCGGCATTGCGCTGATGCTGACGGTGGTCGCGATCAACCTGGTCGCGGACCGCTTGCGCGATGTGCTCAACCCACGGCTGCAGGTGACGGTATGAGCGCCATCGTCGATCGGGGAGCCCTGCTGTCGGTGGAACATCTGGAGACGCATTTCAGCACCCGCTCGGGCCTTGTCAGGGCAGTGGACGACGTCTCGTTCTCGGTGCCGCGCGGAGGCGTGCTGGGGCTGGTTGGCGAATCGGGTTCGGGCAAGTCGATGACGGCGTATTCGATCATGCGCCTGCTCGACGCCCCGGGGCGGATTGCGGGTGGCCGCATCATGTTCAAGGGGCAGGACCTGCTGGCGCTGACCGACGAACAGATGCGGTGCTTGCGTGGCAACCGCATTGCGATGATCTTCCAGGATCCGATGATGACGCTGAACCCGGTGTTGCGCATCGATACCCAAATGACGGAGACGATACTGGCGCACCGCCGCGTCGGCCGCTCAGCAGCACGGGAGGAGGCGCGCGCGGCGCTGGAACGGGTCGGCATATCCAGCCCGGAGCAGCGCCTGCGAGCCTATCCACATCAGTTTTCCGGCGGCATGCGGCAGCGGGTGGCGATTGCGATCGCGATGCTGAACCGTCCCGACCTGATCATCTGTGACGAGCCGACCACGGCGCTGGACGTCACCACGCAGGCGCAAATACTGGGCGAGATGCAGGCCCTGTGCCGGGAATCCGGCGCCGCGCTGATCTGGATCACGCACGACCTGGCCGTAGTCGCCGGCCTGGCAGACGAGATCTGCGTGATGCGCAATGGCAAGATCGTGGAAAGCGGCAGCACCGCGCGCGTGCTGCTCGAGCCGCAGCATCCCTACACCCGGCAACTGCTGGATGCGGTGCCCTCGCGTCACCGGCCAGGCGAGCGCTTGTCCGCCCCCTCCATGCAAGTGGATGGCCGCCATGCTTGAGCAGCCCTTGCTGGAACTGCGCAAGGTCGGCAAGCGCTTTGCCCCCGCGGCCGACTTGAGCTCCCGGCTTGTCGGCGGCCTGTCGCGGCTGCTTCGTTCGCGACCGGTGGCGGAGGTGGCGCAGGCGGGAGTGCAGGCAGGGGTTCAGGCTGTAAATGATGTGTCGCTGTCGGTTGTCAAGGGCGAGGTGCTCGGGCTGGTTGGCGAATCCGGCTGTGGCAAGTCGACGCTGGCGCGGTTGGCGATCGGATTGCAGTCGCTCTCGGCCGGCAGCCGATGGTGGAAGGGGGAAGACCTCGACAGCTTGCCGGCGGGTGTGCGCAGGCAGCGGCAACTGGGCATGCAGATGGTGTTCCAGGACCCCTATGCCTCGCTGAATCCGCGCTTGCGGGTGCAGGATATTGTTGGCGAGGCGCCGCTGGCGCATGGCATGGTGGAGCGGGACGCGCAGCAGGTGCTGGTCGCATCGCTGTTGCAGCAGGTTGGCCTGGATCCGGCGATGATGCGCCGCTATCCGCATCAATTCTCAGGCGGCCAGCGCGCCCGCATCGGCATTGCCCGCGCGCTGGCCTTGCAGCCCGAGCTGCTGATTTGCGACGAGGCGGTTGCTGCGCTGGATGTGTCGATACAGGCGCAGGTGCTGGACCTGTTCATGGATTTGCGCGAGCGTCTGGGCCTGACCTATCTGTTCATCAGCCACGACCTGAGCGTCGTGCGCCACCTGTCTGACCGGGTGGCGGTGATGTACCTGGGGCGGGTGGTGGAACTGGCGTCTGCGCAGGAATTGTTTGCGCAGCCGGCGCATCCCTATACGCTCATGCTGCTGGCATCGGCGCCACGGCTGGAGCCGAAAAAGATCGAGTTCCGCGGACCGCCGGGGGAGTTGCCTTCACCGCTGGCGCCGCCACCGGGATGCCATTTCCATCCGCGTTGTCCGCATGCGAGCCAGCGGTGCCGGGAGGAGCGTCCGGAGCTGGTGGAAGTGACGGCGGGGCATTTTGTGGCTTGTCATTTGCATGAGGGCGCCAGGAGCGGGTAGGGGAATCACGATGTAGGCAACACTCAAACCGTCCCCCGCCGCACCCGCGCCTCGCGCCGCGCAATCCATATCGTCGCTGCACAAATCACGCTACCGCCCAGCAGCGTGGTGTTGCTCGGCGAATCGCTGAACATCAACCAGCCCAGCAGGGTGGCCCAGATCAGGTCGAGGAACCTGACCGACTGCGTCGCCGAGATGTCTGCCACGGAGAATGCGCGGGTCAGGCAATAATGGCCGGCCGAGCCCAGCACTCCCGTCAGGCAGAACAGCACCCATTGCGTCGCGTCCGGCCACTTCCAGTGCAGCAAGGCAAACGGAAAGCTCAGGACCGTAACGGTCACCGCCTGCCACAGCACGATGACCTTCGCCGATTCCGTGCGCGTCAGTGCTTTCGTGATCAGGAACGAAGCGGCGAACAGCGGCGCCGATGCCAGCATGATCAGCGAGTACACGCCACCAGTGCCGGCCAGCTTGGGGCCGACCACGATCAGGATGCCGGCGAATCCGATCAATGAAGCAGCCCAGCGGTCCCAACGCATCGGCTCGCCGAAAAACACGGCGGCCCCGATCATGATGAAAATCGGGCCGGTGAATCCGATCGATGTCATGTCTGCCAGCGCGATATGGGGCAACGCGATGAACCAGCAGGCTAGTCCGCCAGCATGAACGGCGCCGCGCAGGAACTGGCCGCGCACGTTTGTGGGCCGGAACGCCGCCAGGCCATAGCGCAGCACCAGCGGCGCCATCACGATCGTGCCGAACAGATACCGCAGGAACTGCGCCTGCAGCGGATCGAGCGCGAGGGTCAGTTTGCGAAGCAGTGAATTCAGTACCGCGAACAACAGGCCCGACATGAGCATCCAGAACATGCCGCGCACCACTGGCGGCATCCTGCGCGCCCGCCGCCGGGCAACCCGCACGCGGGCGCCAATGCGGGGCGCGGTGACGGACCTGTTGTCAGGACTCTTGTCAGGACTGCCTCCAGGCCTGTCTCCAGGCTTTCTCTCCCGAGGATCTTCCTGCATCACACCGCTTGCCAGCGACCATCGACCTCGGTCGCGCGGCCTTCCTGCTGCAGCTTGATCAGGTGCGCCGACATCGAGCGCAGGGCCATGGCGTAGCGCTCGACCGGCACGTCGTCATAGACCACGGACACCAGGTCGTAGGCGCTGATCGGGCCCGTTCGTTGCAGGCAATCCAGCACCTTGTCCTCGCGCGCCTGCCGGTGGGCCAGCAGGCGGTCTATGCGTTGCACAGGCTGGTCCATCAGGAAGCCGTGGCCCGGCGCAAGCCATTCTATTTCCGGGTCGCGGACCTTGCGCAGCGAGGCGAGGTAGACCGCCATGTCGCCGTCCGGCGGATTGATGACGACGGTGGAGCCCTGCATGATGTGGTCGCCGGTGAACAGCATCCGCTCTTCCTCCAGCAGGAAGCAGCAGTGGTTGCTGGCATGGCCGGGAGTGTGGATCACGCGCAGCGTGACGCTGCCGAGTTGCAGGCGGTCGCCGTCGCGCGGCACGCGGTCCGGCCGGAAATCGGCATCCTGGAATTCGGTGGCCGGAGCCGGCATGCCGATCACTTCGGCTCCGGTCAGTTCCTTCAGGCGCGCAGCACCCGGCGAATGGTCGCGGTGGGTGTGGGTGGTCAGGATGTAGCGGATCGCCGCTCCGCCTTCTTGCGCCACTGCTGCCAGGTGCGATTCGATGTCCGGACCCGGATCGATCACGGCCAGCACCCCGGCGTCACCGACCAGGTACGTGTTGGTGCCGGGACCGGTCATGAAGCCTGGGTTGGGCGCGGCGATGCGGCGCACGTGCGGGGACAATTCCCGGACGGCCCCGGGAACGATCTCGGACCAGAAGGTGCCAAGTCCGGTCGGGTCGATCTTGCTGATCTCGGCGTAGGGGAAATCGCCCGGCAGCAGCACCTTGCGACCCTTGCTGTTGATGCTTACGCGCGGATTGATTTCCGGAATAGTGCGTGGTGTCCGGACGTGCGCCATGATCTCGCCGGCGCTACGGAATGGCTGGAGTTCACGCAGGATGGTCTGGGTCGCCTGGGCGAGCTTCATCTCGCCGCTGGCAAAGCGCGACAGCGCGAGCTCCGGCGTGATCCATATGTTTGCAATGGTCTCTTCGTCGTCATGCCAACCGGTCTGGCCGGGCGGCGCCACCGCGATGAAGAAGCGGGTATCGAAACGCTTGGGCAATCCGATCGGGGTGATCCAGTGGCTCATGTACGCCGCGCGTTCAGGGGCGAGGCGCCAGTTCCGCGACAGGCACAGGTCCTTCAGCGTCAGCGTGCCTTCGGACAGTTGCTGGCGCAGTGCATTGGCTTCCTGCAGGTCGGGCAACTGCACCAGCTCGCCGCTGGCGTCCGTGGCGAACAGCAGGCCTGCTTCCTCGAAGCATTCGCGGATGGCAGCGATCCAGTAGGAAACACCGCCTTTTTCAAGGTTCAGCGTCGCGCTGGCGGCGCGGTCGTCGAGGTCGTGAATGGCGTTGCTGTCATCGTGGTCTGAATGGTCGACGGCACCGCCGGGAAATACGTGGGCGCTGGCCATGAACGATGCCTGGTGGGTGCGCTGCATCAGGAATACCTCGGGACCATCGGCGCCATCGCGGACGATGATCAGCGTGGCTGCGGGGCGGAGCGGCTTGGTGCTTGTTGTCATCTGTGCGTCTCTGTGTCTCGGAGCCATCATTGTAGACGAGCGACCCCGAAATGGGTTTTCCGTTATCCTTGCACATTACGCCGCAGCGACGTGCGAAACGAGACAGGATTTTCGATTGAGCGATTTGCTTCAACATCAGCTGGAATTTTTTACCCGCCCCGAGTACCGGCCCCTGCTGGCGCAAGGCCGGCGCGGGATCGAGCGCGAGGCGCTGCGTGTGGACCCGCAGGGCCGGCTGGCGCTGACGCCGCATCCGGCGGCGCTGGGTTCGGCCCTCACACATCCCCACGTCACGACCGATTATTCCGAAGCACTGCTCGAACTGATCACGTCACCGCATGCGGATCCGGCGCAGGTGCTGGTCGAGCTCGACCGGATTCACCGGTTCGTCCAGCAAAGGCTGGGGAGCGAGTTGATGTGGGCGCATTCGATGCCGGCACTGTTGCCGGCGGAGCCGGAGATTCCGATCGCCTGGTATGGCAGTTCGCACATCGGCATGCTCAAGCACGTGTACCGGCGTGGCCTGGCCGTGCGCTACGGCAAGGCGATGCAGTGCATCGCCGGCATTCACTACAACTTCTCCTTGTCGGAGGATCTTTGGGACGCATTGCGCAAAGACCAGGGGTCGCCGCTGTCGCAGCGCGACTTCCAGTCCGAACGCTACATCGCAATGATCCGCAACTTCCAGCAGCGTGCATGGCTGCTGATGTACCTGTTCGGAGCTTCACCCGCGCTGCCGCTGAATTTCCTGCAGGGCCGGCCCCATCAGCTGGAAAAACTGGCCGACGACACGCTGTACCTGCCTTACGCAACCAGCCTGCGGATGAGCGACCTTGGCTATCAGAACAAGGCGCAGGTCGGGCTGATCCCGCCTTACAACACCTTGGGCGAGTACATGCGCAGCATGGCGCGCGCTGTGCAATTGCCCTATCCGGAGTTCGAGGCGATCGGATTGCGCAAGGAAGGACAATGGATCCAGATCAGCACTAATGTCCTGCAGATCGAGAACGAGTATTACGCGACGATCCGCCCCAAGCGCGTGACCAGGACTGGCGAGCGGCCGTTGCAGGCGCTGTGCGAACGCGGGGTGCAATACATCGAGGTCCGCTGCATGGACGTCGATCCGTTCGAGCCGGTTGGGATCAGCCTGCAAACGGCTCGATTCCTGGACGTTTTCCTGACCGCGTGCGCGCTGACAGGCAGTCCGCTGGTTGACCTGCCCCGGGCTAACGAGTACCGCTCGAACTTCGCGACCGTAGTGCGCGAGGGCCGCCGGCCCGGCTTGCTGTTGCATCGCGATGGCGCGGCTGTTCCGCTGGCGCAGTGGGGCCAGGAGATGCTGGATGAAATCCTTCCGGTTGCACGGCTGCTGGACCAGCAGTCCGGCGGCAACGCCCACGTCGAAGCAGTCAGGGCGCAGGCGCAGTGCCTGGCGTCGCCGGAGTTGACGCCGTCGGCACGCGTGCTAGATCAGGTTCGCGCGCATCAGGGTTCATTCCACCGGTTTGCGCTGGAGAAAAGCCGGGAGCATGCGGCCAGCCTGCTGCAGCGGCCGGTCACGGGCGACCAACTGGACAGGCTGTGCAGTGAGGTCGAGCAGTCGCTTTCCGAGCAGGGGGACATGGAACGCCGCGATACCGGCAGTTTCGACGAATTCATTGAGGCTTACCGGGCAGCCACGCCTACGGAGTTGCGCTGCTGATGGCGCTTGATGCGGTGCGAGCGTCCATGCAGGATGGCGTTGCGCTCGCCGCCGCCGAACCGGGGGCGCTGCACTGTTCGGGCGGCGCGCTGCGGTAGACGCTGCGTCCGTCCTGCTTGGCATCGTAGAGCATCGCATCGGCCCGCCGCAATAGCACGCCGGGATCCATGTTGCCGGCATGGCAGAATGCCAGCCCGACGCTGACCCCGACTGTCACGCTGACACCTTCCAGCACGAACGGGGTTTGCACTGTCTGCACGATCTTGAGCGCAATCGCCTCTGCATCTTCCTGGCGGGCCAGATCCTCCATTACCACTGTGAACTCGTCGCCGCCAAGGCGGGCGATCGTATCTGTGGTGCGCAAGGCCTGCGACAGGCGACCGGCGAAGGCCTGCAGCAACAAGTCGCCAGTGTGGTGCCCGTAGCTGTCGTTCACGCACTTGAAGTGGTCGAGGTCGAGGAACATGACTGCGATCAGAGACTGCTCATTGCGGCTGCGCGCAACCGCGCACGCCAGCTTCTTCTGGAAGCCCTCGCGGTTCAGCAATCCGGTCAGGCCATCCATTTCGGCCAGTTGCCGGAGCCGGCATTGCTCCAGCTTGCGGGCGCTGATGTCCTGCACCATCATGTGAAAGCCGATCACCGTCCGGCAATCCTCGCCGAACTGCGGAATACAGGTCGACTCTTCACAGCGGTAGTTCTCGCCTGAACCGGATTCTCGCTCGAAGGTGACGGTGTTGCCTGCCAGTGCCTGCTCAAGCCAGGGCAGGGCCTGGCGGAATTCGTCGGGCCCGAGCAGATCCTCGAGCTTCATCTCGCGCATCGCGTCGCGTGCGATCCGGTACTGCTTCTCCCATGCAAGATTGTTGAAGCGGAATCGCAATTCTGCGTCGACTTGGGCGACCAGTGCTGGCAGCGTGTCGGCAACAGTGCGCAAGCGATGCTCGCTGTCGGCCAGCGCCTGCTCGGTTTTCCGGCGGGCGGTGATGTCGTCGACGGTGCCGGAGTAGCCCTGCACCTTGCCATCGACAACAATCGCCGCTGTCTTGACCGAGGCCCAGACTATTCGTCCATCCGCATGCACGAAGCGGTAGGACATCTGGGAGTTGCCGCGGCGGCCTGCCACCCCGTCCGCGTCAGCTACCGATGACTGGCGCCACGCGCTGAAGACCTTGATCCGGTCTTGCGGATGGATGGCCTGTATCCAGCCATTCCCCAGCGCCCGCGTCGCCGGCATGCCGGAAATCGCTTCATAGCGCCGATTGACGTAGGTGCAGCGGCCGTCGGGATCGGTCTGGAACAGCCCGAGCGGAGATGCGTCGTAGGCAGCGGTGAGTTCCGCCTGCTTGGTTCGCAGCGCGCGGGCCTGGCGCCGGTACAGGGGCAGGCAGCTCGCGGCCAGCAACAAGATCAGTGTCCACAAGGGGAGGGGAGCAGGACTGCTCAGTAAATGCCATGTGACGAGTCCGGCAGCAAAGGCGGTCGTGATGCAAGTCAGCATCAAGCGCTGGCGGAGCGGCGGGTTGCCGCGAGCGGCGCCTGCCGGTTTCACCTGTCGATGCTCCGACGCGGGGAATGGTCATGCGCGATGCCGCACTGGGGCAGTGTTCGGGTCGACTTCATGTCTGCTGTTGCCGCGATCCAGGTGGGGCCGGTCAGGCCGATCCGGCGGCAAGGGGATTGCAAACGCCGGGACCGACGCAGAATACTCAGCAAGCCAAACTTCGGAACCAAATATTAGGGTCCGATCGACGGATGCAAACAAGGAAGCGGGGAGGTCGAACGAGTGTTCGATTATCTGGCAGGTGCTGGCGGCGGGGCGCGCCAGGAATGCCCCCTCCCCTTGAAAGGGAGGGGGCTATAAGGTCGATCGGCCATCGACGCGCTTGCCGTGGCCGAAAAACCATTTATGACTCCAGCCTTGCTCTGCGCTCGAAGGCGAGATGCGGATAGTGCCAGACTTATCGTCCGCGGTTGCCGCTACCGCCACCGCCACCCTGGCGGCGGCCTGCCGGGGCTGCCGGACGCGGGCCTGATGGCCGTGGGGCGGCGCTGCGCGGCGCTGCTCCCGGAGTCTGGCCAGAACGGTTGCCGCCCTGGCGACCATGTGCGGCGCTGCGCAACTGGATCGGCTGCGCGCGCGCGTTGGGGTCGGGCTCGAAGCCGGGTACCACTTCACGCGGGACAGTCTGGCGGATCAGCTTCTCGATGTCTTTCAACATCTGGTGTTCGTCCACGCAGACCAGCGACACCGCTTCGCCGGTTGCGCCGGCACGACCGGTGCGTCCGATACGATGTACATAGTCTTCCGGCACGTTCGGCAGGTCGTAGTTGACCACATGCGGCAATTGGTCGATGTCGATGCCGCGAGCGGCGATATCGGTAGCCACCAGCACCTGCAATTCGCCGGCCTTGAAATCGCCCAGGGCACGGGTGCGTGCGGTCTGGCTCTTGTTGCCGTGAATCGCCATGGCGGTGATGTCGTCGCGAGCCAGTTGCTCGACCAGCTTGTTGGCGCCGTGCTTGGTGCGGGTAAACACCAGCACCTGGGACCAGTTATGGGCCTTGATCAGGTGTGCCAGCAGCGGGTGCTTGCGATCGCGGTCGACCGGGTAGATTTTTTGCGCAATGACTTCGACCGTGGAGTTGCGCTTGGCGACTTCGATCATCTCGGGCGCATTGAGCAGGCCATCGGCCAGCGCCTTGATCTCATCCGAGAACGTGGCGGAAAACAGCAGGTTCTGGCGCTGTTTTGGCAGCGCGGCGAGGACTTTCCGGATGTCGCGGATGAAACCCATGTCAAGCATGCGATCGGCTTCGTCCAGGACCAGGATCTCTACCTTCGACAGGTCGATCGTGCCCTGTTCCATGTGGTCCAGCAGCCTGCCAGGCGTGGCGACCAGGATGTCGAGGCCGGCGCTGAGCAACTTGATCTGCGGGTGAATGCCAACCCCGCCGAATATCACGCCCGACTTGAGCTTGAGGTACTTGCCGTAGGTGCGCACGCTTTCCTCGACCTGGGCCGCGAGTTCGCGCGTCGGCGTGAGGATCAGGGTCCGGACGCTTTTCGCGCGGGTGCCAGGTTTCGGCGCAATGGTCGAGAGGCGCTGCAGGATCGGGAGCGTGAAGCCGGCGGTCTTGCCGGTGCCAGTCTGGGCGCCTGCGAGCAGGTCGCCGCCCTTCAGTACCGCAGGTATGGCCTGCTTCTGGATAGGGGTGGGAATGGTGTAGCCGTTTTCGATGACGGCACGAAGAATGGGTTCGGACAAGCCGAGTTCTGCAAATGACATGGATGAATTATTGGTTGTGGCGCTGCCCCGCAATGGGGGCTGGGCCAACGATTAACGCTGGAAGAACGGCAATTGCCAATCTAGCGTGACCAGGGCGCAAGCAACTGCACCATCTGGGCGAATACTTTCGGGGAAGCGGCGATCACGTTACCCTTGTACAGGTAGTCGGATTCGCCGGCGAAGGTGCCGACGATGCCGCCGGCTTCAGTAATGAGGAGCGAGCCTGCTGCAATGTCCCACGGCTTCAGGCTCTTTTCGAAAAAGCCGTCGAGACGGCCGCAGGCAACGTAGGCGAGGTCGAGCGCAGCCGAGCCCGGGCGACGCAGTCCGGAAGATGCTTGCGTCATGACGCGAAACATCTGGAGGTATTCGTCGAGGGCGCTCAGGTCGCTGTAAGGGAAACCGGTGCCGAGCAAGGCGTCAGCGATCTTTTCCCTTTTCATGACCCGGATCCGCTTTTCATTCAGGTATGCGCCGCGCCCCTTGGATGCCGTGAAGAGGTCGTTGCGGGTCGGATCGAAGATGACTGCCTGCGTGATCTGGCCGCGTTGCTGCAACGCGATCGAGACGCAGTACTGCGGGAAGCCGTGGATGAAATTCGTGGTGCCGTCGAGCGGATCGATGATCCAGACATTCTCGTTCTCGTCATGCAGGTTCGCTGACGGTCCGGATTCTTCGGCCAGGATCGCATGATCCGGGTAGGCGGCGTGCAGGACATCGATGATGGCCTGTTCCGCGGCGCGGTCGACTTCGGTCACGAAGTCGTTGTGACTTTTTTCTGTCACCGTCAGCCGATCCAGTTCAAAGGAGGCGCGGTTGATGATCGAGGCACCGCGACGAGCGGCTTTGATAGCCGTGTTCAGCATGGGTTGCATGAGGGCTTCCGATAGAATGGCGGTGCCGGCCAGAAGGCTGCAAGTACGACACCCGAATATTTAATGAGCGTGCGACAGGCGATGTGATCGGCCGCCGCGGAACCCTCTATTTTAAACGATACAGCCACAGATGCCCAATTCGCTTTTCTCCCGCCTGCGGTTTGTCCTTGTTGAAACCAGTCATCCGGGCAACATCGGCGCGGCCGCACGTGCCATGAAGACCATGGGTTTTTCGGAACTGGTGCTGGTCCGGCCACGCTTCGCCGATGCGCTCCGGCAGGACGACGCGATTGCTTTTGCCAGCGGCGCGCTTGATGTGCTGGAAAACGCGAAGGTTGTGGAAACGCTGGCGCAGGCGCTGGACGGCGTCCAGTACGCTGCCGCTCTCAGTTCCCGCTTGCGCGAATATTCTCCGCCGGTGGTAAGTCCGCGGGAGTTTGCCGCCGTGGTCGCTCCCCGGGCCGACCTGCAGGCGGCACTGGTATTCGGCAGCGAGCGCTACGGGCTTTCGAATGACTCGGTGATGCAGTGCCAGGCGCTGGTGAACATTCCAGCAAATCCCGCCTATTCGTCATTGAACCTGGCGCAGGCGGTGCAATTGCTGGCTTACGAATGCCGGGTGGCAAGTGATTCCGGACCTGCGGATCAGTCAGCTTCCAGGATCGGCTTCCAGGGCGAGCTGGCTTCTGCCGAGCAAGTGGAGGGCATGTATGTCCACCTGGAGCATGCGCTGGTCGAGCTTGGCTTTCTGGATGCGGCCAATCCGAAGAAGCTGATGCCGCGCTTGCGGAGACTGTTTTCGAGGACGGGGCTGGAAACGGAAGAGGTGAACATCCTGCGGGGCATTGCGGGGCATGTGATCGCGGCATGCAAGAAGTGAACGGCTGCGTCGGTGGGTGGGTGGGGGAAAGCTTCACGGTGGCTCCCGCTACCTTTGAAGCGGATCATTGCCCACATCTTGATTCGTGACGTGGTCCGACGCACTCCAAGAACGCTCCCTCCCCTTGAAAGGGAGGGAGCGACCGTAGTGATCAATAGCGGCCAACGCTTAGCGTTGGCGTGCTACGCCCAAGCCCTCAGCAAACCTACCGCCAAGCCTTCCAGCACAAAGTCTTCACGCCCGGGTTCTACGCGAATCGGCTTGAAGTCGTCGTTCTCGGGCAGCAGTTCGATCAGGTTTGCCGATCTGCGGAAGCGTTTGACCGTCACTTCGTCGCCAAGCCGTGCAACGACTATCTGTCCATTGCGTGCTTCGGTGGTTTTCTTGACGGCCAGCATGTCGCCGTCCAGTATGCCGGCGTCACGCATCGACATGCCACGTACCCGCAGCAGGTAGTCGGGACGGTCGGCGAACAGGTTCGGGTCGACGGTATAAGTATTGTCGATGTGCTCCTGGGCCAGGATCGGGGAGCCGGCAGCTACCCGGCCGACCAGCGGCAGGGTGAGTTGCATGATCCCGGCGTGGGGTAGTGTCATCTGCCCGGATGGGCGTCGCGCACGACCGGCGGGCATGTCCAGCAAGCGGATGCCGCGGGAAGTACCCGGGGATATTTCAATTGCGCCCTTGCGGGCGAGCGCCTGCAGATGCTCTTCAGCCGCATTGGCAGAGCGAAAACCGAGTTCGGTTGCAATTTCAGCACGGGTTGGCGGGAAGCCTGTCTTTTCGATCGCCGCCTTGACGAGGTTGAGTATCTGTTCCTGTCGTTCGGTAAGCTTGATCATCGCGCCCGGCCGGGAATGCCGGCCGCCTGTTTATAATGACAGCCTGTATTTTTATACAGTCTTTGTTTCCATGCAAGCGGTTTCTGGTCCGCGCAGCGGACGCGGGACCGCCCGGTGATTCGGGCGCAGCGACAGGAATTTGAGTTTTTGCCCACTTGCCGGTATAGTTGCGTGTTTTCCTCTTCCCACACTCGAGTTGACGCCGGGGTGGGCGATCATCAATCCGTCCCTAGGAGATTACATGCGTCATTATGAAATCGTATTTATCGTGCATCCCGATCAGAGCGAGCAAGTGCCCGCCATGATCGAGCGTTACAAAGGCATCGTCACCGCTCGCGGCGGCAATGTTCACCGGGTGGAAGACTGGGGTCGTCGCCAGATGGCCTACATGATCCAGAAACTCGCCAAGGCACACTATGTTTGCATGAACATCGAGTGCGACGCCGAGACCCTGCTGGAACTCGAAACCGGCTTCCGCTTCAACGACGCCGTCCTGCGCCACCTCACCGTCAAGATGAAGAAGGCCGATACTGCGCCGTCGCCGATGATGAAGGCCGTGCAGAAAGAAGACGCCGCCAAGAGCCACCGCGCCGAGGCAGCTGCTTCCTAAGCACCCGGGAGAGTGAATCAGGTTCGTTTGATTGCAAGCATTGCCGAGCGCGACGTACTGCGCTACACGCCGGCGGGTATACCGATCGTTGCAGCAAGACTGCTGCACAGTTCGACCCAGTCCGAAGCAGGCATTGCCCGCTTGGTCGAGTTCGAAATCGCTGCACAGGCTGCAGGCCGGATTTCGGAAGAATTCAACCAGGCCGATCTGGGCGGTACCTACCATTTCACTGGCTTCCTTGCGCGAAAGAACCGCAACAGCCGGAGCATGGTATTTCACATCACCGGTTTTGAGTAACACAATCCAGATACCAGATACAGGAGCCAAAAATGGCATTCGGTAAGAAATTTGACAAGAGCAAGATGAAAGAGAAGCGCAAACAGCAAAATCCGCTGTTCAAGCGCAAGAAGTTCTGCCGCTTCACGGCAGCAAAAGTCGAGCAGGTGGACTACAAGGATGTCGACACGCTGAAGGACTTTGTCCAGGAAAACGGCAAGATCATGCCCGCACGCCTGACCGGCACCCGTGCGCACTACCAGCGCCAGCTCGATACGGCAATCAAGCGCGCCCGCTATCTGGCCCTGCTGCCGTACACCGACCTGCACAACGCGTAAGACGACGCTTAGGAGAAAACATGCAAGTTATTCTGTTGGAAAAAGTCGTCAATCTGGGCGATCTGGGTGCAGTTGTGAAGGTCAAGGACGGCTATGCCCGCAATTTCCTGATCCCCCAGCGTAAAGCGCGTCGTGCCACCGCTGCTGCCGTGGCCGAATTTGAAGTCCGTCGTGCCGACCTGGAAAAGGCAGCTGCGTTGCGGCTGGCCGTAGCCCAGGCCCAAGGCGAGAAACTGTCCGGCCTGACCGTGCAGGTGTCGCAGAAGGCCGGCGTTGACGGCCGCCTGTTCGGCTCGGTCACCAACTTCGACATCGCCGAAGCGCTGACCAAGCAAGGCTTCCCGGTCGAGAAGGGCCAAGTACGCATGCCGCAAGGCCCGCTGAAGATCGTGGGCGACCACGCTGTTTCGGTGGCGCTGCATACCGACGTCATCGTCGATATCACGGTATCTGTGCTGGGCGAGCACGCCTGAGTCGTCAGCATTACGAAAAAGCCGGGCTTGCCCGGCTTTTTTTTGTCTGGTCGCACGCTGCTGAAAGTTTTCCGGCGTGAGGGCCCGGCTTCACTCCTGCATACCGTTGGCATAGCTACCACGCTTCACACCAGATGGAAAAACCCGGCAAAAAGAAGTTCGATAAGCGCTCCTCCTCCGGGGAGGACGACCGTCCGGACGGTATAATGCGGCCCATGAATAGCCGCGCCGACCCGCAATTAGAAGCCCTCCGTGTACCGCCGCATTCGATAGAGGCCGAGCAATCGGTCATCGGCGGCCTGTTGCTGGACAATGCAGCCTGGGACCGGATCGCTGACTTCGTCACTCTCGACGATTTTTATCGCTATGACCACCGGATCATCTTCCAGCATGTGGTCAAGCTCATCAACAATGGCCGACCGGCCGACGTCATCACAGTCTACGAAGCACTGACCAACAGTGGCAAGGCGGAGGAAGTCGGCGGACTGGCTTATCTCAACGCACTGGCACAGAACACGCCATCGGCTGCCAATATCCGCCGCTATGCCGAGATCGTGCGGGACCGTGGCGTGCTGCGCAAGCTGATTACGGTCTCGGACGAGATTTCCTCGCAAGCCTTCAGTCCGCAGGGCAAGGAAGTCAAGCAGATGCTCGACGAGGCCGAGGCCAAGATATTTTCGATCGCGGAAGAAGGTTCGCGCGGCGCGCAGGGATTCATTGCAATCCAGCCGTTGCTGACCGAGGTGGTCGAGCGCATCGACGAGCTGTATAACCGTGACAACCAGAACGAGATCACCGGGGTGCCAACCGGCTTTGTCGACCTCGACCGCATGACGTCTGGTTTGCAGCCTGGCGACCTGGTCATCGTCGCTGGGCGGCCCTCGATGGGCAAGACCGCATTTTCGCTGAACATCGGTGAAAACGTCGCGATCGACAACGGGCTGCCAGTTGCCGTGTTTTCGATGGAGATGGGCGGCACCCAGCTGGCGATGCGTATGCTGGGCTCGGTCGGCAGGCTGGACCAGAGCCGGCTGCGGGTCGGCAAATTGTCCGACGAGGACTGGCCGCGCCTGACGCATGCAATCCAGAAGATGAACGATGCCCAACTGTACATCGACGAGACGCCGGCGCTGAGTTCGATTGAACTGCGGGCTCGCGCGCGGCGGCTTTCGCGCCAGTGCGGCAAGCTCGGCCTGATCATTGTCGACTACCTGCAACTGATGTCGGCCAACAGCGCGGGCGAGAACAGGGCCACCGAAATCTCCGAGATATCGCGTGGACTGAAGGGACTGGCAAAGGAACTGCATTGCCCGGTGATTGCGCTGTCGCAGCTGAACCGCTCGCTCGAGCAGCGTACCGACAAGCGCCCCGTGATGTCCGACCTGCGCGAATCCGGCGCAATCGAGCAGGATGCGGACGTCATCCTGTTCATCTACCGCGACGAAGTCTACAACCCGGATTCACCGGACAAGGGAACCGCTGAGATCATCATCGGCAAGCAGCGTAACGGCCCGATCGGCCGGGTGCGCCTTACCTTCCTTGGACAATACACAAAATTTGACAATTACACAGGCAGCGCAGGCCAGCTCTACCAGGGCGACTGAGCATCCTGTGTGGCAAAGGGAGAAGTATCATGTTTGGACGTTTGATGCCCACGGAGGGCAAGTTTTTCGAATTGTTTGTGCAGCATGGCGACCTGTGCGTCAAAGGGGCGAAGGAAATGCTGGCCCTGATGGCCAATTTCGACGACCTCGAAATGCGCGTGCATGCCATCGAAAGCATAGAGAAGGAGGCCGACAAGGTCACCCACAATACGCTGGAGATGCTGCACAAGACCTTCATCACGCCGCTGGATCGCGACGACATCCATCAGCTGATCACGCGGATGGACGACATCCTCGACCTGCTGGAAGACGCTGCCCAGACGATTTCCCTTTATGACATCAAGGCGATCACGCCGGAGGCCAAGCGGCTGGCCGAGTTGTGCCTGTCCTGCACCGAAAAAGTCCGGGCCGCGGTCGGGCTGTTGAGCAACATGGACAATGCCCGCGAGATCCTGAGCCTGTGCGCAGAGATCGACCGCCTCGAATCGGATGCCGATCATGTGATGCGTGCCGCCATGTCCAAGCTGTTCCGCGACGAGCCGGACGTGCGCACCCTGATCAAGCTGAAGGCCATCTACGAAATACTGGAAACCGTGACCGACCGCTGCGAGGACGTTGCCAACATCCTCGAAGGCATCATCGTCGAAAACGCCTGACGAACCGCTACAAGAACAAGAATATGCAAACTCTACAGATGAGCATCTATGTGCTCGTTTTCCTGGTTGTGCTTGCGCTGTTGTTCGACTTCATGAATGGTTTTCATGACGCCGCGAACGCGATCGCGACGGTGGTCTCCACCGGCGTGCTCAAGCCGCACCAGGCGGTGGCAATGGCTGCCTTCTTCAACTTTGTAGCGATCATGGTTTTTCACGTGAAGGTCGCGGCGACGGTGGGGAAGGGCACGATCGACCCTTCCATCGTCGATCATCATGTGATCTTTGGCGCCCTGGTCGGGGCCATAGCGTGGAACCTGATCACCTGGTATTACGGTATTCCATCGTCGTCGTCCCATGCGTTGATCGGAGGCCTGGTTGGCGCGGCAGTGGCCAAGGGAGGCACCGGCTCCCTGATCGCGGGCGGACTGATCAAGACCATCATTTTCATCGTGCTGTCGCCGATGCTGGGCTTCCTGTTCGGGGCGATGCTGATGGTGATCGTGTCGTGGCTATTTGTGCGATCTCATCCGGCCAAGGTGGACAAGTGGTTCCGCCGCATGCAGCTGGTATCGGCGTCGATGTACAGCCTGGGCCACGGCGGCAATGATGCCCAGAAGACCATGGGCATTATCTGGATGCTGCTGATCGTCGCCGGCTATACCGCCAATACCGAGTCGCATCCGCCGTGGTGGGTGGTGATCAGTTGCTATTCGGCCATCGCCCTTGGTACCTTGTTCGGCGGCTGGCGCATCGTGAAGACGATGGGGCAGCGCATTACCAAGCTCAAGCCGGTCGGCGGGTTTTGCGCCGAGACGGGGGGGGCGATCACGCTGTTCGTGGCAACCGCGCTCGGGATCCCGGTGTCGACTACGCATACCATTACCGGCGCCATCGTTGGTGTCGGCGCCTCCAGGAAGACCTCTGCCGTGCGCTGGGGCGTGGCCGGCAATATCGTCTGGGCCTGGGTGTTCACCATTCCGGCATCGGCCTTCATGGCGGCGATTGCGTGGTGGATCGGCACCAAGGTGTTCTGAGACCGGCAGGCGCGCTCAGGCCTGCGACATCATTGCGCCAAAGGTGGAAGTGCAAAACCACCACTTGGGCAAGGATGGCATGACCATCAAGATAGCCATGGGCCATCCCGACGAAGGGATGGCCCATGTGCGTGGATCAATCAGGGTACGCCGTCAGAGCACGTCGCTCGCATGATCTGCCAGCCGCGAGCGTTCGCCGCGTGCCAGGGTGATGTGGCCTGAATGCGCCCAGCCCTTGAAGCGATCCACCACATAGGTCAGCCCGCTGGACCCTTCGGTCAGGTACGGCGTGTCGATCTGCGCGATGTTACCCAGGCAGACGATCTTGGTTCCCGGGCCGGCACGCGTGACCAGGGTTTTCATCTGCTTGGGCGTCAGGTTCTGGGCTTCGTCGACGATCAGGTAGCGGTTGACGAAGGTGCGGCCGCGCATGAAGTTGAGCGACTTGATCTTGATGCGCGAGCGGATCAGGTCCTGGGTCGCGGCGCGGCCCCAGTCGCCGGCATCGGAGTCGGACTTGTTCAGCACTTCGAGGTTGTCGTCGAACGCCCCCATCCATGGCGACATTTTCTCTTCTTCGGTGCCAGGCAGGAAACCGATGTCCTCGCCGACCGGGACCGTGACGCGGGTAACGATGATCTCGTTGTAGAGCTTCGTCTCCAGCACCTGCGCCAGGCCAGCGGCCAGTGCCAGCAGGGTCTTGCCGGTGCCGGCCTGGCCGAGCAGCGTGACGAAGTCGCACTCGGGATCCATCAGCAGGTTCAGCGCAAAATTTTGCTCGCGATTGCGGGCCGTCACGCCCCACACGTTGTTGCGGGCATGGGTGTAGTCGCGCAAGGTGCGGATGACCGCGGTCTTGCCGTTGATCTGGGTGACCTGGCCATAGAATGAGGGCTCGCCAGCGCCCGGTTCCTGGAATACGAACTGGTTGACCAGCATGGTGGCAACCAGCGGGCCGGTCACGCGGTAATAGGTGTAGCCGGCGCCGTTGCGGGTCTCCTGCCACGATTCCATTCCCTTGCCGTGCTTGTTCCAGAAATCGTTCGGCAACTGCAGGATGCCGGAATACAGCAGGTCCGTGTCTTCCAGCACATGGTCGTTGAAGTATTCCTCTGCCGGCAGCGCCATCGCGCGCGCCTTGATGCGCATGTTGATGTCTTTCGACACCAGCACGACCGCACGATCGGGGTGCTGGGCTTGCAGTGCGCGTACCACGGCAAGTATCTGGTTGTCTGCCTTGCCTTGTGGCAGCCCCTCGGGCAATTCACCGGGTTGCAGGCTGGTCTGGAAGAACAGGCAGCCGCGCGCATCCTTGTTGCCCAGCTTCGACAGCGGAATGCCGCTGTCGATCTGCTTGTCGTCGATGTCGGCGACCAGTGCGTCCAGGCTGCGCGACACCTGGCGCGCATTGCGGGCGACTTCGGACATGCCCTTCTTGTGGTTGTCCAGTTCTTCCAGCGTCATCATCGGCAGGTAGACGTCGTGTTCCTCGAAGCGGAACAGCGATGACGGATCGTGCATCAGGACGTTGGTATCGAGCACGAACAGCTTGGTCTTGCCGGTGCGATCGGCGGCACGGCTGACGCTGGATTTCACGTGCGTGTCCACCGGCTTTTTCGGTTTCGCGCTGGTCAGCAGCGCGGCAACCGGTGCCTCTGCGGATTTGCCGCGGGCTGCTGGTGCAGGTGCGCTCACCGGTGCCGGGGCGGCGGCAACTACGGGTGCTGGCGCTGGCGGCACGGCGACCGCTGTTGCGGGGCGCACTCGCGGCGCGCTGTCGATCATGCTGAGCTTGGGTTTGACCGGCTTGCCTTTTTCCGCCTTCGGATACTCGCTCGGGGTGAGAATGACTGCAGGCTTGGCGGGGATTTTTGGCAGGGGCATCAGTTCCTCGATCTAGGTTTGCCTGGGGTGGCGCCGGCGCCAGGCTGTTGCGGAAGTACAGGTGGGACTACGGTAGAGCGCACGGCACAATGCAAAAAGCCGTTTGATGGAAAGGATGGCTTCCTTTTCCATAAACGGCTTCTCGAAGGAATTTCTATTTGAAATCAAAGAAGAGTCGCTATCTCAGGCGATCGATCTCGCAAACTCGAGCACTTCGTCTACATGCCCGGGGACTTTCACTCCACGCCATTCTTTCACCAATGTGCCGGAAGCGTCAATCACAAATGTCGAGCGTTCGACGCCGCGCACTTTCTTGCCATACATGCTTTTCATTTTCATGACATCGAAGAGTGTGCAAACAGCTTCGTCGGCGTCGGAAATCAGATCGAAAGGCATTTCCAGCTTGGCCTTGAAGCCTTCATGGGAGCGCAGGCTGTCGCGGCTGATGCCGAACACTTCGGTGTTCGCTTTCAGGAAATCGGGGTGCAGGTCGCGAAAGCGCATGCTTTCGGTGGTGCAACCGGGCGTGTTGTCCTTCGGATAGAAGAAAAGGACCAGGTTCTTTCCGCGCCAGGCAGAGAGTGTGAAGGTCTGGTCTCCGGTCATTGGCGCCGAAAAATCGGGCACCGGTTCATTGAGGGTGGGATGGCTCGGCAAGATATTGCTCCTTGTTCTGTTCTTTTCAGGGGCTGGTACCGCCGACTTCAGGCAACTACCAGCTCACCGGATCTTCCGGGCAATTCGCCCCATTGCAGCGGCCGCAGCGGCAGGGCATCGATGGCGAGCGAACGGTGGTATTGCTCCATCGACGCCAGCGTGTAACCCTGTGCTCTCCAGCCGGCGAGCAACTTGTCGAAGATGGGGGCGAGTTTCTGCCCTTCAAGTTCCGCGTGCAAAGTGTAGACGTGGTCGCGCGGCGCGGCGGTCAGGTCGAGCAGGAAGTCGGCAACCTTGTCACGAGTGAGTTCGGTGCCGGCGACAGTGCGACCCAGCAGTTCATCGAGCGTGGGTAGTGTGGTTGGCATCTGCACGCAGTCGAGCCGGGTGCCGTTTGCCTGCAGCCGGTATGGACCGGCGTCCGGACGCGTCAGCCGGCCATCCTGGTCCAGCATTTCGCGGCCGTCGGATGCGTATTCAAGGCCGAAGGCATCCAGTTGCGCGAAGGCATGCTGGTTCATCTGCCAGCCGGCAGCGCCATGGGTGCGCGGCGCTTCGCCAAATATCTCGGTGTAGCGCTGCCAGCTTTTCTGCATCTGTGCCGCGGTCCAGGGCTGGTCGCGGTTGCGCACATGGTCCTGCCAGACTACGTGGTCCCAGGTGTGGACGCCGCACTCGAAGCCGGCGTCGCGCACTGCGCGCATTTCGGTGGCGCAACGCTTGCCGATATCAGGGGCGGGCAGCAAGACGCCATATGAAAGCGTCTTCAGGCCGTAATGCTCGACCACCGAGGTGCGGGATACCTTGCTGAAAAATCCGGGCCGGAAGGCCCGTCGCAGGGCCCATCCGGTGTGGTCGGGACCGAGCGAAAACAGGAAGGTTGCCTGCGCCTGGTGCTGGCGCAGCAAGCGCACCAGGTTCGGCACGCCTTCCAGCGTGCCGCGAAAGGTGTCGACATCGATTTTCAGGACGAGCAGCGGCACGGCTGCGCTCAGTCCATCAGTGCGCGAGCTTCGATCACCTGGCTGCGATAAGCATCGAAGATTTTCCGGAGCGTATCGGGCATGCCGGTGGTGGGCATCCAGTCCAGTTCTTCGCAAGTATTGGTGATCTTCGGCACGCGATTCTGCACGTCCTGGTAGCCGCGGCCATAGTAGGCATCGGAGGTGGTCTCGAGCAGCTTCACATTGCGCGCCGATTCGGCATATTCCGGATACTGGGCAGCGAGGTCCAGCATCATCTGCGCCAGTTCGCGGATCGAGAAATTGTTGCTCGGATTGCCGATGTTGTAGATCTTGCCGCTGGCGACCCCGTCCTTGTTGGCGATGATCTTGATCAGCGCGTCGATACCGTCGTCGATGTAGGTGAAGGCGCGCTTCTGGCTGCCGCCGTCCACCAACGAGATGTTTTCACCGCGCACGATGTGGCCGAAGAACTGGGTCACGACGCGCGAGCTGCCTTCCTTCGGCGTATGGATCGAATCGAGACCGGCGCCAATCCAGTTGAACGGGCGGAACAGGGTGAAGTTGAGGTTGTCTTCCATGCCGTAACCCCAGATCACCCGGTCCATCAGTTGCTTGGCGCAGGAGTAGATCCAGCGTGGCTTATTGATCGGGCCGCAAATCAGTTCCGATTGCTCGGGATCGAATTCGTCGTCATGGCACATCCCGTACACCTCGGAGGTCGACGGGAATACCAGGTGCTTGCCGTACTTGGCGGCGGAGCGCACGATCGGCAGGTTTGCCTCGAAGTCCAGCTCGAACACGCGCAAAGGCTTCTTCACATAGGTCGACGGGGTGGCGATCGCGACCAGCGGCAGGATCACGTCGCACTTCTTGACGTGGTACTCGACCCATTCCTTGTTGATCGTGATGTCGCCTTCGAAGAAGTGCATGCGCGACTTGTAAGCCTCGTTGTCGAGCAGGTCGTTGATGCGGTCGGTCATCATGTCCATGCCGTACACATGCCAGTCGGTGGTATCGAGGATGCGCTTTGACAGGTGGTGGCCGATGAAGCCGTTGACGCCGAGAATGAGGACTTTTTTCATGTTGAGAGGGTGGTGATGGTTATTCTTGCCCTTGCCTGTCCTGTGTGCCGGGCGCGGGAGGCGGCGCGCTTTCAGCGCGCTGGCGCGGCGCCCAGAACCTGGGCCAGTGTCGACGGCAGGACAGGCGCGTCATTTTCCAGCAACTGCTGGATGGCAAGTGCGCGACCGTCGCCGCACACGCCGAATATCGAATTATCCACTACAGCCAAGCCCGGCGGCAAATCGGGCATCGGCCGAGGGGCGAGCCGGGCGCGTCCGATCACGTAAGTGTGGCCATTTACGCTGGTGAAAGCGCCAGGGTAGGGCGGGGCGACAGCGCGATGCAGGTTGTAGACATTGCGCGCCGGCTGGCTCCAGTCGATCCTGCCATCCTCCGGCTTGCGGCCGCTGAAATAGCTGCCCTGCGAGAGATCGTTGGGAAGGCGGGGAGCGTGTCCGGCAAGCAGCAGCGGCAGCGCTTGCCACAGCGTCTGTTCGGCAGCGACGGTGCACTTGCCGAATACTTCGTATGCCGTATCGTCGGGAAGGATCGGCACTGCGGTCTGGCCGATGATGGCGCCGGCGTCCGGCTTGGCCGTCATTTCATGCAGTGTGGCGCCGGTCTCGGTTTCGCCGTGGAGGACCGCCCAGTTGGTCGGCACGCGGCCACGGTATTTCGGCAGCAGTGACCCGTGCATGTTGAATGCGCCCGACCTGGCCAGCTCCAGCAGGCCTGCCGGGATCATGTGGCGGTAGTAAAAGCTGAAGATGAAATCCGGCGCGATCGCTGCGATCCGCTCCCGTAGTGCCGGTTCCGCAGGGCTGTCGGGGGTGACGAAGGGCAGTCCCTGCTCTTCGCAGACCGATGCCACCGAATCGAACCAGATGGTCTCGGCCGGATTGTCCCGGTGGGTGACGACGAGGGCGACCTCGACCCCGCGCGCCAGCAACACCTTCAGGCAACGGACCCCGACGTTGTGATAGGCAAATACGACGGCCCGCATCAGGACTGGCGCTCCAGCGCCGTCCGCGGCGCCCGTGCGACCGGTTCGGCAGACTGTTCCAGCACCGCCTGGATCACGTAGCGCGGCCGGCCCCGGACCTGCATGTAGATGCGGCCGACGTACTCGCCGACCAGGCCGATGCCGAACAAGATCACGCCCATCAGAAAGAAATTGATGGCGAACAGGGTGAATACGCCCTCGACTTCTGCGCCGATGATGAAGCGCCGCACCAGCAGCAGGATGAACAGTGCTGCTGAAACGAAGGACAGCGCCATGCCGATCAACGAGAAAAACTGCAGCGGCATCAGCGAAAAACCCGTCACCAGGTCGAAGTTCAGGCGCACCAGGCTGTATAGCGAATATTTCGATTCTCCAGCCGAGCGCTCTTCGTGCTCGACCAGGACCTCGGTCGGGTTGCGCGAGAAGGTATAGGCCAGGGCCGGAATGAAGGTGTTGACTTCCTGGCACTGGTTGATCAGGTCGACCACGTTACGGCCGTAGGCGCGCAGCATGTTGCCCTGGTCTGTCATCTTGATATGGGTGATGCGTTCGCGCAGCCGGTTCATCAGCTTCGACGCATGGGTGCGCCAGGCAGAGTCCTGCCGGTCGCGCCGGATCGAGCCGACATAATCGTAGCCTTCGCGCATCTTGGCGATCAGCAGATGGATTTCCTCGGGCGGATTCTGCAGGTCGGCGTCGAGCGTGATCACGATATCGCCGCGGGTCTGTTCGAAGCCGGCCAGGATCGCCATGTGCTGGCCGAAGTTCCCGTTGAACAGCACCACCCGGGTCACATCGGGGCGGCGGCGGAACTGCTCGGAAAGGATCTGCGATGAGCGGTCACGGCTGCCGTCGTTGACGAAAATGACTTCGTACGGCGTGTTGAGGGCGTCCAGCGCGGGATAAAGCCGGTCGAACAGCTTGGCCAGGCCAGCTTCTTCGTTATAGACCGGAATGACAACGGAAATTTCGGGTTTCATGATAGTGCTGATTTCACTGAAGTACCGATTTTACCGCGTCGACGGCGCGGTCCACATCGCTGTCCTGCATGGTGGCAAACATCGGTAGCGACACGATCTGGCGTCCGACCCGTTCTGCGATCGGGCACAGGCCTTCCCGATAGCCGCGCTCCCGGTACAGCGTGAACAGGTGGATTGCCGGGTAGTGGTAGCCGATCCCGATGTTCAGCTCCATCATCCTTGACATGAAATCGGCGCGTTTTATCCGTTCGGGCAGCACCAGCTGGAACATGTGCCAGTTGGAGTCCTGCAGCTCGCGCGGCGGCAGCTGGGCGCCGGTGGACTGCTCGAAATCGGGGCCGAACAAGTCGAAATACCGGACCGCCAGCGCCTTGCGGCGGCGAGTGACGGCGTCGAGGTGGGCAAACTGCCCCAGGCCGATCGCGGCGGCAATGTCGGTCATGTTGAATTTTCCACCCAGCACGTCGACATCGATGCCGTCCATGCCGCTGCGGGTCACGCCCTGCAGGCGATATTTTTCCGCCAGCCTGGCTTCGTCGGCATTGTTCATCACCAGGCATCCGCCTTCGGACGAGGTGATGTTCTTGTTGGCCTGGAAGCTGAATGACACCAGGTCCCCGAAGGATCCGATTCGTTGCTCCTTCCATGTCGAGCCGATGGCCTGGGCCGCATCTTCCACCACGCGCAAATTGTGCTTGCCGGCGATCTGGTACAGCCGGTCCATGTCGACCGGCAGGCCCGCCAGGTAGACCGGGATGATGGCGCGCGTGCGGGGCGTGATCGCGGCCTCGAGCTTGTCGAGATCGATGTTGCGCGTGACCGGGTCGATATCGGCAAACACCGGGGTGGCGCCCACTTCAAGGATGACGTTGGCGGTTGCCACCCAGCTGATCGGCGTGGTGATGACTTCATCGCCCGGGCCAATGCCGGCTATGCGCAGCGCGATTTCCATCGTGCAGGTGCCGGAATTGAAGGTCCGCACCGGTCGCCCGCCGAAGTATTCCGACAGCGCCGCCTCGAACGCCTGCACCTTGGGGCCGCTGGTAATCCAGCCCGAGCGCAGCACCTGGGCTACGTCGGCAATGGTCGCTTCGTCTATGGTCGGCTTGGCAAAGGGCAGGAAAGGAAGGTTCATGTTCAAGTAATGTTGTTATCAGGACTGACCGGCAATTTGCGGGTCGGTTCAATCGGTGCATGGCACGGATGGATCAGCTGCGGGCCAGCAGGAAAACTCCGATGATGATCACGCCGATCGCCAGCATGCGCTGCAGCGAAATCGCTTCGCCCAGGAAATACCAGGCGCCGATGGCATTGATGATGTAGCCCAGTGACAGCAGCGGATAGGCGATCGTGACGTCGACGCGCGACAGGCCGATGATCCAGACCACCACCGAAATCACGTAGCAGGTCAGCCCGCCGATGATGGGCAACTGCGTTGCCAGCTTGATGCCGGTGGGGATCCAGTTTTCCGCGTTGAGGTGGATCGCCCCGACCGCATTCGTGCCCGCTTTCAGCAGCAATTGGGCCACGGCATTCAGGCAGATGCCGACAAAAATGAAACCGAAGGTGGTGAGGGTCATTGCCTGTTTCCTGCCGCTGCCGGCTGGTTGGTGACGATCACCCGGCGCGGATCCTGGCCGATGACGCGCATCGGCAGCTTCTGTTCCAGCATGGCGCGGTAGACTGTTGGGGACATGATTGCGATTTCCTTCCTGTTGGCAGCATGGGCGGCGCGCCAGCGCTGGACGAATTCGGCCCGGGTCGGTACCCAGCGATGCGGCTCCTGCCCAAGGCCGAAAGCCATCTCGTCAGCGTGTTCGACCAGTGTCAGCGTGCGTTGCAGGTAGAAGGGCAAGGCCTGTTCGTAACGACCCACCGAGTACAGCGTCGTGTCGGGCGCGAGTTCCGCCTGCAATGCGGGCACATGGGCGATGCCCGCTGCATAGCGGCCGAGCGGCTCATGCCCGAGCATGATGACCTGGCCGGCAAGGTAGCCGGCGACAGCCAGCGCCACCATTGCGTAGTCGTTGCGGCGCCTGGCCAGCAGCAGCGAGTAAATGCTGCCGAGCAAGCCGATGATTGCGCCGGCGGCGACCCACCAGGCGTATCCCTGGTACAAGGGCTTTTCCCATTCCTCGCTGCCCATCAGGGCGATACGGGGAACGAAGGCCAGCCCGACGGCGCACAGCAGCAGCACCAGTCCGGCGGCGGCCATGACCGGCCGGGTGCCGGCACGGTTCAGGTAGCCGCCGATCAGCAAGGCCAGGGCCGGGAATATCGGGATGATGTACGAGGGCAGCTTGGAGCCTGACACGCTGAAAAATGCAAAAATGACCACCGCCCATAGCAGCAGCATGCGGTTGGGGTTGAAGCGCCCCTCCGGCTGCTGGCGCCAGCCGTGCAGCAAGCCCTGGAAAATCACTCCCAGCCACGGCAGTATGCCCAGCGCCAGGATAGGGATGAAGTAGTACCAGGGGCCGGCGCGGTTGTGCACCTTGCTGGTGAAGCGCTGCAGGTGCTCGTGGATGAAGAAGAAATGCGGGAATTCCGGATTTTGCAGTGAAACCAGCACGAACCACGGCGTGGTGATGGCGAAGAACACCAGCAAGCCGGCCCCGAGATGCAGCCGGGTCCAGAGCCCGAAATCACGTTGTACCAGGGTGTAGGCGACCAGCACACCGCCGGGCAGGACGATGCCGATCAGCCCTTTCGAGAGCACCGCCAGCGCCATGCCGGCCCAGCACACCAGCATCCAGTTGCGTCGCGCGCGTCGATCCGCATCTTCACGCTGCGCCAGCAGCAGGGCGCACAGCGAAATCGTCATCATGCCGGCCAGGCCCATGTCGAGCGTGTTGACGTGCGACAGCGCAGCCCAGAAGAACGAAGAGGCGAGGATCACCCCGGCATAAAAGCCGGTGCGGGCATCGAAAATGCGGCGGCCGGTGTACGCCACCAGGCCTATGCCCAGCAAGCCGCACAAGCCGGTCCACAGGCGGGCCTGCCATTCGCCAAGGCCGAAGGCGGCAAAGGTGAGGGCGTTCATCCAGTTCTGCAGCGGCGGCTTTTCGAAGTATTTGATGCCGTTCAGGCGCGGCGTGATCCAGTCATTGGTCGCCAGCATTTCGCGCGCCATCTCGGCGTAGCGGCCTTCGTCGGTCGGGACCAGCGTACGGGCGCCCAGCATGTAGAGCCAGGAGGCGAGGAACAGGAGCAACAGCGTCCATACCAGCCGCTTCGACGGAAATGCGGCCGTCATGCTGCCTGGTTCCCGATGATCAGCGCCAACGCAACCTTGCGGCCTTCGGCCATCAGGATGTTGTAGGTCCGGCATGCGGCATGGTTGTCCATGGACTCGACGCCGACATGGACGGCGGTGAGCGCAGACACCAGGCGCGGGTGCACGAAACGTTGCGTGTTGCCGGTGCCAAGGATCACGACTTGCGGTTGCATCGCCTGGATTGCTTCGAAATGCGCCGGCGCCAGTTCGTCGAAAGACGACACCGGCCACGCCACCGGGGGCGTTTCGGGCAGGACGACCAGGCTGTGATTGAAGCGGACAGCGTTGATTTCGACGCCGCTTTCGTCGTATGCGGTGATGGTCTGGTACTTCTGTGTATTGTTTGCGTGTAGCTTCATCAGGGTGCTCTGTTGGGTCGGGGGAGCCGCGCGGGTCGCGAGGCCGGGCCTGTCGTCGCAGGCGGAGTGCCTGTCGCGCAGGCCCGGCGAGGCTCCCGAAAACACCCGGCATTGTACCTTTTCCACTCTCATTCGAAGCTTACCGATTGATAAAACCGGTCGCATTCGGCACAATGGAAGGCTTCTCGCGCTGCAACATCTGCCCCGCTTTCCGAATGGGTGCAGGCGCGCCATCATAGAGGTATCACCCCGTGCGACCCATCCAGAAATCGAATAAGCTTGCTGACGTCTGCTACGACATTCGCGGACCTGTGCTCGAGAAGGCCAGGCAGATGGAAGAAGATGGCCAGAAAATCATCAAGCTCAACATCGGCAACCTTGCCGTGTTCGGCTTCGAGCCGCCGGACGAGATCGTGCAGGACATGATCCGCAACCTTGGCAACGCCTCCGGCTACACCGACTCCAAAGGCCTGTTCGCCCCGCGCAAGGCGATCATGCAGTACTCGCAGGAGAAGAACGTTGCGGGCGTGACGATCGACGACGTCTACCTTGGCAATGGCGCCTCGGAGCTGATCGTGATGAGCATGAATGCGCTGCTCAATACTGGCGACGAAGTGCTGGTTCCGGCGCCCGACTATCCGCTGTGGACGGCCGCGGTCAGCCTGTCCGGCGGCAGGCCGGTGCACTATGCCTGCGACGAGCAGGCGGAGTGGTATCCGGACATCGACGACATCCGGAAAAAGATCACCAGCAATACCAAGGCGATCGTGGTGATCAACCCGAACAACCCGACCGGCGCGCTGTATCCGGACGAGTTGCTGGAGCAGATCGTCGAGCTGGCGCGCCAGCATCAGCTGGTCGTGTTCGCCGACGAGATCTACGACAAGGTGCTTTACGACGGCAACACGCATACCTCGATGGCATCGCTGGCTGACGACGTGCTGTTCATCACGTTCAACGGCTTGTCCAAGAATTACCGCGCCTGCGGCTACCGCGCCGGATGGATGGTGGTGTCGGGCGAAAAGCGCCACGCCAAGGATTACATCGAGGGCCTGAACATGCTGGCCTCGATGCGCCTGTGCGCCAACGCGCCCGGCCAGTTTGCGATCCAGACCGCGCTCGGCGGTTATCAGACCATCAACGACCTGATTTCCCCGACCGGTAGGCTGACCCGGCAGCGCGACCTGGCGCACCGGATGCTGACCGACATTCCGGGCGTGACCTGCGTCAAGCCGAAATCGGCCCTCTACATGTTCCCGCGGCTGGATCCGAAGATGTATCCCATCGCGGACGACCAGCAGTTCGCTTACGAACTGCTGGACGAAGAACGCGTCCTGATCGTGCAGGGAACCGGATTCAATTGCCCGACCACCGATCATTTCCGCCTGGTATTCCTGCCCAATACCGATGACCTGGCCGTGGCAGTCGGGCGCATTGCCCGCTTCCTCGACCGTTATCGCCGGCGCAATGGCAATGCCTGACGCCGTCCCATTTCGACACAAGAATCAAATGAATCCAATAAAAGTAGGCTTGCTGGGCATCGGTACCGTCGGCCGCGGTACCTTCGACGTATTGAAACGCAATCAGGAAGAGATCCGGCGCCGTGCCGGCCGCGGCATCGAGATTGCGATGGTGGCCGATCTGGATGTGGAGCGCGCGCGCCAGATCGTCGGTTCGCAGTGCGAGGTGGTGGCTGACGGCAACCTGGTGGTCGACAATCCGGACATCGACATCGTCATCGAACTGATCGGCGGCTACGGCATCGCGCGCCAGCTGGTAATGAAGGCGATCGCCAACGGCAAGCATGTCGTCACGGCCAACAAGGCCTTGCTGGCCACGCATGGCACCGAAATTTTCAAGGCGGCCCAGGAAAAGGGCGTGATCGTCGCATTCGAAGCCGCTGTCGCCGGCGGCATTCCGATCATCAAGGCACTGCGTGAAGGCCTCACGGCCAACCGGATACAGTGGATTGCCGGCATCATCAACGGCACCACCAATTTCATCCTGTCCGAAATGCGCGACAAGGGACTCGATTTTGGCACCGTGCTGAAGGAAGCCCAGCGCCTCGGCTATGCCGAAGCCGACCCGACCTTCGACATCAAGGGCGTGGACGCGGCGCACAAGGCGACCATCATGTCGGCGATCGCGTTCGGGATTCCTGTCCAATTCGACAAGGCTTATGTCGAAGGTATCGATGCGCTGGAGGCAATCGACATCGGCTATGCCGAACAACTGGGATACCGGATCAAGCTGCTGGGCATCACCCGCCGCACCGATCGCGGCATCGAACTGCGCGTGCATCCGACGCTGATTCCGGCCAAGCGGCTGCTGGCCAATGTCGAAGGCGCAATGAATGCGGTGCTGGTGCAGGGTGATGCGGTTGGCGCCACGCTGTATTACGGCAAGGGTGCCGGCGCCGAGCCGACCGCGTCGGCCGTGATCGCGGACCTGGTCGACATTACCCGCCTGGCGAGCGCCGATCCGGAACATCGCGTGCCCTACCTGGCGTTCCAGCCGGATGCAATGGCTGACACGCCTATCCTGCCAATGTCGGAAATCACGACCAGCTACTACCTGCGCCTGAAAGTTGCGGACCAGATCGGCGTGCTGGCCGACCTGACCCGCATCCTGGCCGATGGCGGCATTTCGATCGACGCCATGTTGCAGAAAGAGCCGGCCGAAGGCGAGACCCAGGCCGACATCATCCTGTTGACGCACCAGACCCAGGAAAAGCAGATCGACGCCGCGATTGCCCGCATGGAAGCGCTGTCCTCGGTATCCGGCAAAGTGACCCGGATCCGCCTCGAAGAACTGAGCTGAGCACCACACACGATGCAATACCTTTCCACGCGCGGACATGCGACCCGCCAGTCGTTCTCCGAAATCCTGCTGGGCGGCCTGGCGCCGGATGGCGGCCTGTACCTGCCCGAACATTATCCCCAAGTGAGCGGCGCCGAGCTCGAGTCCTGGCGCCAGCTTTCGTATGCTGAACTGGCCTTCGAGATCCTGCGCAAGTTCGCGACCGACATCCCGGAAGCCGACCTGCGCGCGCTGACGGCCGCGACTTACCGCCAGGATGTGTATTGCAATGCGCGGCCGGGCGATGACGCCGCGCAGATCACCCCGCTGCACACGCTCGAAGAGCGTGGTGGCACCACCATCCTGCTGCAGTCCCTGTCCAACGGCCCGACGCTGGCGTTCAAGGACATGGCAATGCAGTTGCTGGGCAACCTGTTCGAATACATCCTGACACGCCAGCAGGCCGAACTGAACATCCTCGGCGCCACTTCCGGCGACACCGGCAGCGCGGCCGAGTATGCGATGCGGGGCAAGAAGGGCATACGGGTCTTCATGCTGTCGCCGCATCGCAAGATGAGCGCGTTCCAGACCGCGCAGATGTTCAGCCTGCAGGATCCGAACATTTTCAATATCGCAGTGGAAGGCGTGTTCGACGATTGCCAGGATATTGTCAAGGCGGTATCCAACGACCACGGATTCAAGGCGCGCCAGAAGATCGGCACCGTGAACTCGATCAACTGGGCGCGCGTCGTGGCCCAGGTCGTCTACTATTTCCGCGGCTACCTGGCTGCCACCACCAGCCACGACCAGAAGGTGTCGTTCACGGTACCTTCCGGCAATTTCGGCAATATCTGCGCCGGCCACATTGCCCGCATGATGGGCTTGCCGATCGACCGGCTGGTCGCGGCGACCAACGAGAACGACGTCCTCGACGAGTTCTTCCGTACCGGCGTCTATCGGGTGCGCAAGTCGGCCGAGACCTGGCACACCAGCAGTCCGAGCATGGACATCAGCAAGGCGTCCAACTTCGAGCGCTTCATCTACGACCTGCTCGACCGCGACGCGGAACGGGTGCGGACCTTGTTTGCCAAGGTCGAGCATGAAGGCGGCTTCGACCTGTCCGGCGCTCCGGGCAGCGACGGCGATGAACACAAGAAGGTCGCGGCCTTCGGTTTCCAGTCCGGCAAGTCGGTACATCAGGACCGGCTGGCGACCATCCGCGACGTACAGGCAAATTGCGGCGTGATGATCGACACCCACACCGCCGACGGCGTGAAGGTGGCGCGTGAGCACCTGACGGCGGGCGTGCCGATGATCGTGCTGGAGACGGCATTGCCAGCCAAGTTCAACGAAACAATACGCGAGGCCCTGGGCCGCGATGCGGACCGTCCGGCCGGCTTCGAGAATATCGAGGCCCTGCCGCAGCGGTTTGTCGTGATGCCGGCGGATGCGGCGCAGGTGAAGCAGTTCATCGTGGAGCATACGGGGCTTTAAAACGGAGCCGCGCGCGGACGGGTGCCCCGGCGCGGCCAACCCGCCCTACAATATGCGGATTACGTTTAATCTCTGCACATGAACAAAACGAATCCCATGCTGAGCGTTCAGCAAGCGCTCGATTTCCTCCTGACCGCAGCCAGGCCCGTTACCGACACCGAAGTCATCCCCACGCTTGCGGCCAACGGCCGCGTGCTTGCCGCCGACCAGTCCTCGCTGCTGAACGTGCCGCCGATGGACAATACCTCGATGGACGGTTACGCCGTGCGTGCCGCCGACTGCGTATTGCCGGCGGTGACCATGCCGGTCAGCCAGCGCATACCAGCAGGACATGTGGGCCAGGCCCTGCAGCCCGGCACGGCTGCCCGCATCTTTACCGGCGCCATGATTCCCGCCGGGGCCGACGCCGTGGTGATGCAGGAGATGTGCGAATTCCACAAGGACGAGGCCGGCGACCGCGTGACGATCCGCCATTCGCCGCAAAGCGGCGAATGGATACGGCGCGCAGGAGAAGACATCCGGGCCGGGAGCGTGATATTGCCGGCCGGCACCCGGTTGCGGGCCCAGGAACTTGGCCTGGCGGCCTCGGTCGGCCTGGCCAGCCTGCCGGTGGTGCGTCGCCTGCGCGCCGCGGTGTTTTTCACCGGCGACGAACTGGCCATGCCTGGCGAGGAACTCAAGCCCGGCGCAATCTACAACTCCAACCGGTTTACCCTGCGCGCCTTGCTCGAAAATCTCGGCTGCGAGATTGCCGACTATGGCATCGTGCCCGATACGCTGGAGGCCACCCGCGACACCCTGCGCCGGGCGGCGCAGGACAATGACCTGATCATCACCTCCGGCGGCGTTTCGGTCGGCGAGGAAGATCACATCAAACCCGCAGTCGAGGCAGAAGGGCGCCTGAACATGTGGCAGATTGCCGTCAAGCCCGGCAAGCCGCTGGCATTCGGCGAGGTCAATCGCCAGCAGGGCCAGGAGCAGGGCGCGGACAAGGGCGCGGCCTGGTTCCTCGGGCTGCCCGGCAATCCGGTGTCCAGCCTGGTGACCTTCATGCTGTTCGTGCGGCCCTTTATCCTGCGCCTGCAGGGCGTGGACAAGGTGGCGCCGCAAGCCTGCATGATGCGCGCCGACTTCGAATGGCCCAAGGCCGACCGCCGCAATGAATTCCTGCGCGCCCGCATCAACGATAGCGGCGGCCTCGACCTGTTCCCCAACCAGAGTTCAGGGGTGTTGACCAGCACCGTGTGGGGCGACGGCCTGGTAGATAATCCGGCGGGAACCACCATCGCCCGTGGCGACAGCGTGCGCTTCCTGCCTTTTCATTCCCTGCTTTACTGAATCATTGAACGGCGATCCGATGCAGATACAGCTACGTTTTTTTGCCAGCGTGCGCGAGGCGCTGAACACAGCCCAGGAGTCGGTCGAGCTGCCGTCCGGGATCCGGACCATAGGCGATGTCCGCTTGCACTTGCAGGCGCGCGGCGGGCCATGGGCCGAGGCCCTGGCGCAGGGGCGCGCCTTGCGCATGGCCTATAACCAGCAGATGAGCGACGAGTCGACCCCGATCACGCCTGGTTGCGAAGTCGCGTTCTTCCCGCCCGTCACGGGCGGCTAGGGGTCACCATGCCAGTACGGGTGCAGCAGCAGGATTTCGACCTGAGCGATGAAGTGGCCGCCTTGCGGGCAGGCCAGGCCGGGATCGGCGCCATTGTCAGCTTTGTCGGCACGGTGCGCGACATGAACGACGGTTCCAGCGTGGCGGCGATGGAGCTGGAACATTACCCCGGCATGACGGAAAAGGCGCTGGAGGATATCGTTGCCAAGGCAAAAGCCCGCTGGCCGGTGCTGGATGCGCTGGTGATTCACCGTGTCGGCCCGCTGGCGCCGCTCGACCAGATCGTGTTGGTTGCGGTGACCTCGCCGCATCGGGGCGAGGCTTTCGACGCCTGCGAATACATCATCGATTACCTGAAGACCGAGGCGCCGTTCTGGAAGAAGGAACAGACGCCCGAGGGCGCACGCTGGGTCGACGCGCGCGTCACCGATGATGCGGCGCTGGCCAAATGGAAAGAGGGCGACTGATGAACTGGCTCGCCGTCGGCCTGGGCGCAAGCATAGGCGCATGGTGCCGCTGGCACCTGGCCCTGCGGCTGAACACGGTGTTGACGGCCGTTCCCCTCGGCACCCTCGCAGCCAACCTGATCGGCGGCTATCTTGTCGGTCTGGCCGTGGCCTTGTTCCAGGCCTATCCGGGTTTGCCCGAAGTATGGCGGCTGTTCCTGATCACCGGATTGCTCGGCGGACTCACCACCTTTTCAACGTTCTCGGCAGAAGCGATGCTGATGCTGCAGCGCGGACAGTACCTGTGGATGCTGGGGCATTCGACGCTGCATCTGGTCGGGTCGATCCTGTGCTGCATCGGGGGGTATGCGACGTTCAGGGCATTGAGTTGAGTCCTTTTGGTTGGTCCTGATCATTGCGCGCATCTGGGCTTGGAGCGCCGAAGCAGGCCGGCGTCGTGGCTGCTTATCCGCAGCAAGAGCGACAAGAGCCGATCGACCCTATGGCTCCCTCCCTTTCAATTCAACACAACCGGCGCCATCTGCGCGCCGCTCATCCCCGGCATCGCCAGCTCGAGCTCCCACTGCGCCGTCTTCACACCGTCCTGCAATAGCTTGCAAAATCCATGCAACACCCGGTCCGAAAAGGCGATTTCGAAACGCTTGCCGGCAGTGTCGATGAATTCGATGCGGACCGGCTGGTTTGCCTTCAGGTGAAAGTTGGCCGTAGTGACCAGCAAGGGCTCGGCACCGAGTGGATATTCCTGTGCGGTATCTTCGAACTTGGCGGCAAAACCGCCACGCCGGACGTTGTCATTGATCGAGGCTTCATGTGCCATGCCCACGATTTCGCGCTTGGCGTGCTGTGCCTGCGGCTGCTCCAGCGTTACCTTGGTTTCCAGCGCCCGCAGTATGCCCGGCCACAGGCGGATCAGTATGCGGCGCGTAATCCATGCCCGGACTTCATGCAGGGCCTTCTGTTCAGTACGGAAGGTCGCGCGCAAAAGCAGGCGGTCCTGTTCCTGGTTATAGGCGACTTGAAGCTGGTGCAGTTCCATGAGCTGTCCCGCCAGCGGGACAAATCCTTTCTTGAAATTCCGTCATGCATCCCTAGATGCATGAGAGATGAATCCTTTTGGGAGTGCAAGAATGCGCGTTGATAAGTTCACAACAAAATTGCAGGAAGCGCTGGCCGATGCCCAAAGCCAGGCCGTGGGCAATGATAACCAATACATAGAGCCGGTGCACATGCTGGCGGCGCTGCTGAATCAGGAAGACGGCAGTGCACGTTCGCTGTTGCAGCGCGCGGGCGTCAATGTTGGTGGCCTGCAAAAAGAGCTCAAGCTGGCTGCGGAACGCTTGCCAAAGGTCAGCGGCACCGGTGGCCAGGTGCAGCTCGGGCGTGACCTGCTTGGCCTGCTGAACCTGGCCGACAAGGAAGCCCAGAAGCGTGGCGATCAGTTCATCGCCAGCGAAATGGTGTTGCTGGGACTGGCCGACGACAAGTCGGATGCCGGCCGCGTGGCACGCGAACAGGGGCTGACCCGCAAGGCGCTGGAAACCGCGATCGAAGCGGTGCGTGGTGGAGCGGGCGTGAATTCCGCCGAGGCCGAAGGCCAGCGCGAAGCCCTGAAGAAATACACGACGGACCTGACCGAGCGGGCGCGCAATGGCAAGCTCGATCCGGTGATCGGGCGCGACGATGAAATCCGGCGCGCGATGCAGGTATTGCAGCGGCGCACCAAGAACAACCCGGTGCTAATCGGCGAGCCGGGCGTTGGCAAGACCGCAATCGTGGAAGGGCTGGCCCAGCGCATCGTCAATGGAGAGGTGCCGGATAGCCTGAAGAACAAGCGCGTGCTGTCGCTCGACATGGCGGCCCTGGTGGCGGGCGCAAAATATCGCGGCGAGTTCGAGGAACGTCTGAAGTCGGTGCTGAAGGAGCTGTCGCAGGACGAGGGCCAGACCATTGTTTTCATTGACGAACTGCACACCATGGTCGGCGCCGGCAAGGCAGAAGGCTCGATGGACGCCGGCAACATGCTCAAGCCGGCACTGGCGCGCGGCGAACTGCATTGCATAGGCGCCACCACGCTGGACGAATACCGCAAGTATGTCGAGAAGGATGCCGCGCTCGAGCGCCGTTTCCAGAAAATCCTGGTTGGCGAACCCAGCGTGGAGGCAACCATCGCCATCCTGCGTGGCCTGCAGGAGAAATATGAGGTCCATCACGGGGTCGAGATTACCGACCCCGCCATTGTGGCGGCCGCCGAGCTTTCGCACCGGTACATTACCGATCGCTTCCTGCCGGACAAGGCGATCGACCTGATCGACGAGGCCGCGTCGAAAATCAAGATCGAAATCGACTCCAAGCCGGAAGTCATGGACAAGCTCGACCGCCGCCTGATTCAGCTCAAGATCGAACGCGAGGCAGTCAAGAAAGAGACCGACGAGGCTTCGCAGAAGCGTCATGGCCTGATCGAGGATGAGATCGCCCGTCTGGAGCGCGAATACGCCGACCTGGAAGAGATCTGGAAGGCCGAGAAGTCATCGGTCCAGGGCACCACGGCGATCAAGGAAGAGATCGAAAAGATCCGCCAGCAGATGGACGAGGCGCGCCGCCGTGGCGACTGGCAGAAAATGTCGGAACTGCAGTATGGCCGGCTGCCTGAACTGGAGAGCCAGCTGACGCAGGCTGACAGCAGCGAAAAGAAGGCAGCCACCGGCAAGCCGAAGCTGCTGCGCACCCAGGTCGGCGCCGAAGAAATTGCCGAGGTGGTGTCACGCGCGACCGGCATCCCGGTCTCGAAAATGATGCAGGGCGAGCGCGACAAGCTGGTCCACATGGAAGAAGAACTGCACAAGCGGGTGGTGGGGCAGCACGAAGCCATTACCGCGGTGTCCGACGCCATCCGTCGCTCGCGCGCGGGCTTGGGCGACCCGAACCGGCCGTATGGTTCGTTCATGTTCCTCGGCCCGACCGGCGTCGGCAAGACCGAGTTGTGCAAGGCGCTGGCATCGTTCCTGTTCGACACTGAAGAGGCAATGATCCGTATCGACATGAGCGAGTTCATGGAGAAGCATTCCGTGTCGCGCCTGATCGGCGCGCCGCCCGGCTATGTCGGCTACGAGGAAGGCGGCCACCTGACAGAAGCGGTACGCCGCAAGCCGTACAGCGTGATCCTGCTGGACGAGATCGAGAAAGCGCATCCGGATGTATTCAACGTCCTTCTGCAAGTGCTGGACGATGGCCGCATGACCGACGGACAGGGCCGCACGGTGGACTTCAAGAACACCGTGGTGGTGATGACGTCGAACCTGGGTTCGCACAAGATCCAGTCGATGGAAGACAGCGATCCGGCGTTGGTGAAGATGGCGGTGATGGCCGAGGTGCGCGGGCATTTCCGGCCGGAGTTCATCAACCGCATCGACGAGATCGTGGTGTTCCATGCGCTCGACGAGAAGCAGATCGGCTCGATCGCCAAGATCCAGCTGGCAGTGCTGGAGCAACGCCTGGCGCGCATGGAGATTGGCTTTACCATGTCGACCGCCGCACTGCAGAAGATCGCCGAGGCGGGATTCGATCCGGTGTATGGCGCGCGGCCGCTCAAGCGCGCGATCCAGCACGAGATCGAGAACCCGCTGTCGAAGGCGATCTTGCAGGGCAAGTTCGGACCGAAGGACGTGATCAAGGTCGATGTGACCGGCAGCGAACTGGTGTTCGAGAAGGCGCAATAAGGTGCAATAAGGTGCAATAAGCCACAGGCTGTTTTGCAGCAGGGAAGGGGAGGCCAGCGGCCTCCCTTTCTTTTCTGGAATACACTATGCGCTCAAATACAGCGCGGTGATTCCATGTCTGCACCTTTGCCAATCAGCACCATCCGCCAGGATGCCAATGTCATCGGCCTGGTTGCCGCGGCCCATACCACCTCCCATTTTTTCCACCTGCTGCTGCCATCGCTGTTTCCCTGGCTGAAGGACGCATTCAACGCGTCCTATGTCGAGCTGGGGCTGCTGGTGACGATATTCTTCATCGTGTCGAGCGCAGTCCAGTTCTTTGCTGGCTTCGTGGTCGACCGGCTCGGTCCCCGGGACGTGCTTTACTTCGGCCTGACCTGCCTTGGTCTGTCGGCACTGGTGCTGGCCAGCGCACACCACTATGCCGTGCTGGTTGCCGGCGCAGTGCTGGCCGGCGTCGGCAACGGCGTATTTCATCCGGCCGACCTGACCCTGCTCAACAAGCGGGTGTCGCCGCAACGGCTTGGGCACGCATTTTCGATGCACAGCGTGTCCGGCACCCTGGGCTGGGCGCTGGCGCCGGCATTGCTGGTGCCGATCGCCGCTGCCACCGACTGGCGTATTGCTCTGGCCTGTGCCGGCGCTGTGCCGCTGGCCGTGCTTGCGCTGTTGCTGGTGTTTCGCGGCCAGTTGCATACCGAGGCCGCGCGCGATGCGCTGGCGCCGGCAAAGAAAGCCGGCACGCCTGCTGTGCAAGCAGGCTCCAGCCTTGGTTTCATGCGCGAGCGGGGCGTGTGGCTGTGCTTCGGCTTCTTTTTCGTGATCGCCGTTGCGCTGTCCGGCGTCAAGAGCTTTTCGATACCCGCGCTGGGCGAGCTGTTCGGCATGTCGCTGACAGCGGCCACCACTGCGTTTGCGGCCTACATGCTGGCGTCCGCTACCGGAACCGTGCTGGGCGGTTTCGTCGCATCGGGAACGGCAAGGCATGACCGGACCATCGCGCTGGCGCTAGGCGCATCGGGCGCCATGTCGCTGGTGATCGCAGGCGGAATTGCCGCGCCGTGGCTGGTGCCGCTGTTGATGGCGGCGGTCGGCTTCGGCGCCGGCCTGAGCGCGCCCTCACGCGACCTGCTGATACGCGGCGCGGCGCCGAAAAATGCAACCGGGCGCGTCTACGGCGTCGTGTACTCCGGACTGGATGTCGGCTTTTCCCTCGGGCCGCTGGCCTTTGGCCTGTTGATGGATGCCGGCAGCCCTGCGGGCGTGTTTGTCGTGATCGGACTGTTCCAGATGGCGGCGGTGCTGACCGCGCTTGGGGTCGGCGGCCATAGCGGGGCCGCCGCGCACAGGGCAAGCGCATAAGGGGATAAGCGGGTGAGGGGATAAGGGGGTGAGGGGATGGGCGGTCGGGTACCACCCATCGCGCATTCGGCTTCCGCCTAATGGCGATGTCGGTGATGCAGGTCGGGATAGTGCTGATGCTCATGCACCAGCGCGTCATGGTGATGACGGTGCGTGTGAGGCTCGCGGCCATCCCATTCAAACTCATGCGTGTGCTGGTGATGTTCGTCATGGACATGCGGATGCGTGTGGTCCATCGCCTCGTGCCGGTGGCGGTGCGCATGCCGCTCCGTCAGGTGCAGCCACAGGCCTGCCGCCATCAGCGCGCCGGCGATCCAGAACAGCAGTGGCGGCTGTTCACGGAACAGCAGCAACGAGAAGGCCGCGCCGACAAAAGGCGCGGTCGAAAAATAGGCACCGGTCCTGGCAGTGCCCAGTCCGCGCAGTGCGATCACGAACATCACCAGGCTGACGCCATAGCCTGCCAGTCCGATCCCCGCGATCAGCAGGATGGTTGGCGCAGCCGGCCATGATGCGCCGGTCCATGCGGCAATTCCCACATTGACCAGGCCCGAGACCAGTCCCTTGATCGCCGCGATCTGCACCGCATCGTTGCCGGATATCTTGCGGGTCAGGTTATTGTCCAGCGCCCAGCACAGGCAGGCCGCGACAATCAACAGCGGCCCGCTGCGAACCTGCGCGCCGCCGGTAGCAGTGGGAGACCAGGCCAGCAGGCCGCCGGCCGCAACGATGAGCAGCATGCCGATCAGGATCCTGCGGTCGAATTGCTCCCGGAACACGAACCATGCGAGCACCGCGGTCAGTACGGCTTCCATGTTGAGCAGCAGTGATGCGCTGGCGGCATCGGTCATTGCCAGGCCGTACATCAGCAGCACCGGGCCGGCGATCCCGCCGGACAGCACCGCCAGTCCCAGCCAGGGCAAGTCCGCGGCAGCGATGCTGGCAGTCGGTTCCCCCGTGCCGATCCAGCGTCGGGCGACCATCCAGCAGGTCAGCCCGACTCCGCTTCCCAGATAGAGCAAGCCGGCCACCAGCACCGGCGATGTGTCGCCGAGTACCGACTTCGCCAGCGGCGCACTGGCGCCAAACAGCGCCGCAGCAATAAGGGCGTACAGGACAGCGCTTGGCATTTGCTCAGGAAGGCTCCCTTGAACGAGAACACCAGCATGCCTGAATCCGGCGCCAATTTCACGTCACGAAGTCGGCATTCCGTAATGCGGGATGGTCGTGTGCGCAGCGTCATCACGCATTCCCGAATCGAGAGAAATCATTCCGTAATAAGAAATGCGAATGTTAAGCCATTGAATATTAATGAAAAAAAATCTGTCATATGTCTTATATAAGACTGTGTTGCTTTGCAATAGGGCGGGCTACCATGTTTTCAACAACACGAGTTCCTGAACCCTTCAACACTTCAACACTTCATCACTTCATCACTACTTGAGGAGAAACAGCATGGCAACCAGACAAGAACAGATCCGCGCGTTGGAAACCGACTGGGCAGAAAATCCGCGCTGGAAAGGCGTCCAGCGCAGCTACTCTGCGGAAGACGTGGTCAAGCTGCGCGGCTCCGTGCAAATCGAGCACACGCTGGCGCGCCGTGGCGCTGAAAAGTTGTGGGATTTGCTGAGGACCGAGCCCTTCGTGAACACGCTCGGCGCGCTGACCGGCAACCAGGCGATGCAACAGGTCAAGGCCGGCCTCAAGGCAATCTATCTGTCCGGATGGCAGGTGGCCGGAGACGCCAATTCGGCCGGCGAGATGTATCCGGACCAGTCGCTCTATCCGGTCAACTCGGTGCCGCAAGTGGTCAAGCGCATCAACAACACCTTCCAGCGTGCCGACCAGATCCAATGGTCCGAAGGCCGCGGCGACATCGATTATTTCGCACCGATCGTGGCTGACGCGGAGGCTGGCTTCGGCGGCGTGCTCAACGCGTTCGAGCTGATGAAGGCCATGATCGATGCGGGTGCCGCCGGCGTCCACTTCGAAGACCAGCTGGCATCCGTGAAAAAATGCGGTCACATGGGCGGCAAGGTCCTGGTGCCGACCCGCGAAGCGGTCGACAAGCTGAATGCCGCCCGCCTTGCGGCCGACGTGATGGGCGTCCCGACCCTGTTGATTGCCCGTACCGATGCGGAAGCGGCCGACCTGCTGACCTCGGACGTCGATCCGATCGACCGCCAGTTCTGCACTGGCGAACGGACCGTGGAAGGCTTCTTCCGCGTCAGGCCAGGACTGGATGCTGCGGTCGCGCGCGCCGTCGCCTATTGCCCCTACGTTGACCTGGTCTGGTGCGAGACCGGCAAGCCGGATCTTGCTTTCGCCAAGGCATTCGCCGATGCCGTCCATGCGAAATTTCCCGGCAAGATGCTGGCCTATAACTGCTCGCCATCGTTCAACTGGAAGAAGAACCTGGATGATGCGACGATCGCCAAATTCCAGCGAGAGCTGGGCGCGATGGGCTACAAGTTCCAGTTCATCACGCTGGCCGGCTTCCATTCGCTGAACTACTCGATGTTCAACCTGGCCTATGGCTACGCGCGCCAGAACATGACAGCATTCGTCGAGATGCAGGAGGCGGAGTTCGCTGCTGCCGACAAGGGCTTCACCGCCGTCAAGCACCAGCGTGAAGTCGGCACCGGCTATTTCGACGCGGTGTCACAGGCGGTGCAGCAGGGGCAATCATCGACGACGGCATTGCATGGCTCGACCGAAGACGAACAGTTTTTCGAAGCCAAGGATGGCGGCAAGGACAGGAAGGCGGCCTGATCCTCGCCAGGCGTGGAGGAGACACCGCCAGAAAGTTAAAAAAGGCGACAGAGGGGAGGGCCGCACTCGAAAGGGTGCGGCCCTTTTCATTTCGGCATCGGAATGCGGCGATTTTCAAGCCAGCCGACCACTGGCTGCCGGGCGCTTGTTACAATCGTGCCCTGTCGCGTTCGCACACCGCCGAACTTGTCGGCGAATTGTCCGCGCTCACCGCGACAGCCGGCGTCACCACTACGCCTATCCAAGGAAAACGATGTTCAGCTACCGCCACGCCTTTCACGCCGGGAATCATGCAGATGTGCTCAAGCACCTGGTTCTCACCCAGTTGATCGATTACATGGTGCAGAAGGAAGGCGCCGTCATGTTCGTCGACACCCATGCCGGCGGCGGCATTTATGCGCTCGACAGCACCCAGGCCACCCGCAACGCGGAGTACAAGACCGGCATCACCCGGATCTGGGACAAGAAGGAGAAAGAACTGCCTGCTGCCGTCGGGCGCTACCTCGAGGTGATCCGCAGTTTCAACAGCGACGGCCAGTTGCGCGCTTATCCCGGCTCTCCTTTCATCGCGGAAAAACTGCTGCGTCCGCAGGATCGCTTGCGCTTGTTCGAACTGCATCACAACGAGAGCAAGATCCTGACCGAAAACCTGCGCAAGCTGGAGGCGCAGTCGACGTCCAGCGGCCGCGGCAAGCGGGTGATGGTGGAAAGGGATGACGGTTTCGCCGCCCTCAAGGCATTGCTGCCGCCGCCATCGCGGCGCGGGCTGGTCCTGATCGACCCGCCCTACGAGGACAAGAACGATTACCGGCGCGTGAAGGATGTGCTGGAGGATGCGATTGCCCGCTTCCCGACCGGCACCTATGCCGTCTGGTACCCGATCCTGCGCCGCATGGAATCGCGCCAGCTGCCGGAACGCCTGAAGCGCCTGCCGGGCAAGGACTGGCTGCATGTCACGCTGTCGATCAGCGAGCCATCCCCGGACGGCTTTGGCCTGACCGGCAGCGGCATGTTCGTCGTCAATCCGCCGTGGACGCTTGAAACGCAATTGCGCGAACTGATGCCGTCCCTGACGACCATGCTGACGGCCGGACCCGGCGCCAGCTTCGTGGTCGAGTCCGGCGCGCCGGTCACCGGTGTCGGCGCTCGGCGCGGTCGAAGCTTGCCAAGCCAGGAATGAACAAGGCATTCGTCAAGGAAAGCGACGAGGATGATGACGACGGCGATGTCCTGCCCCAGATTCCGGCCGGTACTCGCAACTACATCACCCCGGCCGGGTATCAGCGGATACGGGAAGAGCTGCTTCAGCTGATCGATGTCGACCGGCCCGAGGTGGTAAGGATCGTCCACTGGGCGGCCTCCAATGGCGACCGCTCCGAAAATGGCGACTACATCTACGGCAAACGCCGCTTGCGCGAGATTGACCGCCGGATACGTTTCCTGACCAAGCGCATGGACCTGGCCGAGATTGTCGATCCCAGCGCCCATCATGGCGGCGACCAGGTCTACTTCGGCGCCACCGTTACCTATGCGACCCGGAATGGCGAAGAACATACCGTCACCATCGTCGGCATCGACGAGATCGACCCATTGAATGGCAAGATCAGCTGGATTTCGCCGGTTGCCCGGGCGCTCACGAAAGCGCGGGAAGGTGATGTGGTGACGCTGCAGACGCCGGCTGGCGTGGATGATCTGGAGATACTGTCGGTGAGTTATCCGGCGCCGGTGTGAGGCGGGGCGACGGAAACTGATTCCTGGCGTAGCGCGACGCACGCAAAGAACGCTACCTCCCCTTGAAAGGGAGGGAGCATTCGTGGCGTGCGCCGGTCTTCGCGAAGAATCAGAATGTGAGGAACCGACGCTGGTGATCCGCCCCTACGCCCGCTCGCGAACAATACGAGCCACCGACGGAATCTGGCGGACGTTGCGCATCAGGCGCGCCAGGTGGACGCGGTCTTCCACTTGCACTGTGAAGCGCAGTTGGGTCATCTTCTGGTCGCGGTCTTCGTCCATGCCGACGAAGATGATGTTGGCGTCGGCTTCGCCGATTTCAGCGGCAACCCGCGCCAGCACGCCTTTCACGTTCTGCACCAGCACCTTGATGCGGCAGTCGAAGCGGCGGTGAAGGTCGGTTGACCACTTGACGTCAGTCCATTGCTCAGGCTCCTTGGAGCGCTGGCGCTTGGCGATGTCACAGTCCGACGCATGAACGGTCAGGCCCTGGTCGCGGCGCAGGTGGCCGATCATCTTGTCCCCTGGAATCGGCAGGCAGCAGGGCGCGAGCTGGACTGCGATTCCTTCGGTGCCGTTGATGACGACGGGTTCGAGACGCTGCGCCAGCGGCCGGCCGTCTGAACCGCCTTCGGCAACCGCGGAAAGATCATGCTCCGACAGTCCGAAGATATGGCGGGCCACCAGGGCCGCCATGCGCTTGCCCACGCCGATGTCGGCATACAGCTCATCCAGCGATTTGGCGCTGGACTCGTTGAGCAGGCGGTCGGCCAGCGCATCCGGTATCGACGGATTGAGATTGAGCGCGCTCAGCGCCTGCGCCAGCAGCTCCTGGCCCAGTGCTATCGACTCGGGCAGGTTGATGGTGCGCAGGTGGTGGCGGATCGCGGAACGCGCCTTGCCGGTACGCACGAACGCCAGCCAGGTCGGGCTGGGGCGCGAGGTCGGCGAGGTCACGATCTCGACAATGTCGCCGTTGCGCAGTTCGGTACGCAGCGGCGCGTGTTCGTGATTGATCTTCGACGCGATCGCACAGTCGCCAATCGCGGTGTGGATGGTGTATGCGAAGTCGAGCGCCGTTGCGCCGCGCGGCAGGGCGATGATGGTGGACTTGGGAGTGAACACATAGACCGAGTCCGGGAACAGGTCGACTTTCACATGTTCCAGGAATTCGGCAGAGTCGCCGGTCTGCTTTTGAATGTCGAGCAGGGACTGCAGCCAGGCGTGCGTGCGCTGCTGCAGGTCGCCGACGTTGCCTTGTTCGTTCTTGTACAGCCAGTGCGCCGCAACGCCGGACTCGGCGACGCGGTGCATCTCCTGCGTGCGGATCTGGAATTCCACCGGCGTGCCATACGGACCGATCAGCGTGGTGTGCAGCGACTGGTAGCCGTTGAGCTTCGGAATCGCGATGTAGTCCTTGAACTTGCCCGGCATCGGCTTGAACAAGGAATGCAGGGTGCCGAGGGCGACATAGCAGTTGGCAAAGCTGTCGACCACGATCCGGAAGCCATACACGTCGAGCACCTGCGAGAACGACAGGTGCTTGCTGCGCATCTTGCGGTAGATGCCGAACAGGGTTTTTTCCCGGCCGTAGACCTGGGCCGGTATGCCTGCGGCGTCCAGCGTGTTCTTTACCGATTCCAGGATCTTGGTCACCACCTCGCGGCGGTTGCCGCGCGCGGACTTGACCGCCTTGCCGAGGGTGCGGTAGCGCACCGGATACAGGTGCGCGAATGCAAGGTCCTGCAGTTCGCGGTACAGGGTATTGAGGCCGAGCCGGTGCGCGATCGGCACATAGACGTCCATCGTCTCGCGCGCGATACGACGCTTCTTCTCGCTGGACATGAAGTTCAGCGTGCGCATGTTGTGCAGCCGGTCGGCCAGCTTGATCAGGATCACGCGCACATCGCGCGCCATGGCCAGCAGCATCTTGCGGAAGTTCTCCGCCTGCATCTCTATCTGGCTCTGGAACTCGAGCTTGTCGAGCTTGGAAAGGCCGTCGACCAGGCTGGCGACCGGCGCGCCGAAGCGCTCGATCAGCTCATCCTTTCGCACGTCCTGGTCTTCCATCACGTCGTGCAGCAGCGCTGCCATGATGGCTTGCACATCGAGCTTCCAGTCGGCGCATATTTCGGCGACAGCGATCGGATGCGAAATGTAGGGCTCGCCCGATTTGCGCATCTGTCCGAGATGCATCTCGTCGGAGAAGCGATAGGCTTCCTTTACCTTCTTCATGTCCGATGCGGACAGGTACTCGCTCAGCTTGGCGACTAGTGCGGTAACGGATGCGACGCCGGGGGCCGGCGCAGGTTCGGAAGGAGTGGGGTTGCTGGCGTGCCGATCAGACCCGCGCCGCCGTGCCGGGGGCGTTAACAGAGTGGGATCTGCAGGGGTCAGATTCATACGATTGACAGGCCAGCCTCATGACAATTTCGTTTGGAAAGAAAAGTCAGATTGGTACTTTTTTCAGCATTTCGATACCGACCAGTCCGGCGCCGATTTCGCGCAGGGCCAATACGGTCGCCTTGTCTTTTGCGTCGACTTTCGGCGTGTGTCCCTGCAGCAGTTGGCGGGCGCGGTAGGTTGCGCACAGCGTCAGCTGGAAACGGTTAGGAATGTGATCCATGCAATCTTCAATCGTGATACGGGCCATTTGTACTCCGGTGATTCGAATTTTAGGTTGGGTTTGCGTGTATGCCCAGCAGCGCGAACAGCGCGGCATTGCGCGAGGACTGTTGGGCGAACCGGCAACGGGTTGCCTTTACGATAGCAACCAGCTCTGACAAAGCGGTGGCAAACTCCTGATTGATAATAACATAGTCAAACTCGGGGGCATGGGCCATCTCCCCGCCGGCAGCCAGCAGCCGGCGAGTGATGACCTGCTGATCGTCCTGTCCTCGCTTGCGCAATCTTTCCTCGAGAGCTGCAATCGACGGCGGCAGGATGAATATGCCGACCGCACCAGGAAACTGTTTTCGCACCTGTTGCGCACCCTGCCAGTCGATCTCCAGCAGCACGTCGGTGCCAGCCTGCATCTGGTCAGCGATCTGTACCCGCGAAGTGCCGTAGTAGTTCCCGTGCACTTCTGCAGACTCCAGGAATTCGCCGGCGTTCCGCCGGGCGATGAATTCTTCGACCGGAATGAAAAAGTATTCGCGCCCGTGCTGCTCGCCTGGCCGCGGCGGGCGGGTGGTAAATGAAATCGAGAGCCTGATTCCGGACTCTTGCTCCAGCAGCGCATTCACCAGTGTGGACTTGCCCGCGCCCGAGGGTGCGGCAACAACGAACAGGCTGCCCGATGGGCCGGGAGTCAGCGGCGATTGTGGCGTGGTCATCGGCGGCTCCGTCTATTCGAGGTTCTGGACCTGCTCGCGCATCTGCTCGATCAGCAGCTTGAGCGCCATCGCCGCGTCCGACAAATCTTTCAGCGCGGCTTTCGAACCGAGCGTGTTCGCTTCGCGGTTGAGTTCCTGCATCATGAAGTCGAGCCGCTTGCCGGTCTGGCCGCCCTTGGCCAGAATGGCGCGAGTCTCGGCCAGGTGGGCCGCCAGGCGCGTCAGTTCTTCTGCCACGTCCATCCGCACCGCGTACAGCGTCACTTCCTGCCGTACCCGCTCCATCGCTTCGTCCCGCAAGCTTCCCTGGGTTGACGCGGAAAGCGCCTCCTGCATGCGTTCCACTGCTTTCTGCTGGAATTGCGCGATTGCCTGCGGCATCAGCGGCGTGATGCGGGCAACGATCTTTTCCATTTCGTCGACGCGCGACAGCAGCATGGCCTGCAAGGCAGCGCCTTCGCGCTGGCGCGAATCGACGAAGCCGCGCATGGCATCGGCCAGCACGGCGTTGAGTTCGGCCTGCAGGCTGTCCTGGCTGGCCTGGGCTTCTTCGACCACGCCCGGCCAGCGCAGCAGTTCGGCCACGGAAAGCGTCGCAGCATCAGGGAAGGCCTTGCGGATCTCGCCCTGCATCTGCATCAGGGTCGCGAGCAGTTCGGCATTCAGTGCCTGGCTGCTGCCTGCGGCCTTGCGGCCAAAGCTGACCCGGCACTCGACCTTGCCACGCGCCACGCGCTGGATGATGGCTTCGCGCAACGCCGGCTCGAACGCGCGGAGGTCGTCATTGATGCGAAACTGGAGGTCCAGAAAGCGCGAATTCACGCTTTTCAGCTCAATGGTGAGAGTGCCATGGCCGCTTTCGCGGCTGGCTACTGCGTAGCCGGTCATGCTGCTGATTGTCAAATTATGTCCTCGGTTTCTTCTTTACAAAACGGGGGGTGTCCGACAAAATCCGTCAGTCATACGGAGGCTTGCGCATGCGCCGCGAGCTGTCAGTCATGTGGCAACGCCGCCAGGACTGCGCAACAGGGAAGCACGGAAAAAAATTATGGCAGCGCAAACCAACGCACCACTGCCGGATGGTCTGGACATCGCCGGATACCGCATTGTAAAGAAGATTGCATCGGGTGGGTTCAGTATCGTCTACCTCGCCCACGACGAGGACGGCAATGCTGTCGCCATCAAGGAATACCTGCCGAGTTCGCTGGCGCTGCGCCAGCCCGGCGAGTTGCAGCCGATCATCGCACCGGAGAATCTGCCGGTGTTCCGCATCGGGCTCAAGTGCTTCTTCGAGGAGGGCCGCGCCCTGGCCCGGATCTCCCATCCCAACGTGGTCAGCGTGATTAATTTTTTCCGCGCCAACGAGACCGTGTACATGGTGATGGCCTACGAGTCCGGGCGCTCGCTGCAGGACCACATCCTGCGCCGGCGCGACAAGGGCGACAAACCGCTGGTGTCCGAGCGCTTCATCCGCAAGATGTTCGGCCAGGTGACGAACGGCCTGCGCGAAGTCCATGCCAACAAGTTGCTGCACCTTGACCTGAAGCCGGCCAACATCTATCTGCGCATGGACGGCACGCCGATCCTGCTCGACTTTGGCGCTGCCAGGCAGACATTGCGCGAGGACAGCCCGAAGCTCTATCCGATGTATACGCCCGGATTCGCCGCGCCCGAGTTGTACCAGCGCAACGGCAGCCTCGGTCCCTGGACCGACATCTACGGCATTGGCGCGTCGATGTTTGCGTGCATGGTCGGCGCACCGCCGCAACCGGCTGACCAGCGCAAGGTAAATGACCGGATGGACACGCATTTCGAGAAGCTGAACGAGGTTTATTCTCCCGGACTGATCAAGGTCATACGCTGGTCGCTGATGATGGATCCGCTGCAGCGCCCCCAGAGCGTCTTCGCGCTGCAGAAAGCCCTGCAGCAGGACGATTCAGGAGCGCCCACCCAGGTGAAATCCGGCCCGCGACTGTTCGACACGATCCGTGCGGCGTTCGGCCTGTCCCCGCGGCGGCCGCGGATAGCCCCTTCGCACACCACGACGCAAGACAATTCCCGCTAGAGACGACAGCCAATCATGAGATTCTCGGTATATCAGGAAAGCCATACAGGTGGACGCCAGAATAACCAGGACAGGATGGGGTATTGCTTTACCCGCGACGCGCTGCTCCTGCTATTGGCTGACGGCATGGGCGGTCACATACGCGGCGAGGCGGCGGCGACCATCGCACTGCAGACCATCAGCTCAATGTTCCAGGAGCAGGCACGTGATCACCTGCCTGATCCGGAAGCTTTCCTGGAGCAGAGCATGCTGGCAGCCCATAGGGAGATCCATCGCTACCGGGCACTGAACAATCTGCCTGAAACTCCGCGCACCACCATGGTTGCCTGCCTTGTGCAGAGCGGCCAGGCAGTATGGGCGCACTGCGGGGATTCGCGTTTGTACTGGATGCGAAACGGCGAGATCCTGGCACGCACCAAAGACCATTCCCGACTGGAAATGCTGATAGCGCAGGGGCGGGCTGATGAAAGCGAACGTTCCACCCATCCGGACCGCAACAAGCTGTTCAACTGCCTCGGCGCACCGTCGCAGCCGCTGATCGACGTGTCGCGGCGTGCTGCGCTGCAGCCCGGCGATGTGCTGCTGTTATGCTCGGATGGACTGTGGTCCACGCTGGATGACACCATCCTGGTTCGGTCCTTGCGCGAGAGCACGGTGATGCGTGCGGTGCCGGACATGGTGCGGGGCGCAGCCCGCATCGCCGGCAAGAAAGGCGATAATGTGACGGCGCTTGCCGTCACCTGGGAGGGTGCCAGTGTCGACGACCTTGCCAATTCCACCACCATCCTGACCGACGCCTTACCGGCCGGCACGGTGACCACGACGATCCAGGCCCCCCGTCATGCGGACCTGGAAGGGATCGACGTGTTCAGCGACGCCGAGATCGAAAAAGCGATCGACGAAATTCGCGGAGCGATCGAAAAATCCAACCGCATCACACACAAGAGCTAGCCTGCACATGAATGAATTGCGACCGAGCGGCCGCGCCGCCGACGCCTTGCGCCCGGTGCGCATCACCCGCCATTACACCCGTCATGCCGAGGGTTCGGTGCTGATCGAATTTGGCGATACCCGCGTGCTCTGCACCGCCAGCATTGATGAAAAAGTGCCGCCGTTCCTGAAAGGAAAAGGGCAGGGCTGGATGACTGCCGAATACGGCATGCTGCCGCGCTCCACCCATACCCGCATGGACCGTGAGGCGGCGCGCGGCAAGCAGTCCGGGCGGACCCAGGAAATCCAGCGGCTGATCGGGCGTTCCCTGCGCGCGGCATTCGACCTTGGCGCATTGGGCGAACGCACCCTGCAACTCGACTGCGACGTGATCCAGGCCGATGGCGGCACCCGCACCGCCGCAATCACCGGCGCCATGGTGGCGGCATACGATGCCTGCTCGCGGCTGGTGACTGATGGCAAGCTGGCGCGCATCCCGCTGCTGGAGTTCGTCGCAGCCATATCGGTCGGCGTGTATCGCGGCACGCCGGTGCTCGATCTGGATTATCCGGAAGACTCCGGCTGCGACGCTGACATGAATGTGGTGATGACGGAAGCCGGACATTTCGTCGAAGTGCAGGGCACTGCTGAAGGCGCGGCCTTCGACCGCGCCACCATGAACCGGATGATGGACCTGGCCGAGACCGGCATTGCCGAGCTGATCCGCCTGCAAAAGGCCGCACTGGGCCTGCGCTGAGATGGCGAACGTTTTGGTGCTGGCATCCAACAACGCCGGCAAGCTGAGGGAATTCGACCAGTTGCTGCGGCCGCTGGGATTCGAACTGCATCCACAGGGCGAGTTCGGCGTCAGCGAGGCCGAAGAGCCGCACTGCACTTTCCTCGAGAACGCGCTGGCCAAGGCGCGTCATGCGTCTGCGGCGACCGGGCTGCCGGCGCTGGCCGACGATTCGGGCGTTTGTGCCAACGCCCTCGGCGGCGCGCCCGGCGTACTATCCGCGCGCTACGCCGGCGAGCCGAAATCCGATGCGCGCAACAACCGGAAACTGGTCGATGACCTGCTGCCGCATGCCGACAAATCGGCCTATTATTACTGCGTGCTGGTGATGGTGCGCCATGCCGGCGACCCTCAGCCCATCATTGCCGAAGGACGCTGGGACGGCGAGATAGTCGCCACGCCGCGCGGAAACGGCGGCTTCGGATACGACCCTCATTTCCTGTTGCCGGCGCTGGGCCGGACGGCGGCCGAGCTGGACGCAGCGCAGAAGAACCAGCTTTCGCATCGTGGCCAGGCATTGCGGATGCTTGTGGAAAAATTGCGATGATTCCGATCAAGCCAGTTTTACCCGATACGCCGGCTCCATCCGCGATGGGCACGGTGCAGGCCTATATGCAGCCCGGCTTGCTGAACCTGCCGGTGTTGCCGCCGCTGTCGCTGTACGTGCATTTTCCGTGGTGCGTGCGCAAGTGCCCTTACTGCGATTTCAATTCGCATGAAGCAAGCGGCGCATTGCCGGAAGCCCAATACCTGCAGGCCCTGCGCGCTGACCTGGAAGCAGCCTTGCCGCTGATCTGGGGCCGCAAGATCTACACGATCTTCATCGGCGGCGGCACGCCCAGCCTGATGTCCGCTGCCGGACTGGATCGCCTGATGTCGGATATCCGCAGTCTTTTGCCCCTCGATGGCGCTGCGGAAATCACGATGGAAGCCAACCCGGGGACATTCGAAGCGGAAAAATTTCGTTCCTACCGTGACAGCGGCATCAACCGGCTGTCGGTCGGCATCCAGAGCTTCAATCCCCGGCACCTGAAGGCGCTGGGCCGCATTCATGACGATAACGAAGCCCGGCGCGCGGTCGATATCGCCGCCAGCAACTTCGACAATTTCAACCTCGACCTGATGTTTGCGCTGCCCGGGCAGACGCTGGACGAGGCCAGCCAGGACCTGGCCACCGCGCTCTCCTTCGCGCCGCCCCATCTGTCCCTGTACCACCTGACGCTGGAGCCGAACACGGTATTCGCGAAGTATCCGCCGGTGGTGCCGGACGAGGACGCCAGCGCGGAAATGCAGGACCGGATCGAAGCCGAGCTGCAGGCCGCCGGCTACGGCCATTACGAGGTATCGGCATACGCCAGGCCGGGCCGGCGCGCCCGGCACAACCTGAACTACTGGGAATTCGGCGACTACCTTGGCATCGGCGCCGGTGCCCATTCCAAGCTTTCGTTCCCGCATCGGATCGTGCGCCAGGCGCGCTACAAGCAGCCGGCGTCCTACATGGAGCAGGCGTTGCGTGGCAATCCTATTGCAGAGTCGAACGAAGTAGGGCGGCGCGAACTCGGCTTCGAGTTCATGCTCAATGCGCTGCGCCTGTCCGACGGCTTTGCGGTCAACCTGTTCAGCGAAAGGACCGGGCTGCCGATCACGGCGATCGATGCCCAGCTCGACGAGGCAGAGCGCCGCGGGATGTTGCTGCGCGACCACCAGCGCATTCGTCCGACAGAGCTGGGCCAGCGCTTCCTGAACGACTTGCAGCAGATATTCCTGGCGGAGTGAACCGGCTGTATCGGCAGTCTGTTTTGCCGCTGGTGGCGAGTCGATGGCATAATTGCGTTCTTGTGCGGAAATGGCACAAAGGAAGAGTGGCAGAGTGGTCGATTGCACCGGTCTTGAAAACCGGCGAAGGGAAACCTTCCGTGAGTTCGAATCTCACCTCTTCCGCCACGTATTACAAAAAAGGCCCATCGGGCCTTTTTCAATTTTCAGCGGAAGAAGTGACGTCCCTGCGGACGTCACGGGTGAGACTCGAAGGGCCGGGCGTGCAAGCCCGGCAGCGGCCTGCGGGATGTAGGCGAATCTCACCTCTTCCGCCACGTATTACAAAAAAGGCCCATCGGGCCTTTTTCAATTTTCAGCGGAAGAAGTGACGTCCCTGCGGACGTCACGGGTGAGATTCGAAGGGCCGGGCTTGCAAGCCCGGCAGCCCTGGAAAGTTGACTATCCTCGTCCGGGTCGGGATTCTTCGATTACGTAATCCAGGAAAGCCCGAACACGCAACGATGTCCTGTGCTGTTGCGAATAGATGGCATAGATATCGGCATCCGGGCTGTCATAGCCAGGGAGCAGTTGCACAAGCTGCCCGGTTTTCAGATACTTTTGCACATCCCACTCGGCCCTCAGCAGGATGCCGTGCCCATCCAGTGCCCAGCTGACGGCAACACCGCCATCGTTGGTGGTGAAGTTGCCTCGAATTCTCACGCTCTCTACCAATTCGGGATTGTTCTTCCCTTTCCCCTTGGACGAAAAACGCCAGATCCCATAGGCTTCGTCTCCTTGCCGGATACCTATGCAGTTGTGCATAGCCAGGTCGTTCGGCGTCTTGGGCTCACCGTATTTCTTCAAGTACGCTGGCGACGCAACAACCACCCTGCGATTGGCCGCGATGAAGCGGGCAATCGAGCGGGAATCAGGTGGATTGCCAAACCTGAAGCAGACGTCGTAGGCGTCTTCGCCGCTGGGCGGTGGGTTGACGGACAGCTGCAACTGGATATCCACCTTGGGATATTTGCGGACGAAGCCGGAAATCAACGGCGCAATATGGTTGCGCCCAAACCCCAGGGTGGCATTGACGCGCAACAGGCCTTGCGGGGCCACGGTAGCCCCCCAGAGTTGATCTTCCATCTCCTCGATATTGCCCAGGATCTTGCGGGCGTATTCCAGGTAGATCTCACCCTCCGGCGTCAGGCTCATGCGGCGCGTTGTGCGGTTGATCAGCGGCGTGCCAAGACGCGCTTCCATCTGCGACAGATGCCTGCTGACTGCGGCGGGGGTCACACCCTCTTCGCGAGCGGCCTTGCTCAATGAGCCCGCATTGGCCAAGGCGAGGAAAAACCCCAGGTCTGCGGGATGAATTAGCTTGGCCATTATTGTTAACTCAAAGTTAAAGATACTTTAATAAACGCGCCGAATTTTAATCTCAAAGGACAATATAGTTCAAGCCATCCAATACCCAAAGGTTGAGGAAGCCTGATCATCAAGGAGACAAAAATGGCATATAAATTCATCAAACCAGTTCTTGCTGCTGTGTTGTGCGGCGTCGCTGGATTTGCTTCGGCCCAAGCTTGGCCCACTAAAAACGTCACGATCGTTGTTCCCTTCCCCGCAGGTGGAACAACCGACGTGCTGGCGCGCGCAGTCGCTACCAAACTGTCGGTGGCCATTGGCCAACCCGTCATCATCGACAACCGGCCTGGTGCCGGGGCAACGCTTGGCGCGGCCCTTGTTGCCAAGGCGCCAGCAGATGGGCATACCTTGTTGATGGGCGCGGTCCACCATACGATCGCAAGCAGTGTCTACAAGAACCTGCCGTACAGCTTCGAGAGAGATTTTGCCCCCGTGACCACGGTGGCCTTGGTTCCCAATATCCTGGTTACGGGCAGCAAGTCCCCGTACAACAGCGTGAAAGAGCTTGTTGCAGCGGGCAAGGCAAGCCCCGACAAGATCTCGTATGGATCGAACGGTAACGGCACGGCGCAACACATGATCGGGACACAGTTCCAGGTCGAAACCGGCGCCAGGATTCTTCATGTTCCCTACAAAGGCAGCGCCCCGCTGACCACGGACTTGTTGGGTGGACAGGTCGATATCTCCTTTGACACGATTACGCCCGTGCTGCCCTTCATCAAGGAAGGCAAGCTCAAGCCACTGGCCGTGACGACCGCCAAGCGCTCATCCACCTTGCCCAATGTGCCCACGCTCCAGGAGGCAGGCATTCCGAACATTGCCATTGGCACCTGGTTCGGGCTGCTGGCTCCTGCCGCCACGCCCCAGACCGTGGTCGCGCGCCTGAATGCCGAGGTGGTGAAGATCATCAATTTCCCCGAATTCAAGAAGCAGATGTTCGACATCGGGGCCGAGCCAATTGGCAACAAGCCCGAAGAAATGGCCAGGCAGATCAAGGAGGAAACCGCCAAGTTTTCGCAGTTGGTCAAGGCCGGCAATGTCACCGTCAACTAAGCCAGACACGGATTACCAGGAGAGTCCCATGGACAAGGAAGCAGCAATCGCAGACATGACGCACCTGATGTCGAAGTTCACTTCGTACATCGGCAAGCGTCTCCCGACCGACGTGACGCAAAAGCTTACGGAACTGCGCGAGAAGGAAGTGAATTTCCTGGCCAAGGAGGTCTACGAGTCCATGCGGCTGAACCAGGAAGCCGCGGACAAGCTGGACCGCCCCAGCTGCCAGGACACCGGCGTCATTCAGTACTTCCTCACGGCGGGAGCGAATTTCCCGCTGTTGGGTGAGCTCGAAGACATCTTGCTGGGCGCAACCGAGGGCGCCACGAAAGATGGCCCGTTGCGCCACAACGCGGTGGAGACCTTTGTCGAGAAAAATACCGGCACCAACACCGGCACCAGGATTCCATGGCTGGACTGGGAGATTATTCCCAACGACGACACGGTGACCATTGACGTCTACATGGCCGGTGGCGGTTGCACCCTGCCGGGCGCGGCCAAGGTGCTGATGCCTGGCCAGGGCTATGAAGGCGTGGCCGAGTTTGTATTTGACGTGATTACCTCGCGTGGCGTGAATGCCTGCCCGCCGCTACTGGTTGGTGTTGGCGTCTCCACTTCGGCCGAGACCGCGGCACGCCTGTCCAAAAAAGCGATTCTTCGTCCGGTGACATCGCGCCACAGCAATGACAATGCAGCACTGATGGAAGAGTTGCTGACAGAGGGCCTGAACGAGCTGGGCCTGGGCCCGCAAGGCCTGACCGGTAATGCCAGTGTGATGGGCGTGAACATTGAATCGTCGGCACGCCACCCTTCCACCATTGGCGTGGCAGTGTCCACCGGTTGCTGGGCGCACCGCCGCGGCAAGATCAAGGTCAAGGCGGACATGTCATACGAAGTCATCTCGCACGAAGGATTCAAGCTGTGAAAAAGATTCTGACCACCCCCATCAAGGACGAAGACCTCGAAGCCTTGAACATCGGCGACATCGTCTATCTCACTGGCACCTTGGTGACTTGTCGCGACGTGGCGCATCGCCGGCTGATTGAACTTGGACGCGAGTTGCCGGTAGATCTCAAGGGCGGCGCCATTTTTCACGCAGGCCCGATCGTGCGGCAGAAGGACGATGGCGAGTACGAGATGGTGTCCATTGGCCCGACCACCAGCATGCGCATGGAAAAGTTCGAGAAAGAATTCATCAGGCAGACCGGCGTGAAGCTGATCGTCGGCAAAGGCGGCATGGGGCTTGAAACGCAAGAAGGCTGCGTCGAGAACAAGGCTGTGCATGCCATATTCCCTGGCGGTTGCGCCGTGCTGGCTGCCACAAAGGTAGAGAAGATTGAAGCCGCGGAATGGACGGACTTGGGCATGCCCGAGACGCTATGGGTGAACCGCGTCAAGGAATTCGGGCCCTTGATCATTTCCATCGACACCAAGGGCAAGAATCTGATCGAGGAGAACAAGGCGGTTTTCAACGAGAAGAAAAAGCCCATTCTGGAACGCATCAACGCCCAGGTCCGCTTCATCAAGTAAGCAGGGTCTCCGGCAAAAAGCCACCTTCCCGGGTGGCTTTTTCCTGGGCTTTGGTGCTGCGACTGTCGGGAATGATTGATCATGGCCGTTGGACGCTGCTGCCAATGAGCGGATGCGCGAGCCCGCAAGATACAAGCCCCAGGATGACTTCTTTCACTACCCGCCGGGCAATGCTGCCGGTGGCACCCACGGCCAATACCTTCAGCGGCATCGTGCTCACGCGGTCTTTTCTTCTTTCAGCGAAACCATGTCGATCACCAAGCGGTATTTCACATCCGCCTTGAGCACGCGCTCGTAGCCTTCGTTGATGCCCTGGGCGGGGATGATTTCAATATCGGATGTGATGCCGTGCTGCCCGCAAGAATTTGGGCCTCACCTCGTCAGACACTTACTACAAGAAAGGCCGCTCGGGCCTTTTTCAATTTTCACCGGAAGAATTGACATTCATTTGCGGTCCGGTGCGCCAAGCCGGTTGGACAGCCTTTGAGCGGTCTGTACCAATTTTTTCGTTGCGGTGCTGCCCCCGTCATCGTCGGTCGCCCCCACATCGGGGCCCAGGATAGTGACGACCGCACAGATTTGACCCGCCTGGTCGAAGACAGGGGCAGCCGCAGCAGGGTAGCCGCCACTCATCTTTGCATCGGTCTGGGCAAAACTGCTCTTCTTTACTGATTCGACGATATCCGACAGCGTCACATCGCGCACCCGATCATCAAATCCGCCGGCCAGGCTCAAGCTGCTTTTTCGTTCCTGGTCGATCAAGACTTTTGTCTGCGTCTCTGGAATGTGGGAAATGAATACTCTACCGGTGGCTGTGCTAAGGAGGGGCAATACATGACCTACGCGTATCCCCATTGGTCCATAAGCTTCGCCGTCGATCTTGAACAAAATCGTCGGTCCTCGGTTTCCCCAAACGGAAAGAAAGACAGAGTCGCGTGTTTCCTCTCGCAGCTGGCTTAAGAGATCCCTGGATACATCGATAAGGTTCGATTGACGCGATGCTGCTGCGCCTAGCTGGATTGCGAACGGCCCCAGGCCATACCGGCTGGTGGCGGGATCCTGCTCGGCTATTCCCTCATGGAGGAAACTTGCCAGGTATAGATGTACGTTGCTCGGCGGCATTCCCACTTCTGCCGAAATCTCTCGCAGCGAAACCTTTCCATCGGCGCGTTCCAGCACACGCAGGATCCGAAAACCTACCTCTATGGACTTGATGCGGCGGCGTCCGATTTCCTCGTGCGGTTTAGTGGTTGAAGTCATGTTTCGAGTCTCAGAAATATTGACAATACAAAATGCGGAAATTATACTTAAACACATGCAATTATACAATATATAATTTAATGACAATGGTGGCATAAGGGAGGCGCAGCTCGCGCCCCGTCCTACGAGAAAATTGAGGAGACATGCATGCAGAAACATCTGAGGATCGTTATGGGGGCGTTGGTTTCCTGCCTGGCGTTCCAGACCGGAGTAGCGCAAGCGGCTTACCCTGAAAGGCCGATCAAGATCATCGTGCCCTTCGCTCCAGGAGGTGTTGCTGACCTGACTGCTCGAATCATTGGCTCTGAGCTTGCCAGCGATCTCGGGCAGCCAGTGGTCGTGGAGAATCGGCCTGGTGGGGCCACTATCATCGCAACACAGGTGGTGGCCAAGGCGCCGCCTGACGGCTACACGCTGCTTCTTGGGAGCACCAACTTCTCGACGAACGTGACGCTTTACAAGAAGCTGCCATACGATGCCGAGAAGGACCTGACGCCTGTGGCCCTGGCGGTCACGATTCCTGGTGCTTTGATCAGCCCACCGTCCCTTGGCCTGAAAACCTTTGCTGACCTTGCAAATTATGCGCAGCGAAATCCAGGAAAACTGAGCTACTCATCGGTGGGCCAGGGGAGCTTCGCTCATCTCGCGGTCGAAGGACTACTTCAACGAACCTCTCTGAACATCGTGCATGTCCCGTACAGCGGTTATGCACCCGCCCTCACTTCTGTTCTAAGTGGCGAAACACAGCTGCTCGCGAGTGACGTGCAGGGAGCGCTGCCCTACGTTCAGGCGGGCAAGCTGCAGGTGCTGGCAGTAACGAGTGCAAAAAGGCTGCCTGCCTTACCCGATGTACCTACGGTCCAGGAGATGGGGGTCAAAGATTACCAAGCGGTGGGCTGGCTCGGAATCCTGGCGCCAGCGGGAACGCCGCAGCAGGTCATTGCCCTGCTTAACGACCGGATCAACAAGATCCTGCAAAAGCCTCACGTAGCGCAGCGCTACACCGCGCAAGGGATAGTTGTCTTTCAAGGCGACGTCGATGCATTCAAACGGTTCCTGAGTGACAACAAAGCTGGGTGGGAGAAAGTCATCAAGACAGCTCGCATCACGCTTAATTGATATTCCCGGCAGATGTGTCCAGGGTCTAGATGTGCACGGCTCCTGGTATCAACCAAAATTTTCGGCCCGTGGATTCTGAGAAAGCTGACGCGATATTACAAAAGGATAAAGGAATGGCTTTGAATAACCAGCGTGCAATGAGGATCGCAATAGTTGGGGCAGGAATCGGAGGGTTGACCGCCGCCGCAGCTCTGCACCAGAGAGGCTTTGAAGTGGCGCTCTATGAGCGAGCCGCACAACTGGGCGAAGTGGGAGCTGGGCTGCAAATGGGACCCAATGCCGTAAAAGTCATCAATGCATTGGGTCTTGGTGAGCAGTTCCAGAAGATCGCAGCAGAGCCAAGGGTACGGGTCTCGCTGAATTGGAACGACGGTGCCGTCCGCGTTCGCGAACCCTACAAAGGGGCGATGGAGGAAAAATTCGGCGCTCGTTATCAAATGGCTCATCGCTCGGATGTGCACAAGCTCCTGCAGTCCTTGATTCCAGAAGATGCAATCCATACTTCCGCTCAATGTGTCGCAGTGGAGAACCGGGAAGGCGGAGCGGCAATACGACTTGCTAACGGTAAGGAGGTCGAGGCGGATGTAGTAATTGGCGCAGATGGGATCCATTCCGCAGTTCGGACTGCTCTCTTTGGAAGGAGCCAGGCGAGGTTCACGAACCAGATTTGCTGGCGAATTATCCTGCCCATGGAGGAACTGCACCGCGCCGCCGACAGGCTTCCAGTGCCGCTCGACGGAAGCGAGTACACAGGCTGGCTTGGTCCGACCGGGCATGTGCTGTTTTACCCGCTACGCAACGGCGAGCTGCTCAACATCTTCGCGGGCCGCGTCTCGGAGAAATGGGCGGACGAAAATTGGGCTGTCCCGAGCCCCATAACAGATTTACTTGAAGCGTATGAAGGATGGCATCCAGGGATGTTGCATGTCCTGTCAAAAGCCACGGAGGCGTACAAGTGGGGAATTCACGACCGGGATCCGCTGGATCGCTGGGTTGTTGGTCGTACTGCCCTGCTTGGAGACGCAGCGCATCCAATGATGCCCACTTTGGCCCAAGGAGCAGCTATCTCGATGGAAGATGGGTACGCTATTGCGCGCTGCCTCGAACTTGGGCGGTCAAATCCGGACGCAGCACTTGCGACCTATGAACATGAACGTCGACCGCGTGCTACAAGGGTGCAACTACAGGCCAGGAAACAGTTCGAGAACAACCAGCTCGTGCCTCCGCCACCACCATTGCCCGTGGATTGGATCTACGGGTATGACGTGGTCAACATGCCTCTAAAACTCATCGAGATGGCCTAGTCGAGAAATTGCCGGATAGAATTGGCCACCCTTGATTGTGGATCAGGGCAGGGTATCCACTTTGTCGGCGCTTCGGGCAACTGGGTAGTATTGCCCGGACTATGAAATTGCCCGCGCTAAAAAAAGGCCCATCGGGCCTTTTTCAATTTTCAGCGGAAGAAGTGACGTCCCTGCGCGGCGGTTGCCGCGCGCAGCGCAGCAGTGCTCAAGATCCCGAACGAACTGATTGACCAGTTTGTCAGTGGCCCGATGAGTGGAGAGGAGGTCGACGCGGCCTCGCTGGCGTTCAAGATGGCGCTCATTGAGCGCATCATGGGCACCGAGCTCAGCCACCACCTTGGGTGCCGCGCGGATCAGGGCGAGCCCGAGGGTGCTGCCAACAAGCGCAATGGCAAGAGCGCCAGGACCGTACTCACCTACGGCGGGGCGCTTCGCATCGAAGTTCCGCGCGACCGCGCTGGCAGCTTTGAGGCGGTGCTCATTCCCAAACACGAGCGGCGCTGTACCGGCTTTGACGACAAGATTGTGGCCATGTACGCGCGCGGCATGAGCGTGCGTGAGGTACAGGGTCTCCTGCTGGAGAGCTACGCGGTCGAGGTTTCCGCCGAATTTCTTGCCGCCATGCCCTATTTAGGATGTTGCGCGGTGGGTTAAATTTATGTATGATACCCATCATGCGAAAAAAGCCCAACATCCGAACCTCAGCCAAAGAGGCATCACACGAGCGCATCGTGAGTGCCGCAGCAAAAGCCATTCGCCGTAGCGGCTATGACGGCACCGGCGTCGCTGACATCATGAAAGATGCGGGCCTGACGCATGGTGCCTTCTACGCCCACTTTGCATCCCGCGAAGCCATGTTGGCTGAGGCGGCGGACCGTGCGGGTGCTGAATCTAACGCTCTTGCGGCCAGTATCATCGCCACAGTACCGGCAGACCAGGCGCTACAGGCTTTTATGCGGGTCTATCTCTCCAAGGAGCATCTTGAAAGTATTGAGACAGGATGCCCGATTTCAGCCTTGGGTTCCGAAATGCCGCGCCAATCACCCGAAGTGCGCCGCGCAACCACTCGCCGTATCAAGGAGATGATTGATCTGGTCGCCCGACAGATGCCAGACTGGGGACAATCCAGCGCACATGAACGTGCGCTGGTGACTGTGGCCACGATGGTTGGCACTTTGATACTGGCCCGCGCTGTCGATGATTCCACGCTGTCTGACGCGCTGTGCGACGCAACCCTAAAGAGCCTGGCTCTGCCTGCAGGCTGAATTTTTTTGCCAATTTATATGATAAACGTCATACGAAATTCATTGGTCACACTAGCCATCGAGTTCCTCCCAAGCATTTTTTTAGAAGAGTAAAAGCCATGAAAGCATTCACTGTTGATCGCTATGGGAAAAAGAGCGCGTTGCGGTTGGCAGACATGCCGATGCCGGAACTGCGCGACGACGAGGTTTTGGTCCAGGTGCATGCCGCTGGCGTGAATCCGTTGGATTACAAAATTCGGAACGGTGAGTTCAAACTCTTCTTGCCCTATAAACTTCCTCTCATTCTGGGGCACGATGTCGCCGGAGAGGTCGTCGAGGTGGGGCGGGACGTGCGGCTATTCAAGCCTGGTGACGAGGTCTATTCCAGGCTGGATGATTTTCGGATCGGTGCGTTCGCCGAATTTGTGTCCGTCAAGGAAGCGTCCCTGGCGCTCAAACCCAAGAATCTCACGATGGAAGAGGCCGCTTCCGTTCCGCTGGTAGCTTTGACGGTTTGGCAGGCGCTGGTCGAGAAGGCCAAGCTGAAGAAGGGGCAGAAGGTTTTCATCCAGGCCGGCTCAGGCGGTGTCGGTGTTTTTGCAATCCAGTTGGCCAAACATCTGGGCGCAACCGCTGCCACCACTACCAGCACAGGCAATATGGCTTGGGTGAAAAGCCTGGGCGCAGATGTCCTCATTGATTACAAAAAAGACGATTTTGAAAAAGTTCTGAGCGGCTACGACGTCGTTCTGAACAGCCAGAATGGCGAGACGCTGGAGAGGTCTCTAAGAGTGCTCAAGCCTGGTGGAAAGCTCATCTCCATATCCGGTCCTCCTGATCCCGCGTTTGCAGAAGAAATCAAGGCCCCATGGCTTGTGAAACAGGTCATGCGCGCTCTGAGCTTTCGTACCCGGAGAAAAGCGAAACGCCTCAATGTTGAGTTCTCGTTCCTGTTCATGAAAGCCAGCGGAAGCCAGTTGCGACAAATCACGCCGCTGATCGAGTCGGGTGCCATACGCCCGGTCGTCGACAAGGTCTTCCCATTCGAATCCACCAACCAGGCGTTGGCCTATGTCGAAAGCGGACGAGCCAAAGGAAAGGTTGTGATCAAGGTTCGCTGAATCGTCGCCGTCGCCTTCCACCCACTGGCACGTACATCCATATGACGTTCGTCATGCGTAGTGCCCATTTAACCCCAGGAGTCCCCAATGAAAATCGAAAATTCTGTCGTTCTTATCACCGGCGCCAACCGCGGAATCGGTCTGGCATTTGCGCGCGCTTTGCTCGCTCGTGGCGCGCGCAAGGTTTACGCTGCCGCGCGCAATCCCGAATCCGTGACCTTGCCGGGTGTCGAAGCTCTGCAACTCGACGTCACCAAACCTGAAGAGGTTGCTGCGGCCGTTCAGCAAGCGTCTGATGTGACGCTCGTGATCAATAACGCTGGCATCGCCCAACCCGGTGGGTTTCTCCTGCAGGGCAGCGATGAGGTCACCCGCCGCATCTTCGAGACCAACTTCTTTGGCGTGCTGAGCATGGGCAAGGCCTTTGCGCCGGTGCTCAAAGCCAATGGTGGCGGCGCATTGCTCAATATCCTGTCCGTTGCGTCATGGGTCAACGGCGGGGAGTTGGCGGCGTATTCGGCGAGCAAATCGGCCGCCTGGTCGCTGACCAACGCACTGCGCCACGAACTGGCGGGACAGAAGACCCAGGTACTTGGCTTGCACATGGCCTATGTGGACACCGATCTCACGCGGGGCTTCGATGTACAGAAAAGCAGTGCCGAGGAGATCGTCCAGCGCGCGCTCGACGGACTGGAGGCGGGCGCCGATGAGGTGTTGGCCGATGCGTTGACCCAGCAGGTCCGGCAAGGACTGGCGGCACCACGGCCGGTCTACCTGCCCCAAGCGCACTGAGCACAGAACGCCCATTTACTCACCGGAAAAACAACCATGCTCTTCACAACGCTTAAGACATCTTCCTTGCAATTGAGCAATCGCGTCGTCATGTCACCACTCACCCGCAGCCGTGCTTCGCAACACAACATCCCCACTGCTCTGATGGCAGAGTACTACGGTCAACGCGCGACCGCGGGCTTGATCATCACCGAAGGCACTTCACCATCGCCCAACGGGCTGGGTTACCCGCGCATTCCCGGTCTCTTCAATGCCGCCCAAGTCGCTGGCTGGAGGCAGGTGACCGATGTCGTGCATTCAAAGGGAGGGAAGATAGTCGTTCAACTGATGCACACCGGACGGGTAACGCACGTTGCCAATCTCCCGGCAGGTGCCGAGGTGCTGGGGCCTTCAGCAGACCGGTGCCCTGGGGAGATGTTCACGGACTCCCAAGGCATGCAGCAGCATTCAACGCCCAGGGAGATGACGCAAGCGGACATTGCGGCAACCGTTGATGAATATGTGCAATCCGCCAAGCTGGCCATCGAAGCAGGCTTTGATGGCGTTGAATTGCACGCTGCGAATGGCTACCTGATAGAGCAGTTCCTGAATGCCAACGTCAACAAGCGAACTGATGGGTATGGCGGCAACATCGAAGGTCGCAACCGCTTTGCACTGGAAGTTGCACGCGCTACCGTTGCCGCTATTGGTGCGGACAAGGTGGGTATTCGCATGTCTCCTCACGGTGTTTTGGGTGGCACAGGCACATTCCCTGAAGTGGATGCGCAATACCTGGCGCTGACGGACGCCTTGTCTTCACTTAAATTGGCCTATATCCACGTTCTGGACCATTCCGCCTTGGGTACACCACCCGTGCCAGAAGCCAGCAAAGAAGCCTTGCGTGTCGCATTCAAAGGCACGTTCATTCTCGCCGGTGGATTTGACCGCGTCGGTGCCGAGGCTGCGCTCGCTGAAGGTCGTGCGGATCTGATTGCATTTGGCAGACCGTTTATCGCCAACCCGGATTGGGTTGCCCGTATGCGAAGCGGCGCGGCAGGCAACGAACTGGACATGTCAACGTTCTACACGCCTGGCCCAAAGGGCTACACCGACTACCCAACCATCGGAGCCTGACCATGAAGACCGATGCAATGCAACATTTTTTAAAGGTCGTTCTGGTCGGGCTCACATTGGCTGCCACCCTGCTTCCGTCAGTTAGCGCAGCAGATGCGGTGCCGACTGGAATGACCCAAACCCTGCAGACGTCCAGCCAAGCGTTGGGGGACTCATGGCAGAGCGTGGCCACGCAAACCATCACGGCGGGTGGCGTGAGTTTTGCGTACCGAGAGTTGGGAAGGCAAAACGGCGGAACGCCCGTGGTGTTTCTTGTCCATCTGGCCGCCGTGCTGGACAACTGGGATCCCCGGATCATGGACGGCATTGCAGCGAAGCACCATGTGATTGCTTTCGACAACCGTGGTATTGGGGCATCCAGTGGCTCACCGTCGAATTCCATGGAGCAAATGGCTGACGATGCCGTTACTTTCATCAAAGCCATGGGGCTCAAACAGGTTGATCTTTTGGGGTTTTCGATGGGCGGCATGATTGCCCAGGAAGTCGTGCTGAAGGAGCCACAACTCATCCGAAAAATGATTCTCGCGGGGACCGGCCCGGCGGGTGGCGAGGGCATCAGTTCAGTGGCGAGGGTGACCTTCTACGACATGCTCCGGGGTTTCTTTACGGGCCAGGATGCGAAGCAGTACCTGTTCTTCACCCGTACACCGAGCGGCATTGAAGCCGGTAAGGCGTTTCTGGAGCGACTGAAGGAGCGCTCTGAGAATCGGGACAAGGACATCTCCGTGAGCGCATTTCTAGCCCAGTTGCAGGCCTTGCGCGCGTGGGGCCAGAAAGAACCAGCTGATCTCTCGGTCGTGAAGCATCCCGTACTCGTTGTCAACGGCGACGCTGACCGCATGGTTCCCACGCAAAACACGCGCGACTTGGCGCGGCGGCTTCCGAACAGCACCTTGATCATCTATCCCGATGCCGGTCATGGCGGCATATTTCAGTTCCATGCCGATTTCGTGCACAGCGCACTTGAGTTCCTTGGCCGATAGCCGTTGCCCACAGGAGCATCCCAGCATGAACAATAATCATTTTTCCACCGCCAACATTCGCAGGCGCGCGCTGGTGACTGGCGCATCCAGCGGCATCGTGCTTGCCGAGATCTGCGGTGATGATCTCGACCTGCACACCCTTGCAGGTCGCGGCGACCGCGTCGAGTGCGTCGCGACGCCGTGCCGTCAGCACGAGATCAACGCCGAGCCGCGACCTCCCGCGCGATGGCCGCGCCGCGGGCCTTGCAATTGGACATGTAAACTTGTTCCCAGTCCGCGATAAGGCTGGCCCGTTTAGCTCGTCAACCACTATATCGCCTCCCGCAAAAAGTTGAGGTGGCGATAGTCAATGCATTTCAGAGCGCTGTACACTGGAGCAATATTTCGGTTTCAGTACGCACCTGCCTGGCACGACTTGCCTCCGGAATATTGCCAATTCAATCAAGGAGGAGACCAGCATGAAAAATGCAATGCAAGCGAGCTTGTTGATGACCACCCGGCGAGCTTTCGCATCAATGGGATTTGCGTTGCTAACTGTTACGCTTTTGTCAAATCAGGCTCATGCCCAGGCAGCGCCCGTCAAGAACAAGATTGTCTTCCAGGTCAGCGACAACGATCGCGGCAAATGGGGTCTCACGCTGAACAATGTGCAAAACGTGCAGGCTGACCTGGGCGCTGCGGCGGTTGACATGGAAATCGTTGTATACGGGCCGGGCATCGGCATGCTGAAGGACGATTCAATCGTCGCCAGTCGTGTCGCCGAGGTCATGAAGAGCGGCGTCAAGGTGGTGGCATGCGAGACCACCCTGAAGGCCCAGAAACTCAGCAAGTCGGAAATGATGCCCGATATTGGATACGTGCCTGCAGGCGTGGTGGAATTGATGCGCAAGCAACAGCAGGGTTATGCCTACATTCGCCCATGACGATATGGTGCCTGACCGGCATCGCAGCCAGTTCGAATAGCGCCCGGGCCAGGCCGTGGATCAATTGCTAACCCGGTCAATCAATGGGTAAATTCTTGCCTGCGCAAAAGCTTGACTGTCAAAGGCGCCAGCAGATCAAATCGGTCGGCTGGCGATTCCTCTGCCAGCGATATTGGGCATGCAATCTCTTGCTATGGTCGTTCTTGTTCACCTTTTCCGGCGAAGGCGCAGCCCAATCGCTGAGAGTCGGTCTCTACGAAAACCCTCCGAAAGTCTTCACCGATGAATCGGGCCGGCCCACCGGCAGTCTTGTCCAACTGCTCCAGGAAATCGCCAAGGTCGAGGGTTGGTCATTGCAGTTCGAACCCTGTGAATGGCAGGATTGCCTGGTTCGCCTGGAAGCGGGTGAACTTGACCTGATGCCCGATGTGGCCCTGACGGACGAGCGTCAGAAGCGGCTCGACTTTCACAAAACGCCGGCAATGGTCAGTTGGTCGCAGCTGTACAGACGTCCTGACGCCCGCATCGACTCCTTGCTCGATCTCCAGGGAAAACGCATCGCAGTGCTGGCTGGTGGCGTTCAACTCGATGCGCTCAAGAGCGCACTTGCGGGCTTCAGTATTACCGCTGTTTTCGTGGAGGTGGAATCGGTTTCCGAGGCGTTTGAATTGACCGCATCAGGGAAAGTCGATGCTGCTGCCGCCAGCATGCATTTTGGCGATTACAGTGCTGGAGCATACGGCTTGAAAGCAACGCCAGTCGTCTTCAACCCCTCCAGGCTTTACTATGCGAGCAGCACGGGCAAGCACCAGGCCGAACTGAACGCCATCGATCGACATCTTGAGCGCTGGTTGAAGGACGATCAATCACCTTACTTCACGGTGTTGGGCCGCTGGGGTGTACGCTATATCGACAAGCCCCTGCCTGCGGTGGTTGTGAATTCCTTGATCGGCTTCGGTGTTGCCGTGCTGACCTTGGGTGCGGGCGTCTGGTGGTTGCGGCGGCGCGTGCGTCTGGCACTGCAAGATCTCCAGGCATCCAATCAGCAATTGCGGGCGACGCTCGGCGCAATACCTGACCTGCTGTTCGAGCTGGATGCCAGTGGCCGTTATCTCGAGATCCATACTACGCAAGAAAATTTGCTGGCAGCACCGATGTCTGCCCTCAAGGGGCACACCATTGATGATGTCATGCCGCCGGTCGCGGCCATGGCCGTGCATGCGGTCATCCGCAAGGCGATAGACGAAGGCCAGAGTAGCGGCGAGGCGATACGGCTGGCGGTCGATGGCGGCACGCACTGGTTCGAACTCTCCGCTGCACGCAAGCCGATGCCCGATGGGCAGGCGCCGAATGTGTTGATTCTTTCGCGCGACGTCACGCAGCGCATCAAGGACCAGGAACGGATCCGGCACCTTGCAGATTTTGATCAACTGACCGGACTTCCGAACCAGGTCCAGCTCCATCGTTTGTTCGAGCAGGCGCTCGTGATGGCGCAGCGGCACGCCAGCAAGCTGGCAGTGATATTCATGGACCTGGATCATTTCAAGCATGTCAATGATTCGCTTGGCCACGAAGCTGGTGATCAACTGTTGGTGGAAGTGGCAAGACGCTTGACGGAGATCCGGCGCGACGCCGACATCGCGTGCCGCATGGGTGGTGACGAATTCATCATGGTGCTGCCCGAGACCGACTCGGCGCAGGCAGCGCAGATTGCAACGAAGATACGGGATCGGATCCATCAGCCCTATCTCATAGGCGAAAGCGAAGTCAGTGTCGGGATTTCATTGGGAATCGCCATGTTTCCCGAGGATGGCACGGACATCGATGTTCTATCGCGCAAGGCGGATGCAGCGCTGTACCAATCGAAATCCGAGGCGCGAAACGATTTCAGGTTCTTCACGCAGTCCATGCAGCAACGATCCGCGAGGATTCTTGCCCTTACCGGCGCGTTGAGCCAGGCACTCGAAAAGGGACAGATCGATGCGCATTACCAGCCTCTGGTCAGTCTTTCTTCGGGCAAGGTGACAGGGGCGGAGGCGCTGATCCGCTGGTCCCACCCCCAACTTGGTTCGGTACCGCCCTCGGAATTCATACCCCTGGCCGAGAGTGCCGGCTTGATCCTGCCGCTTGGGGACTGGATGCTGCGGCAGGCGGTCGGGATGGCGCGCCGCTTGCATGATGCCGGCTATCAGATGACTGTTGCAGTGAACATATCGGTCGTCCAGTTCCGGCATGCCGATTTTCTGAAAACGGTTGCAGCGGCATTGACGGAGCATCGGCTGCCACCTGATCTTCTGGAGCTTGAAGTCACCGAGTCCTTGACCATGGGGGATCCGGAGGCAGCAATTCTGACGATGCATGAATTGCGCGAGCTGGGTGTGAAGCTTGCCATTGATGATTTCGGGACAGGCTATTCCTCGATGAGCTACCTGAGTCGTCTCGGCTTCAACAAGCTCAAGATCGACCAGAGCTTTGTGCGCGGCATAGGCAAGGTCCCTGACGATGAAGCGATTGTTGAAGCAGTGATCAACCTCGCACACAGTCTGGGCATCGAGACGCTTGCTGAAGGCGTCGAGACCATGGCGCAGCGAGAATTTCTTGTTGCCATGGGTTGCGACCTGATCCAGGGCTGGCTGGTCAGCCACGCTCTCAGGGATGATGAATTCATGTCTTTCATCGAGCAAGCAGGCGTTTCGCAGCTGGTGCCCGAGACCAGGCCTGGATGAAATTGCAAATGATCAGATTGGCCCGGCATTGGCGCTGATCGCGCTACCCGGGCCGGAGCCGCTTGCCCTGTCAGCCATTTCATGAATCCGGTAGGGCTTCCTCCCCGGTAATCGGTTCTTCGGGGTGCAAATGCTTGGCGGCCACGTTCTGGTGGTGCTGTACCTTGCCCTTGTGCGTCGAGACCTGCCGGTCCAGTTTATCCACTGCCGCGTCGATCGCCGCATACAGGTTTTGCGCGTAGCTCTCGGCGTGCAACAGATCCCCTTTTACGCGTACATTGATCTCGGCTCGCTGTCGCCTGTCCTTGTCGGCGCTGGCTTCCAGAGCCAGGATGACCTCGATCTGGATGACCTGATCGAAATGTCGTTTGATGCGCTCCACCTTTTCTTCCACGTAGCGCCGGATTGCGGGAGTAAGGTCGAGGTGGTGTCCGGAAATCTGCAGGTTCATATGGCGGTCCCCAAAATCAGTATGAGCGCGGGGAGGGGACATGGTTCATCGCGCAGCCAGGGGGAATCCAGATTGATCAATTCCACCGGCACATGCCTGGCCCATTTGAAGAAGGGGCGGGTGCTGGACCCGCCCGGGTTATTGCCTGGTAATTGCTTGGCTATTGTTGCCTAGCGCGATGTACCCATGCTGCCGGGTGCGCCGGTCGGTGCTGGCATCGTTGAAGACGAGCTGCCACCCATTCCGCTGGAGCCGGACGTGCCGGACTCAGTGCCGGTTGCGCCGGCCGGAGGGCTGGCTGGAGTGGACGGACTTGCGCCCATCGGTGCGGAGTCCGAGGCGCTGGAGCCGGTGCCCGATGTGCCGGATGCGCCGGATGAACCTTGTGGACAGTTCGCGCTGGTGCTGCCTGGAGGACAGTCGGCTGCGCTGCCAGACGAGCCCGTGCTGGAAGCATCCGAGGCGCCGCTGCTGCCGGAGCCCATTGTGCCGGCGCCGGCAGGTGATGATGCGCCTGAGGAGCCGTAACCAGGCGTCATGCCCGATCCACTGGTGCTTGAGGATTGCGCCATAGCAATGCCTGCGGTTGAGAGCAGGGCGATGAGTAGTGCTGATGCAAGCTTCTTCATATTTTCTCCTATGGAAATGACAGCGAGGGACATCGTTCGCAAGGTCTGTGCCACGGCAGCAGGTGGCCAGCGCCGGGGAGGGCTGCTATATAAAGGGGATGGAAAATTGGCGGCGCGGGGGCGTCATGCCGGGTGGCAATCCAACCCGGGCATATTTACAAATGAATGTAATTTCGCTCACGCCCGGTATTGCGCCAGCGCATAGGGCGGTTCTGCGTTGATTTGAGTCAACGCAAGAAACTCGCATGCTTTCAGGCACTTGCGATGCGCTCGCCCGGCTTGTCCACAATCTTGTCCACCGTTTATGTGCACAAGTTCAGCGGCCTGGGGCAGGCAGCCTGGACGCACGCGCCTGACTCTTTCCTGGCGCGCGGACCAGGGAATTCAATCGCATGCAGACTCCGCGAGTTCCGCGAGTTCCTTGAAGCACGCGGGCCCTTCAAGTTTCCCCGCGGCACCCGATATCGGCTTGCTCAATGCGGTGTCCTTGTTGTTGAGATACCATCACCTCCTCGGCCCAAATTGGAATTAGGATTGAAGGGTAGTCCGAGGTTCTGCGCCATTCCCTGCCGATCGGTTGAGAATGAGCGTGGGAAATTTTTCATCACGCAAGCTCGCTCGCGCTGGATCGACGAAGTTTTTCTGATTGAACCTGACAAGGCATGGCACTCGCCTGCCGCTAGCCACAAAGGAAGAAAAATGAACGACAACCTTGGCAAGCTCGTCCTCCGCCTCACCCTGGCAGTCCTACTGCTGTTTCACGGTGTTGCGAAGCTGATTGGTGGCGTGGGCCCGATAGCGGGAATGCTCAGCAGTGCGGGCATGCCTTCCCAGTTCGCCTATCTGGTACTGGTCGGTGAAGTGCTTGCACCGATTCTCATCGCCTTCGGCATATGGACCCGGCTGGCGGCGCTGGTGGTGGTGGGCAACATGATTGTTGCCGTCGTGCTGGCGCACTCCGGCCAGTTGATGAGCATTTCGAAGACGGGCGGCTGGGCGCTGGAACTGCAGGGGTTCTTCCTGTTCGTGGCGCTTGCGATCGCGTTGCTGGGCGCCGGGAGCTACAGCGTGGGAGGGCAGAAGGGACGCTGGAATTGAGTCGCCCGTAACAGGGGGCTTGAGCGGCCACAAGGCACGGGCCCGCCTGAGTGACATGATGGAAACATCCGGCAGCAATGTCGACTGCTGCCGGATGCCAGCCCTAGTCCATCTGGTTGAATTCGAATCGTTGCTGGTGGGCAGACGAGTTGCAACGTGCTGCGGCTGCCCGGGCGCGGCGCGCTGATTGCGCCGTGATACCGGTCAGTCGGCTGACATTGCTTTTCATCTCCACCATCAGTTCTGATTTTGCCAGTCGTACCAGGTTGCGCAGGGACTCCTTGAGCAGGTGTCTCTCGCGCAGGCTCATGCCTCGTCCACTCGCGGCCTCGACAAGTTGCTGGATGGCGAGGTCGGTTGCGTGTTTTCGCTTCATTCGTATCCCTCGGGTTGAGTTGGGGAAAAATTACCTTGAGGAATGTAACGGGTAAGCACGAGGCAAGATTTGAGAAAACTCAAATCTGGATGGTTCGACAACAAGCTGGATTCCATTTCGGGCAAGCAATTCCGACGGTGTTTCAATGCAAGGCAGCAGCTGGCAGACGGCGTCGCTTTCTCACCTTTTTCCGGAAGACATATGGATTCTTTGCCACAGGAAGATCTCGACAAGATCAGTGCATTGCTCGACCAGCGCGAAAAAGACCTGCTGGTGGATATCAATCGTGAGGCAAACCAGAGAGACGACTATGCACAGTTGGCGACCGAAGCGCCCGATCCGGGCGACAGTGCATTCGCCGACCTGAGCACGGACCTTGATAATGCCGCCATCGGGCGGGACGTGGTTGAGCTGCGTGCGATCCGCCGGGCCAAGGAGCACATCGAAAATGGCAGCTACGGCACCTGCATGGACTGCAGCGAAGCCATACCCATCGAGAGGTTGATGGCGCAGCCGATTGCCGAGCGCTGCGCCCGATGCCAGCAGATTTTCGAAAAGAGCCACCCGGCAAGCGGGCGCGGGGCAAGCCTGTAGGGATTGCTTGTAACCGGGCTGCGCTGCGCTCAGCGCGAGAACCAGGCCTCGACCTCGGCCAGCTTCGCCTGTTTCTGATGCTCGGGCATGAAGGATGCATTGAAACTGTTGCGGGCCAGGGTCTTTGCGTGCTCCCTGTCCATTCCCAAGGCTTTGAACACGGCGATGAAGTTGTCGTTGATGTAGCCGCCGAAATAGGCCGGGTCATCCGAATTCACCGTTGCTGCGATGCCGGCATCCAGCAGTTGCGCCAGGTTGTGGTCCCCGATTTCGTTAAAGACGCGCAGCTTGACATTAGATAGCGGACACACCGTCAACGCCATCCCGCTGCTCGCGAGCCGTTCGGCCAGCGCGGGATCTTCCAGGCAACGCACGCCGTGGTCTATCCTTTCCACCTGCAGCACATCCAGTGCCGACCAGATATATGCGGGCGGCCCTTCTTCGCCAGCGTGGGCGACCAGGTGCAGCCCCAGTTCGCGGCAACGGGCGAATGCGGCGGTGAACTTCTCCGGCGGATGGCCATGTTCGGACGAGTCGAGTCCGACGCCAATGATTTTTTCAAGGTGCGGCAGCGCCTGTTGCAGGGTTGCCATCGCATCCTCTTCGGACAGATGACGCAGGAAGCACATGATCAGTCCGCCGCTGATGCCCCATCGCGTGCCGGCATCGGCCAGGGCGCCGTGGATGCCGTCGATCACGGCCGCGAACGGCACGCCCCGCCCGGTGTGGGTTTGCGGGTCGAAGAATATTTCCACATGATGGACATTGTCGGCATGGGCACGTTCGAGGTACGCCCATGTCATGTCGTAAAAATCCTGCTGCGTCAGCAGGACGCTGGCGCCGGCGTAGTAGATGTCGAGGAAGGATTGCAGGTCGGTGAATGAGTATGCCTGGCGCAGCGCTTCGACATCGGGCCAGGATAGTGCAACGCCGTTGCGCCTGGCGAGGTCAAAGATCAGTTCAGGTTCGAGTGAGCCCTCGATGTGGATATGCAGCTCTGCTTTTGGCATGCCGCATACCAGGTCGCGCAATTGCTGGTCCATCTGGCGTCCTTGACGGTGTGTTGAGGCAATATGGTAGGCGCAGCCGACGCTGCGTGGCAAGACTTGCTATAGTGGTCGCCATGAGGATTCCAACATGAGAGACGCCGCCTTTCCGATCGTTCTGATCGTCCTGGGCGCTGCCTGGCTGTTAAAGAACCTGGGCTGGATGCCGGACGTGCATTGGCTCTGGATACTCGGGCTTGTCGGTTCCGGCATAGCGGCACTGGCGGTGGACGGGATCACGAAGTCGTCGGTGGTTGCCGGGCCCTTGCTGATATTGGCAGGCGCACTGTACTTCCTGCACCAGTACTACAACCTGGGCTGGCGCTTCATCGTGCCGATCATGCTGGTCGCCGCCGGCACGCTGATGCTGGTTGCCCGCTCGCCGACGATACCCGAGTCCCGCCTGGGACGCCGGCACGAATCATCCGATCCACGCAAGCCCTCAACCGACAACGACGTCCATGGCTGAACTTTTTCCCGCTGCTGCGATGGCTGCCGGCCTTTCCTGGGCCAGCGGCATACGCCTGTACATGACGCTGTTCGTTGCCGGCTGGCTGGGTCGCCAGGGCTGGATCACCTTGCCCGAAGGACTGCAGGTGCTGGAGTCGAGCTGGGTGCTGGCCGTTACCGGCGGCTTGTTCGCTGTCGAATTCCTGGCTGACAAGGTGCCGGGAGTGGACTCGGTGTGGGATGCAATCCAGACCTTCATCCGCATTCCGGCGGGTGCTGTGCTGGGCGCGGCTGCGCTGGGACAGGCAGACCCGGCGCTGACCGCCATCGCCGCGCTGCTCGGCGGCACCTTCGCCGCCGGTGCCCATGCCACCAAGGCCGGCAGCCGGGCATTGATCAATACCTCGCCCGAGCCGTTCAGCAACTGGGCCGCATCCTTTTCCGAAGAAGCTGTGGTCGTGGCCGGACTGTGGGCCGCCTTTTTCCATCCGTGGGTGCTGGTCGTGATCCTGGTGCTGTTCACGTTGCTGGCTTTCTGGCTCCTGCCTAAAGTGTGGCGCGGCCTGCGCTGGCTGTTCAGGCGGATGGCGGCATGACGGAAAAGATTCCGGCCATGCTGGCATGGCGCATGACGGCGCGCGACTGGCGGGCGGGCGAACTGCGCTTCCTGCTGATCGCGCTGGTGGTTGCGGTGGCGGCGCTGTCGTCGGTCGGGTTTTTCGTCGACCGCATGCGCAGTGGCCTGGCGCGCGACGCCAACCAGCTGCTGGGCGCAGACCTGCTGATCCGGGCCGACAAGCCGATCGACGCCAGCTGGAAGGACGAAGCACGGCGGCGCGGCCTGCAACTGGCAGAAACGGTGGTGTTTCCCAGCATGGCGGCAGCAGGCGAGGGCGATCGTGCGCGTTCCTTGCTGGCTTCGGTCAAGGCCGTCAGTGACGGCTACCCGCTACGCGGCAAGCTGACATTGCAGAACGGTCGCAGCGAGCGTCCCGCGTCCGGCATACCGCAGGCCGATACCGTTTGGGCCGATCCGGCGCTGCTGATCGGGCTGGGCGTGCAGGCCGGGCAAATGCTCAAGCTGGGCGACAAGACTTTCAGGGTTGCCGAACTGATCGGGACCGAACCCGACCGCGGCGCGGCTTTCATGAATTTTGCGCCGCGCGTGATGCTGTCGCTATCCGACCTGGCGGCAACCCGGCTGGTGCAGGACGGCTCGCGCGTCACCTGGCGCCTGCTGGTGGCCGGGCCGGCCAAGGAGGTGCGCAGCTATCAGCAATGGGTCAACAAGGCCATAGGCACAGGCAATGTGCGCGGCGTCGGCGTCGAATCGCTGGAGTCGGGGCGGCCGGAGATGCGTTCCACCCTGGACCGCGCCGAACAGTTCCTGTCGCTGGTGGGCCTGCTGTCGGCCATGCTTGCCGCAGTCGCCATTGCCATGGCTGCGCGCCGCTTCATGCTGCGCCATCTCGACGCCTGCGCGATGCTGCGCTGCCTCGGCCTGAGCCAGGACCGCGTGACGCTGATGTACTTGCTTGAATTCGCCATGATCGGGCTGGCTGGCTGCACGGTCGGGGTAGCCGTCGGTTTTGCCGCGCACTTTGTCCTGCTCGACTGGTTGGGTTCGCTGGTCACCACCGTGCTGCCGCCCGCTACCCTGATGCCGGCCCTGCAGGGGCTGGGCGCCGGCATGTTGCTGCTGCTGGGCTTTGCCATTCCGCCGGTGCTGCAATTGCGCGATGTGCCGCACAACCGGGTCATCCGCCGCGAGCAGGCACCGCCGCGGGCGGCGACGCTCGCCACCTACGCATTCGGGCTGGCCAGCTTTGTCGGGCTGTTGCTGTGGCAGGCGGGCAACCTGAAGCTGGGTGCGCTGACCGCCGGCGGCTTCCTGGCCGGATTGGTGGTGTTCGCGCTGGCCGGATGGGCCGGCGTGCGGCTGCTGCGCTTCATGCGCAACCTGTCGTCATCGACCAGCTGGCGCTTCGCGATCACGGCCCTGCAGCGGCGGCCGGCCGGCACGGTGGTCCAGATCGTATCGCTGTCGCTGGGCCTGATGGCGCTGCTGTTGCTGACGGTGATACGAGGCGACCTGGTCGATGCCTGGCGCAGCGCCAGCCCCCCTGACGCGCCGAACCATTTCATCATCAACATCCAGCCGGACCAGCGCGAGGCGATCGCGCAGCGTCTGAGCGGGAACGGGGTGGCCAGGCCGCAGCTCTATCCGATGATCCGCGGACGCCTGGTGCAGGTCAACGACCGCGACATCACCGGCACGACCTATGCCGAGGATCGTGCGCGGCGGCTGGTGGAACGCGAATTCAACCTGTCGACGATGCTTGAACTGCCGGAGCAAAACCAGGTGGTGCAGGGCCGGTGGTATGACAATCGCAAGCCGGAAGCTTCGGTGGAGGAGGGGCTGGCGCGAACCTTGGGTCTGAAGCTGGGCGACCGCATTGCGTTCGACATCGGCGGCCAGAAAGTGGAGGCCAGCGTCACCAGCCTGCGCAAGCTCGAATGGGGATCGATGCGGGTCAACTTTTTCGTGATCCTGAATCCGGCCCTGATGGTGGACATGCCGCAGACTTACATCACAGCGTTTCGCCTGCCGGACAACCGGCCCGCATTGCCCAACGAATTGTCGCGCGACTTTCCAAACCTGACCGTGGTCGACGTCGGCAGCGTGCTGCGGCAGGTGCAGGCGGTCATAGACCAGGTCGTGTCGGCGGTAGAGTTCCTGTTCTTGTTTACGCTGTGTTCGGGCGTGCTGGTGCTGTATGCGGCGCTGGCCGGGTCGCAAGATGAGCGCATGCGTGAAGCGGCCCTGTTGCGGGCGCTGGGCGCGACCCGTTCGCAATTGTCGCGGGCGCAGTGGATCGAGTTCGTCCTGGTCGGCATGCTGGCCGGCTTGCTGGCGGCACTGGGTGCCACCGCGGTCGGCTGGTCATTGGCCCATTTCCTGTTCGACTTCGAATGGGCCTTTACGCCGACGGCCTGGATAGCAGGGCTGTTGGCGGGGACCTTGTGCGCGCTGATTGGCGGCTGGGCGGGCTTGCGCAATGTGCTGCGGCAGCCGCCGTTGCAGACCTTGCGGGAGGCTTGAGGGGGGCGCAGCGTTGGCCAGTGCATGCCACTAATGCTCCCTCCCTTTCAAGGGCTGGTTCTTACCCATGACCGTGGGTGAACGGTGCTTTGGATTTGTGGATTTGTGGCTCTTTGGCTTGCGGTTCGTTTGGCTGGGTTTGTTGTTTGTGGTTGTGAAGCCGGGAGACACCCCGGCGGGTGTGTTCCTTTCTTTTAGAAAAAGAAAGGAACCAAAGAAAAAACGTCAAAACCCACTTGGCCAACGGCGGGGCCGAACGCCAACCAGACGCGAATGTCTGGGCTAATCCAGTGCGACGTTCGCGAGAGATGATCCCTCGGCTGTGTGCCGCTTACCTAATCAGCCAAACCCATGAAGTGTCTTATACCGATGCCCAGCGCACCGTTGACTCTTAATGGTTTTCGAAGCTTCAAACAGGCGACGGAGGGGATCTGTTCTAATAGGCAGAGTTCTGGGGAAAAGCGCCTGAATTGCTCGCCTCCCCTGAAAACCCGACCTCAGGAGCTAACTAGCGGCTTCGAAAACAATTGGGAGTCAACGAGCGGTAGTGTACGGTCGGCGGCATTGAAGCGGGTTGACTGATCCCGGTCAGCGGCGAACGTGTGGCAGGACCTTCCTCGCGCACGCCGCAATGGTTCGGCCCAGGCGTCCGAGTCTGGTTGGCTATCGAGGCGGGCGTTGGCCAAGTGGGTTTTGACGTTTTTTCTTTGGTTCCTTTCTTTTTCTAAAAGAAAGGAACACACCAGCCGGGGTGTCTCCCGGCTTCACAACCACAACCATCAAACCCAGCCACACGAACCGCAAGCCAGAGAGCCGCAAATCCACAAAACCAAAAAAACACAAAACCAGGGTTATGGGCAAATATCACCCTTGAATCAGCTTGAAAGGGAGAGAACAACCCTGGTGACCTGCCTCTGGATCGCTCAGCCCAGCACCTGCTGAAACCACAAACTGATGTCCTCGACCTCTTCGGCGCACACCGAATGCGGCATCGCGTAATCATGCCATTCCACCGTGTAGCCCAGCGAGCGCAGCGCGTCGCGGGATTTCTCGGCGCGGTCGATCGGGATTACCGGATCCATCCGTCCGTGCGCCATGAAGATCGGCGTCTCCTGGTTCACCGGGTGGCTCTCGGCAGCGATCGTGGCGAACAGCGGCAGGTAGCCCGACAGGCACAGCAGGCCGCCCAGCTTCTCGGGATGCCGCAAGCCGGTCTGCAGCGTCATGGCGCAGCCCTGTGAAAATCCAGCCAGGATGATCCGGTTGGATGCGATGCCGCGCGATTTCTCACGCTCGATCAGCAGTTCCACCGCGCGCTGCGAGGCGCGCAAGCCGCTCTCGTCTTCCTTGCGGTCGATCTGGCTGCCAAGGATGTCGTACCAGGCGCGCATCACATAGCCGTTATTGATCGTGACCGGCATGGTCGGCGCATGCGGGAATACGAAACGGATGCCCGGGCAACCGCGCAGGTCGAGTTCGCGCACGATAGGGACGAAGTCGGAACCGTCGGCGCCAAGGCCGTGCAGCCAGATGACGGCGACCGTCGGGTCCGGCCTGGTTTCGAGCTGGATCGCGTCGAGAAGGGTAGGTGCAGTGCTCATGAGGTCGTTCAGGTCTTGTTGCGAATGGCTGATTTGGGACGGAAGGCCTTGCATACCGTCTCGTCGGTTTCGATGTACGGGCCGCCGATCAGGTCGATGCAGTAAGGAACCGCGGCGAAGATGCCGCCGACGATGGTGTTGCCGTCGGCATCCTTCAGGCCTTCCAGTGTTTCCCGTATCGATTTAGGCTGGCCTGGCAGGTTCATGATCAGCGCGGCGTGATCCGGCGTTTCGCGGATTACCGCGACCTGGCGCGACAGGATCGCGGTCGGCACGAATTGCAGGCTGATCTGGCGCATCTGTTCGCCGAAACCTGGCATTTCCCTGGTTGCGACGGCCAGCGTTGCTTCCGGCGTCACGTCGCGCCGTGCCGGCCCGGTGCCGCCGGTGGTAACTACCAGGTCGCATCCGACCTGGTCAACCAGCTCGACCAGCGCTTGCGAAATCGCTTCGCGTTCGTCCGGTATCAGGCGGGTTTCCATCCGCCACGGGCTTTTCAGGGCACGCGTGAACCATTCTTCCAGGGCCGGAATGCCCTGGTCCTGATACACCCCGGCGGAAGCGCGGTCCGAGACCGACACCAGGCCGATCAGCAATTCATCAGGCTCAGTCCGCTTCGTCTTCATGTTGGTCGTCGTCATCGTCGTTGGCATCGCTGTCTTTTTTCTTGCTGGCCGGACCTTGCAGTTCCTTGAGCAGTTGGAAGATCTCGCGGTAGGCCTTCGGCGGCTTGTTCTCGGCCTGCTCGCGGCGGGCATTGCGGATCATGGTGCGCAGCTGCTGCATGTCGACTTGCGGATACTGGTCGCGCAGCGCAGTGACGGCGCCGTCGTCGGCAATCAGCCGGTCGCGCCAGCGCTCGAGCGCATGCAGGGCGGCGGTTTCGGACTTGGACGCGCCGCGCCAGCTGTCGAGTGTTTTCCTGATCGCCTCGACCTCATGCTGTTCGAGCCCGCGCATGCGCTTGCCGACGAATTGCATCTGGCGCCGCCGGCCTTCGTGATCCTTGATCAGCTGGCAGGCGAGGATGGCGTCGCGCACATCCTCGGGCATCGGAACTCGCTTGACGCGGTCGCGCGCTTCGTTGACGAGTTCCTCGCCAAGCTTTTGCAGCGCGGTGCTTTCGCGCTTCAATTGTGATTTTGACGGCCGGTCGTACTCTTGTTCGAACTCGTTCGACTGGAATCCGGTGTTACCGCGATTTGAATTAGGCATGATGAGGGTGGACGCAGGCCATCAGCCTGGGCAATGCAAATGTAAACGGCTGCTATCATAACCGCTTTAGGCAGTGCCAGAACGCAGTCATCCCAACGCGCATGCATCCACGAGAGCAAATGAACGACGCTACCAATTTTAGCTATACCCCGGACCAGTTGAAAGAAATCGCCGGTGATGTCCTGCGTTTCGCGACGGAAAAGGGCGCCACCGACGCCGCCGTCGAGATAAACGAAGGCAATGGCCTCGGGGTCACCGTGCGCAAGGGCAAGGTCGAAACCATCGAGCAGAACAAGGACAAGGGCATGGGCGTGACCGTGCTGCTGGGCGACCACGGCTCGATTCGCCGCGGCAATGCCAGCACCTCGGATTTTTCGCAAAAGTCGCTGAAGGACACGGTGGAGGCGGCCTACAACATTGCGCGCTTCACCGCCGCCGACGACTGTGCCGGCTTGCCGGACGACGACATGCTGGAGCGCTCGCCGATTGATCTCGCACTGTGCTATCCGTGGCTGTTGCCGGCGAGCGAGGCGGTGGAACTGGCACGGCGCTGTGAAGCGGCTGCCTTCGAGGTTGATCGCCGCATCACCAATAGCGAGGGGGCCAGCATCTACGCCCAGCAGTCGCATTTCATCAATGCCAACACCCGCGGCTTCATGGGCGGGTATCCGTATTCGCGCCACAGTATCTCGGTTGCGCCGATAGCGGGCCGGGGCGGCAACATGCAGCGCGACGACTGGTATACGTCCGCCCGCGACCCGCGCCGCCTGGCACAGCCGGAGGCGGTCGGCCGCTATGCCGCCGAACGCGCGCTGGCACGTCTGAATGCGCGCAAGCTCAGCACCCGCAAGTGCGCGGTGCTGTTCGAAGCCCCGCTGGCGGCTGGTTTGCTGGGCGCCTTCGTGCAGGCCGTGTCCGGCGGCGCGCTCTACCGCAAGTCGACTTTCCTGCTCGATTCGCTCGGCAAGCAGGTGTTTGCCAGCCACATCCAGGTCACCGAAGATCCGCATGTGCCCGGCGCAGTGGGATCCGCACCTTTCGACGAGGAAGGCGTACGCACCGCCAAGCGCGACGTGGTGCGCGATGGCGTGGTGCAGGGGTATTTCCTGTCAACTTATTCGGCCCGCAAGCTCGGGATGAAAACCACCGGCAATGCCGGCGGCTCGCACAATCTCAAGCTGCAGTCGAGCCTGGCACGGCCGGGCGACAACTTCAAGGTCATGCTCAAGCGGCTTGGCACCGGGCTGCTGGTCACGGAATTGATGGGGCAGGGCGTGAATTACGTGACCGGTGATTATTCGCGCGGCGCCTCCGGATACTGGGTGGAAAACGGCCAGATCCAGTACCCAGTGGAGGAAATCACGATTGCAGGCAACCTGAAGGACATGTTCCAGCAGATCGTGGCCATCGGGTCGGATACGATCAGCCGCGGGACCAAGCAGACCGGGTCGATACTGATCGAGAGCATGACGATCGCGGGCGGGTGACCACCTTGACCACCTTGACCACGTTGAACGCGTTGAACGTGCGCAGGTGAAGGCGCCGAATCCTGCCCGGCGGCTTGCGCTCCGGGCAGGAAGACGAAAAAAAACCGCACAAGGATGTGCGGTTTTTTTTTGACTGCTGCGGGCTATACGCAGGTTACTCCGCAGGTTACTCCGCGGACTACTTCTTCCCGGCGTCGGTTGAGAAGTTCAGTTGCGGCTCCTGTGGCGGCGGCTCCTGCGCTTCCGGTTGTGCGGGCAGGACCAGTCCGCCCCCCGCCTCGCCCGTTGGCGATGTAGTCTCCGGTTCCTGCGGCAGGTCGATCTTCAGTTCGATCGGCTCCTTGCTGTCGACGCGTTTCTCGACTGACACAATCTGCGGGAACATGATGATCAGTGCCACCATGATCACCTGGATGACCACGAACGGCACCGCGCCCCAGTAGATATCGCTGGTCTTCACCTCCTTCGGTGCCACCGAGCGCAGGTAGAACAGGGCGAAACCGAACGGCGGATGCATGAACGAGGTCTGCATGTTGACGCTCAGCAGCACACCGAACCAGATCAGGTCGATGCCGAGCTTCTCAGCCACCGGGCCGACCAGCGGGACCAGGATGAAGGCCAGCTCGAAGAAGTCGAGGAAGAAGGCGAGGCCAAAGAACAGGATGTTTACGGCGATCAGGAAGCCGGTTGCGCCGCCTGGCAAGGATGTCAGCAAGTGCTCGACCCAGAGATCGCCATTGACGGCGCGGAATACCAGGCCGAACATCGATGATCCGATCAGGATGAACATGACGAAGCAGGACAGACGGGTGGTCGAACCCATTGCCTGCTTGAGCAGGTCCAGGCTCAGCCGCCGCTTCATCAGCGCCAGAATCAGTGCGCCCGTCGCGCCCATGCCGCCGCCCTCGGTCGGGGTCGCAATGCCGACGAAGATGGTGCCAAGCACCAGGAAGATCAGCGCCAGCGGTGGCATCAGCACGAACACCACTTTTTCGGCCATGCGCGACAGCAGTCCAAGTTTGAACGAGCGGTTGATCAGGGCAACGGCGAAGGCGAAGCTCATGCCAACGGCCATGGAGTAGACGATGACTTCGTCGGTTGCCTTGCCCGGGTGGTTGCTGGTGTACCAATGGGCAAATCCGAGGGATAGCGCGACGGTGGCCGCCGCTACTGCAAGCAGGGAGACAGCGCCGCTGCGGCCGTCAGGCTCGCGCAGGTTGCGCGCTTCCAGCGGCAGCGCCGGGACAGCCGAGGGACGGAATATGGACACCGCCATCACATAGCCGAGGTACATCGCGGTCAGCATCAGGCCGGGAAAGAACGCCGCTTTGTACATGTCGCCGACCGAACGGCCAAGCTGGTCCGCCATCACGATCAGCACCAGCGAGGGCGGGATGATCTGGGCCAGCGTTCCGGAAGCGGCAATCACGCCGGACGCTATCCGCTTGTCATAGCCGTAGCGCAGCATCACCGGCAGCGAGATCAGGCCCATCGAAATGACCGAGGCCGCTACCACGCCAGTGGTCGCCGCCAGCAGCGCGCCGACAAAGATGACGGCATAGGCGACGCCGCCGCGGATCGGGCCAAACAACTGGCCGATGGTGTCGAGCAGGTCCTCGGCCATGCCGGAGCGTTCGAGTATCAGCCCCATGAAGGTGAAGAACGGTATGGCCAGCAGCGTGTCGTTGGCCATGATGCCGAACAGCCGGTTCGGCAGGGCCTGCAGCAGTTCCGGCTTGAGCAGCCCCAGTTCAATGCCGACGAGGCCGAAGAACAGGCCGTTGGCGCCGAGGGCGAAGGCAACAGGAAAGCCCGAGAGCAGGAACACGACCAGGGCCGCGAACATGATCGGTGCCATATTGGCGATGAGGAATTCAGTCATGATGGGCGTGCGGTCAGTTCAGTTTGTTGGCGGATTTGATCGCTTCGATCTCTTCTTCGGGGGTGGTCGCCTGTTTTTGAAATGCGCTGGCGTCCACTCGTCCGGCCAGGAAGCCGAACCGCTTGATCAGTTCCGACACGCCCTGGAAAGCCAGCAACGCGAAGCCGACCGGGATCATCATCTTGGCCGGCCACAGGATCAATCCGCCGGAATTGCTCGACAATTCCTCGTTCTGGAACGACAAGACCGCAAAAGGCACCGCGTAATACAGGGTCAGCAGTGTCATCGGCATCAGGAAGAACACCAGGCCGAAGATGTCCACCCATACCTGTGCGCGCTGGGAAAGCCGGTTGACGATCACGTCAATGCGGACATGTTCGTTGCGTCGCAGCGTGTAGGCCGCGGCCATCAGGAACATCAGCGAAAACAGGTACCACTGGATTTCCAGCCAGGCATTGGAACTGCGGTTGAATGCGTACCGGATGATGGCGTTACCGCTGCAGATCAACACTGCAGCCATTAGCGCCCAGCCGACGGCCAGGCCTATCTTTTCATTGATCGCATCGATCCATTTCGATAGCGTGAGGAAAAACGACACGGTGTTCTCCAGTTCCAGTTCTAGAATGCATTTTCAGGGCCGCCGCATGCGACGGCGCCGTTCCGGCATGCCGTAAGGCAATAAGAATACGCGCGAGTATATTTCAAATTGACCCGTCGGCGGCCCGAATTGTGTCATCGGGCCGCTAACGGATATTACTTACTTGGCGGGAACGGGCGGGGTGTCAGCCAGCTGTCAGCTGTTTGCGCGCCTCGGCGATCGCCCGCCGGACCTGGGCCGGGGCGGTGCCGCCGACATGGTCGCGGGCCGCCACCGATCCTTCCAGCGTCAGGACCTGGAATACATCCTGGGCGATCAGTGTCGAGAACTGGCGCAACTGCTCCAGTGACAGGTCGGCCAGGTCGCATTTGGCGTCGTCGCAAGCGCGTACTGCGCGGGCGACTGCCTCATGCGCGTCACGGAATGGCATGCCTTTCTTGACCAGGTAGTCGGCCAGGTCGGTCGCGGTCGCATAGCCTTGCAGCGCTGCGGCGCGCATTGCCTCGGGCTTGACGGTAATGCCGCGAGCCATGTCGGCGAAGATGCGCAGGGTGTCGATTACCGTGTCGGCGGTGTCGAACAACGGTTCCTTGTCTTCCTGGTTGTCCTTGTTGTAAGCCAGCGGCTGGCCTTTCATCAGGGTCAGCAGCGCCACCAGGTGGCCGTTGACGCGTCCGGTCTTGCCGCGCGCAAGCTCGGGCACGTCCGGGTTTTTCTTTTGCGGCATGATCGAGGAGCCGGTGCAGAAGCGGTCGGCAATGTCGATGAAGCCAACTCGCGGGCTCATCCAGATCACCAGTTCTTCCGACATGCGCGAGACGTGGGTCATGACCAGCGCTGCGGCGGCGCAGAATTCGATCGCGAAGTCGCGGTCGGATACTGCGTCGAGCGAATTGCGGCAGACTTCCTCGAAGCCAAGCGTGCGGGCTACCCGCTCGCGGTCGATCGGGAAGGTGGTGCCGGCCAGCGCCGCGGCGCCGAGCGGCAGGCGATTGACGCGCCGGCGGCAGTCCTGCATCCGCTCGGCATCGCGCCCGAACATTTCCACATAGGCCAGCATGTGGTGGCCGAAGGTGACCGGCTGGGCCACCTGCATGTGGGTGAAGCCGGGCATGATCGTGTCGGCATGCTGTTCGGCGAGGTCGACCAGCGCGATGCGCAGGTCGCGCAGCAGCACGGCAATATCGTCGATCGCAGAGCGCAGCCACAGACGGATGTCGGTCGCCACCTGATCGTTGCGCGAGCGCCCGGTATGCAGGCGCTTGCCGGCATCCCCGACCAGTTCGGTCAGGCGCTTCTCGATGTTGAGGTGAACGTCTTCGAGGTCCAGCAGCCATTCGAACTGGCCGCCGTCGATTTCGCCAAGGATCTGCGCCATGCCGCGCTGGATCTCTGCCAGGTCGGTGCTGGTGATGATGCCTTGCGCGGCCAACATGTCGGCGTGGGCGAGCGAGCCCTGGATGTCGTGGTGCGCGAGCCGCTTGTCGAAAAATACAGAGGCGGTGTAGCGTTTTACCAGATCCGAGACAGGTTCAGAGAAGCGGGCAGACCATGCCTCGCTTTTTTTGGATAGTTGTGCTGTCATAATTCAATCCCGGTGGAATGGCGGGGATTATAAAGCAAGCGGCTTCGGTGGCTTCATAGTATGACCGGCTTGCCGGGCATGTTTTCCCGCCGTCCTGCCTGATTGCCGATTCTGTTCCCGATCTTATTCCCGATTTCAATACACGATCCGACCCCCTGCGCATGTCGACACCTGCCGTTGCTGCCCTTGCCCGACCTGTTTCCATCATCCCTGATTGCTGCAATATGGGGATCGTGCTGCGCACGCTGCTGGCCGTGAATGCCACCGCCCTTGGCGCCGCGCTCGTCCGCGTGGCGGAGCCGGTCGCGGCGCTGCGGGGATTTGCCGACGGCGCTGCCGTGGTCGAACTGTCAACCATGTTGTCCTTGCTGCTGCTGTGCGGACTGCGCGGCCAGGTCGCGGCGGCGCCTGCCTGGCTGCAGCGAGCCACCAGCGTCGCGGCGCCGGCGCTGGTGGCCGCCGCCGTCATCTGGCTGGTGTCGCGCGCGTCCGGCAGGGCAGCAGACGGTGCCTGGGGTGGCGCGCTGGTTGCCGCGGCGCTGGGTGCAGCACTGCAGCATTACTTCGAGCTGCGCGTGCGCGCCCATTCGCCGGCGCTGGCCGAAGCCCGGCTGGCGGCCTTGCAGGCCCGGATCCGGCCGCATTTCCTGTTCAACAGCCTGAATGCCGTGCTGTCCCTGATCCGGACGCAGCCGCGCAAAGCCGAGATAGCGCTGGAAGACCTGTCCGACCTGCTGCGCGTGCTGCTGCGGGATGCGCGCGACATGTCCACGCTGGACGACGAAGTACGCCTGTGCCGCCAGTACCTGGCGATCGAATCGCTGCGCTTGGGCGAACGCCTGCAGCTGGCGTGGGACATGCAGGCCCTGGACCAGGAGACCTTGCGCTCGGCACGCATCCCGGCACTGTTGCTGCAGCCGCTGCTGGAGAATGCGGTGCATCACGGCGTCGAACCGAGCAGCACTGCGGTCATGATCCGGGTTGCCATGCGGCGGCTGGTCGACCGTATCGAAATCACCATTGCAAATCCGGTGCATGTTTCGATACATGCTGCGGTCCACGGCGAGGCCCAGCCAGCTCCCCACCCGGGCGGCCACCAGATGGCACTCTCGAACATACGTGAACGGCTGGCCCTGCTGTACGACGTGGAAGGCGAGCTGACGACATCGGTCAGTGAAGGACAGTTCGTGGTCAGGCTGCGCTTTCCCTTCCAGCGGGGACGGGCATGAGCGTGCCGGTTCCGCGCATCCTGATCGTCGACGACGAGGCGCCGGCACGGATGCGCCTCAGGACGCTGCTGGCCGATATTGCCCATGACTGCCCCCACTTGCTGGTTGGCGAGGCGGCCGACGCGCAGGCCGCGCTGGCGCTGTGTGCCAGCATTCACGCCGACCTGGTGTTGCTGGATGTGCAGATGCCCGGCATGAACGGCATGGAACTGGCGCGGCAGCTGGGGCGGCAGCCGCAGGCGCCGGCCATGATCTTCGTCACCGCCCATGACGAATTCGCACTGCAGGCCTTCGATGTCCAGGCCCTGGATTACCTGCTCAAGCCGGTCCGTGCCGAGCGGTTGGCCCAGGCAATCCGGCGGGTGGTCGAATTGCGCGCTGCCGCCCGCCCGGCGCCACGCCAGTTCACGGTGCAGGAAAAGGGCAGGGTGCTGCTGGTGCCGGTGGAACAGGTGTTGTTCCTGAAGGCCGAGCTCAAGTACGTGACCTTGCACACGGCCCATGAGGAGTACCTGATCGAGTCCTCGCTGCAGTCGATCGAGGACGAGATGCCGGACCTGTTCGTGCGAGTGCATCGCAATGCGCTGGTGGCGAAGAATGCGATTGTCGGGGTGGAGAAAGGGACCGAAAAACGGGCGCTCCCTGCGGACCGCGAAGCCGAGCCGGAAAAGGAATCCTGGCTGGTGACTTTGCGCGGCACGCAGGAGCGCTTGCCTGTCTCCAGGCGGCAATGGCCGCTGGTGAAGGCCTTGCTTAGGTAGGCCGCGAGCGGCCGATCCTCCTCAGCCCGTGTTGCGCAGCCCGGCAGCGACGCCGTTGATCGACAAATGGATTCCCCGGTACACCCGCGGTTCGCCCTGGTCCTGTCCGGCAGCGGCTGCCCGGCTGCGCTTGATCAGTTCGACCTGCAGGTGATTCAGCGGGTCAAGGTAGGCCAGCCGGTTCTTGATCGACTGCGCCAGCAGCGGGTTGGATGCCAACCGTTCCTTCTGGCCGGTGATCAGCGTCAGGCAGGCAAGCGTCTGCTGGTGCTCGGTGGCGATGCGCTTGAATATCTTCTGGCGCAGCTTGCGGTCGCGCACCAGGCCGGCGTAGCGGGATGCGACGGCCAGGTCGGTCTTGGCCAGCACCATGTCCATGTTCGCAATCAGCGCGGCAAAGAACGGCCACTCGCGCAGCATGGCGCGCAGCAGTGCCGCCCGTTTGCTGCGCCCCGATGGGCTGCCTTCGTCCAGCCATTCGGAGACGGCGGCGCCGAAGCCATACCAACCCGGCAGCAGCAGCCGGCACTGGCCCCAGGAGAAACCCCAGGGAATTGCGCGCAAATCTTCGATGCGGCGGGTTGATTTCCGGCTGGCCGGACGCGACCCGATGTTGAGCAGCGCAATCTCGGCGATCGGCGTCGAGTCGAAAAAATAGTCCGCAAATCCAGGCGTGTCGTACACCAGGTCGCGATAGGCGGCATATGCCCTGGCTGACAAGTCGGCCATCACCTGTTCGAACTGTTTCAGGCGTTTTTCAGCGCCGGCGTGTTCGCTGCCCGGCAGCAGGCTGGCTTCCAGCGTTGCCGCGACCAGCAGTTCAAGGTTGCGGCGGCCAATTTCGGGGTTGGCATATTTGGACGCAATGATTTCGCCCTGTTCGGTGACCCGGATCTGCCCGTTCACGGTGCCCGGCGGCTGCGCCAGGATGGCGTCGTAGCTGGGGCCGCCGCCGCGTCCGACCGTGCCGCCCCGGCCATGGAACAGGCGCATGCGCACGCCTGCCTCGTCGAACACCTTGACCAGCCCCAGTTCCGCCCGGTACAGCTCCCAGTTGGACGTCAGGAAGCCGCCGTCCTTGTTGGAGTCGGAATAGCCGAGCATCACTTCCTGCAGTTCGCGGCCGGCGCGAATGACGCGGCGAACCAGTGGAATGGCGATGAAGGCACGCATGATCTGCGCTGCCTGCCGCAGGTCGGGTATGGTCTCGAACAGGGGGATTACCATCAGGTCGCAGGCAGGAACGCCGTCGGCCTGCCCCAAGCGGAACAAGCCAGCCTCCTTTTGCAGCACCAGCACTTCGAGCAGGTCCGATACCGATTCGGTGTGGGAAATTATGTAGTTGCGCACCGCGCGCTCGCCGTAGCGTGCCCGCATCTCGCGCGCGCAGCTGAATATCGCCAACTCGCTGGCGGTTTCGGCGGAATAGTCAAGCCAGGGCGAGACCAGCAGCCGCGGTTGCGCCAGTTCATCCAGCAGCAGGGTGATTTTTTCGTCTTCGCCCAGTGCGGCGTAATTCGCTTCGGCGCCTGCGCGGGCGAACAGCTCCGCCAGCACCCGTTCATGCACGTCCGAGCTTTGCCGCAGGTCCAGCGACGCCAGGTGGAAACCAAAGATGTCGACTGCGCGCCGCAAACCTGACAGACGTGGCTTGACCAGCGAGGCGCCATGGTTGGCATTGAGCGAATCGACCAGTACCTGAAGGTCCGCACTGAATTCCTCCGGACTGGAATAGGGGGCGGACGGCGCGACTTCGCGCCGCAGGATATGTCCTGCGCCAAGCGCGCGCGCGGTTGCCGCCAGCCGCGCATAGAGCCCGGTCAGCGCGCGCCGATACGGTTCGTCGGCGCGGTGCGGTGAATCATCCGGCGAGCGGCTGGCCAGTTCTTTCAGCTGGTCGCTGACATCGACCAGTTGTGTCGACAGCGAAAGCTCCGCGCCCAGCGCATGCACTTCCTCCAGGTAGTGATCGAGTACGGTACTGGCCTGGCGCGACAGGGCCAGCCGCATCGTGTCGGCGTTCACATTGGGATTGCCGTCGCGGTCGCCGCCGATCCAGCTGCCCATTTGCAGGAAGGCCTGGGTCAGCGGCAGGCGTGCCGCGCGCTGGCCGAAATGGGCGGCCAGGCCGGTTTCGATGTCGTCGTAGAGCGCCGGCAGTTCCTGCAGGAAGGTGATGCGATACCAGGACAGCGCGTTCTCGATCTCGTCCGCCACCGTCAGGCGGGAATACCGCAACATGCGCGTCTGCCACAGGGTCGTGATGCGGGCGCGCAGCTGGGCCTCGTTGTCGGCCAGTTCGCGTGGCGTCATTGGCAACTCGCGCGCAGCGAGCAGGCGGGCGATCGCGTGTTCTGCATCCAGCGTGCTCTTGCGCTGCACTTCGGTCGGATGGGCGGTCAGCACGGGCGACAGCAAGGCTTCGTCAAAGAACTTCCTGACCTTGCTGCTGCCGGTGGTCGACTGCCCGATCCGGGCCAGCGCGCTGGCCAGCGTGCCGCGCTGCGGGGCTGCGCCGGCCAGCAGTTCGGCACGGCGGCTGCGGTTGTGATGCTGGTCTTCGGCAATGTTGGCAAGATGCGAAAAGTAGGAGAAGGCGCGCACCACCGAAGCGGTCTGCTCCTGGCTCAGCTTCTTCAGCAGCTTGTCGAGTTCGGCTGCAGCCTGCGGCTCGGCGTCGCGGCGAAAGCGCACCGCGGTCTGCCGTATGGTCTCGACCACGCCGAACACCTGCTCGCCTTCCTGTTCGCGCAATACCTCGCCGAGCAGGCGGCCGAGCAGGCGAATGTCATGTTTGAGTTGCTCGTCCTTGCCCGGACGTGGCCGGGAGCGTTTGGGGGAGGTCTTGCTGGCAGCGGATGGCGTGGGCATATAGGATGCAGGCAGAGTGGAAATCAGGTCAAAAGCAGCCCGCGCCAGCATGAGGCGGCGCAGGGCTGCATGTTAGAATCGTGGGTACCAAGAGCTGACGACGCGTCCGAGTGGCGAGTCCGAAAAGCCGATCCCGAGCATCCATCTAAAGAGTCTGTCTTGAAACAAGCGTTTTCCGGAAACCTGGTCATTGCCTCCCGCGAGAGCCGGCTGGCAATGTGGCAGGCTGAACATGTGCGCGCTCGTCTGCGCCAATTATATCCGCTGGCCAGCGTGGAAATTCTCGGAATGACCACCCGCGGCGACCAGATACTGGATCGCACGCTGTCCAAGGTGGGCGGCAAGGGCCTGTTCGTCAAGGAACTGGAAGTCGCCATGTCCGAGGGACGTGCCGACCTGGCGGTGCACTCGCTCAAGGACGTGCCGATGGAACTGCCCGACAGTTTCTGCCTGGCAGCCGTGCTCGAGCGCGAAGATCCGCGCGACGCCTTCGTTTCCAGCCAGTTTGCTTCGCTGGCCGAACTGCCGCCCGGCTCCGTGGTCGGCACCAGCAGCCTGCGCCGCCAGGCGCTGATCGCTGCGCGCTATCCCCAATTGATCGTCCGGCCGCTGCGCGGCAACCTCGATACCCGGCTGGGCAAGCTCGACCGCGGCGAATACGCGGCGATCATCCTCGCCGCAGCAGGTTTGAAGCGGCTCGGTATTCCCGAGCGCATTCGCAGCCTGCTTGACCCGGATGAGAGCCTGCCGGCGCCCGGGCAGGGCGCGATGGCGATCGAAGTGGTGTCCGGACGGCCTGAGTTGCTCGACCTGCTGGCACCGTTGAACCACGCCCCGACCTGGGCTGCAGTGACTGCCGAGCGTGCCCTGTCGCGCGCCTTCGGTGGCAGTTGCCAGATTCCGCTGGCTGCCTTTGCCATACCCGTCGGCGAGGCCGGACTGCGCCTGCGCGGCATGGTCGCGATGCCGGACGGCAGCCGTGTTGCCAGCGCCGAAGTGAGCGGACCGGCAAGCGAGCCCGAGCAGCTCGGGCTGCGCTTGGCCGACGCGCTGCGCGAGCGAGATGCCGATGGCATCCTTGCTGCTTGCCGAACCGATGGCACCGATGCCTGAGCCGGTTGTCATCACCCGCCCGTTGCAGCAGGCGGAAGCATTCGCCCGCCAGGTCCGCGTGACCGGGCGCGAGGCCGTGGTTTTCCCGCTGCTCAATATCCTGCCGCTGGAGGACGACGCGCTGCTCAGGGCGGCACTGTCCAGGCTGGAAGAATATGCATTGATCGCCTTCGTCAGCCCGAATGCGATTGACGCCGCATTCCGCTGCCGGGCGCAATGGCCGCACGGCCTGACTATCGGTGTGGTCGGCGAGGGCAGCCGCAAGGCGCTGGCGGCACACGGCGTGGACGAACGAACTGCCACCATCGTCAGCCCGAAGAATCCGGAACGTTCCGATTCCGAAACGCTGCTGGCACAACTTGACCTTGCCGCATTGCGCGGACGGCGGGCGCTTATCATCCGCGGTGAAAGCGGACGCGAACTGCTGGCCGATTCGCTGCGCACGGCTGGCGTCGAAGTCGAGCAGGTGGCTGCCTACCGGCGCACTGCGCCGGTGCTGGACGCCGCCCGATCGGCCATGCTCAACCGCATGATCGACAGCGAAGCCATCTGGGTGGTCACCAGTTCCGAAGCATTGCGCAACCTGGTTTCCATGGCGGGCGCGTTGCAGCGCCCGGACGGCACGGCTACCTTGCTGCAGCGCCGGCTGCTGGTGCCGCATAGCCGGATAGAGGATACTGCCCGGCAACTGGGTTTCATGCACATAGAACGCACTGGTTCAGGCGACGAACAGATGCTTGCCAAGTTACAATGACGCTAATGGAAGAGACTCCCATCACCCCTGCACCACCTCCCGCCACCGCCGGAACCGGCCGTGGCGCTTCTGGCTTGCGCCTGGCGCAGCCGTGGATCCGGCGCTCCGTCGTACTGGTGCCATTGGTCCTGCTCGTGCTCATCGCGCTGGCCTGGTGGAGCGCCCACCGCGAGTTGCGCGATCTGCGGCGCGATACCGCCCAGCGGCTGCAGGCAGGCGACTCGATCAACAGCGAGACCAAGGTCGCAGTGCGTTCGGCGCAGGAAACCGTCAAGGAACTCCAGGCCAAGGTGAACGTGCTGGAGAGCAAGCAGGCAGAATCGCAGGCGCAGCAACTGGCGCTGGACCAGCTCTACCAGGAGCTGGCACGCAATCGCGACGAATGGGCGCTGGCTGAAATCGAGCAGGTCCTGTCAACTGCAAGCCAGCAGCTGCAACTGGCCGGCAACGTCCGTGGCGCCCTGATTGCGCTGCAGAATGCGGACAGCCGCCTGTCGCGTTCCGACAAGCCGCAATTCATCACCATCCGCCGCGCGCTTGCCCGCGACATGGAAAAGCTCAAGGCACTGCCGGTGGTGGACATGACCGGCCTTGCGCTGCGCCTGGACAGCATCATTGCCCAGATCGACAGCATGCCGCTCCTGTCCGACGAGAAGCCGGCGCTGCCCGCCACCCAGCCGCGCAACGCCGCTCGGGCCGCGGCCGGCAAGACTGCGCGCACCGGTTGGCTGGCCACCGTGGAAGACACCTGGTACAGCTGGTCCACTGAGATGTGGAACGAGGTGCGGCAACTGATCCGGGTACGCAACGTCGAGACTTCCGACGCGCTGCTGCTGTCGCCGACCCAAGCTTACTACGCACGCGAGAACCTCAAGCTGCGCCTGCTCAACGCCCGCCTGGCACTGCTGTCGCGTAACGAATCCGCTTTCCGCAGCGACCTGCTCGCCGCCCAGGATGTGATTGCGCGCTACTTTGACACCCGTGCGCGCCAGACCCAGACCACGCAGGCGCTGCTCAAGCAGGTACAGGCCAGCAACTTGTCGATCGAGATGCCGACGCTGAACGAAAGCCTCGGCGCGGTGCGCAACTTCAAGGTCAAACCGTAACGCCATGCGGATATTCCTCTGGTTACTTGGCTTGTTTGCGGCGGCGATCGGGCTGGCCGTACTGGCGCGCTTCAATGCCGGCAATGTCGTCTTCTTCTACCCGCCGTGGCGGGTGGACCTGTCGCTGAATTTCTTCATCGTGATTGCGGTGCTGCTGTTTTTCACGCTGTTTACGGTGATCCGGGCGCTACGTAGCGCCCAGCGCATGCCGCAGCGGGTTGCACAGTACCGGCGCGACAAGCGTGACCGGGAAGCCAACCAGGCCTTGCGCGAGTCGCTCAAGTCACTGTTCGAAGGCCGTTTTGGCCAGGCAGAAAAAGCAGCGTCGCGAGCAGCGTCGGTGGACGACAACTCCGGCGTTGCCGCGCTGGTTGCGGCGCGCGCCGCCCACCGCCTCGGGCAGCTGGAGCGGCGGCAGCAGTGGCTGGCAAAGGCATCGGAGGACGATTCCCTGCGCACAGCGCGGCTAATGACTGAAATCGAACTGCTGGTCGACGAGCACCATCCGGAAGAAGCGCTGGACGCCGTTCGTGAACTCAACAGTTCCGGCATTCGCCACATCCACGCGCTGCGGCTGGCGCTGAAAGCCAACCAGGCGGCCAAGAACTGGCCGGAAGTCCTGCGGCTGGTGCGCAGTCTCGACAAGAACAATGCAATCCATCCTGCGCTTTCGCAGCGCCTGCGCGAGCTCGCCTACGAAAACCTGCTGACCGATGCCAGCCATGATCCGGAATCGATCCGCCGGGTCTGGTTCGCGCTGCCGGCAGAGGACAGGATGCGTCCATCGATCGCCGTGCGCGGTGCGCGCGCATTCGTCAGCCGCGGCCTGCATGAAGAGGCATCCGCCCTCATTGAAAAAGCGCTGGCGCTGGAATGGGATGAACGGTTGGTGCGTGTCTGGCGTACCGCCGGCGGGCAGCAGGGCACGCCCTTGCTGCTCGGACAAATCGAACGCTGCGAGAAGTTGTTGCAACAACATCCGACCGATCCCGACCTGGCACTGACACTCGGGACCTTCTGCCTGCGGCAGAAATTGTGGGGCAGGGCGCAGCGCTGCCTGGAAATGGCGCTGTCGGATTCAACCGAGCCGGAAACGGTCCGGGAAGCGCATCTGAAGCTGGCACAACTGCATGAGGCGCTGCAGGATCAGGAGAAGGCGGCATCGCATTACCGGTCGAGCGCGCTGGCTAGTATTTTGTAGGGTCCATTACTCACATCCTGATTTGTTGCGTAGACCTGCGCACGCCAGGAATGCTCCCTCCCTTGCAATGGGAGGGAGTCATAAGGTCGATTCGCCTTACACGCTCTTGCTACGCGCCAAAAGACCAGCTTTCCCCCGTTCCGCCCCGCGTTCCCGATCTTGCCCAGCATAATTTCCGCGCAAGCCTTGGGCTGATTTCGCCTGAACCTTTATAATCTCGTGTTCCCCGGTTTTTTTTCTCTATCAAGAAGGCATCATGAGTCTCAATCGAGTCCCCTCCGGCCGCGACCTGCCGAACGACTTCAACGTCATCATCGAAATTCCGATGAACGCCGATCCGATCAAGTACGAAGTGGACAAGGATTCCGGCGCGATTTTCGTCGACCGTTTCATGGGCACGGCAATGCACTATCCGTGCAACTACGGCTACATTCCGAACACCGTGGCCGATGATGGCGATCCGGTCGATGTGCTGGTCATTACCCCATTCCCGTTGATTCCCGGCGTCGTTGTGCGATGCCGCCCGATCGGCGTGCTGAAGATGACCGATGAAGCCGGCGGCGATGCGAAAGTACTGGCCGTGCCGGTCGACAAGGTCCTGTCGATCTACACCCAGTGGCAAAAGCCGGAAGACCTGAACGACCTGCGCTTGCAGCAGATCCAGCATTTCTTCGAACATTACAAGGATCTGGAGCCCGGCAAGTGGGTCAAGGTCGAAGGCTGGTTTGGTCCGGAAGATGCAAAAGAAGAAATCATGACTGGTGTCACCCGGTATGCGGCAGAGGCCAGCAAGTCGGATGCCTGATAGCAGCATGTAGTAAAAAGAAAAGCGCACTCCGGTGCGCTTTTTTTTCTCCCTCAAGCCGCCGGCCGCGTCTCCGCAAACGGGTTACGTTCGTTCAACTCGTCAATGTAGTTCTCCATGCCACTGTTCTCGCGGGCCAGGAAGCGTTCGATCGCATCCGAAAACGCAGGGTGCGCCAGCCAGTGCGCCGACCAGGTCGTCTCCGGCAAGAAGCCGCGCGCCATCTTGTGCTCCCCCTGTGCGCCACCCTCGAACGAGCCGATCCGGTTTGCAATGCAGAATTCCAGCGGCTGATAGTAGGCCGTCTCGAAATGCAGGCAGGGGTGGTGTTCAAGCGCTCCCCAGTAGCGTCCGTACAGTTTCTGCGCGTCATGCACTACCAGCGACGACGCGATCGGCAGCCCGTCCCGCTCAGCGACGACCAGCAGCAGGTTTTCCGGCATGGCTGCACCGATGCGCAGGAAAAAATCCAGGTTGAGGTAGGGCGTGGAACGATGCTCCCGATAGGTGCGGTCATAGCAACGCTTGAAAAATTGCCAGTCGGCTTCGGTCGCTTCCACGCCGCGCAACTGGCGCATGACAATGCCGGCTTCGGACACCTTGCGCCGTTCGGCCCGGATGTTCTTGCGCTTCTTCTGCTGCATGGTGGAGAGGAACTGCTCGAAGTCGCCGTAGCCTTCGTTCTGCCAGTGGAACTGCACGCCGCGGCGTAACATGAAGCCGGCCGCTTCCAGCGTCCTTGCCTCGTCCTGCGGCGGATACAGGATGTGGGTGGATGACAGGCCGTTTGCTTCCTGCAACTCGCGCAGCGCCTGCACCAGGGCGGCGCGCGCCCCGGCGTCGCGCGCCAGCAGCCGGGCGCCGGTGACAGGCGTGAACGGGATGGCGGACAGCAGCTTGGGGTAATACTCCAGCCCGTTGCGTTGGTAGGCGTCCGCCCAGGCCCAGTCGAACACATACTCGCCGTAGGAATGATCCTTGACGTAGAGCGGCAGGGCAGCAGCCAGGCTGTCGCTTTCCCACAGGGTCAGGTATTGCGGGGTCCAGCCGGTGTCCTTGCATGCGCTGCCGGATTCGTGCAGCGCGTGCAGGAATGCGAAGGAAAGGAATGGATTGCGCTCGGCCTGGGCGGATACCAGTGAGTCCCAGGCCACTTGGCCACATTCCGCAAGGGAAGAAATGATGCGCGTGCGATAATTCAGGATCTGCCTCTTTCTGCTGTTAACACCCGCCGGGAATCTGTTGCTGCGGCTTCATTCTACGGAAAATGCGTCGATGCGTTTGTGGCAGCTCGTGGCAGCTCGTGGCAGGTTGCGACAGCTTGCGGCCGGTGGCGACGCCGCCGCCCGGGACCGGCGCTTCCAGGCGCTGGCTGCATCACCGCAATGGCGACGAGTCACATGGTTCTGGACATGAAACCGAATTCTGAGGTGAAGATGGGCCGTCAATTTTTCAACATCCATACGCATGGATTTGCCCGCGTCGCCGTGGGCGTTCCGCTTTGCCGTGTGGCTGATCCGGCGTCCAATGCAGCCGAAACCATCGCGCTGGCGCAGCAAGCTGCTGGCAAGGGTGCGGCGTTGATCGCTTTCCCGGAACTGGGCCTGTCCGCCTACACCTGCGACGACCTGTTCCACCAGGGCGCCTTGCTCGATGCCAGCGTGGATGCGCTGGCGTCCGTCGTTGCCGCCTCCAGGAGCTTGCCGCTGGCGATGATCGTCGGACTGCCGCTGCGCGTGGACCACCTGCTGTTCAATTGTGCTGCCGTGGTCGCTGGCGGCAAGATCCATGGCGTGGTCCCGAAAAGCTACCTGCCGAATTACGGCGAATTCTACGAAGCGCGTCAGTTCAATCCGGCCGAAAACGCGGTGACCACCGAGATCAAGCTGCTGGGGCAGAGCGTTCCATTCGGCGCCCGGCTTTTGTTCGAACTGGCCAACTTGCCGTTGTTCCGGTTCCATGTGGAGATCTGCGAGGATTTGTGGGTGCCGATCCCGCCGTCTTCCTTTGCCGCGCTGGCCGGCGCCACGGTGCTGGTCAATCTGTCGGCATCCAATGTCCTTGTCGGCAAGGCAGGTTACCGCCACCAGCTTGTGTCGCAGCAGTCGGCACGCTGCCTGTCAGCCTACCTGTATTCGTCAGCCGGCAACGGCGAGTCCACCACCGACATGGCATGGGACGGACAAGCGCTGATCTGCGAGAACGGCGAGCTGCTGGCCGAGTCGGCGCGGTTTGCCGGTGCGTCGCACCTGGTGTTCGCCGACATCGACCTGGAACGGCTTTCGCGTGAGCGGATGCGCATGACCACCTTCGGCAGTTCGGTGCGCCGGCATGCCGCGGAGGTGGCCGCATTCCGGGTGGTTTCCTTCGAGCTCGATCTGCAGGTGGACGATCCGCTGCCGCTGGTGCGCAAGGTCGAACGCTTCCCCTATGTGCCGGCCGATCGCGGGCGCCGCAACGAGCGCTGCGAGGAGGTCTACAACATACAAGTGCAGGCGCTGGCGCAGCGGCTGTCGGCATCCGGCATGTCGAAGGTGGTGATTGGCGTCTCCGGCGGGCTGGATTCCACCCACGCGCTGCTGGTCTGCGCCAAGGCGATGGACCGCCTGCGGCTGCCGCGCACGAATATCATCGGCATCACCATGCCCGGTTTCGCTACCAGTGACCGGACCCTGCTCCAGGCCAGGCAGCTGATGCAGATCGTCGGCTGCTCGGCGAGCGAAATCGACATACGGCCCAGCTGCCTGCAGATGCTGGAAGACATCGGGCATCCGTACTCGGCTGGGCAGGAACACTACGACGTCACCTTCGAAAATGTGCAGGCAGGGGAACGCACCAGCCACCTGTTCCGGATGGCCAACCTGCATCATGGCATCGTGATCGGCACCGGCGACCTGAGCGAACTGGCGCTGGGATGGTGCACCTATGGCGTGGGTGACCACATGTCCCACTACAGCGTCAATGCCAGCGTGCCCAAGACCCTGATTGCGCACCTGGTGCGCTGGGTGGCGGAGACCGGCCAGATCGGGACCTCGGGTTCGGACGTGCTGCTCGCCGTGCTGGGCACCGACATCAGCCCGGAACTGGTTCCGCGCAAGTCGGGTCAGGCGGGTGATGGGGGTGACTCGGGTGAGGCAAATGACGCTCCGGACCAGAAAACCGAAAGCGTGATCGGGCCCTACGAGTTGCAGGACTTCAATCTGTATTACACGCTGCGCTTCGGCTTCGCGCCGTCCAAGGTCGCGTTCCTGTCGTTTTGCGCCTGGGGCGACCGGGACGCCGGCCTGTGGCCCGAGGAAGCGCATGTCGCGCGCAACGAATATAGTCTGTCGGATATCAAGCGCAATCTCAGGATTTTTCTGTATCGGTTTTTCAAGACCAGCCAGTTCAAGCGTTCTTGCGTCCCCAACAGCCCCAAGGTGGGCTCGGGCGGCTCATTGTCTCCACGCGGAGACTGGCGCGCGCCCAGCGATTCCGAGGCCGTGGTGTGGATGGACGACCTGAACAACATCCCGGAGCAATGAGGGCAGGCCCGCCGGCCTGGCTGACATTCGGGAATGCATGGTCATTGACGGTATACTCTCTACTGACGACAGATTCTGGCAATCCAATCGAAGGAGCATCACGTGAAACAAATCACTGCAATCATCAAACCTTTCAAGCTCGACGAAGTCCGTGAAGCGCTCGCGGATATCGGGGTCTCGGGGCTGACAGTGACCGAAGTCAAAGGATTTGGCCGGCAGAAAGGTCATACCGAGTTGTACCGGGGCGCCGAATACGTTGTCGACTTCCTGCCCAAGGTCAAGATCGAGGCAGTGCTGGATGACGCCATTGTCGAGCGCGCCGTGGAAGCGATCATCAAAGCGGCACGCACCGGCAAGATCGGCGACGGCAAGATTTTCGTGCGTTCGATTGATCAGGTGATTCGCATCCGTACTGGCGAGACCGGGGCCGACGCAGTTTGATCAGGCGGCGTTACCCGCAACCTGATCCATGGCGGTAACCAACGCACGCCAAGAACGTTCCCTCTCATTGAAGGGGAGGGAGCGTTCGTAGTACTGCTCAGCCCTGCAACAACACCACCAACGCACCGCTGCCCCCATCCACGGCCCGCGCCTGGCAGAAGGCGATCACTACATCCTTTTGCACCAGCCAGTTCCGCACCTTGTTCTTCAACACCGGTTCGCGGTTGACCGATCCCAGCCCCTTGCCGTGTATCACGCGCACGCAGCGCACGCCGCGCTTGACCGCATTGCGCAGGAATTCGGAGAGCGCTTCGCGTGCCTCGTCGGTGCGCATTCCGTGCAGGTCGAGCTGGGACTGGATCACCCAATGGCCGCGGCGCAGCTTGCGCAGCACATCATTGCCGACGCCGGTGCGCGCATAGCTGAGCGCTTCGTCGGTTTCAAGCAGCGTCTCGACGGTGAATTCGTCGGACAGCGACTGTTCCAGCGCCGCCTGTTCGTCGGCTTCGCGCTGGCGCGCGATCGGCGGCGGAGGTGGCGGACGAATGGCCACCTTGCCGTGCGAGCTCAAGGGCGCAACGGCGCCGATGCTGAGCCGGAACAGGTCGGCTTCCCGCTTTGCCTGCGCTTCGCGCTCGCGCCGCTCGACTTCTTCCTTCCGGCGCGCTTCTTCTTGCGCCTTCAGGTCTTTCTGCAGCGACTTCAACGCAGAAAAGTCCTTGTATCGTTCTGGCATGTTGCCTTGCTCCCTCTGGTTACGGAGCGGACCTGCTGGTCGACTCGTGGTCAGCCCTCCAGGCTTTCCAGGTAGCGCTGCGCGTCCAGTGCCGCCATGCAGCCGGTGCCGGCGCTGGTGATGGCTTGCCGGTAGATATGGTCCTGCACGTCGCCGGCAGCAAACACGCCGGGCACGTTGGTTGCGGTGGCCATGCCATCCAGGCCGCTGTGGGTGCGGATGTAGCCGTTGCGCATATCCAGCTGCCCCTCGAAGATGCTGGTGTTCGGCTTGTGTCCGATCGCGATGAAAACACCGTGCACGGAAAGCGGCGTCACGCTGCCGTCGACCGTGGATTTGATGCGGAGGCCGGTTACGCCGCTATCGTCGCCGACCACTTCCTCCAGCGCGTGGTTCCAGCGGATGTCGACCTTGCCTTCTGCGACCTTGGCCATCAGGCGGTCGATCAGGATCGGCTCGGCGCGGAACTTGTCGCGGCGGTGGATGACGGTGACCTTGCTGGCGATGTTCGACAGGTAGAGCGCCTCTTCGACCGCGGTGTTGCCGCCGCCGACCACCGCCACTTCCTGGGTGCGATAGAAAAAGCCGTCGCAGGTGGCGCAGGCCGAAACGCCACGGCCCATGAACGATTCTTCCGACGGCAGGCCCAGGTACTGCGCCGAGGCGCCGGTGGCGATGATCAGGGCGTCGCAGGTGTACACGCCGTTGTCGCCGATCAGCCGGATCGGCTTTTCGCTCAGATGGGTGGTGTGGATATGGTCGAAGATGATCTCCGTATTGAAGCGTTCCGCATGCTGCAGCAGGCGCTGCATCAGTTCGGGCCCCTGCACGCCGAGCGGATCGCCCGGCCAGTTTTCAACGTCGGTGGTGGTCATCAACTGTCCGCCTTGCTCGACACCGGTGATCAGGACCGGCTTCAGGTTGGCCCGCGCCGCGTAGACCGCAGCGCTGTAGCCGGCCGGGCCGGAACCGAGGATCAATACATGGGCGTGCTTGGGAGTGGACATGGTGGATTCTCTTGATCTGTTAGGTTGCATTGGGCGAAAGCAGGGCCAGCATCGCCGGCGATGCGTTCAAATGGCGACAGCGAAGCCCGAATTAATGGATGCAGGGCATCAAAACTGGTTAAGATTATAGACGTTTCATGCTGCGCTGCCACAGCACTGCGGATTCCAGTTCGAGCCGCACAAGCGGCGCTTGTCCGTCCTGACCGGATGGACTCAATGCTGTACCAATCTGTTCCCATGACGAGAACCACGACCACCGCCGCCTACACCCGCAACACCACGCCGCCGGAGCCTTTGCCCAACCGGCTGGTTCGCATCCTTTCGGAGGCGCGCTGGATGTTGCTGGCCGTGCTGACGGCTTACCTGATACTGATCCTGCTGACCTATGCCAAGGCCGATCCCGGCTGGTCGCATGCCAGCAGCGTGGCTCGCCTGCACAACTGGGGCGGCCGTATGGGGGCGTGGGTGGCAGACCTGATGCTGTTCATTTTCGGCCTGTCCGCCTGGTGGTGGTGTGTGCTGATGCTGCGCTCGGTATGGGGCGGTTACCGGCGCCTGTCGCAAAGGTTCATCCTGGAACAGGAATTGACGCCTGATCACCGCCATGAGAAATGGATAGGTGCCGGCGGCTTCCTGCTGATGATGGCGGGCAGCGTCGGCATCGAATCCTTGCGCATGCATTCGCTGCCTGCGCAACTGCCGCGCGCGCCGGGCGGCGTGCTGGGCGACCTGATCGGCAGCTTCGCGTACAACATCCTCGGTTTCAATGGCGGGACGCTGATCCTGCTGGCCCTGTTCGGCCTCGGATTTTCGTTTTTCTTCCAGGTTTCCTGGCTTTCGCTGGCCGAACGCATTGGCGCCGCAATCGAAATGGCGGTGCGGCGCTTGCGCGGGCTGGCGGACGCCCATGCCGATCGCAAGGTCGGCCAGGAGGCAGCGGTCAAGCGCGACAACGTCGTGGTCCAGGAGCGCGCCAAGATAGTCGAAGCGCCGCCGATCCGCATCGAGCCGCAGGTAGTCGAGGTGCCGAAATCTGAGCGTGTGCAGAAGGAAAAGCAGGTGTCGCTGTTCAACGACATGCCGGACAGCAAGCTGCCGCCGCTGTCGCTGCTCGATGAAGCGCCGCATTCACAGGAAACGGTCAGCGTCGAGACGCTGGAATTCACCAGCCGCCTGATCGAGAAGAAACTCTCCGATTTCGGGGTTGAAGTGAAGGTGGTTGCCGCTTATCCGGGCCCGGTGATCACCCGCTACGAGATCGAACCGGCGACTGGCGTCAAGGGCAGCCAGATCGTCAACCTGGCGCGTGACCTGGCGCGCGCGCTGTCGCTGACATCGATCCGGGTGGTCGAGACCATCCCCGGCAAGAATTACATGGGCCTGGAACTGCCGAACCCGAAGCGCCAGATCGTGCGCCTGACGGAAATCCTCGGCTCCAAGGTGTACAACGACAGCGCATCGTCGCTGACCGTTGCGCTGGGAAAGGACATCGCCGGCAATCCGGTGGTGGCCGACCTGGCCCGTATGCCGCACCTGCTGGTGGCCGGCACCACCGGTTCGGGCAAGTCGGTCGGCATCAATGCCACCATCCTGTCGCTGCTGTACAAGTCGGACCCGCATGCGGTGCGCCTGATCCTGATCGATCCGAAGATGCTGGAATTGTCGATCTACGAAGGCATTCCGCACCTGCTGGCGCCGGTGGTCACCGACATGCGCCAGGCCGGCCACGCGCTGAACTGGGGTGTCAACGAAATGGAGCGGCGCTACAAGCTGATGTCCAAGCTCGGCGTGCGCAACCTGGCCGGCTACAACCAGAAAATCGCCGATGCCGACAAGCGCGAGGAAAAGATACCGAACCCGTTCAGCCTGACGCCAGACGCGCCCGAACCGCTCGAAAAACTGCCGACCATCGTCATCATCATCGACGAACTGGCCGACCTGATGATGGTGGTCGGCAAGAAGGTCGAGGAACTGATCGCCCGCATTGCGCAGAAAGCGCGCGCCGCCGGCATTCACCTGATCCTGGCCACGCAAAGGCCGTCGGTCGACGTCATCACCGGCCTGATCAAGGCCAACATCCCGACCCGGATCGCCTTCCAGGTCAGCAGCAAGATCGACTCGCGCACCATCCTCGACCAGATGGGTGCAGAGGCCTTGCTCGGCATGGGTGACATGCTGTACATGCCGCCCGGAACCGGTATGCCAGTGCGGGTACACGGCGCCTTCGTGTCCGACGAGGAAGTGCATCGGGTGGTCAACCACCTGAAGGCGCAGGGCGAGCCCGACTACATCGAAGGCATACTCGAAGGCGGATCGACAGAGGAGGGCGCTGATGGCGCCTCCGGCAGTGATGTCGACGGCAGCGGCGAATCCGATCCGATGTACGACCAGGCAGTGGCCGTGGTGCTGAAAAACCGCCGGGCATCGATTTCGCTGGTCCAGCGGCATCTGCGAATTGGTTACAATCGCGCTGCCCGCTTGCTGGAACAAATGGAGCAGAGCGGCGTAGTATCGACCATGCAAACCAATGGCAACCGCGAGATCCTGGTGCCGGCCGGAAATTCGGGCGAATAATTCGGCTATAAACCAGATAACAATCCGGCGAATAATGTGCTGAACAATCCGGTGACGAGCCCGGACAAACAATTCGGGCGAGTAATCCGGGCCAGCAACCCGGTCGAGCATCGCGCCCACCCATGAGGAATATCACTTGAACCGACGTCAGATCGCCGTACTTGCGGCGCTTTCGGCCTTGCTTCCGGCCTGGACGGCGCCGGCTTATGCCAATGCGCTTGACCAGTTCAGGAGCTTTGTGTCGTCGACGCGCTCGGCGCGCGGCGATTTCGTGCAGCGCGTAGTCCGGCAAGACGCCGCGGCCTCGGGCAAGGTCCAGATGTCAAAGGAGTCCAGCGGAACCTTCCAGTTTTCGCGTCCGGGCAAATTCATCTGGACTTACCGCAAGCCCTACGAGCAGGTGCTGCAGGCCGATGGCCAGAAGCTCTACATTTATGACAAGGACCTGAACCAGGTCACGGTGCGCAAGCTGGGCAATGCGCTCGGATCCTCGCCGGCAGCGATACTTTTCGGCAGCAACGACCTCGAGACCAGCTTCACCCTGAAGGACGGCGGCACCCGCGACGGCATGGCCTGGATGCAGGCAACGCCGAAATCACGCGATACCTCTTTCGAGCAGATCGGCATCGGCTTGCGTGACGGCGTGCCGGCGGCCATGGAGCTGCGCGATTCGTTCGGCCAGGTGACGCTGCTCACCTTCACCCGTTTCGAGAAGAATCCGCCAATGCCGGAAACGCAATTCCGCTTCGTCGTGCCCAAAGGGGCAGACGTCCTCGAACAGTGAACGGCCGCCATGGCTGATCTTTTCACGACCGCGCCGGCAGCCCCGCTGGCCGAAGCGCTGCGCCCGAAGACGCTGGACGAGGTGATCGGCCAGTCCCACCTGATCGGCGCAGGCAAACCCCTGCGCCTGGCCTTCGAGTCCGGCAAGCCGCACTCGATGATCTTGTGGGGACCGCCGGGCGTCGGCAAGACCACCCTGGCGCGCCTGACCGCGTCCGCCTTCAACTACGATTTCATTGCCTTGTCCGCGGTGTTTTCTGGCGTGAAGGACATACGGGCGGCAATGGAACAGGCCGAGCAGAACCTGGGCCTGGGCAAGAAGACGATACTGTTCGTCGACGAAATCCACCGTTTCAACAAGAGCCAGCAGGATGCGCTGCTGCCCTTCGTCGAGTCGGGCCTGGTGGTGCTGATCGGCGCCACCACGGAGAACCCGTCGTTCGAGGTCAATTCGGCATTGCTGTCACGGGCCCAGGTCTATGTGCTGGAGGCCCTGACCGACGAGGAGTTGCGCCAGTTGTTCACTCGGGCGCAGCAACAGGCGCTGGCCGACCTGCATTTCGAGGAAATCGCGATTGATACGCTGGTTGGCTATGCCGACGGCGATGCGCGCAGGTTCCTGAACCTGCTGGAACAAGCCGAAACCGCAGCCCGCGCCGGTGGCACCACTTTGATCGACGCCGAGTTCGTCAAGAATGCGCTAACGCTCAATGCCCGCCGCTTCGACAAGGGGGGCGACAATTTCTATGACCAGATCTCGGCGCTGCACAAGTCGGTGCGGGGTTCCAACCCCGATGCAGCGCTGTACTGGTTGTGCCGCATGCTGGATGGCGGCGCCGATCCGAAATACCTGTCGCGCCGCATCATACGCATGGCCTGGGAAGACATCGGCTTGGCCGACCCGCGGGCGATGCAGGTCGCCAACGACGCCGCCACCACATTCGAAAGACTGGGATCGCCCGAAGGAGATCTGGCGCTGGCGCAGGCAATCATTTACCTGGCGATTGCGGCCAAGAGCAATGCTGGCTACATGGCGTACAACCAGGCGCGCGCCTTCGTGAAGAAGGACAAGTCGCGCGAGGTGCCGGTGCATCTGCGCAATGCGCCGACCAAACTGATGAAGGAACTGGGCTACGGGCATGAGTATCGCTATGCGCATGACGAGCCCGACGCCTACGCAGCGGGGGAGACCTATCTGCCGGACGGCATGCCCGAGCCCGGCTGGTACCGGCCGGTGCCGCGCGGACTGGAGTCGAAGATTGCCGACAAGATGGCCTACCTGCGCCAGCTCGACCAGGACGCGAAAAAATAGGTTTGCCAGTGCAAACCTGCCGGCGCGGGCACCGCCGGTGTGAACCGAGCCACCGTTTCCGCCCGGGATCCGGCATGGTGCCTGATGCAGTCCGAGGTCGCCCGACGTCGGCCGATGTCGCTCGCTGTCAATTGCGGCCCGGTTTGACGCAGATCACCGGCCCGCACACCACCCTCTCTATGCTGCTTGCTTGGGCAGGGCCGCCACCCCCGGCATGCCCTGCAGCGCAGGGAGCGCTTGATGCCGAAAAAAATCCTGCTTCACGACCAGGCCCGCGGCAAGCTATTCGCTGGCCTGAACATCCTGGCTGACGCGGTTCGTATCACGCTCGGCCCGAGCGGCAAGACGGTCGCGCTGGAAAACCGCTACGGTGCGCCGACCGTGATCAATTCCGGCGTCATCGTCGCGCGCGAAATCGAGTTGCCCGATCCCTTCGAAAACATGGGCGCCCAAATGGCGCGCGAGGTTGCCTCGCGAACATCCGAGATGGCGGGCGACGGGACGACCACGGCCACCATCCTGGCCCAGGCCATGGTGCAGCATGGCATGAAATACGTGGCTGCCGGCTTCGATCCGATGGAGATCAAGCGCGGCATCGACGCCGCTGTCGGCGCCATGATCGTGCGCTTGCATGCAAACGCCAGGAAGCTGGCCAGCACGGAAGAAACCATCAATGTTGGCACCATCTCGGCCAACGGCGATCGTTCCATCGGCGAAATGATTGCGCAGGCGATGGAGCGGGTTGGCCCCGCCGGCGTGATCAAGGCCGAGGAGGGACGCGGACTGGCCAATGAACTGGAGGTGGTCGAGGGCATGCAGTTTGATCGCGGCTATCTCTCTGCCTACTTCATCAATGACCAGGAAAAAGGCCGCGTACTGCTGGACGATCCGTTCATCCTGGTCTGCGACAAGCCGGTTTCCGCCATGACTCAACTGGTGCATCTGCTGGAACAGGTGGCGCGGCTGGGCAAGCCGCTGTTGCTGGTGGCGCCCGAGGTCGAGGGCGAAGCGCTGGCAATGCTGGTGGTCAACGCGATGAGTGGCGTGCTGAAAGCCTGCGCTGTGCGGGCGCCGGGATTCGGCGACAACCGCCGGCATTTGCTGGAAGACATCGTGACCGTGACCGGCGACCGCCTGGTCAGCGATGAAACCGGACTGGCGCTGGACAAGGTCACGATTGAAGACCTGGGGCACGCGCGCCGGGTCGAGGTCGACCGCGACAGCACCGCGATCATAGGCGGCGCGGGGGGGCAGGAGAAGATCCGGCAGCGCATCGAGTTGCTGAAGCAGCAGGCGAATGAAGTCGGCGCCATCGCCGGCAAAGCGCAGTTCGAGGAGCGCGCCGCACGCCTGGCTGGCGGCGTAGCGCTGATCCGGGTCGGCGCCTCGACCGAAACCGAGATGAAAGAAAAGCGATCGCGCGTGGAAGATGCGCTGCACGCAACCCGGGCCGCGGTGCTGGAAGGCATTTCACCGGGTGGCGGCGTGGCCTTGCTGCGCGCCCGTGCTGTACTGGACGATCTGCACCTGTCCAGTCCGGCGCAGCAGGCCGGCGTGCGGGTTGTCCATCGCGCGGTCGAGGAGCCATTGCGCCAGATAGTCTCGGGCACTGGAAAAGAGCCTGACGTCGTGCTCGATGCGGTGCTGCAACTGGAGGGCAACGCCGGCTACAACGCCGCGACTGGCGTCTTTGGCGACATGATCGCAATGGGCGTGATCGACCCGGTCAAGGTGACCCGGCTTGCACTCACGCATGCCGCTTCGATCGCCAGCCTGTTGCTGACCACCGAATGCCTGGTGGCCGAGGTGCCGGCGCCACCCATGCAGCACGAGGGGCCGGACGGTGGGATGGCCTGATCCTGCCAGTGCGGGCAAGGGCGCCGCGCCCGCGAGATGGGAGCATTTCCGTCACAGCGCCGACATGGGGATACGCGGCATTGCGGCCGGCAAGGCGCAGGCGTTCGAGCAGGCGGCGCTGGCGCTGATGGCGGTGATCTGCGAGCCGGGCGTGGTGCGCGAGCAAGCCAGCGTCGAGATCCGCTGCCCGCCGGCGGAGGACGATTTCCTGTTCCTCGACTGGATCAACGCGATCATTTTCGAGATGGCTACCCGCAACATGCTGTTCAACCGCTTCGAGGTCCGGCTGGACACTGACGGCCTCTCGGCCCGCGCATGGGGCGAGCCGGTGGAGGTCCGACGTCATAGTCCGGCAGTCGAAGCCAAGGGGGCAACATTTACCGAACTGGCGGTGAAACAGGCGCCCGGCGGGGAATGGATTGCGCAATGCGTTGTCGACGTGTGAGAGCTTGCATATCTCCATGCAGCGCAACACCAGCACAAGGAATCCGTAATGGACATGACGAGGTTGATCCGCCAGTCGGCGACTGAATGGGAAATACCGATGCAGGCCGGCATGCGCGTGCCGGCGATAGTTTTCGGCACCGAATCGCTGTTGAAGGACATGGATGACAAGGTGTTCGAGCAGATCTGCAATGTGGCAACGCTGCCGGGCATCGTGAAAGCCGCCTATGCGATGCCGGACGCGCACTGGGGCTATGGATTTCCGATCGGTGGGGTGGCGGCTTTCGATGCCGAACAGGAGGGCGTGGTGTCGGCTGGCGGTGTGGGCTTCGATATTTCCTGCGGCGTGCGGCTGCTGCGCACCGGGTTGCTGGAGGCCGAAGTGGATGCGCGCCGGCAAGAGCTGGCCGATGCCTTGTTCCAGGGCATTCCCGCCGGTCTCGGCAGCGTCGGCGCACTGCGCCTGTCCGAGCCGCAAATGGATGCCATGTTGCTGGGCGGAGCACGCTGGGCGGTGAAGCATGGATACGGAAGCGAGCAAGACCTTGAATTCACCGAGGAATCCGGTTGCATGGCGGGCGCCGATCCGGCTGCGGTTTCACAGTCGGCCAAGCGCCGGCAACGCGACGAGATGGGTACGCTGGGATCCGGCAACCACTACCTGGAAGTGCAGCGCGTAAGCGAGGTGTTCGACCCGGCGACGGCGGAGGCATTCGGGCTGCGGCAGGGCCAGGTCGTGGTCTGCATACACTGCGGATCGCGCGGACTGGGGCACCAGATCGGCACCGAATTCCTGCGCGAAATGGCGCTGGCGGCGCCGCAACATCATCTGGTGCTGCCGGACCGCGAACTCGCCTGCGCCCCGATCCGCTCCCCGCTTGGGCAGCGCTACCTTGGCGCCATGCGCAGCGCAATCAACTGCGCACTCGCCAACCGGCAGATCCTGACCCACCTGACCCGCGACATCTTCACCCACTTCTTTCCGAAGGCATCGATGTCGCTGCTGTACGACGTATCGCACAACACCTGCAAGCATGAAACGCATGAGATCGACGGCAAGCCGCGGCGCCTGTACGTGCACCGCAAGGGCGCGACCAGGGCATTCGGCCCGGGTCACCTCTCGTTGCCCGAATCGCTGCGGCCCTGGGGCCAGCCGGTGCTGATCGGGGGCAGCATGGGAACCGCGTCCTGGGTGCTGGCCGCGACCGAACAAAGCATGGAGCGTTCATTCGGCTCGGCCTGTCACGGCGCCGGGCGCAGCATGAGTCGTCATGAGGCGCTGCGCAGGTGGGGTGGGCGGCAACTGATGCAACAACTGGGCGAGCGCGGCATCCTGATACGAAGCCCGTCGCCCCGCGGCGTGGCGGAAGAAGCGCCCGACGCCTACAAGGACGTCGACCAGGTGGTGGAAGCGGCCCATCTGGCCGGACTGGCGCGCAAGGTGGCGCGGCTGGAGCCGCGAATTTGTATCAAAGGCTAGGAGGGCAGGGCAATGGAAATTCCCGGTATCCATCAGGGTTCGAAGCACCGTTCGAGTCAGGCTTCGACTAATGCTTCAACTTACGGCAGCCACGAAGAAATCCTGATCGCCGATGGCCCGGTGCATATTGGTGGTCATCTTGACCTGCCAGCCCATCCAGAGGGCGTGGTGGTGTTTGCCCACGGCAGCGGCAGCAGCCGTTTCAGCACGCGCAACAATTACGTTGCGGGGGTGCTCAGGGATGCCTCGCTGGGCACGCTGCTGATCGACTTGCTGACGCCTGACGAAGACCTTTCCCGTGCCAACCGCTTCGACATCGAGCTGTTGACGCGCCGCCTGGATGCGGCTGTGCAATGGGTAAAGGGCAAGGATGGCGTGGCGGACCTGCCAGTCGGCCTGTTCGGCGCCAGCACCGGCGCTGCGGCGGCGCTGAGGGTGGCGGCGCAGCGCCCCGCCGACATCGCCGCGGTCGTCTCGCGCGGCGGCCGGCCGGACATGACAGGCCAGGCAGAGCTGGGAAAAGTGCAGGCGCCAACCCTGCTGATCGTGGGTGGACTGGACGGCCAGGTGATCGCACTCAACCAGGTCGCCGCGGATGCGATGCAGTGCAAGCATCGTATCGAGATCGTTCCCGGCGCCACCCACCTGTTCGAAGAGCCGGGCACGCTGGAACAGGTAGCCGGGCTGGCGAGCAGGTGGCTGGTGGCCAACATGGCGGCAGCGCCGGCCGGGTGATTCCATGAGCAGGCTTGTTTCGCGCCGGGGCGGCAGCAAGGACATGCAGGTCAGGAGCCGGGCGCCGATCCCGCCGAACCGTCGTCAGCAGCAGCAGGGGGTGCGGCGCCAGCCTGCGCAGCGGGCCGGCTCGCTTGCTCCGGCTGCACTGGTCATGCAGGTGGGCGGCATGTATTCCGAGGAACTCGGCATCGACCTTGAATCGGGCGACACCGCCGAGATTTTCAAATGGTTCCTGGCCGCAGTGCTGCTCGGCGCGCCGATCTCTGGCGCCCTGGCGCTGCGCACCTGGCGCAAATTTCCCCGCGCCGGGCTGCTCACGCCCCAATCTTTGCTTGATGCCGGTTGGGACCGCCTGGTGCAGGTGCTCGATAGCGGTGGTTACACCCGCTATGACTTCAAGACCGCGACCAAGTTGTTGGATGCCTGCCGCGAACTGGTGCAGCGATACGGCGGCGACCTGAACCGGCTGCAGGCCGCTTGCCACGGCGAGCAGCAACTCGAGGGCATGCTGCGCGGGCTGGCAAAGGGGATCGGCGAGGTCACCGTCAACATATTCCTGCGCGAATTGCGCGGACGATGGCGCGATGCCGAGCCGCTTCCGCTTCCACGCGTAATTGCGGCGGCGCAGGCGCTGCATTACGTGCCGGCCGGCTGGAGCGACCGCGAACGCATCCTGCGGCGGCTGCAGGAGGTCTGGGAGCAGGATGGCGGCACCATGGAAGGCTTTCCGCATTTCGAAGCGGCGCTGCTGCGCCACAGCCTGCCTGCCTCACGGAGGCGTCCCTAGCCATTTCATCCACCGGCATCCTGGGGCCGCGCGAGCATGGCTTCGCTTTGATCCTTGCTCACTTGCAGCTTGCTGCCGAGTTCGGCGCAGGCGCGCTCCATGCGGCGCCATATCGTCCGGGCTTGGGCTGGCGTTGCCGGCCGCGCCTGGCAATCCTCGATGAATACCGGCAGCACTCGCACTTGCTGCAAGCTGCTCCTGGTCAGGCTCAGTTCGAACAGCAATTGATGGTCGTTCAGGAAGACCGGATCGACCCAGTAGTCGTCGACCAGATCGCCCGCCGCGTACAGGATCGGGCAGCCGCTGTAGATTTCGATGCCGTGGAAGATGTGCGCGCTATGCCCGAACAGGATCTTCCATCCCATGTCGATTGCCGCATGAGCCAGTCGCCGGAATTGCTGGCTCGGCGCCCACACCATGTTCGGCCCCCAGTGCAGTGACAGGATGGGCCAGTCGACGCCGCGCTGCTGCTGCATTGCCAGCGCCCCAGCAAAGGCAGCGATCGCACCGGCCTCGTCGTCCAGATCGAGCCAGGCGATGCCGGGCCGCTTGGCCTGCGCAGCGAAGTCGGACTGATGGTCGCAAAATGCAGTCATGCCGAAGCGGATGCCTGCGGCCTCCACATTTGCCGGCGCCAGCGCGCTGGCGAGGTTCGGGCCGGCGCCGCAATGCCTGATCCCATGACGGTCCAGATAGCGCAATGTGTCGTTCAGGCCGGTCACGCCGAAATCGAGCGTGTGGTTATTCGACAGGCTGACCAGGTCGACACCCGCATCCACCAGCGCATGCACCGATTCCGGCGGCGCGCCGAAATAGAAGACCTTGGGTTCACCTTCCCATTCCCGCTTGCTGGCCGTGATTGCGCATTCGAGGTTGACGATGCAAAGGTCGGCGCTGCGCATCCATCCCGCTATCTCGCCGAGCGGCCAGGTAGTGCCCTCGCGCCTGATTACAGCGCCGACGCCGCGGCCGAGCATGACGTCGCCACCGAAGATGACGCGCACGGGCGGTGCCTGATTGTCTTGCGGAGGCATATGGCGAGGTATGGGGGCATCGGGCCGGGAATGTGACGATGGTCGCAACGACAGGCGTGGGCGGTGTGATCTGGATCAATCAGTTTGCGCTGCACCGATCGGTGATAATCTGGCATAAGGGCAAGGAGGTGGCGAACAGCCATGCAAACTGTGATCGGGCCACGGCGAATTCGCCGACGCCCTTGTTACAATGTCGTTTTTGAAATCCCCACCAAGCAACAGCCATGATCGACATCCAACTCCTGCGCAAAGACATCGACGCCGTCGCTGCGCGCCTGGCCACCCGCAAGTTCAAGCTCGACATCGACGCATTCAATGCGCTCGAGTCGGAGCGCAAGCAGATCCAGACCCGTACCGAAGAACTGCAGGGCAAGCGCAACAGCCTGTCAAAACAGGTCGGCATGCTCAAGGGCAAGGGTGAAGATGCGAGCGCGGTACTGAACGAAGTCGCCGGCCTGGGCGACGAGCTGAAAGCCTCCGCGGCGCGGCTTGAAGTGGTGCAGGCATTCCTGAACGAAGTCATGCTCAACATTCCCAACCTGCCCGACGAATCGGTGCCGGTCGGCACGGATGAATCCGGCAATGTCGAGCTGCGCCGTGTCGGCACGCCGCCCAAATTCGATTTCCCCGTACTCGATCATGTCGATGTCGGCGCCCGGCACGGACTTGATTTTGACGCCGGCGCCAAGCTCAGCGGCGCGCGCTTTACCGTCATGAAGGGACCGATCGCCCGCCTGCATCGGGCCATAGCCCAATTCATGCTCGACACGCACACCACGCAGCATGGTTACACCGAGTGCTACACGCCATACATGGTCAATGCCGAATCCCTGCTCGGTACCGGGCAGCTGCCGAAATTCGAGGCAGACCTGTTCGCCGTGAAGAAGGGCGGCCAGGAAGGCGAGGGCGAGCCGCTGTACCTGATCCCGACCTCAGAAGTCACGCTGACCAACCTGGTGCGCAACGAGATCCTTGCATTCGAATCGCTGCCGATGCGCCTGACCGCGCATACGCCATGCTTCCGCTCCGAAGCGGGCAGCTATGGCCGCGACACCCGCGGCATGATCCGCCAGCACCAGTTCGACAAGGTCGAGATGGTGCAGGTCGTCGCGCCCGAGCAGTCGTACCAGGCACTCGACGAGATGCTCGGCCATGCCGAAAACATCCTGAAGAAGCTGGAACTGCCGTACCGGGTCGTGACCCTGTGCACCGGCGACATGGGATTTGGCGCGACCAAGACTTACGACATCGAAGTCTGGCTGCCCGGGCAGGACAACTACCGCGAAATCTCGTCGATCTCGAATTGCGAAGCCTTCCAGGCGCGCCGCTTGCAGGCGCGTTTCAGGAAAGGTCAGGGCAAGCCGGAATTGGTGCACACCCTGAACGGCTCCGGCCTTGCGGTCGGCCGCACGCTGGTGGCGATACTGGAGAACTACCAGCAGGCAGACGGCAGCGTGCGCGTGCCCGCTGCGCTGCAGCCCTACATGAACGGGGTGCAGGTTTTAAGTGCATAAAAGCATGCAAGGGGCTTTCGTCGACGACATGAACTCTGCTACAATCGCTGTCTTCGAGAAACGCCGACCGCATTTCTAACCGAACAGGAGAGGTGGCAGAGTGGTCGAATGTACCTGACTCGAAATCAGGCGTAGGGTTTCCCCCTACCGTGGGTTCGAATCCCACCCTCTCCGCCAGCAGTACTGAAAAAGCCCCGCAAGGGGCTTTTTCTTTTTCCGGAGAGAGCGCACATGCGCACGGGTGGTATTCGAAGGGTTTCGCTTGCAAGCGAAACCGCGGCCTGCAGCATGTAGGTGAATCCCACCCTCGGTCGCCATACCAATCCCCGGAATTTCCTTGGGGGATTTATTTTCCCCCTCGGCGTGTGCATAATGAGTCCCGAAATCGGCGTTAGGAGGACCCATGCGTGCCTACCGAATCGCACGTTTTCGTGAGTACGGAACATAGCCGCGGCCATCGCGAATCAAACGACGAAGCAGATCGCCGACGGCGACCGCCCGGTACTCGAAGTGCGCAAGTCGGGACGCCAGACTTGTTAATTCAAATCACGAAGCCTGATGGCAAACGCTCCTCGAGCGCTGATCGAAGCTTACCCGCTGATCGGCTGAGCCGATGCCAGGGACGATTGCCTATGGCTCAGCCAGGTGGCACTCCATAATTAGAGGAAACAAGCATGTTCAATCACATAATGATTGGTTCGAACGACATTGAACGCTCAAAGCGGTTTTACGACGCTGTGCTCGGAACGCTTGGAGCGGGCGAGCCGGTGCGCCACAAGGCGGATTCTGGCCATACCCGGCTCTTTTACCGACATGCTGGATGCAGCTTTGCCATAACCGAGCCAATCAATGGCGAAGAGGCGACCTCTGCAAACGGCGGTACGATCGGGTTCAAGTGCAGCTCGCCCGAGCTGGTTCGTCAGTTTCACGACGTTGCGATTGCAAATGGTGGCAAGTCCATTGAAGACCCGCCGGGTCAGCGCGATGGCAGCATGGGGGCGCTGCACCTGGCCTATGTACGCGATCCCGACGGGCACAAGCTTTGCGCAATCTATCGTGCCAAATAGGATCGTCGAGCTCGAAGGAAATGGGGTCAGACTCGATATAAGTCATAAGTACCAATCCAGACGACGAGAAAGTCGAGTCTGACCAAATACATTCCGCCAGCAGTACTGAACAAGCCCCGCAAGGGGCTTTTCCTTTTTCCGGATCAGCACCGGAGTGATGCCCATGAAGGATTCGATGGAGCGCACAAGCCGCGCCTGGAAATATCCTGTGTAAGCGGCTTGTCTCGCGGTAACATTATGGAAACATTGTGGATCTATCATGAGGAATGGCTGTTATCTGAAGCGCCATTGCTTCCGTATCCATCCCGGACAAGCAGTCAGCCAGTGATCCAGTTGCCATGCTAAAACTCCTGTATTCCGCGGCCGAGGGCCTGGGCAGTGCCGTGCCCATAGGCCTTGGGTCCATCGTGTGGATTGGATACAGGATAGGTCCCGAGGTGATTCCCTCCTTGGTCCTCGCCATGTTCTTCGGTATTGCGGCCACCAGTATCGCGGGGATGTTTTCAGGTCGTCCCTTGATTTACACGGTCAGGTTTTTCGAAGCATCGTTGCTGGTGAGCTTCGTCGACAGCTTCTCGACCAAGCTCGGCGCCTGGGGACTGGTCGACACGCCATCGGTGCGCTTGACGCTGGTGGCTCTGGTCGTCGTGGGCGCCGCAGCACTGCAACCGGTTTTCTACACCTTGCGCCTGCAACGAATGACGCGCTACGTTCCCGCGCCGGTATTCGCGGGATTCACGAACGGGGTCGCCCTGATCCTGGTGATCGGCCAGGTCAGGCAAATGCGCTCGATCTTCGAAGGGACGGCAGGATTGTTCATGCCCTCCTTTTTGATAGCCGCCGCCTGCCTTGTTTTTGCCTACGCGGTCAAGCGCAGGTGGCCCCACCTTCCGGCGGGCATCCTGGGTCTGGCCGCGGCCAGTGCGTGGGCATTCCTGCTCCAGTTTGTCGTGCCTTCCATGCCATCGGTCATGCCTGCCGGCGTGCAATGGGTGTTGCCCATTTCCTGGCTCGACTGGAGCATCCTGGACGCATCCAGAGTAAGGGTGGCTGCCATGCTGCTGGACGTGGGCATTGCCAGCTTCCTGCTGGCCGTGGTGATGTTCCTGAGCACGATCATCGCCAGCGAAACAGTGTCGCAGGTCGATGACAAACCATCGCCCAGCCTGCGGCATACCCTGCAAACCTCTGCAGGACAAATCCTTGTTGCTTGCCTGGGTTCCGTGCCGATGAGTGGTACCGCCTCTGGCACCCTTGCCGCCATGCGCCCGGGGGAGTTGGAACGCGCAAACCTGATCGTGCTCGCGATCCTGGCCCTGGCTTGCTATGCCTTCGGTTTGCTGAGCTCAGTGCCCGAAGCTGCGATCATCGGATTGCTGATCTTCGAGGCCTGGTGCATGTTCGATCGCCCGAGCGTGCAGGACATCTGGCGCTGGTTGAGCGATCGATGCGCGCGCCATGACATGAGCGGCATGCGCAAGGAGGATTTGCTGATCATCGAGCTGGTGACCTTGTCGGCCGTGGTGATCAACATGTTGGCTGCGCTTGTGCTGGGCGTGGTGCTGGGACTGTTCCTGTTCGCCAAGCGTAACGGCAAGACCCCGATCAGGGACGTGCATGGTGGCGACATGTGGCGCTCGAACTGTGCGCGATCCACGTCCGACACGCAGCTGCTGGTTCAGCATGGCTCGCGCATTCAGTGCGTTCGCCTGCAGGGTGCGCTGTATTTTGGCATGGCTGGGGCGCTGCGCACCGAGCTGGAGGCATTGCAGCCGCAGCCGGACTGGCTAGTGCTGGACTGGCGGGGCGTGGTTTCGCAAGACACGACGGTGCTGCGCATGTTCGAGCGGTTCGAGCAAGCGGCCTCCAGCCGCGGCGTTCGGATCGTGCATTGCTCGCGTCCAGGCCACGAAAATGCCTATCCCGATCTGGACCGGGCGCTGGAATCTTGCGAGAACCAGTTGCTCGAATCCCTGCGCACCAGTCCGATGCCATCAGCCAGCCAGGATTCCTGGTTGAGTGGATTGCTTGCCGGGCTGGAGCCCAGCGCGCAAGGCCTGCTGCGCGCCTGTCTGGAGCATCGTGTTTTTGCCGCCGACGATTGCATTTTGAGGAAGGGCGACCGATCCCGCGAGTTGCACCTGATCGTGCAGGGCCGGGCTGACGTGGTAATCGAGGAGGGGGCTATTCGCCTGGCGGGCGTCAGTGCCGGTGCCATCCTGGGAGAGATGGGCTTCCTCGACGGCACCCCGCGCTCGGCCACTGTCCAGGCCGTCGAGCCGGTGCATTCACAGGTATTGAGCCGGGAACGCTTCGATGCCCTGAGCCGAAGCCATCCCGAGATCACGCAAAGAGTGATGCAGAACCTGTGTACGGAGATGGCGATCCGCCTGCGCTCCATGCATGGGCTGATCGCCCGCGAGCGATAGGGATCGGGTCAAGTCGGGGGGCAAATCGGGGTCAGACTCGATATAAACGCGTTTATATCGAGTCTGACCCCATTTAGCCAGCCCCTTCCGCTGGTCTGATTCTTGCAACGCACCAAAACATCATCCCATCGCACAAACAGGGCACCCCGTGGACGATCATTGGAAATCCAGTTGGAAAATGGCACGCAGCCATGAGGACGTCATGACCGGCATGCGGGCGCTGCTCGCGCTTGGCGTGGGGCTGGGTTACGGGTGGCTGGCGGGTTGGCAGAATGAACTGATGCCGGTGTTGCTGGGCGCCGTGGCCAGTGCGCTGGCGGAGACCGATGACAACTGGCGCGGGCGTCTGCGCGCAACGGTCATTACCTTGATTGCGTTTGTCCTGCTGGCAGCGGCTGTTTCGGTGACCTGGAACCATCCGGTCGGGCTGGCCGCGGTGCTGGCGATCTCGGCATTTGTTCTCACCATGCTCGGCGCCATCAGCGAGCGCTATCGTGCGATCGCTTTTGGTGCGCTGGTGTTTTGCATTTACTGCGCCCTGGCCGCGCATGAGCAGCCAGCACCGATGTGGCAGACCGCGCTGACCATGCTGTCAGGCAGCGTCTGGTTCGGATGTGTGTCGGTGCTGTGGGCGGCGGCCTTTCCGGCGCCACCAGTCAGGTACCGGCTGGCGCAGTTGTATGCGCTGCTGGGCGAGTATCTGCGGCTGAAAGCGAATTTGCTGGAGCCGGTGCGCGGAGCCGACCACGAGCGGCACCGGATGGCGCTGGCCCTGCACAATGGCCGGGTGGTGGAGGCGCTCAACGCCAGCAAGGAATGCCTGTTTTCGCGGATGGCAGAGGGCCAGCAACCGGCATGGCTGCATGCGGCAATGAACCAGTACTTGATTGCGCAGGATGTGCACGAACGTTGCAGCTCGTCCCATGAACATTACGATTTGCTGGCAGAGGCTTTTTTTCATTCGGACGCACTCTATCGCTGCCAGCGGATGCTGATGACGCTGGGCGAGCATTCGCACAAGCTGGCAGCGGCGATACGTCAGCAGAGTGAGGCGCCCGATCAAGGGGAGACGATGCGCTCCCTGGCCGACATGCAAGCGGCGATCAGGCATCTGGAGCGCGCTGCCAGCCCGGGCCGGGCCATGGATGCACTGCGTGCATTGGCCGACAACCTGGCTGCCATCACCGGCGCGCTGGTCCAACTGCAGTTGCCGGCCGAATCCGGCGTCGACCAGAGCTTGTGGGACCGGCATCCGCGCACCCTGCGCGACGCCTGGATGCGGGTGCGCGCACAGATGCATCCCCGGTCTGTTCTTTTACGGCATTCGGTCCGCCTCTCGCTTTCACTGATGGCCGGGTTTACCGTGATGCAGTTGAATGGAGACCCGCATGGATTCTGGATCTTGCTGACCATCGTATTTGTCAGCCAGCTGCGCTATGTCGATACCTTGAGGAAGGGCAGCCAGCGCGTGGTGGGCACGGTGCTCGGGCTGGCGCTGGGCTGGGCGCTGGTCCGCCTGTTTCCCGAGCCCGTGTTCCATTCAATCCTGGTGCTGCTGGCAGGGGCGGTGTTCATGGGCGTGCGCCGCACTTACTACATGATCGCGACGATTGCTGTGACGACGCTGCTATTGTCGAGCTTCCACCAGTTGGGGATGTCACAGGGCGTGATTCCCGCACGCCTGCTCGATACCATCGTCGGCAGTGGCATTGCCTGGGCCGCGGCCTGGCTGTTGTTGCCAGCCTGGCAGGCCCGCCAGTGGCCTGCCCTGGCACGGCAGGCGCTGAGTGCACAGGCGCAGTACCTGAACGAAATCATCAGCCAGTACCAGGGTGGCAAACGCGACCATCTGGCCTACCGGCTGGCGCGGCGTAATGCGCATAACGCCGACGCCGCGCTGTCGAATGCCTATACCGCCATGAGCAAGGAGCCGGCGCGCGCGCGTCGGCACCAGGCTTCGTACGGGCGGTTCCTGCTGCTTTCGCACACCTTGCTCAACTATATTTCCGCCGTCGGCGCCCAGCGTGGCAGCCCCAATGCCAGCAAGACCATGGATGACGCGATCCGCACGGCGGAGCTGGTGCAGCAGCAATTGCTGGCGATCTCGCTCGCGCTGGGAGCCTGGAATCCTGGTGCGGGCGCGGCTGCGGAGGAGCAGGAGCGCCTGGGGGCCGGCATGCAGGCAACGGAGGAGGGCGATCAAGGACAGGGTCAGGGACAGGTCTTGTTGCATCGCCAGTTGAAGCTGGCACTTCGCTTGCTGCCAGAGCTGGAGGCGCAGGTGCGCCTGATTACCGCCGGCCCGAAAAATATTGCCACCATGGCGCGTGCCGCTTAGCTCGGGCACGCCACAAGTGGCACTTCCGGATCTTCGCTATCAAGCTGCGAGATGTTCCTTGAACATCTCGGCAAACTTCCGCGCCGCCGGCGTCCGATAACGGGTCTTGCTCCACACCAGCGCGGCCACCCGGATGGAGGTCGGATGCGTGATCACCACCTTCACCAGTTCATCTTCCTTGATCAAGGTGCGCTCGTTGATGATGGTCGCCACGTTCCCGGCGCGCACGGTATTGAGCAAGGCTTCCACTGAATTTGTCTCCAGCACCAGGTTGCTGCCGATGAAGGGTCCGTATGAAGAGTCGATCAGCCGCCGGGTCATGTAGCTGGTGCTCAGCAGGGCCAGCTTGATGTCTGCCAGCGCAGCAGCGCGTATCGAGCGATGTTGCGCCAGCGGCGAATCGCGGCGCGCAATCAGTACCATGCGTTCGTCGAACAGTCTCTCGGCCACGACATCGGGCGACGTGACCGGGATGATGGAGATGCCGAAATCCAGCCGCGCGTGCGCCAGCCCTTCTTCGATGTTGTGGGCGGTCATTTCGTCCAAGGTCACCTGTACGCCGGGATAGGCTTCGACGAAGCGCGACACCACCGGTGGCAACAGCGCGTTGTTGATGGTCTGGATCACGCCGATGCGCAGCCGGCCGGTGACCACGTTTTCCAGGTCGGACACCGCCGCCATGCCGTTCTCGATTTCCTTCATGGCCCGCTGGGCAAAGCTGGAGAACAGTTCCCCGGCCTGCGTCAGCCGGATGCCGCGCCCGACACGGTCGAACAAGGGTGTCTTCAGTGCCAGTTCGATCTGCTGGATCCGGTGCGACAGCGTCGACTGAGTGACGTTCAGTTGTTCCGCCGCCCGGGTCATGTGCTGGGTCTCGGCGACGGCGAGGAAATAACGTAATTGGCGAATATCCATGATCAATCGAAAATTTCGATGAAACAGGCCAAAAATTACCATTAGTCGGATAGGTTGTCGACCGCTATCCTCCTCACCCATTCCAGAACAAAGCCGCTGTTGCTCAAAAGGCAAGAGTGGCGACAACAATCAAGCCGACACGATGCGGCGCGGTGGAGACGGTTTTCCCGACCCGGAGCCCGAGCGGCACACAATGCCGCCTCGGACGCCCCCAGGGTCCTCCTTCCCCAGCCCGCGCATCCTGTGAACGGGATTGCAAGGCGCCTGACGGCATCAGCCGTCCGATACGAATACACAAGATGAGTGGAGAGCACTGAACATGGCAAAGCAAAGACGCGCAGCAATCGTTGCGCCGGTACGCACGGCAGTTGGAACCTTCGGCGGCACATTGCGTGACGTCCCGGTCGAGATCCTGGCGTCGACCGTGGTCACCGAAACCCTGAAGCGCTCCGGCATCGATCCGGCGCTGGTCGAGGATGTGGTGATGGCCCAGTCCTATGCCAACAGCGAAGTGCCGTGCGTGGGCCGCTGGGCGGCGTTGCAGGCGGGCCTGCCGGTGCACGTGCCCGGCATGCAGCTGGATCGCCGCTGCGGCGGCGGGCTGCAGGCGATCGCTACTGCGGCGATGATGGTGCAAAGCGGCGCGGCCGATGTGGTGATCGCCGGCGGCGTCGAGAGCATGAGCAGCATCGAGTACTACAGCACCGACATGCGCTGGGGCAAGCGGGCCGGATCGGTCACGCTGCATGACCGCCTGGATCGCGGCCGCGAGCGTTCGCAGCCGGAATCGCGCTTCGGCTACATCTCCGGCATGATCGAAACCGCTGAAAACCTGGCGCGGGAATACGGCATCTCGCGGGAAGAGGCCGACGCCTATGCCGCTCGCAGCCATGCGCGCGCTGCCGCCGCCTGGAACGAAGGCCGCTTCGATGCGGAAGTGGTGGCGGTCGACGTGCCGCAGCGGCGCGGCGACCCGCTGCGCTTTGCGCGTGACGAGGGCGTGCGTCCCGATTCGACGGCGCAATCGCTGGCCCGCCTGAAGCCATTGATGCGCGACGGCAGCGTCACTGCCGGCAACGCCAGCCAGCAGAGCGATGCGGCGTCGTCCTGCCTGATCGTGGCGGAAGACCGGCTGGAAGCGCTGGGGCTCACTCCCATGGGTTACCTGGTTGGCTGGACCGCGGTCGGTTGCGAGCCGGCGACCATGGGCATCGGTCCGGTGCCGGCAGTGGAAAAGCTGTTTCGCAAGACCGGCTTGTCCTTCGACCAGATGGACCTGATTGAATTGAACGAAGCGTTCGCCTGCCAGGTGTTGGCAGTGCTCAAGGGCTGGGGCTGGAACGATCACAGCCGCCTGAACGTGAACGGCTCCGGCATCTCGCTTGGCCATCCGATCGGCGCCACCGGCGCGCGCGTGATGACCAGCTTGCTGTACGAGATGCAGCGCCGCGGCGCGCGCTACGGCCTGGAAACCATGTGCGTGGGCGGTGGCCAGGGCGTGGCTGCGATTTTCGAGCGCGCATGATGCAAGGGGACGCCATGCAGCAGAAGCCAGCACTGGAGGCAATGCAGAAATCGGTTCCGGCCGATGGCCGGCTGTGGACCCTGCTGGAGACGCGGGCGCAGGCCGCACCGGATGCGCTTGCCTTCATCGATGGCGAGCAGGGCGTCACCAATACCGGTTTTCATCGTCTTTGCGCGCAGGCTGCGCACTGGCTGCGCGGCCAGGGCATGGGACGCGGCGACATGGTCGCGGTGTGGCTGGTCAATCGGGTCGAGTGGCTTGCGCTGTACTTCGGCGCAGCGCGCGTCGGCGCCACGCTGGTGTCGGTCAATACCCGCTATCGCAGCGAGGAAGTGACCCACATACTCAAGCAGAGCAATGCCCGCATGCTGGTGCTGCAGCCGAGTTTCCGGAAGATTGATTTTGCCGCCATCCTGGACGGCATGGACGGTGCGGCATTGCCGGCGCTGGAAAAGCTGGCCGTGCTCGATCGCGATCCGGGTACGCCGGCCCAATTGCTGGGTCGTCCCGTGGTTGCGCTGGAGCTGGAGTCCGAACTTGCCGATGCCGGCACTGATGATGGCGATCCAGACGCTCCGGGCATCCTGTTCACCACCTCCGGCACGACCAAGGGCCCGAAGCTGGTCATGCATCCGCAGCGCACCATCACTGGCCATGCCTGGCGCTGTGCGTGGGCGGTCGGCCTGGACCAGCCTGGTGCAGCCATGCTGACGATGCTGCCGTTTTGCGGCGTATTCGGGCTCAATGGCGCGCTGGCGGCCTTCGCTGGTGGCGCACCGGTGGTATTGCTTGACACCTTCGACGGCGCCACTGCCGCGGACTTGCTGAACCGCCACAAGGTCACCCACACTTTTGGCAGCGACGAGATGTATCGCCGCATGGCCGACCTGACACCCGGCAAACGTCCGTTCCCGCATGCGCGCTTCTTTGGTTTTGGCGCCTTCACCTCCGCTTTCGACGAATACGCCCTTGCGGCGTGGCAGCGTGGCATTCCGCTGATCGGGCTGTATGGCTCCAGCGAGGTGCTGGCCTTGTGGTCGGCACAAGCGATGCATCTTCCGGTGGAGCAGCGCATACAGGGCGGCGGGGTTCCGGTGGCCGGTGCCGAGGCATCGATCCGGATTCGCGACATCGAGACCGGCGCCTTGTTGCCGGCCGGTCAGTCGGGCGAGATCGAGTTGAAGGGACCGACCAATTTCCTCGGTTATTACAACAATCCCGAGGCCACCAGCGAAGCATTGCTGGATGACGGATTTTTCCGCACCGGCGATCTGGGTCACCTGCGCGAAGACGGCAGCCTGGTGTACGAGACGCGCATGGGCGACGTGATCCGCCTCGGCGGCTTCCTGGTCAATCCAGTTGAAATCGAGGAAGTGCTGAAACGATTCCCCGGCGTCGCCGATGCCCAGGTGGTGGCGATCGACATCGGGGGCCAGTTGCGCCCGGTGGCTTTCGTGATCGCCGCTGCCGGCCAGTCGCTGGCGGAAGCGGCGCTGGTGGCTGCCGCGCGCGAGCAGATGGCGGCCTTCAAGGTGCCTGCGCGCGTCTGGTTCGTCGACAGCTATCCGGTGACGCAAAGTTCCAATGGCATGAAGACCCAGCGCAACAAGCTGCGCGACATGGCGCGGGAGCGGCTGGCGCAGGGCTGAACGGCCACTGAACAAAATTTGCACCAAAAGAACTGACAGAGAAAGCAAAAAGCGATGTCGCAAACCTACTATTTTGAAGACTTCGAAACCGGCCAGGTATTCGAGAGCGCCGGCCGCACCATCACCGAGACCGACCTGACCATGTTCTCGATGTTGTCCGGCGACTGGAATCCGATCCATGCCGACGCCGAGTTCGCGAAGGGAACGCGTTTTGGCGAGCGGGTGGTGCACGGCGCGCTGGGTATCGCACTGGCGACGGGAATGATGCATCAGTTGGGCGTATTCGAAAAATCCGCGGTGGCGATGATGTCGCTGCAGGAATGGAAATTCGTCGCGCCCATCCTGGTCGGCCAGACCCTGCACCTGCGGATGGAAATTCTTGGCAAGGAAGCCGGCACCAGCGCGCGCGTGGGCAAGCTCGGCCGCCGGTTGCAGATGATTGCCCAGGACGGCACGGTCATCCAGGACGGCCTGACCGATGTACTGGTCCTGAAGCGCAGCGGACTGCCGGCCTGAGCGGCGGCGAAACATCTTCACCGATCACAAACACCATAAGGGCAATGCCCAATTAAAGGAGCAGCATGAAACATCTCGCCATCACCATTGCAGCGGCAGCAGCCGTACTCACCAGCAGCGCCGCCCAAGCCCAGGCGGATGCCTATCCGAACAAGCCGGTTTCGATCGTCGTGCCCTATGCCGCTGGCGGTCCGGTGGACAGCTTCATGCGCGCGGTCGGCCCCAAGCTGTCCGAGGCGCTCAAGCAGCCGGTGCTGATCGTCAACAAGCCGGGGGCCAATGAAATCATCGCCGCCGAATTCGTCGCCAGGTCCGCGCCGGACGGCTACACGCTGTTTGCCGGCACCGAGTCGGCTTACACGATGAACCCGCATCTGTACAAGAAGCTGCCGTACAACCCCCAGACCGATTTCGCCCCGATCTCGCGCCTGGTCAGCATTCCGCTGGTGTTCTTCGTGCCCAAGTCCTCGCCCGCTAACACCCTGAAGGAGTTCATCGCCGTCGGCAAAAAGGCAGCCGCGGCCGGCAAGCCGATGACCTATGGTTCCTCGGGAGCCGGTGGCATTGCCCACTTGCCCATGGCCATGTTCGAAAAGCAGGAAAACGTGAAGATGATGCACGTCGCCTACAAGGGTGCAGCACCGTTGATTCCGGACGTGATGGCAGGCCATATCGACGCCGCCACGCTGGCTGTGTCCGTGATCGAGCAGCATGTGAAGACCGGCAGCCTGAAGGCATTGGCCGTTTCTTCCGAGCAGCGCAGCGCCGCTTTGCCGGATGTGCCGACCTTCAAGGAACTGGGCGTGGCGGACATCAACGCCGTGTTCAATATTGCCCTGACGGCACCTGCCGCAACGCCGCCCGCTATCGTCAACCGCATCGCAGCCGAAGTACGCAAGATCGTGAACGCGCCTGACTTCAAGAAAAGGAACGTCGAGCCGTTCTCGTTTGTCGCAGTCGGTTCGACACCGGCCGAACTCAAGACATGGGTCGAACGTGACTACAAGATCCAGGCCGAGCGCGTGAAGGCATCGGGCGCATCGCTCGATTAAGCGATCCAGACGCGATCAAGTATCCAGGAATCCAGCTCCACTACACACATCAAAGAGCGTCAACATGACTGAAGCCAGTCGCGCGGGTGGCTCGCTGCCCGCCCACATTCCCCCGGCATTGCGCCGGCTGTCCCTGCCGGTGATTGCTTCGCCGATGTTTACCGTCAGCTATCCGGAACTGGTGCTGGCGCAGTGCAAGGCCGGCATTGTCGGTTCCTTCCCTGCGCTCAATGCACGCCAGCCCGAGCTGCTGGACGAGTGGCTGGGCCAGATGAAGGAGGAACTGCAGGGCTACCAGCGCGACAACCCGGAAGCAATCGTCGGGCCGATCGCAGTCAACCAGATCGCGCACACCTCCAATGTCCGTCTGGAGCAGGACGTCGCCACCTGCATACGCCACAAGGTGCCGGTCTTCATCACCTCGCTGCGCGCGCCGGTGAAGGAAATCGTGGACGAGGTGCATGCCTACGGCGGCATCATCCTGCATGACGTGATCAACTTGCGGCATGCGATGAAGGCGCTGGAGGCTGGTGTGGATGGGCTGATCCTGGTGGCGGCTGGCGCCGGCGGTCATGCCGGTACGCTGTCGCCAATGGCGCTGGTGGGCGAAGTGCGCAAGCATTTCAAGGGACTGGTGGCCCTGTCGGGGTCGATTGCGACCGGCGATGCGATCCTGGCAGCGCAGGCCATGGGGGCGGACTTTGCCTACATGGGCACCCGCTTCATCGCCAGTGCCGAAGCCAATGCCTCGGACGAATACAAGCAGTCGCTGTTGCGCGCGGGCGCGTCGGACATCGTCTACAGCAACCTGTTCTCTGGCGTGCACGGCAATTACGTGCGGGAGAGCATAGAACGGATGGGGCTGGATGCCGACAACCTGCCGGTTGGCGAAAAGAGCAAAATGAGCTTTGCCGATGGCCGCTCGAAGGCCAAGGCATGGAAGGACATATGGGGCGCGGGGCAGGGCGTGGGCGTGATCCATGACCTGCCGACCACGGCCGACATCGTCGCCCGGCTGAGGCAGGAATATGCCGATGCGCGCGCACGAATCGCTGCGCTGCCCTGGTGATACTGGGCGGGGTTGGCAGTTTCCGGATTGAACAGATAACAGGAGCAAGGCAATGAGTGGATTGATGGATGGCAAGGTAGCGGTCGTAACGGGTGCGGGCGGCGGAATCGGGCGCGAGGTGGCGCTGGCGCTGGCCGCGGCGGGGGCCAAAGTGGTCGTCAACGACATCGGCGTATCGCTGACCGGTGAGGGCGGCGATGCCGGCCCGGCGCAGCGTGTGGTCGAGCAGATCCGCGCCAGTGGCGGCCAGGCAGTGGCCAACACCGACAGCGTGTCGACCTGGAACGGCGCGCAGGCCATCGTGAAATCGGCGATCGACACCTTCGGCCGCATCGATGCAGTGGTCAATAACGCCGGCAACCTGCGCGACCGCTTCTTCTTCAAGATGAATGAAGAGGAATGGCGCGCGGTGATCGAGGTGCATCTGAACGGCAGCTTCTTCGTCAGCCGTGCGGCCGCGCCGTATTTTCGCGAGCAGGAAAGCGGCGCCTTCGTCCACATGACCTCGACTTCCGGCCTGATCGGCAACTTCGGGCAGGCGAATTATGCTGCCGCCAAGCTGGGCGTGGTCGCGCTGTCGAAATCGATCGCGCTCGACATGGAGCGCTTCCATGTCCGCTCCAACTGCATCGCGCCGTTTGCCTGGAGCCGCATGACCAGTTCGATCCCGCCGCAAACGCCGGAAGAAGAGGCGCGCGTTGCCAAGCTGCAGAAGATGGAAGCATCCAAGGTCGCGCCGATGGCCGTGTTCCTGTGCAGCGACGCCGCACGCGAAGTCAATGCGCAGATCTTTGCAGTACGGGCCAACGAGATCATGTTGATGAGCCAGCCGCGTCCTATACGTTCGGTGCACCAGAGCGAGGGCTGGACGCCGGAGGCGATTGCTGAGATTGCGGTGCCGTCGATGCGCAAGTATTTCTATCCGCTGGAACGCTCGCCTGACGTGATTGACTGGGATCCGATCTGATTGTCGGCAATTCCGGAATTCCGGAATTCAAAATTTCAAGCATCAGGAACTGAAGGATTCAAGAGGCCCCAAATGCAGACCAGTCTCATTGTCGAGCGCGTACAGGCGCGCATCTTGGATATGCCCACTATCCGGCCCCACAAACTCTCGTTCGGCACCATACAGCGGCAGAGCCCGGTCATCGTGCAGGTCTGGCTGGCCAATGGCGCAACCGGCTTCGGCGAGGCGGCCACCATCGGCGGCCCGTCCTGGAACGAGGAGTCGCCCGAGAGCATCCATCATGCGGTGACCGGATACCTGGGGCCAGCCGTCACCGGGCAGGAAGCCGGACGGCTGGAAGCCTTGCTGGCGCGCATGAACATGGCTTGCCGGGGCAACTGGTTCGCCAAGAGCGCGGTCGAGATGGCCCTGATCGACGCGGTCGCGCGCAGCAACAACATGCCGGCCTGGCAACTGCTGGGCGGCAAGCAGCGCGAGAGCATGCCTTTGGCGTGGACCCTGGCCAGCGGTGACCTGGAGCGCGACATTGCGGAGGCGCAAAAGCTGCTGGAGGCACGCCGCCACCGCATGTTCAAGATAAAGATCGGCGCCCGTGCACCGGCGGACGACGTCGCCCATGTCAGTGCGATCGCGCGTGCGCTGGGTGGCAAGGCAACCCTCACGGTCGATGTCAACCAGGCATGGGATGGCAACACTGCCCGCCGCTGGTTGCCGGAAATGACTGCCGCCGGCGTCTACCTAGTCGAGCAGCCGGTGGCGCAGTGGAACGTGGAAGCCATGCGCGATCTTGCAGCATCTCGCGAGAATGGCCTGATCATGGCCGACGAGACGGTCTGCTTGCCGCAGGATGCAATGCGGCTGGCGCGCAGCGAGGCCTGCCATGTTTTTTCCTTGAAGGTGGCCAAGCATGGCGGACTGCTGCGCACGAAGAAGGTGGCGGCGATTGCCGAGGCCGCCGACATCGGCTGGTACGGCGGCACCATGCTGGAGACCTCGCTTGGCAGCGCGGCTTCGGCCCATGTTTTCTCGACCTTGCCGGATGGGGGTTATGGCTGCGAACTGCTCGGTCCGCAGTTACTGGTGGACGACATCGTGCAGAAGCAGATGGAGGTTCGTGACTTCGAACTTCACATTCCGGATGGCCCCGGTTATGGCGTCGAAATCGACCTGGAGAAGCTGGAGCGTTTCGACCGCAGCAACGCCGGCCGCGGGACCGTTGTCGTCGACCTGGGTGCCCGCTGACCCGGATTCAGGACACGTAATATCGAACAAGTAATACCGTACAAGTAATACCGTACAAGTAAAACAGGCAAGACCGACCTCAAGGAGATCAAGATGCTTTACCTGGTTCGCATGGATGTGAATATTCCCGCCGACATGCCTGAGGCGCTCGCTGCCGACATCAAGGCACGCGAGAAGGCATATGCGCAGGACCTGCAGCGTAGCGGACAGTGGCGTGACCTGTGGCGGGTGGTCGGCGAATACGCCAACTACAGCGTGTTCGACGTCGAGTCCAATGACGCGCTGCATCAACTGTTGTCAGGGCTGCCCTTGTTCCCCTACATGAAGATTCAAGTCACCCCGCTGGCGCAGCATCCGTCAGCAATCTGAGACGCAACAAAGCGCAATTATTCCAATCGGAGGAAACATGAAATTACTGAAAATCGCGGCGGCACTGACAGTGTCAACTCTTGCCTGGCTTCAGGCCATGCCAGCCCATGCGCAGGAATGGCCAAGCAAGCCGGTCCGCTGGATCGTGCCTTTCCCGCCAGGCGGCGGCGTCGATGCGACCTCGCGCGCGCTTGGCGAGAAGGCCAGCAAGATCCTGGGTGTGCCATTCGTGATCGAGAACAAGCCGGGTGCGGGCGGCAACATCGGCACCGAACTGGCGGCCAGGGCGCCGGGCGACGGCTACACGATCATGATCACCTCGATCGGTATGGCCGCCAACAAGTTCCTGTACAAGAAGCTGTCCTATGACCCGGTGAAGGATTTCACGCCGGTCAGCCTGCTGGTGGTGGTGCCCAACGTGCTGGTCACCAACCAGACCCAGCCGAACGTGAAGTCGGTCACTGACGTGATTGCCACTGCCAGGGCCAATCCCGGCAAGCTGACGTTTGCCTCCGCCGGAACCGGCACCTCGATTCACCTGGCCGGCGAAATGTTTACCTCGCTGGCGAAGGTCGACATGGTGCACGTACCCTACAAGGGCAGCGGCCCTGCAGTGACCGATCTGATCGGCGGGCAGGTCAACTACATGTTCGACAGCATCACCTCGGCCAAGCCGCATATCGACGCCGGCAGGTTGCGCGCGCTGGGCGTGACCACGGCCAAGCGTTCGTCGACCCTGCCGAACGTGCCGACCATTGCCGAGGCAGGACTGCCGGGCTACGACGTTTCGCCGTGGTTCGCGGTCTTCATGCCGTCGGCAACGCCAAAGGCCATCATCAACAAGATGAATGCGGCGCTGCTGGAAGCAATGAAAGACCCCGATGTCCAGAAAAAATTCGCCGCCATGGGCGCTGAGCCGGTAGGCTCGTCGCCGGAAGCGATGACTGCCCATCTGCATGCGGAAATAGCACGTTGGGGCAAGCTGATCACTGATCACAAGATCGCGCCCCAGTAAGCCTGCACAAGCTGCCCAGGCATTAAAAGCAACAGCAGCAAAAGCAAAAGCAAAAACAAAAGCAAAAGCTCCGCAAGGGGCTTTTGCTTTTTGTGCATCTGGCATGCCGTGCGTGGCCTGGCCGGCAAAAGTAGTCCACAGGCGGAGTGGATAATCATGTGGACAAGTCCAATTCGGGTGTTGCAAGTGCTTGATTTTCAAGGCCGGAATACAGATTGATGAAAATCAACGCATGTGTCCGGGTGGGCAGGGCCCAGTGCAGGGAACGTCACCATCCATTGCGCGAAGTCAATAGGGCGAGGTCTGCAGAACGTAGACTTTTGCACTTCTTTCAGATATCCCCGGAACCCGTTCGATGAATCCCACGATGATTAAGCCTGAAGAGCAACTTGAAGCCTTGGCACGCGCCGTCAGTTACGACCTGAACAAGTTTCGCGAACGCCGCCTTGCGGACCGTCGATTTCATTCGCGCGCGACGGCCGACCGCCGGCTTGGTCCCGAAGAGTCGGATAGCGAACAAGTGTCTACACCACCGGACGAGCCGGGGCAGGACCGCTAGGTGACATCTCTTTAGTGTCGCCTCTTTGCGACCCGAGTGTTGCGCGCGATCTCCGCACAGTGGACACAAAAAATTCCTGCCAGTAATATTCCCCATGAGACTCGCCATTTGGCGAGTTGTCGGAAAGACCACTGGATCAGAGAATGCTTCTTCGGAAATTTGTCGCAGCCATATTATTCGTAACCGGCCTTACCCAGGCCGCCGCCCAGGACCTGGTCCTGGCCATCAATGAAGGCGTTACTTACCAGGACGGCGGATCGACGCAGGAACGTTATCGGCCCTTGCTGGATTTGCTTTCGCGTGAATTGAAGCGGACGGTCAGGGTGGTTTCGGTCGACAAGTATGCGGAGTTCGAGAAAGGCTTGGGCGAGGAGCGTTACGATCTTGCCTTCATCCATCCGGCACACGTCGGGCTCAAAGCCGTCAAGAGCGGCAAGTACTTCGGACTGGCGACCGCCAAGGGTTTTACGGACTACCGGGCGCGCGTGCTGGTGAGCGGCAATTCGCCGCTGAAGTCCATCGAGGATTTGCGTGGTAAAAAAATCGGCGTGCCGAGCATGGAGTCGATCACGACCGTCATGTTCACCGCAGCGCTTCGAGACCTGAAGTTCGATCATCCGGAAAAAGCGTTTACGGCCACTCGTTATCAGGATGCAGTTCCATTCATGGTCGAAAATAAATTTGTCGATGCCGGCGTTACCGGCTCCGGCGCGGTGGCGAAGGCCTGGGTCAGCAAGGGCGGGAAAGTGATTGCCGAAGCCAAGCCGGTCGCGATCAAGCAGTTCCTCGCTTCGCGCAAGCTGGCCGATGCCGACCGTGCCCGGGTGCAGGCCCTGATGCTGGGGCTGTCGGGTAGCGACGCTGGCCGCGCCGCGCTTGGCAAGATCAACATGAGCGGCTTCGTGCCGTGGGACACCGCAGTCATGAACGAAGCCACAGCGCGGCTGGCGCTGTAGTTCTTCCTTGCAGGGCGAAGCTTGACGGTGGCTTTTCCTGGCAGGGTCTTCATCAGCCTGATGGAGGCGAGAATGGATGGAGCAAGAGCCAGGATCCCGACCGCAGACGTGTCGCCGGACACGATTGTGCAGTTCATCAAGCGCCATACCATCGGCCCGCTGGATCGCATGGACCAGCGTATCGAGATGGCGGAAAAAATGATCAGCCAGATGTCTGACATCCAGCGGGTGAAATACAATATCCGCATAGCCAAGGCGGCATTCCTGATCGCCAGCGATATCGTGGAAGAAGGCTGAGCGAAAGTATGTCCATTGATGTGCCTGAGCGTCCCGACACGCCTTGTGTCGCGGTGTGTTCGACTACGTTCGACGAAATCTGCCGCGGCTGCGGCCGCTCGGTACTCGAAGTGGCCAACTGGGTGTTCATGACAGCAGCCGAAAAAAATAACGTCTGGGAACGCATCACTGCCGAGGGCTACCCGCGCAGGAAGGGTTGAGCGCAAGGCAGTTGCGGCTCAGTCCCCGGCGAGCACTGGTATCGCCACTCTCACCGCGACCCCGAGTCCGGGTTTGCTGTCCAGGCTCATCGCTCCGCCGAGCATGCGCACCCGTTCCTCGATTCCCTGCAGGCCGAATGAGTGGCGCCGCCTTTTCTTTGCTTCCGGCAGTCCGGTGCCATTGTCGGCCACCACCATGCTCAGCTGCGGACCGGCGCGTCCCAGGCGCACCCATACCGCACTGGCCCGCGCATGTCGCAGTATGTTGGTAAGTGACTCCTGCAGGATCCTGAACAGTGCCGTCGCTGCATGTTCATCCAGCCCCTGGTCGAAATTGTCGGCGTCGACGATCAACTCGCAAACCATGCCGCTGCGGCGGCGGAATTCCTCCAGCTGCCACTCGATCGCTGCCTGCAGGCCGAGGTCCAGCACCGGCGGACGCAGGTCGTTGATGATGGAGCGCACGCTCTTGATGGTGGTGTCGATATGGTTCAGCGCGTACTTGGCCTTCTGGCTGATGCGCGGATGACTGGTGGCGGTGCGCTGATATAGCAGCGACGCATCGATGCGCAGCGCAAGCAGGTTCTGCCCGAGCTCGTCATGGATCTCGCGTGCGATCCGCTTGCGCTCCTCCTCCTTGATTTTTTCCTGGTGCGAGGCGAGTTGCTGCAACAAGTGCTTGGACCTGACCAGTTCCTCGGTCTGCAGTTCCAGCTTGCGTCGCATGTAGTACGTCTCGATGAACACGTGAACCTTGGCGCACAGCACTTCCGGCACGATGGGGGAAAAGACATAGTCGACTGCACCCATCGTGTAGCCGCGGAAGCGGTCGGAATCGGTACTGGCTTCGGCCGTGATGAAGATCACTGGCGTGTGCGCCGAGCGCGGGCGGCCGTGTATCAGGGTGGCGGTTTCAAAACCATCGATCATCGGCATTCTGACGTCGAGCAGGATCAGCGCGAAGTCCCGCTTCAGCAGCAGCCGCAGGGCATCGCGTCCGCACGTGGCGGTGGTGATATCGAGCCCCAGTTGCGAAACCATGGCAATCACCGCCTGCAGCTTGCCATGATTGTCGTCGACGATCAGTACCGGCGCTGGAATACCGTCGGGTGACGTCGGCGCAGGCCGCTGGCGCATTTCACGCAGAATCGGAACTTCGATCAATTCCATGCCATCAATCCCTCGTTGCGATGCCGGATCCCCGGCGCCCCGGCCCGGAGATGTTTCCTTCATTTGGCGCTGCGGGCGCCTCAACGGTAGAGCCAGACCCGGATCATGGCCAGCAACTGGTCCGTGTCGACCGGCTTGCTGACGTAATCGGATGCGCCGGCTTCGATGCACTTCTCGCGGTCGCCGGTCATGGCTTTCGCGGTCAGCGCAATGATCGGCAATTCCTCGAACTCCGGGACCCGGCGTATGCGTTGCATGGTTTCGTAGCCGTCCATCTCCGGCATCATGATGTCCATCAGGACCAGTTCGATGCCTGGCTCCTCATGCAGCAGGGCGATGGCTTCGCGTCCGGTTTCGGCGGTGACGACCTCCATCTTGTGATGCTCCAGCACGCTGACCAGCGCGAAGATGTTGCGGACATCGTCGTCGACGATCAGGACCTTGTGCCCCTCCACGCTGGTGGCCCCCTCGTACAGGCTGTCGATAAGCTTGCGCTGCGGCTGGGGCAGGTGGTCGACCTGGCGATGCAGGAACAGCGTGGTCTCGTCCATCAGCCGCTCCGGCGACCGGGCTTGCCGCACCAGGGCATCGTCGATCAGGACGCGCACGGGATCGGGCAGCTGGCGGCCGCGCTCCGGGTCGCCGTACAGCACGACCGGCGATCCGGCCGATTTCCCGCCTTGCAGCGAGTCGAGCAAGGCTATTCCGCACTCCTCGCTGTACTTGCGGTCGATGACAACACAGTCGAAACGCTTGCGGCGGGATGCGGCGATCGCATCGCGCGCATTGGCGCATGCCTTCAGGCGAACATCCCTGTTGGCCAGCAGCGCGGTGATGCCTGCACGCCGCTCGTCGTCGCCGCACAGGAGCAGCAGGTATTTCTGCTTGCGCAAAGCGAAGCTCACGGCGCTCCCGATCGCCTGCTGCAGGACTTCCGGCGTGCCAGGCTTCAGCAGGTGCCCGAACGCGCCGCTGCGGCGGCTGCGCAGCGGATCGAATTCCACAGACACGATCTGGACCGGAATGTGGCGCAGCAGCGGGTCACGTTTGAAGCGCTCCAGCAGTGACCAGCCATCGATGTCGGGAAGGTGCAGGTCGAGAGTGATCGTGGTCGGCCGATAGACCTCGACCATCGGCAGGGCATCGCCGCCGCGCGTGGCGACAACGCCCTGCATGCCGCTGTCGCGCGCCGCTTTCAGCAGCACGCTGGCAAAGCGGGCATCGTTTTCGATGATCATCACCAGTGGCTGGCCGGGCTGCAGGTCGTTGCGGTCGTCCTGCACATGTTCAGCGGGGGCTGGCACCACCCGTCGCAGCAGCGGCGGCCGGGACTCGACCTGCTGGCCGTACTGGTCGCTCATGGTGTCTATCATGTTCTGGTTGCAGCGCAAGGGAACGAACAGCGTAAAGGTGCTGCCGCCGCCCGGCTTGCTGCGCAGCAGCCGCAGCTCGCCGCCCAGCAGGCGCGCAAGCTCGCGGCTGATCGACAGCCCCAGTCCGGTGCCGCCATATTTGCGGGAGGTGCCGGTGTCGGCCTGCTGGAATGCTTCGAAAATCAGCTTCTGCTTGTCAGGCGCAACGCCGATCCCGGTATCGGTGACGGCGAAGGAGATCACCGAATCTGCATTGTTCAGGTTGTCGTGGTCTACGCTCCAGCCGGATTGCGCGGGTTCGATCATGAGAGTGACACCGCCGCGTTCGGTGAACTTGAAGGCATTCGAGAGCAGGTTTTTCAGCACCTGCAGCAGGCGTTTTTCATCGGTGGTGATGGTGCGTGGCAGGGACGGCGACAGCTCGATGTGAAGTGCCAGGGCATGCCTGTCAGCGAGTGGCCGGAATGTGCGCTCCATCTGGTTGTGGACGTCGTCGAACAGCACGTCGTCAAAGTCCAGCGTGACAGTGCCGGATTCGATCTTCGACAGGTCGAGGATTTCGTTGATCAGCCCGAGCAGGTCACGGCCAGAGCCCTGGATGGTGCGGGCGTAGTCAACCTGTCTTGGCGTCAGGTTTTTTTCGAGGTTGTCGGACAACTGTTGTGCGAGGATCAGCAGGCTGTTGAGCGGCGTGCGCAGTTCGTGCGACATGCTGGAAAGGAATTCCGACTTGTATTTCGATGTCAGCATCAGCTGCTCGGCCTTTTCCTCCAGCGACAACTTGGTGATCTCGACCTCGCGGTTCTTGTGCTCGACCTCTGCCTTCTGTTCCTCGAGCAGTGCGGCCTTGTCTTCCAGTTCCTCGTTGGTCTGGCGCAGCTCTTCCTGCTGCATCTGCAGTTCCTGCGCCAGCGACTGCGACTGCTTCAGCAGCTCCTCGGTGCGCATGTTGGCTTCTATCGTGTTGAGCACGATGCCGATTGATTCGGCCAGCTGGTCGAGGAATGTTTCGTGTATCCGGCTGTACAGCGAAAATGACGCCATCTCGATCACGGCCTTGACGCGGTTTTCGAAAAGGATAGGCAGGACGATGATGTTCAGCGGCTTGGCATAGCCCAGCCCGGAACAGATCGGGACATAGTCGCCGGGCACATTGGTCAGCAGCAGACGTCTTTTGTCGTAGGCGCATTGGCCGACCAGTCCTTCACCGATACGCCACTCGGCCTGGGCTTGCTGGCTATAGGCATAGGCGGAGAGCAGCTTGAGACGTGGATTGTCGTACTGCGTCTCGTCCATGATGTAAAACAGCCCGTGATGCGCATTGATCAGCGGCGCCACCCCGGACAGAACCATCTTCGACACTGCGGACAGGTCGCGCTGGCCCTGCAGCAGCCGGGTAAACCTGGCGAGGTTGCTCTTGAGCCAGTCCTGGTCCGCATTCTGGCGCGTGGTCTCGCGCAGGTTGCGGATCATCTCGTTGACGTTGTCCTTGAGTTGTGCCACCTCACCCCGGGCGCCGACCTGTACGTTGCGGGTCAGGTCGCCCTTGGTCACCGCAGTCGCCACTTCGGCGATTGCGCGCACCTGGTTGGTCAGGTTGGCTGCCAGTCCGTTGACATTGCCGATCAGGTCTTTCCATGTTCCGGCGGCGCCCGGGACATGGGCCTGGCCGCCGAGTTTGCCCTCGACCCCGACCTCCCGCGCGACCGAGCTGACCTGGTCGGCGAAGTCCGCCAGCGTATCGGTCATCTCGTTGATGGTGTCTGCCAGTTCGGCGATCTCGCCCTTGGCCTCGACCGTGAGTTTCTTCTTCAGGTCGCCCTTTGCCACGGCGGTCACCACCCGCGCAATGCCGCGCACCTGGTTGGTCAGGTTGGCGGCCATGAAATTGACGTTATCCGTCAGGTCTTTCCAGGTGCCGGAAACGCCGGTCACCACGGCCTGGCCGCCGAGCTTGCCCTCGGTGCCCACTTCGCGCGCCACCCGCGTCACTTCCGCGGCGAAGGAGTTGAGCTGGTCGACCATGCGGTTGACGGTGCTCTTCAATTCCAGGATCTCGCCCTTGACGTCGACCGTCACCTTCCTGCCGAGGTCGCCGTGCGCGACTGCCGTCGTCACCTGGGCGATGTTGCGCACCTGGTCGGTCAGGTTGGATGCCATCATGTTGACCGAATCGGTCAGGTCCGCCCATGTGCCGGCGACACCCGGCACGAAGGCCTGGCCGCCGAGCTTGCCCTCGATGCCGACTTCGCGCGCCACCCGTGTCACCTCGGCCGCGAACGAGCGCAGCTGGTCGACCATGGTGTTGATGGTTTCCTTGAGCTGCGCGAATTCGCCGCGCACGTCGACAGTGATCTTGCGTGACAGGTTGCCGTTGGCCACCGCGATCGTGACTTCCGCGATGTTGCGCATCTGGGTCGTCAGGTTGGCGGCCATTCCGTTCACCGATTCAGTCAGGTCGCGCCAGGTGCCCGACACGCCGGCGACTTCCGCCTGCCCCCCCAGTTTGCCGTCGGTTCCCACCTCGCGCGCGACGCGGGTCACTTCTGCGCTGAAGCTGGACAACTGGTCGACCATCGTGTTGATGGTGTTTTTCAGTTCCCGGATTTCTCCATTCGCTTCGACTGTGATTTTCTTGGTCAGGTCGCCGTTCGCGACCGCCGTGGTCACATAGGCTATGTTGCGCATCTGGCGGGTCAGGTTGGCCGCCATGCCGTTGACAGAATCGGTCAGGTCGCGCCAGGTGCCGGATAGGCCGCTCACCTGGGCCTGGCCGCCCAGCATGCCTTCGGTTCCCACCTCGCGGGCGACCCGCGTCACTTCCGAGGTAAAGGAGCCGAGCCGCAGCACCATGGTGTTGACGATTTCAGCGGAACGCTGGAACTGCCCCTTGAGCCGCAGGCCGTCGATTTCCATCGGCACCTGCTGCGACAAGTCGCCATCTGCCACCGCGGCGATCACGTGGATCATCTCGTTCATGGGCGTGACCAGGTCGCTGACTACCGAGTTGGTCGACTCGACCAGCTTTTCCCAGTCTCCGCGCATCGCCGGCAATTCAATCCGCTCGTTGACCCGACCCTGCTTGCCTGCCAGGCGCGCCACCCGGTCGAATTCGGTGACCGTTCCACTGGCCATGATGATGATCTCGTTGACCGTGTCCGATATCTTGCCGGCCAGGCCGGTCAGATCGTCTGGCATGCGAACGGAGAAGTCGCCGTTCCGATATGCGCGCAGTGTAGCGAGCAACTGCTGGAGGTCGAGTTCTTCTCCTGATGGCGCCACAGTGGACGCCAGGACCTGATCCATGAACGAAACTCCCTTGTTTTGTCAGCATGGTGCGGGCTGTTTTATGCTCTTTTTCAGGAAGGGGCGTGTCGCGGCTACACCCACGCAGGATCCTGGAAGGCACCACCCGTAGCGGACCTTTGATTGAGCAAAATATAGCACCAATGGCTGGCTTGATAACGCCCGTCAACAGCCGGCGGAGGCGGAAAAATTGCCGATGAAACCAGGCATTGATAAATATCAAACCGGGGAGTCTCGCTGAATTGCGCATTCTGTTCCCGGCTTGCAACGCAACATGAAGCACTGAGCGTGCGCACACGCTGCTGTCTGGCGTGGCCGGGAGTGATCAAAGATTGATGGTCGGGATTGACGGTAGACTGTTATCAGAAGTGCAGCGGCCTTCGATTATCGAAAAGGATCCCATGCAGGAGCAGGAGCAGGAGCAACGTCGACGGCACCACCGGATTCGAGCGATTGCCACCGGGCTGCTGGTGGCAATGGCAATGCTCTTTCTTGTCGCGCATCTGTTGCGCGGCCGCTATCCGTGGCTGGTTCATGTCGGTGCCTTCGCGGAAGCAGCAATGGTTGGCGCCTTGGCTGACTGGTTCGCCGTGACCGCGCTGTTCCGGCATCCGCTTGGCTTGCCGATACCGCATACCGCCATCATCGCGCGCAACAAGGATCGGATCGGCGCCAGCGTGGCGAATTTCCTGGAATACAACTTCATGACGCGCGAGGTGTTGTTCGAGGAATTGAAGCCCATCGACTTCGCTGGGGCGGCGGCAAGCTGGCTGGCCGTAGAGGCTAACAGTCGGACAGTAGCCGCCGAACTGGTGGCTGGATTACCGTCAGTGATCCGGATGGTGGAAGACGAGGATGTTGCCAGGCTCATCCAGTCGGCAACTGGCAGCGCGCTGGCGCGGGTCAGGCTGGCGCCGGTAGTTGCCGAGGTGGCAAGTGTGCTGATCGCGGATCAACGGCATCTTCTCCTGTTCGACCGCATCCTGACCATGGCGGCCAATGTGCTCGAGAATAATCGCGGTTTCATCCGCGAGAAAATCCACGAAAAGAGCCCGCGCTGGTTGCCGCGCATGGTGGATGAAAAGTTGTTCGAGAAGCTGCTGGCTGCGATCCACGAGACGATAGCCGGGATGCGGGAGGAGGGCAGCCCGTGGCGCGCACAGTTCCAGCAGGCGGCGCAGGAACTGATAGCGCGGCTGAAAGACGATCCGGAGTACGAGGAACGCATCAAGCGTGCGCTGTCCGGGGTAGTGCACCATCCGCTTTTCCTCAGTTACAGCGAGCAATTCTGGCAACTGGTGCGGCAGCGCCTGATGGAACAAGCCGAATCGCCGGACTCGCCGCTGGCGGGGGCCATCGAGCGCGGCCTGCGGGCGCTGGCCGAGGGCCTGCGCGACGACCCGGCGGTGCAGGCCCGGCTCAACGACTGGCTGCGCAGCTTCATCGCCGACGCGGTGGCGGCACGTCGCCATGCAATTGCCGGCCTGGTACGGCGGGTGATCGAAAAGTGGGATGCGGACACCATCGCTGAGAAGTTCGAACTGTATGTCGGGCGCGACCTGCAATATATTCGCATCAACGGCACCGTGGTTGGCGGCCTGGTCGGGCTTGGCCTGCATTTCCTTACGCTGGCGCTCTAGCAGCGTGCCCGATGGCAGTGTGCTTGACAGCGCCGGCAGCACTCACCATAGTGCCGTCCTGTACACCCGGCCGCTGCGGCACGCGGCGGCCAGCATTCACGAACGCCAGAGAACATCATGAGCAGTGACAAGCCAGAGATCCTCATCGTCGAGGACGAGCCAGCGATCGTCCAGTTGGTCGAATACGCGCTGCAGGCAGCAGGATGGAGCACGCGGGTTGCGGGCGATGTCAAATCGGCATGGGACTGCCTACGCGAGCGGGTGCCGCAACTGGTGCTGCTCGACTGGATGTTGCCGGACGAGCCTGGCCTGCGGTTGCTGACCCGGATTCGGGCCGAAGCGCGGCTGGCGGACCTGCCGGTGATCATGCTGACGGCGAAGAGCACAGAGCAGGACAAGATCGCGGGCCTGGACGGCGGCGCCGATGATTACGTCACCAAACCTTTCTCGCCGCGTGAACTGGTGTCGCGCATGCGCGCGGTCCTGCGCCGCCGCCTGCCCGAACATGGCGAGTCGGTGCTGGGCAACGGGCCGCTCGCGCTGGATCCGAATACAGGCACCGTGACCGTGCATGGCCAGCCGGTCGAAATCGGGCAGTCCGAGTACCGCCTGCTGAAATACCTGCTGGCGCATCCCGGACGGGTCCACACCCGTTCCCATTTGCTGGATCGGGTCTGGGGCGACCATGTCGCCATCGAGGAGCGCACCGTCGATGTCCATGTGCTGCGCCTGCGCAAGGCGCTGGGCGACGCCGAGACGCTGATCAAGACGGTGCGCGGCATGGGCTACATGCTGGGTTCCTAGCTGCAGCCCTCCAGCAGCTTTGCCGCCTCCCTGAGTTCCTGGGCGCGCTGCTCGTCGGTCAGGAAGCTGCGTTCGCCGTTCCGGTCGACCCGCGCCACGCGGGCACCCGATTCCAGGTTGCGCTTGTAGCTGGCGGCCCGTTCGCAGTTCTTTGCTTTCTCCTGCGCCAGCCGCTCCTGTTCGCCCGCCTTCTTGTCTTTCGCCGCCTGTTCGGCACGGCGCTTGTTGAAGTCGGCATTCCGGTCAGATAACGAGGGCGCGGGCTTGTTGCCTGCCGGCGCGGCGGATGCGGCCGGGCTGGCGCCACCCGCACTGGCGGCGGTTCCTGCGGCAGGCTCGGCAGGCTGGACCGCCGCAGCGGCCGGCCCGTTCCTGGCGGGTTTCAGAATCCGGTTGGCCGGCACCGACGGCGGCGGCGGCCGATCCGAGTATTGCTTGACACCTTTTTCATCCATCCACACGTACTGGCCCCAGGCCACGCCACAGCATGCCGCGGCGCCGAGCAGCGCAATCCCTTTTTTAACCCATCCCTTGCTGCGCGGCTGCATGCCACTCTCCCTCTGTTGGTATCGAATGATGGATTTCGCCATGCTTTGCCGTCGCCGTCAATGCGAGCCGTAGCTTGACTGCCGGTGCGGGACTTGAGTGATGTATTTCTGTATAATTCGGTTTTGCGCCTACAGGAAACGCCATGCGTCTACTCCAGAAAGCACTCACGTTCGATGATGTGCTGCTCGTGCCGGCTTACTCGGCCATCCTTCCCAAGGATACTTCGCTCAATACCCGCCTGACCCGCAATATCGCCTTGTCCATTCCGCTGGTTTCTGCCGCGATGGATACGGTTACCGAGGCGCGCCTTGCCATCGCCATGGCACAGGAAGGCGGTATCGGCATCATCCACAAGAACATGAATGCGCGCGAGCAGGCGCGGGAAGTCTCCAAGGTAAAACGTTTTGAAGCCGGCGTCGTGCGCGATCCGATCACGGTCCCCGGCGACATGAAGATCCGGGATGTGATCGCCCTGACCCAGCAGCACGGCATCAGCGGTTTTCCGGTGGTCGAAGGCAAGAAAGTAATCGGCATCATCACCAACCGCGACCTGCGCTTCGAGGAGGAACTCGACGCTCCGGTGCGTGCCAAGATGACGCCGCGCGAGAAACTGGTGTACGTGAAGGAGGGCGCCGACCCTGCCGAAGCCAAACGCCTGATGAACAAGCACCGGCTGGAGCGTGTCATCGTCGTCAATGACGAGTTCGAACTGCGCGGCCTGATCACCGTCAAGGATATCCAGAAGTCGACCGAGCACCCGTCCGCATCCAAGGATGAACACGGCAAGCTGCGCGTCGGCGCTGCCGTCGGGGTCGGCCCCGAGAACGAGGAACGCATCGACCTGCTGGTAAAAGCCGGCGTCGACGTGATCGTTGTCGACACTGCCCACGGGCATTCGCGCGGCGTTCTCGAGCGCGTCAAATGGGTCAAGCAGAATTATCCGCATGTCGACATCATCGGCGGCAATGTCGCCACCGCAGCCGCCGCGCGGGCGCTGGTCGAGCATGGCGCCGACGGCGTCAAGGTTGGCATCGGCCCCGGATCGATCTGCACCACGCGTATCGTGGCAGGCGTTGGCGTGCCGCAGATCACCGCGATCTCCAACGTGTCGGAGGCGCTGGCCGGCACCGGCGTGCCCTGCATCGCCGACGGCGGCGTGCGTTTTTCGGGCGACGTGTCGAAGGCGCTCGCTGCCGGCGCATCCACCGTCATGATGGGCAGCATGTTTGCCGGTACCGAGGAAGCGCCCGGCGAAGTGATCCTGTTCCAGGGACGCAGCTACAAGTCGTATCGCGGCATGGGCAGCCTGGGCGCAATGGCCGATGGTTCGGCCGACCGCTACTTCCAGGACCCGTCCAACAACGCCGACAAGCTGGTGCCCGAGGGCATTGAAGGACGCGTGGCGTACAAGGGCAGCGTGCTGGCCATCATTTACCAGCTGGTAGGCGGCGTGCGTTCTTCCATGGGCTATTGCGGTTGTGCGAGCATCGACGAATTGCGCGAGAAAGCCGAATTCGTGGAAATCACCTCGGCCGGCATGCGCGAGTCGCATGTGCATGATGTCCAGATTACCAAGGAAGCCCCCAACTACCGGGCGGAGTGAACCACCTCCGGTGTTGAAGCAATACTGACATACTGACAGGTACAGGGGCGGCACGTTGTGTCGCCCTGCTTTTTTTGATTAGCGGCCCATCCCATGCACTCCAAGATACTGATCCTCGACTTCGGCTCCCAGGTCACCCAACTGATCGCGCGACGCGTGCGCGAAGCGGGCGTCTTCTCGGAAATTTTTCCGTATGACGTCAGCGATGATTTCGTTCGCAACTACGGCGCGGCTGGCGTGATCCTGTCGGGCGGGCCCAGTTCGGTCACCGAAGGCGACACGCCGCGCGTGCCGCAGGCCGTGTTCGAGCTCGGCGTGCCGGTGCTCGGCATCTGCTACGGCATGCAGGCGATGGCCGAGCAACTGGGCGGCAAGGTCGAGAATGGCAAGCTGCGCGAATTCGGCTACGCCGAGGTGCGCGCCCGCGGGCATACCGCGCTGCTCAAGGACATCAACGACTTCGTGACGGACGAAGGGCACGGCATGCTGAAAGTCTGGATGAGCCATGGCGACAAGGTGATCGACATGCCGCCCGGCTTCAAGCTGATGGCGTCCACGCCGAGCTGCCCGATCGCCGGCATGGCCGACGAAGCGCGCCGGATGTATGCAGTCCAGTTCCATCCGGAAGTCACGCACACGCAGCAGGGCAAGGCGATCCTGAACCGTTTCGTGCATGACATCTGCGGCTGCCGTTCCGACTGGAACATGCCGGATTACATCACCGAAGCGGTGGACGCGATCCGCAAGCAGGTCGGCGCTGACGAAGTGATCCTCGGCCTGTCCGGCGGCGTCGACAGCAGCGTGGCTGCGGCGCTGATCCACCGCGCCATCGGCGACCAGCTGACCTGCGTATTCGTCGACCATGGCCTGCTGCGCCTGAACGAAGGCGAGATGGTGATGAACATGTTCGGCAAGAACCTTGGCGTGCGCGTGATCCACGTCGACGCCACCGAACAATTCATGGGCCAGCTGGCTGGCGTCACCGATCCCGAGGCCAAGCGCAAGATCATCGGCCGTGAATTCGTGGAAGTATTCCAGGTCGAGGCTGGCAAGCGCGCGAACGCACGCTGGCTGGCGCAGGGCACGATCTACCCGGACGTGATCGAAAGCGCAGGGAAGGGCAAGAAGGGCACGCATACCATCAAGAGCCACCACAACGTTGGCGGCTTGCCGGATACGCTGAACCTGAAGCTGCTGGAGCCGCTGCGTGAACTGTTCAAGGACGAGGTGCGCGAGCTGGGCGTGGCGCTCGGGCTGCCGCACGACATGGTCTACCGGCATCCGTTCCCGGGCCCCGGCCTGGGCGTGCGCATACTTGGCGAAGTGAAGAAGGAATTCGCCGACATGCTGCGCGAGGCGGACGCGATCTTCATCGAAGAACTGCGCAACACCCCGATACCGCTGCCGCAGGAACTGGCAGAGGGCGGGGTGGTCGGCCATTTCCACAAGAACTGGTACGACGCCACCAGCCAGGCCTTTGCCGTGTTCCTGCCGGTACGTTCGGTTGGCGTGATGGGTGACGGCCGTACCTACGAATACGTGGTCGCGCTGCGCGCGGTACAGACCCAGGACTTCATGACCGCACACTGGGCGCACCTGCCGCATGAACTGCTGGGCAAGGTGTCGAACCGCATCATCAACGAAGTGCGCGGGATCAACCGGGTGGTGTACGACATTTCAGGGAAGCCGCCGGCCACGATTGAGTGGGAGTGATTTGATGTCTGGCAACTGCTGGCACTGATAGGTAGTAAACCACACCTAAGCCCGTGATTTAACGGGCTTTGTTGTTATTTCGTCTGGCACTGCCTGGCAACGACTAGCACGGTTAAGCAATGTTTTTTCATGGCATTCTTAATGGAATGATCTCGCAACGATGCCACGATCGGCGGTCGATACCATGCGATGGTGCTGGGTGCTGCCATGGTATCTGTTTTGTGTAAAGGTTTTAAATTCAAGGCCTTAACTGCAAATTTGACGTGCTTTTCGATCTTGGTATTTCTAGCCCTTTGCTGAACAGATACCATGCTGACCGATACCAAACTTCGCAACCTCAAGCCACAAGACAAGCTCTACAAGGTGAACAACCGGGATGGTCTGTATGTCGCTGTCACAAAAGCTGGCTCGATCTCGTTCCGCTACAACTATTCAATCAACGGCCGCCAGGAAACGCTTACGTTTGGGCGCTATGGCGTCGGCGGCATTACATTGGCTGCGGCGCGCGAGCAACTGGGCGAGGCAAAGAAGATGATCGCGGCCGGGAAATCGCCGGCGAAAGAGAAGGCGCGGGACAAGGCCCGCGTCAAGGACGCCGAGACATTCGACGCATGGGCGGAAAAGTGGCTCCGCGGCTATCAGATGGCCGCCTCCACGCGAGACATGCGCAAGGCCGTCTACGAGCGCGAATTGAAGCCCAAGTTTGGCAATCAGAAGCTGGCCGAGATCACGCACGAGGACCTGCGGGCGTTAACTGACGCCATTGTGGAACGCGGCGCGCCGGCAACTGCGGTTCACTCCCGTGAGGTGATCCTACAGGTCTATCGATGGGCCATTGAGCGTGGCCAGAAGGTCGAGAATCCTGCCGAATTGGTGCGGCCTACCACGATCGCCAAATTCGAGCCTCGGGACCGCGCATTGACGCCTGGATTGGGCGGACATGATTGATGAATGGGCGCTTAGGCGACAAAGGCTTGCGGCGTGATGCTGGGGCGCACTGCGTGAGCGCCCGACAATTTGCGTGCTTCAATCCATTCTTCTATCTCGGCTAGATCCCATGCAACGTTTCTACTTGTGAGTGCGATGCGGCGAGGGAATTCACCTCGCTGCTCCAAGTTGAAAATGGTGCGATCAGAAAGCGGTATCATCGCAAGCTGAGCGAGGCGTATCATCGGATGGAGGGATGGCTCCCGCGGACAATCAAGTAGGGACTTAGCGCTTCATCATGACGATGATATTTTCAAGCCTGCGCAGCAGGTCGTCATAGGTCATTATGTCGAGCATGTTGGCGTATTTGCGCCGGATGATTTCAAAGTCAAAGCGCTGTTCGGCGTTGAAATCGTAATCGCGCCCGAGCAAAATCAGCGCCTTGGGATTCGTGATCTTCAGCTCCATCCCATCTGGAAGCTCGCTCTTGCGCTTCCTGTGGATCTCCTTCTCGCCAGCGGAGCCCCATTTGCTTAAGTGGAAGAGGTACTTTTCGGCCTGCATAATAGTGCCGGCTAATTCGTTCCTCGGTGTGTGGTTATTCCGGTATTTGTTGCGAGAAAGTAGTGCATTCGGAAAGGGCTTCTTGACCTCGATTATGTCGATGCTGCCGTTGGCATCGACTAACATTAGATCGATGTAACGATCACTTACGCCGTCTGGATTTGAATAAAAATCTTTGACGTGGACGTTTTCGAGTACTGCGATGTACTTTGGGAAAATAAACATTAGCAAGCCAAGAATCTTTTTCTGCCAGTCTTTTTCGATGTAGCCCTCCACGGTGGCAAGCATGGTTTTCAGCTCGGCGTGGATGTATTCAAACTTTTGCAGCTCAAAGGTCGCAAGCAGACCTTTCCTGGAATTAGCGGTAAGTTTTTTCTTGCTTTCTAGATAGCGGTTCAGTCGCTCGTCGGCGTCCGACAGCGTGCCAAAATAGTCCCTGAGTATTCGTGCAATACGGGACCTGGCGTAATGGGTCAGCTCGGTGGTTGTCGGGAAGTTTTTCAGCAGTTGCTCGAAATCGGCCAGCGGAAGTGCATTTGCTTCATTGCCGCCAACGATAATAGGTTCAGCGATCAGCTCGTCGATCCTGCGGAAAACAGAGATGTCTCGCTCGGCGATGAACGTTCTCGGCTCAAGCTTCATGACACTGTCAAGCCTCAGGTCGTGCTTGAGGCCAAGAGTTTCCCTACTGATCTCGTAGTATCCGGCCTCCAAAACACCCAGCACGAAGATTCGGTCACTGTCATCATCAGGATCAGCATCAGAGTCAGCGTCTGTTTGTTCAATTTGCGAAACAAGATCAGCGCTGGTGAACGTGAACGTTCGGCGTAAGGTGACACTGTCGCCTGCTTCAAGTTTCTCGTCCAGCCAACGGGCGTCCCCGAAGCGATCAGGCTGATATTTCAACAGCAAGCGCCCGTTTTCCTTAGATATCTTAATCACCGTCTGTCCCCTCAATTCCGGCCATTCTTTCAGGTTGGGCAGTATGTAGCAGCCAATACGACCGCGTTGTTATCACTGGTCAGCTTCCACGTTAAATAGTGCGCCGGCACTGCTCCCGACATTCATTCCGGGAGCGCGTTGAATAGTTACTCGTTATGAAGGAGGAGAAGCGCCGATGAACGGCGCTCCTTTCGCAACTAGATGATTACTTTGTCTTGCTGCTTTTTTGCAGAGCCTTCAACTGATCCTGAAGTACGGTCAGTCGAACGGTCTTATGCAAGCCTACCCAATGCTGGCGATTTTTTCCAAGCATATCGGGGTTGCGGCCAATATCTTTGGTCGCACGATATGTCTCTGCAACCAGCTCAGGGCCAAGGTCCTTCCAAGCTTTAAGGACTCCCTTGAAACCACCACGCCAAATCGCGTCGCCAGTCTTCTCGTCAATGGCAACGTAGTTGCGGAATGCGCCCAAGATCGGGAATGCCGCGCCTTTGGTCAGCCGGTAGGCGGCGCCAGGAAGTGGTGCGAAGGGGAACTCGAAAACACCTTTCTTGACCGGAGCTCTCTCAACGATATTTAGCTTACCTGCAGAGCCGCCGGCTTCATTATGAATTTCCGGAAAATCGTGGCGGATGTGATCCCAGAGCTTGAGTGCGTCCGCAAGGAGATTTCTAAGACGGTAGTATTTGCTCTTTGATAGGTCGTCGCGGCTAGCTTCGTGATCTGCAGCGAAACGATCAAGGACCAGAGAAGACTTCTCGTACGCTGAAATCGGATGCTTCGGCTCATCATTGTCGAAGTCGAAAATATTAATCAACTCCAGAACACCAATGAGGTCGCGAACATCGTACTCGGCCACATCGCTTTCCTTCCAAGATAACTGATCGCAGTAAGTCTCGGAGGATATGGTGTCTTTCAGCCAGTCAAATACACCATCAATGTTGTAGATTGATTTTGGCGCAACCTGTAGGCTTGTATTGAGACCGCGTGCAATGTCAGTAATCATCCGGCCGGAAATATTCGTACGAATGTACACCTCGACATGCTGCTCGGGTGGAATTGAGCCGGACGAGTTAGCATCTGCAATAATTCTTGCCGTGTGCGCTCCATCCACAATCCCGCCTTCTTCATCATCTATGACGATTTCATACTCGCCACGGGTCTTGCTGATGAGGCGCACTTCTTCCGCGAGAATTGTAATTCCCTTGTTCATCAGATCAAAAGTGCCAAGTTCTGCTGATGACAAGCCCAGCAATGATTCCTTCACGTCGCGGTACACGCGGCGATTCAAGCCAACGGGGTCACGGGCATTTACGGCTGTGCTTATTCCGGAAGGAAAATTTTTTGCGGGAACAGTGAGCCAGTATTTGGCGACACCATCAATGACAGGGTGGGTGATTTTGCGCGCTTCATGCGCGACGATACGGTGGACGGATTGTCCCATTTGACTTCCTTTCAATGCTCACGATGGAGCTTGGTTAAAATTGTCGTGCTGCACGATGGCGGACGACGGCTGTGGTCACGATGAACCACTGCTGGGAAGGCTACTCTTGGGAAAGTTTCCTGTCAACAGGATGACTGCTGGTAAAATTTTGTGGCGTTCCGCCCGAGCTGTACCATGAGAATGGTGTTTTTCATGGTATTGGCGCGCTGATGTGTAGTAACCTATTGAATTAGAACATGATTTTGGTGCAAAACATAAGAGTGGGAGTGACTGGCAAAGACCAGGAGACGGGGCTCGCTCAACGTGACATGGCTGGTCTATGCAATGTCAGCCTGCCATTCGTGAATCAGGTGGAGCAGGGGAAACCGACGGCCCAAATCGGCAAGGTGCTGCAGGTGTGCCGGCGACGCGGGATTGAAGTGGTATTTCACCTGCCTGAAAAGCCTGATGGCGTAGGGGACAAAACCCGGCTAGGGGAGCCCTGCGGAGATAAGCCCTCCCGATCTCAGCAATTAGTGCGGAGAAAAGCTGGTCACCACATGTAGCACGTGAGTGCTACCATGACGGTTAATCTCTCGCCGGAGTGCCTGCCATGACGACCACGACCATTCGCCTCCCCGAGGACCTGAAGGCCCGGGTGACTGCTGCTGCGAAACGCTCCGGAACAACTGCTCATGGATTCATTCTCGAAGCCATCGCCGAAAAGACTCGACAGGCTGAACTCAGGGCGGATTTTGATACTGTTGCTGAAGATCGTTACGCCAACATCGTGTCCTCCGGGAAAGCCATTCCCTGGGCTGAGATGCGCAAGTATCTCGAAGCGCGTGTCGCTGGAAAACCTGCCAAGCGTCCCGTAGCCCGAAAACTGGCACGCTGAGGTGGCCAGGATCGAACTGGCACCCGAAGTTGCCGAGGACTTTGATCGCATCCTTGATCACTTGGCGACCTGTCAGGTTGAGAATCCCGATCACCGCATTGGCGAAATTATTACCGCTCTGGATGTCCTGGAGCACAACCCCCTCATCGGTCGTCCGGTGGCGAATGGCAAATCGGCGCTCGTCATTGGGCGACGTACCAGCGGCTATCTTGCGGTCTATCGGTATGTACCGGAAATGGACATTGTCTTTGTACTGGCGATCCGCAGCCAGCGTGAAGCGGGGTACGCCGAGAGAGCGGAGGTGGGCTAGGAAATGAACGTGGCATGAGTCGCACTAGCCATACCCTGCGCCTGGTCCTCGGCGATCAGCTCAATCCCGAGCATTCATGGTTTCAATCCGTGGATCCGGAAGTGGTTCATGTGCTCATGGAGGTGCGGCAGGAAACCGACTATGTGCTGCACCATGCACAAAAAATCCTGGCCATCTTTGCCGCCATGCGCGACTTTGCCCGCCATCTGCGCGAAGCGGGACACCGGGTGCGGTACGTGGCGCTGGACGATCCGAGCAACCGGCAATCCATCACGGAAAATCTGGATGCGCTGATGCAGCACTACGAGGCTCGGCGCCTGGAGTGGCAGTCTCCGGACGAATGGCGGCTCGATACCCTGCTGCGCACCTGGGCTGAGCAGCAGCAATTTACGACGGTGGAAGTCGGCAGCGAGCATTTCCTGACTGCTCGAAACGAGTTGGCCGAGCTGTTTGCAGGCCGCAAACAGTGGCTGATGGAGCATTTCTATCGCCACATGCGCCGTCGCTTCGTGCTGCTGCTGGACGCGCAGGGCAAGCCGGAAGGCGGGCAATGGAACTTCGACCACGACAACCGCAAGCCTTGGCCGGGTACGCCATCTGAGCCGGTCGATGCGCGTCCAGTGCACGACCATCGCGCCCTGTGGGCCATGCTGCAGCGCTGTGGCGTGAGAAGCTTTGGTGATCCGCAGGCCGAATCCATGCGCTGGCCCTTGAATCGCAGCGAGGCGCTGGTTTGCCTGGACACCTTCATCCAAACCACGCTGCCGCACTTTGGCGATTTTGAAGACGCCATGAGCAGCAAGAGCCAGCGCCTGTTTCACTCGCTGCTGTCGTTCGCGCTGAACGTGAAAATGCTCCACCCGCTTGAAGTGGTGCGGCGTGCCGAAGCGGCCTACCGTAGCGGTGATGCGCCTTTGGCGGCGGTGGAGGGTTTCATTCGCCAGATTGCGGGTTGGCGCGAGTATGTGCGCGGCATCTATTGGGCGCACATGCCCGGGTACGACGAGCGCAATGCGCTTGGTCACCACCTGCCATTGCCGCACTGGTTCTGGAGTGGCGACACACGGATGCGCTGCATGCAGCATGCGATTGGCCAGTCACTGCAAACTGCGCATGCCCACCACATTCAGCGCCTGATGGTGATCGGCAATTTTGCCCTGCTAGCCGGATTGGACCCAAAGGCACTGCACGGCTGGTACCTCGGGGTATACATCGACGCCTTCGAGTGGGTGGAGCTTCCCAACACCCTGGGCATGAGCCAATGGGCTGATGGCGGCCTCATTGCCACCAAGCCCTATGTCAGCAGTGGTGCGTACATCAGCCGCATGAGTGATTACTGTCAGGGCTGCACCTACGACCACAAGCAAAAACTCGGCGAAGGAGCGTGCCCCTTCAATGCCTTGTACTGGGATTTTTTCGACCGCCATGAGCCGATTTTGGGCGGCAACACTCGCCTGGGGATGGTGTATCGGCAGCTGCAAAAAATGCAGGGGTCGCAGCTTGACGCCCTGCGGGCGCAAGCAGCAGACATCCGTGCGCGTATTGAAAAGCTTTGAATGCCTGGAGGGCGAGTCGGACGATGCACTCGCATCCTCTGGGCTATCGCGCCTTGTCTCGGCTCCTCCGCTGTCATCGGTGCTGCCATCGGCAGCCAACTGAACCCGGTTTTACTGGGGATGATTTCCCTCTCCGCTATGCGAGGTCCTGGCGCATGCCAGACCATTCGAAGTTGCCGTGCTCGTGGCACGGACCTGCCTGGATTGCTCAGCTAATCGTTCACGGCTTTCATGTGCTGGCTGGTTTCATTATCATGGCACAGCTGCCTTGTTGGCCAGGGCTTCGACTTCACTGCAAGCCTGCATCAGTTGATCGAAGCTCAGAGCGTCACCGAGCATGACTTGGTCGGCACGCATGTTTGCGTAGTCGTCGGCCAATGCGATGCGCGCGTCGCCCGTGCGAAAAGCAGGCTTCAGCCACGGGCCGCTTCCTCACCGATCGCGCGTGCCATCCAGGATGGCAATGCCGCACGTGAGGATGCCAATGCACGCCATTCAGATGGAGGCAGAGTCCGGCGCAAGGTCGCCAACGACTCGTCAGCATGTATCGGCCCCATCCGGGCGAGGGCGCGCACTGCTGGGCCAGCCGGGCCGGTGCCCAATGCCAGCATCCATCGTGGTACGTGCTTCACCAGCACTTCAGAGCGGCCAATTTTCAGTTTCCGGGTGCGCCCCGAAGTCAGGTACACCTCGCGGATAGGCACCTGCTGGGTTAGCCCTAGCGCATTGGCAGCGAGTGCGCCGTGCTCGGCAACCACTTCGCCACTTTGCGCAGCAAGGGATTCCACGACTTTTCCTGGCGCGGGCGGGCGCGTGCCGAACCGGCTGGATATTGGCGTGACATAAGTTCCGCGCCCCACACGCAACAGCTTGCCTTCCTTGGTCATCCTGGAAAAAGCTTGATCGATGGCGGCCCGGCTGCCCAGATGCAGGAATTCCTTGGGCGAAAGCACGCCGCCCTCGGGCAGGGATTGAGCGTACAGCAGGATGGTCTCGGGCAGCGTGTTCATAAGGGCCCTTTGAATAGTCAGTGTCTTATGCCTGTTTCTGACATTTATCCGGGAGGATTCGGTACCGGGAGAGCATCTCGGAAGGGCTTGAGAGCGCGTCTGCAGCTTTCATTGGCCTTCTGGCCGGACGAAATCTTGGCAAGCAACTGGTACGCCTTGTTCCCGCGGATCCGCTCAGTGAGAATTCAGCAGCAGCCAAATAAACCGCGGTTGAAGTTACATTTCAGTGATTTCGGCACGGCTTTGTTCTGATGTCGACCCCATGCCGCCGTTCTGCACAAACGCCTCGAACTCCTGGACTGGAAGCGGTCGGCTGTACAGATAGCCCTGGTAGGTGTGGCAGCCCAGGCGGGCGAGGGCGTCACGCTGCGCTGCCGTTCCTACGCCTTCGGCAATCACTGTCAGCTCCATGCTGTCAGCCAGTGCAATTACCATCCTGGCAATGGCGGCGTCGTTCCGGTCGACCAGGATATCGCGCACGAATCCCTGGTCGATCTTGAGTTGATCCAGCGGCAGGCGCTTGAGGTAAGCGAGCGAGGAATAACCGGTACCAAAATCATCCAGCGAAAAGCCGACACCCCTGGCCTTCAGGGCGCGCATCTTGGCGCTGACGATGTCAATATCGGTGACCAGCATGCTCTCGGTCAGCTCCAGTTTGAGGCGATGCGGGTTGGCGCCGCTACGCTCCAGCGCGGACGTTACCTGATGGACGAAATCATCCTGGTGGAACTGGCGCGAACTGACGTTGACCGACAATGTCAGGTTTGCCATCGTTGAGTCGTTTCTCCAGCGGGCAAGCTGTTTGCAAGCGGCCTCCAGTACCCATTGCCCCAGCGGCAGGATCAGGCCAGTCTCCTCCGCGAGCGGGATGAAATCTGCTGGCGAAACCAGCCCGAAACGGGGATGCTGCCAACGCACCAGTACCTCGGCGCCAAGGATGATTTCCTTGTCAGTCACCTGGGCCTGATAGTTCAGGAACAATTGATTCTCTGCGATGGATTCACGCAGCGCTGTCTCCAGATCTGCCCTGGCAGTGACGGCGTCCTGCATCGCCGGATCAAAAAAGAAAATGTTGCCTCTGCCTGCGGCCTTCGCTCGGTACATGGCCAGTTCAGCGCGCTTCAACGGCTCCGTGGCGCTTTCAAATTGGCCGTCCAGCAGGGCAATGCCGATGGAAGAAGTGCCCTGGTAGGTCGAGCCTTGCGAAACTTGCGAGCCTCCCAAGTCATAGGGCTGGTTGAGCGCGGCGTGAATCATTTCGCTCACCAGCTTGGCCTGGGTGGCTGCTTCCTGCATCCTGGGGCCCAGATTTTCCATCAGCACGACAAAGTCGTCACCGCCAATACGGGCCACGGTGTCACCCTTGCGGATGCAATTGCTGATCCGGCTGGCAACCTGCTTCAGCAAAAGGTCTCCCTGCTCATGACCTCTCGATTCGTTCAGCGTCTTGAAATCATCCAGATCAACGAAAGCCAGCGCGCCAAAGTGATCTGGAAGAGCCTTGCCGAGCAGCACCTGCGTGAGCCGGTCCATGAAAAGCCGCCGGTTGGGAAGCGTGGTCAATGGGTCAAAATACGCCAGGCTGTGGATCTGGGCTTCTGCACGCTTGCGCGCAGTAATGTCCCGGTTGACTGACAACACGCACTGCTTGCCATTCAGGGTGATGACCTGCGCTGACATGAGCGTCGTCACTATCTTGCCGTCCCTGGTGACGAAGTCGGCCTCGAGATTCTCGACTGTGCCATCACGCTTCAAGGTGTAAATCACCTTATCCCTGTCTGCTATGTGGCGCCAGCCTTTGATGTCCGCCGCCCGCTTGCCGATGACCTCGTTCCTGGTCCAGCCAACCAGTCGGGTAAATCCATTATTGACTTCCAGATAACGCCCCGTCTCAAGCTCGGTGATGACGATGGCATCCGGACTGGTCTGGAATGCAGTGTGAAAGAGTTCCTCGCTGGCCCGCAACTTCACCTCTGCTTGCAAGCGTGCGTCCAACATTTCATTGAGCTGGGTCGCGATCTGGCGCATCTCCCTCGAACCGGTCGGATTCACGCGAGCATGGACATCTCCACGGCGAATGGCGCTCATGACATTGAAGATGTCTTTTATTTGCCTGGCAAAACGTCGTGCCAGCGCGATCGTGGACATGACTATCAGGAGCAGGATGGCCAAGATGTAAGCAATTCGCTCAAGCGCCAGGCGAACGGCCGGCGAGATTACGGCAGCTTCATCCAGGGAAACAAAAATTATCCAGTCCGAGAGCGCTACCGGAGCGAAAGAGTAGAGCCGTTTATTTCCCTGGTGATCGCTGGAGCGGAGCGTGCCTAGCTTGTCCCTCACCATGATCTTCACCCCTTCAGCGTCAGACTTGACGCCCACGCGCGCGGCAGCGTCGACCGAACGGGCGATGATGACGCCTTCGCCGTTGGCAATGCCGATGACTGTATTGGGCGGTAGCTTTGCTTCCGGAAGCAAAGGCGCGTAATTAACCAGGTCTACCGAAACGGCCACAACACCGGCGAATTTACCGGTCTCGTTCAGGATCGGGTAGGCCAGGGTCGACACCCAGCGTCCGGAAAGGAATCCCTTCGCCGGCTTGCCTACAGTAAATTCGTGCGTGCGAGCGACTTCATCGAAATAGTATTTCGGGTCAGGCCTGTTTGGCGCCTTTGGATCGATGGGATTTGCAGAGCAGACCAGTTTTCCGCTCGCATTCAGCGTGAGCACGTTGGCGTATGCGGGTTGCCTTTCCTTCAATGCGGCAAGCTCCGGGTCGCAGCCTGCCGGATCCAGTGCTTTCACCCTTGGATGTCGTGCAAGCTCGGCCAGGATGATCCTGGACTGCGCCAGGAATTGCTCGGTGTGCGCCGCTGATGCGATACGGATTGAACTTGCGTCCCGGTAGGCATCGCTGATCGCGCGTTCGTACTGCCGGTAGGACTCCAGTGACGCCAAGGCTATTAAAGCGAACAGGGGGAGGGCAACAACCCCAAGCAGGGCTGTGAGAACGCTGACCCCCTTGCCAGGTGGGCCGACCGCGCGTTCTGCGATCACCGGGGACGCATCAGGCGCTACTCCGAGGGGGGATTGCTCGATTGACAAATATTTCCCGATTACTTGGGCAACGGTAATGCCGTGTCCCGGCTCTCAGGGTAATAAAAGTCGGGGTGATTGCCGGCGTCTGCGAACCATGGCGAAGCATGAATCCAATGTGTGGATCGTAGAGAATTCGCAATCTCTTGTCACGCCATAAATGACTGAAGACAACAAGATCCGGCCATGCTGGCGATTGCGGCACTTGTTCGGCGCATTGCCGGGCTTGGCTCCGCTCCGGCACATCGGGGGAAAAGGGAGCCTCGCCCTCAGTTGCAGTTGCCGGCAGGAAGCTGACTGGCAATCTTTTTTAGCGCCAGATCAGTCCTTTAATTTGCTGCCATCCACATCCAGGACCACGATCTTGATGGGAATGCCTTGCCCCACGCTTTGGGTGACGGTGCAATAGGTCTCAAAAGTACTGAGCACCCGGTCCAGATACTGGAGTTGGCCGCTCGCCACACCGATTTGCAGGGTCGCCGTCATCTGCAGCACGCGCAGGCGTCCTTCCGCGTTGCGGCCCACTTCTGCCTGGACTTCGCAACGCAGTGGATCGGGGTTTTGTTTGAACTTACGCAAAGCGAAAAGCAGCGAATCGCTCAGGCAATTTCCCACCGCTGCGCACAGCAGGTGCACTGGCGACGGACCCGCCCCCTGGCCCAGTGGCGGCGGTTCATCCGCCAGCAAGCGCGGTATGGGCGCGCCAAAGTCGACCTCGAATTGGTAGTCGTGTTGCTGGATCAGGCTGACGGTAACGGAAGAATTGCTCATGTCGTAGCTCCATCCTTGGTTGGGGGACTTGGATTTACAGCGCGTTCAGCGGAATTTTGATATAGCTCAGGCCATTGGCTTCGGGCGGCGGCATTTCGCCGGCCCGGATGTTCACTTGTACCGAAGGCAAGATCAACACAGGCATTGCCAGCAGGGCATCGCGCTTGGTCCGCAATGCTACAAAGTCCTCTTCGCTCACGCCATCGTGGATATGGATGTTCCTCGCGCGTTGCTCGGCCACAGTGGTTTCCCATTGCGCCTGGCGCTCGGCTGGCGGGTAGTCGTGGCACATGAAGAGCCGTGTTTCAGGCGGAAGGCTCAGTAACTTGCGCATGGAGCGGTAGAGCGTTTGGGCATTGCCACCGGGGAAGTCGCAGCGGGCCGTACCCACGTCGGGCATGAAAAACGTGTCACCCACGAAGACGGCGTCATCCACCTGGTATGCCATGCAGGCAGGGGTATGGCCCGGCACCGACATGGCCTGTGCTGTCAACTGGCCGATGGCAAAGACCTCGCCGTCCTGGAACAGGTGGTCGAACTGCTTGCCATCCGGGTGGAACTCGGGCTCCAGATTGAAGATGCCCTTGAACACGTTTTGCACTTGGGTGATGTTTCCACCGATCGCAATTTTTCCGCCCAACGCACGGCGCAAGTAGGGGGCTGCAGAAAGATGATCCGCGTGTGCATGCGTTTCAAGGATCCAGTCCACAGTGAGGCCCTGTTCCTTGACGAACTGGATGAGCTGGTCGGCAGAAGTGGTTTTGGTGCGGCCGGACTTGGCGTCGTAATCGAGCACGGAGTCAACCAGGGCGCAGTGTCCACCGGGGGCGTCGAACACGACATAGGACACGGTCCATGTGGCTGGATCGAAGAAAGCTTGCACTTGTGGCTTCATGGCGAACCCCTTGGTAACGTTTAATGAGTATATATTCTATTGACAGACAAAGTATCTGTCAATAGAATGTAGGTTATTGAAGTGTTGAAGGGATTCTCTTTATGGGCGAATTACTTGAAGCCAATATGGATGTGGGCCAGATGCGCCGCGCGGCCGACGGGGCCTGCAAGCTGATGAAGGTGCTGTCCAACCCCGACCGCCTGTTGCTCTTGTGCCAGTTGAGCCAGGGCGAGAAGCGGGTGGGCGAGCTGGAAGAGTTGGTTGGTGTGGTTCAGCCAACCCTGTCGCAGCAGTTGGGTGTGTTGCGGGAAGAGGGTTTGGTCACAACCCGTCGCGAAGGAAAACACATTTATTACCAGATCGACAGCCCGGCCACCCTGGCGGTGATGGGCGTGCTATTTAAACATTTTTGCGAAACTAAGGAGTGCAACTGATGACGATCGATTGGGCAAATTTCACCCCCTGGGCGGCTTTGGCGGGCGGGATTCTTCTGGGACTGGCTTCGGCCATGTTCGTCTTGTTGAATGGCCGCATCCTGGGGATAAGCGGAATTCTGGGTGGGCTGTTGCGCCCCAGGACGCGTGATGTAGTCTGGCGCTTGTCCTTCTTGCTGGGAATGCTGGTCGCACCGTTGCTGTACCAGGCAGTCATGGGGCCGACCCAACCCCGAATTGATGCCAGCTGGGGCATGGTGATACTGGCAGGTCTGCTGGTCGGTGTTGGCACCCGGTACGGTTCTGGTTGCACCAGCGGTCATGGCGTCTGCGGCCTGTCGCGCCTGTCGCCACGTTCGCTGGTCGCCACACTGTCCTTCATGGCGGCGGGCTTTGTAGCTGTCTTCATCATTCGCCACGCGCTGGCCTGATCCCACCCGTCTACAGGAGTTGAGCATGAAAAACCGTTTAACCGAATTTCTCGTGGGCCTGGTGTTTGGCATCGGCCTGATCATTTCCGGAATGACCGACCCCGGCAAGGTGTTGGGTTTCCTGGACCTGGCTGGTAACTGGGACCCGTCGCTGGCCTTTGTGATGGGCGGCGGCATCATGGTGGGTCTGGTGGCATTCATGGTGGCCAAGAAGCGCACCACCAGCTTCCTGGGCGGAGCAATGCAGCTGCCGACCGCGAGTCAGATCGATCGTCGTCTGGTGGTGGGTAGCCTGATTTTTGGTGCGGGTTGGGGTGTCGCCGGTTTCTGTCCGGGACCTGCCATCGTGTCTGCCGGTGCGGGGCAGCCGAAGGCGATCGTGTTCGTGATTGCGATGATCGCCGGCATGGCCATTTATGAATTGCTGGAGGCGCGCCGCGTCAAAGGAGTAGCGTGACATGTCGGTTCAAGTCAAACAGGTGAGCGCGTCGTTTGCGGTTTGCCCGCAGTTGGGTCCCGATGACATGTCCTGGGTGGCCTCCCAGGGCTTCAGGACGGTCATCAACAACCGGCCTGATGGCGAGGGTGGGGCAGTGCAACCTGATAGTGAGGAGATGCAGCGTGCCGCACTGTCCCAGGGCCTGCACTATGTGTATCTGCCAGTCGTCAGTGGCGCGATCACCCAGGAGCAGGCAGCGGCCATGGCTCAGGCGCTGAAAAGTGCTCCGGGTCCCGTGCTGGCCTTCTGCCGCTCTGGTGCGCGATCGACACAGCTGTTCAGCATGGCCCAAGCCTTCACCTGATGGTACTCCCCACGACACGACCGAAAGAGTGTCATGAGGCTAGTTCCGACTGGTTGCGCAAGCACTGGCAGTCCTGACAGTCCTTTGCATTGATCATGAAAAAAGGCCCTTGTTCAAGGGCCTTTTTTCTTTGCTTCCAGCGAGCATCAGCACGCAGCGGTTCACCCTGCTGCGGCCCCGCTGCTTGGCTTGGTCCAAGCGTGACATGACCGGCCACCGGGTTTTCTCTGCGATTGTCAAAGCGCTCCCGATGCCAGATTTAGATCCGCCCGACCGGAGCGCTTGCCCGCATTCCGGCGCCGATTCAGGTCAGACCGATACCCGCATCCGGTCCGATGCGACGAAGAATTTGCGGGCATGCGCCAGCAACTGGCCGTCCGTCGGATGATCCGATGACTCGACCGAAACCACTTTCTCGGCAACCACATGGTGGTTTTTTTGCATGTGCTTGAGCAGCGCCAGCTTTTCCAGGCCTGGGCCGACGATCAGGATCGCTTCCGAGTCTTTCACGCCATTCACGACCGCGTCCAGGTAGGTCCGGTCCTCGGCTGCGTGGCCGCTGCCGCCGCTACCGCTTGCCTTCACATGCAGATGCGGCTTGCCGGACGCATTGATATGAGTCACTTCCGAGGTTTCGCGGTTGAAATGAATGATGTGGGCTTCGCTGTGGTCGAGCCAGACGACGACGTGTTGTGTTTGCATTTTTTATTTCCTTTGAGGGGTTTTGATTGTCTTTGGTCTAGGCGCGGCGCGCCTGTCGCTGTTCGAACTTCTGCTGGCAGGCCACGCAAGTCATCGCTTCCGGTTGCGCTGCCAGCCTTTGCGCGGGTATCGCCTGGCCGCAGTCGTGGCAGACGCCGAACTGGCCGGAATGCAGGCTTTGCAAGGCGGCGTCGATCTTTTTCAGGGATTCGACTTCATGCTGGATCAGTGCGAGGTCTTGCAGGTTTTCATTGCTTGCCTCGGCCCAGTCTCCTGTTTCTTCGAGATGGTTGACCAACGCAAGTTGGTCATGCTCTCCATCGGCGTGCAGCCGCCGGCGAAGGTCGTCGATTAGCAGTTTGCGCCGGATCTGCAGCGCGGAAATGATGCTCTTCGTGTCTGGAATTTCCATTAACCTTTTTCCCTGGATGAAATCAGCGTTCCTGTTCAGGGTAAGGATTGGCGTCCGGAATTTGTTTGATTCAGATCAAGTTTGTCTGGATGGAACAATTGAAGCGGGGAAAGCGGGCAAGAAAGTGCGGCCATGCGCTGCTTCCAGTTAGCAGGCCGCTTGTGCCTGGATAGCGGAAAGCGCGCAAGCAGTTATCGGTGCAGCCTGTGCGCGGGCCGAGATCTGGCCCCAAGAAAGGAAGATCAGCGCAAGTATCAGATATTTTCTCAGTGTTGGTCTCATGTTGTCTCATGTTGTCTCATGGCGGCTCATGGAAGGAATCTGGCGGTGAGTAGCGCCGCCAGCCTTCCAGTTCCCGCAACACGCCGCCAATGCAAACTCAGTTGGAAGCCGCCTGGCTGTAATCAGCGGCCAACTGGCGCAGGGCTTGCTCGAACACGTCGACCGGCTGGCCGCCCTGGATCAGGTGACGGTCGTTCACGATCACCGATGGCACCGAGTTGATGCCGAGGCCAAGGTACAGGCGTTCGCGCTCGCGCACTTCCTGCGCATGTTCGTCCGATGCCAGGATCGCCCTTGCGCGGTTCTCGTCGAGGCCGGCCTCGCGGGCCACGCTGGCCAGCACCTCGTGGCTAGACGGATCGCGGCCGTCGGTGAAATAGGCCTTGAGCAGGCCCTGCTTCAAGGCTGCCTGCCGCCCCTCACTTTCTGCCCAGTGCAGCAAGCGGTGGGCGTCGAAGGTGTTATAGACGCGGGTGCGGCGATCGAGGTTGAAGCGGAAGCCCACTTCTGCACCACGCTCGGCAATCACCTTCTGGTTGGCCTGCATCTGTTCTTCGCTGGCGCCGTACTTCTGCGTCAGGTGCTCCATCGTGTCCTGGCCCTCGGGAGCCATGTCCGGATTCAGTTCGAACGGCTGGAAATGCAGTTCGGCCTGCACTTCGCCATCCAGGCGTTCAAGCGCTCGTTGCAGCGCGTTGAGTCCCACTGCGCACCATGGGCAGGCAACGTCGGATACGAAATCGATCTTGAGAGTAACGGTCATTGGGCTTCCTTTCGGCATGGCATAGCCGGATTGTTTGATTTCGGTCGGGTGGCGTGGCGTCGGCATTGCATGTTCATCAACGGAAAAGATTGCCGAATCGATAATGTGGCTGGAGTGTCTTTTTCAAACCCGTCCCGTTTCCTTCCGGAGTGTTCCATGCTTACGTCTTCACAGGCCCGACTCTTTCCCGTGATTCTATCCGCCTTGCTGTCCGCCTGCGGTGGCGGATCGTCGGGCGGTATCGACACCACCATCGCCAACGCCAGTAGCGGCAATGCGGCAGTGGGCAACGGCGGCAATCCGGCGGGGGGCAGTGGCGACACGCTGGCCAACCTGACCATGTCCTGTGCTGACGGCAGCGGCTGGCAGTGCAGCGGCGGCTCCATCCTGCGTGTTGACAATGGCATTGCGCTGACGCGCTCCGGGGTGCAGGCGTATGGCAAGTCCACCAACGATCTTGAACCGGTGGTGGTCGAGACGGGGAGGGCGATTGGACTGATGCCCGCATCGGGAGGAACGGCCGAGGTCCGGATCAGGAAGGACGGCAACAGCGCGGTCAGCACGCCGGCGCTGCTGCTGAGCAATCTCGGCATTTCGTGGGATGGCAAGACCGACCGGCCCATCATCATCGAGACCTTCATGACTTCGCAGGGGCGGGTCGAGCTGGGCAACGGCGGCACCCTCAGCTTCCGTGCGCTGCCGCCCGCGACCGACCTGAGTTACTGGGACGTCGGCATCAAGGGGGCAAGCGGCACCAAAATCAACTATGCCAACAACTCCTATTTCCCGCGCTCGGATCCATCCCGTTGTCCGGCCGACCTGATTCCCTGTCCCACCATCGAGTCGACCGGCCTGCGGATCACACAGGGTGACTGGCGCAGCGGCGGCATCGAGCCCGATCTGCTGGTCGGCGGCCGCTTGCACGAGGACGGCGATACCTATGCCGGCAATGGCCCGACGGATGCCAATGGCAATGTCACCTACATCACCACGTCCACCGGCCCTGGCGTGCCGTTCCCGGGCTCCAAGGGCTATCGCACCCTGGATAACTGGAGCTATCGTTACGGCAACTTCGCCAGTTGGGTAACCCAGGACACCGTCGACATCATCGAATGGGGCGGCACCTACGAGATCAATCGCGGACGGCGCGGCGTGCTTGCATACGGCGATGCCACCGATCCGGCTGCCGTGCCGGCCACCGGGTCGGCGACATACACTGGCCTGGCCTACGGGTGGTATTCGCCAAATGGCACTGACGACCCGGTGGTGTTTCGTGCCGCAGCGACGATCACGGCAAACTTTGCCACCCGCCAGGTTACTGTCGCGCTCAGCAACGCGGTCACTTACGACGCCAGCCTGGCGCCAGTGCCGACGGCGGTGTCCGTGATCACCACCCTCGGCGCGGCCGGGCAGGCCAGTGCCAACTACATGACGGGCGCGGGCGCGAATGCCGTGCTGTCGGGTGGCCTGAGCGCGCGCTTCTTCGGCCCGGTGGCAGCAGGCGGCAGTGGCACCGGTCCGGCCGAACTTGCGGGCGTGTTCTCGATGAACAATCCGGCCACCGGCCAGGTTTCGCTGGGCGGCTTCATCGGCGCCAGGCAATGATGGATCGGGCGGCATCAGGTCGGCGCTGCGGCGAACGGCCGGTGCCCCCGGGTGCGGTCCGAGCGCTTTTGCGGAGCATCAACGCCGCGGCAGAAACGCAGCGCAAGCTGCTGTTGTCCACTCATGATGATGCTACCTTGGAAGCTCATCCGGGGCGAGGTCAGGCATTGGCGCTGTCCCATACCGGTTCTTCCTTGCCATGAACAAAGTCGGTCTCTACAGCAGGTCGCCGAAGTCCCGTCGCCAGCCGGACCGCGATGGCGAACTTGCTGCGGAGCTTGAAGGTGGCACCGGTTCGCCGGCCAAGGAGCGCACGCAGCGCATCGAGCCACCTGCCTCCGGCGCAACCCGCTCCACCCATGAAGATGATCCCCTGCCGGCGGCAAGCTCTCGCCCTGCAGCGGCGCGCTCACGGCTGCGTGCGGCGTGCGCACGCCACGAGCGGATGCTATTGTTCCTGGGTTGCGTGCTGTTCAGCCTGGCTGCCTTTGCCGCCTGGCAGCATTGGATGACGGCGCCGGTGCGCCAGTTGACCCAGAAGGAAATCGACCGCGCCGTGTTGCATGCGCTGGACAAGAATGTGCTGCCCGCACAGGAGGCCAAGGCCTTCGAAGCGATCCGGCGTTCCGTGGTGCGGGTACGCCAGTTCGGGAACAAGGCCGGGAACGGGGATGAGCCGCTTACCGGGATCGGAACCGGGGTCGTGATCGTGGAGCAGGGGACCATCCTGACCAACCTGCATGTAGTTGCCGGCGCGCAGCGGGTGCAGGTGATTTTTCATGACGGCAGCGTGTCCGATGCCACTGTGATCTCGCGCCAGCCGGAAAACGACCTGGCGGTGCTGCAGGCGCGCAGTCTTCCCGATGACCTGGCTCCCGCCACCCTGCGATCCACCGGCGATCTGGTGCCTGGCGACCGTGTCATCGCGGTCGGCTTCCCGTTCGGTATCGGTCCTTCGGTGTCATCCGGCGTGATTTCCGGCCTGCGGCGGCAGTACTCGTCCCCCGATGGCGAAAAGGTGCTGAGCAACCTGATCCAGTTCGACGCCGCTGCCAATCCCGGCAATTCGGGCGGGCCACTGGTGACGATGGATGGCGCGGTGGTCGGCATAGTGACCGCCATCCTGAATCCGGTCGACCAGGGCGTGTTCATCGGCATTGCTTTTGCAGTCCCTATCGAAAATGCTGCTGCGGCAGCCGGCGAGTCGCCGTTCTGACCTACCTGCCAGGGAAACGCCATGAATCAATTCCGGCCATTGAATGAATCTGTCGCGCAACAGATGGAGCACGTGCTGTATGAAGTGAAAAAAGTGGTGGTAGGGCAGGATCATTTCCTGGAGCGGGTGCTGGTCGCGATCCTGGCCCAGGGCCATCTGCTGGTCGAGGGCGTGCCCGGCCTGGCAAAAACCCTGACCATCAAGACCCTGGCCAGGACCATAAGCGGATCGTTCAAGCGCATCCAGTTCACGCCCGACCTGGTGCCGGCTGACCTGATCGGCACCCGCATCTACAACCAGCGCAACGGAGAATTCGGTACCACCTTCGGACCGGTCTTCACCAACCTGCTGCTGGCCGACGAAATCAACCGGGCGCCGGCCAAGGTGCAGAGCGCGCTGCTGGAAGTGATGCAGGAATACCAGGTAACCATTGCTGGCGAAACCTGGCCAGTGCCGCGTCCCTTTCTTGTGATGGCAACCCAGAATCCGATCGAGACCGAAGGCACCTACCCCTTGCCTGAAGCCCAGGTCGACCGCTTCATGATGAAGGTACTGGTCGACTATCCGACCGAAGAAGAGGAGTTCGTGATCGTCAATCGCGTCACCGGCGAGATGGCCGCTGTCGCTGCGGTCACCGATACCGGGCAACTGGCCGCGCTGCAGCGTGAATGCCGCAACGGCTTTGTCGATCCGTCACTGGTGCAGCACGCGGTGCGACTGGTGGCTGCCACCCGCGACCCTGAAAAGTACGGTGTTCCCAACCTGCGCAAGTACCTGAATTACGGCGCCAGTCCGCGTGCGACCATCCAGATGGTCGAGGGTGCGCGGGCTCTCGCATTCCTGCGCGGCCGCAGCTACGTGCTGCCAAAGGATCTGGTCGACATCGTGCCGGATGTGTTGCGCCACCGGCTGGCGCTGTCCTATGAGGCGTTGTCGGACGGCGTCACCGCTGACCAGCTGATCATGCGCCTGATGAAACATTTGCCTGCGCCAGAGCGCCCACTGGAGAGCCATGTACGAGTCAGTGCAAACGCCTGAAGCCCTGCTGCGGCGGCTGGAGTGGACCGTGATCCGGCGGCTGGACGGCATGCTGCATGGCGACTACCGCTCGCTGTTTCGGGGCAGCGGGATCGACCTTGCCGACCTGCGCGAATACCAGTATCACGATGACGTGCGCCACATCGACTGGAATGTCACCGCCCGCCAGCAGATGCCGTACGTGCGGGTTTTCAATGAAGAGCGCGACATCACCGCCTGGTTCCTGCTGGACCTGAGTCCATCCGTCGATTTCGGTTCAGCGGCAATCAACAAGCGGGCGGTCGCAACCGAGCTGGTCGCGGTGCTGGCGCGCATGCTCACTCATCATGGAAATCGCGTCGGCGCGCTGTTTTACGGCAACGCGATGGACACTGTGATACCTGCCCGCGGCGGCCGCAGGCAGGTTCTGCATCTGCTGCACCGGATGCAGGCGCGTCCCGAAACAAAGGCTGCATCGGCGACCAATCTGCAGGATTTCCTGCAGCGCGCCCAACCCTTGATGGCGCGCCGCTCGATGGTGTTCATCGTGTCGGACTTCATCAGCACACCGGGCTGGAGCAAGACGCTGGTACAACTGTCCCAGCGCCACGAGGTGGTCGCCGTGCGCCTGTATGACCGCATGGAGATGGATATGCCCGACCTTGGCATGTTGGTGGTGCAGGATGCGGAAACCGGCGAGCAGCTCACCGTCGACACGCATGACCGCGGGTTCCGGCAACGTTTTTCAGCCGCCGCCCGTTATCGCGAGGCGGCACTGCGGCTGACGCTGTCCGAGGCCGGCATCGACGCGCTAGAACTGGCCACCGACGACGACCTGATGGACGCAATCCAGCGCTTCGCCGACATTCGCAAGTTGCGCACGGCGGTTTGCGCCGGCGGCGTCATGCCGCGCCATATGGAGCATTGACGTGAGCTTCCTGTGGCCCGAGATGCTGTTCCTGCTGCTGGTGCTGCCGGTATTGGTGGCGACCTACCTGCTGATGCTGCGGCGGAAAAAGAAGCTGGCGCTGCGCTATGCCAGCCTGGCCGTGGTCAGGGAAGCAATGGCCGCCAGCCAGGGCTGGCGGCGGCACCTGCCGCCAGCCCTGTTCCTGCTGGCGCTGACGGCCATGCTGGTAGCGATCGCGCGGCCGGCGGCGCTGATCACCTTGCCCTCGCAGCACGAGCTGGTCGTGCTTGCGATCGATGTGTCGGGAAGCATGCGTGCGGCTGACGTCGAACCGACGCGGCTGGCGGCGGCACAGGCCGCGGCGCGCAGCTTTGTCGAAGACACGCCAATGAATACGCGGATTGCCGTGGTGTCCTTCGCCGGCACTGCGGCGGTGGTGCAACAGCCGACCCTCTCGCGCGAAGATGTGATCGCGGCAATCGACCGCTTCCAGTTGCAGCGCGGCACCGCGGTCGGAAGCGGCATACTGGTCTCGCTGAAAACGATATTCCCTGACATCGAATTCGATCTCAACTCATCCGATCCCCGCCCGGGTGCCAACGCGCGCAGCGCAGAGCGCGGCATGTCGCTCGACCAGCCGCCGCGCAAGGAGAGCGAATCGTTCAAGCCGGTCGCGCCCGGGTCTTACAAATCTGCTGCGATCATCCTGCTGACCGATGGTCAGACCACTACCGGGCCGGAACCGGTGGAGGCGGCCAAGATGGCCGCCGAACGTGGCGTGCGCGTGTTCACGGTCGGCGTCGGAACGCCGACCGGTGAAATCATCGGCGCCGAAGGATGGTCGATGCGGGTCCGGCTGGACGAGGATGTGCTCAAGCAGATCGCCACCGCTACCAACGCGGAGTATTTCTATGCTGGCAACGCGCCCGACCTGACCAGGGTGTACAAGACCCTGAATTCAAAGTTGGTCATGGAAAGGAAAACCACCGAGGTGACGGCGATATTCTCGGCGCTGGCGGCATTGCTGGCAGTGATGTCGGCGATGCTGTCGATGTTGTGGTTCAACCGGATACTGTGACCCGGCAGGAACCGTCCGGTCTTTCCGGCAGACTCTTTCTGCAATAAATGCGAAAATGCCGCCTTGTAGCGGCGCATTTTTGCCACACATACACGATACCGGTCCAGCCGACCGGCCGCCGCGAGCCTTGCAGCGGCCCCGCCGATCGTATGCATGCCCGTGCTGGCCCGCCAGCCTGGCCGTGCCCGCCTACCCCTCTCTCGGAAAGCCAGCGCCTTGACTTACAGCGTAAAGGAAATCTTTTATACCCTCCAGGGCGAAGGCGCCCAGGCCGGGCGTCCCGCCGTGTTCTGCCGTTTTTCCGGATGCAACCTGTGGTCCGGGCGCGAGCAGGATCGTGCCACGGCGGTATGCCGCTTTTGCGACACCGACTTTGTCGGCACCAACGGCGAGGGCGGCGGCAAATTTGCCGCGCCGGAGGCGCTGGCCCAGGCAATTGACAGTCTCTGGCCGCAAGAGCATCCCGCGCGCAAGTATGTCGTCTTCACCGGCGGCGAGCCGCTATTGCAGCTCGACACTGCACTGATCGACGCCATGCACAGTCACGGTTTCGAGATTGCGATCGAGACCAACGGCACACTGGAAGCCCCGGCCGGCGTCGACTGGATCTGCGTCAGTCCCAAGATGGGGGTGCCGCTGCGCCAGAGGCGAGGCAACGAGTTGAAGGTGGTCGTGCCGCAGCCGGGGCAGTCGCTGGCCGGATACGAGGAGCTCGATTTCGAGCACTACTACCTGCAGCCGATGGACGGCCCGCTGCTCGAACAGAACACCCGGCTGGCGATTGAAACCTGCAAGGCCCGGCCCAACTGGAAACTCTCGCTGCAGACGCATAAACTGCTGCAAATACCATAATCGACATGCTCACCATTACCCGCAAGCTGGAATTCGACGCCGGCCACCGTATCCCCGACCACAAGAGCCAGTGCCGCAACCTGCACGGGCACCGCTACACGCTGGAAGTGACTCTGGTGGGCGAGGTCATCGAACAGGAAGGCCATTCCGACAATGGCATGATCATGGACTTTTCGGACATCAAGACCATCGCCCGCGAGAAGCTGGTGGATGTGTGGGACCATGCATTCATCACCTATTCGAAGGACACCGCCGTGCGCGAATTCCTTGAGTCGCTGCCGGGGCACAAGACAGTCGTGATCGACTGCATACCGACCGTGGAGAACCTGGCGCGCACCGCGTTCAACATCCTGAAGCCGGCCTTTCATGACCGCTTTGGCACCGGATTGCGGCTGCAGCGGCTGGTGCTGCATGAAACACCGAACTGCTGGGCCGAGATCAGCGCCGATGAGTGAGCCGATGGGTGAGCCGATGACAGAGCAGATGAGCGGGCAGATGACCGCGCAGCGCGATGCCAATTTCATGCGCCAGGCGATATCCCAGGCGCACAATGCCTGGGCGCTGGGCGAAGTGCCGGTCGGCGCACTGGTGGTGCGCGACGGCGAAATCATCGCGACCGGATTCAACCAGCCGATCGGCACCCATGATCCGACCGCACATGCCGAGATCATGGCGCTGCGCGCTGCCGCCACCATATTGGGCAACTATCGCTTGCCTGGCTGCGAACTGTACGTGACGCTGGAGCCGTGCGCCATGTGCTCGGGCGCGATGATCCATGCCAGGCTGGCGCGTGTCGTGTACGGCGCACCTGACCCCAAGACCGGTGCTTGCGGCTCGGTAGTGCATTTGTTTGCGCAGGAAAAACTGAATCACCATACCGAACTCGTGGGTGGCGTGCTGGCCGGGGATTGCGGCCAGCTGCTCAAGGATTTTTTTGCAGAGCGGCGCGCGCGGTCACTGGCGTCCTGACCAGCGCGGGCCTGCACAGGCGGAGGGAATCGATTTGCCGGTAGCTTCATCGAACCAGCCCGAAAACAGCGGCATGGGCCTGACCCGTCCCGGGATTGCGATCGTCGCGCCCGGCGGCTATGCGCCGGACGGCGAAGCCCTGGCCCGCGCCGTCGATGGGCTGCGCGAGCGCGGCCATCTGGTGCGCAACTATTACCAGCCGGATGACCGCTACCAGCGCTTCGGCGGAACCGACCAGGCGCGGCTGGCCCAATTGCACGATGCGGCCGGTGATCCGGACATCGAGATCGTGATCGCGTTGCGCGGCGGCTACGGCACCTCGCGCCTGCTGGGAGAAATCGACTTCGACCTGCTGGCGCGCAGCGGCAAATTGTTTGTCGGGCACAGTGACATCACCGCGCTGCAGATGGGCCTGCTGGCCCGCACCGGCATGCCGAGTTTTTCCGGGCCCATGATCTGCGACGATTTCACGCGGCCGGATCGCAGCGAATACACGATGCGGCAGTTCCGGGATTGTATTGCGGGTCCGCGGCACAATATCGATTGGGAAGCCGCAGGCAACCCTGAACTGGAAGTGGAGGGCACATTGTGGGGCGGCAACCTGACAATGCTGGCGCATCTGGTCGGAACGCCCTACATGCCACGTATCGACGGCGGTATATTGTTTCTTGAAGATATCAACGAGCATCCCTATCGCATCGAGCGGATGTTGCTGCAATTGCTGCATGGCGGGATCCTTGAGCGGCAGCAGGCGCTGGTGCTGGGCGATTTCGGCACGGTTCGCATGAGCGACTACGACAACGGCTACGGATTCGACGCGATGCTGTCGTGGTTGCGCCAGCGCCTGCCGCTGCCGGTCGTGACCGGCCTGCCTTTTGGCCATGTTCGCGACAAGGCGACGCTGGCGATTGGCGCCGATGCGGTGCTGGTGACGGGCGAGGGCAGGGCCAGGCTGGACATGCGCAATTACCCGGCCTTGCCGGCGCGGTTCCGGAATTCCCTGCTGGCGCGAGGTGACGGGTAAGCCGCCGGATGCCTGGCTGATCGGCTTCAGAACCTTTGGCTTGCACTTCCGGTCCCAATGGGATTGGCCGGCGTGAACGATGACCGAGGCCCGATGCGCGAGGCTTGGCATGGGGCGCATCAACGAACGAGTTTTGTGGAGCATGCAAATGAACGAGCCGCAGCCGAACCAGTCGGACCAGTCGGACTACGGGCAGCAACCAGACCTGGAACAGATGGCTGCCATGATGGCCGCCGCGCTCGACCAACTCGATTGCCCGGACTGCCCCGGCGCCACGCATGAATTTATCGAAATCGGCGCGACCATTCACCAGGAAGAGCTCGAATGGGCTTGCGTGGTCCATGTGGTGCTGCGCGCCCAGCGCTGAAGATCGGCAGTACTGCGCGGCTCTACTGCGCGTCTGTACTGCGCGTTTGTACTGCGCGGCGGCACTGACATCCACGGACAAGCGGCAGCAATATCTCCACATCCCCGATTCCGGGCGGCTTCAGCATCCTTCATGCGCCAGGTCGTCGATTTCGATCAGTGCCCCAAGTCTCAACCGCATGCGCTCCCAATGCGTCCCTCCCCAATAGACCCGCCCGCATGACGGGCACGACTTGAAGCGCCGGTGGCGCGCCCATACACCCGGCGGCACCTGCTTCTCGACGGCTTGCCGCGCCACTGCCACCAATTCGACATTGCAGACCAGGCACCGGCTGAACGGCCGGGCTTGCCGCGTCAGCGGGAAGCGTCTCGCCAATTCGCCCAACTGTTGATCCGGCTTGAGTGACCTGACATGGCAGCCGAGTTCGACATCCCTGCGTTTTAGCAGGTCGGTGTCCCGCGTCAGCACGATCCGCTCACCTGCGCCTGACAGCAGCACGATTTCGTCGTCCTGGAAGCCACTGTCATAGAGCGTGTCGAAACCCGCCATGCGCAGCAAGCGCGCCAGGCCGCCGAGATGGGCATCCGCCACGAAGCGTAGCCGCACCTCATCCGGCCCGCCTTTACCGGGCGCGCAATCCTCGCTGCGGCTGTGAGGATAAACCTCGACCTGTGCCCCTTCGTGCAGGCGCTCGTTCATGCCGGCGCTTTTTCCGTCTATCAGGACCAGGCCGACTTCGGTGTGCGGCACGCCGAGCGCCTCGACCATGTGCTTGACGGTCGCATCCGGCGGGCAGGCGCAGGCGAATTCGCGTTCCCGGTTCTGGCGCGCAATGAACTGGCCCAGTTCGTCGTGAAAGCGAAAGCGGGCGCCCAGCCGGGGGGCTTTTTCGTGGCTTGTGATCATCTCAATCAGACGCTGCAGGTGGAACAGGGTTCCGGCGGCAACTTGCCAGGGCGATATTGTCGATATGGGAATAATGAAGCAAATTGTCACAACTTAAAGACAAGAAAGGCGCTGTTGTTGTCTTTTGGAATATTGTGGCAGGGCAATCAGGATGGTCAAATCGGCCTTTTCCATGTTCCGGCGGCCGCTGGTCGGCTTGCCACCATCGATGACATCTTCCCTGACGATTCTGCTACGACGTTCCATTCCCGCCCTGCTGGGCATTTCGTTGATTGCCTGTGGCGGCTCTGGCGAACTGGCTGCCGGTTCCCAGGGCGCTCTGGCGAATGCAAGCGGGTCGGCCCCCTCGCCGGGTGCAGGCACGCCGGTCGTCCTGCCGCCTATCCTCACGCCGGACACTGCACTTCCGGCGCTGGCCGTTCCGGCAACGATCGCCAATGGCAGCGTGGTCGAACTCAGTTGTGGCCGGACCTACCGCGGCACGCTCGACCTGCGTGGCAAGTCGAACGTCACGGTTCGCACTGCCGGCACCTGTGGCAAGGCCGTCATCAGCCCCGGGCAGCCGATCACGGGCTGGAGCCAATACCAGGGGCAGATCTGGTCGGCGCCGATTTCTTTCGATGCGGCACAGGTGCTGGTCGATGGCGCACCGGCCGAGCGGGCGCACTGGCCCAACCGGCCGCAGACCTGGGCAAAGGCGAGCGGGTCCAGCGCCACGACCCTGAGCTACGCGATGCCGAACGCCGACCTCGCTGGCGCCACGCTGGTGTTCCGTCCGTTCGAATGGGCGATCGAGGCGCGCCGGATCACGGCTTATGCGAACGGCGTAATGAGCCTTGCAAGCCTGAACGATGCTGCGTTCGGCGGATTCGCGCCTGCCGGCCAGCCTGACTTCTATGTGGAAGGAAAGTTGTGGATGCTGGACGCGCCGGGCGAATGGGCGATCGCCAATGGACGACTGTACCTGTGGACGGCAGACGGCCAGTCTCCCGAGGGACGTGCCTGGGCCTCGCCGGACCAGCATGGCGTGGATGCCGACAATGCCAGCAATGTGATCCTGCAGGACATCAGCATCTTCGCAGCGGCAAACGGGATCAACGCAGCCGGTGCCCGCAACCTGCAAGTGAACGGCGTGGATATCAGCAATGCGTCCCGCTACGGCATCTGGAATTCCGGCGGCAGCGCGCTGCAAGTGGATGGCGCCAACATTCGCAATGTGCGCAATGACGCCATTGCGGTGCGCTGGGGTGGTGGCGGCGAGGTGGTGCGCAACTCACGCATCGAAGCAGCGGGCGTGGTCGGCATGCCGACCAACTCGCGTGCGGCGATCAACCTCACGCTCTCGGCCAATTCGACGATACAGAACAACACCGTGATCAACTCCGGCTATATCGGCATCCGCTTCTTCCGAAACAGTTCGGTGCTGAGTAACACGGTGGACGGCGCTTGCCTGGTGCTGACCGATTGTGGTGGCATGTATGGCATGGCCGACGACGGATCTCCGCTCGGTGGCCGGATAGACGGCAATACGATCAGCCGCGTCGGCGCCGGGCAACGGCTGGCGTGGGGGATTTATCTCGATGCGGCGAACGGCATGTCCATCCTGAACAACCGCTTCAGCGGCAATGCCAACGGCATCAACATCCAGGACAGCAGCAACCTGACGGCGAGCGGGAACAGCTTTGAAAACAGCCAGCGCGCTCATGTGCAGATGGTCGAGACCGCCGGCGCGCCAAAGGTGCGTGGCAACAGCTTGCGCGGCAATTCCTTTGTCGCCCGTAACGGCGAGGAATCGTACCGGCTGAGCAGCGACCTGGGCACCGAGTCAGTCCTGCAGTTCGGTGTCTTCGACGCCAATGGCTACCTGGGTTCATCCCCGGTTTTCGCCAATTTCAATGGCGAGGCACTGTCTTTCGCCCAGTGGCAGGCGAGGACAGGGCAGGATGGGGCGTCGACCTCAGGTGTGCCCTGAGCATGCTTTACAGCGGAGCCGGCAAACCCACCCCCAGGATTGCCGCGGCAGCGGCCAGCGCCTTGAAGGCGCTGGCTCCAACCGGCACCCCTTGCTGCACCGCTTCCCGTTTTTTCTTCAGCGCCTGTTCGCCCGGCACCCGTACCCGGTCCACGCCCGGCCGCGGCGGATTGCTGTGGCATTGCTCGACCAGCCAGCTGGTCTGGCGCTTGTAGGCGTCGATACCGGCGAACGCGTTCGGGTCGATCACCTGCAGGTACACGCCCATCAGGATCCCGCCCGGATTGTCCATCCGGCCGTATCCAGGCAGGCCCTGCGTCAAGGCCTCGATCAGCAGTGCCATGCTGTAACCCTTGTGACCGTGGTCCAGCCCGCCGGTCGGCAGCAGCGTGCCGCCGCCGCTCATCACCACTTGCGGATCATCGGTCGGATTGCCTTGCGCGTCGATGGCCCACATGGCCGGATATTTTTCGCCGCGAGCATGCAGCTGCCGGGTACTGTTCATGGTCGTGATCGACGAGCTGATGTCGAGCAGGATCGGGTCGCCATCGGTCGGTATGCCGGCCGCCAGCGGGTTGGGGGAGAGCAGCCCTTTGGTCCCGCCGTAAGGTGCGATGCCGCGGGTCGGCGGCGCCGAGCAGGCCAGCACGGCCATCAAGCCGCGCTCGGTCAGCTTCGGCATGTACACGGCCAAGGCGCCGGTGTGGTAGCTGTTTGCCATCACGATGGTGACCACGCCCAGCTGCTGCACACGGTCGATTGCGATGTCGATCGCCTCCGACAGCAGCCAGGCGCCGGGCAACTTGCGCCCGTTCCAGGTAATGCAGGCGCCGTGGTCGGCGATCACTTCTGGTTCGCCAGCCAGCGTGACCCAGCCATTCTTGATCCCTTCCAGATACCAGGGCACCAGCGCCACGCCGTGGGTGCTGTGACCCATCATGTCCGCATCGACCAGCGAAGCGGTGACCGCGGCGGCAATATTTTCCTGCATGCCGGCGGCGCGGAACATGGCATCGACCGCTGCGCTCAATTGCGCGGCAGGATAGCGGGAGGTGTCGTTTGCTGCTTGCATTGTTGTGTTTCCTTGAATTCGGCGGTGGGCTCAGGGTAGCAGGCGGCCCGGGTTCATCAGGTTGTCCGGATCGAAGGCGGCTTTCAGGCGCGCCATCAGCTTCAACTCGACTTCGCTCTTGTACCGGGACAGCTTGTCGCGCTTGAGCTGGCCGATGCCGTGCTCGGCCGAGATCGATCCGTTGGCCCTGGTTACCGCTTCATACACGATGTCGTTGAACAGACCCTGTTGCGCACGGAAGGCCGGACCGCTGCCGCCAACCGGAGCGGTCACGTTGTAGTGCAGGTTGCCGTCCCCGAGGTGGCCGAACACCACCATGCGGATTCCCGGGCTGGCATGCTCCAGCGCTGCGTTGGTCTGGACCACGAAGTCGCCGATGGCCGAGATCGGTACCGAGACGTCGTGCTTGATACTGTCGCCTTCACGGCCCTGGGCCTCGGCCAGGTGATGGCGTATGGTCCAGAATGCCTCCGACTGTGCCAGTGAGGTGGCCACTGCGGCATCCGAGATCAGTTCTTTTTCCATCGCTTCCTCCATCAGCCGGTCGAAGCTGTCGCGCGCGTGCTCCTCGCTGATCGGATCGCTGCTTTCCAGCAGCACATGCCATGGCGACGGCGTCGCCAGCGGCCGGCGGCTGGCAGGGAAATGGCGGGCTACGCTCTCGATGCAAAAGTCGTTCATCAGCTCGAATGCAGTCAGCGAGGATGACAGGCGTTGTTGCGCCAGTTCCAGCAAGCGCAGCGCCGCATGCGGCGAATCGACAGTAGCGATTGCCGTCATGCGTGCCGCCGGCTGCGGATACATTTTCAGCGTGGCTGCGGTGATGATGCCAAGCGTGCCCTCGGCGCCGATGAAGAGATCGCGCAGATCGTAGCCGGTGTTGTCCTTGCGCAGTCCGCGCAGCCCGTTCCAGACCTGGCCATCGGCGGTCACCACCTCCAGCCCCAGGCACAACTCGCGCGCATTGCCATAGCGCAGGACCTGCACGCCGCCGGCGTTGGTGGAAAGGTTGCCGCCGATGTTGCAAGTGCCTTCCGCGCCGAGTGACAAGGGAAACAAGCGGCCAGCCTCACGGGCCGCCTGCTGCACTTCGAGCAGTGTCACGCCGGCTTCGACGGTCAGGGTATTGTTCAGCGGATCCACTGCGCGCACGCGCCGCAGGCGCTGTGTGGACAGCACCAGCGAGCGGCCATCCTCGCCGGGAATGCCGCCCCCGACCATGCCGGTATTGCCGCCCTGGGGAACGATCGGTACCCGGTTGGCGGCGCACCAGCGCACGATGGCTGCCACGTCTTCGGTGGTGTCGGGCTGCGCGACTGCCAGCGCGCACCCGCTCCATCGTTTGATCCAGTCAGTCAGGAACGGCGCGGTATCGGCAGGGGCTGTGAGCAGGCGGCCGGAAAAGCTGGCCGCGAGGGACTCGAGCGCGGCGGATGGCACCGCGGAGGCTGGCTGTATCAACAAATTCTCCTTTGATCGATCGGCCAGGATTGCGGGGCGATTGCGCCTGCTGCATCCGGCCAAGTGTTAGCGGCCGTAATGATGCGCCAGATTTGGCATGACTTGTGGATGAGGGACCACAAGTGAAGACGAAATGATAAACGTCGGACGCACGCCACGAACGCTCCCTCCCCTTGAAAGCAGAGTATCGCCCATGACCTTGGGTGAGCGGTATTGTGGCTTTGTGGCTCTTGGGCTTGCGGTTCGTGTGGCTGGGTTTGTTGGTTGTCGTTGTGAAGCCGGGAGACACCCCGGCGGGTGTGTTCCTTTCTTTTAGAAAAAGAAAGGAACCAAAGAAAAAACGTCAAAACCCACTTGGCCAACGCCCGCTTCGATAGGCAACCAGACTCGGATGTCTGGGCTAATCCAGTGCGACGTTCGCGAGAGATGATCCCTCGGCTGGGTGCCGCTTACCTAATCAGCCAACCCCATGAAGTGTCTTATACCGATGCCCGGCGCACCGTTGACTCTTAATGTTTTTCGAAGCCTCAAACAAGCGACGGGTCTGTTTCACGAAAGGCCGAGCACCGCAGTTGTTTCCGGAGATCCCCGCGCCCCCTGGCAACCCGCCCTCAAGAATCAATTAGCAGCTTCGAAAAACATTGAGAGTCAACGAGCGGTAGTGTGCGGTCGGCGGCATTGAAGCGGGTTGGCTGATCCCGGTCAGAGGCGAACGTGTGGCAGGACCTTCCTCGCGAACGCAGCAATGGTTCGGCCCAGACATCCGCGTCTGGTTGCCTATCGAGGCGGGCGTTGGCCAAGTGGGTTTTGACGTTTTTTCTTTGGTTCCTTTCTTTTTCTAAAAGAAAGGAACACACCCGCCGGGGTGTCTCCCGGCTTCACAACCACAGCCATCAAACACAGATAAACCAACCGCAAGCCAGAGAGCCGCATATCCACAAAACCACAAAACCGCACACCCACGGTTATGGGTAACGATCACCCGCTACTTTTCCTTCTCCATCTCCACCACCGTGTACTGGCCCTCGATCTTCTCGGCAGTGAACCGCACCTTGTCGCCGGCCTGCACCTGGTCCAGCATCGCCGGATCCTTCACGCGGAACACCATCGTCATCGGCGGCATATCCAGGTTCTTCAATTCGCCATGACGAATGGTCAGCTTGCCCGCTTCCTTGTTGACCTTGCGCACTTCGCCTTCGGCCAGCGGCGCGGCCCAGGCGAGGGCAGGGGCTGACAATGCCAGTGCCATCAGACCCGCCCGGATTGAACGATTGATTGTCTTCATGCTCCACCTTTCTTGCGTACGGTAATGCGGCCCACCATCCCTGCATCGAAATGGCCGGGAATCAGGCAGGCGAAATGAAAGCGCCCCGGCTTTGCGAATTGCCATGTCAGTTCGCCGCGGGCGCCCGGCTTGAGGTGCAGGCCGTCTTCTTCCTCATGCTCCATGTCGGGATGCTTCTTCATCAGTTCGGCATGCGCCTTCAATTCGGCCATGTCGCCGATCACCATCTCGTGCATCAGCCGGCCCTTGTTGATCAGAACGAAGCGCACGGTCTGGCCTTCATCGACCACGATTTCAGATGGCGTGAAGCGCATGTCGTCGCTCATCGTAATCGTGATCGTGCGGCTGGCCCTGGCTGCCTTGCCAGGTTTGCCCCAGGCTTTCTTCTCGTGTGACTGCGAACCATGCGCACCGTTCGTGTCCTTGTGTCCCGGCCCGGCCATTGCGGCCGACGGCATCAGCGCCGCCAGTCCGACCAGGCCTGCGAATACTGCTGTAATTCCTGCCTTGTTCATTCTTTTCTCCTGTGTTTTCTTGAATCAGGCCGCTCAGTGATGGCTGCCATGTCCATCCGGCTTGCGCACGTTCAACTCGATCGTGCCCTGTTTGCCCGGACCTTCTGCCCTTGGCATGGACTGCCCGCCGGCGTTGCTGCTGCGCACCGCGTCCGGCGCGGCGCCTTTCCACTCCCACGCCACGGTGCCTTGCGGATGGGCAAACCATCCGGGGTCGCGATAGTCGCCCGGCTTCTGTTCGCGGCGCACCTTGAGCACAGTGAACATGCCACCCATCGCGACGCCGCCGAACGGGCCCTTCCCGGTCATCATCGGCAGCGTGTTGTCCGGCAGCGGCATTTCCATCTCCGCCATGTCGTGCATGCCGCGCTCGCCCATCACCATGTAGTCCGGAACCAGCTTGCTGATTTTCTGGGCAATGCCGCGCTGGTCGACGCCTATCATGGTCGGGACGTTGTGGCCCATTGCATTCATGGTGTGATGCGACTTGTGGCAATGCAGCGCCCAGTCGCCCGCTTCAGTGGCGTCGAACTCGATCGCGCGCATCTGACCGACGGCGACGTCGGTAGTGACCTCCGGCCAGCGCGCGGCTGGCGGGACCCAGCCACCATCGGTGCCGGTGACGACGAATTCATGGCCGTGCAGATGAATCGGGTGATTGGTCATGGTCAGGTTGCCGACCCGGATGCGGACGCGGTCGCCCTGGCGCACCACCAGGGGATCGATGCCCGGGAATACCCGGCTGTTGAAGGTGAACAGGTTGAAGTCGAGCATGGTGTTCACGCGCGGCGTGTAGCTGCCGGGCGCGATGTCGTAATTCGACAGCAGGAACACGAAGTCGCGGTCCACCTTCATCTGCGCCGGGTTTTTCGGATGCGTGACCCAGAAGCCCATCATGCCCATCGCCATCTGCGTCATCTCGTCGGCATGCGGGTGGTACATGAAGGTGCCGGCGCGGCGCGCCACGAACTCGTAGACGAAAGTTTTGCCCGGCGCGATGGCCGGCTGCGTCAGGCCGCTGACGCCATCCATGCCATTGGGCAGCCGCTGGCCGTGCCAGTGAACGCTGGTGTGCTCGGGCAGGCGGTTGGTGACGAAGATCCGCACGCGGTCGCCTTCGACCACTTCGATCGTGGGCCCCGGCGACTGGCCGTTATATCCCCACAGGTTGGCCTTCATGCCGGGCGCCAGTTCGCGCACGACAGGCTCTGCCACCAGGTGAAATTCCTTGACGCCATTGTTCATCCGCCATGGCAGGCTCCAGCCGTTGAGCGTGACCACCGGATGGAAGGGCCTGCCGCTCGGTGGCGGGGGTGGCGGCTGGGTTCCGGCCGTGGCTGCGCTTGCCGCTTCCGGCAGGCTGGCAGCGCCGACGCGGCTGACCAGCGTGGCGCCGACCGCCAGCGCGCCCGCGCTCCTGAAAAAATTCCTGCGTGATTCTGAAGACATCTTCATTCCTTTCAGTGTGCTGCACGGGGCGCTGAGGCTGACGCGGCGCTGCGCGACGGGGCGCTACCGCTGCTGCCGGTACCGCTCCCATTCACGGCTGATTCCAGGTCGGTCTCGGCCAACCAGAAGTCGCGTTGCGCATCGATCGCCCCATTCACGGTGTTGATCTGCTCGCGCGCATCGGCGAGCAGTTCGAAGACGCCAGTCAGCATGCCGTTGTAGCGCAGCAGGACTTCTTCCGAAATTCGCTTGCGAAGGGGCACCAGGTCCTGCTGGTAATGGCGGGCCAGGTCGTATGAAGTGCGATAGGCCGACCATGATTGCCGCACTTCCGAGCGCGCGCGCACGGCCAGGTCGGCGGTGCGCTGCACCGATTGCATGTAGATCGCCTGTGCCCTTGCCACGCGCGCGCCGCCCCAGTCGAACAGCGGCAGTTCCAGCGAAATTTCATAGCCGTCGCTGCGGTTCTTGCCGGTGTCGGTCTTGTTCTGATATCCGAGCTCGACGGCATTGATGACGCCGGTCTTGCGCGTCAGCCCAAGCATGCTGGCGGTGGCCTGGGCACTGCGCGTTGCCATCTGCAGGTCCAGGCGCTGGCGCATGGCGTCTGCCTCCAGCTGGCCAGCCGCGCGTGGGCTTGCCGGTAATGCAGGCAGTCGATCCGGCAGGGAGAAGCCGGCCTGCGCGCCCCATACCCCCATCAACCGCGCGAGCTCTTCGCGCGCCGCAATCGCCGCATGCCTGGACCGTGCCAGTTGCGCCAGCGCGTCAGACTGGAATGCCTGTTCGCGCAGCCGGTCCAGTTGCGGCAGGTTGCCAACCGCGGCCATGCGGCTGGCCAGTTCCGCACTGGCCTGTGCGGCGTCGCGCACCTGTTCCATGTACTGCGCGGTCTGGGCCGCCGCCACGGCGCGGAACCAGGCGCGGCGGGTGGCGTGCGCAAGCTGCACCGCCTGCGCTGCAGCCTGCAATTTCGCCTGTTCGAAGCGCTGTTGTTCAATGCCGGTGCGCAGCGGCATGGTCAGCAGGCCGACCAGGTCGAACATGATGCTGCGGTCGATCTCGATCTCGTCGTCGCGCCGCATGCGGGCGAACGAGAAGCCCGGGTTGCGCAAGCGGCCGGCCTGCACCAGGTCGGCTTCGGCTATGCCCATGGCCTGCAGGTCCGCCTTGAATCCGGCATTGTTCAGCAGTGCGACCTGGACTGCGGCATCCGCCGTCAGCGGACGCGACAACAGCGCATCGACGGTCTGCGCGGCAGCGGCCGCCGCTTCGCTGGCGGGATGCGGGATGGCATGGCCGATCCGTTCCTGCGTCAGCGAGGAAACCGTCGACATGCCGCCATCCGGCGAGAAGCTGCTGCAGGCGGAAAGCAGCAAGGGGATCAGCAGCAAGGCAGGCAGGCGATGGCATGACGCACGCCGGCCCGCGGCACGCCGGAAACGGGAAAATCTCAAGGTGTTCATGCTAGTGCTTCCCATGCTGGCTGGCGCCAGCGGCTGGCTTGATGTGCCCCGCGTGGCCGCTCAGCTGGCGTACCTGGTCGTTGGCTGCGCGCCAGTTACGGTCCGGCCGGGTTTCATCCGGACGACCGCCGGAATCTGCGCCGAAGACAGATGCGTGCATCAGGGGTGGCACAGGAGAGGCCGGATCGGCCGGGTCGCGTGCCTGGATGGAGGCGGGTGGCCGGGACGGCGGGCCGGACTGAGCGCTGGCGCCAAGCGGCAAGCATAGCGACAGCCACGCCAGCGCGGCCGGCAAAAGCCGGTATTGAAAGGACATGTTTTCCTCGTGCAAAAAAGCGTGAACGTACTGTGGCAGCAGCGGCCCTCAGGCCGCGGCGTGCCGCGTGATCAGGCGTGACGAGGACGGGGTGGTCTTTCCAGACCGGGCGGGATGAAATTCACAAGCAGCGTGGACGGTGCGGCGAACAGCGCGGCCGTCGGCGGCACATCAGGAGCAGCCAAGGCGGCCGGGGGAGGCGCTGTCGCGCCTGCGCAGCAACTGGAGCAGGCGCTGCAGGCGCTGTGGTCGGGCAGGCTGTCGGCAGCTTGCGCCGCGCTGGCAGGCGGCTCGCCGCTCGCCTCAAGCGAGGCGTGTTGCTGATCCTGCGTGACGCCATGATGGGCGTGATGATCGTGCGAGTCGCCATGCCCGTGAGCGGAAGCCTGCGGCTGCTGGATAGCCCCTGGTGCCAGAGCGGAGGCATGCAGCGATGGAGCGTGGTGGCGCGTATCGCAGGAAGCCTTCAGCACGGCGGCCCAGCCCTGCAGGGGCAGGGCGGCAACCAGCAGCCAGAGCATCATCAGCTTCACAAGACGCATTGCGCGCAAATCCAAGGGTTGATCAGTCGGGTGATGATAAGGCTTACAGGTGCAGTAAGGTCAAGTGCTTGTTATTTTTATTATCCATGAGTTTGAAGCTTTGTTCCTGACCCCGAACCGCCTGACCTGGTTCAGAATGAAGGCTGGACCCCTGATTTTTTCCAGAATGACAAGCAATCTCCTCACATCACAAGCCGCCGGGCAGCTCCGGCCACTGTTCCCGCCGCTGGAGCCGCACCGCAGCGGTCGCCTTGCCGTCGATGCAATCCACGAGATCTACTGGGAAGAGTGCGGAAATCCTGGCGGCATTCCTGTGCTATTCCTGCATGGCGGGCCAGGAGGAGGCCTGTCGCCGGCCCACCGCCGTTTCTTCAATCCTGCGTATTACCGCATCATCCTGTTCGACCAGCGCGGTTCCGGAAAATCAACGCCGCTGGGCGAGGTCCGCGCCAACACCACCCAACTGCTGATCGGCGACATCGAACAACTGCGCGAATTGCTTGGCGTGCGGCAGTGGCTGGTTTTTGGCGGCTCATGGGGTTCGACTCTGGCGCTGGCATATGGGCAGGCGCATCCCGATCGCTGCCTTGGCTTCGTGCTGCGCGGCATCTTCCTGTGCGGGCCGGACGAGATCGACTGGTTCATGAATGGCATGCGCTGGTTCTATCCCGAGGTACACAACGCCTTTGCCGGCCATATTCCGGAAGCGGAAAGGGGTGACTTGCTGAAGGCCTATGCCAGGAGGCTGTTCTGCGACGACCCTGCCGAGTACCTGCCGGCGGCACGGGCATGGGCGCGTTACGAAGGCAGTTGCTCCTATTTGCAGACCAATCCGGAAGCGATCGCCGATTTCAGCGCTGATCCGGTGGCGCTGGGCGTGGCCCGCCTGGAAGCGCATTATTTCCTGAACGGCGGGTTTTTCGGACCGGACCAGTTGATCGGCAGTGTGGATCGCATCCGGCATCTGCCAGCGGTGATCGTACAGGGGCGGTATGACATGGTGTGCCCGCCGGCAACGGCGTTGCGGCTGCATGAAAAATGGCCGGAAGCGCGGCTGGAAATCGTGACGACAGCCGGTCATTCCGCGCTGGAGCCGGGGATTACGGATGCGTTGATAAGGGCTACCGAGGAATTTCGCCTGCGGCCTTGATGTCAGAGGATCGAGAGGGTCAGGTGTCCAGTCGTTCCGGCCGATTGCTTCACATTGATCTCGATGTCGTAGCCAAGGCGGTTAAGGCATTCCATCAGTTTGCGCTCGGACAGGTTGTCGAATTGACCGCGCAGCAAGCCGGAAACCTTGGGTTGCGGAATACCCATGCGGCGGCCGGCCTCTTCCTGGGTCAGGCCAAGGCGGCGGACGGCGCGGGCGATTTCGATCACCAGGCCTGACTTGATCCTGAGCCTGTTGGCATCTGGCACGCCCAGGTCAGCAAAGACGTTGCCGGATCCGGCTTCCACGTCAATTCCGTCAATGCTTCGTGTGACAGTGCTCATTTTGAAGCTCCTTTACCAGTGCCTCGGCCACCTTGAGCCGGGCACGTATCAATTCAATATCTTTTTTTGGGGTGGCAATGCCACATTTGCTCTTCTTCTGGAAGCAATGGAGCACGAACACAACTGCTTCGAAGTTGACGGTATAGACTGCCCGGTACGTGCCGCCCCCATCGTCTTCAACGACTTCCAGTACCCCGGCACCGCCGAAACCTCTCCGCGGCTTGGCGGCGGGGTGCTGTTCGCCATGTTGGGCCCAGTGCAGTGCGTGTCCGAAGAATTTCCTGACTTCGAGGGGCAGCCCCATCAAGTCTTTCTTGCTGCTACCTATCCAGAACAGAGGTTTTTCTTCTTCCTGATTCAATATACTTGAAGTGGTATAAATATTCAATTGGCGTCGATTCAATCCGGGCTGATGAAGCCACTTCTAGCCGTTGATGATCATGATTCGCAAAAAAATTAGGCCACCGCGAGCGTAATTTGACCAAGGCATCAGATTTCCGACCATCCCTCCGGTAGCCGGAGCGTTCGCGTTCAGGATTGACATCGCATCGGAGTGAAACGCCGGCTTCCGTTAAAATCGGGTCATACAAATTTCCTGGCACCACAATGACCGACAACACCGGCAGCGATAGCGACATCGCCTATCTTTTCGACAACAACCGCAAGTGGGCCAAGGCCCACCTCGACCAGGATCCTGATTTCTTCAACCGGCTTGCTTCCCAGCAGGCGCCGGAGTTCCTGTGGATCGGCTGTTCCGACAGCCGGGTGCCGGCCAACGAATTGCTGGGGCTGCTGCCGGGCGACGTTTTCGTTCACCGCAATATTGCGAACGTGATCGTCCACAGCGATTTGAATTGCCTGTCGGTGCTGCAGTTTGCAATCCAGTTGCTGAAGGTGAAGCACATCATTGTTTGCGGGCATTACGGATGCTCCGGCGTGCATGCTGCGATGACAAATCGCCGCATCGGACTGGCCGACAACTGGCTACGACACGTCCAGGACGTGCACCAGAAACATGGCCGCTACCTGGGCGAGGTATTGCCGGATCGCGAGAAGGCGGAGCGCCTGTGCGAACTCAACGTGATCGAGCAGGTGACCAATGTCAGCCAGACCACGATCGTGCAGGATGCCTGGGAGCAGGGGCAGCCGCTGACCATACACAGCTGGGTTTATGACGTGCGGGACGGCTTGCTGCGCAACCTGGACCTGACCCTGGCGGGGGCGGACGACCTGGCAGTCAAGCTGCCGGGTGTCTTTGAGCGCTACCAACCGCGTTCGCTGCCTGAATCGGAGAAATAAGCTGTACCGAAGCTGGGGATGCTGGGCTCAATAGCCCAGCATGTTCCTGCGTACCTGCAGCAGGTGACCGGTCAGCAGCGAACGCGCGCGGTCGATGTCGCGCTCCTTCAATGCCGCGACCAGGTCGCGGTGCTCGCGCTGGTACAACTGGCGCCGCTCTGGTGTCACGCTCTTCTTCTTCAGCATGCCCCAGTCGCCCTGTTCGCGCACCGTGTTCATCATCTGGAACAGGCTGCGCACGAAGTTGTTGTGGGTGGCATCCGCAATTGCCTGGTGCAGCGCGCCATCCCAGTGTTCGAACTCCTCCAGCGTCTGTGCCGATTCGCCGCGCGCGCAGCAGTCCTCCATGTGCACGAAATCGGCAGTGGTGCCATGCCGGATCACGAGGTCGATCATTACCGGCTCCAGCAATACCCGCACTTCCATCAGCTCCGCGGGGCTGGTATGCATGGTCGGCATGCCGCCATCGGCTGACTGCAGGCGGGCGGCGGCGTCGGGCGAGACATAGGTGCCGCTGCCGACGGTTTGCGTGATCAGGCCCTTTTCCTTCAACTCGGACAGTACACGCCGGACCAGGGTACGGCCGATGCCATAGGTTTCGCCCAGTTCGCGTTCAGGAGGCAGGCGGTCTCCGCTTTTCCAGATGCCGGCTCGCAGCTTGTCGAGCAGCGCCTGCCGCAAACCTGTTGCGCTGTCAGTCGAGGATTTCATCGGGGCTCCGGAGCTTATGCATAATTGGTTCAAATTATAAACCAATTCCCTTCGGTGAAGATTGGACAAATCATGTTCGCCTGCCTGAACAGGCTTCTGCCCCTTGCCAAGTAATATAGGTGAATTCTGGTGGTTGACGGCCCGTCCAACATGTTTTATCTTGGGCGACCTTTCCAACCCAATACGTACCAAAAGGACCAAGCATGCGTTTTGCGACCATCGAAGTGAACGGCGCCCCCACCGTCGCCATCGTCAGCAGTGACAGCCAGCGTTACTGGCCAGTCGAGGAAGCGCTGCCTGGCTTCAAGGGCGACATGGTTGACCTGATCCGCGCGGTACCCAATCCGCAGGCCACGCTCAAGACCAGCGGCGAAGGCCGGCCGCTCGCCGGCGTGCGCATCCTGGCGCCGATCGCCAATCCGCGTCGCAACGTGTTCTTGGTCGGCAAGAATTATCACGAGCACGCGAAGGAGTTCAACAAGTCCGGTTTCGACGGTTCCAAAGAAGATGCGCCGCCATTGCCTTCCTTCTTTACCAAGCCGGCCTCGACCATTGTCGGTCCCAATGACCCGGTGCTGTCGCACCAGGAAGCGACCAGGGAAGTCGACTACGAGAACGAGTTCACCGTCATCATCGGCAAGGGCGGACGCGGCATCAAGAAAGCGGATGCCTACAGTCATGTATGGGGCTATACGATCGTCAATGACGTCACGGCCCGCGACCTGCAGAAGCAGGCCCGTCAGTGGTTCCTCGGCAAGGCGCTCGACACCTTCTGTCCGATGGGCCCATTCATCGTGACCCCGGACGAAATCGATCCGGAGAACGTCCAGCTCAAGACCTGGATCAACGGCGAATTGCGCCAGAACGCGAACACCGGCGACCTGATCTTCAATATCCCGACCATCATTGAAGTGCTGTCGGCTGGCATGGCGCTGGAGCCGGGCGACATCATCGCGACCGGCACCGCAGCCGGTGTCGGCATCGGCTTCACGCCGCCCAAGTTCCTGAAACCGGGCGACGAGATGAAGCTGGAGATCGAGGGAATCGGGACACTGGTCAATCGTATGCAGTAAAGCGGGTATGCAGTAAAGCGCACTTGCAGTAAAGCACGCATGCAGCAAACGCGACGGCGCCCGGCAAAACGGGCGCCGCGTGGAACACACAATAAAACTATCAGAAACCGGAAGGAGACATTCCAGATGAAACATGAAGCAATCCGTATCGCCGCCTGCCTCGCGCTGTTCGGCGCGGTGGCCGCGCCAGCGCTGGCGCAGGATGCCTGGCCTTCAAAGCCCTTGACCATGATCGTGCCGTTCCCGCCGGGCGGCGTTGCCGATACCGTCGGCCGGCCCGTGGCGCAGGCAATGTCGCGCGAGCTCAAGCAAACTGTGCTGGTCGAGAACAAGGGCGGCGCTGGCGGCGCCATCGGCATGGGCGCAGCGGCCAAAGCCGCGCCGGACGGATATACGATCCTGATGTCGCTGGCCTCGATGACCACGATTCCCGAGGCTGACAAGATCAACGGCAAGCAGTCGCTGTTCCAGTTGTCCCAGCTGAAGCCGATCGCCCGATTCACCGCCGACCCGACCGTGCTGGTGGTGCGCGCTGATGCGCCGTGGAAAAACATCCAGGAGTTCGTCAAGGATGTGGGAAGCAAGCCGGGCAAGTACAGCTTCGCCTCGTCCGGCAACTACGGCACCATGCACGTGCCGATGGAAATGCTGAAGTCAAATGCCAACCTGCGCATCCTGCACGTGCCGTACACCGGTGCCGGCCCGGCACTGATCTCCTTGCTGGGTGGACAGGTCGATGCAGTCGCGACCGGCCCGGCCAGCGTGCTGCAGCACATCAAGGGCGGCAAGCTGCGCGCCCTTGCGCACTGGGGCGATGCCCCGTTGGCGTCGATGCCCGACGTGCCGAGCCTGAAAAAATCCGGCTACGCGGTTGAATATGCGCAATGGGCGGGTCTGTTCGTCCCGGCCGGCACGCCGGACGCGATCGTCGAGAAACTGCGTGCGGCCGCCCGCAAGGCAGCCGAGGATCCTGCAGTGCGCCAGACCATCGGCGCTGCCGGCAGCCCCATCCTTTACCTCGACATGCCGCAGTTCCAGGAGTACGTGAATGCGGACGCCAGGAAGATGGCCGAGGTTGTCAGGAAGATCGGGAAGGTTGAATAAGGGTATCGGGGGCCGGTGTCAGGTTGAGCGAGTTTTTCAATAGATCGAGGACTGGCTCCCCCATGAAATCAGGACTTGCGGCGTGGTGAATGCTTTGCCGGCCGCAGCGACAGCATCGGTGGCTGGTCGGCTTTATGGCTTCGTGAGTGGTCTTGGAGTGTTGTGGTTTTGTGGTTTTGTGGTTTTTTGGCTCTTGGGCTTGCGGTTCGTTTGGCTGGGTTTGATGGTTGTGGTTGTGAAGCCGGGAGACACCCCGGCGGGTGTGTAACTTTCTTTTGGAAAAGAAAGTCACCAAAGAAACCAAATTCAACACCCACTTGGCCAACGCCCGCTTCGAACGCCAACCAGATGCGGATGTCTGGGCTAATCCAGTGCAACGTTCGCGAGAGATGATCCCTCGGCTGTGTGCCGCTTACCTAATCAGCCAACCCCATGAAGTGTCTTATACCGATGCCCGGCGCACCGTTGACTCTTAAATTTTTTCGAAGCTTCAAACAAGCGATGGGGCTGTTCAAAATCAGCCAACCCCATGAAGTGTCTTATACCGATGCCCGGCGCACCGTTGACTCTTAAATTTTTTCGAAGCCTCAAACAAGCGATGGGGCTGTTCAAAATCAGTCAACCCCATGAAGTGTCTTATACCGATGCCCGGCGCACCGTTGACTCTTAATGTTTTTCGAAGCTTCAAACAAGCGACGGGACTGTTCGACGAAAGAAAAGGGACAGCGAAAAGGGACAGCGAAGAACGACAGTAAATTTCCAGGTCGCCTTGCCCCTTGGCAACCCGACCTCAAAAATCAATTAGCAGCTTCGAAAACAATTGGGAGTCAACGAGCGGTGGTGTGCGGTCGGCGGCATTGAAGCGGGTTGACTGATCCCGGTCAGAGGCGTACGTGTGGCAGGACCTTCCTCGCGAACGCCGCACTGGTTCGGCCCAGGCGACCGAATCTGGTTGGCTATCGAAGCGTGCGTTGGCCAAGTGGGTGTTGAATTTGGTTTCTTTGGTGACTTTCTTTTCCAAAAGAAAGTTACACACCCGCCGGGGTGTCTCCCGGCTTCACAACGACAAACAACAAACCCAGCCACACGAACCGCAGGCCCAAGAGCCACAAATCCAAAAATCCGCTCACCCACGGCTACGGGCAATGCCCATCCTTGAAAGGGAGAGAGCGCCCACAGTGGTTCGCCTCCGCATCAAGATGTGCAAGCTCTCCATCAAGAGGCGCATCACTTTCCGCCAGCATCCCCCTGAACCCTCTTATTCTCCCGTTCCTGCAATTCCCGCCACTGCACCTTGCCCGACGGCGACTTCGGCAAGGCATCCACGAACGCGACGATCCGCGGGCACTTGTAGGCAGCCATGTTGTCATGCGCCCAGGCGATGATTTCGTCTTCGGTCGGCTTCGGCGACACGCCATCCCGCAGCACCAGCAGCGCCTTCACTGTTTCTCCGCGCTTCTCGTCGGGAGATCCGATCACGCAGGCTTCGCGGATTGCCGGGTGCCCGTATAGCAGTGCTTCGACCTCGGCCGGCCAGACCTTGAAGCCGGACGCGTTGATCATCCGTTTCAATCGGTCGACCATGAAAAAGTAGCCTTCCTCGTCGACATAGGCCAGGTCCCCGGTTCGCAGGAAGCGCTTGCCATCGCGTTCGATGAAGGCGTCGCGGTCGGCCTCCGGGTGGTTCCAGTAGCCGCGCATCACGTTTGGCGCATGCACGATGATTTCGCCGGCTTCGCCCGCTGGCAGCGGATGAAGATCGGTCGGGTCCACGACACGCGCATCGACATCGTACAAGGCAATGCCGAGGCACTGTTTCTTCGGGCGCTCCGGCGGGTTGATGTGGGTCGCTGCCATGGTCTCCGACATGCCGTAGCCCTCGACATAGGGAAGACCCAGGACCTCGTGCATCTTTTGCGCCACCGCTTCCGGCATCGCGGCGCCGCCGCCGCGGATGCCGCGCACGCTCGACAAGTCGAATCGGGCCAGGTCCGGATGGGATAACAGGTCGACCACCATCGTGACGATCATCTGCAGGCTCGTTACCCGATAACGTTCGACCAGCCGGGCAGCCATGTCCCGGTCCCAGCGCGGCAGGATCACGATGGTGGCGCCCGCATGGAGCGGGGTGTTCATGCTGCCCGTCATGCCGGTCACATGAAAGTAGGGCAGCGTCGCCAGGATCGTGGCGTCCTGCTGGGTGTGAAACCACTGCATGCTGGCGACCAGGCTGTACATCACGCCATGATGGGTGTGCATGCATCCCTTCGGGTGTCCGGTGGTACCGGAGGTGTAGGGCATTACGCACAGGTCGTCCGGACCTGCGGTGGCGGGGCCCGGCACGCAGCTGCTGTCCATCATGCGGGTCCACAGCGTTACGCCGGGGGTGGTGATCTCTGCCCGCGGCGCCGCCACGAAATCCGGCACTTTCAGTTCCGTGGGCTGGCGCAGGAAATCCGAATAGGCAGCGACAATCGCATGCTGCAGGCCCGCGCCCAGCAGCGGCTCCATTTCGGCGAACAGGTCCTGCGACACGAAGGCAGTGGCGGCGCCAGTGTCGCGTACGAAATATTCCAGCTCGCCGGTCCGGTTCATCGGGTTGACCGGAACCACGACGGCGTTGGCGCGCAGGATGCCGTAATATGCCAGCACGAACTGCGGGCTGTTCTGCATGCAGAGCAAGACCCGGTCGCCGGCCCTGACCCCGCATTCATGCTGGAGGAAGCCGGCGATACGTTCCATTTCCTCCTTGAATTCCCGGTAAGTGATTACCGTGTCATAAAAGATGATGCAGGGCTTGTCCGGGAAGCGCGCGGCCGATACCTCGATGTTGAACACCAGGCTGGTGTGCGGGACGGTCAGGTGGCGTGGCTGGGTCGGCGGCCAGTAGGTGCGTGCGAGAGCTGACATGGGGTTCCTGCAACTGAGCGAACGACCATTCTAGCGCGGCGAACGGGCGGTTGGACGCATACGGCCCTGCCGGCCCTGCAACTTTCCGGCGCGATAATTGTCTCTCTTTTGATATCGGGCAATATACTTGCCTGGACGCATTACTTGAAGCCGGCATGGTATCTGCCATGCCCGGTTCCGGGTTGCAACCCGGATTCAAAGCTCGCTGAGGAGGAAACATGCGAATGGGCGGAGCCGTTTTCGGCCTGAAATTCATCATTCCGCTGGCGATCGTGCTCGGCCTTTCCGCCTATGCCGTGGTGCCGCTGGTGGACGACCTGACGCTGCGCTGGTTCGTCAAGGACCTGGACATCCGCTCCAGCCTGCTCGCCAACACATTGCAGGAACCCTTGCAGGAATCCATTGCCGAGCGCTCGCGCCGCAAGGTCGTGAGCTTGCTGGACCGCGCTGCCAGGGATGAGCGCCTGCTCGCGCTCGCATTCTGCGGGCCGGATGGCAATGTGCAGTACAAGACCTCGGGCTGGCCGGCTGCCGTGGAATGCCGCGACCCGCAGGTCGAGGGGGCGGCGCCACAACCGTTGGTGAAGCTGCTGCAGGGCCCGGTACATGTGAAGCGCAGCCGCATCGAGCGCGACGGTGACTACATGGGCGACCTGATCCTGGTGCACGACATGAGCTTCATCGAGCGCCGCAGCGCCGATACCAGGAAATATGTGGTGGTCCTGTTCGCCATCCTTGGCATCGTCATCTCGATGATCACCGTGTTCATCGCGTGGCTCAGTTGGCGTGGCTGGATCACGGCCATGAAAGGCTTGTTGCGCGGCGAACTGACGCCGCAGTTGGGCAGCAGCAATTCATCGCCGGCGGTGCAGCCGCTGCTGAGCGACCTGCGGGCGCTGGTGCATGAACTCAATCTCGAACGGCGCCAGCAAGTGGGGAGCGGGCAAACGTGGACGCCCGAGCGGCTGCGCGAACTGCTGCGGGACGAATTGGCCGGCGACGAAATCCTGGTGCTGTCCAACCGCGAGCCCTACATCCATCAGCGCACCGCCGACGGGATCGAGGTCAGCCGCCCCGCTAGCGGGCTGGTGACCGCGGTCGAGCCGGTGATGCGTGCCTGTTCCGGCACATGGATCGCGCACGGCGCCGGCTCGGCCGACCGCGAAACGGTGGACAAGAACGATCGCGTGCAGGTGCCGCCGGGCCAGCCGTCTTACATGCTGCGCAGGGTCTGGCTGTCGAAGAAGGAAGAGCAGGGCTATTACTACGGCTTTGCCAATGAAGGATTGTGGCCCTTGTGCCATATCGCCCATGTGCGGCCGGTATTCCGGGTGACCGACTGGGAAGAATACGTCGCGGTCAACCGGCGCTTTGCCGACACCGTGGTGGCAGAGGCGCGCACCGACAATCCGGTGGTGATGGTGCAGGACTACCATTTCGCGCTGGTGCCGGCCATGGTGCGTGAGCGGCTGCCCAAGGCGACCATCCTCACCTTCTGGCATATTCCCTGGCCCAATCCCGAATCTTTTGGCATCTGTCCCTGGCGCGAGGAGATACTGAAGGGCCTGCTGGGCAGCACAATCCTGGGCTTTCATACAGCTTTCCACTGCAAGAATTTCATGGAGACGGTCGAGCGCTACCTGGAGGCCCGCATCGAGCAGGAGGCGTCCATGATCTCGTTCGGCGGCAAGCTGACGCAGGTCGAGGCTTACCCGATTTCGATCGCCTGGCCCGAGGACGACAGGTCGCCGTCGATCGAGCATTGCAAGCTGGAGGTGCGGCGCCTGAACGCATTGCCGGCGACGCACCGGATCGCCGTCGGCGTCGACCGGCTCGATTACACCAAGGGCATACTGGAGCGCTTCCAGGCGGTGGAGCGGATGCTGGAACTGCATCCGGAGATGATCGGCAAGTTCTCCTTGATCACGATCGCGGCGCCCAGCCGTTCCTCTCTCGACGAGTACCAGAATTTCGAAGCGCGGGTGAGGGCGCTGGCGCAGCGCATCAACAGCCGTTTCTCGGATGGCGGCCCGGCACCGATCATCCTGCGCATTGCCCATCATGACCACGATGAAGTGCAGCGCTATTACCGCGCCGCCGAAGTGTGCATGGTGACCAGCCTGCACGACGGCATGAACCTGGTGGCCAAGGAATATGCCGCTGCCCGCGATGACGAACGCGGGGTGCTGATGCTGAGCCAGTTCACCGGCGCCGCGCGCGAGCTGGCCGAGGCCCTGATCGTCAACCCCTACCATATCGAGCAAGGCGCCGAGACGCTTTATCGGGCGCTGACCATGCCGGAGGCGGAGCAGCGCGAACGGATGCGCAGCATGCGCGCGCTGCTGAAGGATTTCAACATCTACCGCTGGGCCGGAAGGATGCTCAACGACGCCGCCCGCCTGCGCCGGCGTGAACGGATCCAGGCCAAGATCCACCAGCACAGCGAGCCGGCGCTGCTCAAGCGCGTGGTGTAAGGGACAGGCCCGGCAGCGCCGGCAGCCCGTCCAGGTAGCCCGGCCAGGCGTCGGGCTACGCGTTCGCCCGCCACTCCGGATCGTTTCCCGCGTTGATCTCATATTCAGACTTTCTGGTAAATCCGCGGACTGGGCGGTAATGGCATGCCCGACTGCATCGCATAGCATCCTGACCATAGTCGCCCTCAGGGATCACGACTGCGGCGGCCAAACGGTCGTTAAAACAAATAACAGGAGACAAAGATGCCGATCCTTCAAAGGGCGAAACGGTTCGCCATGTTCGCTGTAGCCAGCATGGGTTTGTTCGCTGGCAGCGCCCACGCCACGCCCGGTTCATGCACTGACCCGATCGTCTTCGGAACCACGATTTCGGAGTCTGGTCCGTTCTCCACCCTGGCCGACAAATGGCGCAAGATGTCCGAGGTGTTCGCCGAGGAGATCAACAAGGGCGGCGGCATCGAGGTCAAATCCTGCAAGAAAAAACTGCCGCTGAAGTTCGTGATCTATGACGACCAGAGCGTGCCGGCCACCGCCACCTCGCTGTTCGAGCGCATGGCGACCGTGGACAAGGTTGACTTCTTCGTCGGCCCGGACTGGTCCTCGCTCGGCGGCCCGGTGCCCCCGATCGCTGAAAAGCACAAGATCCCGATGGTGGCGGCGAACATCGCCACGCCTTCCTTCTACGAACGCGGTCTGAAGTATTTCTGGGGCACGCCGTATCCTGTAGTGCCGCGCTGGTCCGAGCGCTACTTCGACATGCTGTCGAAGATGGATCCGAAGCCGAAGACCATCTACTTCATCACGCATGACAATCCGGTGATGAAGGCAATCACCGGTTACTGGTCCAAGAAGGCAGCGGAACAGGGCCTGACGGTGCAGGGCAATGAAGTGTTTCCTGCCGACCTGAAGGATTTCACCGCACTGATCTCCAAGGTGCGCGCCGCCAAACCGGACGTCATCTACATCAGCTCCTTCGACGGCGCCTCGGTGCCGCTGGTGCAGCAGATGCGCCAGCTCAAGGTGCGTGCAATGGACGTGCATCACGCCATGCTGACCGGTTCGCTCCAGCGCCAGGTGGGCAAGGACCTGGAAGGCATGACCGGCGAGCTGTCATGGTATTCCGGCCTCAAGGGACCATATGCTGAATTCGTCGACCGCGTGCTGCAGCGCTCGGGTATCGACATGTTCGATTACATCTTCACGCTGGGCCGGGTCGGTTCCTACCTGACCATGGTGCAGGCAATCGAGCGCGCCGGCGCCGTCGACCGCGAGAAGGTCCGTGAAGCGCTGACCAAGGGCACGTTCAAGTCGCCGGCCGGCGATATCGTGTTTGACGAGCGCGGCTTCCCGACCACCAACGGCGCATTCACGATCCAGATGCAAAACGGCAAGACATCCGTTGTCTGGCCGGCAGGCGTGGCTACTTCGAAGCCGATCTGGCCGTCACCGACCTGGCGTTGAGTCGTCAATCCCGTTGATTCATTCGTCAATCAGTTAATCAGCCGGCGCAGGCCGACCAACCAACATGACAATTGAAACCATCATCCAGGTCTCGCTGGGTGGGTTGCTGCTGGGAGGGCTGTATGCGCTGGTCGCATTCGGCCTTTCCCTGATCTACGGTATCGTGCGCATCCTGAATTTCGCGCACGGTACCCTGCTCGCAGTGACTGGCGTCGTCGCCAGCATCCTGTTCTCGACCTACAAGATTCATCCGTTCTTCATTACGCTGATGCTGGCGCCGGCAGTCTTCATCGCCGGCTACGCGTTCTACCTGAAGCTGCTGCATCCGCTCGGCAAGCGCAACCACTTCGAAGGCACGGTCGGCACCGTGCTGGTGACGGTGGGGGCGATGCTGATCATCAGCGACATCACCGCGGTGCTGGCAGGTTCGACCCAGCGCAACATCGCGATGCGCTTCGACGCTTTCGAAGTCGGCGACATCGTGATCTCGACCACCCAGTTGAACATCCTGCTCGGTATTGCCGCGCTGACGATCGCCATGCACCTGTTCCTGACCCGCACCTGGTTTGGCCGTGGCATCCGCGCCGTCACCCAGGACCAGGTGGGCGCCATGGTCTGCGGCGTCAACAGTACTGCGCTGCGGGCGCTGACTTTTGCCTTCGGCTCGGCTACGGTGGCGGTTGCTGCGGTGCTGTACACGATGTCGTTCCCGGTCAGCCCCTACATGGGTTTCCCGCTTACCGTGAAGGCCTTCACCATCATCGTCGTCGGCGGCATCGGAAACCTGCGCGGCGCACTGCTGGCCGGCATCTTCCTCGGTATTGCCGAAAGCCTGACCGCGCTGTTCTGGAAAGCGGAGTGGGCGCCGGCGCTATCGGTGGTGCTGATGCTGCTGATCCTGGTGGTCTGGCCTGAAGGACGTTCCCGGAGGCCTGCATGAGGACTTTCCTGACACTCGGCATTGTGGTTGCCGCGCTGGCGGCGGTGCCGTTCTTCGGCAGCGCCTACCTGACTTCCTTCCTGTTCACCGTGCTGATCGCCTACATCCTGGGCCAGAGCTGGGATTGGGTCGCAGGAGAGATGGGCTATGTCAACCTTGGCCATTTCGTCTTTTACGGATTGGGCGCCTATGTGTTTGCCATTGCGCTGGTAGCCAAATATCCCTCGACGGTTGCGATCCTGATCGCAGTGCTGCTGACGGTCGCGGTGGCCGCCTTGCTGGCGTTCCCGCTGTTCCGGCTGCGTGGCGACTACTTCGCATTCGCCACGCTGGCCCTGCTGCCGCTGGCGGAGCTGCTGGCCTACAACCTGAGCGACCTGACCAAGGGTGGCGACGGCATTGTGCTGCCGATCGAAAACGTGATGCGCCAGACCTACATGATCGCGCTGGCGATCTGCGTGGTCACATTCATCGTCACGATCCGTATCAACGGCGTCCGCTTCGGCTATGCCCTCAAGAGCATCCGCAATGACGAGGATGTGGCCGAGGTGCTTGGCGTGCGCATCGCGCCCGTCAAGACTGCGGTGCTGGCGCTGTCGGCAGCCTTCGCTGCAATGGCCGGCGCCACCCAGGCCTGGCAGATGAGCTATATCGACCCGGCTACGGTGTTCGGCCTGAACGTGGCCCTGATCCCGGTGGCGATGGTGCTGTTCGGCGGCTCCGGCCTGCGCTGGGGGCCGCTGGTTGGCGTGGTTCTGTTGGCCTGCCTGCAGCAGTGGCTGCTGGTGCGCATGGAAATCCTGCACGCCACCGTCTACGGACTGATCATCCTGTTGATCGGACGCTTCATGCCCGGCGGCCTGTTGCGCGCAGCCTGGGTACGGAACAGCCGCTGGCTGGCGCCGCTATCGCGCGAACATCACAGCTTCATCGTGCAGGCGCCGGTGGCTGTTGCCGCCGTCAGAGCCGAAGGAAGCTGGCCCAGGTTGCCGCTGCCGGCGATCAAGCCGCGTCCGGGTACGCCGCTGCTCCAGTGTCGCGGCGTGCGCATGGTTTTCGGCGGAAACGTGGCTGTCGACGACGTCACGCTGGACATCAACGAAGGCGAGATAGTCGGCCTGATCGGGCCGAACGGATCCGGCAAGACGACCTTGTTCAACTGCATCTCGCGCGTCTATACGCCGACCGCCGGCGAACTGAGCTTCGGCGGACAGGCGCTGGCTTCGATGCGGCGCGACCAGATCGCCAAGCTTGGCGTTGGCCGCACCCATCAGATTCCACGTCCGTTCGGTGACCTGACGGTACAGGAAAACATCGCGATCCCTCTGATGTTCCACGACCACAGCCTGAGTCCGGCGCAGGCGTTCGAGCAGTCGCGCGCCTTCATGGCCTTCGCCGACCTGGAGCGACGCAGCGGCGACCGCGCCGACTCGCTGTCGTTGCAGGAGAAGAAAGCACTGGAATTCGCGCGTGCACTGGCCTGCAAGCCAAGGCTGCTGCTGGTCGACGAAGTGGCGTCCGGCCTGACGCCGGCAGAGGTCAGGCGCTTCGTCGAGCAGATCCGCCACGTGCGTGACGAGTACGGCATCACGGTGATCTGGGTCGAGCACATATTCTCGGCGCTGGCACAGGTGGTGGACCGGGTGGTGGCGCTGGAGCAGGGCGCGGTCATCGCCAACGGCTCGCTGGATGATGTGGTGAAGAACGAGCGCGTGCTGCAGGGCTACCTGGGCAGCGCAGCAGAGGAGGCAGCCTGATGCTTGAACTGAAAAGCCTGGCCGTCGACCACGGCAAGCTGCGCGCATTGTGGGATATCAGTCTCGAGGTGCGGCAGGGAGAAAAAGTGGCGCTGCTCGGCGCCAATGGTGCGGGCAAGTCGACCACGATCGGCGCGATCGCCGGTATCTATCCGGTGGCAGCAGGCAGCGTCACCTATGAAGGCCAGTCGCTGACCAACGCCAGCCCGGCCGAGGTCGTGCGGCGCGGGATTGCCGCAGTGCCAGAGGGGCGGCGGCTGTTTACGGCAATGAGCGTGCAGGAGAACCTGACCATGGGTGCTTACTCGCGCCATTTGCGTGGCAGCGTGGACGAGGGGCTGGAAAAAGTGTTCTCGCTGTTCCCGATCCTGCGCGACAAGCGGCGCCAGAACGCCGGCGAGCTGTCAGGTGGCCAGCAACAACAGGTGGCGATTGCGCGCGGCCTGATGGCCTCGCCCAGGTTGCTGCTGCTGGACGAACCCTTTATCGGCGTTGCCCCCAAGGTGATCGATGAAATCCTCGATGCGTTGCGGCGCATCGTGGCAGAAGGGGTGACGGTCCTGCTGGTGGAGCAGAACATCCATCGCGCGCTGAATTTCGCCAATCGTGCCTACGTGATCGAGAACGGCCGCACGGTACTGGAAGGGAACCGGGAAAGCCTGCTGGACAATCCGGCATTCGCCGACAAGTTCCTCGGGCTGGAGTGAGGCAGGGAGGCAAGGAATACCAGGAGCAAGACCAGGAGCAAGACCAGGAGCAAGACCAGTACGAAGTTCAAAAGGAAAACGGAGACTGACATGCACTATGACGACGAAACCGAGGCGCGCTCGCGCGCCTACCGCGACCAATACCGGGAGAGCACCCCGTCCTGGTACCGCGGGGAGATGCACCTGGCTTTCACGCTGCTGTTTACCGGTGGCGTGCTGGCATACTGCGCGTCGAAGCTGAGCGGCACGACCTGGCAGGAATGGATGCTGGTAGTGCCGATGTTCCTGTTCGGGAATTTCATCGAATGGGCCGGGCATCGCTACCTGCTGCATCGCCCGACCAAGCTGATGAAGGCAGTCTACAAACGTCATGTCGGCACCCATCACCAGTTCTTCAGCCACAAGTCGCTGGACTACAATGGCCAGCGTGACTGGCGGGCGCTATTGTTCCCGCCGTTTGCGCCGGTGCTGTTCGTGCTGACGGCGCTGCCGGCGGCGCTGATCCTGGGCATGGCGTGGACGGCCAATGCCGGCTACATCGTGATGCTGACGATGGCAGGCTATTTCATCATGTACGAGGGGTTGCATACCTTGTCTCACATAGAAAACAGCCCGTTCCTGGACAAGTTGCCGCTGGTGAACAGCGTGCGGCGCATGCACGTGATGCACCACAACCCGGACTTCATGCATACGCACAATTTCAACCTTACCTTCCCGATCTGCGATGCGTTGTTCGGCACCAGCGATCTGGACAAGGGGGTCATAGGCACGCTCTTCAACGGCATGTCGGATGAGGCCATGAAGCCGGAATACCAGGAAATCACAAGAAAGCAGCGCCGCGAGGGCTGATCACAATCAACAACAGGCAATACAGAGGAGAGATACAGATGGAGCAGGCAGGCAGGCTGGCCGGGCGGGTGGCAATCATCACCGGCGCCGCGCAGGGGATCGGGGCGCAGTATGCGCATGCGCTGGCAGCAGCGGGCGCGGGCGTGGTCGTGGCCGACATCCAGGATGCGCAAGCGGTGGCGCAAGCCATCGTTGCGGCGGGCGGGAAGGCGCTGGCAGTCAAGGTCGACGTCACCGACGCCGAGTCCGTGCGCGGCATGGTGGCGGCCACCGTCAAGTATTTCGGGCGGGTCGACATCCTGGTCAATAACGCAGCGTTGTTCGGTAATGTGTCGCTCAAGCCCTTCGAGGAAATCGAATCCGCTGAATGGGACCGCATGATGATGGTGAACGTGCGCGGCTCGTTCGAGTGCAGCAAGGCGGTGTCGGCTGAAATGCGCAAGAACAAGTACGGCAAGATCGTCAACATCGCATCCGGCACGGTATTCAAGGGCGCGCCGATGATGCTCCATTACGTCGCCTCCAAGGGCGCGGTGGTGGCGATGACGCGTGCCCTGGCGCGCGAGCTCGGTGCCGACGGCATTCGCGTCAACACGCTGGCACCGGGACTGGTGATGAGCGAAAATGTGCTCGCCAATCCGGCCTGGAAGGGCGCCATCGTGGAAAACAACGTGGCCAGCCGCGCCATCAAGCGCGAGGCGACGCCGGAAGACATGTGCGGAACGATGCTGTACCTCTGTTCCGCGGACAGCGACTTCGTCACCGGCCAGGTCCTGGTCGTGGACGGTGGCTCAGTAATGCATTGAAGGGGAAGAAAATGGACAATATTTCAGCAAAAAACCTGATCAATGGCGTCTGGAGCGGCGCCCAGGACGGCGCCAGCGCCGCCAGCCGGAATCCGGCTAACCAGGAAGTCATCGGCAGCTTTCCGGCCAGCGGCCGTGCCGATGCGCAGGCGGCGATCGCCGCCGCAGCAGCAGCTTTCGAACTGCCGAACTGGGCCCAGAATCCGCGCCTGCGCCAGCTGGTCATGCTGCGCTGGGCCGACCGGATGGAGCAGCGCGCCGAATTCCTGGCGCAATTGCTCACGCGCGAGAACGGCAAGGTAATTGCCCAGTCGCGTGGCGAGATCATGGGGGCGGTCTCCGAGATCCGCTATTACGCAGGCCTGACGCGTTACATCCCCGGCCACGTTTTTGAAGTGGAGCCGGGCGTGTTCTCCACCATGCTGAAGGAGCCGGCCGGCGTGGCCGGCATCATCGTGCCGTGGAATGCGCCGGTGGTGCTGTTGATCCGCTCGCTGACGCCGGCGCTGTGCGCCGGCTGCACCACGGTGGTCAAGCCGGCGCCGCAAACCGCGCTGATCACCTACGAGGTGCTGCGCGACCTGCATGATGCGCAGGGCCTGCCGCCTGGCGTGCTGAACCTGGTCAGCGAAACAGGACATGCGGTGGCACAGGAAATGGTCAGCAGCCCGGACGTGGCCGTATTGAGCTTCACGGGTTCCAACGCCACCGGCGCTCGCATCATGGCCGATGCCGCACCGACCATGAAAAAACTATCGCTGGAACTGGGCGGCAAGTCGTGCTGCCTGGTGTTCCCCGATGCCGACATCGCTACCGCGGCACCGGCAATTGCGCAGGCCGCGGTCATCATCTCCGGCCAGCAATGCACGGCTGCGCGCCGGGTGCTGGTGCATGGCAGCCGCTACGATGAAATGAAGGCTGCCCTGACCAAGGCTTTCACCAACATGCGGGTTGGTCCTGGCGCAGCCGAGGGAATGCAAATGGGCCCGCTGATCGATGTCCCGGCCCTGAAGCATATCCAGGAGCGAGTGCAACTGGCGCTCGATACCTGCGACGAAGTGATCCTGGCCGGTGGCCGGCCGGAAGGCGATCTGAAGAGCGGTAACTTCATGACGCCGACACTGGTGGCGCACCGGGACACCAGCGCCTTCTTCTGCCAGGAAGAGATTTTCGGACCATTCGTCGTGCTGGAGCGCTTCGAGGATGAAAAAGAGGCAGTAGCGCGCACCAACCACACCGAGTACGGCCTGTCCGCCAGCGTGTGGACGCAGGACGGTTCCCGTGCATTGCGGGTGGCGCGTGCCTTGCGCAACGGTACGGTCTGGATCAATGACCACAACAAGCTGTTTGCGGAAGCAGAAACCGGCGGCTACCGCAAGTCCGGTCTCGGGCGCTTGCATGGCTATGATGCGCTGGTCGACTTCATGGAAATCAAGCACATCTACCAGAACGCCGGCATGGTCTGATCGCTTTCCAGCGGCTCAGCTTGAGCAGCTGGCAAGATGAAAAAGGGAGCCCCAACGGGCTCCCTTTTTCGTTCACCGCTCAAGCCGGCAGAAAGATTTCCGGCACCGCGCCGCGCAGATCCATCTCGTATTCCAGTCCCTTGACCGGTGGCCGCGCGAAATGCCAGGTCAGCCCGCTGCGCATGCGCCCGCGAGTGGCCATCATCTCACCGACCAGCGCGCCAATGTCATGCACGGTGTACGCTTGGGCGCGGCCTACGTCCTCCCAGCCGAATCCCAGCTCGACCAGGCGTTGCTCCATTTCGTCCAGCACATGGGCCATCTTGAGGCGCAGCCCCGCCGGCGAGGTGTCACCCAGGGCGACGATGCGTTCATGGTAGGGCTCGCTGCCGTTGCGGGCATCGCCACCGCCGGACAGCATGAAGCTGGCGGGCGCCGCCGAACCCGTAGGCAGCGTATAGGTGAACGCATACATGCAAACCTGCTCGACACCGCCGTGTTCCGGGCACACATTGGTGCGGGCAACCGGATTGACGACGCTGCTCGACGGCGGGTTAGCCGGCTGGTACAGGCCCCATTCCTGCAGCGTCTTCACGTACTCGCGGTTGAAATCGATGAAGCCCTGGTCGCTGAACTGGCCCGGCGAACGCAATTCGCAATGCGCGAAGGCCGTCATCGGCCGGCCGAGGGCCTGCAGGTGCTGTTCGACCGCCCGGAAGGCTGCCTGCAAGGGCAGCGGCCGCAGGAAGCGCGCCTGCTGCAGCATGAAGCCCGGTTCGGCCGCCACGCCGGCGGAGTACTGGAACACGGCCGGCAGGTAGCGGTAACCGCCGGCGGGAAAGGATATGGCTTTGCTCATTGTCGGGGGCTCAATCTATTTTCATGTTGGATGTGGTGACAATCTGCGCATACTTCGCGATCTCGCGCTCTATGTGCTGGCCGAAGCTTGCACTGCTACCGCCCATTATCTCGATTCCGCGGTCCCCGAGGTTCTTGCGCACGGCCGGTTCCTGCAGCGCGCGGTTCACCAGTGCATTCATTTTCTCGACGGTCTCGCGCGGCATCCCCGCCGGCGCCAGCAGTCCGTACCAGGAGTCGGTTTCGAACTTTGGATAGCCCTGTTCGGCTATCGTCGGAATTTCCGGTGCCAGCGGCGCCCGCGTCAGGTAAGTCGTGCCCAGGGCTTTCAGCTTGCCGCTGCGGATGTGCGGCAGGAAGTCAGGCAGGTTCCCGAACATCAGGTCGATGTTCCCGGCCAGCAGGTCGGTCAGCGCCGGCCCTTGTCCGCGGTAGGGAATGTGGACCATGTAAATGCCGGCCATCTGCTTGAGCATCTCGCCGGCGAAATGCGCGGTGGTGCCATTGCCGAAGGAGCCGTAGGAGAGCTTGCCGGGATTCTTTTTGGCCCACACTATCAGGTCGTTCAGGTTGGTGAAGGGCAGCCCGGGCCGTACCGCCAGTACGTTGGCCGTGCGTGCCATCAGCAGCACCGGTTGCAGGTCGCGGGTGCTGTGGTAGGGCAGGGTCTTGACCAGTGTATGGTTGACGGTGAAGCTGTTGGCCACGCCGCCGAAGCTCAGGTTGTCGGTGGCCTTGGCGGTAGCATCAACGCCGATTACGGTGCCGGCGCCGGGCTTGTTGTCGACAATGACCGGCGAACCCAGATAGCGGGAAATTTCCGGTGTCAGCACGCGTACCACCGAATCCATGGTGCTGGCGCCGCCGGGGAAGGGCACGATGATGCGCACATTGCGGCCATCGGGCCAATTCGAAGCAGCGCTGGCCGCTGGAGACTGGGCCAGTGCAAGCTGCGACATTGCCAGCAAGACGGTGCCGGTGGCAAGGAGCAGGCAGCGCTGCAGGAAGGAATGACGCGGAGCGTGAAGCGGAAAATGACGCTGGGAAGGGACTTCGGACATCAACGGCCTCCAATGGAAACACTCGAATGAAATCGTCGTCACCGAAGGATTGCCCGGCGCATATGTCCTGATAGTAATGGAGCGCGCGAAATCCTGGCAAGATTTTGGTGAGTCCGATTGCCTGGGAATCGACAATGCATTAAGCATGCCCGGTAGAAACCATTACTGAGGCCGCGCGCTGCTGCGGCGCAGCACATCTGCTGCCCACGGTGTCGTGGTTTACAGATAAGATGGCACGCTCGTGCGGTTGACTCCGCCTCTGCAATGCAGCATCCGATCAATAGCTAAGCAATAGCTAACGCGCACAATGTCCACTGCCATTCGTATTTTCCAGGGCAAGTTCGGCAGGGTGGCTCTCCTCGACATGGACGGGCCACTGGTGACGCACGCCCATTCGCAGTGCCATGTGTTGCTCAAGGCCAGCGGCGCGGATACGTTTTTTTCGGTGCGCGACCAGTTGCAGCCCTTGGCGGACAACACTGCGGTGCTGGTCAACAGCTGGGAGCCGCATTGTTATGCGCACCAGAACCCGGATGCGCCGCGCACGCAGATCCTGGCGCTTTACATCGAGCCGATCTGGCTTGGGGCAATCGAGAGCAAGCTCACTTCCAGCGCCCATCCCGGATTCTTCCGCCGTCCCTGCGTGGAGATCTCTCCGCATATCCGCCGGCTGGCCAATGAGCTGGCGATGCAGATGATGTGTGGCGAACACTTCAGGGAAGAACAGCTCGAAGTGTCGCTGTCAAACCTGATGATGTCGGTGATCGATGCCTTCTCCGAATGGCGCAGCTTCGATCTGGTGGGGGCGACCCGCCCGCAACTGGTGCAGGATCGCCGGATCCGGCGCGCGATCACGCTGATGCGCGACAACATGGGTGGGGAACTGAATGTCGACCGGCTGGCGAGCGAAGCGTGCCTGTCGCGTGCACATTTCTTCAAGCTGTTCCAGCAGTGCACTGCCGTCACGCCGCATGTTTATTCGAATGTGCTGCGCATGGAGGATGCCATCTCCAGCCTGGCCTGCAGCGACGATACGCTGTGTTCGATCTCGCAGCGCCTGGGCTTTTCAGCCCAGAGCCACTTCACCCGCTTTTTCCAGCAACATCTGGGAATTGCGCCCAGCCAGTATCGGCGCGTGGTCGACCTGTACGAGGCGCAACAGGGCCGGCTCGATCAGAGCGAGATCGCGGCCATCAATCGTTCGCGGTCGCTGGCCGAGCTGGCATCGCCGCTGAAGATGACCTGGCCCCGCTCCAAGGCATAGAAACGGTCCGACACCTTGATCGCACGGTGGACGTTCTGCTCGACCAGCAGCACGCCCATGCCTTCCTCGCGCAGGTTCTCGATGATCGCGAAGATCTCGTCCACGATCATCGGCGCCAGTCCCTCGGTCGGTTCGTCGATCAGGACCAGGCGCGGCGCGCCGACCAGCACGCGCGCCACCGCCAGCATCTGCTGTTCGCCGCCCGACAGGGTGGTGCCGGCCTGGCGCCGGCGTTCCTGCAGGCGCGGAAAACGTTTGAAGGTGGATTCCAGCGCGTCGCGCTCTTGCGCGCGTGAGCGGCCGGGGTGCTGCAACAGTCCCAGGCTCAGGTTTTCCTCGACGGTCAGGCCGGGGAAAATGCGGCGGTCTTCCGGCACGAAGCCCACGCCCATGCGGGCAATCCGGTCCGGGCTCAGGCTGCCAAGATCGACGCCGTCGAGACTGATGCTCCCGGCGGACGGCTTGAGCCATCCTGCGATCGACTTCATGACCGTGGTCTTGCCGACGCCGTTGCGGCCGAACAGGCCGACCACTTCGCCCGGCTTGACGACCAGGTCGACGCCCTGCAATACATGGCTCAGGCCGTAATGCGTGTTGAGGTTGTTCAGTTCAAGCATGATCCACTTTCTCCGTGCCGAAGTAGGCTGCCTGCACGGCCGGATTGGCACGCACATCCTGCGGCGTGCCCTCGGCCAGCCGTGCGCCCTGGTTCAGCACCACGACATGGTCCGACAAATCCATCACCAGCGCGACATCGTGCTCGACCAGCAGCACCGACAGGTCGCCCTGCGCCAGTTCGCGTATCAACTGCGCCACCTGGGCAGTGTCGCTGTGCGACATGCCCTGGGTCGGTTCGTCCAGCAGCAGCATTTGCGGCTTCGACGCCAATGCTACGGCTATCTCGAGCCGGCGCTGTTCGCCGTGCGACAAGGTGCCCGCAATCTCGCCGGCCTTGGAAGCGAGCCCGAAACGGGTGATCAGTTCGTCCGCCCGTTCCACTGCGCGTGTGCTTCGTCCCAGCGGCAGCGCCAGCAGGCTGGCCGGCTCCAGCGCCTGCGCTGCCAGCCGCAGGTTTTCATAGACCGACAACTCGGCGAACAGGTTGGTGATCTGGAACGAGCGCGAGAGTCCCTTGCGCAGCAGCGCATTGGGGCTGTAGCCGGTGACGTCATCGCCATTGAAGCGCACCCGCCCGGACGACGGCCGGATGGCGCCGCTGACCAGGTTGAACAGCGTGCTCTTGCCGGCGCCGTTGGGCCCGATGACGGAGGTGATATGGCCGCGCTGCGCACGGAAGCTGACGTCGTTGACGGCAACCAGGCCGCCGAAGCGTACGGTCAGGCCCTCGACTTCGAGGATGGTGTCAGTTTTGCTCATTGACTTGCCTTGCGCCGCGCCAGCCATGCAGCCAGGCGCGGATGGAGATAACCGATCAGGCCCTTGGGGAAAAAGATCACCGACAGCATGAACAGCACGCCGATCACGATCAGGTGATGTTCGGTGTAAGTGCCCAGCACCGATTTCAGGCCGGTCAGCAGCACGCTGCCATAGAGCGGGCCGATCAGCGTGCCGAGTCCGCCGACGATGACGGTGATGACTGCATTGCCCGAGGTCTGGAAGTACAGCAGTTCCGGCGAAACGAAGCCGCGCAGCATGGGATACAGCGCACCGGACAGCGCGGCGACATTGGCAGCCAGGATGAAGGCCACCAGCTTGACGCGGCCGGCATGGAAGCCAAGGAAGGGCACCCGGGTTTCATTGGCCCGCACCGCCTTCATCAGCCGCCCGAACGGCGTATCCAGCAAATAGGCCAGCAGGAAATACATGCCCATGACCATGGCCAGCACCAGCAGGAAGAAGCCCAGCGGGTTGGCCGCATCGACCGAGAACAGCAGGAAGTTGGCCTTGACCACCGGGATGCCGATGATGCCGTCCGAGCCGCCGATCTCGCGGGTGTTGAACACCGCCTTGGCCACGACCTCGGCCAGGCCGAAGGTGATCAGCGCGAAGTAGACGCCGCGCGCCTTGATCGCGATGAAGCCGGCGAGCGCGCCAATCAGCGTCGCCGCCACCGCCACCACCAGCAGCGCCAGCCAGAACGATGGCGTCAGTTCCTTGAGCACCAGCCCCGCAACGTAGGCGCCGAGGCCGAAGAACAGCGCATGCCCCAGCGACAGCAAGCCGGTGAACCCCAGCAGCAGGTCCACGCTCATCGCGAAGCCGCCGTAGATCAGCGCCTCGGTAGCCAGCCGGAAGAAAAATGTGTCGCCGCTGACCCAGGCAGCACCTGCGAACAGAAGGCCGATCAGGATGAACACGACCGCCAGCAGCCGCGACGCGCGGCGCACCGAGCTCTCGCTTTCCTGCACGGCATTGCGGGCGGGCAGGACGCCAGCAGCGGCGCCCGCTTGTTGAGCGAGGATTGCGTCAGCCATGACCGAGCCTCCCGAACATGCCCTGTGGCCGCACCATCAGCACCGCAACCATGATCCCGAACACCAGCGGATCGGCCCACGAAGGCGAAATGAAAAGGCTGGCGATGGTCTGGATCTGCGTCAGCACCAGGCCGGCCACCACGGCGCCGGTAATGCTGCCCAGTCCGCCGACGATCACCACCGAGAACGCCATCAGGATGAAATCCTTGCCCATGGTTGGGAACATCGAATACAGCGGCGCCAGCAGCACGCCCGACAGTCCCGCCAGTGCCACGCCGAACGCGAATGCGCCGGCGTAGACCTGGGTAACCGGCACCCCGAGCGACGACGCCATGTTCTTGTCGAACGCGGCAGCGCGCACCATCGCGCCCAGTCTGGTGCGGTACACCACCAGCCAGACTGCAACGATGATTGCGCTGCCGATGGCAATCAGGAACAGCCGATAGTTCGGCAGGAATACCCCGAGGATCTCGCTGCCGCCGGTGATCGGGGACTCCGGCTTGATTGCCTGCGGCCCCCAGATCAGCTTGTAGACATCCTCCAGCACGATCGCCAGTCCAAAGGTCAGCAGCAGGGTCAGCATGTGCCGGTCCTTCTGGTGGAATACCCTCTGGATCAGCAGTCGCTCGGCACCGTAGCCGATGACCGCCATGGTCAGCGGCACCAGCACCAGCAGGAGCCAGAACGGCGCCCCCATGGCGGCCATCGAAAGGCCAACATAGGCGCCCAGCGCGTAAAACTCGCCGTGCGCCATGTTGATCACGTCCAGCAGCCCGAAAATGATCGTCAGTCCGAGCGCCATCAGGATCACTGCGACCCCGATGGACAGCCCGTTGGCGACCTGCGGCGCAAGTACGAATTGCAGCCAGTCGATGAAAGCAGCCATGTTGCGGTTAAACCCCTTGCCTTAGTAGCGTGACTTAGAAGCGTGTGCAGGTATCGGGGCCGATTGCCTGGTCGGCCGGCACCTTGCTGATCGGCTTGAACTGGCCACCGGTCATGCGCAGAGCGTACATTTCCTGCATGGCCTGGTGGTCGCCGGCGCGCATCTGCTTCTTGCCTTGAGGCGTCATCCATTCCAGCCCGCGCATCGCAGCACGCAGTTTGTCGGTGTCGGTGCTCTTGGCCTTTTCAACGGCGGCCTTGTAGAAATAGATCACGCCGTAGGAGTCGGCGCCGTACAGGTCGGGCGCAGCCTTGTTGGCAGCATTGAAGGCGGCAACGAACTTCTTGTTTTCCGGGGTATCGAGGTCGATCGAATAGCCCACGCCGGTTACCAGGCCTTCAGCGGCGGCGCCGATTGCCTTCACGTTCTGGGAGGTCACGGTGCCCGAGGCGGATACCAGCGTCATGCCTTTCAGCACGCCGTATTCACTCATCTGCGTGAGCAGGCGCACCGTGTCGTTGCCTGCTACCGAGGTGTACACCACGTCAGGCCGGGCTGCGCGCAATTGCCCGAAGAACGGCGAGTAGTCCTTGCTGTCGAGCGGCGGGAACACTTCGCCTACGCTCTTGGCGCCGGCCTTCTCGGCAGCAGCCTTGAAGGCGGCAACCGTGCTGCGGCCCATTTCATAGTCCGGGCCAAGGTAGAACACCTTGGCGCCCGGCTTTTCCTTGGCCAGCCATGCTGCCAGCGCTGCCGACTGCTGTCCTGCCTTGGCATTCACGCGGAACACGTTGGGCGAGCATTTGTCGCCCGTGATGGCGTCCGAGAAGGAGACCGTGGTCGCGATCAGGCGGCTGTTGCGCTCGGCGACCTGGCCCACTGCCAGCGTCGAACCGGAGTTGACGGTACCGGTCAGGAAATCGACCTTGGCCGACTGGAACAGCTTCTCTGCTTTCTGGGTGGCGACGGCCGGATTGGCTTCTTCGTCCTCGAACAGCAGCTCGATCTTGCGGCCCATGATGCCGCCGGCGGCGTTGACTTCCTTGGTCGCCAGCTCCAGGCCCCATTTCACCTGCTGTCCGATGCTGGCGTAGGTGCCGGACAGCGGCGTGACCACGCCGATCTTGATCGGGCCGGTCTGTGCTGCGGCCGACGTGCAGAAGGCGGCGCCGACCAGCGCTGCCAGCAATGTGAGTTGATGTCCGCGTGTATTCATTTGTCTCTCCATTTTGTGATTATCAGAATAAATCCGGTGCGCCCGCCTCTCAGCGGTCGCGTCTCCAGGGCAGTACCAGCATTTCAACTTCATTCAACAGCAAGGTGATCAGGAATCCGAGGATGGCGATCATGACAAGGCCGACGTACATGATCTCGACCGACAGCACCTGCCATGCGTCCCAGATCATGAAGCCGATGCCGGTCTTGGCCCCGACCATCTCGGCGATCGCGATCAGGATCAGTCCCATGCCGACGCCGAGCTTGATGCCGGCCATGATCGACGGCATCGCGCCGGGCAGGGCGATGGTGCGGAAGGTCTGCCAGCGGCTGGCGCCGAAGTTCTTGCCGACGTCGAGATAGATGCGATCGATCTGCAGCACGCCGGTCAGGGTGTTGATCACCACCGGGAAGAACACGCCGAGCGCCACCATCACGATCTTGGAGGATTCGCCGAGGCCGAAAATCAGCAGGATCAGCGGCAGGATCGCGCTCTTCGGTATCGGATAGGTGGCGGCGATCAGTGGATCGATCGCGACCCGGATCGGACGGTACAGTCCCATCAGGATGCCCAGCGCCAGCGCCGGTATGCCGCCCAGCAGCGAGCCCAGCAGCAGCCGCAACAGGCTGGCCGACAGGTGCTCCCACAATTCGCCGGACGCTGCCATCGTCAACGCTTTTTGCCCGATCACGGTGGGGGCCGGAAAGAAGCGGGTGTCGATCCCGCCGGTGCGTGCGGCGACCTCCCATGCCAGCAGCAGCGCCAGCGGCGACGCCAGGGCAATCAGGCGTTCACTTGTTTTCGATATGCGGCTCATGCTCGTGCCTCTTCTTGTTCCTTGGCGCGGCGAACCTCATCACGCAGATGGCTCCAGATCCCGTACACCATCTCGCCATATGCCGGCTGGGCACGCAGTTCCAGCACGTTGCGGGGCCGCTCGAACGGCACATCGATCAATGCCTTGATACGTCCGGGGTGGGCAGACATGACCATGATCCGGTCGCCCAGCGTGACGGCTTCATCGACGCTGTGGGTGATGAAGACGACGGTCTTCTTGTCCTCATCCCAGATGCGCAGGACTTCCTCCTGCAGCAGGGTCTTGTTCTGCTCATCGAGCGCCGAGAACGGCTCGTCCATCAGCAGCACTTCGGGGTCATTGGCGAAAGCGCGGGCGATCGATACCCTTTGCTTCATGCCGCCGGAAAGCTGATGGGGATAACGGTCGGCGAAACGCGTCAGTCCGGTCTTGTCCAGGTAATGGCCGACCACCTCGCGGATCTCGGCCTTGGGCGCGCCGCGCATGCGCAAGCCGTAAGCGGCGTTGTCCCACACGGTCATCCAGGGGAAGATGGAATCGCCCTGGAAGATCATTGAATTGAGCGGCTTGCCCGGCCGCTCGGCGCGGATCTCCATGCTGCCACTGCTAGGTTGTTCCAGTCCGCCGAGCATGCGGATCAGGGTGGTCTTGCCGCAGCCGCTGGGGCCGACGATGACGAAAAACGAACCAGCGGCAATATCCAGCGTCATGTCGTCGACGGCCGTGAACAGGCCATCGCGCGTGTCGAAATGCTTGCTTACGTTACGCAGCGAAATCTTGGGCTGGGCGCTTGTGGCTGCGCCTGCAGCCGAGCTTGCAGCCGTTATTGCGGCTGGTGCATCAGAAGCGTAGTTCAATCTGGAGTCCCGTTACTTTGCTTTGTAGGGGCCGAGCGCCTTGACAGCGGCTTCGGCAAAAGACCTGTCCACCACCTGGTCGACCGTGACGCTGCCTTCAAGGTAGCCCTGATCCTTGTAGAACGCGAAATCTTTCTTCAGGCTGGCGTCATTGAGCTTGCCATTCGGGTCGACGGCGCTGGGCACCATCTTCTTGTACAACTCGGGGTCCTTGACGTTGGTGTCGACGGTCAGCATCGAGATCAGCTCGGCGGCATTGGGGCCGGCGAACTTGCCGTCCTTCAGCGCGTCGTTGTAGAAGCGTGCACCCTTCAGGTAGGCGATCATGAATTTGCCCGCCAGCTCCGGCCTCTTCTTGATGAAATCGCCGCCGTACAGCAGTACTGCCACCTGCTGGTCGCCATAGGCCTTGTCGGTCGAGATCTTCACCGCAATGCCGCCCTCGACTGCCCGGGTGGCCGATGGCTCGGTCGTTACTGACGCATCCACTGCGCCATTGGACAAGGCCGTCACATGTTGCGGATAGCCCATGTACTCGTGCTGGACATCCTTGTAGCCCAGGCCGGCGCTTTTCAGCGCCTCGTTGAGCTTGGAGCCGGGCGAACCGCCCTTGGCCGCTTCGGCAACCTTCAGACCCTTGAGGTCGGCGAAGCTCTTGACCTTGCCGCTGTCGACCAGCGCCTTGCGCACCAGGATCGGCATGTAGTCGTAACCCGGCTCGACCGATCCCTTGTCCGCGACAACCTTGATGTTGATGCCGCGAGCGGCGGCGTTGTACAAGCCGGCCGACATGGCGCCGGCGGCAGCATCGAGCTGGCCGGTGCCCAGAGGCGCGATCATCTTGGGGCCGGCATCAAAGGGAACCAGGGTGATGCGTATCCCCTGTTCCTTGAAATAACCCTTGCGATTGGCGATGAAGAATGGGGCGTCGCTGACCACGCCGTTGGTGCCGACCTTTACTTCAGCCAGTTCCTGTGCGATGGCGGGCGCCGCCGGCAGCATGGCGATGCCGGCGGCAACGCAGGCTGTGGCGAAGCTTGTGGCGACCAGCAGCCTGCGACCCTTGCGCAATGGTTTGTCCATCGATGTCTCCTCTGTTTTATGAATTATTGTGTACTGCTTGCAGCGGATTTTTCCTGGATCTATTTGCCCTCGAATTTCGGGGGGCGCTTGCCGTGGAAAGCTTCGACGCCTTCCTTGAAATCCTGCGACTGGCGCAGCCGGCTATAGCAATGGCCTTCGAGTTCGATGGCGATCGACAGCGGCGAATCTTCGGTATCGTTCAACATCTTCTTGGCGGTGCGCTGGGCCAGCGGCGAGAAACCGCGCAGCTCGTCAACCAGGCGGTCGGTCGCGGCTTCGAGTTCGGCATCCGGCACGCATTCGGTCGCGACACCCCAGTCATAGGCCTGCTTGCCCGGAATGCGGCGCGAGCGCATCACGATGTCCTTGGTGCGGGTGATGCCGACCATTTTCTGCAGCCGGGCCGATCCGCCGGAACCCGGGATCTGGCCCAGCTTCTGCTCGGGCAGCGCGTACAGCGTGGTTTCGCTCGCAATACGGAAATCGCAGGCCAGCGACAGTTCAAAGCCGACGCCGAAGCAATAGCCGCGGTTGGCGGCGATCACCGGCTTCGAGCAGCGCGTCGGCGCCGCGATATTCCAGGCCAGCTTGGACACGTGCTCGGGCGATGCTTCCATGAAGCCCTTGATATCGCCGCCGCTGGAGAAATGCTCTCCCGCCGCGCGTACCACGATCACTCGCACCGAAGGATCTTCATCCAGCGCCTCGAACACCAGGCGCAATTGGTCGCGCTGCGGCATCAGGATGATGTTGAAGGGCGGGCGGTCAAGGATGATATCGGCGCGTTCGCGGGCGGCATCGATGACCACGGAAAATCCGTTCAGGTTTTCCAGCATCGACTGGGCGGGGTGTTTCAACTGACTCATGAGAACTCCTTGTTCCTTGTTTATATTCGTTGTTGGCGTATCCGCTCCGTGGCGGAGATTATGGCAGAAGGGAAAGCGCGTGCGCATCCCCCGTTATCGGTTCAGTTTTCAGCTTCGTATTCGTTGGACAGCAGCTTGCGGCGCAACAGCTTGCCGACCGGCGAGCGCGGCACTTCGCGCACGAACACATAGCCGCGCGGGCGCTTGAAGTTGGCCAGGCCGGAACTCACGCAATGCTCATTGAGTTCCTCGCCGGTCACCGGCGCGCTGCGCTTGATGAAGGCGGTGACGCGCTGGCCCCAGCGTTCGTCGGGCAGGCCGACCACGGCAACTTCATCCACCGCCGGGTGCAGCGACAGCATGCTTTCGATTTCCACCGGCGAGATATTTTCGCCGCCGCTGATCATCATGTCGTCCACCCGGCCGGTCACGAACAGGTCGCCTTGCGCATCGACATAACCGGTGTCGCCGGTGAAGTACCAGCCCTGGTGCAGCGATTTGGCATTGGCGTCGGGGCGGTTCCAGTAGCCTTCGAAGGACTCCTCGCTCGCCATGTCGCAGATGATCTGGCCTTCTTCGCCGACCTCGGCGCGCTTCTCGACGTCGAAATTTTCGAGCTTGATGACGCGGATGCGCTGGTTGATTCCGGCGCGGCCCGCGCTGCCAGGTTTTTCGGCGGCGCTCTGGTCGATGGTGAAGGTGTACACCTCTGACGATCCGTAGTGGTTCACGAACAGCTCCGGCTTGAAGCGATCCACCAGCTTGTGCACCAGCGCCTCGTTCATCGGCGCGCCGGCGAAACCCAGCTTGCGCACGGAACGGAGGTCGGCGGCGGCGGCGTCGGGATGCGCCAGCACGTCGTGGTACAGCGTCGGCACCAGGTAGAGATTGGTGATGCCCTCGGCCGGAATCGACTTCAGCACGGCAGCCGGGTCGAAGCGGGGCACGCAGACGAAACGGCCGTCGATCAGCGCCATGGACAGCAGCGAACGCACGCCCATCGTGTGGTACAGCGGCATCACGCCCAGCGTGCGCTCGCCATAGCGGTACAGGTTCTGGGCGACGTGGGCGAGGGCGGCGTGGCGCTCATGGCGGTGCCGCCGCGGCACGCCCTTGGGCTTGCCGGTGGTGCCGGAGGTGTAAAGCATCAAGGACCAGTCCTCGGCCGTTGCCTCCAGCAGCGTGCCTTTGGCCGCGGTGGCCAGCAAGGACGCGAAGGGGACGTCGCCGGGTGCATCGATGCCGACCGCAATCCTGGTCATCTTGCCAGCCACCGATGACTCCGCTACCGCTTCGGCCGATGCGTCCTGATAGACCAGCACGCGGGCGCCGGCATCGCTGGCGCAGTAGTCGATTTCGTCCGGCTTCACGCGCCAGTTCAACGGCGTCATGATCACACCGGTAAACTGGCAGGCCCAGTGCAGCGTCGCCATTTCCCAGCGGTTCTGCAAGATCACTGCGATGTGGTCGCCGCGCCCCAATCCCAGTCCGGCCAGCCCCGCGGCCACGTTTTGTATGCTGGCGAACCATTGTTCGTAGCTTAGCCGGCAATCGCCGTCGACGATCGCCGTCGCGCCCGGATTGCGTTCGACCGATGCCAGGAAACTGCGTCCCAGATCAAGCATTTTCGGATCCCCTTTTTTTATTATTCCGCTCGTCGGCAACGTCCAACACTGCCTTGACGATCGGGGTATAGCCAGTGCAGCGGCACAGATGGCCCGACAGCATCTCGCGGACTTGTTCTTCAGTCGGGCTGGGCACGCGTTCCAGGAAATCGCTGCACGACATCAGGATGCCGGCGGTGCAAAAGCCGCACTGGAGCGCGTGATGGCGGCGGAATGCCTGCTGCAGGTCGTTCAGTCCCTCGTCGCGTGCGGAGATGCCTTCCACGGTGTCGACCTGGCGTCCATCCACCTGCACCGCCAGGGTCAGGCAGCTGCGGGCGGCGACGCCGTCGATGCGGACCGTGCAGGCGCCGCACACGCCATGTTCGCAGCCGACATGGGTGCCGGTCTGGCCCAGCGTGTGGCGCAGGAAATCCGACAGCAACATGCGCGGCTCGGCGTTCCCGCGGCACTGAACACCGTTCAGGGTGAGGTTGATCGGATGGCTTGCATCCCGTTCCAGGCGCTTCATTGCGCAGTCTCCATGATCAGTTGCCGGCCCAGTTGCCGCACCAGGTGGCGGCGGTAGGCTGCGGTGGCGTGCGTGTCGCTTTCTGCTTCCAGCGACCAGCTGAAATCGTTCAGCGCGGCGTCCAGGTCGAACCCGACCAGCGCGTCAGGCTTCACCTGCCAGCGGATGCGGGTCGGCCGGTCGGCGACACCGCCGGCGCTCAGTTCGATGGCATCCGGGGTAATGGTGGCGGCCAGCGCCACCAGCGCAAAGTCGCCATGGCGCATCGCCACTTCCTTGAAGCCGTGACGATGGCCGGGCCGGTGCAGCGGGAAGCGCACCTCCTCGACGAACTCCCCGGGCTCGAGTGCGGTGGAGAGCATGCCACGGAAGAATTGCTCGGCTGCCAGCACCCGCCGGCCGCTGGCCGAGCGCAACACGACGCTGCCCTGCAGGGCAACCAGGCACAGCGGCAATTCCGCGCTGGGATCTGCATGCGCGACCGAGCCGCATACGGTGCCGCGGTTGCGCACCTGGAAATGCGAGATCCACGGGAACACCTTGTGCAGCAGCGGCAGTTCCGTCGCCAGCTCGGGCCGCCATTCGATGCTGGCCTGGGTCGCTGCCGCGCCTATGCACAGGTGGCCGTCGGCGATGCGGGCATAGTTCAGGTCGGCGCAGCGGCTGATATCGAGCAGCACCTTCGGCTGGGCCAGCCGGATGTTCAGCATCGCCATCAGCGACTGGCCCCCGGCCAGGATGCGCCCGTCGGAACCGACCTGGTTCAGCAGGGCGGCGATTTCGTCGCTGCTGTCGATGCGGATGTAATCGAAGGATGCGGGTTTCATGAGCGGATTCCGAGCAGGGACAGCAGGCGCTGAATCAGGCCCGCCGGTTTTGCGGCAGCAGCCGCAGCAGGGGCATCGGGCGCCCCTGCTGCGCTTCCCGTGTTTTCTGTCGCGGCAGCATGGCGTCCGAGTTGTTCGAACAGTTGCCGCAGGATGATCTTGGCGGCGCCTTCCAGCATGCGGGAGCCCACCGCGGCGACCTTGCCGCCGACGGCGACGTCATAGTCGTAGTGAAGGAGGGTGCCGCCGGCGACTGCTTCCAGGCGCACGCTGCCCGCGCCCTGGGCCTGGCCCAGGCTGCTGGTGCCGCTGCCGGCCAGCCGCAGGGCGTGCGGCGGCTGCAGGTCGGACAACTGGACCTCGGCTGCATAGCGCGCCTTGACCACGCCGATTCCTAGCGTGATATCGGCACGGTAGTGATTCTCGCCAACCTGCTCCAGCGAATGGCAACCGGGAATGACCTTGGCCAGCACGGCTGGATTGAGCAACACGTCGTACACCGCTTGCGGGGTGGCTGCCAGTTCGATCTGGCCGCGCATCGCCAGCGTGCGGGCGCCGGGTGGCCTGGCCGGCATGGACACGGCTGGGGCCGGCGCTGCATGGCCCGCTTGCGCGGTTTGTGCGGCTTGCCTGCGCGGCGGCGGATCGGGTGGATCGAGCATGGCGATCACCCGGGCTGGAGTCAGCGGCAGGCGGATGTCGGATTGGCCCAGGGCATCGGCCACAGCGTTGGCGATGCAAACCGGCGTGCTCATGTTATTGCCTTCGGCCAGGCCCTTGGCGCCGAGCGGCGTGAAGGGCGAGGGCGTCTCCAGATGCACGATCAGCGGGTCGGGAACTTCGACCGCGGTCGGCAGCAGGTAGTCGGCCAGGGTGCCGGACAGGAAGCTGCCGTCGGCGCCATAGGCAAACTCCTCCATCAGCGCCGCGCCGACCGCCTGTGCGAACGATCCGCGCACCTGGCCATCTGCCATGCCCGGATGCAAGATGCGGCCGGCATCATGGGTGGTGACATACTTGTCGATGCGCACGCGGCCGCTTGCCGGGTCGATCTCGACACCGCAGATGTCGAACACGAAGCCGTAGGCAAGCGAACTGTTGATGATGTCGTTTTCGTCCGGCGGCTCCAACCCCGGTGGCGACCAGTACACGGTTTCGCGCACGCCAGGCATCATGCCTTCCGGCAGCGAGCCGGGTGACCAGTGGGTGGCGCCGGCCAGCCGGTGGAAGGCGATGCTGCGGGACGGATCGTCCGCCACGCCGGCCTTGCCGCCGGCGAACACGATCTGTTGCGGCGCCACCTTGAACAGGTCGGCGGCGATCAGCGCCAGCTTGTCGCGCACCTTGACCGCAGCCAGGTGGACGGTGCCGGCCACGGCACCGGCGAAGCGGCTGGAATAATTGCCGGAAGCGATCGACCACGCATCCTTTTGCGTGTCGAGCTCGGTATTGACCATGATTTCGCGCGGCTGCAAGCCGAGCACGTCGGCGACGACCTGCGAGCACACCGTCATGTGGCCTTGGCCCTGCGGCGCCGAGGCGATCACGACGCTCACCGCCCCGAGCGCATCGACGGAGACCGTGGCGCTGGAATTGGCGCCGCCTTTCGGGCCGGCCTTGGCGCGTTGCCCGGGGGTCAGGGCGGTGGTGATGTAGCCCATGTTCGAGATCGACGGCTCGACGATTGCCGCGTAACCGATGCCATACAGGCGCCCGGCCTTGCGCGCCTCGTCGCGCCGCCGCCGCAATCCAGCCAGGTCGCCGCGCTCCTCGGCCAGCTTCAGCGCCAGCTGGTAGTTGCCGGAGTCGACCAGGGCGCCGGCTGGGGCACGATAGGGAAATGCATCGGCAGCGATCAGGTTGCGGCGGATGACTTCGAGCGGATCGAGGTCGAGTTCGACCGCGATCCTTTGCATCAGCCGTTCCAACGCGAAATACACCTGGGGTCCGCCGAACCCGCGCACCAGGCCGGCCGGGGTCTTGTTGGTCAGCACCACCCGGTTATGAACCTCCAGGTGCTGGATCCGATAAGCGCCGGTCAGGATGCCGTGCATGCGGTAGAAGGTCGCCGGTTCCGGCGCGCGCAGGTAGCCACCGCAATCGTCGAGCTGCTGCCACCGGAGCGCGCTGACTTCACCCTGGGCGTTGACCGCGGCCGAAAGCGTGGTGACGCGGTTGGTGGCCGAGGTTGCAGCCTGCAGGTGTTCAAGGCGATCTTCAACCCATTTCACCGGCGCCCCGGCCTTGCGCGAGGCCATGCACATCAGCACGATATAAGGGAAGACGCCTTGCTTGACGCCGAAGCTGCCGCCGGAGTCGCGCGGCAGGCGCAAGCGCAGCTTGGCCCCGGGCACCTTCAGCGCCAGCGCCATCACCGGATGCAGCGCAAACGGGCCCTGGAAATTGGAAAACACGTCATAGCCGAGGTCGGCCGACAGGTATTCGGCCTGCACCACATAGCATTCGATCGGCGTGCATGTATTGCGCGGGTAGTGAACCTTGAGCGACACCACTTTTTCCGCTGCCGCGAAAGCCTGGTCGGGCTGTCCGTATACAAAGTGACGGTCGTTGACGACGTTGCTGCCCACGGCCTCATGCAGCAGCGGGCTGCCGTCCTGGGCCGCCTGCTCCGGATCAACCACTGCCTCCAGCGCTTCGTAACTGACCTTGACCAGTTCGGCGGCGTCTTCCGCGATATAGCGGTTTTCGGCCACGACCACCGCCACCGGCTCGCCCGCATAGCGCACCTTTTCCATCGCGATGCACCAGTGCTCCATCGGCTGCTTGACGCCGACGACAAAGGGATTGGACCACTGGCGTACATCGGCGCCGGTCAGCACCGTGCGGACACCGGGAACGGCCAGCGCAGCGCGCGCATCGATTTCCAGCACGCGGGCATGGCCGTGCGGGGAACGCACGATGGCGGCATGCAGCGTGCCCGGCTTCACGCCGGCATCATCGGCATAGACGCCGTGACCGGTCAGCAGGGCGGCATCTTCCACCCGTTCCACGGAACGGCCGAGGAATGGCGTGCTCGCCGCTACTGCTTCTTTTTCCTTTCTGCCTTGCTCCACCTTGCATCCTTGACGGATTTGATCACGGATGGAGTGTAGGAGTGAAGCGCACCCGGCGCGTTACCGCGGAGTGAGACGATTTACCCAGAAGTCTCATTTTTGGAAGAGTTTGATCTGGCGCCCAGATTCCGGTGAGGGGATCACGGTTTCATCCTGGCATGCCGCCGTCATGGTCGGCCCGGACGGGGAAGTCGGCGGAAAGCGGACGAGCCCTGGTCGGTCACTTCGGATGGGGCTTCCAAAATCCAAATGAGAAGTGTTATCATTCGCATTCAGAAGAAGGCCAGCGACAAGGGATCTCCCGAAATCGTCTGTCCAGGCGGCTCCTGTGCCACAAAGCAAAATGAATATTTCCCTGCCATCGCGGACGGGCCTGCTGGCCCTGATTACTGTCACGCACATCGCCATCCTGTGGATGCTGGCGACCCGCATGGCCGCGCCTGATGCCACCGCGCCCGTGCCCTTGCCCGCGGTGATGGTGGCGATGCTCGCACCCAGCCCGGCAGTGGCGCGGCCGGAGCCGCCCCAGCCCAAAGCACCGATTCCGACGATAAAGCCACAACCGGCGCCTAATCCGAAGCAAGAGACGCCGCGGCCGGCGCTTGCCGAAAAGGCGCCCGCAGCTGCACCAACATCTGCAACAGCAGCATCGCCCGCAGTGTCCGCAGCTACAGCGGCAGCCGCCGAACCGTCACCGCCTCCCGCGCAGTCGGCCACTGCCGCGGCCGGGGCCCCGGTTTCCGCGCAGCCTCAGCTCACACCGCCACGCTACAACGCCGCCTACCTCAGCAATCCGGTGCCGGTCTATCCCGCGATGCTGCGCCGTGCCGGCGAGGAGGGCAGGGTGGTGCTGCGCGTGCTGGTGACCGCGGAGGGTAACGCGGGCGAGGTGCAGGTATTCAAGCCGGCAGGCTCACCCTTGTTCAACGAGGCCGCCATGACGGCAGTACGCAAGTGGCGCTTCGTGCCGGCTCGCCGCGGCGATGTCGCCGTGGCCGAGTGGGTGCAGGTGCCGATCGAATTCAAACTGAACTGAGGCCGGCACCGGAGAATTTTCGGCGCCGCCTGACCAACTCTCATCAAACATATAGTGAGCGCAAAGCAGATGAACAATCCCTACGGCATAGCCAACCTGTGGCAACAGGGCGATTCCGTCACCCGCACGGTAGCCCTCGTGCTGCTGGTGATGTCGGTGCTGTCCTGGTACGTGATGATCGTCAAGGCCCTGGGCCTGATACGCCTGCAGCGGCAAGCCACGGCAGCGGCCGACGAATTCTGGCACAGCAAGAGCATGGAAGAAGGCATGCAAAAGCTCGGATCCGACCGCAATGCCAACCCGTTCCGGGCGCTGGCCGAGGATGGCGTCAACGCCGCCCGCCACCATGCGATGAGCCGGGACGACCTGCACGGCGCGCTGAACGTCAGCGAGTGGGTCACCAGTTGCCTGCGACGTTCGGTCGAGAATGCAACCGGCCTGCTGCAGGGCAAGCTGCAGATCCTGGCATCGGTCGGCAGCACGGCGCCCTTCGTTGGACTGTTCGGCACGGTATGGGGCATTTATCACGCGCTGGTCGGCATCGGCGTCTCGGGGCAGGCCAGCATCGACCGCGTCGCCGGCCCGGTGGGCGAGGCGTTGATCATGACTGCTTTCGGGCTGGTGGTGGCGATTCCTGCAGTGCTTGGCTACAACGCACTGGTACGCAGCAACAAGACGATGCTGTCGCGCCTGTCCAATTTCGCGCACGACTTGCATGCCTACCTGGTCACCGGCGGGCGCGTCGGCCAGCCGGAGAATGTGGTCAGCCTGCGCGCCAGGGGAGAGTCGGCATGAGCCTGTTCACCGCCGACAGCGAGGATGACGTGATGTCGGAAATCAACATGACGCCGCTGGTCGACGTCATGCTGGTGCTTCTGATCATCTTCATCATCACCATCCCGGTCATCAACCATGCGGTCAAGCTTGATCTGCCGCGTGCGGCCAGCCAGCCCAATGATGTAAAACCCGCTCATGTGGCTGTCTCCATCGCCGCTGACGGCAACATCAGCTGGGACGGTACGGTGGTCGACGAGCAGGCGCTGAAAGACCGGATTGTGGCGGTGGCTGCGCAGTCGCCGCAGCCCGAGTTGCACCTGCGCGCCGATCGCAAGACGCCCTACGAGCGCGTCGCGCAGCTGATGGCTGCGGCGCAGGCCGGTGGACTGCTCAAGATCGGCTTTGTCACTGAACCCAATGCGGCCCGCTGAGCGCGGCAACACTGAACCATGATTATTTTTGTGTCCCCGAACAAGAAAGGAACAACGATGTCCAGCTTCCCGGCAAAACGCATTTCCGCTGCGGTGCTCGCGCTGTCAGCGATCGCCATCACCGGTGCCGCCAGCGCACAGGAAAATGTGCTGAACCTGTATTCGGCGCGTCATTACCAGACCGACGAGCAGCTCTACACCGGCTTCACCCGCCAGACCGGCATCAGGATCAACCGCATCGAAGCGGACGACAACGCGCTGTTCGAACGCCTGAAGACCGAGGGCAAGAGCAGCCCGGCCGACGTGATCCTGATGGTGGACGCAGCCCGCTTGTGGCGGGCAGAAGCGGAAGGCTTGTTCCAGCCGGTGCAGTCGAAGCTGCTGAAGGAGCGGATTCCGGCCAACCTGCATGGCGGCGACGAGGGTCGTGGCGCGCAATGGTTCGGATTGTCGACCCGCGCTCGCATCATCGTCTACAACAAGGTCAGCGTGAAGCCGGAGGATGTATCGACCTACGAATCGCTGGCCGATCCGAAGAACAGGAAGAAGGTGTGCACCCGTTCCGGCTCGCATCCCTACATGCTGTCCCTGATCGGCGCGATGGTCCATCGCAGCGGTGAAGCAGCCACTGAAAAGTGGGCGCAGGGCATGGTCAGCAATTTCGCCCGTCCGCCGCGCGGTGGCGACACCGACCAGATCAAGAGCGTTGCCTCCGGGGAGTGTGGCGTGACGCTGGCCAACTCCTACTACTACGCCCGCATGCTGCGCTCGACCAAAGCCGAAGACCGTGAGGCGATGAACAAGGTCGGCTTCATCTGGCCGAACCAGCAAACCTCGGGCACGCATATCAATGTGTCGGGCGGGGCGGTCGCGCGCAATGCGCCGCATCGCGACGCCGCAATCAAGTTCCTCGAATACCTTGCCAGCGACCAGGCCCAGGGCTATTTCGCCGACGGTAACAACGAATGGCCGGCGGTACCCACTGTGGTGGTGAAGAACCCCGCCATCGAATCAATGGGGAAATTCAAGGCGGAGAACGTGCCCATCGGCGCAATCGGCCGCAACCAGATCGCAGCGCAGAAGATATTGGATCGGGTTGGGTACAAGTAGCGCTGACCGGCGCACGGCACGAACGCTCCCTCCCCTTGAAAGGGAGGGAGCTATAAAGTCTATCGGCCATTAGAGGGAAGGGCTCGACCAAAAGTAAGTGCACGACCGCAGTAATTCGCACAGTTTTTAACCATCGCAGCCAGCCACTCTGCTTCAGATAGCCAGCCCGACGATACCAGCATCTTCACCGTATCCGAAAGGTTTGACCATGTCTGAACGATTCACCCCCGGCCTCGCGCCGGACCATGCCATTCCCGCTCTCGCTGACCGGCCTTCCAGCCGTCCTTCACCCCGCATGGCGCTCGGCGCCATGATGCTCGCGACTTCGATGTCGACACTCGCCCAGACCGCTGCCACCGCTGACCAGGTGATGCCAGCGGTCGAAGTAAAAGGTGCGCGCGAAAACGAGGCCAAGGAATCCATCCGCACCAGCACCTCCAGCATCGGCAAAGGCCAGCAATCGATCCGCGACATCCCGCAGTCGATCAACGTGATGACCGAAAAGCTGATGGACGACGCCAAGCTGACGACGCTGCGTGAAGCTTTGCACTATTCCGCCGGCATCACCTTCGCGGCGACCGAGAACGGCACCGACCAGGACATCCGCCTGCGCGGCTTTCCTGTTGCCACCACCGGCGACCTGCTGATCGACGGCATGCGCGATCCCTCGCAATACGACCGTGATACCTTCAACGTCGATCGGGTGGAAGTCATGCGCGGTTCCGCGTCCATGCTGTTCGGCCGCGGCTCCACCGGCGGCGTGATCAACCAGGTGACCAAGAAGCCCTTCCTGTCCACCCAGCATGAAGTGATGACCACGGTCGGCAGCCATGGCAACGCACGCGTCACCGGCGACTTCAATTTCAAGACCGGCGAAAATGAAGCATTGCGGCTTAACGTGATGCGAACGAAGGCCGGGAACAAGGGCGCGGAAGTGGACAAGTTCGGCATCGCACCCACCTACTCCTGGGGCATAGGCACGCGCGACGAAGTCAGCCTCGGTTTCTTCCATCTCGAGACCGACAACGTGCCGATGGCCGGCGTGCGCTACCTTGGCGGCACCGTGCCGGACCTGAATGCCGGCAACTTCTATGGCACGAACAGCGACTATGTGCTCGGCACCGCGAGTTATGCGACGGCTTCGCACATCCATCGGTTCGGCGAGGGCGCCGAGTTGCGCAGCCAGTTGCGGGTCGGTCAGTTCGATCGCTCGCAGTGGGGTACCACCGCCAGCTTTGCCGCCGGCACCACGCCCGCCAACCTGACTGGATCGACCAGGCTCAATCTGGTCGGCCTGGCTCCGCGCAAGGACCAGTACCGCGGCACCTACCTGCAGAGCGACTACAACGACAAGTACAACTGGTTCGGCCTGGAGCACAAGATCACGGCCGGCATCGATGCCGCGGTCGAGGAGGCCGACCGCTATGGCGCCTATGGCGCGGTCACCACCAACTTCAACAAGGGCTCGACCACGGCCGGCAATCCGGATGCCGGCCTGCAGTTGAACGCGATCCCGACCTTCCGGCCCAACAGTGCCTATTCGGCGCAGGCAATCGGCCTGTATGCGCAGGACCTGGTGCAGATCGCACCGGCGTGGAAACTGCTGGGCGGCATCCGCTTCGACCATTTCAACGGCCGCTTCAGGCAGATTGCCTATCCGATCGGCGGTGCGCCGTCGGAAACCACCACCAGCTTGTCCGAATCGCCGTTCAGCTACCGGGGCGGCGTGCTGTACCAGCCGACCGACCGCGCTTCCTTTCACTTTTCCTATGGCACCTCCTTCAACACCTCGGCCGATACCTATCAGTTCGTGACCGCGCAAAATGCCAACACCCCGCCCGAGAAGAGCCGGAATATCGAACTGGGCGCGAAGCTGGACTGGCTGGATGGAAAATTGTCGACCCGCGCCGCGATCTTCCATACTGAAAAATTCAACGAGCGCACAACTGACGCCGATTTCGCGGGCAGCGCTTACCTGCTGTCCGGCCGCCGCCATTCACAGGGAATTGAGCTCGACGTGGTCGGACGCCTGACGCGCAAGCTGGAGCTGTACCTGTCGTATTCGCTGATCCCGACGGCGGTAATTGACCAGATCGGCAGCGCCCAGGCCAATGTGGTCGGCTCGCGGGTCGGCCTGACGCCGCGGCAAAGCGGCGCGGCCTGGCTCAGCTACCAGGTAACGCCGCAGTTGCGCGTTGCCGGCGGCCTGCACGGCGCATCGCAGAACCGTCCGCTGCAGGGAACCTCTGGCGCGGCCTCGACTACTGCGCAGGCGCCTGGCTACGTGGTTGGCGACTTGATGGCGGAATATGTTTTCAATGAAAAATACACCGCCCAGCTCAACGTCAACAACGTCGCCAACCGCAATTACGGCGACCAGCTCTATCCGGGCTTCGTGATCACCGGTGCGCCGCGCACGGCGCTGTTGTCGCTGATTGCCCGCTTCTAGCAAAGGCCATCATGATTCTTCATCTGCAAAACGTGTTGTCCAAGGACGAGGTCCGACGGGCCAGGGCGCTGCTCGACAGCGCGCCGTGGAGCGACGGCCGGCCGACTGCGGGGGAGCAGGCGGCGCAGGTGAAGAACAACCTGCAACTGCCTGAAGCCTGCGAGCAGGCGCAGGCGGTGCGCGAACTGGTGTTGTATGCGCTCAAGCGTCATGAGCTGTTTTTCTCGGCGGCGCTGCCGAAAAAGATTTCGCCGCCGCTGTTCAACAGCTATGGGGGCCAGGCCAATACCTTCGGCAAGCATGTCGACACCGCTGTGCGCTTCGTCGGCAGCGGAAACCTGGTTCGCACCGACCTGTCCTGCACCCTGTTCCTGTCCGAACCGGATCAATACGATGGGGGCGAACTGGAGATCATGGACAGCCCGTCCGGGCACCGGGTGAAACTGCCGGCGGGTGACATGGTTCTGTATCCCGCCAATACCCTTCACGGGGTGGAGCCGGTAACACGCGGCCGGCGTACTTCCAGCTTTTTCTGGATCGAGAGCATGGTGCGCAGCGAAGAGCAGCGTGCCTTGCTGTTCAACATGGACCAGAACCTGATCCGCCTGCGCTCATTGATGGGGGAAACCGACCCGGCCACGGTTGGACTGACCAGCACGTATCACAACCTGCTGCGGATGTGGGCCGACACCTGATTCAGGCGCCAGGCCAGGTTCTGCGCTGGCCCTGACCCATCAGGGCCAGCTCGGCAGGCGGGACTGCTACTACGTAGCCTGTGCTCCCTGGCCGGATCCAGCCAAGGCCTCTGCCGCCAGCATGCGGGCCAGTTCTTCATGCGTCATCGGCGCGCCATACAGCATGCCCTGTGCCTTCCCGCAACCGTGCGTGCGCAGGAAGTCGGCCTGGCCGCGCTTTTCTATCCCCTCCGCGACCACCTGCAGTTGCAGGTTGTGCGCCAGCGCCAGGATGGTCTGTACGATTGCGCAGTCGCCGCTGTCTCCCGGCAGGTCGCGTACGAAGCTCTGGTCGATCTTCAAGGTATTGATCGGGAACATTTTCAGGTAGCTCATCGATGAATAGCCGGTCCCGAAGTCGTCAATGGCCAGGCCGATGCCTATCGACCGGAGGGCATGGAGTTTTTCGATGGTCGGGTTTCCGGCATCCATCAGCATGCTTTCGGTCAGCTCCAGTTCCAGTGCGCGCGGATCGATGCCGGTGCGTGCGACCACGTCCTCCACCTGGCGCACGAAATTCGGCTCGCGCAATTGACGTCCGGAGAGGTTGACCGCCATTTCCAGGTGCCTGTGTCCGTCGTCATGCCAGCACTTCAACTGCTCGCATGCGGTGCGCAGCACCCATTCGCCGATCTGGATGATCATCCCGGTCTCCTCGGCCAGGGGGATGAACTCATGCGGGCCCAGCAGCCCCAGCTCCGGTGAGTGCCAGCGCACCAGGGCTTCTGCGCCGATGATACGTCCGGACAACATGTCGACCTTCGGCTGGTACAGCAACTGCAGTTCGTTGCGCTCCAGCGCCCTGCGCATGCTTCCTTCAATGGCAAAACGCCGCTCGGCAGCGCCGCGCATCGATGGCGCAAAGATGCAATAGCCATTCTTGCCGCTGTTCTTGGCGTGATACATGGCGGAATCGGCATATTTCAGCAGGTCCTGCATGTCGGTCGCGTCATCCGGGCAGACGCTGATGCCAATGCTGGCGCTGATGAAAATCTCGGTGCCGCCGATGAATACCGGCGCCGCCAGCGCTTCGAGAAATTTCTGCGCGACCCGCTCGGCCAGCTGCACATCCGGAATGTCCCTGACGATAATGGCGAACTCGTCGCCGCCGACCCGGGATAGCACGTCGTCGGCGCGCACCGTATGTGAAACCCGCTGGGCGACGATGCGCAGCACTTCGTCGCCCGTCGCGTGGCCGAGCGTGTCGTTGAAGGTCTTGAAGTTGTCGAGGTCGATGAATATCAGCGCGGCGCACTGCTGCAGCCGACAGGCCCGGCCCACCGTCAGTTCCAGTTGCTCGTTGAAATAGTGACGGTTATGCAGGCCCGTGACATTGTCAAAATGCGCCAGGTAGTCGAGTTGTTTCTGCACCCGTTCCCGTTGACTGATCTCTTCGGTCAGTTCGACCTCGCGTCGCTGGATGCGGTCCAGCATGGTGTTGAAGGTCTGGGCCATGCGCCCGATGTCGCCGCCCGGGTGAACCTTGGCACGGATCGAAAAGTCACCCCGTTCGGAAATTTCTCCGGCGGTGTGCGACAAGGACTGCAAGGGTTGCGTGATCAGTGCCTGTATCCGCGTCAGCGCCAGGTTCGCCAGCGTCAGGCTGGCAGCCAGCAGCAGGACGAGCATGCCGATATAGCTCAGTAGTTGGGTGTACAGGATATTGACGTCGGCCAGCACGAGGATGGTACCGAGCGGCTCTCCCTGGTAGTTGAACGCCTGGTGCCAGCCAACTTGTTTCCAGGAAATGCGTTCACCGGCACGTCCCGCGGGGAGCGCCTCCGGTGCCGGATCCGGGGAAGCGGGGACGCCACTTCGATGGTAGTCGGCGAACAGCTTCCCATGCTTGTCGTACACCCAGGCCGACTGGATTGCCCGGGATGCATGAAGGAACGACAGGATGTCCTGGGCCGATTTCCGGTCCTGGAAAACCATCGCGACCGCCAGGTTTTCGCTGGTCATCATGGCGTCTGTCCGGGTCCGGTCCAGCAAGGCGTGGATGGAAAGCCATGCTTGCAGGAAGAGCAGGAAGATGCTGGACAGGACGATCACCGTCCCGCTGGTGACCAGGTTCGCCATCTTGAGCTTGGCGCTCAAGGGTTGCTTCGCCAGCCAGCCGTGCAGCCACTTCATCGGCATTCCCCCCGATCACAGGACGACATCGCTCGGCAGCCACGACTGAAGGCGTGGTGCCCGGCGCTGCAGGCAGGAAGAGTGGCAGGTCCCAAACGCTATCCCGGATGGCAAATGTTAGTAAACCGGACCCTGGGGCGCCCGCCCGTGCCGTCCTTTATCCAGCGCCGGGGGGGCGGGCCGCTTTCATTCGGACAGCAGGCTAATCCGGTGATAACCCGGTAACCATCGGTCACCCATTCTTGCCAAACAACAATTGTTAGAAGATTAGTGTTTTTCATAACATCTGTTGTCGCAGGAAGCCTCGATGGGAAAAGTGGTTCCCGGACGCAATAGTTCGGTACCCGAGCACATGGTTCCAATTTATTCGGGGTAGCAACACATCCCCCTGCCGTCCCGGCAGCGTCCTATTTCGGCTCAACAGGAGATCGAGACACCATGAATAGAGACTGCAGGATCACGGCCAGGCGGCCATGCGGATGTATTCCACTGCTGCTGGTCATGCAGCTGGCGTTGATTCCAGCGGCGCGGGCCCAACTGACAGCGGACAGCGTCCTGAAGATGTCACCGGAGGAGCTGGTCAACCTGCAGGTGACGTCGGTTTCCAAGAAGCCGGAGCCGCTGGCGGACGCGCCGTCGTCTGTCTATGTGATCACCGCCGAAGACATCCGTCGCTCGACAGCGACCACGCTGACGGAGGTTCTCCGGCTGGCACCGAACCTGCAGGTAGCATCCGATAACGGCATCCCTGGCTATGTCAGCGCCAGGGGGCATAACCTGGCTGTCTATACCGGCCCGAACAAGATGCTGGTACTGGTCGACGGCCGATCGGTGTACTCGGGCTTCTTCTCGGGCGTGCTGTGGGATGCGCAGGAGATGATGCTGGAGGACATCGAGCGCATCGAGGTCATCAGCGGTCCGGCCGGCGTGCTGTGGGGTGTGAATGCGGTGAATGGCGTGATCAACATCATCACGCGCCCGGCCCACGCGACCCAGGGCGCGCTCGTCAGCCTGAATGCCGGCGAGCGTGCGCGCGACAGCAGTTTTCGCTACGGCGGGCAGCTCGGGGAGAGTGCAAGTTACCGAGTATACGGACGGGTACTGGATCGCGGCAGCAGCGTCCGCGAGGCCGATGGAAAACACACCATGGACGACTGGCGCAGCCACACGGTCGGGGCGCGCGGTGACTGGAACCGTGGACCGGAGAAATTCAGCGCGCAGGTGAATGCACTCTCCGGTTCGTCAGGACAACCCGAGCCGGGCGCGATCAACATCAATGCGCCAGGTCCTTTTCCGCGCGTGCGCTTCCAGGGACTGAACGGCACCGTACGCTGGACCCGGCCCACTGACGATGGCGGGTCGCTGGCAATCCAGGCCTATTACGATCACTCGGCCCGCACCATGCAACCCGCTGCGGACGACGCAACCGATACCCTGGACTTCGAATTCCAGCGCAATTTGCCGGCCGTCGGCCGCCATAGCCTGACCCTGGGCGGCAATTACCGCCATGCCTGGGATCGGACCAACAATAGCGCCAGTTACGGCATGTTCCCGGATAGCGTACGGCAGCATTGGCTAAGCCTGTTCGTGCAGGACGAGGTGGCTCTGCGCCCGAACCTGAAAATGACCGCGGGCCTGCGCATCGAAAGAGGTGCCTATGGCACAGTCGACGCCTTGCCCAGTGCGCGGCTGGCCTGGCGCCTGTTGCCTGAACATCTGCTATGGAGCGCTGTATCCCGCGGCGCCCGCGGACCGTCCCGGTTGGACACCGACTTCGTGCTCAGGGTGCCAGGCGGCCCTGTCATCTTTCAAGGCGACCCGAACATGCGTTCCGAGATCGTCGATGTGGTCGAAGTCGGCTACCGTACCCAGGGCCGTCGCGGCAGCTTCGCAGCAAGCGTGTACCGGAATTTCTACGACAAGCTGACTGCAGTGACCACGCAGACCGGCGGCATCCCTTTTTCAACGGCAAACACGGCAGACGGCAATTCGCTCGGAATTGAAATGTGGGGCGAGTGGAAAGTCACCCCCAAATGGCGCCTTGCCGGAGGACTGACCGCCCTGACCGAGACCTACCGCGGCCGGCCGAGCAGTCCCACGGACGGGGTGGTTGCCATTGCTGGCGCAACCGCGGGCCAGACAGCGCAGTTGCGCTCGTACTGGAATGTCGGTCCGGGCAAGGAAATCGACGTTTCCGTGCGGCGGGTTTCTTCGCTGGGACTGTTCCCGGTGGATTCCTACAATGCGATCGATGCGCGCTTCGGCTGGAAGCTGGCGAAGAACCTTGAACTCTCCATTTATGGCCAGAATCTCTTCGGTACCGCGCACGCCGAATTTGGCGACCCGGCACTGCGTGCCACCATGGCGACCAGGGTTTTCACAAAACTGACATGGCGGCAATGAGATCCTGATACGACCTGTTAACACTGGAGTGCAGTGCATTTGGCTTGTCCTGCTCATCGCAGTGGCAGCGCTGGCGGCGCTTTGTCCGGCGCTGGCGCAAGCCGATGAAATTCGCGCCGAGCGACTGGTCAAGACTGCATATCTGTTTCATTTTTCCGGACTGGTCGAATGGCCTGACGGCAGCTTCGCCAGCCCGGACAGCCCGCTTCGGGTCGGAATCATGGGCGCGGATGACATCGCCGACGAGCTCGTTCGCATGATAGCCAGCAGGCAGTTGCAGGGGCGCCCGATCATCGTCAGCAAACTCAAGCCCAGCGCACCGCGTTCCATGGTCCACATGCTTTTCATCGGCGATTCCTTGCGCGAACAATTGCCGGATATCCTGGATGCAGTAAAAGGCCAGCCGGTATTGACGATAACGCAAACCGAGAACGCATTGGCCTTCGGCAGCATGATCAACTTCCTCTCGATTGACGGATCGCTGCGTTTCGAGATTTCCCAGCAGGCACCGGCGCAAGCCAGGCTGACAATCAGCAGCCGGCTGCTATCCGTGTCTCACAAGTTCTCGCCGGGCTCGCCAAAATTCAGGTAACAAGTGAAGGTTCCCGCTTCGCACGAGAACGGTGTAAGGTCTGTGACCGGACGTCGCAGCCTGAAGATGCGTCCAGGCTGGCAACATCAATTCCAGATGAGGATGCATATGGAGCAGCGTGTAGCAGTCATTACGCTCCCGGTCGAGGATCTTGCCGCTTCCAGGTCGTTTTATTGCAGCGGCCTGGGCTGGTCACCGGTTTTCGATAACGGCGAAGTAATTTTTTTCCAGTTCAATGGCTTCGTGTTCGCGCTCTGGTCCCGAGCGGCATTTGAAGCCGATATCCGGGTGCCGGTGGCACGTAATGGCCATACCTTCGCGGTCGCCCACAACGTCGGCGGTCGCGACGAGGTCGACTCCATCATTTCGCTGGCCCGGTCCATCGGGGCCAGCATATTGCGCGAGCCGGAGGCGCAGCCGTGGGGCGGGTACAGCGGCTACTTTGCCGACCCGGACGGGCATGTCTGGGAGATCGCCCACAATCCGGCGTGGGAAATCTCGCCGGAGGGCTACACATCGTTCAGGAGCTGAAGCTCGCAGATGGCGCTGCCGCAACGAAGCCGCATGCGTTGACCGGAATGAGCGGCGCGCGCAGCAAGAGGGCGGGAATCGACTCCGGCGCACCCGGACGGTGGAAATAAAAACCCTGGACTTCGTCGCAGCCTGCGGTTTTGAGATGAACCAGCTGCTCGCTGCTCTCGACGCCCTCGGCAACCACACGCAATCCGAGGTTATGCGCGAGGATGATGGTGGACGAAACGATCATCATGTCGCTGGTATCGTTGCGGATGTCCTGGACGAAGGAGCGGTCGATCTTGATGGCGCCCACCGGCAGGCGCTTGAGCTGGTTCAGGCTGGAAAAACCGGTGCCATAGTCGTCGAGCGATATCTTTATTCCGATCTGCTGGAGATTCAGCAATTGCTCCGTGGCGGAATGGGCATTTTCCATGAAGCAGCTTTCGGTCACCTCCAGTTCCAGCAGGCAGGGCGCGATGTCATGCGCCTCCAGTGCCTCCATTACCCGCCGTGACAGCGAGCCGTCGTTGAGCTGCCTGGCCGAGATGTTGACGGCCACCGGAACCACCGGCAATCCGGCGTCCTGCCAAAGCCGCAATTGCCGGCAGGCGGCATCGATCACCCATTCACCGAGCAATCCGATCAAGTCATTCGTCTCTGCCAGCGGTATGAATTCGCTCGGATAGATCAGTCCATGTTCCGGATGGCGCCACCTGACCAGCGCCTCAAGCCCGGCGATGGAAAAATCGGACAGCCTGACCCGTGCCTGGTAATGCAGGCAGAATTCATTTTCGCTGATAGCACGCCGGAAGCGTGACACCAGCTCGTAGCGGCGGGCGGTGGTTTCGTTGAGCGCGGGATCGCAGAACCGGAAATTTCCGCGGCCGCTTCCTTTTGCAAGGTACATCGCGCTGTCTGCGCGAGCCAGCAGCGTCGCCATGTCATTACCATCGCGCGGAGCGAGTGCGATGCCGATACTGGCGCTGATCTCGATGTCATGGCCTTCGATGTCGAGGAAGGGCGTGCATATGGCGTCGATCAACTTCCTGGCGAGCGCTGACATATGATCCTCGGACGGAAGCTCTGCAACCAGCAGGACGAATTCGTCCCCGCCGAAGCGGCCGAGCAGGTCGTATTCCCTGACCAGGCCGCGCAGGCGAACTGCCACTGCCTTGAGAAGCTCGTCGCCCACGGCATGGCCGAGGGTGTCGTTCACAGGCTTGAACTTGTCCAGGTCCAGGAAGAAGAGGGCGCAAAGTTTGCGGCTGCGCCGGGCGCGCGCCAGTTCCTTGTGCCCCAGCGCCAGGAATTCCATCCGGTTCGGAATTCCTGTCAGGTAGTCATGCGATGCGAGCTGGAAGGCGCGGTTACGTTCTTCGCGCAGTTGCTCGATCAGATCCTGCTTTTGCCGCTGTGCGTGCTCCAGCTGGACGTAAAGTCGCTGCTTGCGGCCAAACACATGGATGATGGAAGCGGCGGCCAGGATGATCAGCAAGGAAGCAATCCCGGCCCGCAGATACTGGGTTTGATGACTCGCATGAAGTCCAGCACTGATCGCTTCGCGATCGCGCAGCACTGTAATTGCCAGGGATTCCTGCTCCTGCACCCGGATCCGGGTCTCCAGTCCGACAACGCAGATCAGCATGACTGCTAGCAGTCCAACAATCCTTCGGATGGTTTCCTCGGAAAATCTGAACTGGGTGCGGAATCGGGACGACGTACGAGAACTTTCCTGTGTCACGCATTGAACGATGCCGCGCATCTGGTTGAGAATGATGAGTGCATTGTCTATTTGCAACATTACTGCTTGATGACATTGCTGATATGGCATGACGGCGTGGCGCGCCATGGCGGTGCGTGGTGCCGGTTCACCCAGCCAGTCGCATTCATCCCTTCGCAGCCATCCCGTCTCAGCCATCCCTTTGTTGCGCGGCCCTTTGTCCGATGCAGATTCCGTCAACCCGGGATTCTCCTGACGCGCTAGACTCCACCAGCAGTTCCATCAATCATGGGCGGGCAGGTCTCTCATGGCGATACCATCTTCCGGCACGATCTTCTGGTGCGCCACCGGCAGGGCAGTCCTTGCCTGCTTGCTGGCACTCGTGATGGCCGGATGCGCGGCATTGCCTTCGCTGGATGCGCGCAAGCCAATCGTACCGACCGGAGATACCGGTAATACGACGCTGGGTCGCGCGGTAGCCAGGCTTGCAAGTGCCCATCCCGGCCATTCGGGAATCTATCCTCTGCCGGATGCCGGCGACTCATTCGCGGCGAGGATACAGCTGGTCGATGCCGCCGAGCGCTCGATCGACGTGCAGTCCTACATCTGGCGCAACGACCACTCCGGATCGCGGCTTTTCCAGGCTCTTCTGCGAGCAGCCGATCGCGGGGTGCGTGTCAGGATCCTGCTGGACGACAACAACACCTCGAGCCTGGACGTGGTCCTGGCCGACCTTGCTGCCTGCCGCAATATCGAAGTCAGACTGTTCAATCCTTTCACGCTGCGGCGGGCGCGCTTGCTCAACTACCTGACTGAATTCGGCCGGTTGAACCGTCGCATGCACAACAAATCCTTCACGGTCGACAATCAGGCGACGATAGTCGGTGGGCGCAATATCGGCGATGCCTATTTCGATGTCACCGACAGCACCACCTTTGCCGATATGGACGTGATGGCCGTTGGTCCGGTGGTCAATGAAGTTGCGCGCAGCTTCGCGCAATACTGGACCAGCGACTCGGCCTATCCGGCCGAGTCCTTGTTGCCGCCTGCCGTTCCGGGGCGACTTGACGAGACCCTCGTCATGGCATCGGATGAGGGAGGCGACAAGCTGACTTCGGCAGAGGATGTGCTTGCTGCCCATGCCTATCTGGATGCATTGAGGCAGTTGCCGATTGTGAAGGACCTGCTGCGGGGAAGCTTGTCGCTGGAGTGGGCACCGGTGGCATTGGTGGTCGATGCGCCGGCAAAAGGCCTGGGCCAGGCCGCGGAGAGCGAGTTCCTGATCAGCCGCTTCCGGGAGATGGTCGGCAAGCCGGAGCGAAGCCTGCATATCATCTCGCCCTATCTGGTGCCGACGGCCGGGGCCGTGAAGAATTTCACCGCATTGGCCCGAGCGGGGATCAAGGTCCGGATACTGACCAATTCGCTGGAAGCGACCGATGTCTCGATCGTTCACGCCGCGTACGCAAAATGGCGCTTGCCCCTGGTGGCTGGCGGCGTCGAGTTGTTTGAAATGAAACGTCTAGCGGGAATGCCGCAACGGCCAAAGCACCGGCTGCTTCGCGGCAGCTTGCCTACCAGCAGTGGCACCAGCCTGCATGCGAAGGTAATGGCGATCGATGACACCCGTTTCTTTGTCGGATCGTACAACCTCGACCGCCGCTCCCGCGACACCAATACCGAAATGGGCTTCCTGATCGACAGCCCGGTACTGGCCAAGCGCCTGGCCAATGCGTTCCTCACGGCTATTCCGAGCACGTCTTATCGTGTCGGGCTGAGGGAATCAGGGGGATTGCAATGGACCGAGCAGAAGGATGGGGTGCCTGGCGTGGTGCATGATGCTGAGCCAGGCAGGTCGGTCTGGAGCGGGATCGGGCAGGATTTGCTTACTGTGCTGCCGCTGGATTTTCTGTTTTGATTTCGGGCGAACTATTGTTGGTGATTTTTTTGGTGGCTTGCGGTTCGTTTGGCTGGGTTTGATGGTTGTCGTTGTGAAGCCGGGAGACACCCCGGCTGGTGTGTTCCTTTCTTTTGGAAAAAGAAAGGAACCAAAGAAAAGCAGGTCAAAACCCACTTGGCCAACGCCCGCTTCGAACGCCAACCAGACTCGGACGCCTGGGCCGAACCAGTGCGACCTTCGCGAGGAAAGCCCTGCCACACGTTCGCCTCTGACCGGGATCAGTCAACCCGCTTCAATGCCGCCGACCGCACACCACCGCTCGTTGACTCCCAATTGTTTTCGAAGCCGCTAATTGATTCTTCAGGTTGGGCTGCCAAGGGGCGCGGGTACTCCGGGCATCTCTGCTGTTCTTTGCCCGACTTTGAACAGATCCCCTCCGTCGCTTGTTTGCAGCCTCGGCATTGCTGGGGTCAGGTCTTGACTTTTACTGCACAATCGTTCGGTACATATCAAGATCTGACCCCATATTCGCTGATCTCATATTCGGTCGCTTGTTTGAAGCTTCGAAAAAATTTAAGAGTCAACGGTGCGCCGGGCATCGGTATAAGACACTTCATGGGGTTGGCTGATTAGGTAAGCGGCGTACAGCCGAGGGATCATTTCTCGCGAAGGTCGCACTGGGTTAGCCCAGACATCCGAGTCTGGTTGGCTATCGGAGGGGGGCGTTGGCCAAGTGGGTTTTGAATTTGGTTTCTTTGGTGACTTTCTTTTCCAAAAGAAAGTTACACACCTGCCGGGGTGTCTCCCGGCTTCACAACCACAACCACCAAACCCAGCCACACCACCCGCAAGCCAAAGAGCCGCAAAACCGCAAAACGGCAAAACCACCGAGCCAGAACGCTACAAGCGCCCACCAAGGCGGATGGACTCCAATAGCGTCATACCGGAGTTGAAGTTGTGCAGCATCTCGCAGTGCCAATGACAAACGTGCAGGCCTGTCACCCCAACCACCTCGCCCCCGGCCACTTCCCCTGATCCACCACCGCTTTGATCTGCGTGCGCAACTCGTTCGCCGCGCACCGTATCGCAACCGACGGGCTTGAATTGGCGCGTCGTCCCAGGACGATGCGGCGATCCAGGTCCGGTTGGGTGATCGGCGCCGCCGTCAGCAGTTTGCTCGCAAGATCCTCCGCCACCGCCACGCTCGGCAGCAAGGTATATCCCAGCCCGTTCATCACCAGGTTCTTCTGCACGTTCATCGCATTCGTCTCGGCGGCAATGGTCAGCGGTATCCCTTGCTCCTCGCAAGCCTTGTCGATCAACAGCCGCAAGCCATGCGGCAGGCTGGGCAATATCATCGGCTTGTTTTCCACGAAAGCCAGCGGCACCGGCCGCGACGGATCAAGGTCTGCGCCTGCCGGCCCGACCAGGTACAGCACCTCGTCCAGCAAGGGCTCGGTTTCGAGCGCGGCAGAAGGCTTCGGGTCATACAACATGACGACGTCGACTTCGCCGGCTTCCAGCCATTTCTGCAAATAGCCTGCATAGCCGGTGGCGATCCGTACCGACAGCCGCGGGTACTGCCGCTTCAGCGAGATCACCAGCGGTGCCGCCAACAGGTCGGCAGTGCTGGGCAGCAGGCCGATCGTGACAGCGCCGGTCACGGTGCCGGGGACCGGCGCGATCTCGGCGGCGGCCTGGTCCAGTTCACGCAAGGCGCGGCGCGCATGCTCCACCAGTATCTGGCCCGCCTCGGTCAACTCCATGCCACGCCGGCCGCGCGAGAACAGGGCCGCGCCCAGGTGTTCTTCCAGCATGCGCAGCTGCCGCGATACCGCGGGCTGGACTATGTGCAAGGCTTCGGCCGCGCGCGACACGCTGCCGGTATCTGCGATCGCGAGCAGTGCGCGCAGCTGTTTGATATCCACTTGTATTCCCCATTGCCTTCAGGCCGGCTGGCACCATCGCTGGCGGCTTGCAGGGCATCGCTGCCCCGCTTTTGCCGCATTTTGTCCCGCACTGCCGATGCTGGTATGCCGAAAATTGATCGAAGCCGGTCGTTTTCTTGATTGGACACGCCATTCTGCCATTCCTATCATGTGCCTTTCCCTGAATTGATACTAAATATAAACATGAGTGGAGCAGATACTGCGGTCCTGCCGTGGCAGGAAGAGATCTTCAGCATCCTGAAGGAAGGCGGAGTCAGGCAGGTCGCCTACGTGCCGGATGCAGGCCATGCGCACGTGATCCGTCGGGTGCATGCAGATCCCGACATGCGCCCGGTGGTGCTGACCACCGAGGAAGAGGGCGTGGCAGTGGCTTGCGGCGCCTGGCTTGGCGGCCAGCGCGCAGCCTTGCTGATGCAAAGCAGCGGCGTGGGCAATTGCATCAACATGCTGTCATTGGTTCAGAACTGCCGTTTTCCGTTCTTCACCATCATCACCATGCGCGGCGAATGGGCAGAGTTCAATCCCTGGCAGGGGCCGATGGGCCGCGCCACCCAGGCATCGCTGGAGCTGATGGGCGTGACCGTGCTTCGGGCCGACACGCCGGAGCAGGTCGCCGATACGGTAAGTGCCGGATTCGACATGGCCTTCCAGGCGGGCGACGCGGTCGCCGTGCTGCTGTCGCAAAAACTGATCGGGCGGAAAAAATGGGTGAAGTGATGGGTGAAGCGATGGGTGAAGCGATGGATCAAAACATGGACAGCCGTGCGGTCGATCGCCGCGAATTCGTCGCCAGTCTGCTGGCTGCCTGCCCGCAGGCGCTTGTCGTGACCGGGCTCGGCTCGCCGGCCTATGACGTGTTTGCGGCCGGGGACCGGCCTGAAAACTTTTACTTGTGGGGCGCGATGGGCGGCGCTGCCGCAATTGGCCTCGGACTGGCATTGGCCCAGCCAGAACGCAGCGTGCTGGTGATTACCGGCGACGGCGAGGCCCTGATGGGCATCGGCGCGCTGGCGACCATCGGCGTGCAGCGGCCGCCCAATCTGGGCATTGTCATCCTGGACAACGGTCATTTCGGCGAAACCGGCATGCAGCGCAGCCACAGCAGCCTCGGCACCAACCTGTCATCGGTGGCACGGGCCTGCAGCATCGCCGATGCTTTCGACGTCAGCGACATGGATTCGGTGGCGGCCATTGCGCGCCGCTCGGGCCAGCGCGAGGGGACCTTCCTGGCCAGGGTGGCGATTCGCGCCGAAGAAAAACCGCGCGCATTGCCTTCGCGCGACGGCGCTTTTGTCAAGGAGCGGTTCCGCACGGCGCTCGGCTTGCCGACATTTTGATCGGGCACGCACCAATACATGGCTAAACAAAAAATTACCGGCCGCGATGCATTCCTGCAGCTGCTGGTCGATGAAGGTGTGACCCACCTGTTCGGCAACCCCGGCACCACCGAGCTGGCGATCATGGAAGCGGTGCCGCAATTTCCGCAGCTGAAATACGTGCTGGGCCTGCAGGAATCATGCGTGCTTGGCATGGCGGACGGCTTTGCCCGCGCCTCCGGCAAGCTGGCGGCAGTCAACCTCCACTGCATGCCGGGCCTTGGACACGCGATGGGTGCGCTGTACAGCGCAAAATTCTCGGGCTCGCCGTTGATCATCACCGCCGGACAGTATGAGATCGGCTATGGCCTGACCGAGCCCTTGTTGTACGAGCCGCTGGTGCCGGTGGCGCAGCCGCTGGTCAAATGGTCGTTCGAGGTGACCCGGATAGAAGACTTGCCGCGCGTGATCCGGCGCGCCGCCAAGATCGCCATGACGCCGCCCATGGGGCCGGTGTTCATCAGCCTGCCCGGCAGCGTGCTGGACCAGGAAGCAGAGATCGATCTCGGAACGCCGACGCGGGTGGATGCCGCCAACCGTCCCTCCGACGACACCATCACGCGCATGGCCGAGCGCCTGTTGCGGGCTGAAAACCCGGTCATCATCGCCGGCCGCGAACTGGCCAGCCACGGCTTGTTCGAGGAAGCCGGCGAACTGGCCATGCTACTCGGCGCAGCGGTTTACCAGGAGCCGGTACCGTATAACGCCCGCTTTCCGTCCGATCATCCGGCCTGCATGGGCGACCTGACCCGCAACCAGGAAAAGGTGCGTGCCACGCTGCTGCCGCACGACTTGCTGTTGTGCCTGGGCGCGGACCTGCTGCGCATGTCGCCCTACAGCCCGGTCGAACCGCTGCCGGATGGCATGCCGGTGATCCACGTCACCGAACGCGACTGGGAACTGGGGAAAAATTACCCGACCGAGATGGCGCTGCGGGCCGATGTCGGCGAAACCCTGCGCGCGCTGCTGCCGGTATTGAAGGCACTGCGCACGCCCGCCATGGCATCGCGGGCAGAGCAAAGGCTGGCCACGATTTCTGCGCGCAACTGGAGCGCCAGGCGCGAGCAGGCGCGCACGGTCGCGCGGGCGGCGGCGTCGGCGCAACCGATCGATCCGCGCTATCTCATGCTGGAACTGGTCGCGGCGCTGCCGGCCAATGCCATCGTGGTGGAGGAAGCATTGACCTCAACCATCGCGCTGACCAACCTGCTGCCAGCCAGCGACCCGCACAGCTTTTACGGCCTGGCCAGCGGCGGCCTTGGCTTTGCCGTTCCGGGCGCGGTCGGGATCAGCCTGGCGCAGCCGGGGCGGCCGGTGGTGGCCGCGATCGGTGACGGCAGCTCGCTGTACAGCATCCAGGCGCTGTGGAGCGCGGCCCATCTCGGCTTGCCGGTCACCTATGTGATCCTGAACAACCGCAGCTACCGTATCATCAAGGAGCGCTTGCTGGCGGGCCGCAAGACAGACCGCTTCACAGGAATGGATTTCCGCGATCCGCCGCTGGATTTCGTGGCGCTGGCATCCGGTCTCGGCATGCAGGCGCAACGCATTACCGAGCCGGCGGACCTGCGTCACGTATTGCAGCAGGCTGTCGCCAGCGGCAAGCCGAACCTGATCGAAGTCATGATCGACGACGGTTTCGGCAACTCAAAATAAAATTTATCAAGGAGACCCCATGACATTCATAAGAAAAAGCATTGCCCTCGCCGTCGCCACCGCCTCGCTGGCCGCAGTGCCAGCCGCCATGGCGCAGGACGCTGCGGCCGGCTACCCCAACCGGCCGGTGACGCTGGTGGTCGGCTTCCCGCCTGGCACCGCCACCGACAGCGTCGCCCGTGTGCTGGCCGAACGCTTTGCCGCACGCCTGGGCCAGCCTTTCATCATCGAGAACCGGCCGGGGCAGGGCGGCAGCATCGGCGCCGCCGTTGTGGCCAAGGCCAAGCCGGATGGCTACACGCTGGTGGTGTCCGCCACCGCGCCGATGAGCATCAACCCTTATGTGTACAAGAACCTCACGTACGAGCCGATGCGCGACTTCGCGCCGATCGGACTCCACACCTGGTTGCCGTACTCGCTGGTGGTAAACACGAAATCATCGATCAATTCATTCGAGGACCTGAAGTCCAAAGCGGCGGCCAATCCGGGCGCGCTGACCTTCGCATCGATCGGCAACGGCACTACCAGCCATCTGGTGATGGCGTTGCTGATGCAGCGAACAGGGATGAAGCTCACGCACGTTCCATACAAGGGCAGCAGCCAGGCGCAAACCGACCTGATCGGCGGCCAGGTCGACATGACCTTCGATACGGTGGTCTCGATGATGCCGCACATCAAGAGCGGCAAGCTCAAGCCGCTGGCGGTCAGCACGATGAAGCGTTCCAGCCATTTGCCGGAAGTGCGCACGCTCAATGAAATGGGTGTCCCCAACTTCGAGGTCGGCGCCTGGCTCGGCATGCTGGCCCCGGCCGGGACGCCTCCGGCCATCATCGCCAAGCTGAACCGCGAACTCAATGCGATCCTGGATGAACCGGCACCGCAACAGAAGCTGCTGGGCATGGGCTCGGAAATCCTGAAGAGCACGCCGGAAGAATTCACCGCGCACATCAAGGCCGAAAACGAGCGCTGGAGCAAGCTCGTGCGCGACACCGGCACCAAGATCGACTAGCACCGGCCCGGGCAGCAAGGGAAGACAGTGACCGGACCCCTGCGCCAGCCGCTGGCGCAGGGATCCCGATTCAAATGATGGAGAAAACATGAACGCTGCAGTCAGCGATGTCCGTTCGCAGGTTTCGGAAGCGGAATGGAACACCCGGGTCGAACTGGCCGCCTGCTACCGGCTGGTGGCGCATTTCGGCATGAGCGACCTTGTGTACAACCACATCACCGCCCGCGTGCCGGGCGGCGAAGAACACATGCTGATCAACCCCTACGGGCTCATGTACGAGGAGGTCACCGCTTCCTCGCTGGTCAAGATCGACCTTGCCGGCAACATCGTGTTCAACCCGGATCCGGCCTTCGGTATCAATGCCGCCGGCTACGTGATACACAGCGCGGTGCATGGCGCCCGGCCCGAGGTCGGTTGCGTGCTCCATACCCATACCCGTGCCGGCATGGCGGTGTCGGCGATGAAGTGCGGACTGCTGCCGCTGACGCAAACCGCGATGCGCTTCGGCGACATCACCTACCACGACTATGAAAGCGTGGCGATCGACCTCGACGAACGCGAGCGCCTGGTGCGCGATCTCGGCAATTCGAACGCGATGATCCTGCGCAACCACGGCCTGCTGGCTGCCGGCCCCGACATTGCCCAGGCCTTCAACACGCTGTACTGGCTGGAACTGGCCTGCCGTGCCCAGGTCGATGCGATGTCATGCCAGACCGAACTGGTGATGCCGCCGCAAGCCGTGATCGAGCGTACCCATCATCTTTACCAGCCAGGCACCCGCCGTCCTTTCGGCGTGATGGAATGGCCGGCGATGCTGCGCCTGCTCGACCGGCGCGACCCTTCATTCCGCGACTGACTTTCCGCGATTAATATTCCGCGATTGACTACAGCAAAGACAGCGTCGCCCGGCGCCCTCCGCCGGGTGCATTCCGATTCGCGTCTGCTGATTCGCGACTTTTCTTTTCGGCTCCTGCCCCACGACTTCTGGTCCTTCAATTGAACACTTCTTCCCACGCATTCATTTCCGTCCTTGCCGACAATGGAATAGACCGCATTTTCCAGGTGCCGGGCGAGAGCTACCTCGGCCTGCTGGACGCGATCGCGGATTTTCCGCAGATCGACCTGGTCACCTGCCGGCATGAAGCAGGTGCCGGCTTCATGGCCTGCGCCGACGGCCGCCTGACGCGCCGACCCGGCGTGGTGATGGTCAGCCGCGGTCCCGGTGCGACCAATGCCTCGATCGCGGTGCACACTGCCCAGCAGGACGCGATACCCCTGATCCTGGTAATCGGCCAGATACCGAAGAAGGACCTGCGGCGCGAGGCTTTCCAGGAGATCGATTATCACAAGATGTTCGGCTCGATCGCGAAATGGGTGGTTGAAGCGACCGATCCTTCGCAACTGGCCGAGATTGCTTTCAAGGCGGTGCGCATCGCTACTTCCGGCACGCCCGGACCGGTGGTGATCGCCGTGCCGGAGGACGTGCAGCAGCAAGCCGTGCCGGCGGTCCACTACGTCGCCCGGCCCAATGCCCCGGTCACCGCGACCGCCGAGACCATCGCGCAGATCGAATCCCTGCTGCAGCGCGCCGAACGGCCGCTGGTGATTGCCGGCGGCGCCTTCGACCAGCCCGGCGGGCGCGAAGCCTTGCTGGCGTTCGCGCAGGCATGGCAGGTGCCGGTGGCGGTGTCGTTCCGCCGGCACGACGTGTTCCCGAACAGCCATCCTCTATTTGTCGGCGACCTGGGCCTGGCAAATCCGCAGCGGCAGATCGAGCAGTTCGCCAGCAGCGACCTGATCCTTGCGCTCGGGACCCGCTTCGACGATGTCACCAGCCAGAATTACAGCTTCCCGGCATTGCCGCAGCCGGCCCAGACCTTCGTGCACTGCTATCCGGACCCGCACATGGTCGGCCTGCATTTCGCGCCGACGATCGGCCTGGTTTGCGACCCGGCGCCACTGGTGCGGGCGCTGACGCCAGCCACACCTCCCGCTGTCCCGGGCGTGCGCCGCGCATGGGCCGCTTCGCTACGCGCCACGCAGCAGGAAATAGCGGCCTGGCCGCAGCGCCGGGAGGATGATGGCGTGGTGTTTTACGAAGTGGTGCGCTCGCTGGCAGCGCAAGCGCCGGACAACATCCATGTTTGCCTGGATGCAGGAACTTTCGCGGCGCCGGTCTACCGGCATTTTCCTTTTGTCCATCCACAGCGCCTGATGGCGCCGCTGGCCGGCGCCATGGGTTACGGCACGCCGGCTGCGATCGCAACCCAACTGCGCCATCCCGAAGCCCGCGTGGTCTGCATGGTGGGCGATGGCGGCTTCATGATGACCGGGAACGAGATGATTGCTGCCGTCGAGCGCAAGCTGCCGATCCTGTTCATCGTGTCGAACAACGCCTGCTATGCGTCGATCCGTATCCACCAGGAACGTTCCTATGACGGGCGGTATCCGGGGACGTCCCTGTTCAATCCCGACTTCACCGCGATTGCGCGCGGCTTCGGCATGCGGGCGGAAACGATCACGGACGAGACAGGGATAGACGCGGCCATCGCCCGCGGGCTAGCGGCCAGGGAGCCCTGTTTCATCGAGGTGAAGACCAGCCTGCAAGCAGTGCTACCGGTAAAAAAATAATGATGCGGTACGGCTTGCCTGGCTAGCGCCTCTGGCGCGGCTCGGTGTCGTCCGGAAGCGGGTAGTCGTCCGCGCCCCAGGCATCACCTTTCATCACGATGACCAGCACGCAGCCGACCGCCATCGTAATCACGGCCAGAACATCCACCATCGCGATGCCCGCAGCGATGAACAGGCCCACTTGCCAGGCCGGGTCGAAATACATCACCAGCAGTGCGAAGATTGCGGGCACAGCCAAGCCGCCGATCAGCAGCGACGGCAGCATCCGGAACAGTGCCCGCTCGCGGCCGGGCGGGAAGGGGTGGGAATCCGGTAGTTTGTGCATGATGGCTTTGGGGGGTATCAATGAATCAGGCTAGGCGCTGGGACGAGACTGCGCAATGTCAGACCCGCACCGATCCTGCCATGGCGTTGGAAAAAGCAGAAGGCTTTTGGCGGCAACGGCGCGAAGTAAATAACTGATATCAATGATCAGTGGGGGTGGAGAGGGTGGGGGCGGCGGCGCCTTGCACGACAGGCAAGGCATGCATCCGGGAATTGTCGGTCCGGGGGAAACACCCTATCATTCCGGTTTTACCGATCCTGAAGCGCCTGTCATGAACCTTCGTTCCATTGTCCGCCTTGTGCCGACCTCCATGGGCGGCATCCTCAATGCCATCTGCATGGTCTACTTCTTCCAGCGTGGGGGTAACTGGATCTTTCTCGGTGTGGCGCACGGCGTGATGGTGATCGTGCTCGGTTATATCGCTGCGCAAAAAGCCAAGGCCAGGGACGCACGCGAGGCCGGCGATGCGGCCGCGCCGGGCGAGCAGCAGCATTGATCATTGGTCAATGTTGCAGGGATCTCCGGGGTAATGCCATTGGTGGAATGTTGAGAATTCTCAATAAAATGCTTTTCTGAAAACAGGAATTCAGGCAATTCCCGCATCATCCATCGGAAACATTCCTCGTCCTGGAAGGAGAATCCGATGGTGCGTTTTGCTCGCTCTGCACTGTGCGTTGTGATTGCCGCTTCGACGCTGGCCCACGCTGCGCCCGGCAAAGAAAAATCCATCGCCCGCGGCCGCTACCTGGTCGAGATCAGCGGCTGCAACGACTGCCACACCCCGGGCTTCGCGATGTCTGGAGGCAAAGTACCGGAAAAGGAGTGGCTCACTGGCGACCAGCTTGGCTGGCAGGGTCCTTGGGGCACGACGTATCCGCCGAATTTGCGGCTATCGCTGCAAAAGATGAGCGAACAGGAATGGATCAAGTTCGCCCGCACCGCCGAATTGCGCCCGCCCATGCCGTTCTGGGCCCTGCGGACAATGAAAACAGAGGATTTGCGCGCGATTCACCGGTACGTGAAGACGCTGGCGCCGGCCGGCGATCCTGCGCCGGCCTACCTGCCGCCGGGGCAGGAGGCGAAGGGACCGGTTGTGAAGTTTCCGGCTCCGCCGAAGTAGGGGCAGGGGCATTGACCCGCGGGTGAGTGATTTTTTGGTTTTGTTGCTTTGCGGCTTTTTGGCTTGCGGGCCAAACGAACCGCAAGCCAAAGAGCGAAAACCCATGAACCGCAAGCCAAAGAGCGAAAAATCGACTCACCCAAGGTCATGGGTAGCAATCAACCCTTGAAGGCGAGCGCGGCCACCGCATGCCGCCAGTCATCCCCCTTCACCTGCTCCCCTTGGCAAACAACACCACCTGCACTGTATCGATAATGATCAGCAGATCCAGGAACAGGCTCTGGTTCTTGATGTAATAAAGATCGTACTGCAGCTTCTGGATCGAATCCTCGACCGTAGCCCCATAGCGATACCGCACCTGCGCAAAGCCGGTGATGCCTGGCTTGATGCTGTGGCGGATATCATAGAAGGGAACCTGCTGGCTCAGTTGGTGCACGAAGTAGGGGCGCTCCGGCCGCGGGCCGACGAAGCTCATTTCGCCACGGAGCACATTGAAAATCTGCGGCAATTCATCGATCCGTGTCTTGCGCATGAATGCGCCGACCCTGGTCACGCGCTGATCTCCCGCCTGCGCCCAGGTGGGGACACCTCCCGCTTCGGCATCCTTGCGCATGCTCCTGAATTTCAGGACCATGAAGGACTTGCCCCTTTTTCCCACCCGCTCCTGGCGGTACAGGACCGGCGCGCCGTCCTCGATCAGTATGGCCAGCGCGGCCAGCAGCATCACCGGCAGCGTGACCAGCAGCAGCGTCGTGGCTGCAAGCAAGTCGACGACGCGCTTTGCCATCGCGCGCAGCATGTTCTCGCGGAAGCCGTCGCCAAAGACCAGCGCACTGGGTTGCAGGTAATCGATCTGGATCTGGTTCACCTCGCGTTCGAAGAAGCGCGAGATCGGCGTGATCATGATGCCGTTGATCTTGCATTCCAGCAGTTGGTGGATCGGAACATTCAGGCCGCGCCAGTTCTTCAGGGAAATGACAATCTCGTTCACATCGTATTTGCGCGCGATGCTCATCAGCGATCCCTGGTTGGGCAGCAGGAAAGCACCCGCGATCGAATTCTGGTCGTTCTGCAGCGGGAGAATCCCGACCACCTCGAAGCGTTCGGAAAACGCGTTGTCACCGCTCATTTCCATGCACTCCCGTGCCTCCTGCGAAGCGCCCAGGAACAGCACGCGCGACTTCAGGAAGCGAGATCTGAATAGATGGAAGACGACCAGGCGCAGTAACAGGATGGCGCTCAGGCTGAGCACGAAGCTCAGGCCCAGCACGCCCCGTCCCAAGTATAGATCCGGGAAAAGGTAAAAGGCCGCGACCGTCAGGCAGGCGCCAATCAGGAATGCCGGCGCCAGGCGAAGTATCGAACCGCGCAGGCTCTGCCTGGAATGCAGTTCGTAGACACCCAGGCCGGCCAGCGACAGTGAGGTCAGCAGTGCATATACCACCGCCGAAATGCCGAAGTTCGGAATACGCTCCACGAACTCGTGTGGGCTCTCGCCGAAGCGCAGGCTGGCCGCCAGATAGGTGGCCGCGACGAAAATCGACACTTCGAGCAGCAAGAGCAGCGTGGCGACTCTGGGCGTGAAGTGATTGAATATCTTGTACATGCCGCGCCCTTTGAGCACCGTTTTCTTGTTTTTCCGGTGACGGGTGTGGCTCCCTGATCGCGTCTTGCAATTCATGTCAGGGTTCAAGAATAGCGATTGAAGAAGCCAGTCCTTTGATGCCGGACAATCGGTCATCGCATGATTGTGCGGTCAACGACTCTTGGCATGTTCAAGCCGAAACTTCGCCTTGCGCATTCAGATCAGTCCGTGATCCTTGTTCCCGCGTCATCCCATGCTGACCATGGTTTGAAGTAGATCATGGAGCGACTCCACATGATCGGGCGATGATGTTCGTGCGACTAAAGAACAAGAAAACAAAAATCGCACAAGCCAGGGGGCATGGGGATGTTCGTGCGGAGGAATTTTGTACACAAGCCTAGGTGAAAGTACTGACCCGGGTCCTGGCGGCGAGGCGCAGTTCAGCGCCTCAGGCGACATTCCCGGGATCGGCGTGGTCGCGGTGGTCGGACTGGGCTATGTAGGCTTGCCCTTGGCCATTGCGTTCGGCAAAAAGCACCGCACCGTCGGCTTCGATCTTTCCGAGGAAAAGATTGGACACTACCGAAGTCACTTCGACCCGGCCGGTGAAGTCTGCTGCGACGAATTCGAGGCCTCGTGCTGGCTCTCCGTGACCGGCGATGCCGGGGCGCTGGCGACCGCGGACGTGATTGTGGTTGCGGTGCCGACGCCGGTCGATGGTGCCAACAATCCGGATTTTGCGCCACTGATTGCGGCGAGCAAGAGCGTCGGCCGGCACATGAAGCGTGGCGCCGTGGTGGTGTACGAGTCGACAGTCTATCCGGGCGCGACCGAGGAGATCTGCGTGCCCGTGCTTGAAAAAGAGTCGGGCCTGACCTGGATGGAAGACTTCCACGTCGGCTATTCGCCGGAACGAATCAACCCCGGCGACCCGGAACGGACGCTGACTTCCATACTCAAGGTGGTGTCGGCCGACGACGCACCAACGCTCAAGACCGTGGCGGCGCTATACGGATCGATCGTCAATGCCGGCGTGTATCCCGTGTCGAGCATCAGGGTTGCCGAGGCCGCCAAGGTGATTGAAAACACGCAGCGCGACCTGAATATCGCCCTGATGAACGAGCTCGCCATCATCTGCGACAAGCTCGGCATCGATACCCGCGAAGTGCTGCAGGCCGCGGGGACCAAGTGGAATTTCCTGCGCTTCGAGCCGGGTCTGGTGGGTGGCCACTGCATAGGGGTCGATCCCTACTACCTGACCCACAAGGCGCAGGCGCTGGGATACCACCCGCAAGTGATCCTGGCCGGCCGCCGCATCAATGACGGCATGGCGAAATTCATTGCGGAAAAGACGATCAAGCAAATGATACAAGCCGGTTTTTGCGTCAGGGGCAGCGCTGTCAATGTGATCGGGCTGACCTTCAAGGAAAACTGCGCCGACCTGCGCAATTCCAAGGCGGCCGATCTGGTGATGGAGTTGCGCTCGTATGGCGTGGATGTCCATGTGCATGACCCGCTTGCCGCAGCCGCCGAGGCGCGCAGCGAGTATGGCATCGAGCTCGAATCCTGGGATCAGCTTCCGCGCGCGCGCGCCATGGTGATTGCCGTCGCGCATCGGGAAATTGCCGAACGCAGCATCTGGGATTTCGCTGAAAAGCTGGAAGACCAGGGCTGCTTCGTGGACGTCAAATCGAAATTCGATATCGATGCCTTGCGGACTGCGGGCTACAGCACATGGCGGCTGTGAGGATGCGCATGGGACTGTCTGCGGATTGGCGGTCATCAGTGGAGGCTATGCAATGAAGGCAATTGAGGCAATGAGGGCTCGTTCCGTACTTTTCCTGGCCTTGCGCCTGTTGTGCATCGCGTCGCTGGCGGCGCTTGCCGGATGCGCGTCGTCGAGCCGGCCGCTGGCGTCACAGGCGGCGGCGCCGGACGAGTACCGGCACGCCTATCTGATCGGGCCGGGCGACAGCCTGCACATTTCGGTCTGGCGCTATCCCGATATCTCGCTCAATGCGCCGGTGCGTCCTGACGGCATGCTGACCACGCCGCTGGTGGAAGACATGCAAGCCAGCGGAAAGACATCGACGCAGCTGGCGCGCGATATCGAAAAGGCGCTGGCCAAATTCATCAAGGATCCGGTGGTCACCGTCACGGTGACCGGATTCAGCGGGCCGTATGGCGAACAGATCCGCATCATTGGCCAGGCGGTCAAGCCGCAAGCACTGCCTTATCGCAACGGCATGTCGCTGATGGACGTGCTGATCGCGGTCGGCGGCATGACGCCCTTCGCGGCCGGCAACCGGGCGCACCTGATCCGCAACCAGGGCGGCAACATGCAGAAGGTCGATTTGCGCCTGAATGACCTGCTCAAGGATGGCGACCTGTCTGCGAATTTGCCGATGCGGCCGGGTGATGTGCTGGTCATCCCGCAAAGCTTGTTCTAGCTGCCGCTGAAGATGAGATATCGGGCGCTGATGAAATTGGCCAAATTGGCGAAATCAGCGATCTCGGTCGGGCTTGTACTGCTGGGCTGCCTGCTTGCCGCTGCTCCTGCCGGTTGCGGCGGCGGGGGCACATCGGGAACAGGGAACGGTGTTGCCAGCGCGAGCGGGTCCGACGGCACCGCAATTCCGGCAAATGCGACATTTCCCGACACCTTGCCATCCTTGCGCCTCACCAGCACTTCGGCCGGTGTCCAGCAGACGGTGCCGCTGACGGTGGGGCAGGCCTTTCCACCGGCGCTGCTGCAACCGGCCGACGGGCTGGTCGGTCAGATGAGCGATGGCAGCCAGGTTCCGGTGCAGGTCGACGCCAAGGCCACGCATGCGGATGGCAGCATCCGGCACGCGCTGCTGTCCACGGTCGTCCCGGCCTTGGGCCCGGGGCAGGCGCTGACGATGCAGCTCGCCAAGGGCGGCCGATCAAGCGCGGCAGCGGCCATCCCCGGGCCGCTGCTGGATGCCGGATTCACGGCCTCGGTCAACATCCTTGTCGATGGCATTGCCTATTCCGCTTCGGCCGATGCGCTGCTTCGCAGCGGCGGCTTCAGCACCTGGGTGGCCGGCCCCCAGGCGAGCGAATGGCTGATGTCCGCGCCTTTGACAAGCGCGGCGGGCACGGCGCATCCCCATCTGCAGGCGCGCTTTTCCATTCGCCATTATCCCGCCGCCAACCGGGCACGGGTCGATGTCACGGTCGAGAACGCCTGGGCGTTTGCGCCAGCGCCGCGCAACTTCACCTACTCGGTCCAGGTGCTGGTCGGTGGCCGGACTGTCTACGCCAATCCGCAACTGGTCCACACCCATCACGCCCGCTGGCGCAAGACATCATGGTGGGGAGGTGAGCCGGAAATCGATGCGGCTCACGATGCCGCCTACCTGATGGCCTCGCGGGCGCTGCCGCGCTACGACCCGTCGCTGCAGATATCCGGGGCCGCGCTGTCGGCCCTTGCGTCCGGCTGGACCGGGCCGAAGACCGAGCCGATGGGGGCGGGCCAGGCGAATCCGTCGATGCCGGATCCCGGCGGGCGCCCGGACATCGGATTGATCCCTGGCTGGGCCGTGATGTACCTGCTGAGCGCCGACCGGGGCGCCAGGGCCGTCACATTCGGCACCGCCGACCTGGCCGGCAGCTGGCCGATACACTATCGGGACCAGCAGACCGGACGCCCGGTGAGCCTGGCGAACTATCCTTACATGACCTTGCTCGGCAAGGACACGGACACCGTCAATCCGGCCACCGGAAGGGCGGAAGCGTTCCCGGCGTGTGGTGGCGACTGCAGCAGTCCCAACACCCCGGACTCACCACACCAGCCGGCGTTTTCATACTTGCCCTACTTGCTGAGCGGCGATCATTACCATCTTGAAGAGTTGCAGTTCTGGACGATGTTCAACCTGTTCCAGGATAATCCGGGCTTCCGGGAGGCGGGCAAGGGCTTGTTCAAACCCGACCAGGTGCGCGGCCAGGCATGGAGCATGCGCACGCTGGGCGAAGCCGCATGGATCACGCCCGACCAGGACCCGCTGAAGCTGCAGTTCGCCGGCTTCCTGTCGAACAATCTTGACTGGTACATCGCCAATTTTCCCGCCAATCCGAACGCCAACCGCCTGGCCATCCTCGACACCAATGAGTACGCCATCGAATATGACGGCGGCGTTGGCGTCGCGCCCTGGCAGGACGATTTCTTTACCTCCGCGATCGGGCGGCTCGACGAACTCGGCTTCGTCAAGGCCCGGCCGTTGCTGTCATGGAAGGCGACATTCGCGGTCCGGCGCATGACGGACCCGGGCTTCTGCTGGATTTTCGGCAGTAACTACACGCTCAAGGTGCGCGACTCGGCCAGCAGTCCCCTGTATCCGTCATTCTCCGAGGTCTACCGGGCCAGTGCGCCGGCGCAGGCGGGCCTGCCCTGCGGCGGTGCCGCCATGGCCGCCAGCCTGGGCCTGCAGCCGGGCGAGATGGTGGGCTTTTCCGCCACCAACATCGGCTATCCGTCCAACCTGCAGCCGGCGCTGGCGTATAGCGTCAACGCCGGCGCTCCCGATGCGGGCAGCGCCTGGGACGTCTTCATGAAGCGCCAGGTGAAGCCGGATTATTCCGACGGTCCCCAATTCGCAGTCGTGCCCCGGTAGGCCGCGCAGCCGGCCAGGCCGGTTCCGGCGTGGCGCCGCCATTTCGAGCCTCCATGGCCGCATCATCTCTTGCCTTGGCTGACATCTCCCGCTCCATCAGCGCGCGGGTCGCCACCAGCGCCGCCATCAGGAAATAGGGCACGTCGAGGTAAAGCAGGCTCAGGAAGGCGCCGCCCGCCGCATAGCCGAGCAGGCTGACCTGGAGCATCGAGGCCAGGCTGCGCGCCCAGCGGTACTGCTCGCTGCCGGCTGCATGGCGGATGATCCAGTTGGCGCAGCGCCAGGTCGCCAGCATGTACAACAGGACCAGGCCGAGCCCGACAAAGCCATGCTCGCCGAGCGCCTGGAAGTAAATGCTGTGGGCCACGTGAAGGTCATCCGGATTGGGGGCATAGATGGCGAACAACTCGGGCAGGTAGATCTGGAATCCACCGCCCACCAGCGGATGATCCAGGGCCAGGTTGTAAGCCATGGTCCAGGCGTTGATGCGTCCCATCGCCGATCCATCCTGCTCATAGAGATGGATGCCTTCCATGCGCGCCATCCATTCCGCCGGCATGAAGTTGAATGCAAACGGGAGGACGGCCAGGATGAACAGGAAAACGCCGGCCTTGTGGTGGCTGCGCAAGGCGAGCACGCCCACCATCAGGCCCATCGCGAGCAAGGCCCCGCGGGAGTAGGTTCCCAATATGGCTGCGAAGCACAGCAGCATCGCGCCGCTGAGGGCGTATCGCACGGTCCTGCTTTTGGTGGTGGTCTGCAGGTAGTGCATCAGCGGGATGGTCATCACCAATGCCAGCGCGATTTCATTGTTGTCCGCGATCGAGCTGAGTGGCGGCCCCCAGACCTTGTCCTTGCCGCCGGTGAGGATGGTGAAGATGCCACCCTTGACGCCGTAGAACCCGAGCGAAATGACGATGATCCAGATCAGTGCCTGCACATGGTGGCGATCCCGGATCAGGATCAGCGTGACGAATGTCATCAACATCACCTTCATCACGCGGTTCCATTGCTCGGGCACATCGGGCACCAGGGAGAAATGGGTGGTGACGTTCATCCAGAACACGAAGGCCAGCAGAAAAACGGTCACGGCGGTGAGCGGAAAGCGTTTTGGCACCGGACGCACCAGCAATGCCATCATGGTGACGCCGGCCACAATCGCCGCCAGCGGCCAGTCGGCGGCGACGCCATAGCCGAGGCGGTGCGGATTCATGACGCTGAGCCAGACCCACATGATGATGCCGATCCAGGGCCGCCACACGATCAGTGGCACCGATCCAAAGGTGATGGCAAGGACGAGCAGGTCTTTCATGGCCGGATTCCGTTCACGCTCATGCTCCCTGTGGCTTGAGGCGCAACCACTCCCTGACTTTTCCCAGCAGGTAGCTTTCCGGGCCGTCGCCACGCCCGCTCAGCAGCCAGAGTGCCAGGATCGCGGCAATGAATACGCCGGCTCCCAGCACCACCTTCCACAGCAACTGCAGGACGACCGGCATGCCCCCCGGCAACGGCAACATGGACAATGCAAGCCACATCAGCGCCGCGCCGATGCAGGGCCGCCAGACGGCATCCACCAGGTCCATCAGCCGCAGCGCCGGCAACTCGCGAACCAGCAGGAACACAAAGCTTGCCAGGCCGAGACCGGCCACGGCCAGCCTGAGCAGCGCGACGCCGACCGCGCCTTCATGGGGTATCAGCCACACGGCGCAGGCAAGGAACAGCAGCACTTGCAGCCAGGCATTGATGGCGACCACCTTCGGCCGTCCGATGGCCAGCAGCAGGCAGGCGCCGCTGGCGCTGATTGCGGTGGCGACGTTGATGACGCCCATGATCTGCACGAAAGGAATCGCAGCCTTCCACCTGTCGCCGAGCATGGCGGCCACCAACTCGGGGGCAACCAGGGCCAGGCCTGCGCCGGCCGGTATGCCGACCAGCGCCTGGATGCCGAGCGCGAGCAGGAATGTCTCGCGCAGCCTGGCAGGATCTTCTTTCTCCTTGACGAAGGCCGGCAGCAACACCCGTCCGATCGGCATCAGCAGTTCGGTGGAAGGCAGGGCGGCAATGTCGCTGGCCATGCTGTACTGGCCCATCATGCCGGTGCTCACGCGTCGTCCCACGATCAGGCGATCGGCATTCTCGTTGAGGTGGGCGCCGATGCTGCGCATCACGTTCCACATCGAGAACGAAAGGATGGCCCGGATTCCCGAAAAATCCAGGCGCGGCCGCATGGGATGCATGGCGTAACTGAGCGCCACGCCAGAGATGCGCAGCACAATCGTGCCGATCACCAGCGCCCAATAGCTCTGCAGAACCACGGCGGCGGCGAGGGTGACTGCGACGCTGATCACGCGTTTGTAAAAGAAGAAGCGGAAGTCCATGCCGAACTGCATGTTCTTCTGGAACGCGACAATCCCGATGTTCTCGAAGCCGGATATCAGGGTGGCGACGGCCAGCACCTGCATGACCGGACCGATGCGCGGATCGTGAAAGTAGTTGGCCGCCAGTGGAGCGCATGCCGCCACCAACACCGCGCCGATCACGAACTGGATCAGCCGCAGCGTCCATGCGGCGTGGTAGTCGCGGCGGGTGGCGCGCAGGTTCTGGACCAGCGTCGTCGCCACGCCCATGTCGAGCAGCACATCGATCAATTCGATCACCACCGAGGCAAGCGCGATGACGCCGAAATCCTCGGGCGCCAGCAGGCGCGCCAGCACCAGCGTGCTGAGCAGGCCCAGCAGGCGGTCGCTCCAGCGCATCGCCACCATGGTCGCGGCGCCGGCCGAAACCGACATCGCTTTCTTGTCTTGAGCCTCTGGCGGATTCATGGCCAGACTCGTGCTTGCGCTTCCGGCCTGCCTGGATCACCCGCCGCGGCCGGGGCGCCTTGTCCGCCGGCGAGTATGTGGCGGAACAGCGCCAGTTGCCCGGCGGTGGTGTCATCCCAGCCGAAGCCCTGCGCATGGCGCCGGGTCTGCTCCCGTGTCGGCAGGCACCGCCGTAGCGCGCGCACCGCCTGTGCGATCGCATCGGGGCTGCGCTGTTGCAGCAGGATTCCGGCTTGCGGTGCATTGACGACCTCGGGTGTGCCCGATACGTTGGTGGCGATCACCGGTGTACCGCAGGCGAGCGACTCCAGCAGCACGTTGGCCCATCCTTCGCTGCTGGAAGCGAGCACCAGCGCGTCCGCCGCGCCGTACACCTCGCGCAACTCCATCTGTGGCAAGGCGCCGAGGAAGCGGACGCGATCCGCTACCGACAGTTCGCGCGCGAGCAATTCCAGAGGGACTTGCTGCGGGCCGCTGCCGGCAATCAGCAATTGCACGCCTGGCAACTGCGCCAGCGCGCGTATCACCAGGTCGTGTCCCTTCAAGGGCACCAGGTGGCCGGCGGACAGCAGCGTAAAGCCCTGCAGCGCCAGCCCTGAGCGGACGCGGTTGCGTTCATCTTTGCACTCACCTTTGGGTTCGCCTTCGCCTTCACTATCTAGCGGCCGGAACACATCCAGGTCCACGCCATTGCGCAGCGGAACAATGCGTTGCGGGTCGACCCCCAGCCTGGCCAGTTCAAGCTTCAGCGCCTGGCATACCGTGACGACTGCACGCGCCCGTGCCGCCGCCCACAGGATCAGCCGGCGCGGCACTCGATAGCGCGGCAGCACATTCACATCGCTGCCGCGGGCGGTGATCACGACCGGCTTGTTGAAGTACTGGCCGAGCATGACCGCGGCCACGCCATCCGGATAAAGATAGTGGGCATCGATCAGGTCGAAGCCGCGCCCTTGATCGAGCAGGCGGCCGAGTACGGGCTTCATCGCGGCCGCCAGCATGAACGGTGCCAGTTCCATGCCGACCCTGGGAAGCAGCGGATAGCGCGGATGCTGCACCTGGAGCCCGAAGCGGACTTCTTCCCGCGGGACGCGGGCAAACCGCGCATAGGCGCCAAAGCGCTCGTGCCGGAACGGAAACCAGGGGACCGGCGCGACCACGCTCGCTTCAGCCTGGCCACTGGCGACCAACTGGCGCAGGCGGGTTTCGACGAAGATGCCGTGCTGCGGGCGCAGGGCATTCGGATACAGCGTGCTGAATGTCACCAACTTCATTGCACCGCCTGGTCGGACAGCTGTCCGGTCAGCTGCCCGTACACCTGCTGATAGCGGCTGACGCTGCGCGGCCAGTTGCGCTCGATTTCGACAAACTGGCGGGCGGCTGCGCGCATCGCATCCCAGCGCTCCGGGGCAGCCAGCAGCTCGCACAGGGTGTCGGCCAGCGACTGCACCTCGCCGGCCTTGAACAACCATCCGGTCAGCCGGTCTTCGATCAGCTCCCGGTGTCCGCCGACGTCGGAAGCGACCAGCAGCCGGCCCTGCGCCATCGCCTCCAGCGGCTTGAGCGGCGTCACCAGATCGGTCAGCCGCATCGGCAGGCGCGGATAGACCAGTACATTGACCAGGTCGTAGTAGCGTTGCACCTGGTCATGCGGCACGCGCCCGGTGAAAATGACGCGGCCATCAAGCCCCAGCGCGGCACTCAGAGTCCGCAGATGCGCATCCTGCGGACCGCCGCCGACCAGCAGCAATCTCAGGTCCGGATGGCGCTGCAGCAGCCGCGGCATGGCCTGCAACAACAGCGGCAATCCTTCGTAAGCATAGAACGATCCGATGAAGCCCAGCACCCGCTTGCCTTCAAGGCCGAGGCTGGCGGCCAGCGCCGGATCGGGGGCGGCGCCGGGTGCAAAATTCTCGATGTCGACCGCGTTCGGAATCACCGTAATGCGCTGCGCCGGTATCCCGCGCGCCAGCATGTCCTGGCGCAGCCCGTCGCAGATGGTGGTGACCGCGTCAGCGCGGCGCAGGGCAAAGCTCTCCAGCGCTCGCGACAGGCGATAGCGCGGTCCGCCCTCGCGGCTGGTGCCCTGGTCGACCGCGGCGTCTTCCCAGAACGCACGCACTTCGTACACCACGGGCACGCCGAAGCGCTGCCCGGCCTGCAGCGCCGCAATCGCATTCAATGCCGGGGAATGGGCGTGGATGACATCCGGCCGCAGCACCGGCACGATCTGCTGCAGACGCTTGCCGAGTTCGTGTATCACCGACACCTGGTTCGATAGTGGCAGGCGGGCAAGCAGGTTGGCTGTCGGCGGGGCGCGGAAGAACTGCCAGCCGTCCACGGTCTCCTCCTTTGCCCCATCCTCGCTGCCACGGCCTTGCTTCGGCCCGGTCAGATGGAAGGTCTCCCAGCCGCGCCGGCGCTGCTCCCGCAGTATCGAGAGCGTGCGGAAGGTATAGCCGCTGTGGAGCGGGGCTGAGTGGTCAAGCACGTGCAGGATGCGCATGGGTTGGTGCAATCCTCGTCTCATGTAGTGGATATCGCCATCCGCTGCGCCAGCCCGGCATACGCCTGGCCGCTTGCCGCATCGGTCTTGCGCAGGAAGGCTTCAAACATCAGCAATGCCCACAACGCAGCGGAATGGTCGCTGGCACCTGACAGATGCTGGCTGACCAAGCTGGCGATGCATTGCATGTCGAAGTAGCCGGTGGCACCCAGTCGTGGCCCCAGCAGGGCGGCCTGCATCGGCTGGCGCAGGGGGCCGCGCAGCCACACGGCAAGCGGCACCGAGAATCCCTTTTTGGAACGGTACAGCAGTGCATGCGGCAGGCTGGGCTCCATCGCCTTCTTCAACAAATACTTGCCTTCGCCGCCGCGCAGCTTGAGCGAAGAGGGAAGGGTGGCGGCCCACTCCACGAACTGATGGTCCAGCAGAGGCACCCGAACCTCCAGTCCATGCGCCATGCTGGCCCGGTCCACCTTGGTCAGGATGTCTCCCGGCAACCAGGTCTTGAAGTCCAGGTACTGGATGGTGGCGAGCGCATCCCCATCCGGTGCATTGCGGGCATGTGCGCGCATCATGTCGCTGGCCTGGAAACCCTGCAACTGCCTCTTGAATGCCGGGCTGAAGAGTTGCGCTCGCTGGCGGTCGGTCATCAGGGACACGCCGTGGAAATAGCCATCGGGCAGATCGCGTGCCAGGGATTCGAAGGTGCTCCTGGCGCGCAGCACGCGTGGCGCCCAGTCGGCCTTCGGATACCAGCGGCCAAGCGCACCGAACAAGGGCCGCCGCAGCGCCGGCGGCAACAGCTGGCGTAGCCGGTCCTCCGCCACCGCATGACGATAGCGGCGGTAGCCGGCAAAATTTTCATCGCCGCCATCGCCGGACAATGCCACCTTGACGCGCCTGGCGGCCAGTTGGCATACCCGGTAGGTCGGAATCGCGGAGCTGTCGGCGAACGGTTCGTCGTACAGCCATGCCAGCAAATCGACCAGGCCGAAGTCGTCGCTGCGCACCAGTTCCGACTGATGGTCGGTGCCGTAGCGGCTGGCCACTGCCTGCGCATAACCGGATTCGTCGAACTCCGGGCGGTCGAAGGCGATGTTGCTGGTCAGCACCGGACTCTGCTGCAAGCCGGCCATGGTGGCCACCACCGCGCTCGAGTCGACGCCCCCCGAGAGGAAGGCGCCGAGCGGCACATCGGCCATCAGGTGCGACTGCACTGCTACCCGCAGGCGCTCGCGCAGTTCGAATGCCTCGTCTGCAATATTTGCCGCCTTTTCCGGGCCGGGGCGGAAGGAAAGATCCCAATACTGGCGTTCCACCGGCGGTCCGCATCGTCGGCCGACCGCGAGCGTGTGCCCGGGCGGCAGCTTGCGCACATGGGCGAAAATCGTCAGCGGGTCGGGAATGTATCCATAACCGAAATAGGCTTCGACCGCCTGCGGCTCCAGGCTCCGGTCCAACTGCGGCAGCGCCAGCAGCGTCTTGAGTTCCGAGCCGAAGGCGAAGGTGCCGTCGGGCAGCAGCGCATGAAAAAGCGGCTTGATGCCGATCCGGTCGCGCGCCAGGAACAGGCTTTGCCGCTGGCGGTCCCAGATGGCGAAGGTGAACATTCCCTGCAAGCGCCTGACGCAGTCCTCGCCCCACGCCTGCCATGCGTGGACGATGACTTCGGTGTCGCTGTGGGTCAGGAACTCGTGCCCCAGCTTCCTGAGCTCCGCAGTCAGTGCGCGGAAATTGTAGATCTCGCCGTTGAACACGATCGCCACGCTGCCATCAGCGCTGAACAAGGGTTGCTGCCCGCCCTCCAGGTCGATGATGGAGAGCCGGCGATGGCCCAGGGCGACGCCGGGCTCCAGGTGGAGCGCCCCCTGGTCCGGTCCCCGGTGGTGTTGCGATTCGTTCATCGCATGCACCAACCCGCGCTCGAAGCGGCGCCAGCCGGTGGTGTCGAACAGGCCTGTTATTCCGCACATCGCGGCCTCGACTCATGCATGCCGGCGCCGGTCTTGTTCTTGCATAGCGTGTCGTACACCTCGATATAGTTTCCGACCATGGCCTGGATGCTGAAGTGCTGCTGGACCCGCTCGCGGCCGCGTGCGCCTTGCTCCCGCGCGCTTTGCGGGTCGCGAACATAGGCAAGCATGGCCTGCGCCAGCGCTTCGGTATCGCGCACCGGAACCAGCGTTCCGGTCACGCCGTCGAGCACCAGGTCGGGAACGCCACCCACCGGCGTAGCGATCACCGGCAGGCCGCTGGCCATGGCCTCAAGCAGGGCTACCGGCGTGCCTTCGCTTAGCGAAGGCAAGACAAACAGGGAGAGCCCATGCATGATTTCTGCAACGTCGGAGCGGGCTCCGGTGACCGTGATCACATCGCCCAGGCCTTCTTCCTGCACCCGATGCCTGACCGACGGCAATTGGTCCCCTTCGCCAACGATGGTCAGGCGCAAGCGGCCGGCATCCCGGGCGTCGCATAACTGGCGCAGCCGCAGGAACGCATCGATCAGGCCATGAGGATTCTTGATTTCGGTGATGCGGCACACTACGCCGATGACGAACAAGCCGTCCTCCATGGCGGGCTGCGAGGCCGACACCGGCAACGGCAACGGCCGGTAGTGTTCCGTGTCGACGCCGTTCATGATCAAGCGGTTCTTGGACTCCGGAACCGCAATCACATCTGCCAGCCACTCATTCAGGTCACGCGACACGGTCACGAACATGTCGATGAAAGGGCGCATCGCCCGCCGCAGTTGGTTGTGGCGGCGGTTGGTCCCGGCTATGTCCCCGGCATGGCGCCCATGTTCGGCATGAACCCGGACCGGCACCCGGGCCAATGCCCCCGCCAACGCATATTCGACGCCCGCCACGTTGTAGGTATGAAGTACCGTCGGGCGCAGTTCGCGCAGCAGCCGGTATACCTGCCAGTGGCTTTCCAGCCCGATGCCGGGTCCTTTGTCCAGCGAATGAATCACCGCGCCGGAGGCAGAGATCGAGCGGCTGAAATCGGTGTACCCCTCCAGGCAGATGATTGCATGCCGGTAGCGCCCGGCCGGGATGCGGTTCACGCACTCGGAAACCAGCTTCTCCATGCCGCCGAAATCGAAGCGGTATAGCAGGTGCACCACCAGCGGCGGTGTGGACACTGCTTCGGGGTGGCCGCGCTCAGCGAAGTTCATGGAAATGCTCCCGCGGATTGGATGCAAGCAAGGACAGCAGTGCCGGTTCCTGCGCCTGTCGGCCAGCATCCAGTGCCAGCTCGACCCGAGCCAGGTTGGGCTCCCAACCATAGCGCTCGAGAATGCGGGCTCGGGCGCGCTGGCCGAGCCGCACGCGCTGTTCCAGCGCGCCTTGGCGCAGCAGTGCCAACACCGCGTCCGAGAAGGCGGTCGCACCGGCGGCCACGATCAGCTCATCGCCATCGGTGGCATCGATGCCTTCCAGCGCTTCAGGACTGGTGACCACGGGCTTGCCCATGGCCATCGCTTCCAGCACCTTGTTCTGGACGCCGCGCGCCATGCGCAGTGGTGCGACGGCGGCCACGGCGTGGACCAGCCAGGGTCGGACATCCGGAACGGCTCCCGTGACGCGCACGCCGGGCAGCCGCGCCAGCATGCTGACTTCCTTTGCCGGGCGGGAGCCGACGATGGTGAACACGACGTCCGGCTCTTGTTCCCGTATGGCAGGCAGGACTTCGGTGGCAAACCAGCGCACCGCATCGACGTTGGGCCAGTAGTTCATGGCGCCGGTGAAGGCGATTGCGCGTTCCCCGCTCGGATAGGGGTTGGAAAAAGGCAGCCATGGAGAAAAATAGTCAGCGTCCACGCCGTTGTTGAACCAGCCGATGCGCCCGATGCTCTCCGGCGCCACCGACGCAAACAGTCGTGCCTCGGCCGCTGACACGAACAGCGAAGCATCGAAGCTTCTTGCCGTGCTGCGTTCGTGCTCGGCCAGTAGCGTGGCCTCGCGCCGGTACAGCCAGCGCGCAAAGGAATACCAGCGCCGGCGGTCTGCATACTGCCGCCATTTGTCGGAGTCGACATCGACGAAATCGATCACGCGCACGGCATTCTCCAGCCCGGCCGCATACTGTGCCATCGACGACGAGAACACCAGCACCCGGTCAATCCCGTGCGTGCGCACCGTATCCGCAACCCAGCGCGCCATGCGCTGGTCCGCATAACAGGAGGTCGTGAACGGGGCGCCCGTCAGCAAGCCCAGGGCGCCCCGGGCACGGGTCCGGAGCGCGCCCAGGGGAACCAGCTTGACGTCCCCGCAGACCTCGCGCAGCGCGCTTTCGTGCTGCCAGTCGCGTTCGTCGTCGACGAAGGCGCCAAGGTGGACGGTGAAGCGGCCCGCCAGGTGGCGCAGCAAATGGTAGGAGCGTATCTTGTCGCCCTTGTCCGGTGGCCAGGGAACGCGGTGCGCAAGGAACAGCAGGTGTGCGGTCGCCATGGTCATTTCCTAGCCCAGGTCCTTGACGATATGCGGCCCGACCGCGTTCGCTACCCAGAGCGGAAGACGCTGCCAGGCCTGGATGAATAGCCGGTACTTCGGATTGAGCGGATTGTGATCGGGTATCGATTGCGCCCGGTGCAACTGGTATTCGTAGTGCAGCGGCTGCGGCTCGAATCCCCAGTTTTTCTTGAAATCGAAGGAGCCGGTGCCGAGCTTGCTGCGGCCGAAATCGAACAGCCTGCTGCCGTGCAAGGCCGACCGTCGCATCAGCTCCCAGTACATGAAATCGTTGCCGGCGACATCGCGCGCGGCGTCGATGCCGCCGCCATGGTAGGGCAGCACCTCGTCGCGGAAATGAAAGCTCATTACGCCGGCGATCGTCCGGCCCTGGTGTTCCACGATCAGGCTGTCGCAGTCGCGCCGGAAGGTATCGCTCAGGAGACGGAAATACTTGCGCGGGAATGCCGGGGTGCCAAGCCGCAACAGGCTGCGCGAATAGACCTCGTACACGCGATCCGGATCCTGGCCGTCATGACTGGTCAGGCCGGCCTTGATTCCCTTCCTTACCATGGCCCGCTGTTTGCGGGGGATGGCAAGCAGGTTGGCCTCGTCATCGGCGCAGATCGCCTTGCGGAAGGTGGCGTAAAGCGGCTTCTCCGGCCAATCCGGATGGCGCCGTTCGAGATGCCGGTACTCCAGGTAGTCCACGCCAAGCCGCGCGGCCAGATCCTGCGCCGCCTGGTCCAGCGCCAGCGCAGCCGCCGGATCATCCGCAGCAATCCCGCCGTAGACGCAGAACGGTAACGCGCGCAGTGAATGTCCGAACAGGCGGCTCCTTATCTGCGCCAGCGGAAGCACGCCGGCAATCTCGCCGTCGCGTTCGGCGTAGTAGAACCAGGTCCGGTGGCCGAAGGCGTTCTCGATCACGGTCTTCCATCCGGCGCGGTGAAAAAATGTCGCCTGCGGGCACGACTGGACAAACCGGTCCCAGCGCGCGCCTTCGCCGCTATCCAGCTCGCGCACGTCGATCCGGCCGGCGCAGCGGGCAATATCCTGCCGTAGGACCTGGTTCAGTGCATCCATGTGCGATCGAGAAAAATCCGGTCGATCCGATCCCAGCGAAAATCATGCGCGAGCAACTCTATCCGCGATCGCATCCTGCCGAGGTTGAGATAGTGGCGCCAGCGCGTCTGCATGTTCAGGTTGCACGGCCGGGGCTGCTCGGGATCGATCTCCCAGGGATGGAAATAGAAGATGCAGGGCGCGCTGTATTCGGTGTTGACATGATTGATCATCCAGCGCGACACCGGGTACGGCAGCAGGCGGAAATAGCCGCCGCCGCCAGCTGGAAGATTGGTGTCGAGCATGCGCACCGTGGTAATGGGAATTTCCAGTAGCCCGCCATAATCCCGCGGATAGAACGGGAAACGCGGCGCATCCGCCATGCCATAGTGATCATGGCGAATCGGATAGACACTCGAGCTGTAGCGATATCCTGCCGCCTGCAGCACGTCCCACGCCCATTGGTTGCCGTGGCCGATGGAAAAGCTGGGTGCCCGATAGCCCACCACCGGCTGGCCGGTCAGCTGCTCAAGTATCAATTTTGTGGTGGACACATCGCGCAAGAAGGCCTCGGGCGTCATTTCATTCACGCGCTGATGGCCATAGCCGTGGCTGGCAACTTCATGGCCGGCCTGGTGCACCCGCTTGACCAGATGCGGATAGCGTTCTGCTATCCAGCCGAGCACGAAGAAGGTCGCCTTGATATCCAGCGCTGCGGTCAGGCCCAGGATCCATTCCATGTTGGCCTCGATCCGGCAGGCAAGATCCGGCCAGCTGTCGCGCGATATGTAAGGCGCAAAGGCAGAGACGTGGAAATAGTCCTCGACGTCTATGCTCATTGCGTTGCGGATCGCGTCCGCCTGCGGGATATCAGCCGCCTGCGGGTGCGTCAGCAGATGCTGATACTGCGGGTGGTCCATCGGTTTGCTCCATGATGTGGTGATCCATCCAGACTTCGCTATCCATCCGATCGCCTATCCAGTCGCGCAGCACATCGGCGATGCGGATCGAAGCCTTGCCGTCCCAATAAGCCGGGATTCTTCCTGTCTTGCCGCCGTGCAGCAGCACATCGTCGACCGCCGCCAGTATCCTGGCCGGGTCGCGTCCCACCACCGTATTGGTCCCCTCGATCACCGTGACCGGACGCTCGGTCGCCTCGCGCAGCGTCAGGCATGGCACGCCCAGGGCTGTGGTTTCTTCCTGTATGCCGCCGGAATCGGTCAGCACCAGGCGCGCATCCTTCATCAGCCCGAGCATCTCCAGGTAGCCGGCCGGCGCAAGCAGCGCGACCCGGCCAGCGCGCACCCGCGGCAGCAAGCCGAATTTTTCCAGCATGGCCGCTGTGCGCGGATGCACCGGAAACAGGACCGGTAGCGCACGGCTCACCTGCGAGATAACATCCGCCAGAGTGGCCAGCACCGCGGGGTCGTCGACGTTGGAGGGACGGTGCAGCGTCAACACCGCGTAGTTTCCCGCCCGTAGCTTGAACCGATCCCGATCCACAGGACTGACGCTCTGTTCGAAGCTTACGGCCCGCCCGAGGCTGGCGCGCAGCGTGTCGATCATCACGTTGCCGACGTGATGGATCGCGCCTGCCGGTATGCCTTCGCGCAGCAGGTTGTCGCGGGCATCGCTCTCGGTGGTGAACAGCAGGGTCGAGATCTGGTCGGTCAGGACGCGGTTGATCTCCTCCGGCATGCTGCGGTCGAAGCTGCGCAAGCCGGCTTCCACATGGATCACGGGCACCTGCTTCTTTGCGGCGACCAGCGCGCAGGCCAGGGTCGAATTGACGTCGCCGACCACCAGCAACGCGCGCGGCGCGAGTCGCTCCAGCGCCGGCTCGAAGCGGCGCATGATCTCGGCTGTTTGCATGGCATGGGAACCGGGCCCCACCTCGAGATCGATATCCGGACGCGGGATGCCGAGCGCCTCGAAATATTGACGGCTCATTGCCTGGTCATAGTGCTGCCCGGTATGCAGCAGCGTCACGCGTAGCGCCGGCGCCTGGGTAGCGAGGGCAGCGATGACCGGCGCGATCTTCATGAAATTCGGGCGGGCGCCGACCACGCACATGATGTCGCAGCCGTCCCGGCGGTCGGGGTTCGTGCTCATCAGCGGTCCTTCCCGGAAGCTCCGTTCATGCGGCTTGGCGTCACCAGCTTGCGCAGGGCGTCGAGCATCGACGCCAGGGACGACTCCATGCGCTCGACTTGCTCCTGCACCTGTTCGATTTGCTGCTGTCCAGCCGCGGCGGCAGCGCCGGCGCTGGACGAGCCGATCTGTTGCATCATTGTCGGCGGCACGCTGAACTCCTGTTGCAGGTCGTCTATCACCTGCTGGACTTCCAGGCCGCCGAAGTGATGCAGCTCCTCCAGGTATCCCATCAGGAACAGGCGGTCGCACAGCGTATTGATATTGCGCGGAATGCCGCCGGCATGGCTATGGATCGCGCGGTGCGCATCGCCGTCTATTTCGGGGTCGTTGCGCCAGCCAACACGATGCAGGCGATGCTCGATATAGGTCCTGGTTTCGTCCTCGTCGAGCGGGCCCAGGTGATAGGTTGCCCGCACCCGCTGGCGCAGCTGCGACATTTCGACGCTCATCATTGTTTCCCGGAACTCCGGCTGTCCGAGCAGGAAGGTCTGCAGCATCGGCGTGTCGCCGATGTGCAGGTTGGACAGCATGCGCAGTTCTTCCAGCGCGGGCCGTGACAGGTTCTGGGCTTCGTCGACGATCAGCAAGAGCCGCTTGCCGCGGCCATGGCATTCGTTCATGAACATTTCAAGCCGCATCAGCATGGCGGCCTTGCTGATGTTTTCGAACGGCTGCCTGAATGCTGCCAATACCATCCGCAATACGTCGACCGAGTTGTCGAGCGCACTGTTGACGATATTGGCCACCACGATCCGGTCGGCCGGCAAGCGGCGGCACAGGTTACGCACCAGCGTGGTCTTGCCAGCGCCAACATCGCCGGTGATGACGATGAATCCCTCGTCCTGCGACAGGCCGTACTGCAAATAGGCCATTGCCCGGCTGTGGCCCTTGCTGCCAAAGAAAAAATCCGGATCTGGCTTGAGCTGGAAGGGCTTGGCGTTGAAACCGTAATAGTCGTTGTACATTCAGGGCACCACATTGTTACAACTGGATGAACAGGAAGGCGATCACCGCGTTCTCCTTGTAGTCCACGTCGGACATGGAGGAACTGCGCTGCTGGCGGCGGAATTCGATCGATGCGCTGACCTTGTCCCGGAGCCGCCTGGCGAGCGCGATGCGCACGCTGCCATCGCGGTCGGTGCGGCCGTCAAGGTAGGAATGCAGCCGCGCATAATTCACGCCGAGGTTCAGGTGCGTGCGCGGAGAAAGATGATGGGTCAGGGAGAGGTTCACCCCTGCCTGCCTGCTGTTGTCGTCCTGGAACGGGAGCGCGGTAGGTGGTGGCGCTACCGGTGTGCTCGCGATGCTCAAGGGCTCGCGACGGGTCGCGAACAAGCGGACCATCATGTTGTTCCTGGCGCCGGTCAGCTCGAAGGTGGCCTGCAGCAGCTTTTGCAGGTAGACGCGATTCGACAAGCCATAGCTGAACCCTCCCAGCCCGCCGGGCAGCCCGGTGTTGCGCGCAAACGGATCGAGCAGGTTCTGCTGGGCGGTGCTGCTTGCCAGTGCCGCTGCAGCTTGCGGAATTATCGGCGCGATCGGGTTGCCCCAGCCGGGCGGGACCGGGACCGCGGCCTGGCCCGCGAAGGCTGGGACTGGAATCGTGCCCGGAGGCCCAGCTTCGGGCGGCGCCGCGACTCTTGCCGCCTCGCCTGCGGCCGCTTCGCCTGCAATGCCAGCCTCTGCCGCCATGGCGCGGTCCTGGTACGCGCTTGGCCTCACCGGTTGGCGAACCGGTCGAGCAGGAGTGGCCGTGGGACGTGAAGGCGTTGCCGATGTGCGTGGAAGGCCGGGCGCTGGCAGCGTCTCGCCGGCGGTCTCGCCACCCGCAGCATCAAGCCTGTCTCCCCTTGTATCGCCAGCAGATTCCCCGCGTGCCAGGCCGGCTGGTCCCGAGTCGGACGGCATGATCCGGCGCTGGTCCGCGCCCGCGGCTTGCGGGGCTGCGGACGGGCGTTGCGCGCCTCCCGCAGTCGCCGCGGCCGCTTCCGCGATGGCGGCGTCGGAGCCTGGTGCAAGTATCGGCAGCTGATCCTGGCGCTGCGCACGCTGTGCCTGTGACTGAGGCACTGGCATCGCAAGCGTTCCCGCACTCCCGTATGGATTCGGCCCGGACTGGCTGAAACCCGGGGGCAGGTTCTGGATGGTCGGCGCGTTCGCGTTGGCCAAGGCGCTCAGCATGCGCACCGTGTCGAAGGTGCCGGTCGAGCCGATCCCGGCCAGGGTCGTGACATCTTCGCTGTAGCCGAGGGTGAAGGCGCTGCGCTGTGTGCGCCGGCTGGCCAGCAGGTTGAAGGTGCGGCCAAAGAAGCGATGCCCCGCACTGCCCGACACAATGGTGTTTTCGGATGGGGCCCATGTGACGGCGCCGGCCCACACCCGGCCATTACCCTCTGCGCCAAGCGCGGGATAGTCGTTGTCCTCATGTCCGCCTATGATGTGGGCGGCCAGTCGCGGCGTGATGGCGTAGCGCAGCTTGGCGGTGTAGCGGTTGAACTCGAGCGGAAACGCATTCAGGTAGTCGATCTTCTGCCGGTCAAGCAGCACATCCCATCCCCAGCGGGCGAATTCGCTGCCGCTGCTGACATCCACCGTGACCCGGTGCGCGTCGGCATTGAGCAGGTCGCCGCTGGTAGTGCGGATGCTTTGCGCCGTGTAGCGTGCTTCTCCGATGGCGAAGCTTCCGAACTGGCGGCGCAGGTAGGGGCTCACCTGTACGTTGCGCACTTCGGTACGGTTGGCGGTGTCGTTGATCAGGTCTACCGACTGCGGGCCGAATCCCGATATGTTTTGCTGTGTCACGGACGCCGCGGCGTCGATGAACAGCCAGTCCTTTACCAGTTCACCGTTGGCCGTCAGGCTGCCGTTGTTCAGCGCATCGTTGCTTCCGCTTCGGCGGTAGTCGAGCAGGTGCAGGCCATAGCTGCCGGAGAACCGGAAGCGCGGACCGACGGCAGCCGCCGTGATGCCCGGCACCAGCTCGGTCACCCAGTCGCTGCTGGCACGAGGGGACGGGGTCAGTGCGACGTTGTCGGTGTACGCCTCCCGCAATCCGATGCTGGGGACGATGGTCCATTGCGCCGGCCGAGCCTCGGCGCAGAACAGCAGCAACACTGCCGGCATGACGAGATTAAGTCGGAAGCGCGGGCAGGGGACTGGGGGAGGGCTCATGGGGGCGTGTCAGTGCTTGTCAGTAATAACTGCCGTACATCGCGGCGCTGGAAAAGCGGCGCGCCTTGTTGTAGATCAGGCTGACATCGGGACGACCGTCCAGCATGTGGAGGGCTTCCTTGAGCTGGCGCTGGGTCGTGTTCAGGGCTTCCACCACCACCACGATCTGCCCCATGTGGTTGGCCAGTACCTGGGATTCGGAGGTTGCCAGCAGCGGCGGCGAGTCGAAAATCACGATCCGGTCCGGAAATCGGTTCGCCATCTCCGCCACCAGCCGGGCCATGCCCTGGCTGGACAGCAGTTCCGTCGCATGCCGGTCCTTGGTGCCGGCAGTGAGAATGCTCAGGGACGCAACGTTGGTATCGATGATCGCGTCTTCCAGGTCAGGGCCGCCTTCCTGCAGCACGTCCATCAATCCCGGCCGCTCCGGCAGGCCCAGCGTCCTCGGCACGGAAGGGCGAGCCACATCCGCGTCGACCAGCAGCACCTGATAGTCCTTTTCATAGGCGATGCTCATGGCCAGGTTGACGGCACAGTAGGTCTTTCCTTCGCCCGGCGCGCTGCTGGTCACCATGATGACGTTGGCAGGCCTGCCGGACCGGGTCTCGATCCCGCGCTGGCTCGCGACCTGCAATAGCAGGGGACGCTTGATGGTCCGGAACTCCTCGCCGATGGCGCTGCGCTCGTTGCTCGCCACCACCATTCCTCTCTCGCGCAATCGCTCCAGATCGATATCCAGCTGTTCGCGGGGCGCAACTGGGCGCAGTGTCCCGGCACGCGTGCCGGCATCGTCGGGATGCCACGCCTCCTTGTTTTCCGCGCGCCTGGCACCCTGCGCTGCCGCGCTGGCCGACCCGGACTCCGGCCTGGCTTCGGGCTCGATGCCACTGGTCTGGTTGAGGCGCCTGACAGCGTTTTCTATGATGCTCATGAGATACCGGCCTCCGTCGTTGCGGGCATGCGCGCCAGTTGGCACGCACAGTCCCTGTTACCGATCCGCCCCGCCGGCACCTTGCGGCGCTGGTCCCTGCTTACAGTCCACGCCTTTCAATCCAACCCTTTACCTGATCTTCAAAATCATGCCGGCGTAGGCCAGGGCGAGTGCGCCGAAAGCCAGGCTCCATGCGTAGACACCGCGCATTTCCCGCGTCCGTTGCACCGTGTTCCGGTTCAGCGTCACACAGCCCAGGACCGGCAGTCCGGTGATCTCCCGCAAGGCGGCCTGGTTCATGAAAGCGGGCCGCAAGCGGTTCAGCAGCAGGACGCCGACGACACCGGCAGCAAGCGCAAGCACCAGCGCGACCGAGAGCAGCAGGAATCGGTTCGGGCCGGCCGGTTTCTTGGGCACCACGGGGGCGTCGATGATCCTGAACTTGACCATGCCTGCCGAATTGAGATCCTCGGACAGCCTGGCGGCTTCGCGCCGGTTGATCAGCTTTTCGTAATTTTCCTTGTTGACCTGATAGTCCCGGTTCAGGCCGGTGAGCTGCGACTCCACTTCCGGCACGGTTCGCAGCATCGCCTTGAGCTTGGCGTGGCGCCTGGCATATTCGGACACCCGCGCACCCATTGCGGCATAGGTGGCTTCCGCCTCGGCCAGCGAGGCCGACAATTGCTGCATCACCGGCCCGGAAATGCGGCGCGTAGGATTCACCCGGACATTGGCTTGCTCGCGGGCGCGGCGCTCTTCCAGTTCGCCGATCAGGCGCTTGGTGGAGACGATGTCGGGGTGGCGCTCGGTGAATTGCATCTGCAGCGAGTCCAGGTTACGGTGCAGGACGAGCAGCCGGCGGTCCAGCTCGGTGTCGGCTGGCGGCGGCGGCTGTTCGGACAGCGGCGAATCGCTGGCAAGCTGACGACGCAAGGCGGTCCTGGTCTGGTCGGCTTCGCGCATTTCCAGCTGCGCCTGATCCAGCGCGTCGCTCACTTCCTTCAGCTTGGTCGCGTAGCTCATGCCCTCGCGGGGCAGCACCTCCGCATACTTGATCTTGAATTCCTTCAGTGCGGTCTCGGCACCGGCCAGCTTCTGCTCGTACATCCTGATCTGGTCTTCGATGAAAGAGACGGCCTGCTGGCTGTCCTGCTTCTTTTCGCCAGCGCTGCCCTCAATGAAAGTGGTCAGCAGCGCCTGCACCAGGTCCCTTGCCAACTGGGGATTGCGGTGGTTGTAGGAAATCGAATAGATGTCTTCGCGCCCGGTGCCACCCAGCTTGATGTCGCGGGTCACGTTCTGCACCAGTTTTTCCATCTCCTTGGGCGTCCTGGCGGTGGTGTCCAGATGGACCATGCGGATCACTTTTTCGATATTGGTGCGGCTCAGCAGGCTGCGGTTCATGATGAACACCTGCTGGTCCAGGTTGGGAATGGTGGCCATGTTCGACAGCAGTGGCTTAAGGATGCTTTGCGTGTCCACGTACACCCTGGCCGAGGCCTGGTAGGTGTCAGGCAGGAGCAGTATCAGCACACTGGCCGCGACGAACACGGCCCACGAAATGGCAGCGGCCCACCACCGGTACTTCCACATGCCGGTAAGTTCGGACCATATCTTGTTGGCGAAATCTTCCATTGACCAAGTCCTTTCACTACCTGCCAGAGTCCGCTGCTGCTGTCTTGACCCGATTCCAGCCTTAAGGCCGAACATTGACCATGAGAGCCATTAAACGAACGACGATCGAGTTTGTCATCCGTCCGCTGTCTGAAGGCTGATACAGATTCATCCGCAGATGCCGGGATCACGATCTAGATCAAACTGCACGGCCATGCTGGCAGGAAACGAATCAAGAGCGTGTCCGATTGTTTTTGAAGGGAAATAATGCGTTGGCCTTGCCGTCATCAGGCCGGTTCAAAGTCGGTGCTGCCCATCGGATCGGCTGAGCGCCGCCAGCAATTTCCCTGCTTCTCGAGCTCTCCTGCAAGCTCTCCTGCCAGTTTTCCTGGAAGCGATCTTGCAGGCGTGGAAATTTTGCTTGCCCGCACTTTTTCTACTTGTGGCGTTTGATCTTTGCTTAGCTCCGCTCCGGTGAGCGCTGATGTACCTCATGTCGGTACCCCTTGCGACTGCCACACTGGGCCTTCGTTGTGTTCGGTGACAGACTGGTTCGTCCATCTACGTACCGCTGCCGCCAAACCAACTCCGGCCTGTACCACGCACAAAGCAAGCCAATCCGGGACAGGGCAATAAATTACAGATCATCAGACGGCGATTTTTTTCGGGGGCAAGTGCCTCCGGGGCGCGGCAGGATTGCCGGGGGAGATTGGATTTCGATGTCAGCAATTGGGCCCACCGCTGGATCTGCCATCGCCGGCGCGACCGCAGAAGCCTCGGCAAAGTCGGGATCGGCCTTGCCGGCAGGATCGCATCGATCGCGGCGGCCGCTGCTTTACGGTTTGCTATTGATGCTGGCCGCCATCGCGATGATGGCGCGCTTTCATGTCGGCTTCCAGGGCGGTGACGACAAGAGCTACCTGACCGGCGCGATCGGTTGGTTGCAGGGCTTCCCGTACGTCGGCGACAACCATTGGGCATTGCGCCACACGATCACGATCCCGACGGCACTTTCGGTGAAGCTGTTCGGTTTGAACGAAGTATCGGTCGGTCTGAGCAATTCGATCTATTTCCTGCTGTTCACCGGCCTGAACGCATGGATGGTCAGCAAGCATTTCGGCGGCCGTTGCGCTGCGATTGCCAGCCTGCTGATCCTGACGCTTCCGGGCTTCATCGTGTTATCGACCTACCTCGACATCGATATTCCGGAGTTGCTGTTCGTCTCGCTGTCATTCTGGCTATTCCGGTGGGCGCTCGATCATCCGGCAGCATCCTCGGCCTGGATTGCCAGCGGGGCTTTGCTTGGAATCGCCTTCATCACCCGTGAAACCTCTGCGGCGATGGTGCTGTTCCTCGGCATCCTGTTCCTGTTTCATCCGATGGCCCCGCGCAGCCGTTACCTGTTGCAAGCCGGATCCTTTGCGACGGTGATTGCCATCGACTGGGGCTATCTGACGGCCATGACCGGCAATCCTTTCTACCGATACCGGATCGATTTCAATCACGACCATGTCGATCGCTTCGCCCAGGTGGCGCGCACGGTCGAGCGCGGCGGTCTGATCGATAGCGAAGGGAACCTCAGCATCAATGTCTTTCTTGACCCGGTGCTGAACCTGCTCGTGACCCAGAAATATGGCGTGGTGTTCTGGCTGCTGGTGCCGGCCATGCTGGCAGTGTGGAAAGGCCGGCGCAGCATGCAGCAGCGCACATTGCTGCTGCTGGGCGGGCTGGGGCTGGTCTGGTTCCTGTTCATCGCGCTCAATCCCCGGCTCTATCTGGTGCCACGATATTTCATTGTCCCCGCCTGGATCGCATCGATCGCCGTCGCCTGGTGGCTGGTCGACTTGTTCGGGCGCTCCCGGCGCCGCCTGGCCGGGGTCACCTTGTTGGCCATGCTGGTCGGTGTGAACTTGCTGGCGCTGTCGGTCGAGAACATCAATCCACGCTTTACTGAGCGGCAAATGGTGGCATGGGTCGCCGCGCATCCGGGCGAGAGGGTGTACAGCGATCTCGAAACCATTGGCAAGGTCCGGCACCTGCTCCGCTTTTCAGGGATACCAATGGATCGGGTCGCCGCAGGCCGGCCGGTGGACAAGGCAATTTTTTTCTACAACCCGGACCGCATCGAAACCTGCAAGCTGAACCCGCGCTGCAGGGAGAGCCTGGATCAATATCGACCGCGGCCTGACTGGAAAGTTGAACAGGTCATTACGCCGGCGCCGCTCCCGATCGGGCGGCTGGTGCGCGTTGCAGGGCTGGATGCGATGCTCCCCGGCGATATCAGCCGGCGCCTGCTCCAGCCCGGCGGCAGCGTGGTCGTGTACAGGACAGGAGGGACCTGACGATGGATACGGTGACGCTCGGCGCGGCAGCAACGATATCGGACTCATGGAGGGCACTTGGCGAGCCGCCGCGGATTGCGGTGCTGATTCCCTGTTACGACGAGGAAGTGGCCATTGCAAGCGTGGTGCGCAGCTTTCACCAGGCCTTGCCCGCCGCGCGGATCCATGTGTACGACAACAATTCCAACGACCGCACCGGGGAAGTGGCACGCACCGCCGGCGCGGCAGTGCACAACGAGCGCCTGCGCGGAAAAGGCAACGTGATCCGGCGCATGTTCGCCGACATCGACGCCGATGTGTACGTGCTGGTCGATGGCGACGGTACCTACGATCCGGCCAGCGCCGAAGCCATGGTTGCGTTGCTGCTGGCGGACAACCTCGACATGGTGGTGGGCTGCCGGGTCCACTGCACGTCCGCTGCTTATCGCCGCGGGCACCAGCTCGGCAATGCAATGCTCACCGGTTTTGTCGGCTGGTTGTTCGGCAAGAGCTTCACTGACATGCTTTCCGGCTATCGTGTTTTTTCGCGCCGCTTCGTGAAGTCGTTCCCGGCCCTGTCCCGTGGATTCGAGACAGAAACCGAACTGACCGTGCATGCGCTCGAGCTGCGCATGCCAATCGCCGAGGTCAAGACGGCCTATGGCGAGCGGCCGGTCGGCTCTGCCAGCAAGCTGCACACCTATCGTGACGGCTTTCGCATCCTGAAGCTGATCCTGTCGCTCTACAAGCACGAGCGTCCACTGGCATTCTTCATGGTGATCTCGGCGCTGCTGGCCGCGATCGCGATCGGGCTCGGGATCCCGATCGTGGTCGAATGGCTGTCGACCGGACTGGTACCGCGCTTTCCGACCGCCATTCTCGCGAGCGCAATCATGATCCTGGCCTCGCTGTCGGCCACCGCAGGCCTGATCCTGGAGACAGTGACGCGCGGCCGCAAGGAACTCAAACGACTGGTCTATCTGCAGATACCGGCATTCAAGGATGAATAGTGCCAGCGCTCACCGCACAGTTCCTGCGTTTTTGCCTGGTGGGCGGGATCGGCTTCTTGGTCGACGCCGGCCTCACCTTGTGGCTGCAGCAGCGATGGCATGCGGCAGTGCTGGAATCGCGGCTGCTTGCCTTCGTAATCGCTGCAACCGTGACTTGGGCTCTCAATCGCAGCTACACATTCGCTTCCACTGCCGGGGCCGGCAGCTGGCTGCGTTACCTGTTCCTGACGGCCGCGGGCGCGCTGATCAATATCGGCTTGTACCTTGCCTGGTTGACCGTGTTCGGCGCCGGATCCGCGAATGTACTGGCTGGCGTGGCGCTCGGATCAATTGTGGCGATGGGCTTCAATTTCACGGTTTCCCGGAAGTTCGTGTTTGCCGTGCGGTGAGGGCCGGCATTCCGCCCTCCCGCCAATGGAATGTCCTGACCGGCCCGACTGAGCTGAGCGAATGAACTGGGCGAATGAACTGAGTGAATGAAACAGTGTGCGGAACCTGAAAACAGATGCGAGTGATACTTTCATTCGATGTTGAAGTCTGGTGCGAGGGATGGGACGACCTCGACGCCAGCTTTCCTGCGTGCTTCGACACCTGCGTGCATGGACTGCAGGCGCTGCCGCCGGCCGGCCGCAGCAATGGCAGCACCGGCGTGGCTGGCCGTGCGGGTGGCTATGGCTTGCAGGACATCCTCGACCTGTTGCAGCGGCATCGCCTGCACGGCGTGTTCTTTGTCGAGCCGCTGTTTTCGGCGCGCTTCGGAAAGCGCTTCCTGGAGACCATCGTTTCGATGATCAAGGCAGCCGGCCAGGAGGTGCAGCTTCATCTGCATCCGGAATGGGTCGACGAGATCCGGCCTGCTTTCATCGCCAACTGCAGCGTCAAGCGGCCGATGCTGGCGTCCTACAGCCTGGCTGACCAGACCGCGCTGATACGCTGGGGCAGCGAGTTGCTGCAGGAGGCGGGGGCGCCGCGCCCGGCGGTGTTCAGGGCCGGTAACTTCGGCGCCAACCGCAACACCCTGACAGCACTGGCCCGCAATGACATCTGGCTGGACTCCAGCTTCAACGGCGCCTATGGTCCCGCTCTGGAGCGCGCGGACAGCATGGACGGCTACAGCGGATTGGGCCGGGAAATGCTGCTTTCCCCGTTCTCGGCCGGGGGCGTGTGCAGCATCCCGGTGTCGGTATTCAGGGACTTCAGGAACCGGTTGCGGCACGCGCAGGTCGGTGCGTGTTCTGTCGGCGAGCTGGCAGAAGCGATGGTGCTGGCGCGGCAATCGGGTCGCGAGGAATTCGTGATCCTGGCGCACAACTTCGAAATGATTCACCGCAAGGCGCGGGTGCCGAACCGGATCGTGGCACAACGGTTTGGCGCGCTCTGTTCCTTCCTGGAGGCGTCGATCGAGACGCTGCCGAGCGCTTCTTTCCGTGCCGTTCGCGCCACGTCCGGCGAGCAGGTCCGGTTCCCGGTTCCGCGCGTCAGCGCATCGGCCACGTTGCGCCGCTATTGGGAGCAGTTCAGGCAACTGGAATCCCGTTTTCATGTTTCGACCGGAGGCAATCATGCTGGATAGCCCAACTTCTGAGGAACCGGTGGTCGGGTCATCAGACCGTTCCTTCGGCCTGGTGTTCGCCAGCGTGTTCCTGATCATCGCGCTGCTCCCCTTGTTCTCGGGACACGCGCCGCGGCTTCCGGCGGTTGCGGTCGCGCTCGCATTCGGCGTGGCCGCTTTCCTGTTTCCATCGCTGCTTGCACCGCTGAACCGGGCATGGATGCGGCTCGGGATGATGCTGCACAAGCTGACTTCGCCAATCGTGCTGGGGCTGATCTTCTTCCTGGTGATCACACCGGCGGGGCTGATCCGCAGGGTCCTGACCGGCGATCCGCTGAGACTGAAAGCGAACAGGAAGGCGCAGACCTACTGGGTCGATCGCAATCCGCCCGGTCCGCGCCCGGACAGCCTTGACAATCAATTCTAGGGAGAGATCGATGAGCCTGATCCGGGAACTGTGGCGCTTCATGCGAGTGCGCAAGAAATTCTGGATGCTGCCTATCCTGCTGTCGATGCTGCTGCTGGGTGGCCTGCTGGTGCTGGCCAAGGGGTCGGCGGTGGCGCCGTTCATCTATACGCTGTTCTGACCGAGGGCTGGCATGCGCATATTGGGAATTTCTGCCTTCTACCACGACAGCGCCGCTGCGCTGATCGAGGACGGCGCGATCGTCGCCGCTGCGCAGGAAGAGCGTTTCACCCGGAAAAAGCACGATGCCGACTTTCCGAAGAACGCCGTCGAATACTGCCTGCGAACGGCGCGCACTTCGCTGGATGACATCGATTACGTCTGCTTCTACGAAAAGCCCTTGCTGAAATTCGAGCGATTGCTCGAAACCTACCTGGCGTTCGCGCCACGCGGGTTCAGCTCGTTTTGCATGGCCATGCCGCTCTGGCTGCGGCAGAAGCTGTTCCTGAAAGACCTGCTATCCAAGTCGCTGGCGCCGTACGCAAACAGCACGTATCCAGAGGAGCGCCTGCTTTTTTCAGAGCACCATCTAAGCCATGCCGCGAGCGCCTTCTATCCGTCGCCCTTCGAGCAGGCAGCGGTGCTGACAATGGACGGCGTCGGCGAATGGGCGACCACCTCACTGTGCTGGGGCGAGGGCAGCAAGCTCGAAGTGCGGCGCGAGATGCATTTCCCGCACTCGCTCGGCTTGCTGTATTCGGCCTTTACGTATTACACCGGATTCAAGGTGAACTCGGGCGAATACAAGGTGATGGGGCTGGCGCCATACGGTGAACCGAAATACACAGGTTTGATCCTCGACCACCTGATGGACCTGAAGGAGGACGGCAGCTTTCGCCTGGACCTGGATTACTTCAACTACTGTGCAGGCCTGACCATGACCAGCAATCGCTTCGACCGGCTGTTCGGCGGGCCGCCGCGCAAGGCGGAAGCGCAACTGACGCAACGCGAGATGGACCTTGCCGCATCGGTACAAGCGGTGACGGAGGAGGTGGTGCTGCGCCTGACACGCTCGATCCGGCGCGAGACCGGCGCGGCCAATCTATGCCTGGCCGGCGGCGTGGCGCTCAACTGCGTGGCAAACGGCAAGGTGCTGCGGGATGGCATGTTTGACGGACTGTGGGTGCAACCGGCATCCGGCGACGCCGGTGGCGCGCTCGGCGCCGCATTCGTGGCCTACCATTTGTTCAAGGACCAGCCGCGCAAGGTTCCGGTGGGAACGGCCGACCTGATGCAGGGAAGCTTCCTGGGGCCGGAGTATGCGCAAGCGGAATGCGAGGAACGGCTGCGCAAGGCCGGCGCCCGGTTCGATGTCCTGAGCGACGATGGGATCGTCGATCGTTGTGCGCGGGCGCTGGCGGATGGCAAGGCCCTGGGATGGTTCCAGGGCCGGATGGAATTCGGGCCGCGGGCGCTGGGCGGGCGTTCGGTGCTGGGCGACGCCCGGTCGCCGGCGATGCAGTCGGTACTCAACCTGAAGGTGAAATATCGCGAGTCGTTCCGTCCCTTCGCTCCCTCGGTATTGCGCGAACATGTCTCCGATTGGTTCGAACTCGATGCCAGCAGTCCCTACATGCTGCTGGTTGCCGATGTCGTCAAGCAGCGCCGCAAGGAAATGACGGAAGACGAGCAGAAGCTGTTCGGCATCGCCAAGCTCAACATTCCGCGTTCCGACATTCCGGCCGTGACGCACGTCGACTACTCGGCGCGGGTGCAGACCGTGCATGCCGACACCAACCCGAAATACCACCGTCTGATCTCGGCTTTCCATGGCATGACCGGTTGCCCCGTGATCGTCAATACCAGTTTCAATGTCCGCGGCGAGCCCATCGTGGGCACGCCGGAGGATGCCTTCCGCTGCTTCATGGGAACCGAACTTGATTGCCTGGCCGTCGGCAACTGCTTCCTTGAAAAAAGCGAACAGGACGCGGCGCTGAAGCAGAACTACGAGGCCGCTTTCGAGTTGGACTGAAGATGAGGCTGAACGGCTGAAAGAAAAGCTGACTGAAAAACGGACTGAAAAGCGCAGGGCAGGGGAGCGCCAGAGAAAACCATGGAAGAAACCAGCAGCCCGGATGGGGAGCGCCTGTCAAACCGTGCCAAGTGGGTCGCCCTGCTGGCGCTGCTGGCGGTCATCCTGCTGCTGGCGTTTGTCGGTGCCGAAGCGCTGTTGAGAATGCGGCAGGCAGCGAAATATGGCATCCAGAATTCGATCGAGTCGCGCTTCACGCAGGATCCGGTGAGCGGCTTGCGTGTGCCGCGGGCGGGATTTTCGAGCGGTCCCTATTCGATCAACAGCCTGGGATTTCGTGGTCCGGAACTGACACAGCCGAAGCCGGCGCAGCGCTTGCGCATCGCCTATCTGGGCGCATCCACCACTGCCTGCGAAGAGGTATCGGACAATGCCGCCATCTGGCCGCATCTTGCCACCGCCTCGCTGCATCAAGCCTTTCCCGCCCGGCAGATGGACTACATCAATGGCGGCGTCGCTGGCTACACGCTGCGCTCGTCAATCAGGAATCTCGAACTGCGCGTGGCGCAGCATCAGCCCGACGTGATTGTGATTTACCACGCCACCAACGACCTGAGCCGCGAGTTGCGTGAACTGGCCGTGAAGCAAGGCCTGATTCCGGAGGGGGGCTTCAAGGAGTTCTCATGGCCCGGCAACTATTCCCTGTTGTGGAACCTGGCCGAAAAGAACTTGCGCGTGATGGCGGCACAGCGTGCAGCCCGCGACAAGCAGGGTCGGCTGCGTTTCGATCCCGGCCAGCTCGGCCTCGGCTTCCGGGACGAATACATCGCCCTGGTGCGCCGCGCACAACATTCCGCGAAACTGGTCGCGCTGGCGACCTTCTCGACCCGGTTGCGAAAAGGGCAGTTACCCGAGGAGCAACAGCGGTCGATGGCCTCGGCCATCTTCTACATGCCCTTCATGAGTTTTGAAGGATTGCTGGCATCGTACGAGCGATACAACAACATCATCAGGGAAGTGGCTGCGGCAACCGGCGCCTTGCTGATCGAAGGCGAGCAGGACGTGCCGGGCACAGCAGAATATTTCAACGACTCAGTTCACTTCACCGGAGCTGGCAACCGGGCGATGGCGCAACGCATCGGCAGCGCACTCGCCGCCGATCCCCGGTTCCGGGCGCTGGCGAACGGATCAGCGCAGGCGCACTGATTCCGGTAGCCCCGATCGGCCGGGCACCGCTGTTTGCTGTCGAAATGGCAACCGTGCCGCCAGCGTCCAACGAGACCAACGAGGCCAACGAGGCCAACGAGACCGCCTTGATCGGAAGCGCAGTCTTTCAGATCTGTCCATCCCCGTAACATCTGGAAAATATTCCCTATGGAACCAATTTCCACACGGAAACCTCCAACCCGTTCTTATTCAGGTCCACGTCTGGACAAAACGGAGAGGTTTACATGGCTTTATTTGCACGATCGGTACTTCCCATGAGTTTGCTCGCCTGCGTCAGCAGTGCTGTTCTCCTCGCCGGCTGCGGCGGCGGCAGCGGCGACACAGCCGGTACCACCGATACCTCGGCGGTCGCGGCCGATTCGGCTTCAGCGGATGTCTTCGCGGCCCGGAGAAAGAAGGTTTCGACCACCACGACCACCACGACGACCACTACTGATCCGACGACTACCACGACGACCACTACTGATCCGACAACTACCACCACCCCGACCACTACCACGCCGACAGGCACGGTGCTAAGCGTCGGGCCTGGAAAACAGTACACGCTTCCCTGCCAGGCGCTGAAGGCAGCGCCTGACGGCGCAACAATTGAAATCGAGGGATCCGCCACCTATACCGGTGACGTCTGTGCTTTCTATGGAAACAATCTCACGATCCGTGGCGTCAACGGACGTCCCAAGATCGATGCCGCCGGCCTGGGCGCTGGCGGCAAGGGCACCTGGGTGGTCGGCGGCAAGAACACCGTGGTGGAAAATGTCGAAATGTACGGCGCCAAGGTCGCGGACCGCAACGGCGCAGCCATCCGGCTGGACGGCCAGCACCTGACGGTGCGCGGTAGCTATTTCCACAACAATGAAGATGGCATCCTGACCAGCAACGATGGCATCAGCGACATCGTGGTCGAGTATACCGAGTTCGGCGCCAACGGCTATGGCGACGGCCAGTCGCACAACATCTACGTGGGTTCGGTGAACAGCCTGCAGTTCCGCTACAACTATTCGCACGACGCGAAGGTCGGGCACAACCTGAAGTCGCGCGCCAAGACCAACCTGGTGGCGTACAACCGGTTCTCCAGCTCGGGCCTGGGCCAGCCCAGCTACGAGATCGACCTGCCGAACGCCGGTACCAGCTACATCATCGGCAACGTGATCCAGCAACCGGCGCAGAACCAGAATCCGAACCTGGTCGCCTACGGGGCGGAAGGTGCCACCAATCCGGGCAAGGACCTGTATTTGATCAACAATACTTTCCTGAACGACGGCAGCAGCGGAACCTTTGTCATGATCGGCAGTACTGTAACGACGCCGGCCCTGATCCAGAATAACGTCTTCGCCGGCACTGGCGCCGTGACCAACCAGGCCTCTGCAATCAAGCAGTCGAACTACGCGGCAGCCAATCCGGCATTCGTCGATCGTGCAAATTACGACCTGCGTCCGGCCGCTGGTGCGCCGTTCATCAACGCCGGCACCCAGCCCGGCACAGCGCCATCGGGTCTCACCCTGGCGCCGGTGATGGAGTACCTGCACCTGGGCTCCGGCCAGGCCAGGCCACTGGTTGGCACCATCGACATCGGCGCATACGAGGCGCGCTGATTGGTGCTGATCGTCCTGATTGGTGCTGATGTGAACTGATGCCGTAATGGCAATCAAGAAGGCGGGATCCTCCGGCAGGAGGTCCTGCCTTTTTTTTCGCTCTCGCCTGCCTTGCACTGCCGGTCCCTTTCCAGCGCATGGATCAAGGGCTGCGCATGCCTTTGCAGGCGCTGAAATCCTCGAACGCGCCGTAGGCGGCCAGCAAGGGACGCGGCTGGCCGCAGAGGTCCGGCATGCCGGGCGCGGCGGGTGTGCGCGCCGGCATGCCGCTCCATCCCAGGTCCAGCGACGCGACATCCCCGAACAGGGCGCGCACGGGATGGCTTCCGGCATACAGGCGGCTGAGCGGGGTCGATATGTTGTCATCCGTATCGAGCAAGGCGCCGTCGCGCGTGCGGATAATGCCGTCCACCAGGTTGCCCTGCACGTTGGCGGCAGTTTCGGCAAATCGCAGGTCGATGCCGGCAGTGTCGAGCAATGTGTTATGCGTGACCCGGCTGGCGGCTGCGCGGTTCAGGTAGATGCCAACGTCGGAGCAGGCGAGCACCAGGTTCGATTCGATGACGCTGTTCTCCTGCTCGGTAATGCAACGCCGGTCGCGGCAATAGGCCGGGCCGGTGCCGCCGCCGCCCAACGACAAGCCGACTTCCTGCCCGGCCGGCTGCAGGCGGTCATGGCAGATGACCAGGTTGCGCTCGATCCGGTTGCGGGAACCCGCGCCTTTCATGTAGACGCCGAAGCTGACCTTGTTGCCGCCGGTCTTGACGAAATCAGCGATCAGGTTCTCGCTGACCAGCCAGCCGCTGGCGGCGACGATATCGACCAGGTTGACCGATCCCGCTGTGCGCCGCGCAGAGGTGTTGCGTATGGTGTTGCGCCGGATGATCCCGTGATCCGGGTAATGGTTTTCAAGGCCGTTGACCTTGAAATGCGCATTGAAGTCGAGCAGCGTGTTGTCCGTCGCAACGAAATTCCTGGCCCGCCCGGCCACGTGGAAACCGTGTTCGCATTGATCTTGGCTGGCGCAGACGCCCTGGAGGTGCAGGTTGCGGAAAGTCCAGTAGGGTTCTTCGACCAGGATCGCCTCGGCGGTGGCAAACAACAATTTCACCGTTCCCTGCTTGCGCGCCTGCACCACGATGGGCCGCTGCGCGGAGCCGCCCCGGCTTGGTCCCAAGGTGCGTTCGAAACGGTATTCGCCGGGCAGGAAAGTGATGACATCGCCTGGCTGGGCCATCTCGAACGCCTGTTCCGCCTGCAAGGGCGTGGACACCAGCAACTCGCGTCCGGCTGGCTGCGCCGCAGGCTTCCCGTCGTCCACGGCAGCGCCGATGCCCGCAAGCGGACGCTGCCTGGAATGGCTGGCGGCCTGCCATTCGGCCTGGTCGATGCGATCGGCGTCAGCAATGAATCTGGCCACTGCGTAGCCGATGTCGGCCAGCGGCCCATCCCGCGGCATGATGCGTTGCTCGATCCGGTAGCCCAGCGTGCGAGGTGGCGCCTCGTCGATGGCCCGGATGGCATACAGCATGGAGCCCGACACCAGCGCAGCAGCCGCGAGCAGCAGCAAAAGCATGCGCGGCAGGTGGCCGGACATCATTGCTTCGGCCGCGCCAGTTCCTGGCCAAGCGCCCAGTCGATTGCGGTGCCGAGGCCGGCTTCGGTGGAGTGCGACGGAACATATCCGAGCAAGGTGCTGGCCTTGGCGATGCTCGCCTGGGAATGGCGCACGTCGCCGGGGCGAAACGCCAGGTAGACGGGTTCCTGGGTGCAGCGCACGCCGCGCTCCGCCAGCGTGCGCCTGATCGCGGCGAACAATTCGTTCAGGGTGGTCCGGTTGCCGAGCGCGATGTTATAGACCTGATTGATTGCATCCGGGTCGTCGTTCATGGCCGCCAGCAAGTTCGCTTGCACCACGTTCTGCACGAACGAGAAATCACGGCTGGTTTCGCCATCGCCGTGGATGAAAACCGGCTCGCCGCGGATCATGGCGGTGATCCATTTCGGAATTACCGCCGCATAGGGTCCATCGGGATCCTGGCGCGGACCAAAGACGTTGAAATAGCGCAGCCCCATGCTCTCGAATCCATGGGTGCGCGCGAATACGTCCGCGTACAACTCGTTGACCAGCTTGGTCACGGCGTAGGGTGACAGCGGATTGCCCACTCGATCCTCGATTTTCGGCAGGTCCGGATGATCGCCATATGTGGACGAGGAGGCGGCATAGATGAAGCGCAGCACACCGGCACCGCGGGCTGCAACCAGCATGTTCAGGAAGCCCGAGATGTTGACGGCGTTGGTGGTGAGCGGATCCTGTATGCTTCTCGGGACGCTGCCCAACGCCGCTTCATGCAGCACGAATTCGGCGCCGGAACAGGCTTCCCGGCACACTGCGGGATCCCGGATGTCGCCTTCAATCAGGCGGAAATTTTTCCAACGGCTGGCACCCAGCTGCGCCTGAATCTCCGCGAGGTTGCTTGCGTGTCCTGTGGAAAAATTATCGAGCCCGACGACCCGCTGATTCAGTGCAAGCAGGGCTTCCACGAGATGACTGCCAATGAATCCGGCAGCGCCGGTCACCAGCCATGCGCGTGGGCTTGACTCCATGGTTGCCCGGGTTTCTTCGTAGAAGGTGCTCATCGGTCGCCGCACAAGTCAGGCGTCCATACTGCACCTGTGGCGTGCGCCGGATATGAGCGAAATCGAAAGTTGGCGCTGTCCCGGGCTTTGGTGCAGGTGGTTTGTTGCACGGCTGTTCATCAGCCATGTCCTGATTCTTGGCGGAGAGCGTCGCGCGCCAGGAACGCTCCCTCCCTTTCAAGGTGAGGGAGATTCTTGGCGTGCGACGGGCCACGCGTTACACAGCATTCAGCATTCAGCTTGCAGCGGCGCCCCTACGTCGCCCCTTTGCCCGGGGCCTTGCTTGCCGGATTCGGCGCCGGCCGTTCGTCCGGCGCCACCACGACCCGGTTCTTTCCGCCCTTTTTCGCATCGCGAAGGGCGGTATCGGCGGCGGCATACAGGGCGTTCCATCCGTGCCCTTTTCGATGCTGGGCGACACCAATGCTGACCGTATATTGGATGTTGGACGGCCGCGCCTCGCTCCACTTCTGCCTCATTCGCTGTGCTATCCGGGCTGCAGCGTCTGCATCCGTGTCCGGCAGCAACACCGCGAATTCTTCGCCCCCCATCCGGCAGAAGTAATCAATGGCGCGAATGACGGTGCCGCCACGCAAGACCAGGTCGGCCAGGATCGTATCGCCCACCGGATGGCCGAACGAATCATTGATGCGCTTGAAATCGTCGACATCGAGCACCAGCAACGAAAGGGGATTGCCGGTGCGGTCGGCGCGCTCCGTTTCCCGTTCCGCGAATTCCAGCAAGGCCCTCCTGGACCAGGCGCCGGTCAGTACGTCAGTCTTGGCTTCATGGCGGGCAATCAACACCAGCCGGGAGGTCACCAGGATCGCACCGGCAAGCGTCAGCGCCGGAAACAGCATCAGTCCGAGCGCAAGGAACAAGGTGCCCAGGCCGTCCCAGTCTATGGCGGCGCCCATGCGGCCGGCCACGACAGAGTCGACCTCGGCGCCGATCCGGACAATCAGGATGGCGAGTATGGATAAGACCAGGATCCGTGCGAACGCCAGCGGGTGGCCCGATGCATGCACCTTGGGAGCGCTGCGAATCGTCAAATAGATGATGAAGGTCACTCCTGCATGAAACAGGGAAACCGCGATGACCCGGGCGCGCGGCAGGTCGGCCATGTAATGGAAGTAGTACAGGAGTGCGAACAGGGCACCCAATGCGTAGAACAGTGGACGATAAAGGGCGCTCTTGCCGAAGAAACGCCTGAAGCCGGCCGCAATCAGGATGCCGGTCGCGCCATAGGCGACGTTTGCCATCTCAAGCAGCAAGAAAGGGTGGTATTTCCAGCCGATGGAATACAAGGGATACGCGATGAGGGCCACTGCGTTGGCCGCGAACCATTCCCTCACGCCAGGCATGTTGCCGCGCCAAAGGGGCGCCAGAACCCCAAGCATGACAATGGACGTGCCTGCGGCGGACACGAGCATCACATCAACTGCACGCATTCAACGCTTCCTCAGAGGGGTATTGGGTGTTGCAACGGATACTTCGCTGTTGGAAGAATTTTATCCGAAACCTGTCCCTTGAAATGCGGTCGTGAAGGGTAACGGACCGAACGGAGCAACAAGATGAAGGACCTGAAACGATTTGTCACTGCGCAGGCTGAGGTCTTCGACCGTGTGCTCGCCGAACTTGCTGCCGGCGAAAAACGTAGCCACTGGATGTGGTTCATTTTCCCGCAACTGCGGGCGCTGGGGCGCAGCCCCACCGCGCAGTACTACGGCATTGCAGACCTGGACGAGGCAAGGGCCTACTGGCAGCACCCGCTGCTCGGACCGCGCCTGAAGACCTGTGCCGAGATGCTCCTGAACACACACGGGAGGACAGCACATCAGATATTCGGGACGCCGGACGACCTGAAATTGCGTTCCTGCATGACGCTGTTCGAGCGGGCCGCACCGGACGAGCCTGTCTTCGGCCTGGTGCTCGACCGTTTCCATGCCGGCGTCCGGGATGGCCTCACGCTGGATTTGCTCTGCGGAAATTGAGCGCGGCAAAGCTTCCACCCCGGTTCGAACCCGGTCGCGCTATCATGCGGCCTCATTCGAATGAAAGGGAAGTGACCGTGAATTTCAAGATGCGCGAGAACTCGCTGTTTGCCATTTTGCTACGCTCGCCGTACTGGATCAGCTTTCTGATCGCCGGCGCGCTGGGCGTGGTGGCAAGCATGACCTTGCCGCGCCAATATGCCAGCATGGGCGCCTTCGCCGGCGGGCCGTTTTTCATCATCGGCGTGATCGCCGCCTGGAAACAGTTGCGTGGCATCAGCCCGGCCCGCGCGAGCAAGCTGATCGACGAGATCAACCGCATGGCCTGGCCGGCGTTCGCCGATGCAATCGAAGAAAGCTTCAAGCTGGAGGGCTATGCCGTTACCCGATGCGCCGGGGCCGGCGCCGACTTCGAAGTTGAAAAATCGCAGCGCCGCACGATGGTCAGCTGCAAGCGCTGGAAAGCGGCCAGGCATGGGGTGGAGCCGCTGCGCGAATTGCAGGCGGCAGCTGCCGAACGCGGCGCGGAATGCGTGTACATGGCGACCGGCGAGGTGACCGAAAACGCACGACGTTTTGCAGCCGAAAACGGGATCGACCTGATGCAGGGAGCGCGGCTCGCACAGTTCCTGCGCAAGGCGGTGGCGCTCAAGAAGTAAGGGAGCAACTCACGAAACGAAATCAGCTTCCATCGCTGCGCGCACCGTCACCCGCGAGCCTTGAGCAGGAGCTTCCGCAGCGCAGTCAACGAGCGGGCATTGAGCACGTTGTCCGGCCCGGTCCATCCGCGCCGCGCCTGGGCAATGCCGAAGCGCAGGTTGTCAAAGTCGAGTACGCTGTGGGCATCCGAATCGATCGCCACCATCACTCCCTCACGCCGCGCCTGCATGCAGTACTGGTCGTTGAGGTCGAGGCGGCTGGGCTGTGAATTGACTTCCAGGAAGCAGCCGCGTTCGCGGGCGTGCCGGATCACCCGGTTCATGTCCAGCGCGTAGGGTTCACGTTCGCCCAGCAAGCGGCCGGAGGGATGGGCCAGCAGCGTGAAGCAGGGGTGGTCCATCGCCTTGAGTATGCGGGCAGTCTGGCGCTCGCTGGGCAGGTCCATCTTGCTGTGTACCGCGCCCACTACCAGGTCCAGACGGCGCAGCAAGTCATCGGGCAGGTCGAAGCTTCCGTCCACCCGGATCTCTGCCTCTATTCCTTTGAGCAAGACGATGCCGTGCAGCTCTGCATTGAGCGCGTCGATGTCATCGATCTGGCGCGCCAGCCCGTCGGCGTCCAGGCCCCCGGCCACGGCGAGCGAACTTGAATGGTCGGTGATCGCGATGTAGTCCAGCCCGCGTTGCTGCGCCGCCAGCGCCATTTCGCGCAGGCTGTTGCGGCCGTCACTGGAGCGGGTGTGCACATGCAGGTCGCCCTTCAGATCGGACAATTGCACCAGATCCGGCAGCTGTTCCTGCTGTGCCGCTTCGATTTCCCCACGATTTTCCCGCAGCTCGGGCGCGATCCATGGCAGTCCCACCGCCTTGAATACCGATGCTTCAGTCTCGCCGGCGATCCTTTCTTCTGCGGAGAAGACACCATACTCGTTGATCTTCAGTCCGTTCCTGCGCGCCAGGCCGCGCAGTGCGATGTTGTGCTCCCTGGAGCCGGTGAAGTAGTGCAGCGCAGCGCCGAAACTGACCGGCGCCACCACCCGCAGGTCGACCTGGATGCCCTGGCGCAGCACCACGCTGGCCCTGGTGCTGCCCTTGGCAAGCACCTGTCCCACGCCATCGAATGCGGCGAACGCGGCGATTAGTGCAGTGGGACGGCTGGAGCTGGCGACCAGGTCGAGGTCGCCCACCGTTTCGCGGCCGCGCCGGAAGCTGCCCGCCACTTCGACCTTCGCCTGCGCATCGCTGGCGCGAAGATGACGTACGAGCGTATCTGCCAGCTCAGTGGCGAGCGCGATGCCGAAGCGGCGCGACTTCGACAACCTGTCCTCGACCGCCTGCAGGATGCGTTGCTGTCCGCGTGTGCCCATTCCCCGCAAGCCTGCCACCGTTCCCTCGCGGCAGGCGTCTGCCAGTTGCTCCAGGCTGTCCACCCCCAGCACCTCGTGCAGCAGCTTTGCGCGCCGGGGGCCGATTCCGGGTACCGCCAGCAACTGTCGCAGGCCGGGAGGAAGTTCACGCCGCAATTGATCGCGCAGCGCGCATGTTCCGTGATCGGCGATCTCACGGATCTTGCCCATCAGGTCGGTGCCTATTCCCGGCAGATGCGGCACTGGCTGTCCCTGCTGCAGCATCGTCTGCAGGTTGGGAGCATAGCTCTGCAGCAGCCGTGCAGCATTGCGATAGGCTCGTACCCGGAACGGGTTGGCGTCCTGGATTTCCAGCATATCGGCGATCTCGGAGAAGATCTCCGCGATATCGCTGTTATGTACCAGCATCTTCCTCCTCCACGCCCCATCACGCTGCCGGTGCGCCGGTGCCCGATCAGGACCTGCGGCGGGCCAGCGTGCGCAGCTGTTCGTACAATGCCCGTTCCTCGCGGCCGAGATTTTCCGGCACGCGCACGCCGATGCGCAGGTACAAGTCTCCATGCTTGCCGCCGCCAAATGCCGGCAGGCCTTTTCCCGCAAGCCGCAGCACCGCATCCGGCTGGGTGCCAGGCGGCACCGTCACTCTGGCTGATCCCTGCAGCGTAGGGATGGTCAGGTCGGTGCCGAGCACGGCGTCGGTGAGCGCGATCGATTCCTGCCGCACCAGATCGGCCCCGAGGCGCTCGAAGCGCGGGTCCGGCCTGCTGCGAACCACGGCAAACAAGTCCCCGGGCGGCCCGTTCTTGTCGGGGCTGGGCATGCCTTTGCCGGGAATGCGCAAGGCCGTTCCTTCCTCGACGCCGACCGGAATCTTCACCGTCAGGCTCTCTTCGCTTTCGACCGTGCCGCTGCCCTGGCATTCCGGGCAGGGATGTTCAATGAACTGCCCGCTGCCATGGCAGGAAGGACAGGTGCTGATCTGCTGGATGAACACATGCTGTTTGTCCTCATGGCTGCTGTGGGTGATGCGGCCAGTTCCACCGCAGGCCTTGCATGGGGTTGGCGCTGCGCCATCTTTTGCGCCAGTGCCATGGCAGGCCTGGCAGGGGACAGGGCGGGCAATGTGCAGCGTTTCTTCGCCCCCGTTGGCAATATGCTCGAGCGACAGGGTCAGGGGCACCTGCATGCTTTCGCCGTGCCGTGGCCCGGATGGGCGCCGATGAAAGAAACGGGAGAAGGGGCTATCGCCGCCGAAACCCAGGCCGAGGCCGCCGAACAGGTCCTCGAAATCAATGTTGCCGAACAAGTCTTCCGCGCTGAATCCGGCCACGCCGGAGAAGCCACGTGCATCGTACTCGGATCGCTTCCGAGGGTCCGACAGCACCGCATATGCCTGCGCGATTTCCTTGAAGCGTTCCTCGGCGCCCGCGGACTTGTCGCGGTCCGGGTGATGCTTCAGCGCCAGCGCACGAAAGGCGTCCTTGATGGCCTTCTGGTCGGCATCGCGGCCGACGCCAAGCACCTCGTAATAATCACGTTGTCCGGAATCGATGGATCACCTCGAAAATTCAGGATGCATCGCGGGTTCCCCGGTGTTGGTCCGGCCCGCGCGCTACAGTGCCGCTAGCGGTTGTCCGGGTTGCCCGGGTTGTCCGGGTTGTCCCTGTATTCGGCGTCGACCACCTTGCCGCGCGGTCCCGATCCGCTGGGGCGCGCTTCGCCGGTGGCCGGCCCGGCATCCGGCGGCGGTTCCGGGGATTCCCATCTGGTTTCCGCGTAGGGACCGCCCTTGCCGGCCTTGCCTGATTGCGAGTACAGCACCGTGCCGGCTTCGCGCAGCACTTTCTTCAAGGCCTCGGCGCGTTCGGTGGCGGCGGCCACATCCTTCCTGGACACGGCGTCCCTGGCATCGCGCAAGCTGGATTCAATGCGGCCTTTCAATTCTGACGTGAGCTTGTCCTCGAAGTTCGCCAGCATCTTCTCCGCTTCGTAGCAGGTCTGGTCTGCTGCATTGAGCTTCTCCGCATCCTCCCGCCGCTTCTTGTCGGCGTCGGCATAGCGTTGCGCGTCCTCGACCATGCGCCGCTTCTCGCTCTCGGACAGGCGGGTGGAGCCACTGATCGTGATCGAACGGGATTTCCTGCTGGCGGTGTCGAGCGCCGCTACGCTCAGGATGCCGTTGGAGTCGAGATCGAAAGTGACTTCGATTTTCGGCACGCCGCGCGGCGCGGGCGGCAGGCCGTCGAGCGTGAATTCTCCAAGGCTGGTGTTGTCCTGCGCCATGGCCCGCTCGCCCTGGTAGACGTGGACGGTGACGCTGGTCTGCATGTCGGCGGCGGTGGTGAAAGTCTCGGTGCGCTTTACCGGGATCGGCGTGTTGCGCGCGATCAGCGAGGTCGCCACGCCACCCAGGGTTTCGAGTCCCAGCGTCAAGGGCGTCACATCCACCAGCACGATGCCGCCGACTTCGCCACCCAGCACGCCGGCCTGGATCGCCGCACCGGCGGCGACGCATTCCATCGGGTCCACCCCCAATTCCGCGGGGCGGCCGAACAGCTCTTCGAAGAAGGCGCGCACCGCCGGCATGCGGGTCGGCCCGCCGACGAAAACGATGCGGTCGATGTCCCTGGGGGTCACGGCCGCATCATGCAGCGCCTGCTCCACCGGTGCCCGGCAACGCTCGATGACGGGCCGCACGATGCGTTCCAGTTCGGTTCGGCCGAGATCCATTTCCAGATGCCGCGGCTCGCCGCCAACCGCAGCCAGGTAGGGAATGCTGACATGGGCGCTGACACTGTTGGTAAGGTCGATCTTGACGGCTTCGGCGGCTTCCATCAAGCGTGCTGCGGCCTTGCGGTCGCCACGAACATCGACCCCGCAATCGGCCTGGAAGCGATCCGCCAGATACTCGAAAATCCGCTGGTTCATATCGGTGCCGCCCAGTTGCGTGTCGCCGCTGGTGGCCTTGACCTCGAATACCCCTTTGCCGAACTCCATGATGGTGACGTCGAGCGTGCCGCCTCCAAGGTCGACCACGACAATTCTCAGTTCCTGCTCCAGGCGGTCAAGGCCGTAGGCCAGTGAAGCTGCGGTCGGCTCGTTGACCAGGCGCAGCACTTCCAGGCCGGCAATCCGGCATGCGTCTTTAGTGGCGCTGCGCTGGTTGTCGTCGAAATACGCCGGCACGGTGACGACAGCCTTCTCGACCGGCTCGCCGAGAAACGCCTCTGCATCGCGCTTTATCTTCTGCAGCAGGAAGCCGGAAAGCTGCTCGGGTGAATATTCGCGGCCGCGCAGGAGCACGGTTTCGCGCTTGCCCATCTTGCGCTTGAAAGCAGTGGTTGTGCCTTCGGGATTGGCTGTGGCCTGGCGCCGGGCGGGCTCACCCACGAGCATTTGGTCGTCGGCAGTCAGGGCGACATAGCTCGGGAATGCCTTGCCGCCAACACTGATTCCCTCGGCACTGGGAATGGTGACGGGCCGACCGCCGCGCAACACCGCGGCAGCCGAGTTCGATGTGCCGAGGTCGATTCCGATAGTGGCCATGAATGCTCCGTGGACGATGGAAATTGCACGACAAAGGCGCCGGAAGTTGAATGCGCATTAGTCCGGACAATGCGGCCAATCCGGTGAATCCTGTCCTGCTGTCGCATTCCGGCGGGGTTGCCATGATGGTGGGCCTTGCCATGCCCGGATTCGTTGATCGCGGTCAATGAGCGCTAGCGACCCGGATATTGACTGGGCTTTCCGGGGCTAAAGTAGATATCCGCAGGCGATCCGGGACCGGGGAGCGGTACTGGACGCGACTGATCTTCCAAGAATAAAAATGACGCCATCCCCATCACTTCTTCCAGGCCAGCTCTATCACGCGTGCGATCCCGCACAATTCAGCTTCGATACCACCGCGGATCTGGACGACCTGGGTGAAATGGTCGGCCAACTGCGCGCGATGGATGCGATGCGCTTCGGCGCAGACATTCGCCACGAAGGCTATAACGTCTTCGCGCTCGGCCCGTCCGGACTCGGCAAGCGCAGCGCGATACGTCAGTTGCTGGAGAAACAGGCGAGGACGGAGCCCGACCCCGACGACTGGTGCTACGTCAATAATTTCGCTCATCCGGACAAGCCGCGCAAGCTGCGACTGCCGTCCGGCCGGGGATCGATACTTCGCGCGCAGATGGCGCAGCTGGTCGACTATCTGCGCACCGCGATACCCGCACTGTTCGACAGCGACGAGTACCGCGGCAAGATGGATGCGATCCGGGATGAATACCGCGAGCGGCAGGAAAAGGCGTTCGGCGAGTTGGGCGATGATGCGCAAAAGCAGGACATCGTGTTGCTGCGCACACCGGGCGGATTCGCCTTTGCCCCAACCCGCAACAAGGAGATCATTCCGCCAGAGGAGTATGAAAAGCTGCCGGAAGAACAGACCAAGCAGGTGGAGGCAAAAATTGCCATCTTGCAGGAACGCCTGGAAAAGATCCTGCATCGCCTGCCGCAGTGGCACAAGGAGCGGGCAGAGCGCGTCAAGCAACTCAATCGCGACACGGTAGTTTCAGCCGTCGAGAACGCGATGATCGAGCCGCGCACCAATTTCAGCGACCTGGCCGAAGTGCTGGATTATCTGGACAAGGTGCAGCAGGACTTGATTGAACACGCCGACGATTTCAGCAAGCAGGAGGAATCCGCGGTGGTGGACGGCATGGTGATTTCGACCGGCCAGAATTTCCAGCGCCGCTATCGGGTCAACGTGCTGGTGGGGAACGGCAAGCATTGCGGCGCCCCCATCATCAGCGAGGATAACCCCACCTACACCAATCTGGTCGGGCGTGTAGAACACATGGCGCAACTCGGCGCCCTGGTAACCGACTTCAGCCTGATCAAGCCGGGCGCCCTCCATCGCGCCAATGGCGGCTATCTGCTGCTGGACGTGCGCAAGGTCCTGATGCAGCCCTTTGCATGGGAGGGACTCAAGCGGGTGCTGAAGGCGCACGAGATCCATATCGAATCCCTGGGGCAGATGTACAGCCTGGTCAGCACGGTATCGCTTGAACCGGAGCCGATCCCGCTCAAGGCCAAGATCATCCTGTTCGGGGATCGCCTGTTCTATTACCTGCTGCAGGAATACGATCCGGAGTTCAGCGAACTGTTCAAGGTTGCGGCCGACTTCGACGAGCAGGTTGAACGGACCCCCGATAACGATTTTCTCTATGCCCGCCTGTTTTCCACGCTGGCGCGCCAGGAGGGATTGTTGCATTTGGACCGGGGTGCGGTGGCAAGGACTATCGAGCATTGCGCCCGACTGGTTGGTGACGCACAACGCCTTTCGACTCACATTGGCAACGTCAAGAACCTGCTGCGCGAAGCCGACTACTGGGCGCACAAGGAAGGCACGCCGGTGGTGCAGGCATCCCATGTGCAACAGTCAATCGACCAGCAGATCAGGCGCCAGGATCGCCTGCGCAATCGATTGCAGGAGGAAATCCTGCGCGGCACCTTGCTGATCGCAACCGAAGGCGAGACCAAGGGCCAGATCAATGGCCTGGCGGTGCTCGAGTTGGGGGGCTTTGCCTTTGCCCATCCGATGCGCATTACGGCCACCACGCGGCTTGGCGAAGAAGAGCTGATCAATATCGAGCGCGAGGCAAAGCTGTCCGGCAAGCTTCATTCCAAAGGGGTGCTGATCCTTTCCGCTTTCCTCGCAAGCCGTTACGCGAAAGACCAGCCGATGGCACTGTCCGCCAGCCTGGTGTTCGAACAGTCCTACGGCGTGGTCGAAGGCGACAGTGCTTCGCTCGCGGAACTGTGCGTGCTGATCACGCATCTTGCAGACGCCCCGGTGAAGCAGTCGCTGGCCGTAACCGGCTCCGTGAACCAGTTGGGGCAGGTACAGCCGATCGGCGCGGTGAACGAGAAAATCGAAGGCTTTTTCGATATCTGCGCCGCGCGCGGCTTGAACGGCGAGCAGGGCGTGCTGATACCCGCTTCGAACGTGCAGCACCTGATGTTGCGCCGGGATGTGGTGGAAGCGGCGCAAGCCGGCCGGTTCCATATCCATGCCGTGGAGCACGTGGACGAAGCGCTGGCGATCCTGACCGGCCTGCCTGCCGGGGCACTGGGCCCGGAGGGCTATCCGGAAGGAAGCATCAATGACAGGGTTGCGAAGCGTCTGGCTGAACTGACCCGACTGCGGGAAAAGTATTCCACCGCCGGCGACGGGGACTCCAGGAAGGACAATGGCTCGCCGGACACTGCGGAAAGCACAGTCAGATAAGGACGCGGGAATCCGCACGCTGCCCACACGGTGCACATGGCTCATCCTGTGATCGCGCGGCAGCACGGGCAGGGCAGGGGCCTCGCGGGAAACCGGTCAGGGATGACGAATCAGGGATGACGAATGCGTGAGGGCTGGAAATCGCAGCCGGGATTCCTGCTGGCCTCGCTCGGATCGTCGGTCGGCCTGGGAAATATCTGGCGCTTCTCCTATGTGGCCGGCGAGAATGGCGGCGGCGCCTTCCTGCTGGTGTACGTGGCGATGTTGCTGCTGATCGGGCTCCCGCTATTGCTCGGCGAATTTGCGCTTGGCCGGCGCGCACATTGCGAAAGCTCGCGCGCCATGCACGCCGTGGTCCCGGCCCCACGCTGGCGCCTGGCAGGGATGCTGGGTGTGGTGATTTCCTGCGTCATCATGAGCTATTACCCGGTGATTGCCGGTTGGGTGTCCAGATACCTGTTTCTTTACCTGGCCGGTGGTCCGCAGGCGACCGGACCCGCGAGCCATGCACAAAGCTTTCATTTATTCATCTCGCACCCGCTGCAGCCGCTGGCGTGGCACTTGCTGGTGGTACTGCTCACGGTCGGGATCGTCTCGCGCGGAATCAGGCGCGGCATAGAGGCCGCCACTGCTTTCCTGATGCCGATCCTGGCTTTGATGGTGCTGGCCTTGGCGATCTACGGCATCACCTTGCCGGGCTTTCGCGAAGGGGCGGAATTCCTGTTCAAGCCAGACTGGTCGGTTCTCGCCACCCCCGGTGTGTACGTCGCTGCACTTGGGCAGGCCTTTTTCTCCATCGGTGTCGGGATGGGTGTGATGGTGACCTACGGCAGCTATCTGGGCCCGGGACACCGGCTTCCCCTGGCCGCTGCGGTCGTCGCCGGCGGCGACACCCTGATTGCGATTGCTGCCGGGCTGGTGATCTTTCCCGCCGTGTTCAGCTTCGGCCTCGACCCGGCCAGTGGCCCGTCACTGGCCTTCATCGTGATGCCACAGGCATTCGAGCAGATCGAAGGAGGGCGCTACCTGGCCATTTTCTTCTTTGCGCTGCTCCTGATTGCCGCGCTGACCTCGATGCTTTCACTGGTGGAAGTGGTGGTCGCCTACCTGATGGCGCAATTCGGCTGGTCGCGGCGGCGCGCGGTCGGTATCGCAGGCATCGTGATTTACCTGCTCGGCATGCCAGTGGCGCTGGGCTACGGCGCGGGATCAGTGCTGGGTGCAGTGGACCGGTTTGCCGTTCACGTCCTGCTGCCCTTGAATGGACTGTTGCTGGCCGTGTTCATCGGCTGGGCGTGGCCGCGGCAGGCAGCCACCGCGGCAGCCGGTTTAAGGCAAGGCTTGCCGGGACGCGCATGGCATTTTGCGCTGCGCTACATTGCGCCCTTGCTGTTGGCATCGGTCCTGCTGGCCGGAATCCTGTGAGCCTTGTTCGCGTTGCCTGGAGCGCCGTTTTCCGATCAAGCGGGCTGTATATTTGAGGTGTCACAAAATAGCTTCTACCAGCGCGGTCTGGCTGACGGGAACAAGGCATAGCATAGGCAGGCCGTTGATCAGATGGGTGGACATCATTCAGGGAGGAAGGGGTTCATGCATTCAAGGACAAGACCATGAACGAGCAACAGCTTATCGAGAAGGTGAAGCAAGGAAACGCCCTGTTCATTGCCGGAGACATCCAGCAATTGGTTGGCGGCTTTGCCGATGATGTGGAGTGGGTGATGGCTGATATCCCTGGCGTGCCCTTTGCGAAGACCTGGAAGGGAAAGCAGGAAGTCGCCCAGTTTTTCAAGACTTTTTCAGAGTCGCTGCGCACCAGCAGGTACGAACCGCGGGAATACATTGCTCAGGGAAAAAAGGTTGTCGTACTTGGCTATTACGCTGGGGAGGCCAAGCCCACCGGCCGTGCGCTGGAGGGGGATTGGGTGCAGATTTTCAGCTACAACAATGAAGACAAACTCTGCCGGTTCCAGCAATTCACGGATACGGCGGCGTATCAGGCAGCGTTTTCCCCGGTCATGACATCTGCGGCCACGCTCGGTACAGAGTTGCGGCACTGACGCCAGTAATGATGTTGAACCTGAGTTCCCCATCATTTGCGCACAACGGCGCAATACCGGCCAGCCACACCTGCGACGGCCGGGACATCTCGCCGGCGTTGGCTTGGACCGGCGTTCCGCCCGGCGCGAAGAGCATGGTCCTGATCGTGGACGACCCGGATGCGCCCGATCCGGCAGCCCCGCAGAGGACGTGGGTGCACTGGTTGCTGTACAACCTTCCGGCAGACTTGCCCGGACTGCCGGAAGGGGCGAAGGCCAGCGACCTGCCGGCAGGCGTCCTTGATGGCCGCAATGACTGGCAGCGCACCGGCTACGGGGGGCCATGCCCGCCGATCGGCACGCACCGCTATTTCCACAAAATTTATGCGCTGGACAAGGTCCTGCCGGACCTGAAGCATCCCGACAAGGCAAAACTGGAAAAGGCGATGAAGGGACATGTGCTCGCTCAGGGCGAGCTGATTGGATTATATCGGCGCAGCCGGTGAAGGCTGCAAGTCGCCGATTTTCGCAAGTGGATTGCCCGCGGGGGCAATAGTGCCCGCGGGCCTTGTCCTGACGCGTGATCAGTCCAGCCGGATCCCGGACGAGTCGACCACTTTCTCCCATCGGCGGACTTCAGCATCAATGAAACTCTTGAATGCCTCGGGCGTTGAACCGATTGGCTCTGCCCCCTGCGCCGCAAGCTTTGCCTTCACCTCGGGATCCTTCAGGGCGACGCTATACGCTGCGCTCAACTTGTTGATGATGGCCGGTGGCGTGCCTGCCGGCGCCATCAGGGCTTGCCACGCTCCCATGGAGAATCCGGGCAGGATCGATTCGCTGACTGTCGGCACATTCGGTGCCAGGGCAGAGCGTTGGGCGCCGGTGACGGCAATCGCGGTTACACGGCCGTCGCGCACATAGGGGTAGGCGGAGTTGATCGGATCGGCAAACAGATCGGTACGGCCCGCGATAAAGTCCGGGAATGCGCCGGCTCCGCCCTTGTAGGGCACGTGGGTCGCGTCAAGCTCCAGAGCCCTCAGTGCGACAAACATGGCGAGGTGGGTAAGATTGCCGGTGCCCGAGGATGCATAGCTCAGCTTGCCCGCGTTTTTCCTCGCGTAGTCGCGCAGGGTCTGGACATTGGTAATGCCGGACTGGTTGCTGGCCATGATCAACAAGGGCTGGTTGATCACCAGCGATACCGGCGCCAGGTCTTTGGCCAGGTCATAAGAGACCTTCTGACGAAAAGCAGCCGTGAATGCGAGCGAAGAGGTGCTGTGCAGTACCGTATAGCCATCAGGCGCAGCCTTGGCGACATAATCGGCGCCGATATTGCCGTTCGCACCGGGCTTGTTTTCGACCAGGACTGTCACGCCCAACTGAGCCGTGAGCTTGGTCCCCATCAGCCGGGCCACCTGATCGGTAGCGCCACCGGGCGCAAAGGGAACGATCAGGCGTATCGGCTTCGATGGCCACGCCTGTTGGGCGATCGCCTGGCTGCCGCCGATGAGCAGTGCGGCTGCCAGCAGGATCTTGCAATGTTTGAATGTGGTTTTTTTCATGTGACTCCTCCGGATATTTATGTTGCAGGGACAAGCTAAGTCTATTGAGCGGATCGGCCCCCGTCGGCCTTTGGTGGATTGGCCGTCAGGTACAAGCCGCGTCCGCTCGCGATCAGACGCCCGGAAAGATCGGTAATCCGCGAATCCGCCGTCGCCAGGGTGCCGCCAAGATTGACTACGCGGGCCTCCGCAAGCAGATCCCCGGGGGTGGCCGTGCGGTGGTAATCAACCCGAAGGTCAACGGTAGGGAGAGCGCGACCGATACGCGCAGCGACTGCATAGTCGCCACTGGTGTCAATCAGGGTGGCCAATATGCCGCCATGAGTGGATTGGCGCTCGGGGCTGGAAATGAGTTCCTCGCGCCAGCGAATACGCAGCAGGATGCTTTCCTCGCTGACTGACTCGACCGTCATTCCAAGCCAGCGGTTGAACGGTGAGCGATCAACGATTGCCTGCAGTTCTTGCTGATTCAATGTGCCATGAGCGGGATGCGACATTCGGATTGATCGTCCTTTTTCATTTGGTTAGCTGATCCGGCGTGCGCTGTCAGTGTCGGGCCGCAGGAGCGCGTCGGGCGCGGCAGGTGCGTGGCAGTTCTCGCCGACGTTCGGATATATGAACTGCGTTCCATTATTATAATCGCAGATCGCCGATGTGGTCGCATCCGCGCGCCTGCTTTTACGCGCCAGTTCGCCAATTCTGTTTGTCAGTTATCCAGCCATCCGCCTTTGCGCCAAGCCGTTTCGAACTCGGTTTCGAATTCCGTTTATATAATGTGCAAATGTTCGATCATCGAACTAAGCATGCGGCACGTCCGCCATCGATCCACTGATTCGTCCGGTGACAGGCGTCACGTACGACGTATCGCGCATTAACGCCGTCCGGCCACGCCTCCTGCCGCGTGAACCCGGACACAGGAAAGACATAATTGACAGCAATAGCAAGCCGGACGGATGCCGTCGCCAGCGGCGCGACAGGGCGTTTTTCCAGATTTCTCATCATCTTTTTCATCGCGGCAGCTGCGTCCTTCCAACTGCTCCCGGCGTATGCCGCGCGCTTTGAAGGCAAGGTTGTCGGTCTTTCCGATGGCGACACCATCACCGTCCTGTCCCGGGATCAAGTTCAATACAAGATTCGCTTGGCAGGGATAGACGCGCCCGAGAAACGCCAGGCGTATGGCGACAAGTCCAGGGCGCACCTGGCGTCGCTGGTTTTCGGGAAGTGGGTGGCGGTGGACTGGACCAAACGCGACCGGTACGGCCGCATCCTCGGAAAGGTGTCGGTGGCGGGCCAGGACGTATGCCTGGAGCAGATCAGGAACGGAATGGCGTGGCATTACAAAAAGTACGCCGCCGACCAGGATTGGTCGGACAGAAGCTTGTATGCCGCCGCGGAGCGTGACGCCGTGCGCGACAGGCGGGGGCTCTGGGGGGATGCTGCGCCGGTGCCGCCATGGGGATTCCGGTCAAACGGCAGGCATCCCACTTGAAGCGAGACGTTCTTCAGCGCCGGACGCCGAAGCCAATGCACGGCGGCACAGCCACTACACCTTCTGCGATGATGGAAGGCCGCAATGCGTTGGATGAGATCATCGCGGGGCTGGATTTGAAGTGACAAAAATTTCGGGGGTTGCAGCCTGGAGTCCCGGAAAGGGGAATCCAGTCCCGGTGCCTATACCTTAGAGGACTCCAGGAAGCTGGGTGCAACTTGTAATCCGCATTTTACATAATACAGAGTGATGTCTAAATCGCGTGCTAAATAATCCGTTACACCCTGGGCGAGAGGCCCAGTTTAGCGATGTGCAACGGCACGCGAAAACCCTTAAAAATCTCGTCCCAAACGGCGCGGGTTTCGTCGTTTGCAGCGCGTTCGCGGTGCATGTCGAGCATGACAAAGCCGGGATGAATTCCAAGCAGGGAAGCAACGCGCTTCGCTGTCTCATCATCGAACCCGCTAAGGCCTTTGCTCCAACGGCCAGCGGCCTGTTTCGATACGCCTAGGGCTTTCGCCAGCGCGTAATCAGTGGATACACCAAGCTTCTCGCGAAGCGCGGACAGATAGTCCTGTGTGTTCATAACCAACCCTCCTTTTTTTCCCGGATACCGGGAGCGAATGTGCGAAGAATAGGCAATTACCTATTGACGCGCAATAGACAATTGGCTGTTACCTATACTAAAAGTTGTGACAAATCAATACTTGCCGGAAAAAAATAAACAGCCAATGGGCTATTGACTGGACAAAAGACAATCGACTATTGTCCGTTGTCAGCGCAGCAAAACTGCTTTCAACCAACCCGGCAGGGGCCGCGAATCCCATCTTGCGGCGCTGACGTTTTATCTCATTCGTAGGGTTGGAATCGAGGGGTTACGGTATGTCAGTTACTTTCCGAAACAAAGAGTTCATCGAAAAAGCGGTGCTGTTCCTGCAAGGGGTGGCCTGTGGCCTGCTGATGGGCGCGCCGGTCCTGCTGTCCGCCTTCGGCGTGATCGGGGGATGACATGTGGCGAATCTACGAGCGCGACCCGCGCAACGACCAAAACAAATTCACCGATTCAGGCGTGGTTTTCGGCACGTTCGAACAAGCAAATTCGTACCTTGCGCAGAAGTACACGGAACAACCGGCGCTGGAATTCGAAGCGCGGTTTCGATGCTACTGGCCAGCGCTATGAAAGCCAACCGAATAGAACTGTCCGCACTCGCTGCGGTATCCGGGCCGATCAGGTCAAAGCAGGAAATCGAAACCCTGCACAAGTGCGCGGAACTGGCGCGAATCTCAGACCACATTGCGAAGCTGTCGAGCAGCGAGCGCCAGGAGCGCAGCGCAGCGGCTGCGGCGGCGCTGGCTAACATCGCTTCACCGGCAGACATTGAGGCGGTCCGGGCAGCGTTCTGGACCCGTTCGCGGCTGTCGGCGCGAAAAGTCGCTTGCATGGCGGCGAACATGCCGAAGGAACGCGCAGAAAAGGCGCTGGAGTCTTTCGACGCAATGGAGCGCGGCGCGGTGCATCTTGCGCTTGAAAAGCTCATAGCGGACCTGCAAAACATACAGCGGTGCATGAACGGCGGGCGTATGCCTAAGCCCGCGATCGGGCAGGGGGTGCATTGATGCGCGTCCTTGTGGCTTGTGAATATTCAGGCGTGGTGCGTGATGCGTTCCTTCGCGCTGGCCATGACGCAATGAGTTGCGACCTGCTGGAGACGGAAAAGCCGGGGCCGCATTATCAGGGAGATATCCGCGACGTGCTGGAGCCGGGGCAATGGGATTTAATGATCTGTCATCCGCCCTGCACGCATCTTTCCGTTTCTGGTGCGAGGCACTTCGCAGCGAAGAAAGCCAGCGGCGTGCAGGACGAGGCGCTGGACTTCGTGCGCTTCCTGCTGTCCGCTCCGGTTCCGCGCATCGCACTGGAAAACCCCGTTTCGATCATCTCAAGCAGGATCCGCAAACCGGATCAGGTAATCCAGCCGTGGCAGTACGGGCACGGAGAGACAAAGGCAACGTGTCTTTGGTTGCAGGGACTGCCAAAGCTGACGGCAACGGACGTGGTGGAAGGGCGCGAAGCGCGGGTGCATAAGATGCCGCCCGGGCCGGACCGCTGGAAAGAGCGGAGCCGGACATTTACCGGCATTGCGGCGGCAATGGCTGCGCAATGGGGAACCGTCGCGGCATGATGCAGGCGAACTACGTTACCGGGCTTCCGCGTCGGATGGGCGCCGCGATATCGGCGCTGTTCGCTCGGGACGGCTACGCCAGACACGCACGTAAATTCGCAGTGGTGCGCGAGTTGCAGCAGGACGGCGACAACCTGCCGCTGACGGCGGACGATGCGGCGCTGTTCAGGGCGGCGGAACAGGCGCAGCGGGCGTGCTATGAGGACGTATCGCGGCTGGTCACGGTCGATTCGATCATGGCCAGCATCGCGCAACGCTGCGACGCGGCGAACGTGCCATTTCCGGCCGGAGAAATGCCGCAGGAAATCATCGCCAGGGCGGTAGATCGGGCATGGTGGCTGCGCCAGCTTCGCAAAGAGCACGCGAGGCGCTTTGAACATGTGGCTATCCGCCTGGGCTTTACGGGGCTACGCGCCGGGGTGTACCTGTCGCACGAAAGCGCATCAAGACAAGCGCGGCGCAATGCGCAAAACCAGAAGCTGCTGGAATCAAAGACGCTGGTAAACGAAAACGGCCAGGAATACACGCTCGCAGAACTGGCGGCGCTCGGCATGGCGGACAAGGCGAAGCGGCGCGGCGAACTGATGACGCGCATCCGCGGCTTTGAAGAAATAGCGTTCGACCTGGGGCACGTGGGCATGTTCGCGACGATCACGGCACCTTCAAAATTTCACAGCGTAGGCGGGGAAAATGCGAATTATCAGGACTTCACGCCTAGAGAGGCTCAAGCCTATTTGGTCGGTGTATGGAAGTGCATCCGATCGAGTCTGCACCGTCGCGGAATTGGGGTTTATGGATTCCGTATTGCAGAACCCCATACGGACGGGTGTCCCCATTGGCATCTGCTTTTATTCGTTGAGGCAGAAAAACTTGTATATCTGGAATCCGTCATCCAGGCGTATGCACTTGCGGAAGATGGCGAAGAAAAGGGCGCGAAGGAAAACCGCTGCAAGCTGATACGCATCGAAGCGGGCAAGGGCACGGCGGCGGGCTACATCGCAAAGTACATAGCAAAAAACATAGACGGCGAGGGCGTGGGCGACCACAAGACCCGCGACGGATACACGATCGTGCCGGACATGTTCGGCAGCGAGACATTCACGCCGTCGCAGCGGGTAACGTACTGGTCACAGCTTCACGGCATCCGGCAGTTTCAACAGATCGGCGGCGCACCAATAGGGGTATGGCGTGAAATCAGAAGAATTAAGGCGGAGGCGGTGGCAAAAGCGCCAGCGGAGATTAAGGCGGCATGGCAAGCGGTCCAGGCTATTAAAAGCACGGATGCGGCGGTCGCGAAGCGTGCGGATTTCGCGGCTTATATCAGGGCGCAAGGTGGCGTATTCGTTGGACAAAAAGGGGCGATCAAAATTGCTCGGACTGCTGTCATGGTCGAAGGTCGGTATCTGACCAGAGAAGAACTGAAGCCGTGCGGCGTGTACGCGGTGCGGCAACCAGAAGCGGTGTACGAATCGACCCGCTACACCTGGACGGTGAAGCAGGGCGGCGGTGTGGCAGTTGCCGTTCCTTGGACTCGTGTAAATAACTGTACGGAGTCGCTGCGCGACCTGGGACAGAAAATGTACCGGGCGGCAAAGAAAAAGCCGGTAGCACGCGAAGTGCGGGTGCCGGTCCTGATTGATTGGGCCGGAATCAAGCGCAAGGCGCGAGATATCGAGCAAAAAACGAACGATTTTGCCAGGGGTGATTGATGCAATACACATGTAAACATAGTCCAACGGGGTTTTGCGACTGTTCACGAAATATGGTTTTTTGTCCACGAATGGTGAATGAGTCGGATGAACTGGAAAGGCGGGCTATCGCGCTGGTGAATCAGTACGGTTTTTTCCTGCCGAAAGAAGTAAAAGCGCTACTGCGCGATATCGCTGAGCGCCTGGGGTGGAAGGTTTTCAAGGTGTAATTTTCAGCAACGCGGGGACCGCTCACGAGGCGGAAACCGCACTCATACGGGCGCGCCTTACCGGGCGCGCCTGATAGGGGTTTCACATGGAAAAAGAAGTCATTGGGCGCTGCGATTGTCCGTACTGCGGGACCGTGGCCGGGATGCGGTTCACATGGGACCGGAACGGCAAGCCGTTCGGGTACTGCGAGGCGGAATGCCGGGGGCAGTTGCGCGTCGGCGGCGACGCCAGGCGCGAAAAGCTGTTCGCGGCGCGCCATGCATGGGCCAGTCAAAAGCCTGTAACGGTAACGGAGACAAAACCGGAACCGGAATTGCCGGTCCTGCCTGTAACGGTAACGGAACCGAAGAAGAAAAAACCGTCAACGAAGCCGGTAACCGTACCGGAACCGATACAGGAAAAAAAAGCGCACTGGACGGATAGCCTGTCCGCTGGCCTGGGCGCGCTCGGGATTGCCACATGATCGACCAGGACGACGAAAAAGCCGGGCCGGTAGACGGCGAGCGGGCGGCGGACTTCGCGCAATTGCAGCGCATGGCAGCGGAAGGCGACCAGGGCGCGCCGGGGGCCGCTGGCGAGGCGCAACAGGGCGAGGCGGGCGTGCCGCTGGCGCAGGAAATAAGCGCGGTGCTGTCGCTGCTGGTGAAGCTGGCAACGCCTATTTTCCCATCGCTGGAAGAAATCTACTCGGAACAGGTAATAGGCGCGGTCGGCGCGGCGGTAGAGCCGGTCTGTATCAAGCATGGCTGGCTGGCCGATGGCATCGGCGGCAAGTACGCGGAAGAACTGGCAGCGGCGTGCGTGCTGGGGCCGCTGGCCTGGGCGACGGTGACCGGCATCAAGCGCGACATTGCGAGTCGAAAAAAGCCTGAGGCAATCGGGCAGGGACCGGCGAACCTGAGCGCGCCTATACCTGATACGGCACCGGGACAGAAAACAGTCCAGTTCGGCGGCGCGGTGGCCGAATGAAAACGAACGATGGACGCTTGATCGTCATTGGAGGCGCGTCGCGATCGGGAAAAACCGCCTACGTCAAAAAGCAGGTGAACATCATCCGCCGAATTTGCGCGTGGGATCCGGAGGCGCAGTGGTGCGAGTTGCGCGGCTGGCGCAAGATCACGCGGCGCAGTGAACTGCTGGCCGCAATGCAGACGCCGGGGCATGTGAAGCTGGCGTATGTAGCGGGCGGAGACCTGAAAGCGGAGTTCGATTTTTGGGCGGCGTGCGTGATGCACGCGGGGCGATACATCGCGCCGATCACTTGCATTGCGGAGGAACTGGCGGACGTGACGACGCCGAGCAAAGCGCCTGGCAATTGGGGCATTCTGCTGCGGCGCGGACTCAAGCGCGGCATCACGATTTACGCCATTTCGCAGCGCTGGAGCGAGGCGGATAAAACGGCGGTCGGCAATGCGTCGGAGTTCGTGCTGTTCAGGCAGTCGAGCGCGGATGATGTGGCGTATATGTCGCGAAAAACGCGGGTGCCAGCGGACATGCTGGAAGGGCTGGAAACGCTGCAATTCGTTAGATTCAATGCAGATACAAGAGAGATAGAGCAAAGCAAACTGCGCTTCTGACCCTGTAACGGTAACGGTTACTGCTTGTAGACGCGGGATTTTGGAGGGCGTGTAATGGCGGCTAGTTACAAGTTCAATCCTTTAATTCTATGTGTACCTGTTCAGGAGAAAAAAACATGAGTGCAGACGTTCAAAAGCTGGCAATCGCTGCCGGTATCCTTTTCGCGGCCTACAAATACGGCAATGCGATGGTAAAAGGCGGCGCGCTGGCAATCGCTGCCGGTATCGCAGCGAAGCGGGTGCCGTACCTGAAAGAAGTCCTGTAAGACAGGGCAAAAAAGAACCGCTGCGACAGCTCACGAGGCTGGCAAGGCAAACCAAAAATGAGCGCCTTACCGGGCGCGAACGAGGGGAAAAAAATGTCTGTTGGAAAACTGATTCGCTACGGCCTGCCGTTCTCGAATGTCGTCGCCACCGGCACGGCAACGAACACCATCACGCCAGGCCGCACGCTGGAAAATTTCCAGTTGAAGCTGGGCGGAACGACCCTGACCAAAGCGATGCTCTCGCTGGTCAAGATCAAGGCAAACGGCAAGGTGATCATGGAAGGCACCGGCACCGAGATTGACAAGCTCAATGCCTACCGGGGCCAAACCACAGCGGCGGCATACCTGGATTTGCACTTCGCCGATTACTCGATGCTGTCCGAAGTGGACCGCATGGCGGGCGCTTTCGACACGTCGCTGGGCGTGGCGAACATCACGTCAGAAATCACCGTCGCTGGCGCGACCGCACCGATTCTGACACCGATTCTGGTCGAATCTGCTCAGCAGAAAACGACAAATGGCGCGATCGCGCCGTTCGCCCCATTGCTGACGAAATTCCTGCGCTATCCGTTCTCGGTGGCGACTGGCGGCACGCTGCCGGTCACGGTGCCATTCGGTCCGCAGTCGGGCGCAATCATCAAGCGTGCCCACGTACTGAGCGCGGCAGGACTGATGACCGGAGCGACCGTCAAACAGGACGGACTTGTCATCCATGAATCGCTCGCCGCTGAAAACACGTACATGCAGTTGAAGCATGGCCGTGTGGCGCAAACGAACATGTACACCATCGACTTTTGCCTGGACGGAAATCTAGCAAAGGCGCTGGATACCCGCGACGCAAAGTCGCTGGAATGGCTGTTCGCGTTCTCGGGCGCTGAGTCCGGCAACGTCATCATCGAATACCTGGACCCGCTCGGCAATCTGTAAGCGGGCAGGGCGGGCAGCGCGGGGCGCTGCCCAAATCCATTTCAAGAGGTGACGAATGAACGATATTGCATTGCCAAGCTACGAGGGCGGTTCATCGTGGTCGGAATGGCTGCAAGGCGCGGCAAAGGATGCGCTCGGCGCATATGCCGGGGCCTACACGACCAGGAGCAGCCAGAACTATGAATTGCAGCGGCTGCGCATTCAGGCGCTTGGCGCTGACGGCGCGCTGTACAACGAGGGCCAGCCACGCCTGCCAAGCGTCGCGGGCGTGAACACGTCCACGCTGCTGCTGCTGGCGGGCGCTGCCGCCGTGCTTTTCATGATGTCGAAGAACTGAGCGCATGGACCCGGTAACGGCAAACGTACTGAGCAAGGGCTTGACCATCGGAGCCGGTTCCGGCGCGGCACCGGCCGGACCGTCGCAGGCCTACGGCGGGAGCCTGGGCACATCGGGCATGTTCGACGGCTCGGGCTGGAACGTGAATTTCGGAGCGGGCGGCATCGAGTCGAGCGCAAGCAAAGCAGGGGAACTGTCGCAATACATGCCTTACATCGTGGTAGCTGTGGTCGGACTGCTGGCATGGCGCGCACTCAAACGCTGACGATTGCCGAGGCGCACTGGTCGGCGGAAATCGCTGAACTGGTGGGCCGGGCGGTACAGCACGCGAGCGTGGCCGATGTGCGAGCGCAATGGGCCGCAGGCGCGGCGCACGTGTTCACGGTGGCAGATGATGACTGGAATCTGGTGGCGGCATTCGTGCTGCGAACGGATGAATTGGCAGCGGGGAACGAAGGCGTGATCGTGGCGGCCGCGGGCGGCGCGGACGGCCTGAGTCTGACCGATAACGTGCTGCCAGCCATCGAGCGCATTTTCAACGGCTGCACATCGTTGCGCATTCATACGGCACGGCCAGGGTTGATCAGGCTGCTGACGAAGCGGCACGGCTACACGCTGACGGAATGCGTACTCAAAAAGGATATGGGAAATGGGCAGTAGCGGATCGCAGTCGTCGGCCAATCAGAGCCAGACGACCTACAACACGGACAAGCGCATCACGCTGCAATCCGGGGTTGCGCTGTCGTCTGAAAATTCAACGGTCAACGTCGAGACGCTGGACGGCGCAATCGTGCAGCGGGCGCTGGACGTGGTGTCGAACGCGGACGCGACCAACGGAGACAGCTTTTCTCAGTTGCTGTCCCTGGCGGACAAGATCATAACCGGCGCGGGCCAGTTGGCGATATCAACGCAGGACAGCGCACTGAAAGCGTACAGCCAGGCGACGACCGAAAAGGCCGGGACCATCGACAACAAGACAATGATCATCCTGGGCGTCGCTGCGGCGGCTGCGCTGGTGATGCGGGGGAAATAGCATGTACATCAATCAACCGCTGACGGCAGGCGCACGCTACGAATTCTCGGAACCGATCGACTACATATACATCCTGACGGCGGCAACGGCTGACCTGACGATGGAATGGTATCGCCAGGGGCGCAAGGTCGATGAAGTGCAAAACGTGGGAGCGGGCTATGCCGAGTTTTTCCGGGAGCCGATAGACCGTATCGTCATCGTGTCAACCGGCGGGCAGACGGTGAAGTTTGCAACCCGCCTGGGCGCGGAAATCCGCAACGACACGCCGCCGAACGGCAACGTGACGATTACCGGAACACCATCCGTGAACATCGCGAACGTCACGTCAAATTACGACTACGGCAAGGTGCGTTCATCGTCGGGACAGAATTTCATAGGCGGCGAGGCGCTGACGGCACCGGCAACGGCACCGAACGTGCAATTGTGGAATCCGGCCGCATCGGGCAAAACGCTGTACGTCGAGCGCGCCTTGCTGATGTCCAGCGGCAGCATGTATGCATCGCTGAGCCTGCACAATGCGGCGCTGACGACGCTGGCGCAGCAGGGCAAGAACAAGCTGCTGGCCGGAGCCAATGCGGTGGCGCAAATCAGAACGCAAGACGCCGCCAATCCGGGGACCGTCATCGCGGGCAAGATCGCGATTCTGAACAATGGCAACGTGCTGCTGGACTGGTCAAAAAACCCGATTGCGGTTCCACAAGGCTATGGGCTGCATGTGACCGGGCTGGCCGCAATCGCGGGCGGCGCATCGTTCGAATGGTTTGAGGAATAACATGAAAATCTACACCTTCGATGCGCGCACGCTGGCCTACACCGGCGACGCAATCGCGCAACCGCTGCCGGAAAATCCGGACATGCTCGCGATGCCGGAATGCAGCACAACCGTGCCGCCTGCCGAAGATCGAGAAGGATTCAGCCAGCATTTTGACGCTGTATCGTCGGTCTGGTTTTACCGCCAGGCGTGGCGGGCGCCAGAACCGACGCCGCAGAGCCAGCAAGAAATCGACGCGATGCGCGCCGAGGAAGTGCGCGCACGGCTGCTGGCGATTGACGCGGCCAGCGTGCGACCGGCCAGGGCGGTGGCATTGGCGCTGGCAGCAGGCGAAGCGGTCGATGATCTGGACCGCGAGCAGCTGCTTGACCTGGAGGAAGAAGCGGCGGCGCTGCGGTTCGAACTGCACAGCCTGACGACATGAGCAGACTGGCACTGGTGGCAGGGCTGGCACTGGTCGGCGGCGCGGTGTGGTGGGTGTCACGGCAGGACCAGACGGAAATCGCACAGGCCGCAGACGATGCGGCGCAGACGATGAATCAGACGGTGGACGATGTATTGGGCAGCGTGTCGGACGTGGTGGAAAGCGTGGCGGAAACGTTCGATTCAGTAACGGGGGGCATGTTGAAAATATCGGCAATGGCGCAGGTGACACCGGACCTGCTGACGAATCGGAACGTGCAGGCAATGCTGCGCGTGATTCGTCGCGGCGAGGGAACGGCGGACGCGGGCGGCTATCAACGGCTGTTCGGCGGCGGCACGTTTGACAGCCTGGCGGACCATCCGCGGCAAGTGATCAAGAAAAGCGGCTACACGTCGAGCGCGGCGGGCGCGTACCAGATTCTTTCTTCGACGTGGGACGAGACCAAACGCATCATGAAGTTGCCGGACTTTTCGCCACGTTCGCAGGACCTGGCCGCAATCGGGCGCATCAAGGCGCGCGGCGCGCTGGATGATGTACTGGCCGGACGCTTTACGAAAGCGGTCAACAAGATTGCGCGGGAGTGGGCAAGCCTGCCAGGTTCGCCCTACGGCCAGCCGACAATTTCATGGTCGACAGCCATGGCGGAATTCACGAACGCGGGCGGCACGTCCAGCGGCACGGCAATGGTCTAAGGGGAAATGATGAAAAATCAGGATTTGATGATACTGGCGGCGGCAATCGGCGGCGCGCTGCTGATCGTGAAAAGCGTCAAGGCAAACAACGCGGGCGCACCGGGCGGCACGGTGAAGGCAATCAAGGATTTCGCAACCGAGATTTTCGGCGCGAACGGTGCGACGTATGGCAACGGCTGGCGCTACTTCTCGGACGGAACGACGATTGACCCAAGCGGAAATTATTACAAGGGCGGGCAAATGATCTGGATGAATCCGGCATCTGCCACGATGGTCTGAGCATGAAGGCGCTACAAATTCCTTCGGTGGTGTGGCTGGCGGTGGCCGTGATCGGCGGCGCGCTGGTCTACGTGTCGATCAAGGGAGCGAAGGGTGCAGGCCAGGCGATAGGCAGCGCTGCGGTCGATATGGTCGATGGGGTGGTGTCGGGGACTGTCGAGGGCATCGGAAGCTTTGCCGGGATCCCGAAAACGAACATGTCCGAATGCGAGCGGGCGCGGGCCGAGGGGCGGACCTGGGACGCATCGTTCGCGTGTCCGGCAAAAGATTTTCTGAAACACGTTTTTTCATAAAGGAGAATGACATGGGCGCACGAGTACGGGCAAGGCTGCGGGAACCGTCCACCTGGGCAGGGCTGGCGGTGCTGGTGGCGGGCGGGGCAAAGCTGATCGCGCCGGAATGGGCCGTCTATTTCGACATGGCAGCGATGATTCTCGGCGGCGGCGCAGTCGTCAAAGCAGAGCGGACGTTCTGACATGTCGGCGCTGGAACTGGTGCTGTTGATGCTGAGTTCCGGCGTGCTGTCGGGCGGCGTCGGCGTGTCGCTGTGGGCGCTGAATGTCGAAAAGCGCGTGCGGGCAATAGAGGTCTGGAAAGAAGTCAAATTCAACAAGGGGTAAAGCATGGCAAAGAAAAAACGCAAACCGGCGAAGAAAACGCCGCCGAGAAAATCGAACGGCCAATTCCGCAAACGGAAGTCGAAATGATGGGCCGCGTCATCGGATGGCTGCTGCTGCTGAGCGTGGCGCTGGCCGGATGCACGCTGCCAGCGGCGGCGCAGAACGTGCGTCCGCTGTCGTCGGTGCAGGTGCTGGCGCAGTCGGGCGTGGCGGCATCGTGGACCGGGACCACCGATGAGGTGGCGCTGGCGACGGTGAACGTACCGGGCGGGCTGTTGGGACTGAATAGCGCAATAAGGGTAAAGGTCGTATTTACCACAACGAATAGCGCAAACAACAAAACGCTTCGCGTTCGATACGGTGGAATTTTGATGGGTGGACAGACGGTAACGACCGTCGCATCGTCAAATTTTGAGTGGGTGATACGCGCCAGGGGTGTACGAAATTCACAAGTCAGTTTTCCACAGCCAGCGGCGCAAACAACGGCACTATCGCCGATCACATCAAGCATCAACAGTGACAGCGATCAACCGCTGGTAATTTCCTGTAGTGTGGCGCTGTCCAGTGAATCATGCGGCATGGAAGGCTACACGATAGAATTGATGTCGCCCTAGACGATCGCGGCCAGCGCGAGGCGGGCGTGCCAGGCATGGCGGGGATGGGCGGTGATCGCATAGAACGTGCCGTCGATCTTGGCGCGGCGCACCTTGTCGGCGACGGCGTAGTGCGCGACATACGAGCGGAACGAGCGTTCCGGCGCCAGCCAGCGCGGGGAGACGGCGGCGACCCAGGCGGCGATATCATCGTCGGTGACGGGGACCTGACCGAACAGATCATGCGGGGGCTGCTTGTAATGCGGTGTCGAAGGCGGTAGCATAAAAGCTCGCAACATAGCAGAAATGACAACGGCATACCGGGCGGTATGCCGTTTTTGTTGCTGCACGCGATTTGACATAATACAGATTATGCGTCTATTGCCAGTGCAACCCGGCCAGCTTCCTGCGTTACAGTTTGCCGCCGTGAATAATGATAATCAAAAATGCGGTATCCAAACCTTCGCTATGGGAATCCCACCGAGATGGCGCACTACGCGCAGGGAATCCCGCTTGCAGACCTCGCCCGGCGCCTGCGCCGCTCCGAACGAACCGTCCATGACTGGCTGAATGGCCGCGCCCGAGTGCCCTGGTGGGTGCCCGAGCTGATGCGCCTGCAGCACCAGGAGCATCACGACCAGCTGCGCCGCATGGGACTCCGGCGCCACACACCGCTGCGCCTGGTCAGCGGCCAGCTGCTGGCGTTCAAGCCAAAAAAAGAGCCGCACAAGGCGGCTCAAGTTCCTGCTGGAGACTCCGAAATTCAGGGGCGCAAGACCTCAACGCTGTAGGCTTCCAAGCTACATGTCTCCGTCGAGACCGCCAAAGAACAAATTATTGATATCGGCTGATCAATCCTGCCATCTACCGAAGTAGGCGTCGATGTTAGGTTCGTTGTCGCAGCCGTTGGCTGGGTATAAGTGATTTGCGAATCCAATGTCCCACGACTTCGCACAATAACCTGGAGGTCAGATGCTACTGACGTCGTAATGCTCGCCCATCCCACAAGACTTCCACCATATCGAAATTTTAAGAGCTTGGCGTTGGCGCTGCTCGTATGCGAAAAGATCGCCCTGATTCGAATTGCGCCGTTCGGCCCAACTAAGCCCGCGGGGACATTCACCGTAGCGAAAGTCACCTCCGCAGTGGTTCCGGTTGTGGATACAGCGACTGCGGATTGATCCAGCAAGAACACGGTATTCGCGTTCAGCGTCGCGGGCACCGCCAGCGCCGGTACCGGTACCGCCACGCCGATGGCCACAGCCGCCAGCATCAGCACGGCAAAGAGTTTTTTCATTTTTCAGCCTTTTGCAGAATGTCGAGAATCATGTTCAGCTGGGTCCGCATTTCCGTGATCCGGTGTTCCAGCTTGAACGCATAGACCAGCGCGGGGACCACCAGGACGTTTGCCCATTGCAGAAGCTCGCGCAGGTCAATGGTCATGATCGATTAGCTGTTGTCGCCCAGCTCGGGCACCAGGACGGCCGCGACGCCGGCCAGTCCGCCGACGATCCGGCTAATGTCCCCGATCAGGCTTTCCGGCAGGCCGAACAGCACCGCCAGCACGCCGAGGCCGGCCATCGTGGACGGTTCACGCAAACGCTTGATCACTTTTTTCATGGCAGTTCCTTTAAAACAGGTTGAAGTTGATACCGCTGGAATTGTTTGAAACCGGGTCTTCAGACGACAAAATCGGATAGTCATACACCGGGTCGTGGTATCCGCTGGGCACCTGGTTGGCCCATGGAACAGTTGGCTCCCATGCTGGGGCGCCGCTGGTGGTGGTTGCTGGCCGAATGCCGAAGGCGTCCAGCGGATCCGTTACGATGGCAGCGCCGAGCTTGCCGAGCTGGCCCATGGCCTGCGCTCCATCCTTGACCACTTCGGGCACCAGCGCAGTCAAGCCGCTGATCCCCTTCTTCATCTTGTAGCCCAGGTACAGGCCGGCGCCGGCCAGCGCGGCCAGCATCACCAGCTTTACCTTGAGGTCACCGGAAATCATCTCAGCCCACCGTCCACATCTGCGACGGGTTCGACAGGTTTTCCGACGCCGGCGCGTTGTTGATCGCCCAGCTGATTTCCTTGGTCGCCTGCGTGTCCAGGTAGGACGGGTTCACGTAGGTCGACCAGTACGATCCACTGTTTGGCTGTGCCAGGTACTGCTCGTACCCGGTGCGCTGCACACCCGTGGCATTGGCCCGGCGCGACAACGAAAACAGCATGAAGCCCACGCCGGCCGTCACGGCCAGCAAGGTCAGGTCGATTGGTTTCATCCGTACACCCCACTGTTGAAAACCTGCATTTCTTCGTTGCGCCGGTTCCGGATCCCGTTCTGCAGGTGCGCCGGCACCCACGCGATCGACGTCGCCGCCATCTCGTTGATCCCCTGCCCTGCGTTCACCTGGTCCGCGAATTTGCGGAAACTGCGGGGGCTCATGTTGTAGGCGATCGAAACCAGTGCATCAAATTGATTTTGGGTGAGGTCTACGGTTACGTAGAGCTTCACCCATTTTTCTGCCCGGTTCACCAGGTCCGCATCGAACATCGCGTCCGCCTGCTCCCTCGTGATTCGGTCCGGCAGCGAAGACCGGCTTTTCTCGAAGTGGCCATAGCCGATGGTCCATCCGCCGTCCCCGAGGTTGTACGGTTCCAGCTTCAGCTGCTCGCGATCCTTCAGTAGCTCGCGCATGTCGGCCGAGGTTGTCATGCCGGCGACCGGGCCGCCGCCAGTCAGCACGCCGGCCACCTGGTCAATGCCGGTAATGATCGAATCCATCAATGAACCCTCGTTGGTTGCTGGTGCGTCGTTCGGCTCGTACAGATAGCCGCCGCCTTCTTCTTCGCCCTGGGGGCCGTACAGGCGCCAGGCCAGATAGCCGGCCGCGCCCAACATCGCCAGGAGAAGAATGTTTTTCATCACAGGATCGAGTAGAGGACGTTCTTCACGCCGCCGGTTTCGATCAGATTGGCAATCAGGTACAGGCCTTTACCGGCCGGCACGAACAGAGGCGTCTGCACCGTGCTGACCCCGGCGCCATTGACCGCGATGTTCAGCACGTCGCCATCGGTCACGCTGGCTGGTGCGGAAGCCTTGGCAATCAGCACGGCCAGCCCGGCGCCGGCGTCGGTGTGCTGCAGCTGCGACAGGTGCACCGTGATACCGGCCACGTTGAGCGTTGGATTCACCACCATGACCGCGGTATTTGCGGTCGGCAGCGTCGCGCCGACTGCTGCATAACTGCCGGTGTACTGAAGTCCAGTCGCCTGCGTCTTGACGGTACCGGCGACTTGCACGGTACCGGCCACGCTCCGAGTTCCGGACTCGCCGTAAGAGATCAGGAATTTGACCGTCTGCGACGTGCTGGAAGTGATCGCGACCCGCTTGAATCCGCCATCCGGGACCATGTAGGTGCCAGCCTCCACGCCCGTGGCCAGGCCGTTCGTGATTTCGACGCCGTTGGCGTTTTGCAGCGAGACCGTGACGGTGCCGGCGCCAGAGCAGGACAGGATTTCCAGCCGGTTGCCAGGGATGAAAAATTCCTGCTTTACGCCGGCGACGAAGGCTTCGGAAATGGTGCGCATGATCTACCTTTTGAAGATTGCCAGCGCGGCCGCGAGCGCGACCATGCCAATGGCAATGGTGGTGTTCTTGCTGAGTTCGGTCTTGCCCGAGTCGTTGGGCGCGTAGGACATCACTGCATCGGTCGCCAGCTTGGTGTTTTGGGCTGCGGTGTCCTGGTTCACCTTCAGCATGCGGTCGAAGGATGCGAACAGCCGGTCAAGAACGTTTTCATGGGTGACGGCCAGCGTGTCGACGGTTTGCCGCAGGACTTCGCCATCTGTCGAATTGATGATGACGGATCCGCCGCTGGAAGCGGTAGCGCCGACGCCGCCCTGGTTCAAGTTCAGGCGCTGGTCGGCGTTGTTGGTTGTGCTCGATGTGGTGCTGGTGCTTGCCGAGTCGCTGATGAACATGGGCAACCAGGCAATGCAGAACCACGCTTTGAGAATGTGGATGATGCTCACGCGATCGCCTTTTTCATGATTGTTCCCTTGCCGTTATTCGTGACGCCGGCGACCTGGTAGCCCAGCTGCGCCGCCTTCCTGATCAAGCCGCGTCGCTTGGTCTGGAAAATGATGTTTTGCACTCCGTCCGGCCGGTACTGGGTGATCGCTTGCGTGATGATCCTGGTAAGGTCGCGCCGGCTGCGCCCTGCTGCTGCCGTTACCCACACATCCGGCTTGCAGACCTTGATCGTGAAACCCGCCGACGCCCTGCCCTGCTCGATCACCAGATAGCCGCCCAGCTTCGCTATGTCCTGCGCCGTCTGCTGGCCGTCTGTCATATCGAACCTTGCCGCGGACTGCACGAATGGCAGCACTTCTTCCGCGCTGGCTTCCTGCAGCCTTACTTCTTCCTGGTCAGCATCCATACCAGGGCGACCAGTGCCAGCGCCGTCAGCGGCAGCGAACCGGCCTTCATGGTCGCCGCCGCCGCCGAGGTGCCGGCGAAAAAATCGCCAGTCTGAAAACTGGCGCTGTTCCAGATATCGCCGGCGTCCGAAGTACTCGACGACGATGACTTCAGATTGATCGGCGGCAGATTCATGCCTTCAGCGCCTTCAGCGCGACAAAGCCGATCAGCGCGAAGATCAGCAGCTGCTGCATGCCGCCCGTCGTGGTCGGCAAAATCGACGTTGCCACGCCGGGACGGTAGGTGTAGCCATTGGCGCCCTGGATGCCGTAGCCCTGCGCCTGCATGAGACGGCTGGCTTCCTGATCCTTGTAGTGCGAGTCGATCGCACGGGTCGCGCCCACCTGCAAGAGACGTTCCCACCATGGCATGTCGGCCGGCCCCGGCTGCATGCTGCCCAGCTTGCGCTCGTCTGCCTGGTCAGAGGCGAAGACGAAGCCGCCGCCGTTGTCGACCGACAGAATCCCTGCGTCGTAATCTGATCCTTCATCCCACATGCTTTTCTCCTGGTGGTAGCACATCGGCCCGCATCGCTGCGGGCCGTTCGATTCGCTGCGCCGGTTAGACCCGGCTCAGGCTGTCGATGTACTCCACGTACATGTTGATGGTGTCGGCCGCGCTGGCCGTCACCAGGAAGTCCAGACTGTTGACCACGCCAGCGCCCTGATCTGTGCCGCGTGCGTTCAGCATGTCCGAACCCAAGTTGCTCATCACAGGGTCGTAGACCATCAGGTTCGTCTGCGGCACCTTGCGCTTTTCCGTCTGCATGAAACGGTTCTGCGTGTCGGTCAGGTTGAACAACTCGAAGTTGTTGCGCTTGATCTGCAGACCGGTGCAGTTCCCGCCGTGGAACATCCAGACGCGCTTGACCTGGCCGCCCTGGGCACGGCCGTACGGCACGTACACCGGGAAGGTGCCAGCGGCCGTGATGCCGATCTGGTTCCAGATCATGCGGGTGACGATATCGTTTGCCGATGGCTCGCCGCATTGCTGGATCAGTGCCAGCGTCGGTGCCGTGGCGCCAGCGATCGTGACCTCGATGGTCGCGGACTGCACGCCGGCTTCCTGGGTGCACGCGAAGGTGCCCAGCAACATGGCTTCGATGGTCTTGAAGTCTTGTTCGGTGAAGTCGATGGCCAGATACGCGGCATTCGCAGCCAGGCCGCGATAGGTGTTCATCAGGTCCAGGCGGGTGCCGGTCGCACGCCAGAACAGCTTGCCATTCACCTTGATCTGGATATCCGTGATCATGGCTTTGGTGAAGGTCGTGCCGCCCAGTTCCAGAATCAGGCGTTCGTAAGTGCGGCCGAGCTTGAGCTGGGCCGTGGCGACGTTGTTGGCGCCGACATTGACAAAGGCAATGTCACGGAGATAGGTACTCATCGTTTTCCTTCGGTTGTGAGGGGAATGGAGACCGGCCGATTACGAAGGCAGGTACTGACCCACAACCGGGATCGGCATCACATTGCGCTGGATGATCGTCACCAGTGCATAGGCAGCCAGTGCGGTCAGGCCGATTTTTACTGCCGGGTTCTTGAGTGCGGACATTTGACGCTCCTAATAGTCGAGAGGGGAAGGCACTGAATTTCCCCTGACCAGCTTTTGCAGGCGGGGATGTTGAGAGATGACCCAAGCCGCGACCACAGTGGCGATCAGCACCGCAATGACTTCCTGCGAGACTTTATCCAGCGGTGGTATGTATTTCGAAATCGACATTGGGGCTCCTGACAGACGCCCCAAATATCTCAGTTACAAGAAAATCGACAAACTCAGGAAATTGCAGGCTTTTGCGGCTTTTTCCGGGACCGGCGAGCGGGGGCCGGTGGAAGTTTTTTTGTCGAATTCGGGATTTTCGCCACACCAGGACTGTTTATTCCCTGGTTGACCATCCGATGGATGTAATGAAACTGCGGCAGGCCGGCGATTTCCTGCCTGGTGACGAACATCGAGTCCGCCATCGTGGTCACAGCTGACGCCGAGTTCACGCGGTAGCACCGGATTTCCGTGCAGTTGCCCAGGAAGTCCTTGTCGATGTTCTGCGGCCGCTGGGCCGTTGCGATCAGGCCAGCGAACCGGCGCCGGCCACCAGTGCACAGCTTCTTCCACGGCATCGGTGCCCAGCTGGCCTGCGTGACCAGCGCCAGCTCTTCCACGACCACCAGCGGATCCGGCAGATTCCAGACGATATTGCAGAACTGATCGAACTGGCGTTTGCAGCGCCCTTCCTCCTGCGCCGGCACGAAGACGATCCGCTTGTGCCCCTTCTGCAGCGCCGCGCCGAAGCCGACAAAGGTATCGACTCGGATCCCCTTGATCAAGCCGGCGTAGTCATCGCCCTTTTCCTCCCGGGTGATCGGGTCAACGCTGGTCTCGTACGGGCTCCAGACAATGATCATCGGATGCGTCGCCCAGCGGCCCTGGATCAACTCGTACTTCACGCACAGGCCCTTGCCCTGCATCGATGCGCCGATGACGCCGATTATTGGAGCGTCGCGGCTCATGACGCTTTCTGCGTTTCGTCCATGTTCCGGACGGTGACGGCAGGGTGACCGGACCGCGCCGCCATCGCGCTGGCCGGCGTGGATATCGCCGCCGGCGGCGCCGGTGGCCGGTTGGCCTCGATGGCCGCCTGAATCCGTGACTTCTTGATTTCGATTGCAGCCAGGCCGATCGGGAATGCCGCCATCGCCAGCTTGACCAGCGGATGGTTCAGGGCTTCGCCCAGGCCGAGACCGTAGTAGTCGCAGGCTTCGCCCAGGGCTACGCCGAAGGCTTCCCACATGTCCCGCGTCACCCGCGCCTTGAATTCTGGCAGGAACGATTCGATCATCGGGACCGCTTGCATCACGGCGATTTTCCATCCCTCGATGTTCGCGGCCTTGGCCGGGTCCACTCCCAACTGGGGCATGCCCGGTGCACCTGCTGCACCCGGGTCCATCTGCTCGGATGCTTGGGCAGCGCTTAGCGCGTTCGCCAGATCGTTGTTCAGTGCTGCGTTTTTGGTGTCGTCTTTCATGTCAGGACTCCATCAAAGAAGCCTGCTTTTTTCTTGGCCGGTCCCGGTACCGTATTCGCCGGTACCGGGATAGCGCCTTCCGGGGGTGGGGTATTCTGCGCCGGCTCATCTCGCTCCACTTTGCCTTGCAGGAAGGCTTGCGAGTGCCGCATGTTGGAGAACTTCGGGAAGAATCCGCAGGGGCCGCACTTGTAGTAGGCCAGGCCATTTTTGTCAGTGTAGACGTCGGCCTTTTTCCCGCAATTTTGGCAGCTGCAGCCGCCTTCGTATTTCGCCATCTCTTTGCTCCCTCTGCCTGGGCCGGTAAGCCCAGGCTTCGAAGTGGCAGCGCCGGCCCGGTAAGGTCGGCGCTGCCGTTGGATTTGCAGCTTACAGCTGCCGGACGTATTGCTTGTCGATCGAGATGATCGGCTTGCCGTCGCCTGGATTCACCTGCAGTTCATCGCCAGCGCCGCCGCACACGATGCCCACCACGCCGGAATGTTCACCGGCATTTTCGATGACCTGCACCAGCGTCCAGATCTGCAGCGCCGGCGCGTCTACCGTCTTCGGCTGGGCGGCCTGCCAGGCGTTGAATTCATTGCTGGCATTGATGGCATCGTTGATGTTGACCGACAGGTTGCCGGCGGCGTCGGGTTGCTGCTGCTGCAGGCCGGCGAACAGCGCGGCCACGATTGCGAGTTTCATGATTTGTCCTGGTTGAGGTGGTCAAGGGTCTTGCAGATATCGATCAGCAGGGTGATCAATGCGGTGGGCACCACGGCCTTTGCCATTCCGGACAGTCCGGCGGCCAGCTCGATGGCGCGTTGTTCGAAGGTTTTGTTCATGCTGGCAGCTCCTCGTCGGCATAGGCGAAGCCGCGAACATGCATTTTTCGCTTCACTTCGCCGCGGCTTACCCGTGGCTGTAGTCGTGCCCATTCGATGTAGTCGTCAATCTCCTGCTGGGCGACCTCGATATCGGTGCACCAGGTAGCGACGTAGCCGATGAAGTTCCCCAGCAGCCGGCGCGACTGCAGCACGGACAAGGCTTCGGAGTCGATCCGGCCCACGCGCTCCTCGTCGGGCATCGTGTTCTGTTCGGCTTGCTCGTCGGTCAGCTCGTCCAGTCCGGTCAGTTCCTTCTTCAGCCCCGGCGACCAGGACAGCATGCGCTTGCCCTCGAAGGCGTGGACGTATTCCCGGAACTCGCGGCCTGCCTGGTCGTCACCCTCAGCAGCCCACGCCAGCAGCTGGAAAGGGTGAGCTCCGGCATATTCGCCGGCCTTCTTCCCGCCGGTCTTCGCCGCGTGCATGGTGACTTCTCGAGACAGGCCCCACTTCTGTTCTTTTCCGAATTTCGCGATGTATTCAGCAGCGTACTGGCCGCCGCGCACGTCCAGTCCGTGGGCCAGCACGTCATTCATCTGCGATTGCTCGCAAAGCCCGGCCTTGCGAAGCGCCATGTACCAGGCTGCTTTCAGCTCGTCGATCACGGACGACGCCATGCGTCCGCCGTCCAGCTCGCGTACCAAGCCAAAGGCGTCAGGCGTTGCAAAGACAAGATCATGCTGGTGGGGGTGCCAGCCGTTCTCGCCCAGGGTGACCTCGAGACTGGTGACCGATCCGCGCCGCACGCCACCCTTTGGCAGAATCTTTTTGTACGTCCTCGAATTCTTGAATCTGTCCTTTGCTTTGCTGAATTGCCCCAGCAGCTGCGCCAGCGGTACGCCGCGCTCATGGGGGAACGTCAGTGTCATCAGCCAGGTGTAACCCCCCTGCCCCACCCATGCCTGCATGCCAGCGGAAAGCTCCGCCTGGCGCGCCGCGCATATCCGCGCGCTGCACACTGGGCAGGCCCACACTGATTTGCAGGTTGTGACGCCCTGCAGGCGCGCCGAGTCGCCGCTGGTCTGCCGGTACACGGAGACGCCGGCGCCCGGGTTGGCCGTGCCACGGTGGCACCAGCAGGTGCGGTGCTGTTCGCTCGCGGCCTTGTTGTGGTCGTGGATCAGGGATTGCGCCGTGCGCAGCAGGCCGAATTTTTCGGTACGGCCAGCGGCCACATCAGAAATCGGAAGACCGGCCCGAAACCGCTTGTAACTCGTTGATTCTTTTGGGCCGTTTGTGGATTTACCACTAATACCAAGTTGATTAGAGGCGGGTTGCTGGGGGTGGCTCGAATTAAGCATGATCGAGGTCGCCTTTCACTTCCACGGCACGAACGCAAACCGACACGGAAGGCAAAACGGCCTCACACACCTCAGCAGCTCTGTAAGCCTCATCCGCAGTTGTCCACGGTTCGCCAACCGTCACCCATTCCCCATTGCGCACCCGGTACACCTGGTAGCGCCTCATATCGCAAGCTCCAGCTGGAGAGGCTTCGATAGGGCTGCAGACACCGGCCGGCAGCCGGTATGCCACATGGACGCGCTTTCTACGGCCTGCGCAGGGCTGTGCGCCCAAATGGACTTAAAAGGGAACAGCGAGCCGTCCTTACGCCTCATGGTGACTGTGTAGGATTCGTTCATATCGCAAACAGAGCTTCGGCCCTGTCCCTCAGTCTCTGCGCAGCTCCGCGAATTGCAGCTTTTTCCAGCTCCGTCAGGTCGCGGTCCAGTTTGGATATCACGGCAATATCCAGACTTGCGGCCCTGCAGATCAGCTTGCGGAATGGTTCCGGCGTGTCATGCCAGCAGTTGAGATTTTTCGGGATTCTGCCAATCCGCACCGGTGGCTTGCGCATCTCCTCCAGCGTCTTCGCCAGCACACTGCGGCCGTGGTCGCGGCAGGTAATTTCGGGGATTTCCGGGGGCTTGGCATCGAGCCAGGACGGGTGCCAGGTACGGGCCGGCAGCGTGGAAACGTCGGAGGGGTCGGCGTCGCCCTGGTGCAGCTCGCCGGGGTCGCGGTCGTGCATTTCAGAGATTCGCTGCTTTAGCAGCTGCTGGAAGTCACTCATTTCAGCTCCCCTTCCAGCTCGCGATTTTCGAAGTAGGTGATCAGGCCGGCACGCTCAAGCGCCCAAAGGAATCCCCACCAGTGCGTCCTGTAGCTATTAATTGCCGCAGGCACAACAAGCAGCAGTCCTTCCATACGCTTCAACTCAGCATCAATGATGGCTTTCGTGTTTGGCGTCATGGTCTACCCCTGAATGACGCCGAGGGCGACCAGGAGCACGGGGGAGCCCATCAGCAGGCCGCAAAAAATCCCCTGCGCCACGAGAGCGAGAGGGGACGGTTTTTTGTCACAAGAAGTAAATGTTTTCACTGGTTGCCCTGGTCTTTTCCCCTGGTCAGAAGGCCGCCGGGCCTCACATATGCCATCCGGACCAGGGAACAGTTTTGGGAATTGCCCGGCGGCAGGTGTGACATTACGTCAAGGCCTTGTCGTACGTCAAGCACCTTTGCGCAAAGCGTCATGCCTCTTGAACGGTCAAGGGGGGTGAACTATAGTCCGGTCAGGTGGGATTCTTCCCATGCCAAGACCAGGAGAACATGTGAAATCGATCGAATATCTTGACCAGGCGAAGCGTCGCCTGGGGATTGAATCGGACTATGCCCTAGCCAAAGCGCTGGGAATTACCCACTCTGCGATGAGCAATTACCGGGCAGGTCGAAGCCGGATTGATGACTCGGTGGCCGTCAAAGTTGCCCAGGTGCTGGATATCAATCCGATGGAGATCATCGCCGCGGCAAATATCGAACGCGCGAAAACGGACGAAATGCGGGTGATGTGGTCCGGCGTCATGGAAAAATTTTCCATGGGTTTTGAAGCCCTGCTATGTCAAGTAACCCCTTGTTTTCAAATGAGAAAAACAAGGTCATAGCAGGTACAGGGTTGCACTTGCAATATACAGATTATGGGCTTAACGGCCATTCATCTTGAGCCGGGTTTCGGCCCTCCAGGCGGCCGCATCCGCCTCGACCTCTTCATCAGAAATCACGTCACCAGCGTCAGCAGCGTCCAGCCCGGTCTGGACGGCTTGCCGAAACCAGGCTTCGTGCTCAGCCATATCTTTCTCTTGTCTCATGACTCAGAACTTGACTACGTATCCTGGCCCTTCGATCAGCGGAAACTGCTCGAAGACCGATTCATCAACGTCGACGCCGAGTCCCGGGCGGTCTGGCGGTTCGACGCAACCGTCCGCGCCGATCTCGTACACCGTGCCGAACATGTCCCGCAACGGGTTGTATTCCGAAACGCAGGATTCAAAGTAACCGGCGTTTTCCGTCGCCGCCAGGAAATGAAGTGTCGCTGCATGGTTGATGCCGGTGGCCGAACTATGCGCATGTAGCGGTATGCGCCAGGCAGACGCAATCGCCGCAATACGCAAGCCTTCGGTGATCCCGCCGGTCTTGGACAGGTCCGGCTGCCAGACTTGCACTGCGCCAGCTTCCAGCATCTGCGCGAATTCGAAACGGGTGAAATGGTTTTCGCCAGCGGCTATCGGCACCAGCGGCGTGATGGCTGCGGCGGCCCGGTAGGATGCGAAGTCATTGCACGCGAATGGCTCTTCCAGCCAGCCGGCATTGATCTCGGCCAGCACCGGAAATACCCGCCGCACATCGGCGATGGTATATGCCGTGTTGGCGTCGGTGAGGATGTCGATATCGTCGCCGAGTTGCTTTCGCACATGAACGACGCGCTCGATATCGGCCCTGGCGGTGTCGCCGATCCGCAATTTCAGCGCCTTGTAACCCTGCTCAACGTATCTCTGCGCCTCGTCCGCGAGCGATTCCTTTTCCTGGAATCCCAGTGCGATACCGCCCGCATATGCCGGCATGCGTCGCTTGCTGCCGCCCAGCAGTTTGTACAAGGGCATGTTGGCAGCCTTGCCGCGAATGTCCCACAGCGCCATGTCAATGCCGGACAGGCCCATCGCAGCGGCAGCGCCCTGGCCGTGGCTCGACAGCTGCATGCGATGCACCCGTTGCCAGACGCCGGTGGTATCGGTGGCTTCCATGCCAATCAGCATGGGCGCGAGTGTGCTGTTGATCAGGTTGGACACGGCGCCGGGGCCGCGTCCCGGATGCGACTCGCCATACCCGGTGATTCCGTCTGAAGTCTGGACTCTGACGATGATGGTGTCACGCTTGGTGGTGCTGCCGATGCCCATCTTGACGGTTTTCCCTTCGGGAAGCCGGTACGACAAGGGGATCGCGGTGATGTTCGTTATTTTCATGGGTAGATATCGTCTTTCAATCAGCGGGATGCGCCCGCGGCCCTGGCTCGCAGATCTGCTGCATTGGCGCAGTTCAAAGGGGGTTCGCCACGTAAAACCCGCAGCACATCTTCAGTGGAATCCATGCCCATTCGAAGCATCGCTTCCTCGGTCAGCGCTGCACTGTGCGGCGTGAAGATCACATTGTCGATGCCCAGCAAGGGATTGTCTGCTTTTGGCGGCTCATCCTCCAGGACGTCCAGGGAGGCACCGCGAACGCGCCCTGCCCTGAGCGCCTCGGCCAGCGCTGCGGTATCGACCAGTCCGCCGCGCGCGGCATTGATCAGATATGCGCCCTGCCGGATGTTGGCGAACGCCTCGGCATTCATGATGTGTTTCGTTGCCGCATTCATCGGCAGGTGCAGGGTCAGGAATTCTGATTGAGCCAGGATGTCCTTGAACGACACCGGCTCGCCGCCGCGCTGGACAATGTCATCGGGGCCGAGATGCGGATCATAAGCAAGCACACGCATGTTGAAGGCAGTGCGGCAGATCGCGGCCACGCGCGTTCCGATGCGACCCATTCCGACGATGCCGATGCTGCGGCCATAAAGGTCGACACCGACCATGCCGTCGCGGCGCTCCCATTGATGCGATCGCACAGCGCGATCTGCCGGTCCGAAATAATGCGCCAGCGCGATCATGGAACCGAGTACATGCTCTGCCACCGATTCAGTATTCGCATTCGGCGTGAAGATCACCGGCAAACCCAATTCCGTGCAGGTCTCGACCGGAATGTAGTCCAGGCCGACCCCGTGCCGGGCCACGGCCTTCAGCCCGGTCCCGGCTTTGATGACCGCTGGTGAAAGCGGCATCCGGACGATGATCGCCGATGCGTCGCTGATGGCGGCGCACAATGACGCTTCATCATAGGCATCCGCGACCCGTATTTCGGCCTCCTCGCCCAGCCGTTCCATGGCGCGCGGATGAATGGCGTGAGTTAAAAAAACGATTGGTTTCATGTTTCAGGAAAAGTGGAGAGGATGGCGAAAGTGATTCGAACAGCGCGGGAAAGCCAGTCCGGTGGTTTGATCAACGCACCGGACAAGCTATCACGGCTCAACCTCCAAAATAAGCTTTCCGGATGGATTCGCTTTGCTTCAGTTCTTCGGCATTGCCCTCAATGCTGACCTTTCCCGATTCCAGGATGTAGGCCCGATGAGCGACTTTCAGAGCGAGATATGCGCTCTGTTCAACCAGCATGACGGTGGTTCCGCGGCGGTTGATTTCCTGCAGCGAGTGGAATATGTCTTCGATGATCAGCGGCGCCAGGCCAAGCGAAGGCTCATCCAGCAACAGAAGCTTTGGATTGGACATGAGCGCACGTCCCATGGCGAGCATCTGTTGTTCACCGCCACTCAAGGTACCCGCCAGTTGCTTGCGCCGCTCTTTCAATAACGGGAAAAGATCGTAGGCCTGCTCCAGGTTCGCCTTGACGTCCGCACCCCTGGTAACCGTGTAAGCTCCCAGCGCCAGGTTTTCATAGACCGACAGATCGGCGAACACACGGCGCCCCTCCGGAACGTAACCCACACCCAGCTTGCAGATCTGATGGGCCGGAACATGGGCGATGGACTGCCCCATGAGTTCCACTTTGCCCGAAGTCGGGGCCACGATCCCCATGACCATGTTCAGCAAGGACGACTTCCCTGCCCCGTTCGCCCCCAGGACGGCGACGGTCTCTCCCTGGTTCACCTTCAGGCTGACGCCCTGAACGGCATGCACCATTCCATAATGGATATGAACGTTTTCAATGTTCAGCATCATGCCGTCGCTCCCGTCTCGCCCAAATAGGCAGAAATCACCTTTGGATCATTTGCAATTTCAGCCGGGGTTCCCATGGCGATCGCTTTGCCATAATGCAGGACCATGATGCGGTCCGAGATTCCCATCACCATTCGCATATCATGTTCGATCAAAAGTATGGGCATGCCGCCCTTGTGCAGCCTGTCTACCAGCTGCGTTATGGAGGCACGTTCTTCGGCATTAAGCCCGGCGACGGGCTCATCCAGCATCAGCAGTTTGGGATCCGTCGCCAGAGCGCGTGCGATTTCCAGGCGCTTCTGGTCTCCGTACGACAGTTCAGTTGCGGACAGGTCTGCCTTGTCTGTCAGGCCAACCATCTCCAATGCCTCCCAGGCACGCTTTCTTGCCGCTTCGTGCGGATCCCTTGAGCGCCGCGAGCCAAACAGGTCACCCAACAACGACACCTCCGAGCGCACCATCGAGCCCGTCATGACATTTTCAAATACCGACATGCTGGAAAACAGCCTGATATTCTGGAATGTGCGCGCCACGCCGGATCGATTCAACTCCATCGGCGATTTACCGGTGACGCGGGTGTTGTCGAGATAAACCTCTCCACCCGTCGGGCGGTAAATACCCGTAATGACATTGAATAATGTGCTTTTGCCGGATCCGTTGGGGCCAATCACACTGAACAATTCACCAGGCCGCAACTCCAGCGAAACGCCATTCAACGCGGTCAGCCCGCCAAATCTCATCGTCAAGCCTTCAGTTCGTATCATTTGCGCGTTACTCCTTCCGCGGATTTGATCCGAAAGCGCTCAGGCAACAACTGAGGAATCCGGCTCAGATACGGGCCAATTCCATTCGGCATATAAATCATACCCCATAGCAAAAATAGACCATAAGCGACCATCCGGTATTCACCGATATTGCGGAGATACTCGGTAGTCCCGGTAAGAACCAAGGTGGCCAACAGCATTCCGGTGATGCTGCGTTGTCCACCGAAAACAGCCATGGTCAACAGCATCACCGACAGGTCCAATTTGAAATTGTCCGGATGGATATAGCCAACGTAATGCGCATACAAGGAACCTGCAATACCAGCCCAGATGGCGCTGATCACGAAAGCAATTACCTTTGAGCGCACGGTGTTGATACCGACCATGGTCGCCGCAATCTCACTGTCGTTCAGTGCCCTGAAGTACCAACCCAGTCGCGACCGCATCACCCTGAGCGTCAACCAGATGAAGAGCACCAACATGGCAAGGGCCAGGAAAAAGAACGATCTCGGCGAGTCGATTGCATAGCTGCCGATCATCGGTGGCGGAATCTGCAAGACGCCCTGCGCGCCCTTCGTCACCTCGGTTGCATTCATCATGACCAATGAGACGATCTCGCACACGCCAATGGTCACCATGACGAGATACAGCCCGGAGACCCGAAGTGTCGGCACGCCCACCGCCAGGCCGGCCAAGCCGGTAACGGCAGCCGCCGCAAGGATGCCAATCCAGAATGGCACGCCAAAATTGATGGCAAGCAAGGCAGATACGTAGGCGCCGATCCCGTAGAAAGCCGCCTGGCCCAGAGATGTCTGCCCAGCGTAGCCTCCCAGGATCCCCAGGCCCAGCACGGCGATACCGTTGATGGCGACCATTACGCCAATATGGACGATGTATTTCGGCCCCAGGATCGGGAACAACAGAACCGCAAGAAGCCCTATCGCGAAGAGATTTATTTTCGCTGTTTTTGAAATTGAGATGCTCATTGTTTTCGTCATACCTTCGTTGGGATAGCGCGACCGAACAGTCCGTGCGGGCGTACCAGCAACATGATTATCAATACCGCGAAAACTACGGCGTCTTTATAGGCGGAGCTGATATATCCGGCTGACAAGTTCTCCAATACGCCGATGATGATTCCACCAACGATTGTTCCTGGAACACTATTAATGCCACCGATAATCGCTGCCGAGAAGGCTTTCAAGCCGACCATGTCGCCCATGTCAAAGGATGCGTAATAAAGCGGTCCGATCAACAAACCACCAATCGCCGCCACCGATGTGCTGATGGCGAAAATCATCATGATCGCCAGATTCACGTTAATTCCCATCGCGGATGCGACAACCCGGTCAGAGGCCACAGCCCGTAATGCCCGCCCATGCCTTGAATAGGTAAAAAACAGGTGAAGCAGGGTGACAGCGATGAGTGCCACGCCAACGACCCAGAAGAAAGGCTCGGCGATGCGTATTCCTGAAAACTCGTACACCTTGGTACCGAACAGTGCCGGGTACTTGACTGGTTCAGGATAGAAAATTCGAATCCCGTTCTGAAGCACGATCCCCAGACCGATCGTTGCAATCACGAAATTCATGTGGTTGGCGGAATACAATTTTCGGAACGCAAGTCGGTCCAGTATGATTCCGAAAATGAATCCAGCCACGGCAACCATCAAAATCGCCGTGACCGGACCAACTGGAAATTTCGACACAATCGCAAATCCAAGAAAGGATCCCGCCATGAAGACGTGACCTTGCGAGAATATGACCTGATTCAATGTGCGAAATACCATTGTGAAGCCGAGACCGACCAGTGCATATACTGCACCGGTCGCAATCCCTTGAACAAGCAGCTGTGGGAACATGAGTATTACTCAGCCTCGGTTATCGTTAGTTCTGATTTGAAAATTCAACAAAATGCCGCATGCCTGATTATTTCGAGAACAATGCAAACTTGCCGTCTTTGACTTCAACCAATACGGATCGCTGAACAAGCTGATGGCTCTTGTCGAAAGACACGGCATCAGCCACGCCAAACACCTTGCCATTGAAGGACTCGAGGCCTGCACGAATCTTTTCCTTGTCGGAACCGGCGGTTTTCAGCACAGGGGCCACGATCTGCGAGATCGTGCGGTATTCCCAAGCAGCCAGGACCGGACGTGGTGCGCTTGCGCCGGACGTGTACTTCGCGGTGTAGCGCTTGCCCCATGCACCGGCCTCGGCGTCCGAGTCTTCATGGAAATAGGTCGTCAGGACCGTGCCCTCGGTTGCCTGGCGGCCGAGCTCCATCAGCTGCTCGTTGGCCAGCCCACCGGTACCGATGAAGCGCGCGGTGATCCCCAGTCCACGTGCCTGCGACATGATGGCCGGTGCGGCCGGGATCGTTCCGAACACGGCGATGCCATCCGGCTGCGCTTCCTTGATCTTGCTCAGTTGGGCAATGAAGTCCTTGTCATTGGTCTTGAAAGTTTCCATCGCGACCGGATCGACCCCCAAGCTCTTCAAATGCTTGACGAACACTTCTTTATTGCCAGTTCCATAATCATTGGAATCAAAGATCACGGCGATTTTCTTCAGGTTCAGCTTCTTGACCGCAGCTTCGGCGATCTCAACCGATTGAATGCTGTCCGTCTGAATGACACGGAAGGACCATTTGTTGCCCTCTTTCGTGATTTTCGGGTTGGTTGCGCCGACGATCACGTAAGGCACGCCCTCTTTCTCTACCGTACCCTGATGGGCGAGGACCTGGGACGAGCCCCAGCCACCGACGATGACGTCAACTTTCTCGTTGTCGACCAGCCGTTTCATGGCGGTTACGCTCTGTGCAGGATCGCTGGCGTCATCAACGACGACCAGATTGATTTTCCTGCCGTTGACGCCGCCCGCCGCATTGATTTCCTCGACGGCCATTTCCGCGCCTTGCTTGATGCCAAGGCCGTATGAGGTACCGCCGCCGCTCAGTGGTGCAATGACGCCCAGCTTGATCGGCGTGTCTTTCGAGCCGCTGTCACAGCCCACCAGGAATGTAGCCGCCACCATACCGGCCAATACCGTCTTTCCAAATGCCTTCACCATTTTTGTCGCCTTTATAAATTTCATTGATATGGGTAAAAAACTTCATGCACGCTGGACTGCAACATCGAAAAGGGCCTGCTATCGACAGATGAATGTTGCGTCGATCTCCACCTGAATTCCTCTTAGCCCCGCCTGTACGAGAGTTCGTGCGGGATACGGCTCCGAGAAATACTGAATATAAATCTCGTTGAATTTCGGGATATTAGAAAGCTCGGTCAGATAGACAGTTAATTTCAATGCATCCGTCAAGTCGCAATCAGCTGCCGCCGCGATTTTCTTGATGTTTTGAATCGTCAGGTGCACTTCGCTCTCGAACGTTCCCGTCACTGGCGTATTGGTAACAGGGTCAAGCGGACCCTGGCCGGAAACGAATAATTGATTGTTGTATTTAACCGCTTGCGGGAATGGCCCCCGGCCTTTCGGTGCATCTGGTGCAAATACGGTTTCTTTATTCAGGCTCATATCAGTATTGGATTATTTTGTGAATATGAAATTACAGCTTCAGCAGGCGTGCCACATTGCCGGAGAAAAGCAGCGCTTTGTCGCTTTCCGAAAGGAATGGGCAATGCCGTTCCAGATATTGCCTGCCCTGCTTGTATGTGCAATTACGTTCGAGATTCGGCAGATCCGATCCCCATAGCAACTTGTCCGGACCCAGTTTCGCGTAAAGATCCTTGATGATCGGATGGACCTCGGTGTACGGGTAGTCCCAGATTGTCCCGCCCGGCGTCGGATGACTGACCTGCATCGGGAACAGCAGCTCCAGGTACACATTCGGCTGCTTCCAGATGTTCCAGAGCTCGTCAGGAATATCCATCAGCTGATCGCCCTTGCGGACATAGCGCAGCGGCACGCCATGAACCAGGATGCACGGAATTTCCGGGAAATTGCGGCGCCAGTTTTCAAACCGGTGCATTTGATGGGAGAAGCGGTCGTATGGCGTTTCGGCGCTATGACCCGGCTCTTTCAGGGCGACGAGATCCCAGTACACAGGGATTCCAAGATCACGAACTTCATTCCAGAATGGATGGAATTTCGGATCGTCAAAATAGCTGCTGTAGCCGTTCTCGAAAAACCTCGCGTTTGCGTAATACAAGGCCTTCAGGCCGAGTTCGAGGACACCCCTGCGGAGCTCCCGGATCTGGACTTCAGAATCTGCAAATGCTTCGCTGATTTGCACCGAGCCGACGAATCGTCCCGGATATTTTTTCATTGCATCTGAAAAATAGTCATTCATCTGCCCATAAATCCAGGCATTTTGCAGGACCGCCATCCCAACGCCGGCATAATCCATCTGGGCGATCAGGAACTCAGGTGGCGACGTCAGCTTCTGCAGGTTAGGGCCATACAGATGCATGAAATAGTCAGTTCCCTTCGTGGTCCAGACCAGGCGTCCGAATTCACCAAGGCGGAAATTCACGTCATAGGCACCATTCGGGCTCGGATCATTTGGATCCCACATGGCCCACTGTGTGCGGTCTTCGATGATTGCGTTGTCTTTCAACCGGCGCACTGCTTGCGCCGGCGATTCGGAAACGAATTTCTGGAGATACAGCAACGGGAATGATTTATCTTCCCCGCTGGAAGCACCTTCCAGATTCGGGAATATGTGAGTATGCGAATCGATAATCATGGTGTTCCTAATAAAGTCAAAGATTATTCTTGCCCTGCCGTCTAATCGGCGGATTTTTCAGCATTCAGGCCCTCTACGATCAAACTGCTCCCTCCGACCAGATAGCCGCCACTTGTCAATGCCAGGCCAGGAGAATTTTTCTGCGGCTTCGCATTCAGGACCAGCTTGTACAGATCCCCGCGGAGATACACCCTTGCCACCTGGATTACCCGGCGGTCTTCGGTCCTGGAAACGGATTGGTGCAATAACAGCGCATCATTGGACGAGATCGCAAGAAGCTGCGATTGCCTGGGCGTGGCGATCACCGCCTGCAAATGCATCTCGACCTCGGCCACCTGGTAGCCGACCTGGTTGATAAGGGTCAGGATCGAGCCCTTGCCGAGATCTGCCTTCACAAGTTCGCGGCCCACATCGAGAGGAAAATATCGGGACTCTATCCAGAGCGGTTGCTCGCCGGCCCGGCCAAGCCGTCGGATGCGAACGGCCTCGGCACCGGGGGGCAGGTCCAGGAGCGAAGCGATGAATGATGGGGGCGCCCCCTCGCTGACCTCCAGGATGGCGGCATTGGGACGGATTCCGAGGTCATGCAACTCGTCTTCGAAGCCACGAAAGTCGCCGCGGGGCCGTTCGCCTTTGGGCATGAGCGAAATTTTCGGGGAAAGGATGGTGCGCGCCCCCCGGCGTCGAATGATCAGTCCGTCCTCCTCCAGCCGGTCGAACGCACGGCGGACGGTGATGCGGCTGACATTGAACATCTCTGCCAATGAATTTTCACTTGGCAAAGACTCCCCCGGCTTCAGCTCGCCGGACTCGATCCGTTCGCGAAGCAACAATTCCAGCTGGTAATACAACGTAATGGGGCTATTCGCCTGTAGCTTGCTTGTCACCTTCGGGCCCTCAACTTGTACGCTTGTTATAACAATACATCTTGTTTTCTGTCTGTGTCAACCGTCAGGCGGATCATTCACAACCGGTGGTTTCGCATGAGAAAGCTGTCAAAAATGCATTGAATGGCCCGTGCCGGGAGGTTCCGAGGGATAGACGCCGAGAGCGTCACTGGCCGGATGTTCGGGGGAAACCTGAGGGAATTTTGGCCGTTCTGGCCGAAGGTATAGCCGGTAAGAAACGACCTCAAGGGAGGACGGCGCCTGGACGCCCAAGCGACTCTCAAGCGAATCGGCCACGCAGCACGTCCCTGATTGAAATCAATCACCGTGTGATCCAGCGGCGTAGCTTTTCATGTCCACTTCAATCAAACATCCAAGGAGATTGCCATGAAGCAGGTTTCAATCGAGATGCCCCTGGTGTCGGGATGTTCGGCCGTAGAGTGTGTCTACAACCGGAACAGCGATTGCCATGCCCGCGCCATTACTGTCGGCGACGGCGTGCATCCGGGCTGTGACACCTATTTCAATCTTCCTGCTCCGGAAACCTTCCACACGAAGGCGAAGCACCAGATCGCCGGCGTGGGAGCATGCAAGGTGTCCCTATGCCAGCACAACACGGACTATGAGTGTCATGCGGATGTCATCGCGGTCGGTCGGACTGCCGAACAGGCGAATTGCCTTACCTTTCATGCTCGTTGACGCATGAATCGAGCGCTTGCGTCGTTCACCTTGCAGCGATCAGGCATGCGGAGCGCTCTGGCCAACAAGGCTCACATCACGGCGCAGATCAAGGCTCAGATCAGGGTTCAAATACTGGCGCTGACCAGTTGCCCCAGCGTCGTGATCGCAGCCTCCGCCCGCGCGTCCCACGGATGGCCATAGTTCAGGCGCAGGCAATTGGTGAACGCGCGCCGCGCCGAAAACATCGGCCCCGGCGCGATGCTGATCCCCAGCGACAGCGCCTGTCGATGAATCTGCAGCGTATTCACATTGCCCGGCAGTTCGATCCATAAAAAGTAGCCGCCGGCCGGCCTGGTCGCTTTGGTCCCGCGCGGGAAATGGCGCACCACTGCCTGGATCATCGCGCTTTGCTGGGCTGCAAGCACATGGCGCAGCTGCCGCAGATGCTTGTCATAGCCGCCTTTTTCCAGGTAGTCAGCCAGCGCCGCCTGTGCAGGCGCGGAAGCCGAGAGCGTGGTCGTCAGTTTCAGCCTGGAGACGTCCCGCGTAAACTTGCCTGCCGCCGCCCATCCGATCCGGTAGCCCGGTGCCAGGCTCTTGGAGAACGACGAACAATGCATGACCATTCCCCTGGTATCGAAGGCCTTCGCCGAAACCGGGCGCTTGCTGCCAAAGTACAGCTCGCCGTAGACGTCATCCTCGATCAGTGGCACCTCGTGTGCAGCCAGCATTTCGACCACGGCTTTCTTTTTCTCGTCCGACATCAGGCTGCCGAGCGGATTCTGGAAATTGGTCATCAGCCAGCATGCCTTGGGCTGGTGGCGCTCCAGCGCCAGCGCCAGTGCATCCAGGTCGATGCCTTCGCGCGGATGAGTCGGCACTTCAATTGCGCTCAGGCCGATCCGTTCCAGTGCCTGCAGCGCTGCGTAGAAGGTCGGGGATTCAATGATCACGCAGTCACCAGGACGCGCTACCGCTTCCAGGCACAAGTTGAGCGCCTCGAGCGCACCGTTGGTGATGACGATTTCGTCGGTATGTACATGAAGCCCGTCGGCCAGGTAGCGCAGCGCAACCTGACGGCGCAGGCCGGCATTGCCGGGCGTCAGGTCATCAACCGTGTTCCATGGGTCCATGGCGCGCACGCTGGATGCCATCGAGCGCGCCAGCCGCTGCAGCGGAAACAACAGCGGGCTCGGAAACGCTGATCCGAACGGGACCACATCCCTGGCCCTGGCCGACTCCAGCACCTCGAATACCAGGTTGCTGACGTCGACCGAGGTCGATCCGCCGTCAGGGCCGGAAGAAATTTCCGGCTCGGGCAGCAGCGGTTTCGCGCGGTCGATGACATAGTAGCCAGAGCGCTCGCGGGCGCGGATCAGCCCGCGGGCTTCGAGCAGGTAATAGGCCTCGAACACGGTGGAAGGGCTGACTGCCCTGTTCGCGCTGGCCTGCCTGACCGACGGCAATCGATCCCCCGGTTTCATCACGCCGCTGTGGATAGACTGCGCTATCTCGTCGGCCAGTACCTCGTAGCGCTTCATGAATGGGGCATCCTGTGGATCTCGATTTGGACCTCAATCCGCGATCGGCAAACCGGCAAGCGTCACGGCACGACGAAATGAACGATCGCAATCAGCGACCCGACAAAGATGGCCGTCCCTGCCAGGCCGGCGAACAGCACGTACAGCGGATTGAGTCCGCCGACGTCCTGATCGAAATCCTTTTTCCTGCGCAGGCCGATGAATGACCACGCAACCGCCAGCATCGTGGCGCTGAAAGAGCGCGTAGCCGGTTTTTCAGTGACTTTATTTTCCATGGGGATGATGGTGCCGCTTATCCCCACCCAAAAACAGATGCAGAAGCGCGAAAGTTTTACATATCAGATGGGAGATTGCCAGCGTCTGACGCCTGACGCCGCACAATGAGCCGGTATCAGTGCCCGAGAACTTGTCCAATGTGCGTGGCAGATTGCATCTGATATGGTGAAAAAACATGGCACTGCATCTGTTACATGACACCCGTCTTGCGCACAATACGGTACCGCGCAGAGTGCCCATTGCACATCCACAGCATGCCGCTCCGATCGGGAACTCCTGCAACACAAGCTTGTAGCCCTTAGATGAAAAATACCAAACCAGCCGATATCAGTGAGCACAACCGCGAGCACTCCGGCCAGCGCTCCCCTTTGCGCTCGATGTCCCGAAAATTACTCCTGCTGTGCATTTCGGCCGCCGTCCCGGCACTGGTGCCCTGCACTGCGCTCGCATTGCAGCCGACCCAACTGCCGGCACAGCTTCACGACAGCATCGCGCAGCGGGCAGTGGCCTGTGCCGCCTGTCACGGCAAGGAAGGCCGGGCGACCAGCGAAGGATATTTCCCCCGCATTGCCGGCAAGCCGGCCGGCTACCTGTACAACCAGTTGCTGAATTTTCGGGAAGGCCGGCGGCAGTATCCGCAAATGACTTACATGGTCGGCCACATGTCTGACGACTACCTGCAGGAACTGGCGAACTACTTTTCAACGCTTCATCCGCCCTATCCGGCGCCGCAGGCAAGCACGCTGCCGGCCCGGGTACTGGAGCGCGGACGGGTGCTTGCCTTGCGCGGCGACCCGTCGAAGAACATCCCGGCCTGCATTGCCTGTCATGGCCAGAACCTGACCGGCGTGCTCCCTGCCACTCCGGGCCTGCTGGGCCTGCCACGCGACTACCTGAACTCGCAATTCGGCGCGTGGAAGACGGGAGCGCGCAGGGCGACGGCACCGGACTGCATGGGGCAGATCAGCGCAAAGCTGACCCCGGAAGACATCGGTGCCGTATCGGCCTGGCTCGCATCGCAGCCGATTCCAGCCGACATGGCCCCTGCTCCCGCCCTTTCAGCCAAGCTGCCGCTTGCTTGTGGCAGCGCACCGCAACCGAAATGAGTCGTTCCATGAAGCGCATTTTATTTATCGCCCTGGCTGCCGTGATCCTGGTGCCCCTGATGGTGATCGGGATCGACATGTTCCGCGATCCCGCAAGCGAACACGCCAGCATGCCGGTGGCGGACACTGCCGGGCAGCTAAAGCGTGGCGAATACCTGGCGCGGGCCGGCAATTGCATGGCCTGCCACACCGAGCGAGGTGGAAAGGAGTATGCAGGCGGACGCGCGATCGCGACGCCGTTCGGCAACATCTACTCGTCCAACCTCACGCCCGACCGCGAGACCGGGATTGGCACATGGAGCGCAGATGACTTCTGGCGCGCCATCCATGCCGGCAAGTCGAAGGATGGCCAGTTCCTGTATCCGGCCTTTCCGTATCCGAATTACACCAAGGTCACGCGGGCGGACGCAGACGCCATGTACGCCTGGTTCCGGACCCTGCCCCCAGTGCAGCAAGCGAACAAACAGCATGAGCTGAGGTTCCCCTACAACCAGCGAATCCTGCTGGCGTTCTGGCGCACGCTCTATTTCACGCCAGGCGAATACAGGGCGGAAGCGAACAAGACTGCGCAATGGAATCGCGGCGCCTACCTGGTACAGGGATTGGGTCATTGCGCCGCCTGCCATACCAGCCGCAACGCACTTGGCGGGACAGTCGCGCAAGCCGACCTGGCCGGCGGCATGATCCCGATGCTTAACTGGTACGCCTCGTCGCTGACGGTGGATGCGGGAAGCGGGCTCGGTGACTGGGACGCCAGGGATATCGCCAGCCTGCTCAAGACCGGCGTGTCGCAGCGAGGCGCGGTGTTCGGCCCGATGGCCGAAGTGGTTGGCAAGAGCCTGCAGCATCTTTCTGAGGAAGATATCGGGGCGATGACGACCTATCTGAAATCCATCCCGAAGGCAGATACAGCACCTGCAAAAGGCGCGGTCCGCGTGTCGGGCGATACCGAGGCGGTGCTGAAGCAAGGGGCAAAGCTCTACGAGAAGCATTGCGTCGAATGCCACAAGTCGGATGGCACCGGCATGCCGCCAGCCTATCCGCCACTGGCCGGGAATCACTCGCTATCCGCATCGGCCATCAACCCCATCCGTATTGTTCTTAACGGTGGCTATCCTCCATCAACTGCAGGCAATCCACGCCCTTATGGGATGCCTCCATTCGGATCGGCGCTGAATGACGAGGAAGTCGCTGCGGTGGTCTCGTTCATCAGGACCAGTTGGGGCAACAAGGGTGATGTGGTTTCGCCGGTCGATGTCGGCCGGTTTCGGGGGGCGTTCATCGAGTAAGGAAGCTGCCTCGCGGTGCCAGGCGCAAACCTCGATCGCGAGAGCCTGGCAACGGCATCCGTTCCGGCGGCCGTAGTTCGCGTATCATGGCGACCCTTCCAGATTCGGGTATTTCAGCATGACGCAAGCATGTGGCGTCGATTTCGGCACCTCCAATTCCACCGTAGGCTGGCACCGCGCCGGCCAGCCAGCCCTGCTGGCATTGGAAAACAGCAACACCACCCTGCCATCGGTCGTCTTCTTCAATGCCGAAGATGACAAGATCAGTTACGGGCGCGCGGCGCTGGCCAACTACCTGGCCGGTTATGAAGGCCGCATGATGCGCTCCATGAAAAGCCTGCTGGGCACCAGCCTGATGGATGGCCAGACCGAAGTGCTGGGACGCGCACTGCCGTTCCGCGCGCTGCTCGGCCAGTTCATCTCCGAACTCAAGCGCCGCGCCGAAGCGAGCGCCGGGCGCAGTTTCGAGCGCGCCGTGCTGGGCCGGCCAGTGCATTTCATCGACGACAACCCGCAGGCCGACCAGTTGGCCGAAAACACCTTGCGCGAAATCGCCCTGGATGCGGGTTTTCGAGAGGTCGCTTTCCAGTTCGAGCCGATCGCCGCCGCATTCGAGTACGAATCCCATATAAATCGGGAGGAACTGGTGCTGATTGCGGACATCGGCGGTGGCACCTCGGACTTCTCCCTGGTGCGACTGGGGCCGGACCGCGCCGGCCGGCCGGACCGCCGTGATGACATCCTCGGCAATGCCGGCGTCCACCTGGGCGGGACTGATTTTGACAAGTACCTGAGCCTGTCGTCCGTGATGCCCCTGCTGGGCCTGGGCTCGCGCCTGAAGAACAATGGCGAGATGCCGTCCAGCCATTACTTCAACCTGGCGACCTGGCACACCATCAACCTGGCCTACATCCCGCGCGCGGAGCGCGAATTACAGGATCTTCAGCGCGATGCGCTCGAACCGGAAAAACTGGCCGTGTTGCTGAAACTGATCCGGGATCGCGCCGGACACTGGCTGGCGTTGCGGGTGGAAGAAGGGAAAATCCTGCTGTCCGACACAGCCACAGCCGAGCTGGACCTGCCGCGCATGTCGCCGTCGCAGAAGCTGGTCCTGGAGCGCGAGCGCTTCAATAGCGCCATCGGCCCGCTGACGGAATCCGTGGAAAGCACGGTGCGTGGCCTGCTGCGCGATGCTGACCTGGGCAGCCAGTCGGTCGACACGGTGTTTTTCACCGGCGGGTCGAGCGGCGTGCCCTTGCTGCGGGAACGGATCGCGGCGGTCGTGCCGAACGCCCGCAGGGTGGAGGGCGACCTGTTCGGCAGCATCGGTGCCGGGCTCGCGCTGGATGCGGCGCGCAGGTTCGGCTGAATGCAGGACAAGTACAGGGGGACGCGTTCGGCGGCCCCCGTACGGCGTATAATTTGTTCAGATTGTAAGTTTAATAGCTTATTCAACAACTTACGATTCATTATTAATCTAATATCGAGATTCTGCGGACGGGTTCGGGCGCTGCGTTTGATCCAGCAATCCCGCCGTTACAGCCCGATTGCCCTTCCGGCGGATCGGCTCGCTTAAATTGTTGCAATGCACCAACCAACCATGCAGTCGAACACCGCCCCGGTCGAAGACGACCAGGGCAGCTCCCTCCAGGCGTATTTCAGGTCTAACGTTCCGGCCGAGGACATCGAACAGGTCTACCAGCTCAGGAAGGCGCAGCCCTTGTTGCAGGCCTTCACCGCCTTGTTCCATGGCGGTTTCAACAGCGTGCTGGTGCGCTTGCTGGTATTGCGCGAACTGGCGGCCGAGGTCCAGTCCACCGCCCTGACCCGGGCTGACATCAACGCCAAGCTTGGCTATCTGGACCCGGACAGCCTGGAAACCGTGCTGTCCCGCCTGCGCTCGCATGACCTGCTGGCCTGGGATCCGGGCCAGTCGGTCTACCGGGTGACGCCGACCGCCCGCAACATACTGGCTTCCATAGAAGGCCTGCTGGCGGCCACTGCCGGCGATGACGACGCCGAAGTCGGCTTCTTGCTGTCCCAGGTGGCCGGTGCCCAGGCAATCGGCGGCGTGACCGCCGAACAGTTGCACCACCTGCTGGGGCGGCTGGTCGAACTGACCGAGGAATTCCGCGACGCGATCGCTTCCGGATCCGAATTCCTGTTGCGCACGGCGCAACTGAAGTGGAACACCGCCTGCGACTGGGTCGAGCGCGGATCGAAGATCATCCATGCGATCACCGCGGATTCGCGGGCCGATATCGCGACCCACCGGGCAGCCCAGGCCATCGGCCGGGCGCAGAGTGCCTTGTTGAACATGCAGGGCATGTTTTCCCGCGCCCTCAACCAGATCGAGCGCCAGCGGGTCCACCTCGGACAGTCCGGCTTGTCCACCACCGATATCAAGACCTGGCTGATGCAGCAGGACGACCTTGCCTGCATCGCTTCCGGCGCCCTCTCCTTCCCGGTCAGGACGGCCTTCATCACGCCGCAGGAAATGCTGGACGTGGCAGAAGCCGAACTGTTTGCCGATCGGGTTGTGGCGGCCGATGCCGGCCTTCCTGTCGGCGAGGACGTGCATATTTCCGAATCCGACAGCGCATCCACCCCGGTGGAACTGGGCAGGTGGCTGGACGCGCTCACCACGCTGGCCGGCGAAGTGCGCGAAGCCCGGTCGGTACACGAAACGCTGCTGCCGGCCAGCTTCGCCATCGCCTCCTATCGCGCTTCGCTGCTGCCATTGCTGGGCGACGAGAGTGAGTCGGCATTGCAGGGAGGCACCGCCACCATGGCGCGGCTGCCGCTCGAGTTCAGACCCAAAGATGCCTTGAAGCGATTGTCCGATCCGCAAATCGCGGCAATTTCCGCAGGCACCCTGCATCCCATGCCGAAAAATCCAGGCCAAACCGAACATGAATGACGATTCCCAGATACTGATTGCCCGGCTGCTGGCCCACCAGACCCTGGCGCGCGAGGACAAGCTGGTCAAACGGGCCCTGTCCGACGAGGTGTTCCGCGCCGACCTCGACACGCGCCTGGCGGCCTGCGGGCTGAAACTTCTCGACAACGTCTACGCCGACCATGTGGCTCTCGCCCTCGCCCGCGAGGTCGAGCCCAAGGTTTTCGGCGCACGGGAAGTCTGGCAGAACAACAACATGGGCCTGGCGCGCGACGGCGTCGCGCTGCTGGTAGTCCTGTGGTCCTTGATCGTCCTGCCCAAGCGCGAGCGACAGGAGTCGCACCAGGAGGCCGCAGAGGACCAGGACGACATGTTCGGCAAGGACAAGCCACTGCCCCGCGCCGCCGGCGCTTCAGTCGGCATTTCCTATCGCGCGCTGCTGGCCGACTTCGGCGACAAGCTGGGCAAGAAAACCCGGCTCGACATGAACCTCGGCCAACTCAACAAGCTCGGTTTCATCGAGCGCCGCGGCGACCAGATCGTGGAAGGACCCTTGCTGGACCTGATGATGGACACCGACGTGCTGAGGGAGCGCGTGGTCAACGGCGCCCTGGCCGATATTTTCAAACGCGATATCAGCCCGCAGACGCACGAGGAAAGCAACGTGATCGCCCTCGATATTCCGCAACCGCAATAAGGTCCAGACCACATGTTTCACATCAAATCGCTGGAACTGGTCCACTGGGATTACTGGCAACGCGTCAAGAACATCCCGCTGGACGCCAGGATCATCACGATCGCCGGCCAGAATGGCTCGGGCAAGACCACCCTGCTGGACGCACTGCGCACACTGTTCGGCCTGGACTGCTCGATGGGCCGCACCTACAAGCACTACGCCCGCCACTCGGGGCAGCAGACCGCCTGGCTGCGCGCCGTGATCGACAACCGGGCAAGCGGCAAACAGCTGTCGAGCCGCCCTTTCCGCACCTCCGGATTTTTCAGCGACGACGAAGTGACGCTGTTCTGCCAGATCCAGAAGAACGGCGGCGACTGGAAGCGGCAGTACCTGATGCGTGGCGGCGCGGTCGAGATCGAGTCGGTGCAGGATGCGACCGACTGGCTTGGCGTCGATACCTACCGCAAGCGGCTGGCCAATGCCGGCCTGTCCTCGGCGATCGCCAAAGTGCTGGCCCTGGAACAGGGCGAGACCGACAAGCTGTGCGAATACTCTCCGCGCCAATTGCTCGACCTGGTGTTCCAGGTGTTCGGCGACAAGGAAGTGCTGGATGCCTATGAAGAGGCAAAACGGCACCAGCGCGACACCGAGAGCGAGCTACAGAGTTTCGAAAAAGAGCTCGAATCCTCGCAGACCAGCCTTGAACGGCTCAAGCTGCGTGTGACGAATTACCACCAGTGGGAAGGCATCAACCAGGAGCGGCGCGACCTGCGCGAGGAAATCCTGCCGGCCCTGCAATACCACGAGGAACGGGAAAAAGCCCTTGAGCGCAGCGCTGTATTGCGGGACGCAAGGAAACTGCTGGCGTCACAGGAACAGCAACTTGCCCGCAAACGCGGCGAGGTGGCCGAGCGCGCGGCGGCGCTGGATGAAGCCCGAAAACATGAAGCCGCGCTGGAGACCGAAAAGGCCGGACTCGAGCCCCGGCTGTCCGCGCTCAATGACAAGCTCAAGCCGCAGGAAAGCCTGTTGATGCAAAAGAACCGCCTGCAGCAACTGGCGGCACAAGCGGGTGGCGACGTCGCCGAATTCGCCGCGCAACTGGCCGGCAAGGAGAGCGACTTGTCACGCCTCCGGCAGCAGCGCAAGGAGCTTGAGGGCCGGATCGCGGAGACCCGGGCCGACATCGCTGCGCTGGAAAGCAAGGCCCCGCTGCCCGAGCCGGAGGCGGTGCGCGGCATGCGGCGCGCCATGCGCGAAGCCGGCATCGAGCACGTCATGCTGCCCGACGTGGTCGAAGTGTCGGATCCCGCCTGGCAGGGCGCCGTCGAGGGCGTGTTGCGCAGCTATGCGTCGGTGGTATTGCTGGAAGACGCCAGCCAGGCCCGGGCCGCGTACCGGCTGGGCGAGAAGGAGCGCTACGGGCATTTCATCGTACCCGATCGTGTCACCGCGCCTTCGGTCAAGGACCAGAGCCTGCTGTCGGTGGTGCGCTTCAGCGCGCCGGTCCCGGGCTGGCTGGTCGAGCAACTGGCACGGATCACCCGCGTCGATTCGGTCGATGCCGGCATGGCCGTGGCGGCCGACAAGGAATGGATTACCCCGGGCGCCTATCATCGCGAGCGGCGCGGCGGCCGCTCGCTGTTTGTCGAGCCGGCGCGCTACCGCTTCGGCCAGGCCGGACGGGCACAGCGCCTGGCAGCGCTGCAAACCGCGCTGCCGAAGCTGGACGCCGAGGACGACCGGCTCACCATGCAGATCAGCAAACTGGCCGGCGAAGTGGGCGCGCTCAAGTCGCGCATCGAAGGCGTGGATGCGGCCAGGGAACTGGTCGCCCGCGAAGTCGAATTCGAGGAGGCGGAACGCGCTGTTGCGCCGCTGAAAGCTACCCGGATGGAGGTCGGCGCCCGTCTGGCAGAGTTGCTGTCCCTCACCAAGGCGGCCACCGAATCCCGTGCCGGCGCCGATTGGGCCTGGAACACGGCCAGGCAGGAGCTGGCGAACGCCGAGTCGGGCGGGCGCCAGAATACGAAGCGGCATCAGGAAGAACGCGGCGCACAGGCGCTGAAGTTGGCCGGACTGCGCAATGGCTGGCGCGGCATCCCGTTCAGCTGGCGCCGCCCGGAACGCCGCACTTCCCTGATCGCTCAGCACCGCAACTCGCATCAGGTGGCATTGCGGATCACCGCGCTCGAATCCGACCTGGCCCGCGAGGACTGGGAAAAGGATGCGACCGTGGTCGACCAGCATGCGCGGCTGGCTGCCCTGCTCGCCGCCCGCCAGGCTGAAACGGACGAACGCCGCTACCAGAACAATCGCGCGATCGAAGCGACGACCAATGCCCGTGGCGCCTACATCGAGCGGCTGCGCTATACGATCCGGACCTACGGCCGCAACATCAAGGAACTGGGTGAACTGGCTGGCATTGATGTCCATGCCGACCCGGTGCGCCTGGAAAACGATGACCTGCAACTGTCCCAGGCCGGCCTGCATGTGCGATTCAAGTTCGACGGCAAGGGTGCAATCGGCATGAATGACGGCGAGGCATCGGGCGGGCAGCAAGTGATGAAATCGCTGATCCTGCTGATCGGCCTGCTGAAGTCGGATGACGGCGCTGGCGGCTTTGTGTTCATCGACGAGCCGTTTGCCCACCTGGATATCCGGAACATCCAGCTGGTCGGCCAGTTCCTCAAGAACACCGAAGCGCAGTACCTGATGACGACGCCGCTGACGCACAACACCGACGTCTACGATCCTTCGGAGCTGACCCTCATCACCAGCAAGAAGAAGCGCGACGACCCGTGGGCGCCGCCGATATTCGTGTTGCAGCGCAGGCAGGGCAAGGCAAAAGCAGCTTAGGGAAAAGCTGCGGGGGAGCCGCGTGGCCGCTCGGCGGCAAGTGCACTTCTCATTTTTATCAGTGAGTTATGACTTTAATTTCGAGTGAAACCGGAGATATTGTCGCGCCGGATGCGGGGGCAGCCAGCGATCCTCTGGCTGCCCCCGGCTCCACGGCTGTATCATTCCATCCATCCCGTTTTCCAAAACCCCACTCCAGACAACGATGACGGACGCTCATGCGCCATTGGTGGATGCAGCCCACGCCGCCTTCATCCAGGCCGGCGTCAGCATTTCGGTCGGCGGCTGCGACCGCAACAATCGGCCATCCCTGGCGCGCGCCACCGGATGCCGGGTTGCCCCGGACGGACGGCGGCTGGTGATCTTCGTGTCCGCGGTACAGGCCGCGCCGCTGCTGCAATGCCTGCGCGATAACGGCTCGATCGCGGTCGTATTCACCCAGCCTTCCACCCACCGGACCGTGCAATTCAAGGGTATCGACGCCGTTGTCGGCGATCTGCAGGATGGCGACCTGCAACGCATCCGCAACTACCGCGATGCATTTTGCAGCGAACTGGAGCCCATGGGCTTCTCGAAAATCCAGATCCGCACCCTGCTGGCGGTCCCGCCGGCCGACCTCGTGACGCTCGAATTCACGCCTGGCGAAGCGTACTCCCAGACACCGGGGCCGCACGCCGGCGAAGTGCTGAAAGCCAACCCATGAGACCCCGGCTCGATGCCATCCGCGAATGCCTGGAGGGCGTTATCCCGGGCACCATGGCGACCGCGTCGCCGGACGGCACGCCGAATGTGTCCTACCTGTCGCAGGTACAGTTCGTCGATAGCGATCACGTCGCGCTCTCCTACCAGTTCTTCAACAAGACGCGCCACAACCTGATGGCAAATCCGCATGCGCTGCTGATTGTTACCAGTCCGCTCAGCATGGCGCAGTACCGGCTCAGCCTTGAATATCTGCGTACGGAGACCGCGGGACCGCTGTTCGAGAGCATGAAGGCCAAATTGGCCGGGATTGCCTCGCATACCGGCATGAGCGGCGTGTTCCGCTTGCTCGGCTCGGACGTGTTCCGGGTCAACTCGATTGAGCAGGTGCCGGGCGAAACGCTGCCGGCAGCACCGCCGCAGCGCAACCTGCTGGCCGCATTGCGCGCCACCAGCTCCAGGCTCAGCGCCTGCGCCGATCTCGATCGCCTGCTGGCCGAGACCCTGGCCTGCCTCGAACAGCAGTTCGGCATCCAGTACACGATGGTGTTGATGTTCGATGAAAGCAGCAGCCGGCTGTACACCGTCGCCAGCCGCGGCTATCAATCATCGGGCGTCGGCTCCGAAATCGCGCTGGGTGACGGCGTGATCGGTGTCGCCGCGCGCGAAAGGACGCCCATCCGAATCGGACACATGAATTCGGAATATTCGTACAGCCGCGCCATCCGCGAGAGCACCGCCAGCAGCGAGTTTGCCGATGCGCTGGAGAGCGAAATTCCCCTGCCCGGCCTGTGCCAGCCACGCAGCCAGTTGGCGATCCCGATCACTACCGGCGAACGGCTGCATGGCGTGCTTTACGTCGAAAGCGAGCAGGACCTGCGCTTCAGCTACGACGACGAAGATGCGCTGGCGAGCGTTGCCGGGCATCTGGGGACGGCGATCCAGTTGCTGCAGGGCGCAAGCGAAAACGTCGAGGAAATCTTGGGCGCTACCCGCGCGCCGGTGCCGCGACGCGGGCCAGCGCCGGCCGCCGCCCCCCTGCTGATCAGGCACTTCCGCGAGAACGACAGCATATTCCTGGGTGACGACTATCTGATCAAGGGGGTGGCCGGTTCAATTTTCTGGACCTTGTTGAAGGACTATTCCGACAAGCAGCGTACCGAATTCACCAACCGCGAACTGCGTCTGGATGGCCGCATCCGACTGCCAGATGTCAGCGACAACCTGGAGGCCCGCCTGATCCTGCTGAGCCGTCGCCTGGAAGAACGGGATGGTCCGATCCGGATCGGAAAAACCGGCCGCGGACGCTTCCGGCTCAGCGTCGATTGCCCGATACGGCTGGCCGAAGAGCAGGAGCGCGCCTGACGGAGACGCTGCCATCCCTGCCAGGATGGCAGCGCGCTGACACACGCGGTGGCATCGGACCGGGGCTGATTTACCCGTTCAGCGCGTTTTACACGCAAAAAACCGCTGCTTGCGGCACTTGCGATTCAGGCGCTCACTGGCACGCCAATTGCGTTAGGATTGATTCGCAGCATAATGAATACCCAATCACAACTCAAAGGAAACATCATGAAAGCAAACGTTGGCGGTGTGGATCGTGTCTTGCGTATCGTCGTGGGCGTGGCCCTGCTGGTAGCAACTGGAACTGGGATGATCGGCCCTTGGGGATGGATAGGCATCGTGCCGCTGGCGACCGGCCTGCTCAACTTCTGCCCGCTGTACATCCTGCTGGGCGTGAACACCTGCACGGTAAAAAAATGAGCATGATTCATCTGCAGCGGTGCACCGCATGAGCGATGCCGGCAAGGGTTATAAATCCCTGACCCAGTCGATCTCGAAATCGCTGCATACCATGCGCGCCGACCTGCCCGAGGTCATGCAGGCCTTCAATGATCTCGGGCGTGCCGCATCGAAGGACGGCGCGCTGGAGCGCAAGACCAAGGAGCTGATTGCGCTCGCCCTGGGCGTCGCGGCGCGCTGCGACGGCTGCATCGGCTTCCATGTGCAGGCACTGGTGAAGCTTGGCGCAACCAAGGCGGAAGTGGAGGAAACGCTGGCGATGGCAGTCTACATGGGCGGCGGACCGTCGCTGATGTATTCGGCGAATGCGCTGGCGGCTTTCGAGGAAATGTCGCAGGCTTGATGGGTGCTGCGTTCTGATGCTTGAAGGTCAGGAACGGTAATAGCTTGATTGATAGCGCAGACCGGCGCACACCATGAACGCACCCTCCCCTTGAAAGGGAGGGTGCCATAAGGTCGCTCGGCAGTTGACGCTCTTGCTGCGGCAAATCGCCCTTGGCTCTCAACCCGCCGCGCAGACCTCCGGCGACAACTCCGACACCGCCTGGTAATGCGTCAGGTACACCTTCCCGCTCAGATGCCGCAGGAAATCGGTTTTCTGCAGGCGGTCCATCACCGGTCCCTTTACCTCTGACAGGTGCAGGGCAATCCCTGCAAGATACAGGCGCTCTGCAATTGCCTCCAGGCTTTCCAGCGCGCTCGCATCGATATCGTTGACTGCCGAACATTGCAGGATCACGTGCTTGAGTTGCGGATGGGTCGCTACCGCATCGTTGATCCAGTCTTCCAGATAGCGCGCGTTGGCGAAATACAGGCTCTCGTCCACCCGCAAGCTCAGCACGGATGAAGACACCGCGACCGTGTGGCGCAGCACATTGCGGAAATGTTCCGTGCCACGGACCAGGCCGACTTCCGCAATATGCGGCCGGCTGGTCCGGTACAGGTGCAGGGCCAGTGAAATCGTCACACCCACAATCAGTCCGGTCTCCACGCCGAGCGCCAGCGTGCTGAGCAAGGTACCGGCAGCAGCGAAGAAATCCGGCCGCGAATAAGCCCAGGTACGCCGCAGTATGCTCAAATCGACCAGGGACAGGACCGCCACGATAATGGTCGCGGCCAAGGTAGCCTGCGGCAGGAAATACAGCGCGGGCGTCAGGAACAGCGATGCCAGCGCCAGGCCGACGGCGGTGAACACACCGGCGGCCGCAGTCTGCGCGCCGGCATCGAAATTGACAACGGAACGGGCAAAGCCGCCGGTCACCGGAAAGCCGCCGGTCAGGGAAGAAGCGATGTTGCTGGCGCCGAGCGCAACCAGTTCCTGGTCCGGTTCTATGCGCTGGCGCCGCTTGGCTGCCAGCGTCTGCCCCACCGATACCGATTCGACAAATCCGACCACGCTGATCAGCAGCGCCGGCACCAGCAACTGTTGCCACAGCACCGGATTCCAGGCCGGCAGCGTGAACGGCGGCAATCCCGTTGGAATTTTGCCGACGATCGCCACGCCGCTTGCATCCAGTTTCCAGCCCCAGACCGCGATCGAGGTGGCCGCGATCGCGGCAATCGGCCCGGCCTTTGCCAGCAGGTCCGCCATGCGTGCAGACAGCCCCACCCGCACCAGAAGCGGCTTGAGCCCCTTTCGCACCCAGAACAGGAATGCCAGCGCCGAGAGGCCGATCGCCAAGGTGACCAGGTTGGTTTGCGGCAGCTTGCGCGCCAGCGCCTGCAACAGTTCAAACAGATTGTGCCCGTCTGCCTTCACACCCAGGATGTACTTGAGCTGGCTGGCGGCAATGATCAAGCCGGACGCGGAGATGAATCCCGCAATGACCGGATGACTGAGGAAATTCGTGAAAAACCCCAGGCGCAGCAGGCCCAGCCCCAGCAGCAATACGCCCGACAGGAAGGCCAGCACGATCGCAGCCTCCCAGTATTGCGGCGATCCCTGTGCGGCGAACTGGCCGATGGCCGAGGCCGTCATCAGCGACACCACCGCCACCGGGCCCACCGCCAGCACCCGGCTGCTGCCGAACAGCGCATACGCGACCAGCGGCGCAATGCTGGCGTAGATGCCGACTTCCGGCGGCAGCCCGGCCAGCATGGCATAGGCCAGGCTTTGCGGAATCAGCATGATGGTGACGATCACCGCCGCCACCAGGTCGCCCGTCAGGGATTCGCGGTCATAACGGGCGCCCCACTCCAGTATCGGTAATGACGGCAGCCAGCGGGCCAAGCTTGATTGCCTGTTTTTCATCGATCGGTCATCTCCGGTTCTGCCAGCCATTCGCGTCCTTTCAGCATGCCTTGCCAGTACAGGGGCGGCAGTATGCGCTCTTTCAACAGCCACGCCAGGCGCGAAGGACGGGTGCCGTCGATCAGCCATTTGGGGAAGCTGGGCGCCACCTTGCCGCCGTACAGGAATTCGGCCAGCACGATCTTGCCACGTTCCACCGTCAGCGGACAGGAGCCATAGCCATCGTAGCGCGCATAAGTATTGACCATGCCCATTTCGGCCAGCACATTGTGGGCCACCACCGGCGCCTGCTTGCGCGCAGCAGCCGCGGTTTTTGCGTTTGGCGAATTGGTGGCGTCGCCCAGTGCGTGCACGTTGGCAAAACGCTTGTGACGCAAGGTCGACTGGTCGACGTCGATCCAGCCGGCGGCATCGGCCAGCGGACTGACACGGATGAAATCGGGCGCCACCTGCGGCGGCACCACGTGGATCATGTCGAACGACTGCTGGATCGTCTCCTTGCTGCCGTCGGCATTGCTGCGGCTGAAAGTGGCGATGCGGCCCGGGCCATCGATGGCGGTCAGGTTATGGCTGAATTGCAGGTTGATGCCGTATTTCGCTACATATTCGTTCAGGGCTGGCACGTACTCGGGCACGCCGAACAGCACAGCACCGGCGTTGCAGAAATCGATCTCGATCTTGTCCAGCACGCCGCTGCGGAGCCAGTGGTCGGCTGACAGGTACATCGATTTCTGCGGCGCGCCGGCGCATTTGATCGGCATCGGCGGCTGGGTGAACAAGGCGCGGCCGCCGCGCAATTTCTGCACCAGTTCCCATGTGTAGGGAGCCAGGTGATAGAGATAGTTGGAGGTGACGCCATTGCGTCCCAGCGTCTCGGACAGTCCCTCCACGGCACCCCAGTTCAGCTTGAGGCCGGGACAGACCACCAATTGCTGGTATTTCACCACCCGGCAGCCGTCAAGGATGATGGCGTTGTTGTCGGGCTCGAAGGCCGCCACGGCAGCCTTGATCCAGTGCACCCCGCGTGGAATCAGCGATGCCATGGTCCGGGCCGTTTGTTTCGGCTGGAACACGCCCGCGCCAACCAGGGTCCAGCCCGGCTGATAGTAGTGGATATCGGCTGGATCGACGATCGCAATATCGAGGCTGGCGTCGCGCGCCAACAGACTGGCGGCGACCGAGATGCCGGCGGCGCCGGCACCGACAATCACGATCTGGTGTGTGGCTTCAACCGCCTCCAGCGGCGTCTTGCCCTTGTTGACGATACGCCGTACGACCGCCTTCAGGTCATACCCGGCGCTGCTGGATGTTTGCAATATTTCCGTCAGCGGCAACTTGCCCGACTGCGACAGCGCCCACATCGTGGCCGAACGCATGCCGGTGCGGCAGTAGGCCAGCACCGGTTTGGGCAGCCCGGCCAACAAGCTTCCGAAATCGGTCCCCTGCTGGTCGGTGACCTTGCCTGGTTCGGCCGGCAGATAGTGCGCTTCCAGCCCGGCCGCGCGCGCCGCATCTTCGATCTCGCTGAACAGCGGCTGGTCCGAGCCCTCGCCATCCGGCCGGTTGCAGACCACGGCCCGGAAACCGGCAGCCTTCAATGCAGCCATGTCCTCCATCAGGATCTGCGGCGAAACCGACAACTCGTCATTCAACTTGCGAATTTCCATCCCTGTCTCCTTTGCGTGCTTTTGTTTTTGCGTGAATTCTGGTCGATCACAGCGCGTTGAGCGGAATCTTCAGGTAACGCTGCCCATTGGACTCCGGTTCCGGAAGATGGCCAGCCCGCATGTTGACCTGCACCGAAGGCAGGATCAGGACCGGCATTTCAAGCGTCGCATCGCGCTTGGTGCGCATGGCAACGAACTCTTCTTCGGTAATGCCATTGCGCACATGAATATTGCTCGCGCGCTCCTCGTCGACGGTGGTCACGAATTGCACCTCGCGGCCGCCCGGCTGGTAGTCATGGCACATGTACAAGCGGGTATGGCCAGGCAGGCTGAGCACCTTGTTGATCGAGCGGAACAGGGTGCGGGCGTCGCCGCCGGGGAAGTCGCAGCGCGCGGTGCCGTAATCGGGCATGAACAGTGTATCGCCGACAAAAGCCGCCGTTTCCCGGCCGTCGCTGATCACATAAGTCATGCAAGCCGGCGTGTGCCCTGGGGTATGCATCGCCCGGCAGGTGAGCGAGCCGATTTCAAAGGTCTCGTTGTCCGCGAACAGGCGGTCGAACTGGCTGCCATCGCGGGCAAAGCTGCTGTCCGCATTGAACAGAGTGCCGAATGTTTCCTGCACCACGCGGATGTTCTGGCCGATGCCGAACTTGCCGCCGAGGTGTTGCTGGATCCAGGGCGCAGCCGACAGATGGTCGGCATGCACGTGGGTCTCCAGTATCCAGGCCACGCTTGCGCCGAGTTCGCGCACCCGCGCGATCAGCTTGTCGGCCGACGCGGTGCTGGTGCGGCCCGACTTCGGGTCGTAATCGAGCACGCTGTCGATCACCGCGCACTGCATGCTTTCGGTATCCAGCACGATATAGCTGACGGTCCAGGTGGCGGTGTCGAAAAAGCCTTCGATCTGCATTTTGCTTTGCGGGGTCATCTCGTCTTTCTCCAGTGCAGTCGCCGAATCCGGCGGATGGTTACGGGTGATGGGTTGCAGCATATGGAGAGCTCATAGCAAAAGGCTTGCCTGCACGAGCCGGATCGATAGATCGCGCGCAACTCTATGAAAAACAAGGGGATTTTTTTGCGGCGAGCAGGGATCGCGCGGAATCCACGGAAGAAATAACTGCCACTGCCATGCGATTGGCAGTGAACTTGGCAGTGTTTTTGGGAGATCCCGAAAAGATTCAGGCGAGACCGAGGGATTTCAGGCGGCGATAAAGCGTGCGTTCGCTGATGCCAAGCGCAACCGCCAGTTCGCGCCGGGTGCCCTCGAAATCCTTGAACCGGTGCCGCAAACCTTCATCCCGGTCGGTTTCCAGCGCAAGGACTGGCTTGACCGACTCGGCCCGGACGATTTCCGGCGGAAGATGTTCGGGATGTATCGTGCCCTGGTCGGCGAACAGCCGGGCGCGTTCGATGACGTTGCGCAGCTCGCGGATATTGCCGGGCCAGCCGTAGCTGCACAGCAGCGCCATCGCCGCCGGATCGACCGTGAGCCGCGGTTGGCCCTGATTGCGCTGCAGGATGGTGTTGACCAGCAGCGGAATGTCGGCAAGCCGCTCGCGCAGAGCCGGCAGCTGGATTGGAAACGCGCTGATGCGGTAGTACAAGTCCTGGCGGAAGCGGCCGTCCGCGATCATTTCCCGCAGCGGCTTGTGGGTCGCTGCCACCAGCCGGAAATCGGCGTGCAGGGTGTCGGTGCCGCCGACCCGGCGGAAAGTGCCGGTTTCGATCAGGCGCAGCAACTTGACCTGCATGCCGAGCGGCACGTCGCCGATTTCGTCCAGGAACAGGGTGCCGCCACGGGCGGTTTCCACCAGTCCCTGCTTGCGATTCACGGCGCCGGTAAAAGCACCCTTCTCGTAGCCGAACAGCTCGCTTTCGAACAAGGTCTCGGTCAGGCCGGAACAGTCGACCACGACGAAGGGCTTGCCCGCGCGGGCGCTGGCTTCATGTACGGCGCGGGCAAACAGTTCCTTCCCGGTGCCGGACTCGCCTAGCAGCAGCACCGGCAACATTGAGGGCGCTACCCGCTCGAGTGCCGCGATCGCGCCGTTGAAGCGGGCGGAACTGCCGACCAGCCCTTCCTCCGTGCTGGGCCGCGCCGACGCGCTGCGCACCACTGCCAGCCGTTCCACATAGGCCACTATTTCACGGCCTTCGTTCAGGATCGGGCGCAGCTCGACGTCCACATGCTCCTGCCCGCGCGGGGTGTGATGGATATGCAGCACGCGATCGCGGCCGCGCGTCTCGATCGCACGCTTCATCGGACAGTGTTCGCCGGCCTGGTCGCAGGGAACGTCGTAATGGTGCGAGACCCGGTAGCACTTTTGCCCGATATAAGGCTTGTCGTCCGTCGCGAACTGGCGCCGGTAGGCCAGGTTCGCTGCCAGGATGTTGTAGTCCGGGTCGAGCACGATCATCGGGTGCGACTCCTGCTCCAGGAACGAGATCAGGGCCTGGACCTGGGCGGGATCGTGCCGCGCGCTGGCGGACGCGGCGGCGGTGGCAGCGCCGGAATCGGGAGTTGGCAGAGTAGTCATGAGCGGGATTCGGTTTCCTGTTCCTGGCAAATTTATGCCAAATTCTGCCAGGCGCAGGTAGGTTCTGCCAATTATGGCAGAACCTGCAGTAAAACATTAGGGAATCCGCAGTAACTAATGACGCTAAGTTCTTGATCAGAAAGGAATCTGCCAGATCAGGTTCTTGCGCCTAGGCGGCAAGTCGCTCCGGCACTGACAAGGCTGCTGCCAGCGCGCTCCACTCCCGTGCAGAAAGATTTGCCCGGGCGATGCCCAGCAGACCTTTGAATACTTCCGCCGGCGCCTGCGCCTGAGCCCCGGACAATGTCGCCACGCGTTCAGCATGGTTCATCGCCGGGATCATCCAGCGCATCGACAGCGCCGACTCTTCCGCTGGCAGCGAGGCCACGATCGCCTGCTCGATGCCTGCCAGTTCCTGGTCAGAATGCGTCGCCCAAAGCACCGCATTGTGGCGGGTCTCCTCCATGTCCATGTGGGTCAGGTTGTGCGCGACGAACAGTGTCAACTCACGGTACAGCCGCGCCAGGGCCCGGGCGGACTCGGCTGGCGCCGCGTGTTCCACTGCGTCGGACAGCGAGCGCAACTGCGCCAGCTCGAGCAGGTGATGCACATGATCGCCGGCAATCTCCGTCGTCGAGCCAGCGCGCCTTGCTTCCATTGCGGCGTGGACAAATTCGTTTTCGTGCTGCAGGTGTCCGGCGCAGAACGCCAGCAGCGAGCGCAGTTGAGCCAGCGTGTCTTTCAGTCCCTCCGCGTCTGCGCTGTCGGCGCTGCCGACCCGGGTCAGCGTGTCGAACATGAACATGCGCAGCGCCTTGTGGATGCCGGCATAGATGTCATGCCGGCCATAGGTGTTCCCTGGTGCGATTACGGCGTCGGACCAAAGTGCGGATAGCGGTTTGATTTCCATCATCGGACTCCTTTTCCTTGAATGATTGCTTGCGGGTGAAGCGTAGATTAAGAGGCCGCCCGGCCTTCCTTTCCTAAAACTTCATTCAACAAATCCTAAAAAAACCTTAAGGCCGGAAGCCGGTGCTTTTTTCGCTGGCAGGCGGAAGTAGACTCGCCACACATCCACACCCCGCCCCTATCAAGGACCGACATGAACCCGATCACCCAGCACAGCACGCCGCAATCGATGCTTGAACGCATGATGCTGATCCGTGCTTATGAAGAGCAACTCGCCGCGCTGCACGCAGAGGGCAAGGCCGCCGGCACCTGCACATCGGTTGGCCAGGAGGCATCGGCCGTCGGCGTGGTGGCGGCATTGTCGGCCGAGGACAGCATCCTGACCAATCACCGCAGCGCCGGCCACCTGCTGGCGCGCGGCGCCGATCCCGGCCGGATGATGGCCGAGGTGCTGGGCCGGAGCACCGGTTATTGCAAGGGCAAGAGCGGCTCGCTGCACATATCCGTCAAGGAACTCGGCGTGTTGCTGACTTCCACCATCGTCGGCGGCGAACTGTCGCTGGCGCCCGGTGTGGCACTGTCCAATACGATGCTCGGCCGGCCCGGCATCGTCGCCTGCTTCTTCGGCGATGGCGCCGCCTGCGAAGGTGTGTTCCATGAATCGCTGAACCTGGCCGCGGTGTGGAACCTGCCCATCCTGTACATCTGCGAAAACAACCAGTGGCAAGCCTTCGTCCACCGCAAGGAAACCATGGTCGCCGACCATGTCAGCGTGCATGGCGGCGGTTACGGCATTGCCAGCCGCACGGTAGATGGCAACGACGTCGAAGCAGTGCGCGGGGCGGCAGTTGAAGCGGTGGCGACCATAAGGGAAACCGGCAAGCCCTTCCTGCTGGAGACCTATACCTACCGCCTGCGCGGCCACTTCGAGCCGGATGACCAGTCCTACGTGGATCCCGCCGAACTGGAACGCTGGCGCGAGCGCGACCCGATCGCCCTGATGCGCCAGCGCCTGCACAACAGCGACCAGCTGAGCGTGGACCAGCTGCAGGAAATGCAGGCGCGGGTGCAAGCCGCGATAGAACAGGCGCTGGAATTCGCGAACGCGTCGCCCGTCCCGGACCTGTCCGAACTGACGACCGATATCTACGCTTGACCGACAACCAGGAGCGCACCATGGCACAGATCACAATCAACGAAGCAATCGGCCAGGCGCTGGCCGAAGAAATGCGGCGCGATTCGCGCGTGATGATGTTCGGCGAAGGCGTCGCCACCAAGCGGCCGGAACTGGTGAATGAATTCGGCAAGCTGCGGGTGCGCAATACCCCGCTGGCGGAAGGCATCATCGCCGGCACGGCAGCCGGCGCCGCGGCGACCGGATTGCGGCCGGTGGTCGACCTGCTGTTCGCACCCTTCCTGTGCTTCGCGATGGACGAGATCGTCAACAGCGCCGGCAAGCTGCGCTACATCTCGGGCGGGCAGTTCGAATTCCCTATGGTGGTGATGGCGATGACCGGCGGCGGCTGGACCGTCGGCGCCCAGCACAACCACAACCTGGAGGCCTGGTTCGTGCACAGCCCGGGACTGAAAGTAGTGATGCCCTCCTGCGCCGCTGATTTCAAGGGATTGCTCAAGTCGGCGATCCGCGACGACAACCCGGTACTGTTCTTTGTCGACCTGGCGCTGGGCTATGTGCCGGGCGAGGTGCCCGATGGCGAACACATGATCCCGCTCGGCCGCGCAGCGCTGCGGCGCGAGGGCTCGGATGTGACGCTCATCTCCTATGCCAAGACGGTGGATCACTGCCTGCAGGCGGCGGCGAAGCTGGCCGAAGAAGGCATCTCGGCCGAGGTGATCGACCTGCGCTCGCTCAAGCCGCTGGACGAGGAAGCGATCCTGGCTTCCGTACGCAAGACCGGGCGCTTGATCGTGGTGCACGAGGCCAGCCGCATGTGCGGCGTCGGCGCCGAAATCAGCGCACTGGTGGCCGAACATGCGTGGGCTTCACTGAAAGCACCGGTAGTGCGCCTGACCGGCCCCGATGCGCCGGCGCCATCGAGCTACGTGCTGGAGCAGGCGTTCATACCGCAGGCCGACGGCATCACTGCGGCCGCGCGCAAGCTGCTCGCGCCGGCTGGGCAGCCGCAGTCGGATCGGGTTGCCGCGACAGCGTGATCAATTCACAAGGCTGAAGCACAAGACTGACTCACAAGGCAGAAGCACAGGGGCGCAGGGAGACAGCGGCACAGGCAAAACATCGGATCAAAGCGGCGTGCGTTCATAAACCATCGGTGCGGCGAGTTGAACAAGACTGTTCACCATGACACCAAGCTGGATTCCAGCCAACACCGAGGTCCATTGATGAAGCGTGTTTCCCCTGATTCACCGCCATCCACCGCTCGTACTCCTGCCCGCGAACTGCAGCCGGTACCAACCCGGGCGATCGAGCCGCAGTTGCGACAGAACCCACGGCCATCGCTTCAATGGATCTCGTACGGCGCGCCCTGGCTGGAGATGCGTCACACGATCTTGTACAACGCGCTGCCAGCCCTGAATGGCCGTCAGGATGCCCTGGCTGATGTTGCGATCAAGCTCGGGCCTCGCCGGCGCCTTTCTCTCCCGGCCAACCACGACGCCGCCCTTCCCCATGAAATGTTGGCGCACGTTGCCCGTTTCATCACCGATCGCCAGTCACTGCTGCGCTGGCGCTCGGTCAGCAAGGCCAACTATTTCGCCATGGCCGAGGTGCGCGAAACAGGACAACTGATTGCTTGCGTGAAGGACCTGCGCAAGCTGCACGGGAATTGCGTGGAACGGTACCAGATGGAATTCGCGAAAGCGTGTTGCGAAGACGATGGCCTTTACAACCGCCTGCTGATCATGCCGCTGCCGGAACATGTCCGGATATTGCTGCCGCTGATGCTGCTTGACAGTCTCTACCCGCACCCGGATAGGCCAACGGAGAGACAGGAATTTGCGGACCATCTGCTCGACTATCTGCGCCAGATCGGACCGAAACAACTTGCCGACGCGCTGGTTTGGCTGGTTTCCATGTCCGGACAGCCGGGCTCCCCGTTTGACCAGGGCCGCCTCCATCCGGAATTGGCCGAGCTTGCCGATTCCATTTCCACGGCCTTGTTGCTGGAACCGGCCTTGCTGGAGAAATTGATTCGCTCGACCACGGCCGGCAGGGACCGCATTGCGCTTATCCAGGTGCTGCTGGAGCTGGTCGGTCTTCACCCGACCGGCTACATTGTCGCCTTCGAAATGCTCGGACCACTTCCCGCCCTGCTATCCGATTGCGATCCAACCGCGCAGACAAGCGCTGCAGTTCATTTGTCGCTTGGATTCCTGCGCGGGCAGCGAGGCGAGACTGACCTGGCGTGCGCGCACCTGAAAACCCTCGCAGATCAATTGGCGAAGATGTCCGGCGAAGCTCGGATATCCGCACTGCATGAACTTGCCAGCGACATCAGCAGGATGCAGGAAAGACATATCGCTGCCATGAAGGAATGGAGGCATATTCGCAACGTGCCGGGGCAGTCGCTGTCGACAGCGGCGAGTGCGACCACGCCCCCGGTCACCCGCCCTTTCATGGACTGCTGGGAGCAATTGGTGATCTGCGCCCGGCAGATCACCAGCGTAGTCGGGCGTGCCAGGCTCCTGCTTGAGCTATCCGGCCGGATCGAAAGTGAAATGATGCTGTTCGCAGACACGGTGAGGTTAAGGTTGAGCGCCTACTTTCTGGTAGGAGATGCCGAATTCCTGACCGAAAGACTGAGGCGGATTGTCGATCAATGGAGCTCTGGCACCCCCACACCGGAGGTGAGCGACGCGATCCGGATCGTGCACTCGCCAGGCGCGAACCTTTCCATCCACGAAGAGTGCGCACATCGCTTGTTGAGCGTATTCCGGAACCTCGTTGCGGCCGCGCCCGCGGCGGATTCCTGCGCCGACGCTCTGCTCCTTCGACAGAAGCTGGCCGGGATTGCTGCCGCCTGGCCCATGGAGGACAGCCGCGCCGTGCTTGCGTCGTGGCTGACTCAGTTCCCTCAGTTCCCTCAGTGATCTCAGTGGCCTTGGTGACTCGTGCGCTCCCGCCGCCCACCATCAATCTGGCTCAGCAGAGAGCCCAGCTGAGCCAGGCTTTCCAGGTTATGCACCGGAAGGAAGCGGTCGACGTGCGGCAGCATCGCGCGGATGCCGGCGGGCCTGGCTTCGAAGTGTTCGTAGCGTAGCAGCGGGTTAAGCCAGACCAGGCTCCGGCAGGAACGTTTCAGACGCGCCATTTCCTGCGCCAGTTCGTCGGCCGCATCGCTGTCGAGGCCGTCGCTGATCAGCAGTACGATTGCTCCCTGCCCCAACAGCCGGCGCGCCCAACGCTGGTTGAATTCATGCAGGCAGGCGCCGATGCGGGTGCCCCCGGCCCAGTCCTGGACCTGGCGCGACACCCGGGTCAGCGCGACATCCACATCGCGGTCGCGCAGTGCGCGGGTGATGTTGGACAGCCTGGTGCCGAACAGGAAGCTGTGCACCCGGCTGCGGTCGTTGGTGACGGCGTGGATGAAATGCAGCAGCATGCGGGTGTAGCTGTCCATCGAACCCGAGATATCGCACAGGATCACCAGCGTCGGTGGCCGCAGTCGCGCGGCACGGTGACGCAACTCGATCAGGTCCTCGCCTGATTTCATCATCTGCCGCATGGTATTGCGCAAGTCGATGCGGCCGCCATGGGCGCGCGGCCGCGAACGGCGGGTGGCAATCTGCGGCAGCCGCATGCGCATGCCGGCGACCAGCCTGGTCGCCTGTTGCAGCTCTTCCGGCGTCATGGCAGCGAAGTCGCGTTGCTGCAGCAACTCGCGCCCGGACAGCGTCAGCGAGGCATCCAGCGTGAGTTCCGGCGGCAAGGCCTCGTTGGCGGTCGGCGGCCGGGCAGCCCCGGGCCACAAGGCATGCGCCAGCCTTGGTGAAACCGCCTGCCTGCCAGCATCCGGCTTGCGCAGTCCGCCGCCCAGTTGCTCCAGCAAGGACTGCAGCTTTTGCGCAGCCTGGTCGGGATCGCGCCAGAACAGCTGGAATGCCTGGTCGAAAATCACCTGATGCTCGTGACGGTTGACCAACACCGCATTCAAGGCGAAATAGAAATCGTCGCGGCGTTCCAGCCCGACCGCCTGCAGCGCCCGCAGCGCATCCAGCACCTTGTCCGGCCCAACCGGCAGGCCGGCATGGCGCAGCACGCGCACGAAGCGCACCACATTGCCGGCCAAGGTGCCGGCTGGCTTGCCGACGTTCACGTCCGATGTTGCGGCCGCTGTCATCGCCCGGCGGCGGCATCGTTGCGGACCGCTTCCACCATGGCGCTGACCTTGTCATGGTCCATGCGGGCCAGGTCATCCTGGTATTTCAGGACCACGCCCAGCGTCGCATGGACTGTCTCCGGGTCCAGTTCCACCCGGTCGAGCGCGGTCAGCGACGCCGCCCAGTCGATGGTCTCGGCAACCCCGGGCAGCTTGTACAACTCCATCTGCCGCAGCCTGGCGATGAAGGCCACCACATCGCGGCTCAGCCGGTCGGCGGCTTGCGGCACCTTGCGGCGCACGATTTCCAGCTCGCGCACACGGTCCGGATAGTCGACCCAGTGATAGAAGCAGCGGCGCTTGACCGCATCGTGGATCTCGCGGGTGCGGTTGGAGGTGATCACCACGATCGGCGGTTGGGATGCCTTGATGGTTCCCAGTTCGGGGATGGTGACCTGGTATTCCGCCAGCACCTCCAGCAAGTAGGCTTCGAACGGCTCGTCGCTGCGGTCGAGTTCATCGATCAGCAGCACGGCCGGGCCTGACTCGTCGCTCTCCAGCGCTTGCAGCAGCGGGCGCTTGATCAGGAATCGGTCCGTGAAAATGTCGGCCGCCAGCGCGTCGCGCGATGCGCCGCCGGCCGCTTCGGCGAGCCTGATCTCGATCATCTGGCGCGGGTAATTCCATTCGTAGACCGCGCTCGCTGTGTCCAGACCTTCGTAGCATTGCAGGCGCACCAGCCGGCGTTGCAATCCAGTGGCGAGCGCCTTCGCGACTTCGGTCTTGCCGACGCCGGCCTCGCCTTCGAGGAACAACGGGCGGCCCATCTTGAGCGCCAGGAAGATGGTGGTCGCGAGCTGGCGGTCAGCGACGTATTCCTGGGTGGCGAGGAGTTGCTGGACCTGGTCGACCGATTGGGGGAGCTGGTGGATAGTCATGGGAAAACAGGTAGAGGGAGAGGGAAAGGGGGACACCCTTTCCCTTCAATGGGCGCAGACCAAACTAGCCCAGCGCCTTCTCCACCGCCCTCCCCGCCAGCACCGGTATCAGATGCGCCCGGTAGGCCGCGCTGGCATGCAGGTCGGAATTAAGGTCGTCGGCCGGCATCTGCACCGCCTTTGCCGCAGCCGGCGAGAAATCGGCATTCAGCGCCGCCTCGATCTGCGTGGCGCGGAATGCGTGGCTGGCCGAACCGGTCACTGCGACCCTGGCCCCGCCCTCGCCCTTGCTGACGAATACCCCGACCAGCGCGAAACGCGAGGCCGAATTGGCGAACTTGATATAAGCCGCCCGCTCCGGAATCGGAAAATGCACGGCCGTGATCATCTCGTCGCTGGCAAGCGCCGTTTCGAACGCGCCGGTAATGAAGTCGTCGGCAGCGATCGTGCGGCGGTCGGTCTGGACCCGCGCGTTCAATGCCAGCACCGCCGCCGGATAGCAGGCAGCAGGGTCGTTGTTGGCCAGCGACCCGCCTATGGTGCCCATGTTGCGCACCTGGGCATCGCCGATCTCGCCGGCAAGCCATGCCAGCGCCGGAATCGCCTTTTGTACCTCGGGCGATGCCGCCACCTGTGCATGGGTGGTGCCGGCGCCGATCACGATCGTATTGCCTTCGCGCCGGATGCCGCGCAATTCCTTGATCTGGCCAAGATCGACCAGTGCGCCCGGCGCCGCCAGCCGCAGCTTCATGGCGGCGACCAGGCTCTGGCCGCCGGCCAGCGGGCGGCTCTCTTCCCCGAGCAGGGCGACCGCGTCTTTCACGCTGGTCGGCTGATGCAGTTCGAATGCGTACATGACGGACTCCCTATGCGGATGATTTTGCGGACTGGATCGCGGACCAGACGCGGTGCGGCGTGGCCGGCATGTCGATATGCGTGACGCCCAGCGGTCCCAGGGCGTCGATCACGGCATTGATCACCGCCGGCGGCGAGCCGATTGCGCCGGCTTCGCCGCAACCCTTCACGCCCAGCGGATTATGCGAACAGGGCGTGACCCGGTTGCCGACCTTGAAGCTCGGCAGGTCCTCGGCGCGCGGCATGCTGTAGTCGAGGTAACTGCCCGACAGCAACTGGCCGCTTTCCTTGTCGTAGACGCAGTTCTCCATCAATGCCTGGCCGATGCCCTGCGCCAGTCCGCCATGAACCTGCCCCTCGACGATCATCGGGTTGATGATGTTGCCGAAGTCGTCCACCGCAGTCATCGCAGCGATCTCGACCACGCCGGTATCCGGATCGACTTCCACCTCGCAGATGTGGGCGCCGGCCGGATAGGTGAAGTTGGTCGGGTCGTAGAAGGCGGTCTCGTTGAGCCCCGGCTCCAGTTCCGCGAGCGGATAGTTATGCGGCACATAGGCCGAAAACGCGACCTGGCTGAATGGCACGCTGCGATCGGTTCCTTCGATCGTGAACTTGCCGTCCTTGAACTCGATATCGCCGGCCGATGCTTCCAGCAAATGGGCGGCGATCTTCTTGCCCTTGGCGACGATCTTGTCCACCGCTTTCATGATCGCGCTGCCACCCACGGCCAGCGAGCGCGAGCCGTAGGTACCCATGCCGAACGGCACCCGGCCGGTGTCGCCGTGGACGATGTCGATCTGGTCAATCGGCACGCCGAGCCGCTCGCCGACAATTTGCGCGAATGTGGTTTCATGGCCCTGGCCGTGGCTGTGCGAGCCGGTGAACACGGTAATGCTGCCGGTCGGATTGACCCGCACCTCGCCCACCTCGTACAGGCCGGCGCGGGCGCCGAGCGCGCCGGCAATATTGGACGGCGCCAGGCCGCAAGCCTCGATGTAGGTCGAATAACCCAATCCGCGCAGCTTGCCGCGCTTCTTCGATTCCTCGCGACGGGCGGCAAAGCCGGCCACATCCGCCAGCTCGACCGCGCCGTCCAGGCAGGCGTTGAAGTCGCCGACGTCGTACTGCAATGCAACCGGCGTCTGGTAGGGGAATTGCGTGATGAAATTGCGGCGCCGGATGTCGATGTCGCTGATCTTCATCTCGCGCCCGACGGCCGACACCAGCCGTTCCACCACATAGGCGGCCTCCGGTCGTCCCGCGCCGCGGTAGGCATCCACCGGTGCGGTGTTGGTGAACACGCCGTCCACCTCGCAATAGATCTGCGGCGTGGAGTACTGCCCGGCCAGCAGCGTTGCGTACAGGATGGTCGGCACCGAGGTGGCGAAGGTGGACAGGTAGGCGCCGAGGTTGGCAACCGTATGCACCCGCATGGCGAGGAACTTGCCGTTGGCGTCCACCGCCATTTCCGCCAGCGTCGCATGGTCGCGGCCATGGGCGTCGGTCAGGAAGGACTCGGAGCGCTCTGCCGTCCATTTCACCGGGCGGTTCACTTTTTTCGAGGCCCAGGTCACCACCACGTCTTCCGCATACAGGAAGATTTTCGAGCCGAAGCCGCCGCCGACGTCAGGCGCCACGACCCGCATCTTGTGTTCCGGCAGGCCCATCACGAAAGCTGTCAGCAGCAAGCGCTCCACATGCGGGTTCTGGTTGGCGACATAGAGCGTGTAGCTGTCGTCGCCACGGCTGTAATGCCCGATCGCGGCGCGCGGTTCCATCGCATTCGGTATCAGCCGGTTGTTGCTCAGTTCCAGGCGCGTGACGTGGTGCGCGCCGGCGAATGCCGCATCGACCGCTGCCTTGTCGCCGATCGACCATTTGTAGCATCGGTTGTCCGGCGCGACATCATGCAGCACCGGCGCACCGGCTTTGATGGCGTCGCTGGCATCGACCACGGCCGGCAACACGTCGTACTGGACATCCACCCGCTCGGAAGCCTCCTTGGCCTGCAGGTAGGTACTGGCAATGATCACCGCCACCTGGTCGCCGACGTAGCGCACCTTGCCGTGCGCCAGCGCCGGATGCGGCGGCTCCTTCATCGGCTGGCCGTTGACGTCGGTGATCAGCCAGCCGCATGGCACGCCGCCCAGCTTGTCGGCGGCGAGGTCGTCGCCGGTCAGCACTGCCAGCACGCCCGGCGCGGCCAGCGCGGCGCTTTTGTCGATCGACACGATGTTGGCATGCGCATGCGGCGAGCGCAGGAAATAAGCGAAGGTCTGGCCTTGCAGCTGGATGTCATCGGTGTACCGGCCGCTGCCGGTCACGAATCGGTAGTCTTCCTTGCGGCGCACGGAGGCGCCAATGCCGGTCTGGATTTCAGCGGGCGCGTTCATCTCAGGCTCCTTCCATGTTGGCGGCGCCGAGCTGGATGGCCCTGACGATGTTGTGATAACCGGTGCAGCGGCACATGTTGCCGCGGATTTTTTCGCGGACTTCGGATTCGGTGGGAGTCGGGTTGTCCTTCGCGACTTCGAGCGCGCACATGATCATGCCGGGGGTGCAGAAGCCGCACTGCAGGCCGTGACATTCCTTGAATGCGGCCTGCATCGGATGCATGGTGCCGTCCGCGGCGGCGACGCCCTCGATGGTGGTTACCTCGGCGCCCTGGAACTGTGCTGCCAGCGCTGAACAGGATTTCACCGCATTGCCATTGACGGTCACGGTGCAGGCGCCGCACTGGCTGGTGTCGCAGCCGACGTGGGTGCCGGTGAGTTGCAGGTTTTCCCGGAGAAACTGGACCAGCAGCGTGCGCGGATCGATGTCCGCACTGACGGGAGTACCGTTTACCGTCAGGGATACATGAATAGCCATTTGCCTCGACTCCTCGTTTGAATGATCAAGCGGGCGATACAGCCATTCGATGCAAGGGCGGGAAGATCAACGCGAAGGCGAAGGCAACGGCCAGGCGGATGCCCGGTCGTGAATCTGTCGTCTCCTCGTTATCCCGATCACCAGGCAGATCGCCTCGTTACCGATTTCTTCTTCTCCAGCTTTTTTTGCCGCAACAGGGAGGCCTGGGCCGGGATCAACACGAAGCCTGCTGCTGCCAGGCAAGCGTACTGCCGGTGAGGGCCGGTCTTTTGCGGAAAATCAATAATATCAGCAAGGTTCCGGCTTGTTGGTATCGGGTACTTGAAAAAAATTCACAAGGAGCGCAATGGGGTCAGGTCTTGACCTTTCCCGAACAGATGTACTGCAAGGGGTCAGGTCTTGACTTTTCCCGCACGGATGTACTTACCTGATCAAACCTTCCCCAAGGCACGCAACACCTTCTCCGGCGTCACCGGTTGCGACCATACCTGGGCCTTGAAGGGTGCCAGTGCATCGTTGATCGCGTTCACGATCGCCGCTGGCGCGCCGGCCGTGCCGGCCTCGCCGGCGCCCTTGGCGCCCAGCTTCGACGTCGCGGTCGGGGTTTCCACATGGGCTACCTCGATGTCCGGCATCTCGGCCGCCATCGGTACCAGGTAGTCGGCCATGCTGCCGTTGAGCATGATGCCGTTGTCGTCATACAGGCATTCCTCGTACAGCGCGCCGCCTATGCCTTGCACGATCGCGCCACGCATCTGTTCGTCGACCAGCAGTGGGTTCAGCACCCGGCCGCAGTCTTCCACCACCCAGTGCTTCAGCAGCTTGACGAAGCCGGTGTCTACATCCACCTCGACATACGAGGCCTGAATGCCATTGGTGAAAATGAAGGGATAGTCGCGTTGCGCATAGTGCCGCGTGACCATCAGCTCCGACTGGAAACCGGCCGGCAGTGTGTCGGGCCGGAAATAGGCGATCCGGCCCAGTTCCGCCAGTGGCAGTACCGGCTCATGCGAATCCGCATCGACAATGGCGTCACGCCGTACCGACAGCGTCGAGCGCTCGCGTTGCAGGATTGCGCAGGCCACCGTCAGGATGTTTTCGCGCAGCGCCATGCCGGCCAGCAGCACCGCTTCGCCGCCAATACCTGCACCGCGCGAAGCCCAGGTGCCGCCGCCATACGGCGTGACGTCGGTGTCGCCGGTCACGACCCGCACGCGCTCGATGCCGACCCCGACCGCGTCAGCCGCGATCTGGGCATAGATGCCTTCGGTTCCCTGCCCTTGCTCGCCGACGCCAATCAGGATCGTGACCGCGCCGCTCGGCTCCAGCCGTGCGGTGGCGCCGTCCTGGGCCGAGATGCGGGCGCCGCCCACTCCATAGAATGCGGCGCTGGGGTTGGTCAGTTCGATCACCGCCGCAAAGCCGATGCCGCGATGGATGCCCTTGCTGCGCAAGGCTGCCTGTTCCTGCAGCAGCGCGCTGTAATTCATCATTGATTCGAGCTTGCTCATGCAGGCTTGGTGCGACAGAACTTCCAGCTTGATGCCGGAGGCGCCGGTGCAGGGATAGGCGTCGTCCGGTATCACGTTGCGGCGCCGCAATTCGAGCGGATCCATGCCCAGCTTGCGCGCGGCCAGGTCGACCAGGCCTTCAGTGACGGCGCAGGCGATCGGGTGGCCAACGCCGCGGTACTGGCAGGTCGGCGTCTTGTTCTGGAATACCACGTCGAGATGGGCGCGGTAATGCTTGTGCTTGTACGGCCCGCCGACCAGATTGACCACCTGGTTGCCCTCGATGGCGCTGGTGCGCGGGAACATCGAGTACGGCCCGATGGCGGTCAGGTCGTCGATCTCGAATGCAATGATTTCGCCGGCGGCGGTGGCTGCGATGCGTCCACGCACCCTGTGCTCGCGGGCATGGATGTCGCTGGAAAATGACTCCAGCCGGTCGGCCACGAACTTGACCGGACGCTTGAGCATGATGGACAGCGCGACCGTCGCGAAATCGTCCGGATAGGCATGCACCTTGATGCCGAACGAGCCGCCGACGTCACGGCAGATCACTCGTACCGACGCCTCCGGCAAATCGAACTGGCGGGAATACAGGTCCTGCATCATGTGCGGCGCCTGCTGCGAGTGATACACCGTCAGGCGCTGCTGGCCCGGATCCCAGTCCGCAATCTGAGCGCGCGGCTCGAGCGTGACACCGGTATGGCGGCCGAATTGAAAGGTCGCTTCCTCCACCACGTCGGCACGGGCGAAAGCGTCATCCACGCCGCCAGTGTCGAGGTCGCGCGTGAAGCACAGGTTGTCGCCCAGTTCGGGATGGATCACCGGCGTGGATGGCGACAGCGCGCTTTCCATGTCGACCACCGGCGTCAATTCCTCCAGGTCGACCTGCAGCAACTGCATCGCATCTTCGGCTTGCGCCCGGGTCTTGGCCACCACCGCCACTACCGGCTCGCCCTGCCAGCAAACGCGTTCCGGCGCCAGCGGATATTGCGGCGCCGACTTCATGCCGGGCAGGTGACCGAGCACGGCAACCCAGGGCTTGCATACCTGGGCCATTTCCTTGCCGTCGACAACCGCCAGCACGCCGGGCATTTGCAGGGCTGCCGAGCGATCTATCGAGACGATGCGGGCATGCGCCAGCGGGCTGCGCCAGAACACCACATGCCCCATGCGCGGCAGCGAAAGGTCATCCAGGTACTGGCCGCGGCCTTCGGTCAGGCGGCGGGCACCGCTGCGCGGCACGCTTTCGCCGACATAGCGCGGATCCTCGGTGACTGGCGGCAGCGGCAGGGTGATTTTTTCCGGTGCGTTCATGCTTTTGCTCCTTGTGCAGCCAGGCGTCGCGCCTGCAACACGTCACAGATTGCGTCGACGATGGCGTGATAACCGGTGCAGCGGCAGAAATTGCCGGCAATGAAGGACCGCACTTCCTCGCGCTGCGCGCCGGGCTGCTGCTCGATCAGTTCGGATGCGGCCATCAGCATGCCGGACGTGCAAAAGCCGCATTGCAGCGCATTGCGCTTGACGAAGGCGTCCTGCAGGTCGCGCATGGTCCCGGATTCGGTGAGCCCCTCTACCGTCTGCACCGATTTGCCGTCGGCCTGCACCGCCAGCACCAGGCAGCCGCGGACGATGACGCCGTCCAGCTTCACCGTGCACGCACCGCACACGCCGTGCTCGCAACCAAGATGGGAGCCGGTCAGTTCAAGTTCATTGCGCAGGAAATCGACCAGATGCTGGCGCGGCTCGACTTCATAGCGACCGGCCTGGCCATTGATGGTGACCTCGATGCTGCAGGTCGGGTTGGATGTGCTCATGTCGGGTCCTATTTTTTGTGCCGCGATTGTGCCGCGATGGTTCCGCTACTGTGCAGCGATCTGCGCCAGCTGCCGGCGCAGCAGCACCGTCGCCAGGTGGCGCTTGGTGGCGGATGAGTTTGTCAGGTCGGACATCGGCGCGTACTCGCCGCTCAGTTCGGTCCTCAGTGCGGCGGCAGCATCGTCGATGGCCTGCGCATCCAGTCGCCTGCCGTTCAGCACAGCTTCGGTCTGGCGCGCGCGCAGCGGCGTGTTGCCGACGCCCAGGAAAGAAAGTCGCGCATCGGCCACCAGCTCGCCGTCACGACGCGCGGCCACGGCCAGCCCGACGATCGCATAATCGCCATGGCGCCGCGCCAGTTCATCGAATGCATGACGCCAGTCCGGACCGCGCAGTGGAATCTCGCAGGCGACCAGCACCTCGCCAGCAAGCAAGGAAGTCGTCAGCACGTCGACGAAGAAATCGGCGGCTGCGATGCGGCGTTCGCCGCTCCTGCTGCGCACGATCAATTCGGCGTCCAGCGCCAGCGCGCAGGCCGGCCATTCGGCGGCCGGGTCGGCGTAGGCGATGGAGCCGCCGAAAGTGCCGAGGTTGCGGATCGCCCGGTGCGCGATATGCGGCACCGCCATCGCCAGCAGCGGCGCATGCCTGGCCACCAGGGGCGAATCCTCGATTTCAGTGTGCCGGGTGAGTGCGCCGATGCGCAGGTGCGTGGCGCTGACCGAAATGCCGGATAGTTCGGCAATGCCGTTGATGTCGACCAGCAGTGCCGGCTCGGACAATCGCATGTTCAGGGTTGCCAGCAGGGTCTGGCCGCCGGCCAGCAGCCGCGCATTGTCGCCGTGTGCCGCGAGCAGGTCGAACACCTCGGCCAGGCTGGCTGGCCGGGCGTAGTCAAAAGGAGGCGCTTTCATCGCGGCATCCCGGGGCCGTTCTTGCTGCGCGCATGCTGCAGTGCGCCAACAAGCTTATCGCTGTCTTGTTTCATTGCGTCTCCTCGCAGCCCTCGTAGAGGACCGTTGTTCTTGCTGTTGTCCTGTGCTGCAGCGACTTGCGCGGCATGGCGCGATCAGGCAACCAAGCATGCAACCAAGCCTGCAGTTAAGCCTCGAATTAAGCCTATTTACCAGCTGATAAATAATATGCCACAATGTTGAACACTTGGTAAATAACAAAATATGAAACAAGGGGACACGTCAGTGCGTCGTTCAAGCGCTTCCGCCGGAGAGACCGCACCGGCACGCCGGCGGCTGTCTGTAGAGGAGCGCGAGAAGCAGATCCTGCTGGGCGCGGTTGCGTTCTTCTCCGAACACGGGCTGGACGGGCAGATGCGCGTGCTGGCACAGGACATCGGCATCACCCACGCCCTGCTCTATCACTATTTTCCGACCAAGCAGGCACTGATCGAGCGCGTCTATTACGAACTGTTCGAAGGCCGCTGGAAGCCGGAGTGGGAAAAGCTGCTCGATGACCGGAATATCGGCGCGGAGGAAAAGCTCGTGCGCTTCTATTGCGACTACGCCGGGACGATACTGGACCGCGATTTTGTGCGCATCTTCATTTTCTCCGGCCTGTCCGACCATTACATTACCGACCGTTTCTTTGCCCTGCTGCGTGACAAGCTGTTTCCGCGTTTGGTGCGCGAGGCGCGCCGTCATTGCGGCAGCACTTCCCGCGCCCGTCCGAGCGCGCGAGAACTGGAATTACTGATGGGCCTGCACGGCGGCATTTTCTACACCGGCGTGCGACGCTGGATCTACGGCCAGGCAGTGCACGGCGCCGAGGCCACGGAAAACGACGAAATCTACATAGCAGACCGGGTGCGATCCTATCTGTGGTCATCGGCCCGGATACTGGAAGACAGCGTCCGGCCGGCAAAGCCGGCGCGATCCGCAGCGGGTGGCAAGACAAGCAGGTTGGCGAACAGCAAAGCAAACGACAGAGCGAACGACAAAGCGAACAACAGCGCGAGCAAAAAGCGCGCACCCAAAGGAGAATGACATGGCACTGACGCTGAACCATTTTTCGATACGTACCATGGACCTGGAGGCGTGCCGGGCGTTTTACGTCAATGTGCTGGGCCTTACCGTCGGCCCGCGTCCGCCCTTCCCTTTCCCGGGGATATGGCTGTACCGCGGCGATCACGGCGATTATTACAACGCAGTGGTGCACATCATCGGCATCGACCCGAATGATCCCGAGGGCCTGAAAAAATACCTGGGCGATCGCGATCCCTCCGAACTGAAGGGCACGGGCACCATCGATCACATCGCCTTCTTCGCCGAAGGGCTGTCCGACATGCTCGACCATCTGGGCAAGCTCGGCATCGCGGTGCGCGAACGCACCGTGCCCAGCATCGGCCTGCACCAGTTGTTCCTGGACGATCCGAACGGCGTGGTGATCGAACTGAACTACCCGGCGGCCGAAAAAGAAGCCCTTGACGCGCGCCCCGCACGGGCCTCCTGAGATGGCGCGTATCCTGATTGCCGGCGGATCGCTGGGCGGGCTGTTCGCTGCCAATATCCTGCTGCGTGAAGGCCATGACGTGCTGGTGCTGGAAAAGGCATCCGAGTCGCTCGACGGCCGCGGCGCCGGCATCGTGACCCACAAGGCGCTGGAGCGCGGGCTGCTGCGCGCCGGCGCCCGCGTCGACGAGACGCTCGGCGTGCGGGTCGAAGAACGGGTATCGCTGCAGATCGACGGCACGCCGGACGTCACGGTCGTGATGCCGCAGATACTCACGTCCTGGAGCCGGCTCTATCATCTGCTGCAAGAGGCGCTGCCTGCCGGACGTTATGTCCATGGGGCGAGCGTGAAGAGCGTCACCCAGACCGAAGACAGCGTGACCGTGCACTGCGAGGACGGCCGTGATTTCAGCGGTGACCTGCTGGTGGCCTCCGATGGCCTGCGTTCCGCGGTTCGCGCCCAATATGCGCCGCAGGTGCAGCCGCAATATGCCGGCTATGTGGCCTGGCGCGGCGTCTGCGACGAGTCGGTACTGTCAAAATTCACGCTGGATTCGGTGTTTGAACGCTTCGGCTTCGGCCTGCCGCCTGGCGAGCAGATGCTCGGCTACCCGGTGGCCGGCGCCGGCAACTCGACCGTGCGCGGCAAGCGCCGCTTCAACTTTGTCTGGTACCGGCCGGCAGCCGAGCCGGAAGGGCTGAATGCCTTGCTGACCGACGCCGACGGCAATTTCTATCCGACCGGCATCCCGCCGAACAAGGTCAACTGGCGTAATGTCGCCGCCATGCGCGAAGCCGGACGCCGGTTGCTGGCGCCACAGTTCGCTGAAGTGCTGGAAAAGACCGCCCTGCCCTTCCTGCAACCGATCTACGATGTGGTTTCGCAGCAGATCGCATTTGGCCGCGTGATGCTGATGGGCGATGCCGCTTTCGTCGCCCGTCCGCATTGCGGCATGGGCGTGACCAAGGCCGCGCAGGACGGCGGCGCCATCGCCGACGCGATCGCGCTGCATGGCGCCACGCCGGCTGCCGGGCTGGCCTATCAGTCGGCACGCTTGCAGATGCTCCAGGATGTCGTCCAGCATGCGCGTAATCTCGGTGCCTACATGCAGTCCCAGACTGGCAGCCGCAAGGGAACCGTGGCGCGCAGCGACGAAAAGGTGGTGCGCGAGACGGCAGTCGATCCGTATGAACCACCGGCCTCAAGCACGCGTTGAGCAAGGAACTGTGAGCAAGGAAAGTTGAAGCAGGAGAATCACCCGGCAAACAGCAAAGGAAAGCAGAAAAGGAAAGCAGGAAGCAGCAAAAAAAAGCAGCAAAAAATGCAGCAAAAAAAAAAGCAGCATCGAAGTAATCGGGCACAAGCGAAAAAAGCAACAAAAGCAACAAAAGCAAGCACTCGCGACCACACCATCGATCTATCGAGGAGACAGAAATGACGCAGTCCACACATAACAAGCATCGCCGCATGATAGTAGGCGCCGGCCTGGCAGCAGCCAGCTCGCCGCTCTGGTTCAACATTGCGCAGGCCCAGAGCACGCCGATCCGGATCGGCTTTCCGGTGCCGCTGACCGGTCCTTTCTCTGCCGAAGCACAGGACCAGGTGCGCGCGGCCCAGCTCGCCGTCAACGAATGGAACGCCGCTGGCGGCTTCAACGGCCGCAAGGCCGAGTTGCTGGTGCGCGACGACAAGCTCAACCCGGGCGAGGCTGCCACCCGCACGCTGGAACTGATTGAAAAAGACAAGGCCGATTTCATCGTCGGTTCCTTGTCAGCTGCGACGCAGCTGTCGATCAACGCCGTCTGCCGCGACCGCAAGATCCTGTTCAACTCGATCAGTCAGTCCGATGCGATCAACGAAGCCAAGGACTGGAGCCTGTTCACGTTCCATGAAGCGCTCAATCCGCACTTGACCGCCGGCGCGGTCGCCCGCTATGCCTTCCCGAAATACGGCAAGACCGTGGTCTACCTGACCGCCGACTATGCTTATGGCCATGAAATGGTGCGCGGCTTCCAGCGCGCCGGCCAGGCTCTCGGCACCAAAATGCTGGCTGACATCCGGCACCCGATTGGCACCGCCGATTACTCCGCCTTCCTGCCGCGCATCCAGGCGCTCAAGCCGGACATGATCGTGCTGAACAACTTCGGCCGCGACAATATCAACTCGGTCAAGCAGATCACCGACTTCGGCCTGAAAGCCAAATCCAAGGTCATTGTCCCGGTTCTGCTGTTCACCGCGCGCGTGGCTGGCGGCGCCGACGCCTACGAAGGCGTCATGGGCGGAACTTCCTATTACTGGGGCATGGAAGACACCGTTCCCAGCGCCAAGGCGTTCAACGACAAATTCCGCAAAGCCTATGGCGGCGCGGTGCCGTCCGACTACGGCGCGCTCGGCTATGCCGGCGTGCGCAGCGTGCTGCAGGCAGTGCTGAACGCCAAGTCCACCGATTCGACCAAGGTCAGCATTGCGCTGCGCCAGTTGCGCTACGACTTCTACAAGGGCGAACAGTTCTACCGCAAGTGCGACCACCAGTCGGTGCAATCGGTGGTCATCGTCGAGTCCAAGTCCAAGGGCAAGGACAAGAACGACGTGTTCAAGGTTCTCGCCGTCGAAAAGCCGAACGAGGCGAACTTGCGCAGTTGCGACGAGCTCGGCCACAAGATAAGCACCTGAACCAGATAGCCGAGGAGGACAACACACATGGGCGACATCACGCTCTCACTGCTGGCAGCACAACTGATGACCGGCATCGCGCTGGGCGCAGTGTATGCGTTGCTGGCGATCGGCCTGTCACTGATATTCGGCATGCTGACCGTCGTCAATTTCGCGCATGGAGCGTTTTTCATGGTGGGCGCCTTCCTCGGCGTCTATTTCATCGCGCTGACCGGAAATTTCTGGTTCAGCCTGGTGCTTACCCCGCTGGCAGTCGGTGCCATCGGGCTGGTGACCGAGCGTTTCCTGGTGCGGCCCTTGTACGGGCGCGGCATCGACTATCCGCTTCTGCTTACCTTCGGCCTGTCGTATGTAATGATCGAGGCGATGCGGGTGGCGTTCGGCATCGAAGGCATGCCGACGTCGACGCCGCCTGAACTGCGGGGCGCGGTCAACCTCGGCTTCGGCCATTTCCCGCTGTACCGCCTGTTCCTGATCGGCGCCACCGCGGTAGTGATATTAGGGCTGTGGCTGTTCATCGAGAAAACCCGCTTCGGCCTGATCATCCGGGCCGGTTCGCGCGATCCCGAAATCGTGCGGGTGCTGGGCATCGATGTGTCGCGGGTGTGGCTGATCGTGTTCGGAATCGGCACCGCGATCGCCGGCCTGTCCGGCGTGCTGGCGGCGCCGACGCGGGCGGTCAACCCCGAAATGGGCATACCGATCCTGGCCGAATCTTTCGTAGTGACGGTGGTCGGCGGCATGGGCTCACTGCCCGGTGCCGTGGTGGCCGGCCTGTTGGTCGGCGTGGTGTTCAGCATGACTTCGCTGTTCGCGCCGGAACTGGCCGAACTGTCGATCTTCGTGCTGATGGCTGTGGTGCTGCTGATCCGGCCGCAAGGCTTCTTCGGCAAAGCCGGACTGATGAGTTAAGACCATGCAGAATTTCATTTCCCTGATTGCCCGGAACCGGGTAGCAGCCGTGCTGCTGTTCCTGCTGATATTCCCGCTGGTGATGCCGTACGAGGCGCTGGCGATCAACATCCTGATCTTCGGCCTGTATGCGGTCGGCCTGAACCTGCTGTTCGGCTACACCGGCATGCTGTCCTTCGGCCATGCGGCTTTCTTCGGCGTCGGCAGCTATGCGACCGGCATCGCCATGGTGCACTTCAACGTGCACTGGGTGCCGGCGATCGTGATCGGCGTGATCGGCTCCTTGATAGTGGGCGCCATCGTCGGCTATCTTGCCATTCGGACCCGCGGCATCTATTTCTCGATGGTGACGCTGGCGCTGGGGCAGATCGTGTACTACGGCTTCTACAAGGCAGAGCGCTGGACCGGCGGTGAAAACGGCCTGCGCGGCATCAAGGTCGAGAAGATACAGTTGCCCGGCATCGAACTCGATTTCCTGCATCCCTTGACCAAGTACTACATCCTGTTCGTGTTCGTGGCGCTGGCGTTGTGGTTCGTTTCGCGCGTGCTGAACTCGCCGTTCGGCGCCGTCATCGAAGCCATCCGCGAAAACGAAAAGCGCACCGCCGCCTGTGGCTTTGACGTCGCCCGCAGCAAGCTGCTGGTGTTCGTCATATCGGCCGGCGTGTGCGGACTGGCCGGCACGCTGCGCGCGCTGCACTTGTCCATCGTGCCTGTCGATTCGCTGCACTACGTCCAGTCCGGCCAAGGCATCATGATGTGCCTGCTCGGCGGCATGGGCACCTTCTTCGGCCCCTTCGTCGGCGCCGCGGTATTCCTGTACCTGGAAGACGTGGTGACGGCAATGACCAAGCACTGGATGGCGGTGGTCGGCGTGGTTTTCATGCTGTTCGTGCTGTTCTTCCCGAAAGGCATCTGGGGCAGCATCGTCGGCTGGGCCCTGCGTTATGCCGGGCATGAACAGAAAGCGGCGGTCGCGCCGCTGGCCGCGGATGCTGCGGGGGCCGCAAAATGAGCACACCGATCCTTGAAGTGGAAGGCATCACCCAGCGCTTCGGCGGCTTCCGTGCGCTCAACGACATCAACGTCAGCTTCCAGCCCGGCAAGCTGACCGCGATCATCGGCCCCAATGGCGCTGGCAAGAGCACGTTTTTCAATGTCGTCAGCGGGGCATTCCCGCCCAGCGAGGGGCGGATACGCTACCAGGGCCGCGACATCACCGGCATGCCGCAGCATGAATTCGCGCGCATCGGCATCGCCAAGAGTTTCCAGATCACGAACGTGTTCAAGCAGTTGTCGGCGCACGAGAACGTGCGCGTGGCGGCGCAGATGCGGCGCGCCCGCTTTTCGCTGTGGCGCAACCGCGCGGACTTGCCGGAACTGATCGAACTGGCCGACCACCTGCTGGAACGAGTCGGATTGAGCGCGGTGCGCAACCGTCCGGCGGCCGACCTGGCGCACGGCCAGCAGCGAGCGCTGGAAATCGCGATGGCCCTGTCCTGCGATCCGACGCTACTGCTGATGGACGAGCCCACCGCCGGCATGTCGCCGCAGGAAACCACGGTGATGATGTCGCTGATCACCTCGCTGGCGCAGGAGCGCACCGTGATCCTGGTCGAGCACAAGATGAAGCTGGTGATGGGCATCTGCGAGCGCCTGATCGTGCTGCATCACGGCGAATTCCTGGCCGAGGGGACGCCTGATGAAATTCGCAACAACAGCGAAGTCAAGCGCGTCTACCTTGGGCAGAATTAAAGGAAAACCGATGCTGAAAGTAGACCGACTCAATGCCTGGTACGACCGCAGCCATGTGGTCCAGGACATTTCTTTCGAAGTGAAACCGGGCGAGATCGTCACGCTGATGGGCCGCAATGGCGCCGGCAAGACGACCACCCTGCGCACCATCATGGGACTGGTGGGCAAGCGCAGCGGCAGCGTCCTGTTCGACGGCCACGAGTGCCTGGCTTCAGCGCCGCATACGCGCTTCCATCTTGGCCTGGCCTATGTCCCGGAAGACCGGCGCATCGTGCAGGGCTTGACCGTGCGCGAGAACCTGCAACTGGGCCTGATCGCCTCGGCGGGGCGCCATCAGATGGCCGAGATGATCGAAGAGATCGCCGCAATCTTCCCGCGCCTGAAGGAACGTCTGGATCAGGACGGCACCTCGATGTCCGGCGGCGAGCAGCAGATGCTGGCGATCGCGCGGGCCATGATGGCAAAGCCCAAGATGATCCTGCTGGACGAGCCGTCGGAAGGCATCATGCCGATCCTGGTCGATGAAATGTTCCACCTGTTCCGCAAGATGAAGGAACAAGGCACCACCATCCTGCTGGTCGAACAGAACGTGGAACGTGCGCTATCGATTTCAGACCGGGCATATATCCTGGATCAGGGCGAGATCGTGCACACCGGGACCGCGGATGAATTGCTGGCGGACCGCGAGATACAGGAAAAGTACTGCGCGGTGTAAGAAGCCGGGAAGCCAGGAAGCCAGGACCATGCAGCGCAGGTCAGGGGCGGGACTCGAACGGGGTCAACCTGCCCCCGACTTCGCCACTTTCTGCCTGACCTGTTCGAAAAAGCACACGGCAGCACTGGCCGCGACATTCAGGGATTCGACCGGGCCGAGGTGCGGAATCGAGATGGATGCCGTGGTCAATGCCATCAGTTCATCGGATACGCCCTGCCCTTCATGGCCGAACAGCCATCCTGCTTCGCCGTGCAGGTCGAGCTCGTAGATGGTGGCGCTGGCATGCGAACTGGTCGCATAGACCGGTACCCTGGCCGTGCGCACACATTCGGCCAAGTCCACATTTTCATGAATGGTCAACGCAAAGTGCCCGCCCATCCCGGCACGCAACACCTTGCTCGACCACGCGAAGGCCGTCCCCGGGCCGCAGCAGATGACGCGGATGCCGGCTGCTGCTGCGCTGCGCAGGATGGAGCCGACATTGCCCGGATCCTGCACGTTGTCCAGCAGTACCGCCGATTCGGTCAGCACCGGCGCTGGTCCGGTGGACGGTGTGTCGATCACGAACAGCAGTTCGATGCCATGTTCGACCTGGCTCAGTTGGCCGAACAGTCCATCCGCCAGCACCAGGCAGCGCGCCCCGGCGCGGGCGACGATTGCAGCCACTTCGGGATTCGAGCGCGCGCTCTCGCCGACCACGCAGGTGTGCGGCAGGCCGACCTGGTCAAGGTAAGCCTGGCACAGGTGTATGCCGTCCAGCAGGCACTGGCCGGCCCGGCGCCTGGCTTGGGTGCTGGATGCCAGTTGCCGCAGTGCCTTGTACTGCGGATTGTCGCGGGAACTGATGTGCTTCTCGTTCATTGGTCTTGGTCCGGGATCGTGGCGGCATCCGCCCTGATTGCGCGCTCCAGTGCTGCCCTGACCGGCGCATACGACCGGCGGTGCACCGGCGACACGCCGTGCAAGGCCAGCCGTTCCAGATGCATGGCAGTCGGATAGCCCTTGTGCTGGTCGAAGCCGTATAGCGGGTATTGCTGGTGCAATTCCTGCAGCGCAGCGTCGCGCGCGGTCTTGGCCAGGATGGAGGCGGCGGATATGGCCGGGATCAGGTCATCGCCGCCGACCACTGCTTCGCTCGGGATGTCGATCACCGGGCAGCGGTTGCCGTCGATCAGGGCCAGCGTGGGTGTCACCGCCAGTCCCTCGATTGCGCGCCGCATGGCCAGCATGCTGGCCTGCAGGATGTTGATCTGGTCGATCTCGGCTTCGGAACACTGGGCCACGCTCCATGCGATCGCGCAGGCGCGGATCTGCGCTGCCAGTTCATCGCGCCGCTCGGCGCTCAGCTTCTTGGAGTCGCGCAGGCCGTCGATCGGCCGGTCGGGGTCGAGTATCACTGCCGCTGCATACACCGGCCCTGCCAGTGGTCCGCGCCCGGCTTCATCGACGCCGCAGACCAGCCGGTCGCCGTAGTCGAACAGCGGCAATGCCAGGGTGGCGCTACGCTTTTTCATGGGCGCTTGCCCTGCGGTGTCCGGTGCTCCGCCATCACTTCCAGCACGGCTTCCGCGCTCAGGGTGGCGGTATTGCGCAGCAGGTCGTGATGCATCATCGTGAAACGGTCCTGCAGGCGCGTGCGCAGACCTTGGTCCTCGAGCTGGCGCGACAAGGCATCGGCGATCGCCTGCGGCGTGGCGGCGTGCTGCAGCAGCTCGGGCACCACGAACTCGCGCGCAAGGATGTTCGGCAACCCGATCCAGGGCTGGTAGCCCATGTGACGCAGTACCTGCCATGACGCCGCCATCATCTTGTAGGCGATCACCATCGGCTTCTTGAACAGCGCGACTTCCAGCGTGGCCGTGCCTGATGCGACCAGCACGGCATCGGCCGCGGCGATGGCGGCATGCGACTGGCCTTCGAGGATTTCGAGCGGCACATCGGACAGGCCGGCCTTGGCCAGCAGTTGCCTGAAATACGCGGCCTTGGCTGCGCCGGCCATCGGCGCGATCAGGCGCAGAGAGGGATTGCGCTTGAGCAGCAAGGCCGCCGCCTCGACAAAGGTGGCGGCGTTGTAGCGCAATTCGGACATCCGGCTGCCGGGCAGGATGGCCAGCACGGCGCCATGTTCGGGCAGTCCAAGGCTGGCGCGCGCCGCGCCGGTGTCCGGCTCCATGGGAATCACTTCTGCCATCGGATGGCCGACATAGGTCACCGGAATGCCGGCCTGGCGGTAGATCTCTTCCTCGAACGGGAACACGACCAGCATGTGCGACACGGCGCGTGCAATCTTCTTGATGCGCGATCCGCGCCAGGCCCAGATCGACGGACTGATGAAATGCACGGTCGGAATGCCGGCCTCGCGCAACTGCATCTCGAGGCCGAGGTTGAAGTCCGGCGCGTCGACACCGATGAAGACGGCCGGCCGCTCCTTGAGCAGGCGGTCGCGCAAGGAGGTCTGTATGCCCTTGATCTCTCGGTAATGCGCCAGCACTTCGAACAGTCCGCGCACGGCCAGCTTGTCCATGGAGACGTCGCTCTGGAAGCCCCAGCGGGCCATTTCGGGGCCGCCAATGCCATGCAGGCGGGCATGGGGCAGGCGCGGGCGCAGCCCGGACAGCAGGCGGCCGGCCAGCAGGTCGCCCGAGGTCTCGCCGGCGACCATGGCAATCGACACTGCCTCGTCCGGCGTCACCCTGGAGGAAATGCGTTGCCCCGTCTGGTCAGCGGACGATGCCACGAGTCGCGCTGTCCAGGAACTTGCGGATGGCCAGGATGTGTGGCGCGGCCACCGGATCGCCCGCTGCCTCCGCCTCCAGCGCAGCCTTGGCTTGTTCCAGGGTCAGGCTCGATTTGTAGAGCAGCTTGTAGGCGCTGCGTATGCCCTGGATTTCTTCCGGGGAAAAGCCGCGACGGCGAAGGCCCTCGACGTTGATGCCGCGTGGCGCGACCGGGCTGCCGCCGGCCAGCACGAATGGCGGGACGTCCTGGCTCAGGCTGGCGTTCATGCCGACGAAGGCGTGCGCGCCGATCTTGCAGAACTGATGAACGGCGGCAAAGCCCGACAGGATCGCATGGTCGCCGACGTGGACGTGCCCGGCGAGCGTGGCGTTGTTCGAAAAAATCGTGTGGCTGCCGACCTGGCAGTCATGCGCCAGGTGGACGTAGGCCAGTATCCAGTTATCGCTGCCCAGCCGGGTGACGCTGGCGTCCTGTACCGTGCCGGTATTGAACGAACAGAACTCGCGTATGGTGTTGCGGTCGCCGATCTCCAGGCGAGTGTCCTCGCCGGCGTATTTTTTGTCTTGTGGCGCCGCACCGAGCGAGCAGAACTGGAAAATGTGGTTGTCGCGGCCAATCGTGGTGTGGCCTTCGATCACGACATGCGGGCCGACACGGGTGCCGGCGCCGATCGTCACGTTGGGACCGATGATGCTGTAGGGACCGACTTCGACCGTCGCGTCCAGCGCCGCCTTCGGATCGACGATTGCCGTCGGATGGATACGCGTCATGCTTATACCGCCGGCCGGCTGGCGTCCTGTGCGCTGCGCATCGTGCACATCAGTTCGGCTTCGACGGCGGTCTTGCCGTCGACAGTGGCGCGAGCCGTGTATTTGTAGATGCCGCGCGCGGCACGGATCAGCGAAACTTCCATGCGCAGCTGGTCGCCCGGCTCCACCGGCCGCTTGAAGCGGGCATTGTCGATACCGGCAAAGTACACCACCGAATTCTCGTCCGGCTTCTGGCCCATTGACAGGAAGGACAGCAGCGCGGCGGTCTGCGCCAGCGCCTCGATCATCATCACGCCCGGCATCACCGGCTTGTGCGGGAAATGGCCGTTGAAGAATTCTTCGTTGATCGTCACGTTCTTGATGGCAACGATGTTCTTGTTGGGTTCCCAGTCCAGCACGCGGTCGACCAGCAGCAGCGGGTATCTGTGCGGCAGGTATTCCTTGATCTGGTTGATGTCCAGCGTTTTCATTTCTTGCGGTTGCATGTCAGGGTTCTTCTTTCTTGACTTTTAGTTCTTTCAGTTCCTTGAGAGCTTTTTCAAGCTCGCGTATCTTGTCCCGCATCGAACCGAGGTTGCGCACGATGGCCGCGCTTTTTTCCCAGTCGGCATTCTTGGCCAGCGGATAGAATCCGGTGTACTGCCCAGGCTCGTGTATCGAACGCGACACCAGGCTGCCCGACGACACATGCACATTATCGGCGATCGTCAGGTGGCCCAGCACCATGGCGGCACCGCCGAAGGTGCAATGACGGCCTATGCGGGCGCTGCCTGCCACACCCACGCAGCCCGCCATCGCAGTATTCGCACCGATGTGACAGTTATGCGCTATCTGGATCTGGTTGTCGAGCTTGACCCCGTCCTCGATCACGGTATCGGACAGCGCGCCACGGTCGATCGTGGTGCTGGCGCCAACCTGCACATCATCGCCGATGATGACTCGCCCGGTTTGCGGGATCTTGATCCAGGCACCGCCTTCATTCGCAAACCCGAAGCCATCACCGCCGATCACCGCGCCGGAATGGACGATGCCGCGTTCGCCGATTTCACAGCCGGCATGGAAGGTGACGTTGGCGAAAAAATGCGTGCCACGGCCAATGCGCGCACCGCGGCCGACGAAGCAGCCACTGTCCAGCACGCAATCGTCGGCCACCTCGGCCCCCGCCTCCACCGTCACGTGCGGCCCTATGCAGGCCGTGCCCGCAATCCGGGCCGTCGGGTCAACAGCTGCGGTGTGATGGATGCCGGGAATTACCGGCGGTGCATTCAGCGCCGCGAAGTGCTGCGCCGCACGAGCAAACCATGCGTAAGGATTCGGCGTCAACACGCGCGATCCGGCATAAGCCGGCCCGAGCGCTTCGCTGTCTGCCACGCTCAGCACCAGTGCCGCGGCCTGGCTGCTGCGCGCCTGGTCACGGAGTTTTCGATTTGAAAGGAAGGTGACCTGCGAGGCGTCGGCGCTGTCGATCGGCGCGATGCCTGTCACGACCAGATCGGGGTTGCCGACCAGCTCTCCACCCAGGCGCTCGACCAGTTCTGCAAGACGTGTGCTCATCGTCGCCGGCGGCGGGCCCTGCCCGTTATTTGCTGTTGTTCAGCGTCCTGATCACCTTGTCGGTGATGTCGAGACGCGGATTCACGTACACCGCTTCCTGGAACACGATGTCGTACTTCTCGGCCTCGGCGATCTGTTTGATCACGCGGTTGGCGCGTTCAAGCACGGTGGACAGTTCCTCGTTGCGGCGCTGGTTCAGGTCTTCACGGAATTCACGCTGCTTGCGCTGGAAATCCTTGTCGAGATCGGCCAGCTCGCGCTGGCGGCGATTGCGGTCCGATTCGGATAGCACAGGCGCATCCTTGTCCAGTTTCTCGGACATGCTCTTGATACGGCTGGCGATGTCCTGCAATTCCTTCTCGCGCTTGGAAAACTCCTGCTCGATCTTGGCGGTGGCCGCCTTGGCCGGCGCAGCATCGCGGAAAATCCGCTCGGTGCTGACGAAACCGATCTTGCCGTCCTGGGCGACGGCGTCAGCCATCAGGCATGTGGACGCGGCGAAAATCGCGAACAATTTCTTGAGATTATGTGATGACATCAAGATTCTCTCCGTATCTGTTGCTATGTACTGTAATCAATGTGACGAAAATTCCGCCGGAAATCAGAGGCCGGAAATCAGAAACCTGTTCCCAGCTGGAACTGGAATGCCTGTTTCCGGTCGGCGTCTTTTGCGTTAAGCGGCGAACCGAAGCTGAGCTTCAGCGGTCCGACTGGCGAAATCCAGCTTATGCCCAAGCCGACAGAATAGCGCAGGTTGGCGGTCTGGATTTTTTCTCCGGCGTCCAGGTTGAACACCTGGCCGGCGTCGAAGAAGGTAAACCAGCGCAAGGTGCGGTCGGCGCCCGGTACCGGGAACTGCAATTCGGCGTTGGCGATCAGGCGCGCCTGGCCGCCGGTCGGATCGACACCGGTCACCGGACTCACCTGCAGCGATGACCCGGAAAAGCCGCGCACCGAGCCGATGCCGCCAGCGAAGTAGTTCTTGAACACCGGATAAGTCTGGCCAAACAGCCCCTTGCCGTAATTGACCTCGCCATTCAGCGCCAGTACCGAAGTGCGGGCCGCGTTCATCGGCCGGAAATACTGTTGCTGGTAGGTGGTCCGGTAGTAACGCAGCGAACCGGCTGGCGCGACCTCGAGGTTGGCGCGCTGGTAGCGGCCGGTGGTCGGGATCAGGGCGCTGTCGCGGTTGTCACGCTGCCAGGCAACCGTGAAGGGGAAGCTGTTGGTGCGGGCGTCGGTACCATTGCCAAAATCGTTGGTGTACTTCTGGTACAGCGCCGGACTGTTGAAATAGGTGTTGACCTCGGTACGCTCGTAGCCGACGCCGAAGAACACACGGTCGACTTCGGTGAACGGAACGCCGAAACGAATATTGCCGCCCAGGGTCTGGACCCGGAAATCGCCGTTGTAGATCAGCGGCGGACGAACCGTGCGCAGGAACACCTCATAGGTGCGGCTGACGCCATCGTCGGTGAAGTACGGATTGGTCTGCGAGAGCGCCAGGGTGCGATAGCGGCGGCTGGTATTGACGTCGACGCTGAGCGTATTGCCGGTGCCGAACACGTTCTGCTGCGAGATCGATCCGAGCAGGGTGAGTTTCTCGTCGGACGAGAAGCCGGCGCCGATGGTGATGGCGCCGGTAGGCTTCTCGGCCACGGTCATGTTGACGTCGACCTGGTCGGGCGTGCCCGGCACTTCCGGTGTTTCGATGTTGACTTCGGTGAAATAGCCCAGGCGGTCTACGCGATCGCGCGACAGCCGGATCTTGTCGCCGTCGTACCAGGAGCTTTCATACTGCCGGAATTCACGGCGCACGACTTCGTCCCGGGTGCGGGTATTGCCGGCGATATTGATGCGGCGGACATAGACGCGCTTGCCGGGATCGACCAGAACCGTGAAGGCGACTTCCCGCTTCTCGCGGTTGATCTCGGGGCTGGCATTGACGTTGGCGAAGGCATAGCCGAAGTTGCCCATGCGCTCGGTGATCTTCTTGATGCTGCCTTGCAGCTTCTCGCCGTTGTAGACCTCGCCTTTTTTCAGTTCGATCAGCGCGCGCAGTTCTTCTTCGCGTCCCAGCGTTTCGCCTTCCACCTTGATGTCGGAGACGGTGAATTTCTCGCCTTCGCTGATGCCGAAGGTGACATAGATATCCTTGCGGTCCGGCGTGATCGACACCTGGGTCGACTCGATCTGCATTTCGAGGTAGCCGCGGTTGAGGTAGAACGAGCGGATGGCTTCGATGTCGCCGGTCAGTTTTTGCCGGGAATACTGATCTGACTTGCTGAACCAGGTGAACCATCCCGGCGTGGTCAGCTTCAGCATGGCGCGTAGTTCTTTTTCGCTGAATGACTTGTTGCCGACGAAATTGATCTCGCGGATGCGGGCAGCCGTGCCCTCGTCGACGGCGAACGAGATGTTGACCCGGTTGCGCTCGATCGGCGTCACCGTGGTCGTGATCTGCGCGCCATACAGTCCGCGTGACAGGTATTGCCGCTTCAGTTCCTGCTCGGCGCGGTCGAGCAGCGCCTTGTCGTAGATGCGGGTTTCGGCCAGGCCGATTTCCTTGAGCGCCTTGACCAGCGTGTCACGGTCGAATTCCTTGGTGCCGGAGAATTCGACGGCGGCGATCGAAGGCCTCTCCTCGACCTGCACTACCAGCACATTGCCTTCGGCTTCGATGCGCACATCCTTGAACAAGCCGGTGGCGTACAAGGCCTTGATGGAGGCTGCGCCCTTTTCGTCGTTGAAGGTATCGCCGACCCGCACCGGCAGGTAGCTGAATACGGTCCCGGCTTCAGTACGTTGAATGCCCTCGACCCGGATGTCCTTGACGACGAAAGGATCGACCGCCAGCGCGGGGCCGGAACATAGTGCGAAGGCAGCAGCGGCGACGATACGGCGGGATAATTGAAGAGGCAGAGGCAGGCGCTGGAGTGGAAAGTTCATTGGCTTTTGTTATGTAATGATCGCGTACCGATGGCAGCGGCTGCCCGGTCGCACCGCCAGCCGCGCTCAGCAGCCAGATGCGACTCAGGAGATGAGCCGCACGATGTCGTTGAACATGGCGACCATCATCAGCGTCATCAGTATCCCGATACCCGCACGCTGCGCCAGCTCGCCGAATCGTTCGGATACTGGTCGCCCGGTCAAAACTTCGACTGAATAATACAGCAAAAGCCCCCCGTCCAGAACGGGGATGGGTAGCAAATTCATCACCCCAAGGCTGATGCTGATGAAGGCGATATAGCTGAGGAAGCTGATGATGCCTATGCGCGCGGTCTGGCCCGCGTAGTCCGCAATCGTGATGGGGCCGGTAATGTTCTTCCACGAGACTTCGCCGACCAGCATCTTGCCGAGCATGCGCAGGGTGAGCGTGCTGGTATCCCAGGTCTTGACTACCGCCTGTCCGAGCGCCTTGATCGGGCCGGAGCTGCTGACCGCCATCTCGGGCGCCATCGGCACCTCGGCCTGTATCCGTCCGAATGTCTTGCCGTCCTTGGACACCGGGGCCGGCGTCACGCTGAGCGTGAACGGCTGGCCCTGGCGCAGGCCGGTGAGCGTCAGCGCCCTCCCCGGTGCAGCGCGCACGGATTCGACGAAGGCCACGGCGTCGGCGACGGGTCGCCCATCGATCGCCGTGATGGCATCGCCGCTGCGCAGTCCGGCGCGCTCCGCGGGGCCGTCGGCGCCAATGCGGCCCAGAACGGCTGCCGGGCGGGCCAGGTCGAGCCCGAGCTTGCCGAGGAAATCGCCCTCGAGGTCGGCCACGCTCAGCATGTCCGTGCGCAGGCGCAGTTCCTCGGTGCGGCTGGCGCCCGGCCGTTGCGGGTCGGCGCGCATCACCTCGATGCGGGCGACCTCGCGGTCGACCGCGAGGTCGATCATCTTCCAGCGCAGGGTGGACCAGGAATCGACCGCCTGGCCGTTGACCCGGGTGACCAGGTCGCCGGCCTGGACGCCGGCCTGGGCCGCCGCGCTATGAGCCGGCGCTGCCCGCAGGCGGGCGGTCGGCTCCGGAATGCCGTACATGTAGAGACCGGCGAAAACCAGGATCGCCAGCAGGAAGTTGGCCAGCGGACCGGCGGCGACGATGATGATCCGGCGCCATACGGATTGCCGGGTGAATTCGCGGGCAAGGTCGGCGGGCGCGATCTTGCTCAGGTCCTGCTCGCGGGCATCCAGCATCTTGACGTAGCCGCCCAGCGGTAGCGCCGAGAGCGCCCATTCGGTCTGGTCGCGGCCGAAGCGGCGCGACCAGACGATCCGTCCCATTCCGACCGAGAATCGCAGCACCTTGACGCCGCACCAGCGCGCCGCAAGGTAATGGCCAAGTTCATGCACCACGACCAGCGTGCCAAGCACGACGAGAAAAGCCAGTACTGTCTGGATCAGCATCATGATGAGGTCGACCGGATGGTTGGCATCGTTCGGATAAGTGCCCGGGTTGTCTCGCGCGCCAGCTCGTCCTGTTCCAGCAAGCTCCCGATGTCGGTCACTGGCCCGGCGGGCAGGCGTTCCATTACGGTGGCGATCAGGCGATCGATGGTGCGAAATCCGATGCGACGATCAAGGAATGCGTCCACTGCAACCTCGTTGGCCGCATTCAGTATCGTCGCCGCGCTGCCGCCAGTCCGAAGGGCATCATACGCCAGTTTCAGGCAGGGAAAACGCCCGAGATCGGGGCGTTCGAAGCGCAGTTGCGCTATCTCGGCCAGATCCAGCGGCGCCACCCCGGACGCAATGCGTTCCGGCCAGGCCAGCGCATGGGCGATTGGCGTTCGCATGTCCGGATTGCCCAGCTGCGCCAGGACCGAGCCGTCGATATAGGACACCATCGAATGGATCACGCTTTGCGGATGGATCACCACCTCGATCTGGTCGGCAGAGGCGCCGAACAACCAGTGCGCCTCGATCACTTCCAGCCCCTTGTTCATCATGGTGGCGGAGTCGACCGATATCTTACGCCCCATCACCCATTTCGGATGGGCGACCGCTTCTTCCGGCGTGACCGTTTCCAGGGTGGCGACGTCGCGTTGCAGGAACGGCCCGCCGGAAGCCGTCAGCATTATTTTTGCAATGCCGTGCCCTTGCGGCACCCGCTGGTAACCGACCGGCAGGCACTGGAATACCGCATTGTGCTCGCTGTCGATGGGAAGCAGGGTCGCGCCGCTGGCGGCCACCGCATCCATGAACAGCTGGCCGGACATGACCAGCGCCTCCTTGTTGGCAAGCAGGACCTTCTTGCCGGCGTGCGCAGCGGCCAGCGTCGGCGCCAGCCCGGCTGCGCCCACGATGGCCGCCATCACCACATCGGTTTCATTGCCGCTGCTGATCTGGCACAGCGCTTCCTCGCCCCATGCGACCTCGGTCGGCAGGCGGCGTTCGCGCAGCAGCGTCGACAGGCGGGCCGCCGCATCGGCGCTGCCGACCACGGCCACCGCCGGCCGGAACCGCTCGCACAGCGCGGCCAGCTTCTCAACCTTGGAATTGGCGCTCAGCGCATGCACCTGATAGCGCTCGGGATGACGGGCGATCACGTCCAGCGTCGATTCGCCGATCGAGCCAGTGGCGCCCAGTATGGAAATGCGTTGCATCAGGATAGGCTCAAAGGCGCGCGCTCAGCAGGACCGCCAGCGGCAGCACGGGAATCAGCGCGTCGATCCGGTCCAGCACGCCGCCATGGCCCGGCAGCAGGTTGCTGCTGTCCTTGATCCCGGCGCGTCGCTTGAGTTGCGATTCGAACAGGTCGCCGACGACGCTGGCCACGGTGATCAGCGCCAGCACCACGCCGGCGCCGGCCCAGCCCCACTGCCGCTGCACCGCAGCCGGGAACGTATCCGCCAGGGACGGCAGCGAGGCTGCCAGCACGCCCAGCAACAGCACGCTGAGCAGCCCGCCGACCGCTCCTTCCCAAGTCTTGCCGGGTGAAATCGAGGGTGCCAGCTTGTGGCGGCCGAATGCGCGGCCGGAAAAATAGGCGCCAATATCGGCGGCCCAGACCAGCGCCATCACGGAAAACAGGTACAGGCCGGACATCCGGTACAGCGTGTCGAGCGCGGTGAAGCAGCCCAGGATTGCAATTGAATAGGTCAGGGCCAGCAACCGGCTGCCGATGCCGGACGCCGGCGGCAGGCCGAGCCCGAGCGCGGGCGCGAAGCGCAAGGCCCACAAGGCCACGCACAGCGCGAACAGGATCTGCGTCTGGTCCGGACGAAACTGGACCAGCACCAGCAGTAACACGCCGGTCCAGACGGCAGCCCCCAGCAATGGCCGCCGTAGTCCGAACAGCCGCATGCATTCCCAGGCGGCGGCGGCCTGGAAGGCAGCCAGCACCAGCACGAATGCGAGGAAGGATTGCGAATACACCACCGCCAGCAAGATAGCCAGCAGCACGACGGCGGTGATGACACGGGTCTTGAGCATCAGGAAGCCTTCTTGGATTCGACCAGCTGCTCGCTGGTACGTCCGAAGCGGCGTTCCCGCTGCTGGTACGAAGCAATCGCCAGGTCAAGCGCTTCGCCGTCGAAATCAGGCCAGTAAGTGTCAGTGAAATACAACTCGGTATAGGCCAGCTGCCAGAGCAGGAAATTGGAGATGCGCTCCTCGCCCCCGGTACGGATGAACAGGTCGGGCTCGGGCGCGTACGCCATCGACAGGTGCTGCGCCAGGTCTTCCTCGGTGAAGTCGGCGGCTGCGCCACCGGATGCGACCAGCTTCTTCATTGCCTGCAGGATGTCCCAGCGGCCGCCATAGTTGGCGCAGATCGTCAGCGTCAGGCCGCGGTTTCCAGCGGTCCTGGCCATCGCCACCGCGATCATCTCCTGCAGCCGCTTGTCGAAGCGCGACAGGTCGCCAACCACCTTCACGCGGATATCGTTGGCGTGCATCTTGGCGACTTCGCGCTCCAGCGCGGTCATGAACAGGCGCATCAGCACCGATACTTCATCGGCCGGACGGCGCCAGTTTTCGGAACTGAAGGCAAACAGCGTCAGGAACTGCACGCCGCGGGCCGCACAGGCTTCGACGATGGTCCTGACCGCTTCAACGCCCTTGGCATGGCCCGCCACCCGCGGCATGTAGCGGCTGGTGGCCCAGCGGCCATTGCCGTCCATGATGATGGCGACATGCTTTGGCACGGCCGTTACCAGCGGTATTACCTGGGTCGAACTGGAATGCGTCATGTGGTTTGGGCCAGATTGTGGGGAAACGGCAAAACGGCGCGCAGGAGACGATCCGTCAAACCTTCATCACCTCTTTTTCCTTCTCGGCGGCGAGCTTGTCGATTTCGGCAACGAACTTGTCGGTCAGCTTTTGCACCTCGTCCTGTGCGCGTCGCTCGTCGTCTTCGGAAACCGCCTTGTCCTTCACCAGTTTCTTCAGGCTTTCGTTCGCATCGCGGCGGATGTTGCGCACGGCGATCTTGGCATCCTCGGCTTCGCTCTTGACCAGCTTGACCATCTCCTTGCGGCGCTCCTCGGTCAGGGCCGGAGTCGGCACGCGGATGATGTCGCCCTGGGTGGCGGGGTTCAGGCCGAGATCGGATTCACGGATCGCTTTCTCGATCGCGGCGACCATTTTCTTTTCCCATGGCTGCACGCCAATGGTGCGCGCGTCCAGCAGCGTGACGTTGGCCACCTGGCTTATATGGGTCGACGTGCCGTAGTAATCGACCTGGACATGGTCCAGGATGCCAGGATGGGCGCGTCCGGTGCGGACTTTGGACAGATTCGACTTGAGAGTCTCAATCGACTTGTGCATCTTTTCTTCAGTGCTGTTTTTGACGTCGGCGATCGTCATGCGGCTCTCCTCAATTGCAGGGCGTGATTTTCTGGGTTCAAACGTGGACCAGGGTGCCTTCATCCTCACCCAGGATCACGCGTTGCAGCGCGCCGGGCTTGGTGATGGAGAACACCTTGATCGGGAGTTTCTGGTCGCGGCACAGCGCGAATGCGGTGGCGTCCATCACTTCCAGGTGACGGGCGATGGCCTCGTCGAAGGTGATGGTGGCGTAGCGGGTAGCGTGCGGATCTTTCTTGGGGTCGGCGCTGTAGACGCCATCGACCTTGGTCGCTTTCAGCACGATCTGGGCGCCAATCTCCGAACCGCGCAGCGCGGCGGCGGTGTCGGTCGTGAAGAACGGGTTGCCGGTACCGGCAGCGAACACCACGATCTTCCCTTCTTCCAGGTATTGCAGCGCCTTGGGACGGACGTAGGGTTCGACGATCTGCTCGATGGCGATCGCCGACATGACGCGGGCGGTCAGGCCAGCCTGGCGCATGGCGTCGGCCAGCGCCAGCGAGTTCATCACCGTGGCGAGCATGCCCATGTAGTCGGCGGTGGCACGGTCCATTCCCTGGGCGCCGGGGGCCACGCCGCGGAAGATGTTGCCGCCACCGATCACGATAGCCAGCTCCACACCCATCGCCGCGATACCCGCCACGTCTGCCACCATCCGGTCAATCGTCACCCGGTTGATGCCGTAGGCGTCATCGCCCATCAGCGCTTCACCGGAGAGTTTGAGGAGGACGCGCTTGTAGGCGGCTTTTGACATCGGTTCTGGCTCCTGTGTTCCGGTGGATTTGGGACCTTGACTATGCAAAGTCCCGGAATTATCGGACATTTTACTTTCCTGCGACTTGCTTGGGCTTAAAACGGGGCATTCTTTCTGGAAAGCCTTGTAAGCAATCGCAACTACTCGAAAAAACGGGCCTTGCGGCCCGCTTTTCCTGATCCTGACTGCTTACGCCTGCTTGGCGGCAGCCACTTGCGCTGCCACCTCGGCAGCGAAGTCGTCCTGCTTTTTCTCGATGCCTTCGCCGACGATGAACATCACGAAGGATTTCACCGATGTGCCGGTGGCCTTCAGCATTTGCTCGACGGTCTGCTTGTCGTTTTTGACGAACGACTGGTTCAGCAGCGACACTTCCTTCAGGAATTTCTGGACCGAACCCTCGACCATCTTGGTCACGATTTCGGCCGGCTTGCCCGATTCCGCTGCCTTCAGCGAAGCGACCGAACGCTCTTTCTCGATCAGGTCGGCTGGAACTGCGTCGGACGACAGCGCTACCGGCTTCATGGCAGCAATGTGCATGGCAACATCCTTGCCAACCTGCTCATCGGCGCCTTCGTACTCGACGATCACGCCGATCCGGGTGCCGTGCAGGTAAGACACCAGCTTGGAGCCGGAATCGAAGCGCTTGAAGCGGCGGATTGACATGTTCTCGCCGATACGGCCAACCAGCGCCGTGCGCAGCTGCTCGACCGTGGTGTCGCCATCGATCGGCAGTGCCGACAGGGCGGCGACGTCAGCCGGGTTCTTTTCAGCGACCAGGCGGGCCAGGTCATTGGCCAGCTTCAGGAAATCGTCGTTCTTGGTGACGAAATCGGTTTCGCAGTTGACTTCGATCAGTGCGCCGACATTGCCGCTGATGAAAGCAGTGACCACGCCTTCTGCGGCGATACGGGAAGATGCCTTGGAAGCCTTGCTGCCCAGCTTGACGCGCAGGATTTCCTCGGCACGGACCATATCGCCGTCGGCCTCGGTCAGCGCCTTCTTGCATTCCATCATCGGTGCGTCGGTCTTGGCGCGCAGTTCGCCTACCATTCCCGCAGTAATTGCTGCCATTTTTTCTCTCCTGTACTGGTTTGGTTGCCCGGCGCGCAGCGCCCGGCAACGAGAATCTGTTTGAAAAAAAGGGGCACACTGCCCCTTTTTCGCCGAGGTCGCTTCTTTCGAAGCGGCCGGCATCAGGCCTGGTCGACCTCGACGAATTCGTCTGCGCCGCCCTTGATGGCTTCGACCAACTCGCTGGTGGAGCTGGAACGGCCTTCGAGGATCGCGTCAGCCACGCCTTTGGCGTACAGGGCGATGGCCTTGGACGAGTCATCATTGCCCGGGATCACGTAGGTGACACCCTCTGGCGTATGGTTGGTATCGACAACGCCGATGACCGGAATGCCCAGCTTGGCGGCTTCGGTGATGGCGCCCTTGTGGTAGCCGACGTCAATCACGAAGATCGCATCCGGAACGCCGCCCATGTCCTTGATGCCGCCGATGGCCTTTTGCAGCTTGGTCATCTCGCGCTGGAACATCAGGCCTTCTTTCTTGCTCATCTTCTCAACCGAGCCGTCAGCGATCGCTGCTTCCATGTCCTTCAGGCGCTTGATCGAGGTCTTGATCGTCTTGAAGTTGGTCAGCATGCCGCCGAGCCAGCGCTGGTCGACGTAAGGAACACCGGCGCGTTGCGCTTCGGCTGCGATCAGCTCGCGTGCCTGGCGCTTGGTGCCGACCATCAGGATGGTGCCGCGATTGGACGACAGTTGACGGATGTACTTCATCGCCTCCTGGTACATGCCCAGGGTTTTTTCCAGGTTGACGATATGGATCTTGTTGCGATGACCGAAAATGTAGGGGGCCATCTTCGGGTTCCAGAAGCGGGTCTGATGTCCGAAATGGACGCCGGCTTCCAGCATTTCACGCATGGTGACTGACATTACTTTCTCCAGGGTTGGGTCTTGAATCCGGACTGTGACCGCCTGCATCGAGCTGCTTGCAGGGCGGCACCCTTTGTGTCCGGAGTCGCGATTTTCGTTGCTCCGCCCAGCACCATGCCAGGCGAACCCGTGATTCTAATACAATTACCCCTTCCGGTTCAAGACCTGCCTTCCAGGCGGCGACGAATACCGTGCCGGTCGTCTATAATTGCATCTTGACAGACTAGGTGTATCACATGGGCTCCATCTCCATCAAAACAGCAGAAGACATCGCCGGCATGCGGGTTGCAGGCCGGTTGGCGGCAGAAGTACTCGACTACATCGAGCCCTTCATCAAGCCCGGGGTCACCACCGAAGAGCTGGACCGGCTCTGCCACGATTACATGGTGAATGTGCAAGACAGCATCCCGGCCCCGCTGAATTATTGCCCGCCGGGCTACACGCCCTACCCCAAAGCAACCTGCATCTCGCTCAACGACATCGTCTGCCACGGCATACCGGGCGACAAGGTGCTGAAGAATGGCGATGTGCTGAATATTGACATCACCGTGATCAAGAACGGCTATCACGGCGACACCAGCCGCATGTTCGCCGTCGGCGAGCCGTCGATCCTGGCTCGCCGGCTGTCGGAAATCACCTTCGAATGCATGTGGCTGGGTATTTCCAAGATCAAGCCGGGCGCACATCTTGGCGACATTGGCCATGTAATCCAGCAGCATGCTGAAAAAGCCGGCTACAGCGTGGTACGCGAATTCTGCGGCCATGGCATCGGCAAGGTGTTCCATGAAGAGCCGCAGGTGTTGCATTACGGCCGGCCCGGAACGCTGGAAGAACTGAAGGCCGGCATGATTTTCACGGTCGAGCCAATGATCAATTCCGGCCGCCGTGAAATTCGCGCGATGGGCGATGGCTGGACCATCAAGACCAAGGATCGCAGCCTGTCCGCTCAATGGGAACACACTGTGCTGGTGACCGAAACCGGGTTCGAAGTGTTGACCGTCTCCCCGGGCATGCGGCCAGCTCCCGCGATCGCCCAGGTTCCGGCCCCGAGCGCCACCGCCTGAACCGATGGCCACGCTTGCGGCGTCGCTGAAAGAGCAGCTTCGGGAAGGCAAACAGTCTGCCATTGACGGCTTCCTGGTCAACGGCCGCCCCGAGAAACTCCTGATGCGGCTGCGGCAAAACGTGGACGCCGCGCTGACCCGCGCCTGGCGCGAGTTCGGCATTCCGGCCGCGCTGTCGCTGGTCGCTGTCGGCGGCTATGGCCGCGGCGAGCTGTTCCCCTACTCCGACGTCGATGTGCTGATCCTGCTCGACCAGGCACCGGATCCGGTGCTGCAGGCCAGGCTGGAACAACTGGTGACGCTGCTGTGGGACCTCGGGCTGGAAGTGGGGCACAGCATCCGCACCATCGATGAATGCCTGACGGAAGCCGCAGCCGACATCACGGTGCAGACCGCGCTGCTGGAGGCGCGCCTGATCACCGGCAACCGCCGCCTTTTCGCCCGGCTGCGCGAGAGCTGCCAGGCGGCGATGGACGCGCCGGCATTCTTCCGCGCCAAGACCCTGGAAATGCGCCAGCGGCATGTCAAATATGAAGACTCCCCCTACAGCCTGGAGCCGAACTGCAAGGAGAGCCCCGGTGGTTTGCGCGACCTGCAGGTGATCCTGTGGGTGGCCAAGGCCGCTGGCCTCGGCGATTCCTGGCGCGCCCTTGCCGAGCGCGGCCTGCTCACCCCGACCGAAGCGCGGCAACTGAAGCAGAAGGAGCGGATCTTCAAGGAGATCCGGATCCGGCTGCACATCATCACCAGGCGGCATGAAGACCGGCTGGTATTCGACGTGCAGACCCCGGTCGCCGAGCTGTCGGGGTATCGCTCGACCGAGACCCGGCGCGCCAGCGAATACCTGATGCAGCACTACTACTGGGCGGCCAAGGCAATTACCCAGCTCAACACCATCCTGCTGCAGAACATCGAAGCCCGGCTGTTTCCCACGGCTGGCGTGGCACGTCCGCTGAACGAGCGCTTCAATGAAATCAACGGCCTGATCGACATTGCCCGCGACGACACCTTCGAAAGCCAGCCGTCGACCATGCTCGAAGTGTTCCTGATGCTGGAGCTGCACCCGGAACTGAAAGGCATGACGGCGCGCACCATGCGATCGCTGTGGCATGCCCGCTTCGGCATCGACCGCAAGTTCCGCGCCGATCCGGTGAACAGGGAGCTGTTCCTGAAGATCCTGCAGGCGCCGCAAGGAATCACCCATGCACTGCGGCGGATGAACCAGCTGTCGGTGCTGGGCCGTTACCTGCCAAATTTCCGCCGCATCATCGGCCAGATGCAGCATGACCTGTTCCACGTCTACACGGTCGACCAGCACATCCTGATGGTGGTGCGCAACATGCGCCGCTTCGCCCTGCCCGAGCATGCGCACGAGTATCCGTTCTGCAGTCAGCTGATGGCGAATTTCAGCCAGCCCTGGCTGCTCTATATCGCCGCGCTGTTCCACGACATCGCCAAGGGGCGCGGCGGTGACCATTCCGAACTGGGGCAGGAGGACGCCCGCAGCTTCTGCCGCGCGCATGGATTGTCGGCGCCCGACACCGAACTGGTCGTGTTCCTGGTCAGGCAGCACCTGTCGATGTCGCAAGTGGCGCAGAAAAAGGACTTGTCGGATGTCGAAGTGCTGCAGGATTTCGCGAACATGGTGAAGGACGAGCGCCACCTGACCGCGCTCTACCTGTTGACCGTTGCCGATATCCGCGGCACCAGCCCGAAGGTCTGGAACGCCTGGAAGGGCAAGCTGCTGGAAGAGCTGTACCAGAAGACGCTGCGCGTGCTCGGCGGCGAAACCCCGAGCGTCGATCGCGAATTGCGCAACCGGCAGGAAGAAGCGCTGAAGACGCTGCGCCTGTATGGCATGTCGGAGCAGGCGCACGAGCGGCTCTGGGACCAGCTCGACGTGGTCTACTTCCTGCGTCACGACGCTTCCGACATTGCCTGGCAGACCCGCAGCCTGGCGACCAGGGTGGACAGCGATACGCCGGTGGTCAAGTGCCGGCTGGCGCCGATCGGCGAGGGCTTGCAGGTGACCGTGTATGTCAGGGACCAGCAAGACCTGTTCGCGCGCATCTGCAGCTACTTCGATCGCAAGAATTTCAGCATCCTTGACGCCAAGATCCACACGACACGGCACGGCTATGCGCTCGACACCTTCCTGGTGACCGAACCGAATTTCGCCAAGAACTATCGCGACATCATCAACCTGATCGAGCATGAACTGGCCCAGGCGCTGACCTCGAACGAAGCGTTGCCGCTGCCGCGCAAGGCAAGGCTGTCGCGGCTGTCGCGCAGCTTCCCGGCCACCCCCACGGTCGACCTGCGCCCCGACGAACGCGGCCAGTACTACCTGCTATCGGTTTCCGCGAACGACCGCAACGGCCTGCTATACGCGATTGCCAGCGTGCTGGCAAAGTACAAGATCAATCTGCACACTGCCAAGATCATGACCCTGGGCGAGCGCGTGGAAGACGTTTTCCTGATCGATGGCCCGACCCTGAACCACGCCCGCAGCCAGATCCAGCTGGAGACCGAATTGCTGGATGTGCTGAAGGTCTGACGGCCGGCAAGCCACCGTGCCCTGCGCTGCCATGTTTTTCTCCCTCTAACTCGCACCTCACCCCGCATCAAATGACCGAACCTCTGCGCCTCTCCAAAAGAATGTCCGAACTGGGCCTGTGCTCGCGCCGCGAAGCTGACGAATGGATCGCGCGCGGCTGGGTGCGCGTGGACGGGGTCGTGGTGTCGGAACTGGGAAGCAAGGTCCTGCCGCACCAGAAGGTCACCGTCACCCGCGAAGCCAGCGTCGAACAGGCGCAACGGGTCACGGTGCTGCTGCACAAGCCGATGGGCTATGTCAGCGGACAGGCAGAAGATGGCTACCAACCCGCCTTCGTGCTGGTCCGGCCGGAAAACCGCTGGAGCGAAGACACGGCGCCAATCCGGTTCCACCCCTCGCAACTGAAGAGCCTGGTCCCCGCCGGACGGCTGGATATCGATTCCACCGGCCTGCTGGTGCTGACCCAGGACGGCCGCATCGCCAAGCAGCTGATCGGCGAAGACACCTCGATCGAGAAGGAATACCTGGTGCGGGTGCAGTACTCACGCCCGGGCCGCCTGCCGGATGCCGACCTGAAGCGACTCAATCACGGCCTGTCCCTGGATGGCAAGAAGCTGTTGGCGGCAAAGGTCACCTGGCAGAACGACGACCAGTTGCGCTTCATCCTGCGCGAAGGCAAGAAGCGCCAGATCCGGCGCATGTGCGACATGGTCGGACTGAAAGTGCTGGGCCTGAAGCGTGTTCGCATCGGCCGCGTAAAGCTGGGCGACCTGCCGCCAGGGAAATGGCGCTATCTGTCGGCGACCGAGAGCTTCTGAACGCGCTGCAGTCCTAGCGGTAGTAACGACCCGGATGACGGTAGTACCGGTAAGCCGGATAGGCGGGATAAGCCGGATAAGCCGGGTAGGCATAGACCGGCCCCACTACCACCGGCGGCGGCGGGTTGACATAGACACCGGCGGAGATGCCGACTTCCGGCGGATAGGCCGGCACCACTGCGCATCCGGCCATCAGGGCCGACAGCGCAAGCAATCCACCTGCCATTAAAATTTTCACGATGAGCCTTTCAAGGAAACCTGAGGCATCATCCGCCGGCAAGCCAGTCAATGCTGTGACGATTTGTAAAGGGTGTGCCAGGGCGCCGACAAGCGGGGACGTTCGAGACCTTCCGCTGCATCGCGCTTAGCGCGATGCGACTATCTGCTTCTTCAATCCACCCCGGCCGGCATTACCGAATGCAGCATCGCCTGCAACACCGCGGCGCCCAGGGCCGCGCTGCGCGCACCGTTCCAGCCCACCTCCGGATCCGGCAAGGCAGCGTTATCCTTGAACGGCATCTCCAGCGTCAGCGACACGCATCCGAATGCATGGCCGACATACTTCGAGGCCAATGCCAGCATCTCTTCCCGATACTTCCCCGACGGGTAGCCATGGACCTTCTGGAAGTCCGGGCTCGCATCGCAAAAACGATCGATGAATGCCTGCTGCGCCCTCGCCTGCTGTGCGGTGAAGCCGTCGAGCATTTCACAACCGGCCGTGAACACATACGGCAAGCCCTCATCGCCATGCACGTCGAGGAACAAGTCACACCCGGTCTGGTGGATCTTGTTGCGCACGCATAGCACTTCCGGGCTGCGCTCGGCCGACGGCGTCATCCATTCCCGGTTCAGGTTGGCCCCCGCTGCATTCGTGCGCAGGTTGCCAAGGACCGAGCCGTCCGGATTCATGTTCGGCACCACATATAGCACCGCATGTTCAAGCAAGCGCGCCGCGACCGGATTGGCGCGCTCGGTCAGCGCATTCAGCATGCCATCGACGAACCATTCCGCCATCGATTCACCGGGATGCTGGCGCGCGATGACCCAGATTTTCTTTTCCTTGGTGGTATCGCCGACCACCACCATGTCGATGTCGCGCCCCTCCAGCGTCACGCCGAGATTTTCCAAGCGCGCACGCGGCGAATTCGACATGCGGCCCAGCAGGTCCAGGTGCCGTTCCCACGAGTATGGTTCGAAATACGCGTAGTAGACGACATCCGCCGTCGGCGTGTGCTGCACCGTCAGCACCTGTCCATCGTAAGTGGTCGGAACGCGATACCAGCGCTGCCGGTCCGTGCTGGCAACAACCTGATAGCCAGGCCAGCCGTCCGGATAAGTCGCCTTGCCCGCATTCAGGAAACGCAGCACCGTGTGCTGGCCACGCACGCCCTCGACACGGAAATAAAACCACTGGGAAAAATCGGCCTTGCTGTCGCGCCGGATGTTCAGGCGAATGTCATTTGCGGATTGTGCGAGGACGACTTCAATCGCGCCCGCGTCGAACTGGCTGCTGATTCTGATGGTCATGAAAAAAGTTGAATAGCTGGGGAGGAAAAATCTGTCGGATCAGCATACGCCAATCCATATTGCTCTGCTATAATTCGGGCCTCAGTCGGGGCGTGGCGCAGCCTGGTAGCGCACTTGCATGGGGTGCAAGGGGTCGCGAGTTCGAATCCCGCCGCCCCGACCAACAGAATCAAAGGGTTGCAGATCACAAGTCTGCAGCCCTTTATCTTTTTCGCTCCGCGGCGCACCACACCTGCCCTACTTTTTCCCCTGCATCTTGGTCGACAAACCATCGGCCCGCCTGCGCTGCTTCATCGCCCCGATAAACCCCTCGATCAATGTCTTGATCAGCGCATTGGCGACCTTCGGCAATCCCGACTTGTAGACCCACTTGCGCATGCCCAGGTAAAAGATGCTGGCGTGCAGTGCCCAGACCAGTTCGACATCCATCTCGGGGTCGTCGGCATCGGCTGGTTCTGCGAGTTGATACGCATGGCGCACCTCTTCCGCCACGGTCTTGAAGATCCGCTCGCGCAGCAATTCAAACAGCCGGTTTTTGATGCCCTCCTGCTTCAGGCTGGCAAAGAGCCTGTTGAACGGCCGGCAACAAAGTACAGCAGCCTCAGTGCTGTAAGTTGGCTAAAAATCAAACTTGAACAGTGAATTCGCCCCCAATGTTCGTACGAAAGGAATAAAACCCGTACTGTTCATAACAGCGGGCTCTAACACCCAGAACCCACTGGAAAAATAATGAGTGCAATCAAGGTTCGTTCGCTACATGGCGAAATTGTTGATCTCAGCAGCCAGGCCGTGGACAACTTGCAAGCAAAGGTTCGCGGCCAAATAATTACGCCGAGCAGCGCCAACTATGACGAGTTGCGTGAGATATGGAATGCGATGATTGATCGCCGTCCGGCTCTGATTGTGCGCTGTAGTGGTGCGGCTGATGTGATGCAGGCAGTAAGGTTTGCCAGGCAGCATCAGCTGCTCACATCCGTCCGTGGAGCGGGTCATAACATCGCCGGCAAGTCCCTTCACGACGGTGCATTACTTATCGACCTTGGCGCCATGAACACTGTCTGGGTCGATCCTGAAGCAAAAATCGCTGTGGCCGGCCCCGGCGCTATGCTTGGGGATGTGGATCATGAGACCCAGGCCTATGGCTTGGCGGTTCCTACCGGAATCAATTCCACGACGGGTATTGCGGGCCTGACCCTGGGTGGTGGATTTGGCTGGACCAGTCGCTCGTTAGGGCTGACAGCTGACAATCTCATTGCGGCTGAGGTGGTCACCGCCGAGGGGGAACAAATTCGCTGTGATGAAAATAGCCACCCAGATCTATTCTGGGCCATTCGCGGAGGGGGCGGGAATTTCGGTGTTGTGACCTCGTTCAAGTTCAAATTGCACACTGTCGGTCCAGAAGTCATGTCCGGCCCGATTGTGTTTCCATTTGACCAGGCTAGCTCCGTATTGCATAAATACCGCGAGTTCTGCGCCAGTTGCCCTGAGGAACTGACTGTATGGGCGGTCATGCGTGATGCACCGCCGCTTCCTTTTCTCCCTCCAGAAGTGCACGGCACTAAAGTGTTGATTCTTCCAGCGCTATACAACGGCCCGTTGAACGCGGGGAAAAAGGCGTTGGCCGCTCTCAAAAAGTTGGGGCAACCCATTGGTGATGGCTTCGGGGCGTATCCCTACACCGGCTTCCAGCAAGCTTTCGACCCATTGCTTACCCCCGGCGCGCGCAACTACTGGAAGTCACACAATTTCACTGAACTGAGTGACGAGTTAATTGGCAAGCTGATCGATTACGCAAGCAAGCTTCCCAGCGCGCAGTCAGAGATTTTCATAGCGCAAATGGGAGGGGCAACCAATCGAATTTCACCTGATGCCACCGCCTATCCACATCGTGATGTCGAGTTCATCATGAACGTTCACACCCGCTGGGACACTGCCGATCAGGATAATGCCTGCGTGAGTTGGGCACGCGAGTTCTACGCTGCCACCGAACCCTTTGCCACCGGGGGTGTTTACGTAAATTTCATCAGTGAAGGTGACGACTCGGTTCGGAGTGCATACGGCAACAACTATGACCGGCTGTCCCGGGTGAAATCCAAATACGATCCCGATAATTTCTTCCGCCTTAATCAGAATGTCAGGCCAGACTGAGCAGTACGCTCTGAATTGCCCTGGCAAGGGTTAGCTAGTTCGAATCCCGCCGCCCCGACCAACAGAATCAAAGGGTTGCAGATCACAAGCCTGCAGCCCTTTTTCTGCAATTCTCCACGCACCAGCCCTACCCTACTTTTTCCCCTGCTCGTTCGTGGCCAAACCATCGGCCCGCCTACGCTGCTTCATCGCCCCGATGAACCCCTCGATCAATGTCTCGATCAGCGCATTGACGTCCTTCGGCAATCCGGACTTGTAGACCCACTTGCGCATGCCCAGGTAAAAGATGCTGGCGTGCAGTGCCCAGACCAATTCGACGTCCATCTCGGCGTCGTCGGCATCGGCAGGTTCGGCGAGTTGGTAGGCATGCCGCACCTCTTCCGCCACGGTCTTGAAGATCCGCTCGCGCAGCAGTTCAAACAGCCGGTTGTTGATGCCCTCTTGCTTCAGGCCGGCAAAGATCAGGATGCGCACCCAGTCCTTCTTGAGCATGCTCTTGGCGTAGTCGAGGTAATAGCGCTTGAGCCGCGCTTCGATCGGCACGGTCCGGTCTCGTAACTGCTGTTCCCATAGCGGATTCCAGCGCGCTACGTACACTTCCTGGTAGACCCGGTCCACCAGGGCCTGCTTGTTCGGAAAGTACTTGTAGAGCAGCGACTGGGTTACACCTATGTGGCGGGCAAGGTCGCGCGTGCCGCACTCGAACCCGTGCTGCGAGAAGTATTCGATGGCCTTCTGGACGATCAATTGCTCGCGTTTGGAGATGTCCATCCGGGGTGCGCGCGGCTTGCGTACGGCTGTCGTTGTTTGATCTGTCGTCATGAGAAAGCGGGTGTTTCGTAGCGCCGGCAATGGGTACGGTTCGAATTGCGGAATTGTAACGCTGCCATGCAACGCTGCCCTTCAAGGCAGGACTTGCAAAAGGAAAACCGTCAACTTATAGTGATCACCTGATCACTATAACTCGGAGACCTTTGATGAAGTTGGGAATGTTCATGATGCCCTTGCATCCACCGGGCCGACGCCTTTCTGACACCCTGAAAGAAGACCGGGAGGCGATCCTGCTTGCCGACCGCCTGGGCTACAGCGAGGCTTTCGTCGGCGAGCACGTGTCGGATGTGGCTGAACCCATTTCGTCGTGCGTCGCCTTTCTCGCCAGCCTCGCCTACGAGACCACGCAGATCCGGCTCGGCACCGGCACGGTGAACCTGCCCAACAACCATCCGGCAATGGTCGCCGCGCAAGTGGCGATGCTGGACCACATGTGCGAGGGGCGATTGATCTTTGGCATCAGCCCGGGCGGGCTGATGTCCGATGTCGAGTTGTTCGGCAACCTCGACCGCGACCGGACCGAAATGCTGGTCGAGTCGATGGACATGATTCTCGACATCTGGACCAAGGAGGCGCCGTACGAACTCAAGGGCAAGTACTGGAGCGTGAGCACCGCGAAGACCGGCATTCCCGAGATCGGCCAGGGCAAGATCGTCAAGCCGTTCCAACAACCCTTTCCGCCGGTGGTGGTGACCGCGGTCGCTCCCTTCTCCAAGGGCGTGACCGAGGCAGCCAAGCGCGGCTGGCAGCCGATCTCGGCCAACTTCCTGCTACCCAAGTGGGTCGCCAGCCACTGGCCGAAATATGTAGAGGGACGGCAGGCGGTTGGCCAGGAAGCGCATCCGCGTGAATGGCGGGTCGCCAAGAGCATCTTCGTGGCCGACAATGACCGCGATGCCCGCGAATACGGCAAGGGCCCGAATGGTCCCTATGCGTTTTACTTCAAGCAATTGATGCGCAAGCTGATCGTCGGCGGCGGACGCTCGAACCTGTTCAAGCCGGACCAGGACATGCCGGATTCGGCGGTCACGCTCGAGTATGCGCTGGACCAGCTGGTCATCGCCGGCACCGTCAATGACGTGGTGGACCAGCTGCTCGCCTTTCGCGATCAGATCGGTGATTTCGGCACGCTGCTGTACGCCTGCCACGACTGGATCGATCCGGCGTTGGGCAAGCGGTCCATGGAGCTGATGGCGACCGAGGTGCTGCCTCGGGTGAACCAGGCATTGGGGCGCTGAATAGCGGGCTTATGAAGAAGGCTGGCCGGTGGTTTGCACGCGATCCGGCTAGCCCCGCTTGCAGCTGATCCTGCACGGCTGCTATCCCACCGCCACCTGGTTGCGTCCGGCATTCTTGGCTCGATACAGCGCTTCATCAGCACTGAACACCAGCGCCTCGGCCGACGTCTCCCCGCCCGGGATCATTGCGGCGACGCCGATACTCACGGTGACCTTGCCAAACGGCGATTGCGCATGCGGAATTTCCATCGACTCCACGGCCTGGCACAAGCTTTCCCCCAGCACTTTCGCCTGAACCAGGTCGGTATCTGAGGCAATCACGACGAACTCCTCGCCGCCATAGCGGGCGCTCATGTCGCCCGAACGGCGCGCTCCGCCCTGCAATGCGCCCGCCACCTTGATCAGGCAGTCATCCCCGGCCTGGTGGCCATAGCAGTCGTTGTACCTCTTGAACAGATCGATATCGATCATCAGGATCACCAACGCCTCCCCGGCGCGTCGGGCGCGCGCCCATTCGGCGGCGAGCACTTCATCGAAATGACGCCGGTTGTACAAGCCGGTCAGGCCGTCCGTGATTGACAGCGCTTCCAGCTTGCGGTTGGCGTCTTTCAATTCGTCGGAATAGTCTTTCAGCGTGGCATTCTGCTGCCGCAAGATCTCGCGATTCTGGAACAGTTCATGTTCGGCGCGCTCGTGGATCATCAGCACCATGCCAATCGAAAGCAAGGTCAGGTCGATGATGGCAGTCAGGAAGGTAAGCGTCTGGATCTGGTTGTTCGCGAGGAAGGTCGCCAGTTCCATTTGTCCGGTCAGTGTCCCGACGATCCGGGCCAGGAAAATCAGGGTGGCGAAAAGGAATCCCGTCATCAGGATGTACTGGCCGCGCCCACTCGTTTCATGGCGCCGCTGGATCAAGGTGATCAATGCAGTCGCGGTCAGCCCGGCGCAAATCACGCCGCTGATGACCAGCCGCGCCTGCATGGCATCCAGCAAAAAGGAAAAGCTCAGTCCGAGAACCACAACCGGTAGCCAGATCAGCCAGTGCCGCGCACGACGCTGCTGGAACAAGAGAATTCCTTCGACGAACAGCGTCAATCCCGATACCAGCGCGACATTGGCAAGCAGGATCGAGATCAGGTCGCTGATCTGCCCGCGCAGCACAAACAGGCCATAGGTGAATGCATGTAGCGCCAGCGCACCGGACCAGGCCAGCATGACGCGGCTACGGCGGTAGGCGACTGCGGCGAGGGCAATCGCCACCGCGGAACTGGTGACGATGATCGTCACCATTAATGTCGGGATATCAAGATTCATGATGCAATTTTGACACATTGCCACGAGGAAAAGCATCGCCATCGCGCACCGAAGCGCTCAAGACAGGATCAAGCGCAGGTCACTCCTTTTTCCATATAACTGCAATGCATAAGCAAACTCGGAAAACATTCTTGTGCGGTGGGTCTCGCTCGCACAAACTTCAGCCTGTTCCAGACCCGCAAACGCACTTTTTAGACATCCTTATCTGAAGGCACCTATGGCTACCCTGATCAAATCCGCATTCTTGCGCGGCGCCGCGCTCTCCCTGGTTTTGTCCGCCATCTGCGGCGGGGTTGCTGCGGCCAGCATGGTCCAGGATGCCGGACAGCAGCCGGCCGATGCGCTGGGCGCGAAGGCCCGGACGCACGCCACCATTGAAGCTGGACTCGCAGAAGACATTGCCAGGCGCTTGCCGCTGGCAACAGCCGATTCGGGTTCAGCACAGCGCTCGCGCATCCAGATCAAGACGATTGCAGACCTGAACGCACTGCCAGGCAGCCGGGCAGTCATTCCGGTCAAATACAGCACTGCACCCATGGCCATCCTGCGCACCGACACCTCGATTCGTAGCGCCCAACAACTTGCCGGCCAGACCGTATGCCTGGCCGAGGGCGGGAATTACGCTGGTCTGGCCGAAGCCCGCTACGGCGCAATTGAAAAGGCTTACCCGTCCCTGACCGACGCGCTGGTTTCCTTGCGCACCGGTGCATGCGCCGCGGTCGTGCATGACAGCACGGTGCTCGAGGAACTGTCCAGGCTGCCGGAATGGAAGAAGTTCTCCGCACAGATTCCCTTGGGCGAATCGAGGACGCTGGCCTTGGTCTTGCCTGCAGCAGATACCACGACTGTCGCCCAATTGAAGCAGGCGGTCGGCGACTGGAACGCGAAATCCTTCCCGGACGCCCTGGTCAAGCAGGTGGTGCGCGGAATTTCATCCGACGTCCATCTGACGCAGCGGGCACCGGACGCGTATTGAAATAACGCCCGCCACGGAAATCCACCATAAGCGGCGACTTTTCTGATGGTGCAAAAAGGCCAACCACCACGGTTGGCCTTTTTGCTTTCCGGCGTCCTTGTGCTATACAGATGGCCAGCCACAACACCGCCATCATCCTCGACCATCCGCCTGCAATGACAAACGACGCAACCCTGAACGTCCCCTCGGCCCCACCCTTCGACCCGCCCTACATCACGGCCCTTGAAACCGGACTCGGCACCCGATGGGTTGAAACCCGGGCAGACGGCACGGTTCGCGACATCGTCCGTGCGCCCAGACCTGCTCCCGGGTCCGCCCCCAGCCCTGCCGCCCCGTCAAAGTCCACCGCACCGCGCCGGTCCGGCCAGGCGGCCGGGCGGACAGCGTCGGCGGGCAAGTCCGCCATGGTGCTGGATGTTCCATTCAGCGAGAAAGATGATGCCAAGCGCCTCGGCGCCCGCTGGGACAGCGTCCAGCGCAAGTGGTATGTGCCGCAGGGCCTGGATATCAAGCTGTTTTCGCGCTGGTCGGATCAGTCCTGACGAATGTCTGCGGGGCCGGCACTACTTTCCCTCACTTTCAGCTTCCTCGCCCAGCCCGCCATCACGGCATCGACCGCCGAAATCAAATTCCGGACATCGATCGGCTTGCGAACGTAAGCCGTGAATCCTGCAGCGATCGCCCGCGCTCCGTCCTCCCTGCGCGCGAATGCCGTCAGCGCGATGGCCGGCATCTGCGCCACGCCGTTCCCCAGCTTCCGTACGCGCCGTATCAGTTCAAACCCGTCCACGTCCGGCATGCCGACGTCGCTGACCAGCAGATTCGGCGTGTCCCTGGTCAGCAACGCTAGCGCCTCGATGGCAGAACTGGCCCCGATCACGTGTGCGCCGTACTGAGCGAGTATCCGGGTGACCAGATGACGGGCGTCGGCGTCGTCATCCACCACCAGTATCCTGAACGCCGAAAAGTCGACTGCCTCCGCGGCGGTGCCCGCCACTGCGGCGCGCGCCAGCGCTTCGGGCGAGCCGGTCCGATCCGGCCGGCTTGCCCCGGCAACCGGAAGGGACACCACCAATGTGGCGCCCCGCCCTTCTCCAGGGCTGGCCGCGCTGACGCTGCCGCCATGCAGTTCGACCAGTTGCCGGACGATTGACAGGCCGATGCCCAAGCCGCCATGCCGGCGTGTGGTGGATGCGTCCGCCTGCCGGAAGCGGTCGAACACATGCGGAAGAAAATCGGCGCGGATGCCAATCCCGGTGTCCGACACTGTGATCTCGATCTGTTCGCCGGCCCGATTGAGTTCGACCACCACCTCGCCGCCTTCCGGCGTGAACTTGATTGCGTTCGACAACAGGTTCGACATCACCTGCTGCAAGCGCGCCGGGTCGCCCCATACGCGATCGGCAGCGCCGCAGGCATTGACGAAGCGAATACCGACCTGCCTGGCACTGGCGGCCGGTTGCGCGCTCTCGATTGCCGTCCGGATGAACGAAACAGGATCTGCCAGTTGCAACTCCAGGCGCACGTGGCCGGCGACGATCCGGCTCATGTCGAGCAGATCGTCGATCAGCTGCGCCTGCAGGCGTGCATTGCGTTCAATGGTGGCAAGGCCGTTCTGCGCCGCCTGGTCGGTGATTTGCAGCCGCAACAACTGGGCCCAGCCCAGCACCGAATTCAAGGGTGTGCGAAGCTCGTGCGACAGGGTGGCGAGGAACTCGTCCTTCAGGGCGCCGAGTCGCTCCGCGTCGGCACGCGCAGCCCGTTCGCCTTCCAGCAAGCGCTGCCGCTCCTCGGCAATGTCTCTTGTCAGCGCCAGCATCTGCGTGCGCGACTCAAGCCGGGCGTCAAAAATCGAGGTCAGCAACGCGATCGCCAGGACTGAAAAGGTTGCGATGGAAACGACGATCGCCAGCCCATCCTGGCTGAATCCCGATCCCGCGGCCAGGCACACGCTGCCCAGAGGAAAATTGGCCGCCAGCATGCCCGTGTAATGCGTGCCCGCTATCGTCCCTCCCAACAGGATCGACGCCGCAGCCCTCGGGATCCAGATCCGTGTCGTCCTGTCGCGCAGGATGCGCCCGACAAAAAGCGCGATGACGCCGGCGACGACCGCAAAAACGACAGATGCCGCGACCCATGCAGGATCGTAGACAATGGCGGGCTCCATCCGCATCGCGGACATGCCGATGTAATGCATGGCGCCGATTCCGGCCGCCAGCAGCAGCGCGCACGCCAGCAGTCGCGACACGGATGGTGCGCGCAAGCGCATTTGCACCAGCGCAAGCGCCGAAGCGAGGATAGGGATCAGCCAGGACCCGAGGGTGATGCCGAGGTCGTAGCCAACCGGAATCGGCAAGCGGAACGCAAGCATGCCAATGAAGTGCATGGCCCAGATGCCGGTGCCCATGGCAAACGCACCGCCGACTATCCACCAGAATGCGCCCCCGGCTCCTTGCTGGTTGACGCGGCTTCCCAGGGTCAGCGCGATATACGAAGCCAGGATCGCCACCAGTATGGAGATCAGGACCAGCGGATGTTGATAGTGGCTCGACAACATTTTGATGGGTCCGGGCAGGGAGCTTGATGGTTCGACCACGAGATTGAAGATTCGGTCGGGCCGCGTGTGTTTCCCGTCTCGGGCAAGCCATTGCAAAGCCGCAGATTTCCATTATGGAAGCACAGGAAGTTCCTGGCAGTAAAATGCCGGGATGAAAACTGCATTGGCACCGGGCATCGCCCTCATGAGTTCACTGTGCTTCGGCATTGCGATGATCACATCACGAGTCGGACTGCGCTCGCTGGACGCGCGCTCCGGTGCTGCCATCAGCATTCCGACTGCGACGCTGCTGTTCATCATCGCGGCGCCGTTCATACTGGATACCAGCGGCTTCACCATGCACGCGGCCCTGGTGTTCGCCGCGATCGGCATCTTCTTTCCGGCCGTTGTGACGATGTTCACGTTCCGCTCCAACGAGCTGCTTGGCCCCACAGTGACCAGCGCAGTGTCAGGCACCGCGCCACTGTTTGCGCTGCTTGCCGCTGGCATCTTCCTGCAAGAACGGGTGCCGCCGCAGGCAGCGCTGTCTGCGCTCGGCGTCGTGGCCGGGGTGGTGATGCTGACGTGGAAAAGAAACGCAGTACGCAGCGATTTCGCCGCCAGCTCATTGTCGTGGGCGGTCGCGGGCGCCGTCATGCGCGGCCTGGCGCAAGCTGCGGTCAAGGCCGGATTGCTGCTGTGGCCGAGCGCCTTCGCTGCCGGCCTGATCGGTTATGTGATGTCGTCGGCAACGGTGCTTGGCGCCGATCGTTTGCGCAAGGGAAAGCGACCGATATTGAACCGCAAAGGACTTGCCTGGTTTGCCGTTACCGGTGTTTTGAACGGTAGCGCCGTGCTGCTGATGTACGTGGCCCTGAGCATGGCCCCGGTGTGGAAAGTTGCACCGATCATCGCCTCGTACCCATTGATCACGGCGATCATCGGCGCTGCAGTCCTGCACGACGAGAAACTCTCGCTGCGTACCGCCGCTGGCGCATGCCTTACCGTGGCTGCCATCGTCTACCTGGTGCTGTCGAAGGCCCACTAGCCGTTCCGACCTCGCCGCGCGCGGGGCGATGCTACAGCGGCCAAATTCGAGACACTCCGGCACACCCCGCACCCCGGACGTGTGGAGGTGCGAGGCGGCGGCAGGCGTTCAGGCCATCACTGCCATCACGGGGCAATGCCCGGATTGCCTTCCATGCCAATAATGCGCGGCGTGTTCAGCTTGCGCGACTTGACCACCTTGTTGGCGCGCAGCCAGGTGGCGACCACGTCCCATACCGGTTCGCCCTTCGCGCCTTCGGCCACCGGCGCCCAGCCGGCGACCTTGTAGGTCTTGCCGGCTTCGATCGGCTTGCCGTTCAGGCGCATGTCCTGGATGCGCGATCCCATTTTTGCGTTCGGCTCGATCGAATAGGTCATGCCGCCCACCCGCACCATGTCGCCGCCCTGCTGGTAATAAGGATCGGGATTGAACAGGTTGTCGGCCACGTCCTCCATCACCGTCTTGATCATCTCGCCCTTCATTTCGCTGAGCGTGGTGTACGAATAGGTGGTGGCGGTCTGGTCGAGCACATGCTCCATCAGGATCGGGCTGTTCGGCAGCAGCGAGGTGCCCCAGCGGAAGCCGGGCGAGAACGCGAGGTCAGCGCCCTTCACTTCCATCAAGGCGTCCACGATCAGCTGGTCGAAAGTGCCGTTGAAATTGCCGCGCCGATACAGCGTGCCTTCGGTGATGGCGAGCTTTTCGTTCAGTTTCGCTTCGTAGGGCGCGCGCACCTTCGTGATCAGCTGGTCCATCTCCTTGTCGGCCGGCAGGAAGTTGGAGAATACCGGCAGCAAGCGGTACTGGAAGCCGTCGATCTTGCCGCCACGCACGTCGAAGTCGAGCACGCCCAGGAATTTGCTGTTGCTGCCGGCATTGGTGACCAGCGTCTTGCCACCGGCATTGTTCACGACCACCGGAGCCGGCATGCCGTCGTGCGTGTGGCCGCCGAGGATGGCGTCGATGCCGCGAACGCGGGACGCCATCTTGATGTCCACGTCCATGCCATTGTGCGACAGCACGACCACGACTTTCGCACCCTTGGCGCGCGCTTCGTCAACCATCTTCTGCATGTTGTCGTCCTGGATGCCGAAGCTCCACTCGGGCACCATGTAGCGCGGATTGGCGATCGGCGTGTACGGGAATGCCTGGCCGATGATGGCCACCGAAACGCCGTTCATCTGCTTCATCACATACGGTGCGAAAACCTGGTCGCCGAAGTCGGTGGTCTTGATGTTTTGCGCAATGAAGTCGACCCGGCCCTTGAAGTCCTTCTCGACGATTTCCTTGACGCGCTTGTCGCCCAGCGTCATTTCCCAGTGCGCGGTCATCACGTCCACGCCCAGTTGCAGGCAGGCGTCGACCATGTCCTGGCCATTGGTCCACAGTGCCGTGCCGGAACCCTGCCAGGTGTCGCCGCCGTCCAGCAGCAGCGCGCCGGGACGGCCGGCCTTCATCCGCTTGACCAGCGTGGCCAGGTGGGCGAAGCCGCCGACTTTGCCGTAGGTCCGCGCCGCCTGCTCGAAATCGAGATACGAGAAGGCATGTGCCTGCGGCGTTCCCGGTGCGACGCCGATTTGCTTCAGCAATCGCTCGCCGACCAGGTGCGGCATCCGTCCGACCGCTTCGCCGACGCCGAGGTTGACGTTGGGCTCACGGAAGTAAATCGGCTTGAGCTGCGCGTGGCAATCGGTGAAGTGCAGCAAGTGGACATTGCCGAAGCGCGGAATGTCATACATTTTGCCGGCCGACGGCGCCGCCAGCACGCCGGGTGCATTCAGCGCCATGCCACTGGCCGCCGCCATCCCCATCAGTTGCATGAACTCACGCCGATTCATACCCATCATCATTCCTTGAAAATATTTCTTAACGTAATCTGGACGCAAGCTGCAAAGCAGGATGCGGAGGCCGGCATGCCGGTCCTCCGCATCCGTCCTGCTATTTGCCGCTTACTTGTTGACTGGCGAAGCCGGGTCCATCAGCAGCGCCATCACATCCTTCAACTGGCCCTCGGTCAGGATGCCAGCATGGCCGAAACGCGGCATGTTGGAGCACGCGGTGTAGGCCTGGGAGTTGTAGATCTTGCCCCAGGTGTACTGCATGATCGCATCGCTTTGTCCGCGCAGCTTTCCGTAGTTGTACAGGGAAGGCCCGATGTTGCCGTACGAGATTTCCTGCTTGCTGATCTGGTGGCAGGCATAGCAGTTGCCGCCGTTGACGCCACCCACCTGGTCAGACGATTGCATGCCGCGCCCGTTCTGCGCGACCTTCTCGCCTTCCTGCCATTTGCCAAGGTATTTGCCGTCGGACGGCAGCTTGATGTTCTTCATCTGGGTGGCCTCGATCCGTGCCGCCACTTCCTTCGGCCGCTCGGTCGGATATTCGCTGCACAGCTTCTGGGCTTCGTCCTGGTTGAGCATCCTCTCCATCGTGGCCGGGCCCTTGGAGCGGAAGTCTTCCTTCAGCATTTTCATGGCCAGGTCGTTGCCGTCCCCTTGCGTAGCCATCGCTGCGCAGCCGGCGAGGAACACGCCGGACACGAGCAGGAGGCCTGTCTTTTTCAGCTTCATCTGTCGTCTCCCTTATCGTTTCAGCGCAGGGCCGGCGTAGACGCCACCCTCGGCATTCTTTGCCAGGAACATCGTCACCGCAGTGATCGCATCAGAGCCATACAAGGGCTCCGGGAATCGTTGCTGGCGGAAGCAGTCGTTCAAGCGATGCTGCATGGTCCGCACCTCGCCTTGCGACACGCGGTACGCCGGCCAAGTGGTGTAGGCCAGTTGCGCGTTCTTCTTGTTCAGGATGTTGGGCAGGTCCTGCAGGCGGATGCGCTGGTTGTCCACGGAATGGCAGGTGGCGCATGCAAAGTCATAAGCGCCCCCGCGGTAGAAGAAAATCTTCTTGCCCGCTTCGTACATCGCCTTTTCCATCGGATGACCGGTGGGCGTTGCCATCGGCAGGCCGCGCGACTCGGATGTGATGTACGACACGATCGCCTCGATGTCGGACGGTTTGCCGGTGGCGGCAAAGGGCTGCGCAGTTGCCTGGGCACGGGTCAGGCCCTGCAGCGTCATGCGGCAATGCATCAGCCGCTGCTCCAGGTCCATCACCTTGTTGACGTCCTTGAAGTGACGCGGCAGCTCGGTATAGGCGCCCTTCACCACGCCCGGCCCTTTGCCGAGGTCGCACTGCTCCAGCGAGACGTTCTTGGGGCCGGTCTTTTTCTTCCAGAGCTCCTCGCCGCGCATCTCCCACAATTCCGCGGGGTTGCCATCGGCCAGCATTTGCCGGTAGCGGGCAATCTCGTCAGTTGCGGAGGCTTGCGCCAGCGCCGGGCCGGCGGCACCGGCCACAAGGGTTGCGAACCCCGTCAACAATAAAAGCTTCTTGCGTCTCATCTTGTCTCCTTTGGATAAATGGAGGCGGTTCTGCGCCGCCCTGCTTCGCCTGCCGATGCTCAGGAAATCGTCGCTTCGTCAGTGCGGGTGTCGCCTTTGCTGTCGACCCAGGTTACCGTGACCTTGTCGCCCTTGGCGCCGCCCTTGAATTTGAACGACAGGAACGGGTCCTTGGAAATCGCCGTGCCGAAGTTAGCGTCGAGCACGACTTTGTCTTTCCATTTTGCTTGCAGGCTCTTGATGAAATGCGCCGGGATCGGTTTGCCGGCCGCGTCCTTGCGCTGGCCGGTTTCCATGTCGTGACGCATCAGGATCTTGACTTCGACTTCGTCACCAGTTGCATTTGCGCGGATGCGCATCGGATCTGCCATGATATTTTCCTCTGGATTGTCTTGGATTGCCTGGATCGATCAGCCGCCGCAGCCGCCGAGCGTGACCTTGATTTCCTTGCTGGCGATGAGCCACTTGCCATTCGCTTTCACCAGCGCGTGGACATTGGATGTGCCACCCATTTTCACGCGCGTGCTGAAGGCCGGGTTGCTGCCCGGGGGAATGGTGAAAGTGGCGGCCAACGGGGTCGGGTTCTTCTCGACCAGGATCGCCATGAACTCGGTATTGGGAGCCGAGCTTGCAATCGAGACCGGCACCACCGCACCGTTCTCCGCGATGTCCGGACCGTTCATGGTCACATCCTTGCTGACCTCGAACTTGTCGCTGCCGAGTGCCTTGATGGCCTCTTCCATGGTCTTGCTGTCAAATGCCTTGCCATTCCATTCGGCCGCAAAAACGTCCGATGGCTTCAGCAGTCCGGCGGTGAAGGCAAGGCCCAGCACCGTCGAGATACGCATTACGTCGCGTCGTGTCTGATTCATTGTGGTCTCCAGCGAGATATTAAGATTGAAAATAGAGCCGGCTGTAGCCGGTCTTGCTGTTGGCTTGCTTCGGCTGTCGATCCGTGACCTGGCGAAACGGAGATCGATCAAGGCTTTGCGCCCTGAACGATCCAGCGCACCATCGACATGATATCGTCATCCTTCAGTTGCGGGTGGCCTGGCATGGGCACTGGCCCCCAGGTACCGGCCGATCCATTCTTGACCTTGCCGGCCAGGCGCGCTTCGGCACTGGCGTCGCCCTTGTACTTCGCGGCGATTTCGTTGAAGCCTGGCCCCACGATCTTGTTGCTCATGCCGTGGCAGGCCACGCAGCCGTTCTGCTTCAGCAAAGCGACCGGATCAGGCGCGACCGATGCGCCCTTGGCAGCAGCCTTCGGCGCCGCCGCCTGCGCTACCAGCTCGCGCCGTCCCGCCGAAAGCGGGGCGGTGCTCGCCGGCTTGGTGGTATCGGCGCCGCGCACCGGACCGAACGTGCGGTTCTGTTCCTGGATATTGCCGTGCGCGTTGCGCGAGCTTTCCGGCAGTTCCGAGCGGATGCCGGGCTCGACCTTGCAGTCTTTCATGCAGGCCACGCTCTTCACATCGGGTTTGCCTTTCACATCCCACAGCCCGTGCTTGGTGGTCATGCCATTGCGGTTGGGCATGCGTTGCTGGACATCGGCGATGTTCTTGTCCGACAACGTGAAATCATCGGGGACGATTTCAGCCATGTTGAGGATGTATGCCGTCACCGCATACACCTCTTCGGTGCTCAGCGTCTTGGGTGCAGTCCATGGCATGGCGCGGTTGATGTAGTCCCACAGGGTCGAGACCGTGGCGACTTTCATCATCGTGGTCTTTTGCGGCTGCTTGCCGTCGATCAGCGCTGCGACCCGCCCTGTCTTCTGGTCCTCTTTCGTGGTGCCGCCGACAATAGGCGTGAAGACCTCGTTCGATTCGCCGAAGCTGCCGTGGCAGGAGGCACATTTGCCGTCCCAGATGACCTGCCCCTTGGCTACCGTGCCCGATCCGGGTGGCAGTCCTTTGAAATCGGGACGCACATCGATGTCCCAAGCCTTGATTTCCTTGTCGGTGGCAGTGCGGCCGATACCTTCATATTTCTGGGCGAAGCCGGCGCAACTCGCGCTGGCCAGCACGACGGCGAGGAACGCCTTAGTAAACCTGGACATTCGAAACCTCCCCGCTCGGTGCGACTTTCCATGACTGGATCATGTTGTTGTGATAGATCGAACGGGTGCCGCGCACGGCGCGCAACTCATTCACTTTCGGCTGGACGTAACCGGTTTCGTCGATCGCGCGCGACTGCAGCACGGCCGGACCGCCATCCCAGGTCCAGTCGATGTTGAAACGCGTCAGGCACTTGGTCAGCACCGGCGATTCCAGGCGCGCGGTGCGCCAGTTGCGGCCACCATCGACCGATACGTCCACGCGCTTTATCTTTCCGCGGCCGGACCATGCCAGTCCGGTGATGTTGTAGAAGCCCTTGTCCAGCAGCGCCTGTCCGCCGGAAGGCGTGGTGATCACCGACTTGCATTCCTGGATCGAGCTGTACTGGCGGTGCAAGCCATCCGGCATCTGGTCGATGTAATGGATGGCCTCGTCTTTCGACGCCCACGGCTGGTCGCCGACCTCGATCCGGCGCAGCCACTTGACCCACGACACGCCCTGCACGCCCGGAACCACCAGCCGCAGCGGATATCCGTTTTCGGGGCGCAGCATTTCACCGTTCATGCCCCACACGACCAGCACATCGTCCAGCGCGCGAGAGATGTCGATGGTGCGCGTCATGCCGGAGCCGTCACCGCCTTCGGCCATGACGAACTTTGCTTTCTTGCTGTCATAGCCGCAGTCGTCCAGCAGCACCGACAGCGGCACCCCGGTGAATTCACTGCAAGACAACATGCCGTGCGAGTACTGCACCGTCGGCACGGCCACATTGCCCCACTCCATCGCGGTGTTGGCGCCGCATTCGATGAAGTGCATGCGCGATACCGAGGGCATGCGCATCAGGTCATCCATCGTGTAGACCTTGGGGTTCTTCACCAAGCCGTTGATCATGAAGCGATGGGTAGCCGGGTCGATATCGACCCAACCCTGATGGTGGCGCTCGAAATGCAGGCCGCTGGGCGTGATGATGCCGAACAAGCCCTGCAGCGGCGTAAAGGAAACCGATGCGGCCGGCACCCGGGTCAGGCCCGGCGATTCCCGGCGCAGCAGCTTGTTCTCGAACTTCGACGGCACGCCATAGGGGTTGGTGGCGACTGGCTTGCCCAGCGTTTTCGCGTGCTCGGGCAGGTTCAGTATGTTGGGATCGCCATCGCCGATTCCGCCGGCCGGCGGCTGTGCCAGCGCGGATCCGCCAGCGAGCGCTGCGCCCGCGGCGAGGAAGCTCTTCCTCAAGAAGCCTCGACGCGATTCATTCAGCCCCCCGCTATTGATTTCGGTGGCCAGCGCGCTGTCCACGAAATTCTCGGGCGCTCGCAGAATGCGGCCCGTCTGGCGCACTTTACTTGACATGCAAAACACCTCGGATGAAAAGTTGAATCTACGGCTATATAACTAACCGCTCATATTTATTGCCAAAATGAACCGCGGTTAAGCGGTTCCTGGCTGTCTCACTCGCCCAGCTTGCTGTTACTGCTTGCTGTTACTGCTTGCTGTTACTGCTTGCTGTTACTGCTTGCTGTTACTGCTTGCTGTTACTGCTTGCTGTTACTGCTTGCTGTTACTGCTTGCTTCCACTGCTTGCTTCCACTGCTTGCGGCCAACTCTGGCTTCTCGCTACGGCAGGCGGTTTCCTGACATGCAGCTACCCCGCATATCTGGCGCCGCCGCTTCAGTCCGCTTGGGACATGAAGCTCTCAACCGCAATCTGGCTAATAGACGGCCCGACCTGCACTTTGGTTGCCATCTGGCCGCACACCGTACGGCACACATCGATCGTATTCTGGTCGTCGATCCGGTAATAGACCTGAGTCCCGTCCTTGCGCCGCGCCAGAATTTTCGCCCGGTAAAGCATGTTGAGTTGGCGCGACACATTGGCCTGGGTCGACTCGATTTCCGTGACGATATCGCCCACCGAACGTTCCTCATTACACAAGGCATGCAGGATCTTCAGGCGGGTCGGCTCGGACAACAGGAAAAAATAGTTCGAGACTTCCTCGATGACTTCGCTCATCTGCGCCTTGCTCAACTCTTTTTCCATGACTATCGTTCCATGCGTGAGTGCGCATATAACCAAATAGAACGAATCTTTGCAAGAAAATTCTCTTGTGCATCGCAACAAGCAGAGCCTCCGCCAGGACTCCTATTTCTGCAGGCTTTCCTTCTCCATCAGGATGTAGGTGCCATAGGCATTGCCCCGATTGGCCGCTTCGAAGGCCGGGTAGTTGCTGAACGCGGACCAGTCGGTTTTCTTGTATGCCTCCTCGAACGGCATCATGTCGCTGACCGCGTCACCCATCGCCTTGCGCAGGAACTGCAGGTAATTCCGCGTCAACTCGATATCCTTCAACGGCTCGGTCGAGGACCGGCCGTGCCCGGGAACGACCATCCTTGGCTTGAGTTCCAGCATGCGGTCCAGGGCCACCAGCCAGACCTTGCTGTTGGCGTCGCCCACGAAGGGAATGCGGCCGGTGAAAAACAGGTCGCCGGCGAACAGCACGCCATCGTTGTCCACCGCCAGCATGATGTCATCATTGGAATGAGCGCCGCTGCTGTCGATGATCTGGAACCGGATGCCTCCCATCTCGAATGGAATCGGTTTGCCGCTGCTGAACTTGAGCCAGCGGTCGGCTGCCACCATGCGGGTGTTCTGATCTATCCATGGTGCGAGGTCGGCGCGGCGCTGCGCCAGGCGCTGCTGGGCAAGGTCGGATTCCAGGTAGCCGCGGCCGTTCTCGTGCGCCCAGATTTCCGCGCCCTGGGCCTTGAAAGCCTGCAGTCCGTAGAAATGGTCGGCGTGGTAGTGGCTGACAATCACCCGCGTCACCGGTTGCGGCGTCACGCTGCGGATTGCCTTCAGCATCGCTTCACCGAGCGCCGGCGAGCCAAGGGTATCGAACACGACCACGCCGTCTTTGGTCACGACAAAGCCTGCGTTCGACATGAAAGCCTTGTTGGCGGCGGTGGCCATTCCGGATTCACCCTGGAAATACCAGGTGTTGGGGCCAACCTGTAGCGGCTTGAGGGTGATCGGGTCGAGTGCGGACGCGGCGGGTGCGAAGGCCAGCGTCAGCAAGGCCAGCGCAATGCGCCAACTGTTGAAAAAAGATTGCATGTGTATCTCCTGTTAATCGTAACGATCCTTGGGATCCATGGGATCCCAAGGATCGATGGCAGACGGCATATTACCCATATCGCGGTCTGCCGCGCAGGCCACGATGTGAATTCATCTTCCCGTCGCCCTTCACGCCACCCGCTTCCCCAGATAGTCGAGCAGTCGCTCCAGCGTGGTCAATTGGCGGTAATCCGACTCCGGTATCTCGACATGCAGCTTCTGATGCAAGCCCATCAGGAAATGCAGCCAGTCCATCGAATCCAGGTCAACCTGGTCACGCAGCGGCGTGCCGGGTTCCAGTTGCGACAGCTGCACCTCCGGCGCAATACCGCGCAAAGTCTCGAACACCACGCCCTTGAGCTGCTCGCGGTCCATCAGGCGCTCCTCACAGTTGCTCCGGACTCTGCAGCAAGCCGGCGATGCGCGACAGGAATGCGGCGCCGCGATGGCCATCCGATACCCGGTGATCTGCCGCCAGCGTAGCGGTGACGACCGGCATGATCCGTATCGCGCCATCGTCTGCCCACACCCGGTCGGCAATGCGGCCGAAGCCAACCAGCGCCACCTGTGGCGGATAGATCACGCCGTGCACGCTATCCACGCCGCGCTCGCCAAGATTGGTCAGCGTGATGGTCGGATCCGACATCTCCGAACTGCGCAGCGATCCGGCGCGCGCCCGCTTCACCAGGTCTGACAGCGCGGCCATCAACTCGTCCAGCGTGCGGTTGGCTGCGTCATGCAGCGCCGGTGCGATCAGGCCGCCGCTGCGAAGCGATATCGCCACGCCGACATGCACCGCCTGCGATGGACGGTGACCGCCTCCAACATGAAAACCGTTGAGCTCGGGAAACGCAGCGGCAGCGAGCGCCACCGCCTTTATCTGCAGCACCGCCATCAGCAAGCGCTGCGGCAGCGCGCGCTGCGCGTTCGCCTGCTCCAGCCACCGCGACGCTCGCAACAGCGGCACCTGTTCGCTCAGGTAGTAGTGCGGAATCTCGCGCTTGGATCGGCTCATTGCCGCGCCGATCGCCTGCTGCATCGCTGCCGCCCGGGTGGCACCAGCAACGGCTTCGGGCGTCGGTGCCGGTGCAGCTCCCCGCGCGGCGCGTTCCACATCCTGCAGGGTCAGCGCACCGTCCGGCCCGGTACCGGAAAGTGTGTCGATATCGATGCCGAGGTCTTGCGCATGCTTGCGCGCAGCGGGAGATATCCGCCTGCGCCCCGCCGATGCCGGGGCAGCGGCCCCGGCCCCCGCTGATGGCAAGGGTGCGGCCTGGACCGCAGTGGACACCGCGGCCGTCGGCAGCGCGGGCGCCATCGCCGCCTTCGCGGCAGCAATGGCGGCTGCATCTACCGTCTCGTCGCCTGCAGCAAGCAGCGCCATCGGCATCCCGACCGGAATGGTCTGGCCGGGCTCGACCAACAGCGCTGCGACCTGCCCGTCATCCCAGGTCTCGACGTCGACTGCGGCCTTGGAAGTGTCGACCACCGCCACTATCTGGCCGCGGCGGACAGTGTCGCCAGGCTTCACCAGCCACTTCAGCAACTTGCCCTGATCCATGTCCGATCCGAGCGAAGGCAGCAAGAAAGCTTTCATTGCCGCCCCGTCAGTTGCCTGGCCGCCGCAACGATGTCCGCTACCTGCGGCAGCGCCGCCTGCTCCATTTGCCTGGCATAGGGAATCGGCACCTCGGCGCCGCACACGCGCAGCGCCGGCGCGTCCAGTTCGTAAAAAGCCTGCTCCGCCACGCGCGCCACGATTTCAGCCGACAGGCTGCCACTGCGCCATTCTTCATCCACCACCAGCAGCCGATGCGTCTTGCGCACCGAAGCGATGATGGTGTCGCTGTCGAGCGGGCGCAGCACCCGCAGGTCGATCACCTCCGCATCGATGCCCTCGCCGGCCAGCGCGGCTGCTGCCTCCATCGCCTTGGGCAGGCCGCCGCTCCAGGCAACCAGCGTCAGGCTACTGCCGGCACGGCGCACCACGGCATGATCGATATCGCATTGACTGTCCAGCTCCTCCGGCAAGTCCTCTTCGATGTTGTACAACTGCGCATGTTCGAAAATCACGACCGGATCGGGATCGTCCAGCGCCGGCTTCAGCATCGCACGCGCGTCTGCGACAGTGCCCGGCGCCAGCACGCGGATGCCGGGTATGTGCGCATACCATCCCTCCAGGCTATGCGAGTGCTGCGCAGCCAGTTGGCGGCCGGCACCAGTCGCCATCCGGATCACGATCGGAACGCTGAACTGGCCGCCGGACATGTGGCGCAGGGTCGCCGCTGTATTGACGATCTGGTCCAGCGCCAGCAAGCTGAAGTTCACCGTCATGATCTCCACCACCGGCCGCATTCCGCCCAGCGCGGCGCCGATGCCGGCGCCGACGAAGCCCAGTTCCGACAGCGGCGCATCGCGCACCCGGTCGGGCCCGAACTCTTCCAGGAAACCCTTGGACACGGCATACGAGCCGCCATACCGGCCCACGTCCTCCCCCATCAGGAATACGCGGCTGTCAGCGCGCATGGCTTCCCGCAATGCTTCACGCACGGCTTCGCGGTAGCTGGTTTTCATGATCGGGTGTTTTTCATGGCGGCGGGCGTCGTCACATCGCGCAACAGGTCGGCCGGATCCTCGGCCGGCGATGCCTCGGCGAAGGCAATGGCGTCGGCAATTTCCTGGCCCACCCGCGCATCCAGCGCCAGGAACGCGTCCTCGGTCAGTAATCCGGATTGCTTGAGGCGGGCGGTAAATGTGTGGATCGGCCCGCGCTGCTTCCAGACCTCCACCTCGGCCTTGTCGCGATACAGTTCCGGATCGAACATGGAATGCGCGCGGAAGCGAAAGGTCTGGCATTCGAGGAACACCGGTCCGCCGCCCTCACGCACCACGCGGGCGGCGTCGGCCACTGCCCGGTGCACCGCCAGCACATCCATGCCGTCGACCCGCGACGCCGCCATGCCATAAGACTGCGCCCGCTGGCACAGGTCGGTGCAGGCCTGCGATCGCGCCAGCGCGGTTCCCATTGCGTAGAAATTGTTCTCGCACAGGAACAGTACCGGAAGCTGCCACAAGGCGGCCAGGTTCATTGACTCGTGGAACACGCCTTCCGCGCACGCGCCTTCACCGAAGATGCAGGCATTGACCCGCTCCCGTACCTGCATGCGGTCGGCCAGCGCCAGCCCGCATGCGAGCGGCAGGCCGCCTCCAACGATGGCATTGCCGCCATAAAAATTTTGCTCCCGATCGAACAGATGCATCGACCCGCCACGGCCATGGCAGCAACCGCCCAGCTTGCCGAACATTTCGGCCATGATGCTGCGCATGGGCACGCCGCGCAGCAGCGCATGGCCATGCTCGCGATAGGTGGCGACAATATTGTCCAGTGACTGCAAGGCGCGCATCGCGCCGGCGGCGACGGCTTCCTCGCCAATGTACAAATGCAGGAAGCCACGAATCTTGCCGGCGCCATAGAGCTGGGCGCAGGCTTCTTCCATGCGGCGTATGCGCAGCATGTCTTCCAGCAATGCGGTCGCGACAGCGGGATCGGTTCCTGCAGGAAGCGGCGCAATTGTGGCGGTGTTGGCGGTGGCGGGGGTTTCCATTCAGGCTCCGGCCTCCAGTGTCGAGATGTCGCCCTCCGGCAAGCCAAGTTCGCGTGCCTTCAGGAGCCGCCGCATGATCTTGCCGCTGCGGGTGCGCGGCAGCACGGACAGGAAGGCAATCTCCTTGGGTGCGATGGCCGCGCCCAGCCTGCTGCGGGCGTGGCCGAGCAGTTCCAGGCGCAAGGACTCGGCCGGCTCGAATCCTGGCTTCAGCGAGACGAAAGCCTTGATGCTTTCCCCGGTGGTCGGATCGGGCTTGCCGATCGCCCCCGCTTCCGCCACTGCGGGATGTTCCATCAAGGCATTTTCAATCTCGAACGGCCCGACCAGGTGACCCGAGCATTTGATGACGTCGTCGCTGCGCCCGACGAACCAGAAATAACCGTCTTCATCGCGCCGCGCCAGGTCGCCGGTGAGATACAGCTCGCCGGCAAAACATTTTTGATAGCGTTCTTCATTGTGCAGATAGCCGCGCAGCATGGATGGCCAGCCGCGCCGCAGCGCCAGCTCGCCCTGCTCGCCCACTTGCTCCACCACCTGCACCGCGCCGCTCTCGTCGCGCCGCACGATGCAGGCATCGACCCCGGGCAGCGGGCGTCCCATCGAGCCGGGCTTGATATCGAAGGCCGGCGTGTTGGCGATCATGATGCCGCCAGTCTCGGTCTGCCACCAGTTGTCATGCACCGGCAGTCCCAGCACGTCCTGCCCCCACCACACCGCTTCCGGATTCAACGGTTCGCCGACGCTGGCGATGAAGCGCAGGCGCGGATAGGCATGCTCGCGCGCGAGCGCGGGGCCGGCCCGCATCAGCATGCGCAATGCTGTCGGCGCCGTGTACCAGACGCTGACCTCCTGCGTTTCCAGAATCTCGTACCAGCGCTGGGCATCGAACTCCCCGGCATCGACCACCGAGGTCACGCCGTGCAGCAGCGGCGCGATGATGCCGTACGACATGCCGGTGACCCAGCCCGGGTCGGCGGTGCACCAGAACACGTCCTCGTCATGCAGGTCGAGTGCATATTTTCCGGTGGCGTAATGGGTGACGACCGCGCCATGCACATGGATTGCGCCCTTGGGGGTACCTGTGGTGCCGCTGGTGAAGTGCAGCAGCGCCGGATCCTCCTCTGCCGTTGCGACGATATCGAACCCGGTCGCGGCTTGCGCCATCAGTGCGTCGAGGTCGAGCGTGCCGGGCAGCATGGGCAGGGAGCGGTCGCAGCCGGTCAGCAGCACCTGGCGCAGTCCCGGCAGCGAGTCCCGCATGGGCGCGACCTTGCGCCGGTACAGTGCCTGGGTGGTCACCAGCACCCGCGCATCGCCGATCTTCATGCGGGTGGCCAGCGGCTCCGGGCCAAAGGCAGGAAACAGCGGACACGCCACGCAGCCGTTCTTGAACGTGCCGAGGGTGGCGACGTACATGGCCTGGCTTCTGCCGGCCAACAGGAATACGGCGTCGCCGCGCGCCACGCCCAACGTGTTCAGTACGTTCGCGAAGCGGTTGCTTTCGCGCGACAGCTGCGCATAGGAGATCGTCGTGGTGCCGGCATCGTCGACGAATCGAAAGGCGGTGCGATCCGCCCTGGTCCCCTGCGCATGCCGCTCGACCGCGGCCCAAGCGATATTCATGCCGCCGCCAGCGGGCTGGCCCAGTTCGCGCCGCGCCTGCTCCCAGGAAAAGCTTTTGCGCAAGGCCTCGTAGGCAGTCCAGTTTGGCGTCACGCCACCGGGCTGGGAAGATTTGCGGATCAGGTCGGGACGCGCGGCATTCATGGCGATCGCAGGAAGCTGGCAGAACCCGATCTTCCCGCCAATGGCCGCCGTTCGCTTGACCTGAAACAAATGTGCCCCGACGAACAGAATCGGCAGCAGGTCCGATCAGCAAGCTTCTTTAACTGCATCAAGCGCAGGGGAATATCCTGCCCTACAGTCAATCATCCAGCCACCCGCCGGGCGAGTCCTGCTGCAGCGAATGCAGATTTGCCGCCAAGCCCATGCCGACCCCATCGAACAGGAACAACCAGGAAAGCCAGGAACCTGAATCGCCAGAAGGCGAGTCCGGGGTGTTCCGCGGGCTTGCCCGTTATGAAAGCTGCGCCAAGGTGCGGCAGCTGTCCTACTATATTTCGGGCGAGATTGTCGAACCGAATTACTACACGGAACTGTTCCATACGCTGCGCAGCGCCGACGAATCGGACGTCATTGCATTGCACCTGAACACATCGGGTGGGGATTTCGATACCGGGCTGCAGTTGATCAACAACATGATGGCATCCCGCGCCCGGGTGGTAACGGTGCTGGAGGCGCGCGGCTTCTCGATGGGCGCCTTCATCTTCCTCGCCGGCGACGAACTGGTGGTGCACGACAACTGCCAGCTGCTGTTCCATATCTATTCCGCCAGCATGGCCGGCCGCGGCCATGAGCAGCAGGCCGAGGTAGCAGCCATCAGCGCTTGGTTTCGGCGCTTCATGACCCGAACTTGCTCCCCTTTCCTGTCGGACAGCGAAATCAGCGGCGTGCTGAAGGGCTCGGACGTGTGGATGGACTCGGACGAAATATCGCGGCGGCTGGCGCGCCTTCATCGCGCCCGCGAAAAAGGCCGGCCCGGACGAAAACCCCAGCCGGCACATCCGCATGGACGCGCTGAAGACAGCGTGAAACCGGTGCAAAGAGTTGAGCGCGCCAGCCACGAAACAGCGGCGGCAGCAGCAGCGTCGGCAGCAGCGGCCGGCACGCCGTCCGCCGCCGAGCGCAAGGCGGGCAGCGCGGTGCAAGCGCTGGAACCGCTGTGGCATCAATTGCAGTCAGCCGCGGACGAGGACTGGAACGAGCGGCGCAATGCATTGATCCTTGCGCTGCAAGCCCTCGATGCATCGCCATTGCGCCCTGCCGATGCCCGGCCCGCGCCGGACAGCGCCAGCGCCCCCTGAGCTCAGGCTTCCAGCGGACGCAGCCCGACAGTGAGTTCCTTCAGGGCAGCTTCGTCCAGCGTCTCTTGCTGCAACAAGGCTTGCGCGCTGCGGTCCAGGATCGCCCGGTTCGCGGCAAGGATCGCAATTCCCCGCTCCAGGCTTTCCTGCAGGATGTCACGCACGGCCTTGTCGATAGCCTGGCGCGTCGCTTCGGAAACGTCGTAGCGCAGCGCGATGCTCCCGGCCGTGACGTCGCGCACCGCGCTGCGGCTGCTCTCGTACGATGCGCAACCAAGGTCCTCGTCCATGCCGAAGCGCGTCACCATTTCATGCGCGATCTGGGTCGCCTTGGCCAGGTCGTCGGCAGCGCCGGTGGAGACTTCGCCAAATACCAGCTTCTCGGCCGCGCGCCCGCCCAGCAACACGGCGACCTTGTGCTCCAGTTCGTCGCGCCGCATCAGGTAGCGGTCTTCGGTCGGGCGCTGGATGGTGTAGCCGAGGGCGCCGCCTCCGCGCGGAATGATCGACACCTTGTGCACCGGATCGCCGGGCCGCGACAAGGCCACCAGCGCATGGCCCATCTCGTGATAGGCGGCCCGTTCTCGCTCGGCTGGATCCAGCACCCTGTTGCGTTTTTCCAGCCCGGCCACGATCCGCTCGAAGGCGACGGTGAAGTCGTCCGCGCCGACAGCATCGGCTTTCCTGCGCGTGGCCGCGATCGCTGCCTCGTTGACCAGGCTGGCAAGGTCGGCGCCGCTGAATCCGGCAGTGAAGCCGGCGACCTCGTCCAGCGATAGCGCCGGATCGGTCTTCACCTTGCGTATGTGCACCTTCAGGATATCGACCCTGCCCTTCCGGTCCGGCCGGTCCACCATGACCTGGCGGTCAAAGCGGCCGGCGCGCAGCAGCGCCGGGTCGAGTATCTCGGGGCGGTTGGTGGCGGCCAGGATGACGATGCCGGGCGAGGTGTCGAAGCCGTCCATCTCGGCCAGCAACTGGTTCAGCGTCTGCTCTTTTTCATCATGTCCGCCCAGTTCCGGGTAGGCGCCGCGCGCGCGGCCAAGCGCATCCAGCTCGTCGATGAAGATGATCGCCGGCGCCTTCTGCCTGGCTTGCTCGAACAGGTCGCGCACGCGGGCCGCGCCAACCCCGACGAACAGTTCCACGAACTCACTGCCGGAAATCGAGAAAAATGCAGTGCCGGCCTCGCCCGCCACCGCTTTCGCCAGCAAGGTCTTGCCGGTGCCCGGCGGCCCCACCAGCAGCACCCCGCGCGGGATATGCGCACCCAGGCGGCCGAAGTCGGCCGGATGTTTCAGGAACTCCACTACCTCCTTCAACTCGTCCTTGGCCTCGTCGACACCGGCCACATCAGCGAAGGTGACGCCGGTGTCGTGCACCACGTACACCTTGGCGCGGCTTTTCCCTATCGTCAGGAAGCCGCCGGGTCCGCGCGTATCGGCCATCTTGCGGATGACGAAGTACCAGATGCCCAGTACCAGCAGCGATGGCAGCAACCACGACAGCAGCCCGGACAGCAGCGTGCTCTGCACCACCCGGCTGTAGGTCACCTTGTACTTGCCGAGATGCTCCGCCAGTTCGGGTTCGACCCGCACCGCCATCAGGGCGGTCTTGCGGCCCTGGGGCGTCTTCAGTTCCCCGGTCACGGTGCGGTCCTGCACGATGACATTCTTGATCCGCCCCTCCGCCAGCGCCTGCTCGAATTCGCTGTACGGTACCGCCTCGGTGTGAGCGACGCCTTCCCAGACATCCTGCAGCAGCAGGACCAAAAAGATCGCGCTGGCCCAGTAGATCCAGTGCCATTTCAGGTTGCGGTCCATCCGGATACCTCGCTGATGATCCGGAACTGGCGCCGGAGTTGACCGGTAAGGGGTTCGGAGAATGACATGGGCAGGCAATGTCCGAGAGACGGGCTATCGGTCATGTTGGCGTCTGGCCAGTCCTGCCGCTTGATCCAGATCATCTTTCCTGAGCCCACGACTTGCCCGGGCCGGGGATGGCGGTCTGCTAGCATGCGGCAACAGTGCAATTCTCAGTTCAAGATCAAGATCGAGCTCAAGACCAAGGAACCCGCCATGCAGCCAGCAAAAGTACTCGCCTTCGACGTCTTCGGTACCGTGGTCGATTGGCGCGGCAGCATCATTAGCGAGGTCAGCGAAATGGGCCTGGCGGTCGATGCCAATGCCTTCGCCCTCGCCTGGCGCGATGGCTATCGACCGGCGATGCAGAAAGTGATGTCGGGCCAACTGCCCTGGACCCGCATTGACGAGCTGCACCGGATGATGCTGGACGAGGTACTGCTGCGCTTCGGGGTCGAGCTTGACGAACAAGGCCGGCGTCACCTGAACAAGGCGTGGCACCGGCTGAAGCCCTGGCCGGATGCGGTCGAAGGGCTGCAACGCCTGAAGTCACGCTTCATCATCTGCACGCTTTCCAACGGCAATATCGGTTTGCTGACAGAGATGGCAAAACACGCCGGCTTGCCGTGGGACTGCATACTGTCCGCCGAGGTGTTCCGGAAATACAAGCCGGATCCGGGCACTTACCTGGGCGTGGCGGACGTGTTCGACCTGGCGCCCGACGAAGTCATGCTGGTGGCGGCCCACCAGGACGACCTGGCAGCGGCCCGGAATTGCGGTCTGCAGACCGCCTTCATCGAACGTGCGCTGGAGTTCGGACCGACCCGCACCAATGATGTGTCGCCCAACCCGGCCAATACCTGGCACGCAAGGGATTTCGTCGACCTGGCACGGCAGCTTGGCTGCTAGAAACCGGCTGTGGCAGGTGGCAGGCCGCCAGCCGCTGACCGCCGACCGCCGACCATCAGCCCCGGCCCTGCCACATTAAAAAAAACATCGCTGCCACACCAGCAAACATGAACAGCGTCGCCAGCCATCCCAGCGCCTTGAGCCGCGGGCCGACGACAAACCGGCCCATGATGTCGCGCCGTCCGGCCATCAGCATCATCACCGCCATCACCGGCACCGAGATCACGCCATTGATCACTGCGCTCCAGTACAGCGCCTTGATCGGGTCGATTCCGACGTATCCCAGCAGCATGCCGCCCAGGGTGGACAGCGCTATGATCGAATAGAACTGCTTGGCCTTGAGCGGAGCCCGCTCCAGGCTGTTCTTCCATTTGAAGGCACCGGCCATCGCATAGGCTGAAGATCCGGCCAGCACCGGAATGGCCAGCATGCCGGTGCCGATGATGCCGGCGCAAAACAGCGCAAAGGCAAAATCGCCGGCCACCGGGCGCAGTGCGATGGCGGCGTCGGCCGAGGTGCTGATGTTCGTGATCCCGTGCACATTCAGGGTGACGGCCGTGGTCAGGATGATGAAGAACGCCACCAGGTTGGAAAATCCCATTCCGACCAGTGTGTCGATCCGGATGCGCCGCAGGTGGGCCGGCGCCTGGCCGGGAGCCTTGAGCAGCGGCTGCATGGCGGGGTCGGCCAGCTGGTCTTCGACTTCCTGCGAGGCCTGCCAGAAAAACAGATAGGGACTGATCGTGGTGCCGAACACGGCGACCGCGGTGGTGATATAGGCCGCGCTCCAGGACCATTCCGGCATCAGCGAGCGCGATACCACCTGCGGCCACGGTATGTGGACCACGAACGCGGTCGCCACATAACTCAGCAGCGCCAGCGTGAGCCACTTCAGCAGGCGCACATAACGCCGGTAGGGAATGAACACCTGCAGCGAGAGTGATACCAAGCCGAATGCCAGCGCGTACATATGTGCCGGGCCGCCCGTCAGCAGGCTCATCGCCTCACCCATCGCGGCGATGTCGGCGGCAATGTTGATGGTGTTGGCAATCAACAGGAGTGCGACCGTCGAATACAGCATCCACCCCGGGAAATGGCGCCGGATGTTGGTCGCCAGGCCATGGCCCGTGACCCTGCCAATCCGCGCGCTCACCATCTGGATCCCGACCATCAGGGGCAAGGCCAGCAGCACCGTCCACAGCATGTTGAATCCGAACTGCGCCCCCGCCTGGGAGTAGGTGGCAATCCCGCTCGGATCGTCATCCGCTGCGCCGGTGATCAGCCCTGGTCCGAGCTTGCTCAGCCAGGATCCGTCCGGTCTGGTGGCGGGATCCTGGACCGGATGCAGCGTCTCCACTGGCGGCACGCTCGCCATCAACTGGCCCTTGTCATCATTGTTTCGCAAGCGCGCAGCCCGACAGCAACAGGGCCGCAGCCGTAACGACGGTCTTGGCCAAGATGAGCGCAACCGGGATTGCGCGGGTCCTGTCGGTAACTCAAATGCTACTCCCCTCTGTGGTCTGGCCGCGATAACTATACAGGCAGACTGATCTTGATTGCAGCGCGGGATCGAAACATCGTCCACGTTACATTTGTCAGTTCAATGTCAGCTTTATCTCAGCTTATCGTCAGCGTCTTTCAGTAATCTGCTTGCTCCCGGTAGCGCCCGCCCAAATGGGCGACCGATACCAGTTCGTCAATTCCAGCAAGCGACAGGAAAGCCAGCAATTGTTTCGATCACTCCCCGGTAACCCCTGGTCACGCCTCAGCGCCCTCGCCTTGCTTATATGGCCTCTGCTGGTCACGGCGGCCCCGCCTGAAGTAGCTGGATTGGACAGCCTGAGCCTGACCCGCGCACTCGATATCGCAATCGAACGCAATCCCGATATCACCCTGTCGGCGATAGCGGTGCGCGCTGCCGAAGCGGCGGTCCTCACGGCCGATGTTTCGCCCAATCCCGCGCTCTCGCTGCAGGCGCAGAGCATCAATCCGCGCCAGGGTATTGGCCCCGGCTCGCTGCGTGACAAGCAGATCGACACGACGGTCCGACTGGACCAGTTGATCGAGCGCGGCGGCAAGCGCCAGTACCGTACCGAAAACGCCAGCCAGATGGCCACCGCTTCCCGTTCCGATCTGCAGGAAGCGCGCCGCCAATTGCGGCTGAGTGTCGCAACTGCATATTACGACCTGCTGGCTGCGCAGGAGCGAATGGCCATCACGCGGGAAACCGCGAGCCTGTTCCAGTCCACCCTGGATGCCGCGCAAAAGCGCAAGGCGGCCGGCGACCTGGCAGGTTCCGAGGTGGAGCGCCTGCGGGTTGACGTACTGCGGGCCCGCAATGATGCACGGCAGGCACAAGCCGACCTGACGCGCAGTCGGCTGGCCCTGTTGCTGATGCTGGGCATCAGCGCTGCGCCGGACGAGATCAGCGCCGCCGATGCCTGGCCGGCGCCGCAGGCTGGCGCACGGCCAACGGATGTCGACGCGCTGCTGGCCCGGCGTCCCGATGTGCAGGCCGCCAGCGCCCGCGTACAGGCGGCGCAGGCTGGACTGCGGCTGGCCCAGGCCTCGCGCACCCGCGATGTCTCGGTCGGGGTGCAAGCGGACCGCTCGCCAGCCAGCCCGATGAATGGCTATTACAGCAGCAACTCCTTCGGCGTGTCGGTGCAGGTGCCGCTGTTCACGAGCAATTATTTCGAAGGCGACATCCGCAATGCCCTGGCCGGCGTCGACAGCGCGCAAGAAAACCTGCACAAGGTCCGGCGCCAGGCCAGCTTCGAACTTCAGCGGGCATACAACGACATGCAGTCGGCACAGGAACGGGTGGCCCGCTTTCGCGACGAACTGAGCCAGGCTGCCGGGCGTGCCGTCGAGGCCGCCGAATTCGCTTTCCGTAACGGCGCCATCAGCGTGACGGACGTGCTCGACGCGCGCCGCACCTTCCGCGCCATCACCATCGACGAACTGAGCGCTCGCGCCGACTACGCAAAGGCATTGTCTGCCTGGCGCGCTGCCACACTGGAAGATTCAAGCAAATGAAACTCGTGACCAAGCTCGCCATCGGCGCAGCGATCATCACTGCGGCCGCCGTCACGGTGGTGGGGGTGAATTATTTCCAGAAGCCGCCAGTAGCCGAGCAGGCTGCGGAAAGCAAGCCTGCCGGGCCACGCGTGGTGCAGTACGCGAAGGATGCGCCACAGATGTCGTCGCTGAAGACGGAGGCCGTCCATCAGCTGGCCTTGCCGATTGCAGATCCGGTAAATGGCCGCATTGCCTATGACGAGAACTTCACAGCCCGCGTCAGTTCGCCGGTGACGGGCCGCGTCACAAAATTGCTGCGCGAGATTGGCGACCGCGTGAATGCCGGCGATGCGCTGCTGGCAATCGATTCGGCGGACCTGGCTGCTGCCGAGGCGGACGCACAGAAGAGCCGGGTCGATGAGCAGCGCAAGAAGCTGGCCTTTGAAAGGGCAAGCAACCTGTACGAACGCGAGGTGATCGCCCGCAAGGATTTCGAGGCGGCGCAGGCCGACTACCAGCAGGCCGTGGCGGAAACACGGCGCACCGCGCAGCGCATGAAGTTGCTGGGCGCAAGCGGCAATGAAAATGGCCGCTTTGCACTGAAGTCGCCGATCAATGGCGTCATTGCCGACCGTCAGGCAAATCCCGGCATGGAGGTGCGGCCGGACCTGCAGAACCCGCTGTTCGTGGTTACCGACATTTCCCGCCTGTGGCTGCTGGCCGATGTGCCGGAACGCTACCTGGCTGACGTCAAGCCTGGCCAATCGGTGAGCGTATTGACCGACGCTTATCCAAACCAGTCCTTCCCCGCTACCGTGGAACGCGTGGGTGTCGCGCTCGACCCGGTGACCAGGCGGGTGCAGGTACGGTGCGTGATCAGGAATACCGACATGCGGCTGCGCCCGGAAATGTTCGCCCGGGTCTACTTCCTGGCAGACGAGCACAAGAAAGGCATCCGGGTGCACAACAGCACGCTGATTTCGGAAGGCCTGTACAGCTATGCATTCGTGGAAACCCAGCCCGGCCGCTTCGAGCGCCGGCGCGTCAACGTCGTGCTGAAAGGGCCCGAAAGCAGCTTCATCGATTCCGGCATTGCCGATGGCGAGAAAGTGGTGACCCACGGCGCCCTGTTGCTGAACGCCGAGGCTTCCTCCAATGCTCAGTAAGCTGATTGACTTTGTCCTGACGCAGCGGGTGTTCGTCCTGCTGCTGACTGCCGCGCTCGGCATCTTCGGATACCGCGCGCTTTCCAACCTGTCGATCGAAGCCTTTCCCGATGTGCAGGATGTGCAGGTCCAGATCGTCACCCAGTTTCCCGGCCAGGCGCCGGAAGAGGTGGAACGTACCGTCACGCTGCCGATCGAGCGCGAGATGAGCGGCGTGCCGCGCCAGACCCAGCTGCGCTCGGTCACCATCACCGGCCTGTCGGTCGTGACCCTGACGTTTGCCGATGGCACCGACGACTATTTCGCGCGCCAGCAGGTTCTTGAAAAGCTGCAGACGGTGTCGCTTCCGCCCGGAATACAGCCGACCCTGGCGCCGCTGTCCACCGCAGTCGGCGAAATTTACCGCTATATCCTGGAAGCGCCGGCCAATATGAGCGAGAACGATTTGCGCTCGCTGCAGGATTGGGTAGTCCGGCCGGCCCTGAGGATTACCCCCGGCGTGGCTGAAGTGGTCAGTTTCGGCGGCACGGTCCGCGAATACCAGGTGCTGGTCGATCCGAACGCCCTGCGCCGCTATAACGTCACGATCGACCAGGTCAGCCAGGCCCTGAACAACAACAGCGCCAATGTCGGCGGCGGACTGGCACGCCGTGGCGAAGAGGCGCTGGTAATCCGCGGAATCGGCATCCTGGGCGGGGTCGAGGACATCGGCCGGGTCGTGGTCAACGCCAGGGGTGGCAAGACCGTGCTGGTGTCGGACGTGGCGGAAGTCAGGATCGGCCAGCGGCCGCGCTCGGGCATCGTGGCCTACAACCAGAACGACTCGGTAGTCCAGGGCATCGTGCAGATGACCAAGGGCGGCAACGCGACCAAGGTTGTGAGCGACCTCAAGGAACGGGTGGAACAAGTCAACGCCAAGCTACCGCCAGGCGTGAAGATCCGGACCATCTACGACCGTACCCAGCTGATCGACCACACGGTGATGACCGTGGTTGAAAACCTGCTGGTGGGTGCCGCGCTGGTGATCGCGCTGCTGGTGATCTTCCTGCGCAACTGGCGCGCGGCGCTGATCGTGGCGACCGTCATTCCGCTGTCGCTGCTGTTCGCATTCATCATGCTGGACCTGCGCGGCATTCCCGCCAACCTGATTTCGCTCGGCACGGTCGACTTCGGCATCATCATCGATGGCGCGGTGGTGCTGGTCGAGGCTTTGATGGTGAGGCTGGCGGTGCGCAACTTCGACCCCACCCATGCGGAGCGCAATGCCGTCTGGCGGATCAAGGTGCTGAAGGACACGGTAATCGAGTTGGGCCACCCCATCCTGTTCGCCAAGGCGATCATCATCGTCGCCTTCATTCCCATCTTCACTTTCCAGCGGGTGGAGGGGAAAATATTTTCGCCGGTCGCGCTGACCATTTCATTTGCCATGCTGGGCGCGGTGATCCTGACGATGACGCTGATCCCGACCTTGCTGGCGATGACGATGGAACGTCACACGCTGGAGGAAAAGCACATTCGCTGGATGGAGTGGCTGCAGCAGCGTTACCGGGCCTTCCTGCACTGGTCGGGCCTGCACCGCTTCCTGCTGCTGTTGAGTTCGGCCAGCGTGCTGGTCGTTACGCTGGCCTTGGCGCCGCTGCTCGGCAGCGAATTCCTGCCCAAGCTGGATGAAGGGAATATCTGGCTCACCCTCAGCCTGCCGACGTCGAGCTCGCTGCAGACATCGAAGGAAGTGGAGCGGCAGGTTCGCAACATCGTCCTCGGCTATCCGGAAGTGAAAAACGTGATTGCCCAGGTGGGACGGCCGGATGACGGCACCGACCCCAAGGGCTCGAACAATATCGAGTTCCTGGCCGAACTGAAGCCACGCGAAAGCTGGCGTTTTTCCGGCAAGGACAAGCTGATCGCCGACATGTCGGCCAGGATCCGCGCCATTCCCGGCGTGCCGACCAACTTCTCGCAGGTAATCCAGGACAACGTGGAGGAATCGCTGTCCGGCGTGAAGGGCGAAATTGCGGTCAAGGTGTTCGGACCTGAGCTTGAAATCCTTACCCAGAAATCCGAGCAGATCGCCACCATCCTGAACGGCATCCGCGGCGCCACCGACGTCGCCGCGATCAAGATCGGCGGACAAACGGAATTGTCGGTCACCGTGGACCGGGAAAAGATTGCGCGCCTGGGCATCAATGTCGCGGACGTGAACCTGGCGCTGCAGGGCGCGCTGGCGGGCGTGCCTGTGAACACTTTCTACGATGGCGACCAGCGCTATGACATTACAGTCAGGCTGAGTGAGCGCCATCGCGACTCGATCGACGACATCGCCAACATCCAGGTCAACCTGCCCAACAATGCCGGCACCATCGGCCTGGGCGACGTCTGCCGGATCGAGGTTCGCCAGGGCGCCGCGCGAATCAGCCGCGAAGCGGGCGGGCGCAATGCCTCGGTGAAAGCCAACCTGCTGGGCCGGGACCAGGGCAGTTTCGTCGCCGAAGCGCAAAAGAAAGTCGCCAGCCAGGTCAAGCTGCCGCCCGGCTACCGCATCACCTGGGGCGGCCAGTTCGAGAACCAGCAACGCGCAATCAAGCGGCTGGGCATTATCGTGCCGATCACGCTATTGTTGATTTTTTCCCTGCTGTTCTGGGCCTTCCGCTCGATCCGGATGGCAGCCCTGGTACTGTCAATCGTGCCACTTTCGCTGATCGGCGGCGTGGTCGGACTGGCGCTGGCCGGATTGCACTTCTCCGTGTCGGCGGCGGTCGGCTTCATTGCCGTGGCCGGGATCTCGGTGCAGAACGGCGTGATCATGCTGGAGCAGATCATTGAAAACAATCGGTCCGAAGCATCCCGGTTCAGCAGCGCGGTCGAAGGCGCGGTGTCGCGCCTTCGACCGATCCTGATGACGGCGCTGATGGCAGGACTGGGCCTGCTGCCGGCGGCGCTGTCGCACGGCATCGGCTCGGAAACCCAACGGCCCTTCGCAGTAGTGATTGTTGGCGGCATCGTATCGGCCACGCTATTTACGCTGATGCTGCTGCCCCTTGCCTATCCGTTCTTCGCCGAAAAGCGCCTCAAGCCCGAAATCGACGAAAATGCCGATGCATCTGCCCTAACTGATGGCAATGTCTGAGTTTTATCGTATCCACCCGACTTCCTGACCCTACCTGCCCATGCGCGTACTCCTTGTAGAAGATGACATCGTCCTTGCCGACGGCATTTCCCGCATTTTGAAAGACCATGGGATGGCGGTCGAGATGGCTCACACCGGTACTGACGCCGACAGCATCCTGCAGCGCAGCCAGTTCAGCATCCTGGTGCTCGACATTGGCCTGCCGGGCATTGACGGATTTTCCCTGGTGCGGCGCCTGCGAGCCCGCGGCAGCACGCTTCCGGTGCTGTTGCTGACCGCGCGCGATGCGGTACAGGATCGGGTGCACGGCCTGGAACTGGGCGCCGACGACTATCTGGTCAAGCCGTTCGACACCAGTGAACTGGTGGCGCGCCTGCGCGCCCTGGTACGGCGCACGACCGCCAGGACCAGCGAGCTTGAAGCCGGCGGGCTGGTGATGGACCTGCTGGCCAAGCGCGCGCGGATCGGCAACGATGCACTCGAGCTTTCCGCCCGCGAATGGGCCGTGCTCGAATACCTGATGCGCCAGGCAGGACGGGTGGTATCCAAGCAGCAGATCATGGATGCCATCCTGCAATGGGGTGAAGAACTCAGTGAAAACGCGGTCGAGGTCTATGTCTCCCGTATCCGCATCAAGACGGCGGCGGCCGACCTGTCCATCCGCACCATCCGCGGCTTTGGTTACATGCTGGAAAAGCGCGGCTCATGAAAAGCATCCGCCTGTCCCTGCTGAAGTGGCTGATCCTGCCTCTTCTCGCCATCAACCTGGTGGCGTCGGGACTGGCTTACTGGACCGCCTGGCGGCCGACCCAGGCTGCGTTTGACCAGAGCCTGGCCGACGCAGCCTGGTCGCTGGTGCCCAGCATCTCCGACCGCAACGGCGGAATCGAGGCGCACCTTTCCAAGCAGACCGAACAGTTCCTGCGGATGGATCAGTTCGACATGATCTTTTTCACGATCCGCCACCTGGACGGCAGCGCCATCGCCGGCGACCATGATTTCCCGGTGCTGGAGGCGCCGGTCCGCCTGCGTGAACCGTCCGCCCACGACGACTTCATGCGCGGCGTGCCGGTGCGGGTGGTGCTGATGCGGGTCCAACTCGAGAAGGAGCAGGTGCTGATCGGCGTGGCCGAGACGCTGCAGTCGCGCAACAAGGTGCGCAACGAAATCCTGTCCGTGCTGATCACCCAGCAGCTGCTGCTGGCGGTGCTGTTCGTGGTGATCGCATGGGTCGGGGTCGGGATCGGCCTGTTCCCGCTGCAGCGGATGCGGGCGCAGCTGAATACGCGCGATCACGACAACTTGTCGCAGGTCGAGACCACCGACCTGCCAGTCGAGCTGCAACCGCTTGCCCAAGCCCTGAACGGCCTGCTGGAACGGACCTCGAAAGGCAAGCAGGCACAGCAGGATTTCCTGGCAAACGTCGCCCACCAGTTGCGCACGCCCTTGTCCGGCCTGAAGACGCAGCTGGCCTGGATTCGCCAGCGCTATGCCGGCGACAAGGAAGCGGCGCATTCGGCCAGCATGATGACTTCCTCGGTTGATCGCATGATCCGCCAGACCAACCAGCTGCTGGCACTGGCGCGGGCGGAGCCGAGCCAGTTCGAGAAGCAAAGGCTGGAAACGGTAGAACTCGACAAGGTGGTCGAAGAGTCCGTGCAGCATTTCGTGCAGGAAGCAGACAAGAAGGAAATCGACCTCGGGTTCGAGTTGCGTCCGACGCTGGTGGCCGGTGACCGATTCCTGCTGCGCGACCTGGTCGACAACCTGATCGACAATGCCATCCGCTATTCACCTCCGCGGGCGACGGTCACTGTGCGCAGCCATGAAAAGGATGGAAGCGGCGTGCTGGAGGTCGAGGATAACGGACCCGGCATCGCTGCGGCAGACCGCGAGAAGGTGTTCAACCGCTTTTACCGGCTGGACGACAAGGTGGCAGGAACAGGACTCGGATTGGCGATCGTTCGTGACATCGCGGCGGACCACGATGCGACAATCGAAGTACAGACCAGCGAAGGCGGAAGCGGGACCGTGGTCTCGGTCCGCTTTCCCCTGGTCCGGGGAAAACCTGCGGATACGGCATTGCGCCAGTCCAGCCGCGCACCCGGCGGTCAGGGTTCAGGACCCGCGGTAGAGTGACAGCGATTGGAGCGCCCAGCTTTGCATGTCGAGCGTCGCGCCATGGTGCCTGCCCCCGAACCGTTCATGCGTTTCCTATCAGTCGGCAGAGCATCTGGTGCGCAGCGGTTCAAACCGGTCGTGCCCCACGAGCAGCAAGGCACCCACCGAATCCGCGCAGGAATCGGTGGGCGATACGTACCGCCCCGGGCATTCACACGCCACCGATATCCGAAGCGCGGATAAGCACCTGCTCGCCAGGTCGTTTGCGCAGCATTTGTTCCGCCACGGCATGAATCCTCTGGCGGCCCAACTGATACGCATCTAACGGACGCATTCCCTCGCCAGTCTGGAAATGGGTCTCCAGGGCATCGAGGCTGACCTGGCAGCGCACCGGCTTTCCTTCGACGATAGCCTTGAAATAGACGCCGCCATCCTCGGCCGGGGTTGCCTCGTCGGTGAAATTCACTGCGGTGCTCCCCATTGCCGCTCGCTTGGCAAACGGCGGATGCGCCTGCTCGCAGTGGGAAACATCGACCGTCGCCGCACAAGCCTGGAAGCGGTCGGCATCCATCGCGCTGTTGAACAGGTACACGGTTTCACCCACCTGCACTTCGGTTGTTGCTATCCGGACGATCGCCATCGCTACCCTCTGAGAATTTGAACCCGCAGCGTCAATGGACAGATTCCGCGTGACTCTGTTCCTGCCTGCGCCACTGTTCGAACTCGCCAGCCGACAAAGGTTTGCTGAAATAGTAGCCTTGCGCCTGGTTGCAGCCGCGATCGTGAAGGTAGGAAAACACCGCCTCGGATTCAATGCCTTCGCCGACGACTTTCAGCCTTAGGGAGCGGCCGAGCGCCAGCACGGTGTCGGCGATTGCCCTGGACTGCGGATCCTGGGCAATGGACTGGACGAATACCTGGTCAATCTTGAGGGTGTCGACCGGCAAGGAACTGAGCAGGCCGATGCTCGAAAAGCCGCTGCCGAAATCGTCCAGTGCCACCTGCACGCCAAACTGGCGGATCTGCCGCAGCGCTGCCACGGAGTCGGGCACGCCCTCCAGCACGGTGCTCTCCTTCAACTCGATCTGCAGAAAACGGGGATCCATTCCGGAACGGTTCAGGCTGTCCATCAGATGCCCGACAAATCCGCGCTGGCGAAACTGCTGTGGCGCGATGTTGACGCATATGGGCATGCCAGGCAGTCCTGCCAGGCACCAGTGCGCATGCTGGCGCCCGACTTCGGACAGCACCCAGTCTCCAAGCCGGTTGATCAGTCCGCTCGATTCGGCAACCGGGAGGAAGGCATCCGGCGCCAGTACTTCTCCCACGGCGAGCGGCAGGCGCAACAAGGCCTCCACGCAAACCGTCATGCCGGTCTGCATGTCGATTACCGGCTGGTACAACAATTGCAGCCCATCATTGTCCAGTGCTTGCCGCAACAAGCTCTCGATTTGCATGTCACGGTCTTCACTACCTTCATCGATCGGATTGAAAAAGCGATAGCGATTGCTGCCACCCTGCTTGGCCATGTACATGGCATGGTCGGCTGCCTTCAGCAGGCTATCGAGGTCACTCCCGTGCCGGGGATAGAGGCTGATGCCGATCGAGGCCGACAAATGCAGTTGCAGGTTGGCGACATGAAACGGCTCGCCGAGCGAACGGATGATGTGCTTGGCGACCGTCGCCGGGCCGTAGCGGTCGTCGGGATGCGGGATCGCGACCACAAATTCGTCACCGCCCAGGCGGCCGACAATGTCCTCCTGCCGCACACAAGCCAATAGCCGCTTGGCCACCTGTTGCAACACCAGGTCACCCACGCCATGCCCATGGGTGTCGTTGATGGGCTTGAAGCGGTCGAGGTCGATGAAAAGCATGGCGCCACTGCTGTGGGTGCGATGGGCCATGGCAAGCAGATGGCTGCAATATTCATACAGCAGTCCCCGCCCCGGCAGGCCGGTAAGCGGATCGCGCTGCCAGACGACGCGCAACTGCTGTTCGGCAAGCTTGCCGTCGGTGACATCGAGCGTGATGCCGACGAAGTGCCTGAAGCCCGGACCGCTACCGGCAAGCGGCGCGCCGCTCGCTCGCAGCCAGCGCAGCGCACCGTCGTCCTGACGCAAGACGCGGTACTCGATATCCAGTCGCGCCACCTCATGATCATGCTCCAGCGCGGCCAGGGCAGCCTCGACCCGGCCGCGGTCCTCCGGATGGATGCGGGCGAGCAAGTCCTCTGTCCGGGCATCGTGGTCCGCCGGCAGGCCATGCAGGCGGTTAAGCGTTCCATTCCCCGCCAGCGCACCGCTTGCGGGCTCGAACTCCCACAATCCAAGCGTGGCGAGCGTGGCAGCCAGTGGCAGGATATCGTCGCGCAGCTTGAACGCGTGACTCGGCGGCGGACGTGTTCCGCCCTCCTGTTGCGCGAACGCAGTCCCGCCAAGGGGAGGGGAACCCGGCACCCGGGCTTGATTCGTCAAGTCGCGCATTTTTTCCCGCTGCAAACAGCCAGAAGCAGGTAGGACACTGGACTCTTTTACAAGTTCGCAAGATTGACGGTGCCAAACCCGGGATAAAAAAAGCCCCGCCCTTCCTTGCGGTCGGCGGGGCAATCCAACGGAGACATCCGGATACAATAATAATCCTGAATCCTGTCAGAAAGCTGTCAGAACCTAAAATATCAGCGAGATATCAGGGATTGCTATGCGCTCCCTTCCAGCGACGGCGACGCCGCCGGGGGCGCGCCCCCGGTCCAACCGCAGTCAAGCGCCGCCATTGCCAGCGCCATGTCCATCGTCGAGATGTGAAAAATGAACCATTGCGGCAGCAATTCGAGTACCTGGCGGGCGAGCGCGGTGTCGCCCTCCTGAACCCGCGGCATTGCATGGTGCAGCCCCGACAGCACCCGCGCATGCTGCTCAAGGTGGCTGTGCAGCCCCGGAAAGTCAATTTCCTCCATCATGGCTTCTTCGCCGGCGAAGTCCTGTTCGACGTCCGCCACCAAGCGAGCGAATGCCTCGGGAAAAGCGGCGTCAGGCAAGCCTGCCAACTGCTGCAGGCTCGCCAGCATGCTGGCATGCGAGCGATCCATCTCGGGAATGCCGACCGACAATTCGGCCGACCAGCTCGGGATCGTCATACTGCTCCTTTTAACGGAATACCAGGACCGGCAGCGTGCTGTGCGCCAGCACCTTTTGCGTTTCACTGCCGACAAACAGGCGGTTCAGCCCCTTGCGGCCATGGGAAGCCATGAAGATCACGTCGCAGCCGCTGCTTCCGGCCAACTTGACGATTTCCTCATACGGATTGAACGACTGCACCGTGTGGGTTTCGCACTGGACTTCAGCCTGCCTTGCAGCCAGCGCCACCTTGTCCACATTCTGCCGTGCCAGGTCCATCGCCTTTTGCTCGTATGCCGCGAGGTCCGGCGTGAATGCTGTTTCCCCGATCGGCGAGTACGGGTACGGTTCGGCGACAGACAGCGCCACCAACTGGCCGCCGGCCGTGCGGGCGACCTCCACGGCCGCAGCCACAGCCTTGTCCGAAAGCTCGGAACCATCTGTGGGTACAAGTATTTTTTTGAACATTGTCGACTCCATTCAGGTTGAGCAAGGACAAGTCATCCTAAGTGGTGCATCCCGAAAGTTGTTTGACTCATGTCAAAAATGTCCACTATGCAGCCCTGCATTGCGAACCCTGCGCTGCCAAGCGTGCCACAACCGCCAGTCCTGCATCGATCCCGCCGATTTCCTAGCGGACCCCTTTCCTGCCCTTGACGGCTTCGGCGACATGCATGCCCTGATGATCCGCTGCGGCGGGCGGCATGTCAGGTGGCACTTCAATGCGGGTGATGCTCGATGCGATCGACGGCGGGTCACTGGCGGGGAAACTCATCTCGACCGAGTCGTCGATCAGTTTCTCCTCCGCCTCTTCCTTGGCCGGGGAATGTTCAAGGTCCGCGAGCAACACGATGGCGCGCGCAAGCCGGGTGCATTCCAGGCCGGCCAGTTGCCGGATTGTCTCGACCGCAAATGCTGATTTCAAGGCGTCGGCTGCCTTGTGGCTGACGCCATGCAGGGCAGTAACCGGAGAGTCGGCGATCTCGCGCAGGCTCTTTCCCTTGTATCCGGCATCCAGTGCTGTATCGATATTCATGGTCGTTCCCCGTGATATCCGGCAAGCTCTCTTGCCCATTGTCTTGTTGCCAATGTCAGTAGACCTTTTTTGCGCTTACAAAATCCGCGGTCGTGATTGATAGGCGATGTGCTGGCTGCCGGGAGTTGGTCCGGTACAGGACGGTTCCCCTCTCATGAACTGATCATTAGCCACATCTCGATCTGGAGAACGGCAACGACCGATCGACTTTGTAGCTCCCTCCCTTCCAAGGGGAGGGAGCGCTCATGGCGTGCGCCGGTCTGCGCTGTCAATCGAGCTGTGGGTAATAATCAGCTCTCATGAACGAGACTCAGATAGTCTCGGGCTCCTGCATCCACGCCGGGATATCGCGTTGGCCGTGCAGCACGCGCCAGACATCGATGTGTTGCGGACGCTCGATGTAGAACACCAGAAAGGAATAGCCTGTCAGCGGCCAGAAACGAAGGCCGGGCAGGTTCAATTCGTGGGCGTAGCGTGGCGATCCAGCCGCTGGATGGCGACCGATGTGCGCATAAGCCTGCTCCAGGGCGTCAATAAAGCCGAGCGCGGCTTGTTCAGCGCCTTCGCTGAGGTAGAAGGTAATCGCGTCATCGATGTCCCGGTTGGCCAACTCACGCGGAACGACTGGCTTGGCCGTCACCTGCGAGTACCGTCCCTGCCCCCGTCCCTGCCCCCGTCCCTGCCCGCCTTGCGAATCCGATCACGCAGCCCTTCGAAGTAGGCCGGATCGGCCGGGGCTGCAGGTGCAGACGCCGCGCCCGCGAGCAGGAGGCCGCGCAGTTGCAGGCGATCCTGATCCTTGCGGATCAGCTCACGCACGTACTCGCTGCTAGTGCCGTACCCGCCTTGATTGACCCGCTCATCCACGAAGGACTTGAGCGCATCGGGTAGCGATATGTTCATTGTGCTCATGGGTCAAGATTAGGATGTTTGGCAAATTTTGGCAAGGTCAAGAGTTCACCCCGGCTGGACGGGCCAAAAAAAAGCCCGCAGCGAGCTGCGGGCTTTTCACGACAGAAGAATTACTGATTACTTCTTGCCGAGCATGAAGTTCTGCATCGGCGCTTCGCCGACGGAGAACCACTGGTTTGCGTCCTGGCGGAAACGCTTCCATGGTTCGTAGATCTTCTTGAACTTGGCGTTCTTCGCAGCTTCTTCGTTGTAGGTCTCGGTGGCAGCAGCATAGGCTGCATCCATGATCGGCTTGGAGAAGGTGCGCAGCTTGACGCCTGATTTCAGCAAGCGGGCAAGTGCCTGTGGATTACGCGAGTCGTATTCGGCCTGCATGCCGGTATGCGCCTCGACAGTCGCCACTTCCAGCGCCGCCTGGTATTCCTTCGGCAGCTTTTCCCATTCCTTGATGCCGACGTAGAACGCCAGCTGCGCGCTCGGCTCCCACCAGCCCGGTGCGTAGTAGAACGGGGCGACACGGCTGAAGCCCAGCTTTTCGTCGTCATACGGACCGACCCATTCAGCAGCGTCGATCGTGCCTTTTTCAAGCGACGGGTAAATGTCGCCGCCCGCAACCTGCTGCGGCACCACGCCCATCTTGGACATGACGCGCCCGGCCATGCCGGCGATACGCATCTTCAATCCCTTCAGGTCGTTGACCGTCTTGATTTCCTTGCGGTACCAGCCGCCCATCTGGGTGCCCGTATTGCCGCCCATGAAGTTGACGATGCCGTAGTCCTTGAAGAACTCGCGCATCAGGGGCATGCCGCCGCCATGCATCATCCATGCCGTCTGCTGCCGCGAATTCAGGCCAAACGGGATCGCCGTGTCGAAGCAGAAGGCCGGATCCTTGCCGAAGTAGTAGTAGCCAGCGGTGTGGCCCATCTCTACCGTGCCGGCCTGGACTGCATCAACCACCTGCAGTGCCGGAATGATTTCGCCGGCTGCGAACACGCGGATGTTGAACTTGCCGCCGGTCAGGGCAGCCACTCGCTTGCTGAATATTTCGGACGCGCCGAAGATGGTATCAAGCGATTTGGGGAAACTGGAGGCGAGGCGCCAGTTGACGGTAGGTTGGGTCTGGGCCAGTGCCGGCGCCGCGATGGCGCTGACGGTGGCGCCAACGGCCGCATTCTTGAGGAAGGAACGACGTTGCATTAGATTGTCTCTCCGATTGTTATTTAAAATGCACTTCATTTGCCTGCCGAGTATCTCTCGTGTCAAAGCATCCCGTAATTGTCGCGTAAATCGGTGGCATTTGGCTACGTTCTTTTTGCCGGGAAGCCATACGGTTTACCCTTACCGCCCTGCGCAATCCAGTCCGATGGCGAAAAAAAACCGCCCGATCTTCCGGGCGGGCGGCTTGCTGCACTGCGGACGCCGGATGCCGGCGTCGAAAACGGAGTGCCGATTACTTCTTGGGGGCGTCCGCTTTTGCAGCGGCAGGTGCGCTGGCTTTGTCATTCGATGCTTTCGGCTCAGCTTTTTTATCTTTTTTCTTGGCTTCAGTTTTCTTCACTTTCTTCTCAGCCTTGGCATCAGCCTTGTCCATCTTGCCATTGGCGGAAGCCGAAGCGCTGGCAGGAGCAGCGGCAGGCGCAGCGCTGTGGGAAGCAGCAAATGCCGAGGTGGCAAACACGGTCGAGACGAGTGCGATGATCAGTTTGTTCATTTCGAAAACCTTTCTTCAGACGTTATGAAAGTGGATCTCAGGAATCGGCACTTTCGAACCGATTCCCTCCATAACGTGGTCAGTCAGCACCAGGTTGACCTTGGTCGGCCAGAATATGCAAGAGCTTGCCACCGCCAAACGGTGATGACGAATTATCAACCAGCCTCGGCCACTGCCCCAGCCGCCACCAGCGTGTCGATCTCCTGGGAGGAATAGCCATATTCAACCAGCAGCTCCCGAGTGTGCTCACCCAGCATGGGTGCATGCCTGAGGACCGCGGTCGGCGTTTCCGAAAAATGAACCGGGCAGCCTAGGGCGCGGGTGTGGCCTGCCTGTGGATGATCCACCTCGACCACCATGTTGCGCGCCAGCGTTTGCGGATGAGTGAGCGCCTCGCCGACCGACAGCACGGGACCGGCAGGAACGCCGGCGGCATCGAATGCGGCAATCCATTCGGATTTGCTGCGGGTGACGAGTACGGCATTCATCGCCTCGCACAGCGCCGGCAGGTTCTCCATGCGCCCCTTGTTGGTAGAGAAGCGCGGGTCCTGCTTCCATTCCGGATGGCCCAGCACTTCGGCAATGCGCTCCCAGTTGGCCTGGTTGGCGCCGCCGATATTGATCCAGCCATCGCTGGCCTGGAAGGCCTGGTAAGGAGCGGTCAGCAAGTGCGCCGAGCCGGTCGGGCCAACCGATGTACCGTTGGCGAAGTAGACCGCTGCTTGCCAATAGGTCTGCTGCAGCCCGGCTTCCAGCAGCGATGTGTCGACCATCTGCCCCTGCCCGGTCTTGAGCTTGTGGACATAGGCGGCAGTGATCCCGATCACCGCCAGCACGCCGGCATTGATATCCGTGATCGAATTTCCGGTCTTGACCGGAGGCCGGCCGGGCTCGCCAGTGAAGGACATCAGGCCGCTCATGCCCTGTGCAATCAGGTCGAAGCCGCCCTTGTCGGCGAAGGGACCATCGCGGCCATACCCCGAAATGGAACAGTAGATCAGTCCGGGATTGTGTTCGCGCAGGGTTTCATAGCCCAGTCCCAGCTTCTCCATGGTGCCGAGCCGGTAATTTTCAATCAGGACGTCGGCATCCTTCACCATGCGCAGCAGCACTTCCCTGCCCTGCTCCTGCTTCAGGTTGACAGCGATGCCGCGCTTGTTTCGGTTCAGGACCATGAATGGCGCCGAGACGCCATTTACGCGCGGCTCGCTGTAGCCGCGCGAATCGTCGCCGCCCGGCAGCTTCTCGACCTTGATGACGTCAGCGCCCATGTCGGCGAGCATCATGCCGCAAGTCGGGCCGGCCATGATCTGGGCCAGTTCGAGTACGCGCATTCCGGCCATTGGCCCGGAATGGCGGGAAGTTTCCTTGGTTTTCATGGATGAGGCTGATTGCCTGTGATTCTGTTGGATGCCTGCACAGGCCGGGTCAGGACCCGGTCCATTCAGGACGTTTCTTGTCGAGAAATGCGTTGACGCCGATCTTGAAATCGCGGCTGCCGTAGCAGGCGCGGATCAGGTCATCACCTGCCGGGACGCTCTCTGCGACGACGCGACGGATGGCTTCCTTGGATACCCGCATCGTCACCGGCGCGTGCTGCGCCAAGCGCGTGCAGAGCGCATCGACCGCGGCCTCCAGTCCAGCCGAATCGACCACTTCCGTGACGAAACCGCAGGCTTTCGCTTCATCGGCAGCGATGCTTTCTGCCAGCAGCAGCATGCGCTTGGCGCGCGCCGCGCCGAACCCTGCTACGACCCGCGCCACATTGCCGGTGGACAGGCAGTTGCCCAAGGTGCGCGCGATCGGCACGCCAAACGAAGACTTCGGCGTGGCGATCCGGAAATCGCAGGCGGCGCTGATGGCCAGCCCGCCGCCAATTGCCCAGCCATCGACGATCGCCACGGTCGGCATCGGCAAGCTCTCTATCTGGCCGATGCGCTCATCGATGATCTTCTCGTACGCGATCCCGTCCTCGCCAGTCTGGAAATCGCGGAATTGCTCGATGTCGGTGCCGGCGACAAATGCCTCGCCGCCGGCGCCGCGTATGGTCGCGACCCGGATCGCCGGATTGCTGGCGATCTGCTCGCAAATCCTGGCGAGTTCCTCGTACATCGACCAGGTCATCGCATTGCGCGCTTGCGGGCGGTCGATCAGGATCTGTGCGATACCGTTGTGGATCGTCAGATGGACTTGGCCATTGCTCATGTCAGGAGTGCCTCGATGGAAATCAGGCTGCCCGCGCCATCGGCGCACTGGACGTCTGCGCCAGGTAATCCAGCGCCGCCTGCACGCCGCCCTTCTTGTGCGGCACACCGGCCGCAGCCAGGCCCATCTCGACGCCCGACAACGTGCCGCACAGGGTCAGGTCATTGAAGTCGCCAAGGTGACCGATGCGGAACACCTTGCCCGACACCTTGCCAAGGCCCTGCCCGAGCGACATGTTGAAGCGCTCGAGCACGATCTTGCGGAAGGCATCGGCACTGTGCCCCTCGGGCATCAGCACCGCAGTCAGCACCGGGCTGTATTCGTCCGGATTCAGGCACAGCACTTCCAGGCCCCAGGCACGCACTGCGCGCCGGGTCGCTTCGGCATGGCGATGGTGTCGCGCGAACACATTGTCCAGCCCTTCCTCCAGCAACATGTCGATTGCTTCGTTCAAGCCATACAGAAGGTTGGTCGCCGGCGTGTAGGGGAAATAGCCGGTCGGATTGATTGCCAGCATTTCCTTCCAATCCCAGTAGGAACGCGGCAGTTTCGCCTGTTCGGACGCCGCGATCGCCTTGGCGCTGAGTGCATTGAAAGACAGGCCCGGCGGCATCATCAAGCCCTTCTGCGACCCGGCAACCGAGACGTCCACGCCCCACTCGTCATGACGGTAATCGGCCGAAGCCAGTCCGGAAATGGTGTCGACCATCAGCAGGGCTGGATGTCCGGCGCGGTCGATCGCACGGCGCACTTCGGCGATGCGGCTGGTGGCGCCGGTCGAGGTTTCGTTGTGCACGACGCAGACTGCCTTGATCTCGTGTCCCGTGTCCTGCGCCAACCGGGCCTCGACGGCTGCCGGATCGACCCCGTGGCGCCAGTCGCCGGGAATGAATTCCGAGCGCACGCCCATCTTCTCCGCCAATTTCCTCCACAGCGTCGCGAACTGGCCGGTCTCGGCCATCAGCACCAGGTCGCCGGGCGACATGGTGTTGACCAGGGCGGCTTCCCACGCGCCAGTGCCCGAGGACGGATAGATCACGACCTGCGACTCGGTCTGGAAAATCTTCTTCATGCCGGCGATGACCGCCTTGCCCAGTACCGCGAACTCAGGCCCCCGATGGTCGATGGTGGCGTTATCGATCGCGCGCAAAATGCGGTCCGGGACCGTACTCGGCCCGGGAATCTGCAGGAAGTGACGGCCGGCCGGATGGGAATTCAGGGAGATCATCGAAAAGGGCTCCAGTTCGTTGGTATACAAAACTGGATCATAAAGACCTTCCCCATCCCTTGCAAGCGCGATCCACATTGCAGAGCAACATGCGCATCGAAAATTCTCCTATGAAGAACCGAGTCAGTCGCGTGACATGCCGGCGCCTGGGCTTTATTTTTCAGGACAAAGGCATTATGCTAGCGCCATCACCTTGGTATACCAGATGCCCTCCCACCTGAAACTCAGCACCGCACCTGACGCAGACCGCTCGACGCTCCCGGCCACCGTCGCCACCCGCTTGCGCGAAATGATTACCGAAGGTGAACTTGCCGCGGGCGCCCGGCTCAACGAGCGCGCCCTGTGCGAACGGCTGGGTGTTTCGCGCACGCCATTACGTGAAGCCTTCCGTTTGCTGGCTGCTGAAGGGCTGGTCGCGATCGAGCCCAACCGCGGCGCCCAGGTAGTGGCGCTGTCGGATGAAGACGTGCGCCAGAGTTTCGAGGTGATGAGCGGCCTGGAAGCGCTTTCCGGCGAGCTGGCGTGCCGCCACATCACCGAGGACGAGATCGCGGAAATCCGGGCGCTGACCTTCGAGATGCTGGCCTGCCATGCGCGCAAGGACCTGCCCGCCTACTACCGCCTGAACCGCCAGATCCATGACCTGATCAACCTGGCAGCGCGCAACCGCATCCTGACCCAGACTTACCAGACGCTGAACACGCGCATCCAGAACCTGCGCTTCCGCTCGAATTTCGACCGCGCGAAATGGGACCAGGCATGCCGTGACCACGCCGAGATGGTCGAGGCGCTGGCAGCGCGGGACGCCGTGCGGCTGACTGCCATCTTGCGCACCCACCTGACCCACAAGGGCGAGTCGGTGCTGGAAGCCCTGCATGAGCAGCAATCCGAGCGCGCCCGCGCGTCCTGACTACACGAACCTGCCCGCACCATGAATGCACCGACCCCGCAACAAGTCCTGATCCACTCCGGCCCCTTCGTCAACGAGTTGTCGGGCCGCTTGCGGCGCGCCGTTGCCGGCGAAGTCCGGTTCGACCGAGGGACCCGAGGACGTTATTCCACCGATGCATCGATCTACCAGATCGAGCCGGTCGGCGTGCTGATTCCGAAATCGGTCGATGACGTACGCGCCGCGATTGCCATCTGCCGCGAACTGCAGGTGCCGCTGCTGCCGCGCGGGGCCGGCACATCCCAGTGCGGCCAGACCGTCGGCGCGGCACTGGTGATCGACAACAGCAAGTACCTGAACAAAGTGCTGGCATTCGACAAGGATGCCATGAGCGTGACGGTCGAACCGGGGATTGTGCTGGACCACCTGAATGCCTGGCTCAAGCCGCACGGGGTATGGTTCCCGGTCGACGTATCGACCGCCGCGCAGTGCACGATCGGCGGCATGGCCGGCAACAACTCCTGCGGCTCGCGCTCGATTGCCTACGGCAACATGGTGCACAACGTACTGGCGCTCGACGCCATCCTTGCCGACGGCAGCGAAGCGCACTTTACTGCCGAAGGCGACATGCTGGCGCAACACGCCGCCGGAACCCGGATCGGCGACCTGGTGCGCGGACTGCGCACCATCGGCGAACGCGAGCGCGACGAGATCGAGCGCATGGTGCCCAAGGTCATGCGTCGCGTCGGCGGCTACAACATCGACATCTATCACCCGCAAAGCGAGCGTCCATACACCGCCGATGCCAGCGTCAACCTGTCGCATCTGCTGGTAGGCAGCGAGGGGACCCTGGCCTATACCCGCGCGCTGACACTGAAGCTGTCGCCGCTGCCGAAACAGAAAACCCTGGGCGTGGTCAACTTCCCGAGTTTTCATCAGGCGATGGACAGCGCCCGTCACATCGTCAAGCTGGGGCCGGCAGCGGTGGAACTGGTAGACAGCACGATGATAGAACTGGCGCGCAGCAATCCAGCATTCCGCCCCGTGATCGACCGCGCCCTCACCGGCGAACCGGAGGCGATCCTGCTGGTTGAATTCGCCGGCGACAGCCGCGACGAACAACTGGCGCGGCTGGCGCAACTGGTGCAGTTGATGAGCGATCTCGGCCTGCCTGGCAGCGTGGTCGAAATGACCGATGCCGGGCCGCAAAAGGAATTGTGGGAGGTGCGCAAGGCAGGCCTGAACATCATGATGAGCATGCGCGGCGACGGCAAGCCGGTGTCTTTCATCGAAGATTGCGCAGTGCCGCTCGAGCACCTCGCCGAGTACACCAGCCGGCTGACGGAAGTCTTCCACAAGCATGGCACCCGCGGCACCTGGTACGCCCATGCCTCGGTCGGGACGCTGCATGTGCGGCCGATCCTGAACATGCGCGACGACGGCGCCGGCAAGATGCGCGCAATTGCAGAGGAAGCCGGGGCGCTGGTACGCCAGTTCAAGGGCGCGTTCTCGGGCGAACATGGTGACGGCCTGGTGCGCAGCGAGTGGGTCGGCTGGCAGTTCGGCGAGCGCCTGACGCGCGCATTCGAGGAGATCAAGGACCGCTTCGATCCGGACGGCCTGATGAACCCCGGGAAAATCGTGCGCACGACCCGCATGGACGAGCGCTCGCTGTTCCGTTTCAAGCCCGGCTACCAGGCCGAGGCCATCACGACTGCGCTCGACTGGAGCGCGTGGAATGTGCAGGTCGATCCGGTCACCGAGCAAAGCAGCGCGCCGGGCACCGGCGGCGATCCGGCCGGTGGGTTGGCCAAGGCTCTAGAGATGTGCAACAACAATGGTCATTGCCGCAAGTTCGACGCCGGCACGATGTGTCCGAGCTATCGGGTCACGCGCGATGAGCAGCACCTTACCCGCGGTCGTGCCAATACGCTGCGGCTGGCGCTGTCGGGCCAGCTTGGTCCCGACGCATTGGCGTCGGATGAAGTCGCGGCAACGCTCGACCTGTGCGTCAGCTGCAAGGGCTGCAAGCGCGACTGCCCGACCGGTGTCGACATGGCGCGCATGAAAACCGAAGTGCTGTACCAGCGCCAGAAAAAACACGGGCTGCGTTTCAAGGAAAAGCTGATCGCCACGCTACCAAGGTGGGCGCCGTGGGCGGCGCGCATGCACTGGCTGGTGAATCTGCGCGACACCCTGCCCGGCGCCGCGCGGCTGTCGGAAAAGCTGCTCGGATTCTCTGCACGACGGTCGCTGCCGGTCTGGCGCGCCGACACCTGGCTGCGCGACGCCGCGTCCACCCCGGGCCGCTCGAGTGGGGCCCTGGCCAGCGAAGTGGTGCTGTTGGCCGACACCTTCAACAACTACTTCGAATCGGAAAACTTGCGTGCGGCGCAACGGGTGCTGGAGGCCGCCGGCTACCATGTCCATATCGCACGTCCCAAGGCAAACGATACCGATGCCGGGCGTCCGCTCTGCTGCGGCCGCACTTACCTCGCCGCCGGCCTGGTCGATGAAGCGAAGCAGGAGGCGCGCCGCATGATAGAGGCGCTGTCGCCCTGGGTAGAACGCGGCATTGCCATCGTCGGCCTGGAGCCTTCCTGCCTGCTGACGCTGCGCGACGAATTCCTGGCAATGGGTCTTGGCAAGCAGGCTGTCGCGCTGGCCTCCAATGCATTCCTTTTCGAAGAGTTTCTCGCGCGTGAAATTGCTGCTGGCCGGCTCAAACTCGACCTGAAGCCGCTGGCCGGGCAGAAGGCGCTACTGCATGGCCACTGCCATCAGAAGGCATTCGATGCCGTGACGCCGGTGCAGAAGGTGCTGGGCCTGATTCCGGGGCTCAAGGTAGAGCTGATCGAGTCGAGTTGCTGCGGCATGGCGGGAAGCTTCGGTTACGAAGCGAGTCACCATGACGTGTCGATGCAGATGGGCGAGCTGTCGCTGCTGCCGGCCGTGCGCAAAGCCGATGCCGATACCATCCTGGTTGCAGATGGCACGAGCTGCCGGCACCAGATTGCCGACGGGGCGCAGCGTGAGGCGTGGCATGTGGCGCGGGTGCTGGAGATGGCGCTGGCGTAACTGCGCAGCGTTTGGCAATGCGTGTCGGCTAGCGGGGCCTGACCTTCCCGCAGCAGCACCAACCAAGCCTGCGCGGCCTTAGCGCCGCAGCAGCTCCATGATGTCCTCAAGCTCGTGGCGGATCGCGATCGTATCAATGTCGAGCGGCGGCAAGGCCACCAGGTCTTCCTGGATTTCGTGTGTGTTGCGGCTGTCGAGCTTGTTGCGCGCACCGCTGATGGTGAAGCCCTGTTCATAGAGCAGTTCACGGATGCGGCGAATCAGCAGGACTTCATGATGCTGGTAGTAGCGCCGGTTTCCACGCCGCTTGACCGGCTTGAGCTGGGCGAATTCCTGCTCCCAGTAGCGCAGCACATGCGGCTTCACGCCGCATAATTCGCTGACCTCGCCGATCGTGAAATACCGCTTCGCAGGAATGGGCGGCAATACGACCGGCTCGGGCTTACTGATGCGCTCGTTCATGGGGACTCAATCAGGCGATCTCGGCGACCGGCTGTTGCTGCGTCGGTTCGACCATGCTCTTCAATTTCTGGCTGGCGTGGAAGGTCACAACCCGGCGCGCCGTGATGGGAATTTCCTCGCCGGTCTTGGGATTGCGGCCAGGACGCTGCGGCTTGTCGCGAAGCTGGAAATTGCCGAAACCCGACAGCTTGACTGCTTCGCCGGATTCCAGCGCCTTGCGGATCTCGTCGAAGAAAGTCTCGACCATGTCTTTCGCTTCGCGCTTGTTGAGACCGACCTGCTCGAACAGCAGTTCGGCGAGTTCCGCCTTGGTCAGCGTCGGCAGGTCTTTCTCGGCCTTGCTGCGCGCTTGCGATTCAAACACCGCACGGCTCAGGTCGGCAGCCAGGACTGATTGGAATTCGGCAGTGTTCACGTCATTCATGTCTGTTTCCCGGCCTGTCATGTGCGCAATCTGGCGCCATGCTTGCTCTGGACTGCGGCAATGAACGCGGCCATTGCTTCGTCTACTTTGTTGTCGCTCAGGGTAGATTGAGTATCTTGCAGAGTAAAACGGAAAGCAAGACTTTTTTCGTCATCTTCCAGGCCCTTGCCGCGATATTCATCAAATAAAACAAGAGCTTGCAAAATCGAGCATGCCGGGGTCGAGGCCTTGACCGAAGCCAGCGTATCGATCACATCGCCAGCCGCGACCTCGTGTTTGACGACCAGCGCCAGATCGCGGGCGACCGCCGGGAATTTTGATATTTCCTGGTATGAAGGCAAGGGCCGCTGTTGCGCTGCGACGGCATCCACTTCAAACAACACCGGAGCCAGCGGCAGCTCGTACTTTTGCTGCCAGCGCGGGTGCAACTCGCCGATGAAACCAATCGCAAGCCCGTCCAGCATCACCTGCGCGGAACGGCCGGGGTGCAGCGCCGGATGTTCCAGCTTCTCGAAACGCAACACGCGGGGCGCGAACAATGCTTCGAGGTCGGCCTTGAGGTCGTAGAAGTCGGCATTGCGGGTGGGCTGGCCCCATTGCTCCTCGGCCACCGCGCCGTAGGCCACCGCGCCAATCCGCTTGGGCTGATGAAAGCCTGCGACCGCAAGCGTTCCGTCCTCGCGCGTGTCGGCACGCAGGTAGACCGCGGCCACTTCAAATGCGCGCACCCGGCTCAGCTTGCGGTTCAGGTTGTATTTCACGTTGGCCAGCAAGCTGCCGACCAGGTTGGAGCGCATCACGCTCATCTGGCTCGCGATCGGGTTGAGCAGCCGGATCGGATTGGCGTTGGCGGCGAAGTCGCGCTCCCAGGCTTCTTCAATGAAGCTGAAGTTGACGACTTCCTGGAAATCGCGGTCGGCCAGCTGGCGCCGCAGCGTGAATAGCGAACGCTGGTTCTCCGGCGCGATGCGGATGGCGCTGGCAGCAACCGGCGGCAGCGCCGGAATGTTTTCGAAGCCATACACGCGCGCCACTTCTTCGATCAGGTCTTCCTCGATCTCGAGGTCGAAACGGAAGGACGGTGGCGTAACCGAAAATTCGCCCGGGCGGCGCTCGAACGGCAGCCGCAGGCGCGTGAAGATGTCGGCAACCTGGTCGTCGCTCAGCGCGACACCGATCACCTTGACGGCGCGCGCGGTGCGCAGCGTGACCGGATTGCGTGCCGGCAGCTTGACGATCTGGTCGTCGACTGGCCCGACCGTGGTCTGGCCCGGCTGGCCGCAGATGTCCACGATCAGCGCGGTAATGCGCTCGATGTGCTCGACCGTGGTCGCATAGTCGACGCCACGTTCGAAGCGATGGGCCGCATCGGTCGAAAAATTGTAGCGGCGCGCCCTGCCCTGCAGCGCCTGCGGCCACCAGAACGCGGCTTCGAGATAGATGTTTTGCGTGTCGAGCGAAACCGCAGTGGCGTCGCCGCCCATGATCCCGGCCAGCGATTCGACCTGGCTGTCGTCGGCGATCACGCCGACCCAGTCGTCGAGTTCGACCGTGTTGCCGTTCAACAGCTTCAGGCTTTCGCCCTTGCGGCCCCAGCGCACTTCCAGCCCGCCATGGATCTTGTCGAGATCGAATACATGGGTCGGACGACCGAGCTCCAGCATCACATAATTGGAGATGTCGACCAGCGCCGAAATCGACCGCTGGCCGCTGCGTTCCAGTCGCTGCTTCATCCATGCCGGCGTGGCAGCGTGCGCGTTCAGGCCACGAATCACGCGACCGGAAAAGCGCCCGCACAGGTCGGGCGCCTTGATCGATACCGGCAGTTTCTCGTCGCTGCTGGTGGCCACTGGATGGCACTCGGGTGCATTCAGCGTTACGCCGGTCAGCGCCGACACTTCGCGCGCGACACCGAGCACCGACAGGCAATCAGCCTTGTTGGGGGTGAGCTTGATGGTGAACTTGCGGTCGTCCAGTTCATAGTAGTCGCGGAAATCCTGGCCGACCGGCGCGTCGTCCGGCAGCGCCAGCAGGCCGCCATGTTCATCCGACAGCTTCAGTTCGCGCGCCGAGCAGAGCATGCCCTGCGACTCGACGCCGCGCAACTGGCCGACCTTGATCTCGAATGGCTTGCCGTCATCGCCGGGGGGCAGCACCGCGCCCGCCAATGCGCACGGCACCTTCATGCCCGCCGCCACGTTAGGCGCGCCGCAGACAATGTTGAGCAGGCTGCCGGTGCCGGCATCCACCTGGCAGACATTCAGACGGTCCGCATTCGGGTGCTTGGCCACTTCGACCACCTGCGCCACTACCACCTTGGTGAATGGCGGCGCCACCGTCTCGACCTCTTCCACCTCCAGGCCGGACATCGTCAGCAAATGGGAAAGCTCGTCCGAACTCAGCGCCGGATTGGCCATCGTACGCAGCCAGTTTTCAGAGAATTGCATATTCGTCGCTCAATGCTTGGTGGGCAAGGATGGGCGCATGGCGCGCCATCCTTGCCGCTCAGTTGAATTGCTTCAGGAAGCGCAGGTCGCCTTCGTAAAACAGGCGCAGGTCGTTGATGCCATAGCGCAGCATCGTCAGTCGTTCCAGGCCGGAACCAAATGCGAAGCCGATATGTCGGGCCGGGTCGAGTCCCATGTTGGCAACCACCGTCGGATGCACCTGCCCGGCGCCGGAGACTTCCAGCCAGCGCCCCTTCAGGGGACCGCTGCCAAAGGCGATGTCGATCTCAGCCGAGGGCTCGGTGAACGGGAAATACGAAGGACGGAAGCGCACCTGCAAGTCGTCGGTCTCGAAGAACGCACGGACGAAATTCAGGTAGACGCCTTTCAGGTCGGCGAAGCTGATGTTCTCATCGATCCAGAGTCCTTCGACCTGATGGAACATCGGCGAATGGGTGGCGTCGCTATCCACGCGATAAGTGCGGCCGGGCGCGATGACCTTGATCGGCGGCTGGTTCATGCGCGCATAGCGCACTTGCATCGGGCTGGTGTGCGTGCGCAGCAGCAACTGCTTGCCGAGCGTGTCGCGGTCCTCGATGTAGAACGTGTCCTGCATCGAACGGGCCGGGTGGTTTTCCGGACTGTTGAGCGCGGTGAAGTTGGTCCAGTCGGTCTCGATCTCGGGGCCATCGGCCACATCGAATCCGATCGAGCCGAATATCTGTTCGACCCGTTCCCAGGTTCGCATCACAGGATGGATACCACCGGTGCCGCGGCCACGTCCGGGCAGCGTGATGTCGATCGCTTCGGCGTCCAGGCGCGACTGCATCTGGGCGTTGGACAAGGCGTCGCGGGCGGCATTGAGGGCAGCCTCGATGCGCTCCTTGGCGGCGTTGATCAACGCACCTTGGGACTTGCGCTCGTCCGGCGCCAGCTTGCCCAGGCCTTTCATCTGCTCGGTGATTTGCCCGGTCTTGCCCAGGTAGCGGGCCTTGGCGTTTTCCAGCGCAGCCGGATCGGGCGCTGCGCAAAAATCTTCTTGAGCCTGTTGTACGAGTTGTTCCAGGGAGTTCATGCTTTGTAGGCGGTATCGGCGCTATCGGCGCTGGGCAGGCCTGGCAGGCCGGCCTTTCGGAAATAAAAAACGGGGCACAGGGTCAAGACCCCAGCCCCGCTCGTGTCACTGTATCAGCAACGCACTCAGGCAGCAGCGATATTGGCCTTGACCTGGTTGACAATCGCGGCAAATGCCGGCTTGTCGGAAACAGCCAGTTCAGCCAGGACCTTGCGATCCAGTTCAATCGAAGCTTTTTTCAGGCCGTTCATGAACACGCTGTACGTCATGCCATGCTCGCGGGACGCTGCGTTGATACGCGTGATCCACAGCGCGCGGAACACACGCTTGCGGTTACGACGATCACGATAGGCATACTGCCCTGCGCGCATGACCGCCTGTTTGGCGATGCGGAATACTTTACTGCGACGGCCGCGGTAACCCTTGGCCTGGTCCAGAACTTTCTTGTGGCGGGCCCGTGCGGTAACCCCACGTTTAACTCGAGGCATGGTAGCTCCTTAAGTGAGGTTAAGCGAACGGCATCATTGCGCGGACCGACACCATATTGGTGTCATGCACCCCTACGGAGCCACGCAACTGACGTTTGTTCTTGGTGGTTTTCTTGGTGAGGATGTGACGCTTGAACGCCTGGCCTCGCTTGACAGTTCCGCCCGGACGAACGCGGAAGCGCTTTTTCGCGCTGCTCTTGGTCTTCATTTTTGGCATAGCAAACACTACCTTTTCAGGCAGTCCTTTTTTTAGATGATTGCAGGTGGCAACGGCCGTTGCGCTTGGATGCCTGCACTCACTTGTCATGCAGCGGCTTCCCGCTGCTGCCAGCGCTGATGACTGCGGAAATTACCCCGAGGTCACCGCAACTGTCTTTTTTACAGCGGGCCCTGCAGTATTCCTGCCGACCCTGCTGCTGAATCCTGAATCTTGCTGCTTGCTTCGTGCTGCCCGCTGCTTGTTACAGCATGCTGCTCGTTACTTTTTCTTTTTCGGGGCCAGCACCATTACCATCTGGCGCCCTTCCATCTTTGGAAACTGCTCGACCTGGCCATAGGGCTCGAGGTCGGTTCTCAATTTCTCCAACATCCGCATGCCGATGTCCTGGTGGGCCATTTCACGGCCGCGGAAACGCAGCGTGATCTTGGTTTTATCGCCGTCTTCAAGGAACTTGACCAGATTGCGCAGCTTGATGTTGTAGTCGCCGTCATCCGTACCCGGACGAAACTTGACTTCCTTCACCAGGATGACTTTCTGTTTGAGCTTGGCTTCGTGCGCTTTCTTCTGTTCCTGGTACTTGAACTTGCCGTAGTCCATCAGGCGGCAGACAGGCGGCTGGGCGGTCGGCGCAATTTCAACCAGATCCACGTTCGCTTCCTCGGCGAGGCGAAACGCCTCTGCCAGGCTCACTATACCCAAGGGCTCGTTCTCGACGGAACTCAGGCGCACTTCCGGCGCCGTGATCTCACCATTGATCCGATGCGATTTGTCAGTAGCTATTGTCGTTTCCTTAAAATATCAAATAATCAGGCCGTGCTCCCGCACGAAGGACAAATGTCTCAGCCCCTGGTTTCAACTTCGTTACGAAGCCGATCCACCAGTTGCTCGATCGGCATGACGCCGAGGTCGACATTGCCACGTGCACGCACGGCCACTGTGTTCCCGTCCCGCTCCTTGTCACCGACGACGATGATATAGGGCAGCTTCTGGACAGAATGCTCGCGTATTTTATAGGTTATTTTCTCGTTACGCAAATCCGCGTGCACTCTAAACCCTTGTTTTTTCAGGTTTTGTGCGATTGCCTGCGCGTACTCGGCCTGGGCATCCGAAATGTTCAGCACGACCACCTGGACCGGGGCCAGCCAGAGCGGCATTGCACCGGAGTGATTTTCGATCAGCATGCCGATAAAACGTTCGAAAGAACCCAGGATTGCCCTGTGAAGCATGACCGGCGTACGGCGGCTGTTGTCTTCCGCGACATACTCCGCTTCCAGCCGGTTCGGCATCGAAAAGTCGACCTGTATCGTCCCGCATTGCCACATGCGGCCAATGGCATCCTTCAATGTGTATTCGATCTTCGGGCCATAGAAGGCGCCCTCGCCTGGCGAGATGCTGTACTCGCAACCCGAGCGCTTGAGCGATTCGATCAGAGCGGTTTCCGCCTTGTCCCACAGATCGTCGGAACCGACCCGTTTCTCGGGCCGCGTCGCCACCTTGAAGATCACCTCGGTAAAGCCGAAGTCGTGATAAACCTTTTGCAGCAGCGCAGTAAAGGCAACGCACTCGTCGAGGATCTGGTCTTCGGTACAGAAGATGTGTCCGTCATCCTGCGTAAAGCCGCGCACCCGCATCATGCCGTGCAGCGAACCTGAGGGTTCGTTGCGATGGCACTGGCCGAATTCGCCATAGCGCAGCGGCAGTTCCCGGTAGGAGTGCATGTTCGAGCGGAAGATCTGCACGTGGCCCGGGCAGTTCATCGGCTTGAGCGCGTACGCGCGATTCTCCGACTCGGTGGTAAACATGTTCTCCTTGTAGTTCTCCCAGTGCCCGGAGCGCTCCCAAAGAGTACGGTCAAGAATCTGCGGCGCCTTCACTTCCTGGTAGCCGTTGTCCTGGAACACCTGGCGCATGTACTTCTCGACCTGCTGCCAGATGATCCAGCCTTTTGGATGCCAGAAAATCAGGCCTGGCGCCTCTTCCTGGAAGTGGAACAGGTCGAGCGCACGACCCAGCTTGCGGTGGTCGCGCTTTTCGGCCTCTTCCAGCATGTGCAGATAGGCTTCCTGGTCTTCCTTCCTGACCCATGCGGTGCCATAGATCCGCTGCAGCATTTCCTTGTTCGAATCGCCGCGCCAGTAGGCACCGGCCAGCTTCATCAGCTTGAATACTTTCAGCTTGCCGGTGGATGGCACGTGCGGCCCGCGGCACAGGTCGGTGAAGCCGCCTTCAGCGTACAGCGACACATCCTCGCCGGCCGGGATCGAGGCAATGATTTCCGCCTTGTAGTGCTCGCCGATCGAGGTGAAATAAGCCACGGCCTCGTCGCGAGGCAGCACGCGGCGCTGCACCGGCTCGTCCTTCTTCACCAGCTCGAGCATTTTCTTTTCGATCGCCAGCAAGTCTTCAGGAGTGAAAGGCCGCTTGTACGAAAAGTCATAATAAAAACCGTTTTCGATCACCGGACCGATCGTGACTTGCGCGTCCGGGAACAACTCCTTGACCGCATAGGCCAGCAAGTGGGCCGTCGAATGGCGGATGACATCCAGCCCTTCCGGATCCTTGTCGGTCACGATCGCCAGGTCGGCATCCTGCTCGATGACAAAGGATGTGTCGACCAGTTGGCCGTTGACCTTGCCTGCAAGCGCCGCCTTGGCCAGGCCGGCGCCGATGCTGGCTGCCACCTGCGCCACGCTGGGCGGGGTATCGAACTGTCGTTGCGAGCCGTCGGGAAGTTTTACTGAAACCATGCTTGTTCTCCAGGCCAGCCTTGCTGGCCGCTTGCCGCTGCAAAGGCACCGGCTTCGGGGGTGGAAAAATAATAATACCGACAAAAAATGCGGACGAAAAACGCGGGCGAAAAGAACGCGGGCGAAAAAAAACGCGGACCAGCCGCGCTTTTTTCAGATGCAGAAAGGAAAAAACGTCGACTAGCGTCGCTTGGCAGGGGTCTCCGTTCTAGTTCGCGGTGTCATAACCGTGATGCCTTTCTCGCTCTTACATTCGGGTGATCGGGAGTCGGGGCGCGGCCGCGTGAAGCAGCGCGCAAGCTGACGAAACTATATCAGAGATCGCCGATACATTCCAGACGAACGCCCTGCCCCGAGCATCCCTCACCAGGGCAAGCATGACATCGACAAGGCTGGATCCTGGTGCCATTGCGGGGATTTCAACCACCGGACCTCCTGCTTACATGACAGGCGCTCTGGCACTGAGCTACAACGGCATGAGCATCATGGTACCCAAAGGCCGGCCCCCGGCTTTGTGAGAAAACAAGGAAATTCAGCATGCCATCGAGCCCGACGAACAGGACCGGCGGGCTCGATGCGTCCCGCTCCGCGCCGCTCTCCGCAGCGCCGGCGGACTGGCGCTGCGCTTTCTGCTCGAGTTTCGCTCGATTTCTGCTCGCCCGCTCTCCGTATATTCCTCCTTTACTGCTCGCGACGGTTCAGCAAGGCATAAAGCAGAATCGCGCCGAAGGTAGCAGTGCCGATGCCGCCCAGCGCGAACTGGCCGAATTTGAGCGTGAAGTCACCGGTGCCAATGACCAGCGTGATGGCGGCGACGATCAGATTCTTGTTCTGCGAAAAATCGACCTTGTTGTCGACCCAAATCTTGGCGCCGGCCACGGCAATCAAGCCGAACACGACGATCGACACGCCGCCCATCACCGGCAAGGGAATTGCCTGGATGATGGCGCCGAACTTGGGTGAAAAACCCAGCAGTACAGCCAGTAGTCCGGCCACGAGGAAGGTAGCCGTGGAGTAGATCCGGGTTGCCGCCATCACGCCGATGTTTTCAGCATAGGTCGTCACACCGGTGCCGCCTGCTGCGCCGCTGACCATGGTCGCCACGCCGTCGCCAATGAAGGCACGCCCCATATAGGCATCCAGGTTGCGGCCAGTCATCGCCGTCACCGCCTTGATGTGGCCAAGGTTTTCCGCTACCAGGATGATGGCCACCGGCGCGATCAGCAGCATGGCGTTGGCTTCAAACACCGGCGCGGCGAATCCGGGGAGGCCGAACCAGGCCGCGTTTGCCACGCCCGACAGATCGAGCGGTTTGCCCAGGCCCAGGCCATTGGTCAGCACGGCATGGATCGCACTGGCCAGGATCAGGCCGACCAGGATCAGCAGTCGCTGGACCATGCCGCGCGTGAAGACGGCCACCACGCCCACGCAGACAAAGGTGATCAGTTGCATCCAGGCGTCGAAATTGCCGGCCGCCATGTTCTTGATCGGAATACCAGCCAGGTTAAGGCCGATCACGGCAACAACGGCACCAGTTACCACTGGCGGCATGAACCTCTCGATCCACCTGGTGCCTATCGACTGCACTACCAGTCCGATCAATGTGTAAATCGCCCCGCAGGCGATAATACCGCCCAGGGCCAGTCCGATATTCGGATTCGGCCCTTTGCCTGCATAGGCCGTGGCGGCAATCACCACGCCGATAAAGGCAAAGCTGGAGCCGAGGTAGCTCGGCACCTTGCCGCCTGTAACCAGGAAGAAGATCAGCGTGCCGACACCGCTCATCAGGATCGCTATATTCGGATCGAAACCCATCAGGATGGGAGCCAGCACCGTGGCCCCGAACATCGCGATCACGTGTTGCACGCCCATGACGGCGGTCTGCGGCCAGGGTAGCCGCTCGTCGGGCCCGATTACGCCGCCTTGCTGCAGTACATCGACATTTCTTTCAGTCCAGTTGAACAGGCTCACTCTTTTTCTCCCCTTTCATGTGCTGCAGCCATGCCGAAAATTTTGCCGTGCTTACATGGGCCGCCAATCCCCACGGCAACAAAATGCGGCATTATGCTGCTATTTCCGAACTCTGTAAAAAAGAGCAAGACCATGACCCCGATTGACCCGGCAGCCCGCGCGAACGTACACCTCGTCGACCATCCACTGGTCCAGCACAAGCTGACCCTGATGCGCAACAAGGAAGCCAGTACCAACAGCTTCCGGCGACTGCTCAATGAAATCAGCACCCTGATGGCATACGAGGTATTCCGCGACATGCCCATGCAGGAAGTGCAGATTGAAACGCCACTGGAAACGATGACTGCCAAGGTCATCGATGGCAAGAAGCTGGTATTTGCCAGCATCCTGCGCGCCGGCAATGGCATCCTCGACGGAGTGCTTTCAGTGGTGCCGGGGGCGCGCGTTGGCCATATCGGCCTGTATCGCGACCCGCAGACCCTGAAGGCAGTGGAGTATTACTACAAGATGCCGAAGAACATGGAAGAGCGCGACGTGGTGGTGGTCGACCCCATGCTGGCCACCGGCAATTCCGCTTCGGCGGCGGTAACCCGCCTGAAGCAGTCCAATCCGAAGTCGATCAAATTCCTGTGCCTGCTGACCTGCCCGGAGGGCATCAACACGCTCTACCGGGAACACCCCGATGTGCCGGTATTTACAGCCGCCATCGACCGTGAACTGAGCGACCACGGCTATATCCTGCCCGGACTGGGCGATGCGGGCGACCGCATTTTCGGCACGCAGTAAGCTGCGCTGACAGAGGCCCGGAACGGTGCCGCCCGGCCTCAATCCATCTGTGTGACGAATTTTGTATTCAGGTAGCCGTCGAAGGTTTCCGTGCCGCCTTCCCAGCCCATGCCACTATCCTTGATTCCGCCGAACGGGGTTTCGGGGAGCGCCTGGCCGAAGTGATTGATGTTGACCATGCCGGCTTCGAGCCCGTTCTGCACGGCCAGCGCATTCCTGGTCGAATTCGTGAACGCATAGGAGGACAAGCCATAAGGCAAGGCGTTCGCCCGCCGCAGGACCTGGTCAACATCCTTGAACGGTACACAGGATGCGATCGGGCCGAAGGGCTCGTCACACATCGCCAGGCAGTCATCGGGCACATTGGTCAGCACTGTCGGCGCGAAGAAGCTGCCAGACTCGCCGATGCGCTGGCCACCGGTCTCGATGCTGGCGCCGCGGCTGAGTGCGTCGTCCATGAGTCTATGCATCGCGGCCAGGCGCCGCGGGTGTGCCAGAGGACCCATCGTGGTCTCTGCATGCAGGCCATCGCCTACCTTGATCTGCCGCGTCTGGCCGAGGAAGCGCCCGAGGAACCGGTCGTAAGCCTTTTCCTGGATGTAGAAACGAGTGGGCGAGACGCACACCTGGCCCGCGTTGCGGAACTTGAACGCTGCCAGCATATCGGCGGCCCGGTCGATGTCGGCGTCGTCAAACACGATTACCGGCGAGTGACCACCCAGCTCCATGGTTGCGCGCTTCATGTGGCTGGCTGCCAGGACTGCCAGCTGCTTGCCTACCGGGACCGAGCCCGTAAACGAAATCTTGCGCACGACCGGGGAATTGATCAGATACGCCGACACCTCTGCCGGATCGCCCCAGACCACGTTGAGGACGCCCGGGGGCAGCCCCGCCTCATGGAACATGCGGGCGATGGCCAGCACCGCGCTGGGCGCGTCTTCCGGCCCTTTTATGATAATCGTGCAGCCGGCGCCGATTGCAGCCGCGATCTTGCGAATCGCCTGGTTGTAGGGAAAATTCCATGGCGTAAACGCAGCGCACACGCCAACCGGCTCGCGCAGCACCATCTGGCGCACATTCGGCAAACGGGCAGGAATCACACGGCCATAGATCCGGCGGCACTCCTCGGCGTGCCAGTCGCAATGATCGGCGCAGGCAATGACCTCCCCCACGGCTTCGGCCAATGGCTTGCCCATGTCGAGTGTGATATTGCGTCCGATTTCCCGCGCATTCTTGCGCGACAGTTCACCCACCTTGCGCAATATGCGGGAACGCTCGAGGGGCGAACTCAGCTTCCATGTCTCAAATGCCCTTGCAGCTGCAGAGAGGGCGCGGTCGAGGTCCTCCCGTGTAGCGTGCGGCAAGCTGGCGATGCATTCCCCGCTCGCGGGATACAACACCTGCTGCTCCTTGCGCCCCCCACCCTTGAGGAATTCGCCGTCGATGTAGAGACAAAGGTCTTCGTAACCTGTGCGATCGACCGCGGGAGTTTGCGGCATGCTTGCAATGTTCATCTGGCTGTCCTGTGCGTTCCGAATGCTGTTTTCAATGGGTCATCAGTCTTCACTGATGGAGAGAAGGTTTTCCAGGCCGGGATTGGCCAGCTGATCGTCCGCCAGCTCCACGGATACCTGGTGAATGGTCCCGGTGAACGTGAACGGACAGCGGTAACGGTCGCTGACCGGGCTGCCGTCGTCGTAGCCGCAATAAACACCGCCTGCGGTCGCGCCCAATGGCCACATGTTGCGCATCTCGATGCGGCCCAGCACTACGCCGTCGCAGAGCATGGTGCCGGTGCCGGCGCCATGTCCGTGCCTGGCGAATTCAAATTCCAGGATATGACGACCGGGGGCAAGGGCTGCCCCGGATTCGAGCACCCATCGCCTGTCAGGGCCGACATACTCATGCACCAGATGGCCGCCCTCGACAAAGAGCACATAGCCGCCGAAGCGGGTGCCCGCAGCCAGGATCACGCCAGCGGTGTCTGCCGCCAGCTCGACGTCCGCAACGATCCGGTAGGAGCGATTGGCCACCGGCGGGGCGGCCACGACCGATAGCCGGTCCATGCCGGGCTCGAACACGTAGCGCTGGCGGGAAGGAAGCTTGTAGGTGAACAGGATTCGTTGGCGGTCGCGGTCGTCAAGCGGGAGGACGTGATGCATTTCAGCCTGTTCCCACCAAAGTTCAACCAGTTGCCTGAGCTTTTCCGGATATCGCAAAGCCACGTCCTCGCTCTCCGTGAAGTCGACATCCACGTGGTAGAGCTCCCAACGGTCGCTCTCGTAGTCCGCTCCCTGCACATGGTGGGTCACTGCCTTCCATCCATCAGCCCAGATCCCGCGGTGCCCTAGCAGCTCGAAGTATTGGACTTTCTTGCGGCCGGGCGCGCGCGGCTCATCGAAGGTGTGCAGGAAGCTCGTGCCATGGATCGGCATCTGCTCCACTCCCTGAACCGTGGCCGGCGCATCCACCCCCACCGCCTCCAGCACGGTTGGCACGATATCGCTGCAATGACAGAACTGGGCGCTTACGAGCCCACCCTGCTTCATCCGCGCCGGCCAGTGGACTACCAGCGGGTCGCGCACGCCGCCGCCGTGCGTATGCATCTTGAACCATTTCAGCGGCGTGTTGCCTGCATGTCCCCAGCCCCTTGGATAGTTGTTGAACATGTGCTCGGAACCGAGCCGGTCCAACGCAGCCAGCTTTTGCTCCAGCGGCTCATCGAGGAACTGGTAATGCCTTCGGATGTTGGCATCGCCGAAGTCACCACCCTCCTCCGTCGCGCCGTTGTCCGACAGCACCATGAGCAGCGTGTTGTCGAGCAGGTCGCGCTCTCCGAGGTAGTCGACCAGGCGCCCTATCTGTTGGTCGGTGTGGTCCAGGAAGCCGGCGAATACCTCCTGATGACGGGCGCAGAGCCTGCGCTCATCCGGGCTCATGGAGTCCCATGGCCTTACTGCTTCATTCATCGGGGTCAGGTGCGATCCGGCAGGGACAATCCCCAGCTCCAGTTGCCGTGCAAACCAGCGCTCGCGCGCGACATCCCAGCCTTCATCGAAGCGGCCCGCATACTTGTCAATATGAGACCTGGGCGCATGATGCGGCGAGTGACAGGCCCCCAGCGCCACGTAGGAAAAAAAGGGCTTGCCTGGCGCCGCCGCTTGTTGGTCCCCGATCATGCCGATGGCCCGCTCGATCAAGTCTTCGGTCAGGTGATAGCCGGGGCGCCGCGGCGTCGGTATGGCGTGGTTGTCGCAGACCAGCTCCGGATTCCAGTGGTCCATCAGGGATGCAAGAAAGCCGTAATAACGCTCGAAACCGCGTCCGAGCGGCCACTGCCCGAACGGGCCGGCAGCAGTCCAGTCGCGCAGCCGTGCCAGGTGCCACTTGCCAACCGCGAAGCAGTTGTACCCGGCTGGTTGCAGGATCTCGGCCAGGGTTGCCGCACGCCGCGTCACCTGCCCCTGGTAGCCAGGGTAACCGGTACACCAGTCGGCAATCATTCCCATGCCGACTGCATGATGGTTGCGACCAGTCAACAGGGATGCGCGCGTCGGCGAGCACATCGCGGTGGTGTGGAAGTTGTTGTAGCGCCTGCCCGAAGCCGCCAGCGCATCGATGCGCGGCGTCTCGATGGTGGAACCATAGCACCCGAGATGCCCGAATCCGACATCATCCAGCACGATGATCACGACATTTGGCGCGCCAGGTGGCGCGCTTGGCTCGGGCACGATCCAGGGCTTCGAGTCCTGGTAGCTCCGCCCGATGACGCCGCCGAATTTTTCCGCTTCCTGGCTCATCTGGCAGTGCTTCCGGCGCACGCCATCAGGGAGCGTCCCGATATATCTTCCGGCGCGCCCGTACCGGTTCGAGCAGCGACCAGTCACCTTGCTCGACATCGAAGCCTTGCGGGAACGGCGGCCGCGGCTGCATGCCCAGCGCTTGCATGATCCGGTCATCGCGGTAATAGCACCTCGTCGTCACTGCTACCAGCGCACTCGCCAGCGCCGGATGATCGTCACGCATTTGCTGTGCAAGTGCCTCCTGCTGGCTGGCCGGCAGGTCAGCGAAGGGGCCTGCGGACATTTCTTCCAGGTGCTTGAGCACCTGCCGGACAGCACCGGCGTCCCGCCCCAGCGAGGAGACGATATCGCCAAAAATTGCTTGGTCATCGGCGCCGGGTACCTGGTACTCGGCGCTGGCGGGAATCATCAGCGCCACCAGCGCGCGCAGTGAACGCCGCTGCGTGTCGGACAGCGCGTTTGCTCCCGCAATCGGGATGTGCTTTGTCATCGGGGCCTCAATCAAACAGGTTGGCAAGACGGTTCTTGATGTTGTCGGCGATATAAAGAGCCAGCGCCTGGATGGTGGCGGTGGGGTTGACCCCGCCGGAGGTGACGAAGATGCTCCCATCGACGATGAACAGGTTCTTGACGTCGTGGCTGCGGCCCCACTCGTTGACCACCGAGCGCTCCGGGTCGGTTCCCATGCGAGCAGTACCCATCAGGTGCCAGCCCGCATGTGGCAGCGGTCCGTCGCTGACGATATCGCGCGCACCTGCGGCCTTGAGAATCTCGGTGCCGCGGGCGATCGAATGATCCAGCATCCGACGGCTGTTCTCGCTCAGGCGGTAGGTGATCTTGGGTGCCGGAATTCCGTTCGAGTCCTTCAGATGCGGATCGAGCGTGACGGTGTTGTGTTCTTCGGGCAGGTCCTCGCAGATCGCCACCATTCCCGCGCTGCGATCGAACAGCTGCCGATAGGCCTGATGGTGTCCTTCACCCCATGGAATCAGCCCGGAGGCCATGCCCGTCATTGCGGTCAATACCGGACCCTGCCCGCGCACGAACTGGTAGGTGTATCCGCGCAAATACCCGCGGCTGCGGTCGGTTTCGTAGAACTCCTGGCTCCAGGTGCCGATATGCGGTCCGCGATAGCCGTCCAGCGGCTCGTCGAAATAGCCGCGAATCGACGAGTAAGGGTGGAACATCAGGTTCTTGCCTACCAGTCCGCTGGAGTTGGCCAGACCATTGGGAAAGCGCGAAGAAGCCGAGTTCAGCAGGAGCCGCGGCGTCCCCACGCCATTGCAGGCGATGATCACCACCTCTGCGGGCTGGAAATGCTCCACGCCATCGGCGTCGTAATAGATCGCGCCGGAGGCCATGCCATCCTCGTTGGTGGTGATCTCGCGCACCCGGCAGCGCGTACGCAGCTCGACACGCTGGCGCAAAGCCACGGGCCAGTAGGTGATGTCGGTGCTGGCCTTCGCCCCTTGGGCGCAGCCAGCAATGCAGTGGCCGAGGTTGATGCACTTCGCCCTGCCCTCGTAGTCCTGGGTGGAGATGGCACTGTCAGCAGCCCACCAGTGCCATCCCAGCTGGTTCATCGCGCGCCCCAGCACCATGCCGGTCTTGCCCAGCGGCAGCGGGGGCAGCACCGCTTCCTTGGGCGGATAGGCCGGATCCCCGGCCAGCCCCGCTATGCCCATCATCCGGTCGTTCAGCGCGAAGTAGGGTTCCAGCGTGGCATAGTCCACCGGCCAGTCGTCAGCGACGCCATCAAGCGTGCGCACCCGGAAGTCCGAGGGATGCATGCGCGGGAAATGTCCTGCGTACAGGATCGTGCCCCCGCCCACACCATTGAAATTGGCGACCTTGATCGGCGTATCGTCCTCGTTGACAGGATAGTCCGCTGGATTGCCACGGCGGTTCGGATTGACGCTGAAATCGCCGAACTGCCGCTCCTCCCAGTCGCGGCCATTGCTCGGGTAGTCGGACGACTTGACCCAATCCCCTTGCTCCAGGCACACGATACGCATGCGGGTCTCGGCCAGGCTCCACGCTACCGCAGCGCCCGAAGCGCCGGCTCCGATAATCAATACATCAACAGCATTCGTCATAAGGACTTCCCTGGTCACTCAGTGGCTTTCGACGGGGATGAAGGCGCGCTGCCTGCATCGACAAATACACGATCTGCAAGACAGGCGACGATCAGCTCTGGGGCCGGGAACGGCCCATCAGGCCGTGCACCGCGATCGGCGGATATTCTTTGATGGCGTCTTCATTGGGTTCGGTGCCCCAACCCGGGCGGTCCGGCAGCACCAGGTGACCATCCTCGTAGACCGGTACATGGGTGAACAACTCGTGATCCCAGGCGATGCGGTCGATGTCCACCTCCATGATGCGCAGGTTCGGCACTGCCGCGCAGAAGTGCGCGTTCATCATCGTGCACAGGTGGCCGTAGAAGTTATGGCAGGCCACGTTGACCTCGTGCGCCTCGGCCGCAGCGGCGATCTTCATGGACTGCCATACGCCATTCCACGGCGTGTCGACGATCGCCACGTCCACCGCTTGCTCGCGCAGGAAGGGCAGGAACTGCTGCACGCCGATCAGCGTTTCGCAGGAGGCGATGGGATGCCGGCTTTGCGAGCGCAAGTACGCCAGCGCTTGCGGGTTCAGGGTGTCGATCTCGACCCAGAACATGTCGAGGTCGGCGATCTCGCGCAGGATCCGCAGGTAGCCCTCGGTCTTGGCATTGAAATTCAGGTCCAGCATGATGTCCATGTCCGGGCCGGCGGCGTCGCGGAGGATCTCCAGGTGCTCGCGCAAGCCCTTCAGGACCTTGCGGTCGATGTTGAGTTCCGGCGCGAATGGCGTACCGAAGCCGGTAGCCCAGCGCGCGATCTTTCCGTCCTGCTCATAGCGCCAGATGTTGGTCTTGAGCCCAGTAAACCCTTTTTCCCTGACCTCGCGGGCCAGGTCGCGCACCCCCGCTGCGTCGTGGATCTCGGGCTGGTAGTGGGGTACGCGGCCAGCCCGCCAGGTGACGCAATGCGACCAGTACACGCGCAGGCGATCGCGGATCTTGCCGCCCAGCAGGTCGTAGCAGGGCACCCCCAGTGTCTTGGCCTTGGCGTCCAGCAGCGCGTTTTCGATGGCGCCGAGCGCCTGCCCGACCACCCCGCCCGAGCCTGGCCGCGTCACGCAGTGCAGGTCTTCGCGGATGCGTTCGTGCTGCATCACCGACTGCCCCACCACTCGTGAAGCCAGTTGCTCGATGACTGCGCCCACCCCGGGCGAGCCGAAGCCTTCGTCGAACTCGCTCCAGCCGACCAGGCCGTCGTCGGTCGTGATTTTCACGAAGTAGTAGTTGCGCCAGGAGGCGCTGCACGAGAGGGTCTTGAGTTCGGTTACACGGTGCTGGGCTGTCATGGGAAGTGCGTCCTTATGGGTATATGGAGGAGTGGTTCTAGTCACGGGTGGCAAACGGGACGCTCCCGCCTGCATCGGCAACAGTGGCCGCGCGGTCCAGCAAGTACTGCGGGAATGAGCCACCGGCGTCTTCCTTGCCAATGCGGAACATGGCCTCCACGATCTCGGGATGTTCGGCGGCCATGCTGGTCTCCTCCCCCTGCGGCCGGTGCGCGGGGTACAAAAACGCGCCGGTTCCGTCGATCTTGGCGTTGAACCACCAGTTGTCGTCGATGACGGTCATGCCCACGCCCCATCCGACCGTGACATGGTCGCGAATCGGCGCGCCGCCGGCGAAGGCGGTTTTATAGAAGGACTTTCCGTCAATCGGCTCCGGGCTCGTCACGCCGGTGGCCTCGAGCACGGTTGCGGCAATGTCGTGTGCCTGCACGAACGCATCGCACTTTGTCCCGGCGCCAAGCTTTCCGGGATGCCGGATCATCAAGGGGACATCGTAGGTCTCGGGGTCGGACGGATAGGGACGCTTGCCAATGAATCCGCGGCGATCCCACAGCGAATGACCGTGGTCCGAAGTAACGATCACGATCGAATCCTCCAGCATGCCGTTGACCCGCAGCGACTCCATCAAATGACCGAACCAGCGGTCGCACATTTCCACCAGTCCGGAATAATTTGCCCGCGTGCGGCGCAGCAAGTCTTCGCTGATGTCCGGGATTTCCGCGTAAGGCGAAATCACCTGCTCGCGGCCTTCATGGGCGTCGTAGCGCTTCCGGTAGTGCTCGGGCACGAACCATGGCTCGTGCGGGTCGAAGCATTCGACCGTCAGAAACATGCGCTCGGCATCCTGGTTCTGCTCAACCCAGCGGCCCGCCTCCTGCATCACCTGCGCGTTGAACCACAACTCCTCGCGCACCCGGTCGCGCATGTTCAGCAATGCCTTGCTGTCGAACCAGAACGAATCCTTGTTGGCGGCTTTCATTACCCGGTCGTGGACCTCGCTGAACTCCGGCGGAATCCAGCGCTCGATCTCCTCCTTCGTCGGCACGCGCCCGCTGCGCGAGTGATCCGTTTCCTGGCCCCGTATGAAAGTCCACTGGTCGAAGCCGCGCCAGAAGTTCTTCCCCGGCTTGAACTGGTGATACAGATCCGAGACGAGACCGGTGCGGAATTTCTGTTCAGAAAATATTTCGGACAAGGTGTGTTGCTGCTCCGGGATTGGCCCCCAGCCCGGAAAGTAGCCGACGCACCAGTCCCCCTTCATGTAACGGAAATCGCCGTTATGAAATGGATAGGTGCGCTGACCCGTGTAGATTGCGCGGCGCGCACACAGGGTCGGCAAGGACTCGGGGAAAGCGCGCGTGAACATCACGGACTCTTCGGCAAATGCATTGAGATTCGGCGTGTGGATCGAACCCCACGGAGGTGATCCGCCGTAGCAGCCCAGGGCGTCACGCCGCAGGGAATCAAAGACGACCAGGATGACGTTGCGAGCGGGTGCGGCGGACATGGAGCTCCTCGTAGTGCGCTTGTTGCGCTGTTTGACCAATCAGTAGTCAGCGCAATGGTAGCGCATATCATTTTGAACTGCAACAATCCTGTTTCACAAAATTCTTGAATAGCCAAACCAGACTGGATGACAGCAACTCTCTCGTTGCATATCCCGCATATACCATAGCTAACAGTCGAAACTTTTTGGCTACCGCAGCTACCACGACCCGCTTGCCGCAATCCTTGATCACCGCTATCATCCAAGCTGCATTCGCCTCACCGGCCAAGCTGCGAACCGCAGGCTGCCGCGTAAAACCCGCAGCAAACCTCACCGCGCCTCCCGTCACACCGATCACCCATAAGGAAGCACTTCCCATGACAGCCCAGCACCGTGTAACCGAACTCAAGACCCTCTCGTGCAGCGCCTCCTGGCGCAACTACTACTTCGTGAAAATCACGACCGACGACGGCTTGGTCGGCTGGAGCGAATTCGACGAAGGCTTCGGCTCGCCCGGGGTGGGCGCAGTCATAGAGCAACTGGCTTCACGGGTGGTGGGGCAGTCGGTGATGCAGCACGAACGCATCCGCGAAGACCTGCACTGCGTGACGCGGCCAGGCTCGGGCGGGGTGGTCGGGCAGGCGCTCGGCGCCATCGAAAACGCGCTGCTGGACGCCAAGGCCAAGACGCTGGGGGTGCCCTGCTACGACCTGCTGGGCGGGAAGATCCGCGATCGCCTGCGCGTGTACTGGTCGCATTGCGTGACATGGCGGGCCTCGCGCCGGCCACACTACCAGCCCGAGATCCACGACGCTGACGGCGTTCGCAAGCTGGCGCGCGAAGTGCGCGAGCGCGGCTTCACCGGGCTCAAGACCAATATGTACCGCTACGAGAACCAGCAGATCCTGGGTTGGGGCGCCGGCTTTGGCAACCCGTTCATGCCGGAACTCAACATCGACCGCAAGGTCCTGAAGGGCTTGCGCGAGCACCTGGAGATCCTCCGCGACGCCGCCGGCCCGGACATGGACATCATGCTGGACCTGAATTTCAACGCCAGGACCGAGGGCTACCTGCGGATCCTGCGCGAGATCGCCGACCTCGACATGTTCTGGGTCGAGATCGACACCCTGAACCCGCAGGCGCTAGCGTACTTGCGCTCGCAGAGCCGGCATCCCATCGCCTCCTGCGAAACGCTGATCGGCGTGCAGCAGTTCCTGCCGTTCCTGCGCGAGCAAGCGGTGGACGTGGCGATCGTCGACACGCCGTGGAATGGCGTATGGCAGTCCATGAAGATCGCCGCTGCGGCCGAGGCGCACGAGGTCAACGTGGCCTGCCATAACTTCTACGGCCACCTGTGCACGATGATGAACGCGCATTTCTGCGCGGCAGTGCCGAACCTGCGCATCATGGAGGTGGACATCGACCGCATCGCCTGGGATCACGAGTTGTTTACCCATGTGCCGGTCTACGAGGATGGTCACCTGGTGCTGCCGGACCGCCCGGGTTGGGGCACCGAGCCCAATGAAGACGCCATCAGGGAATATCCGCCGATCGCGGTGCACGGCCTGATGGGCCGTTCGCAGCCGCCGAACTAAAAGCTGGATAGGGCAAGGAAAATGGCGGTATCCTTGCCCTGTCCACAGAAAAAAAATCCATGGCTGAATCGAAGTCAAAACGCGTTCGCGCAGGCAGTAGCGGGCACCGGATCGAGGAAGTAGCGAAGCTTGCAGGCGTTGCGCCGATCACTGTATCCAGGGTCCTGAACAAGCCCGACACCGTATCCGAGAAAACGCGGGCTGCGGTTTGGGTCGCCATCGAGAAGATTGGCTATATCCCCAATCGCCTCGCTGGCGGCTTGGCCTCGAACACGTCACGCACCATTGGAATGGTGCTGCCGTTCATCGATAACCCCGCATTTGCCGAACGCGTCCAGGGCGTGACTGACGTGATCTCGGCCGAGGGCTACACCTTGCTTCTCGGCCTGAGCGGCTACTCTCCCGAAACCGAGCTCGAGCATGTGATCTCATTCCTTGGACAGCGCGTAGCCGGCCTGATACTCACCGGTGCCGTGCATGCTGAGCGCACCTACAAATTGCTGGCAAATGCGGGCATCCCCGTCGTGGAGGTTCCGCTGATCTCGGGGCGCCTGATCGACATGGCAGTGGGTTATTCCAACGTCGACGCCAGCTACGCGATGATGGAGCACCTGACACGCTGCGGCTATCGCAAGGTCGGGCTGATCTCCACCCCAGTTGAGAATGACCAGATCACGAGGGATCGCCGGGCGGGTTACGAAAAGGCCCTGGCGGATTTCGGGCTCGCCCACGATGAGACGATGAAGATCGAGGCCAGGGGTGGCGTGGTCAACGGCGAGAAGGCTTTTGTCGAACTGCTCTCGCGCCATCCGGACATTGACGCCGTGTTCTGCACCACCGACATCCATGCAATCGGCTGCATGCTGGAGGCAAAGCGGCGCGGAATCGAGGTGCCGGCGGACTTGGGCATAGCGGGCTTCGACGATATTGAGCTCGCGCAGGAATTTTTGCCGCCGCTGACTACGGTCCGGCTTCAGCGCTACGAAATTGGCCGAAACGCCGCCCGCATGCTGATGGACACTTTCCGCGGCAACAGTCCGGAGCAACGCACCATCGACCTCGGTTTCGAGGTGATCGTGCGCGGCTCCACGAAAAAGCCGCGGAAATAGCCGATCGCAGCCTTTCTCAGTTGAGCCGGGCCCCGCTGTCGGCATCGAAAAGATGCAGGCGCTCGGCGGGCAAGCGTACCGGCACCCGGTCACCGGGCTCGGCCGAGGTTCGTGTCACCAATACCCGCAAACGTTGACCATCCATGCTGCCGATCAGCAGCGTCGTCGTGCCGAGTTGCTCGCAGACTTCGACCTCCAGCCAACCGGTGGCGGTGGACGATGACGCTTCCAGCGCCAGCTCGACATGGTCCGGCCGGATTCCGACCTTGACCTGCCTGCCCCCGCTCAGGCCGTCCAGGCGTTCAGCGGAAATCGAGCAAGTCGCTCCCTTCAGCATGCCGTCCTCGACCCGCATGTCAAGAATGTTCATCTCCGGCGAACCGACAAACCCGGCCACGTAAAGGTTGTTCGGCCGGTCGAAGATTTCCAGCGGCCGCCCCACCTGCTGCACCCTGCCGTCGCGCATGATCACGATCTGGTCGGCAAGGGTCATGGCCTCGACCTGGTCGTGGGTCACGTAGATCATGCTCTTCTCGATGCGTCGCTGGAGCTTGAAGATTTCTTCGCGCATCTGCACGCGCAACTTGGCATCGAGGTTGGAAAGTGGTTCGTCGAGCAGGAACACCTCTGCGTCCCTGACGATCGCGCGCCCGAGGGCTACTCGCTGCATCTGGCCGCCCGACAATTGCTTGGGCCTGCGCGCCAGCAGTTCGGAGAGCCCGAGCAACTGTGATGCCGTGAGCACGCGCGATTCGATCTCGGATTGCGGCACGCCACGGATCTTGAGGCCGAACCCCAGGTTTTCGGCGACGGTCTTGTGCGGGTATAACGCATAGTTCTGGAACACCATGGCAATGTTCCGGTCCCTGGGATCGAGATGGGTCACGTCCTGCTCGCCGATCAGGATACGACCGCTCGACACCGATTCCAGGCCGGCGATCATGCGCAGCGTCGTCGTCTTTCCACAGCCCGACGGCCCGAGAAAAACCGTCAAGCCACCTCGCGGAAGTTCCAGGTTCACGTCCCGCACCACCTCCACGTCGCCAAACCGTTTGTACACCTGCTCCAGTCGTACTACTGACATCACATTCCTCCAGGCCTTTAGCCCTTGATACTGCCCGCCGCAAGCCCATGCACGAGGTACTTGCGCACAAAGATCGAAAACAAGACCACCGGCATCATGACGAGAGTCCCAGCCGCCGCCATCCGCCCCCACTCCCATCCGACATACTGTATGAACCCGACAATCGCCACTGGCGCTGTGGATGCCTGGGTGCGGGTGAGGATCAACGCGAAGAAGAAGTCATTCCACGACTGGATGAAACAGATCACCGCAGTGGCAGCCAGGCCGGGCCCGGCCAGGGGCAGAGTCACCTTCAGGAAGGTCTGCCAGGTGGTGCAGCCGTCAATCGCCGCGGCCTCTTCCAGTTCGCGCGGGATGGCGTCGAAAAACGGCTTCATCATCCAGATCACCAGCGCAAGGCTGAATGTGAGATAGACGATGACGAGACCGGTGCGGGTATCGTGAAGGTCGAGGTAGCGGTATGTGATGTATAGCGGAATGGTGAACGCGATCGGCGGCGCCATCCGCGTGACCAGGATCCAGAGGCCGATCTGGCGCGCGGAACGAAACTTTCCCCGTGATAGCGCATAGGCAGCCGGCACCCCGAACAGCATCGCCAATATGGTGGCCGCAGTGCTGCTGATGATGCTGTTGATGAAGGAAAGCGGGAAGTTCCCCTTCCACAGCGCCAGATAGTTCTCCAGCGTCGGCATGAACAGGAAGCTGCTGCTGAAAAGTTCTTCCTTGGGCCTGAATGACACCTGGATCAGCCAGAACAGCGGGTACAGGACCAGCAGCAGCAGGATCAGGGTCGCGACATCGCCCAGCCACTTGGGATGCCGCTGCCGCCATGTCAATTTCGGTTCAGTTCGGAGCGCCATTTTTCGGGGTAGTGAGGCCATATATGAAGTAGCTGATGAGGAACACCGCTGCCAGCATGGTCGTGGCAATCGCGCTGCCATATCCCCATAGCGAGAAGGTGAACGCCTGCCGGTAGACGTAGAAGTTGGTCACCTCGGTCACTTCACCCGGGCCACCGTCGGTCATGATGAAAATCAGCGGGAAGGCCTTCACGCTATCGATCAGGATGAAGAGGCCCGCGACGACCAGCGTCGGCATGATGAACGGCAGCCGGACATGCCAGAATATCTGCCAGCGGCTGGCGCCATCGATCCGGGCCGCCTCGATCGGACTTTCCGGCACCATCTGCAGCGCCGCCAATGACATCAGCATGGCGAAAGGAAAGTGCTCCCAGGTGCCGGCAAATACGATCGCCCAGAGCGCGGTGGATGGATTGGTCAACAGCGGCCCGACCGGCAGTCCGATCCAGGCCAGGGCCCGGTGGATCGGACTGATATCGACCGTAAACAAGGCCAGCCAGGTGATGCCCACCACGATCGGGGGCAACACCATGGGTATCAGCATTCCCGAGCGCGCCCATAGCCTCATTCTGGTGTTTTCGTTGAGCAGCAGGGCAACACCAAGGCCTGCAAGCATTTGCAGCACCACTGATGCGATGGACAGTTTGATCTGCACCACGACGGAGTGCGTAAAGCGCGGGTCCTCGAGCATCTCGACGTAGTTCGCAAAAGGCTTGTCGAAATTCCACGCCGTGCCGGGCACCGCGAGATTCAGCGGCGTCAAGGAGGTCAGCACCAGGTACAGCGCCGGCGCAGCGGTCAGGACGACAAGAATCGCCAGCGCCGGAAGCAATCCGACGAACAACTGGCGATCCCGTCTCTCGGACCAGCCGCCCGGCTTGATGCTCAAAGATGCCATTGCCACGCCCTAGATCTTGATGCCTGCGCGCTTCAGGTCGGCGATGGCAGCTACTTGCGCCTGCTTCATCGACTCCTTCGCGCTCATCTGACCCGAGATGATCCGTCCCAGGGCTTGATTGAGCTGGACGTTGATCTGCGGGTAGGCCGGGACCGTCCGATATTTCATGTGGCCCTGTTCGCCAAGCTTGATCGTGTCGAGCACGATCTGCCCGGTGTCCTGGCCGTTGACGGTGATCAGCTTGCGGTATTCGGGAGCGTCGAAGATCGATCGGCGCGTCACCGATCCGAGCCCCTTCTCCTTGACCATCCGATTGAGAAGCGCCTTTGAGGTAGCCCATTTGATGAACTCCCAGGCGGCATCCTTGTTCTTCGAGCCAACCGGAATTCCCCAGCCGTGCGACGCGATCCCGGGGAACCTGCCCTTGGGTCCACGTGGATACAAGGAGAACCGAAGCGTGGACGCCACCTTGGAGTTGGACTCCATCATGGACATGCCGCCGGAATGCGTCTGGAGCGAGTGGTTGGCCTTGCCGGCCCGGATCAGCTCCCCGGTCTGCCCATAAGACATGCCACCTGCGCCAGGCGGGCCGAACTTGCTGACGATGCGCGCCAACTGCTCGGCTGCCACGATCGCCTCGGGTGTATCGAGCGTAGGCATGAGGTCATCCGGCGGTGCGCGGAACACGTTGCCGCCATACCCTTGCAGGAACGGCGGGTACCAGAAGCCCCAGTGATTGTCAGCCAGGAAGCCGTCCACGCCGTCCTTTTTGTGAACGACGCCGAGGCTGCGTTCGAGCTCGTCGAAGGTATCGGGCATCGCCAGGCCGTTCGCCTTGAACAAGTCGAAGCGACTGGCAATGGCCATTCCCGAGTCGGTCACCCAGGGGATGCCGTGCGTGACGCCTTTCCTGTCCTTCAGGGGACTTACGGCGCCTGGCAGGAAGTCCGCGAAATCAAAGTCAGCAGCCGTTTTGTTGCGGTCGTTGATATAGGGATCAAGCGGCGTCAGCCAACCGTTCCCGATCCACCGGTTGGTGAACACGAAGGTGATGTTGAGGACGTCGTATCCGCTGCCCTTGGTCGACAGTTCGAGGTCGGCGCGCTGGTTATACACCTGCAAGCCCGGCGTGTCGTAATTGACCTTTGCGCCGGTCGCCTCGGTGAATTCACTGATGTAGTCGGCGAGCAGGGCCGGATACCGCGCGCTCCAGCACGACACATTCAGCGTCACGCCGCTGAAGCGCTTGGCCTGCGCCATGACAGCCGGCGCAGCCAGCCCAAGACCAGCCGAGGCCAGCGCCGCGGCACCTGCACCGAGCAGCTTGCGCCTGTGCGGACTGAGCGGCCCTGCATCGGGGGACAAGGACATCGCCCCCTCCCCCGCAACTGGATCGCATCCGGACTTCGAAGAAAGGGTCGTCTTGGGCACCTGCGTCATGTTCGTCTCCTGGCTATGTGTGGCCTGATCTACGGTCAGCTGCGTCGGATCGATATGCGAATCATTTTTCGCCCATCGACAAGATTAATGTTAGCGTTACCAAATCATATCCGTCAAGTGACTTTTCAGATATTTTTTTGGATCAATTTGAAGACAAATTGGCTCACCATCGCACGTATTTATCACTATGAGCGGCTGCAGAATCAGGCGCCCTGCAACCGAGTGACACACTCCAAATGATAGCGGACATCATTTTTAGGAGCATACTGTCAATCGGCCTCAGTCAAAAATCATCCGTATCGTGGTGAGCGATGCGCATGAGAACTTGTTGTGCTGTCAAATTGTAATGTCAGCGGTCAACAGGGATTGGCATTTTTCTCATTTTTTCTGGCATTTTGCAGCCCTGCCCGCAGTGAATCGCTGGTCAGCGTAAAGCGACGGTGGCGCTGCATGATCCGGTCGAGGATGGCATCGCCGCACGGCCCGGCACAGGCGCGCAGGCAGCCGAAAGCGTTCAATGCGCTGACGAAGATGTGAACAGGAAGATGTGAACAAGAAGATGTGGTCACGGCGGCCAGCGGTCCGCCCGATGCTGGAGCCGGCGTAAATCACGCAGCCGGCATGCCGCCATCGCAATCTCAGAAGGGTGTGATTTTCAGCAGCGCCAGCAAGGCCCAGGCGGTCAATACCAGGATGCAGACAATATCGAGCGCCAGGCCTGCCCGCAGCATGACCCGCTGCGGCACGTGCCCCGTCCCGAACACCAGGGCGTTAGGCGGGGTTGCCACCGGCAAGGCAAAGCCACAGGATGCCGCAAGAGCCACCACGACGACCAGGATCTCCGGGGGCAAGCCCATTTGAACCGCGACCGCCGCAAAAACCGGAACCAGCAAGGCCGCTGCGGCCGTGTTGCTGGCGAATTCGCTGAGCAGCACCATGAAGGCGGCCACGACCAGCAGCATGGTCCACGGCGCAGCGCCCTGCAATGCGCCGGCCACCTGCTGCCCAAGGACCACCGATGCGCCTGATGCGCCGAGGATCTCGCCCAGCGCCAGTCCGCCTCCGAACAGCAGCAGAACGCCCCAATCAGTATGCTCCACCACGTCCCGCCAGGTGACCAGTCCAAGCGCCACCACTGCGACGACTGCAGCCACGGCAAAGAAGGTGTCCGGGCTCTGTATGCCCATCGCCTTCAAAGGCGCGGCGCCAAAAATCCAGCCCAGCGCGGTCAGGGCGAACACCAACAGGGTCAGGACGCGCGCGCCGGTCCAGGGCACGTCATCCATGACAATCTCGATGCTCCGGTTCAGTTGTGGACGCAGCACCAGCCACAAGGTCAGCACCATCAGCGGCATCAGCGCCAGCACCAGGGGAATTCCTATCCACAGCCATTCTGCAAAATCGATGCCCGCCGCGCGCGCGGCAATGGCATTGGGTGGCGAACCCACCAATGTGCCGATGCCGCCGATGCTGGCCGCATAGGCAACGCCCAGCAGGACAAAGGCGAATGTCCGGCGGTCGCTACGGAGATCAAGTGGACTGAGTATTCCAAGGGCCAGTGGCAGCATCATGGCCGCCGTCGCGGTGTTGCTGATACCCATGGAGAGGACGGCCGTGACCGCAAACAGCAGGTAAACCGCGCGGCCCAGGTGGCCGCCCGAGAGCACCAGCAGCGCTACCGCCATCTTGCGATCCAGTTGCTGGACCCTCAGTGCGGTCGCCAGCGCGAATCCGCCGAGGAACAAAAACACAATGGGGTCGGCAAAGGGAGCAAGGGCGCTGGTGGTGGTCAGGCCCGGGAAACCCAGCAACAAGCCACCCAGCGGCACCAGTAGCGCGGTCACAGCGAGGTGCAATGCTTCAGTCAGCCAAAGCACCCCGATGAACACCAGCAGGCACAAGCCTTTCCTGACGGCAGGCTCGAAGGGCAGCCACAGGTACATGCCAGCAGCCAGGCCAAGCGCCAGCAGCACGATCAAGCCGGTGCGAAGCGCCGAAAACCGCGGGTTTGCCGCTTCGGAATCAGGATTCATGCGGGCTTGTTGGTGACCGGAATGTGGATGCAAAGAGGGAGCAGAAAGTGTACCGGACAAGTGTAGCCGACCACATGCGCATTGCCGACATCGGGCGCCCGCTTTCGGCCAACTTCCTCTGGCCAATTTCAAGAAACCCGGAAACAAAAAAGCCGACCCTTGTGGGGTCGGCTTTTTTGCTGAGCGTCGGTGAAACCGCTTCGAATGTTGGTAGGCACGATTGGACTCGAACCAACGACCCCTACCATGTCAAGGTAGTGCTCTAACCAGCTGAGCTACGCGCCTAAAGAACGAAATTATAGCGACCTTTTATTTGCCGCGCCAGTGTTTTGTTTCCTGACTGATTTTTTCGATGTGACCTATTGCCGCCGCGCCTCGTACACCCCCGTTACTTCCCTGATTGTCGACAGCGCCTTCTGCAATTGCGCGGTCGAACTGATCTCGGCGGTGAACCCCATCCGCGCCTGGCCCTTGGCGCTTTGCGTGCTGACGCCGATCACGTTGATCTTCTCGCGCAGGAATATCTCCGATATGTCGCGCAGCAGGCCTTGGCGGTCGCCGGCCAGCACGAAGATATCGACCGGATAAACTGTTTCGCTGCCGGGCGTGCCCCATTCGCAGGCGATCACCCGCTCGGGGGCGTGCTGCATCATCTCGGCAAAATTCTTGCAATTGGCGCGGTGGATGGAAACGCCCTTGCCGCGGGTAACGAAGCCGACGATGGAATCCGGCGGCGCCGGCTTGCAGCAACGCGCCAGTTGCGTCATCAGCCCTTCCGTGCCAACCACCAGCACGCCCGATTTTGCGCCCTGCACCACGCTCGATGCGCGGCTCTTGCGGGCCACCACCGCGTCGTCCGGATTGATCTCCTTCGGCGGCTCCTCGTGCAAGGCCTGCTCGACATGGCGCAGGCTGAACTGATCCTTGCCAACCGCGAGGAACAGGTCTTCCACCTTGCCGAAACCGAGCTTGTGGGCGAGTTCGTCGAGATTGACCGCAGTCCTGCCCTCGCGCTGCAGCGTCTTTTCTATGATTGCCCGCCCGGCCGACAGGGTCTCCTGCTGTTCCACCGCATTGAACCAGGCCCGGATCTTGGAGCGCGTGCGCGCGCTCGCCGCGTAGGTGGGGCTGAGCCAGTCGCGCGAGGGGCCAGCCGCCCCCGATGCCGCCTGCTCCCCTTTTGCGGTGATGATTTCAACTGTCTGGCCGTTCTTGAGCGGCGTATTCAGCGGCACCATCACGCCGTCCACGCGCGCGCCGCGGCAGCGGTGACCGACATCGCTGTGCAGGTGGTAGGCAAAGTCGATCGGCGTGGCGCCGGCCGGCAGTTCGATCACGCGCGCCTGCGGCGTCAGAACGTAGATATGGTCGTCCAGCGTCGCCGACTTCAGCTTCTCGACCCATTCGTGCTGCAAGTCGTCGGGGCCGACCACGCTGTCGACCACTTCGCTCTTCCAGGCCAGCAGTTGCCGCAGCCAGGCGATCTTCTCATCGTACTTCTTCGCCTGCGAGGTCGAGCCGCCACTCTCCTTGTAGCGCCAGTGCGCCGCCACGCCATACTCGGCGAAGTGATGCATTTCCCTGGTGCGTACCTGCACCTCCAGCGCGCGCCCGTCGTCGCCAACGACCACCGTGTGCAGCGATTGGTAGCCATTGGGCTTGGGGCGGGAGATGTAGTCGTCGAATTCCTTCGGTATTGGCGTCCAGATGTTGTGCACGATACCCAGCACCGTGTAGCAGGTGCGCACGTCATCGACGATCACGCGAAACGCGCGCACGTCGTACAACTCGGAGAATTCGAGCGACTTGCCGCGCATCTTCGACCAGATGCTGTAGATGTGCTTGGGACGTCCGTTCACTTCGGCCCTGATTCCGGCGGCCGCCAGTTCGGACTTGAGCCTTGCGATCGCCTGGGCGACGAAAGCTTCACGCTCGAGGCGCTTTTCCTCCAGCATGCGGGCGACCAGCTTGTACGATTCCGGCTCCATGAAGCGGAACGACAAATCTTCCAGTTCCCACTTCAATTGCCAGATGCCAAGCCGGTTCGCCAGCGGCGCATACAGTTCGAAGGTTTCGTGCGCGTATCTTTCGGTGCGCTCATCCTGCAGCTTGTGCTCAGCGAAAAAGCGCAGCGTCGTCAGCCGTGAGGCCAGCCGGACCAGCACCGCGCGCATGTCGGACGCCATCGCCAGCAGCATCTTGCGCAGGGCCTCGACCTGCCCGGCCGCGCCCGGCGGCAGGTCGCGTGTGCGGCCCGCCTCGCGATGCGCAAACGTCATCTCGTGCAGCCGCATCAGCCGCTGTATGCCGCCAACGAAGTCGGCAGTCTCGCGGCCGAAATGCTTCTCTATCGTGTCCAGGAATTTCGGGTCGAACACATGCAACTCGAACAGCAAGGCGGCAATGCGGGTATCAGCGTCCGAGGACAACTGCGCCAGCACCGTGGCCACCTGCTGCGAGAACTCGAGCGCATCCTGCCCGGTGCGCAACACCTGCCCGGAATAGACCGGACGAACGAACTCCAGCGCAGCCAGTACCCGGGCTGCGTCTGCTTCGGACAGCCCGGTAGTCAGCTGTGACTGTTCAGTGGCAAATGAAACCATGTCTTCTTCTCTCGATCGCAGCCGGGGCTGCGAACTATTCCTTCAGGAAGCCAGCAACAAGGCTGATCTGGTCCTGATGCTGCAGGGTCGGCGCATGGCCGACGTCCGGAATTTCCAACAGCCGCGCACGCGGCCCCCGCTGGGTCATTTCCTTGGCAGTCTCCACACCAAGCAGGTCGGATTGCTGCCCCCGTATCAGCAAGGTGGGACAGGCAATTGCATCGTAGGCCGCCCACAGCGCCGCTTCGGACTGGCTGGCAATCTCGGGCGTGATCGCCCGGATCGCGTCGGCCACGCGAAGATCGTAATTGCGGGTCCACATTCCGTCTTCATCTTGCCGCAATACATCGGTCGCCAGCTTGCGCCATTCGTCATCGCCATGTTCGCCGAAAGGTGCCGATATCATCCGGATATAGGCTATCGCTTCTTCCAGTTGCCTGAAGCGCACCGGCTGGCCAATGTACTCGCCTATGCGCGCCAGCGCAGCCGGATTGACCAGGGGACCGACATCATTGAGCACCAGCCTTGCAATCGGCGTGCCCGCCAGCGACGCCAGCAACATGCCGATCAGGCCACCCATCGAGGTACCCACCCAGGCCACCTGCTCCACCCCCAGCCGGGCCACCAGCGTAACCATGTCCGCGACATATTGCGGCAGTTGGTAATGCGCAGGATTGCGCAGCCGGTCCGAGCGTCCGCGCCCGACCACGTCGGGACAGATCACCCGGAAGTCAGCGCACAGTTCTTGTGCAAGCGCGTCGAAATCATCCGACACACGGGTCACGCCGTGAACGCAGATCACGACATCGGGATTGTCCGGCCGGCCCCATTCCTTGTATGCCATCCGATGCAAGCCGGAAGGTGACAGGCACTGGACGGTACGTTGGATGGCAGCGGTCATGTGGTGAGCAGTAGTACTACGGGTGGGCGTAGCCGCCATTTTACCGGTCGTTGCATTTAAAATCCGGGAAGGCACAACCATCATCCTCCACCACAAGGAAATAACATGCAAAGCTCATCCAGCTCATCGCTCAGGGGCAAGACCGCCCTGGTCACCGGTTCGACCTCGGGCATCGGCCTGGGGATTGCCCGCTCGCTGGCGGCACAAGGCGCCAATATCGTCTTCAACGGCTTTGGCGATGCTGCCGCAATCGCGGCATTGCAGTCCGAGGTGGCATCCGGGTTCGGGGTGAAAACTTTTTACCACGGCGCCGACATGTCGAAGCCGGAGCAGATTGCCGACATGATGCAGGCTGCGGCAAGGGAATTCGGGCAAGTCGATATCCTGGTGAATAATGCCGGCATACAGCATGTTGCCAACATCGAGGATTTTCCGGTCGAGAAATGGGATGCGATCATCGCCATCAACCTGAGCTCGGCATTCCACACCACGCGCCTGGCGCTGCCGGCAATGAAAGCCGCCAACTGGGGACGCATCATCAACATCGCGTCGGCCCACGGCCTGGTGGCATCGGCCCAGAAGTCTGCCTATGTCGCCTCCAAGCACGGCATCGTCGGCCTGACCAAGGCGACGGCGCTGGAGACCGCGACCACCGGCGTCACCTGCAATGCAATCTGCCCGGGCTGGGTGCTGACCCCGCTGGTGCAGAAGCAGGTGGACGCGCGCGCTGCGGCTGGCGGCATTTCGAATGATGAAGCGAAGAAGGACCTGCTGTCGGAAAAGCAGCCATCGGGTGAATTCGTCACGCCGGAACAACTGGGCGAACTGGCTGTGTTCATGTGCAGCGCTGCTGCCAACCAGGTGCGCGGGGTTGCCTGGAACATGGATGGTGGCTGGGTCGCGCAATAACTCTGCGCTACGCTGGGGCACAGGCTGGCAAGCCTGTGCCCGCCCTCAGGAACCGGGCGGGGGTGGGTTCAGTTCACGCCCCACCCTCCCCCTCGCCGCCCTGGATGATCAAGCCACCGCGCTGGTATCAAGCGGTGCGCCGGTCTTGGCCACGACTTCCTCGGCGGTCACGCCAGGCGCCAGCTCAACCAACTTGAGACCCTGGTCCGTGACGTCGATCACGCCAAGGTCGGTGATGATGCGGTTAATCACCCGCACGCCAGTCAGCGGCAGGTCGCACTCCTTCAGGATCTTGAACGAGGTCGAACCGTCCTTGTTCTTTGCCACGTGCTCCATCAGTACCACCACCTGCTTGACGCCGGCCACCAGGTCCATCGCGCCGCCCATCCCCTTGACCATCTTCCCCGGAATCATCCAGTTGGCGAGGTCGCCCCTCTCGGACACCTGCATCGCGCCCAGGATCGCGATATTGATCTTGCCGCCGCGGATCATGGCGAACGAGTCGGCCGAGCTGAAGTAGGAGGCGCCCGGCAATGCCGTCACCGTCTGCTTGCCGGCATTGATCAGGTCGGGGTCGACCGCGTCATCGGTCGGGAACGGGCCAATGCCCAGCAATCCGTTTTCCGACTGCAGCCACACTTCGATATCGTCGGGAACGTAGTTGGCCACCATGGTGGGCAGCCCGATCCCGAGGTTCACATAAAAACCGTCCTGCAATTCCTTCGCCGCACGCGCGGCCATTTCTTCACGAGTCCATGCCATGTCTGCTCTCCGTTTGTCTTGTCGTTCGCCGTCGCTTTACTTCGTGCGCACCGTGCGCTGCTCGATCCGCTTCTCCGGATTCGCATTGACGACGATGCGGTGAACGAAAATGCTGGGGGTGTGCACATGGTCCGGGTCGATCTCGCCGACTTCCACCAGCCTCTCGACCTCGACGATGGTGATCTTGCCGGCCATCGCCACGTTCGGATTGAAATTGCGGGACGTCTTGTTATAGACCAGGTTGCCCGCCTTGTCGGCCATGTAGGCCTTGACCAGCGAAACGTCCGGCACCAGCGAGCGCTCCAGCACATACTGCTGGCCGTCGAATTCGCGCAGGTCCTTGCCTTCGGCGACGATGGTGCCGACGCCGGTCTTGGTGAAGAATGCGGGAATGCCGGAACCGCCAGCGCGCAGCTTTTCAGCCAGCGTGCCCTGCGGCGTGAATTCCAGTTCCAGTTCGCCGGCCAGGTACTGGCGCTCGAACTCCTTGTTCTCGCCCACGTAGGAAGCGATCATTTTCCGGATCTGGCGGGTACCCAGCAGCAGGCCCAGGCCAAAGCCGTCCACGCCGGCGTTGTTGGAAATCGCCGTCAGGTTCTTCACGCCCGAATCCCGCACTGCGGCGATCAGCGCTTCCGGAATGCCGCACAGGCCGAATCCGCCCACTGCGATCGTTTGCCCATCCTTCACGACACCTGCAATTGCACTGGCGGCGTCGGGGTAAACTTTCTTCATACCAAGCCTCTTATTTTGTGTAAAGTATCAACCTGCCCGGCGTCTCCGGCCAGGCAGTCAGCAGCATAAGTTGCGCCCTGCGGCAGCACAATACCGTAGAAGTACGGAATACCGATTCTAATTCAACAATCCCGGTCCCCCGGCAAGCCCCCCGCAGACATGAGCGCTGTACTCCCGATCAACTTTGAAAGCATCTTCATGCACGCGCCGATCGGCATGTGCGCGTCCGAGAACCGCGTCATCCAGGCATGCAACCAGTTCCTGGCTGACATGTTCGGCTATCCGGCAGGCGCCCTGTGCGGGCAGTCTTTCTCGGTGCTCTACCCTTCAACCGACGAATTCGAGAGAACCGGCGCGCGCATCGTCCCGATCATGAATGCCCGTGGCCATTACTCCGACGAGCGCATCATGAAGCGTGCCAACGGCGAGCTTTTCTGGTGCCATGTCACGGGCAAGTCCCTGGTGAAGAATGATGTCCATGCGGTCGGCATCTGGACCTTCATCGACCTGAGTGCGAAGCGACCGGTCACCGCCGAACTGACGCCGCGGGAACGTGAAATCGCCGCGCTGCTGGTCGAAGGCAAGACCAGCAAGCAGATTGGCCGCCAGGTCGACCTGTCGCCGCGTACCGTGGAAATGCACCGTGCAAAGCTGATGCGCAAATTCAGCGCAGCGACCTCCAGCGAACTGGTCAACCGCTTGCTGGGCGTGACCCGTCAGGCCGCGCCGGCTTTGCCAATATCCAGCACCGACTGAGTCGGCTGCATGATCCGCGCCCGCTGCGCTTCCGACAGCGGCTGCGAGCGCTCCAGCAAATAGTTTACCCAGACCACCTTGGCAGCGCCCTGCGCGCACAGCACGGACGGCTGGTCGACCCGACGTATCTCCTGCCAGGTCTGTATGCTGCTGCGGCCGATCTCGCCGACCAGCATGCGGACCTCCACGTCGCCCGGATACTTCAACTGCTTCATGAAAGTGCAACTGGCATTGACCACAACCGGCCCCTCGCCCTGCGGATCCGGGGCGCAGCCGATTTCGCGCAACCAGTCGAGGCGCGCGTTCTCCATGTAGGTGAAGTAGACCGCATTGTTGACATGGCCCAACTCATCCATGTCAGCCCAGCGGATCCCGAGCCGGCTCACATGCACCAGCGTCCTGTCGCTCATGCCGCTGCCCTCACCAGGCCGTCATGCCGTCGTCGGCGGTCATGATCGCGCCATTGATGAAACGCGATTCATCGCCGGCCAGCAGAAGCAAAAGCCCGTCCAGGTCCGCTGGCTCACCCAGGCGCTTGCGGGGCAGCATGTTGACCAGCGCCAGGCCCTGCTCGCTGGCGAAGTGCTCGCGGTTGAGTTCGGTTTCGATATAACCGGGGCAGATTGCATTCACGTTGATGCCGTAGCGCCCCCACTCCACCGCCATCGATTTCGTCATGTGGAGCACGCCCGCCTTGCTGATGCAGTAGATGCCTATCTGCGGCAGCACCTTCAGGCCGCCGGCCGAGGCGATATTGATGATCCGGTGTTGCTTGTTGGGTTCGCCCTTGGCGCGCACGATCATGCGCTTGGCCACCTCCTGTGCGACGAAGAAGGCGCCACGCAGGTTGGTATCCATCACGTAGGCGTAATCCTCGGGCGTCACGTCGACCAGACGCTGCATCGCCGATACGCCGGAGTTGTTGACCAGGATGTCGATCGGGCCGGCCTCGGTCTCGGCATGGGCAATGGCCGCCTTGATGCTGGCGTAGTCGGTGACGTCGAGGCTGACTACATGGGCCGCGCCGCCGTTGGACTCTATCTCGGCGCGCAACTCCTTCAGCCGATCCAGCCTGCGGGCAGCGAGCACCACCTGCGCACCAGCCTGCGCCAGTATTTTCGCGAAGCGGGCGCCAAGGCCGCTGGACGCACCGGTGACCAGCGCGATCTTCCCTTCGAAATTGACTTCTATTCCCACGACATGTCTCCTCTTGCCCCCGCCAGGCAGCTGTTTAGCCAGGCCCCAGGGAACGTTATCATTGCACGAAGTCGCACCGTCCCGGCCGGTGATGCCTAGCATTCTCCCTCAAAATCCCGGACAATTCGTGCACTTGCTTTAAAACTATTCCAACGATTCCTGACTCCTCATGACCACCAACGCAGAACTCATCGAACAATTTGGCCCACGCGAAGCAATGGAGTACGACGTCGTCATCGTCGGCGGCGGTCCCGCCGGCCTGGCTGCGGCAATACGCCTGAAGCAACTGGCAGCCGAAAAGGGTGGCGAGGTCAACGTTTGCGTGCTGGAGAAAGGCGGCGAACTGGGAGCGCACATCCTGTCGGGCGCGGTAATGGATCCCCGTGCGATGAACGAACTCTTCCCGAACTGGAAAGAGCTGGGCGCCCCGCTGAACACGCCGGTGACTGAAGACCGCTTCATGTTCCTGACCGAAAGCAAGGCCTACAAGACGCCCGGCTGGATGCTTCCGGGCTGCTTCCAGAACCATGGCAACTATGTGGTCTCGCTGGCCAATGTCGTACGCTGGCTGGGACAGCAGGCGGAGGCGCTCGGGGTCGAAATCTTTCCTGGCTTTCCTGCCGCTGAAATCCTTTATAACGACGATGGCTCGGTGAAGGGCGTTGCCACCGGCAACATGGGTGTCGACCGCGAAGGAAATCCGACCGACGCCTTCCAGCTGGGCATGGAACTGCACGCGAAATACACGATGTTCGCGGAAGGCGCACGCGGGCATCTGGGCCGTCAGCTGATGAGCAAATTTGACCTCGCCCGCGATCGCGATCCGCAGACCTATGGCATCGGCATCAAGGAATTGTGGGAAATCGATCCGGCAAAACACCAGCCGGGCCTGGTGGTCCATACCGCCGGCTGGCCGCTCGATTCGGATACCTACGGCGGTTCCTTCCTCTATCACCTGGAAGACAACCTGGTTGCGGTCGGCTATGTGGTTGGCCTGGCCTACCAGAACCCTTACCTGTCGCCTTACGAGGAGTTCCAGCGCTACAAGACACATCCCGCCATCCGCCCATTCTTCGAAGGCGGCAAGCGCATCTCGTATGGTGCCCGCGCGATCGTCGCCGGTGGCCTGCAATCGCTGCCCAAGCTGAGCTTCGCCGGCGGCGTCCTGCTCGGTTGCGATGCCGGCTTCCTGAACGCCAGCCGCATCAAGGGCAGCCACGCCGCGATGAAGAGCGGCATGATGGCGGCAGAAGCGGCATTCGAGGCACTGGCAGCCGGCCGCCAGTCGGACGAGCTGGCCGCCTATCCGGCAGCCTTCGAATCGTCGTGGCTGCATGAAGAGCTGCATGTCGCCCGCAATTTCAAACCTTTCATGAGCAAGGGGCTGTACGCCGGCACGCTGCTGGTCGGCATTGACCAGGTCCTGTTCCGCGGCAAGGCGCCGTGGACCCTGCATCACCAGCATGCGGACCACGAAATGCTCAAGCCGGCGGCCAGCTTCAAGCCTATCGTCTATCCGAAGCCGGACGGCAAGCTGACCTTCGACCGACTGTCATCGGTGTTCATCTCCAACACCAATCATTCGGAAGACCAGCCGATCCACCTGACGCTGAAAAATCCGGACGTGCCGGTGCAGATCAACCTGGCAAAGTATGCGGGACCCGAGCAACGTTATTGCCCGGCCGGCGTGTATGAATTCGTGAAGACAGATGCCGGTGAGGACCGCTTGCAGATCAATGCGCAGAACTGCGTGCATTGCAAGACTTGCGACATCAAGGATCCTACGCAGAATATCGTGTGGGTGACGCCCGAAGGTGGTGGCGGGCCGAACTATCCGAACATGTAATATCCGAACATGCAATACAAATGCGGGCCGTGCAGGCCCGCATTTCATTTAACGTCGGTCAGAAGTTGCCGTGGTGGGGCGCGGCCGGCTTGGGTGCAATCACCGACGCCTGCAGCGTCAATCGCGAGCCGTCCACTCCCCGGCCAGGATCTTCTCCAGCCAGAACGTGCCGATCACCGTCTTCACGTCGGTGATTTTCCCTTCCCTCACCCACTGCAGCATGTCGTCCAGCGAGACCGAAATCGTCTCAAGGAATTCCTCTTCGTCCAGCTTCGCTTCGCCCGCAACCAGATCGCGCGCCAGGTAGATTTCGAGATGCTCGTCCGAATACGCAATCGCGTTATGGATCGTGCAAACATGCTGCCAGTTGCCAGCCGTGTAACCGGTCTCCTCGACCAGTTCACGCTGTGCGCACAGCAGCGGATCTTCCCCGGCATCGATTTTCCCGGCGGGAAATTCAATGAAGACCCTGTGCAAGGGATAGCGGAACTGCCTCTCCAGCAAGATCTTCCCGTCTGGCAGCAGCGGCAGGATGACGACAGCGCCGGGATGGCGGATATATTCGCGAGCGGCGGTGTTGCCGTCGGGCAGCCGGACCGTGTCGCGCGCAACAGTCAGGAAATGACCACTGTAGACCTGCTGGCTATCGACACAGCTTTCTTCCAGGTGCTTGTCCATGGGACTCCGTGCAGGGGAAAGAGGAACCAGGAAAAGGGAAGGAGGAAAAGCAGGGAAAGGACGCCGGCGGCAGCAAGCTTGCCACTCACTCGTGGCGCTGCCGCCTCAGGTAGCGGTAGGCAAATCCCGGGAAGGCCAGGACAAGGAAAAAACAGGCCGTGACTGCATAGAATTCCCAGTTCTGCGGGGCCACGTTGCCAGCCCGCGACTCGAGCAGGCGCGCAAGAAGGCCGACAGCGAAATACAGCACGATCAGTTCGAGAAGCCGCATCCAGAGCGGCTTGCTGCCACGCTTGAGCGCGACTGCGCCGAACAGGCGCTCATTGGCGAACGGGACGTTGGCAGCAAACGCTGCCAACAGGACCACGAACCAGCTTGAAAGGGAAATGTCCACCGATGGCGCGCCGGTGCCGGATCAGGACGCGAGCGTCCGGGTGATGGCGGCGATGCAGGCGGCCATCAGCGGGCCCGGCAGCAGGCCGAGGGCCACGATCGCCACGCCATTTGCCGACAGCGCAAAACGCATCTCGCCAGGCACGACGATGGGCGCAGTGTCGTTCGCATCGTCGAAGTACATCACCTTGATCACGCGCAGATAATAATAGGCGCCAATCAGCGAGAACAGGACCGACACCACGGCCAGCCAGACCTGCCCGGTGGCCAGCACCGACTGCAGCACTGCCAGCTTGGCGTAGAAACCGACCATCGGCGGCACACCGGCCAGCGACAGCATCAGGATCATCATGACCGCGGCAAACCACGGGCTGCGCTGGTTGAGCCCCTTGAAATCGTCGATGTTCTCGGCTTCAAAACCGGAGCGCGACAGCAGCATCACGACACCGAAGGTGCCAAGCGTGGTCAGCACATAGGTGAGCGTATAGAACAGCGATCCACTGTAGGCACTGGCTGCGGAAGCAGCATTGCTGCCGCTGAACACGCCTGCCAGCAGGCCGAGCAGCATGAAACCTGTTTGCGAGATGGTCGAATAGGCCAGCATGCGCTTGATGTTGGTCTGCACGATCGCCGTGATATTGCCGACTGCCAGCGAGAGTACGGCCAGCACCGTCAGCATCTGCTGCCAATCGACCGCCAGCGACCACAGGCCTTCCACCAGCAATCGCATGCAGATCGCGAACGCCGCCAGCTTGGGAGCACCGGCAATCAGCAGCGTGACCGAAGTCGGGGCACCCTGGTAGACGTCCGGTGCCCACATGTGGAACGGCGCGGCAACCAGTTTGAAGCCCAGGCCGGCAACCACAAACACCACACCGAACACCATTACCGTGCGGTTGACGGCACCCGAAGCTGCGGCGCGGGCGACTTCACCCAAGTCGAGCGAGCCGGTCGCTCCGTACAGCATCGAGATGCCATACAGCAGGAAGCCGGAGGCCATGGCGCCGAGCACGAAATATTTCATCGCCGCTTCGGTCGACACCGAGTGATTGCGGCGCAGCGCCACCAGCGCATAGAGCGACAGCGACATCAATTCCAGGCCGAGGTAGATGATCAGGAAGTTATTGCCCGAGATCATGACCATCTGGCCCAGCAGTGAGAACAGCGCCAGCACGTAGAACTCGCCGCCCAGGTCGCCACTCAGCATGCCGCGCTGGGTGGTGTACTGGCGCGAATAGATCAGCGTCATGCCCACTGCCAGATAGGAGAACAGCTTGAGCAGGCTGGCCATCGGATCCGAAACGAAAGCGTTGCGGAAGGTGTAGGTCGTGGCGCCTGCGCTGAAATCGGCGAACGAGAGGCAGCCGCACACGACCAGGGTCGCCAGCGCCAGCCAATAGGTCAGGTTGCGCCGGGCCGCCGGCAGGAACATGTCGATCAGCAGGATCGCGCAGGTGGCGATCAGCAGAAAGATCTCGGGATACAGCGGAGCCAGATTCAGGTTGTTCATGTTTTGCGTTTGGTTGCGTCTGCGGTCGACTACTGAGCCAGCTTGGAAACGGAAACGTGCTTGAGCAGGTCGGCGACCGAGGTCTGCAGCGTGTCGGTGACCGGCGCCGGCCAGACACCCATCACGATCACCGCAATGGCGAGCACGCCGAGCATCAGGAATTCACGCGTATTCAGGTCGGCGAGCGCCGCGACATGCGGATGCTTCACCTCGCCGAACGCCACGCGCTTGACCAGCCACAGCGAGTATGCGGCGCCAAAAATCAGCGCGGTCGCTGCCAGCAAGCCGATCCAGAAATTGAATTGCACGCTGCCCAGGATCACCATGAACTCGCCGACGAAACCGGAGGTCGCCGGCAGGCCGCAGTTGGCCAGCGAGAACAGGACGAAGAAGGTGGCAAAGCGCGGCATCACGTTCACTACCCCGCCGTAGTCGGCGATCTCGCGCGAATGCACGCGGTCGTACAACACCCCGATGCACAGGAACATGGCGGCCGACACGAAGCCGTGCGAGATCATCTGCATTACCGCGCCCTGCACGCCCATGTCATTGAAGACGAAAAAGCCAAGCGTGACGAAGCCCATGTGAGCGATCGAGGAATAGGCGACCAGCTTTTTCATGTCGGCCTGCACCAGCGCGACCAGGCCGATGTAGATGACGGCGATCAGCGACAGCGTGATCACGAACGGCGCCAGGTAGTGGCTGGCATCGGGCGTGACCGGCAGCGAGAAGCGCAGGAAGCCGTAGCCGCCCAGCTTCAGCATGATCGCAGCCAGCACGACCGAGCCGCCGGTCGGTGCTTCGACGTGGGCATCCGGCAGCCAGGTGTGTACCGGCCACATCGGCACCTTGACCGCGAACGCCATCAGGAAAGCGAGGAAGATCAGGATCTGCGTGCCCATCGCCAGCGGCAGCTTGTGCCACGTGAGGATGTCGAACGAGCCGCCCGATTTGTTATAGAGGAACAGCAATGCCACCAGCATCAGCAGCGAACCGAAGAAGGTGTAAAGGAAGAACTTCAGCGCCGCATACACCCGGTTCGGACCGCCCCAGACGCCGATGATGATGAACATCGGGATCAACGTGGCTTCGAAGAACACAAAGAACAGCATCGCGTCGACCGCGCAGAACACGCCGATCATTGCGCCCGACAGGATCAGGAAAGCACCCATGTATTGCGACACGCGCTTCTCGATCACTTCCCAAGCGGAGATCACGACGATCACGGTGATGAACGCGGTCAGCGGGACGAACCAGAGCGACAAGCCGTCGACGCCGAGGTGATAGAAGATGTTGAAACGCCCTATCCATTCGGTTTTCTCGACGAATTGCATGCCGTGCGCGGCATTGTCGAATTTCTGGATGAGCGGCAGCGTCACCAGGAAGCTGACGACGGAGCCCAACAGCGACACGCCGCGCACCAGGCCAGGATTATCATCACGGCCGAAGGCCAGTATGAACGCGCCGAACAGGATCGGCAGCCAGATCGCGAGGCTGAGATAAGGAAGAGTTGACTGCATGATTTTCTTTTCTTTTACCTGCCGTTATTTCAAGTAAGGAAGCAGCAACAGATATCCGAGATACAGCGCGATCCCGAGAATCATCGTGAATGCGTAGTGATAGATGTAGCCGGTCTGCAGCGTACGGGTGATGGCGGACAGCCAGCCGACGGCGCGTGCGCTGCCGTTGACGATCAGGCCGTCGATCAGGCTGCGGTCGCCGGCGTTCCACAGGCCGCGGCCGAGGGCGCGGGCGCCGCCGGAAAACACGACATCGTTGAACTTGTCCATGTAGTACTTGTTGTCCAGCAGCTTGTAGATGCCGCTGAAGTTACGGTAGAACCAGGCCGGGACGCGCGGATTGATCATGTAGCAGTAGTAAGAGCTGGCGACACCGGCCAGCGCCAGCCAGAACGGCGCAGTGCTCAGCCCGTGGACAGCCATAGCGACGGCGCCATGCCAGTGGCCGGCCAGCTCTTTCATGGCTTCATGCTTGTCGCTGACGAACACGACGCCTTTGAAGAAATCGCCGAACAGCATCGGGCCGATGGTGAAGAAGCCGATCAGCACCGAAGGGATGGCCAGCAAGATCAGCGGCAAGGTGACGACCAGCGGCGCCTCGTGCGGCTTCTGGCCAGGGGCCAAGCCGTGGTGATGCTCGTCAGCATGCTCGTCATGGCTGTGATCCTGGTGCTCGTCATGATGCGGCTTGCCAAAGCGCTCTTCTCCGTGGAACACCAGGAAGTACATGCGGAACGAGTAGAAGGCCGTGACGAACACGCCGGCCAGCACGGCAAAGTAGGCAAAGCCGGCGCCAGGCAGGTGGCTGGCGTGAACTGCTTCGATGATGCTGTCCTTCGAATAGAAGCCCGAGAAGAACGGCGTGCCGATCAGCGCCAGCGAACCCAGCAGCGAAGTGATCCAGGTGATCGGCATGTATTTGCGCAGGCCGCCCATGTTGCGGATGTCCTGGTCATGGTGCATGCCGATGATGACGGCACCCGCGGCAAGGAACAGCAACGCCTTGAAGAATGCGTGGGTCATCAGGTGGAACACGGCCACCGAGTAGGCGGATGCGCCCAGCGCGACGGTCATGTAACCAAGCTGGGACAGCGTGGAATACGCGACCACCCGCTTGATGTCGTTCTGGATGATGCCGAGGAAGCCCATGAACAGCGCAGTAATGGCGCCGATCACCAGCACGAACGACAAGGCCGCATCCGACAACTCGAACAGCGGCGACATGCGGGTCACCATGAAGATGCCGGCCGTGACCATGGTCGCGGCGTGGATCAGTGCGGAAATCGGGGTCGGGCCTTCCATCGAATCCGGCAGCCATACGTGCAGCGGAAACTGGGCCGACTTGCCCATGGCGCCGATGAACAGGCAGATGCAGGCGACGGTCAGCAGCATCCAGTCACTGCCCGGCAGGGTCAGTTGGGCCAGCGCCTCGCGCTTGGCGAACACTTCGGCGTAGTTCATCGAGCCCGCGTAGGCCAGCAGCAGGCCGATGCCGAGGATGAAGCCGAAATCGCCGACGCGGTTGACCAGGAAGGCCTTCATGTTGGCGAAGATTGCGGTCGGGCGGGTGTACCAGAATCCGATCAGCAGGTAGGACACCAGGCCGACAGCTTCCCAGCCGAAGAACAGTTGCAGGAAGTTGTTGCTCATGACGAGCATCAGCATCGAGAACGTAAACAGCGAGATGTAGGAGAAGAAGCGGTTGTAGCCTTCGTCCTCGGCCATGTAGCCGATCGTGTAGATGTGGACCATCAGCGAGACGAAAGTCACCACGCACATCATCATCGCGGTCAGGCTGTCGACCAGGAAGCCGATCTCCAGCTTGACCCCGGCGACAGTCATCCAGTTGTAGATGGTGCCATTGAAGCTCGCGCCGTCCATCACCGCCAGCAGGGTCTGGCACGAGATGATGAAAGCGACCAGCACGCCGAGTATGGTCACGGTATGCGAGCCGGTACGGCCGATCTTGTTGCCGAAGAACCGGGTGCCGAACAGCCCGGCTATCGCCGCCCCTGCGAGCGGTGCCAGCGGTACTGCCAGCAAGAGGTTAGGGTTGAGTTGCCCCGCCATGATGAACCTTGTGGTTATTTTGTGGTTGTCTGCTGTTTATCGATATTCGTGAGCCGGGACTAGCCCTTGAGCGCGTCCAGGTCTTCGACATTGATGGTGTCGAGATTACGGAACAGCAGCACCAGGATGGCCAGGCCGATCGCTGCCTCGGCCGCAGCCACGGTCAGGATGAAGAACACGAAAACCTGCCCGGCTGCGTCCCCGAGGTAGTACGAGAACGCGACGAAATTGGTGTTCACCGCCAGCAGCATCAGTTCGATCGCCATCAGCAGCACGATGATGTTCTTGCGGTTCAGGAAAATGCCGACCACGGACACCGAGAACAGGATGGCGCCGAGGATCAGGAAATGGGCGAGAGACAGAGTCACGATATCCCCTTATTGCTTGTCGCTGGCAGCGGCAGGCGCCGGCCGCTCGGTTTCGGATTTCATCTTCACCACGCGCAGGCGGTCGGTGCTCTTGACCTTGGATGCCGCAGCGGGATCGAAGTACTTGCTGTCCTTGCGCCGGCGCAGCGTCAGCGCTACGGCGGCAACAATGCCCAGCAGCAGGATGACCGCCGCCACTTCGAAAGCGAAGATGTACTGGGTGAAGATCAGCTTGCCCAGTTCCTTGGTGCTGCCCAGTGTGGAGGAGACAGCAGGCACCTGGGCGTCGGTGGCCAGGAAGCCGCGGAACAGCACCGCGGCCATCTCCAGCACGATGATGACGCCGATGGTGGCAGCAAACGGGAAATAGGACCAGAAATTCTCCCGCAACTTGCCAACGTCGACGTCGACCATCATCACCACGAACAGGAACAGGACCATCACCGCGCCGACATACACCAGCACCAGCACGATGGCGAGGAACTCCGCCTTGAGCAGCATCCAGATAGCGGCGGCGGTAAAGAACGTCAGCACCAGGTACAGTGCGGCTTGCACCGGATTGCGATCGGTGACGACGCGCGTCGCCGCAACCACGAGGATCGCAGAAAACACATAAAACAGCGCAGATTTGAATTCCATGATGGACCAGTCAGTACCGGTGGCGCGCCGGCTGTAGCCGGTGACGCCACCTTGTTTTATTAATCAGCGATAAGGAGCGTCGGCTGCACGGTTGGCGGCAATTTCCTTCTCGTAGCGGTCGCCGACGGCGAGCAGCATCTCTTTCGTGAAGTACAGGTCGCCGCGCTTCTCTCCGTGGTACTCCAGCACCTGGGTCTCGACGATCGAATCAACCGGGCAGGATTCTTCGCAGAATCCGCAGAAGATGCATTTGGTCAGGTCGATGTCGTAACGCGTGGTGCGGCGGCTGCCGTCATCACGTTGCTCCGACTCGATAGTGATCGCCAGTGCCGGGCAGACCGCTTCGCACAGTTTGCAGGCGATGCAGCGCTCTTCGCCGTTCGGGTACCGGCGCAACGCGTGCAGGCCACGGAAGCGCGGCGAAATCGGCGTCTTCTCTTCCGGGAACTGGACGGTGATCTTGCGAGCGAACATGTACCGGCCCGTGAGGGCCAGTCCCTTGAACAGCTCGCGCAGCATCAGGCTGCCGAAAAAATCCTTGATCGCTTCCATGTTTGTGCCTTGTATTGCTTTTGCGTTACTTCCAGATATTCCAGGGGGTCTGCATCCAGACCGCGACGATCACCAGGTAAGCCAGCGTCAGCGGAATGAACACCTTCCAGCCCAGACGCATGATCTGGTCGTAGCGATAGCGTGGGAACGATGCGCGCGCCCAGATGAAGATCGATACGACCAGGAAGGTCTTGACGCCCAGCCAGATCCAGCCCGGCACCCAGTTCAGCAGCACCGAGTTGATCGGCGACATCCAGCCGCCGAGGAACAGCAGCGAAGCCAGCGCCGAGAACAGGATCATGTTCGCGTATTCGGCAAGGAAGAACATAGCGAACGACATGCCGGAATATTCGACCATGTGGCCGGCGACGATCTCGGACTCGCCTTCGACCACGTCGAAGGGATGGCGATTGGTTTCGGCAATGCCGGAGATGATGTAGATCACGAACATCGGCAGCAGCGGCAACCAGTTCCAGGACAGGAAAGTCAGGCCACGGTCGGCGAAATAGCCGGTCCCCTGCAGCATCACGATCTCCGAAATGTTCAGCGAACCGGACACCATCAGCACGATGACCAGCACGAAGCCCATCGCGATCTCGTACGAAATCATTTGCGCCGACGCCCGCATTGCGCCAAGGAAGGCGTATTTGGAGTTGGACGCCCAACCGGCGACGATCACGCCATAGACCTCGAGCGAGGTGATCGCCATCACGAACAGCAGCCCGGCGTTCAGGTTGGCAAGCGCCATCTCCGGGCCGAACGGGATGATGACCCAGGCCACCAGCGCCGGCATGATGGTCATCACCGGCGCGATCACGAACAAGGCCTTGTTCGACTTGGCCGGCACCACGATCTCTTTCAGCAGCAGCTTGAGCGCATCGGCGATCGGTTGCAGCAGCCCCAGCGGGCCGACGCGATTCGGTCCGAGCCGGATGTGCATCCAGCCGATCAACTTGCGCTCCCACAGGGTCAGGTAGGCGACGCAACCCATCAGCGGCAGCACCACGCAGACGATCTTGATCAGGTTCCAGACGGCTGGCCAGAAATAGCCGAACACACCCTGGCCCGCGGCATTGACAGTAGCCAGAATTCCATCCATCAGACTTTCTCCACGCTGATTGCGCCAAACATGCTGCCCAATGCACTGGTCGAAGGGTGACCGGCGGCGACGCGCACGACGCTTGCCGGCAGCCGCTCATCGACGGACACGGTCAGCACCGCACTCCCCTGCCCCTGCTTCACGCGCAACTGGCTGCCGTTGGCGACGCCAAGCTGTTGCGCCAGCACTGCCGAAATGATCGCTTGCGGAGTCCGGGCGTCGTTCGTCAGTTGCAGCGAAGGCGCACGGCGGACGATGGAGTCGGTCGAATAGATCGGTACCAGTCCGACCCGTTCAAGCGACTGGCCACCTGCCACGCCACGTTGCGGCGACAAGGCAGCAATGTTATTGAGGCGGGATGCCAGGTTCACTTCGGCCGAGACAGCACCCAATACCTCGTCGCGCACCGATTCCGACGTTTCGTAGTCGAAGCCCTGCAGATCCAGCAGGTTGCCCAGCACGCGCAGCACTTTCCAGGCGGGACGGGTGTCGCCGGCAGGCTTGGCCGAACCATTGAAACTTTGCGCCCGGCCTTCGCAGTTGACATAGGTGCCGCTGGTCTCCGACCAGGGCGCCACCGGCAGCAGCACATCCGCATGGTCCATGCCATGCTTGTAGGCGGACATCACGACGACCATCTCGGCCTGGTCAAGCGCGCTGCGCGCCAGTTGCGGGTCGTGGCAATCGAGTTCCGGCTCGGCATGCAGGACCAGGTAGGCCTTGCGCGGCTGGGTGAAGAATTGCAGCGCGTTGCCGCCGTTGCGTGGCAATGCGCCGGCAATGTGGCCGCCGACCGTGTTGGCGGCTTCGGTCAGGTAACCGAAGCTGGCGCCGCTTGCCTCAGCAATCCACTGCGCAGCGGCGTGCAGTTGCGAGGCCTGCGGATGGTGTGCGACCGCATTGCCGAGCAACACCGCGCGCGGCTCGCCCGACAGCAGGCTGGCGGCAGTCTGCCTGGCTTGCGGCGATGGCTCGATGCCTTCGAACCCGGCGGGAGCGGCCACGCCCTTGGCGGCAGCCACCGCGGCGATGACGCCGCCGAGTTCTGCCAGCCAAGCGGACGGGGCTGCAATGATCTTGTTGGCGACCGGCATCAGGAGGTCGTCATCGGTTGCGTGCAGCACCGAGATGGCGCCGCCGCGCTTGGCCGACTGCCGCAGGCGTGCTGCCAGCAGCGGATGATCCTTGCGCAGGTTCGATCCGATGACGAACGCGCGCCGGAGCTGGCCGAATTCGGCGACCGACATGCCCAGCCACGGCGTGACCGTGCCAGTCAGGGTGAAATCCGACTGACGCAGGCGGAAGTCGACATTGTCAGAACCCAGTCCGCGCACGACTTTCTGCAGCAGGCTCAGCTCTTCCAGCGTTGAATTGGGTGCGGCGATGGCGGCGATCGCATCGGCGCCATGCTCGTGACGGATGTTGCGCAGGCCGTGTGCAACGTATTCCAGCGCGGTCTGCCAGTCGGTCTCTATCCATTTGCCGTCCTGCTTGAGCATCGGGCGGGTCAGGCGCTCGGCGGAATGCAGGCCTTCATAGGCAAAGCGGTCGCGATCGGACAGCCAGCATTCGTTGACATCTTCGTTCTCGAGTGGCAGCACGCGCATCACTGTGCCGGACTTGACCTGGACAATCAGGTTGGATCCCAGGCCGTCATGCGGCGAAACCGATTTGCGACGCGACAGTTCCCAGGTGCGGGCGCTGTAGCGGAACGGCTTGGAGGTCAGGGCACCAACCGGGCACAGGTCGATCATGTTGCCCGACAGTTCCGAATCCACCGTCTTGCCGACGAAAGACGTGATTTCCGAATGCTCGCCGCGGCCCAGCATGCCGAACTCCATCACGCCCGCCACTTCCTGGCCGAAGCGCACGCAGCGGGTGCAGTGGATGCAGCGGGTCATCTCTTTCATCGAGATCAGCGGACCGGCATCTTTCGGCGCCACGACACGCTTCTCTTCCGCGTAGCGGGAAGACGAAGATCCATAGCCGACCGCGAGATCCTGCAACTGGCACTCGCCGCCCTGGTCGCAGATCGGGCAATCCAGCGGATGGTTGATCAGCAGGAATTCCATCACGCCCTTCTGGGCCTTGACCGCCTTGTCGCTGTGGGTGTGCACCACCATGCCATTGGTGACAGGCGTGGCGCAGGCCGGCAGCGGCTTGGGCGCTTTTTCAACCTCGACCAGGCACATGCGGCAGTTGGCCGCAATGGACAGCTTCTTGTGATAGCAGAAATGCGGAATGTAGGTGCCGAGCTTGCTGGCAGCGTCCATCACCATGCTGCCTTCCTGCACTTCCACCTTCTTGCCGTCGATTTGGATTTCGATCATATCCTTGCTTCTCATTTCGCCCCCTCCACTTCAAGGGGAGGGTTGGGGTGGGGACGGGCTTCTGCCAAACACCTTCATCCCCCTGCAAAAAATGCTTAAGTCTGCTTTTAAGTCTGCCTATACGTAGGCCGGCACCAGACAATGTTTGTGCTCGATGTGGTACTCGAACTCGCTACGGAAGTTCTTGATCATCGCCCGCACCGGCATCGCCGCGGCATCGCCCAGCGCGCAGATGGTGCGGCCCTGGATGTTGTCGGCAATCTCGTTGAGCATGTCGAGGTCGTCCTGGCGGCCCTCGCCGTGCTCGATGCGGTGAACCATGCGATACATCCAGCCTGTTCCTTCGCGGCACGGGGTGCACTGGCCGCACGACTCTTCGTAATAGAAATAAGAGAGGCGCAGCAGCGACTTCACCATGCAGCGGGTGTCATCCATCACGATCACGGCGCCCGAACCCAGCATCGAGCCAGCCTTGGCGATCGAGTCATAGTCCAGGTCGGTGTTCATCATGACTTCACCAGTCAGCACCGGACTGGACGAACCGCCAGGGATCACGGCCTTGATCTTGCGGCCATCGCGCATTCCGCCGGCCAGTTCCATCAGCTTGGCGAACGGCGTGCCCAAGGGCACTTCGTAATTGCCGGGCCTGGCAACGTCGCCCGAAATCGAGAAAATCTTGGTGCCGCCGTTATTCGGCTTGCCCAGCGCCGCATACGCCTCGCCGCCCATCTTCAGGACAAATGGCACCGCCGCAAAAGTCTCGGTGTTGTTGATCGTGGTCGGCTTGCCGTACAGGCCGAAGCTGGCCGGGAACGGCGGCTTGAAGCGCGGCTGCCCTTTCTTGCCTTCGAGCGACTCCAGCAGCGCGGTTTCTTCGCCGCAGATATACGCGCCGTAGCCGTGAAAGGCGTGCAGCTGGAAATTGAAGCCGCTGCCGAGTATGTTGTCGCCCAGCAGGCCGGCCGCGCGGGCTTGCTCGAGCGCTTCTTCGAAGCGCGCGTAGCTATCCCAGATTTCGCCGTGGATGTAGTTGTAGCCGACCGTGATGCCCATCGCGTAGGCGCCGATTGCCATGCCTTCGATCAGGGCATGCGGGTTGTAGCGCAGGATGTCGCGGTCCTTGAATGTGCCTGGCTCGCCCTCGTCGCTGTTGCATACCAGGTATTTCTGGCCCGGGAACTGGCGCGGCATGAAGCTCCACTTCAGGCCGGTCGGAAAGCCGGCGCCGCCACGGCCGCGCAGCGAGGATGCCTTGAGCTCGGCGATGATCTGCTCGGGCGTGATCTTTTCGTTCAGGATGCGCTTGAGCGACTCGTAGCCGCCACGCTTGACGTAGTCGTCGAAGCCCCAGTTCTGGCCATCGAGTCCGGCAAGTATCAGCGGCTGGATATGACGGTCGTGCAGGCAAGTCATTTCTTCAGTTCCTCCAGCAGCGCGTCGATCTTGTCATTCGACATCCAGCTGCACATGCGCTTGTTATCCACCAGCATGACCGGTGCGTCGCCGCACGCGCCCATGCACTCACCCTCTTGCAGGGTGAACTGGCCGTCCGCCGTGGTTTCGCGGTAATCGATGCCGAGCCGCTCTTTCAGGTGATGCGCCGCGCGCTCGCCGCCGGACAGCGCGCACGGCAGGTTGGTACATACCGTCAGCTTGTGGCGGCCGACCGGCTTGGTGTTGTACATGGCGTAGAAGGTCGCGACCTCCTGCACCGCGATGGCCGGCATGCGCAGGTAGTCAGCGACTTCCTGCAACAACACCGGCGACAGCCAGCCCTGCTCGTCCTGCGCGATCGCCAATGCAGCCATCACGGCGGATTGCCGCTGGTCTTGCGGGAACTTGGCGATCTCGCGATCGATCTTTTTATACGCTTGCTCGGATAACAGCATCGTCTTGCCTTTGGGTGCGGCCGCGCCTTGCGGTCTTATCTATCAATCTCGCCGAACACGATGTCCTGGGTGCCAATGATGGTGACCGCGTCGGCGATCATATGGCCCCTGGACATGTCGTTCAGTCCCTGCAGGTGCGGAAAACCGGGTGCGCGGATCTTCAGCCGGTACGGCTTGTTGGCGCCGTCGGACACCAGGTAGATGCCGAACTCGCCCTTCGGATGTTCTATCCCCACATAGGCCTCGCCCGGCGGCACATGAAAGCCCTCGGTGAACAGCTTGAAGTGGTGGATCAGCTCTTCCATGTTGGACTTCATGTCCACGCGCGAGGGAGGCGCAACCTTGTGGTTGTCGCTCATCACCGGGCCGGGATTGTTGCGCAGCCATTCGACGCACTGCTTGATGATGCGGTTTGACTGGCGCATTTCTTCCACCCGGACCAGATAGCGGTCGTAGCAGTCGCCATTGGTGCCGACCGGGATGTCGAAATCGAGCAGGTCGTACACTTCGTACGGCTGCTTGCGGCGCAGATCCCATTCGACGCCGGAACCGCGCAGCATCGGGCCGGTAAAGCCCATCGCCAGCGCCTGCTCGGGCGACACCACGCCGATACCGACCAGCCGTTGCTTCCAGATCCGGTTGTCGGTCAGCAGCGTTTCGTACTCGTCGACATAACCCGGAAAGCGGTTGGTGAAGGCCTCGATGAAATCGAGCAGCGAGCCCTGGCGGGTTTCGTTCAGCGCGCGGATTGCCTTGTCATTGCGGATCAACGATGCCTTGTGCTGCGGCATGGTGTCAGGCAGGTCTCGGTAGACGCCGCCCGGACGGTAATACGCGGCATGCATGCGGGCGCCGGAGACGGCTTCGTAGCAGTCCATCAGGTCTTCGCGTTCGCGGAAGGCGTACAGGAACACGCCCATCGCACCGACGTCGAGCCCGTGCGCACCCAGCCACAGCAGATGGTTCAGCAAGCGCGTGATCTCGTCGAACATCACGCGGATGTACTGCGCGCGCAAGGGCACTTCGATGCCCATCAGCTTTTCGATCGCCATCACATAGGCGTGCTCGTTGCACATCATCGACACATAGTCCAGGCGGTCCATGTACGGCACCGACTGCAGGTAGGTCTTTTGCTCCGCCAGCTTTTCGGTCGCGCGGTGCAGCAGGCCGATGTGCGGATCCGCACGCTGGATGACTTCGCCGTCAAGCTCCAGCACCAGGCGCAGCACGCCGTGTGCCGCGGGATGCTGCGGTCCGAAGTTCAGGGTGTAATTCTTGATCTCAGCCATTATTTGATCCCGTAGTTCTCTTCCCGGATGATGCGCGGCACGTTCTCGCGCGGCTCGATCGTCACGGGTTGATAGATCACGCGCTTCTGATCGGCGTCGTAACGCATCTCGACATAACCGGACACCGGGAAGTCCTTGCGGAACGGATGACCGATGAAGCCATAGTCGGTGAGGATGCGACGCAGGTCGCGGTGACCTTCAAACAGCATGCCGTACAGGTCGAAAGCTTCGCGCTCGAACCAGTTGGCGGCGGGCCAGATGTCGCACAGTGAAGGCACGACCGGCAGCTCGTCGTCCGCTGCGAACACGCGCACCCGCAAACGCCAGTTATGCCTGATCGACAACAGGTGGGTAACGGCAGCAAAGCGCAAGCCGTCCCAGGCACCGTCGCCGTAGGTCGAATAGTCGACGCCGCACAAGTCAATCAACTGCTCAAAGCGCAGGTCGGCGTGGTCGCGCAGCACGCGCATGGCAGCCAGCGAATTCGACGCCTTGACGACGATCGTGATCTCGCCCAGTGCGACGGTCAGTTCCTGGATATGGTCGCCCAGCGCGTTGCGAAGGGCTGCTTCCAGTGTTTCGAGTTTGGTGGTCATGGTCGTTGGCAGCGTGGCTTTCAGCGCGCGATGGTGTTGGTGCGCTTGATCTTGTTCTGCAGCTGCATGATCCCGTACAGCAGGGCTTCTGCAGTGGGCGGACAGCCCGGCACGTAGATATCGACCGGCACGATCCGGTCGCAACCGCGCACCACCGAGTAGGAGTAATGGTAGTAGCCGCCGCCGTTGGCGCAGGAACCCATGGAAATTACCCAGCGCGGCTCGGCCATCTGGTCATACACCTTGCGCAGCGCCGGCGCCATCTTGTTGCACAGCGTTCCGGCGACGATCATCACGTCGGACTGGCGTGGCGAGGGACGGAACACGACGCCGAAACGGTCCATGTCGTAGCGCGCCGCACCGGCATGCATCATCTCGACCGCGCAGCAGGCCAGACCGAATGTCATCGGCCACATGGATCCGGTGCGGGTCCAGTTGATCAGCTTGTCAGCAGTGGTGGTGACAAACCCTTCGTTCAATACGCCTTCAATAGACATGGCTCATTCCCAATCAAGGGCACCTTTCTTCCATATGTACCAGAATCCGACCGCGAACTCGATGATGAATACCATCATCGTCAGGAATCCCTGCCAGCCCAAATCCCGCGAGGCCACGGCCCACGGGAAGAAGAAGGCTGTTTCAAGATCGAACAGGATGAACAGGATCGCCACCAGATAGTAGCGGACGTCGAATTTCATGCGCGCGTCTTCGAAGGCCTCGAAGCCGCATTCGTAGGGGGAGAGCTTGGCATCATCCGGCTTGTGCGGCGCCATCAGTCGACCAAGAACCTGGGGAGCGATACCGACACCGATGCCGACCAGGATGAACAGCAGGACGGGAAGATAGTTTTCGAGATTCACGGCATTTCCGTTTATCGGGTGGAGGTCACCCGTCGCACGACCCGCCGGGCCGCAACGACAAGTCCTTCGGCAAAAAGCCAGCAAAGGATGGACCCTCGCTGGCTTTTTTGATTCTTAATGTCTGGTGCCGACGGCGAGACTCGAACTCGCACAGCTTGCGCCACTACCCCCTCAAGATAGCGTGTCTACCAATTTCACCACGTCGGCATTAGCCTTAGATTTTAACCGCTTTTGGCACTCTTTTTCAACGAAGAATTGCATCAAAACAAGAGAGAAAGCAGTCCAAAAGCGATTATTTCGGGATTTGACCCGATTGGCCCGGCGCAGCAGGTGCTGCGCTCGCCGGAACCGGCGAATTTACAGCCGGGGCCGCTGGCGCTGCTGGCGCCGAGGCGGCGGGAGCGGCCGGTGTTGCCGGGGCTGACTGAACCGGAATGCCGCTCGCGGGAAGCTTGTCCATCACGCCGCCAGTGCCGGTTGCCGGCCGGCTTCCGAGAAAGGCCAAGGCGAGCGTGGCAACGAAAAATATTGCTGCGGCAACGGCGGTGAACCGGGAAAGGAAGTTTGACGATCCGCTCGCACCAAACAGGCTGCCGGATGCGCCCGAGCCGAAGGCCGCACCCATGTCCGCACCTTTTCCGTGCTGGATCAGCACGAGCCCGATGATGGCCAGTGCCGACAGCACCTGGACGACGACGATTATGGTGTGCATTGCATTCATTGTTTGATTCCAGTGTTTAAATTGAGCAGGCGATCTGTATTCAGCATGCCCGGATAATTGATAGAAAGTCGAGAGCCTTGAGCGCGGCGCCACCAATCAGGCCGCCATCGATGTCAGGCATCGCCAGCAACTCGGCGGCATTGTCGGGCTTCATGCTGCCGCCGTAGAGAATCGGTACGACCTCGGCAGCAGCCGGGCTTTTCTGGTTCAGGCGCGAACGCAGCAATCCGTGTACTTCCTGCGCCATTTCCGGCGTTGCGGTCTTGCCCGTGCCAATCGCCCACACCGGCTCGTAGGCTACAACGATGCGGGTGACTTGCTCGACCGACAGTGCTGCCAGCACCGCATCGAGCTGGCGCGTCACCGTGGACTCGGTCTGCCCCTGCTCGCGCTCCTGCAATGTTTCACCCACGCAAACGATGGGGACCAGTCCGGCCGCCACCGCACGCAGCGCCTTTGCTGCGACCATGTCATCGTCTTCACGATGATAGGAGCGGCGCTCGGAGTGACCGACGATCACGTAGCGGCTGCCGAAATCAAGCAACATGGAGGCCGATACTTCACCAGTGTAGGCACCGGATTCGTGAACCGACACATCCTGCCCGCCCCAGCGCACCGGCGACCCTGCCAGCGCGTCGCGGCACTGAGCCAGGTAGGGCGCAGGAACGCAGACGGCAACCTCGCAGCGCGCTTCCCCCATGCCGGAACGAATGCCAGTCAGGAGCACCGCATTCGCGGCGAGGCTTCCATTCATTTTCCAGTTGCCGGCAATGAGCTTGCGACGCATAGTCCACCGTTGTTTTGAATAACCCGTGATTCTAGCCCGGCGTGGTTGACACGGTCAAACCAAAGGGCCGGGAATGATGAGAAAACAGGCTTGAATGGCCTGTTTCCCCGCTCCTCAGGCTGGCGAGAAGCCTGGCGAGCGGATCCAGATCAGGACAGATCCGCGCAGCAGCTGCTCGCCAGGCTGTTATTGCACTTGCAGCATGATCTTGCCGATATGGGTACTGCTTTCCATCAAGGCATGGGCGGCGGCGGCCTGGTCGAGCGGGAAGGTCTTGTAAATGACCGGCTTGACCTTGCCCGATTCGAGCAGCGGCCAGGCGTGCTGCACCAGCTTCCTTGCGATCGCCGCCTTGAAAGCGACCGGACGCGGACGCAGCGTCGAGCCGGTCAGCGTGATACGCCGGCGCAGGATATGGCCAAGGTCGATCTGGGCCTTGGCGCCACCCAACAGTGCAATCAGCACAATGCGGCCGTCGTCGGCGGTGCAGCGAATCTCCCGATTGATATAGTCGCCGCCAACCATGTCCAGCACCACATCGGCCCCGCGGCCATTGGTCAGCGTCTTCACGACTTCCGCGAAATCTTCGGTCTTGTAGTTGATGCCCCGCTCGGCGCCCAACTGCTCGCAGGCGCGGCATTTGTCGTCACTGCCAGCGGTGGCAAACACGCGATGCCCCATGGCGGCGGCGAGTTGTATCGCAGCGACGCCGATGCCTGAGGTTCCGCCCTGCACCAGCAGGACTTCGCCTTCGGCGAGTTGTCCGCGATCGAACACGTTGCTCCAGACAGTAAAGAGGGTTTCCGGCAAGGATGCGCCTTCAACCGCGCTCAGGCCTTTTGGCAGGGGCAGGCACTGCTCCAGTGGCGCAGCGCAATACTCGGCATAGCCCCCGCCCTGCACCAGCGCACAGACCATGTCGCCTTTTTTCAATGCGCTGCCGGACAGGTCGCCATCGACGATTTCGCCAGCAACTTCAAGCCCCGGCAAGTCGGATGCACCGGGCGGAACCGGATAATTACCGGTGCGCTGGAACACGTCCGGGCGGTTCACTCCCGCCGCGTGGACCTTGATCAAAATCTCGCCCGCCTTCAGGGTTGGAATCGGACGGTCGCACAATTGCAGGACCTCGGGTCCACCGGGCTGGACGATCTCTATTGCACGCATGAAGCATCCTTTCATGTAAAGAGTGGCATTGTAAGCGCAGAGGGCGATCCATGCGCATCATCGGGGCCACTGCAGGTCCACTGCGGCAGCAAGCGCCCTCCCCTCCAGCGCAAAAAAAAACCCGGAACAAGATTCCGGGTTTTTCCTGAAGCTACAGGCAGGCAGCCAATCAGACTGGCTGCTGCGCCGGCTGTTCGCCAGCTTCCGCTGCCGCTGCCTTCATCGACAGCTTGAGACGGCCGCGGTCATCGGTCTCGATGACCTTGACGCGAACTTGCTGGCCTTCCTTCAGGTAGTCGGCAACGGCGTTGACACGCTCGTTGGCGATCTGGCTGATGTGCAGCAGTCCGTCCTTGCCAGGAATGACCTGGACGATGGCGCCGAAGTCGAGCAACTTGAGCACTGTGCCTTCGTAGACCTTGCCCACTTCAACTGAAGCAGTCAGTTCTTCGATGCGGCGCTTGGCTTCCTGGCCAGCAGCTGCATCAACCGAAGCGATGGTGACAACGCCTTCATCGCTGATGTCGATCTGCGTACCGGTTTCCTCGGTCAGCGCGCGGATGACTGCGCCGCCCTTGCCGATCACGTCGCGGATTTTTTCCGGATTGATCTTGACGGTGATCAGGCGCGGCGCAAAGCTCGACAACTCGCCCTTGCCAGTCGGCACGGCTTCCTGCATTTTCGACAGGATATGGATGCGGCCTTCCTTGGCCTGGGCCAGTGCGACCTGCATGATTTCCTTGGTGATGCCCTGGATCTTGATGTCCATCTGCAGCGCGGTAATGCCGTTGGCGGTACCAGCCACCTTGAAGTCCATGTCGCCCAGGTGATCTTCATCACCGAGGATGTCGGACAGGACGGCGAAACGGTTGCCTTCCTTGATCAGGCCCATCGCGATGCCAGCAACGTGCGATTTCATCGGCACGCCGGCATCCATCAGGGCCAGGCAGCCGCCGCAGACCGATGCCATCGACGACGAACCGTTCGATTCGGTGATTTCCGATACCAGGCGCACCGAGTAGCTGAACTCGTCAGCAGCAGGCAGGGCAGCGATCAATGCGCGCTTGGCCAGGCGGCCGTGGCCGATCTCGCGCCGCTTGGGCGTGCCGACGCGGCCGGTTTCACCGGTAGCGAACGGAGGCATGTTGTAATGGAGCATGAAGCGGTCGCTGTACTCGCCCATCAGGGCGTCGATCTTCTGCTCGTCACGGGCAGTGCCGAGCGTGGCAACAACCAGCGCCTGGGTTTCGCCACGGGTGAACAGTGCCGAACCGTGAGTACGCGGCAGCACGCCGGTACGGATCGAGATCGGGCGCACGGTGCGGGTGTCGCGACCGTCGATACGCGGCTCGCCTTCGAGGATCTGCGAACGGACGATCTTTGCTTCCAGGTCGAACATGATATTGCCAACAGCAGTGCTGTCGGCAGCGGGCGTGCCGTTGGCGGCAGCTTGCTCTGCAAGTCCGGCGCTGACGGCAGCCGAAACTTCTTTCAGGCGCGCGGTGCGTGCCTGCTTGTCCTTGACCTGATAGGCATCGCGCAGCTTGGCTTCAGCCAGTTGCGTGACAGCCGAAATCAGGGCTTCATTGCGGGCTGGCGGCGCCCACTGGACTTCCGGCTTGCCACCGTCACGGACCAGTTCATGGATCGCGTCGATCACCGCTTTCATTTGCTCGTGGCCGTAGACCACTGCACCCAGCATGACCTCTTCCGACAGCTCGCTGGCTTCCGATTCCACCATCAACACGGCTTGTTCGGTACCGGCGACGACCAGGTTGAGCTGCGACGTCGCCAATTGGGCAACGGTCGGGTTCAACAGGTACTGGCCATCGACATAGCCGACGCGCGCAGCACCGATCGGGCCGTTGAAAGGAAGACCGGCGACGCACAAGGCGGCCGACGTTCCGATCATTGCCGCGATGTCAGGATCGATTTCCGGATTCACGGAGAGAACGTGCACGATGACCTGCACTTCGTTCATGTAACCCTCGGGGAACAGCGGGCGGATCGGACGATCGATCAGGCGCGATGTCAGGGTTTCCTTCTCGGAGGGACGTCCCTCGCGCTTGAAGAAGCCACCCGGGATACGACCGGCAGCATAAGTTTTTTCAACGTAGTCCACGGTCAGGGGGAAGAAATCCTGGCCGGGTTTGGCATCCTTGCGCGCAACGACGGTCGCGAGGACAACGGTGTCTTCGATGGAGACGAGTACGGCTCCGGACGCCTGGCGGGCGATCTCGCCCGTTTCCAGTGTGACCTGATGCTGGCCATACTGGAAGGTTTTGGTAACTTTATTGAACACTGGGCTTCCTTTCTATTTTTGCCGACAGAATTTCAGGCGCTGTCGTTCACCTCACCACAGAAGCAGGCGCCGGACGATACCGGCAGCAGGCTTCTCAATTCGGCTTTTTCACTTCAACTACTGACTTCGGATTCTCAGTTCACCTGCTCACTTCACTTGCTCACTTCACTTGCTCACTTCGCCTGCTCACTTCGAATTCATTGCGGCCTTACAAAACACAAAATGCCTGCATCAGATTCCTGAAGCAGGCACTTTGAGCGTATTGCGAAGCAGTACAAAGAATGGACTGCAGGATTACTTGCGCAGACCCAGCTTTTCGATCAGCGCGCGGTAGCGGGTTGCATCCTTGCGCTTCAGGTAGGTCAACAGGCTCTTGCGGCGATTGACCATCATGATCAGTCCGCGACGGGAGTGGTGATCCTTGCTATGCGCCTTGAAATGCGAGTTCAGCTCGTTGATGCGAGCGGTCAGCAGTGCCACCTGGACTTCGGGAGAACCCGTATCATTGGTGCCACGGGCGTTGTCCGCGATAATACTGGCTTTGTTGCTTTTTTCGATCGTCATGATGATTACCTTTCACATGCGGTGCGAGGAGAAATTGACGAAACCCCAACACACCGTGACTGACATTAATGAAACCTGGTCAAAGACCAGACCGCGGAGTATAGCGGAATTCGCCCGCTATTCAAACACTTGGCGCCATCAAAGGAGTACTGCATGCGATTCACCCCTCTAATTCGTTATTTCCTGCTGGCATCGGCCGCAATCCTGGCCTCTGCCTGCAGCGTACTGGCGCCGCCATCGGTGGCTCCCGGCGAAAGCGAGGCTGCGGTCGTGTCCCGCATGGGCCGTCCCACCGCAATCTACCAGGACGGCCCCGATCGGCTGCTGGAATACCGGACCAATCCGGGCGGACAGAATACCTGGATGGTCAGGCTCGATGAATCGGGCCGGGCCAAAAGCATCGAGCAGGTGCTGACAGTCGAGAAATTTTCGACTGTCCGGGTCGACCAGGACAAGAAGGTCGATGTCCTGCGCAAGGTCGGCGCGCCGTTCGAGACTTCCTACCTGAATCTTCCGGACCTGGAGGTGTGGACCTACATGTACCTGGAAAACGGGGTCTGGGATTCGCTGATGCACATCCACTTCGACCGCAGCGGCACGGTGAAGATGCTGATGAATGCACCGGATTTGTGGCGGCGGCCGAATCCGGGGGCGTTCGGCAACTAGCACAACCGGGCAATGCAGGGCGGATCAGGAATGGCCTGACCCGCCCTCTTTTCAGATCTGCGGATTGAGCTTCTCGTTCTTTGACTGCAGCTTGTTGAGCGCGGAAAGATAAGCCTTGGCCGAGGCGACCACGATGTCGAGGTCGGCGCCGACGCCATTCACGATACGCCCGCCCTTCGACAGGCGCATCGTCACCTCACCTTGCGACTGCGTGCCGGTGGTGATTGCATTCACCGAAAACAGCAGCAATTCCGCCTGGCTGGCCGCCTTCGATTCGATCGCATTCACGATCGCATCGACCGGCCCGTTCCCCTCCCCGTCGCAGCTCACTTCCGCTCCGTCCATCGAGAACGTGACGCGCGCTGTCGGCTTTTCGCCGGTTTCCGAATGCTGCGACAGCGATACGAAACGATAGAACTCGTTGCCGTGCGCATGTTCCTCGTCCGACACCAGGGCGATGATGTCCTCGTCGAAAATCTCCGACTTGCGATCCGCCAGCTCCTTGAAGCGGAGGAAGGCGGCGTTCACGTCCGCTTCCGATTCGAGGGTGATATTCAGCTCTTCCAGGCGCTGCTTGAATGCATTGCGTCCCGACAGCTTGCCGAGCACGATCTTGTTGGCAGCCCAGCCGACATCCTCGGCGCGCATGATCTCGTAAGTGTCGCGCGCCTTGAGCACGCCGTCCTGGTGGATTCCGGATGCATGGGCAAAGGCATTCGCGCCGACCACTGCCTTGTTGGGCTGGACCGCAAAACCGGTGATCTGCGACACCAGCTTGGATGCCGGAACGATCTGCGTGGTGTCGATGTTGAGCGCCAGGTTGTAGTAATCCTTGCGGGTGCGGATGGCCATCACGATCTCTTCCAGCGCCGTGTTGCCGGCGCGCTCGCCAAGACCGTTGATGGTGCACTCGACCTGGCGCGCGCCGCCTATCATCACGCCGGCCAGCGAATTGGCTGTAGCCAGTCCGAGATCGTTATGACAGTGGACCGACCAGATCGCCTTGTCCGAATTGGGGATGCGCTCGCGCAGGGAGCGAATCATGGCGCCGTATTGTTCCGGCACCCCGTAGCCCACCGTATCGGGCACGTTGATGGTGGTAGCGCCCTCGGCAATCACTGCCTCCAGCACCCGGCACAGGAAATCCGGCTCCGAGCGGCTGCCGTCTTCCGAGCTGAACTCGACATCATCGGTGAACTGGCGGGCAAAACGCACTGCGAGCCGCGCTTGCTCGTAGACCTGGTCCGGCGACATCCGCAGCTTCTTTTCCATGTGCAAGGGCGAGGTTGCCAGGAAGGTGTGGATCCGCTTGCGCTGCGCCGGCGCCAGCGCCTCTGCCGCGCGGGCGATATCCTTGTCATTGGCGCGCGACAGCGAGCAAACGGTCGAATCCTTTATCAGGCCCGCAATCGACCGGATGGAATCGAAGTCCCCCTGCGAGGCGGCAGCGAATCCGGCTTCGATCACATCGACGCCCAAGCGCTCCAGCTGCTTGGCGATACGGATTTTTTCTTCCCTGGTCATCGATGCGCCGGGGGATTGCTCGCCGTCGCGCAAGGTGGTGTCGAAAATGATCAATTTGTCTGCGGCCATGCTGGGCTCCTTGGATGAATTCGAAAAGTTTGTCGTTGAATGGTATTTCGCCTGCCCTTGCTTGATTCAGCATGAGCGCGGGACTGCACGAATTGGGGGGGAAGGGGTATCTGCGCGTTAGCGCAGTAGGTCGAGCGATAGCAGCAGGCCGGCCAGCGGGCTGCTGCTCAAGAACAATGCAGATTGGGGAAACATGCGTGACATGAAAAAAACTATAAGCGGAAATCAATATTTTCGCAACCGCTGATTTTCCGCCCGTGATTTTCCGTCCATCTTCAATCCAGTCCCTCTCCTTTTCCGTTCCCTGTTTCAATGATGCTGACCGGCCTGCCCTTGGCCAGCCGCCAGAAATAGACCGCAAAGCCCGACACGCCGTAGAGGACAAAGAGTCCGAACAAGACCTTGGGCGGATCGCTCGACACCGCAACGAAGATCAGCACGATCACGAAGACTGCGATGAAAGGCACCGACTTCCTGTAATTCACATCCTTGAAGCTGTAGAAGGGAACGTTGGACACCATGGTCAGCCCGGCGTAGAGGGTGATGGCCCATGTATACCAGCTCAGGTCGGTGCCGGCAAAGCGCAGGTCGTCCATCAACCAGACGAAGCCAGCCACCAGCGCCGCTGCCGCCGGGCTGGGCAAGCCCTGGAAAAAACGCTTGTCGACCACGCCGATGTTCGTATTGAAACGGGCCAGGCGCAGCGCCGCGCCGGCGCAGTACACGAATGCCGCCAGCCACCCCCACTTGCCGAGGCCAAGCAACGACCATTCATAGACCACCAGTGCCGGCGCAGCACCGAAGGACACCATGTCCGCCAGGCTGTCATATTCGGCGCCGAATGCGCTTTGCGTATTGGTCAGGCGCGCCACCCGGCCATCGATCGCATCGAGCAGCATGGCAGCAAAGATCGCGATTGCCGCCTGGTCGAACTTCAAGTTCATCGCCATGACGATCGCGAAAAATCCGCAGAACAAGCCGGCAGTGGTAAACGCGTTGGGAAGCAGGTAGATGCTGCGGCTGCGCAATGTCGGTTGTACCGCATCCGCCGAGTCGAGCGTCGGCCGGCGCAACGAGTGCCTGAATGCGCGAGCGGCTTTTGCCGGGGTGCCACCTTTGGCTTTGCGACGGTTGAACGATGACATGAGATATTCCGTTTCGCTAATGCAGGTTCAGAGCTGGAGAATGATGTGATGCGGTGTGATGCGGATAGTTGGTCAACGCTTCTCCATTGGATCGGGCCGAAGCCCCGGGACGACCGCTATTCTAGACGAGCGGGCATCAAAAATGATGCTGCATGGCTAATAATCAACGGAACTTGAAGCGACCGACCACGCGCATCTGCAGCGTCGTTTCGCCAGGTTCGAAACTCGGCTCCTCTACTGCGGCCGGCGCCGACGCCGCGGCGCGCATCAGCGTTTTCTGAGCCGCCAGTTCCGGCGCGTAGTTTCCCGAGCCTTCGAAATCGATGGTGTCGAGCACCGCATCGCCCGGCGCGCGACCCATGGCACGGGCGATGGCACCTATCCGCTCACCCAGGTTGGCATAGGCGGCAGCAATACGCTGTTCGTCCAGCTTGCGGCGTGCCGTGTCGCTGAGTCCGAAATTCAGGCTGCTGATGGCCAGCACCGACTGGGCGCTGGCAACCATGGTGGGCAGGGCCGCCAGGTTGGTGGTGGTGACATCGAGGTACTGCCCGACACGCCAGCCGACCAACTGGCGCGTGCGCGCCTGGGCCGGACGTGCTGGTGCCTCGTCGGCATAAACTGGGAAGCTGTAGTAGCCCCGCGTCTTCAAGCGGGCGGAAGGATCTTCGCGGCGCACGATTTCGGTGCCGCGCTTCATCTTCGCGTTGACCCGCGATGCCGCCTGGGACTTGTCCTTGTCCTGCTCTTCGACCATCAGCACCAGGTGTGCCTCGTTGTTGGCCTGCTTCACCTCGCCATAGGCGGGAATCACGACCGTGGCGCCGGCGGTCTGGGGGCCGGATTGCGCATGGGCGATCGGGGAGGAAAGCAGGAGCAACGCCACGGCAATGCTGCGTAAGTGGTTCATTTCAGCCTCTCAATGAAACGGGGGCACGAATGCCCCCGTTTTTTCACGACCGACGGCACGCGATGCCGCAAAAAAGCTGCACCTGCGTGCAGCTTTCACGCCGAAAGAACTTAGTTCTTCGACTGGTCAACCAGCTTGTTTTTCGCGATCCACGGCATCATTCCGCGCAGCACGCCACCAACCTGCTCGATCTGATGCTCGGCGTTAAGACGACGACGCGAGATCAGCGTCGGAGCGCCGGCCTTGTTCTCGAGGATGAAGCTCTTGGCGTACTCGCCGGTCTGGATGTCCTTCAACACCTGGCGCATGGCGTTCTTGGTGTCTTCGGTGACGATGCGCGGACCGGTCACGTACTCGCCGTATTCGGCGTTGTTCGAGATCGAGTAGTTCATGTTGGCGATGCCGCCCTCGTAGATCAGGTCGACGATCAGCTTGAGCTCGTGCAGGCATTCGAAATAGGCCATTTCGGGCGCATAACCGGCTTCCACCAGCGTCTCGAAACCAGCCTTGATCAGTTCGACGGCACCGCCGCACAGGACAGCCTGCTCGCCGAACAGGTCGGTCTCGGTCTCTTCACGGAAGTTGGTTTCGATGATGCCGGCACGGCCGCCGCCGTTTGCCATTGCGTACGACAGGGCGATGTCACGGGCGAAGCCGGACTTGTCCTGGTAGACAGCGACCAGGTGCGGCACGCCGCCACCCTGGGCATAGGTCGAACGCACGGTATGACCCGGTGCCTTCGGCGCAATCATGATCACGTCGAGATCGGCGCGCGGCACGACCTGGCCATAATGGACATTGAAGCCGTGTGCGAATGCCAGCGTTGCGCCTTCCTTGATGTTCGGTGCAACGTTCTCGTTGTACACCTGGGCGATGTTCTCGTCCGGCAGCAGGATCATGACCACGTCCGCGGCCTTGACTGCTTCGTTCACGTCGGCGACGTTCAGGCCGGCGTTCTTGGCCTTGTTCCAGGAGGCGCCGCCCTGGCGCAGGCCAACGGTGACCTTGCAGCCGGAGTCGTTCAGGTTCTGCGCATGTGCATGGCCTTGCGAGCCGTAACCGATGATGGTGACGTTCTTGCCTTTGATGAGGGAAAGGTCACAGTCCTTGTCGTAAAAAACTTTCATTGTTCTTCCTGATGAGTTGGCGTTGCGTTGTTTGGTTGATGCTGCTGCTGTTTCTGGTACTTGTCCGGGTCAGACCTTGAGGATGCGCTCGCCACGCCCTATGCCCGATCCGCCTGTGCGGACGGTCTCGAGTATCGAGGCGCGATCGATCGAATCGATGAACGCATCCAGCTTGGACTTGTTGCCGGTCAGTTCGATCGTGTAGGTCTTCTCCGTGACGTCGATGATGCGGCCACGGAAAATATCCGCAGTGCGCTTCATCTCCTCACGCTCCTTGCCGACCGCCCTTACCTTGATCAGCATGAGTTCGCGCTCGATATGAGCGCCTTCGGTGAGGTCGACCACCTTGATCACCTCGATCAGGCGATTCAGGTGTTTGGTGATCTGTTCGATCACGTCGTCCGAGCCGGTGGTAACGACCGTCATCCGGGACAGCGTCGGATCCTCGGTCGGTGCCACAGTGAGGGTTTCGATGTTGTAACCGCGGGCGGAAAACAGTCCCACCACGCGCGACAACGCGCCGGCTTCATTTTCGAGGAGGACGGAAACTATATGTCGCATGATTACAGGTCCTCCGATCCGAGCAGCATTTCAGTAAGGCCTTTGCCCGCCTTGACCATCGGCCAGACGTTTTCGGTCTGGTCGGTGATGAAGTTCATGAACACCAGCCTGTCCTTCATGCCGAATGCTTCGCGCAACGCGCCATCGACATCGCCCGGTTTTTCGATCTTCATGCCGACATGGCCATAGGATTCGGCCAGCATGGTGAAGTCCGGGAGCGAATCCATGTAGGACTCGGAATAACGCGAGCCATAGTCAATCTGCTGCCACTGCCTGACCATGCCGAGGAAACGGTTGTTCAGCAGGATGATCTTCGGCGTCAGGTGATATTGCTTGCAGGTGGCGAGCTCCTGTATGCACATCTGGATCGAGGCTTCGCCGGTAATGCAGGCCACCGTCGCGCCCGGATTCGCCATCTGCACGCCCATCGCGTACGGCAGGCCTACGCCCATGGTGCCGAGGCCCCCGGAATTCACCCAACGACGTGGCTTGTCGAAGCCGTAGTACTGTGCAGCCCACATCTGATGTTGGCCGACATCCGATGTGACGAAGGCGTCGCCGCCGGTGATATCCCACACCTTCTGGATCACCGACTGCGGCTTGATGACCTCATCCGAGGGCGTGAAGCGCAGGCATTCGCGGCCGCGCCATTCGTTGATCTGCTGCCACCATGCCGACAATGCCTTGGGATTGGGCTTGGTTTCGGCAGCTTCGAGTTGGGCCAGCAGCTCCTGCAGCACGTCTTTCACGTTGCCGACAATCGGGATGTCGACCTTCACCCGCTTCGAAATCGAAGACGGATCGATGTCGATGTGAATGATCTTGCGCGGATTGGAGCTGAAATGCTTCGGATTGCCGATCACGCGGTCGTCGAAACGGGCGCCGATGGCAATCATCACGTCCGAGTGCTGCATCGCCATGTTGGCTTCGTAGGTGCCATGCATTCCGGGCATGCCGACGAACTTGTCGCTCGATGACGGATAGGCGCCCAGCCCCATCAGGGTGTTGGTGCACGGATAGCCGAGCAAGTCGACCAAGCGGTTCAGTTCTTCAGATGCGTTGGCAAGGATCACGCCGCCGCCCGTATAAATCATCGGCCGCTCGGCCGACAGCAGCAGCTGCACCGCCTTGCGGATCTGGCCGGAATGGCCCTTCTCGACTGGTTTGTACGAGCGCATTTCCAGCTGCTTCGGATATTCGAAGGCGCAGCGCTGTATGGTGACGTCCTTGGGAATGTCGACCAGCACCGGGCCGGGACGCCCGGTAGTGGCGATGTAGAACGCTTTCTTCATCGTCATCGCCAGGTCCTTCACATCCTTCACCAGGAAGTTGTGCTTGACGCACGGACGGGTGATGCCGACCGTGTCGCACTCCTGGAAGGCGTCCAGTCCGATCGCGGCCGTGGGCACCTGGCCGGAAATGACGACCATTGGAATCGAGTCCATGTAGGCAGTCGCCAGGCCCGTCACCGCATTGGTGACGCCTGGGCCGGAGGTGACGATCGCCACGCCGACCTTGGTCGAGCTGCGCGAATAGGCGTCGGCCGCATGGATGGCGGCTTGTTCGTGCCGCACGAGGATATGCTGGAATTTATCCTGGTTGAAGATGGCGTCGTAGATATACAGGACAGCGCCACCAGGATAGCCGAAGACGTGTTCGACACCTTCTTCAGCAAGACAGCGCACGACGATCTCTGCGCCGGTAAGTTCGGTACTCATTGCCACTTCCTTTCAAGGTCCATAGGAGATTGATCGGATGCTCTCTCCTTGCGAAACCCTTCCAGTGGCGAAGTCGCCGGTATCCCTTTTCTGTGCGTTGACGCCAACCCGTCCTCGCATCGTTAAATGCGATTCCGATTGGCGCTTGTCGCGACTCGTTCAACCGAAGTTACTGCGTTTCCGAAACAGATTTCTCACGCTTTTGGCGTGGGTTAGAGCAAACAGCTTTCAAATGAAGCGCGTTCCGGCGCAGGCGGCATCATGCGTCGCGCACAACGGAACAGAACCCTTCGAGGTGCGAAGGGAGTGATACGGTAATGCGTCGCACAATTTTGGTCAAGTCAAATCGCCCCCGCGGGCCACGAATCGCTTTTAAAATCAAGCGCTTTAGCCCCATTAATCCGGAAGGTCCCACAGGTTGGCGCATTTTTGCTAGGATTCGGACAAATTTTTGGAACTGCACCTCCGACCCACCTGATTTCGGCAACGCACCGGCAGTCCGCCGCATTGAATGGCAACTGATAAAGAACTTTCCGATTTCCTCGCTGTAGTGGAGCGACGCGCCTTCAAGCAGGCGGTGTACGCTGTCCGAAAGGACGAGTCGGCACTGGACATCGTCCAGGACGCGATGATCAAACTGTCAGAAAAATACGGCGACAAGCCCGCGTCCGAGCTGCCGCTGCTGTTCCAGCGCATACTGCAGAACACCATCCACGACTACTTTCGCCGCGAGAAGGTACGTAACACCTGGGTCAGCCTGTTCTCCAGCATGCGGCCCGCCATGGAGGATCCCGAGAATTTCGACCCACTGGAAACCCTTGAATCCGAGGCCGGGTCGGAAACCTCCGAATCCAGCGAAGACCGCGTGTCACGGGGCCAGGTGCTGAAGGCGATCGACGAGGAAGTACAGAAGCTGCCGACACGTCAACGAGAAGCATTCCTGATGCGTTATTGGGAGGATATGGACGTGGCCGAGACCGCCTCCGCGATGGGTTGCTCTGAAGGCAGCGTGAAAACGCACTGTTCGAGAGCGACTCACGCATTGGCCCAGGCACTCAAGGCAAGAGGATTACAGCTATGAACACCAAGCAGATAAATTTCGCATACAGGGTACGGCACGCCCTGAATGAACAACTCGACAACATGCCGGCGGCCACCACCGACCGGCTGGCAGCGGCGCGGGCGCGGGCGCTGGCGCGCAAGAAACCGGACGCACCCCGGCGCGCATTTGCGACGGAGCATGCCTTCGCCGGCCGTGCCGGCGGCCATTTCGGCGACCGCCTGTCCTGGCTGGCCCGCATGGGCGTGGCGATCCCAATGGTCGTAGTTGCAGCTGGCATTTTCGCGCTCTATCAGTCGGAATCCCAGCGGCGAATCAGCGATTTCGCAGAGATTGATGCCATGGTGCTGGTCGACGAACTGCCCCTGAACGCGTATCTGGACAACGGCTTCAACGCCTATCTTGCCAAAAAGGCCGAGTAGGGAAACCAATGCCCGAGCACGCAACCTCACTTGCCGCCCGCTTGCTGCGGGCGGCCTGCTTTCTGACCATCGCCGCGTTGTTGGCGCCGCAGTCGGCGATTGCGGCTGGCCCGGATGCGACCGCTCCGGTCATCAGTGGCAACACCGCTCCAGCCAGGCAAACATCGTCGCCGGCCACGGCTCCACCCGCTGCGCGCGCAACTGCCAGCACCGGAACCTCGCAACCGACGAAGCCGGTCACCCGCAAACCGGCTGCGCCGGCCGGCCCCTCATGGAACCAGCTAAGCCCACCGCAACAATCCGCGCTGTCCCCGCTGGCCTCCGAGTGGGACACCTTGAGCGCAAACCACAAGACGAAATGGCTGGGTATTGCCAACAAGTTCCCGGCAATGAAGCCCGACGAGCAACAGCGCCTGCAAGACCGGATGCGCCATTGGGCCAAACTGACGCCCGAACAACGCCGTGTAGCCCGTGAAAGCTACGCCCGCGCCAAGAAGCTGAATCCATCGGAAAAGACGGAACAGTGGCAGCAGTACCAGCAGTTGCCCGAGGACCAGAAGAAGAAGCTGGCGGCTGAAGCTGCCGCGAAGAAACGGGTCACGGCGATCCCGCCCCCATCCCAGCATGCCAAGGGAAGAGTCACGCCACCGTCCAAATCCACACTGAAATCCACGCTGGACAAGGACCAGACCAGCGCGGGGAGGCCAGCAATCAGCCCGGCAGGTGCTCCCGCAAGCCCTGCTGTGTCCGCAAAGCCAGCCACCCCCGCTACGCCGGCCGGCGTGCCCGCCCCGGCTCCTTCCCGTCCGGCGGCCACCCCCGCCAACATGGCTCCTGCCCGGTAAGTACGCTTGGATCTCGTTGCCCCACCCCTGAAAACGCGCCTCGCCTGCATGCTGTATGAGTCAATGCTGGTGCTCGGCCTGGTATTCGGCGCCGGCCTGCTGTTTTCGGTTGTAATGCAGCAGCGGCATGCGCTGTTCCTTCGGGGCGGCATGCAGGCCTGGCTCTTTTTCATCATGGCGATGTATTTCGTCTGGTTCTGGTCACACGGTCGGCAGACGCTGCCAATGAAGACCTGGTACATCCGCCTGGTGGACCGCTTCGGACAACCAGTCGGCTATGGACGGGCACTGTTGCGCTACCTTCTGTGCTGGCTATGGGTCCTGCCCGGCCTGATCCTTGTCTACCTCCTGGGCACGAAACACTGGATGTCCGTGCTGATTCCCGCAGCCAACATGGCTCTCTGGGCGCTCACCATCTACCTTGATCCCCAGCGGCAGTTCCTGCACGACAGGATCGCCGGGACCCGTCTGGTCCGGGTTGCTGCCCCCACCTGACCTGCACCCCAGACACCCTCACCCGGATATCTGATTGCACCGGAGCAAGAACCGGCTCAGAATGAGTTGTTCGCATGTTAATGGGCCCGGGGTCCCTTTGAAAAAAAAGCTCGCTCGATTCCTTCCCGGACTGATCATCCTGGCACTGCTGCTGGCGCATGCCGCCCGGGTGCTGGAGTTGCCATTCGTCAGTTCGCTCGATCAGGTGGTCTACGACATCAAGTTACGGGCCACGATGCCCAATACGGTCGACGACCGGGTGGTGATTCTCGATATCGACGAAAAGAGCCTGGCCGAGGTCGGCCGCTGGCCCTGGCGGCGCGACCGGATGGCGCAGCTGGTCAACACGCTGTTCGATCGGTATCAGGTCAGTCTGCTGGGCTTTGACATCGTGCTGGCCGAGCCCGACGACAGTTCAGGGCTGAAGACTCTGGAACAACTGGGGCGACGCGAACTGAAGGACAACCCGCAATTCCAGGCGGCATTCCGGACGCTGCGCCCGCAACTCGATGTCGACCAGGTCTTTGCCGATGCCTTGCGCAATCGGCCGGTCATCCTGGGCTATTACTTCGCCAACGAAGGCGTCAGCAATGGCGCCCTGCCGCCGCCGGCATTGACGCCACAAGCTCTGGGCGGACAAGCGATACGAATCTCCGGCTGGAAAAATTTCGGCGCCAACCTCCGGCAATTCCAGGCAAATGCATTGGGCGCGGGCCATTTCAATCCCATCATCGACACTGATGGCAGGGTGCGCCGGGTGCCGCTGCTGGTCGAGCATCAGGGCGCCTATTACGAATCCTTTTCACTGGCGATGCTGCGGGCCATGCTGGGAAATCCCCGCCTCGCCCCGGGCCTGGCGCTGGAAGATGCCTATGCATCGGTCGAATGGATCGACCTGGTCGGCCAGCAAGGCCTGTTGCGACGCATTCCGGTCGATGCCAACGTGGCCGCCCTGATCCCCTATCGCGGATACCAGCGCAGCTTTCATTACTATTCCGCCGCTGACGTCCTGGCCAATCGGATACCGCCCGAACTCCTGAAAGGCCGCGTCGTGATTGTCGGCACGTCGGCTCCCGGCCTGCGCGATTTGCGCAACACGCCGGTCGGCGAGGTCTATCCCGGGATGGAGGTACATGCCAACCTGATCGCCGGCATGCATGATGGCGCCGTCCTGGAAAAGCCGCAGTATGTGGATGCGATCGAGCTGCTGTTGCTGCTGCTGGTCGGCGCAGCAATGATCTTCCTGCTGCCATGGCGTGCGCCGCTGCGCGCCACCATCGCCACATTGGCGCTGCTGGCGGCCATGGCGGGCCTCAATCTCGCCGCATGGCACGGCGGGATGGTGCTGCCGCTGGCATCGCTGCTGCTGCTGATTTCGACGATATTCGTGCTCAACATGTCGTGGGGCTTTTTCGTCGAATCGAAGGCCAAGCGGCAGATCACCCAGCGCTTTGGCCAATACGTGCCGCCGGAACTGGTCGACAAGATGAGCCGCGATCCTGGCAGTTACAGCATGGCAAGCCGCAAGGCGCATCTCACGGTGCTGTTTTCCGATGTGCGCGGCTTCACCACGATTTCGGAAGGCATGGAGCCAGAAGCCCTGGCTCAGCTGATGAACGAATACCTGACCGAGATGACGCTGGTCATCCGGCAGCACCATGGTACGCTTGACAAGTATATCGGCGATGCCATCGTCGCATTCTGGGGAGCGCCCGTCGCCGACCCGGAGCACGCCCGTCATGGCGTGCTCACTGCGCTGGCAATGCAACAGGCGCTGACCGGACTCAACCTGCGCTTTCGCGCGCGTGGCTGGCCTGATGTGGCCATCGGGATCGGACTCAACACCGGCAACATGACGGTCGGCGACATGGGTTCCAGCATCCGGCTCGCCTACACGGTAATGGGAGATGCGGTCAATCTCGGCGCCCGGCTGGAAGCCAAGACCAAGGAATACGGCGTCGGCATCATGGCCGGTGCGGCGACGATGGAGGCGGTTCCCGAGGTCGTGTTTCGCGAGCTGGATTGCGTGCAGGTGAAGGGCAAGATGGAACCGACCACGATTTACGAGCCGATCGCACTGGCGAGTGAAATCGCGCCGTCCCTGCGTGACGATCTTGCGATCTGGTCGCAGACGCTGGCGGCATACCGGGCACGCGACTGGGACCAGGCGGAAGCGGGCCTGGCCGCCCTCTCGGGCCGCCATCCCGGGCAGAGGCTGTATCAGCTGTACCAGGAGCGGATCGCCGCTTTTCGTGCCGAGCCGCCGCCTGCCGACTGGAATGGCGTTACGCGTTTTGACAGCAAATAGGACAGGAAAGCGAATGATAGTGAAGGTTCTCGGTTGCAGCGGCGGAATTGGCGGCAGGCATTTGCATACCACGTCGATGCTGGTGGATAACGACATCCTGATCGATGCAGGTACCGGCGTGGGCGAACTCACGATTGCCGAACTCGCGATGGTTGACCATGTGTTCCTGACCCACTCGCACCTGGACCATATCTGCTGCCTGCCCTTCATCGTCGATACTGTCGGCGAGATGCGCAACCGGCCGCTGGTCGTATATGCGAGCAAGGCGACCGAAGAAATCATCCGCTCGCACATCTTCAACTGGGCCATCTGGCCCGACTTCACCACGATCCCGGACTCCGCCAATCCGTACATGCGCTTCGAGACCGTGGAAGTTGGCGATACGGTCCGACTGAATGGCCGCAAGATCACGGTGCTGCCCGCCCGCCACACTGTGCCGGCCGTCGGCTACCAGCTCGACAGCGGCCAGGGAAGCCTCGTATTTACCGGCGACACCACTGTCAATGACGACTTCTGGCGGGTGGTCAACACGATTCCCCAACTGCGTTACCTGATCATAGAGACGGCCTTCTCGAACAGCGAGCGAAGACTGGCCGAACTCTCCAAGCACCTTTGCCCCAGCATGCTCGCCAATGAACTCCAGAAGCTGCAAAGCCAGCCCGAGATCTTCATCACCCACCTGAAGCCCGGGCAAATCGAGCTGACCATGCGCGAGATCGCCGAGTACATCGGCGACTACAAGCCACGCATGCTCCAGAACAACCACTGCTTCGACTTCTAGCCCATGCACATAGACCCGATCGAGCAGTTACGACAGCATGCATCGCTAAACCCGCTGTCCGAAGGGGGATTGCAGGAAATATCCCGCCTGGGCCGGATCGTGGCTTTCCCGCGCGGCACCAACCTGCTGGCGCAGGACCAACTCGAGCGCTGCACGTTCTACCTTCTCGGCGGACAACTGCGCGTGGCCTCGGTCAGGAATGGCGGCGAGGTCATGGTCGGCAGCACCAGCTCGTCGGCCGCGCTGCGCAAGGGTCGCGACCTGCTGCTGGCCGAGGCCATCACCGAGGTCAATCTGCTCTGCATCGAGACCAACATTCTGGACGTCACCCTGATCTGGGACCAGCTCATCCATGCGCCCGCCAGCCCCCGCACCAGTCACACTGATGCCAGTCACAAGCATCGTGCGCCCGGGACAGTGTCCGCGCATTTGCTGGGCGGCGCGCTGGCCGCACTGACTCCGGATCGAATCGCCCTCCTGCTTGAGCGCTTCGAACCAGTCGAGGCGCTGCGCGGCCAGGCCGTGGTCCGCGAGGGCGATCCAGGCGACCATTACTACGTGATCGACGCCGGCCGCTGCCTGGTTACGCGGCGTATCGGCGAGACCGTGAGCGAACTGGCCGAGCTGCGCCCGGGCGACGGTTTTGGCGAAGAGGCCTTGCTAGGCGACGGGCTGCGCAACGCGACCGTCACGATGCAGAGCGACGGGCGGCTCTACCGCCTGGCGCGCGCTGACTTCGACGCCTTGCTGAAGGATCCGCTGCTGCGCGAGCTGACGCTGGAACAGGCGATGGCAAAAAAGGAGAGCGCGATCTGGATCGACGTTCGCTTCCCGAGCGAGTACAAACGCGACAAGCTGCCTTGGGCCATCAACGTTCCGCTTGGCGAGATCCGGCATACCTTCAGCGTGCTCGACAGGTCCGGTGAATACGTCATCTACTGCCATAACGGCCGGCGCAGCGCGGCCGCCGCTTTCCTGTTGGCGCAGTCCGGATTCAAAGCCTGGGTGCTGCATGACGGACTCGAGTCCTTTGCTGCGACGGCACCAACAGCACATGATGGAAAAGAAGTGAAATGAGCACCGTACTTTTGACCCCCGTCCCTGCCGCTGGCCACGACGTCCTGGCCCGGCTGGAATTTTCCAGGAAACTGCAGCAGGTCACGAACAAGATCCACGCCACCAGCAACCTCGACGAGATCATGCTGGACCTGTCGCAAGATATCTCCAGCCTGTTCAACTGCGACCGTCTCACACTGTACGCAGTCAGTGAAGACAAGCAATTCATCGTCTCCAAGATCAAGACTGGCCTGAACGCGTTCAACAGCCTCAAGCTGCGCATTTCCGAGACCAGCATCGCGGGCCACGTTGCGCTGTTCAAGAAAACGCTGCGCATCGTTGACGTCTACGACGACGACGAACTCGGACGGATATCACCCAGCCTGCACTTCCTGCGTGAAGTCGACAAGAAGACCGGCTATCGCACCCGGCAAATGCTGGTCGCGCCGCTGGTCAATCCGCAGAATGACGAGCTGGTCGGCGTGATACAGCTGATCAACAACAAGGATGGCGGCCCGTTCAGCGATGTTGCCGAGGAAGGTGTCAACGAGCTCTGTGCGACCCTGGTGATCGCGTTCGCCCAGCGGCTCAAGCCGCCGGTGGCAGTGCGGACAAAATACGACCCTCTGGTCGAGGCCGCCGTCATCTCCGGACCGGAGTTCGAACTTGCCACCCGCTCGGCCCGACGGCAGAACGCCGACATACAAGACATCCTGGCCAATGAGTTCCAGGTGCCGCTTGCCGCGATCGGCGAAGGCTTGGCGAAATTTTTCAGCGTTCCCTATGAGCCGTTCAAGCCCGAGCGAATCAAACCGCTGGACCTGCTGCGCAACCTCAAGCGCGATTTCGTCGAACAGAACCAGTGGCTGCCGGTCGAAGACAGCAAGGAGGGCATGATCATCCTCGCCACCGATCCGGAGCAAGTCCGCAGCGCACGCATGGTGCAGAACATCTTCCCGAAAGCGAAGCTGAGCTACTGCGTCACCACAAACCAGGAATTCGTGAAGACGCTCGACCAGTTCTACGGCGCCGTCGATGATCCGACCTCGGTCGACGATCTCCTGTCCGACATGGAGGACGGCAGCGACGAGGAAGGCGACACATCGGCCACCGACATTTCCGCCGCGGCGGAGAATGAGCTGGTCAAGCTGGTCAACAAGATCATCGTCGACGCCTACCGCCAGGGCGCATCGGATATCCACATCGAGCCTGCGCCCGGCAAGGGCAAGACCGTGATCCGCTTTCGCAAGGACGGCGGGCTTGAGCCCTACATCGAAATTCCGGCGAGCTATCGCAACGCCCTGCTGGCGCGCATCAAGATCATGTGCGACCTCGACATATCCGAACGCCGCAAGCCGCAAGACGGCAAGATCAAGTTCAGGAAGTACGGTCCGCTGGACATCGAACTGCGGGTTGCGACGATTCCCTCCGCCGGTGGCGTCGAGGACGTGGTCATGCGTATCCTCGCCGCGGGCGAGCCGATCCCGCTGGACAAACTGGGCGTGCTGCCGCACAACCTGGATCGCCTCAAGCAGGTGATCGAGAAGCCTTACGGCCTGTTCTTCGTCTGCGGCCCGACCGGCTCCGGCAAGACCACCACCCTGCATTCCGTGCTGGCCTGGCTGAACAAGCCTGACACCAAGATCTGGACCGCGGAGGATCCGGTCGAGATCACGCAGAAGGGCCTGCGGCAGGTGCAGGTCAATCGCAAGGCAGGGCTGGACTTTGCCACCGTGATGCGCGCCTTCCTGCGCGCAGATCCGGACATCATCATGGTCGGCGAGATGCGCGACAAGGAAACCGTGTCGATCGGCCTTGAAGCATCGCTGACCGGCCACCTGGTGCTGGCGACCCTGCATACCAACAGCGCCCCGGAATCCATTGTCCGCCTGCTCGACATGGGCATGGATCCCTTCAACTTTGCCGATGCGCTTCTCGGCGTGCTGGCGCAGCGCCTGGCCAAACGACTGTGCAGCAATTGCCGCGAAGCCTACACCCCGGACGAGGCCGAACTGAAGAGCATGCTGGGTGAGTATTGTGAAGAGCTGATGAACACGGAACATTTCCGGCAGGATCCGAAGAATGCGGTACAGGAAGTGCTGCTGCGCTGGACCGAGGACTACGCCGACGCCGATGGCAACTTCAAGCTCTACCGTGCCGTCGGTTGCGACAAATGCAACAAGGGCTACAAGGGCCGCCTTGGCCTGCATGAGTTGATGGTGGGCAGCGACAGTATCAAGAAGCTTTTGCAGGAACGGGCGCGGGTGTCACAATTGCTGGCCGGCGCCCTGCAGGACGGCATGCTGACGCTGAAGATGGATGGCATCGAGAAAGTCCTGGCCGGACTCACCGACATGAAACAGGTACGCCAGGTCTGCATCAAATAAGCTGGAATTCCGGATGCGGCCGCGCTTCACGGCGCCCGCCCCCTTCAAAGCCACCAACCACTGCGCAGCACAACGTGCAACCGAAAAGAGCAACGCCAGGAGCGGTCCGGCGCGCCACGCGCGTCTTGCTGGTGCTGCAGGCTTGCGCGGTGCTCGGCATCTACATTGCAGCGATCCGCTTTCTCGATGTGAACAGTCCCTTCCTTGCGCTCGTCGGCGGGATTGCCTGCGTCCTGCTGCTGCGCCTGCTGATCGTCGGCAATAATTTCGTGCTGGCGGTGTTCTACCAGAGCCCGACGCCGCCGGAACACCGGCTGGGCTGGACCGGGCTGCTTCGCCTGTTCTTCCACGAGTACGCGTCCAGCATGGCGAGCTCGTCCTGGACCATGGCTTTTCGCAGCTTCGACAAACGCGCTTTCAGCAATCCGGCCGGACTGCCAGTGCTGCTGATTCACGGCTACGGCTGCAATAGCGGCTACTGGCATGCGATGAGCCGTGTGCTTGTCCACGCCAGGATCACGCACTATGCGGTGGACCTGGAGCCGGTATTTTCCGACATTGACGGCTTCGTTCCGCAGGTGCATGAAGCGGTCCAGCGCGTGTGCCGGGAAACTGGCGCAGCGCAGATCATCCTGCTTGCCCACAGCATGGGCGGGCTGGTCGCCAGGGCCTACCTGCGCGATCATGGCAGCGAGCATATCCGCAAGGTGATCACGCTTGGCACGCCGCACCAGGGAACCGGCCTGGCAAATTTCGGGCTCGGCCCGAACTCTCGGCAGATGCGCTGGACCGGCCGGGCCGACAAGGGGCAAGCGAGCCAATGGCTGCAGCGGCTGGAAGCCCGGGAAGACAAACAGCGCCGCAGCCTGTTCGTTTCCATCTACTCCCATCACGACAACATCGTGTCGCCCCAGCAATCGTCGCGCTTGCCGGATGCGACCAACATCGAATTCAACGGCATCGGCCATGTCGCGCTGGGCATGTCCCCGGCGATTCACCAGGCGGTGGTCGCGGAGATCCTGCGGGCATCGCAATGACGCGCGGACATGCCTGCCCGCAAGGGATGCGGGTGTTATGCTCTGCCTCAACTGAACCAGCAGGAAATGCCGACGATGTCCATCAAAGCCCCGCGCCGTACCCGGGACCGCATACTTGAACTGTCGCTGCGCCTTTTCAATGAATTCGGCGAGCCGAGTACCACCACCAGCATGATTGCCGACGAGATGAAAATATCGCCCGGCAATCTCTACTACCATTTCCGGAACAAGGAAGACATCGTCAATTCGCTGTTTACCGAATTCGAGGTCGAAATCAACCGGATGCTGACGGTTCCGGAAACCCGCAGGCCGAATCTGGAAGACGTCTGGCTGTACCTGCACCACATGTTCGAACTGGCATGGCGCTACCGCTTCTTTTACCGGGACTTGTCCGACCTGCTGTCGCGCAACCGGACCCTCGAACTGCATTTCAAGAAAATCCTGGCGCACGAAATCAATATCGCGCGCGGGCTTTGCGACGGTCTGCGCGAGCAGAACGAACTGGAGGCGGATCAACGGGCCATCGAAGCGCTGGCCACCAACATCGTGGTCGTGGCAACCTACTGGCTGTCCTATGAATACGTCCGCAACCCACGACACTATGCCGAGCAACAGATGATGGCTGATGCGCTCGCCCGCGGTTGCTACCAGGTCCTCTCGCTGGTCGGCCCCTACCTGCGCGGGCACAGTGCGGAAATGTATCGGAAACTGGCGGACGAGCACCTGAAAACCATGCCGTGACGACCGGCATCACAATCTTGACGAACCATACATGAAATCAATTTGCGTCTATTGCGGTTCATCCATGGGCAATACCGACCGCTACCCTGCTTCGGCCCGGGCGATGGCGGCCGAACTGGTCCGACAGGGAATATCACTGGTCTATGGCGGCGGCCGGGTCGGCCTGATGGGGGTCATCGCCGACGAAGTGCTGCGACTGGGTGGCGAAGTGACCGGCGTCATACCCGATGCGCTGATGAAGAGGGAAGTCGGACATCACGGCCTGACCAAGCTGCATGTGGTGCGCGACATGCACGAGCGCAAGGCGCTGATGGCAGAACTATCCGATGCTTTCATCGCCCTGCCCGGCGGCATCGGGACGCTGGAAGAACTGTTCGAAACGACCACATGGTCGCAACTTGGCCTGCACGACAAGCCGGTCGGCTTGTTGAATGTGGATGGTTTCTACGATGGCCTGACCGGTTTCATGCAGCACATGGTGACACAGGGGTTTTTACGGCAGGAGCATGCGCAGCTGATGCTGCACGATCCGGATCCGGCGAGCTTGCTGGAAAAAATGCGGACTTTCGTACCGGGGATAGCCAGCAAGTGGCTGGATCAGGCGAGTGCGAAGAAGATTGCGCCTTAGCCCCCTGCTGGCGACGTCAGGCGCAATCCCGTAAAAGCTGCCCGGCCCGGTCCGGGCCCAGGATCAAGTACTCAGGCGCTCAAGGCCTGACGGAAATCCTCGACGATATCTTCCGGATCCTCGATCCCGACCGACACCCGGATCAACGATTCCGCAATCCCCATCTCGGCGCGCCGGGCCTGGCCCATCTCGTAGAAAATCGTGTGCGCAACCGGAATCACCAGCGTTCTGGTGTCGCCCAGGTTGCTGGCCGGGATCGCCAGCTTCAGGCGATTCAGGTAATCGAAGCAATCGATGCCATCCTTCAGCTCGAAGCTGAACAAGCCGCCAAAGGCACGGAACAGGCTGGCCGACAGCGCATGTTGCGGATGCCCGGGCAATCCCGGGTAATGTACCGCTTGCACCCGATCGTCAGCGTCGAGCATGCGCGCCAGCGCCAGCGCATTGGCGCACTCACGCTCGATGCGCAGCGCCATGGTTTCAGAACCCACCGCAATATGGTGCGCGGCTTCCGGCCCCAGCGTTGCGCCAAAGTCGCGCAGCGCCTTGGCCCTGATCTGTGCCATGCCCCACTGCGCCGGCGGATTGCGCCGGTAGCTGTCGGCAATGTTCGGATAGACCGACCAGTCGTAGACCCCGGTGTCCGTCACGCTGCCGCCGAGCGCGATGCCGTGGCCGGCGATCGACTTGGTCAGGGCGTTGATGACCAGTCCCGCGCCGACATCCTTTGGACGGAACAGGTAGGGCGACGTCATCGTGTTGTCCACCACGTAGAGAATGCCGCGCTGGCGGCACAACTCACCGATACGAGCCAGATCGGCCACCTGCGTGCGCGGATTGGCGATGGTTTCGACGAACACCAGCCGGGTCTGCGGCGTCAACGCTGCTTCGACATTCGCCACGTCGGTGGCATCCACCATCGTGACCTTGGGTCCCAGCAGGTTTACGGTCTGCCACAGGCTATTGGTATTACCAAACAGGAAAGCCGATGAAACCACATGGTCGCCCTCTCGCAACAGGGCTTGGGCGACAGCGCCGATGGCCGCCATGCCGGTTGCGAAGCAGATGGTCTGCGCACCATCTTCCATCTTCGTGATCTTGTCTTCGAGGGCACTGACAGTGGGATTGCCCTGGCGCCCGTAGCGGTAACCGGGTTCCTTGCCCTGGAAGACCGAAGCCAGCTTGCGGGCGTCGCTGTAGCCGAACGCCACCGAGGTGTGGATGGGCTTGTGCAGCGAGCCGTGCTCGATAGGATTCTGGCGGTCGCTGTGAAGTATGGTGGTGGTGAAGCCGAACTTTTTATTGGAATTCATCGAAATATCGGGCACGAAGGCGAGTCTGCGCCCTGCCCTCGGTGTGTACAGTTGAACGAGCCGACATCGTAGCGCAATTCAGTACTGCTGAACGAATCGGGATGATGCCCTGCTGCTGGTATTTAAGCGCTGCCGGGCGCCGCATGCACGCTGCAATGCATGCAGCGGAGCCCGGCGCAACATCAGCGCAGCTGCTCGAGTCGCTGCTGGACGAAGGCCTTCAGCTCGGCCGACAATCCGCCGGCAGCCTGGGCACGGGAGAAGGCCTCGCGCGCCTCCGACACCCGGTTCTCCGCCTGCAGCGAGATACCTATCCCCATCCACCAGACGCCGTTCTGGGGTGCCTTGCGCAATGCGTTCAGGTAATAGTCGATCGCTTCCCGATGACGATTCTCCTTTTGCAGCAGCCCCGCCATGAAAGCATGATATTCAGGACGCTCACGGTCATACGGCAGGCTGCGCCCCAGCGTGTCGATCGCCGCCTTGGTCTCGCCGCGATCGAGCTGGATGCGGGCCAGCATCATCGCCAGCGAGCCGTTGGCGCGGTTGGCATCAAGGCCTTCCTGCAGGCGTTGCATGGCTTCGTCCAGCCTCTTCGCCTCTACCAGCTGGCTTGCCAGGCTCTGCCGCGCCGGCACATGGCCCGGATCGAACTTGAGCGCCAGCTCGAAGGCCGCGATCGATTCGGCCGAACGTCCCTGTTGCGCCAGCCCGCCACCCCGCTTGTATTCATTTTCGGCTTGCTGGCGGGGAGTGGGTTCCTTTGGCGCGGCGCGTTCATTCGGCGCCTCGACGACTGCTGGCACCTGTGCCGGCGGTGCCGGCCTTGGGAGGCTGCTGGTGGCACCGGGAGATGGAGCCGCCGCGACAGCCGGGGCCAGCGCCGCTTGCACTACCGGCATCGTGCCCGGCCCGGTGGCCGCTAGCTGCCCTGCTGCAATGCCCGCTGCCGTGCCCGCCACCTCGGCAGCCGGCAATGGTTCGAGCGGCGCCGGTTCGACTGCCAGCAGTGCGGCGGAAATCTTCAGTGACAGTTCCGGCGGCAGGTTCATGGTGCCCGGCTGCACGGGGGGGCCTGCGAGCCGCTGCCAGGCGACATAGCCAGTCGCAGCGGCGCCGGCCAGCGCGAGCGCTGCCAGCATCCAGGGCAGGCTGCGGCGCGCAGGCGGCAGCGCGGCAGCACGGACCTCCCGATGCAGTTCACCGGTCTCTGCCGGGTTCGCCGGGCGCGCTTCCAGCTCCTGCAGCATCTTGTTGATCAGGCTCATTCGATAACCATCCAGACGACCGACACCACGCCGGTAACGAAGACCGCCACCGACAACCAGGCCCAGGGCGGCTGGAACTTCTGCAGCGCGGTAGGCGTATCGCCGGCCGCGGCTCGGACATGGGACGGGTCGACCATTTTCCTTCTTTCACCAAATGCCGCCATCAGCGATTTGTGGGCAAGTATGTTGAGCAAGCGGGGCACGCCGCGGCTGGCAGCATGCAGGGCTGCCAGCGCACCGGGGCTGAACAATGCATCCTCGACACCCGCGACCTGCAGGCGGTGTCGCACGTAAAGCGCAGCTTCGGCGCGATCCAGGAAACCGAGGCAGTACTGGAAGGTAATGCGCTGCCTGAGCTGCCGGATCGACTCATCCTCCAGCTTGCGATCGAGCTCGGGCTGGCCGAACAACACGATCTGCAGCAGCTTGCGCTTTTCAGTCTCGAGGTTGGTCAGCAGGCGCACCGCTTCCAGGGTCTCGATCGGCATTGCCTGCGCTTCATCGATGCATAACAGGACCCGCTTGCCATCCCGCGCCAGCATCAGCAGGCGGTAGTTGATTGCCTTGAGTATCTGGAATTCGTCCAGGTCGCGCGACACCGGCACCCGCAGCTCCTCGGCCAGCGCCGACATCAAGCCGCGCGGCTGCAAAAGCGGATTGGGAATATAGGCAGTCACGAACGACGGATCAAGAACCGACATGAATTTTCGGCACAACAGCGTCTTGCCGGTACCCACTTCGCCTGTGATCTTGATGAAACCCTCGCCGCTGTTGGCGGCGACCAGCAATGTATTCAGCGCGCGCTGGCTACTTGGGCATGGATGGAAATAACTGGTGTCGGGCGTGATGCCGAACGGGAGTTCGCGCAAGCCGAAGTGGGTGGTATACATGTCGAAGACATATTACTTCAAGCCATCCCCCACCGGAAGGCTGACAGTGGCTGCGACTGAAATCATGGAGACGTCGGATCAGCCAGGCGTGACCCGAGCTCTCCATGAAAGACACCGATGCGCCAGCCGATCGTGACCAATCAAGCAGCGACGCCGCTCAATCAACCCGAGCCAGGTTCAGGTTCAACTGTGAACGAACCACGTCTTCAAGGACAGGCTTGGGGTGATTACGGGCGTACTCGATGCGATCAAGGTAATCGCGCGAAATGTCGCCGGTGATATAGATGCCATCGAAGCACGAAGCTTCGAAGCTGTTGATCGCCGGATTGACATCCGAAATCGAACGCTTCAGGTCCGCCAGGTCCTGGTAGATCAGCGCGTCGGCGGTGATCTCGCGGCAGATTTCCTCGTCGGTACGTCCGTGCGCAATCAGCTCGTCGCGGGTCGGCATGTCGATGCCATAGACATTCGGATACTTTACAGGCGGCGCCGCCGACGCAAAGATCACTTTCTTGGCGCCCGCTTCGCGCGCCATCTGCACGATCTCGCGGCTGGTAGTGCCGCGCACGATGGAATCGTCGACCAGCAGCACGTTCTTGCCACGGAATTCGGATGCGATCGCATTCAGTTTCTGGCGCACCGACTTCCGGCGCACTGCCTGTCCGGGCATGATGAAGGTGCGGCCGATGTAGCGGTTCTTGATGAAGCCTTCGCGGTAGCTCAGGTTGAGCTTCAGCGCCAGTTCCATCGCTGCCGGCCGGGACGAGTCGGGGATCGGCATCACGACATCGATTTCGCCGGTGCGGAACTCGCGCCGGATTTTCTCGGCCAGGTATTCACCCATCTTCAGCCTGCTGGCGTAGACGGATGCGCCATCGATGACGGAATCCGGACGGGCCAGGTAGACGAACTCGAATGCGCAGGGGTTGAGCGTCGGATTCTCGGCGCACTGCAGGTTGTACAGCTTGCGATCGTTGTCGATGAAGATCGCTTCGCCCGGGATGATGTCGCGCAGGAAGCGGAAGCCAAGGCCTTCAAGCGCCACCGATTCGCTGGCAATCATGTATTCCGGCCCGTTCTCGGTCTCGCTGAAGCCGATGCACAGCGGACGGATGCCGAACGGATCACGGAAAGCCAGCAGGCCGTAGCCGGCGATCTGCGCCACCACCGCATAGGATCCGCGCACCCGTTTGTGAAGCTGGCTGACAGCCCGGAAAATGGTCGCCGGATCGAGCGAAAAACCAGTCGCGGCTTCCTGGATTTCATGCGCCAGCACATTCAACAACACTTCAGAATCGGAGTCGGTGTTGATGTGGCGCCGGTCGTTCTTGAACATCTCGATCTTGAGCTGTTCCCAGTTGGTCAGGTTGCCGTTGTGGGCCAGCGTGATGCCGAACGGCGCATTGACGTAGAACGGCTGCGCCTCTTCTTCGTTGGATGAGCCCGCAGTTGGATAACGCACTTGGCCGATACCGGCATTTCCAGGCAGCGAGCGCATGTTGCGCGTACGGAATACGTCGCGCACCAGGCCATTCGCCTTGTACATCGAAAACGTGTCACCGTGGTTGGTCGCAATTCCGGCAGCGTCCTGTCCCCGATGCTGCAACAGCAACAGCGCATCGTAAATCTGCTGATTGACGGCGCCATGTCCGACCAGGCCAACTACTCCACACATAGTGGACTCCTAACGAAAATTCAAAATTTCACATGACTGGCGAGGTCGCCAGGCAAGAAAGGCTTGATGGTGCGGGCCGCTGTTTCAGTCAGCGGACTGAGCACGGCCTCTTTCCAGAACGGCTGCTGTGGAATCGCAGTCATTCCGCTCAACAGCACGCCAGCCATCACGATCACAATTCCGCGCGCCAATCCGAACAAACCACCGAGCCCGCGATCGGCCACAGTCAGCCCGGCCGCCTTGATGAGCGCTTCGATTGCCATCGACAGCAACATCATCAGTATCCGCACACCTATAAATAGCGCCACAAACGCCACAATCAAGCGCGTCAGCGTTCCGGGTATCGATGCCGGCAGCATGCCCGCCAGCGTTTCCCCGTAGGCATTGGCCAGGATGAAAGCAACGATCCAGCTGATCAGCGACAGTACTTCCTTCACCAGACCGCGCAATGTGCTGATGACGACCGAACAGACAAGCACGAACAGCACCAGATAGTCGAAGACGGTCACAGTCCGCCCCCCATCGCACTGCCCTCTTCCCGCAACCGGGTCAAGCCGGCACCAGCGTTCCGTTGAGGCCAAGCTTGTTCAGCTTTGCGCGGACTTTCTCGGCTTCCGCCTTGCCCTGCACTGGCCCGACCCGCACGCGGATCCGTTCGCCCGATTGCGTTGCGACTTTCTGCGTATGGGATTTGATACCCGCCGCCTTCAACTTGTTCTGCAATTCATGCACCTTGTCGGCCGAAGCGAGCGCGGCGACCTGCACCACGTAACGTTCGGAACTCTCGGCCCCCGGCTTGACCTTCTGAAGCACCGGATCGGCTTTCCCGTCCAGCAGGGCACGGGCACGGGCGTCGTCGGCTGACTTCGCATCCGGTTTCACTGCAGGCTTGGCAGGGGCCTCGGGCTTTGAATTGACCTGCGCATCCGGCTTGGCCTGCGCGGCCTGGACTTTCGAATCCTTCGCATCTTTAGTATCCGGCTTGTTGCCAGCGCCCGCATCAGCCTTCGGCTCCGGGGGCAGATCGGTGGCGGCCGCTCCCGCGGCAGCCGCTGCCGCCGTAGCTGCCCCTGCAGCCGCTGCCGCCGTAGCTGCCCCTGCAGCGGCTGCCGCCGGTGCCACGATTTCCTCGCGCTTGTCGAGGGAGGCAGAGGCAGGCAGTGAGGAGCCCGCCGGACGGGAGGATGCGCCTTGCCGGGTCTTTTCCTTGGATGGGATGTCGATCGAGATGTCGTCGGCGAGCGGCTTGGGTTCGGGGTCCAGTATCATCGGCAGTCCAATGACGGCCGCCATCACCAGCGCCACCGCGCCGAGCAACCGGCGCCGTGCGCGCTGCTTCTCGGGCAGGACCGGATCGATCGGTTCGTTCTCCGTCTTCCGCTTCCTGGACCGCCCGCGGGCGGTGCCCGCGTCTTCAGCGGCGCGGGATTCGTACACGCTGTCGTCGGTGGATTCCTTCTGGCGGCGGAACGAAAAAATGCCCATCGAACAGTGGTCCCCAATCAATGAAATGCGGTATTGCGAGCTTCCATCACGCCAGCAACCGTGAAGAAAGATCCGAAGACCACAATTCTATCATCCTCCCCTGCCGCGCTTAATGCCATATGGAAAGCTTCTGCCGGCGACGAAAAGCTTTTGATGCTTCTATCCTGCTTCGGTTCAATGCTTTCTGTCACGCCCGCTGCCGAAAGGGCCGATTCCAGCTGCTCGGTGCTGGCGGCGCGCGGTAGCGGCAGCGCAGTCAGGTACCAATGATCGATCCGAGTGTTCAATTTGGAAACAATGCCCGCAATGTCCTTGTCCTGCATGCAACCGAATACCGCATAGGTGTACCGGTAAAAGCCCATGTTGTCGAGATTATGGGCCAGTGCCGCTGCAGCATGCGGGTTGTGCGCCACATCGAGGATGACGGTCGGACGCCCGGGCAGCACCTGGAAGCGGCCGGGCAACTCGACCATCGCGAGGCCGGTCCTGATCTCCTGTGCGCCAAGCGGCAGGCGCAGCCGTAGCGCCTCGCAGGCGGCGATGGCGGCAGAGGCATTCAACAACTGGTTTGCGCCGCGCAGCGCGGGGTAGCCGAGCGAACTGCGGCGCTGGCTGCGGCCGCCATAATTCCATTGCTGCTTGTCGCCCGAATAATTGAAATCGCGGCCAAACAACCACAGGTCCGCCCCGATTTTTTCGGCGTGATCGATCAGCGATTGCGGCGGCTGCGGATCGCTGCAGATGGCAGCCCTGCCGGCGCGGAAAATGCCTGCTTTCTCGAATCCGATCGCGTCGCGCGTCTGGCCGAGATACTCGGTATGGTCGATGTCGACACTGGTCACGATCGCCACGTCGGCGTCGATCACATTCACGGCGTCCAGCCGGCCACCCAATCCCACTTCCAGGATCACGGCGTCCAGGCCGGCTTGCGAAAACATCCGCAGTATTGCCAGCGTGGTGAATTCGAAGTAGGTCAGCGAGACTTCGCCGCGCGCCGCTTCCACCGCCTCGAAATTCTCGATGAAGGCCTGATCGTCGGCGCTTTCGCCATTGATGCGCGCGCGTTCGTTGAAATGCAGCAAATGGGGCGATGTGTACAGCCCGACCCGATAACCACCCTGCATCAGGATAGCCTCCAGCATGGCGCAGGTCGATCCCTTGCCATTGGTGCCGCCGACAGTAATCACCGGGCAATCAAAGGCCAGCCCGAGCCGGCGAGCAACCTCGGCCACGCGCTCCAGGCCCATGTCGATTGCCTTGAAATGCATGGTCTCCAGCCGCTTGAGCCAGTCTGCGAGTGAAGAAGGAGTTTGCATGGAGATCACTTGAGGATGCATCGGAAATTAAAAAGCCCGGACCGCGGGGTCCGGGCTCGGGAAGCGGGGAGGATGGTCAGGCAATCACGTCGACAGACTGGTTCTGCAGCAGCGCCAGCAGGCGCGCGATCTCGTCACGCATCTTGCGGCGATCGACAATCATGTCCACGGCCCCTTTTTGCATCAGAAACTCGGCACGCTGGAAACCCTCTGGCAGCTTCTCGCGCACGGTATTCTCGATCACGCGAGGACCGGCGAATCCGATCAGCGCCTTCGGTTCGGCAATCACGACATCGCCCATGAATGCGAACGATGCGGACACGCCGCCCATGGTCGGATCGGTCAGCACCGAGATGAACGGCAGCTTCTTCTCCGACAGCAGGGTCAGCATCGCGGTGGTCTTGGTCATCTGCATCAGGGACAGCAAACCTTCCTGCATGCGCGCACCGCCGGTCGCGGTGACGCAGATGAATGGCACCTTCTGCTCCAGCGCAGCCTGGGCGCCGCGCACGAAACGCTCGCCAACGACCGAACCCATCGAGCCGCCCATGAATTCGAATTCAAAACAAGCCAGCACCACCGGCAGCGCCCGGATCGAACCGCCGACCACGACCAGCGCGTCGGTCTCGCCGGTCGACTCGATAGCGTCCTTCAGGCGATCCGGATATTTTTTGCTGTCCTTGAACTTGAGCGTGTCGACCGGCAATACCTCCTGGCCGATCTCGTAGCGGCCTTCGGCATCCAGCAGCGCGTCCACGCGCTCGCGGGCACGGATGCGCATGTGGTGGTCGCACTTCGGGCAGACATGAAGGTTGGATTCGAGGTCGGTACGGTAGAGCACTGCCTCGCAAGACGGGCATTTCACCCACAGCCCTTCGGGGACGGAGCGCCGGGTCGACGCGTCAGTGCGCTGGATGCGCGGCGGCAGCAGTTTTTCCAGCCAGCTCATTTGGACCTCATTTTTCTGGTTTCGAGTGGTAATTCGAATGTAATTCAAATGCAAATTGCCAAGTGCCAAGTACCAGGTACCAGGTACCAAGTACAGGACCTGACGATGGAGACCGCGCATTGTAGCGTCCCGATGGTCCGCAGCCAACCCGCCGGACTTGCCCGGGTCAGGCAATGCCGACGGCGCCCATCTTACACCTCAGGCATCAAGGGCGCGGCGGATACCCGCCAGGAAGCTTTCGGCGGCATCGACCATCTGCTCGCGCGGATGATTTTCCATTTCCTGGATGATGCGGCTGCCGATCACGACTGCATCGGCGACGGTTGCGACCGCACGCGCGGTCTCGCCGTCGCGAATGCCGAAGCCGACGCCGATCGGCAGCTTGACATGACGCCGGACCGCGGCAATGCGCTGCGCAACGTCGTCGATGTCGATATTGGCCGCCCCGGTGACGCCCTTGAGCGAGACGTAATAGCAAAAGCCGCTGCCGAGCTGGCCGACCTGGGCCATCCGTTCCTCGGTCGAGGTCGGCGCCAGCAGGAAGATCGTATCCATGCCGTTTTCATGCATGGTCTGCGCATACTGCTCGCACTCCTCGGGCGGATAGTCGACCACGATGGTAGCGTCCACCCCGGCCTCCTTCGCAGCAGCGATGAAGGCCGCCTGCCCCATATGCTCGATCGGGTTGGCATAGCCCATCAACACCACCGGCGTGGTGGTGTTGGTCTGGCGGAAGGTCCGGACGTAACCGATCACGTCCGTGATCGACACGTTGAACTTGAGCGCCCGCTCGCAGGCGCGCTGGATCACCGGCCCTTCAGCCATCGGGTCGGAAAACGGCACGCCCAGTTCCAGGATGTCGGCGCCGGCGCGAACCAGCGCATGCATCAGCGGAACGGTGATCGCCGGATCGGGATCGCCGGCGGTGATGAAGGGAATCAGGGCCTTCTTTTTCTGCGCCGCGAGGGCGGCAAATGTCGGTGCTATGCGGGACATGCTGGATCGCCTTCTCAGATTTTTTTCTTGTCGAATTCGGCGACCGTGTGCATATCCTTGTCGCCCCGGCCGGACAGATTGACCAGGATGGTCTTGTCCTTCGGCAGCGTGGCCGCCAACTTGGCCGCGTAAGCCAAGGCATGGCTCGACTCCAGCGCCGGGATGATGCCTTCGATCCGGCAGCAAGTATGGAAAGCGGCAACCGCCTCGTCGTCGGTGACGGAAACATACTGCGCCCGTCCGGAGTCCTTGAGCCACGCGTGTTCCGGACCGACGCCGGGATAGTCCAGGCCAGCCGACACGGAATGGGTTTCGATGATCTGCCCGTTCTTGTCCTGCAGCAGGTAGGTCCGGTTGCCGTGCAGCACGCCGGGCGTGCCGGCCAGCAGCGCTGCCGCATGCCTGCCGGTCTCCAGGCCGTCGCCTGCCGGTTCCACGCCGATCAGCTTGACGTCCGTCTCGTCGATGTACGGATAGAAAATGCCCATTGCGTTCGAGCCGCCGCCGACGCAGGCCATCACGTAATCCGGCTGGCGGCCGGTCATCTCCGGCATCTGGACCAGGCACTCCTGCCCGATCACGGACTGGAAGTCGCGCACCATCATCGGGTACGGATGCGGTCCGGCGACGGTACCGATGATGTAGAACGTGTTCTCGACATTCGTCACCCAATCGCGCATGGCTTCGTTGAGCGCATCCTTGAGTGTCTTCGAGCCGGACTCGACCGGCACCACCTTGGCGCCCAGCAGCTCCATCCGGTACACGTTCTGCACCTGGCGCCGGGTGTCCTCGCTGCCCATGTACACCACGCATTCGAGGCCGAAGCGGGCGCAGATGGTCGCGGTGGCGACGCCGTGCTGGCCGGCCCCGGTTTCGGCAATCACGCGCGGCTTGCCCATGCGCTTGGCCAGCAAGGCCTGGCCCATCACGTTGTTGACCTTGTGGGCGCCGGTGTGGTTCAGGTCTTCGCGCTTGAAGTAGATTTGCGCGCCGCCCATCATGTCGGACCAGCGCTTTGCGTGGTAGATCGGGCTGGGACGCCCGACGAAATGCTTGAGCTCGTAGCGGAATTCCTCAAGGAATTCCGGATCGTCGCGATAGTGCGCGTAGGCGCTTTTCAGCTCGTCGAGCGCATGCGTCAGGGTCTCCGACACGAAGCTGCCGCCATAGGGGCCGAAATGGCCGCGTGCGTCCGGCAGGTTGTAGTGGGCGGCATGGTACAAGGCCTGCCCTTCCGGATGGCTATCGAGTGCAGTAAGTTCTTTCATGAAATTCCTCGGGTATCTTGTTCAGTTCAGCTGCCGGCGTCCGCATTGCGGACCGCGCGAACGAAGTCGTGCATCTTGCCGGCGTCCTTGATGCCCTTCTCGCGCTCGATGCCGCTGCTGACATCGACCGCATACGGGCGCAGGCGCGCCACTGCGTCAGTGACGTTGTGTGTGTTCAACCCACCACTCAAAACGACCCGAGGCGCGAGTTCTGCAGGAACGAGAGACCAATCGAAGACCTTTCCGCTGCCGCCGTAGGCGTCGACCCAGGTGTCGAGCAGCAGTGCTGAAAAATAGGGGCTGGCAGTGCGATATGCCCGTTCGCATTCTAGCAAATCATCGGGCTTCGTATCGGGCGCGACGCGCAGCGCGCGCAGGAAAGGCCGGCCAAGCGCGGCGGCAATGCCGGCACATTGTTGCGGCGTTTCATCGCCGTGGAATTGCAGCAGTCCGAGCGGGACCTGTTGCAGCACTTCCCGGACCTGTTCCAGGCTGGCATTGACGAACAATCCAACGACGGTGATGAAGGGTGGCAGGCTGCTGGTCAGTTGCCGCCCCTGCTCCGGCGACACGTAACGCGGACTCTTGTCATAGAACACCAGGCCGATGGCGTCGGCCCCTGCATCCACTGCAGCCTGGACATCTTCCGGCCGGGACAGGCCGCACAGCTTGATACGGGTACGAGGTTTCATGGATGAATGCCGAGCTGGGGAAAGGCGCTGCGCGCGGCTTGCGGCAACTGCCATTTCGCGTCGTAGTCTACTCGCGCCAGGTAAAGTCCGTCAGGAGAGAATGTCGGGGCAGCCTGGTGCCGGTCGCCGCCGTCGAGCAGTTCTGCGATCCATTCCGGCGGGTGCGAACCATTGCCGACGTAGATCAACGAGCCCACGATATTACGCACCATGTGGTGCAGGAAAGCGTTGGCCCGCACAGTGAAGACCAGCATGTCACCCTGGCGCGTCACTTGTGCCTCGTGCAGCTCCCGGACCGGGGTTTTGGCCTGGCACTGGGCCGCGCGGAATGCCGAAAAATCATGGGTGCCCGTCAGCAGCCTGGCGGCGTCCTGCATCCGGACTTCGTCCAGCGGACGAAATACCCAGCCGGCACGCTGCCGCAGCAGCGGCGAGCGAACCGGGTTGTTGTAGATCAGGTAATGGTAGGTGCGGCCAGTCGCACTGTAGCGGGCGTGGAACTGCTCGTCCCCGAACTGCGGCAACGGATGCGCCCAGCGCACCGCGATTGACGGCGGCAGGTTGGCATTCAGGCCCCTGACCCAGGACACCGTCTCGCGGTGCACATCCGTGTCGAGGTGAACCACCTGCTCCAGCGCATGCACGCCGGCATCGGTCCTTCCCGCGCACTGGACGTGGATAGCCTGGCCGGTAAATTTGCGCAAAGCCTGCTCCAGGATATCCTGGATTGCGTCGCGCGATGGCTGGGTCTGCCATCCTTTCCACGGCGAGCCGTCGTACTCGATTCCCAGCGCAATACGTTTCAAATCCGTTTCCATCTCCGCTCCATGTCGGCACGGAGCATGCCAGATTCCTCGGAGAAAAACAAAACGTGCGCCCCGCGAGGAGCGCACGTTGGCGAATGCAGACTGGCCTGGCGCGGCTGGTTCCGGCCCCGGACGTCAAGCTGACGCGGACTCAGCCGATGTTGAGCAGCATCGCTTGCGCCGTTGCGACCTGGTCCGGGGTCCCGCCCTTCAGGACTTCGGCCAGCAACTCGCGCGCACCTTCGGTATCACCGATTTCCTGATAGGCCAGGGCAAGGTCGAGCTTGGTCGCCATCTCGGCATTGCCGGCGACCGCTTCGGCAACTTTCGGCTCCTCCGCGGCAGCAGTTGCCTGGGGATCCAGTTCGAGGCTGATCGAGGACAGGTCGAATCCGGCTGCCAGCGACGCCCTGTCCGACGCTTCATCCAGCGGTTGCGTCAGCGCAGGAATGCCGACTTCCAGCTCCTCCGGCTCGTCGTCCATCCCGTCGATCGCAGGAAGAGCCTCGACTGGGCGCGGCTCCACCGGCTTGAGCAAGTCAAAGTTGAAGTCGAACGCCGACGGCTCGCTTCCTGCATCCACGACCGGCGCCGCGATTTCGTCGGAGAGGGCCGGTAGCGACTCGGACGCGATCTCCGGTTCGGGGGCTACAGACAAGGAAGCATCGGACGAAAGATTGGACGAGGTACCTGACGAAAGAGCGACCCGCTTGGGGGTCAGGTCGCCGAGGTCAAAGTCGAAGTCCAGCGTGTTGCCTTCGCTCGCCGGTTCGATGCGAGCATCAGGTGCCGCCAGTGCCGCTGCAGCGCGGACTGGCTCCGGCGAGTCGAATTCGAGCAGGTTGGTGTCGGCCGGGGCTTCCACGGCAGCGACCGGCGCAGTGGCTTGCGCAGCCACCATTGCCGGCGCCGGGGCCGCAGGGGCCGGCGCGTCATCGAACACCAGCCCCTCGCTGTCATCCTGCCCTTCTGCATGAGCGCCGCTGGTGGTATTCAGCAAGGCATCGAGATCGAGATCGTCGGTGCCGGCCCTGGTCACTGGAGCGGCCGCCTGGCCGTCCTTGCGTGCATTGGCGTACAACGGATTCGCAGGATCGATCGTGGCGCCCAACTCCACTGCATGCTCCCACTCCGGGCATTCGCCCTTGGTCATGCTGTACAGCTCGCTGGCAACGGTGTCGAAGGCGCGCAAGTCCCTGCGGCTGGCATAGATCTCAAGCAGCTTGAGACGCACCGCATGACGCTCGGGCTGGGTGCGCAGCGCTTCCCTGAGAATTTCCTCCGCCTGGGCATCGCGGCCATAGGCGATATAAACGTCCGCTTCGGCAACCGGATCCACTTCGTTGGTATCGAGCTGGCTGGCGGATGGCGTGAAGCTGGAGTTGAACACGCTGTTGTTGGTGTCCACGCTCTGTCCGCCGGTGGTGCCGAACAGCGAGTTCGTCTTCATCCCGGTTTCGGACAGTATCGCGCTGTCGCTGAATTGTTTTCTGAGCTCGCGGCGCTTGCGCCCGATGCGTATGCCAAACCACGCCAGCGCTGCCAGCAGCAGTCCGCCGGCACCAAGCAGCAAGGGGTTGTCCAGCACTTCCTCGACCAGAGTCGGCGGCGGCGGTGGGGGCGGTGGAGCAATCTTTGGCCTGGCCGGTGGCTTGACCGCTGCCGGGGCCGGCGTCGGACCCGCCACGGCGGCGGCGGGCGGCGTTGATCCCGGCCCCGATGCTACGGGCGCTGCGGGAGCAGGTGATGCACCGGCGGGGGCCGGCGCGCCTGCGGAGCCTGCGGCTGCGCCCGCTGCCATCGCGGCATCGGGCTTGCTGCCTGCCTGCTGCTGTTGATCCGCCATGCCCTTGTTCTTCAGCTCCAGCAGTTTCTGCAGGTCGCTGACATTCTTTTCAAGTTCCCTGACACGCCCCTGGGCATCGGCTGCTGCCTTGTCACGCGCAATCTTGTCCTCGGGGCCCGCCGCGGCGCCTTGCGCCAGGCCGGAACTGGATACGGTCAGCCGGTCTTTTGCGGTATTGGCAGGGGTTGCCTGCTCTTCGACGCGGGCGGTGATCTTGCCGCCAGCGGTCTGCCCGGCTTCGGCCGTGCCACGCGGGGCGGCGGTCGCAGCCTGACCCGCCAGCTTGGCGCGGTAGCTGTTGAAATCGGCAGCCTGGGCCACGATCACGCCACGCGCCTCGCCCTGGGTTGTCGAACCCGCAGACTCGCTGTCCGGCACTTTCAGAATCTGGCCGCTACGCAGGCGGTTCATGTTGTTGCCGGCAAATGCATCAGGGTTGGCCCGGTACAAGGCAACCAGCATCTGGTCCAGCGACACACCCTCCGGCTTCAGATCGGCGGCAATCCTGCCCAGCGTATCGCCGCGCTTGACCTGTATCTCCTGGCCGCTCGTTGTCCCGGGGCTTGCGGCCGGCGCCGGCCGCCGCGCGTTTTCGGCGGACCCTGCCGCAGTACGGCGCGACTGGGCGCGCGTGGCCGGGTCGGATTTTGCGGGCCTTGCAGTTTTTCCAGCGGCAGCGGCATCCTGGCTGGCTGGCGCTTGCCCGGCGGCAGGTGCCTGGGCAGTCTGGGCCGGCTGGACACTACGCAATTCAGGCGGATCGAGCAGGAAGGTGTATTCCCGCACCAGGCGGCTATTGGCGCTCGTGACCTCCAGCAGCAGGTCGACGAACGGCTCGTTCAGCGCCTTGGCCGAGGTAATGCGAACGACGTGACGGGCGCCGCGCTGCTCCACTGCAAAACGCAGGCCGTACAGCGCCGGATTGAGCTCGATATTGGCCTGCCGGAAGGCTTCGAGGGGAGCGAGCTTGACCGCCAGGCCACTGGCCTCGTCACGGCCAACCGAAGTCAGCTCGATCTCCGCATTGAGCGGCTGTCCGAGGCCGGACAAGACGGTAATCTTGCCCAGACCGGCGGCGGAAGCGCCCGAAAACATGGCGGCAGTCATGACCGCGACACCCAAGGCTTTGATGCGGAAGTGTGGGCGGCGTGGTGGGGTGGTGCATTTATCTTTGGCTGGCATGTCTTGGCAGTGTTTTAACGTGGCCCGGCATGATTGCAGGCATCGTTTGTCCTTGCTGGCAGGGGCAAGTTTCACCTTATCATCATGAACTTAGCCCTGCAAGCGCAAGCAGGTTCGCAGCTTGTGCAATAGACGCAAGATGCTGTCTTCATGAAAACAGAACGGGCTGAAACGTTGCCTCGAAACAACGATTCAGCCCGTCAGTTACTACCGGAGCCAGTCTGCGGCAAGTCTGCCGTGCGTCCGCCTTTCTTCCCGCTCAGGACTCCAGGACGATGCGCAGCATGCGGCGCAATGGCTCGGCTGCGCCCCAAAGCAACTGGTCGCCGACCGTGAAAGCGGACAGGTACTCGCCGCCCATCTGCATCTTGCGCAAGCGGCCAACCGGAATGCTCAGGCTACCGGTGACAGCAGCCGGCGTCAGGTCCGTCATCGACGCTTCGCGCGTGTTGGGCACCACTTTCACCCACTGGTTATTGCTGGCGATGATGTCGTTGATTTCGTCCAGCGGCACATCCTTCTTCAGCTTGATGGTCAGCGCCTGCGAATGGCAGCGCATGGCGCCGATCCGCACGCACAGGCCGTCAACCGGAATTGCCGCAGGGGCGGCGGCGCCAAACCCCTCGCCACGACCGAGTATCTTGTTGGTTTCCGCGCCGCCCTTCCACTCCTCGCGCGACATGCCGTTGCCCAGGTCCTTGTCGATCCAGGGGATCAGGTTGCCGCCCAGCGGTACGCCGAATTGCTTCACTTCGCCGGCATCCATCGAATGCTGGCGGGCCAGGATCTTGCGGTCGATTTCGAGAATTGCCGATGCCGGATCGGCCAGCAGGTCCCTGACTTCGGCGTGCAGCGTGCCGAACTGGGTAAGCAGTTCGCGCATGTGCTGGGCGCCGCCGCCGGAAGCCGCCTGATAGGTCATCGACGTCATCCAGTCGACCAGGTCGTGCTGGAACAGGCCGCCCAGGCCCATCAGCATGCAGGAGACGGTGCAGTTGCCGCCGATGTAGTTCTTCACGCCATTGCCAAGCGCGCTCCGGATCACATCCAGGTTGACCGGATCGAGCACGATGATCGCATCATCCTTCATGCGCAGCGTCGAGGCGGCATCGATCCAGTAGCCATTCCAGCCGGCTGCGCGCAGCTTCGGAAACACCTCGGTCGTGTAGTCACCGCCCTGGCAGGTAAGGATGATGTCGCAGCGCTTGAGCGCCTCGATATCGTTCGCATCCTGCAGGCGCGTCTCGTTCTTCGCCATCGACGGCGCGGCGCCTCCGGCATTGGAGGTCGAGAAAAACAGAGGTTCGATATGAGCGAAATCGCCCTCTTCCTGCATGCGCTGCATCAGTACCGAACCCACCATGCCGCGCCAACCAACCAGGCCTACCAGTTTCATCATCTTTCCCTGAAAACGCTGCGGGGGTTTCCCGCATCAAAAAACGTACTTGCCACCGCCATCATGTCAACTGGCCAGCGCCTTCACCACAGCATCGCCCATTTCGACTGTGCCGACTTTGGTCGTGCCAGCCTCGTAAATGTCGGCGGTGCGCAATCCTTGCGCCAGCACTTTCTTCACTGCGGCCTCGATCCGGTCCGCCTGCGCCGCCCGGTCCAGCGAATACCGCAGCATCATGGCCGTCGACAGGATGGTTGCCAGCGGATTGGCGATACCCTGCCCCGCTATGTCCGGCGCCGAACCGTGCGACGGCTCGTACAGGCCCTTGTTGTTGGCATCGAGCGAGGCCGACGGCAGCATCCCGATCGAGCCGGTCAGCATCGCTGCGGCGTCGGAAAGTATGTCGCCGAACATGTTGCCGGTGACGATGACATCGAATTTCTTCGGCGCCCGCACCAACTGCATCGCCGCGTTATCGACATACATGTGATCGAGCGCCACGTCCGGATATTCGCGGGCGACGTCGGTCACGACGTCTTTCCAGAACTGGAACGTCTCCAGCACGTTTGCCTTGTCAACGCTGGTCAGCCGCTTGCTCCGCTTTTGCGCCGTCTTGAATGCAACGTGGGCAATACGACGTATCTCCGGCTCGCTGTAGCGCATCGTGTCGAAGCCCTCGCGTGCGCCCTTGAAAGGGCCGTCCGGCGCTTCGCGCATGCCGCGCGGTTGGCCGAAATAGATGTCGCCGGTCAGCTCGCGAATGATCAGGATATCCAGGCCCGAAACCACTTCCGGCTTGAGCGTGGAGGCGCCGGCCAGCTCCGGGTACAGGATCGCAGGACGCAGGTTGGCAAACAGTCCGAGATTCTTGCGCAGGCCGAGAATCGCCTGTTCAGGACGCAGCGGGCGGTCCAGCTTGTCGTATTTCCAGTCGCCGACCGCGCCGAACAGCACTGCATCGGCTTGTTGGGCGAGCTTGAGCGTGCCTTCCGGCAAGGGATGGCCATGCGCCTCGTAGCCGGCGCCGCCGACCGGCGCCGTTTCCATCTCGAATTTTTCATCGAGCGCGTCCAGCACCCTGACTGCCTGGGCTACGATCTCGGGACCGATGCCGTCGCCCGGAAGGATTGCAATTTTCATCGTGGTCATCGTCTTGTATCCGGTGTTTTTCTTAAATCGTATTCGCCAGCCACGGTTGGGCGGCAAGGTGGCGCTCTTCGTAGGCGCGGATCTTGTCCGCCTGACGCAGCGTCAGGCCGATGTCGTCCAGCCCGTTGAGCAGGCAGTATTTGCGGAAGGCATCGACCTCGAACGGAAAGACCTCGCTGCCGTTGGCAGTCGACACGGTCTGCTGCTCCAGGTCGATCACCAGGCGGTAGCCGGGGAATGCCTTGACCTCATTGAACAGGTGATCGATCTGACTCTCGGTCAGCACCAGCGGCAACACGCCGTTCTTGAAGCAGTTGTTGAAGAAAATGTCGGCAAAGCTCGGCGCAATCACGGCCCGGAAGCCGTACTGTTCCAGCGCCCAGGGCGCGTGCTCGCGCGACGAGCCGCAGCCGAAGTTCTTGCGGGTCAGCAGGATCGATGCGCCTTGGTAGCGCGGCTCGTTCAGCACGAAATCCGGGTTCAGCGGACGCTTGCTGTTGTCCATTCCCGGTTCGCCGTGGTCAAGGTAGCGCCATTCGTCGAACAGGTTGGGGCCAAAGCCGCTGCGCTTGATCGACTTCAGGAATTGCTTCGGGATGATGGCGTCGGTATCGACATTGGCGCGGTCCAGCGGCGCCACGATGCCATCAACTACGGTAAATTTGTTCATCTCGGTTTCGCTTCTGTGAGTGGTGCCGCCACGGCGTGGGAGCGTCAATGCGTCAATGCGTCAATGCATCAACGCTCCAGCCGGCTTCATTTCTTGGTCATCGACTGCACTTTTTCGCCGGCGCGCTGCACATCCTTGCCCATGCCGTCGATCGTGTTGCAGCCGCCCAGCAGCGCCCATACGGCCAGCGCCAGTACTACGGTGATCGCCTTTTTCATTGTATTTTCTCCCCTTGCTGTTTCATGGGCGCGCGCCGCTCAGGCGCCGCGCACATCGACAAAGTGTCCTTCGACCCCGGCTGCCGCTGCCATCGCAGGGCTGACCAGATGGGTACGCCCGCCTGCGCCCTGGCGCCCCTCGAAATTGCGGTTCGACGTCGAGGCGCAACGTTCGCCCGGTTCAAGGCGGTCGGCATTCATCGCCAGGCACATCGAGCATCCCGGCTCGCGCCACTCGAAGCCGGCCTCGCGGAAAATGCGGTCCAGCCCTTCGCGTTCGGCCTGCTCCTTGACCAGTCCGGAACCCGGCACCACCATTGCCAGCTTGACGTTCGAGGCGCGGAACTTGCCACGCACCACCGCTGCCGCCGCGCGCAGGTCCTCGATCCGGGAATTGGTGCAGGACCCGATGAAGACCTTGTCGATACGGATGTCGGCAATCGGCGTGTTCGGCTTCAGGCCCATATAGGCCAGCGCCTTTTCCATCGCGTCGCGCTTGACCGGATCCTTTTCCTTGTCCGGGTCCGGCACGCGGCCATCCACCGGCACCACCATCTCCGGCGATGTGCCCCAGGTCACCTGCGGCTTGACTTCCGCCGCATTGAGCGTGACCACCAGGTCGAAGCGCGCGCCGGCGTCGGAGTGCAGCGTGCGCCAGTATTCCACTGCCCGGTCCCAGTGCGGGCCGACCGGAGACAAGGGACGCCCCTTCACATAGTTGATCGTGATGTCGTCGACCGCGACCATGCCGGCGCGGGCGCCGGCCTCGATCGCCATGTTGCAGATCGTCATCCGGCCTTCCATCGACAGCGAGCGGATGGTGGAGCCGGCGAACTCGATTGCATAACCGGTGCCGCCAGCGGTGCCAATCTTGCCAATCACGGCCAGCACGATGTCCTTGGCGGTCACGCCCGGCGGCAGCGCGCCGTCGACCTGAACCAGCATGGCCTTCGATTTTTTCTGCAGCAAGGTCTGCGTGGCCAGCACATGTTCGACTTCGGAAGTCCCGATGCCATGCGCCAGGCAGCCGAAAGCGCCATGGGTGGAGGTGTGCGAGTCACCGCACACGACCGTCATGCCGGGCAGCGTTGCGCCCTGCTCCGGCCCGATCACGTGCACGATGCCCTGGCGGCGGTCGTTCATGCCGAAATATGCCAGCTGGTATTCCTTGGCATTCGCGTCCAGCGTCTCGACCTGCAGCCGCGATATCGGATCGGCAATGCCGTGGATGCGATCGGTGGTCGGCACGTTATGGTCGGCGACCATCAGGTTGGCCGCGTTGCGCCAGGGCTGACGGTGCGCCAGCTTCAGCCCTTCGAACGCCTGGGGGCTGGTGACCTCGTGCAGCAGGTGCCTGTCGATATAGAGGATTGCGGTGCCGTCGTCGCTGGTATCAACTACGTGGGCATCCCAAAGCTTGTCGTAAAGAGTTCTGGCCATGGTGTGACAGGGGGCGTGAGCCGTCTTCCGGAAAGCGTTCGATTATGCCATATCGTGCAATGCGGAACCACGCCTGCGGGGCCCGGCAGCGCAACGCCCGCAAATGACGGATCTGCAATGCCGGACCTGCAACGCCGGACGCGGTGCAATTGCAGGGCGCTACCGTTTCGACTGCTGATATAAAGGCATGACCCTGGCGGAGTAATTGGTCAGGTCGCTGATGCGGTCTTCGCGTGACGGGTGGGTCGACAGGAACTTCGGCGGCTCGCCATTGCTGGACGCGCCCATTTTCTGCCACAGGGTAATCGCCGCACGCGGGTCGTAGCCGGCGCGTGCGGCCAGTTCGACGCCGATGCGGTCGGCCTCGGTTTCGTGCGCACGTGAATTTGGCAGGCCGAGCAGTCCCATGTATGCGTATTCCATGCCCTTCTGTCCGAGGTCGCCAAGCCCGGCGACTGCGGAAATTATCTGGATACCCATGCTGGCGAACGCCTGTTCGGACGCCCGCTCGCGCGAGTGTTCGCGCAGCGCATGCGCCATCTCGTGACCAATGACCGCGGCCAGTTCCTCGTCCGTGACTTTCAATTTGTCAATCAGTCCGGTATAAACCGCGATCTTCCCGCCGGGCATGCACCATGCGTTGACTTCGGCTGAAGTCAGCACGTTCATTTCCCATTTCCAGTTGCGGGCATCCGGACGGAAAGCGCCAACCTGCTGTATCAGCCGGTTGGAAATCGTCCTCACGCGATTCACCTGCGCCGGATTACGGTTGACGTTGCCCTTTTTCTGCTCCTGGGCAATCAATTCCACATATTGCTTGTTGGCCGCCTGCTCGATCTCCTGCTCGGAGAACGCCATGCGCTGCGACCGACTGACGCCCACCACGCCGCCCTGGGTGGTCTGGACAGTCTCGCAGCCCGTGCCGATGATCACAGTCGAGGCCAGCATCAGGGCCCGAATCCAGTTCCTCTGCAGGTATTTTTTCATTTTCATTCCCCAATATTGCGCTGCCAACGATACGACAGAGTAGCGGCGCCGGCTCCGGCCAGGCAGAACAGTGCCGCCATCAAATAGACCGCCCGGGCGCCAAATGTATCCCAAAAAACACTGAGAAGGAGCCCCCCGGCGCTGCCGCCCAAGCCGTACGATACGCTGATGTACAAAGCTTGGCCCCTGGCCTGAAGCGGCCCGGAAAACCAGCGCTGCAGTGTCGCCACCGAAGCCGAGTGATGGACCCCGAAGGTGGCAGCGTGCAGCACCTGCGCAAGCAGCAGCCAGGCGAGCGACTCGGCGCCGAAGCCGATCATCAGGAAACGCACCACGCCAATCAACAGCGACGCGATCATGAGCCGTTCGATGCCGAAGCGGCGAAAGATCGGCGCCTGCCAGAAAAAGAAGGCAATTTCTGCGACCACGCCCAGCGACCACATCAGACCGATCACGGTCTTGCTGTATCCGATCTGCGCAAGATACAGCGAAAAGAACACGTACAAAGCGGCATGGGCGGCAATCATCAGGAAAGTCGACAGGAAGAAGGCCTGGACATCACGCTGGCGCAGCAACTCGGACAGGACGACACTGCAATGCTGCGACACGGGCGATTCCGATTCGCGCATGCGCATGGTGGCCAACAGCACCAGTGCCAGCAGCGCGATGGCGATCCAGGGGACCAGGCCGACGCCGTACCAGTCGAGCAGCTGCCCCGCCATGGAAACGGCAACGATGAATCCGACCGAGCCCCACAGGCGCAGCCGGCCGTAATGCGTCAGGTCGCCGCGCATCTGTGACAGCATCAGCGCCTCCGACAAGGGGCCGTGCGCACTGGTGAACAGGTTGAACAGGATCATCACCAGGAAAATCTGGAGGAATCCATTGGCCACGAACAGCCCGGAAAATGCAATCACGGAGGCGGCTGCTGTCGCACGCAGCACCATTACCCGCTGTTGCCGATGGTCGGCAATCCAGCCCCACAGGTTGGGCCCGAAGATACGCATCGCCTGCGTCAGCGACATCAGCAGGCCAATCTGGGCGGCCGACATGCCGTTCTCGGCAAAGTACAGGGTTCCATAGGGCGAAAATACCCCGACGTAGCCGTAGTAGGCGAACAGGAACAGCGCGAAACTGAAGGATTGGTCTGGCCAGGCAGGTCGTGTCACGAGCGGAATTCCAAGGGGCAGCGGTGACGGGGAGGCGGTATTCTACCCGCGATGCCGGGCCGCTCCGAGCCAAACCGCCGGGTCCGTGGCAAATTCCGGACAGCCAGGCTCCGGCCAGGGATTACAAGCTCGCCGGGTGTCAGTGGACCGGCAACATCGGCACCGGCCGGCGGGCGGCAATGTCGATGAACTCCTCGGCTGGCAAGGCCGGACTGAAATAGAAGCCCTGGTATTCGTCACAGCCATACTGGCGCAGTGTTTCCAGCTGCGAGAGCGTCTCCACGCCCTCGGCCGTCACACGCAGTCCGAGCGAATGCGCCATGCCGATGATTGCATGCACGATGGCGGCGTCATTGGTGTCGCCTGGAAAATCGTCGATGAAGGATTTGTCGATCTTGACGCTGTTGACCGGAAAGCGCTTGAGCGAGGACAGCGAGGAATAGCCGGTGCCGAAATCGTCGATCGACAGCGCAATGCCGAGGTTGCGAATGGCCTGCATCAGCTCCACCGCCCGTTCGCGGTTGTGCATCACCATGCTTTCGGTGATCTCGAATTCCAGCCGTGACGGACTGATGCCGACCTCGCGGATCACATCCTGCACCTCGGTTGCCAGATGAGCATCGTTGAACTGCAGGCCGGACAGGTTGATGGCGATCCGTCCAAACTCGACGCCGGCCTTCTGGAAGCGGACAACGTCGCGGCACGCAATATGCAGCACGCGCATGCCGATGCTTGATATCAGCCCGATCTCTTCTGCAAAGGGCACAAAGGCGGCCGGCAGCATCAGGTCCGTTTCGCCTTTGCGCCAGCGCACCAACGCTTCCGCGCCGACCAGGCGTCCGGTGGCCACGCAGATCTTTGGCTGATAGTAGACCAGGATTTCCTCGCGCTCCAGAGCCCGCCGCAGGCTCGATTCCAGCACCAGCCGGTTCACCGTATGCGTATTCATTTCCGGCGAATAGAACTGGTAGTTATTGCGGCCGATGGTCTTGGCACGGTACATCGCCACGTCGGCATTCTTGACCAGGGTGCCAACGTCATCGCCGTCGTCTGGAAAGAGTGCGATGCCAATGCTGACGCCTAGGTGACATTCCTGGCCCGCGATCTCGAACGGCTTGCTCGCTTCGTGCAGCAGCCGGGTGGCAATCTCGCTCAGGTAACGAAGCTCGCTGTAGCCCTGGAGCAGGATGATGAACTCATCGCCCCCCAGCCGGGCCAGGGTGTCCGGCGCCCGCAGGCAAGAGCGGAAACCCATTGCCAGGCTGCGCAACACGCCGTCGCCGGCGTCATGACCGAAGGTGTCATTGATGGTCTTGAATCGGTCGAGATCGAGGAACAGGACCGCTACCGGGATGCCGCTGCGCCGGGCATGGTCGAGCGCGTGCCGCAGGTGCTCGGTGTACAGCGCGCGGTTGGGCAGGCCGGTCAGTTCGTCATGGTGCGCAAGATGGCGGATATGTTCCTCCGAGCGCCGGCTTTCGACGACGATGCCGGCCAGGTCGATCGCGATGCCCGCCACCGCGCTGTCCCCGGGAGACCATTCGCCGCGCCGGTTGCCCAGCAGCAGGAATACGCCCAGCATTTCCTCGGGCCGGGCCTTGACCGGCCACGCCCCCATGCTGCTGAAACCCGCTTGCGCAATCGGCGCCGCAAGCTCCCGGGTTGCCGATCCGGATTCCAGTTCTGCGCGCAAGTCGGGCAACACCAGTTCACCCGCCTCCCCGAGCAGACACGGCCGCAACTGATCCCGGTACTGCACCACCCAGTTTGCCAGCACGCTCCTCTGATTTTCTGACAGGCTGGGGCCCGCAATCAGGGCCACACCGCCATCCTGGTGCAACAACAGGATCGCACCCCGCATACCGGGGAGGCTCGACTCGGCAAAGCAGATGATTTCATCAAGGATGTCCGGCAAGCCGGCGCCGGTCGTGACGATGTGCAGGATCCGGTTCTGCGCTTCCCGGGCGGCGATGTCGGAAACCAGGCGGGCATTGGCACGGTTCAGTTCACGGGTACGTTCCCCGACCAGGGTTTCGACTTGCCGCGAGCGCGAGCGCACGGCGTACAGGTAAATGGACAGTGTCAGCGTAGTGATCCCGCCAACGACAGCGGCGATGATGGAGCCGAGATGCGCCTCGAGCAGCGACGGATGGGGGGCCCTGACTGTCACCGCCCATTCCCGGGCTGCTACCCTGAAATAGCGGGTATAGGATTGCCATGACTGCTGTTGCTCCGCCTTGGGGGTGCCCCCCCGGGTCACTTCCGCCGTCGCATTGGCCAACTTCCAGGCGCCGTTTTCCGCAGAATACAAGCCCACCTGAAAACCCGACAAGGCACGATGCGCCGCCTCGGTCCTTTCAACCAGATCGCTGGCACGCAGCATGCTGGACACCCAGCCATACAGCATTTGCTGCCTCTGTTCGGGACTGGAGGGCTTTCCACGGTATAGGGGCAACAGCATCAGCACATGCGGCGAAGCTTGCCGGCCGTCGACCACCATATCGAACAAGGGGGTTGTCTGGACCGCTCCGGTCAGCGCCGATTGACGCACCGCCGGCATCAGCAATGGCGACGCGGTGTCGGCGTCCAGACCGAACACACGTTTCATCGGCGCGTAAGGCTCGAGATAGTCAATCACCCGGTAAGTCGGCCGCCGTCCTGCCGGGACCAACTTGCCGTCACGCGCCTCGAGCACCGAATAACCAGGAAACTGCCGCTCGCGTTCGCGCTCGAACTCGTCGCGATCCTGATCCAGCAGGTGGCGATATACGCTGAAGCCGCGTACATACGGCGTACGCGCGAGCAAGGCCGAGGAGAAGGCACTGAAGCGCTCCCGCGGGACGTCCAGTTCCAGCGCATTGAAGAAGTCTACTACCGAATGGAGGTCCGCCAACGCGGTATGCAGCGCGTTCTCGATGGCGTCGACACGCGCGGCAGCCTGTCCCTGGAAGCTGGCGAGTTCCAGCCCGCTCTCCCAGTCACTGACCCAATCCACCAGGACTGACGTACTCGCAATACCCCCAATAGCCAGCACCATTGCGGGCCATACCGGTGAAGCGCGAACCCTGGCAAGCATGCTCGATCTCCCGACGTCCACGGAGTGGCGCGGATAGGCTAATGCTAGATCAGCAATGCAAATGTTGCAACAGGAAAATTACTCCTGGCTGGAAGGTCAGCGCAGCCTGGGCGTATCGACCGCGACATCGCCGCACTGCGCCCGCAGGCGCAGCGCGTGGTCCATCAGCACGAGGGCCAGCATGGCTTCCGCGATTGGCGTGGCACGAATGCCGACGCAGGGATCGTGCCGGCCAAATGTTTCCACGATCCGGGGATTGCCTTCCTTGTCGATGGAATGGCGCGGTATGCGAATGCTGGAAGTCGGCTTGATGCCAAGCGATACCCTGATGGCCTGGCCGGTGGAGATTCCACCCAGCACACCGCCCGCATGGTTGCTGGCAAAGCCCTCTGGAGTCAGCTCATCGCCGTGCTCGCTGCCCTTCTGGGCCACGCAAGCGAAACCGGCGCCGATTTCCACGCCCTTGACGGCGTTGATGCCCATCATGGCGTAGGCAATTTCTGCGTCGAGCTTGTCATAGATCGGTTCGCCCAGGCCAACCGGCACGTTTTCCGCCACCACATCAATCCGTGCGCCGCAGGAGTCTCCGGCTTTGCGCAGTTCGTCCATGTAGTTTTCCAGTTGCGGAATGATATCGGCGTTGGCGGCGAAGAACGGATTGCCGGACACATGTTCCCAGGACTGGAACGGGATCACGTGCTCGCCGATCTGGCTCATGCAACCGTAAAACCGGGTGCCGTACTGCTGGTGCAGCCATTTGCGGGCAATTGCCGCAGCGCCGACCGCCGGCGCGGTCAGGCGTGCGGAAGAACGGCCGCCGCCGCGCGGGTCGCGAATTCCGTACTTGTGCCAGTAGGTGTAGTCGGCATGGCCGGGGCGGAAGGTTTCCGAAATATTGCTGTAGTCCTTGCTGCGCTGGTCTTCGTTCTGGATCAGCAGCGCAATCGGCGTGCCGGTGGTCCTGCCTTCGTAGACACCGGACAGGATCTGCACCCGGTCCGGCTCCTGCCGCTGGGTGACATGGCGCGAGGTGCCGGGGCGGCGACGGTCCAGCTCCGGCTGGATGTCGGCTTCCGACAACTCCATGCCGGGCGGGCAGCCATCGACCACGCAGCCTATCGCCGGGCCATGCGACTCGCCGAATGTGGTGACGCAGAAGTTCTTGCCTATGGTATTGCCGGACATGGTGGGCCTGGAAAATGCGTATGGATAGAGGCCTGATTCTACCAGTGTCATGCTGGAGCCGTCACCGCTCCGTCACCTCAGGGTTGCGCCTGGTCGGATGGGGATGCCCGGGATGGGTCGCGGTTGGGTCTGGGTCGGGTCCGGGGCGCCGCAAGATCCACGCCGCGAACCGCTCCGGGAACTCCGGCATCAGGATGAAAACGCTGATGGTCACCACAGCATTCAGCGCCGCCGTCACCAGGAATATCTGCGGTATCGTCAGCCCCAACCCCAGCAGCAGCATCGCCAGCAGCGCCGCTGCGACCATGAACAGCGCATTCAATATATTCATGCCGGCAATGGTGCGCGAGACGTGATCCGGGTCGCAGCGGGTCTGGATCAGCGCAAACAAGGGCACGATATAGAAGCCGCCGAAAACGCCGATCATCAGGCAGTCCAGCAACACCCTGATCCCGCCGGGCGCGAATGCCATGCCGGCCGCATCCAGCGAGCCGGTGCCGGTGAACCCGAGGCTGGCGAGGAACAGGTCGACTCCGAATAGGCTCAGTCCGATCGCACCGAGCGGCACCAGACCGGTTTCGATACGGCGTCCGGACAAGCGCTCGCACAACAGGGATCCAGCGCCAATCCCGAGCGAAAAAACCGTGAGCAACAAGACGAATACCGTGTGGTCACCGTGCAGATATTGCCGCGCATAGAGCGGAAACTGCGCCAGCACGATGGCGCCGTAGAACCAGAACCACGAATTCAGCAACATCGCCAGGAACACCTCGCGGTTGCTGCTGGAAAATCGCAGGTTGCGCACCGTTTCCTTGAGCGGATTCCAGCTGATCCGGAGCTTCGGCACCGCCGCGGGCGTAACAGGAATGCCGCGGCTCGCCAGCCAACCCAGTACGGCGATGGCAAGCGTGACGCCGGCCACCAGTGCGAGTCCCGCCGGTTTTTGCACCACCAGCACCGCCCCCAGCACTTCGCCCAGCAAGATGCCGGCGAAGGTTCCCATCTCGACCACGCCGTTGCCGCCGGTCAGCTCATCACGCCGCAAGTGATGGGGCAAATAGGCATACTTGACCGGCCCGAACAGCGTCGAGTGCAGCCCCATGCCCGCCACGGCAGCCACCAGCAGCCACAACTGATGCGCCAGCCAGCCATAGGCGGCGATGGCCATGATGACGATCTCCAGCAGCTTCACCCATTGGGCCAGGCGCGACTTTTCCAGCTTGTCGGCCAGTTGCCCCGCGGTAGCGGAAAACAGCACGAAAGGCAGGATGAACAGACCCGGGATCAGGTTGTTGAGCAGGCCGGGATCCATCGCCGTCCACGACAGCGCGTCGTAGGTAAGGATGGTCAGCAACGCAGTCTTGAATACGTTGTCGTTGAAGGCGCCCAGGAACTGGGTCCAGAAAAACGGCGCAAAACGCCGCTGGCGCAGCAGCGCGAACTGGCTTGGTCCGGGTCGATTTTCGGTCATTGCATCTGCGCGTCCGGGCCGGCCGCTGCTGCCATTCGATTATTGATGATAGTGATGAATATCCCGCCGTGTATGGCGGGACTGCCGTGCCTGATCAGCATGACTGACGTAACCGGGGCGCCGGGGTGACTCGGGGTACCGGGTGCCTCGGGGTGACTCCGGGTGACTCCGGCTGGCTATTCGTCGCCTTCAGCGGGCCAGTCGCGGATATAGGCTTTCAGCATCTTGTTCTCGAAACCCTGCGCCTCCAGCACGGCCTTGGCAATGTCGTAGAACGACAGTACTCCAAGCAAGGTCCCGTCGTCCATCACAGGCACATAGCGTGCGTGACGCTCCAGCATCATCCGGCGCACTTCGTTGATATCGGTATCCGGCGTGATGGTGACCGGATCCTTGTCCATGTGCGCGCGTACGGTTTCATTGCCCACCGACCCCTGGTTGGCGTGCAGGGTGGTGATCACTTCCCGAAAGGTCAGGATGCCGACCAGCTTGCCGCCTTCCATCGCCACCAGCGAGCCTATGTCGTGCTCGGCCATGGTATCGACGGCCTGCAGGATGGTGGCGTCCGGCGTAACGGTAAACAGGATGTTGCCCTTGACCTTCAGTATTTCGGAAACCTTCATCGCGCCGTCCCTGTCCTTGTTGTTCTTCCGTTTGCAATGTAGCGTAAGCGCTGGTAAAAATCCAGCAGGCACGACTGGCCTTTGCGTTGACCTGAAGCAGCGTCAAACCCGCGTTCCTGAGGATCGTAGCAGCAAAGTCCCGGGCCGCCATCGCCGGCCCGGCTTTTTCCGGCCAACATCGCACGCAGGACACACTGAAGGATAACAATGAGCGATCCCCGCTATCCCGGCTTTGACACCCTGGCCCTGCATGCAGGCGCGGCCCCGGATCCGGCAACCGGCGCGCGCGCGACGCCGATCTACCTCACCTCCTCCTTCGTGTTCCGGGATTCGGATCATGCTGCCGCGCTGTTCAACATGGAGCGAGCCGGCCATGTCTACTCGCGCATCTCGAATCCCACCAATGCCGTGCTGGAGGAGCGTATCGCCGCGCTGGAAGGCGGCGTGGCCGGCATCGCCGTCGCCAGCGGACAGGCCGCGATGCACCTGGGCCTGGCCACCATCGCCGGCGCCGGCTCGCACATTGTCGCGTCGCGGGCACTGTATGGCGGCTCGCAAAACCTGCTGGGCTATACGATGCGGCGCTTCGGTGTCGAGACCACCTTCGTCGACCCGCGCGACATCGATGCGTGGCGCTCGGCAATTCGTCCCGAGACCAAAGTCCTGTTTGCCGAGACGCTCGGCAATCCCGGACTGGATGTGCTGGACATACCGACGGTGTCGGCACTGGCGCACGAGCACCACTTGCCGCTGATGGTGGACTCCACATTCACCACGCCATACCTGCTCAAGCCGTTCGACCTCGGCGCCGACCTGGTATTCCATTCCGCGACCAAATTCCTGTGCGGCCACGGGACCGCGATCGGCGGATTGCTGGTCGATGGCGGCCGCTTTGACTGGCAGCGCGCCTACGAGCGCACCGGCCGTTTCGCCGAGTTGTGCGAGCCGTATGACGGCTTCCACGGCATGGTGTTCGCCGAGGAGTCGACGGTAGCGCCCTTCGCACTGCGTGCGCGCCGCGAAGGGCTGCGCGACTTCGGCGCGGTAATGAGCCCGCACAACGCCTTTGCCATCCTGCAAGGCATCGAGACACTGTCGCTGCGGATGCAACGGCACGTGGAAAACACGCGCAAGGTGGTGGCCTTCCTGGCAGCGCACAAGGCGGTTGATTCGGTGTCCTACCCGGAACTCGAGACCCATCCCGACCATGCGCTGGCGCAGCGGTTGCTGCCACGCGGTTGCGGCGCAGTGTTCTCCTTCGCCATACGCGGCGATCGCGCCGCCGGGCAACGCTTCGTCGAGGCCTTGCGGGTATTCTCGCACCTGGCCAATGTCGGCGATGCCAAGTCGCTGGTCATCCATCCGGCATCGACCACGCATTTCCGGGTCCCGGCGGCACAACTCGCCGCCTCCGGAATCACGGAGGGAACCATGCGCCTGTCGATCGGGCTGGAGGATCCTGAGGACCTGATCGAAGACCTGCAGCGCGCCCTGCGCGCAGCGCTGAAGGGGGCCTGACATGTTGCTCGACATACAGGGACAGCAAAGCTTCTGCTACACCGGCGGCAAGCAATTCGACCCGGCGCTGCCGGCCATCGTCTTCATTCACGGCGCACAGAACGATCATTCGGTATGGGGACTGCAGAGCCGCTACCTGGCGCACCATGGCTTCGGCGTGCTTGCGCCCGACCTGCCGGCCCACGGCCGCAGCAAGGGCCATCCGCTGGCCTCGATCGAAGCCATGCGCGACTGGGTGCTGGCGCTGATGGATGCCGCCGGCGTACAAAAGGCGGCGCTGGTCGGTCACAGCATGGGTGCGCTGGTTGCGCTGGACGCCGCAGGCAACGCCCCGGACAGGGTCAGCAAGCTGGCCATGCTGGGCATCGCTTACCCGATGAAGGTATCAGATGCGCTGCTCGACGCTTCGCTGAACGAGCCGGGACGGGCCGCCGACATGGTCAACATCTGGTCGCATTCGTCGCTGGCGCCCAAGCCCTCGGCCCCGGGTCCGGGCTTCTGGGTGATGGGCATGTCGCAGCGGCTGATGCAGCGGGTGAGCGAATCCAGCAGCGAACCGGTATTCAACACCGACTTCAATGCATGCAACAACTATGCAGGCGGTGAAGCCGCTGCGGCCGCCGCGGCCGCTGCGCGCTGCCCTGCCCTGTTCATGCTTGGCAGCGCGGACATGATGACGCCGCCAAGAACCGCATTGTCCTTGCGGGCTGCGATTGCGGATGCGGAAGTCGCGCTGCTGCCGTGCGGGCACGACATGATGGCGGAACAGCCGGATGCGGTGCTGGACGGCTTGAAGAAGTTCTTGCAAACCCGTCCGGGGTAGTCCGGGCGAAAATTCCGGGCGTGGACCAGCGGCACGGATCTGTCAGCCGAGCTGTCAGCCGATCTATCAGCCAAGTGCGGCCACGCCTGCTTGCAACTGCCGCCCGTCGCTGCTGAACCACGCCGACAAGGTCTGCGGCAGTCCTTTTTCAACAGCTGCCTCCACCTCCCGCGAAAGCCGCTCATTCGCGGGGGCGATGAACACGAACAGCCGATACACGTCAGCAAGGCGCAATTGGTCCGGGTTGGCCAGCAGGGTCCAGCGATCGGCCCCGCTTGGGCGCGTGACGAAGCGGAAGCGGGTGCGGCCCGACAGTTCGGACCTGACTCGTCCGACCCAGCCAGCGTCCAGCATCCGTTGCAGCAATGCCTCCGACTCCTCGAAGCCAAGCCGGGTCTGCGCGCGTATCGCCTGCATGTCGACCGCGGCCGAGGCGCCCGCCTTGCGCGCGTCGTACAACACCGATAGCAAGAGAATCGCGTCCACGAAGGCGCTGCCCGGCACCGCCACGTGCCGCCAGCGCTCGTATCGCACCACAGGCAGGGACGCCGCCAGCACCGCCCCGATCAGGACGATCATCCAGCCAACGTAAATCCATACCAGGAAAATCGGCACCGCGGCCAATGCGCCATACACGACCGTGTAGCTGGAAAAATTCGCCACGAACACCGCAAACAGCCGCTTGGAAACCTCGAATGCGATGGCCGCGAATACGCCGCCGGCGAGCGCATCGCGTCCGTCGACTGCCCGATTTGGCACCACCAGGTACAACAGCGTGAACATGAGGACCGTGAGCAAGATCGTCAGCAGGGTGAAAAACAGGTCGCCGACCAGCGGCAGGCCGCCAACGGCCCGGTGCGTCGCATTGACCAGATAGGCCGTGACAGAGATCGAGACACCGATCATCAACGGCCCCAGCGTCAGCACCGCCCAATAGATCAGGATGCGCTGGCTCAGCGGCCTCGGGTTGCGCACCCGCCAGATCTGGTTGAACGCACGTTCCACCATCGCGATCATGGCCACCGCAGTGAATCCGAGAGCGACCGCGCCGATGGCCGACAGGCGCTTGGCCTGCTGCGCAAACTGGTTCAGGTAATCCAGTATGTTGTTGGCCAGCCCCTGCGGCATCAGGCTTTTCAGGAAATATCCTTCCAGCGCCTTGCGGAAGGTATCGAACAGCGGAAACGCGGTGAAGATCGCAAAGGCAATCGTCAGCACCGGAACGATCGCCAGCACCGTGGTGAAGGTCAGGCTGCCGGCCGCCTGCGGCAGCCGCTCTTCAGTCAGCCGGCCGCTGGCAAAGCGCAGCAGATCCCGCAACTGGGGCAAGGTCAGGCCACGAACGGCGGACAGCGCGTTTGAATGCATGCGGTAAAGGGCAAATCCCTGGTTGTGTGGCCCGGCCACGGAAACAAAGCGCCCTATAATACCAACATGTCACGACCTAACCTCACCCTGCTGGTGCTGTATTACTCCCGCCACGGCTCTACCCGCGCACTGGCCGAACTGATCGCGCAGGGAATCGAAAGCGTGCCCGGCTGCGACGCCCGGCTGCGAACCGTCCCTCCCGTATCCACCGTCGCCGAAGCGACCGCGCCCGACATTCCCGACAGCGGCCCACCCTATGCCGAGCTTGCCGACCTGCAGGAATGCGACGGCCTTGCCCTTGGCTCGCCGACCCGCTTCGGCAACATGGCGGCGCCGATGAAATATTTCTGGGATGGCACGTCATCCCTCTGGCTCGCGGGCGCGCTTGCCGGCAAGCCTGCCTGCGTGTTCACCTCCACCGGAAGCCTGCACGGCGGACAGGAAACCACGCTGCTGTCGATGATGCTGCCGCTGCTGCACCACGGCATGCTGGTGTTCGGCCTGCCCTATACCGAGCCGGAACTGATGACTACCGCCAGCGGCGGCGCACCGTATGGCGCCACCCACTGGTCTGGCGTCAATGGCAATAATGCAGTCAGCCCGGACAGCCGCATGCTGGCCATCGCGCTTGGCCGGCGCCTGGCCGAAACCGCATCCCGGCTGAAGGGGCAATGATGAACAAGCCGGCGCACCAATCGCTGTACATCAGCGCCCTCGCCAGCATGATTGCGCTGATCCTGCTGTGTATCGCCTGGGAAACCGTGGTGGCGCCTTTGCGCCCCGGCGGCTCCTGGCTTGTGATCAAGGTCATACCCTTGCTGATTCCCCTGCGCGGAATCTGGAAACGCGATGTCTACACCTTGCAATGGTCGTCGATGCTGATCCTGCTGTTCCTGGCCGAAGGGGCGGTGCGTGCCACCACCGAAACCGGATGGTCGCAGGCAATGGCGATCGGCGAAGTGATACTGGTCGTCGTATTTTTCGTATCCACCCTGCTCTACTTGCGGCCGTACAAGCAGACCGCCAAACGGCTGGCAAAGGAAGCAATCCGCAAAGCCTCCGAATCCGTCAATGAATGAATTTCTCGACGCCTGCCGCCAGGTCATCGGCGATGCGCAGGTGCTGGTATCGCCAGCCGACATGGCGGGCTACCTGACTGACTGGCGCAAGCGTTTCACCGGCCGCGCCCGCGCCGTGCTGCGCCCGGGATCGACCGAAGAGGCAAGGCAGCTGGTGGCGCTGTGCCGCCACTATCAGGTTCCAGTCGTGCCGCAGGGCGGCAACACCGGCCTGGTGCTGGGCAGCGTGCCGGATGATAGCGGGAATGCGGTGGTGATCTCGCTTGCCCGCATGAACCGGATACGGGCGATCGACACCATCAACAACACGATCACCGTGGACGCCGGCTGCGTACTGGAGCAGGTACAAAATGCCGCCGCCGACAGCGAGCGCCTGTTCCCGCTGTCGCTGGCATCGGAAGGCAGCTGCACCATCGGTGGCAACCTGTCGACCAATGCCGGCGGCACCGGCGTGCTGCGCTATGGCAATGCACGTGAGCTCTGCCTGGGCCTGGAAGTGGTGACCGCCGACGGCGAAATCTGGAACGGCTTGCGCGGCCTGCGCAAGGACAACACCGGATACGACTTGCGCGACCTGTTCATCGGCGCCGAAGGAACGCTCGGCCTGATCACCGCCGCCGTGCTCAAGCTGTACCCGCAGCCGAAGGGCCAACTGACTGCGCTGGCGGGCCTGCAATCGCCCGGCGATGCGCTCAAATTGCTGGCGCTGGCACAGCAACGCTGCGGCGCTGCGCTGACCGGATTCGAACTGATGTCGGGCTTTTGCCTGGAGTTGGTCACACGCCATTTTCAGCAGTTGCAAGCGCCGCTGCCGCAGCCCTATCCCCAATACGTATTGCTCGAACTGTCCGACAGCGAATCCGAGGAACATGCGATGTCACTGCTGGAAGCCGTGATCACCGCTGCGCTGGAAGAAGGCCTGGTACAGGACGCCGCGGTTGCCGCGTCGATCGCGCAGTCACAGTCGCTGTGGAACCTGCGCGAGCACATCTCGGAAGCGCAGGCTGCCGAGGGAAAAAACATCAAGCATGACGTGTCGGTGCCGATTTCGAATATCGGCCAGTTCGTTCAAGAAACCGACCAACTTCTGCAAGCAGCCGTTCCAGGTGTTCGAATGGTGACCTTCGGGCACTTGGGCGATGGCAACCTTCATTACAATGTGTCCCCGCCCGTGGGGACCGATGCTAACAACTTCATCGAACGCCAGGCCGAGGTCAACCGCATCGTGCATGACAGCGTTCACCGCTTCGGTGGCTCGATATCCGCAGAACACGGCCTGGGCGCGCTCAAGCGCGAGGAAGTCCTGCGCTACAAGTCGCCGCTTGAAATGCAGTTGATGCGCACAATCAAACAGGCACTCGATCCGCTCAATCTGATGAATCCGGGGAAGGTGCTCTGAAATTTTCAGAGGATCTTCATGCGGCATGCACTGGCGTTGTTTGCGCTTTCCCTGGTTTCCCTTCCGTCCCACGCGCTGTACAAATGCGCTGCCGGCGCCACCACGGTTTATTCCGATACCCCCTGCCCTGCAGGCCAGCCTGCGCAACTGCTGACGCCCGCACCCGCGCCGGACGCCGCGCAAGTGCGCGACGCTACTCGCAATGCCGCGCGTGACAAGGCGGAAGTGAACCGGCTCCGCAGCGAACGCGAGCGGCGCATCGCCCAGGAAGAGTCGGCCCGCGCGCGTGCCGAGGCTGGCCGCCTGGCGCATCAGAAAAAATGCAAGCTGCTGGGCATGAAGAAGCGTTGGGGCGATGAAGATGCCGCGCGGGCAAGCGTCAAACAGGAAGCGAAGGCGAAGCGGGCTGCGCGACGAAAGGCCGAGCAGTATGAGCTGGAGTGCGGGGCCTGACGGATTGGCTTGCGCTTCATCCGAGCTGATCAACGCCCCCGGAACGCGCGGGTCACGGCCAACGCCAGGTACCGGATTCTGGTCATCCGGCTTCAGAGCCGCTTCGACAAATCCGATCGATGCCCTGATTGCCCTGCCTCTGCCTGTCGTACCGATTTCTGCTGCGTATTCGGCGTATTGCTGACCACTTCATACCAGCCGCCGGACCCGGTGGCATCCTTGCCGATGAGCAATCGAACATCCACACCGGTGCGCAGTGCCCTACTGTCCACCACCGTCAGCGCCGAAGAAAACCGGCGGCCAAGGGTTCGTGCCTGTTGTTCAAATCCGGCCCGGTACTGGATCACGGTCTCCTGCTGCCGGTAAGGGGCTGCGTTGGAGAGCCTGGCCTTGGGCAGGCCATCAGCGATCAGCAACCGGTTGACCTTCGCCGCCAGGCCGGTACTGCCATTGCCATTGCTGATCTCGAGTCGAACATGCTTGGCCAAGGCCAATGGCTGCTCGTTGGCAGCAACGGCCTGGCTGGAGGCTGCCGCCGCGGTTGCCGGCTCCGGTGCCGGTGCTGCGGTGACCCGTTCCGTGCCAGCACCGACCTTGGCGCCGCTCCCGGACTCTGGCAATACTTGCACAAGCGGAGCCGGTATGCTGCTGCTGGAAGGCGCCATGCCGAGCGACCCGCCAAGGGCCACTGGCGCATAGGGAGTACTGATATCGATCGTTGCTGCACCAGCGGCAACATGGGGCGCTGCCGGCCTGCTAGCGGCCACTGGGCGTGCGGCCGGCACCTCGGCAACCACGGCCGCTCGCGTGCCCGAGCGCGCCTGTTCAAAGGCCAGCTTCGCCTGGTCGCCCAATCCCTGTTCGGCGTAGGCTGCGCCAAGATTGTTGAGGGTTCTCGGATTGCCAGGCTCCAGCTCCAGCGCCTTTTGATAGGATGCTGCAGCATCGGCATAGCGTTGCTGCAGGAATCGGGTGTAGCCGAGGTTGTTATACAGCCAGGCTAGTCGCGGCGCGATCGCAAGCGCTGCTTCGAATTCCCGGGCTGCCGCATCATATTGGCCGCGTTGGGAATAAAGCGTGCCCAGTGCACTGCGCGCCTCGACGAATTCGCGATCGGCCTCCAGCGCCCGCTGGTAAGCGGTCGCCGCCAGGTCGAGCCGGTTCTGCCCCTGGTAATACCTGCCCAGTTCGAGAAAGCCGGCTGCCGCCCCGTTGGTGTTGCTGGTGCGCCAGAGAGGTTCTATACGGGGGCCTTCAGCCGACCGGTTCGGTGGCGTGGCGCATCCGAACAGCAAGGGCAAGGCGCAGGCGAGCGGCAGTGCAAGCGAGGGTTTTATCGATTTCATGATCTTGTCCTGGTTGCGAATTCAATTCGATTCGATTCAATTCAATCAGACTCGAATGGTGTCGATCCGATGGCTGAAGCCCGGCTACATGATTGCCTGTCCCGGAGCGCTCAGGACCCTGAACAATTGCATCATTGCCGGCCCCAGCAGCACCAGCATGATTGCCGGGAAAATGCAGAAAATCAGCGGAAACAGGAGCTTCAGCGCAACCTTGGCCGCAGCCTCCTCGGCCTTTTGACGGCGGCGCGTGCGCAATGAGTCCGAGTGCACCCGCAGCGAATCGCCGATACTGGTTCCGAAACGCTCCGCCTGGATAAGCATCGCGACCAGGCTGTCGATGTCTTCCACGCCGGTCCGGATCGCCAGGTTGCGCAGTGCGCGTTCCTTGCTGCTGCCGGCACGCAAATCCAGTGTCACCAGGTGCATTTCCTCGGCCAGCGCCGGCGCCGCAGTGACCATTTCAGTTGCGATGCGCGCGATCGCGGCGTCGACAGCCAGGCCGGCTTCGACGCAGACCGTCATCAGGTCCAGTGCGTCCGGAAAATGGTCAACGATTTCCTGTTGCCGCCGCCTGATCATTGCGCCCAACAACAGGTTCGGTGCGTAGAAACCCGTGGTCGCCGCCAGCAGCAGGATCAGCATCAGCGTAGTGGTACTTTCAAAGCTGATGCTGGCAAGCAGGACGGTCAGCCAGGCCAGCAAGGGAAGCGCCACCGCAAGAATGGTTTTTGCTGCGAAGTAGATCGCGGCGGCATTCGAACTGCGCAAGCCGGCATTCATGAAGCGGGCTCGCATCGGCGAATTTTCCCACCCGCTCTCGGGCACCGAGAGCTTGGCGAACGGGCCGGTCAGGCGCGCAATGCTTGCCATCCAGTCGCCACCGGGGCCGGACGGGTTGGACAGCCCCGCGCCGTCCACCGCCATTTCCTGCATGCGTTGCTTCAGCGGGTCCGGCGATGCCCAGCGGAATACGGCGACCGAAATGCCGAACACCATCAGAAACACCGCCGCCAGATAGAGAAAATAAAGTGCGTTCATGCCGACTCCTTGGACTACTGAAATGTCGTGCTGGAATACCGTGCTGGAATACCGCGCTGGATTGCGAATTCAGACCCGGATCCTGATGATCTTGCGCATCCACAGGATGCCGAAGACCATCATCACCATCATGCCGGCCACAATCCTCTGGCCGCCCGGATCGGTCCACAGTACGTTCATGAATTTCGGATTCAGCAAATTCATGATGCCGGTAAGCACAAACGGCATCAGGCTCAATATCCAGGCCGACAGGCGCCCCTCCGCTGACAGCGCGCGGACCTGTCCCAACAATTTCAGGCGCTCCCTCACGATCGCGGCGATGTTTCCCAACAGCTCGGTCAGGTCGCCGCCGGTTTCACGCTGGATCAGGACGGCGACCACGAAATATCCGACGTCAGTCCCCGGAATCCGGCGCGCCAGGTTGTTCAGCGCGTCGTGCATCGGTATTCCGAAATTGATCTCGTCGAACACGATGCGAAACTCGCCAGCGATCGGATCGTTCATCTCGGTCGTCACCATCTGGATTGCCGCGGGCAATGCATGGCCGGCGCGCAGCGCCCGGGTCATGAGGTCCAGTGCCTCCGGCAGTTGCGCCTCGATCAGGGCCAGGCGCTTGGTTCGCTTGCGCCGGAAATACAGCCACGGAAGCGCAGCCAGCAGCGCGCAGGCGGCGAGCACCGCCCACCCCGGGAGGCCGAAAAATGAAGCGAGCAAGCCTGCCGCGCCGAAGGCCAGCGTCAGCAGGAAGAACTGGCCGACATTTTTCTGGCTGCCTGCTTGCGCCAGCAGCTCGTCGATGTCCCGCGAGACCGGCAGGCGCGCCAGCAATTGCTGCAATGCTGGCAAGCCGCTCAGCTCCCGCTTCTTCCGGATCGAGATGCCGTTCCCCTCACCGTCCCCGCCAGTCATGACGCGCAGCCGGCGGGCAACGCGCTTTGCTTCCGGTCCGCGGCTGGCGCTCCAACTCACGTACAGGCCTTCCACCAGCAGGACGACGGCAATGAACACCGCAAGCACGAAAAAAATGAAGTTCATATCCATGACGGCTCCTGTCCCTTGGCGATCTGCATGATCAGGCTCCCACTTCGTAACGACGAGCAGGATCGAAGAGCGACTCCGGCAACTCGACGCCATGGGTATGCAAACGCTCGGCGAATTTGGGCCGCACGCCGGTGGCGCAGAAATAGCCTGCCACCCGGCCGTCGGTTCCTACCCCGGTCTGGCGAAAGGTGAAGATCTCCTGCATGGTCACGACTTCCCCTTCCATGCCGGTAATCTCCTGGATGCTGACCATCTTGCGCTTGCCGTCGGACAGGCGGGCAATCTGGATGATGACCGAGATCGCGGAGCTGATCTGATGCCGTGCCACCTTGGGCGGCAGGTTCATTCCCGCCATGCCTATCATGTTTTCCAGCCGGGTCAGCGCATCGCGCGGCGTGTTGGCGTGGATGGTCGCCAGCGATCCTTCGTGGCCGCTGTTCATGGCCTGCAGCATGTCGACCGCCTCGGCGCCACGAACCTCGCCAAGAATGATCCTGTCGGGCCGCATCCGCAGCGCATTCCTGACCAGCGCACGCTGCGTGATTTCCCCCTTCCCTTCTATGTTGGCGGGACGTGATTCCAGTCGTACCACGTGCGGCTGCTGGAGTTGCAGCTCGGCTGCGTCCTCGATCGTCACGATCCGCTCGCTCGGGCTGATGAAACCGGAAAGAATATTCAGCACGGTAGTCTTGCCGCTGCCGGTCCCGCCGGATATCAGCATGTTGATCTTGGAATGCGCCAGCCCCTTCAGCACTTCTGCCATGGCCCCGGTCAGGCTCTGGAATTCGATGAAGTTGTCGATCGTCAGCGGCTGCACCGAGAACCGCCGGATCGACATGATCGCGCCATCAATGGCGAGCGGAGGAAGGATCACATTGACCCGCGACCCATCCTTGAGCCGGGCATCCACCATCGGACTGGATTCGTCGACCCGCCGGCCTACCCGCGACACTATCTTCTCGATGATTTTCATCAGGTGTGCATCATCATTGAACCGAATGTCGGTCAGTTCCAGACGGCCGCGCTTCTCGACGTAGACCTGCTTCCAGGTATTGACCAGGATGTCGGATACGTCCGGGTCGGCCATCAACAGCTCCAGCGGACCCAGGCCCAACATCTCGAACTGGATGTCGCGCACCATGTTCCTGCGCTCGCCGTCGTTGAGGACCACGTTCTCCTCTTGCAGCAGCTCCTCAACCATGCCGCGCAACTGCTCCCGCAACTGGTCCTCGCTCAGGGTTTCCATCGCCTGCAGGTCTATGCGATCGAGCAGCAGGTGATGGATGCGCGCATTGATTTCGCGGTAAGCCCGATTGTCTGTTGAACGGGCAGGGAATCCCGCCGATCCGAACAATGGCGTCGGGCTCTCGTTGAACTGAAGACGGCTTCTCAGCGACATGTTTTCATCCTCTCAGCGGTTGCCGGTCATGCCCGGCCGAAAATGCGGGACATCCACTTCATCGATACTTCTTCTTCCTTCGGAGCCAGCATTTCGCTCCACTCCGCCAGCGCCTTGCTGACCGGGCTGCTGCGGGCCAGGCGGGCGATCGGAACCCCCTGGTTCACCGCTGCGGCGGCTGCTTCATAGTGGTTGGGAATGGTGCGGGCGATCCTGTGTCCGAGCGACTGTTCCATGTCGCCGACCGCGATCTCGCCACCCTTCTGGTAGCGGTTGACCACCAGGTTGATCTTGTCCCTGGTATAGCCCAGCGTGCGGAATACCTCGAGCAGGCGGCGTCCGTCACGAATGTAGGGCATGGTCGTTTGCAGCACCGGGTAGATCTTGTCGGCCTGGTCGAGTGCACGGATGGTATGAGCGTCAAGCGTGCGGCCGACATCCAGCAGCACGAAGTCATAATGGCTGCGCGCCATGGCAAGGATGGCGTCGATGTGGTCAGGCTTGACTTCCATGCCATGAGCCGGATCCTCGGGAGCGGCCAGCACGGACAAATTGTCGGTGATGGCGACCATGCTCGAAGCAAGCAGGGCCGGGTCCAGGCGGTCGATATTGCGTGCAAGGTCGGCCAGCGTCGTGGCCGGCTTGATGTCGGACAGGAATAGCAGCGCATCGCCAAACTGCAGATTCAGGTCCATGAGCGCCACCTTGCGGCCGCGCTCGGCAAGGGCGAAGGCGAGGTTGGAGGCCAGCAGCGTCGCTCCGCTCCCGCCCTTGCAGGAAATGAAGGCGAGGATCTTGCCTTTCCTGCCTTGCGCCATTCCCATCTTGTAGCGAATGCGCTCGATCGCGGCCTGCAAGCCGTCCCTGGACACGGGAGAAGGAAGCACCTCCCGCACGCCGACTCGCATCGCATGGATCAGGAATTCGGGCGACTGCTGGCTGCAAAGCATGATGAAGTTCATGTTCGGAAAGCCATGGCCCAGGCGCTCCAGCACTTCAAGGTCGCTGCGCCCCTCGCAAGCGCTGCCGACGATCAGTATGTCCGGCACCATCGCCCCGGTGAAGTTGCCCAGGTCCGCAACCGTTCCTTCGACGACCGTTGCACGGATGCCAGCCGGCAGCGCCGAATTGACAGCGTCCAGTTGCTTCCTGTCGGGAGATACGATCGTAATGTTCAGCTCGCTCATGATTTTGGCCTTAGTTTTATGCTGTCAGCTGCACAGTCCGCCGCTTCTGCTGCTATCCAGGCTTTCGCGGCGAAGACTTGTTGTGAATGGCGGCACCTTGAGCGTGTACGGGATGAACGGAATCAGCAAATTGAGATTGACGCCATTCGTGCCCTGGTCGATCGATGCCGAAACCGACTTGCAGGTGTTGATGCTGCAGCCTGCTGGCTCATACGTCACGACCAGGCTGGCAGCAGTGATCAATGGGTAGGCGGCCGCGGTCTTTTCCCTGACCGTCGTATCGCTGATATCGCAGATCACTGCGAGCCGGGCGGCAAGGCGGGTCGCTTCCGACGCCATGTTCATGGTGAGCATCAGCCGGCTGATGCCGATAATGCCCAGCACGACCATGATCAGCACCACGGACACCAGAGCGAACTCGACCGCAGCCGCACCCTTCTGGCTGGTGATGAATGGGCCTTTACGCGGAGCTTTCATCACAATACTTGCCTCATCGTTGAACTGACGTCGGCGAAGGGAATGTTCGTCACCGTCGGTAGAATCGGCACCAGGAAGCTGAATGTGTATCCGACCAGCCTGACCTGGACCAGGTTGATGGTGCCGCTTCCGGTCCCGACATCCGCATAGGTGCCGCCGGCGCAAGCCGCGCTGGGCGAAGCGGACGGCGACGAAATTCGATCGCATATGACGACCATGCCGGTGTCCAGGCCCTCCACCAGTTTGGGTCCGGTGCAGTCCTCATTGCCGAATACGGCCAGGCACCTGGCTGCCGCGGCCGGGTAGCCCGGATCGGTCGGATTGTGCTGCGACAGCAAGCGGGTGGCGTCGCGCACCGACTTGACCAGCGCGCTGTAGTAATACATCGAGCGCGCAATGTCGACTGATCCGCCCAGCATGATCAGCATGGGGATCAGCAGGACCGCCAGCTCCACCGCTACCGCGCCAGACAGGTAACGCATCCTGCGCGGCATCCGGCTGGAAGCAAGGTGGTTCGTCCCGTTTTTCATCCCGTTTTTCATCCTGCTCGTCATCCTGTTTTTCATCCTGTGTTTCATCGGCTCCGTCATTGCACCAGCGCCGGCACCAGAGGACCAGCGCTGCTCGCTGCACCGGGGGCGCCCAGTGTCGCGCAGGGACTGGTCGGATCGCTGGACATTCCGAGATACTCGATATACATCCTGGCCGCGCCAGTGCCTGATCCGCCGGAGTTGGTATTGAGGGGATGCAGCATCATGATGCAAGCCCAGGACTGGACCGGCGCCGTCGACGAAGACACAAATGAACCGCAGTCGACAACCGGCATGATCGCCATCCGGCGGTCGGCGCCATTTGTCTGCAGCCAGGACGGCCCCTGTATCGTCGAGTTGCTCTTGATGTTCAATCCGGTACTGGTGTTGCCCTGATAGCCGGCGAAGCTCGAGCGCCGCGTGACGAAATCTGCATAGGCGTTCTTCATGCTCGGCCAATTGATCTCGGTATAGGCGTAACCCGTATAGTCGGACGCAGCTGACAAGGGATTGATGGACGGCGAGTAGATGCCGAATCGGGTGTTCCAGTCATCTGCGATAGAGGAGACATTGCCCGGCTGGCCGACCTGCGCGCCCGTGGCCGGCAGATTGCAGGCGCCACTTCCCCTCAGGATGGCAGCCAGTTCACTGGCGCCACCCGACGGCGGCGTGAAGTCGATCCATTTAAAATTCCCGGTCAGGCCACCGCCGGGAGGTCCGATCACGCCAAGCAGCCAATCGCCTTTGGCCTTTCCCGCCAGATCGGCGCCGCAGATTCCTACCGGGAGTGCACAGACGGTCTGTGCAGGCACGACCGTGGCGGCCGCTTGTGCCTCCACCGTCTGGCTGCCGATATCCACGCCCGGGATCACGTTCAATACACTGACCAGCCAGTTGCTGATATCCGGCCGCGTCACCGTGCAGCGGACGTATTTGACAGCCAGTGCGGACGCGCCGGAAAAGCTGCCCTTGGTGCCGAACCCGCCATCCGGCGAGTCGCTGAAGGTCACGCTGGAATCGGCCTCGAGCACCGCCGCCTCGGTCTGGAAGAGCACTGAATTTGCCTGGCCGGTGGTGATGCCGGCAGCCTCGGCGATCGCCAGCTGCGTGCTGCTGACGCCGGTCAGCTCGCGCGAAGCGGCCAGCGCGCAGGCGTCGGCACTGGTCTGCAATTCATTCTTTGCCACGAACAGCTTGCCGAGATCGATGGCAAGACCCGCAAAGCCGATGAGCGTGACCAGCGAGAGCGCCACCAGTACCCCGATGGCTCCCCCCTGCTTGCGGCTGGAACGTGGCTTGCTCAACATGACATGATCTCCTGTGCGCCGCGGCTCTAGCGGGCCGCCCCGGAAATGCCGATCGTGAATGAAGGCTGCGCCGGTGGTGTCCGGTACGACGCCTCGTAGCGCCCCATCGCTTCATGCGAAGCGACGCCATCCAGCTTCGGCTGTTCCGACGATGGCGGGCCGGCATTCAAGGTCTGCTGCGCACGCAGCACAGATACGGATTCACCGAAGTGCGCATCAAGATTGGGCGTTACGGGAGCGCAGGCCGTCATCAGCAGTGCTGCCGTCACGGTGAGGCTGCCGGCGATCGCGTGAGTGAATTTCATGGTCCCCTCCTTATTTGGTTTCATAGCCACTGGGTGCTCCGCGCGCAGGCATGGCTGCTGGCGTGGCCGGCGCGGCAGGCCCGGTCGGCGTGCCCGGCCCGGATGGAGCCTGTGCACCTTGCCCCTCCATCTTCCCGCCCAGGAAAAATTCGGATCGGGTCGGCTCGACGTAGTTGTCGGTCGGAACTACGTAATCAGGCGGCAGTGGCTTGACCAAGCGCGGCGTCACGATGAACACCAGTTCGCTGCGGTCGGTCTGGAAATTGCTGCTGCGGAAAAGCGCGCCGAGCACAGGCAGTTCGCCCAGTACCGGGAAAGCGCTGATGTTCTGGGTCACGTTGTTCTTGATCAGGCCGCCAATGGCAAAGCTCTGGCCGTCGATCAGCTGAACGGTTGTCGCGGCCCGCCTGGTCGTGATCAGCGGAAGTATCGACGTCACTCCAGTGCCGGACGCCGTCAGGCGCGCGCCCTGGGGCGACAACTCGGACACTTCCGGGGCCACCTTCAGGTTGATGCGTCCGCCGTTGAGCACGGTGGGCGTGAAGCGGACGCCAACCCCGAACTCCTTCTCTTCCAGGGTAATCACAGTGCCGCCGCCGGATGACTGGGGCACCGGAATGAATATCTTGCCGCCGGCAAGGAAGCTGCCCTCCTGGCCGCTGATGGCCATGACGGTCGGTTCCGCCAGGATTTTTACCAGTCCATCCTGCTTCTGGGCGTCAATGCCGATTGACGTGAACGAGCCTCCCGCTTGCGGAGGAGAATTCTGTGAAAGTACGCCGGTGCCACCGCCAAAAAAGCCGGAAATGAATTTCGACCAGGCGCCGCCGTCGGTGATGGCCTGCCGTGCGAAATTGATGCCGAAGCGGTCCAGCAGGGTCTTCGAAATCTCGGCCACCTTCACTTCCAGCATCACCTGCTGCGGGGCCGCCACCGACAGCATGTTCACGATGCGCGGGTTATACACCATCGCACCGCGCGCTGCCCCACCGCCCGCAGCACCCGGCGGGCGCACGAAGGCATTGGCAATCTGGATCGCGCGTTCCACTGCAACGCTATCCGACGCGACGCCGGACAGGACCAGCGAATCGGACGCGGCGCTGACCCGGATGTCTTTCTCGGCCGGCATCAGGTCGCGCATCTGCGTTTGCACCCCGAGCGTGTCCAGTCCCACGCTCACCTCGACCATCGCGCAACGGCCATCGCGATCCTGGAACATCAGGTTGGTCGAGCCAACCTCTTTCCCGAACAGGAAGTACATGGCCCTGGCGGACTGCGACGTAGTGGGTTCGACCTGCACGATCTCGGTGTCGCCAATCGAGCGCAGGAATGCCGGTGAAGGCAGGCGCAGCTTCTGCAGGTCGAGCGTGCCTGATTTTCCCTGCGGGAGCGTAACCTGCGACCCCGGGCCGAATTCGCCGACGCACACTGGCGTTGCCACGCGCGGGGCCGCAGGCGGTTCAGCGGCCTTGGCGGTCTTGGCAGCCTTCGCCGGCTTCCCCGTCCTGGTCCCGGTACTGGCGGGACGCTCCGCAGCCGGCCCCGCGGCCAGGCCCGCAGCTTCCGCTGCCGGCTGCGCCAGGACCTGTCCGAGCGGCAAAAGCATCGCTGTCCCGACTGCAAGCGAAAGGCCGGTACGCAAACTGTTCGGCATTCTTTTTTTGTTCACGTTGCTTCCCCTGATGATTGGTTTCTGATGCGGACGAAGACCGGTTGTCGGTAACACTGAAGGTGCTTAGTAACACTGTGTTATGCGCCCACTGCCGGTCAGGACCTGCTGGCAATCCGGTACGCGCGGGGTGGCCGGGCTGACCGGCTTCTGCACTCTCACGGCAGGCTTCTTGGGCGCTGGCGCCGCAGGCGTGCTCACGTTGAGCAAGGTTTGCTTGGTCGCGCCGGCGGTCACGGTGGGCTTGATGTCGACCTGGTTGCGCAGCATGAGCGAGAGCAAGCCGACGCTGCGCGCCAGGTCCAGCGTCTCTGCCTGCTCCGGCGTGACTTCGAGGGTGACGGCATTGACCACCTTCGGCTTGGTCTCGTTCTGGCTTGCTTCCTGGGCTACAGCCAGCACCAGGATGCGTTCCAGGACCAGTTTCGAAATGTTCAGGTCGCGGTCACTGATGGCGTTCTTCTTCTCGCCCTGGGTACTGACCAGGATGTCGACGTAGTTGCCCGGAAGCGCAAAGCCGGCGACGCCAACCACATCATTGACCCGCACCGTCATTGCCCGCTTGCCCTCGGCGACCACCGCCGACAGGCCGCCCGCCGAACCGACCGGCGCCAGCTTGGATTCTGTCAAAGGCTCGCCGGTCAACAGGCTGCTGCGCACCACGCGTCCCTCCAGCAGCTTGCCATCCGTGAAGGCGCCCTTCGGCACGCTGCCGGCCGGCCAGTCGACGAAGCGGATCATCGACTGGGTAATCCGGCTGCCCATGTTGATGTCGACCATTGCGACCGCCAGCTTGTTGGTGCTCAGGCTGGCGCGCTCGTTGATCCACTTGCCTGCGAATACCACCGCCGCCAGAGCAAGGATGACGGATACCACGATCATGGCTACGGCTCTGCTGCTTTTCATGACTGCCTCCGGTGTTGGTTCTGGACTGCGTGCTCGATGAAATTATTTGGCCGGCATGGCGAAGTAGTTGCGCCATGCCCATTGGATTGATTCCGGCGTCATTTCCGGCGCCCGTGCCTCGTAGTCGGCAAGATCGCGCAACTGGCTGAGGACATCTCGCGGATAACAGGCGTACAGCGGCCGGTCTTCGCGGTAATGCAACTGCTCCAGCATATGGAGATAGGCCGAATCGGAGAACGGAATGGCGAGTTCCTCGCTCACTTGGGTGAACACCTGCCGGTATTGCGGCTCCGTGAGCGGGCCGAGGGCGATCTTGTAGCCGAGCCTGCGCAAGAAGGCTTCATCGCCCAGCTCGTCGGGATGCTGGTTTGAGGAGAACACCACGATCACGTCGAACGGAATGCGAAACTTGTAACCGGTGTGCAGCGTGAGAAAGTCGGTGCGCCGGTCAAGCGGAACGATCCAGCGGTTCATCAGGTCCCGCGGCGAGATCAGCTGACGGCCCAGGTCGTCGACCACGAACACGCCATTGTTGGCCTTCACATGCGGCGGCGCCTGGTAATAGCCCCTGGAGTGATCGAACTCCAGGTCCAGCGTCTTCAGCGTCAACTCGCCGCCGCTGATGCAGACAGGCCGCTTGCAGATTACCCAGCGCCCGTCGCTGTTGTAATGTCGTGCCAGGGCTGTCGCGGCAGCAGGCTGCGCCACGGGCGTATGCAAATGGGGATCGAACACCTGCACCACTTCGCCGTCCACTTCCACCGAACAGGGAACAGCTATGTCGCCGGAGACCAGTTCGGCCAGGCGTTCCGCAAGATAGGTCTTGCCGCATCCCGGTGGCCCGTACAGGATCAATGCACGCCCGGAGTTGAGCGCAGCGCCAACGCGGTCCAGCACGCCGGGCTGCACGACGACTCCCTTGAATCCTTCGGCAAGCATCTCGCGGGTGTACCGGACCTCGCGGATCGACTGCCGCTCCACCTGCCGCGTATAGTCCGCCAGGCTGACCGGCGCCACGCCCGCGTACTGGCTGCGCCGCAGATGAGCAAGCGCACGCTCGCGCCCGGCATCGGTAAGCTGATAAAACGTGCTCGCGTTGTTTTCGCCGCGGCGGGACAATTCGCACAAACGCTCCGCGCGCATCTCGATCAGTACGTTCTCAAGGACATTCGCGGGAAGCTTCACATGTGCGGCCAGGTCGGACAGGCTGCTACGTCCCGACAAGACCATCACCTTGGACAACAGCTCGCTCAGGAAGCGCAGGCTGAGGCCGGTGTCCTCGACGGTGCGTGGAGCTGGCGGGACAAGCCAGGCACCGTCGTGACCGGCTGCCGGAAAGGTGGCGGCGAGATTCGTCATGGATATAAGGAGATCGGGAAAATACTGAGGTAGAGCAGATGACCGGCGCGGGCCAGCAGGCAATAGGCGATGGTTCCGCCGGCAATCGCGACACCGAAGGGGATGCGGCCGACCGAGCTCACTGCATCGGCTGGGGGCGGCAGGTCACGGACGATCACCCGGAACAGGCGGGCCATCAGCATTTCGTGCAAGTTGGCGCCCAGCCGCCTGAACGACTCGGTCCGCCACAACATGTACATCGTCATCAGGCCGGCTGCGATGAAGCTGATGATCATCGCCCCCATCACCCCATTCAATCCAAGGAATGCGCCAACCATGGCCATCAGCTTGACATCGCCGGCACCCATTGCACGCAACCAGTACAAGGGGATCAGCGCGACCAGTCCCAGGGTGGCGGCGGCCATTGCATTGAGCAGTCCGGCCGCTCCGGGCAATGCGCCGGCAAAGCCGGTTCCCGTCGGCAGAAGTGTGTTCAATGCCAGCCCGGCGACCAGCCCGACGGCGACCAGACGGTTCGGAATCCGGTGGCTGCGCGCATCGGACTGCGCAGCGAGCACCAGCAGGATCGCGAGCGATCCAAGCGCAAGCACTGACATATCAAAGGAGGAAAGGCCGCTCATGTTTTCTTGCCTGCTCAGAAGTTCTGGAATTCGCTAGTCACGGTTCATTGACAAGCAACTGGCGCATAGCTTCCGGAGCCGCCGAAGCCCGCGGCGATGCCATTGAACACCGCGCACAAACTGCCGCCCAGGGCGTATGCGGCGACACTGATCACCACTGCGATCAACATCGCAATCAAGGCGTACTCGACTGCGGCCGCGCCCTCTTCATCACGAATCAGCTCGCCAAGTAATTTCATTTTCCGTTCCTCGCCATTTTTCGTGAGAAGTCGAAGGGCCAACTTGTAAGCCCAGCTATCCTGCAAAAGCGCCGCCCCTGGATGCGGGGCGGACGCTTTTTCCTGCATGCTCTACGTCAGCCTCATGCGCACGCGGCAAACGTGGTCGGAGGCGTGCCGGTCGGCGCGCCGAGGAAGGTTGCGATGCCGGTGAAGAATCCGCAGAGTTGCTTGCCCAGCAGGCTTGCGCCGACTGCAATCACGATTGCGATCAAGGCCGCCAACAGCGCGTATTCGATAGCGACTGCACCTTCTTCGTCTTTCAGAAAACGTTTGATTGCGTTCATTTGGATGCTCCTTCAGTGGTTGATGGACAGTGGACTGGGATAAACCGGAGTGCGATGTCGGTAACTTGTTTCATCGCCCCAGTGACTCCAGAGTAGATCCCCGCTGCCCAGCCGTGAATGAAGCAATTGCACTAGAGGAAACGGACTTTGCCCCGCTTCGTTTGAGATTTCGCACCGAGGATGCATCGCGTCCCGGATCTCCGATGCGGCGGCCGCCGATCTCCGGCTGGCCCTTGCCATGTTCCTTGCGGCGGCGCTCTTCTTCGGCCAGCATGCTGGCCAATTCCGCCTTGCTGTGGATGTCGAGCTTCTGGTAGACGGCCACCAGCTGGTTACGAACCGTATGGGGGGAAACGCCCAGCCGGATCGCGATCTCCTTGTGCGACATGCCGCTGGCGAAGTTGTACGCAACTGCAAGCTCCGAACGCGCCAGCAAGTGCACCACCGAAAGCCGACGGCCAGTGCAGACCATGTATCCACAGTTGCGCGACATGCTGATAGCAATGCGCTTGCCACAGTAGCGGCCAGTCTCGACCAGAGCCATCAATGCTTCACGCGACAGGCGCTGGCCGCTGTGTCCCGGCCATTCATGCGCCAGCAGGTCAAGCATGCCGGGGTCTGCCGTCTCGATTACGCCGAACGCATTGATCAGGGCCAGCGCACGGCCCGCCCGCCGCTGGTCGTTCAGGTCCAGCACATGGCGCAAATTGAAATTGAAAGCCTGCAGCACATGCGGCCAGAACGCGCTGAAAAATGCCTGGTCGCCGACGCTGAAAGTTGCCGGCGGCTGGCGCAGCAGCACCAGCCACGGAGCAGGCTGGATCTCTTCATCACATGCAAACAACAGGTGCGCAGGAGCCGCTTCGGCGACGTGCATGAACAACTCGCGATGTCGGTCTTCGCGCTCCAGGCGGTCGCACAGCCCCACGCAAGAGGGTGCCAGCTTGTGCAGTTGTTCGCGATCCAGCACGGCCGCCCGGCCGTGCTTGGGCTGCAATCCGCCGGAGGGAAACACGGTGTCGGCGTCATGCACCACCAGCAGCCCCCTGTCGAATCGGACCTGCTCGTGGAGGATCGCCAGCACGGCTTCCGCAAATTGGTTCGCCGGCACCATGCGGGCCGCGCGATACAGCAACAAAATGGTTTCGGACAAGGCTTGCACGACGTTCTCCTTGCGACAACGGCTACGGCGACTGATGGCGACCCTGGGCTATGAAGGCTGAGCTTTGGTGCCTGAACTACGTGTGACAAGTAAGCGCTTTCCGACGCGCGTCAGCATTGACAATCAGCAATAAAAATTGCCGTCTGGATTGCTACAGGTTGCCGCATGGAATGAAGATCCAGGGGACCGGGGATGGGGCCGGGAATGGAAACAGGAAGGAAAAAATCGTGCTTTACCGTTGACTAAGGAGCACAAGCAGGGGAGAAATAAGTTAGGCTAGAGTCTGACAAGCACTAATCCACAGGAGGAGAAATGAAAAAAATCGTGATGTCATTGATGTTGTTGTCGCTGGCGGGGATTGCATCTGCGCAAACCGCGAAAACCCCGGCCCCGGATGGCAAGCCGCGCACCGAAGCCAGCAGCGCCACCGACAGCGCCGCCAAAAGCGCCAACCGGGAACAGACCCGCACCTGCAATAACCAGGCAAAAGAACAGAAGCTGAAGGGCAAGGAGCGTCGGCAATTCCTGCGCACCTGCATGAAGGGCACCAGCAACACCACATCGTACGAGAGCAAGGGCAGTACCGGCCCCGTGCTGCAAACGCCCAAGCCCTGAGCGCACAATCGCAGAATCGCAGCAACACGGATCACACTGATCCGTAATCGAATACTGCAAGCCGCTTGACTCGGCTCTTGTGATCAGGAGCCGAGTCCCTGATGCCCTGATTCCTGATCCCCACCGCGTTGGCAATCAATCTCGATCGTGACGATCGCTGCCATGCTTCACGCCTGTAGCGTGAGCAGGGCAAGACAGCTTGCGAGGGATTGGCCGGGCGAACGAACGTGTGCCGGAGCCGATTCGATTGAACCGGACCAGTCGTGCCGGGAACATGCTGGAAACTTGATGGGAATTTGTGGCCTGTCCGGAGGGGATCGAACCCCCGACCCACAGCTTAGAAGGCTGTTGCTCTATCCAACTGAGCTACGGACAGTGAAGGTGGAATTTACGACGAGCATGGTGCGGATGGCAAGCATTGATGGCGCTGCAACTGCTACTTGCAACTGCAACCCAATGCGCAAGCATCCGTTTTCGCTTGCCGAAAATGAAACGGGCCTGTTGATGACTGGTGTCATGAACAGGCCCGTAGTATTACTGGTCGGAGTACAAGGATTCGAACCTTGGACCCCCTGGTCCCAAACCAGGTGCGCTACCGGGCTGCGCCACACTCCGAAGAAAAAGATAATACCCTATGGAGACGCTCAGGTCAATCTTCATCGACACTGAGTAAGCTTCCGGATGTTCGTGCGCCGTGTTTATCCCGAAATCTTGTCCGCGATGCGGCGCGCCATCGTATTCGCGGTACCGGCGCTCGCCGCTTCCACCATCACCCGCACCAACGGCTCGGTACCAGACGGACGGATCAGCACCCTTCCGCTGTCACCAAGTTCCGCATCCACCAGTTCTTTCTCTGCAAGCACAGCGGCCTGCTTCTGCCAATCGTAGCCGGGCTTGACCTTCACATTGATCAGCACCTGCGGATACAAGGGCAGGTCCGCACAGCATTCCGCCAGCGTCTTGCCGCTGCTCTTGAGTGCCGCCAGCACCTGCAAGGCGGACACCATGCCGTCACCGGTAGTGTGCTTGTCGAGGAACAGCAGATGCCCCGAGCCTTCGCCGCCGAGTTGCCAGCCACGTTCGAGCAGCATCTCCAGCACGTAACGATCACCGACTTTGGCGCGCCCGAAGCCCACGCCCATGCGCTTGAGGGCGACTTCCAGCGCCATGTTGGTCATCAGCGTGCCAACTACCCCGGCCAGCGGCCCCTGCGACATCCTGTGCTTTACCATCACATACAGCAACTGGTCGCCGTTGTAGGTCTGCCCAGTTCCATCCACCATGATCAGGCGGTCGGCATCGCCATCCAGCGCAATGCCAAGGTCGGCGCGATGTTCGAGTACTGCTGCAGAGAGTGCGGCAGGTGCGGTGGCGCCGACGCCATCGTTGATGTTCAAGCCGTTGGGCTTGTCGCCGATCGCGATCACCTCGCCGCCGAGCTCGTGCAGCACATGCGGCGCAATGTGGTAGGCCGCGCCATGCGCGCAATCGACGACGATGCGCAAGCCGCGCAGGTCGGAATCGTTGGGGAAGGTGCTCTTGCAGAATTCGATGTAGCGCCCACGGGCGTCGTCCAGCCGACGCGCCTTGCCCAGCCGTTCCGGCGCCACGCATTCGATCGGCTTGTCCAGTTCGCGCTCGATCGACGCCTCTACCGCATCCGGCAATTTGTTGCCGCCGGCGGAGAAGAATTTGATGCCGTTGTCCTGGAAGGCGTTGTGCGAGGCAGAAATGACGACACCAGCGGTCAGGCGCAGCGCGCGGGTCAGGTAGGCCACCGCCGGCGTCGGGATCGGACCTGCCAGCAGCACGTCAACGCCTGCCGCCGCGAATCCTGCTTCCAGTGCCGCTTCCAGCATGTAGCCGGAGATGCGGGTGTCCTTGCCGATCAGGACTTCAGGGCGGGCCGTGCCGGGCTGTGACTGCGCTAACACGCGTCCCGCAGCGTAGCCCAGCTTCATGATGAAATCGGGCGTGATTGGCATGGTGCCCACCGTGCCGCGCACGCCATCGGTGCCGAAATATTTCCTGCTCATTGCTTCCCTTCCTGTTATTTTTCAAAGCGCCGCTGATCATTGATTCCGGCGCCTCCATTACTGTTCTTAAGCCTCTGCCCCGACTTGCCCGGGCTGGCCGACTGCGTGCCAGATATTCAGCGCATCGACCGTCTGCGCGACGTCGTGCACCCGCACGATGCGTGCACCGCGCGCCACCGCCGCCAGCGCAGCGGCGACACTGGCCGCCATGCGCTGGTCCACCGGTCGGCCGGTGATGGCGCCGAGGGTGGTCTTGCGCGACAGGCCGGCCAGCAGCGGCAAGTCCAGCGTGCGCTGGATATCGCCCACATGCCGCAGCAGCTCGAGGTTATGTTCCATGGTCTTGCCAAAACCGAAGCCAGGGTCGATGCACATGCGCTCGCGCGCAATGCCCGCCCCCTCCAGTTCAGCCACGCGCCGCTGCAGGAAGGCTGTCACCTCGCCGACAACGTCTTCGTAGTGCGGGCTGTGCTGCATCGTTCCGGGCTGGTTCTGCATATGCATGATACACAGCGCCGCGTCGCTGTCCTTAATCACGCTCACCGCCCCTGGCGCGAGGAAGCCGTTGATGTCATTGATCATGTCGGCCCCGGCTGCCAGGACTTCGCGCATGACGTCAGTCTTCCAGGTGTCGATGGACAAGGGCTTGCCGCAGTCACGCAGCGCAAACACCACCGGCATCAGGCGCCGCAATTCTTCCTCCACCGTCAGCAGCTCGGCGCCCGGACGGGTCGACTCGCCGCCGATGTCGATGATATCGACGCCATCGGCGATCATCTGCTCTGCCCGGCCCAGCGCCGACTCCAGCGCATTGAACTTGCCGCCATCCGAGAAAGAATCGGGCGTGACGTTGAGGATGCCCATCACCAGGGGGCGGGACTGGCGGGGATCGAGCGGCAAGCGGAAACGGCCGCACTGGAAGCTGGAGTACATGGAGTGGCTTGGGTTGCGGTAGGCTGGATTGTAGCGGGTGCCGGGACTGGATGCCGGGACTGGAGGATGGCAGCTCGCCAATGAAAAAGGGTGGGGATCGCTCCCCACCCCGTCTGCTGCTGTTGCTGATGACCTGGCAATCAGGCCGGCGCGGTCGCCGTCGGCGCTACGTCGCCGCTGCTGTCGGTCGGGCGCTTCACAGGGGTGCCGGCTTTCGGAGGCCGCGGCTCGCGCCCTTCCATGATGTCGTCGACCTGGTCGGCGTCCAGCGTTTCCCATTCGAGCAGGCGGTTTGCCATCATCTCGACCTTGACGCGGTTTTCTTCCAGCAAGCGGCGCGCCAGCGCATATTGGTCATCGAGGATGCGGCGAATTTCAAGATCCACCTTCTGCTGCGTCGCTTCCGACACGGTCTTGGACGCCATCCGTCCGAAATAGGCATCCTGCTCGCTGTCCTCGTACACCATCGTGCCCAGCGTCTCGGACATGCCGTAGCGGGTAACCATGGCGCGGGCCAGCTTGGTGGCACGCTCGAAATCGTTGGACGCGCCGGTCGACATCTGGTGCATGAAGATTTCCTCGGCTATGCGGCCGCCGAACAGGATCGCAACATCCTCCAGCATCTTGTCCTTGTACATGTTGACCCGGTCATGCTCGGGCAACTGCCAGGTCAGGCCAAGCGCATAACCACGCGGCATGATCGTGACCTTGTGCACCGGATCCGCCTTGGGCAGCAACTTGGCAACCACCGCATGGCCGGACTCGTGGAACGCGGTATTGCGGCGCTCTTCCTCGCGCATGACGGCGGATTTGCGCTCCGGCCCCATGACGATCTTGTCCTTGGCGTCTTCGAAGTCCTGCATCTCGACCAGGCGCTTGTTGCGGCGGGCTGCGAACAGCGCTGCCTCGTTGACCAGGTTGGCCAGGTCGGCACCGGAGAAGCCCGGTGTGCCGCGTGCCAGGATGTCAGCCTTGACGTCCGGTGCGATCGGCACCTTGCGCATGTGCACATACAGGATCTGCTCGCGGCCGCGGATATCGGGCAGCCCAACGATGACTTGCCGGTCGAAACGGCCGGGACGCAGCAAGGCCTTGTCCAGCACGTCGGCACGGTTGGTCGCGGCGATCACGATCACGCCGGCATTGGCTTCAAAGCCGTCCATCTCGACCAGCAACTGGTTGAGAGTCTGCTCGCGCTCGTCGTTGCCGCCGCCCATGCCGGCGCCGCGGTGACGGCCGACAGCGTCGATCTCGTCGATGAAGATGATGCAGGGCGAATGCTTCTTGGCATTCTCGAACATGTCACGCACGCGGGAGGCACCCACGCCGACGAACATCTCGACGAAATCGGAACCGGAAATGGTGAAGAACGGAACCTTGGCTTCGCCGGCGATGGCGCGCGCCAGCAGCGTCTTGCCAGTACCCGGAGGGCCGACCATCAGCACGCCGCGCGGAATCCGTCCGCCCAGTTTCTGGAATTTTGTCGGGTCGCGCAGGAAATCGACCAGTTCCTGTACCTCTTCCTTGGCTTCGTCGCAACCGGCGACGTCGGCAAAGGTCACGGCGTTGGTGGTTTCGTCGAGCATGCGCGCCTTCGATTTACCGAAGGAAAAGGCGCCGCCCTTGCCGCCGCCCTGCATCTGGCGCATGAAGAACACCCAGACGCCAATCAGCAGCAGCATGGGGAACCAGGAGATGAACACCTGCGACAGGAATGACGGCGGTTCGGGCTGCCTGACGTCGAACTTGACGTCATTGTTGACCAGGTCGCCAATCAGGCCGCGGTCCAGGTTGGTGGTGGTCGCGCGGATCTTCTTGCCTTCACTGGTGGTGGCGACAATGGTGCGGTCTTCAATGACTGCTTCCTTGATCCGCTTGGCTTTCACCTCGTCCAGGAAATCGGAATACGGAATTGCGGTCGCGCCGCTGCCGATGCTGCGGTCGTCGAACTGCTTGAATACCGTGAAAAGCACCAGGGCAATGACCACCCAGATTGCGGCTTTGGAAAACATGTTATTCACTGGAACTCCTTCGGCGGTGAAAGCCGTTTGCTCTGCGACAGATTCTACCCGTTAAAAACCGCAGGTACTAGGCGGGATATCGGTATGGATGCCCGGTAAATCAAGGGGCAATCAACTATTCATGCCGGGTTTTTCAAAATTTTCCCCAGCAAGAAGATCTCGGACGACTTATCCCGGCTGGCCTTGGGCTTTTTGGAGATGACGGTTTTGAATTCCGCCCGGAAACGATGGACAATTTCGTTATAACCGCGACCATTGAAACACTTGACCAGCAATGCGCCATCCGGCTTCATGTGATGGCGGGCGAACTCAATTGCCAGTTCGATCAGGTACTCGACGCGGGCAGCATCGGAAACCGCGATTCCTGACAGGTTTGGCGCCATGTCGGACAATACCAGATCGGCCTTGCGGCCGCCGAGCTGACGGTCGAGTTCGGCCAGGATCGCATCGTCGGTGAAGTCGCCCTGGATGAACAGCACATCGGCGATTGGTTCCATGGGCAGCAAATCCAGCGCGACCACGGTGCCATTGATGCCACCGCCTTCCTTGCCGGACAGCTTGCTGCGAGCGTATTGTGACCAGCTGCCGGGGGCCGCGCCAAGGTCGACGATCACCTGGCCGGGGCGGATCAGCTTCTCCTCCTCGTCGATTTCCTTGAGCTTGTAGGCAGCCCGGGCGCGATAGCCTTCTTTTTGCGCCAACTTCACGTAAGGATCATTAATATGATCGTGAAGCCAGTTCTTGTTCAATTTCTTCTTTGCCATTCGCTTAGAATACGCCTTTGCCAGTTTCCGAAAGCATCCAATGTCCAAACTTACCACTGCCCAGCGCAGCGAACTGCGCGCCCAGGCGCATGCCCTTAATCCCGTCGTGATGATCGGCGATGCCGGCCTCACGCCCGCAGTCGAGAAGGAAGTGTCCGCCAGCCTGGACGCGCACGGCCTGATCAAGGTGCGGGTACTGGGCGACGACCGCGAGGCACGCATCCAGATTTATGAAAAACTGTGCGCCGACCTCGGCGCGGAACCGATCCAGCACATCGGCAAGCTGCTGGTCCTGTACCGCCCGCAAAAAGAAACCGCCAAGGAAAAAACCAGCAAACGCGGCGGCGGAATGCGCGAAGTGACTATCGTCAAATCCAATCCGACCAAGCGGCCCACTGTAACCAAGGTCATGGTCAAGGGCAATGAACGGGTGACCCAGGGCGGCAACATCAGGCGAGCCAAGCCACGCCAGGTCAGCCGCAAGAAGCAGGCGCTGTCGGGCAGCTGATCCGGCGATGGGCTACGGGGTGATTTCCAGGCGCCCCCGCCCTCGCCGCCTCGCCGCCTCTCACCTCAATCCCGCAGGAAGTCCGTCATCATCGGACCAAGGGATTAACGGATGCGCAGCACCAGCCAGGCGCCGGCCAGGCTCTGCAACAGGTGCAGGACTGCCGAAATTCCGTGCAGCATGCCGAACCGGCTCCGGGCTTCCGACGCCATCACCCCTGCCGGCCCCGCCAGCTCCCGCAATTCAGCCATCATCGGCTGCAAGCCAAAATAGCCAATCAAGGTGCATGCCAGCATCACGGCCACCAGCAGCAGGCCGGTGCGCCGCTGCCCGCTATCCAGGTCGCGACCCGATAGCAACAAGGACAACAGGATGAATCCACAGGAAAGCGAGACCAGCGCTTCCGCCCGGAACAGGTGACCGGCGATGGTGCCAGCCAGCACCCGGTCGTGCAGGTTGGCGAACAGTGCCGGCGCCGCCACATAGCCGATTCCCCATACAGTGCCCACCCAGAAAGTGACGAGCAATATCCGGAGATGGGGAGTCAGGCGGCGGATCAGTTGCATTGCCGTGCCGCCAGGTCAGATATAGCGGACGTCCAGGATCTCATACTCCCGCGGCCCGGCCGGGGCTTGCACCTCGACCACATCGCCGGCAGATTTACCGATCAGTGCGCGCGCTATCGGCGAGCTGAACGAGATCTTGGACAGCTTGAGATCCGCCTCGTCGATGCCGACGATCTGGTAAGTCACTTTGTCGCCGGTGTTCAACTCTTCCAGAGTGACTGTGGATGCGAATACCACCCGGCCTTCGGCATCCAGCAGCTTGGGGTCGATGATCTGCGCAGCGCCAAGCTTGCCCTCGATCTCCGCGATGCGGCCTTCGACGAAGCTTTGCTTCTCCTTGGCGGCGTCATATTCGGCGTTTTCCGACAGGTCACCCTGCGCGCGCGCTTCCGAGATGGCATTGATGACCGCCGGCCGTTCTTTGTGTTTCAGCCGGGCCAGCTCTTCTTTCAGCAATTCGGCGCCGTATTTGGTCAGTGGTTCAGTTGCCATGTTCTGCGATCTTCAGGAAATTGGAAAACAAAAAAGGAAAACCACAGAGGCCATAAGCAAACATCCTCCGCGAGGGAGGATGCTGTCTGGAACCGCTGTGGTGATTCAGGTATTGCGGCTTAGTGTAAAGACTTATGCAGGCCTTGTAAATCGTAGACATTCAACTCGTCGAGATAGCGCATGCCCTCGACCGCCGCTTCCGCACCGGCGATGGTGGTGAAGGTCGGCACCCGTGCCGCCAGCGCCGAAGTTCGGATGGTGCGCGAATCGGTGATGGCGTTGCGCTTCTCTTCGACCGTGTTGATCACCAGCGCGACCTCGTTGTTCTTGAGGATGTCGACGATATGTGGCCGCCCTTCCGCCACCTTGTTGACCGTGGTCACAGGAATGCCGGCCGAGAAGATGGCCGCAGCCGTGCCCTTGGTCGCCGCGATCGTGAACCCCATTTCGACCAGGTCGCGCGCAACCTGCACTGCGCGCGGCTTGTCGCTCGACTTGACCGACAGGAATACCTTGCCGGACCTGGGCAGCTTGACACCAGCGCCCATCTGCGACTTGACGAAGGCTTCGCCGAAAGTACGGCCCACGCCCATCACCTCGCCGGTCGACTTCATTTCCGGTCCGAGGATGGTATCCACGCCCGGGAACTTGACGAACGGGAACACCGCTTCCTTGACGCTGAAATAAGGCGGCACGACTTCCTCGGCGATGCCCTGGGCATCCAGGCTCTTGCCGACCATGCAGCGGGCCGCAACCTTGGCCAGTTGGATGCCGGTCGCCTTGGATACGAACGGCACGGTGCGCGAAGCACGCGGGTTCACTTCCAGCACGAACACCACGTCCTGGACGCGGCCGTCGATTTCCTGCTGCTGGATGGCGAACTGCACGTTCATCAGGCCAACCACGTCGAGGCCCTTGGCCATCAGCGAAGTCTGGCGCTTGATCTCGTCGATCGTTGCCTGCGACAGCGAGTAAGGTGGCAGCGAGCAGGCGGAATCGCCCGAGTGCACGCCGGCCTGCTCAATGTGTTCCATCACGCCGCCGATGAACGTGCGCTTGCCGTCGGACAGGCAGTCGACGTCAACTTCGATCGCGTCATTCAGGAAGCGATCCAGCAGCACCGGCGAATCGTGGGACACCTTGACCGCTTCGCGCATGTAGCGCTCGAGGTCGCGCTGCTCGTGCACGATTTCCATCGCGCGTCCGCCCAGCACATAGGACGGGCGAACCACCAGCGGGTAGCCGATTTCCTGGGCCAAACGCAGCGCATCGACTTCGGTGCGAGCAGTGCGGTTCGGCGGCTGGCGCAGTCCCAGCTCCTGCAACAATTTCTGGAAACGCTCGCGGTCTTCGGCGGCGTCGATCATGTCCGGTGAGGTGCCGACGATGGGCACGCCGTTGGCCTCGAGGTCAAGCGCCAGCTTCAGCGGTGTCTGCCCGCCGTACTGCACGATCACGCCGTAAGGCTTCTCCAGGTCCACGATCTCCAGCACGTCTTCCAGCGTCAGCGGCTCGAAATACAGGCGGTCGGAGGTATCGTAGTCGGTCGACACGGTTTCCGGGTTGCAGTTGACCATGATGGTTTCATAGCCATCCTCGCGCATCGCCAGCGCCGCATGCACGCAGCAATAGTCGAATTCGATGCCTTGCCCGATCCGGTTCGGCCCGCCGCCCAGCACCATGATTTTCTTGCGGTCGGTCGGCTTCGATTCGCACTCTTCCTCGTAGGTCGAATACATGTAGGCGGTGTTGGTGGCGAATTCGCCAGCGCAGGTGTCAACCCGCTTGTAGACCGGGCGCACACCCAGCTCGCGCCGGCGATTGCGAACCTCGGTATCGGTCGTTTTCAGCAGATGCGCCAGCCGGCGGTCTGAAAAGCCTTTCTGCTTCAGCTTGAACAGCAAGTTCTTGTCCAGCTCCGGCAGCGTCTGCTCGTCGAGCCACAGTTCGATGTCGACAATCTCCTTGATCTGCGACAGGAACCATGGATCGATATGGGTCAGCTGTTGCACTTCCTCCAGCGAGAAGCCCTGGGCGAATGCATCGCCGACGTACCAGATGCGCTCCGGCCCCGGCTCGCCGAGCTCTTCCTCGATGACCTGGCGGTCGGTGGTTTTTTCATTCATGCCGTCAACGCCGACTTCGAGGCCGCGCAGCGCTTTCTGGAACGACTCCTGGAAGGTGCGGCCGATCGCCATCACCTCGCCGACCGACTTCATCTGGGTGGTCAGGTGGCTGTCGGCGGCCGGGAATTTCTCGAATGCGAAGCGCGGGATCTTGGTGACGACATAGTCGATCGACGGCTCGAACGAGGCCGGCGTTGCGCCGCCGGTGATGTCATTGCGCAATTCATCCAGCGTAAAACCCACCGCCAGCTTGGCGGCGATCTTGGCAATCGGGAAGCCGGTTGCCTTGGACGCCAGCGCCGACGAACGCGAGACGCGCGGATTCATTTCGATCACGATCATGCGGCCGTCGGCCGGATTGATCGCGAACTGCACGTTGGAACCGCCGGTATCGACGCCGATTTCACGCAGCACCGCGATCGACGCGTTGCGCATGATCTGGTATTCCTTGTCCGTCAGCGTCTGCGCCGGCGCGACCGTGATCGAGTCGCCGGTATGCACGCCCATCGGGTCGAGGTTTTCGATCGAGCAGACGATGATGCAGTTGTCTTTCGAATCGCGCACCACTTCCATCTCGAATTCTTTCCAGCCGATCAGCGATTCCTCGATCAGCAGTTCGGAGGTGGGGGATGCTTCCAGGCCGCGCTTGCAGATTGCCTCGAACTCTTCGGCGTTATACGCAATGCCGCCTCCGCTGCCGCCCATCGTGAACGAGGGCCGGATGATGACCGGGAAGCCGAGATCCCTCTGCACTGCCCACGACTCTTCCAGGGTATGGGCGACACCCGAGCGTGCCGAGCCGAGGCCGATGCGGGTCATTGCGTCCTTGAACTTGGAACGGTCTTCGGCCATGTCGATCGCTTCCGGCGAGGCGCCGATCAGTTCGCAGCCGTATTTTTCCAGCACGCCGTTATGGTGCAGGTCGAGCGCGCAGTTCAGCGCAGTCTGGCCGCCCATGGTCGGCAGGATGGCGTCGGGCCGCTCCTTGGCGATGATGCGTTCCACCACCTGCCAGGTGATCGGCTCGATGTAGGTCACATCGGCCATTTCCGGGTCGGTCATGATGGTCGCCGGATTGCTGTTGACCAGCACCACGCGATAGCCCTCTTGCCGCAGGGCCTTGCAGGCCTGCGCGCCAGAATAGTCGAATTCACACGCCTGGCCGATCACGATCGGGCCGGCGCCAATAATCAGGATGCTGCTAATGTCGTTACGCTTAGGCATTTTTATGTTGCTCCATCATCGCGACGAAGCGATCGAACAGGGGGGCGATGTCAGTCGGCCCGGGTGATGCTTCCGGATGGCCCTGGAAGCAGAAGGCCGGCTTGTCGGTCAGGGCAAATCCCTGCAGCGAGCCATCGAACAGCGACACATGGGTGACGCGGCAATTCGATGGCAGCGTGGATGGGTCAACCGCAAAGCCGTGGTTCTGGGATGTGATCATGACCTGCCGGGTATCGAGGTCGAGCACCGGATGGTTGGCACCGTGATGGCCGAATTTCATTTTCAGTGTCTTCGCGCCGGTGGCCAAACCCATCAGCTGATGGCCGAGGCAGATGCCGAAAGTCGGGATACCGCGATCGATCAGCTCGCGAGTTGACGCGATCGCATAGTCGCAGGGCTCGGGATCGCCCGGGCCGTTGGACAGGAAAATGCCGTCCGGATTCAGCGCCAGCGCCTGGGCTGCGGTCGACTGGGCAGGCAGCACGGTAACCTTACAGCCGCGCTCCGCCAGCATGCGCAGGATGTTGTACTTGACGCCATAGTCGAACGCGACCACATGGTATTTTGGCGCATCCTGATTGCCGCAGCCAGCGCCGAGCTTCCACTCGGTGGTGGTCCACTCGTACGGTTCTTTCACGGACACGACCTTTGCCAGGTCCATGCCGGAAATTCCCGGGAAGGAACGTGCCAGTCCCAGGGCCTGCTCGACCGTGGCGTCTTCGCCGGCCACGATGGCGCCGCTTTGGGCCCCCTTCTCGCGCAGGATCCGGGTCAGCTTGCGGGTATCGATGCCGGCGATGGCAACGACATTTTCCGATTTCAGGTAGTCGGGGAGCGTCTGCTCCGCGCGGAAATTCGACATCAGCGCAGGCAAGTCGCGGATGATCAGGCCTGCCGCGTGCACGCGCGAAGCCTCGGAATCTTCGGAATTGACGCCGACGTTGCCGATATGGGGATAGGTCAGCGTGACAATCTGCCTGCTGTAACTGGGATCGGTCAGGATTTCCTGATAACCCGTCATTGCAGTATTGAACACGACCTCACCCGCGGTCTGCCCGATGGCACCGATCGAGTGTCCCTGGAAAATCGACCCGTCTGCGAGCGCTAGGATGGCGGGGACAGATTGTCCCGAAAGAAATGGCAGCAAGGGTAACTCCTGAAAGGTTACCGCCGTTGCGCCGCGTCGGACAGCCGTCGCGCCGCCGGCCTGATGCAGGCTCGAAAGTGGGCGCGGGAGATGTCGGGACGAGTGTGGGAGGGCGTATGCGCTACAGCGGTTGTGATTTGGCTAAACCTTGCAATTATAGCGCGTAAGCCCCCCTTGCAGCAACCCGAACACGGGTCGAAATGGAGAGTTTCCCTCTCGACCCGTCTCCTGCCAATTGATCAAAGGCCGAGCGCCGCTATCCCCGCCTTGCCAATCTGCACGTCCTCTGCCGACTTCACGCCTGACACGCCGATCGCGCCGACATAATGTCCCTCGACCACGATGGGCACGCCGCCTTCCAGCATGCCTTCGATGTAGGGTGCGCTCAGGAACGAGAAACGACCGTTGTTGATCATGTCCTCGTACACCTTTGTCTCGCGCTGGCCGAGGGCTGCGGTCCTGGCCTTGGCCGGTGCGATATGCGCGGAAATCGGGGCCGCGCCGTCAAGGCGCTGCAACCACAGCAGATGGCCGCCATCATCGACGATCGAAATTGTCACGGCCCAGTTGTTTTTTTTCGCTTCGGCTTCAGCGCCGGCGGCAATTTTCTTCAGGTCGTCGAGGGTCAGGACGGGCTTGCTCTGCATGGATGTTCTCCGGATTGGTTAGACAGCAGATTCTACGATATCCCGCAGCCGCAACGGTGAATGGCTTTGACAATACAGTCCGCCGTGCAATACATTTCGGTTTGTCATCACTGCCATCCGGCAACATCCGGCATAGTCCGGCAAAGTCCGGCAACAACATGCGCGATTTCCTGCTGCCACCCCGAATTGCCCGCCGCCTGCCGCGCACCGCGCTGGCATGCCTGCTGCTCGGGTGGTTGGCCGGACCTGTCCTCGCCCGCGACATCAGCCTCGATCCCGGCACCTTCGGCACGCCAGCGCAAAATGCGAGCAGCCGGATCGGGGACGTCGTCCTGCATGCGCTGTCGCTGGCCGGCTTGCGCTACAAATACGGCGGCACCTCGGCCACCACCGGAATGGACTGCAGCGCACTGGTGCAGCATGTGTTCCGGCAGGCCTGGCAGCGCGAACTGCCGCGCACCTCGGACGAGATCAGCCGTGCCGGCGACCGCGTCACTGCGCGTGAATTGCAGCCCGGCGACCTGGTGTTTTTCGATACCGCCAGCCGTCCCTACTCCCATGTCGGCATCTATGTGGGCGAGAACAAGTTCGTCCACTCGCCGGCCCCAGGCGGCGCGATCCGGGTGGAGGCCATGGACCGGGACTACTGGAAGAACCGCTACAACGGCGCCCGCCGCATCGCCGACATCAGCGGATCCTGAGCACCGCCTGCCGGCTGTCCCTTGGCAGCGGCGCGCCTACAGCCCCTGCTTTTGCCTCAACTTCGACTTGAGTTCCGGCAGTACACGGGACGCCGCGCGTTCCCCGGCCAGGATCGCCAGGTTGCGTCCGGCAAAATCACTGCCCCTCATGGCCCCCAGTTCCGGCCGGATCACGACATCGGCATCACGCAACTCGTAGTGGTTGATGGTCTGGCCCATGATGGTGAAAGTCTGCAACAGCATGTCGACCGTCGAACCCGACGGCTGGCCGTCCGGCTCGGCTGAAATGTTCACGGCAATCACGAAGTCCGCGCCCATCTCGCGCGCAAACCGGACCGGCACCGGCGACACCAGTCCGCCATCCACGTACAGGCGCTCGCCGATGCGCACCGGCTGGAAAACGCCCGGCACCGCGGACGACGCGCGTACCGCCGCACCGGTGTTGCCGCGCTCGAACAGGATAGGCGCACCGGTGGCCAGATCGGTGGCGGTGACGGCAAAGCGGATCTTCATCTTTTCCAGTGGCAGGTTGTGCACCGCCCGGTTCACGTAGTTTTGAATCGCCTCGCCCTTGAGCACGCCGGTATTGCGCGAAAACCAGGGAACGGCCCAGTCGGAAATGGCAGCCTCGTCCATTTCAAGCGCGAGCTTGTTCAGGGCAAAGCCGCTGTTACCGGCCGCATAAAGGGCGCCGACCACGCTGCCTGCACTGGTGCCGACGACGATGTCCGGCACGATGCCCTGCGCCTCCAGCGCCTTGATTACACCGACGTGGGCGAAGCCGCGGGCAGCCCCGCCACCGAGGACCAACGCGACCTTGACCGGCCGGGCCGGCTTGGCAGCAGCAGCGGCAGGCGTTGAATCACGTACCGGTGCGGTGTGGCAGCCGGCAAGCAGCAGCAGGGAAGCGATGATCGGGGGAACGAAAATGGGAGAAAGCAGATGACGCATGGGGAACCAACGGCGGATATCAACCCGGTATTGTAGCCCTGTCAGCCCCCGGCCATCGCAAGACGAGGATTTTGCGGGGACCATCAACCGCGCAAGAACGGAGCCAATTCCGGATTCAGGCCTTGCTTGCCGCCTTTACTGCCTTGACTGCCTTTACCGCCCGCCGGCGCCGTGCATCCTTCGGATCCGCCACCAGCGGCCGATAGATTTCTATCCGGTCGCCGTCGCGCACGATGGCGTCCAGCGGCTTCAGCTTGCCATGCACGCCGACATTGCAGACGGACAGGTCGACTTCCGGCATCTGCTGCAGCAACCCGCTGCCGGCAATCGCCTGCATCAAGCTGGTTCCCGGCTCGACAGTCAGGTCGCGCAGGAAGACGGCATCCGGTTTCGCATGGCAGACCTGCACGCGCACGCCCGGCCCGGGACTGGCAATGGCACTGCCCTGCTCACCCATACACCACCTCGGCCCGCTTGCAGAAGGAGTCGACGAAACTGTTGGCGATCATGTTGAACACCGGCCCGATGATCTGGTCCAGCAGACGGCTCGAAAACTCGTAGCGCAGGTCGAACTCGATCTTGCAGGCATCGGCGCGCAGCGGCTTGAAGGTCCAGGTGCCCTCAAGCTGCCGGAATGGCCCCTCGAGCAACTTCATGGTCATGCTGGTCGGGCGCAGGTTGGTGTTTTCCGTGGTGAAGCTCTGGCGTACGCCGTGGTAGTTGATCGACAAGGTGGCGACCAGCCGGTCGCCAGCCCGCTCCTTCACTGTGACTCCACCGCACCACGGCAGGAATTTTGGATAATCCTCGACCTTGTCGACCAGTTCAAACATCTGCTCGGCGCTGTACGCGACGAGAACCGATTTATGCACCACTGCCATTGCGCGTTGACCGTTTGTTAGAATGCGAAGCTTGCCATTCTAATCTACAGGCCCGGTTCTTCATTTAATGAGCATAGTCGACAACAAAAAAGCCTTTCATGATTACTTCATCGAGGAACGATTCGAAGCAGGCATGGCGCTGGAAGGTTGGGAAGTCAAGTCGATCAGGGCCGGACGCGCGCAGCTGAAGGAAGCCTACGTCATCGTTCGCAACGAGGAAGTATTCCTGTTCGGCGCGCATATCAGCCCGCTACCGACCGCATCCACCCATATCAGCCCCGATCCGGTGCGTACCCGCAAGCTGTTGCTGAAGGCGGAGGAAATCAAGCGCCTGATAGGCAAGGTGGAGCGCTCCGGCTACACCATGGTGCCGCTCAACCTGCATTTCACGCGCGGCCGGATCAAATGCGAAATTGGCCTGGCCAAGGGCAAGAAGCAGCACGACAAGCGCGACACCGAACGCGAGCGCGATATCCAGCGCGAGATCCAGTCCGCGATGAAGCAGAACCGCCGCTGACGGCGGCCGGCAGGGCCGGCCCTGCGGCCACGGCTCCGCCTTACTTGACCTGCTTCACCACCTGCAGCGCCGTTGCGATCAGCCCGCTCATGTCCGACAGGTTGGCAGGAACGACCAGCGTGTTGCCGGTTTTGGCGATATTGGCGAAGGCTTCGACATACTTGTCGGCAACCTTCAGGTTCACCGCATATTCGCCGCCCGGCTCGCGTATCGCTGCGGCAGTCTTGCGGATCGCTTCCGCGGTCGCTTCGGCAATCGACAGGATCGCCGCGGCTTCGCCCTGCGCACGGTTGATTTCGGCCTGCTTCTCGCCTTCGGAGCGCGCGATCGCCGCTTCCCGTTCACCGGTCGCGATATTGATCTGTTCCTGCTTGCGCCCTTCCGACGCCGCGATCAGCGCGCGCTTCTCGCGCTCGGCGGTGATCTGCGCCTGCATCGCGTGCAGGATTTCCTTGGGCGGCGTCAGGTCCTTGATTTCATAACGCAGCACCTTCACGCCCCAGTTCGCGGCCGATTCATCGATGGCGTTGACGATGGTCGTATTGATGTGGTCCCGTTCCTCGAAAGTCTTGTCCAGTTCCATGCGTCCGATCACGGAGCGCAGCGTGGTCTGGGCCAGTTGGGTGATCGCAGTGACATAGTTCGACGAGCCGTAAGAAGCCCGCATCGGATCGGTGACCTGGAAATACAGGATGCCATCCACCTGCAGCTGGGTATTGTCACGCGTGATGCAGACCTGAGGCGGCACATCGAGAGGGATTTCCTTCAGGATGTGCTTGTAGGCGATGCGGTCGATGAACGGAATCACGATATTCAGGCCGGGCGCCAGCGTCGAATGGTACTTGCCCAGGCGTTCGACCACCCATGCATGCTGCTGCGGTACGACATTGATGGTCTTCAGCATGAAAACCACGGCCAGTATCAGGATAACCAGCGAAACAGTTCCGAAACCCATCATTCATCCCCCTTCTTGTGACGATTCTTGAAGATTCAGTATGGGGCCGATACCAGCAGGCGGCTGCCGCGCATTTCACGAATCACGAACGTACCGGGCAGCGGCTGCCCGCCCGCTTCCAGCTCCACATCCCATTGCGCGCCGCGATAAGCGACCCGCGCCATGTAAGGGCCAGGCGCGGCGCCCTGCCACTGATCCACATGGAGCGATTGCCCGATATCGATGTTAACGTTGGGATCGGCCGCCGCATCGACCTCCGCGCCCCTGCCCCGGCGTCGCAGGCGCAGCAACAGTACGCCGGTCACGCCAACGATTGCCACGCATAGCATCTGCAAGGGATTCGACAGGCCAGTCCATGCTGCCGCAGCGCCTGCCAGCATGCCGAATGCGAGCATCAGGAGATAAAAAGTCCCGGTGAAAATCTCCAGGATCACCAGCCCACCGGCCAGCCCCAGCCACACCATTGCATCGTTCACTGCCATCCTCCCGCGCCAAGAGCAATTCGCAGGGTAGCAAATGGGCAATGAAAGGGGAAGCCGAACGGAACCCCGCAAGCCGGTCAGCCGGCCGAACCGGCGCCGCCGACATGCGATCACATCATCGGCAGCCGGGTTTATCTCGCCGCCAAAAACAAAACCCCCGGCTGCACGAGGCAGGCGGGGGCCAAATCAGGGTACAACTTTTTTGTTGGTTATTACTTGAGACTGCGAGGCCGCGAGGCCGGCATCCGGCTCGATCGCGACTAACCGGGCTAGTGTAACAAACCGTTTCGCCGCGTCAAGCGTTTTGCCTTCAGGAGTTCTTCTTCTGCATCGCAGCCAGCGTCTGCCAGGTCTCGACCACCGAGTCCGGGTTCAAGGACAGCGAGCCGATCCCCTGCTCCATCAACCACTCCGCAAAATCCGGATTGTCCGACGGGCCCTGGCCGCAGATGCCGACATACTTGCCGGCCGCATTGCAGGCCTTGATGGCCCGCGACAGCATGGCCTTGACGGCCGGATCGCGCTCGTCGAAGTCCATGGCGAGCAATTCCATGCCGGAATCCCGGTCCAGTCCCAGCGTCAGCTGGGTCAGGTCGTTGGAACCGATGGAGAAGCCGTCGAAGTACTCCAGGAACTCCTCAGCCAGGATGGCGTTGGAAGGCACCTCGCACATCATGATCAGGCGCAGGCCGTTCTCGCCGCGCCGCAGGCCGTTCTTGGCCAGCAGGTTGACGACCTTTTCGGCCTGACCCAGCGTACGCACGAACGGCACCATGATCTCGACATTGACCAGGCCCATGTCGTGGCGCACCCGCTTCAGTGCCTCGCACTCCATCTCGAACGCACCGGCAAAGTCAGCCGCCAGGTAACGTGCCGCACCGCGGAAGCCCAGCATCGGGTTTTCCTCGTCCGGCTCGTAGCGCGAACCGCCGATCAGCTTCTTGTATTCGTTCGACTTGAAGTCGGACATCCGCACGATCACCGGCTTGGGCCAGAATGCCGCGGCAATGGTGGCAATGCCTTCGGCCAGCTTGTCGACGTAAAAAGCGCTCGGCGAAGCGTGCCCGCGGGCGACCGATTCGACCGCTTTTTTCAGGTCCGGGTCGATGTTCGGGTACTCGAGGATCGCCCTCGGATGCACGCCGATGTTGTTGTTGATGATGAACTCCAGGCGGGCCAGGCCGACACCGTGGTTGGGGATCGACTGGAAGTCGAATGCCAGCTGCGGGTTGCCGATGTTCATCGTGATCTTCAGCGGCAGTTCCGGCATTTCGCCGCGGGTAACCTCGGTCACCTCGGTTTCCAGCAAACCGTCGTAGATCCGGCCCTCGTCGCCTTCGGCGCAGGAGACCGTCACCAGGGTGCCATCCTTCAGCAGTTCGGTCGCATGGCCGCAGCCGACGACGGCCGGCACGCCCAGTTCGCGGGCGATGATCGCCGCGTGGCAGGTCCGCCCGCCGCGATTGGTAATGATGGCAGCAGCCCGCTTCATCACCGGCTCCCAGTTCGGGTCGGTCATGTCGGCAACCAGCACGTCGCCCGGCTGCACACGCTCCATCTCGCTGGGATCGTGAATCACGCGCACCGGACCGGCGCCGATCTTCTGGCCGATCGCCCGGCCGGAGACCAGCACCGTGCCGCTGCTTTTCAGCTTGAAGCGTTGCTGCGAATCGCCCGCCTTGTGTTGCGACTTCACGGTCTCCGGACGCGCCTGCAAGATGTACAGCTTGCCATCGGCGCCGTCACGGCCCCACTCGATGTCCATCGGGCGGTCATAGTGTTTCTCGATGATGACGGCGTATTTCGCCAGTTCGACCACTTCGGCGTCGGTCAGCGAATAGCGGTTGCGCTGCTCGATTGGCACGTCGACGGTGCGCACCGATTTGCCGGCCTGGGTTTCGCCGGTGAATTCCATCTTGATCAGCTTGGACCCGATATTGCGGCGGATGATCGGCAGCTTGCCCTGCGCCAGCATTGGCTTGTGGACGTAGAACTCGTCCGGATTCACCGCGCCCTGGACCACGGTCTCGCCGAGGCCGTAGCTGGAGGTGATGAACACGACGTCCTCGAAACCGGATTCGGTATCGATGGTGAACATGACACCGGCGGCGCCAAGATCGGAACGCACCATGCGTTGCACACCTGCAGACAAGGCAACTTCAGCGTGGGTATAGCCCTTGTGGACGCGGTACGAGATCGCGCGATCGTTGTACAGCGAGGCAAACACATGCTTGATCGCTTCCAGGATGTGGTCGATGCCGACCACATTGAGGAAGGTTTCCTGCTGGCCTGCGAACGACGCGTCAGGCATGTCCTCCGCCGTTGCCGACGAACGGACAGCAAATGACATTTCGCTTGAAGAATCGTCTACAAGCTGATGATAAAACTCGGTAATTTCTTTTTTCAGGCGCGGCTGGAACGGCGTTTCGACAATCCATTTGCGAATTTCCGCACCGGCCTGGGCCAGCGCGCGCACGTCGTCGATGTTCAGCGACTCGAGGCGTGCCTCGATCCGCTTGGCCAGGCTCTGGCCATCGCCCTGCTCCAGGAAATCGCGAAAGGCATCTGCAGTGGTGGCAAAGCCGCCTGGCACACGCACACCGGCGTGGGCCAGCTGGCTGATCATTTCACCCAGCGAAGCGTTCTTGCCGCCGACCGATTCGACATCGGTCATGCGCAGATCTTCGAACGGAGCGACGTAAGTCGCCCCCGGGGTGATCCCCGAAATTGATGCATTGGTCATGACTACCTCTGTTTTGATGATAAGAAATCTGCGGGCATGCTCCAGTGGCGCGCGCAATCCGGGCAGTCGCTTGCTTCTTATTATTCTTGCTAAGATGCGCTGGGCTGCTCACTGGGGATATCCTGTGTGTTGTCTGCTGCGGCCGGGGTTCGGCAGTAATCGCGAACCGGGCTGCGAAGCCCGATATTTTACAGGCTGCAAAACGTTTTGCCGAAGTTTTGCCAATTCACCACCGATCATTTATCTATTCAAGAGGCAATAATGCCAGTTTCACAACAGCCCGAATCCAGTGCGTCTGCCCGCACGGTGTTTTTTGTTTCGGACGGCACCGGCATCACGGCCGAGACTTTCGGGCATTCCGTACTGACCCAGTTCGACCTGCGTTTTCGCCAGATCCGCCTGCCTTTCATAGACACCCTTGAAAAGGCCCACGATGCGGTCCGAAAGATCAACGATACTTTCGCGGCCGACGGCAAGCGCCCGATCGTGTTTTCCACGCTGGTAAAAGCCGAGCTCTCGGTGGTGGTGCGCAAGTCCAATGGCATGCACATGGACCTGATCCAGACTTTCGTCGAGCCGCTGGAACAGGAACTGGGAGTCAAGTCGACCCATACAATAGGTCGCAGCCACAACATCGCCGACTCCGACGAATACAAGAACCGGATCGAGGCAATCAACTTCTCGCTGGCTCACGACGACGGTCAGTCGCACAAGAACCTGGCGGCGGCAGACGTCATCCTGGTCGGCGTGTCACGCTCCGGAAAGACCCCGACCAGTCTCTACCTGGCGATGCAGTACGGCATCAAGGCGGCGAACTACCCGCTGATCCCGGAAGATTTCGAGCGTGGCCGCCTGCCGAGCGGCCTGATTCCGTACAAGAAGAAGATTTTCGGCTTGTCGATCACTCCCGAGCGGCTGGCCGAGGTCCGCAACGAACGCCGCCCCGGCAGCAAGTATGCGGCACTGGCAAACTGCCGTTACGAGGTCAACGAGGCCGAGGACATGATGCGGCGCGAAGGGATACGCTGGATGTCGTCGACCCTCAAATCAATCGAGGAAATCGCGGCCACGATCCTGCAGGAAATCAAGCACGAAAACGGCATCTACTAGATCAAGGCCCCTGCCGCCGGCAGGGAACCTTTGCCGTTGGCCATCGTCTGTTCCTTTTGAAGGGAGCGACGCGTATGGACCTGGTGCTGATCGAAATCGTGCTGTGGGTCGGCCTGGCATTTTTTTTCTGGGCGCTGCGCGACAACCTGGGCAAGGTCGAAGCCGAACTGCAGGATGCGAAGGCATTGAAATCGCGCGAGCTCGCAGCCCTCGCCCGGTCGCGCCGCTTCGTCCGGCCCGAGCGGCTCAGCGAGCCCATCGGCCACTACCGGGACGCCGTGATTCACCGGATCATGAGCGTCGATGGCCACGAATACCTGTTCGACCATGTTTGTCCGCCCGAAGGCGAGGTCCTGCTGCAGCCGGGCCAATGCTATGTGGAGCCCGGCCTGGTCTATGCCCGTCATGAGTAGTGAAGGGCAAGCACGCGGCGGCAGCTCGCCTCCGCCGGATTGAGCGCCTTCATCGATTTACCCTGTTCGATTGAAATCACGGCGTTCACCGAGCAGCGCCGCCCGCGTCACCGGATCCTCGAGTTGATCGAGCCACCACTGCAGTGCTCTCCCCTGGCTCGTTTTTCCGCTCTTGCGCCAGGCATAACTGACCTTGAGCTGCTGCTCCGGACGCTCCACCCGCTTGACCACCAGGCGCCCGGCGTCGATATCGGGCTGCGCCAGGCAAGTAGGCAGGAAGCCAGCGCCCAAGGATCTGAGTTGCGCATCCAGTTTCGTGGGCATATCCGCCACGGTAAGCACATCCTGGCCGGTCTGTAGCCCGATCGAGAGGCGGGAGCCATGCTGAACCGAGTCGGCGATCGCTACCGCCCGGTGCTGTCGTATGACGGCGTCAGTCAAGGGCTCGGGGGCCTGCACCAGCGGGTGGCGAGGTGCCACCGCAAACACAAAGCGCACCGTGCCCAGCGGTTCCCGCTGCAGGCCGGTAGTGGCGCTGGCATCCAGCACCACGCCCAGCGCAAGGTCAGCCTGTCCGGATGTCAGGGCCTCCAGCGTGCCAGTCAGGGTTTCCGCCCGCAGTTTCAGCCTGGTGGGCGGGTTCAGCTCAAAAAAAGTCCCGCACAACTCCATTACGGTCGCACGGTCAATTATGCTATCCACCGCAATCGTGAATTGCGGCTCCCACCCGGTTGCCACGCGCTTGACGCGATTGGCAACCGCGTCAATTTCCGTTAGCAGGACCGCCCCCTCCCGCAGCAGTTCCGAACCGGCTTCGGTCAGTCTGGCCTGGCGCGAACTGCGGTCGAACAACAATACATCCAGGGCATCTTCGATCTGACGCACACGGTAGGTCAGTGCGCTGGGCACCATGTTGCTGGCGCGTGCAGCCGCCGCAAAACTGCCGGTGTCGGCGATCACCTGCAGCATGGCGAGTGCGGCAGGAGTCAATACGTCGCGAGGCGTGGGCATGGCGGGGGCACCAGGTTCAAATATTTTGAATATTGACATTGAACTGGCGCGCCCTGCAAGGCGTGGGCGACCGCAACGACAGCCTCGCCACCAGGGCGCAGGGAGAATCGCTGCCAGGCCGCCGCATCCTGCATTTGTCCCGAATTTCAGGTAGCCAGGTCGAACACAATCACCTCGGAATCGCTGCCATTTCGCAGTGTTATCAGGTTTTCGTTTTCCAGCAGTACGGCATCGCCAGCGCTGATGTGCTGGCCATTGACCACCAGCTCGCCGCGCACCAGATGCACATAGCCTTTACGAGCCGGGTCGAGCACCAGGTCCGCCTGCTCGTCGCCATCGAACAGTCCCGCGTACAGCCTGGCATCAGCGTGGATGGTGACCGAGCCTTGCGCGCCGTCGGGCGAGGCGACCAAGCGCAGTGCGCCGCGCTTTTCCGCAGCCGGAATCGTTTTCTGCTCGTAGCTCGGGGCGACCCCGGTCACGTCCGGCATGATCCAGATTTGCAGGAAGTGGGTGGTCTGATCCTTGACATGGTTGAACTCGGAATGCATGACGCCAGTACCTGCGCTCATGCGCTGGACATCGCCCGGCGGGATCCCCTTGACGTTGCCCATGCTGTCCTGATGCGCCAACTCTCCCGACAGCACATAGCTGATGATTTCCATGTCACGGTGACCGTGCCTGCCAAAGCCGGCGCCGGGGGCCACGCGGTCTTCATTGATGACGCGCAGGTTGCCCCATCCCATGTGGGCGGGATCGTAATAGCCGGCAAAGGAGAATGAATGGTAGCTCTTGAGCCATCCGTGGTCGGCGTAGCCGCGGTCTTGTGATTTGCGAAGGGTAAGCATGAATGGACCTCCTTGTTGATGGAGACATTATGCCGCTGCGCGCAAGGCTGGCGAGTTCTGTCATTTGATGACATCACTCAAAAAAATTGAACGGATGATTGCTGCGGACGTAAAAAAGCCCGCTCGAAAGCGGGCTTTTCCATCCAAATCACTCCAACTGCCCGGAGCAACCCTGGCTATCTGCCAGGTGGTTCTCTTTTCCAGCGTCTGTGACCCATGCTATCTGCGTGGTGTCATTGCGCGGAGCGGGCTTTCTTCATGTGCCGGCAAGCGGGAACGCCTGCTGCGGCCTTGGATGAATTTCGACTAAGCGTCAGGCTCAGGCTTCAGACTCAGGCTTCAACAGGACGGATGTTGACAGCTTTGTCGCCTTTAGGGCCGGTAGCGCGTTCGAACGACACGCGCTGATTTTCAGCCAGGCTCTTGAAGCCGGTCGTCTGGATGTCGCCGAAGTGGGCGAACAGGTCCGCGCCGCCGTTATCCGGGGTGATGAAGCCGAAGCCTTTGGAATCGTTGAACCATTTGACTGTGCCGGTTTGTGTGCTCATTGCTATTTCCTATTGTGGGATGGCTTGCGCCGGGACGCACCGTAATACCAAGAAATGTAACCGAAGGGAGTCAAACGGGAATCGCTCTTTTCAGAGCAACATATGAAAGAGACCAGCGAGGGGTACGACTTGATGCGAGTGCAGGCCGCAATATACATGGAATGCCCGGAACCGCCTAGCGATTTCTGAAAAATCTTTTCGGGGACTCTTTGGCCAGCGCCGCTGGATGTTTCCGGCCGGCGCTGACGCCAGCGACAACACTCATGACAAGCAGACACAGCCAGGGTTAAGGACGTCGTTGTTCGCACCGGGAATGCAATACAACTTCGAAATGCGCGCGCCGTTGCGCAGCACCTCCAGCAAGTCCTCGGGGCTGCCGTATCCGGTACCGAATGACACGCACTGCTCCACCGGCGTCGCGGTCGGCCTGGCAGTGATGCACACCACCGGATCGATGTCGTCTGGCGCAGTATACGGATAGCCCATGTTCTGGCAGCGCGCCGCCCTGCCGGCATCGGTACCGGCGGGTGGCGGTTCATTGGCAAACAACCAGGTGCGCGGCGCCATTACCAGGACTTCGCCAGCCCCGGTGCTTCCGGCTGGCAGGTTCCAGGCGAGGATGCGCAGCGTCAACGGCCCATTCGGCACCGTCGTCGTATCGAATTCCAGCGATGCAGAGCGGCCGTCTGCGGCGACAGAAAACCTTCCTAACTGAGGCGTCAGGCTGGCTCCAGGCACCAGTTCTGCATTGCCGATGTTCTCACCCTCGATGGTCAGCACGGTGGTTCCGGCCAGGCGTGCACTGCCGGCAGGCGCGGCAAACGAGGAGATGGTCACGGCCGAGGGCGCAGGTGGCATACCCGAAGGTCCGGGCGATCCCGGTGGCGACAGGGTCAGGATGGCGCCGCTGTCGCCGCCGCCGCATGCCGCCATCGCTGCAACAATCAGCAAGGCCAGTGCCGTCTCGCGATGTCTCATGAAATTCCCCGATCCGGAACATCAACTCCCATGGTTCATGGCTGATGTCGTTGGATGAAGTGTGGGGTCCGGACCTCGCTCGTCATTTGCGCCAGATGAACAAACCAGGTTCATTGCCTTGTGGCGCGCCAGCTAAAGCATTACTAGCCTTTCATTTTTTCCCATCCATAGCGGACAGCAGCCTTCGACTGTTCCCATGCCGGGCCGGCGTTGCCGGACTCCCATCCGCGCTGCGCTTCCGGTTCGACGTCGTTCCAGTTGTGATAGGCCTTGAATGCTTCCTTGTTGCGCAGTTCGGCACCGAATCTGTACGCCGGAATGAAGTCTTCGTAGCGCCCTCCACCCGGCCCGTATGATTGCATCCAGTGCATCCGGTAATCAGCGTCCGACGGCGGCTGCGCGGCATGCCGCGCGCGCTCGGCCCGGGCTTGCTGGTCGGTGTATGGCTTCGCATTCGGGTCGTAGCGCGACCAGCCTTCCGAGCGCCAGTGCGCCGTCCGCTCCTCCATGTCGACCGGATGAAACTGCCCCATCACCTGCCGTGCAAGCTGCAGCTGCGCTTCTCCCTCTGCTTCCGCCGTGACCAGGAAGCTGCCGCGGCGCAAAGCCTCCGCATAGGAATGAGCATGCTCGTGCCCGGCATCCAGGCCGAACAGGCTGCGAAAGAAATGCCCGATGTTCCACCCTTCGGAAGATGGCCAGTCAGGATCACCCAGCGCCTTGCGCCGCGCGGCCACTGAATCCTGGTCCGGCGCAATCTGCACGGCCGAACTCCCGAAGCCAGCGGAAAGCAGCGCGCCGGCCGCATCGCGCGCATGGGTGTAGTCGTCGAATACACCAATGACTGCGTTTTCCATCTTCACTCTCCTCGTCACTTGAACAATCGGCTAGCGGATCCGCGCACTGAGTCCCTCGCAATGAGTCCCTCGCACTGAGTCCCTATCAGTCACAGACAACAAGGCGCCCAGGCGAGTTCTACCGCCAGGCAACCGGGGCGCGACTCGGTCAATGCGGCGGCGTCCATCAGAGCGCCGACAGGGACGCCTTCCCGCACCTGGAAATCAGGTTCCGAGTTTCTATTCAGCAATAAGGTGTGATAGGCTGAAACAAAAACAAGCTGCGCGAAATCAGCATCCCCATGCTGATGCGTGACGGCCATCAAAAAAATTATTTCAAACTGAGGAGACAGCATGCAACGCAGGAGTTTCATTTTGGGCGCCGCCGCAGGTGCAGCGACGCTGGCAGCACCCTGGGTACACGCACAACAGCAAGCGCTGCGCATCATCGTCGGCTTTCCGCCGGGCGGTGGCACCGATGCCCTGGCACGGGTAATCGGCCAGAAACTTTCCGAATTGTGGAAGTCGCCGGTCGTGGTGGAGAACAAGGCTGGCGCCGCCGGCGTGATTGCCGCCGACTACGTCGCCAAACAGGCGCCGGACGGCAACACGGTACTGATGGCCCATATCAACAGCCACGCAATTTCGCCGGGGCTGCAGCCGACCATGCCTTATAACGCAGAGCGTGACTTTGCTCCGATCGCGCTGGTTGGCGTGACGCCAAACCTGCTGATCTGCAACGATTCCCAAGTCAAGACGATGCAGGGCATCGTCGAGGCGTGCAAGCGCAATCCGAACAAGATCACGTTCGGCTCGGCCGGCATCGGCTCCAGCCAGCACCTGACCTGCGAACTGTTCAAGCTGCGCGCTGGCGTCGAAGCGCTGCATGTGCCGTACAAGGGTTCCGGTCCGATGCTGGTCGACCTGATGGGCGGCCAGATCAACTACAGCTTCGACACGATGACGGCGGCGACGCCGCATGTGAAAGGCGGCAAGGTCATCGCCCTTGCACAGACGCGAACCAAGCGCTCCAAGGCATATCCCAACGTTCTCACCATGGATGAGCAAGGCTTTCCCGGCTTTGAATCGACCACATGGTACGGACTGGTCGGTCAGGCAAAAATGCCGGCTGCCACGATCAAGCGCATCAACGACGACGTGAACCGGATCATGGCAATGCCGGATGTGATGGCCAAGATGGAGCAGTACGGCGCCGAAGATGGCGGCGGCTCGCCGGAGAAGTTCGGCGAATTCATGCACAACGAACGCATCAAATGGGCCAAGGTCATCAAGGATGCCAAGGTGACGCCTGCAGGCTGATCACTGACCTGAAGTCCGGTTCACCCGATGCCGGCGGAATCTCCCGCCGGCACCGGCAATGATTTTCAGACGGGGCCTTGCCGCCTCCCCCAACTCTCTCCCGCACACCGTCCCGCGCGCCGTCCCGCGACCCTGCAGGCCTGCCGTGCCCGACCGCACCGACCGCACCAGACGGCGATGCGGCGCTGGCAGCCCGCCAGTATTCCACCAGTCTCCCACCGCGATCAAACGACCCGCAGGGCAAAATGCGTCTGCCGGCCGAACCGCCCATGGAAAAAATGGTCGGATAACAAGGACGGGGGAAATGGACAAGCCAATGCTCAACGGAAACCTGAACGCGGATGGCACGGTCGAGATCGAAATTGGGGGCGGGAGGGTCTGTCTCGGCGCTTCCGAACTTGACCACATGCTGCAAACCCTTGGCGAGCTGAGGGCGCGCATGCCCGACGAAGTGTCGCAGACGCAACCGCAGATAGAAACCGTGCTGGCCAATCCGCTCTATTCGGTGCGGCTGGACAAGCAGAGAAAGGCCTGCCTGCTTTCGCTGCGCCATCCGGGGTTCGGGTGGATCAACTTCGAATTATCGACGCAGGAAGTCCTCAACATGCGAACCCTGTGGAATCAGATCGTCGACCGCATGGAACTGGAACCGCCGGCCGGATATTACGATGGCCCCGAGCGGCGGCAGGCAAAACCGCATTAGGTCCGGAATCGAGCCATCCGCGGCGTAACAGCATCCGCATCCTGGCAGGCGATGCGCTTGCGGCGATTGCAAAACCGGACGCCTGCCCCGAAGATGCACGGGTAGCGTCAATCTGGCGCCCATCAGCCCCGCAAACCATGCACGTACCCCTTGCCGTCCTGATCGACTTGCTGCATGGCGCCGCCGACGGCGCACTGGCTACCCACTCCCTGCAGCTGCCCGGCTACCCCTATGTCAGCGCCGTGCCCTTCGTGCCCGATGCTTCGCACCGCCCCTTGTTCTTGCTGAGCTTGCTGGCCGAACATACGCACAACCTGCTGGCCGACCCGCGTGCCTCGCTGGTAATCAGCGAGCCCGGCGAGCAATCCGTTTTGCAAAGGGCGCGGGCGACGCTGATCGGGGATTGTGTCGAGCTAGCACTGTCCGATGCCGAGGTGGCCCGCTATCTGCGCTACTGCCCGGAGGCGCAGCAATATCTGTCATTGGGTGACTTCCGCTGGTTCCGGATGCAACCCGAACGCGCGCGCTTCGTCGGCGGATTCGGCAGGATGGGATGGCTGGAAGCCGGTGACCTGGATGTCGCGCCACTGGCCCGGCTGGACGAACAGCAATTCCAGGCGCAAGTGTCATCGACCCTGGCCCTGGGTGTGCGCTTTCTTGGCGTCGACCCATACGGGGTGGACATCGAGAGCAATGGCCAGCGACAACGACGCAGCTTCGACAGCCCTGTCGCCGATACGGATGCTGCTGTTCGAGCCTTCAGGCGACTCGCAGCGTGAATCGCACCGTCTGCTCGATCACCCCGAAGGCGGGCGGGTGCGCACGCGCAATGTACGCAGCCGGCTTCGGCTATTCTTTTTCAATCCCGGCCCTGCGGATGATGTCGCCCCATTTCTTCGCTTCCGACAACTGGAAGCGCGACAACTCCTCCGGCGAGGTGATGAACACTTCGGTACCGGTATTGGCATAAAAACTGGCAGCGGCAGGATTTTTCACGGCAGCGGCAAACAACTCATTCAGTCGTTTCAGGATCGCCGGCGGCGTCCTTGCCGGTGCATAGGCAGCGAACCAGTAGCTGATGTCGTATCCCCTGACACCGGCCTCGTCAATGGTGGGCACGGAGGATAGCAATGGGGAGCGGGTGCGCGCGGAATAGCCGAGTGCACGCAGCTTGCCGCTCCTGATGTGCGGCAGGCCGGTTGCGGAGTCGGTGATCATCATCTGGATCTGCCCACCGAGCAGGTCGGTGACGGCAAACGTGTTGCTCTTGTATGGAACGTGGAGCAACTGGATGCCGGCCATCTGCTGGAACAACTCGCCAGCCACCCTGCTGGAGGAACTGCCGCTGCCAAAGCTGAGTTTCCCCGGCTGGCTTTTCGCCATTGCCACCAGCTCCTTCACCGAGTTCACGCTGGACGAACTGTTGACCACCAGGAATTGGCCGCCCTTGCCCAGTCCGGTCACCGGCGCAAAATCGCGGACCGGATCGAAAGGAAGCTTGCGGTACAGGTGTTCGCCGGCCGCATGCGTGGTGTTGGTCGCGATCAACACGGTATAGCCGTCAGCAGCCGCACGTGCTGCGGCTTCGGCGCCGATGAATCCATTGGCACCCGGCTTGTTGTCGACGATTACCTGCTGACGCACCTCGGCGCTGATGGCCTGACCCAGTGCGCGCGCCAGCTGATCGGTGGCAGTGCCGGCCGCGAAAGGAACGATGAAATGAATCGGCCTGTCAGGAAAATCTGCCCGTGCCGGCCCCGCAACCATTACCAATGAAAGGAAGGACACCAGCACACATGGCAGTCGGCGAAAGTTCAGCAAGATCCGGTCTCCGGTTGTGATCGCGCCGGGCGGGCAGGCCGTGGCTGGACCTGCAGCAGCCGAGGCGGCAATTGTTTTAACATCATGCAATTATACGAGCCGAATCCAGCGCTTATCCTGTGCTTTTTCACCACCTCCAACCAGAACACGCTCGCCATGCAGCCAACCAGAAACCCGGCATCCGGCAAGGACGTCTCGTGCGGCACGCTCGTGCTCAATGTGCGCGGCCAGATACTGCTCGGGCACGCCACCAACACCAGCCACTGGGATATACCGAAAGGCTTGCAGGACCCGGGCGAATCGCCCTTGCAAACGGCAAAGCGCGAATTGTTCGAAGAGATGGGCGTCGCATTCGACGACAGCCTGTTCGAAGACCTCGGTGTATTTGACTATCGGCGCGACAAGATGCTGCACTTGTTCAGGTTGCTGGCACCGGCGTCTTTCGACAGCCTCGACGGCCTGCACTGCACCAGCCATTTTCCCCATCACCGTACCGGTCAGCCGGTGCCGGAAATGGACCGCTACTGCTGGGCCACCCGCGACCAGATCAGCCAGCTGTGCGCGCCGCGCATGGCGGCGCAGCTGCTCGCGCTTTCGTGGTGACGTCCGTGGTGAAAATCCGACTGGAATCTGGCCCGGGTTGGGCTGCCGCAAATAGGCGACTCGCAAGCCGCCATTAGCCCTATAATTATTGCTTCGCAACAACTTTCGGGTTTTCAGATGGCTGAACTGGTGATACGTCGACTGCTCATAGACCTGAAGGCCCCGATCGACCGACATTGGTGCGGCGGCGACCCGTTCCGGACGGCGATGCTGAACGCGCTCTCGATGAGCTTTCCGGTTGGAGAGAATTTCTTCATCAACTCGGTGAAAGCGGGCGCGGCGCTACTTCCGGAAAGCGAGCGCGCGCATTGGGCCGGGGAGATCCAGGGCTTCATCGGCCAGGAAGCGACCCACCGCCGCATCCACGGGCTGTTCAACGAACAACTGGCGGCACAAGGACTGGTCGACAGCTGGACGCCGCGGGCGGCCGCCAGGATGAAGATGATCGAGCCCCTTCATCCGACCCACGCCCTGGCAGCAACCGCAGCCACCGAACACTTCACCGCGATCATGGCGGGCTACCTGTTCCATCACCACCAGGAACTGGGCGAGATGGAGCCGCGCCTGAAATCCATGTGGATGTGGCATGCCTCCGAGGAATCAGAGCACAGGTCGACCGCGTTCGACCTGTACTGCGCCGTGGGTGGCACCTACGAGCGCCGCGTATGGTGGATGAAGCGGATAACGTACGTGATGGTCACCGAGACCCTGCGTCAGACGCTGAGCAACCTCAAGCGCGACGGCACGCTGTGGCAATGGCGCACGTGGAAGAACGGCGCCTCCTTCCTGTTCGGAAAGAAGGGCATGGTGCCCCTGCTGTATCGCCCGTGGAAGGATTACTTCAAACCTGACTTCCACCCGAGCCAGCATGACGGCAGTCCCGGCCTGCAATGGCTGGCAGCAAACAGCGGCGAATTCAGCATCGTCGGCGCCGGCGCCGAGCCAGCGGCTGTGAGTGAGGCTCAGGCACGGCAAGTCGCCGCCTGAACTTCCCGCCCTTGGCTTGGGCGGCGCCTGCGCCGACCAAGCCAGGCAATGCCCGCTAACGCCTATTGGACCAGATGCAGCCGGCTCTCGGGCTCGGACAAGGTCGGCACCGGCTGCACGCCCAGCATGGCGACCAGCGCCCGGGTGTTGGCATCAAGGATGAAATCGGCCGACGAGCGCGCATCGAGGATGTGCTCCGGCGCCTGCGATTTGGCAACCGCGTAACCCTGCACGTAATCGACGCCGATCTCGGCCAGGGTGCGCACCGTCTCGGCGTCCTCGGCCCACTCGGCGATCACCTTCATGCCGAGGTTGCGGGCCAGCGTGACGATTGCCTCGACGATCGTGACATTGGCCGGATCGGCATTGATGTCGACAATGAAGCTGCCGTCGATCTTGACCACGTCCGCACGCAACTGTTTCAGGTACGAGAATGACGTATAACCGGCGCCGAAGTCGTCCAGCGCCACCTTGGCACCCAGCTTGCGCACATTGTGGATGAAGCGGCTGGTGATTTCCAGGTCGTGCAGCGCCACGCTTTCGGTGACCTCGATGCACAGCCGGGGCGCGGCCTGTGGATAGTTGGCCAGCATTTGCAGCGCATCCGCCACGAAGCGCTCGTCATTGAGCGACGCACCCGACAAATTCATGCAGACGAACCTGTTGCGCGAGAGCTTGCCCCAGTTCTTCTGTATCCATTCCAGCGTGGTGGACATCACCCAGCGGTCGATGGCCGCGGTGCGGCCGCTACCTTCGGCGGCCGACAACACGCGGCTGACCGGCACCTGCCGGCCCTCTTCGTCGCGCATGCGCAGCAGCACCTCGAAATTGAGCGAGCCGTACGGGTCGATCAGAGACATGATCGGCTGCATTTCCAGGTACAGGCCGTTGGTGACGCGACCGGTGGAGAACTGCTCCATCAGCGCCAACTCTGCCTCGTGCTCCTTGAACACGGAGGCGCCACGCTCGCAAATGACCAGTCCCTGCTTGCGCTTGGCAGCGCGGCAGGTGCTGTCTGCGCTCGACAAGGCATCCTTGATCGGGGTGCCGGGCGCGAGTTCGATAGCGCCAATCGAGCCGCGCACCTGGAACGCCTTGTCGGCTACCTGGAACGGCGTTTGCGACAGGGAATCCACCACCCCGCGGCAAATCAACTCCGCGAACTGGATCGTGGTGTCCGGCATCAGCAGCACGAATTCGTCGCCGCCTACCCGCCCGAATCGCTGGCCATCGGTCAGCAGCTTCTGGATCCGCTCGCATACCTGGCGCAAGACCTCATCCCCGGCGGAATGGCCAAACAGTTCGTTGATCAGCTTGAAACGGTCGAGATCCAGGTAAGCCAGGACGAACGAGCGATCCGGCGGGGTCAGCCTCATGCCCTCTTCGTAAGCAAGCTCGATGCCGCGCCGGTTCAGGATCTTGGTAAGCGGGTCATGGTGCGCCAGGAAACGCATGTGCTCGTTGGCCAACGACTGCTTGGTCACGTCCTGCAGCGAGCCCTCGATGACGCCGTTGGCAAAAGTGGCCGACAACATGAAACGGCGATCGCCGGCGCGGTTCACGAGTTCCATTTCGACCCGGCCTTGCTCCCGCAGCAGGCGATACATCTGCACCCACGCCGCTTCGCCGAAATAGGCACTCCACGGCTTCTTGCCGAACGCATCCTGGTTGGTGCCGAGCATCTCGTACAACGCCGGGTTGGCTGCAATGCCGGTACCGTCGATCAACAGGCTGAACAAGCCCACCGGCATCGCATCGAAAGTCTTGCGCAGCTTGGCCTGCACTTCCAGCCGCTGCTGGTGCTCATTGCGGATCTGCTCGGCAATCGCCACCGCCGTCAGCACGGAGGATGCAATGGCGCCGGTCACTGAATTGATCAGCAGGGCAATTTCCTTCTTGCCGACCGCCGCGGCGATGACCTCGGCCATCGCCGAAAACAGCGTAATGCCCAGCGATGCCGCGTACCACATCACAGTGGCGGTACGGATGGTCGCCACCAGGAACATCAGGCTGGCCGACATCAGCAGCAGGCCGATGCTGGTGAATGCCCACATGATGGGCAGGAAATCCTTGTACGGCAGGACAATCGCGACCACCAGCAGAGGCAGGCACAGCCACTGCGTGGCACGCAGCAGTTTGCGCAACACGACGTTCGACAGCGCGTCCTTGAACAGGGTCTGGAACATCAGCAGCGTCACCAAGCCGTGCAGGCTGATGGTCAGCGCCCGTATCGTGCTCAACCAGGCGGGCGGAATTTCCTGCCCCAGCCATTGAAAGTCGGTGCCGGCCGACATTGCCGCCACCCGCAGGTTAAGCACCAGCCATACGGCAAACAGCACATACAGGCTCTGGCGGTTGATCAGCGCCATCAGCGCCACGAACACCGCCAACAGCAACAAGCCGCCGTCCAGCAAACCGGACTGCCGGTGATGCGAGTCAGCCGACAGTTGCACCTGCTGTACCGGCCACAGAGTGGCGTTCAGCCGCGCCGGCCCCGAGAAAGTCCCGCGGCATACCAGCTCGCTATTGCCAGCCGGAACGCTCAACTGGAAGCCGGCCTTGACCGGGAATATCTGGCCGGTGGCCCCGCTGCGGTGCCCCTCGCCGAGCAACATGCCGGAGCCCGCATCCCAGCAGGCGATCGAGGTAGCGTGGCGCGACGGAAATTCAACCGCCGAAGGAACTTCGGGCGCAACCTGGAACGAAAACCAGACCGGCGCCTCGCTGCGACGGGTTTCGTGATGCGTGGATTCCGGCCGGGTATGCAGTTGCCGCGTCGCGTCCTCCACGGACAGCGGACTGGCGCTCTCTACCAGGACCTGCATCGACAGCGGGATGCCCGCCGGGGCTACGTAGGCGCTATCCCAGGCGAACAATCCAAACAGCGATACCAGGGCGATCGCAATCGGCACCAGATAGAGCGAGATGACGTGCAGTATCCGGTCCAGGACCGCATGGGCCCTGGACAGCGTGCTGGCAGTGGAGCTCGCCGTTGACATTGAATTTCCCCCTGATGAATGCGCAACTACCATCCATATACCGCATTTTCCAGCGGGAAACTAGTGCCTGACTACACGAATGTGCGAACGTCGGCCAAAAACATCGCTTTTAGGCCCAACGCAGCGCCGGCTCTATTTGTTTCGAGCGCTGAACACACAATTGTTCAAGCATAGGTCCCGTGACGGGCGCTTCGATATTGATGTCCGGATGGCGGGTGTGGCGGAAATAGCCCAGCAGCGGGTGATTGGCAGCACTCCAGCGTTCTTCACCCGTGGCAATCTCGAAGGACATCACCCGGTGCGGCAGGTTGGCGCAGTGGCTCATCGGGATCATGCCGATTTCCGGAAACACATCCTCGAACATCAATTGGGAGTATTGGCGATCGATCGGGTGGCGTGCCACCAGCGTCGCGAATTCAAAGCCATTGGCCGCGCAGTATTCAAACAGGGCCTTGACCAGCGCAATCTTGACCGCGCGCCCGATGTGCCCGTTTTGCACTCCCAGGCGGTTGACTTCGGCCAGCCTGCGCCCCTGGAAACGCGCTGGCAATTCGACCGATGTTTCCAGCGGCAGCGGAGCAAAGTCATTGGTCTGGATGCGCGCCGTGCCCATGGGTGAGCCATCCAGTTTGGCGCGCGCCAGGAAAACAATGGTACCGGGCGCAAAATCGGCGGCTTCCGCCATCACCAGCTTCTGCGCCAGTTCAGGCAGGTGGCGCGCATAGGCGTCGTGACGAATGCGCACGGCATCGGCCAATTCTTCCGGATCTTGCACCACCTGGATCGAAAACGGCAGGATTTGCTCGCTCAGCGTAGCCGTTCCGCGCGAATTCCAGCCATCAAGCGCTGCTGGCTTGAAGTTGAGGGCGGCGTTGTTGATAAGCTGGGCTTGGGCTTGGGATTGGCTGTTCATCATTGACTCCTGAAAGTGAAAAATACGAGTGGGTTGAGTGGACACCGTACGGTGTTGGGCTCATATTGCATCTCGGCAAGTTTCTTTTCCAGCAATAAATGGTAAAAAGTTGCGTTGTTACAGAAAATATGCCTTTTCAACGAGCAAACCCTCACTTTCCCTTCACTTTGTAAAGAGGCTCGACCTTCCCGAGCACCAGCCGCGGCCGGTTGGCTTCCGGCGCGCTCAATGGCGCTGTTTCCTGCATGGTCTGCAGCGATCGAACCGCCAGCTCCTGGTACTGGCGCGTGCCCTCGACCTTCCATGCCAGTTCTTCGTCCGTCACCTGCCGCAGCACCCGCGCCGGCGTGCCCACCACCAGGCTGCGCGGCGGAATCTCCATCCCGGCCTTCACGAATGCCATTGCCGCCACAATGCTGTCGGCGCCGATCACGGCCCCATCCATCACCACCGCGTTCATGCCGACCAGCGCATTGCGACCAACATGGCAGCCATGCAGCACGGCGCCATGGCCGATATGGCCGTCTACCTCGACCACGGTGTCCGAATCCGGAAACCCGTGCATGACGCAGGTGTCCTGCACATTCACGCCCTCTTTCAGTACCAGGCGCCCGAAATCGCCGCGCAGGCTGGCGGCCGGCCCGATGTAACAGCGTGGCCCGACGATGACATCGCCGATCAGGATGGCGCTTGGATGGACAAAGGCAGTGGGATCGACGACCGGCGTGATGCCGTTGATGGAATAGACCTTCAGCATGGATTCCTCGAATTGTTCCTGGTCAGCGGCGAGTGTAACGCGGACCGCAGCGACCGCGATCAGTCCAGCATACAATCAGGCCTCGCGCAGGTACGCGAACGAGCACCTGCCACCGCCATTTTTCCCGCCATCACATCAGGAGATCACATGAATTCGCGCTGGATCGATATCGACACTGCCAACGGCAACAACTTCAAGGGCTACCTTTCCCTGCCTCCCACCGGCAAGGGTCCCGGGCTGGTGCTGATCCAGGAAATCTGGGGCGTCAACAGCCACATCCGCGCAGTCGCCGACCAGTACGCGGCGGACGGCTACGTGGTGCTGGCGCCGGACGTGTTCTGGCGCATGAAACCCGGGGTAGACCTCGACTACAACGAAAGTGACACCAAGCATGCGTTCTCCTACATGCAAAACCTGGACTTCCCGAAGGCGGTTGAAGACCTGACCCGCGCGGTGCAGGTGTTGCGCGGTCTGCCCGAGCATCACGGCGGGGTTGCCTCGCTCGGCTTTTGCATGGGCGGACTGCTGTCCTACCTGTGCGCAGCGCACGCCGGCGTTGACGCTGCGGTGTGCTACTACGGCGGCGGCATCAGCAACAAGCTGGACGAGGCCGATCGCATCAAATGCCCGATCCTGTTCCACTTCGCTGAAAAGGACCATTACATCCCGGCCGATGCGGTCGCTGCCGTCAAGGCGGCATTCAAGGACAAGCGCAATGCCGTGATCGAGACCTATCCGGATGTCGACCACGGCTTCAACTGCTGGGGGCGACCCTCCTACAACCAGAAGGCCGCTGCCGTTGCGCATGGCCTTTCGCTGTCCTTCCTCGGAAAGGTGCTCTGAGTCATGACGTCACGCTTGTTCACCCCGCTGGAGATCGGCCCGGTCACGATGGCGAACCGCATCATGATCGCGCCGATGTGCCAGTATTCCGCCATCGAAGGCAGCGCCAGTTCGTGGCATACGGTGCACCTCGGCAGCCTGGCGCTGTCCGGTTCAGGGCTGCTGTGCCTGGAAGCCACCGGCGTCTCGGCCGAAGGCCGCATCACGCACGGTTGCCTGGGCCTGTACAGCGACCAGAACGAGGCTGCACTGGCACAGGTGCTCGCTCATCTGCGCGCAGTGTCGCCGATCCGGCTCGCGATCCAGCTTTCGCATGCGGGCCGGAAGAGTTCCAGCCGTGCGCCGTGGGAAGGCGGAACCCTGATCTCCCCGGAAGATGGCGGCTGGTTGCCCCTCGCTCCTTCTGCTGTTGCGCAGCGCGACGGTGAAGCGCCGCCGCGTGCGATGACGGCGCAGGACATCACCAAGCTGGTCGACGATTTCGCCCGGTCCGCTGCGCGCGCGCGCCGGCTGGGCTTCGACGCCGTCGAACTGCACATGGCACATGGTTACCTGCTGCACCAGTTCCTGTCACCGCTCGCCAACCAGCGCGAAGACGAATATGGCGGCTCGCTGGAAAACCGCATGCGCTTGCCACTGCGCGTGTTCGACGCGGTGCAACAGGCCTGCGGCCCGGACATGGCGGTCGGGATCCGGCTTTCGGCAAAGGACTGGGTCGAGGGCGGATGGGATGTAGAGCAGAGCATCGTGCTGTGCCGTGAGCTGGATCGTCGCGGCTGCCATTTCTTTGACATCTCGTCCGGCGGGGTCTCGCCGGCGCAGCAGATTCCGGTCGGGCCAGGCTACCAGGTACACTTGGCCGAAGCCATCAAGCGTGAAGTGAAGGCGCCGGTGATTGCGGTGGGCCTGATCACCGAAGCGGCACAGGCGGAGGCGATTGTTGCCGATGGGCGCGCCGATGCAATTGCGATGGCACGCGGCATGCTGCTGGATCCGCGCTGGCCGTGGCGTGCGGCGCTGGAACTCGGCGGCACCGTGACGGCCCCGAAGCAGTACTGGCGTTCGCTGCCGGCGGGGACGTCGAAGGTGTTCGGCGATATCCGCAGCGCACAGCGCTAGGGCCGAGTGGCGGGTGCCGAATGTCGAATGCCGAGGCTCGGCATTCGAATTCTCATGAGGAATTCAGCCCGGGCCCTGGCGATCCACCTGCAAACGCCCCACCACTTTCAGGTTCCCCTGCCCGTCCACGCTGGCAATCACCATCTCGCCCGACGCGACCGAAATCCCGGTCAGGCGGTTGATGTTCGCATCGTGCGTCACCAGGACCAGGTTGCCGCCGCCGGGTGGCTTGCGCAGGGCTTTTTTCAAAGCGCGGAGTTTTTCCTCGTCCGAGCCCTCGGGATCGTTGAACATCGAGTCCAGCATGGCGGCCGGCTGAACCTTGCCGAAGGCCAGCCGTGCTGTATCCAGGCAACGACACCAGCGGCTCGACCACACTTCGGAAACGGCAATGCGCCGATTCCGAAACGCGTCGCCAATCCGTTTTGCCGCCGCCCGCCCTTCGGCGGAAAGATTGCGCTGCGTGCTGCAGTCATCCTTGCGGAATCCGGGCGGGTCGCCGATGCCGGCTACGGTCGCGGCGTGCCGTATCAGCACCACATGATTGCCCGCCGCCAGTGCAGCCCAGGCCGGATCTTCCCCGGGCCGGCTCGCACCCGCGACGAACGGGGTGAGCGCAAGGACAAGCAGCAACAAACCCTGGCGCCACATTGCCATGACCGTCAGCTCACCTTCGTCAGTCCCAGGCTTTCGATCGTCTCTTTTTCCAGCTGGTAGGTTTCGCGGGCAAATTTGGTGTAGCCCTCGCTGTCGAGATAAATGACGGGCTGGTCGAATTTTTCCAGCGTCGCGAGCACGGCCGGGTCGTCCAGCGTCTTGCGCAAGGCCTCATTGAGCCGCTTCGTCAGCGCCGGGTCCATCCCTTTCGGGCCGGCGATGCCGAACGGCGAATCGGAAACGGTGGCATAGCCCAGTTCATCCAGTGTCGGCACATTCGGCCAGCGCCTGGTGCGCTTGCTGCCATAGGTGGCGAGCAGCCGGCAGCGGCCGGCATCGACCTGCGAGGCCCAGCCGGTTGCATCGCTGTGCGCCATCACATGTCCGCCCAGCACTGCCTGCATGCCCTCGGCATTGCCTTTGTAGGGAATATGCAGCAACTTGATGCCGGCGCGCCGGGCAAACTGCTCGACCGCCAGATGCGGCGTTGTGCCGGTGCCGGTCGAGCCGTAGCTGAACTTGCCCGGATTGGCTTTCGCATACTCGACCAGGTCCTTGATGCTCATGATCGGCGAGTCCGAGCGCACCACCATGCCAAAGGTATAGCCAGTCAGGCAGGCAATATAGGTGAAGTCTTTCAGCGGATCGAAGTTCACCTTCTGCATGTGCGGAATGCGGAACACGCCCAGCGGAATCTGCGACAGCGTATAGCCGTCCGGCTTTGCATTCACCAGTTCCTGCGCGCCCAGGATGCCGCCCGCCCCCGGCTTGTTTTCGATGATGACGGTGCCGCCCAGCAGCTTGCCCAGGCTCTCGCCGAATGCACGCATGACGACGTCGGTCGAGCCACCGGCAGGCCAGGGACAGATCAGGCGGATCGGGCGGTTGGGATAGCCCTGCTGGGCAAAGACAGGGAAGGCAAGTGTGACGCCAGCAGCTGCGCTCAGGTTCAGGAAATCGCGACGGGTGAGTCCAGGACGTCTCATCACTTGCCTCCTTGTTGTAATCGAACGTATGTTCGTTTTGACTCAGTGTATCCACTCCCCCGGGAGGTGTAAACGAGATGTAATACGAGATGTAATCGGGATGCAATCGGAAGGAAAACAACATGGCGCGGCCGGCGCCTGGCCATGGCCTGGGCCATTCCTTGCTGCAGCTGGCGCCCGGGCAACTACGCAAAATCCCTGCTGCTGGTGGCGAGCTGGCCCAGCATCCATGACAGGTCGACAAAGCGCTTGGCCACCAGGTGGCGCACGCCACGTTCGCTTTGCCAGATGCCGTAGACACCCAGCAGCGAAGCGCCCAGCAATTCCTTGCGCTGCTGCTCCACCAGCGACGGCCACACGATCACGTTGACCAGCCCGCTCTCGTCTTCGATCGTGACGAACATCACGCCATTGGCCGTGCCCGGCCGCTGCCGCATGGTAACGATGCCGCAGCCGCGCGCGAACTGGCCGTTGGCGAAGGTGTGCAAGGTCTCGGCCGGCAGGAAGCGGCGCTTGAGCAATGCCGGCCTCAACAACGCCAGCGGATGCCGGCCCAGGGTCAGCCCCAAGGTCCGGTAATCCTGCAGGATCTCGTCGGCCTCGGACGGCGGCGCCAGCTCGATGGCATCCTCCCTTATCGTGGCAGGACGAAGCAGGCCCTTGTCCGGCGTGCCGGCCACCGCCTGCCACAAGGCCTGGCGCCGGTTGCCCGACAGCGCGGCCAGCGCATTGGCCGCCGCCAGCACCTGCAAGTCATGACGCGTGAGATGGGCCCGCAGGGCCAGGTCGCGAACGTCCACGAAGCCCCGCACCGCGCGCGCTTCCTCGATGCGCCACCCGGCTTCCTGCTGCAATCCACTCACCATGTTCAGGCCCAGTCTTACTGCGCAGACTGCCACCCCTGCGGCCGCGCTGCCCTCGTTGGCTTCCAGCGTCGCCTCCCAGTTGCTGGCGCAGACGTCGGCCGGCAGCACTTCCACCCCATGCCGGCGGCCGTCCTGCACCAATTGCGAAGGCGAATAGAAACCCATGGGCTGGCTGTTCAGGAGCGCCGCCAGGAAAGCCGCCGGTTGATGTCGTTTCAACCATGAGCTGGCATAGGCCAGCAGCGCAAAACTGGCCGCGTGGCTTTCCGGAAAACCGTATTCGGCGAAGCCCTGCACCTGGCGGAAAATGGCGTCCGCGAACTCGCGGGCATAGCCGCGTTCGAGCATGCCGTTGATCAGCTTGTCCTCGAACTTGCCCAGCCCGCCCTTGCGCTTCCACGCCGCCATCGCCCGCCGCAACTGGTCGGCCTCGCCGGCAGTAAAGCCGGCGGCCAGCATCGCGATCTGCATCACCTGCTCCTGGAAGATCGGCACGCCCAACGTGCGCGCCAGCGCTTTTTCCATGTCCGGGCTGGGATAGCTCACCGGCTCCAGCCCTTGGCGCCGCTGCAGGTAGGGATGGATCATGCCGCCCTGTATCGGCCCCGGACGGATGATCGCCACTTCGATCACCAGATCGTAGAAAGTGCGCGGTTGCATGCGTGGCAGCATCGACATCTGGGCCCGGCTTTCGATCTGGAACACGCCGACCGTATCGGCCTGGCTGATCATTTCGTAGGTAGCAGGATCCTCCGCCGGAATGTCCTGCATCTCGAACGGTTCGCCGCGCTGTGCGGAAACAAAAGCCAGCGCGCGTCGGATCACCGACAGCATGCCCAGGGCGAGGATATCCACCTTCAGCAGGCCGAGCGCATCGAGGTCGTCCTTGTCCCACTGCACCACGCTGCGATCTTCCATCGCCGCGTTTTCGATCGGCACCAGCCGCGACAGCTTGCCGCGCGAAATCACGAAGCCGCCCGGGTGTTGTGACAGGTGACGCGGAAAACCCATCAGCCTTTCCGACAGTCCCCACCAGTGGCGGGCCAGGTCGGACTCGGGATCCATGCCGTTTTCCACGAAACGCTCCGACAGCCCGTTCTTGCCATCCCACCAGCGATGCGATTTCGCGATCTGGTCGATCACGCCCTCATCCACGCCGAGCGCGCGGCCGACGTCGCGCATTACGCTGCGCGGACGGTAGCTGATCACCACGCCGGTCAGCGCGGCGCGGTCGCGCCCGTATTTTTCGTAGATGTACTGGATCACTTCTTCGCGCCGCTGATGCTCGAAATCGACGTCGATGTCGGGCGGCTCGTTGCGTTCCTTCGAAATGAAACGTTCGAACAGCAGGTTGCCGCGTGCCGGATCGACTTCAGTGATGCCCAGGCAATAGCAGACCGCCGAGTTGGCGGCCGAACCGCGCCCCTGGCACAGTATCTGGCGGCTGCGGGCAAAGCGCACGATGTCGTACACGGTCAGGAAATACGGCTCGTAGGACATCTCCCCAATCAGCTGCAACTCGTGCTCGATTTGCTCCTGCACCTTGGCAGGAATGCCGGCGGGGAAACGGCGGTGCGCGCCGATATACGACTCATGGCGCAGGTAGCCGGCCGGCGTCTGGCCCGGCGGCACCAGTTCATCCGGATACTCGTAGCGCAGTTCGTCCAGCGAAAAACGGCAGCGCGCAGCAAGCCTGACCGTCTCCGCCAGCGCAGCCGCCGGATACAGGTTCGCCAGCCGCAACCGCGAGCGCAGGTGCTGCTCCGCATTCGGCGCCAGTTCATGGCCACACTGTGCCACCGGCCGCCCGATGCGGATCGCGGTCAAGGTGTCCTGCAGCGGCTTGCGCGAGCGGCGGTGCATGCAGACATCGCCGCTGGCCACCACCGGCAGGTTCAGGTCCGCCGCCACCTGTTCCACGGTGCGCCGGTGCAGGTCATCCCAGACCCGGTGCAGGATGGTCAGCGCGATATATGCCCGTCCCGGGAAATGGCGTGCCAGCCAGGCGGCCTGCTGCTGCATCTGCTGCGCCGGCATCGCGTATTCAGGCACCAGCACCAGCAGGCAATGCGGCAGTCCGCGCAGATGCGCATGGGCTGCATCGGGCGCGCCCAGGTCGGCAGTGGCCAGGCAGTAGCTGCCCTTCTGCGCGCGGGTGCGGCCGAGCGTGATCAGCTCCGACAGGTTGCCGTAGCCCTCGCGATCCTGCGCCAGCGCAATCACCGAAAATGCCGGGCCGCCCTCTTCCTGCTGCAGCCGGAACTGGCTGCCGATCAACAGCGGCAGACCATGCTTCTTCGCCTCGATGTGTGCCCGCACCACCCCGGCCAGCGAGCATTCGTCGGTCAGCGCCAGCGCGCTGTAGCCCAACTGCGCCGCGCGCTCGACCAGCTCTTCCGGATGCGAGGCGCCACGCAGGAAACTGAAATTGGACGCGCATTGCAGTTCGGCATAAGCCGGCAACACGCCGTGCAGCAAGGATGCTTGCATGAATTTCCCCTCCCGCTCACGCAAACAGCCCGTGCAGGAACCAGCGCACTTCATCGCCGGCACGCTCGCGGTACACCCAGTAGCAGGCCGACTCCGCGCCGATGGCAATGAAGTAGTCGCGCGCAGCAAAATTTCCGTCCCACCAGCCGCTTTCGATGCGTTCCGGCGCGCTGGCCAGCCGCAACGGCGAACCATAGAAAGGACGATGCTCACGCACCAGCAGCGGCAGCGGTTTGTCCAGCAACCAGAACGGCCGCTCGGTCCTGGGCAAGGCATCGGCCGGCCGGCCCCGCTTGTCCGATGCCCGCGTCGCCGGCAACCAGCGATTGCAAACCTCTGGCCTGTGGTCCGCGACCGGCGCCGGCGCCAGCACGGCATCCTCGCCCAGCCGCGCCACCAGCAATTCCAGCAGGCGGTGGTAATCGGCCGGCGTACCGCCCGGCTCCGGGAACAGCGATGCCGTTGGCGGCGCCAGTGGCTGCAGTTGCAGGGCTTGCAGCCGCAAGCCGATCACCGGCGCCACCAGTTCCAGCCGCCCCAGCCTTTCCTTCAGCAAGCGCAGCAGGTGAGCTTCCTGCCAGGCCGGCTCCGCCAACGCGATTTCCAGCAGCGTCGGCGGCACCGCCGTGCGGCCGCGCTCATGCTCCATAGTCAGTTGCACGCAGGTCACCGCCAGCTGCTGCGCCACCAGCCAGCCGACCATCTGCAACAGCAGGCCGTTTGCGGAAAACAGGATGGCGTCTGCGTGTTCCGTCCGGTACGGCAGTTCGGCATGGGCGGCAAACACCGGTGGCGCCACCACCCATTCATGCAGCTCCGGTGCCTGTCCATAAGCCCGGTCCAGTTCCTCCAGCAGCAGTTTGCTGCTGCGCCGCTGCAGGCCGGCGCGCGGCAGGCGCCGCAATTCGCCCAGGGTGCTGCAGCCGATACCCTCCAGCCAATCCGCATGCGCTCGCGCCGCTGCCAGCAGGCCAAAAGGCAGCACATCCAGCACGGCAGCCAGCCGCTCCAGCCGTAGCACGCGCCGCCGCCGCAAGGGCTGGCGCGGCGCACAGGCCAGCAGGCGCGCGCCGAGCGCGGTCGGCGCCATCCCGAGCCGGGCGCTGTAACCGAGCGCGCGCAAGGTCGAACCCACGCGCCGGCACAAGGCCAGCCGGCCGCCGAAAGCGCGCAGGCTGGCGGTGACATCCAGCACCAGCTGGGCGTCGCCATCGAACGCCACTTCCGGCGTGTACTGCAACAGGCTCGTGACAATGGCATGCAAGGCCTGCTGCTCGCGAGCGGCATCGCGCTCGTGCAGCACCACTTCCGGCGCCAGCGCCAGCACGCCGCCGCGCCGCAAACCGGCGCGCACGCCCAGCGCCGCCGCCTCGCGGTTGAGCGCCATCACCCGCTCCTGTTCCAGCACTGCGCGCGGCCCGCTTTCACACCATTGCGGCTGGAACACTTCCAGCGGCAACAGGGGCAGGTGCACGCCTATCCACAGTCGCATGATTCCAATTCTGATTCGGGTAAGCCGCTGCCTGCGGCAGCGCAATGAACAAGGTCTCGTCCAGTTGCGGACCGCGGCGCTTGATGACTTGCAGCGCCAGTCCGCCCGGCGCCGGCCGCAAGGCCAGCCGCAACGGCGAGGGGGAGGAATCCTGGGCCGCCGCCAGCGGCCGCATCATCCAGAACAGCGTGTCGGCCGCCTGTGCCGCCAGGTGCAGCCGCCGCAGCGCTTCCGGCCGCACTTGTTGCTGCCACAACAGCAAGACGCCGCAACTGCCGTTCTTCAGTACCTGCTCGGCGCTCCACAGCGCATCTGCCGTCTGCCGCGTGCGTATCCACAGCAACTGCTGCGGCGCCAGCCCCCAGCCCTGCCATGCCGCCGCCTGCGGCAGGCAAGGCGGCTGCACCATCACCACGCTGCGCTTGCGGGCAATCGCCTCCAGCGCCGGCTGCAACAGGCGCAGTTCACCGATACCGGGCTGCTGCAACAGCAATTCGATCAGCGCAGCACCCGGCCAGCCGCCTTGCGGCAGCACGGCGTCCAGCACCGGGAAACCGGACGAAGTCGCCGCCGACTGGTACATGCCGACCTGGTTGGCACGCCAGACCGCATGGGCGAATCCGGAAGGGAGAGAGAGGGAGATAGCTGACATGGCTTTCCGTTAACAACAGCAGGATGGAAAGTAAAAAACACCGCAAAGTACTGTACAAGCATACAGTATAGTGCGGTGTCCGGTCAGCAGGATTTTTGAGGAAAGTCAGTTCATCGTCGAGTCATCCCGCCAAGGGCCCAGGCCGGGCCCGGAGTCTATTGCTCGGCAGGAAAGTATTGTGCCGGATCCTCGAAAACCCGCTCGACCACGTTCAGGGCGCAATTCGCATACACGACCTGAGGATAGGTGGCCTGGTTTTCGCTGATCGCGTTTTCCGGCTGCCAATTTCCCATGACTTCCAACGCGAATGTTGCAGCCGTGTGGCCGACGAAGACGAAGGGGAGTGCATGGAAATTCAGGTGCATCTTCTTGTGTTCCGGATGGGGCGAAAGGGACCCTATCTTCTTGCCAAGATTGTTCATTGCCACGGCGAAGGCCCTGGCTTCCGCATCGGAAAAAACTTTCTGTATCAGTGCGGTATCCGGCGCCACATCCCTGAATTTTCGGTCGCGTATGCCGTCTGGTATGTCGCCCAGCTGATGATCAGTATCCTTGAAACTCGTGATGAATCCCTTTGCCTCGTCAAAACTGAATTTGCCGCGCCGGTTCTTGTACATGCTTTCGACCGACAGGGAAACCATGTCTTCGATGAATTTCTTCAACTCGTCCCCATTCAGCGTGTCCAGCTTGCCGAGGTCCGAATTTTCATACAAGTCGCGAGAAGCAGCATCATGAAGCACTACATTGGGCGTGGACTGCACCTTGCTGCGCATGAAGGAAGCATCAATCAGATTCTTGTCCAGCCGATCCAGGGCCGGTATCACCTTGCCCAGCGTAGTCAGCGCCAGCTGGCCTTCCTTGTCGGGCGAAAACGAGGGCAATGAGAGAGCATCCGCCCGGGTTTTCCCGAATCGCCTGTCAACCTGAGTCTGCATTTTCCGGAAGAAGGTGGAAAAATCCACGCCTTCGCTTTTCAGATGCTTCTGCAAACGGCTGCCTTTCCAGGAAGTCTCATTCAGATCCAGGATTTTCGTCTTTGAATCCGATCCTTTCCTGTATATTTCCAGCGCCGTAAGCTTGCCGTCCTTGTCGGTGAAGACCTGCTTCACCTCGATGGCATTTTTCCCGCCTGGTCCTTGCTCCTTCAAATAGTCGTTCACGACCGAACGCGCATAAATCGGCCAGACCTTCCCGAAATTTGGCGCCACGGCAGCAGGACTTTTGAGCGCATCGGCACCAGTCCAGGACTGCGTTACAGGCACTGCTTCCTGGTCAACCTCGATCGGTGCAGCAGCCTGCTTGTGCGGGGCCGGCGCCAGCAAGTCGGCCATTCGCAGCGGTTTGCTGGCCGGCACGCTGACAATCCCCTTGCGATCCACCAGGCGAACCTGCCCGGGCATGCCCTCTTCTGCATCATTTCTGGAAATCGGCCTAGCCTCGGCTTCCACTTCGATCGCGGGTGCCGAAGCCTTGCCGGTCTTGGTGGCCTTGGGCGGCGTGGCGTGACGGACATCGCGCACCAGCGCATCCGGGACGTTCTTTGGTTTGCCCCCCGCCCTGCTGCCCGCTGCGTTTTTACTTTTTATTTGCTCGGGCACAGCGGCGCGCACCGTGGTCCTGGATTTTTTTGCGACTGAATTCATTACCGATACCCCCTCAAGAATGGCGAAGAGTCCCTCTTCGGTCCACCCTTAGAACATTCAAGCGGTGAACGGCTCGTATGTGGCCTTATTCCGGAAATTGTTCCAACATGGCCTCCGGCCTCATTGACATGCGGCGATGCGCCCGCCAGTGCCATTGGCTGCGCATGCTGCTCAGCTATCCCAATCGTCCCACTGCATGCCCTGCACGCTCCGGGCGACATCACCGATCGCCTCGCTCCACGGATAAGTCTGTTCCAGGGTAGGCGACGCCAGGCTCCATCGCCCCTCCCGGTATGGCTCGGCCTCGCTTGCTTCATCCAGCTTCTGGAACGCGTCGCAAAATGCGAACACATTCCCGGCATCCGCGTTTTCGGGTGGCGCTTTGCCGTGCCGGCAAGAGCCAATGAATTCCTGCATTGCGCTCAGCAGTTCCCGGCCTCGGCCCGGACGCTGGAGCTGAGGGCTCCCTTCCAGGTCGATGGTGGCTTCGGTGAACGCCAGCATGGCGCCCACATTCAGGTAATCCTCAAGCGATTTCCTTGCATCCTGCGGCGACTTGCCGGCCTTGCGACCCAGCGCGAGGAAAGCGTCGATGCTCTCCAGATTGCTTTTTCCGGCCTTCGTGTGCTGCCAGGATTTCAGCAAACTGGATACATTCTGATGAATTTCATCAATGGAAGGCAGCTCTGCCTCGCCGCCGGAAATCGGCTGAAAGGCGCTTTCTGGCGGCGACTCGGCTTCATCAGGGCGGATTTTCTGACGGGCTGAGGCCAGATGCTGATCCAGCCCGGCCGAAGCACGAGCCGGGACGTTTGATGAACGCACGTTGTGCGGAATGACGCCGGCAGCGGCAAGCAGCGCCCGGGCGCCACTGCCATCGGAGGGCAGATTCAGGCCGGCCGCGCTAACGGATCGATTACTTGTGGCCCCGTTCGTGTGCGCCGCCGTGGACTTCCGGCTTTCCCCGTTGGAGGCCTGGTGCGGCATCGGGGTGTCCCGATGTCCGCCTATGATCTTGCGGTTTCCCATCTCGCCCCTCGCTTACGGCAGCCTCATCACCGCCAAGTTCGTTAATAGAACTAACGGGCGATTAGTGACGAATATGGAATTTTTGTTCCATGCCGGCCTGTAAACTCAGGAACGGAAAGCGCAGGAACGTCTGCGTCATCCGAACCGGGATTGTCCGACTTTCTCCGGCAGCCAGCGCTTGATCATCTCCAGCAACTGCTCGACATCAACCGGCTTGGTGATGTAGTCCGAGGACCCGGCCGCGATGCCCTTCTCGCGGTCGCCCTTCATCGCCTTGGCAGTCACGGTGATGATAGGAAGATTGCAGAAGCGCTCGTTCTCGCGGATGGCGCGGGTGGTGTCGTGGCCGTCCATGCCCGGCATCATCACATCCATCAGCACCAGTTCGATGCCAGGGTCGGCGTGCAGCGTTGCGATGCCGTCCTTGCCATTTTCGGCGAACACGACTTGCATGTTCCGTCGCTCCAGTACTGAGCTGAGCGCGAAAATATTGCGCAGGTCGTCATCCACAATCAGCACCTTGCGGCCGGCCAGGACATAGTCTGCTTCGACTTCTCCGGCGCCGGACATCGCGACCAATGGCGATGCAACTGCCGGCCTGCCGGCGATGCCGGAGTCAGGCCCCCATCCCTTGGGCTGACTGCTCAGGTTGACCCGTTCCTCGACCGGCTGCCCCGCATCGCCGGGGGGGCGTGGCTTGTCGAAATCCGCTTCGTTATACGGCAGGTAGAAGGTGAATACGCTACCCTCGCCGACCTCGCTGCGGACCTGGATCTCGCCGTTCAGCAAGCGGGCCAGCTCGCGGCTGATGGAAAGGCCGAGGCCTGTCCCGCCGTAGCGCCGGGCAGTGCCGCCGTCGGCCTGCTGGAATGCCTCGAAAATCAACTGCAGCTTGTCCGTCGGGATGCCGATGCCGGTATCGGCCACTGAAAATGCAATCACGCCATCGGCGTTGGCCAGGCCGGCATGGTCGGGAGTCCATCCCTGGCTGGCCATGCCGACATGCAGCGAAACATGGCCTGCCTCCGTGAACTTGAAGGCATTGGACAGCAGGTTTTTCAGGATCTGCTGCAGACGCGTCATGTCGATCATCAGCGATGGCGGCAGGTTGCGGTCGAGTTCGACCTCGAATTCCAGCCGGCGTACTTGCGCCATGTGCCGGAATGTTCGTTCGACGTAGCTGCGCAAATGCGTGAACCGGTATTCGCCCACCTCCAGCGATACAGTGCCGGATTCGATTTTCGACAGATCAAGGATGTCGTTGATCAGCGTAAGAAGGTCGCTGCCCGAGCCATGTATGGTGCGGGCGAATTCAATCTGCTGTGGCGTCAGGTTGCCATCCAGGTTTTCGCTCAACTGCCGGGACAGGATCAGCAGGCTGTTAAGCGGCGTGCGTAACTCGTGCGACATGTTGGCGAGGAATTCCGACTTGTATTTGGAGGACACCGCGAGCTGGGTCGCCTTTTCTTCCAGCGCCCGCTTGGCCTGCACCACCTCGCGGTTCTTGCGCTCGACTTCAATGTTCTGGAGCGACAGCTGGTGTGCCTTCTCGGCCAACTCAAGATTCGTCTGCTGCAACTCCTGCGCCAGCGACTGCGACTGTGCCAGCAGGCTCTCAGTGCGGCTGTTGGCTTCGATCGTGTTGAGCACCGCACCGATCGATTCCATCAGTTGCTCGAAGAAAGACATGTGGGTCGGTGTGAAGCGCTCCATCGACGCGATCTCCAGCACGCCCTTGACCTGCTCCCCGAACAGGACGGGCAGCAGGACAATATTGGCCGGCGGCGCCGAACCCAGTCCCGACGAGATCATGATGTAATCGCGCGGCACGTTGGTCAGCCAGATGCGCTGCTTCTCGATCGCGCACTGGCCGACCAGCCCTTCCCCGGGCAGGAAGGTGGTCGGCAGGTTCTTGCGTCCGCGGTAGCCGTAGCTCGCCACCATGTGCAAGCCGTTCTCCAGCCCATCCGGATCCGACAGGTAGAACACGCCGTGGTGGGCGCAAACCAGCGGCGCCAGTTCCGACAGGATCATCGAGGTTACCGCCTTGAGATCGCGCTGTCCTTGCAACAGGTGCGTGATGCGGGCCAGGTTGCCCTTGAGCCAATCCTGCTCGGCATTGGTGCGGGTGGTCTCCCTGATGTTGCGGATCATCTCGTTGACGCTGTCCTTGATCACCGAGACTTCGCCCCTGGCCTCGATCCGGATCGACTGCGACAGGTCGCCACGCGCGACTGCGTCAATCACGCGCGACATTTCGCGGGCAGGCCCTACCAGGTCGTCGATCAAGGCATTGACGCAGTGGATGGTGCCGGCCCAGCCGCCGCTCACATCCGGCAGGCTGGCGCGATGTCCCAACTGGCCTTCGTGACCAACGATGCGCGCGACGCTTTCCAGCTCGCCGGCAATCCGCGCCTGCTTTTCAATAACAGTATTGAGCAACGACGCGATCTTGCCGCTGCTGCCGGGCAGTTTGTCCGGCATCCGTACCGAGAAATCCCCCTTGCAAAGCGCTTCCAGCGTATGCAGCAACAGTTGTTCTTCGTCGCCTTCCTGCGCGCTGATTTTCATTCTTGAATCCTGTCTTTCTTGTGGATTGCGTTCCGGGTGGAACAAGTTTTCAGACGCCTGCAATCTGCGGGACACGGGTGGCAATGCTCTGCGGCGGCATTGCCCTGCTGTGCAGGAAGCCCTGGTACTCGTCGCAGCCCAGGGTCCTCAGGATATTCAGCTGCTCCTGGGTCTCGACGCCTTCGGCGACGATGCGCAAGGCCAGCGCGCGCGCCATATTGACGATGGCCGCGACGATCGCGGTATCGCTGCCCGTCTTGCCAAGGTCGCGCACGAATGACTGGTCGATCTTCAGGATATCGATCGGCAGCGCCTTGAGTACCGACAAGGACGAATAGCCGGTGCCGAAATCGTCGATCGCGATGGTAATGCCCGCCTCGCTGATTTCCTGCAGCACCGCGGTTGCCTTCTCGAGATCGCGGATCAGCAGGGATTCGGTAATTTCAAGCTGCAGGCATGCGGCCGGGATACCGTGCCGGCGCAGGTTCTCGCGAATGTTGCCGGGCAATTCTGCATGGATCTGCGGAATGGCGACGTTTACCGCAATTGGCAGCCGGATCTTGCCGTGGTTCGCATCCAGCCATAGTCGTGCCTGGGCGCAGGCCGCCGACATCACCCACTCTCCGATTGCCACCAGATGACCACTATCGGCCGCGGCGCCGAGGAACTGCGCACCCGTAATCAATCCCAGGCGCGGATGCCGCCAGCGCAGCAGCGCTTCGACGCCCGCCACTCGCCCGGTTCCGATATCGACCTTGGGCTGGTAGTGCAACTCGAATTCCTCGTTCTCCAGCGCGCCCTGCAGTTCATGCTCCAGCGTCAGCCGGTCATGCAGGCGCTGGTTCAACTCCTGGTGGAAAAATTCCACGCTGCCGCGCCGGCGCTGCTTGGCGTGGTACATCGCCAGGTCAGCATGTTTCATCAGTGCATGGGCGGTTTTGCCATCCTGCGGGAACAAGCTGATCCCGATGCTCATCGAGCTTTTCAGGCAATGCCCGCTGATATCGAAGGTGGTGTTGGTGGCCTGCACGATCTTGTGGGCGACCGCCGCCGCGTCCGAATACGTGGGCAAGGATTCCATCAGGACCACGAATTCATCCCCACCAAGCCGCGCCACGATATCCGTTTCACGTACCGCGCCGGTGACGCGGTGAGCGACTTCGACCAGAAGCCCGTCGCCGACATCGTGGCCGAGCATGTCATTGATGGCCTTGAATCGGTCCATGTCCAGGAACAGTACCGCCAGGCTCTTTCCCTGGCGCCCTGCTCGCCCGATCGCATGCTCCAGCGCTTCAGTCAGCGAGCAGCGGTTCAGCAAGCCGGTCAGGCCATCCCGGGTTGCCAGGCCGTGTGCCCGCTCTTCTGCCTGGCGGCGCTCGATGACTTCGGCCTCCAGCGCGGCGTTGACGCGCTTGAGGTCGTTCATCTGTTGCACCTGGAGATCGCGGTTGAGTTCTTCCAGCTGGCGGGTTTGCTGCTGCAACTGAAGATTTTTCTTCGCCAATTCGACGAATACCAGGATCTTGTTCTGCAGTATCTGCGGGATGACCGGGGTGAAGAGATAATCGACCGCACCTTTCTGGTATCCCTTGAGCCTGTGCAATTCGTCGGCGTAATGCGCGGTGACGAAGATGATGGGCACCAAGGCGGTGCGCGGATGCGAGTGGATGATCTCCGCGACTTCAAAGCCGTCCATGCCCGGCATGTTGACGTCCAGCAAGATAACGGCGAATTGTTGCTGGCAGGTATTGAGCACGGCACGCAGTGCCTGTTCGCCTCCGGGGGCTGTCACTATTTCGTATTCGTGGGTCGCTGCCGATCTTTCAAGCAGGCTATGTAACGCGAGCAGGCTTGCGGGGTGATCGTTTACGAGAAGGACGCGTGGTTTCTGCACTGGTGGCTTTTTCTCTCGGGAGCGGTGGAAACGGTGGAAGCGGCGATCAACAGCGTTATCGCGCCAGGTGTTTCCATGCTGCATTATTTACAGGCGGAAGGATTTGATTCGCCGTAATTAGAGGGGGCAGCCGGGTCAATGTTCCCCAAAAAGAAGAACAATTGAAAATGCCGGGCAATGCCGCCCCCAGCCAGGCCGTCCGGCCGCTTCACGCCGTCCTCATGCCCTTCCATTCCCATGCTCGCGCTGAACCATAAGTCATGGCGCCAGTCCCAGCGCTCAGGGGGGCATTCGCGCCGGCATCCTGCGACGCCCTTGCCTGGGGCCGCATTGCGATCCGCGCCCTTTCGGTTCGCCGCTTGCGGCGACGGCCCCGGTGGCCTCAGGGCAATTGATGCACCTCATGATTTGCCGAATGTAAGGGCATTAGCTTAGGACTCAGGCGCAGGATGAAGAGTCCCAACCGATCAAACCAACGGGAGATGGTATGACGACGACAGACAAGGCAGCCCAACCCGGCCAGCAGCAGGCGTTGATGGAGCGGCTGGTGGCATTCACCCGGGACCACCGCGCAGCAAACTGGTCAGGCTCGCTGTCCCAGTTCCTCGAAACGGTGCTGCCGGCCGATCCGAAAGCGGTGGCGCGCACATCGCATCAATACATGTGGGACATGATCCGCTGGACGCGCGGCGAAGATGCGAACGGCAATTTCACCAGGCAACTGTTCGCCGAAGATCTGTTCGGCGTGGATGAATCGATCGAGCGCGTGGTGGACTATTTCAAGGCAGCAGCCGCCGGCTCGGAAGTGGGCCGCCGGCTGTTGCTGCTGCTCGGCCCGCCGTCTGGCGGCAAATCCAGCCTGGTGATCCTGCTCAAGCGTGGGCTGGAAGAGTACAGCCACACCGATGCCGGTGCGCTGTACGGCATACAGGGCTGCCCGGTGCACGAGTCGCCGCTGCATCTGGTGCCGCATTCCCTGCGCGCAAGCGTACGCGAAACCTACGGCGTCGACATATCCGGCGAGGTCTGCCCGCACTGCCGGGCACGGCTGGAGGATGATTACAAGGGCGACTTCCTGCGCATGCCAGTGGAACGCATCTTCATCTCGGAAGCCGGACGGCTGGGCATCGGCACCTATGCGCCACATGACCCTACCACGGCTGACCTGGCGGACCTGGTCGGCTCGGTCGACCTGTCCAAGGTTGCCGAATTCGGCGACGAAGGCGATCCGCGCGCCTGGTCATGGTCGGGCGCCGTCTATGCCGCCAGCCGCGGCATGCTGGAAATGATCGAGATCCTGAAGGTCAAGCGCGAATTCCTGTATCTGCTGTTGACGCTGACGCAGGAGAAGAACGTCAAGGTATCGCGCTTCCCGCTGATCTACCTGGACGAAACCATCCTGGCCCACACCAACCTTGCCGAGTTCCGCAAGTTCCTGCAGGAAAGCGAAAACGAGGCGCTGCTGGACCGGATGGTAATCATCCAGGTGCCCTACACGCTCAATTACAAGGATGAAGCGCGGATTTACAAGAAGCTGATTTCCTCCGCCGCTCCCGCCTTCCGCGAAGTGCATCTCGATCCGCATGTGCTGCACGCAGCCGCAGTATTCGCAATCATGACCCGCCTGCACGAGGGCGAAGAGAAGGAGCAGGAACTAAGCAAGCGGGTGCGGCTGCAGGCGGAAGAAGAGGTCGAGGGCGTCAACCGGGCAGAAGCCGAACGCGAACGGCAGAAATTGCCGGATGAAGGCTTGGGCGGCGTATCCCCCCGCTTCGTCATCAACGCACTGTCGAACGCGATCATTCAGTCCGACAAGCGCAGCCTGACCACGATGGATGTGCTGCTGGCCTTGAAGGATGCAATCGACAGTGATGCCCGCATCGACCCCAAGAAGAAGCGCAAATGGGTCGACTATCTCGTGCTGGCGCGCAAGTATTTCTACAACCGCTGGGTCAAGGAGGACGTCCACAAGGCCCTGTTCGTTTCGTTCGAGCAGGAGGCGCAGGACTTGCTCGACAAGTACCTGGACGAGGTCGAGGCTACGCTCGACAACCGCCATGTGAAGGACCCGATCACCAATGAAGAACGCAAGCCGGACGAACGCTTCCTGCGTTCAGTGGAAGAGAAAATCCACATTTCCGATTCCGGCAAGCAGTCGTTCCGGCAAGAAGTGGTGCGCAAGGCAATGGGCGCCTTCAAGCGCGGCGAGAAGTTCACGCTGGACAGTCATGCCCAGTTGCATGACGGCGTCCAGCAATACCTGTTCGAGCAGCGGCGCGAGGTGTTGCGGCTGGTCAGTTCCAGCAGCAGGCCGGACGAAGAGGTGCGGCAAAAAATATCGGTCGTCGAAAAGCGCCTGGTCGATGAATACGGCTATGACGCCCACAGCGCGCGGGAAGCGCTCAACTACGTCACCACATTGCTGGCGCAGGAGTAAAGAGGCTGTCATGCAAAACGATGTGCCCGGGATCGGGTCTAAATACTGCTGGTTGCAGGGAGGTCATCGCCTGTGATTTGCTTGCCGCGCTTTGTGCGCCGCTTTCTGCCTTTTGATGACCCTGTTGCCGGGCCAGTGCAGTCCAGAGACGAGAGGTAAGCAGATGGCAATCCACATGACGATGTCGACAGAAACGCCGTGGTACGACCTTTTTTCCAGGGGTGCGCGCGACTGGCTGCGTCATAACGAAAAGGTCCGCGAGAGCGTCCATCAGAACCTGCCCGACCTGGTCGCCGGATCGGACCTGATCACGGGCTCGCAGGACCAGACAGTCGGCGTGCCGGTGCGCATGCTCGAGCATGCGCGCTTTCGGCTTGCCGATTCCCAATCACATCAGCAAATGGACGCCGGCCAGGGCCAGGGCAAGCCCGGCGACGTGCTGCGCCCGACCCAACGCAGCCCCGGCGACGACGATGGCCAAGGCGACAATGCCGAAGGCGAAGTCAAGCTGATGCTGGAACTGAAGGTCGACGACATCGTCGACTGGATTTGGGAAGAACTCAAGCTGCCGGACCTGCAGCCCAAGCGCAATACCGTGGTCGAGGATGACGAGTACGTGCGCGAGGGCTGGGACAAGCACGGGGCGCGCGCCCGCCTCGATCGCCGCCGCACGGTCAAGGAGGCAGTGAAACGGCGGGCCATCCAGGCCAACCCTGTGCCATTTACCAACGAGGATCTGCGTTTCCGGCAATTGGTAAAACGCAAGAAGCCGGCGACCAATGCGGTCGTGCTGTTCGCGCTCGATGTCTCCGCCAGCATGACGGAGGCCGAACGAAAACTGGCCAAGACCTTCTTCTTCTTCGTGCTGCAGGGCATCCGCCGCCGCTACGCCAAGGTCGAGACCCGTTTCATCGCCCACACCACCCAGGCATGGGAGTTCAATGAACGCGAGTTTTTCCAGGTGACCGGCACCGGCGGCACTGGCGCTTCGACCGCGTTCAACCTGGCCCTGCAGATGATAGAAAACGAGTATGACCCTTCGCAGTACAACAGCTATCTGTTCTACGCATCGGACGGAGAAAACTTCACCGAGGACCGCGCCGCCGCAAGCGAAGGACTGGCACGGCTGTCGTCTCTGGTGAACTACATGGGCTATGTGGAAACCGTGCCCGGCTCGCCGCGTGCCACCGAAACAGAAATGAAGATGATGGCCGGCGAACTGGAGCGCAGCGGCGCGCCGGTCGGCACCTGCGTGCTGTCGCGGCCGGACGACGTCTGGAAGGCAATCCGCAAATTCTTTGTCCAGCAGGCCGAGCAAAGCGAGGTGGCGTAAATGCACGCAGCAACAGTGAAGGACGAACGGCTGCAGGACTATTCGCAGCGGATGGAGGAACTGGCGACCAGGCTGGGACTGGAGTACTACCCGGTCGACTTCGAACTGGTGCCGAACAACTTCATGATGGAGATCGCGGTGTACGGCTTGCCGGTGAGGATGCCGCACTGGTCGTTCGGCATCCGCTATATCCATCAGCTGATTCGCCAGAGCATGGGCAATTCGCGCATCTTCGAGGTCATGTTTCCGGGCGACCCCTGCCACGCCTACCTGGTGAACAACAACAGCTTGCCCGAGAACACGCTGGTGGTCGCGCACGTGCTCGGCCACGCCGACTTTTCCAGGAATAACCACCTGTTCGCGCGCTTCATGGAGATGGCTGGCGGCCATATCCTAGAACAATCCGCCGCCCGCGCTCATCAGATCGATGCCGCGCTGCAGGAGCACGGGCAGGAAAAGGTCGAAGCCGTGCTGGATGCCGCACTGGCGCTGGAGCCGCACATCGACGTCAACCGTGAATTGCACCGCAGCCGCTACCCGACCGGCAAGATACAGCCGGCCCCGAGGAACGAAGACGACTTCAGCCGCCGCTTCCATTCGCTCCCCGGCGAGGCGCTCCCGAGCGCAGAGGAGCAGGCGCCACGCAAGGCCTCGGTGCCGCCGCATCCGGAGTACGACTTGCTGTGGTTCATCGCGAATTACGCGCCGGACCTGGAAGGATGGGAGCGCGACATCTTCCTCGCCGTGCGCGAGGAATCCTTTTACTTTTATCCGGTGTTCGCTTGCCAGATCATGAATGAAGGATGGGCCTCGTACTGGCATGCGCGGCTATTGCGCGAAGCGGATTTCCTGCCGCATGACCTGTACCTGTCGGCAATCAAGGCGCATTCGGATGTGGTGCGTCCTTACGCCGGTGACAACGAACTGGCGTTGGCGGTGAATCCCTATCACCTCGGCTTTTCGATGTGGGAAGACCTGATCGAAAAGAGGGGCATCGAGGCCGCACGCCAGATCATGCGCGAGGAAGACGACTTCGGCTTCATCCGCAACTACCTGACGCCGGAACTGGCCGAGAAGCTGGAACTGTTCGTCTACGAAACGCATGACGACGGCGGCATCAAGATTGCCAACCGCGACATTCATGCCGTGCGCGAAGCAATCCTGGCGCCGAAGTTCAACTACGGCGCCCCGCGCATTGCCGTCACCCGCATGCACCAGGACGGCAGCCTGGAGTTGACCCACGACCACCAGAGCGATGGCCGCGGCCTGGACGTCGGGCGCGCCGAGCGCGTGCTGGAGTACATCTCGCGGGTATGGCGACGGCCGGTGACGCTGAACACCGTCGGCTACAGCGGCAATCCGCGGGTGGTCACCAGCAAGCGCTAGCGCTCGGACCCGCGCTTGACTGGGTGCCTCAGATCAACTGGCAACGAATCACCGCCGGCGCACTGCACAGTTTTGCCATCAATTCCGGCGGCACGACTTCGTCGACATCGGTAATGGCATAGCCGATCGTGCCCTTGGTCTGCAGGTGCTGGGCGACGATATTCAGGCCCAACGCTGCATATTCGGCATTCATGCGCGCAATCACGCCGGGCTCATTCTTGTGGATATTGAGGATGCGGCTCTTCACTTCCTTGGCCTGGTGCGCGATCTCCGGAAAGTTGACCGCCGAACGCGTGGTGCCGGCGGTCAAAAAGCGCACCAGTTTTTCCGCCACTTCGTGGCCGATGTTCGCCTGCGCTTCCTCGGTGCTGCCGCCGATGTGCGGGGTCAGGATCACATTGTCCTGTCCGCGCAGCGGCGACACGAACTCCTCTTTCTCGCTGCGCGGCTCTTTGGGAAACACATCCAGCGCCGCCCCCGCCAACCTGCGCTCGCTCAAGGCGCGGTCGAGCGCCTCGATATCCACCACCCCACCGCGCGACGCGTTGATCAGCACCGCGCTCGGCTTCATCATCGCCAGCCGTTCAGCGTTGATCAGGTTGTGCGTGGCAGTACCACCCGGCACGTGAAGCGTGACGATGTCAGCCTGCTCCAGCACCTGCTGCAGCGGCAGCGGCCGGGCGTTGCCGAGCGGCAGCTTGCTCTCGGGGTCGTAATACCGCACCTGCATGCCGACACTCTCGGCCATGGTGCCGACCTGCCCGCCGATGTTGCCATAGCCGATGATGCCCAAGGTCTTGTTGCGCACCTCGAAGGCACCCTGCGCGTTCTTGTCCCAGACACCGCGGTGTGCTTTCGCGTTCTTCTCGGGTACGCGGCGCAGCAGCAGGATTGCTTCGGCAATCACCAGTTCCGCCACCGATCGGGTGTTGGAAAAAGGCGCGTTGAAAACCGGAATGCCATGCTGCGCCGCTGCCACCAGGTCGACCTGGTTGGTGCCGATGCAGAAACAGCAGATGATCTTCAGCCTGGGCAGCGCCTGCAGCACCTCCGCCGTCAGATGGGTGTTGGAACGGATGCCGACTGCGTCGGCGCCTTCCAGAGCATCCAGCAACTCCTTGCCATGCAGCGCACGCGCCACCTCCAGGATATCGCTGAAACCGTGCTCCTGCAGGTAGGCAACCGCGTTCTGGTGTATTTTTTCAAGCAGCACTATCTTGCTCATGATGGGTCCGATCAGTGTGTGTCGATCATGAATCGAGTTGAAATCAATCCGGAATCAATGTGAATTCGATGTGGAATCGATGTGGTATAGATCATAGATTCGAAAACTGCACGGAAAGTGCCGGGTGAGCAGCCATGACAGCGACAAGCGATGATTCGAAATGGACCGAAGAGAGTATATGGGACATCCGCTACTGGACGGATACCCTGCTCAGCTTCAAGATTACGCGCCCTGCCCAATACCTGTTCAAGCCGGGGCATTATTCCCGGCTCGGACTGCAGGATGAACACGGACAGCTGATCTGGCGCGCCTATTCCGTGGTCTCGGCGCCGGCCGAGGATTTTCTCGAATATTACGGCGTCATCGTTCCCGGAGGCATGTTCACCAGCCGCCTGAAGCAACTGAGGCCAGGGGACAGGATATACCTCGACAAGCAAGCCTTCGGCTTCATGACCGCGGACCGCTTCACCGATGGCGACACGTTATGGATGCTGGCCACCGGCACCGGACTTGGTCCCTTCATCTCCATCCTGCGCGATGGCGCGGTATGGAAGCAGTTCCGGCAACTGGTGCTGGTCCACGGCGCGCGGCATGTGGCTGACCTGTCCTATACCAACGAGCTGCAGGCAATCCAGGCTAGCCAGGCACATGGCGGCAGCCAGTTGCAGCTGTTTCAGAGCGTCACGCGGGACGGGGACGGGACGCCGCTGCCAGCCGGCGTGCTGCATGGGCGCATCACGACGCTGCTGGAAAACGGCCGGCTTGAGCAGGCCGCTGGCCACGCCATCACGCCTGAAGGCGCCAGGGTCATGCTGTGCGGGAACCCCGCAATGATCGAGGAGACGCGCGCGCTATTGCATTCGCGCGACATGCGCCCGCTGCGGCGCGCCTCGCCGGGGCATTTCGTTGCCGAGAACTACTGGTAGGTGAAAAGGCGTGGTTTTGTGGGTCTGTTTGTGGGTCTCTGGCTTGCGGTTGGTGTGGCTGGGTTTGATGGTTGTGGTTGTGAAGCCGGGAGACACCCCGGCGGGTGTGTCCCTTTCTTTTAGAAAAAGAAAGGAACCAAAGAAAACCAGGTCAAAACCCACTTGGCCAACGCCCGCTTCGATAGCCAACCAGACGCGGATGTCTGGGCTAATCCAGTGCGACGTTCGCGAGAGATGATCCCTCGGCTGTGTGCCGCTTACCTAATCAGCCAACCCCATGAAGTATCTTATACCGATGCCCAACGCACCGTTGACTCTTAATTTTTTTCGAAGCTGCAAACAAGCGACGGAGGGGATCTGTTCACGAAAGGCAGAGAGCGGCAGAAAATCGACTGCGACATCCGCGCCCCCTGACAACCCGCCCTCAAGAGCCAAATAGCGGCTTCGAAAATAATTAGGAGTCAACGAGCGGTGGTGTGCGGTCGGCGGCATTGAAGCGGGTTGACTGATCCCGGTCAGAGGCGAACGTGTGACAGCACCTTCCTCGCGAACGCCGCACTGGTTCGGCCCAGGCGTCCGAGTCTGGTTGGCTATCGAAGCGAGCGTTGGCCAAGTGGGTTTTGACCTTCTTTTCTTTGGTTTCTTTCTTTTTTCAAAAGAAAGAAACACACCCGCCGGGGTGTCTCCCGGCTTCACAACCACAAACAACAAACCCAGCCACACGAACCGCAAGCCAACAAGCCGCAAAAACCAAAAAACCCACGGTTATGGGCAATGCTCAAGGGGAGGAAGCATTCGTGGCGTGCGTCGGATCACGCCACGACTTCCTCAGTTGAAAGTCTTGCCCTCTGCCGCCAGCCGCGCCAGCAAGGCTGCCGGTTTCCAGGCGTCGCCATGGCGGCCACGGGCGTATTTCTCCATCGCCATGACCACATTCGGCAGGCCGACCGTGTCGGCATGGAACATCGGGCCGCCACGGAACAGCGGGAATCCATAGCCGCTCAGGTAGACCATGTCGATGTCGGACGCCCGTATCGCGATGCCCTCTTCCAGGATCTGCGCGCCCTCATTGACCAGCGAATACACCAGCCGCTCGACGATTTCCTGGTCGCTGATCTTGCGGCGCTCGACACCAATGTCGGCCGAGTGCTTCACGATCATGTCGTTGACCACCTGCGACGGATACGGCTTGCGGTCGCCCGGCTTGTAGTCGTACCAGCCGGCGCTGGTCTTCTGGCCATAGCGGCCCATTTCACACAGCAGGTCAGCCGTCTTCGAATAGGTGACTTCGGGCTTCTCGACATAGCGGCGCTTGCGGATATACCAGCCGATGTCGTTGCCGGCCAGGTCGCCCATGCGGAACGGGCCCATCGCGAAGCCGAATTTTTCAATTGCCTTGTCGACCTGCTCCGGCAACGCGCCCTCTTCCAGCAGGAAACCGGCCTGGCGGCTGTATTGCTCGATCATGCGGTTGCCGATGAAGCCGTCACACACGCCGGATACCACGCCGACTTTCTTGATCTTCCTGGACAGCGCCATGGCCGTGGCCAGCACGTCCTTTCCGGTTTTCTCGCCGCGCACTATTTCCAGCAGGCGCATCACATTGGCCGGGCTGAAGAAATGGGTGCCGATCACGTCCTGCGGGCGCTTGGTGAAGCTGGCTATCTGGTTGACGTCCAGCGTCGACGTGTTGGAGGCCAGGATCGCGCCCGGCTTCATTACCTCGTCCAGCTTCCGGAATACGGCTTCCTTCACCTTCATGTCTTCGAACACCGCCTCGATCACGATGTCGGCCTGGCCGATCTCGCTGTAATCGAGCGTGCCGCTGATGGCGCCCATGCGCTGGTCGAACTTGTCCTGCGTGAGCTTGCCCTTCTTCATGCTGTTTTCGTAGTTCTTGCGTATGGTCGCAAGCCCTTTTTCCAGCGCCTCCGGCTTCATTTCCAGCAGCTTGACAGGTATGCCGGCATTGGCGAAATTCATCGCAATGCCGCCACCCATGGTGCCAGCGCCAATGATCGCAACCGACTTGATGCTGCGCTGTGGCGTGTCTTCCGGCACATCGGGAATCTTGCTGGCAGCGCGCTCGGCGAAGAACGCATGCCGCAGCGCTTTCGATTCGGGACTCTGCACCAGCTCCATGAACAGCGCGCGCTCGACCTTGATGCCATCTTCGAAGCGCGGCCCGACGACGGCGGCGGCAATCGCTTCCACGCATTTGAGCGGCGCCGGATACGGGCCGGCAACCGCCCTGACCGTATTGCGCGAGAACTGCAGGTAGGCTTCGTGGTTCGGGTAATCGATCTTCTTGTCGCGCACCCGCGGCAACGGACGCACATCCGCGACCTTGTTGGCGAATGCGATCGCGCCCGGCACCAGCTCATCCTCGATCAACTGGTCGAACAGCCCGCTTTTCGCCAGCTTCTCGGACAACACGGGGTTGCCGGAGACGATCATGTTCAATGCGGGTTCCAGGCCGATAAGGCGCGGCAGGCGCTGTGTGCCGCCGGCGCCCGGCAGCAGGCCGAGCTTGACTTCGGGCAGGGCGATCTGGGCGCCAGCCACGGCCACGCGGTAGTGACATCCCAGCGCCAGTTCCAGCCCGCCGCCCATTGCCACGGCGTGGATGGCGGCAATCACCGGCTTGGTGGCGTTTTCAACCACGTTGATCACGGTATGCAGGGTCGGCTCGGCCTGGGCTTTGGGGCTATTGAATTCCTTGATGTCGGCGCCGCCGGAAAATGCCTTGCCGCCACCGGTAATGATGATGGCCTTGACCTTGTCGTCGTCCAGCGCGCGGCGCACGCCATCAACGATTGCACTGCGGGTCGAATGACCAAGGCCATTAACCGGCGGATTATTCAGCGTGATGACGGCAACCGCGCCGTCCACCTTGTATTCGGCAGTCATGTCTCTTCCTTTTGATGAGGGCCCCGGCCTTCTGGAATTACGGCCCCTGGACCCAGCGTAAACAAGCTATTGACTCAAGCTTTTAACTCAAGCTTTTAACTATACCGCACAAATAGCACGATCGTATTATTCGAAAGGGGAAAAACAGAGCCGGCCAAAAGCCGGCCCCTGGCGCGAGTTCCGCTCAGACCTCCAGCCACTCCCTGCGTATGCCGGCATTGGCTTTCAGGTCCGCCGGCGTTCCCTCGAACACGATGGCGCCGTGCCCCATCACATACACGCGCTGCGAGATTTCCAGGGCAATCGCCAGCTTCTGCTCGACCAGCAACACCGAGATGCCGCGGTTCTTCAGCGCCAGCAGGTATTGCGCCACCAGGTCGACGATCTTCGGCGCCAGGCCTTCGGTCGGCTCGTCGATCATGATCAGGTCCGGATCGCCCATCAGTGTCCGGCACAGCGTGAGCATCTGCTGCTCGCCTCCGGACAGCACGCCGGCCTGGGTATGCTGGCGCTCCTTCAGGCGCGGAAACATTCCGTACATGTCGTCGAGCGACCAGCGCGACTTCACACTCTTCTTTTCACCCAGCAAAAGATTTTGCTCGACGGTGAGCGTCGGGAAGATATCGCGATTCTCCGGCACATAGCCCAAGCCCTTGTGCGCGATCTGGAATGCCTTCAGGCCGATCAGTTCGCTGCCCTTGAACAGGATGGATCCGGTGGCATTGACCATGCCCATTGCCGCCTTGACGGTGGTGGAGCGGCCGACGCCATTGCGTCCCAGCAAGCTGACGATCTCCCCTTCCCCCACCTTCAGGTCGACACCGTGCAGCACGTGGCTCTTGCCGTAGTAGGCGTGCAGGTTCTTTATTTCCAACATCGTGCTCATGTCGTGGCCTCCGTCGGCGCATGCCCGCCGAGATAGGCTTCCTGTACCCGGGCATTGCCGCGGATGTTGACCGGGGTGTCGCAGGCAATCACTTCGCCGTACACCACCACCGCGATCTTGTCGGCCAGGCCGAACACCACGCTCATGTCGTGCTCCACCATCAGCAGCGTCTTGCCGACCGTGACGCGGCGGATCAACTCGACCGCATGATCGGATTCGGAACGGCTCATGCCGGCCGTCGGTTCGTCCAGCAGGATCACGTCGGCGCCGCCGGCAATCGTGATGCCGATCTCCAGCGCCCGCTGTTCCGCATAGGTCAGCAGTCCTGCGGCGGTGTCGCGCCGCCGCTTCAGCCCGATCTGCTCCAGCACGCGCTCGGCCTGCTCCTGGGCATCGCGCAGGCCGTTGAGCCGATGCCAGAACGAATACTTGTAGCCCAGCGACCAGAGCACCGCGCAACGCAGGTTCTCGAACACGCTGAGGCGATGGAAGATGTTGGTGATCTGGAAGCTGCGCGACAGGCCCATGCGGTTGATCTCGAAGGGCCGCAACCCGCCGATGCCCTTGCCGTTAACCAGGATTTCCCCGGACGTGACCGGGAACCGGCCTGAAATCAGGTTGAACAACGTCGACTTGCCCGCGCCATTGGGGCCGATGATCGCATAGCGTTCGCCGGCCGGAACCGCCAGCGTCGCGCCGCGGATGATTTCGGATTTGCCGAAACTCTTGCGCACCTCGCGCAATTCGACAGAAAAGGCGCTCATGCTTCTCCCTTTGCGATACGCGCTTCGATCTCGGCGCTGACTTCGCCCCAATGGTGGCGGAAGCGGCGCCCGGTCCACGCAAACAGCGCCGCGCCGACCGCTAGCACCACTGTCGCCGCAATCCAGCCCCCCGCCTGGGCGGTATCGACACTCATGCCATATACCTTCGTCAGTGTGCCGTTGGCGGAGTCGAAGGTGCGGTGGTAAAGCATCTCGATGAAGGCGAACAAGCCCGCCAGCCCGACCAGCGCTGCGCCGCAGGTAGCCAGCAAGCTGGCGCGGATGCGGCGGTAAAGACCGTACTTCAGCACGCGCAGGTTCAGCATGATGATGCCGGCGATGCCGAACGGCGCATACATCACGATCACGATGAAGAACACGCCCAGGTAGAGTTGCCACGCCTTGGTGAATTCGGACAGCAGCACGGTCAGGAACACGCCGATGATGGCGCCGATCATCGGTCCGAAGAAGAAGCCTATGCCGCCTATGAAAGTGAACAGCAGCACCCCTCCCGATCGAAGGGCACTGACGTTCTCGGCACTGACGATTTCAAAGTTGATCGCCGTCAGGCCGCCCGCGATGCCGGCGAAGAAGGCCGACAGGATCAGCGTGAAATAGCGGACATACTGCGTGTTGTAGCCGATGAACTCGACCCGTTCGGGGTTGTCCCGCACCGCATTGATGATCCGGCCCAGCGGCGTCTGGGTGAAGGCGAACATCGCGATCGTGCTGATGAACAGCCAGAAGGCGATCAGGTAATACACCTGGATCTGTGGGCCGAAAGTGATGCCGAACAGTGGCGTTCCCATCACGCGATTGGTGGTAATCCCGCCTTCGCCGCCGAAGAACCCGGGAAACATCAGCGAGCAGGCGAATACCAGCTCGACAATGCCCAGCGTGATCATGGCAAATGTGGTGCCGGCCTTCTTGGTGGTCACATAGCCAAAGATCACGCCGAAAAACATGCCGGCGAAGCCGCCGACCAGTGGGATCAGGCTGACCGGCACCGGCAGCGAACCGCCGCTGGCCAGGTTCATCGCGTGTATGGCGAAATAGGCGCCAAGCCCGGAATACACGGCATGTCCGAACGACAGCATGCCGCCCTGGCCGAGCAGCATGTTGTAGGACAGCGCAAAGATCATCACCGTGCCCATCTGGCACAGGATGGAGAGCGACGCGCCCTTGTTGAAAATCGTGGGCGCCAGGATCAGGACCAGCGCGAATACGGTCCAGACTATCCGCCGCCCCAGGTTGATCGGCTTGAACGTCACGGTGCTATTGGTCGCCTGCATCTGCTTAGCCTTCCCTCGTGCCCATCAGGCCCTTGGGCCGGAATATCAATATCAGTACCAGGAACAGGTACGGCAGGATCGGCGCGGTCTGCGCAATCGTCAGCTTCAGCACGCTGTATCCGGGCGTCTCCGGGCTGACCATCATGCCGACCCTGGACAGGACGTCGGCCATTGAATAATCGATCGCGACGGCAAAGGTCTGGATCACCCCGATCAGCAGCGAGGCCAGCAGCGCGCCGCCCAGCGATCCCATGCCGCCGACCACCACCACCACGAAAATTATGCTGCCGACCGTGGCCGCCATGCCTGGTTCGGTGACGAAGGCGTTACCGCCGATGACGCCAGCCAGGGCAGCCAGCGCGCAGCCGCCGCCGAACACCAGCATGAACACGCGCGGAACATTGTGGCCGAGCGCCTCGACCGACTCCGGATGGGTCAGCGCGGCCTGTATTACCAATCCGATGCGGGTCCGGGTCAGCATCAGGTAGATCGACGCCAGCATCAGCAGCGCGATGAACATCATGAAGCCGCGGTAGATCGGGAAGGTGGTCGTATACAGCGTGAACAGCGGGCCATCCAGCTCGGGCGGTATGACGTAGCGCACCGCCGCCCTGCCCCAGATCAGTTGCACCACCTCGACCAGCACGTAGGACAAGCCGAAGGTGAACAGCAACTCGGGAATATGTCCGTATTTGTGCACCGAACGCAGCCCGTAGCGTTCGACCGCGGCGCCGAGCACGCCGACCAGCAAGGGAGCGAGGACCAGCGCCACCCAGAAATTGACCGCGCCGCTGATGGCATAGGCGACATAGGCGCCGATCATGTAGAAGCTGGCGTGCGCAAAATTCAGCACGCCCATCATGCTGAAAATCAGCGTCAGCCCCGAGGAGAGCATGAACAGCAGCAAGCCGTAGCTCAGCCCGTTAAGCAGCGTGATGAGAGTGAATTCCAACAGTACATCCCCTGGAGTTGAAGCGACAGGACAGACAGGATAGACAGGTCCGGCGGGACGACAGGCCCCGCGCGCCGTGCAGCGCCGGATCCGGCGCTGCACGTGGCGCGTGCGCGAACGGTCCCGCTTCCTGCAATGCGGGACCGCCGTAGCTTGCGATCAGCTTATCGCTTGGCCGGCCGCTTCATCTGGCACGAGGTCGGCTGCGAGGCGATGTAAGCCGGCACCTTCACATCCGTCTTCCAGCCATAGCCGGTGTTTTCCTGGTCGAAGCGCACGTCCTTGTTGTTGGTCTTGACCCAGGTGGCAATGTACAGCGGTTGCAGCATCTGGTGGTCGGTTGCGCGCATTTCGATGTCGCCGTTCAGCGATTTGGTCTTCATGCCTTCCATTGCGAAAGCGACCTTCACCGGATCGGTGGACTTGGACTTCTTGATCGCCTGGGAAAGCATCTCGACCACCGAGAAGGTCTGCATCACGTAGAAATCGTCCTTGTACTTCTTCTTGAAGTTTTCGACGATATCCTTGCCGTCATAGTTCTCGTTATTGACGTTCCACAGGCCCACATACTTGACCCGGTCGGCGCCGGCCGCGCCCATCGCAGTCGGCACGCCGCTGGTAGAGCCGTAGTAGGTGTAGAAGTTGGCTTTCAGGTCCGCATCCTTGGCGGCCTTGATCAGCAACGCCAGGTCGGCGCCCCAGTTGCCGGTAATGACGGAGTCAGCGCCCGAAGCCTTGATCTTGGCGACATAGGGAGCAAAATCCTTGACCTGGGCGATCGGGTGCAGGTCATCGCCGACGATCTGGACATCCGGCCGCTTGCGCTTGAGCATCTCCTTGGCAGCGCGCGTGACCTGGTGACCATGCGAATAGTTCTGGCCGATGATGTAGACCTTCTTGATGTCCTTGTTCTTGGCCATCTCGGTGGTCAGCGCTTCCATCTTCATGTCCGAGTTGGCGTCGAAGCGGAAATGCCAGAAGCTGCACTTGCTGTTGGTCAGGTCGGGGTCGATTGCCGAGTGGTTGAAGAACACCACTTCCTTGCCCGGATTGCGTTCGTTGTGCTTGTTGATCGCGTCGATCAGCGCCATCGCGACGGCCGAGCTATTGCCCTGGGCGATGAAGCGGAAGCCCTGGTCGATCGCAGCCTTCAGCTGGGTCAGTGACTCCTGCGGGCTGCCCTTGTTGTCGAAGGGGACGAATTCCAGGGTGTGGTTGCCGGCCCACTTCTGCTTGTTCGCCATTTCCGAGATCAACTGGTACGAGTGCAACTGGTTCGCGCCAATCGGCGCGAATGCGCCCGACATGGTTTCGATCATGGCAACGCGCACATTCTCGGCGAATGCGGCAGGGGCGGCGGTCATTACGGCGGCGGCGGACAGCGCCAGGAACAGGGGACGGATTGTCGGTTGCATAGTCTCTCTCTTATGGATGTTGTTTTCGTTTGAACGGCCGCCCGGGGCCTTGGCGGCGATGTCTCCCCCTCATGCAGTTGGCAGTTTGTAGTCCTTGAATGTCTCCCTGATCCTGTTTTTCAGCACCTTGCCGGTCGCGCCGATCGGCAGGGCATCGACAAAAGCCACATCATCCGGTAGCCACCACTTGGCAACCTTTCCATCAAAAAACGCAAGCAACTCCTCCTTGGTGACCACGGCGTCCGGCCTCTTGACCACCACCAACAGCGGCCGCTCGTCCCATTTCGGATGGGCCACGCCGATGCAGGCCGCCTGCAACACCGCCGGATGTGCCATCGCGATGTTTTCCAGGTCGATCGTGCCTATCCATTCACCGCCCGACTTGATCACGTCCTTGCTGCGGTCGGTGACCTGCATGTAGCCATCCTGATCTATGGTGGCAACATCTCCGGTCGGGAACCAGCCGTCCTGCAGCGGATCGCCGCCCTCGCCCTTGAAATAACTGCTGATCACCCACGGCCCCTTTACCAGCAGGTTGCCGTACGTCTTGCCATCCCACGACAGCTCGTTGCCGGCGTCATCGACGATCTTCATTTCCACGCCGTAGATCACATGGCCCTGCTTGTCCAGTACCGCCTCCTTCCCCTCCTTGCCCAAGGACGCGTGGCGCGCCTGCAGCGTCGAGGCCGTGCCCAGCGGTGACATTTCAGTCATGCCCCAAGCGTGCACCACTTCCACGCCATACTGGTCGCGGAAGGTCCGCATCATCGCGGGCGGACAAGCCGATCCGCCGATCACGGTGCGCTTGAATGACGAGAACGACAGTTTGTTCTGCGCGACATGCGTCAGCAAGTTGAGCCAGACGGTGGGCACGCCTGCAGAGAAGGTGACCTGCTCCTGCTCGAACAGTTCGTACAGCGACTTGCCGTCCAGCGCGGGGCCGGGAAACACCATGCGGGCGCCGGTCAAGGGTACCGAATAGGGCAGGCCCCAGGCATTGACATGGAACATGGGAACCACCGGCAGCACGGTATCGCGTGCCGATACGTTCAAGGCATCGGGCATCGCCGACGCATAGGAATGCAGCAGGGTCGAGCGGTGCGAATACAGCGCGCCTTTCGGATGGCCGGTGGTGCCGGAGGTGTAGCACAGGCTGGAGGCCGAATTTTCGTCGAACAGCGGCCACTCGTACTGGTCGGAATGCTGCTCGATCAGGTCCTCGTAGCACATCATGTTCGGTATCTTGCCATCCGTCGGCATGCGGTCACGGTCGCACATCATGATGTAGCCGCGGATGGTGGTGCAATGGGGTGCGAAAGCCTGTACCAGCGGCAGGAAAGTCAGGTCGAACAGCAGGTAGCTGTCTTCCGCATGATTGGCAATATAGGCAACTTGCTCGGGATGCAGGCGCGGGTTGATCGTATGCAGCACGGCGCCGGAGCCGGACACGGCGTAATAAGCCTCCATGTGCCGGTAGCCGTTCCAGGCGATGGTGGCCACCCGGTCGCCCATCTTCACACCGAGGCCGGCCAGCGCATTCGCCAGCTTGCGCGCGCGCGTGTGGCAGTCGTGATAGGTATAGCGGTGGATGTCGCCTTCCACCCGCCGGGAGACGATTTCGTTCTTGCCAAAATAGCGGTCTGCATGGCGCAGGATGCTCGAGATGAGCAAGGGCTGGCTCATCATTTGCCCCATTACCGGACTCTTCGGATACTCCATCGTCCCTCCTCCGTATTTTTATCTGCCGGTCATTGTTCGCACAGCATGAATGTGAGTCGATTTTGGAACGACCGTACTAAAACCGTCAACGACTTTCGGTGTTGCGACGCACAAGCACAGCGCTGCCTCAAAATTGCTCGCTAAACCGGGCGATTATTGAGCTTGCCGGAGATGAGATTACGCGCCGCAGCATCGGCTGCAAAAGCCAGTCGGGCCGGAGCAACAGCCGGTGCCGGTGGCCTTCTTTTTCGGGTCCGATATGCGTTTCTCCCTTCTCTGTCAGAATGGGAACCCGGATCCGAAGCCTGAACTCTTCCCGGCTTGCTCCGCACACAACGAACATGAATACTACTGTCGCTACTGTCACACCCGGCCCGCGTGCCGGCTCGCTCGAACAACTGCAGATCGACAACGGATTTGCCGGATTGCCGGATGAATTTTTCACCCGCCTGGCGCCGACGCCCCTGCCCGCCCCCTACCTGGTTGCTGCCAGCGCGGCTGCGGCGCAACTGATCGGCCTCGACCCGCAAGAATTCAAGCGGGACGCCTTCATCCAGGCATTTACCGGAAACAACCTGTTGCCGGGATCGGTTCCCTTGTCCGCGGTCTACTCCGGCCACCAGTTTGGCGTCTGGGCCGGCCAGCTTGGCGATGGACGCGCGATCCTGCTGGGGGAAACCCCGGCCCGGATCAGCGAGCCCCCCGGCCGCCTCGAATTGCAGTTAAAGGGCGCAGGCCTCACACCCTACTCGCGCATGGGCGATGGCCGCGCGGTATTGCGCTCGTCGATACGCGAGTTCCTCTGCTCGGAGGCCATGGCGGCACTTGGCATCCCGACATCCAGGGCGCTGTGCGTGACCGGCTCGGACCACATGATCATGCGCGAAATGCCGGAAACCACTGCGGTCGCCACCCGCATGGCGCCCAGCTTCGTGCGTTTTGGCTCCTTCGAGCATTGGTACTACAGCGGACGCCATGACAATTTGCGGGCGCTGGCAGACCATGTGATCGACCGTTGTTATCCGGAATTGCGCGATGCGCCGCAGCCCTACCAGGCGCTGCTGGCCGAAGTGACGCGCCGAACCGCGCGACTGGTCGCGCAATGGCAAGCAGTGGGCTTCATGCATGGTGTGCTCAATACCGACAACATGTCCATCCTCGGCATCACGCTCGACTACGGTCCGTTCGGCTTCATGGAAGCTTTCGACGCCCACCATATCTGCAACCACTCGGATTCCCAGGGCCGTTATGCCTACGACATGCAGCCCCGAATCGCGCACTGGAACTGTTATGCGCTCGGACAGGCAATGCTGCCGCTGATCGGCGAAGCAGACGACGTGCATGCGGCGCTGGCAGTTTTCCAGCCGGAATACGATGCGACGTTCGACACGCTGCTGCACGGCAAACTCGGCCTGGCAACGCGCGAGCCGGACGATGCCAGTCTGTTCGACGCTCTGTTTACCATCCTGCAGGACAGCCATGCGGATTTCACGCTGTTCTTCCGCCGGCTGGGCGCATTGCGGGTGGATGATCCTTCACATGACGAACCGGTCCGTGACTTGTTCATCGACCGCGCAGCCTTCGACGCATGGGCGCTACAATACCGCTCCCGGCTGCGCCGTGAAGCCAGCCAGGATGACACGCGCCGCCAGCAAATGAACCGCGTCAATCCGAAATACGTGCTGCGCAATTACCTGGCCCAGGCCGCGATAGAAAAAGCGCAGAAGAAAGATTTTTCGGAAGTCGCGCACCTGCTTGCGGTACTGGAGCATCCATTCGATGAGCAAGCCGGCAACGAAGCCTATGCGGCCCTGCCGCCGGACTGGGCGGCCCATCTTGAAGTAAGCTGCTCATCCTGACTTCCTGCCCCTTATTTCCTGACGACATGCAAAAAGTTATCAAGACCGAAGCCGAATGGCGGGCCCAGCTGGAGCCGATGGAGTACGAGGTCACGCGCCACGCGGCGACCGAACGCGCCTTTACCGGACGCTACTGGGATCATCACGAACACGGGATCTACAGTTGCGTCTGCTGCGGCACGCCCTTGTTCGAATCGGATGCAAAATTTGAATCCGGATGTGGCTGGCCCAGCTATTTCCGGGCCCTCGATCCCGCTAACGTACGGGAAAAAATCGACCGCGCTTTCGGCATGGTGCGCACCGAAATCATCTGCAACGTGTGCGACGCCCATCTCGGCCATGTATTTCCCGACGGTCCGCCGCCGACCGGGCTGCGCTACTGCATCAATTCCGCTTCACTGCGCTTTCAACCTTCCACGGATTCAAAACACGAATGAAACTCCTGTTCGACCTGCTGCCCGTCATCCTGTTTTTTGCGATGTTCAAATGGGGCGAGGCAAACCCCGACGCCGCCCAACAACTGGCCAGCCACTACCTTTCCGGCCTGGTTGCCGGCGGCTCGGTATCGCTGGCGCAGGCGCCGATCCTGCTCGCCACCTCGATCGCCATACTGGCCACCCTGTTCCAGATTGGCATTCAACTCTCGCGCAGGAAGAAAGTTGACACCATGCTGTGGGTATCGCTCGCGATCATTACCGTGTTCGGCGGCGCCACCATCTATTTCAACAACGAGTCGTTCATCAAATGGAAGCCGACCGTGCTGTACTGGTGTTTCGCTGCGGCCCTGCTGGTGGCCCGCTTTGCGATGCAGCGCAATCTGATCCGCAGCATGATGGGCAAGCAGATGACGCTGCCCGAGCCGCTGTGGGACAAGCTCAACCTGGCCTGGGTCATGTTCTTCCTGGCGATGGGCGTTGTGAACCTGTTCGTCGCGTTCAACTTCACGACCGCGACCTGGGTCAGCTTCAAGCTGTTCGGATTCATGGGACTGATGATCGCATTCGTGATCGCCCAGACCATGGTGCTGTCGAAGCACATGAAGGATCCGGGATGAACGACCGTGTCGAACGGATCCGGGCCCGGCTGGAACAGGAGCTTGCGCCGCTGTCCTGCGAGGTCGATGACGACTCCGCGCTGCATGCAGGTCATGCCGGCGCAGCTTCCGGCGCCGGCCACTATCGGGTGCGCATTGTTGCCGATGCTTTCGCAGGCAAGAGCAGGCTCGCCCGGCACCGGCTGGTGTATGATTGCCTCCACGATCTGATGCACGCTGACATACACGCTCTCGCCATCATCGCCCTGGCACCGTCCGAAGCGACCGACGGCTCGCCATGACAGCACATTGCCATACTGCAAAACTTCCTTTCAACTTTCCCACAGGAATATAACAATGATGTTCAAACCCGCTCGCCTGCTGGTCGTGCTGCTTGCCAGCCTGGCCCTCCCCGCTGTTGCGCAAAATCTTGCCGTAGTGAACGGCAAGGCTGTTCCTTCCTCGCGCGCTGATGCGCTGATCAAACAGATGGCAAGCCAGGGGCAGCAGGATTCACCCCAGCTGCGCGCAATGGTCAAGGAAGAGCTGATCAACCGCGAAATCATGATGCAGGAAGCTGACAAGCTTGGGCTGACCAATTCGCCCGAAGTGAAGAGCCAGGTCGACATGGCCAGGCAATCGATCGTGATCCGCGCGCTGGTTGCCGATCACCTGAAGAAAAACCCGGTCAAGGACGCCGACATCAAGGCCGAGTATGACAAGTACAAGTCGCAGGCTGGCGACAAGGAATACCATGCCCGCCACATCCTGGTCGAAAAGGAAGACGATGCCAAGGCAATCATCGCCAAGCTGAAGGGCGGCGCCAAGTTTGAAGAACTGGCCAAGCAATCGAAAGATCCGGGCTCCGCATCGAACGGCGGCGACCTCGACTGGGCTTCCCCGGGCAACTTCGTCAAGCCATTCTCTGACGCGATGGTAGCGCTGCAAAAAGGCCAGGTCACCGAGACACCGGTAAAAACCCAGTTCGGCTACCACGTCATCAAACTGGAAGACGTGCGCGCTGCCAAGATCCCGGCCCTGGAAGAAGTGAAGCCGCAGATCGCCGAGCAGTTGCAGCAGCAGCGCCTGCAGGCCTACCAGCAGGAACTGAAGAAGAAGGCGAAGGTCCAGTAAGCAGTTGTACTGGGCTTTTCGGGTTTTCCCGATTCGTCCCTGGCCTTCCAGAAAACGCCCCGCGAGGGGCGTTTTTTTTGAGCGCGGCGCGCCCGCGACTGCACTACCAGCCGGAGGCGGATTGCGGCACCAGCCGGTTGGTTTCCGGATCCATCGCTGCCCACACCGGCAGTTCAGCCGTCTTGCTGATGGAGAAATCGGAACTGGCATCATCAGCGCCATGGAAACCGGCGTAGTCCAGCCCTGCGTCCCCTGTTCCCTCGACCGCGTGGAACGAGTCGGCAAACCCGGGAAGCGACGCCGTTGACACGATACGCAGATCATCCTGCGAACTGCCGTCGTCCACGGCGACGAGGTCAAACGCACGCGATACCGACGGCGATGCCATCCCGTGAGCAACCACGACCACAATCTCGTCCACGTCCGTTGTGACCGGTCCGGAATAGCCTGCGTCTGCCGGTGCCGGCGCGCTTGTCCCCGGGGCCGCCATATCCACGCCGGTTCCGAGCCGGATCGACAGCGCTTGGGCGTCGCTTGCGCCCGGGTTCGGGTTGGCGCTCACAATCACGACCCTTTCCTGTTCCAGGCCAGACGGCGCGGCAAGCTGCTCCATTGCAGCCACCGGCTCAGCCGTCATGTCCGGCGCCGCCGCCTGTTGCCGCTTGGGGGTTTCCATCGTGCTGATCCCGGATTCAGCCCGCGCCTTGCTCGCGATCGGCGCGACTTCGCGGGCGCCGGGCGCGCTTCGATTGCCATAGGCTGCGCTGTCGGCCCGGGCCAGGCCGAGGAAATCATCCGGAAGCGGCTGCTGCATCACCTGCAAAGCCAGGAACTGCGCGGCTGCCGACTGCGGGCGCGAAGACTCGCCGGCAAGACTTTCCATCCGTTTTGTGCCGAGCGCTGCCGTTTCCGGCAGCGGATCGGAACCAAGGACCACAATGCCCGCAGCCTTTGAAGACGCCGCAGCTTTCGCCACATAGCTCTGCGCGTCGGGCACCAGCGCGGCAGCGCGTTGAGCGGCATAGGATGGACGGGCACCGCTCCGTTTGGCGATCGGTGCCGGCATTGGCGGCGCTTCCGCCAGTTCCAGGAAGGATGGCACCGCGCTGATCCCGAGAAACTGGTCGCTCGCCAAGGGCGGCTCTTCCGGAAAGGCGTCCCGCAGTGCCGTGCGCATCTGCGTCGGCACCGGTTCACTCCCGGCCCTGGGTACCACTGCCGCTGCCGGCTTCGGTCCACTGATGAATGGTGCACTCGCCGCCCCTGCAATGCTGACCGCAAAAAGTCCGAACAGGGATTTTTTCGACTGCAGCATCAGGTGCTGCAACATCGCGGGCCTGGCAAGGGTATGCGCCGTGGCGACAGGTGCGGAAGCATCGGGATTCTGGCTCATGGTGCGCTCTCGGTGGATGCTGGAACTGGTTGCCGCCTTACATGACATGACGCCAATAACGCCAAGCAACACCAGGCAACGCGGGCAATTTGAAGGCGGCTTTGCGCTACTGTGGTAGTGCACCCCGCTATCGTCAGCAATTATTAGTCAGACCTAATAATTGGCTGCGGGCGCCTTAACCAAGCACGGTTTTGTGAGTAGCGGGAGGAGCGCTGTTGAAAGGTGTCGTCGCGGGGTCAGCCAGCACTGCGATGCGCGGAACAGGCGCTCAGAACATCGCTGATATCGGCGAACTTCACCGGCTTGGCACAGACCCGGTCGAAGCCGGCCGCCATCGCCTGTTCGCGGCCCTCCGCGCTGGTGTGGCCGGAGACGGCAACCAGCGGAATATGGGCGAGCTGCGCATCAGCCCGCACGGCGCGAGCGAAATCGAAGCCGTTCATGTCGCCCGGCAATCCAATGTCGCAAAAAATCAGTTCAGGCAGCCGCTCGTGCGCCAGCTTCAGTCCGGAGCGAGCATCCGGGGTACTGTCCAGATCGCAGCCCATGATCTCCAGCATGTGCCGGAACAGCTGGGCAAAGTCCTTGTTGTCTTCGATCACCAATACGCGCATGCGGGAAACCGGCCGCGCCGGCAATTTCTTTTCCGGCTTGCCGTTCGCATCCTGCGAGACAAGCGGCAGGCGCAGCGTAAACGTCGCGCCCTTGCCCGGGCCGGCGCTTACTGCTTCGAGGGCGCCATCTTGCAGCACGGTGATCATGCGGGCGATCGTAAGGCCGATACCCAGCCCGCTGGTCTTCGGCAGCGACTCCGGCGCGGCTTGGGCGTAGGGCTCGAATATGGCGTGCGCATGCTCAGGGGAAAAGCCGCTGCCGTCGTCGCGAAAATGGATGGACAGCGACTTGGGACCGGCCTGGGTCTCGATCTGCAGGTTGCCGGGAGAACGGGCGAACTTGCTGGCATTGGACAGGATCTGTTCGAACACCTGGGCCAGACGGGCACGGTCGGCCATCACATAGACACGACGGTCGGCCGGGGTGTGCGTCAGGGTAAGTCCCTGTTCCGCGAACTTCGACTCGTATTGGCGCAGCACCCCCGCCAGCAAGTCATCCGCAACCAGCGGCACCTTGGTCATCGGCACCTTGCCGAAAACCAGGCTGGACATCTCCACCAGGTTATCGAGCATCTGGCTCAATGAGCGGGTCTGGCGATGAAGTATGCTGCTGGCGTTGCGCAGGCGTTCGTCTCCGACGCCAACCACCTGGAACATGTCGGAGACCGCACTGATGGCAGCGACCGGATTGCGTAGTTCATGGCCAAGCATGCCGAGGAACCTGTCGCGCTGGCGGTCGCGGTTCTCGATATTGGCCAGCCGTGCGTCCAGCAGTTGCGCGACCTCCGGTTCGCGCTTCAGCAGCGCCGCCACATCCTCGTCGACCGCAAGCTCAGGATGGGCATGGACCCACTGGCGCTCCGCCTGGAAACCGGAAATCAGGAGCAGTATCTGCTCCGCCCGCGCCGAACCGAGTGCCTGGACCAGCAATCGACGCAGCAAGGCGGCGTCCCCCTGAGCCAGGAACAGGCTACCGGCAATGGTGAATACCGATTGTTCGAGCGGGGAACCGGACAAGGGGATCTTTGCCCGTTCAGGAGAAATGGCACCGAGCAGCTCGGTTGCGCTCCTGATTTCGTCGTAACCAGGCGGCGGCATTTGCAACAGGTCGATCAACTGGGAGGTGCTGGCTGATACCGTGCTGCCTGATACCGCGCTGGCCGATCCCGAGCTGTCCAGGATCCGTCCGGTACCGCATAGCCAGGCGGCGTGACGCGCCGCGCAATAGCGATTGCCGGACAACAGGCTCAGGTAGACCAGGAGGCGCTGGCTGAACCCGGTCGGAAGCCAGCTGTTGTCGAACCAACCGGCACGTGCGATCGTCCAGAGCGTGGAAACCGCCGCAAAAGTTTCGGGCGTCGGACGGTACAGGGCCGGCACCGACCCGAGCCTCTGTTCCACTTCCTGCGCGAACTGACTGATCAATTGTGGCGATGGCGGCATGACTTCAGGGGGGCGTTCGCAACGCGCAAAGATTAGCATGAAAGGCGGCCGGTGTTTTTCTCCGCCTGAATGCGGTTCAGGCCTTGCTGTTTTCGTGCATCCGGATCAAGCCTTCCTGCGCCAGTGTGGCGACCAGCACGCCTTTCTGATCGTACACGTGCGCCAGCGTCAGCCCTCGCCCCCCGGATGCATTCGGACTTTCCATTTCGAAGCGCAGCCACTCGTCCATCCGGAACGGTCGATGGAACCAGATGGCGTGATCCAGGCTGGCAATTTGCAGGCGCGGGTCGCCGACACGGATGCCATGGGGTTCGAGGGCGGTCCACAGCAGCCCGTAGTCGGACATGTAGGCAAACAGCGCCTCGTGCATGCTGACGTCGTCGCCGATGTTGTATGGCGCACGCATCCACACCTGCTTGTGCGGCATGCCATCCTGACTGCTGAACAGGTCGCCGCCAGATGGCGCGCGGAAGTCGACCGGCACCGGCTCGAACGGGCGCGCCGACTGGGCAGCGCGCTGCTTCCAATCGGGCAGGCTCGATGGCAGCATCTCGGGATCGACCAGGGCCGGAACGGATTTCTGGTGCGAGTAACCCTCCTCCTCGACCTGGAACGACGCGGACATCACGAAGATGCGCCGGTCTTCCTGGAAGGCGACCACCCGCCGGGTGCTGAAACTCCCGCCGTCGCGCACTCGCTCAACCTCGTAAGTGATGGGCAGGCGGTGATTGCCACGCAGAAGGAACAGCGCATGCATCGAATGCGGCCGCCGGTTCTCCACGGTGGCAGTCGCCGCATACAGCGACTGCCCCAGCACCTGGCCGCCAAAGACGTTGGCACTGCCCATGTAATGGCTCTGCCCGACGTAGCGGTCATGGCCATCCGGCTTGAGGCGCAGGAGTTCGAGGATGGTGGCAGTGTTATAAAAACTGGGGTCGGCCATGTTTGGCATTCCTGGTTCTCCCTGTAGGTTGTCATTTCACGCGTGCCGGCACGAGCGGCGCGCCAGCTGACATCATAAAGCCTGGTGCCGCCATTCAACCGTCAATATGCGCAACCAGCGGCAAATGATCGGATGCCAGGCGGGCCAGCGCGCTCGCATGTACCTGCACGCTGACCAGGCGATGCCGCGGATGGATCCAGATCCGGTCCAGCGCGAAGATCGGCAGCCGGGACGGAAAGGTCGGCGGCGCGGGGACCGCCTGGAAGTGAGAAACCAGCCAGCGCAAGGGCCGGCCCCACATGAACCACTCGTTGACGTCGCCCATCAGGATGACCGGCATTTCCTCGGTGTCGAACACCTGCAGCAGCTTGCGGATCTGGGCGCGCCGCTCGGCCGGCCGCAAGCCGAGATGGGTGGCGATGATGCGCAGCATGCTTGCATGGCATTCAATGTCGGCGTCGAGCGCACCGCGCGGCTCCCTGCTGCCAAATGAAATGTCGATCGCGCGCGTGGATCGGATCGGGTAGCGGCTCAGGATCGCATTGCCGTAGCTACGTCCTGAGATCATGCAGGTCGCGGCCGAAGCGGCGGCAAGGCCGGTGGCGTCTTGCAGCACATCGAGCGCATTGGCCATGTGAGCGCCACCCAGCGGCACTTCCTGCAGCGCGACGATGTCGGCATTGATTTCCTGTAGCACCCGGGCCACCCGCTCCGGCGCATACTCGCCATCGGCCCCGACCGCGCCATGGATATTCCAGGTCGCGATGACCAGCGGCCACGGGCTGCTGCTGGCCGACCCGGGCGCCGGTTCCGTCGCCAGGCTCATTGGCATCATCATGCACCGGCCCCATGGCGGCGCGATAAAAGCCGCTGCAGCAGCAGCGCGAACATGACCAGTAAAACGGCCAGGCCAGCCAGGATGGCCACCGTACCGGTGCTCGGGCGCCGCACCGCTTCGGCCAGGTTGTGCACGAAGGTGACCGTCACGATAATGCCAGGCAGCATGCCGAGCACCGTCCCAAGGAAAAAATCACGGAAGCGAATATGAGAAGCGCCAGCTACGACGTTAATCACGGTAAACGGCGCAACCGGCACGATGCGCACCACCATCATCGCCACGATGCCGCGCCGCGCTATGCGCCGGCTCAGTCCGTTCACCCGCACCCCCAGTAGCCGGCGCACGGCATCCCGTCCCAGCCAGCCGCCCAGCGCATAGCTGAGCGTGGCGCTCAGCAAGGCGCCCGTCAATCCGTACACCGCGCCCCACCACGGTCCGAACACGATGCCGCTGACAGCGATCAGCAAGGTGACCGGAAACATCACAAATCCGCCAATCACATAGCAGGCGATCACGGCCAGCGGCGTGAACGGCAGTTCATCGAGCTTGCGCGCGAAGCTGATCAGCGACGCCAGGTTGAACCAATCGCGCAGCGGCGTGAAGCGCCATGCCAGCGCCAGCAGGATCAGGGCGCATGCCAGCAGTCCAAGCACGATCAGGCGGCGCGGCACAGGCTCGCGCGCATCCTTGGGCACGAATTGCGCAAGTAGCTTGTCGGGATCGATCGGACGCTCCGGGTCGAACAAGGCATTCTCCGGTATCAGTGCGTCCAGTTCAGGGGTGGTGGTCGGTTCGAGGGGCCGCAATGACCGGCCGTCGCTGCGCAGCGATTCGATGCCGTCCAGCAGCCCGAGCGTGCCGACTGCCTGCTCCACAGCGCCATTCGCCGTGCCGAGATGTTCCGAAAGCAGGCGGCTGCGCATGCGGGAAATGCCCTGGCTGATCCTGCTCTGCCGGGCCGGATCGCCGCACGCTTCGACGCTCAGGTTGCACTCGGTATCGGCGGCCATCGACCGGCTGGAAAGGTTGGCCGAACCGATCGACAGCAGCCGGTCATCCATCGTGAACACTTTGCTGTGCACATTCAGGCAGCCGTGCTGCAGTTCAGGAAGATGCGGATAGTAAAGGCGATATCTGTGTTGCCGGTCAGCAGCGGTAATGCGCCCTTGCATGCGGGCACGCAGCACGCCCATGGTCGACTCTTCCAGCCATCCGCTCAGGGTCTCGGGCGACACCACGACCACATCGGGCGGATCGTCTTCCGCCAGGCGTTCGGACAGCGCATCGGCAATCAGGCCCGAGGTGAAATACTGGTTTTCGAAGAACAGATGCCTGTGCGCACCGGCGATCGCATCCAGGTGCAACTGGCGGACTTCATGCACACCCGGTTCGTGCTCGTATGCTGGCTCGGTACGCGAGATGGCGACCTGGACATCGGTCAGGTCCGGCTTCACGAAAGCCGGCCAGCGTTCATGGAAGTCCTCGCACACCGGAACGGCCGGACCGCCGGTCGCGCGCAGCCAGCGCATGCGGCAAAGCAAGCCCAGCGCACGCGCCGCTTCGCCATCCACCATTGCCTGCACGTCGTGGAAAGGGCCAAACGGCGTGCCGTCCGGATCGCAGCGAAAGGGCGCGTTGCAGGCATGTTCCGGCGTGTCCCAACGGCTGCGCGTAAGGTCAAGGCCGCCGACGAAGGCGATGGCATCGTCCACCACCACCACCTTCTGGTGGTGCGAACCGCCGATAGGATGCCGCGCGTCAAGCGCGAAGTGGAGCCGCCGGTGCGTGCGCCAGCCGAGCTTGTACACCGGCAGCCATTCGCGCTCGAGCGCATACAGCATGGCAAAGTCCCAGCTCAGCACATACGCATGCAGCGCCGGACGTTCCGCCACCACCGCATGCAGGAAATCGCCAAGCTGTTCCGGGTAACCGTCGCTGGCGCCCTCCGGCGTCAGCCGCATCCGGCTGTCGATATCCCAGCTCAGTATGAACACGCTGTGGCGCGCCTGGACGATGGCTTCGCGCACACTGCGAAAATAATCTGCCGCGTCGACCAGCATCGCCAGCCGCCCGGCCGGCTCGATGCGCCAGCAGTTGCGGCCAGGCTGCAGCAGCGGGCCTGGCCCGCCTGTTCCTGTCGGGTTTGCGATTGATGACATGCTGTGCTGAAGAGGACAGGACCCATGCATTGCCGGCCGCGCCGCTGCTATTTTTCCTTTTCCCGTTCCCTTTTTCCGCCCCGCCTGATGGCCCGGCCAATGCACTGTTTGATGCACCGTCGGTAAGAAGTTCCGCCTCCGGCCCGGAATGTCCAGGGCGATTGCCGCCTCGCGGACATTGCGCACCACATCCCCGGGCGGGCTTGAGATGCATCAAGGCCGCGACCAGGTGTTCTGGGGCTACACTGTCGGTTCGCCATCCACCGGATTACAGAATGGAATACCAGGTCATCGACACGCAGATCGCGCCGGAAGGAAAACTCGAGGTTCTCTCCAAGGCCGAGGTGAAAAAGTTACTGGACAGCAGCCAGGGCGGCCTCTATCAGGTGTTCCGCAACTGCGCGCTGGCTGTGCTGAACTCCGGCAGCGTCATCGACGACGGCAAGATGCTCCTGGAGCGCTACCGTTCCTTCGACATCACCGTGGTCGAACGCGAGCGCGGCATCAAACTGGACATAAAGGGCGCGCCCGCCGGCGCCTTCGTCGACGGCAAGATGATCCGGGGCATACACGATCATCTGTTTGCGGTGTTGCGCGACGTACTTTTCATCAATGACGAAATCAACGGCAACCGCAACCTCGACCTGGGCCAGTCGGTCGGCGTGACCGATGCGGTGTTCCACATCCTGCGCAATGCCAACGTGCTCAGGCCGCTCTCCAACCCCAACCTTGTGGTCTGCTGGGGCGGGCACTCGATATCGCCCGTCGAATATGACTACTCGAAAAAAATCGGCTACGAACTCGGCCTGCGCGCAATGGACATCTGCACCGGCTGCGGCCCGGGCGCGATGAAGGGACCGATGAAAGGGGCGACCATCGGGCATGCCAAGCAGCGCATCCAGAGCGGCCGTTACCTCGGCATTTCGGAGCCTGGCATCATCGCCGCCGAATCGCCCAATCCGATCGTCAACGACCTGGTGATCCTGCCGGATATCGAGAAGCGACTGGAAGCATTCGTTCGCATCGGACATGGCATCATCGTCTTTCCCGGCGGCGTCGGCACCACCGAGGAGATACTGTACATACTGGGCATCCTGCTGCATCCGGACAATGCCGATATCCCCTTCCCGCTGGTCTTCACCGGGCCCCGGGATTCAGCCGACTACTTCCGCCAGGTCGACGAGTTCATCGGCCTCACACTCGGGCCGGCGGCGCAGCAGCGCTACAAGATCATCATCGACGATCCGCGCACGGTGGCGAGGGAAATGGTGAGCGGCGTGCATGAAGTGCGGGAATTCCGTAAAAAACGCGCCGACGCCTATTACTTCAACTGGGCGTTGCGCGTCGATCACGAGTTCCAGAAACCTTTCGTTCCCACGCACGAAAACATGCGCAACTTGTCATTGCACAAGGAGCAGGAGACACACCTGCTGGCGGCCAACCTGCGACGCGCTTTCTCGGGCGTGGTTGCCGGCAACGTCAAGGATCAGGGAATACGGGCAATCGAGGAACATGGCCTGTTCGAGATACACGGCGACAAAACCATCATGGAGCCGATGGATGCGCTGCTCAATGCATTCGTCAGCCAGCACCGGATGAAATTGCCCGGCACGCGATATGAGCCCTGTTATCGCATCGTGCGCTGAAGGCCGGCCCCGGCATTGCGGCGGCCGGGCCGTTCCGGTCAAGCCTTGAGCAACTCGAGCTGCCCGGCCTCCAGATAGCACCACTGCCCCTCTTCCAGGCCGAGCGCTTCCAGCGAAAGCCCGCCGATCGCGGTGCGTTGCAGTTCGGTGCAATGATTGCCAGCCGCGGCCAGCATCCGGCGCACCTGGTGGTACTTGCCCTGTTCAAGGATGATCTCGATCTGGCATTCGCCCACTTCCCGGCAGGTCACGGCCCGCAGCGGCGCCGGCTCGTCGTGCAGTTGCACCCCATGCAGCAGCTGTTCGATCAGCTGGGCCGTTACCGGCGAGGCAGTGGTGGCGAGATACACCTTGGGCACATGGTGGCGCGGCGAGGTCATCGAATGAATGAACGGGCCGTCGTCCGACAACAGCAGCATTCCCGTGGTGTCGTGGTCCAGCCGGCCGACCGCCTGCACGTCGCGCCAGCCGAACTGCTCGGGGAGCAGCGTCATCACCCCCGGGTGATGACTGGGCTTGCGCGAGCATTCAAAGCCGGCAGGCTTGTTGAGCGCCAGGTATACATGCTCGCGGAATTGCCATTCCTCGCCGAAAACAGTGAAATGCATGCCGTGCGGTTCGAAGCCGGCCTGCCACTGCTCAACCACCTGCCCCGCAACCGTCACCTCGCCGGCCTGCACCAGTTCCCGGCAATACCTGCGGCTGCCGAAACCCTGCGACTGCAATATCCTGTCCAGACTGATTTTTTTCATGTTCGCACTTTATCACCGGTGCCGGAAAGCTCGGCTAAACTGTCGCTCGTTCAAGCCTTTCCCGCATCATTTTTCATCAATATCCAAGGAGTGTCATGTCCCGTATTCCCTACCAGCCCCAGGATCTGGCCGAGCCAAAAGCCGTGGTCGACGCCATCCGCGCCCGCCGCGGCGGTCACCTGCTCAATCTCGACCGCATGCTGCTGCACAGCCCGGCGCTCGCGCGCGGCTGGAACGCCTACCTGGGCGAGGTCCGGACCGGGCTGGCAGTGTCGCCCCGCTTGCGCGAAATCGCCATGTGCGTGGTCGCCATGCTCAACGGTGCCGAATACGAGTTCATCCACCATGCGCCTGAACTGATCAAGGCAGGCGGCACCGAACAGCAAGTGCAAGCTTTGCGCGACCCGCTCTCGGCTGCCGGCCGCGCCGACCTGTTCGAGGCGGCCGACCTCGCGACCATACGGGTCACGAACGAGATGACCCGCAACGTGCAGGTAAGCGACGCCAGTTTCGACGCGCTGCGCGCTGCGCTGGGCAACGAGCAGCAGGTGGTGGAACTGGTTGCGGTGATTGCGACCTACAACATGGTGTCGCGCTTCCTGGTGGCGCTGGGCGTGGAACCGGAATAGTCCAGCACGGCGGATCTGCGCTCAGCGCGGCTTGCGACGTTCGAGCTGGTAGGCAAGGCCCTTGACAATGTCGGGGAAGCCGCCGCGGCGAGCGAATTCGACCGCGTCCATGCCGAGGTCGTTGCGCAAGCTGAGATCCGCCCCTTCGTCGAGCAGGAGTTTGACCGTGAGGATATGGCCCGCCCACGCCGCCATCATGAGCGGGGTGCTGCGGTTCGGCGATTCGGCGTCAATGTAGGCATGGTGCTCGAGCAGCAGGCTGACAATTTCATTGCTGCCTGCGTGCGCTGCGTAATGCAGCGGCGCCCATCCCGGCCGGTTGACTTCAGCGCCTTTCGCGATCAGCGCTTCCACCGCCGGCTTGTTGCCGCGAAACGCTGCGATCATCAACGCGTTGTCGCCGTTGCGAACCTTCAGTTCCAGGTTGACACCGGGCGCCGCCAGCAGCACTTTGAACACATCCATCGCGTCTTCACGCAGCGCCAGGATCAGGCCGCTGTCGCCGCGCGCATCTTCGATGGTGTTCGGATCGAAGCCGCGGCGCAGCAAGGACTGCACCAGCTTTGCGTCGTTGTCCTTGACCGCCTTGAAGTAATCTTCGTAAGCGCCGGCGCGGACGGTGGTCGCAGCAAGGGGCAACAAGGCGCAGGCGCACAGTGCGGATGCCAGCAGGCGGCGGCGGGTGATCATGCTGCTTCCGTTCACGCTGATTTCCTTCACGCTGCCCTCGTTCATGCTGCTCCTGTTCACGCTGCTCCTGCTCACGCTGCTCCTGCTCACGCTGCTCCTGCTCATTTTGGTACTCCGAACAACTGCCTGAAATTCAAGCTGGTCTGCCGCGCCACTTCTTCCACCGGCACTCCTTTCAGCTGCGCCAGGAATTCCGCAGTATGGCGCACGAATCCTGGTTCGTTGGTCTTGCCGCGGAATGGGACCGGCGCCAGGTAGGGCGCGTCGGTTTCGATCAGCATGCGTTCGAGCGGCACCGCCTGTGCCACGGCCTGCAAGTCGCGGGCGCTCTTGAATGTGACGATTCCCGAGAATGAAATATAGAAGCCCATCTCCATCGCGGCTTCGGCGACCGCGAGCGATTCGGTAAAACAATGCATCACGCCGCCCGCGCCACCGTTTGCGGTCCCGGCACCCTCTTCCCGCATCAGGCGCAAGGTGTCTTCCGACGCTGCGCGGGTGTGGATGATCAGCGGTTTGCCGCATGCACGCGAAGCGCGTATATGGGTGCGGAAGCGCTCTCGCTGCCATTCGAGGTCGCCCTGCAGGCGATAGTAGTCGAGGCCGGTTTCCCCGATCGCCACCACGCGCGGATGGTCTGCCAGTTCCAGCAGTTGTTCGACGGAGGGCTCGGGCGTGTCTTCGTAATCAGGATGCACGCCGACCGATGCGTACAGGTGGGGGTAGCTTTCGGCCAGTTGCAGCACGTCGGGAAACTCCGGCAGGTCGACGCAGACGCACAATGCGTGGGTGACCTTGTTTTCCCGCATCCGGTCGAGGATGGCGGGAAGGTGCTCGCGCAGTTCCGGAAAATTCAGGTGACAGTGGGAATCGATATACATGGGTGCGATTTTACCGCCCCCGCGCGGCTTGCGCCGCCACCAGCATCGATCCGAGCGTCGATCAGAGCGTGTGTGTGGCGCGCGACGAACCGAGTGCCGCGCCCAGTATCTCTTCAATCCGCTGCTTTACGCGCTGCCCGGCGTCATCGCCCGGGAAGTGCACGCCTATGCCCTGGGCCTTGTTGTTGTTCGCGCCCGCCGGCGTCACCCACACCACCTTGCCGGCGACCGGGTATTTACTGCCATCATCCATCAGGCTCAGGATCAGGTAGACGTCATCACCGATCTTGTAGGGCTTGTTGGTCGGCACGAAAATGCCGCCGTGCTTCAGGAAAGGCATGTAGGCGGCATACAGCGCCGCTTTTTCCTTGATCGCAAGCGAGAGCACCGAGGGCCGGGCAACCCCGGCCGGACTTCCCTGGACTCCCGCATTCGCCAGCACTGGTTCTGACATTTTTTCCTTTATTTCGAACGCCGTTGCCCGGCGAACAACGCAGCATATTCCAGCAACATGTCTTCGATGAACAGCCGAGCCGACAAAGGATGATCGGCAATCGCACGCCGATCCGTAATTGCTTTCATTCCACGCGCCAGACCAGCCACATCGCAGCGTGCGACCAATGCCGCCAACTGCTTTTCATGCTGAGGATAATAGCGGATTCTGCCCGAAATCTTGAGCGAGAAAAGGTCGTACAACCACCGTTGCAAACACGCCACGAGCGGTGCCAGCGGAATTTTCGCCAGCCGCTCGGCGGTCTTCAGCGCCCCCTCGGTGTCCGGGGTGGCAAGATGAACAAGAAATTCGTCGATCGGCGCGCGCAACTCGCTGTGCGCCATCTCCTGTGCAGCCAGTGGCGCGCCGCCCTGCTCGGCCAGCAAGGCGTCAGCGTCGGCCACGCCTGCCGCTTGCAGCCATTGCAGGGCCTGCTCGCGCCGCGGCGACCCCATGACGAATTTACGGCAACGCGACAGGATGGTCGGCAACAGGCGGTCCAGGCTGTCGGCCACCAGCAGGAAAACCGTCGCCGGCGGCGGCTCCTCCAGCATCTTCAAGAGGGAATTTGCCGACGCAGTATTGAGCGCGTCGGCCGGATAGAGCAGGATCACGCGCCTGCCCTGCCGATGCGTCGACATATTGATGAAGTCGCCCAGCGCGCGTACCTGGTCGATGCGGATATCTTTCGACGGTGCGCGGCCGGCGCGTCCGGGCTTTTTCACTTCACTTGCCTCGGCCTCGTCGCCGTCGGCGCCACCCTCGTCCTCGTCCAGCACCTCCGGCCGCACGCGCCGGTAGTCCGGATGGGAATATTGCGCAAACCAGGTGCAGGAAGGGCAGGCATTGCAGGGATGGCCACCTGCGGCCGGACGCTCGCACAGCAGCGCCTGCGCGAACCGCTCCGCAAATGCAGTCTTGCCGGTGCCGCGCGCGCCATGGATCAACAGCGCGTGCGGCAGGCGTGGCAGCATCTGCTGCAGCTGCGCCCATTCGTCGGATTGCCAAGGAAGCAAGCCGCCGCCATTGCCGTTTTCCAGCACGCTGTCGACACGAGAAACCATTACAAAATGTCCTGAATGTAAACGTAGACTTCCGGCCCACCGCCGAAGCCCTCAGTGTAAACCTTTCCGCCCTTCTTCCGGTTTAAAACCGCGAGTCCCGCGCAGGGATTTGGGGATTTGGGATCAGGTCTTGACTTGTACCGAACAGTTGGTCAGTACAAGTCAAGACCTGATCCCACCTGCACAACGGTTCAAGTGCGATGTTTTCCCCTGCGAAGATAGATCACGTAGTACACGAATCCGACTAACATGCTTCCGCCGAGGACGTTTCCCAATACGACCGCAATCATGTTTTTCAAGACACCAAGCCAGGTGATGGCGTGCGCTGCTTGGGAGGGATCGAGTTCTTGCAAAACCATCGCAATCGAGAGCAGGTACATATTTGCCACGCTGTGCTCGAAACCTGCCGCCGCGAACGCAGAGATTGGAAACACGATCGCGACGACCTTGTCGATCACGCTGTGACCGGCCATTGCCATCCAGATGGCAAGACAGACTAGAGAATTGCAGAGCACGCCACGGAAGAAAGCGGTCCAGAAGGGCAGGGAGATTTTAGCCGCTGCTATCTTCAAATACTCCTGCGCTATCGCTCCATCGTTCATCTCCGCATGGCGAGAAAGATAAACCAGCAGCACCAGTCCCAGCGACCCGGCAAGGTTCCCGACAAATACGATCGTCCAGTTCACCAACAGGCCGCGCGTGGAAATTTTCCCGGCGGCCCGCGCCATGACGAGAAGGTTGTTCCCCGTGAAAAGCTCGGCACCAGCAATCACGACCAAAATCAACCCAAGCGAGAATGCGATACCGCCGAGGACCTGTTTTGTGGCGAAACTCAGGGATGCGTCGGACCGGATCAATACGAAATAGAGTGCCCCCAAACCGATGAACGCGCCGGCCAGAACACTCAACATGAGCAAGGACAGAATCGGCAGACGGTCTTTGGCAACACCTGCCATCTCCACCCGCTTCGCAATCTGTTGAGGAGAGTAGGCATCGAAGCCAGACAGCTCTGACATATGTGTTGCTCCCCAAGATCACCGGATTTGGGGTCAGGTCTTGACCCCGCCTTGTCGTTACAGCGTCGCCAGGATCTCGTCCAGCCGGGCATGCGTTTGCTCAAGCGAACGGGTCGAGTCGATGACGCGGAAGCGGGTCGGGAATTCCGCGGCGCGCTGCAAATAGGCCGCGCGCGTTGCGGCAAAGAATTCAGCTTTTTCCTGCTCGAACCGGTCCAGGTCACGGGTGGCATCGAGCCGCGCCCGCGCCACTTCCAGCGGCACATCGAACAACAGGGTCAGGTCGGGCTGCAGATGCGGATGCACCCATTGCTCCAGCGCGCGCAACTTGTCGAACGGCAGCTTGCGCCCGCCCCCCTGGTACGCAAAGCTGGCATCGGTGAAGCGGTCCGAAATCACCCATTCACCACGCGCCAGCGCTGGCTCGATCAATTGCGCAAGATGCTCGCGGCGGGCGGCAAACATCAACAGGGTTTCTGTTTCCAGATGCATTTTTTCGTGCAGCAGCAGCTCGCGCAGCCGCTCGCCGAGCGCCGTTCCGCCCGGCTCACGGGTAGTGACCACGGTCAACCCGCGCTGCCGCAGCCGTTCGGCCACGAATCCGATGTGGGTCGACTTGCCCGCGCCGTCGATACCTTCGAATGTGATGAATTGTCCGGTCGTCATTTTTGCCTGTTGCTGCCCGCTGCTCACTTCCCGCCGCGCTGGTACTTGTTGACGGCGCGGTTGTGGTCATCGAGATTGTTGGAGAAATGGCTGCTGCCGTTGCCGCGGGCGACGAAATACAGCACGTCGGTTTGCGCCGGGTTCAGCGCTGCCCTCAGCGAAGCAGCGCCCGGCAACGCGATCGGCGTCGGCGGCAAGCCCTTGCGAGTATAAGTGTTATAGGGGGTATCGGCCTGCAAATCGCGCTTGCGCAGGTTGCCGTCGAACTGGGGCCCGATGCCATAGATGACGGTCGGATCGGTCTGCAGCCGCATGCCGATCCGCAGCCGGTTTACGAACACCGCCGCGACCAGTTCGCGATCGGCGTGCACGCCGGTCTCCTTCTCGACGATGGAGGCCATCACCAGCGCCTCGTAAGGCGTCTTGTACGGCAGCCCTGATGCGCGCCGCTCCCAGGCTTCGTTGAGCCGTTTGATCATCATGGCGTGCGCCTGCCGATACACCAGCAGGTCGCTCGCGCCCTTTCCGAACAGATAGGTATCCGGAAAGAACAGGCCCTCGGGACCCTTGAATCCAGGCGAAGCTCCAGGCGAAATCCTTGCCATCAGCTCGGCATCGGACAGGCTTGCGGTGTCATGACCGAGCGACTTGTGCTGGTTGATCGCCTGCCGCATCTGGGCGAAAGTCCAGCCTTCGATCACCGTCAGCGCGTGTTGCGCGAATTCACCCCGCACCAGTTGCTCGACCAGCCGTTCCGGCGTGGTGCCGCCCTCGATCTCGTAACTGCCGGCCTTGATCCGCTCACTTTTTCCGGTCACCCGCGCCAGCAACTCCAGCAACAGGGGCTGGACCGGCACGCCGGCAGACGCAATCTGCCCGGCCGCGCTGCGCACGCCGCTGCCCGGCCTGATGGTGAAGTCGACCGGCGCATGACCGGCAGCGAGAATCGGGGTGCGGGACCAGAGCAGGAAACCGCCGCTGCCAAGCAGGGCGATGGATAACAGCAAGACAAGGAATTTTTTCAACCCGGAGAACCTGTATCAATCTGGCGACGCAAAAAACAGCCTTTCGAAGGCGAAAACATGGCGTCCTGACGCAATTTTGCGGGGCCACTATAATCGACGCGTACCAATGATAGCGGAAACCGCACACACCCCAATTCTATGACCGCATTGACAAGCCCCTGGTTGCAATTCCTGCGCGAGCATGGCGTCGCTGGCGACGGCGACTCGCCGTCGCCGGACGCGGCAAAGGGCGATAACTTCATTGCGCCACTGACGCACCTGGGAATGATCGCCGCCAGCGGCGACGACGCCGCGCACTTCCTGCATGCGCAACTGACCAACGACATCGAACACCTGCCGCCGGATCAGGCGCGGCTGGCCGGCTATTGCAGCGCCAAGGGGCGAATGCTGGCCAGCATGCTGGCTTGGCGTGACGGCGACGCGATCATGCTGCAGCTGCCGAGGGAAATACTGGCGCCGGTGCAAAAGCGCCTGCAGATGTATGTGTTGCGCTCGAAGGTAAAGCTGGCCGACGCCAGCGACTCGCAGGTCGCCGTCGGCGTTGTCGGCCGCGATGCTGGCGCCAAGCTTGCCACCCTGCTGGGAGTCGCCTTGCCGTCAGCCGAATACGAAAAATCTGCGCACGGCGGCCATGCGCTGATCCGTGTCCCCGATGCCGCGGGCATCCCCCGTTACCAGTGGCTGGCCGATGCCGCATCCGCGATGCAGGTCTGGCCGCAACTGTCGCTGGCCGTGCCAGCCGCCGGAAGCAGTCAGTGGCGGCGCACCGAAATCGAAGCCGGCATACCGGTAATCGTGCAAGCCACGCAGGAAAAATTCGTACCGCAAATGATCAATTTCGAGCTGGTCGGCGGCGTCAATTTCCGCAAAGGCTGCTATCCCGGCCAGGAAATTGTGGCGCGCAGCCAGTACCTCGGCAAGCTCAAGCGGCGCATGCTGCCCGCTGAAGTCGATACCGTCCAGGCAGGCCCCGGCACTGAAATCTACGCCAGCACCGATCCGGACCAGCCGTGCGGGCAGATCGTCAACGCCGAACCCGCTGGAGCAGGACGCAGCCTGTGCCTGGTCGAACTGAAAACAGCCGTGTTGCAAGATGGCGCCACGCTGCACCTGGGCTCGGCCGGCGGACCGGCGCTGCGCATGCTGCCCCTCCCCTACCCACTGACCGAAACTGACTGATGGATCTCTACGTCTATTACCGCGTGCGCAGCGAGGCCGCGCCGGCACTGCACCCGCTCGTGCTGGCCATGCAAGCGAAGCTGGCGGAACAATCCGGGGTATCGACCGGACTGAAGCGGCGCCCCGGCGAGTCCAACGGCGAGCAGACATGGATGGAAGTCTATCCATCGACCCCGCCCGGCTTTGCAGAAGTGCTGCAGCAAGCAGTGGACGCTGCCGGTCTTGCCGGGCACATTTCCGGCGCGCGCCATACAGAAGTCTTTACCGATATCTCGACATGTGCCTGATCGTATTTGCCTGGCAACTGGTACCTGGCGCGCCGCTGGTGGCGGCCGCGAACCGTGATGAATTCTACGACCGCCCGGCCAGCCCGGCGGCATGGTGGGAAGACCATCCGGAAATTTACGCCGGACGCGACCTGCAGGCCGGCGGCACATGGTTAGGCATCACCCGCAGTGGCCGCTTTGCAGCCTTGACCAACATCCGCAATCCGGCCGACAAGCGCATCGACGCACCGAGCCGCGGTTCACTTGCGACCGATTTCCTGAATGGCGTGACGACGGCCGAACGCTATGTGCAACAACTTCAGGAATGCGCCGACCATTACAACGGCTTCAACCTGCTGGTCGGCGACCGCGAGCAACTGGTGTGGTATTCCAACCGAGCGCAGCACGACGAGCGCAACGGCCGTGCGCTGGCGCCCGGCCTGTATGGCCTGTCCAACGCCCTGCTCGATACGCCCTGGCCGAAGGTAGTGCGCACCAAGGCGCAATTTGCCAGCCTGTTGTGCCAGCGCGCGCCGGAGGAAGCGTTTTTTGAAATGCTGTCAGACACCACAGTCGCATCCGACTGCAGGCTGCCGAAGACCGGCGTCGATATCGAGACTGAGCGCTGGCTGTCGCCGGTGCTGATTCGTTCGCCGTCATACGGCACGCGAGTCTCGACGATGGTGACAGTTCGTGGAGATGGGAGCGCGGTGCTGTTGGAGAAGCAGGTCGCTGCAAGCGAGGGCTGATGGCAGGACGGTGGCCCGCCGGGGCGGGCTCCCGGCCTGGCCTGTAAATCAAATGAAACAACACCCGCCACAACCACCACAGCCACCACAACCACCATCAATCGGAAGCCCCTGGCGTTTCAACAGGCAACGCTGAAGAAAGCGCGAGAAAGCGCGAACCTAGCGACTGCGATGCGTACTGTAGCTCCAGGGCGACACCTGGAGCGGAAGGTGATGATTGACCCCCGCATCCGCTATGCCAAAACGCACTGTGACGACATCCAGGAACGGTGGGTCTTCCTGGGCCATCCCCCGCGCTCGGAAGTAGGCAGCAACATCCAGATGCAGTTCATAAGTGCCGCTTGCCAGGTCAGCACCGGCAAGCAGCACATCGGTGTGGCCGTCGGCATTGGTGACGCCGCGCCGCAACTGCCGGCGCACACCGCCAGTAATGCTCTCAAGCTGAAAGCTCATGCCGACCGCCGGCAGGCCGTTTGCAGTATCCATCACTTGTGTACTCAGTGTTCCCATGTGCACTCGCTCCCTGGTAATGGGGCAGCCGTGTACCGGCCACCCCTCGTTTGCAGCCCCGCAAAGCCAGGGGCTGCGTTGTCGCGCCAGCGACGGACAAGTCCGCCGCCGGCAAAATGCCGGTCGGATTGAACATGCGGCAAACCGCTCCCGCTCGCATCTTCCAGGCAGGACGCCGGCGGCTGCCGACTGGCCCGGGTCCTTGCGCACGAGATGGCCGTCGCGCTGGTGCTCACGACGACCTTCCCGGTTCAATGTCCGGTTCAATGTCCGGTTCAATGTCCGGTTCAATGTCCGGTTCCATGCCCGATTTCATGTCTGGATCCTTGCCCGGCTCCATGCGCTGGTCCGAGCGGCGCCATTTCGCTTCCCCCATCACGTAGGTGGCTGAAATGGCACGGTCATCGCCCAGGGTCAGCCAGACGAACAGCTTTTCCTCGATCGTCGCAGCGCCCTTCATCCGGCGCGCGATCAGCGGCGTCGCGGCCGGGTCGAGCACGATGAAATCCGCCTCCTTGCCGGGGGCGAAGTTGCCGATCTCGCCATCCAGCCCGAGGGCTGCGGCGCCAGCCAGCGTAGCCAGCCAAACGGCGCGCTGTGCCGGCAGCACATAGCCTTTCAGATGCGCGACCTGATAGGCGGCGGCGAGCGTGCGCAGCATGCTGAAGCTGGTCCCGCCGCCGACATCGGTACCGACACTGACCGGAACATTCAGATCCAGCGCGCGACCGAGGTCGAACAGGCCGCTTCCAAGAAACAAATTGGAGGTCGGGCTGAACGCCGCCACGGCGCCGGTTTGCGCCATCCGCTGGCGATCCTCGTCGTTGATATGCAGGCAGTGGGCATACACCGCGTGCGGCCGCAACAAACCATAGTGGTCGTAGACGTCGAGGTAGCTGCGGCTCCACGGAAACAGTGCCCGAACGGTGGCGACTTCAGCCTCGTTCTCGGCCATGTGGCTGTGGATGACCATGCCGGGCCAGGCCGCCGCCAGGGCAGCCGCCGCTTCCATCTGGGCCTCGCTCGAGGTAATCGCGAAGCGTGGCGTAATCGCATAACGAAGCCGGCCCACGCCATGCCAGCGTTCGATCAGACGCTTGCTGTCGTCATAGGAAGATTGCGCCGTATCGCGCAGGTATTCCGGACAGTTCCGGTCCATCATGACCTTGCCTGCGACCATGCGCAGGCCGCGCCGTTGCGCGACCGCGAAGAATGCATCGACCGATTGCGGATGAACCGTGCCGAATACCAATGCCGTCGTGGTGCCGTTGCGCAGCAGTTCGTCGCAAAAGAATTCGGCCACTTCGGTCGACCAGGCAGGATCCGCAAACTGGCGCTCGGCCGGGAATGTATAGCGATCCAGCCAGTCCATCAGGCCGTGGCCCGGCGACGCGATCACATCGGTCTGCGGATAGTGTGTATGGGTGTCGACGAAACCCGGCAACACCAGCTTGCCGGAATGATCGTCCACCGGCGTGCCAGGCGCGGCCATTGCCTGCACCTCGCGCCAGGCGCCGCAACAGACTATCCGGCCGGCTTCGATCAGCAAGCCGCCATCGTCGAAATGCACGGTGGCGGCAGGCCTGGCGTCGCGCACGTCGCCGGGGTCGCCCAGGAAGTGCAGCACTTCGCCGCGTATCAGTTGCGCCATGTTGACGTCATCTCCCGTTATGGACCTGCCCACGCCGCATTTGCGGCGAACTTGTACCTGGCGCATGAAAGCAATGGCAAAGCCACCGATGCGCTGCGCTGGTAACCGCGATGATGGCGACGAGCCTTGACCCGAGACCACCAACGCTGATGATCAAAACCATACGCGCTACCACAGATCCAGCACAACATTTTTCAAGCAGTTCGCGTCGAAAGCGTGCGCGTTTCGCGCACAACTTATTCACCCGTGGACAATCGATCCGATCGTCGAACGCTTGTGGCCTGGAAGCACTAAAAACCAGCGCATGCGAGCCTTGAAGCTCGTGCGCCGGATCGCTTCCGGTCACTGACCGGCTTCATCGCGGGGTCGATTCCGCGCAAGCTGATGGACGCAAACCATGGGATCCAGACAGGTGCATGGTGCGCCAGCGCGGTGCGACATACGCCACCTCCCGGTGCCGGCCTGGCAATCAAGCTTGCCTGATATCGGCAGGAAAGCACGCCGCCGCGGCGCCTCGAATACCTCGCCGTGAGAGTGAGAATCGCCCTCCCCATCCAGCCCGACTTTCCATCCGCTAACAGATGGCCCCAAACTTGCATACCAGTTGGCACACAAGATCATCGACGGCTCTGCCAAGCACTTTCAACCTGACTGGAGAACAGCATGACTACGAAGCACTGGAATCGGCGTGACTGGATCAAGGGCGCAGGCGCGCTCGGCCTTGGATTGACGGCGGCATCCCGCGCGCCCTGGGCGATGGCGCAATCGACCATGACGGTCGGCTTCATCTATGTCGGCCCCAGGGATGATTTCGGCTACAACCAGGCGCATGCGGAAGCCGCGGCACAGGTCAAGAAGATTGCCGGGGTCAAGGTAGTGGAGGAAGAGAGCGTTCCAGAGACCCAGGCGGTCCAGAAGAGCATGCAGGGCATGATTTCCCAGGACGGCGCGAAGCTCCTGTTCCCGACATCGTTCGGCTATTTCAATCCGCACGTGATCAGCCTGGCAGTAAAGAATCCGTCCATTCGCTTCGCACATTGCGGCGGCCTCTGGAGCGAGGGCAAGCACCCGATGAACGCCGGCAGCTTCTTCGGCTATATCGACGAGGCGCAGTACCTTAATGGCGTGGTGGCGGGCCACTTGAGCAAGAGCAAGAAGCTCGGCTTCATCGCCGCCAAGCCGATTCCGCAGGTGCTGCGCAACATCAATGCTTTCACCATGGGTGCGCGCTCGGTCGATCCCAAAATCACCACTTCCGTGATTTTCACCGGCGACTGGTCACTGCCGGTGAAAGAGGCTGAGGCAACCAACAGCCTGGCCGACCAGGGCGTGGACGTATTCACCATGCACGTGGACGGTCCCAAGGTGATCGTCGAGACCGCAGCAAAGCGCGGCAAGATGGTTTGCGGCTATCACGCCAGCCAGGCCAAGCTTGCGCCCCAGGCCTACCTGACAGGTGCCGAGTGGAACTGGATCACGGCCTACAAGCAGATCATCGACGCTGCCAAGGCAGGCAAGCCGCATCCCAATTTCATCCGCGGCGGACTCAAGGAAGGTTTCGTCAAGACCTCGGCCTATGGTCCTGCCGTCCCGGAAGCCGCGCGCAAGAGCGCCGATGCGATCAAGGCGAAGATGCTGAAGGGCGGCTTCGACATATTCGCTGGCGAGCTCAAGGACAACACCGGCAAGGTCGTGATCCCGAAAGGCAAAAGCTACAGCCAGACGGCGATGGAACTGGAGAGCATGAACTACCTGGTCGAAGGCGTGATCGGCAAGGCCTGATGGCGGCACGACCCTCCTGACTACTCGCCCAGGGACACTTCATGAACCGTGCATTCTGGCAGGACGCCGTCGAGGCGGCAGCCTTGCCCTTGCTGTCGCTGGGCGGCGCGCTGCTGCTGTTCGGCCTGTTCGTCGCCCTCGGAGGACACGACCCGCTGGCAGTGTGGAAGTTGCTGTTCGTCGGCGCCTTCGGCGATAGCTTCTCGGTGCAGAACACACTGCAACGGGCGGCGCCGCTGATGCTCACGGCACTGGCCGTCGCCCTGCCGGCGCGGGCCGGGCTCACCATCATCGGCGGCGAGGGCGCGCTGCTGGTCGGCGGACTCGCCTGCGCTGCGCTGCCCTACCTGATGCCGATGCCGCCCGGCTGGCCCGGCACCTTGATGGTGCTGCTGGCGGCGGCGCTTTGCGGCGCCGCCTGGATCGGCATAGCCGGCGCGTTGCGCCAGTACCGTGGCGTCAATGAAACCATCAGCAGCCTGTTGCTGGGCTATCTTGCTGTGGAACTGTTCAAGCATTTCGTCGAAGGGCCGCTGCGCGATCCGGCCAGCCTGAACAAACCCTCGACGCTGCCGCTCGACTCCACGCTGCGCATCGGCAGCATGGGCGACTACGACATCCACTGGGGTCTGGCATGGGGCGTTGCCCTGTGCATGCTGTGCGGGTTCTGGCTGCGCAGCACCAGCCACGGATTCGCAACCCGCGTGGTGGGCGGAAATGCCCGCACGGCACGGCTGGTCGGCCTGCCGGTCAACCGCCTGGCAATTACTGCCTGCGCGCTCGGCGGCGCCGCTGCCGGACTGGCCGGCGGCATCGAAGTGGCCGCCGTCCACACCGCTGCCAATGCATCGCTGATTGCCGGCCTGGGCTATGCCGGCATCCTGGTCAGTTTCGTCGCCCGCCACCAACCATTTGCCATCATTCCCGTTGCCATCCTGTTTGGTGGTTTCGGCGCTGCCGGCAGCATGTTGCAGCGGCGCCTGGGCATGCCCGATGCATCTGTCCAGGTGCTGCTTGGCTTCGCATTCGTCATCATCCTTGCCAGCGAAGCAATGCGGGGCCGCTTGTTTGCGCAGCGGGGGAATGCGGCGGCGAAATCACCGGCGGCAAGTCCGACAGCAGTGCCCGCCGCTGCGGTCACCGCCACCGCAACGCTGTCATCGGCAAGTGGCAAAGGAGAGGCAGCGTGAATGCCAACGACATCCTGACCTTGCTGATCGCAATCCTCGGCGGCGCTACCCGGGTCGGCACACCCTTCCTGTTCGTCAGCCTGGGCGAGTGCCTGACCGAAAAGGCAGGCCGCATCAACCTTGGCCTGGAAGGTGTCCTGGTGTTTTCCGCGATGGCCGGTTTCGGCGGCGCGTGGCTGAGCGGGTCGCCCTGGATCGGGGTCGCCGCCGCCGCCCTCGCTGGCGCCGTGCTGGCCCTGCTGCACGGCCTGCTGTGCTCGCTGATGCGGGTCAACGACGTGGCGATGGGAATCGCCATCATGCTGCTCGGCGTCGGCCTCGCCTTCTACTTGGGCAAGCCGCTGATCCAGCCGCAGGCGCCGCAGATTCCGTCGCTCGCACTTGGCTGGTGGAGCAGTTCGCCGCAATTGCAGGCGGCGCTGCGCATCAATGCCCTGTTCCCGGCCGGCGTCGTACTGGCCGCACTGATGGCCTGGTTCTTCGCCCATACCGGCTGGGGCATGAAAGTGCGCATGGTCGGCGATTCCGCCGACGCCGCGCGCGCTGTCGGCACCTCGGTGACGCTGGTACGAGTGGCGGCCACGGCCGCCGGCGGCATGATTGCCGGGCTGGGCGGCGCATCGCTGTCGCTGTACTACCCGGGCAGCTGGAGCGAGGGCCTGTCCAGCGGGCAGGGTCTGATCGCGGTCGCGCTCGTGATCTTTGCCCGCTGGAGCCCGAACCGCTGCCTTGGCGCAGCGCTGCTGTTCGGCGGCGCCGGCGCAATCGGTCCGGCACTGCAGTCGATCGGCATCAGCAGCGGCTATTACCTGTTCAACGCCCTGCCCTACGCGTTGACCCTGCTGATCCTGGTGATGACCTGCGTTCCCGATCGCACGATACCAGGCTCGCCGTCCGAGCTATTCGCGCCCCGTTAAAGGAGACCGACGTGAGCACAATCTCTTCCACTCCCTATCCCTGGCCGTACGATGGCCAGCTGCACCCCCGCAACACGGCGCTGCTGATCATCGACATGCAGACCGATTTCTGCGGCGTCGGCGGCTATGTCGACACGATGGGCTACGACCTGTCGATGACGCGCGCCCCGATCGAACCGATCCGCGCCCTGCTTGCCGTCGCGCGCCGCTGCGCCATGCACGTGATCCACACGCGCGAAGGACACCGGCCGGACTTGTCCGACCTGCCCGCGAACAAGCGCTGGCGCTCGCGCCGCATCGGCGCCGGCATCGGCGATCCCGGCCCATGCGGGCGTATCCTGGTGCGCGGCGAGCCGGGCTGGGAAATCATTCCCGAACTGGCGCCGCTGCCCGGCGAACCGGTCATCGACAAGCCCGGCAAGGGCTCGTTCTGCGCAACCGACCTCGAACTGATCCTTCACACCCGCGGCATCCGCAACCTGATCCTGACCGGCATCACCACCGACGTCTGCGTCCACACCACGATGCGCGAGGCCAACGACCGCGGCTTTGAATGCGTGATGCTGGAGGACTGCACCGGCGCCACCGACGCCGGCAACCATCAGGCGGCGCTCAAGATGATCGAGATGCAAGGTGGCGTGTTCGGCGCCGTCTCCAGTTCCGGGGCCGTCATCGACGCGCTGCTCGCATTCTAAGGATGGCACTGTGACTGCCCTCACCCTGAACACCTTGGACCTGAGCAAGCGTTTCGGCGCTTTCACGGCGCTCGACGCGGTTTCGCTGACGGTGCGTCCCGGCACCGTGCATGCGCTGCTGGGCGAGAATGGCGCCGGCAAGAGCACGCTGGTGAAGGCCATCGTCGGCTATCACCAGGCCGACGCTGGCGCCATCATGATCGACGGCCGCGAGCGCGATATTTCCTCGCCGTCCGATGCGCGTGCTCTCGGGATCGGCATGGTCTACCAGCATTTCACTGTCGTGCCAGGCATGACGGTCGCGGAAAACCTGCTGCTTGCGCGCGGCAATCTGCCAGCCGTGATCGACTGGAGGTCGGTCCGTGCGGAGTTGTCCGCGTTCATGCGCACCACGCCATTCCGGCTCGACCTGGACGCCACGCCAGCCGACCTTTCCGCTGGCGAGAAGCAGAAGCTGGAGATCCTCAAGCAGCTGCTGCTACAACCGCGCCTGCTGATCCTGGATGAACCGACATCGGTGCTGACACCGCAGGAGGCGGACGAAGTGCTGGGCGCATTGAGGGAACGGGCGCACGCCGGTCACTGCTCGATCGTGATGATCACGCACAAATTCCGCGAGGTCGGCGAATATGCCGACGATGTCAGCGTGCTGCGCCGCGGCCGCCTGGTCGCCAGCATGCAGGTCGCCGGCACCACCACCGCACAACTCGCCCAGGCAATGATCGGCGAGGGCCGGGCCGCCGAGGCCACGTTCATCCGACGCAAGTGCAATCCCGGCGCTGAGCGATTGCGGGTCGATGGACTGACGGTCTTCGGCGACCGCGGCGAAGTCGCCGTGCGCGGCATGAACCTCGAAGTCAGGTCGGGCGAGATCGTCGGCGTCGCTGGCGTGGCCGGCAACGGACAGCGCGAGCTGATGCAGGCACTGACCGGCCAGCGGCCGCGCGCCGCCGGCACAGTCATGGTCAGCGGCCAGCCATTTTTCGCCACCCGCAAGCAGAACCGCATCCTGAAAGTGCGCAGCCTGCCGGAAGAACCGCTGCAGAGCGCCTGCGTCGGCGGGCTGAGCGTCGCCCAAAACATGGGCTTGCGCCAGTTCGACGAGGCGCCGTTCGAGCGCGCCGGGCTGGTGCATTGGGGCCGGCTACGGGAGCGGGCGCGACAGTGGATCGCCGACTATGGCGTGCGCACGCAGAGCGAGCAGGCAGCGATCCGCACCCTCTCCGGCGGCAACGTGCAGCGCGCAGTGCTGGCACGCGAGTTGTCGAGCGATGCTGACCTGCTGCTGGTCAGCAATCCCGTGTTCGGCCTCGACTTTGGCGCTGTCGCCGAGATCCATGCGCGCCTGCTGCAGGCGCGCGACCGCGGCGCCGCGGTGCTACTGCTCAGCGAGGACCTCGATGAATTAATGGAGCTGGCCGATCGGATCGTGGTGATCAGCGAGGGCCGCATCGTGTTCGACGTAGCGGCCGAACAGGCCGACCGCCGCCAGCTTGGCGCCTTCATGGGCGGCCAGTCGCATGAAACAGATAAGGAAGCAGCATGATCGAGCTAGCCGCCCAACCGTTCCCGTTCAAGCTGGATGTCGTCAATGCGGCATTGGTCATCATCGACATGCAGCGCGACTTCGTCGAGCCTGGCGGCTTTGGCGAATCCCTGGGCAACGACGTCTCCCTCCTGCAGGCAGTGATCCCGGTCGCGCGCGAGGTGCTGCTGGCCTGGCGCGGCGCCGGCGGCCTGGTGGTGCACACGCGCGAATCCCACCTGCCCGACCTGTCCGACTGCCCTCCCGGGAAACGCCTGCGTGGCAATCCGGCGCTTCGGATCGGCGACCGCGGGCCGATGGGACGAATACTGGTGCGCGACGAGGAAGGCAACCAGATCGTTCCGGAGTTGGCGCCGGCGCGTGGCGAGATGGTGATCGACAAGCCCGGCAAGGGCGCGTTCTACGCCACCGGCCTGCATGAGATGCTGATCGAGCGCGGCATCACCCACCTGCTGTTCATGGGCGTCACGACCGAGGTGTGCGTGCAGACCTCGATGCGCGAAGCCAACGACCGCGGCTACGATTGCCTGCTGATCGAGGATGCGACCGCCAGCTACTTCCCGGAATTCAAGGCCGCCACCCTGGCGATGATCACGGCGCAGGGCGCGATCGTGGGCTGGACCGCGACCGCGGACGCGGTAATTGAAGCCGTCTCCAGCAGTCTGTAGCGATAAAAGCAAGCCCGAAAATTTCGGCAATTCCGGTTCCTGATCGAAACCCGACCTGCGGCAACCCGGTATCATTCAGGGTTGGCCGCTTTGCTGGCGGTCGGCATTTTCATTTTTTCGACAGAATTCAGGAATTCATCTTGGGCACCATGCATTCGCCAACCGTATTCGACCAGCCATTGAACCTGGACGCGCAGGCGCTAGCCGCCGAGTTGGCGCAAGCCATAGAAGGCGAAGTCAGGTTCGACGGCGGCAGCCGATCGCTGTATGCCACCGATGCGTCCAACTACCGGCAGGTGCCGATCGGCGTGGTGATCCCGCGCACCGTTGATGACATCGTCAAGACGCTGGAGATCTGCCGCCGCCACCAGGCCCCGGTGCTGGCCCGCGGCGGCGGCACTTCGCTGTGCGGCCAGACCTGCAATGTGGCCGTGGTGATCGACAACTCAAAATACCTGAACCGGGTGTTGTCGGTCGACCCCGCCCGGCGCCTGGCGCGGGTCGAACCGGGCGTGGTGTGCGATGCGCTGCGGCATGCCGCCGAAGTCCATCACCTGACCTTCGGCCCCGATCCCGCCACCCACAGCCGTTGCACGCTGGGCGGCATGATCGGCAACAACTCCTGCGGCGCGCACTCGGTCATGGCCGGCAAGACGGTCGACAACATCGAGCGGCTGGAAATCCTGACCTACGACGGCCTGCGCATGTGGGTCGGCCCCACTTCCGACGAAGAACTGGCGCAGATCATTGCCGAAGGCGGCCGCCGCGGCGAAATCTATGCCGGCCTGAAGGCGCTGCGGGACGAGTACGCCGATCTGGTGCGCGAGAAATTCCCCGACATCCGGCGCCGCGTCTCCGGCTACAACCTCGACGACCTGCTGCCTGAAAACGGCTTCAACGTGGCGCGCGCGCTGGTCGGCACCGAAGGCACCTGCGCAATCGTGCTGCAGGCCGAAACCAAGCTGGTCGACAGCCCGCCGGTGCGCGTGCTGGCCGTACTGAGCTATGTCGACATCTATACTGCGGCCGACCATACCCCGGCGATCCTCCCCTTCGGCAACATCTGCCTCGAAGGGCTGGACAACAGCATGATCAACGACATGCGCCGCAAGAACATGCAACTGGGCGACCTTACCTACCTGCCGGAGGGCAATGCCTGGCTGCTGGTCGAATTCGGCGGCGACACGTTGGAAGAAGCCGAAGCCAAGGCCCGCGCGATGATGCAGGCACAACAGCCGCATACAGTGGCGCAGGCGATTTATCTCGATCAGGCGACGCAGAACCGGGTCTGGGCAATCCGCGAAGCCGGATCTTCGGCGCGCAATGCGGTGCCTGGCCAGCCGGAAACCTATGCCGGCTGGGAAGATGCCGCAGTCGACCCCAACCGACTTGGCGACTATCTGCGCGACTACCGCAAGTTGCTCGACAAGTATGGTTACGACACTTCGCTGTACGGGCACTTCGGTGACGGCTGCATCCATGGCCGGGTCACCTTCGACGTCAGCACCGACGATCATGTCAAGCACTGGCGCGCCTTCCTGTTCGAGGCCGCGCAACTGGTGGTCGACTACGGCGGTTCGCTGTCCGGCGAGCACGGCGACGGCCAGGCCCGGGCCGAACTGCTGCCCATCATGTTCGGCGACGAAATGATGGAAGCCTTCCGCAAATTCAAGCGTATCTGGGATCCGTCCAACGGGATGAACCCGGGCAAGGTGATCGACGCCTATCCGCTGCACGCCAACCTGCGCATCGGGCCGGAATACCGGCCGGTCGAACTGAAGCCGCTGAATTTTTCCTTCCGCAATGACGAAGGCAGTTTCCTGAAAGCGGCGCAGCGTTGCGTTGGCGCCGGCAAGTGCCGCCGCATCGAAGGCGGCGCGATGTGCCCGAGCTATCGCGCCAGCGGCGAGGAGAAGGATTCCACTCGCGGCCGTTCGCGCCTGCTGTTCGAGATGCTCAACAACGACTCGCCGATGGCGCACGACTGGAGCAACGAGCATGTGAAGGAAGCGCTCGACACCTGCCTGTCATGCAAGAGCTGCAAGGGCGAGTGCCCGGTGTCGGTGGACATGGCGACCTACAAGGCCGAGTTCCTGTCGCACTACTATGACGGCCGCAAGCGTCCGCTCAAGCATTACATGGTCGGCCAGGTCAACAAGTGGGCGCGGCTGGGCTCGCTGATGCCGGCAGTGACCAACTTCTTCACGCAGACCCCCGGGATCTCGACGCTGGTGAAGAAAGTGGCCGGAGTGGCGCAGCAAAGGCAGCTTCCGGTATTTGCCAGCCAGACCTTCCGTTCCTGGTTCCAGCGCCGCGCAGCCAGCCCGGCAAACGGCAAACAGGGAACGCGCGTGCTGCTGTGGCCCGACACCTTCAACAACCATTTCCATCCCGAAGTGGCGCGGGCGGCGGTCGAGGTGCTTGAACATGCCGGTTACCAGGTGACGATACCGAAGCAGCATCTTTGCTGCGGCCGGCCGCTGTACGACTTCGGCATGCTGGACCAGGCCAAACTGCAGTTCCTTGAAATCATGGGCGCGCTGCGCGAAGACATCATGGCCGGCGTGCCATTGGTCGGGCTGGAGCCGAGCTGCCTGGCTGCCTTCCGCGACGAACTGCTGAACCTGTTCCCGAATGACGACCTGGCCAGGAAGCTGTCGGCACAATCCTTCATGCTCAGCGAGTTCCTGGAAAAAGAGGGCTATCAACCCCCGCCCCTGAGCGGCAAGGTAATGATGCACAACCATTGCCACCACAAGGCCGTGATCGGCGCCGACGCCGAAGCCAGCCTGCTGAAGAAGGCCGGCATGCAGGTGCAAGTGCTGGATTCGGGCTGCTGCGGCATGGCGGGCTCGTACGGCTTCGACCCGGAGCACTTCGACGCGTCAATGCGGATCGGCGAAAAAGTGCTGCTGCCGGCGGTGCGCAAGGCCGATGCGGACACGCAGGTGGTGACCAATGGCTTCAGCTGCCGCGAGCAGGTGCATCAGGGTGCGCACAGGCAGACCAGGCATCTGGCCGAGGTATTGCGGGACGGGTTGGGGAAGCGGGATTGACGCATTGAGGAGTGCCTGGCCGGTACCGCTTCAGGCGGCGGTGGCCCGCCGCACCGCATGTTCCCATTCGGCCATGCGCTCGGCAGCCCGGGCCGGATCGAGCGTCGGTTCGAAGCGGCGCTCGGCGCGCCACTGGTCCGACAATTCAGCAGTGCTGCGATAGACGCCGGCGGACAAGCCGGCCAGGTAGGCCGCCCCCAGCGCGGTGGTCTCGATGACGGCCGGGCGTACTACCGGTATGCCCAGCAGGTCGGCCTGGAATTGCATCAGCAGGTCGTTGGCGCAAGCGCCGCCGTCTACCCGCAACTCGGCCACCGGCGCGCCGCCGTTGGCCAGCGCATCCCGGCTCATTGCCTGCAGCAGCGACGCGCTCTGGAAGGCGATGCTCTCCAGCGCCGCGCGCGCAATATGGGCCATGGTCGTGCCGCGGCTCAGTCCACTGATGACGCCGCGGGCGTCGGCATTCCAGTACGGCGCCCCGAGTCCGGTGAACGCCGGCACCATCATCACGCCGCCCGAGTCAGGCACGCTTTCCGCCAGCGCCTGCACTTCGCTGCTGGCTTTGATTGCGTTGAGCCCGTCGCGCAGCCATTGCACTACCGCGCCGCCGATGAACACGCTGCCTTCGAAGGCGAACGCAGGCCGGGCTCCGGTGCGGGCTGCGCTGGTGGTGATCAGTCCGTTGGCAGAATCCTGGAACTGCTCGCCGGTATGCATCAGCATGAAGCAACCGGTGCCATAGGTATTTTTCGCCATGCCGGGCGCAAAGCAGGCCTGGCCGAATAATGCGCTCTGCTGGTCGCCGGCGACGCCGCCGATCGGTATCGGCGCGCCGAACAACTCCGGCGCAGTGCAACCATAGTCCGCGCTCGAATCCAGCACCCGAGGCAACACCCCGGACGGGATATCCAGCAGCGCCAGCAGTTCCTCGTCCCACTGGTTGCGGCGGATGTCGAACAACATCGTGCGCGAGGCGTTGGTGACGTCGGTCGCATGCAGCTTGCCGCCGGTGAGTTTCCACAGCAGCCAGCTGTCGACGGTGCCAAAAGCCAACTCCCCGCGTTGTGCCTGCTGGCGTGCGCCCGGCACATGGTCGAGCAGCCATTTCAGCTTGGTGCCGGAAAAATAGGGGTCGATCACCAGCCCGGTCTTCGCTTGGATGCGCGGGCCGTATCCCTGTTCGCGCAGGCTCGCGCATTCCGGTTCGGTGCGCCGGTCCTGCCACACGATGGCGTGATGTACAGGCTCTCCGGTGACGCGGTTCCACACCAGCGTGGTCTCGCGCTGGTTGGTGATGCCAATCGCCCGGATGTCGCCAGCCGCCAGGCCCGCGCGTGCCAGCGCCTCGCGCGCCGTTGCCAGCTGGGTGTTCCAGATCTGGCGCGGGTCATGTTCGACCCAACCTGGCCTGGGGAAAATCTGCGGCAGCTCCTGCTGCGCCAACGCGAGGATGCGGCCATCTGCATCGAACACGATGCTGCGTGAACTGGAGGTGCCCTGGTCCAGGGCCAGCAGGTAACTCATGGTTGTTGTCCGCCGGGCAATGCAGGCGCGTCAGGATTACGGATCACATTGTCGATCCACGCCAGCAACTCCGCAATCACCTGCTCTCGATTGGTTTCATTGAACACTTCATGCCGCGCGCCGGGGTAGATCCGGGTGCTCACATCCTTCAGGCCTGCCTGCCCCATGCGCTCGACCAGTGGATGAAACCATGCCAGTGCCGAGTTCACCGGATCGCGATCGCCGGTCGCCAGGTAGACCGGCAAATCCGGCCGCAGCCGCGAGAACGCGTCCGGCTCGGCGGTGCGCCGGCAGGTGGAAAATATCGACACCATTGATGCTCGCGTGACAGTAAAGCCGCAGCGCGGATCGGCGATGTATTTGTCGACCTCGGCCGGATCGCGGCTGAGCCAGTCGAACGGCGTGCGCGGATCGGGAATGCCGGCGTTGGAGTCTTCCAGCTTGCGATTGGTGCCACGGCCGGCAGCGAGCAGGTCGGTGGCGGCGGTGCCGGTCAGGACCAGTCCGGCCAGCAATCCGGAATGCTCCAGCGCGTACAACTGCGCGGCGAAGGACCCCATGCTGTGGCCCAGCAAGATCAGCGGGGCCTGCGGGTGGCAGCGGCGGGCGTGCTGCGACACTTGCGCCATGTCGGAGACCACCGCGTCGAAGCCGGCGGCGCCGAATTCGCCGCGCAGGCTTTCATCCAGCGAATCATCGCCGTGACCGCGATGCTGGTTGGCCATGACAGCAATGCCGGCGGCAGCCAGGCGGCGCGCCAGGCGGTCGTAACGCAGCGCGTGTTCGCCCATGCCGTGGGCAATCTGCACCACCGCGCGCGGCACGGCGCCGGAACCAGGCCCTCCGTCCAGCGCATCCCAGCACAACAACTGGATCTGGTGCCCGTCCCCTGCCGGCAGGACCTGGCGTTGCGGCTGGCCCTGCAATTCGATTTCTTCGTTCCCGTCCTTCATGCGCTCACACCCCAAGATAGGCGCGCCGCAGGCCGGCATCCTGCAGCAACTCGTGCCCGGGGCCCGACATCACGATCTCGCCGTGCTCCAGCACATAGCCGCGGGCGGCAATGGTAAGCGAGCGTTGCACATCCTGCTCGACCAGCAGCACCGTGATGCCGCGGGCACGGATCTCGGGCAGCTTGCCGAAGATGTATTCGACCATCACCGGCGCCAGGCCGATCGAGGGTTCGTCCAGCAGCAGCAGCCGCGGCGAAGTCATCAGCGCGCGGCCAATCGCCAGCATCTGCTGCTCGCCGCCGCTGAACGAGCGAGCCAACTGGCTGCGCCGCTCCTTCAGGCGCGGAAACATGGTGTACACCCATTCAAGGTTGTCGCGGCTCTTGACCGGATCGCGCAGCAGGTCGCCGCCGACCCGCAGGTTGTCTTCGACTTCCATGTGGCCGAACAGGCGCCGCCCCTCCATCACCTGCGCCACGCCCATGCGGGCGATCTGGTGCGTTGGCAACCCGGTGATCGGCTCGCCGGCGAAACGGATATCGCCCGAACGTGCCGGCAGGGTGCCCATGATGGCGCGCAACAGGGTCGACTTGCCGGCGCCGTTGGCGCCGACGATGCTGACCAGTTCGCCCTCTTCCACATGCATGCTGACGCCGCTCAACACCTGGGCGTCGCCATAGCCGGCGTCCAGCGCGGAAACTTCGAGGATCATGCCGCGCTCCCGCCCAGATACGATCGCACCACTTCCGGATCGTTCGCCACCTGTTCCGGCTCGCCTTCCGCGATCTTGCGGCCATGGTGCACGACGACAATACGGTCTGAAAGTTGCATCACTGCTTTCATGTTATGTTCAATTACCAGAACGCTAATGCCATCGCGCCGCAGGCCCAGCACCAGTTCGATCATGCCGGCGGTTTCCACCGTGTTCAATCCGGCCATCACCTCGTCGAGCAGCAACAGGCGCGGCCTGGTGGCGATCGCCTTGGCGACTTCCAGCCGCTTGCGGCCGGCCAGGGTCAGGGTGCGGGCGATCTGCTCCTCCCTCCCGTCCAGTCCTACGCGCTGCAATACCTGTCGTGCCGCGGCCTCCGCCGCGTCGCGGCGAGGTTCGTGCAGGAAGGCGCCGATCATCGCATTTTCCAGCACCGTCATTTCGCCGAAAGGGCGCACGATCTGGAAGGTGCGCGCCAGCCCGACGCTGCAAATCGCCGGCGCGTCCAGGCCGTCGATGCGGCGGCCGTCGAACCAGATCTGGCCCTCGCTGGGCGGCAGGAATCCGGATGCCATTGCAAACAAGGTGGTCTTGCCGGCGCCATTGGGACCGATCAGGCCGACGATCTCGCCCTCCTCCACATGGAAGCTGACATCATCGGTTGCGCGCAAGCCGCCGAAATCGCGGCTGACATTGCGCAGTTCGAGCAGGCTCATTGTGCGTCCTTCGCCAGTGTTGCCGACGCTGCCGACGCTGCCGACGCTGTCGACCCTGCCGCGCCAGCACCACCCAGTCCGCGGCGGCGCGCGCGCCAGGCCTGGAGCCAGGCGCCCCAGCGCCGGAAAATCGCCATCATGCCGTAGGGTTCGTAGCGGATCACGATCATCAGCAGCAGGCCGTAGAGCATCATGTCGGCGCCCACCAGTCCGCCGGACACCGTGCGCGCGATCTCCTCGCCCGGCAACAGCAGCAGCGCACCCACCACCGGCCCCCACAGCGTGCCACGGCCGCCGATGATGCAGACCACGGCGATCACCACGCTCAGGTGCGCTCCGAACATCTTGTCGGGGCTGATGTAGAGAACGAACTGGGCGTAAAAGGTGCCGCCCAGCGCTGTCATTGCGGCACTGATGGCAGCCGCCTGCAGCTTGCAGCGGGTAGTGCGAACGCCCAGCGCCAGCGCCGCCTCCTGGTCGTTGCGCAGCGCCGCCAGGTAGTAGCCGAAACGGCTCTTCAGGATCGCACGGTTGATCCACAGTCCGAAGCCGACGAAAACCAGGCCGATCACGTAATAGAACTCCTTGCGCGTATGCTGGAAATAGAGCGGCGCATCGCGCAGCAGCGTGACCTCCATGCCGCGCGGCCCGCCCAGCAGCACGTCGGCATTGTCGACCATTGTCTTGAGCACCATGCTGGACGCAATGGTAGCCAGCGCAAAATACGCGCCGCGCAGGCGCAGGCAGGAAAATCCGACCACCAGCGCAGCCACCGCCGCGAGCGCGGCCCCGGCCCACATGCCGAGCCAGGGCGTTATGCCCAGCTTCACGAACAGCCAGGTCGAGGCATACGCGCCAATGCCGAAATAGGCGGCATGACCCAGCGAAAGCTGGCCGGCAATCCCGCCCAGCACATTCCACGACAGTGCCAGGTAGGCATACATCAGCGTGCCCACTGCGACCGACAGCAGATACTGGTTGCCGGTCGTCAGCGGCGCCAGCGCAAGCAGCAGGATGACGGCCGGCCACAGCCAGCCGGGGAGCGATCTTGCAGCAGGTGCTGCACCAGATATTGGTGCAGGTATAGAAGCAGGTTTTGCAGCCATCATTCGCTTTCGATTCCAAGCAGCCCGTTCGGACGGAAGTACATCACACCAAGGAACAGCAGGAAGATCAGCGCCTCGGCCCAGGTGACCGGAATCAGCTGGCTGCCGACCGACTCCAGGACGCCGACGATGATGCCGCCAAGGAAGGCGCCGCCAACCGAGCCGATCCCGCCCAGCACCACGATCACGAACGCGCGCAGCCCGAAGACATCGCCGACAAAAGGATTGACCGGGTACAGCGACAGCAGCAGCGCGCCCGCCACGCCCAGCACGCCGAGGCCGATCGCGAACGACATCCGGTAGACGTGGCTGCTGTCGATGCCCAGCACGCCCGCCGCTTCGCGGTCCTGGCCGGTGGCGCGGATCGCGCGCCCGGCCGCGGTGAAGCGCAGGAACGCGACCAACGCGACCGTCAGCGCGACCGACACCACCAGGCCGGCCACCTGCGGATAGGTGAACACCAGGTCGCCGTACGCCAGCACGCCGTTGGACCAGGGACTGTCCAGCGAACGGCTGTCGGGGCCGACCAGCGCCAGGAATGCGTGGTCGAGGAAGATCCACAGTCCGGTGGTGAAGATCAGCACTCCGATCGACTCGCGTGCGATTTCCTTGCGGTAGATGTCGTCGATCAGCCAGCGCTGGCAGGCATAACCGACCACGAACAGGACCGCCGCGCACAGCGGCGCGGTGGCCAGCGGATGAAGCCCCAATTTCGTGCCCAACGCAAATGACACGTACATCGCCATCATCAGGAACGAGCCGTGCGCGAAATTGATGATCTTCATCACCCCGAACTGCAGGCTCAGGCCGAGCGCAATCAGGCCGTAGACGGCACCAGCCGCGATCCCGCTCAGCAAAGCCTGCAACAAAGTACTAGCCATTGGCTATCCCATTCATGTAGAGCACGGAATTGTGCAGTGGCTTGACTTAACGGGCCACGACCGGCCAGACCGGCTTGTAGCTCTTCGACGCCAGGTTCTCCGGCCACACCGTGCGGTACTGCCCTTCCGGCGTGATCTGCTGCATCACATAGCGCTTCTTCGGGTTCTGGCCCTTGGCGTCGATGACGATGTCGTAGCCAACCAGCCTGGTCAGGTCGGTGTTCTCGATCTTCGTCTTTGCAAGCGCATTGCGGATCGATTCCGGATCTGCCTTGCCGGCACGTTCGAGCGCATCCTTGATCACCCATGTGGCTGCATAGGCGCTGACCGACAGTTCGTTGGGCTCTACCTTGTTGGCGGCCAGGAACTCATCCCAGAAACGCTTGGCGAACGGTGTCGTGATCGCCGACTCGTAGCCAGCCCAGCCATTGGTGGTGTAGACGTGCGTCGCCACTTGCTTGGTGACCAGGGGGATGAAGTTGCTGTCAATCTGGCCGGCAGCGCTGCCGATGTAGGCCATCGGATTGACCTGCATCTGGGCCATCAGCTTGTGCAACTGGACCGCATCGGTCGCATAGGAGGTGACCGTGACCACGTCAGGCTTCTTGCCCTTCACCTTCAGCACCAGCGGCCGCAGGTCGGGCGAATTGGGCGGATAGCCCTCGTCAAGCACGACCTCGATCCCGGCTGCCTTGAATTTCGCGCGCAGGGTGTTGGCCATGTCCTGGCCCCAATCGGTGTTCTCGTAAATGATGGCGGCAGTCTTGGCCTGCTTGCCCAGGTTCTTGTTGGCCCAGCCCACGAAATCGGCCATGCTGCCGGCGTTGGCCGAGGCTGGCACCTGCGTCGGCCGGAACACATACTTGAAGCCGCGCTCGGTGATGTCGGCCTTGGCCGACAGGTCCACCACCCACGGCGTGCGATATTTCTCGGCGACCGCGGTAGCCGGGAACGTCACGCCGCTCTGGAATGCGCCCAGCAGCACGGGAGTCTTCTCGCGCGTGATCAGGCGCTCGGTTTCGGTGATTGCGACCTTGGCGTCGCCGCGCGTATCGACTTCCACCAGTTCGAGTTTGGCCCCGCCCATCGACTTGATGCCGCCGCCTTCATTGATGTGCTTGATCGCCAGGTGGGTGGCGCGCGACATGTCCTTGCCGATCGATGCGGCTGCGCTGCCCGACAAGGGGATCAGGTAGCCAATTCGTACCGGATCGGCGGCATGGGCGCTGGCGGCAAACAGCGAGGCGATTGCGCATGCAAGGCCGGTCCTGATCGCGAGACCGTTGTGACGGTGGGCTGCGTTCATCTTGTTGATGTGGTTCATGTCGTTCATGTTGATCCTGTCTCCTCTTTTGTGCTCTCTTGCGTTGAACTGCGGTTCCTTGCTTGTTGTTCCTGCCGGCCAGATCAACGCGTGCGCGGAGCGCGCGACGAAAAGCCTAACAGGTAACGTGCTTCATGGGACAGCGTTGGAATCACTTCCGGCGGCAGCGTCGAGGTGAAATCGCAGAAGCCGCGCAGCCATGAAACGTTGTAGTTGCAAAGGATTGCGCGCCGCTGCCCGGCGGTGCTGTTGGGCCCCGACCGATGCCAGGTATTGGACAGCCAGATGGCGACCGAACCGGCCGGCGCAGTCAGGGTCACTTCGCCTTCCAGCGGGTCCCCGCCCCATGGCGGAGCCTTGCGCAGCAGATGGCTGCCCGGCATCACGCGGGTGGCGCCGTTATCGGCGGTGAAGTCGTCCAGCAGCCACACGTTCTGTAGCGTCAGCGGGAATTCCGGAAGCGGCTCGGGTATCTGGCCCAGCGGTGCGTCCACATGCCAGGCGCCGCCGCCGGTTTGCGGACCGATGCTGGTGGACTGGAAATCATGCAGTCCGCAATCCTGCCCCAGCACATGGCGCGCCAGCGCCAGCACCGCTGGATGCTGCATCAGGGGCAGCAGGCCGGGTGCCTTGCCTGGCAAATTCCAGACGCGCTGCGAGCGGTCATTGTCGAACAGCGTGGGAAGGTGCAGGAAGTTTTTCGACACTTTCCCGATCGGCACCGGCCACCGGGTATCGGCATTATCGCGCCGGTAGGCGTGGATGCGCGCCACCATCCGCTTGGCCTCCGCATCGCTGACCGTGTAGTGCTTGCGGTAGTAGGCCTCGATCTCGGCATCGTCCTCATGCACCTCCTCGTCCAGCGGCAGCGGGTTGGCCAGCTCGTCTGCCATCAACTGTTCGACCTGCCTGCGCGCATCCTGAAGCTGGTCGGCGTCGAGCACGTTCTCGATCACCACGTAGCCGTCGCGTGTCAGTTTTTCTTTCAGTGCATCCATGTCCAGCGTTCGGCTCATCGTCCTTGCCCTCCTTCGTTCGATTTGTTTGGAACCGCGGCCAATTCATTGCGCGCCAGCTTGCCGACGCTGGTGCGCGGCAGCCGCTCGGCGATCCCGATCCGGCGCGGCACCTTGTAGCCGGCCAACAGCTTTTCGCAATGCCGGCGCAGCATGATCTCGTCCGGCTTCGTCCCCGGCGCCGGGGTGACCCACGCGTGCACTGCACGGCCGGCACGCTCGTCCGGCACGCCGAATGCGGCGGCTTCGCCGACCTCGGGATGCGACAGCAGCGCGCGCTCCACTTCACCCGGATATACCTTGAAGCCGGAAACATTGATGACATCATCGCGACGGCCGAGGATGAACACGTAGCCATCCTCGTCACGGCGGGCGACGTCACCGGTGTACAGCCAGCCGTCGCGCAAGGTGCGTGCAGTCAGCTCCGGCAGGTTGCGGTAGCCCGCCATCACATGCGGCCCGCGCACGCGAATCTCGCCGGCCTCGCCCGCCGCCAGCTCGCGGCTGCCGGTCGCCAGGTCAACGATCTGGAACTCGCTGGCCGGAACCGGCAGCCCAACCGAACCTGGCTTGCGCTCCCGGCTCACCGGATTGTAAGTAAGGCAGGGGCCGCCCTCGCTCATCCCGTAGCCTTCGTAAATCGGGCAGCCGGTAACCTCTTCGAAACGCGCAAGCAGCTCACGCGGCAGCGGCGCTGCGCCGGAATAGCAAGCGCGCAAGCGCGATCGCAACAGCCGCACCAGCTGCTCCTGAAGCAGCAGGTCGTGGAAAACAGCAGGCGCCGCCGACATCAGCGTCACACCCTGCTCTTCGATCGCTGCAATCACTGCCTGCGGATCGAAGCGCCGGTGGATCACCAGCTTGCTGCGCGCCGCCACCGCCAGATGCAGCGACATCGCCACCGCTGAAACATGGAACAGCGGCATCACGCACAACACCACCTCGGCGCCGGCACGGGTCGGCAGCCATGCCTCGCGCTGTGCCAGGTTCCAGGCCAGGTGGCGATGGAGGATATTGACCCCCTTGGAGCGGCCGGTGGTGCCGCCGGTGTATTGCAGTGTCGCCAGGTCGTCGTGCGATGGCAGGGTGGCCGGCAATTCGCGGATGGATTCCAGCAGCGCCATGAAGCCGGCGCCACCCGCGGTCGCGCGGATCGCCTGCGGCGGCAGCAGCGGGCACACCAGGCCCGGATCGAAGTTCACCGAGTCATCGTGCAGCACCATGATCGGGTCGGCGTCCGCCAGCAGCGCCTGCAACTCCTGGGCAGTGAAGCGGGGATTGAGCGGAACCGCCTGCGCGCGCAGCGCATGGACGGCAAACGTGGCGACCGCCAGGTCGAGCGAATTCTGCATGACCAGCGCCACCCGGTCGCCGGGCCGCACGCGGGAAGATAGTTGATGCGCCAGCGCACCCACCACGCCGGCATACTGGGCCCAGGTCAGGCACGCGCCCTCGAACTCGATCGCGCATTGGTCGGGCGCTTGCTGCGCCGCGTCCACGAGCAGATGCACCACCGACAGCGGCACTGACGCCGCCACCACGGCGCTCACCGGCCCTGCCGACCCCACTGCTGCTGTCACGGCCGCTCTGCTCCGGCGCGTTGCTTCTTCAGGTCGGCCGCTTCCCACACCGTGCGCTTGCCACGCTCGTGGCCCAGCAGCGTGATCGGATCCTGGTTGTCGATATGGCCGAACTGCCCCTTGTAAATGCTGTAGCCGCACAACTCCTGCAGCCGGCGCGGCATGCGCGCGACGGTTTCACGGGGAATGCCGAGCTGCAGGTTTTCCTGCTGGCGCAGCCAGCCCGCGCAGTAATAGCAGGACAGCGCGTAGCGCCGTTCATTGCTGGTGTTGGCGCCGCCGTGATGCCAGAGCGCGCTGTCGAACAGCATGATGCTGCCGCTCTTCATGGTCGCCTTGATGGTCGGCACATCCTCATCCGGACGCGGGGAATGGTCGTAGCGATGGCTGCCGGGCACCACATGCGTGGCGCCGTTATCTTCGGTGAAATCGGACAGCGCCCAGATCGCGTTCAGGGACAAGGGCGGGCGCGGACGCGGCAGCGGTATCTGCTGCACGTCCTCATGCAGCGGCTGCCGCTCCTGGCCGGGCCCCAGCGTCAGCGACACCAGCGAGGAAAGCAGCAACTCGCGATCGAGCAGAGCCTCGGCCAGGGACAGGACTTCGGGCTGGAGCGGGACCTGCCAGAACGCGTCATCCCGCGCCAGCAGGTTATTGATGCGAACCGTCTTCAGGCCTTCGAAACTGGTCCGGGCGTAGCCCAGCCCATATTCTTTCTCGACCCGCTGCAAGGCCTCGACCAGCATCGCCACCTGTGCGGGCGGAATGATCTCCGGCAAAACGACATAGCCGTCGCGCTCGAAATCGGCGCGCCAGGCATCATTGCGGTCAGGCGTAGTCACGCAAGCGTCTCCATTGTATTCTTGGACATTCTGGAAAATTCCGGTGCATTGGCGGGCGCAGTGCCCCGATGCAGGAGATTGTCAAATTCCGTCCGCGACTGCGCAAGAGCAGGCAGTCCACGGCGGCTTTGCACAGCATCCACAGCGAGCGCAGGAATGTGAGCAAGGACAGAGAACACGTAATTCACGACGGCGCAGGAAATGCGGCACAGACCGCGTTCCCGCCGCTGGACACAAAGGAGACAAGGGGATGGCTGGGATTTCTTACCACCGCAGCACCGCGCAGGTCGCGCCGCCAGAGCAGTTTTCCTACTGGCGCGAAGCGATTACCGACGCTTTCGTTCCGCTCGAGCCGGAACGCGATCCGCAGGCGGCTTTTGCCGGCAATATCGATGCCCGCATGCTTCCCGAACTGCGCACCTCGACCATTACCGCCGACGCCCACGCGGTCCGGCTGAGCGCAAGCGGCGTGGCGCGCAGCAGTGCGGCCCCCTTCTTCGTCAACCTGCTGCAGCGCGGAGAGGCGCTGGTCCACCAGGGTGGCCAGGTACGCCACGCGCGCGCCGGCGACATCTACGTGGTCGACTGCGGGTCACCATGGGAGGTGTCCTTCCTCAGCGATTTCCAGATGTTCTGCGTCGAGGTCGATGAATCCATGCTGCGGCCGCGCCTGGGCCGCCACGGTCGCCTGAGCACCTCCGTACTGGAAGGAAACAGCAGCGCCGGCCGCGCCTTGGGCGGCTACCTGCAACTGGTCAGGGGGCTGCCGGAGGATGACCTGGGGGACATGCAGTCGATGCTGTCTGCGCATTGCTGCGACCTGGTCGCCCACGGGCAGATGCGTGGCATCGGGGCTGACAACACCCGTGACCAGCTGCGCGCCGAACTGCGGGAGCGGATTTTCGGTTTCATGCACCGCAACATGCACGACCATGACTTGTGTCCGGACACGGTATGCGCCCAGTTGCGCATATCGCGCAGCTACCTGTTCAAGATACTTGCGCTGGAAGGCCTGACTTTCAGGGGCTATCTGCGGGAGTGCAGGCTGCTGGCCTGCCGCCAGGCGCTTCGTTCGGTGCCGGGCCGCTCGATCGGGGAGATCGCGGCAGCCCACGGATTTCCGGAGGTATCGTCCTTCAACCGCGCCTTCCGCGCTCGTTTCGGGCAGACGCCCGGGCAGGCCCGCGGGACCTGAGCCCGACACGTACAGGCTCAGCAGTTAGTGGCTATGGTGCGCCCAAGTCTGCTGCGCCTCGTCTCACATGCACTGGACAGGAGCAGTATGCAGCGAAAGGGGACGCCGGCGGTCTGCTGTATCATCCCGTTCCTGAAAACGAAAGCCGCGCATGCTCATCATCACCATCAAACAGGGTAAGGAAAAAGGCCTGCTTTCCGGCGACCCGTGGATTTACGTCTCCGCCGTCGAAAAGGTCGAGGGCAAGCCGCAGGAGCGCAACAAACCGGGCGCCACGGCGATCGTGCAGTCGTCTGCTCACCAGTTCCTGGCCCGCGCTGCCTATAACGCCAAATCGCAGATCGCCGCCCGCGTCTGGACCTTGCGCGAGGACGAGCCGGTTGACCACGCGATGATAAAGCGGCGCGTACAGGCCGCCGTGCTTCTCCGCGCCGATGCGCTGCGCAGCGCCGATCCGCAGGCGCTGGTCCAGCTGGTCGATGGCGAAAAGGACGGCTTGCCGGGTCTCCTGGTGCACAGCTATGGCGGCATCGCAGGCTATCTGGTTTGCCAGTTCAATGCCGGTGGCGTCGACCTGTGGAAGGTGCCTGTAGTGCAGGCGCTCCTGAAGGCCACGGGCTGCCGCAACGTTTACGAACGCTGCGATCCACTGTTGCGCAAGGGCGAAGGACTGTCCGTCACGCCGCGCGCGCTGGCAGGCGACGAACCGCCCCAGCGGCTGATGGTGCGCAAGGGCACCCGTCTGGTACCGATGGATATTCGCACCGGCTTCACCTACCCGCGCTGACAGGCGCGCCGAAAGGAAACCTGGAACAACGCTCCAAGGCATGTCGGATTTGTATGCTAAAGATCTACCCAGGACTTGGATGGCTGCTGTTGGCCGACCACCGCTACTCACCCAAACTCAACCCTACGCACTATCTGCCAAACCAGACAGCGGTTATTTGACGGCATGGCCCGATCCTCAAGCAGTTCTAGCCCGGCTCCCTGCGCGAGGGCATGCACCTTTTCGAAATCCCGTATTCCTTGGTGTGGCGCTTTTTCCTTGAGCCAGCGGTCAAAGCTGGCGTTGCTTTCGCTGGTGAAGTGGCCGCCGTAGTTAAAGGGGCCGTAGATGGCGAGTTTGGCGTCGGGAGCCATGATGCCGGTCAGGCCGGCGAACAGGGACTCGACGGCGGCCCAGGGCATGATGTGCAGGGTGTTGGCCGAGAAAATCGCATCGTAGCGCAGGACCGGCCAAGTTTCCTGCACATCGAGTCGCAGGGGTGGCGGGGTGTTAGGCAGGGCGGCGTCGTCCAGCCATGCAGTGATGCCGGGCAGATTTTCCGCACGATCCGAAGTTTGCCAGGTCAGGTGCGGCAAGTGTTCGGCAAAGAAGATGGCGTGCTGGCCGGTGCCGCTGCCGATTTCCAGCACATGGTGGCAATCGGCGAAGTGCTGGCGCAGCACATCAAGAATCGGTTTCCGGTTCTTTTCGCAGGAAGGAGCGTTGGGCTTTTCCATAGGTGCCTCGAATCAATGAGCTTCCATGATCGGCGAAGTTGGCGCAGCCTGCAAATCTAGCCCAGCACACGGGCACTCGCCTCTGGACACCTGGTAATACATCCAAAATGGGTGCCTGCTCACCGCTGTATCGCTGACCGTTAATCCGAAGAATCAGCAGGCCAACGGTAATGGTGGCTTTCCGGTGAGGGGCCCAGACAAGGGCCGCTTTGTGGACGAATTGCCACTGACCGCTTCTGGCCCGAAAGCAGCCCGCTGCAAACAACAAGGGCAGACTCCGTTCCCGGTTCTGCCCTCCGTTCCCCGCTGCGGTGCCGGAGCGGCCCTGGAGCCGCCCTCATCCGGCATCGCGGGATAACTCCCGACCTCAGCCCTGCGGATCGAGCGTGAACTGCGGCAGGGACATGGTTTCCGATATTTTCTCGAAAACCACCTTCACCCGCTTGCCGATTTTCACCTCAGCGATCGGGCTATCGACGATGTTCGTCATCATCCTTGTGCCCTCATCGAGCTCGATCATCGCCACGACATAGGGCAGCTTCTGCTCCATGTAGGGATTGGGCGCCCGATGATTGACGGTAAAGGTATAGATCTTCCCTTTGCCGCTGCATTCCTTCCATTCGATATCGGGTGAAAGGCAGGAAATGCAGAAGCCGCGCGGGTAGAACTGGTTCTTGCCGCAAGCCGGGCAATGCTGGATGACAAGGCTGTTTTTTGCCGCCGCGTCCCAGTAAGGACGGGTAATGTCAGTGGCGACCGGCAGCAGTCGATGGATATTGCTCATGCTCAGACTCCGAGGATCATGGTTGAGTTGGCGGAAAAGACCAGTCCGGGCGCGTGCACCAATGCCAGTTCGGCTTTGGGCAACTGACGCTCGCCGCATTCCTTGCGCAGTTGATGGACCGCTTCCAGCACCAGCAGCATGCCGAACATGCCGGGGTGGTTGTACGACAAGCCGCCGCCCGAGGTATTGATCTGGAAATCGCCGCCTGGAGCCAGCCGTCCACCAGTCACGAAGTCGCCGCCCTCGCCGCGCTTGCAGAAGCCAAGCTCTTCAAGCGACTGGATCACGCCGATCGTGAAGTGGTCATAGATCTGGACCACGTCGATGTCCTCGCGGGTCACGCCTGCCATTTGCAGCGCTTCGTCGGCAGTCGATGCGACGCCGGTGTCCAGCAGGTCGGCAGTGTTGAACGGCGTGTAGTGATGCGAGAAAGTTTCGGCAATGCCCATCACATACACCGGTGGCCGGCGCAAGGATTGGGCGCGGGCCGCGGTGGTGACGATCAGCGCGCCGCCGGCGTCGGTGACCAGGCAGCAGTCGCGCTGGCGCAGCGGTTCGGCCAGCATCTTCGATGACAGCACGTCCTCGATCGACAGCGGATCGCGACGGTATGCTTTCGGGTTGAGCATCGCCCATTTGCGGGCTGCCACCGCGACTTCCGCCAGTTGCTCGCTGGTGGTGCCGTAGCGGTGCATGTGCAGTTGCGCGACCATCGCGTAGTAGCTGATCGGGCTCAGCGGACCATACGGCAGGATGAACTGTCCGAGCGGGGTGCGCATGTCATCCAGCGCACCGCCCAGCTTGCGGCCACCGCCCGACAACTGTGTGCTGCCGTAGGTGATCAGCGCCACCTCGCACATGCCGGCGGCAATTGCGGCCATCGCATGGCGGATGTGGAGCACGTTGGACATGCCGCCCACATTGGTCGAGTCCATGTAACGCGGCTGGATGCCGAGATATTCCGCCACCTGCAGGCTGGAAAACTTGTCATCCGTATGGGCGAACACCCCATCCACGTCCTTCAGGGTCAGGCCGCAGTCGAGCAAGGCCCGGTGTGCCGCCTGGCCCTGCATCTCCAGCGCTGTCATCCCGGGCACTTTCCCCAGGTCGGATTCGGCTGCGCCGACGATCGCGATCGATTTCGATAGTTCTTTAGTCATGCTTTCATTCCGGTTTTCTGCTTGGTTTCTGATTGAATGCGTGTTGCTTGTTCAGAGCGTCCTGGCGATCAGTTCCCGCATGATCTCCGAGGTGCCGCCATAGATGCGGTTGGGACGCACATCGGTCCAGGCGCGCGCGATCGGGTATTCACGCATGTAGCCGTAGCCGCCGTGGAACTGCATCAGGTCGTCGATCGCGCGCGTCGCTTCGGATGCCCACAGCTTGGCCATCGCGGCGCCATCGGTATCGAGCTCGCCACGCATGTAGCGGGTGACGCATGAATCGACGAAAGTACGGGTCACGCAGGCCAGGGTCTTGATGTCGGCCAGCTTGAAACGGATGTGCTGGTTGTCGATCAGCGCCTTGCCGAAGGCCTGCCGGTCCTTGGTGTAGGCGATGGTGCCGTCGAGCGCCGATTCAAGCGCCATCGCGCAGCGCACGGCGATCATCAGGCGTTCGCGCACCAGCTCTCGCATCAGATAGGAAAAGCCGAGGTTGACTTCGCCGAGCAGCGCTTCTTCCGGCACCAGCAAGTTCTCGAAAAACAGTTCCGCCGTGTCCTGCGCCTTGAGGCCAACCTTGTCCAGCACGCGTCCGCGCGAAAAGCCGGGGGTGGTGGCGTCGACCCAGAACAGGCTGATGCCCCTGGAGCCGGCGGCCGGGTCGGTCTTGGCGACGATCAGCACGTAGTCGGCGTGGTAGCCATTGGTGATGAATGTCTTCTGGCCGTTGATCAGGAAGCCGCCGTCCACGCGCTGGGCGGTAGTGCGGATCGCCTTGACGTCGCTGCCTGCGCCGGGTTCGGTGATGGCGAGCGAACCGACGATGTCGCCACTGGCCATCTTCGGCACAAAGCGCAGCTTCTGTTCTTCGGTGCCGATGTTCAACAGGTAAGGAGCGACGATGTCGGAATGGGTGGTGAAACCGGCCACGCCGGTTGCCAGGTGACGGGCGATTTCCTCGACCACGATGGCCGTGTGCAGGAAGTCGCCGCCACCGCCGCCGTATTGCTCGGGTGCGCTTGGCAACAGCAGGCCGGTGGCGCCGGCCTTGCGCCACAGGTCACGCGGCACGAAACCTTGTTTCTCCCATTCCGGCAGTTGCGGCAGGACCTCGGATTCGAGGAAGCGCACGACGGTGCGCCGGAACAGTTCGTGCTCGGGTGAATAGAGCGAACTGGCGCTGGTGCTGGCGCCAGTACTGGTTGGTGTTGAACTCATGTCATCTCTCGTCAGTGAGCAATTTTCGTTTCTGTCGGCCAGTAGCGTTGCTTGACCAGCCGCTTCAGCAACTTGCCGGCCTCGGTGCGGGGCAGCGCCGGATCGAACTCGACCGAACGCGGGCATTTGATCGGCGACAGGCGTTCCCGGCAATAAGCCATCAACTCGGCTGCCAGGGCGGCGCTGGGCTCCTGCCCGGGCTGGAGTTGCACCACGGCCTTCACCTCTTCGCCAAACTCCTCGTTCGGCACCCCGACCACCGCGACATCGACCACGGCCGGGTGCGCGGCCAGGATGTTCTCTGCCTCCTGCGGGTAGATGTTGACGCCGCCGGACACGATCATGTTCGACAGCCGGTCGGTCAGGTAGAGGTAGCCTTCATCGTCCAGGTGGCCGATGTCGCCATAGGTGCCCCAGCCGCGGTCGTTGTAAGCGGCGCGGGTTTTCTCCGGGTCCTTGTGGTATTCGAAAGTCGGGCCGCCGGAAAAATAGATGACGCCGTTCTGTCCGCTCTCCAGTTCCCGCCCTTCTTCGTCGACGATGTGCACCTGACCGAACTCGGCCCTGCCCACCGATCCCTTGTGGGCCAGCCACTCGATCGAATCCAGCGAGGTGCGCCCGACCAGTTCGGTGCCGCTGTAAAACTCGTAAAGCCGCGGGCCCCACCAGGCGATCATTTCTTCCTTGACGCTGGCCGGGCAAGGCGCGGCCGCATGCACCGCAAAGCGCAGCGAAGACAGGTCGTAGCGCTCGCGCTCCTGCTGCGGCAGGCGCAGCAGGCGTATGAACATGGTCGGCACGAACTGGGCATGGGTGACGCCATATTTTTCGATGGCAGCCAGGGCTGCAGCCGGGTCGAATTTTTCCATCAGCACGGAGGTTCCGCCGGCGCGCAGCACCGACATGTTCCAACGCACCGGGGCGGTGTGATAAAAGGGCGCGGTCGACAGGTAGACGCTGTTGCGATCAAATGCTTTCCAGCTGCTTCTTGCCTGGTCGCCGACCCGGAAGAACTGGTTGGCGGTGGCCAGCGCACGCTTGATGCCCTTGGGCTGGCCCGTGGTGCCTGACGAATAGCAGAAATCGGTGCCTTCCGGACGCTCAGGCAAGCTGACGTCGTCGCCGAACTTGCCGACCCAGGCGTCGTAGCTGGTCAGGCCACGGCCCCCTTCGTCCATCGTCACGCAGTGCACGCCGCGCCCGGCCAGCCGCTCCGGCGAGATGCCATCCAGCGTGGCACTCGAGCAGAACAGCAGCTTGGCATCGGAGTCTTCGATGATGTACTGCACCTCCTCCTGCTTCAGGTGGCGGCTGATGGTGGTGTAGTACAAGCCTATGCGGTGCGCGGCCCACAGGATCTCGAAATAGCGAGGGTGGTTTTCGAGGTAGACGGCGATCACGTCGCCAGTCTGCATCCCGGCATCCACCATTGCCGCCGCGCATTTGCGCGAACGCAATTCAAGTTCGCGCCAGGTCACGCAGTAGTCCGACGGAATCAGGCGATAGGCGACCTGATCCGGGGTTGCTGCTGCATGAAGTTCAAGCGGTGACATGTTCGGTGACATGCATTTACCCTGCGATGTCGGCGTAGCCATTGCTGAGCACGACCTTCTCGCGCTCCTTGGCCAGCGCGCGGAAATGCGCCCCGCCCGCCGTCCGCCAGATTTCAACCCGCAGCGTCTCGCCCGGGAAGATCACCGCGGAAAAGCGCGTGGAGAAGCTCTTCATTTGTTGCGGGCCATCCGGGCAGCAGGCGCGCAGCAGCGCCCGCGCCGCCATGCCGAAGGTGCACAAGCCATGCAGGATGGGACGCTCGAAGCCGGCCGCGCGAGCGACCGATGGCTGGATGTGGACCTGGTTGAAATCACCGTTCAGGCGATACAGCAAGGCCGCCTGCGGCAGGATGGACAGTTCCACCACATGGTCCGGCGCCCGGTCGGGCGTTGCCGGCAACGCTGCCGGTGCCTGGTCTCCGGCCCCGAAGCCGCCATCGGCACGGCAGAAAGAAACGTGTTCAATGCTGGCCAAAGGCAGGCCGCTGGCCTCGTCGAAGATGTCGCGCTGGGTGATCACCAGCGCGCCCTTCCCTTCCCCTTTGTCGACCAGCCCGCTGACGCGGGTCTTGCTGCGCACGCTGGCGGCAGCCTGGACCGGATTGTGGAAGGTCATGCGGTGCTCGCCATGCAGCAACTGCAGGTAGTTGATGCCGGTGGCCGGATCGGCAGCCCACGCATTGGGTGCGCCAACGGTGGCCATCAGGGTTGGCACGACCAGCGTGTCCTTCTCGTGCACGAAGCGCAGCTCGCTTTCGTCGAGCGGATCGCTGCCATAGCCGAGCCCGAGCGCGTACAGCATGCAGTCGCGCGCGGCATAGGTATCCACGCGGTCTTCAAATTTCCAGTTGCGCAGCTTGTCGTAGATGATTGCCAAGATAAATCTCCTTCAGTACTTCCAGTTGTTCTTGCAGCCGGAGCAGCATCGCTCCGGCTCGTTACGCCCCATCAGGTCCCATCACGTCCCATCACGCCGCGTCACATCAATCGGGTTTGAGCTTGGCCGTGGTGATCACTTTTTCCCAGCGGTCTTTTTCCGCGCGGATGAACTTGTCGAAGTCCGCTGCAGAGCCACCTACCGCCACCCCGCCCTGCTTGGCGAAGGTTGCCCTGATTTCAGGGTCGGCCAGCACCGCGTTGAGCGCGACATTCAGCTTCTCGACAATCGCAGGCGGGGTTTTCGAGGAAACCAGCAAGCCGACCCAGACGCCGACGTCGATGTCCGGATAGCCAAGCTCTGCCAGGCCGGGTACGTCAGGCAGGTCGACGCTGCGGGCTTTTGTGGTGACCGCAATCGCGCGCAGCTTGCCGGCCTTGATATGCGGCAGCGCCGTGATCATGTTGTCGACCATGAAATCAACCTGGCCCGCGATCAGGTCTGTCAGCGCCGGCGCGGCGCCCTTGTAGATGACATTCACCGCCGGCACCTGCAGCCGGATTTTCAGCAATTCACCAGCCAGGTGGCCCGACGAGCCACTGGTGGATATCGCCATGCTCAGGCCGCCCGGCTTGGTTGCAGCGTAAGCCTTGAACTGCGCCAGGTTGGTGACCGGCAGCTTGGGATTGACCACCAGCACATTCGGCATGGAGAGAACGTTGATGACCGGCGCGAAGTCGGCCATCGTGTACGGCAGGTTGGTGCGCAGGGTGTAATTGGCGGCGTTGGGACCGAGGCTGCCCATCACCATCGTGTGGCCATCCGGCTCGGCACGCAACATGCCCTGCACGCCGATGATGCCGCCTGCTCCCGGCATGTTTTCAATGACGACCGGGTGCTTCAACTGATCGGACAATTTCTTGCCCACCAGACGGCTGGTCAGGTCAAGAATGCCGCCGGGCGAGCTCGGGGCGATGATGCGGATCGGCTTGCTGGGGAAAGGGTCGGCTGCATGGGCCTGGGTCAGTCCTGCGAAAGATACGGCGAGGCCAAGGGCCATCGTCAACAGGGAGTGCTTGAATGTACGCATGATGTATTCCTTGAGTGCGGTTCGCTGTGACTAGCCGATGCGGGTGCGGCGGCGCCATGCGGCCCGCCGCGCCCGCATCGGCACGAATGCTGATGCGAGCTTGTCAGCCCGCGATCATTCGACTTTCAGTCCGCTCGCGTTCACGACGCGCTGCCATTTGTCGACTTCACTCTTCAGGAAGGCCTTGGTTTCCTCGGGTCCGCCCTTCAGGGGACGCGCGTACAGGCGCTCGATAAAGGCGATCACTTCCGGATCCTTGTTGATTTCAGCCATTGCGTCAGCAAGGCGCTTGAGCACATCAGCCGGAATTTTGGCCGGCGCGGCGAGCAGGTAGCTGGCCTCGACCTCAAAGCCTTTCAAACCCAGTTCCTCGACCGTCGGAATGTTTGGCAGTTCTTTCACGCGCTCGCGGCTGGTGACGGCGATCGCATGCAGGCGGCCCGATTTGACCAGCGGCACTGCGGTCGAAATGCTGCCGAACATCAGGTCGACCGTGCCGGCCATCAGGTCCACCTCGGCCGGGGACACGCCCTTGTACGGAACATGGGTCATGTTGGTGCCGGTCATCAGCTTGAACAGCTCGCCGGCCAGATGGATCGAGGTGCCCATGCCGGCCGAGCCGAAGGTGGGCGAAGCGCCGGGTACCTTGCCTGCCGCGATCAGATCCTTGATGTTCCTGATTTTGGAATTGGCCGGCACCACCAGCAGGTTGGGCGTGGCCGCCAGCTGCGCCACCGGCGCCAGGTCGGTGTCCCAGTTATAAGGATTGCGCTTCAGTGCTGCGTTCGATGCGATGTAGTTGGCGCCGACAGCCAGCGTGTAGCCGTCCGCAGGACTTTGCGTCAGCAGCTGGATGGCAAGGTTGCCGCCCGCGCCGGGCTTGTTGTCAACCACAACCTGTTGCCCGAGTTTCTCGGAAAGTTTGCGCGCATAAGTACGTCCGAGTTGATCAGTCGCGCCGCCTGGAGCGAAACCTACCAGCAGCTTGATCGGCTTGGTCGGATATGCCTGGGCCGCGGCCAATCCGCAAACCGCCAAGCCGGCCAACACCGCCGCAAATTTCAATTTCAAAGACATTTCCAATCTCCTATGGCTATTTTTCTGGCACAAGTTAACTCGGATCTCGCCTGATTTTTTTCTACGAGATACCGAAACATACATCACGTCGCCGAAAAAGACTATCATGTTTTTCCGAGTGGATGTATAGTTTTTCGGCATCTCGCATTGGCAGCAATCATTGGCACCAATCGTTGGCACCAATGCTTGCCGGAGCGCCGGCGTACCGGGCAGCTCGCGTGAGCAAACCGAACAATCGAAAAGGAAAATGAAATGGATCTGCAAATTGAAGGCAAGGTAGCCCTGATCACTGGTTCCGGCCGCGGCATCGGCTATGCAACGGCGGTGGCACTGGCCAGGGAAGGCGTGCATATCGTGATCAACGACATCAATCCGACCGCTGTCGCCGAAGCAGTTGAAAGCCTGCGCAAAGCCGGCTATTCGGCCACCGGCATGGCCGCCAACGTGTGCGACGAGGAGCAGGTCCAGGCCATGGCCGACCACGCGGTGAAGGAATTCGGCAGCATCGACATCCTGGTCAACAACGCCGGTTTCACCCGCGACAAATACCTGACCAAGATGTCCGTGCTCGAATGGGATTCGGTGGTCGACACCATCCTGAAAGGTGCGTTCCATTGCACCCGCGCGGCGCTTCCCTCGATGATGAAAAACAAATGGGGCCGCATCATCAACATCTCCTCGCGCGCCCATTTGGGCAATCCGGGCCAGACCAACTATGCGTCGGCCAAGGCAGGCCTGCTCGGCTTCACCCGTTCGCTCGCCTTCGAGCAAGGCAAATTCAACATCACCGCCAATGCCGTGGCGCCCGGCCTGGTGGAAACCCAGTTGGTGCGCGACCTGGTGACCTACGAGACGCTGCGCACCAACGCGCTGGCACGGCAGCCGATCCAGCGCATGGGCGCGGTCGAGGACATCGCCGATGCAGTGACCTTCCTGGCGTCGCAACGTGCCGGCTTCATCACTGGCGAGACGCTGCATGTGACCGGCGGTCGTTACTCGAGCTGATGCCGGGCAGTCCAGGATAAGCATGTACCAAGGAGAAAAAAGCGAAATGAGACAGTTCCCGGATCTTTCCCGGTTTGTAAACCCGCGCAACATCGCTGTGGTCGGCGCTTCCGGGCGCGAATCCAGCCAGGGCCGCAGGCTTTACGACAACCTCGTGCTGCACTCGGACCTGAGGGGCGAGGTGTACCCGGTCAATCCCGCCTACCAGGTCATCGGCGACCAGCAATGCTGGCCGTCGATTCGCGAGTTGCCGCCGGAAGCCGAGATCGACGTCGCGATCATCATCGTCAATCTCTCCCTGGTACTCGATACCCTGAACCAATGCGTCGAGCGCCGCATTCCGTTCGCAATCGTGATGACCTCCGGCTTTGCCGAAGTCGGCGAAGAAGGCCGTGCACTGGAGGCGGAAATCGCGGACCTGTGCCGCCGTACCGGATTGCATGTGTACGGACCCAACTGCCCGGGTTTCGTCAACGTCCGTGACCGCCTGGGCATGACCTTTTCGCCCGCTTACAAGGACGACCTGAACAGCGGCGGCGTCGGGCTGGCCACCCAAGGCGGCGGACTGGGCCGCAACCTGCTGCAGGGCCTGAGCCACGGCGAGGGTGCGGCGATGTTGTTCTCACCCGGTAATGAAGTGGACCTGGATGTTCCGGATTTCATCGCCTGGATGGCAGATGATCCGCAGATAAAGGTCATCGGCGTGCTGATGGAAGGCATCAAGGATGGCCGCAAGCTGGCCGCTGCGCTGGAGCGCGCGCGCTCGCGCAACAAGCCGGTGGTGGTGCTCAAGGTCGGGCGCTCGGAAGCGGGCATCCTGGCGGCGCAGTCGCATACGGCGTCGGTCGCCGGCTCGGCCAGCGTCAACAGTGCGGTGTTCCGCCAGTTCGGCGCGATCGAGGTGGGCGACCTGGACGAACTGCTGTACGTTGCCCGCATGCTGGCGCGTCCGGCGCCGGCGCCCGGTTCGGGCGTGGCCATATTCACCTTCTCCGGCGGCACTGCTGCGCTGGCGGCGGACATTGCCGGCGCGCTGGATGTGCCGATGGCCGTGCTGTCACCGCAGACCGAGGCTGAATTGCGCAAGGTGTTGCCCGCATTCGCCCACATCCCCAATCCGGTCGACGCCACCGCCGATGTCTTTCGCGACGCGACCATGACCGGAAAATGCCTGAAGATCATTGCGCAGGACCCGAATGTCGGCACCCTGATGTTCCCGATCGCAATGGACTATGCCGGAATCACCAAGGCGATGGCGCAGGCGATCGTCGACGTGGCCGAGGAAACCGGCGCCCATATCGTGCCGGTATGGATGAGCCGCCGCCTGGGCGAAGGCTTCCAGATCCTGGAAACAAAAGGCTTGTTGCCCTTCCTGTCCTTGTCGTCGGCAATGTCGGCGCTGACCCGGCGCTTCCCCGTTGCGGCGGGTGCCAAGCCTGCTGCCGCGCACGCCACGGCAGTGCACGGTGCCACCGACACGCCGGCATCCGGCGCGCTGCGCACGCTGAACGAATCGGCGGGCAAGGCCTTGCTGCGCGATGCCGGCTTCCCTACCCCGCCCAGCCAGGTCGCCAATTCCGCGGAGCAAGCGATTTCCTTTGCCGGCGCCATGGGTTTTCCGGTTGTGCTGAAGATCGTCAGCCCCGACATCGCGCACAAGACCGAAGCGGGCGGCGTCAAGCTGAACCTGCGCTCGGACGATGATGTGCGCCAGACCTACACCACCATCCTCGAGTCCGTCGGCCGTTACAAGAGCGATGCGCGGATCGAAGGGATCCTGGTCGAAAAAATGATGCCCCCCGGCGCACGCGAAGTATTGATCGGCGTGCACCGTGATCCCGCCTACGGCCTGATACTGACTTTCGGCCTGGGCGGCGTGCTGGTGGAAGTGCTGCGCGACGTGACCCACAGGATGATTCCGCTGACGCCGCAAGATGCACGCGCAATGATCCGTGAAATCAAGCATGTCGAGGTGCTCGACGGCGTGCGCGGACAGGCACCGGTCGACTTTGCCGCGCTGGAAGACCTGATCCTGAAGACATCCGCGCTGGCCGAGAGCCATCGCGACACGCTGCACGAGATGGAAATCAATCCGGTCTGGGTCGGCACAGCGGGCCAGGGCGCGCTGCCGCTGGACGCGCTGATCACCTTCCGCGCATGAACATCGGGCCCACGGCCCGCACACTGAATATAAATCGGAGACTGTATGGATTTCCAACTCGATTCCCTGCAACTGGAACTGCGGGACGCGCTGCGCCGCTACCTGGAGGCGGAAGTTGCGCCCATGGTGCACGCGTATGAAGCGCAAAGCCTGCCGGTGCCCAGGAAAACCGTCATGGCAATGAAAGATTTCGGCTTGCTGGGAGGCCTTCTGCCTGAGGAAGTCGGCGGATTCGGCCTGCCGATGACGACCTACGGCATGCTGATCTGCGAAGTGGCGCGCGTATGGCCGTCCCTGCGCAGCATCATCAGCACCAGCAACCTTGCCGCGTCGGTACTGGTCGAAGGCGGCTCGAAGCACCTGATCGAGCGCTACCTGCCCGGCATCCTGAGCGCCGAAAAGCTGGCTGCGTTCGCCCTGAGCGAACCCAACATCGGATCGGACGCAGCGCACATCGAAACCCGCGCCACCCCCACCGCCGACGGCTGGAAGGTCAATGGCCGCAAGCTGTACATCAGCGTCGGCACCATCGCCGACGTCGGCGTGGTGTTCGTCAAGAGCCCCATGGCCGACGGCAAGCAAGGCGTCTCCTGCCTGCTGTTTGAAAACACCATGCCGGGCTTCTCGACCACGGGTATCCCCAAGATGGGCATGCACAGCTGCCCGCTGGGCGAGTTGCTGTTCGACGATGTCGCCATACCCGCCGCGAACCTGGTGGGCAAGGAAGGCCAGGCTTTTTCACTGGCCAAGAAATACCTGAATGTCGGCCGCTGCGTGGTGGCATTCTCGGCGCTGGGCATCGCCGAAGCCGCCTATGAAGCGGCCGTAAAATTCTCGCTGGAGCGTTCGCAGTTCGGCCGCAAGATCGCCGGTTTCCAGCTGGTGCAGCAAATGATTGCGGACATGATGACGCTGGTCGAAACCTCACGCTTGTTGTGCTACCGCGCCGCTGACGCGCTCGACCGCAACGCGCCCGACGCCCAGGCGCTGTGCTCGATGGCCAAGCGCTACGCCACCGACGCCGTGCTGCGGGTGGCCGAGACATCAATGCAGGTGCATGGCGGCGCCGGCTACACCGCCCTGTTCCCGATCGAGCGCTATTACCGCGATGCGCGCCATCTCAGCATTGCCGAAGGCACCAACCAGATCCAGTCCATGCTGATGGCACAGACTGTGCTGGGCGTCTCGGCGATCCGGTAGCCAGATGCAAAGCGGTAAAATCCCTGCCTCAAATTTGCGGAGCCTTGAAATCCCATGCCACAAATAATTCCGACCGCCCAGCGTGCGCTTCAGGTTTTCGAGGTCTTCGCCCGCGAACAGCGCCCGTTGACCAACTCGGAAATGGCGCGCTACCTCGACCTGGCCGACAGCAGCTGTTCGGATTTGCTGTTCACGCTGCGCCAGGCAGGATTCCTGCTTCGTACGCCAAAATCCCGTCACTTCCATCCGACCGGACGTTTGCTGAACATTGCCCAGGGAATCGCGGCATCGGATTCCTTGCAGATCTTCGCCTCCGAGGCGCTGGAAATCCTGATGCGGCAGTCCGGAGAGAGCGCGATGTGCGGCCATATCGATGGCAACAAGGTGAAGATTTTTGCCTGCAAGGAGAGTTCGCGCGCGCTGCGCTACGTGCTGCGGCCGGGTACCGTCCTTGAGGTCCAGGGTACATCCCTCGGGAAAGCGCTGCTTGGGGCCATGGAGCCGGACGAGAGGAACGCGCTGATCGACGCCTTGCCGATGATCGCCACCACGCCCAAGACGATTACCCAGCGGGACGCATTGCGTGCCGAGATCGAGGCCACCAACCAGGGCAACAAGTGCTTCATCGCCAAGGAGGAAGGCGTCGAGGGCGTGTTTGCCATAGCCATAGCCGGCAAGGTCGGCGACCGGCTGACGGCATTGTCGATCGTCGGGCCAACCCACCGGGTTTCGCAAAACATCGACGCCTGCATAAAAATCCTGACGGAAGCACGCGCCGAATTCTTCGAGTCGTAGAATCCACGACATTCACCTTTTAATGCTGGAAGACAGAACATGACTGGTCCACTCAAGGGATTTACCGTACTGGAAATGGCGGGCATCGGCCCGGCGCCATTCGCTGCGATGATGCTGGCCGACATGGGTGCCGACGTCATCCGTATCGACCGCCTGGTGCCAGGTTTCCTGGGCGGCGGCGGCACCATCGTCGACCGTGGCCGACGCACGATTGCGCTGGACATCAAGAAGCCCGGCGCGGTCGACATCGTGCTGCGCCTGATGGAAAAATCCGACGCCCTGATCGAAGGATTCAGACCTGGCGTGATGGAGCGCCTGGGCATGGGTCCCGAGGTGTGCCTGGAACGCAATCCGCGGCTGGTGTACGGGCGCATGACCGGCTGGGGCCAGGATGGTCCGCTGTCACAGGCAGCCGGGCACGACCTGAACTACCTCGCCATCACCGGCTTGCTCAATGCGATGGGCTACCCCGACCGCCCTCCCACGCCGCCGCTGCACGTCGTGGGCGACCTCGGCGGCGGCGGCATGATGCTGGCTTTCGGCGTGGTATGCGCACTGCTGGAAGCGCGCGGCACCGGCAAGGGACAAGTACTGGATTCGGCCATCTGCGACGGCGCCGCCATGCTGGCCACCCCCTACCATGGACAGGTCGCCAACGGAAGCTGGGTCAACCAGCGCCAGTCCAACATGCTGGACGGTGGCGCCCATTTCTATGGTTGCTATACCTGCGCTGACGGAAAAGCCGTCTCGATCGGCCCGATCGAACCGCAGTTCTATCGCGTCATGCTGGAGCGCTGCGGCATTACCGATCCCGAGTTCGAACTGCAATGGGAGCGCGGGCACTGGCCGGCCCTGCGCGAAAAGCTGGCCGCCATGTTCGTGACCAGGACCCGCGACGAATGGTGCGGGCTGCTCGAAGGCAGCGAAGCCTGCTTTGCGCCGGTGCTCGACTTCGAGGAAGCGACCCGGCACCCGCACAGCGTTGCGCGCAACAGTTTTACCAGAACCAGCGGCGTGCTGCATCCTGCGCCGACGCCGCGCTTCAGCCGCACCCCCGGCGTCGCCAGGCCGATTCCCAAGACAGGCGAACACACGCAGGAACTGCTGGCGCAGATCGGCATGTCGGAACAGGATATCGCCGCCTTGCGCGAACACGGCACCATTTCCTGCTAGCAGGCGTCGCCCCCTCGCTGCCAGGTGCGTGCCTGGCAGGCTTGGTCAAGGCCGGGAAACCAAGTAGCATCTTGCAGTGTAAGCATCCGGTCACGACGGCGCGGATGAGAAACACTGGAACGAACCGTGAAACTTGCCCTGCTTTCCGACCTGCATGCCAACCTGCCGGCATTCGAAGCCTGCCTGGCCCACGCCCGCAGTCAAGGCGCGACCCGGATTGCCATCCTCGGCGACCTGGTCGATTACGGCCCCCATCCTGGCGAGGTGGTCGACCTCTGCCGCGAACTTGAACAGGAAGGCGCGCTGATCCTGCGCGGCAACCACGACACGCTGCCGGTCAATCCGGTCCTGACCGGTTCGACCTGGGGTGACATCACCGCTGCCTGGACCCACAGCCGGCTGGACGACCTGCAACGCGACTGGCTGGCGCGATTGCCGCTCACCGCCGTTCTCGGCAGCGCGTTCCTGGTTCATGCCAGCGCAGATGCGCCCGAGCGCTGGCATTACGTGCACGACGAACGGGTCGCAGAGCGCAGCCTGGAAGCCGCCACCCAGAACCCCGACGTCCATCATGTCTTCGGCGGCCATGTCCACGAACAGGCTTTGTACTATCGCGGCGCCGGCCGCAACCTGATGCGTTTCGTGCCGCGCCCCGGCGTGGCGATCCCGGTCGGGCCGCACCGGCAATGGCTGGCCATCGTCGGCTCGGCCGGGCAACCGCGCGATGGCGATCCCCGCGCAAACTACGCCCTGTTCGATACCGATGCCGGGCTGCTGACTTTTCACCGTGTGAGCTATGACTTCCTCTCGGTAGCGCGGGCGATCCGCGCCGAAGGTTTGCCGCAGGTATTGGCAACCCGCCTGGAGAACGGGCTATGAGGCGGTTGGAGGCCGGTGCCGAGCTGGATGGTTTCCGCATCGAGGAATGCCTGCATGCCGGGGCAATGGCGCGAATTTTCGCCGTCACCTATGCCGACGGACGGCCATCGCCGTTTCCGATGGTGATGAAGGTGCCGCACATGGGCGCCGGCGATGGCAGCGAGAATATCGTCGGTTTTGAAATAGAACACCAGTTGCTGCAAGTACTGCAGGGACCGCATGTGCCGCGCTTCGTCGCCGCCGGCGACCTCAGCCGCCTGCCCTATATCGTGATGGAGCGGGTCAACGGCCAGACGCTGGAAGCCTGGATGCAGACCTTCGCCGATGCGCATCGCCCGATCCCGGTTGCAGCGATTGCCGACATGGGCGCGCGGCTGGCGCAGGCGGTCCATAGCCTGCATCAGCAAAATACCTGTCACCTCGACCTGAAACCTGCCAACGCGATCATCGACGAGCAGGGTCGCATCGTGCTGATCGACTTTGGCCTGTCCTGCCATTCCGACTATCCGGACCTGCTGGCCGAGGAGTTGCGCAAGGCGGTGGGTTCTCCTGCCTGGATTGCGCCCGAACAGATCGTTGGCGTGCGCGGCGACCCGCGCAGCGATGTATTTGCGATCGGCGTCATGCTGTACGAGATGGCGACCGGCAAGTTGCCCTTCGGCGCGCCGCAGACACGCGGCGGCATGCGGCAACGCTTGTGGATGAGCCCGCGTCCGCCGCGCGCGTACCTGACATACCGCAGCGACCTGCCGGAGTGGCTGCAGGAAATCATCCTGCGTTGCCTGGAGCCGCAGGCCGACCAGCGTTATCCGTCCGCTGCGCACCTGATGTTCGACCTGCACAATCCCGACCAGGTCAAGATCACTTCGCGCGGACGTGAAACACGGGTGCGCGGGTTCTGGTGGCACTTCAGGCAATGGCTGCGCGCCGCCGGCATGCACTACGAACCGAGCCCCCTGCCCTCGCAGCAAATCATGCAGGTGCCGATCGTGATGGTGGCGCTACCCAACGAAGATGTGAGCGACCTGGCCATGTACGCGCTGCGCCAGGCAACTGCCCGCTCGCTGGGAACCCGCCCCGGCGCCCGGCTGGCTGTCGTGACCGTGGTGAACCCGGCCATTGCCGCCATCGGCGCCTCCAACAGCAGCGGCGGTGAAACCGGACGTCGCCTGCAGCACCTGACCAGCTTCCGCAAGTGGGCCCAGGGCCTGGACCTGTCACTGCACCAGGCCTCGTTTCACGTGCTCGAATCGACCGATGTGGCGCAAGCACTGTTGCGCTATGCCGCAGGCAACCAGGTCAGCCTGATCATCATGGGCGCCGCCACCCATGGACTGCCGATGCAGCGCTTCGTGGCAACGGTGCCGATCAAGGTGGCAATGAACGCGCCCTGCACCGTGATCCTGGTGAAGGAGCCGGTGCCTTTGACGATGGTGGAGCGGGATGTGGCTGGCAGCGAGGAACTCGCTGATACGTACCAATCGGGATAGGAGCGCGGCCGGCCGGGGCTGTTCCGTCCTCATGGTGCAGGTCATTGGCCAAATCGTGAAGCGCAGAGCAGACCGGCGCACGCCATGAATCAGGAATTCGCCCCATCCAGCAGCGGGTTCAAGATCTTCAGCCCGTACACACCCCTGAACGCGACTCCCCTGTCCCCCGTCACGACAGTCATTCCCCGGACCAGCGCCATGGCCGCAATCTGCTTGTCGATGGTGTGTGGATCTCCCTTTTCCCCCGAGAGCAGCAAGCCCCACATCTGGGCGCTTTCCATGTCGAACCCGACAATCCGGTCAGCGAATTCGCCCAGCACGGCATCCAGCCACTTTTCATAGACGATAGCGCTTGGCCGATCATTCAGGCGACGCAGCTTTTCAATTCCGGATCGAATCTCGCCTATGACCTGAACAGGAACGAAGAGGCTTGAGTCCTCAGCGGTATTGAAAAAATGCCGTACACCGGGATGCGCCCCTTTGCCCTTCCGATACTCGCTGAGGATGTTGGTGTCCAGCAGATAGGTGGTTTCCAAATCAACCGCCTAGCGAACGTCAAAGAGATCGTCGCCGCCAAGGCTGGGCATCGAAGCAAGCACCTCCTTGAACGAGCGAGGCTTGGGTTGCTTCTCCAGTAAAGCATGGCGCAGGATTTCCCGATGCTCGGCTTCCGCGCTGCGACCGTGCTCTGCCGCACGGCGTTTCAGTTCCAGGACAAGGGCCTCATCCACATCGCGAACCAGAAGTTGTGACATCGCAATCTCCCACCAGAAGGTTTGCTATCAATGATAGCAATATAGGATGGGCTGACTGCGAATGCAAGCACTCCGAAAAACCGCACAGGCTTTGACATCAATCCGTACGACTGGCGGGCGCGTTCCGATGATTCACATTCATGGCAGGCAAAGCCCGCCGCGTGGCGTCCAACATCGATTCAGTCGGCTCGACACGCACCACGCATTGCGGCACACCGTTAGCCTGGAAATCGGTCTGGATGCAGGCGTCGGGTTGCTTCACGTACCCACGCGCAGCGGAGCAGACATCTTGCGCAGCAGCGCAATCACGCTCTTGGCCGTGATACGGCCGGTCTTGGGATTTTCAGACGGGATGTTTTCTATCGTCATCGTGAAAGACGCCGAGTCCGAATCCACTTCTATCGTGTGTGTATTGCGGGTCACACGCGGATCGGCCCACACCTGCAACTCGGTACGATCCGGCCCGATGCCGGCCAGCGAGAGTGCAATCGCCACATTCAGGTTGGCCGGAAATCCTTTGGCGGCGCCACGTGCGCTGCCCTCATACAGCGTCAGCGGCTCTTTCAGGTCGCTGATGTCGATATTGTTTTCCACCAAGAACGGTGCACCCTGCAGACCCTTCGGCGGCTTGCGGGAAATCATGCGCACCGAGTGGATGGTGCCTTCGGCTGCGGCGCTCACTGCATCAAGGCCGATCAGGGCGCCGGTCGGCACCATGATCTGGGCGCCGGTCTCGCGGCACCGGTCAACCAGGTCCATATGCTCCAGCAAGGCGCCAATCGACAGCACGACTGCCTTCTTGCCGGCGCCAATCACCGGCTTCAGTATGGCCGGCAACAGTTCGGCCGGCGCGCACTCGACCACGATATCGGCGTAGTCGGCCAACTGTTCCACCTTTACCAGCGCCACCTTGCTGTCCAGGGTCGAGAGAAATGACGCTGCCTTGTCCTGATTCCGTGCGCTCGCGGCCACCAACCGGCAACCAGGGACACCCTGATCGAGTGCCCGCGCGACTTGCTGGCCGATCGCTCCCAGCCCGGCGATGCCGATGCGCAGATCCGATTTACTGTTCATTTGAACTCCCTCTGGTGATAGATTCCATGATACGTCAGCTGCCCATGCTCTACAGCATCAGCCTGCAAGATGCGTACCTGATTGACGTACCCGATTCTTGCCGCGCACATTTGCAGGCCGGGCCGGGCTGCAGAGTGCACTATCAAGGGTAATATTGAATTACACCCGATGAGTCTGAATCAGCCACCCGGAAATTTCCGCGAAGCCCTCCATGATCTATCGCCATCTTGAAAAACACCGGTTGGAACATGTCGGATGGTTGCGCGCTGCCGTGCTCGGCGCCAACGACGGCATCGTGTCGACATCGAGCCTGATACTCGGGGTCGCTGCTTCCCAGGCGACGCATCAGGCAATACTGGTTGCCGGCATTGCCAGCCTGGTTGCGGGCGCCATGTCGATGGCCACCGGCGAGTATGTTTCGGTGCAATCGCAGGCCGACACTGAACAAGCTGCCCTCGCCACCGAACTGGCAGAGCTGCAAAGTAATCCTGAAAGCGAACTGCTGGAGCTGGAAGGCATTTATGTCGGCCGTGGTCTGGACCGACCGCTGGCCAGGCAGGTAGCTGCTCAATTGATGGAAAAGGGAGCACTGCGCGCGCACGCCAGGGATGAGCTCGGCATTACCGAAACCCTGAGCGCCAGGCCGCTGCAGGCGGCATTCGCTTCGGCAATGAGCTTTACTGCCGGAGCGCTGCTGCCGCTGCTGGTGGTAGTCCTGGCGCCGCACGCCCAACTGATTCCTTATGTCGCCGCGGCATCGCTGTTCTTCCTTGCCTTGCTTGGCGGCCTGGCAGCAAAGGCGGGCGGCGCCAACGTCGTCAGGGGCGCGATGCGGGTCACCTTCTGGAGCGTGCTGGCAATGGGCACCACCGCAGCCATAGGCGCGCTGTTCGGAACGGTTGTCTGATTGATCGCAGGACTCGCTGCCTGAGCGCCAGGTGCCATTGACTCAGGTCAAATCCCCGTCGCCTGCAGGCATCCATCTATTGTTAATTGGGCATTGGCAGTCGATAGTTGACAGGAAAATTCCGGGCCCAGCAAGATAAAGAACCCGGCCTGCAACCAAACCGAGGAGCACCAACATGTCCACATGGTACGAGTTGACCAATAGCAGCGACGGCCAGTTCCGCTTCGTCCTGAAGTCGGACGAAGGCGGCACATTGCTCACCAGCGAACTTTACAAGACAAAAAGCGCCGCTGAAAACGGCATCGAATCGGTGCAAGGCAACTGCCAGAACGACGCCCGCTACGAGAAAAAGTCGGCATCGAACGGCAAGTTCTATTTCAATCTGAAGGCGGCCAACCACCAGGTGATCGGCACCAGCGGCATGCACGCATCGGGCGAATCGTGCGCCAGTGAAATCGAAAAGGTAAAAGCCGGCGGCGCAACCCAAACCATCAAGGATTTGACCATGCCATTGAAGTCCGGGGCGGGAGCGCCTGCCAGTGAGAAACGCTTGTGAGCGTAGCCCTTGCCCCTTTGTTCAATGCTCCGATGGAGACGGCATGTACTACAAAAAACCGAGTGGCGACTACTTCGAACTGGTGGCGGTGACCCGGATCTACGTGCTGGCGCGCATTCCCGACGGCGATCTTGAAGTCCGCATGGAACTGGCGGACGGCGTCACGCTCGATCGAATGTATTCCCGCCTGGAATACAGCGAGATGATGGTCAGCCCCCCCGATGTGATCGTCTAGCGCTGCGGCAGGAGGAGTTACCGCTTGGAGTTCAAGGACTATTACCAGATCCTCGCGGTCACGCGCGGTGCGAGCGCTGACGACATCAAGAAATCGTATCGCAAGCTGGCCAGAAAGTACCATCCGGACGTATCGAAGGAGGCCGATGCGGACGTGCGGATGAAGGAAATCAACGAGGCCTACGCAGTCCTGTCCGATCCGGAAAAGCGGGCGGCATACGACAACGTCCAGCAGAGCTATCGCGCAGGCCAGGAATTCCGCCCTCCGCCTGACTGGAATGCAGGTTACGAATTCTCCGGCGGACGATTTTCCGATGCAGAAGCCGCGGACTTCAGCGACTTTTTCTCGGAGCTGTTCGGCGGCCGCGGCGCTGGCATGGGCAGGCCGGGCCAACAGGGCCGGCACGCCAGGCACGCTGGCGGCGCGCAGTTCCGGGCACGCGGAGAGGATCACCACGCCAGGATCGTGCTGGATATTGTGGACGCTTATCGCGGCGCATCCCGTTCGATCAGCCTGCGTGCGCCGCAATCGGACGCCAGCGGCCATGTCCACCTGGCCGAGCGGACGCTCGATGTGCGGATCCCGAAAGGCGTGCATGAAGGCCAGTTGATCCGGCTCTCCGGCCAGGGCAGCCCGGGCATGGGCGGCGGCGAAGCCGGCGACCTGTTCCTGGAGGTGAACTTCAAGCCGCACCCGCGCTATCGCGCCGAGGGACGCGACGTCTACGCCACGCTGCCCATCACGCCCTGGGAGGCAGCACTCGGTGGCACCGTCGAAGCCCCGGTGCCGGACGGCGCGCTGGAAGTGCGCATCCCGGAAAAGTCGCAGTCCGGCCGCAAGCTGCGGCTGAAGGGACGTGGCATTCCCGGTTCGACCCCGGGCGACCTCTACCTGGTGCTGGAGATCGTGGTGCCGCCGGCGGATGACGAGAAGGCACGCAAGCTGTACGAAACGATGGCGCGCGAATTCAAGTTCAATCCGCGCCAGGGTCTGGGAGGATGATCCATGAAGCGGGCCAACAAGCCGGAATTGATCGCGGTATTGCTGGATGAAACCCGGCTCACGCTCGACGAGCTGGCGTCAAGCTGCACGGTCAGCCGGCAGTGGGTGATTGAACGCATACAGGCGGGGGCGCTGGACGCCGATCCCGGCATGCCACCCGAGCAATGGCGCTTTTCCAGCCGCGACCTGCTACGCGTGCGTCGCCTGCAGGATGTGGAAAGAACATTCGACGCCAATCCCGAACTTGCCGCCCTTGTCGCCGACCTGTTCGATGAAGTCGGCCGGCTGCGGGCCCGGCTGCGCGCGGCAGGATTCCAGGAGTAAGGGCTTCAGCTGCACTCATCCATTCATCCATTTATCCATTCTCCAGGCGATGCATCAGTTCCCGCAGGATCGACAGCGCGGCGGCGATGAGGATCTGCTTGCTGGGGCGGTAAAGTCGGCGCCGATCCGGCTTGCGCCCGGGATGACGCTTGAGCAGGCCTTCCGGACCATCGTGAAGAATTGCCTCGCCCAGGTCCAGGCCAATGAGGACGGCGTCGCCAAAGCGCACGACGTCGAAAGCGTGCACCAGATGCGGGTGGGACTGCGCCGCCTTCGTTCGGCACTCGGCATATTCAGGAAAATCATTGCGTGCCCCGACGAGCTGCAGGCAGAGCTGGATTGGCTCGGGACCGAGTTGGGCCGCGCGCGCGACTGGGATGTCCTGGCCGGATCGACGCTGGCCGACGTCGCAACGGACATCGCCGACAGTGCGATCGTGCAGCCCGTCAGTGAAGCGGCCCGGGCGCAAGCTGCTGCCAGCCATGTGGCCGCTGCGGCAGCCATCCGTTCGCCGCGCTACGCCAGCCTGGTCCGGGCTCTCTCCGGCTGGGTGCAAGACGCGTCCTGGCGGGTGGCCGGTTCCGATGCCCGGCGGGGTACACTAGCAAAGCCCATCAGGCGCTTTGCACGCAAGACCTTGATGAGCGACCACGAGGCACTGGTCAGACGCGGGCGCCGCTTGAAAGGCGCCGATGCGCAGACAAGGCACCGGCTGCGCATCGCTGCGAAAAAAACCAGATATGCGACAGAATTTTTTGAATCACTGTTTCCGGCAAAGCGCGTGCGCCCTTATGTCGCGGCGCTGGCCCGGCTTCAGGAACAACTGGGATACTTGAACGATGCGGCGGTTGCGTCAACGCTGTTACAGGAACTGGAAGCGGCACAGCCCGAGCTGGGAGCCAAGACCGCCTTCGTACGCGGATACCTTGCCTGCCTTGCCCGAGCAGATGACAGAAGACTGCGCCAGGCATGGAAGCGAATCAGGTCGATGCCATTGCCCCTGCCCTTGCCTGATTCATTGCCCTTCCAGCGCAAGAAATAATCCTGCAGCGCCAGCGGCAAGGCTGCTCCCGGTGCGTGCCCTCGGCCGGCACCAACGCATGCTCCCGCCACGCCCTGGCCCTGCATTCAACACCATCGAGGTCCGGTGAACGATCCAGTCCAAGTCCCTCCGCGGCCGGAGCCGGGCCGCATCGTACGTCCGCGGCTGGCTGCAAACCAGACCGGCTGGTTTCGCTGGATGCCCGGATTGCAGGCCATGCGCACCTATCAGGGCGCATGGCTTGGCGCCGACATCGCGGCCGGCCTGGCGCTGACGGCGATGCTGGTGCCGGTCGGCATTGCCTACGCAGTAGCCTCGGGCTTGCCGGGCATCTGCGGCCTTTACGCGACGATCATTCCGATGCTGGCATACGCGCTGTTCGGGCCCAGCCGCATATTCGTGCTGGGGCCGGATTCTTCGCTGGCCGCACTGATTCTTGCTGTCGTGCTGCCACTGTCTGCCGGCGATCCGCAGCGGGCCATTGCGCTGGCCGGCATGATGGCCCTGGTGTCCGGCCTGATATGCATCGCGGGTGGCATCGCGCGCCTGGGCTTCATCACGGAGCTGCTGTCGAAGCCGATCCGCTACGGCTACATGAACGGCATTGCGCTGACCGTGCTGATCAGCCAGTTGCCCGCACTGTTCGGCTTTACGGTCAAAGGCGATGGACTGCTGGAGAAGGGGCAGGGATTCATCGAGGCCGTACTGGCCGGCAAAACCAATTGGACCGCCCTGCTGCTTGGCGTCGGCACGCTGGCGACGATCCTGGTGCTCAAGCGATTCCAGAGGGTGCCGGGGCTCCTGATTGCCGTGGTGAGCGTCACCCTCGTCGTTGAAGCCCTCGGCCTCGCGCAAGGCGCCGGCGTGTCGGTGCTGGGTTCGCTGCCGCAGGGTCTGCCGGACTTCAGCTTCCCGGTCATCATGGCCAGCGACCTGGTGCCAGTGCTGGTCGGCGGTTTCGCGGTAGCCATGGTGTCGTTCGCCGACACCAGCGTGCTATCGCGCAGTTACGCCGCCCGAACCGGCACCTATGTCGATCCGAACCGGGAAATGCTGGGCCTGGGAGCGGCCAACCTGGCGGCCGGATTTTTCCAGGGCTTTCCGGTCAGCTCCAGCACATCGCGCACGCCGGTTGCCGAAGCCGCCGGGGCCAAGACCCAGCTCGCCTGTGTGGTTGCCGCGCTGGCAGTGGCCGCCCTGCTGATGTTCGGCCCCGGCTTGCTGAGGAACCTGCCCACCGCCGCGCTGGCCGCGGTAGTCATCGCATCGGCACTGGGACTGATCGAGGTCAGCGACCTGCGCCGCATCTACCGTATCCAGCGCTGGGAGTTCTGGCTGTCGATCGGCTGCCTGGTGGGCGTGGCCATTTTCGGCGTGATCCCGGGCATCGGGATTGCCATCGTGGTCGCGGTGATCGAGTTCCTGTGGGACGGCTGGCGCCCTCATTACGCCGTGCTGGGGCGGGTCGACGGCATCAAGGGTTACCACGACATCAGCCGCCACCCGGAAGCCCGGCTGGTCCCGGGACTGGTCCTGTTCCGCTGGGATGCGCCGCTGTTTTTCGCCAACGCCGAACTGTTCCAGGATCGCGCGCTGGACGCGGTGGCAAGCTCGCCCACGCCGGTGCGCTGGCTGGTGGTCGGCGCCGAACCCGTGACCAGCGTCGACGTCACCGCCGCCGATGCATTGTCCGAGCTGGACGACACGCTGCGCGCGGCCGGCATCGAACTGTGTTTTGCCGAGATGAAGGGGCCCGTGAAGGACAAGCTCAAGCGCTTCGGCCTGTTCTCGCGGGTTGGCGAGGAACGGTTCTTCCCGACGATTGGCGAGGCGGTGAACCGCTACCTGAAGGCAAATCAAGTGCAGTGGCATGACTGGGAGGACCGCGCTTGATGACCCCGACTTCACGAACCGCCAAGACGAATCGCCCCAAGCGAACCCAGCGTCCTCCGAAAAAATTATCCCGGACCGATTCGCCCGGTGCCCCCCTCCCCTACCTCGATCGCGAGCTGTCCCAACTGGCTTTCAATCGCCGGGTACTGGCGCAGGCCGAGAACAAGGAAATCCCCCTGCTGGAACGGCTGCGCTACTTGTGCATCGTCAGCAACAACCTGGATGAATTTTTCGAAATCCGGGTCGCCAGCTTGCTGGCGCCGGAGAACATGAAATCGGCGCCGGCGAGCCCGCAGGCGACCGAAGAAGCGATGGAGCGAGGGAGCATCGAATGCCATCGCATCATCGCGCGGCAATACGAGATCCTGAACAATGAGGTCCTGCCCGAACTGGCGGCCAAGGGCGTGTTCCTGCTGGACCACCAGGATCGCAACGAAGCGCAACGCGCATGGGTAAAGTCCTATTTCGAACGCGCGGTACGGCCGCTGCTGACACCAATCGGACTCGATCCGGCACATCCGTTCCCGCAGGTGCTCAACAAGAGCCTGAATTTCATCGCCGAACTGTCCGGCCGGGACGCCTTCGGCCGTGAAAATGCAATCGCCATCGTGAAGGCGCCGCGGGTGTTGCCGCGCGTGATCCGCCTGCCCGATAGCCTGTCCGGCAAGGGGATCTGTTTTTGCCTGCTGTCCTCCATCATTCAAGCCCACATGGCGGACTTGTTTACCGGGCGTACAGTGACTTCCTGTTCGCAATTCCGGGTGACGCGAAACAGCGACTTGTGGCTGGATGAAGAAGAAGTCAAGAACCTGCGGGAGGCGCTGCAGCTTGAACTGTCGACCCGGCAGTTCGGGGTGGCGGTCCGGCTCGAAGTGTCAGCGGGCTGCCCGCCGCATTTGTCAGACTTCCTGCTGGCACAGTTCGCGATCGACAGGAATCGTTTCTATGCAGTGGATGGGCCGGTCAACATGGCGCGCCTGCTCGAACTGATCGACCATGTGCCACAGCCGGCGCTGCTGTTTCCACCCTTCTCGCCCGGCTTGCCGGACACGCTGTCGCAGGGCGACATCTTCGCCATCCTGCGCTCGAAGGATGTGCTGCTGCATCATCCATTCCAGTCGTTCCAGCCGGTCGCAAACTTCATTCGCACCGCGGCGGAAGATCCCGATGTGCTTGCCATCAAGCAGACCATCTACCGCACCGGCATGAATTCCGACCTGATGGAGTCGCTGATACTCGCGGCGCGGCGTGGCAAGGAAGTGACCGTGATCGTTGAACTGATGGCGCGTTTCGACGAAGAGGCCAACATCAACTGGGCCGAAAGGCTGGAACGCGTGGGTGCGCAGGTGGTGTACGGCGTCGTCGGCCTGAAGACGCACGCCAAGCTGGCGCTGGTAATACGGCGGGAACATGGCGAATTGCGCTACTACGCGCACCTGGGCACCGGCAACTACCATCCGACCACCACCAGGTTGTACTCGGACTTCGGACTGCTCACGTCACATGAAGGCATTACCGCCGAAGTCAACGAGATATTCATCCACCTCACCAGCCTGACCAAGCCGGGGAAATTGCAATATCTCTGGCTGGCCCCGTTCACCCTGCAGCGGAAATTGGTGAAAGCGATCCGGAACGAAGCGGCAATTGCCAGCCAGGGACGTCCTGGACGCATCATCGCCAAGATGAATGCCCTGCTCGACGAGTCGGTGATCGACGCCCTGTATGCGGCCTCCCGAGCCGGCGTGAAAATCGACCTGATCGTGCGAGGCGCCTGCGCGCTGCGGCCGGGCGTTCCGGGCATGTCAGACAACATCAAAGTGCGCTCCATCGTTGGTCGCTTCCTCGAACATTCGCGTATCTTCTATTTCCGCAACGACCTCCGGCACGATGTGTACCTCTCCAGCGCCGACTGGATGGGCCGCAACCTGTTCCGGCGCATCGAAATCGCTTTCCCGGTGCTCGACAAGTCGCTCAAGCGCCGCGTCATCGACGAGGGCCTGCGCCCTTACCTGAAGGACAATGCCGATGCCTGGGAACTGGATTCCAGCGGCGTCTACCATCAGAAGAAAGCGCGCAAGAAGACTTCAGCCTGGCGCGCCCAGTTGCATCTGGCCGCAACACTTGGCACCTTGGGTAGCGTCAATGACGCGTGAGGATGCGTGATGATGCGTGAGTGATGGGTGAGTGATGCGTCCAGCGCAGGATTCAGCGCGCGAGCATGCCGTTCTTCAGGCACTCCGAGTGAAATTCGAAGACCACGGTCGGGTCCGGCTGAACCAGCTTTTCGTCCTTGCCCGCGTACGGCAGATGCGACAGGATGTCGCGCATCAGGTTCAGGCGCGCAATGCGCTTGTTGTCCGCGCGAACGATGCGCCAGGGGGACAGCATGTTGTGCGTCCTGACCAGCATGGTGTCGCGCGCCGCGGTGTAAGCCTTCCAGTTTTCCAGGGCGACGCCATCGATCGGACTCACCTTCCATTGCGTGAGCGGATCGTGCTTGCGTTCATCCAGCCGCTTGGCCTGTTCGTCGCGGGAGATGTCCAGGTAGTATTTCATCAGCCTGATCGGGGCATTGACCAGCATCCGTTCGAAGTCAGGAACGGATTGCATGAACTCCTCATGTTCCTCCTTGCTGCAAAACCCCATCACATGCTCGACGCCCGCGCGGTTGTACCAGCTGCGGTTGAACAGGACCAGTTCCCGGGCTGCCGGCAGATGCGGAACGTAGCGCTGGAAATACCATTGGCTGCGATCGCGGTCCGAAGGCGTGCCGAGCGCAACGACGCGCGTCTCGCGCGGACTCAGGTGCTGGACGATGCGCTTGATGACGCCGTCCTTGCCTGCCGCATCCCGCCCCTCGATCAGGATCAGGATTTTCTGGTTGCAGCGGATGAAGTGACGCTGGAGCTTGACCAGTTCGATCTGCAGCAAGCGCAGTTCCTTCTTGTATTCCTTGGCGCTGATGGAAGGCAATTCAGGGACTTTCAATGCGGATTTTCTCCTGCCTGCTTTCGCGCTGCTTGCGGCCTGGGGATTCTTGTCCGCTGGCTGTGCATCGGTTGCCTGCGACTCTGCCGGCGGCGTCGCGGTTTTGGACATCTGCCTGCTCCTTACTTTGCTCCCAGGCTGAAATCGACCCGGCTTTGCTTGAGTTTTTCCTGCTCCGGCTTCGCGGCCGGGGCGCTGACAATGAAGATGCGCTCCGATCCGACCTGGCCGTTTTTCACCAGATAGTTTTTCACATCCATGGCGCGCTGGTTTGCCAGTTCGCGCAGATCGTCGTCGCTGACCTTGATGTTGGCCAGCATCAGCGCCTCCATCTCCGCCACCGGCAATTTTTTCGCCAGGCCGATGATGGAGCGCGGCTTGCCGGGGATTTTTTCCTGGTCATAGGCCGCGGCAAGATATTTCGGGTACTCGTCGGGCGCGATCGTGACCGCGTCTGCCGATGTTGCCGACTCACCTTCCTTGACCAGTGCTTTCAATTTCTGGGCCTTGACCTTGTGGTCCAGCGCCTTGCGCTTCAGTCCCTCCGCATCCTTCACGGGGTCGGCCCGGCCGGCTACGTCCAGCTTCAGGCTGGGGCGGTCGTGCAATGCCGTGCCCAGCGACTTGAGCTTCGACTCCGCGTCCGCCAGCAGCGCAGCGCTGCCGTAGTCGAATTCCAGGTGACTCATTTCCTGCCCGCCGCCGAACATGTTCGCGATCAGGCTGAACGGCGCAGTCACCGCCTTGACAATCAGGTTGACGATTACCTTGACGATCAGGCCGCCCATGCTGAACTTCGGATCATCCAGCGAGCCGGCGATCGGCAGGTTGAGATCGATATTGCCGTGGCGGTCCTTGAGCAGGGCAACCGCAAAGAGCACAGGAAGCTTGGTAGCAGTGGGACTGTCCACCTTCTGGCCGAAGGTCAGCTGATTGAGGATCAGGTGGTTCTCTGCCGTCAGCTTGCGGTCTTCGACCCGATACTTCACGTCGAAGGAGAGCTTGCCCTTCTCGATGCCATAGCCCGCATACTTGGCGGCATAGGGAGTGAGCGGCGAGAGTTCGAAATCGGTCAGCTTTGCCAGCAGATCAAGGAACAGGTTGCCGGACAGTGGATTGACCTTGCCGGTGATATCGAGTTGCCCCTGGTTGTTGACCCGTCCCTTGATGCCGACGTCGGCCAGCGCGCCGGGGTCGGACGAGAGGCCGGTCACGGCGCCGCCAAGATCGGTCAGGTCGGCGGAGTAATTGGGCTGGATGAAGTGGTCATGGAAATCGACATGACCGTTCTGCAGTGACAGCCTGGCGATCGTGATCGAAGGCTTGCCGGCAGCCGGAGGCGCTGGCTGCGATGACTGTGATGCCTGTGATGCCTGTGATGATGCTTGCGAAACCTGCGCCCTCGGGGCTGCAGGGGCCGCAACTGGCGCACCCTGCGCGCTTGCCAGATTGGCCGCACTGGCATTCCCTGCAGGCGTTCCGGTACCGGTTGGCGCGCCGGCAGCCTGATCCTCCTGGACCAGGATTTTCTGGACATTGAAGCTGCCGTCCGGATTGATCACCAGATGCGAGTAGAAATCCGCGAGCGAGATTTCGGCGATGCCGATGCGCAGGGACGGCTGCGTCATGGCGTTGACCTGGCGCAAGCGCAGCGATTTCCACTTCAGGAAATCTTCAGTGCTGGCATTGTCGACCGTGGCCAGGTTATCGACCCGGGCATTGCCCGCAAAAGCCGCCTGCAATGCGCCGCCCGGCGTCAGGCCGAGTTGCAGCAAGCCCTTGGCGCCGACGCTGCCGTCGGTGACCGTGATGTTGATTTTTTCCGCGAAATACGGCTGCAGCGGCAGCAGGGCCAGGCCCCTGACATCGAGATTGAGCCGGGCTGCCAGCGGGTTCATAGCAGCATCGCCGTTGACCAGCAGGCGCCCCGACTTGCCGAGCCGGGCTTGCAGGTCGAGCTTGGCCTTGCTGTCTTTCCGGTTGGAGAGATTGCTGGCCCGGATCCGGATGGCATTCGTCGCCAGCGTAGCGACCTGGCCATGCGTGACGGATTTGAGGGTGGCAGCGTAGCCGTCGACCGACAGCGTCTTCAGCGCAAATTGCCAAGGCGCGGCAGTGTCTGCGGACTTGACCACCTTGGTGCGTTCGGTGTCTCTGGCTTTGCTTGCTTTGGCTTTCTCTACCTTGGCTTTGTCTGCCTGCGGCTTGCCGGCCTTGCTGCTGGCGCTTGCTGCCGGCTTCGCGCTGGCCGGGGGCGCCATCAGATTGGCCAGGTCGATCTGGCCATCGGCGCCGCGGATGGCGATCACCGAGCCGTTCGTCGTGCTCAGTTCATCCAGCGTGAACGAACGCTTGCCGAGATCGAGTGCGCCGCCCTTCAGCGCCAGCGTGCCGATCGTCAGGAAGTCGGCCTGATCAACACTTTTCCCCTTCTTGCCCCGTTTTTCCTTGCCTGACTGCGCAGCGGCCGGCGGTCCAGGCTGCCGCAGCCGCAGCGCATCAAGCTTGCCCGCCAGTTCAGTCAGGCCGACCTGAAGCGCCTTGCCGCCGTCGGCACTGACCTTATAGCGCGTCGACAAGTCCAGCGCCCCGTCCATTACATCGAAACCCACCAGCCCTGCGTAGTAGGGCGCGTAGCGTTTCAGGCCTAGCCGCCCGAGCTGGACAATTCCTTCAACCGAGAGTGGCGCCATGCTTGCCTGCCCAGTGTGCTTGAACGTTTCCCCGCCATCGGTGGCGAACGAGGCTTCGACCGCCGCCGGTTTGCCGGGCTCGGTGGTGAAATTTTTCACATTCAGGTCGAGATCCTGCACCCGGGCCTGGAACGGCCTGGCCATACTGTCGTCGACAAACCGGACCACGCCACCAGCGAGCTTGATCTCGTTAGCCTGGAGTATGAATGGGGGTACAACTGGGACTGCAGCGCCCTTGTCTGCGCCCTTGGCCGGCGCTGTGGGCGCGGCTGGCGTTTCAGGCGCCAGCCGCGCCAGGTTCAAGCCGCCGCCCTTTTCACGGCGCACGTGCAGTTCAGGCCGGTCCAGTGCGATCTGCCGCAAAACAACCTTTCTGCTCACCAGATCTGCCGAGGCAATATCCACCGCCAGGCGCGGAAACGACAGCAGCGGACCATTTGCCCCCTGCGTCATGGCGACACCATTCAGCGCAGCCTTGCCGGACAGCGTGATGGCCGGCGCGCCCCCGGGCGGCTGCATGAACGTGATCGTCAGGCCCGCGTCCAGCCGGCCTGACGGCACCTGGAACTTCAGGTCGACCGGCACATATTTCAGGTAGAAGGGCACATCCACATTCTTGATGTCGATCTGCGCCGTGCTCTCTCGGGTTTTGCTGAATGGCTTGGACTGGCCACCGAGGCTGAATGGCGCGCCGTTCACCTTGGCCGACAGCGCCGGCTTGACGTAGATATCGGTGGCGTAATCCAGGTTGGACACGAAGGGAATCGAAAACTCGATATCCGAGACCACATGACGCGCCTGTTCCGGACGGTCGTCGAACTCGACCTTGCCGCCGTGCAGCGCGATATTGTTCAGCGAGAAGCGGGCCGGACGTGCCTCCGGCGGCGAGGGCTTGCTCAGTTCGGCAATGATGTCGCTGATGTTGTAGCTGTTATCTTCATTGCGCACCAGCCTGACGTGGGGCTTGTTGACGGTGATTTCCTCGATCACCGGCGCCAGTTTCAGCAGCGACTGGGCCTGCAGGTTCACATACAGCTCATCGACGCTCAGCACGGCAGGGCCACCACTGCGCTCGCCCAGCGTGAAACCGTTGACCCGCGCCGAAAGGTGGATCGGGTTGATGTGGATCTCCCGGATCGCCACCGGCCGGTGGAATTTTTCCTCCAGCGCGCGAATGATCAGCGGCTTGACCGCATAGGGCACCACCATGAATCCGGCGGCCCAGAGGACAAGCACGACAGCGACTGCCCACAACAGGGTTTTCCTCAGTACGGGATTCTTGGCGAAAGCGGGGATGGCGGGAGTTTGCACGCTGTTGGCACTTGTGGTTTATGGCGACAAGGGACGGAGCAAGCACGTGTTGTCGCGTGAAAGATCATGGTGAGGACCGACCCTATGATAATCGACCTGCAATCGACCTTGCCGGAATATCCGATTATCCGATGATGAACCGCACGAGCGCCGCCATTGGCACATGGCCTGGTGCAAAATAGCCGCATGAAACTCCGCGAAAAGTCCGTCCGCAAAAAGTCCGTCAGCGAAAAGTCCGTCCGCGAAAAAATCCGGGCATGGGCAGGAACCATCAAACGGGATGGCGTGACCCTCTGGTTCGCCTGCAAACATCCGCACACACCACTGGCCGCCAGGGCACTGGGGGTTTTCGTCGTCGCTTACGCGCTCAGCCCGATCGACCTGATCCCCGACTTCATTCCGGTGCTTGGTTACCTTGACGACGTAATCCTGCTGCCAGCCCTGATCTGGCTGACGATCAGGATGATCCCCGCCGGCGTGCTGGAAGCAAGCAGGGTCAAGGCTGCGGAATGGATGGAAAGGGAAGGACAAAAACCGCGAAGCAACTGGGGAATCTTGCTCGTGCTTGTGGTCTGGATTGCCGTCACTGCGGGAATGTGGACCTGGTTCGCGAAGGCGCCGGGCTGGTAGGCCACCCTCGCCTACTTCGCCACCCGGCGTCCCTGCGCATCGATCACCACTTCGCCATCTTCCTTGACGAACGCACCTTGCTGCGGCAGCGGCAATATCTCCAGGACTTTTTCCGACGGGCGGCACAAGCTGGTTCCTTGCGGCGTCACGACGAACGGCCGGTTCAGCAGGATCGGGTGGGCGACGATGGCGTCGAGAAGCTGCTCATCGCTGAGCGCCGGATCATCCAGCTTCAGTTCCGCGAACGGCGTTCCTTTTTCGCGTAGCGCCTGCCTGACGGTCAGGCCGGCATCGGCGATCAGCTTCTTCAGCTCGCCCCGGCTGGGCGGCGTTTTCAGGTACTCGATGACCTGCGGTTCGACGCCTGCGTTGCGGATCAGGGCCAGCGTGTTGCGGGACGTGCCGCAATTCGGGTTGTGATAGATGGTGATTTTCATGTTGGATGAACTGCGCTAAAGTAGCTAACGTAGCAGATTGACCCCGATCGCCACGACGGACAACAGGATGGCAACCCCGGCGGCCGCCAGCGCCAGGCTCAGTTTCCTGGACAGTTCAGCATGGCTGACCGACAAGGCGTTGATCTGCTCGGCCATGTTCCTGACCAGCTCGGCCTGCGCAATCTCCGCGCGTTCCAGCGTTTCCAGCCGCCCTGCGACGGTCGATATCTGCGATTGCGGACTCGCTTGCGGATCGACAGGTTCCGCGCGCCGCTTTTGCCAGTCGGAAAACCCCTTGATTGCCGACTTCAGAAGCTCTGCTCCTGCCAAAATTGTTCCTGGATCTACTGCCACCTGGTGTGCCTCTCTGGATTAGTGTCTACTGCATTTTTTACAGCCCGCCAAACAGAGACAGCCTGGCACATTGGAGTCAACCACTATGATGGGCGCCCCTCGCGCTTGACTTCGTCGATATCGCGAGCAGAGAATTTTCCCTTGGGCAAGGCAGCGCGCAATTCACGGGCACGAGCCAGTCGTTCGGCAGGCGGCATCCTGGTCGGCAGCAGCACGGATTCGAGGCACACAATGGCCTCGCTGTTCAGGCTCCGCCGGTGACTTTCCGCGGAGGCTTTCAGGCGCTCGTACACGGCCTCTGGAATGTTCTTCAGGGTCAGGGTAGTTGACATGGCGCGTTCACCATAATGGAACCACTATGCCTGCATTTTGCCATAAGCCGAAAGTCCAATGAAAAAAGCCCCAGGCGGGGCCAATTTCATCTGGTGGAGAAAGGGGGATTCCCCTGCCGCTGCAAACCGCGATCGCGCTGGCATGCGCGGCTGCCCTGATCGATGCTGATCAATCGATGCTGATATTTGCGCGCCGCGCCGCCTCGGTGTATTTGGCGATCTCGGCCTTGAGCATTGCAGCTGTTTCCTGCGGCCGCAGGCCAGATGGGCTGATGCCCGACTTTTCCATTTGCTGCCGGATTGCCGGCGTAGCCAGGATGGCGGCGATTTCGCGGTGCAACCGCTCGATCACTGCAGGCGGGGTTCCGGCACGTCCGAACAGGCCGACAAACACGTCGACGGCGAAGCCGGGGATGCCGGATTCGGCCACAGTCGGCACATCAGGCAAATTCCTGGAGCGGGTTGCCGAAGATATCGCAATCGGGCGGATGCGCTGCGCCTGGATCAGCGACATCACCGGCGCAATGTCGGCGACCAGCAGATCGATTTCGCCGCCAAGAATCGCCGAAACAGCCGGTGCGGTGCCCTTGTAGGGAATGAATGTCATGGTCGTGCCGGCACGCTGGTTGAACAGCTCGCCAGTCAACTGGAACAGCACGCCCGCGCCACCGAAGTTCAATGCCCCGGGATTGGCCTTGGCGCGATCGATCAGCTCGCGCGTCGTCCGAACCGGCAGGTCGAGCTTGGTGCTGAAGACGATCGGATAAGTGCCCAGTACCGTGATCGGCGCAAAGTCGTTGACCGGGTCATAGTTGAGCTTCTTCTGCACTGCCGGGTTGATGGCCATCGCCCCGCTGGCGCCGATCAGCAGGGTATAACCATCATTCGGCGCGTTCTTGACATTGACCGCAGCGATTGCGCCGCTGGCGCCCGGGACGTTTTCGACGACCACCGGCTGCCCCAATTTTTGCGACAAGGGCGTCGCAATCAGGCGGGCCAGGATATCGGTGCCGCCGCCGGGAGCGAAGCCCACCACAAACTTGATTGGCTTGGCAGGATAAGCCGCATCGCCCTGAGCCTGCGCCTGCGCCTGTGCCTGCGCTTGAGTCTGGATCACCAGGCCAGCCGCCAGCACACCCACTACCGTTTTGATCCATTTCATATTCATGACTTGCCCACCCCTTGCACGTTTTCTTGCGTTAGAAAAAATCAGGCTGAAACCTTCATCTCGGGATGAACCACATCCCCCTTGTCCAGTATCCGGACCCCATCCAGCCACAGGCTGCACTGGCGCATCGGCAGGTCCATGTGGCATGCGGTATCGTTGGTGCCGCCAAGTTCCAGGTTCGGCCCGGTCGAGAAAAGCACATTGCCGTAGAAGGACAGCGCATTCATCACATGCTCTTCGGCCAGCTGACGGGTTGCCGAAAACTGGTACCAGCGGGCCTTCTCGTTCAAACCCCAGCCGATATGCGAAATCGCAAAGGCGCGCGGATCATTGAAGCGGTCCATGTAATCCTTGATGAGCTGGGCATCCATCCCGTCACCTTCTATCGCAACCACATACCCCTTTTCCACCCGCAGCACGACCTTCGACTGCACGTACTGCTTGAAGGCCGCGATGATGTCCCCCGGCTGCAGCACGACCGTGCCGTTGATACCGCCGTCGTTACCCTGGGTAAAGGCAAAACCCGAGGGAAAATGGTCCCAGCGTCCGGCCTCGAAGGTATAGCCGTACTCCGAGATCACCGGATACTGGCCAAGCTCGTAGCGAATGTCGGTCCCTGCCTCCGAGGTGAATCGCAACTCCTTCGCCTTCTCCAGCAGGGATTTGGCGAACTCCACCCGGCGCCGTAAATCTTCAGTCGGGAACATCTGCTTCAGGACATGCAGTGGCTCCATCACCCTCAGGATCCGTGCGCCGGCCGCCTGGATTTCCGCCTGCTCGCGCGAGAACAACAGCCCGACCAGGTCAATCACCATGTCGGCCGACTTGAGGGTTTCCAAAGCAAGTTTGTTGCCAACCAGCGGATGACGGCCCTGGACCGCCACCGCATTGCGCTGGCTGCGCGAAACGTTCAGGTTGAAGGTCTGCGCGCCCAATTGCTGGGCAGCGACCATGAAGGCCTGGGCGTAATCAGCCCACTCCGCACCAGCGCTGAGCACGACCACCACTTCGCCGGGACTGACTTTGCACAGCTTCAGCTGGGCCAGGAAAAGCTCCAGCATTTCGGCATCAATTTTCATAAGCGATTTCAGGCTTCCTGAGTGGAGGGTCTATGAAGCGGGTTTATGAAGCGCATGGGCGAGGCTGGCGCACAAGCCCTCGAAGTCATCCACCTGGAGCTGGTGGCCGGCAGCGGCCAGGCGCGTTACGCGCAAGCGCGGGTTCAAGCCCTGCATTTCGCGCACATCGTCCTCGGACACCACGCCGCCCTTGCCGGCGCAGATCAACGCTACCGGTACCTGCACCGCTTGCAGGTCTGCGTGCATGTCTTGCTGGTGGAAGTCGTCATAGGTCACATGAACCACGCGCTCATCGCAGGTGGGCAGCCACTCTGCCCGCTTGAGCAGCAGCTCCTCTGGCCACGGCGCCTGGTCCGCAGCGCGCAATGCCAGTTCGCCCTCCCCGCGTTGCGCGGCGCGTAGCAGCTTCAGCGTGCGCTCCATGGGAATCGGGTAAAGCCGGCGGCCGGGCCCGCTGGTGGGCGGGTCTAGCAATATCAATTGGCTGATGCTTGAGGCATCGATGCGGGCCGCATGCAGCGCGATGCGCGCCCCCATCGAATGCCCGAGCACCACATGCGGCCCCAGTGCCAGCGCCTCGGCAAAAGCCAGGATGTCGTTGGCGCAGGCATCCACGCCGTAGTCCAGGTGCGGCCCGGACTCGGACAGGCCACGGCCGCGAACATCGAGGATGTAGCAGTCGTGGGTAAGTCCCAGCCATTGGCCGACATGATCCCAAAGTGCGGCAGGACTGACGATGCCCGGCACCAGCAGCACAACCGGGCCCGTTCCGCCATAGCGCAAATAATGTTGCCGGATGCCGTTGGCGCGGACGTGTTTGCCGTAAAGGAAGCTCATCAGGCCGGCTTCCCGGACTGGCTGGCCTGCCTGGCCTGGCCCGATCGAATCATCGCTGCCAATTTGTCGAGCGACATGGGGAGCCGGGTCACCGATACGGAACTGGCAGACAACGCGTTTGAAACCGCATTCGCCAGGGCTGCGCCTGCGCCGATGATGCCGCCCTCGCCTGCGCCCTTGACGCCGAGCGGGTTGGATGGGGAACGCGCGATCTCCAGGCTCAGCGCATCGACATTCTCGAAATCGGTGCTGGTCGGCAGCAGGTAGTCGCCGAAACTCCCGGTGATCAGCTGGCCGGCCTCGTCATAAATGAATTCGTCAAGGAAGGCGCCGCCCATGCCCTGGACTGCGGAGCCAATCGCCTGGCCATGCACGATCGCCGGGTTCAGGATGCGGCCGAGATCCTCTACACACAGGAAGTTTTCAACCCGTACCTGCGCCGTGCGCGGATCGACGCTGACATGGGCCAGGTGGACCCCGAAGGTAAAGGTCAGCCTGTCATTCGCGAATGAGGCTTCGGCGCATTCCTCGCCCCATTCCAGCGGGTCGCACTCGGGCAGTGCGGCAGCCAGCGACTCCAGCGTGGCGAGGATGGTGTTATCGCTGGCGCGGACCACGGCCGCGTTTTCCCAGGCCAGGCCTGCCGTTCCCTCCAGGCCCAGCAGCCGTGCCGCGCGCTCCAGCAAGCGTTGCTGCATTACCTTGGCCACGGCGGCAACTGCGCTGCCCCCCATGACCGCGGATCTGCTGTGGTAGGCGCCAAAACCCTGCTTGAGGTAGGTGGTACTGCCGTGATAGACGCGAATGGCGTCGAAGGGCACGCCGAGCTCATCGGCCAGCACTTGGGCCATCACGGTCTCGTGCCCCTGCCCCGCGCTTGACGATCCCACGAACAGATCGAACATGCCGCCACGGCGCAGCTCCAGCCTGGCGTGCTCGGCCGGCCCGCCGCCGGTCGATTCGACAAAACAGGCCAGGCCTGTGCCATGCAGCCGTCCGTCAATCTCGCGACCGTCCAGCGCCTTCAACTTGTCGTAGTCGAAGTGCGACAGCGCGATATCGAATACGCGGGGAAAATCGCCGGTGTCGTAGATCGTGCTCGGCTGCCCGGGAACCAGGGCGCCCGCGTCATACGGCATCTGGTCGGACCTGATCAGGTTCCTCTTTCGCAGCTCGACCGGATCAATGCCAAGGTCGGCCGCCGCAAGGTCGATCAGCCGCTCTCGGAAAAACGTGGACTCGTATCGGCCCGGCCCGCGGTAAGTGCCGGACGGGGTCTTGTTGGTCAGTACCGCGCTGACGTCGAACTCGAGATTGCCGATCGCATAGGGTCCCTGCAGGAACTGGGTTCCCTTGCCAGCCATCACGCCGGCGTTGGTGCGGACATAAGCGCCGATGTCCGAAACCACCTTGCCACGCATCCCCAGTAATAGGCCATCGGCATCCAGCGCGATCTCCAGTTCGCAATGCATCTCGCGCGAATGATTCATCGCCATCAGGTTCTCACGCCTGTCCTCGATCCATTTCACCGGCCTTCCCAGCCGCTTCGCGGCAAAAGGGATGACAAAATCTTCCGGATAGAAGTCGCCGCGCACGCCAAAGCTGCCGCCGATGTCAACCTCGATCATCTCGACCGATGTCGCCGGCAGGCGCAGCATGTCGGCCAGGATCGTCCGGTTGGCAAACGGCACCTTGCCGGCGCCCCATACCCGCATGCGCTCCGCGCCAGCATCCCATTCCGCGACCAGGCCGCGCGTTTCCAGCGGAACCGCGCTGTGGCGATGAATGTAGAAGCTTTCCTTGCGCGTGTAATGAGCATTGGCAAATGCCGCTGCGGCATCGCCGCGCGCAACGCGATAGGAAGTGGCCAGGTTGCTTCCCTGTTCGGCGTGGAGTACCGGTCCGCCTTGCGCCGCGCGAAGCGAGTCGACCACCGCCTCGAGCGACTCGTATTCCACGAACACCGCTTCGGCCGCATCTTCGGCCACATAGCGGCTCTCGGCGACTACCAGTGCGACCGGCTCGCCGACGTAGCGCACGATGGATTGTGCCAATGGCCACTGCAGGAATTTTTCCATGCCCGGCAGGGGACAAGTACGTTGCGGAATGGTCTTGGCGTACTCGGCGATGTCGGCCCAGCTCAATACCATCACCACGCCCGGCATATCCAGCGCAGCACTGGCGTCGATGCCCTGTATCCTGCCGTGTGCTATCGGACTGCGCACCATCACGGCATGCAACATGCCCGGGCGCTTGATGTCGTCCACGTAGGTGCCGCGCCCGGAAACGAAGCGCTCATCCTCGCGCCGCTCGACGGCGCGGCCGATCATGGGCTCGCTCATTGGGCGCCCCCCACGGCCGGATCAGACGAATCGGCCGCAATTGAATTCATTGCCCGTTGCCCGGCGGTCGCCATGATGGCATCGATGATCGGGATGTAGCCCGTGCAGCGGCAGATATTGCCCGAGATCGCCTCGCGCGCCTGCTCGCGGCTGGGTTGCGGATTCCTCTCCAGAAAGGCATGCGCGGTGGTCACCATGCCGGGCGTGCAGAAGCCGCATTGCAACGCATGGTGGGAGCGGAAATTCTGCTGCAGGTCGCTCAACTGCCCCTCGGGCGTCAGCCCCTCGATGGTGACCACATCGCAGTTGTCGGCCTGGACGGCAAACATCAGGCAAGCGCGTACCGATTCGCCGCCCAACAGCACAGTGCAGGCCCCGCATACGCCATGCTCGCAACCGAGATGGGTTCCTGTCAGGTCCAGGACCTCGCGCAGGAAGTCAGCCAGGGTCAGCCGTGGTTCGACCTGTTTTTCTACCCTCTTCCCGTTGACTCGCAACTGGATTTGAACCTTGTCGCTCATGATTGCTTCCTGTCCATGGTCATTGGAGCGCGCACGCTTGCTTCAGCGCGCGGGCAGTCAATACCTCGACCAACTCGAGGCGATACTCGGATGAGGCATGGTGATCGCCCAGGGGACTGACCGCCGCGCGGGCTGCGCGCGCAACCTGCGCGATCAGGTCCTCGCCTGGCTGCTGCCCGGCCAGCAGATCCGATGCAGCATCCAGCATGAAGGGCTTGTCGCTGGCCGCGAAGATGATGCATTGGGCCCCGATGCAGCGCCGCTGCTGGTCCAGATCCAGCGTACAGATCACGCCCGCCATGGCGAAGTCACCGGTTCGCCGTGACACCTCTTCGAATCCCCAGCCGCGTCCTGGCGGCCAAGCCGGGAATTCGACTGCAACGATCATTTCGTCCGGCTGCAGCGCAGTCGAATAGACCTGGCGGAAAAAGTCCTCAGCCTTGAGCCGCCGCTGTCCCTGCGTGCTTTGCAGCACGATGCTCGCATCGAGCGCCATTGCCAGTGCCGGCCATTCCGCTGCCGGGTCAGCATGCGCCAGGCTTCCGCCGATGGTGCCGCGGTGACGAATCTGCGGATGCGCGACCTTGCGCATGACTGCCGGCACCAGCGGCATGCACTCGGCAAGCAATTCGCTTCTCTCGAAATCGACATGCCGCGTCATCGCGCCGGCACGGATGGTGCCGTCGGCAAGCTGTTCGATTTCCTGCAAGTCGGTCAGCAGCCGCAGGTCGATCACATGCGCGGGATTGGCCAGGCGCAAGTTCATCGCAGGCACCAGGCTCTGCCCTCCTGCAAGCAGCCGCGCGTCGGGCCCTAGCTCGGCCAACCTGGACAATGCCTGCTCCAGGCTGGTCGGTGCTTCGTACTGGAATCGGGGTGGCTTCATGATTTGATTTGTGTTTCAGCGCACGGTTATCAATCAGATCTCGACGTTCACGGCATCGTACCGGAACAACCAGTCATAGCGCTCTCGTATGCGCGCCGGGTCCCACTCCGCCGATGTATAGGAATCGGCCAGCACCGGATCTTCCAGCTGCGCGTTGTGGAAGCGTGTCAGGTTCTCTGCAGACTTGTTGACGATGCGGGTCGTGCGTTCGACCCGTGCCTTTTCGTATCGGAGCAAAGCAGCAACTGGATCCGTGCTTTCCTGCGCGAGCGCGCGGCCAAGCACATAGCCGTCTTCAATTGCCATGTTGGCGCCTTGTGCCAGGTACGGCAAGGTGGAGTGGCATGCATCGCCAAGCAGCGTGACGCGGCCGTCGCTCCATTTCTGCAGCGGGGAACGCAGGAACAGCGCCCATTTGAATGGATGCTCGATATTCGAAATCATCAGCTGGACATCCGGATGCCAGCCCTGGTAATCAGCGGCGCACTCGGCGATTGTTCCGGGCTCGGTCCAGGACTCGACTTGCCAGTCATCCCGTTCGACATGCCCGACGAAATTGAGCAGCCGTCCGCTACGCACTGGATAAGTAATGATGTGACCTCGCGGGCCGATCCAGTTGGCGCCCACCGGCCGGCGCAAATGGGCCGGCAGCCGGTCGATCGGAATCATGCCGCGCCAGCACATGCCACCGGTGAAGGTGGCCTTGTCCTCGCCGGCCAGCTGCCGCCTGATCCTGGAATGCAATCCATCAGCACCGACCAGCACATCGCCGCGGACGCTGGTGCCGTCTTCCAGAATCAATTCGACCCCATCGGCGTCCTGCCGGAAACCGGTGCCGCGCGATGCAATGTGAATGGCGTCGGCCTTGCAAGCACGCACGGCATCGACCAGCACCTGGTGCAAGTCCGCCCTATGCATCAGCAGATAGGGAACACCATAGCGCTCGACCGATTCATCGCCCAGATTGAACAGCGGCGTGGTCTTGCCACTGCTCCAGATCCTGATTTCCTTGCCACTGGCCTGCACCGCCAGTTTTTCGACCGCATCCTTCAGCCCGAGCGCATACAGGACCCGGACTGCGTTCGGCCCCAGCTGAACCCCTGCCCCGATTTCCTTCAGCTCCTGGGCCTGTTCGAAAACGTCGACATCAACGCCGCGCTGCAACAGCGCCAGTGCGCCGGTCAGACCGCCAATGCCGCCACCAGAAATCAATACATGCAACTTGCTGTTCACCGCTGGACTCCTTTCGCGCTGCCGACATCCTGGCGGCAATTTTCTTCGATCATACGGCTCGCCTCGGCCACTGACACCACGTCCGCATATTTGCTGTCCATGTCGAACAGATTGACGGCATGCGAGACCTGGGAGCGGTCGAACACGCACTCATGCGGCACCACCACCTGGAAGCCGAATGAAGACGCATCTACGACGGTCGCACGCACGCACCCGCTGGTGGTCGTGCCGGCGACGAAAACGGTTCTTACACCGCGGTCGATCAGGTAGCTGAGCAGCGAGGTTCCGAAGAACGCGCTGGCATGCTGCTTGGGGACCAGCAGGTCGTCATCGTGGGGCGCGACTTCCTTGACGAACTCATAGCCGCGCGCCGGGATCGACATGACCGCCGGCGCCTTGTCCGCCCAGCGTCCGCCGTAGTTGCTGCGCTTGGGGGCCACATAGGGATAAATCACGGGCAATCCGTTGGCGCGAAAGCTGCTGATGAGCTTGCCGATGTGAGGCACTGCTTTCCAGCCGAACTCGCCACAACTGGTGGGATATTCCTTGATGGCCTCCCTGATCGGAAGCGGGCGCTCCCCGACCGAGCGGTACTGCAGGTCGATTACCAAGAGGGCAGCAACACCCGGCTTGAAAGACTTCTGGCCAAAGCCGATGGCCTGGTAAAGATCAAGCTCTGCCGGCGGGATCACTCCACTCCACGGGAGATCGTCGTTCGGCATGAGGATGTCGGAGTTCGCTGGCATATGGCCTTCTGATTCGGTATATTTCAGAACTTGATTCTGCCAGCCAGAATTTTGAGCGTCAATATCTATTTCGCCGGGCCGGTCAAAATGAGTAAAAGGAGCAAGGGGATCTGGCGCATCCAGTCCAAGTCCCTTGCCGCCGCTGGTTTTCCCGAACAGAAAAACCAGCCCCTGAAATGCGATAATCCGAACCGAGCCAGCCTGGCTCATCCCCCAAGCTAGCAAGCGAAGCGCTAAAAAAATGACCGAAAAAATCGATGGCGTGGCCGCAGTCGAGCGCGCACTGACCATCATGAACGCGTTCAGGATGCAGGATCAGACCCTGAGCCTGCACGAGATCGCCCAGCGAACAGGTTTCTACAAGAGCACGATCCTCAGGCTGATGGCGTCGTTGATCCGCTTCGGCTGCATCGAACAACTTCCGGACGCCAGCTACCGCCTCGGCCATGCCGTAATGACCTGGGGCAGCATCTATCGCAACTCGCTGCGGCTGGAGGACCTTGTCATGCCGGTCCTGAACGAGCTGGTCGACGCTACCGGCGAGGGGGCATCGTATTTCCGCCGCGAGGGGGACGTGCGGCTGTGCCTGTTCCGGGTCGACCCGCGCAGGTCAGTCAGGGACCATATTTACGCCGGCCAGGTGCTGCCCTTGCAGCAAGGCGCGGCCGGTCGGGTGCTGGTGGATTACGAAGGTGAACGCTCAGGCTGGCCGGACTCGCGCGTGATCGTGACCATCGGCGAGCGCGAGCCGGACATCGCAGCGATTGCGGCGCCGGTATTCGGCACCGATCAGCGGGTGATCGGTGCGGTCGCAATTTCCGGGCCGTCGATCCGCTTCACGGACGAGGTGTTACCGGACTACTCCAGCGCTGTGCTCAAGGCAGCGATCCATCTTACGCAACGGCTGGGCGGCGATGCGCAATGGCTCAGGGATGGACTGCACCCCAAGTCACAGGCTTGATGCGGGCGGGCCGCTATAGCGGCATTATGGGCATGATGGGCGTGCCGATCCTGCAGAGATGAAATTCGCATCCGATCACGGCAAGCTCAGTTTTTATATACCGGGCCAAGATTTTTTATATACGAGCCGGCCGTTCAACTCCCGTCCTCAATTCGCAAGTGATGCAACGCATCATCCACAGTGTCCGGACAGGTCACCGCGCATACCGATGCTCGGCCAAGCCCGATCGCATTGGGCAGCTTGACCACAAGCTCAAACTGACGCCACCGAGAAAACTTCAGATTTCTCAAAACGCCTGCAGCTACCAGTCGACCGGTGGGGCAACTTTCCCATGTCGAGCGCCGCCGCTTCCAGCAGGTATGCGAGTCGCCTTATTCCGCGGGAGGCGCCTTCTTGCGCGTCCGAGCCGGCTTGGCCGGTTCGGTTCGCGGCAACAGTCCCTCGCTGACCATCGTGAAATAGGTATCGATGATCTCGTCGATCGACACCGACTTGCGCGGGCTGTACCAGCGTGCCAGCCAGTTGCACATGCCGAGTATGCCGAACGCAATCATCTTGGGATCGCTGCCGCGGGCAAACTGACCGCTCTGCTGGCCCGCGGCGATCAGCGACGTCCACATTGTTTCGTAGTCTTTCCAGACGCGCAGCATCATTGCATGCAGCTCCTCGTTGCCACCCATGACGCCGTCGCGCAGGAAGATCGTCATCTCCAGGCAATGACGGTCAAAGCGCTTCAGGTGGTTGCGGATGGCCATGCGCAGCTTGTCCACCGCCGGCAAATCGCTGGCAATGACTTCCTTCATGCCGTCGATCAGGCCCACCGTCTGTGGTTCAACGATGGCAATCAGGATCTCGGTCCGGCTACGGAAATAGTAGTACAGCGCCTCACGCTTGATACCGACGGCCTGGGCCACATCGTCCAGCGAAGTGTGGGCGTAACCCTTGCGATCGAACAACTCGGTGGCGCTGTGCAGGATGGCCTCGCGGCGCAAGGCGGACTTGCGGGGTTTGCCCGTCTGCGTGGTCTCGGTGTCTGGCCGCGTAGCGGCGGTTCGCGAACTTTCCATGGGATGCGTCCTTGGTCCTCTGAGCGGGTGACGGGGTGGGCGGATCACTGCTGCAGGCGTGTGCCTCGCCTGTCTGTTTCCGCTCTCACCCCGCACCAAAAATTTTATGATTGCGTAAATTTCACAGCCATTTTTTGGCCGCAAATCTACGCAGCGTAAATTCCAGATCGAAGTCTACACTATACCCGCGCTGTACTTCCCCTAAGGGAAAGTGATTTCCACCACACGGAAACCCAAAGCCGGATCGAATTTTTATTTACGTTAGAGTAGAAAATTCTTGCGCATCCAATATTTTTCTTTTACGCTTCTGTAAAAACAAGGAGCAAGGAAGACATATGGTTTCGAAAGTACATGAAGGCAGGGAGTACCCCCCCTTTCGCATCCGCCCTGACCGGGAGCTGGTACGCAAGTACTGGACTTCGATGGGGGTTGATCCGGAGCGGCGCGAAGTCCCGCTCACCTACCTTATTTTCCTGCGCGGCGAATCGCAGGGTGTGGACCTGTTCCGCGACCTCGACATTCCGCGCCGGCAGGCCCTGCATGGTGGCCAGCGATACGAGTGGTTCGCGCCGGTCGGGCCGGACGACGAACTCGATGTCGTCGTGCGTATCGACCGGGTACTGGAGAAAGCCAGCAAGAGTGGCCCACTGTGGTTCGTCGATGCGACCTACGAATACCGCAATGCCGGCAGCGGCGCGCTGGTACTGAAAGAAGTGACGCGACTGATCAAGCGAGGCCTGCAATGAAGACCGGACAAGTGCTGTTTGACGTAGAGATCCCCGGCTCCAGCCGCGAGCTTATCGCGCTGTTCTCAGAGGCGACCGAAGACCCCAATCCGATCCACGTCGATGACGATTTCGCCCATGACTGCGGGTTCCCGCAAGTGATCCAGCAGGGTCCGATGACGACTGCCCACTTCGGGCGCCTGCTGGCTGAAGCAGTCGGCGCCGGCCAGGTGAAGATGCTCGACGTGTCCTTCAGCGCCCCGGTTTTCCCGCTTGAGGCATTGCGCCTGAATGCAGTCGTCGGCGAAGTGCGCGACGGCCGGGCGCAAGTGGTGCTGCAAGCGCAGAAGGCGGACGGCGTGGTGACCGCCAAAGGCACCGCCGAAGTCGTCGCGGAGGCCGCATGAGCACAGCGCCTCCCTGCACGGTCATGGTCGCCGGCGGCGAAGTCGGCCCCTTCGGACGCTTTGTCGACATTTCAATGAGCGCGCTGTCGCGCCCGGTAGTCGATGCCGCGCTGCGCGACGCTGGCGTGGCGGCTTCCCAGCTGCAGGCGGCCTATGTCGGCAACGGCTTCGGCGGCCTGATCCAGGGGCAGGAAACCATACTGGGGCAGATCCTGCTGGCCGATTCAGGCATCGACACCATTCCCATCCATAACCTGAAGAACGCGTGCTCCAGCGGCGCCGACGCGCTGGCCATGGCGTGGAGCGCAATCGCGTGGGGCCAATACGAATGCGTGCTGGTGCTCGGCGTGGAAAAGATGACCCATGCCGACCGCGCGCGGCCCATGCTTGCACTGGCGTCGGCATCCGACCTGGCGCCGACCGAGCCGGGCCGCTCGGTATTCATGGACCTGAATGCGGCGCGGGCCAAAGCCTACATGCAGGAATACGGCGCCACGCAGCGCGACTTTGCCATGGTGGCGGTAAAGAACCGCGCCCACGCCGTGCTGAATGAAAAGGCCGCCGAGCGCGAGCCGCTGACGCTGGAGCAAGTGCTCAATGACCGCATTGTGATCGATCCACTGACCCGCTCCATGTGCGGCGGCATTTGCGACGGCGCGGCAGCCCTGGTGCTGGTCAGCGCCAACTACGCGAGGCGGCACGGGCTCACCGGACCGACCATTGCCGCCTCTGCCGTGGTCTCCGGCAAGCCCAAGGGCGGCAGCGGGGGAAGCGCGACGGCGCGCGCAGGCTTGCTGGCTTTCGAGTCCGCCGGCATCAGCCCGCGCGAGGTTTCGCTGGCGGAAGTGCACGATCCAAGCGCACCACAGGAATTGCTGGATATCGAAGACCTCGGTCTATGCGACCGCGGCGAAGCGGCTGCGATTACCGCGCGTGGCGCAACCGCGCTGGGCGGTTCCTTGCCGGTGAATGTTTCCGGCGGATTGGCGCATCGCGGCCATCCGGTCGGCGCGACCGGCGTGGCGCAGGTCGTAGAGATCAGCCGACAGCTGACCGGACGCGCGGGCAAATCCCAGGTAATGGGCGCACGGGTCGGCCTGGCGCAAATGGCAGGCGGACTGGTCGGCAAGGATTCGGCCATCGCCTGCGTTCATCTCCTCAAGTGCTGACACGCGTCGGCCAATTTCAAGGACTGTTAATGAGCTACACAATACCCTCCTCCTACGATCATTTCGTCAACGGCCAGTGGATGCCCTCCAGCGGCACGGCACGGCTCGAGTGCGCAAGTCCGCTGACGCAGGAGATCCTGACCACCGTGCCCGATGCGACCGCGGCCGACCTCGATGCGGCGGTTGCCGCCGCGGCCGCTGCCCAGCCGGGCTGGGCCGATGTGCCGGCGCGCAAACGCCAGGCCTTGCTGGAAGCGGCGGCCGACCGCCTGGTCGCCGAGGTGGAGCGGCTGGCCTGGCTGGAAACCGCCAACACCGGCAAGCCAATCAGGGAAAGCCGCGCCAACGTGATGACCGCGGCAGACCGCCTGCGCTACTACGCCGGCGCCTGCCGGGTATTCGAAGGCGTGGTGGTGCCGGTAACGCGTGACATCACCAGCTATGGCCTGCGCAAGCCGCTGGGCGTGATCGGCATCATCGGCGCCTGGAATTTCCCGCTCAACATGTTCGTCGGCAAGATCGCGCCGGCCATTGCAGCAGGCAACTGCGTGGTCTACAAACCTGCGGACGCAACGCCGGTGACTACACTTGAAATCGCCGCTCTGCTGGCCGAATGCCTGCCGCCGGGCGTGGTCAATGTCATCACCGGCCGCGGCGATACCGCCGGTGCCGGATTGGTGGCGCATCCGGGGGTGCGCAAGATATCGGTGACCGGATCGAGCGAGACCGGACGGCGGGTGATGGCCGGCGCCAGCAGCACCATCAAGCGCCTGACGCTTGAACTCGGCGGCAAGAACGCGCAGATCGTCTACCCCGATGCCGACCTCGACCGGGCGGCGCAAGGCATCCTGCTCGGCGCCTTCATGAACCAGGGCCAGGTCTGCACCGCCGGTAGCCGCATCCTCGCCCACCGCGACATCGCCGCGGGACTGAAGGAGCGCATCCTGTCGCTGGTGCCGCGCTTGCGCGTTGGCGATCCGTTCGATCCGGCGACCCGGATGGGCACGGTGTCTACCCGTACCCATTTCGACCGCGTGGCCAGTTACATCGAACTTGGCAAGCGCGAGGGCGGCCGCCTGCTGTGCGGCGGCGAGCCAGTTCGGGTTGACGCCTGGCCGCGCGGCCTGTTCATGGCGCCGACCCTGTTCGAGGGGCTGGCCGCCAGCGCGCGCGTGGCACAGGAAGAAATCTTCGGCCCGGTCGCGACCTTTTCGGAATGGGATGACGAAGCAGCCATGCTGGACGAGGTGAACGGCGTCGAACAGGGTCTCGCAGCCGGCGTCTGGACATCCAGCCTGTCCCGCGCCCATGCGGCGGCGGAAGCGGTGCAGACCGGCCGGGTCTGGGTCAACTGCTACAACCTGTTCCCCTCAGGCGCTGCCTTCGGCGGCAGCAAGGCCAGCGGCTTCGGCCGTGAAGACGCCTTCGAAACACTGCTTGACTTCACCGAGGTCAAGAACGTGATCGTCGACGCGGCCCCCGACTATCGCAGTTTCTACGAATGACGGGCACGCAGCCCGATTTTATTTGACGTCCATCGTCCAAGCCCACATCCAAGGAGCATTTTCAATGACTACCGCAACGCTCTCCCCTTCGGCCCACGCCCAAGGCCCTGCCACCGCAGCAGATTTCTGGAACCTCGATCCCGAATACCGCGACTTGCTGCTGAACCTGATCAACATCCACGTGGTCAGCGAACTGTACGGCGGCGACTGCTTCGAGCGCAGCATCCTGCGCGCGCCCACCCCGGAACTGAAGATGCGCATGGCGAAAACCGTAATGGAAGAATACGGACACCACGTTCGCTATCGCAAGCTGATGGACGAGCTCGGCCTGGACTGGGAAGAGTACGCCCGCAGCAAAGGCCACCTGAGCACCTTCGACACGCCGATGGAATCCTGGGCTGACCAGGCTGTTTTCCTGGCCCTGGTCGACCGTGCCGCCGCGCACCAGTTCCGGCATTTCGTCCAATCCGGCTACGAGCCCTTCCGCCAGGCGGCGCAGGACACGCTGAAGGAAGAATATGGCCACGTCGGGCTGGGCATGGACGCGGTCAAGCAACTGCTGGAAACGCCGGAGGGCCGCGCCGAGGTCGAGAAAGCCACCACCAAATGGCTGCAGGTCGGCCTGCAGTCCTTCGGTTCGGACAATTCGCGCAAGAACGAGCGTTATCGCCATTTCGGCATCAAGCAGGACACCAACGAGAACATGCGTGCCGCGTACTGGCAGCAGGTCCGTGCCTTCATTACCGAAGACTGGGGCATCGCCTTACCGGAAGATTTCCGCGAGATCTGGTCACCCTCGGCAACCGACGACACGGAACGCGCGTACTGACCCATTGCGGTCAGCCCGATTGAGCCGGCCATAGCGGCCGGTAACGGAGTATTGAAATGTTTTCACTGGTGGTCGAAGGAACGGACAAGGCAGTACAGGCGGGGGCAGACGAGTCTCTGCTCGACGCCTGCCTGTCGCGCTCGGTGCCCCTTCCCTACAACTGCCGCTCGGGCGAGTGCGGCGAATGCCTCGCCCGGCTGGTGAGTGGCGAAGTGCATGAATTGCCGGGCGCGGATCCGGCGGTCTACAGCGACGCAATGCGCAGCGAGGGGATGATCCTGACCTGCATGTGTTTTGCGCGCTCCGACGTGGTGATCAGCGTCCCCTTGCGCGACGGTGGCGATCCGAGGATCACCGAGTTCGACGCGGTGATCGAGAACGTCACCTGGTTTGACGAGCGTACCGCGAAAGTCCTGATGCGCTGCCCGGCGCCGGTCGAGTTCCGCAGCGGCCAGTACTTCGAGTGGCTCGTGCCTGGCACCTCGGGTCCGCGCGCCTATTCCGCGGCCAACGCCTGCGGCAGCTCGCACCTCGAGTTCCTGGTGCGCGTCCACCCCGGCGGCGAAATCAGCTCGCGCCTCAAGCGCCATGAACTGGCAAGCGGCGATGTGGTCAGCCTGCGCGGGCCCTACGGTGCCTATGCATTCAACCCGCGCGACGACGGCAACGCCCTGTTCGTGGCCGGCGGCACCGGGCTGGCGCCGGTCAAATCAATTGTCGAGGCGGCGCTGCAGGCCCGCAGCACGCGCCCGATGGTCGTGTTCTACGGCGCCCGCAACAGGTCTGAACTGCAGTGCGCGCAGGCACTCTCGCAGTGGGCCGCGGAACATCGCCAGCTGCGCTTCGTTCCGGTACTGTCCGAGGAACCGGCCGATTCGGCGTGGACCGGGCGGCGCGGCACCGTGATCGACGCAATGAAGGAAGAGCTCGGCGAGTCATTCGGAGCCCAGGCCTACCTGTGCGGTCCGCCGGTGGTGATTGAATTGGCCACGGCCCTGCTGGAACGCCAGGGCGTATTCCGCGCCGATATTTATTGCGACAAGTTCGTCCCGGCGATGTCGCGCGAGGGAGCATGAAGATGCAGGTGCGCGCAATCGCCGATGCAGCAAACGACCAGGCGGCACAGGGCCGGGATCCCGGCGCGCCGCTGCCGGTCCGGGCCAGCGATGGCATATTGCTGGGGGCACGGCTGTTCGCCAATCCCGCTGCAAAGGCGCGCCTGGTGGTCAGCCACGGCAACGGCCTGGCCTCCTTCGGCTACCGCGTCTTCTGGGAAAACTTGCGGAAAGATTTCGAACTGGTGGTAGTCGACGTACGCGGCCACGGGATGAGCGAACCGGGTGCGGCAGGACATCATCACTGGCCGCAATTCGTTGCCGACCTCGAGACCTTGCGCGACACCCTGGCGCAGCAGCTCGACCCGCGCCCCACCTTTGGCGCTTTCCACTCGCTGAGCGCGGTGGCCAGCCTGCTGCAGTCCCATCACCATGGCCGGCGCTGGGACGGGCTGGTGCTGTTCGACCCGCCGCTGGCGCCCCCTGCGGGGCATCCGCTCAGGCGCGCGCATGAGCGTGACGTCGAAATGCTGGTCGAGGGCGCGTTGCGCCGGCGGCCCTCGTTCGCGCACCCCGCGGAGCTGGCGGGACGATTCGCCCGCCCGGAGATATTCGGCGCTTGGGAGGACCCGGCCCCGATGGACATGGCCTGCGCCACCCTGCGCCCGGACAGCGACAGCCAGGAATGGGTGCTGGCCTGCGCGCCGGATCGCGAAGCCTTCGTCTTCCGGACCAACATGGACGAGCGCGCATGGGAAGCCATGCTTGCCCCGCCGTGCCCGATCCACATTATCGCTTCGGATCCGCATGCGCCCCAGCCGGGCGCGCCGGCCTTGACCTCGCTGGCCGCGCATCAGGAAGCGGGCGTAAGTTATGACGCCATCGCCGGTACCGGTCACTTCCTGCAACTGGAACAACCCGGACAATGCCGCGCCGCGCTGCGCAGGTTCATTGCAAGTTGCGGGCAGGCGGCGATGATGAATCCAGTCCAGACAACATAATAACCAATAGAAGCACTCAGCAATTCAAGGAGACAAGCGTGAATGCAGTCATGCAAGAGAAAAGGCCCGCACCGGGGCTGGAAGGCAATGTCGTTGACTACCTGTTCGAGCACCGCATGGCGCCGGCAGAAGCGCAGCGGCCCTACCTGATCACGCCTTCCGGCAATTTTTCCTTCGGCGACCTCTATCGGCGGACCTGCCAGGTCGGGCAGATGCTGAAGGCGCAAGGCGTACAGCCCGGCGACCGGGTGATGTTCAGCCTGCTCGACGGCCTCGATTTCGTCGCCACATTCCTTGGCGCGATGAAGATCGGCGCAATCAGCCTGCCGCTCAACACCTTCCTCAAGGCCGCCGATTATGCGTACTACATCCGCGACAGCGGCGTGCGCGCCGTGATCGTCGACCATTCCCTGGTCGGGCGCATCGACGAGATACGGCATGCCGGGGATTTCCCCAAGCTGCTGTTTGTCGCCAATGGCGCAGCGGAGGGATACCGCGCATTCGAACCGGAAGTGGACCGGATGCCGCAGGCGCTCGACACATTCCCCCGCCGCCCGGACGAGGCCGCATTCTGGCTGTACAGCTCGGGCAGTACCGGTGCGCCCAAAGGCGTGGTCCACACCCACGACCACATCTACTGGGCGACTGAATTGTTCGGCCTGGGGACGGTCGGCATGGACGCTTCGGATGTGATCCAGTGTCCGCCAAAGATGTTTTTCGCCTACGGCCTGGGCAACCAGGTGTACTTCCCCCTGCGCACTGGCGCCGCCATCGTGGTCGAATCAGGCCCCATCAAGCCGCAAGCAGTACTCGACAAGCTGATCGCCCACAGGCCGACCCTGATGATGTCGGTGCCAACCCTGTACGCCGGCGTGCTGGACCTGATGCGGGGCATGGACCCCGACGCGGTACGCCAGGCCTGCAGCCGCCTGCGCTGCTGCATCAGCGGCGGCGAGCTGCTGCCGCCGGCGCTGAATCGCCAGTGGCTGGCGATGACCGGCAAGGAAATCATGGACGGCGTGGGGACGACAGAACTGACCCACATGTTCATGATCAATCTGCCGGGCCAGATCGTCCCGGGCAGCTGCGGCAAGCTGGTCAAGGGTTACGAAGCGTACTGCCTCGACGAGGAAGGCAAGCGGCTGCCGCTCGGGGAGATCGGCAACCTGTTCGTCAAGGGACCGACTGCGGCGCAGATCTACTGGAACAAGCCGGAGAAAACCGCAGCCACGATGTGGGACGGCGGCGTGCTCACGGGTGACAAGTGCTACCAGGACGCGGAAGGCAATTTCTTCTATGTGGGCCGGATGGATGACATGCTGCGCGTGGGTGGCATCTGGGTCTCGCCGGGCGAGATCGAGTCGGTGCTGGCAGAACATGCGGCCATCCTCGAGTGCGCGGTCATCGGCGCGGCGGACGAGCATGACATGATCAAACCGAAAGCCTTCGTCGTGCTGCGCCCTGGCGTGCAAGCCGACGAGCCATTACGAGATTCGATCCGTGAACTGCTGCGCTCAAAGCTGGCCCACATCAAGTGTCCGCGCTGGATCGAGTTCGTGCCCGACCTGCCCAAGACCGCCACCGGAAAAATCCAGCGTTTCCGCTTGCGTAGTGGCGACACCGCGGGCCAGCCGGCCTGAACACCCCCTCCCCCCCCCTGATGAACATTAAAAATACGGAGACCTGCATGACTACACGTCGACAAGTACTGACCCGCGGCGCCGCCATACTGGGCGCAGCTTCCACCGGACTGATGCTGCCGCATCTCGCCCGCGCCCAGGGATCGAAACTCAAGATCGGCCTGATGCTGCCTTACACCGGAACCTTCGCGCAGTTGGGCGTCGCGATCGAGAATGGCGTGCGCATGGCCATCAATGAACAGGGTGGAAAGCTTGGCGGACGGGAAATCGAATGGTTCAAGGTCGATGACGAATCGGACCCGTCGAAGAGCGTTGAAAACGCCTCCCGGCTGGTGCAACGCGACAAAGTCGACGTGCTGATCGGCACCGTGCACTCGGGCGTACAGATGGGCATCCAGAAGGTCGCTCGCGAAGCGCGCGTGCTGAACCTGATCCCCAACGCTGGCGTGCAGGCCGCGACCGGCTCGCTGTGCGCGCCGAACGTGTTCCGCTCTTCCTTCAGCAACTGGCAGGCCGGCTATTCGTTGGCGCCGGCGATGATCCAGCGTGGGCACAAGAAGGCGGTCTGGATCACCTGGAAGTACGCAGGCGGCGACGAGATCTTCGAAGGCTTCAAGGAGGGATACACCAAGGCCGGCGGCACCATCGTCAAGGTATTGGGCCTGCCCTTCCCTAGTGTCGAGTTCCAGGCGATGCTGACCGAAATCGCGTCGATCAAGCCGGACGCGGTCGCCTGCTTCTTCGCCGGCGGCGGCGCCGCCAAATTCATCCGCGACTATGCGACTGCGGGCCTGAAGGGCAAGATCCCCTTGTACGGCGCCGGCTTCCTGACCGAGGGCGTCCTTGAGGCTACCGGGGCGGCAGCCGAAGGCATCGTCACCACGATGCACTACAGCGATGCGCTCGACACCCCGCGCAACAAGAAATTCCGTCTCGAATACGCCAAGGCATTCAAGGTGCAGCCGGATGTCTACGCGGTACAGGGCTACGACACCGGCCTGCTGCTGGCGCATGGCGCCAACGCGGTCAAGGGCGACCTGTCGGCGAAAAAGGCGCTGTACCAGGCGATGGAAACAGCAGTCATCGACAGCCCGCGCGGCAAGTGGCGCATGAGCAAGTCGCACAATCCTGTGCAAGACATGTACCTGCGGGTCGTGGAGAACAAGGAAAACAAGGTGCTCGGCGTGGCGGCGAAAGCGCTGGCCGACCCGGGCAACGGATGCCGGATCGCGTGACGACGCCTGGCCCCTTGCCAGCACGTGGCCGCACCGGACCCGCATCGTGGGCTGGTGCGGGTCCGGCGGACGGGCCAGCCCTGCAACCATTCCTTCGCGCAAGTGCCGCCGCCGTGCGGCACTTGTGCGTCCAATCCTGAGCCCTGTTCGATGGATATTGCCAACTTCCTGATCCAGCTTCTCAACGGTGTGCAATACGGCCTGCTGCTGTTCATGCTGGCCGCCGGCCTGACGCTGATCTTCGGCATCATGGGGGTGGTCAACCTCGCCCATGGCAGCTTCTACATGCTGGGCGCCTACCTGGCCTGGTCATTGTCGGGCCTGTTCGGCAACTTCGCCGTGGCCATCCTCGCCGGTGTCGGCCTTTCGATCGTGTTCGGGCTGCTGCTGGAGCGGCTGCTGTTCCGCCACTTCTATCAGCGCGACCATCTCGACCAGGTTCTGCTGACCTTCGGCCTGATCTACATTTTCGAGGAAATGCGCTCGATCCTCTGGGGCGACAACGTGCATGGCGTGGCCATTCCGGAGGCGCTGGGCGCATCCATTGCCCTGACCGAGACTCTCAGCTACCCGGTGTACAGGCTATTCATTTCCGGCGTTTGCATCGCGATGGCGATCGGCCTCTACCTGCTGATCTCGAAAACCCGGCTGGGCATGAAGATCCGGGCCGGCGCGTTCAACAGCGACATGACCGAATCGCTCGGCGTCAACATCAAGCTGATCCACATGACCGTCTTTGCCCTTGGCATCGGGCTGGCCACCGTGGCTGGCATGATCGCCGCACCAGTTTCCAGCGTGTTCCCGAACATGGGCTCGCATGTGCTGATCATGTGCTTCGTGGTGGTGGTCATCGGCGGGATCGGCTCGGTGCGCGGCGCGCTGATCGCGGCCATGCTGGTGGGACTGGTCGACACCTTCGGGAAAGTGCTGCTGCCCTCCATGGCGGGCATGCTGATCTACATGCTGATGGCGGCGGTGCTGCTGTGGAAGCCGGAAGGCCTGTTCAAGCACTGATGGCGGCCCGGCCGCCAGCGAAATCCGGAACAAACCCGGAACAAACCCTAAACAACACCCGAAACCACACCACTACGGCCACTCACCCCAACCGAAAAGTCAACGCATGAGTTCATCCAAAGCCAATCTCGAGGTCCTGCCCCGCGGCCTGCAATTCGCCCTGTTGTTGGCAGCCGTGCTGCTGGCCGTCTTCCCCTTTGTGGGCGCCGACTTCTACCTGCAGGTGGTCACGCGCATGATGATCCTGGCGATCCTTGCCATGAGCCTGGACCTGCTGCAAGGCGTGGCCGGCATGGTGTCGCTCGGCCATGCCGCGTATTTCGGCATCGCAGGCTATGCGCTTGCCTTCCTGATGCCGCCGGGCGAGCCGGCCAGCCTGTGGTGGACGCTGCCGGCGGCAATGCTGGGCTCGGCACTGGCGGCGCTGGTGATCGGATTTTTCGTGGTGCGCACACGCGGTATCTATTTCATCATGGTGACGATGGCCTTCGCCCAGATGGTCTTCTACCTGTTCTTTGACAACAAGCCCTTGGGCGGGTCGGATGGCATCTACATCAACTTCAAGCCGGCGGCGGGCCTGTTCGACCTCGAAGACAAGAAGGTCTTCTACTTCTTTACGCTGGCCTGCCTGGCCGCGACCTACTTCCTGTTGCGCCGCCTGCTGTTCAGTCCGTTTGGCCGGGCGCTGGCCGGCATACGCGTGAACGAGCATCGCATGCGTTCGATGGGCTTTTCCACCTTCGGCTACAAGCTGACCGCATTCACGCTGGCCGGCGCGCTGGCCGGCCTTGCCGGCTACCTGTGGGGAGCCTTGTCCGGTTATGTGAATCCGGAGCTGATGGGCTTCCACATGAGCGCCCACGCGTTGATGATGGTGATCCTCGGGGGCATGGGAAATTTCGCAGGCGCGATCCTCGGTGCATTCTCGTTTGAATATGTGCTGCACATGTTCAAGGACCTGGACAAGATCGGCAGTTTCGACGCCGGCAAGCACTGGCAACTGTGGATGGGTATTTTCATTGTGATCGTCGTGGTGATTGCGCCGCGCGGTCTGCTGGGCCTGATGGAGGGATTCATGCGCAAGAAGGAGAGCGGCGATGAATGAGGCATTGATGCCCATCGGCCAGTTGCTGCACCCCGCCCCAGCGCAGCTTGCGCAACAGGCGCCGGCCCGCGTGGCGGAACAATCGGTCCTGCTGTGCGCCAGCAACCTGACCCGGCAGTTCGGCGGACTCAAGGCGGTCAACGATGTATCAATCAACCTTTGGCGCGACCGCATACACGCGGTCATCGGGCCCAATGGCGCCGGCAAGTCGACCCTGACCAACCTGCTGTCCGGCGACCTGCAACCAAGCTCGGGCCGTGTGGTCCTTGCCGGCCAGGATGTCACCGGCTGGGCGCCTGAAAAAATTTCCCACGCCGGCCTGGGCCGCAGCTACCAGAAGACCAATATCTTCCTGCCCTTCACGGTCTGGGACAACGTGCTGCTGGCGGCCCTGTCCCGCGATCCGCAACAGCCGTGGAATCCCGTGCACTGGTTTCGCAAGGCGGCGCAATCGAAGACCGCGGTCGAACTCGCCGGCCGCGCAATCGAACTGGCCGGCCTGAAAGACCGGCGTCACTCGATTGCCGGCGCCGCCAGCCACGGCGAACAGCGCCAGCTGGAAATTGCCATGACCCTGGCCACCGGCCCGCAAGTGCTGTTGCTGGACGAGCCGCTGGCCGGCATGGGCACATCAGAGGCAGAGCGGATGCTGGAGCTGCTGCTGGAACTGAAGAAAGGCCACGCCATGTTCCTGGTGGAACATGACATCGACGCGATATTCGCCCTGGCCGATCACCTTACCGTGCTGGTCGACGGGCAGGTGCTGGCCAGCGGCGTGCCGGCGGACATCCGCTCCAACCCCGAGGTGCAGGCGGCCTACCTGGGCGAGGCCTACTGAATTGGCGCAGTGCAGGAGACATGAAATGAAGACCACTGGCGAAGAATTGATTGCGGTCACCGGATTGAACACCTACTACGGCGCCAGCCACATCCTGCGTGGCGTCGATTTCTCGGTCCGCCGCGGTGAGACGATCGGGCTGATGGGGCGCAACGGCATGGGCAAGAGCACCCTGCTCAAGAGCATCATGGGACTGGTCAAGCCGCGCTCGGGAACCGTGCGCGTGATGGAGCGCCCGATGACGGGCCGGTCTCCCTATGAAATTGCGCGGCTGGGCGTGGCCTACGTGCCCGAAGGACGGGGTATTTTCGGCAACCTGAGCGTAAGCGAAAACCTGAGGATGTCGGCCCGCGCGGGCACCCGTGGCCAGCGTGACTGGACCTACGAGCGGGTGATGGAGACCTTCCCGCGCCTGAAGCAGCGCTTGCGGCACGGCGGCCAGCAACTCTCCGGCGGCGAGCAGCAGATGCTTACAATCGGCCGCGCACTGATGACCAATCCGGACGTGCTGATCCTGGACGAGGCGACCGAGGGCCTGGCGCCGCTGATCGCGCGTGAAATCTGGCGCATCTGCAGCCTGATCCGCGAGACCGGCATCAGCAGCATCATCGTCGACAAGAACTGGAAGCAGGTGACGCGGATCACCGATCGCAATGTCATCCTCGTCAGGGGCGAGGTGGTATTCGCGGGCTCCTCCCAGGCGCTGGAGGACAAGCCGGAGCTGCTGGCACAGCATTTGGGGGTTTGAGCGCGAACATTTGTTGCCGCCGACACTCCGATTGCAGCACCAGCAGACTGGCGTTTTGGTTCCAATCGGATATTGGGCAGCTCGTGCATGGACAGTTCCAGCAAGGCCAGGACTGAGCCGCCGCCTTGCTCGCGCTGGACGAGGCAGATGCGGCGCTTCAGACGGGTTATACAAAAGGCAGGCACACAAGCCGGTCCAGCAACTCCCGCCGCCCGACACGGCGCACTCCGCCATGTTGGTACAGAGCGGCCGGCGTCGAACAGGCTGCACGGCGGGTAACAAAGCGAGAAAAAGCGGCTCGATCAGAAAAAGCAAAGCCGCAAGTGATTGGTTCACTGCGGCCTTCTTTGATTTGACTGGCGGAGAGACGGGGATTCGAACCCCGGATAGGCTATGAACCTATCTAGCCTGGCCCACTTCTTCCCTTATGTTTCAAGAGGATAGAAAGCATGTGCTGCGCTATTCGTGGACGACGCGCGTGGCTTATTCAAGTCCGGCAACGGAGTGCCTGACCGGACCTATAGCGCTAAATCAGGACTGCTGCTTCGACCCATCCGAGTGCTCCGACCAAAGACGATTCAGTTCTGGTTTGCGCTTTTCATAGAGGCGTCCCGGGACGATAGGCGCGGCTTCAACGGCCGCATTGTAGTCAGCGAATACAATGATGAGAGATGAGATCGGCGATCCTTCCGCCTTTATTCGTTGTAGTCGTTCCACTACTTTCTCTGAGCACTTCTGAGCGCTGCTGAATGAGAGCGCGGTCCCTAACATCTCGCCTGACATAAGCAAGACCAGCATCGCGCTTATTGTCCGGGCGATGTTCAAAGCAGGTCCGGCCGATATGAAAGGTAGCAGTAGCAAGGAGGTCAGCGCTATCGCCAGAAAAATGATCAAGATGCTCCAAGACCTTCGCGCCGCTTGCCCGTGAAGGTCGGCGGTCCAGAATGCGCTCTCTTCGAGCATCTCGGCCAGCCGCTTATTTTGTTCTGTCGCGCTTGATGCGTAATAGGCCGGGTCTTCCCTTGCTTCGCCTTCTTCAGAAGTTGACGAGAAGCGACTGAGTAGATCGCGTCGCTGATCCGGTGTGAGTCCCCCTAAGCTTGACGAAACCAAGACGGCCCGTCTCCCCTGATTCGCGCGCGCCTTGACCTCTTCATAGATCGTCTTCTGCCAAGCATAGACCGCTAACAACAGTAGACCGATGAGGGCGGCAGCGTTCGAGGTCGAGGGCCAGAAGACAGATGCAATAGCAGCGCCTGCGAGAAGCACTTGTATTTTCCATAAGTTCGACTGATGACTTAATGCCCGGTCAAATTCCGCCCTGACCGCACCATTTAGACGCTGATCGAAAGAGTTTGAGAATGTCATCGTGTTCATCCTGTGAAGACCGGAAAATTCCAATTAAATATAAGGTCCCACCGCCCAAAAGCTCTTTCATGCTGCCCAGCGATCCTAAAACTGAAAGCTTCGTCGCTCCAGTCTTTTGCGCGTTGGAGCGCCGTAAGCGCTCCAACTCGTTGAAATGGAGTGGTGCAAGCTGAGATCATAAATCCGTCATTCGGGAATCGCGGGTCTGGAAAGTCCGCCAATCCATCGTTCAACATGGTGTCAAACAACCTTTTCAAATCTATGTCATACACGATTGTTTGTTCATTGTCCGCGTAAGCCGCGGCTCGCATCTCAAGGTAGAAAGAGCGAATATCCACATTCCGGTACGCTTTCCAAGCCTTCAGAAATCGAATTAGCGGCTTCACCCTTCCGTTAAGTCGGGTATCAATCTTCTGAACATACGCGTTGTGAGACTCGGGAGCGCTGAACATCCACCCGCCATTACAGTCGGGCATCTCAAACTGACGGAACCCAAGTACCGTCGTCCCGGTCGAGAGTACAGGGACAATCTCGGTCATTTCAGCACCGTCAAGTCCGAAGGGAACCTGCACGGCGGGCGAATTTACTCTGATACCGACAGTAAAAGGGAATCGTTCTCGAAGCGAGGCTGCGATTGCGGCCAGCGTCGCACTCGAATCGGCGTTGAGATTCTCTGGGGGGATGACTGCGAAGTAATCCACATCGCTAATCCCTGAGAGATTCGTTCCATTTCCAAACGAACCCGATCGAAAGAATTGAGTCATTCCGAAGCTTCTTTCAAGCTTCAGACGAATCGATTCCCGATGACTGGCCGCGATGGCAGCTTCGGCACGAGAAGCTCGCAGTCGATTTAAAAGCTCGTTAAAGGCGGCCTCGACTGTAACTGCCATCAAACACCTCGTTGAGTTAGGGGATGGTTGGTTGGTGATATTGTAGATATTTGTGCAAAATAGCACATATCCACGGCCCCCCGCCCCGGCGCCTATCACGCCATAGAGGGCGGGGGGCCGTGGGTATGTGCGGGCCACGAAGTGGGCTGCTGCCGGTTTCAAAGACACCCAGTTAATGTGTGAAATGAAACTGGAGGTGGTTCATGGGAACGAGAAGGCAATTCAGCCGAGAGTTCAAGCTTGAAGCAGTCAAGCTGGTAAAGGAACGAGGTGTGTCGGTGGCGCAAGCTGCCCGTGACCTCGATGTGCACGAGAACGTGCTGCGCAAATGGGTACGTGAGGCGACTGCGGACCCACAGCAGGCATTCCCTGGCCAGGGCGTAATGAAGCCCGACCAGGCTGAGCTGGAGCGTTTGAGGAAGGAGAACGCCAAGCTGCGCATGGAGCGTGACCTGTTGAAAAAAGCGGCGGCCTACTTCGCCAGGGAGTCGATGTGAAGTTCGGCTTCATTGCGAAACACCGAGGAGCCTGGCCGTTGGCAATGATGTGCGAGGCGCTCGGTGTCTCGCGAAGCGGCTTCTATGCGTGGCTCAGCAGGCCTCGAAGCCAACGTAGTTTGGACGACGAGGTGCTTGGCAGCCAGGTGCGTCAGAGCTTTCTGGGTAGCGACCGCACCTATGGTGCCCGACGCGTGTGGCATGACGTGCTGGCACTGGGCCAACGATGCGGATTGCATCGCATTGAACGGCTCATGCGTGAACAGGCTCTGCGTGCGAGGCCAAGACGTCGGGGCTTGCCGCAGGACCGAGGCCAGCGTAGCGCTATTGCCGACAACGTATTGGACCGCCAATTCCAGGCAGATGCGCCCAACCAGGAGTGGGTGGCCGACTTCACCTATATTTGGACGGCCGAGGGATGGCTGTATGCGGCTGCGGTGCTCGACCTGTACTCGCGTCGCATCGTCGGCTGGTCGATGCAGGACAGCATGACCTCGCAACTCGTTGCCGACGCGTTGATGATGGCGGTGTGGCGCCGAGGCAGGCCGGTCGCATTGCTGCATCACTCCGACCAAGGCAGGCAATACACCAGCGAGCACTTCCAGGAGTTACTCAAGGAGCAAGGCATCATCTGCAGCATGAGCCGCGCGGGCGAAGTCTGGGACAACTCGGCCATGGAGAGCTTCTTCAGCTCACTGAAGACTGAGCGCACGGCCAGGAAGGTGTATCGGACCAGGGAGCAGGCTCGTGCCGATGTGTTCGACTACATCGAGCGGTTCTATAATCCAACCCGTCGTCATTCGACGCTCGGCTACGTCAGTCCGATACAGTTCGAGAAAGCTCAAAAAGCTTAGGTCGGTGTCCACGATATCGGCAGCAGCCCAATTTGAGGTGCTTAGCCGGCAAGGCCCGGTCAGGATCCTGTTCTAGCAACTCCCCGCCAGCGGCCATGGTGACATAGCCAGTACCTCCATCGAAAGCGATCGCGATCTTGATGACGCCGTACGGAACAGCGATAAGCTGCCGGAATACTGTGTCTTCGTAGTCACCCGACCCATAAATGACTCTTACTCGCAGGCGCCCGACTGGTTCGCAGATTACTTGGATTGGAATCTCGTTTACAAAGTGCTGCAGACACAACGCAGCATCTTTATGAGTGTCCGGAAAAGGCAAAGCCATTTCCGGCACGAAGGTCGCGCCGTCAGCCGGAAATCGGTTCTTGCTCATCTTTATTCGTGCACTCCACCGCAGAATTCCTGAGAGATTGATCTGTGCTTTGGCAAGCATCGCCAACTGTTTATCGACACTGCATTTAAAACCTGGAACCCGCTTCCGCTTCCAGCACTTGGCGCTGCAACCAAGTCGGCGAGCTGCCGATGCGACAGTCATTATTTAGAAATCAACGACGGGCGGACCTCCAATGTATAAGATTTCGTTCTCGCTGGCCAAAGCTGATGGAGGTGGCCAGCCCCTTACGCCGAACTCTCGTTGCAACGCTTACCTGCTTGTCGGCGAGATCGTTGTTTAGTACCATCGCTAAAGGGCCGGATCGAGGCCCGGCAGCCCACCTTGCGCACCCGGACGGGACGATCATTTCAATTTTTGAGATTCCTCTTCTTGCGGAGTCGGTAGTGGGCGCCGGTTTTATCCGCATCAATGGAGATTCTCATGAAGAAGGCCTTTGTATTTTCCTCAGCCACTTTCGGAAAGTGGAAGCAAAAAGCCCGCGCCTTGAAGCGCGCCGGCCCTCTGTCACATCATGAAGCCCTTGAACAGGTCGCGACGGCGAACGGCTTCGATAACTGGCATCAAGTCGTCAATCAAGCGAAACTCAACGAACTTAGCGAAGCGGCCTGTCGCTCAGGGTTGGTCGTTGCTTACGATATCAAAGACGCCCTTGACAACTGGAAGGAACACGAGAGTTTCGTGGCGGACGAGCGCGCATTTGCATTCTGTGATGCCGATCTATTCGCCTGGTACAAGCGAAACGAGGACGAGGAAGAGAACTTGGCGGCCGGGTATCGCCCAGCTGATGAAGCAGAGTATAGGAATGAGTACGAAGAATGGACGATGAATGTCTACTTTTTTCGTTACTGCGGCAGCATTCCGGCTACCCCTAGGGCGGTCCTACCTTTACTTGACGAACGGTGTTTTTTTGCCCCGATGTTCTTTTGGCATGCAGGCAAGTTCATCGAGCCCTTCCGCGATCTGGCTATTGATGGCACGTTAGATATGTCAGGGAACACCAAATTGAATAGCGCAGATTGAATCCATAGCGCAAAGTAAAAAGGCCTCCATTGATGGAGGCCTTATAAAATTTTGGCGGAGAGACGGGGATTCGAACCCCGGATAGGCTATGAACCTATACACGCTTTCCAGGCGTGCGACTTCAACCACTCATCCATCTCTCCGGATTTCCGTGCTGCGAAGTATTGCTGCAGAACGAAGCCGCGAATTATAGCAAAGAATCCTTTGCCTGCGTCCTGTTTTGCCATCCCGCATGATGCTGCGGACCATGAAGCGCAAAAAAAGCCGCCGCTAATACCACAGCGGCGGCTACGTCTCCTCCGTCTTCTGCGGAATTTGTTACTGGGCCTGCTTCAACTGGTCCAGGATGGCCGGATTTTCCAGCGTCGAGACGTCTTGCGTGATGTCTTCGCCCTTGGCCAGTACGCGCAGCAGGCGGCGCATGATCTTGCCGGAGCGGGTCTTGGGAAGGTTGTCGCCGAAGCGGATTTCCTTCGGCTTGGCGATCGGGCCGATCTCCTTGCCTACCCAGTCGCGCAAGTCCCTGGCGATCTGCTTCGCTTCTTCGCCAGTGGGGCGCGAGCGCTTGAGCACGACAAAGGCGCAGATGGCCTCGCCAGTCGTGTCGTCCGGACGTCCGACCACGGCGGCTTCCGCCACCAGCGGATTGGCCACCAGCGCCGATTCGATTTCCATCGTGCCCAAACGGTGTCCGGAGACGTTCAGCACATCGTCGATACGACCGGTGATGGTGAAGTAGCCGGTGTCCTTGTTGCGCACCGAGCCGTCGCCGGCCAGGTAGAGCGTGCCGCCGAGTTCTGGCGGGAAGTAGCTCTTCTTGAAGCGCTCGGGGTCGTTCCAGATGGTGCGGATCATCGAGGGCCACGGACGCTTGACGACCAGGATGCCGCCCTGCCCGTTCGGCAGGTCATGCCCGGTTTCGTCGACGATGGCGGCCATGATGCCGGGCAGCGGCAGCGTGCACGAACCAGGCACCAGCGGCGTGGCGCCGGGCAGCGGCGTGATCATGTGGCCGCCGGTCTCGGTCTGCCAGAAGGTGTCGACGATCGGACAGCGTTCGCCACCCACATTGCGGTAGTACCACATCCAGGCTTCCGGATTGATCGGCTCGCCAACCGAGCCCAGCAGGCGCAGGCTGGACAGGTCGTATTTCGACGGATGCGTGGCGGGGTCGGCGTCGGCTGCCTTGATGAGCGAGCGGATTGCCGTCGGCGCTGTGTAGAAAATGGTCGCCTTGTGCTTCTGGATCATGTCCCAGAAACGGCCGGCATTCGGATAAGTCGGGATGCCTTCGAACACGATCTGCGTGCCACCCACCGCCAGCGGGCCGTAGGCGACATAGCTGTGGCCGGTAACCCAGCCGATGTCGGCAGTGCACCAGAACACGTCGGTGGGCTTGATGTCGAAGGTCCACTTCATGGTCAGCGCGGCCCACAGCAGGTAGCCGCCGGATGCGTGCTGCACGCCTTTGGGCTTGCCGGTCGAACCCGATGTGTAGAGGATGAACAGCGGATGCTCGGCGTCCACCCATTCCGGTTCGCATGTGTCCGGCTGGCCGGCGACGACATCGCTCATGGTGCGGTCGCGGCCCGGCACCATCTTGACCTGTGCGTGGGTGCGCTGGTAGACGACGACGTTCTTCACGCCTTCGCAGCCGCCCATTTCCAGCGCCTCGTCGACGATGGCTTTCAGCGGCAGGTGCTTGCCGCCGCGGCTCTGTTCATCGGCGGTCACCACGGCCACCGCGCCAGCGTCGATGATGCGTTCCTGCAGCGACTTGGCGGAAAAGCCGCCGAACACCACCGAGTGGGTGGCGCCGATGCGGGCGCAGGCCTGCATCGCGACCACGCCTTCGACCGTCATCGGCATGTAGATGACGACCCGGTCGCCGCGCTTGATGCCCATGGATTTCAGGGCATTGGCGAACTGGCATACCTTCTGGTGCAGCTGGCGATAGGTAACGTTGGTGGAGCCGCCATCATCAGCTTCGAAAATTATCGCGACCTTGTCGGCATTGCCATTTTGCAGGTTGCGGTCGAGGCAGTTGTACGACACGTTGAGCTGGCCGTCTTCGAACCAGCGGTAGAACGGCGCGTCGCTCTCGTTGAGAGTCTTGGTGAAAGGCTTGTGCCATTCCAGCGTCTCGCGCGCCAGCTTGGCCCAGAAGCCTTCGTAGTCGCGCTCGGCTTCGGCGCACATCGCCTGGTAGGTTTCCATGCCGGAAATGTTGGCGTTGCGGACAAATTCAGCCGGCGGCTGGAATACCCTGCTTTCCTGTTTGAGTGCTTCGAAATCAGCCATGATGCGCGTCTCCCCTGCTGTATTGAGTTTGCCGGGACAATAAACAGGCCGGCTTACTCTGTCCTTACATTATCAATTCGACAAGCTGCATGAGTCCTGCTGCAGGCTTGCACTTTGTATATCGTTCGCCGCCGTTGGCCGGATTGATATTTCTCATCCGCCATGCAGAGCAGCAAACCCCGATGCCTGAAGCAAAGACAGTGCGCCGGCGTGTAAAATGTGCGCCAGTTCCACTTGGGTCTGCTCATACATGAAAAATCCGCTGTCGCCTCCCGATCCTACCCGTCCGATCCGTCCGCTGCCAAACTTCATCTTCATGTCGCGCTGGCTACAGTTGCCACTGTACCTCGGACTGATACTGGCGCAAGGCGTGTATGTCTTCCACTTCTGGGTCGAACTCGTGGACCTGATTGGCGCCGCGATGGGCAACCAGGCTGCGCTGCAGCATGTGCTGGATGCGGTCTCGATCGCGGGCACGGTCAGGCCCACCAAGCTGACCGAAAGCACGATCATGCTGGTGGTGCTGGGACTGATCGACGTGGTGATGATCTCCAACCTGCTGATCATGGTCATCGTCGGCGGCTACGAAACCTTCGTCTCGCGCATGAACCTGGAAAGCCACCCGGACCAGCCTGAATGGCTGTCGCATGTGAACGCCTCGGTGCTGAAGGTGAAGCTGGCAACCGCAATCATCGGCATCTCGTCGATCCATCTGCTGAAGACCTTCATCAACGCCTCGTCCTACGATGCCAAGACCTTGCTGGCGCAGACCGGCATCCACATCACTTTCCTGATCTCGGCGCTGGCCATCGCTGCCTGCGACCGCCTGATGGCACCCGCGAACCACACCAACACCAACGAATCCCACTGAAGCAAAATTCATCATGACAACCATCATCAAGCAGGAAGACCTGATCGAATCCGTCGCCGCCGCGTTGCAGTACATCAGCTACTACCACCCGGCCGATTACATCCAGCACCTGGCACGCGCCTATGAGAGCGAGCAAAGCCCGGCAGCAAAGGACGCGATCGCGCAGATCCTGACCAACTCCCGCATGTGCGCCGAGGGCCGCCGCCCGATCTGCCAGGACACCGGCATCGTCAACGTGTTCCTGAAGATCGGCATGGATGTGCGCTTCGAAGGCTTTTCCGGTTCGATCACGGATGCCGTGAACGAAGGCGTGCGCCGCGGCTACAACAATCCCGACAACGTGCTGCGCGCATCGGTGGTTGCCGACCCGCAGTTCGATCGCAAGAACACCAAGGACAATACCCCGGCCGTGGTGCATATGGAAGTCGTGCCCGGCAATACCGTCGACGTCCAAGTCGCGGCCAAGGGCGGCGGTTCCGAGAACAAGTCGAAATTCGTGATGCTCAATCCTTCCGATTCGCTGGTGGACTGGGTGCTGAAGACCGTGCCGACCATGGGCGCCGGCTGGTGCCCGCCCGGCATGCTGGGCATCGGCATCGGCGGCACCGCCGAGAAGGCCATGCTGATGGCCAAGCAATCGTTGATGGAAGACATCGACATGTATGAGCTGCTCAAGCGCGGTCCGCAGAACAAGACGGAAGAACTGCGCATCGAGCTGTACCAGAAGGTCAATGCGCTGGGCATCGGCGCGCAGGGCCTGGGCGGCCTGGCCACGGTGCTGGACGTCAAGATCAACATGTACCCGACGCATGCCGCATCCAAGCCGGTCGCGATGATCCCCAATTGCGCCGCCACCCGCCATGGCCACTTCGTGCTGGATGGTTCCGGCCCCGCCTACATGGAGCCGCCGTCGCTGTCCGACTGGCCGGACGTGCAGTGGATGCCGGACACCGAAAAGTCGCGTCGCGTCGACCTCGACCGCCTGACCAGGGAAGAAGTCGCATCGTGGACGCCCGGCCAGACGCTGCTGCTGAACGGCAAGATGCTGACCGGCCGCGATGCCGCCCACAAGCGCATCCAGGAAATGCTGTCGCGCGGCGAAAAATTGCCGGTCGATTTCACCAACCGCGTGATCTACTACGTGGGACCGGTCGACCCGGTGCGCGACGAAGCCGTCGGCCCGGCAGGCCCGACCACGGCGACCCGCATGGACAAGTTCACCGACATGATGCTGGAACAGACCGGCCTGATCTCGATGATCGGCAAGGCCGAGCGCGGCCCGGTGGCGATCGAATCGATCAGGAAGCACAAGTCGGCCTACCTGATGGCAGTCGGCGGCGCCGCTTACCTGGTGTCGAAGGCCATCAAGAATGCCAAGGTAGTGGGCTTTGCCGATCTCGGCATGGAAGCGATCTACGAGTTCGATGTGAAGGACATGCCGGTCACGGTCGCGGTCGACTCCAACGGCATTTCGGTGCACAACACCGGTCCGAAAGAGTGGCAGGAGCGCATCGCCACTGGCAGCATCGGCAAGATTCCGGTCACCGTTGCCTGACATTTCCCGACCTTGGCCGACCTTGTCCGAATCTTTGCACATGACTGAAACGACGCCGACCGGAGCCAACGCGCCGGTCGGCGTTTTCGATTCCGGCGTCGGCGGATTGTCGGTGCTGCGGCCGATCCGCGCGCTGCTGCCGCATGAGGACTTGCTGTATTTCGCCGATTCCGCCCATGCGCCCTACGGCGGCAAGTCGGAAGCCGAGGTCGCGGCGCGGGCGCAGGCAATCGCCGCCTTCCTGCTAGAGCAAGGCGTGAAGGCCATGGTGGTCGCCTGCAACACGGCAACGGCCGTGGCGATCGATGCGATACGAAAGCGCTACCCTTCGCTGCCGGTAGTCGGCGTCGAGCCCGGCCTCAAGCCTGGCGCGGCAGCAACGCGCTGCGGCAAGGTAGGCGTGCTGGCGACGGAGGGCACGCTGGCCAGCCAGCGCTTCCAGGCACTGCGCGACCAGATCGCCGCCGCCACCGGTGCGCAATTCCTGGCCATGCCCTGCCCCGGGCTGGCCGACCAGATAGAAAAAGGTGAATTGCGCTCGGCCGCCACTGCCGCTCTGGTGGCGCGTTTCGTCACGCCGCTGATCCGCGATGGCGCCGATACGCTGGTGCTGGGCTGCACGCACTACCCCTTCATCCTGCCGCTGATCGAAGAATCTGCGCTTGCGGCAGCGGATGGAAAGGACATTACGGTAATCGATACCGGCACGGCCGTGGCACGTCAGCTGCAGCGCCTGCTGGAACAGCGCGCCTTGCTCAATGCGCAGACTGCGCCGAGCGCGCTGGCCGCCTTCACGACAGGCAATTCGGCGTCGCTTTCACGTGCATGCGAGCGGTTGCTGCAACTTTCTCCGCCTGTTATGAAAGTAGACGCTCAAGAGAATTGCCAGCCCGAAGCGAAGTTTGTATAATAATCGTCTTTCCTGCTTCAAAAGAGCGGGCGAAGTTCAACGGTGGCCGTAGCTCAGTTGGTAGAGTCCAGGATTGTGATTCCTGTTGTCGTGGGTTCGAGCCCCATCGGCCACCCCACCGGATTCAAAGCAAAAAGCCCAGTCGTCAGGCTGGGCTTTTTGTTTTTCGCTGTTGTTAATTGACCCTGTTAATTGACCCTGTCATGTGAGCCTGTCGCTCGGCCGCATAAGTAATGTGCAAGCACTGTGCACCCCGTCCTGGGGCATGGTGAGTTTCAGATGGCCCATGTAGCTCAGTGGCAGAGCACTCCCTTGGTAAGGGAGAGGTCGGCAGTTCAATCCTGCCCATGGGCACCAACGCTTTCTCACCGTTGGTGCGTCCCTTCCTGGTGACGGCTGCTGCCGCCAACTCCTTCCCGATCCGATAGCACGAATCTTCATCCAGACTCGCCGTTCGCGCGCGCAGGCTTCGCCTTCCCGCAGTTTTCCCTTCCCGCAGTTTTCCCTTCCCGCAGTTTTCCCTTCCCGCAGTTTTCCCTTCCCGTAGTTTTCCCTTCCCGTAGTTTTCCCTCCCGCAGTTTTTCCCTCCCTGTAACGCTTCCGTAATTTGTCCGTCACGAAAGCGACAACACGGCCCCCTAGACTGCAAGCTCCTTAGATATCTAGACGTCCACATACATGAGCTTGTATGCAGTCTCACGCGAAAGCGGCGAATCTCTCTACGCCCAGATCGCCCGCCAGCTGGAGCAGGAAATTTCCGCACGCCATGCGCCAGGCGAAGGACTTCCGTCGGAAGCCGATCTCGCGATGCGCTTCGGCGTGAATCGCCACACATTGCGGCGGGCTGTCGATCAACTGGTCGATGCGGGGATCCTGGAGCGGCGGCACGGACGCGGCGTTTTCGTCACCGACACCCTCCTTGATTACCCGGTCGGCGCACGCACGCGCTTCACCGAGGCGCTTAGCGCCCAGGGATTTCCGGCCGACAGCCGGATCCTGCGCAACCAGATCGTGCCTGCCAACGAACGTGTGGCGCAACGACTCGCCCTTGACCCGGCCGCCCCGGTGCTCTGGCTGGAGACGCTGAGGACGGTCGACGAACGCCCCTTCTGCATCATTTCCCATTTCATTTCTGCCGTGCGCTTCCCCGAGGTGAGCGACCAGTATCGCGGCGGCTCGCTGCACCAGTTTCTCGCCTCGACCTACGGCTGCGTACTGCGGCGCACCGAAAGCCTGGTCACGGCCGTGATGCCCCAGGGCGACGACGCCTACCTGCTGGGCATGCCGCAGAACAAACCCGTGCTGCGCGTCAAGAGCCTGAACGTGGACGAGCGCGATGCCCGGCCCGTCGAGTACGCGGTCACCCGCTTCCGTGGCGACCGTATCCAGTTGTGCATCAATCCCTGACCAATTCAGGCAATCCGCCTATCCGCCTCTCGATTCCTCATCAACCACAGGAGCCCTCCCGATGAAACCCCTTTCCACTCTCCGCCGTAGCCTGTTGGCGCTTGGCCTGGCCGCGGCCGCACTCGCTCCGGCCGCCGTATTCGCCCAGGCTCAACACGACGGCAGCCGCAGCAAGCCGCTGCGGGTGGTGCTGATCCCGGCAGATGGCGGCACCGAAGATGGCACCCGCAAAGACTTCCAGCCGATCTTTTCTGCCATCAGCCAGGCCACCGGACTGGTGTTTGACCTGAAGGTTGGCCAGAGCTATTCCGCGGTGGTCGAGGCGATGTGCAGCGGCGCTGCCGACATCGCCTGGTATGGTCCGGCTTCCTATCTGCAGGCTCGCGCCCGTGGTTGCGCCGAGTTGCTGGCGCTGGCCGTGCGCAATGGTGAGTCGGTCTACTACTCCGGCATTTTCGCGCGCACCGAGGCGAATGTTTCCAAGCTGAGCGAACTCAAGGGCAAGAAAATTGCCCTGGGCGACGTCAATTCGACATCAAGCTTCAACATACCGGTGGCAATGATGCTGCAGGCCGGATTGAATCCGGCGCGCGACCCTGCGGTCGTCAACATGGCGGGAAGCCACTCCAACGTGCTCAAGGCGCTCGCCGAGGGCCTGGTAGATGCAGGCGGCGCTTCCTTTGACTCCTTCGAAAAGGCCGTGAACGCGAAAGCGATCGATCCGACCAAGGTCCGGGTGATCGCCAAGAGCTCGCCCATCCCTTATCCGCCGCTGGCCATGCATCCCCAATTGAGCGCGCCGATCAAAGCCAAGCTGCGGGATGCCTTCAACAACGTTCACAAGCTGCCCGGCATCAGCAAGGAACAGATTCGCGGATATGGCGGCGGCAAGGTCGACGGCTACACCGCCAAGGTGAGCGAACAGGACATGGCCAACGCCGGAAAGATGTTCGACCTGGTCACCCACCAGGTGCGGGCAGACATCATGAAGAAGGCCAGTGGCCAGTAAGCACGATTAACCCCCGCCCCCCGACGAACCCCGGACCAAGCCGGGCAGGTCAGCGATACGCGCCGGGCCAACAGGTCCGGCGCAGATTCCCCAGGAGATATTGATGATCCACTTCAGTTCATTGTGCAAGACCTGGCCGGATGGAACCAAGGCCCTTTCAGACATAAGCCTGACGATTCCGCGCGGCCAGTTCTGCGTCATCCTTGGCCCGTCCGGCGCCGGAAAGTCGACGCTGCTACGGTCCGTGAACGGGCTCATGCGGCCCAGTTCAGGGACGGTAGCGATAGACGGCATACCGCTTTCGCCCGCAACTGAACGCAGCTTGCGCAAACGCGTAGCCATGATTCATCAGCACTTCAACTTGACTGGACGCATGAGCGTCGCGGCCAATGTGCTGGCCGGGATGCTGCCGGTCGTGCCGACCTTGCCCGCCCTTCTTGGCTGGTACTCGGCCCAGCATCGCAGCAAGGCCTGCGCCCTGCTTGACCAGGTCGGGCTTGCTCCGCTGCACTTGCACCGGCGCGCCCAGGAACTGTCCGGCGGGCAGCAGCAAAGGGTGGGCATCGCCCGCGCATTCATGCTCGATCCAGAAGTCGTACTGGCCGACGAACCGGTGGCGAGCCTCGACCCCAAGATTGCCCGCGACATTCTTTCCCTGATCCGTAACGCCGCCGGCCAGCGCCGCGCCACCGTCCTGTGCAGCCTGCACCAGATTGACCTGGCACGCGAGTTCGCCGATCGCATCATCGGCATGCGCGACGGGAAGATCGTGTTCGACGGCACGCCGGCAGCATTTACCGATGCCCGTATCGATGCCCTGTATCACGGGGCGCAGTGGGAAGACCTGCCGGCAGCCGATGCATCGCCAGCAAAGCATCCCGCCTTCACCCTCCAGCCAGCGCTCGCCTGATACAGATACCCCATGAACGTGAAACCTATCCCCATGCCGGCCGCCGACGTCAAGCTTGAATGGAAACTGGACCCTCCCTACAAGGCACGGCACTTCGTGCTGGCCGCGCTGTTCCTGCTCATGATCATCATCACCGGGCATCGTACCGAGATGGACCGCATGCTGGCGATGAGCGCCCAGGCGGTCGGCAAGCTGGTCGGCCTTCAGGAAGAGTCGCAAGTGGTGCGCGGACTTTCTCGCGTGGCGGATTCGATGTGGCCGCCGGTGCTGGTGGACAGGGAGGAGGTGACCCGGATTCCCGACCTGGACCGCAATGACTTGCCCTGGTTCTCCCATCTGGAAACCGAGCAGCGCGTACAGCAGCACCTCAACACAACGACACTCCAGATGGAGAAAGTGACCGAAACGGTCGAGTATCTGGTCAAGCCGGTCGGCTACTTGTGGACCGTGCTGGTGAAGATGCTGCAGACCTTCGAGATCGCCATCTGGGGCACGCTCATTTCGGTCGTGCTTTCGATCCCGCTCGCCTACTTCGCAGCCCGCAATTACGCACCTAACCGATTGGCGTATTCGACAGCGCGGGGCGTGATCAGCATGCTGCGGTCCGCGCCCGAACTGATCGTGGCGCTGTTCCTGGTGCTTGCCTATGGTTTTGGTCCGATCGCCGGTGTGCTGGCGCTCGGCCTGCATGCCGCCGGATTCCTGGGAAAGTTCTATGCGGAAGATATCGAGAACGCGGACAAGAAACCGCAGGAGGCTCTCGAGGCAATCGGCGCCGGCAAGGTCAAGACGCTCTGGTACGGCGTGATCCCGCAGGTGCTGCCGCAATACATCGCCTACACGCTGTACATCCTCGACCGCAACCTCCGCATGGCGACCGTGATCGGCCTGGTCGGCGCAGGCGGTATCGGACAGGAGTTGAAAGGCCGTTTCGACATGTTCGAGTATGGCCATGTCGCCACCATCCTGATCGTGATCTTCCTTGCAGTGTGCCTGCTGGACCAGTTCTCGGCACGCCTGCGGGCACGACTGATCTGACTTCACCTTGCCTGACCATCTACATGACATTCAATTACCAAACGGGGGCGCCATGAGCTCTTCCGACATCGATATCGCGCACAGGAATCAGTGGCCGCGCCTGCTGATGGCCGTTCCCGCCAGTCAGGTGCATGCCGTGGTGAAGGGCCTCGCCCGGCGCCTCGCCGTTGAAGACATGCAGCTTGCACAGTCCGGCCTGGGCTTGCTTCAGTTACGCGACGGCGCACTCGGCGAAGCCTATTTCCCGGGAGAGATTCCACTGGCGCGTGCCCGCGTTCGCGTCACCGACCAGACTGGCGCCAGGTGCGAAGGGGCAGCCCTGCTGATGGACGACCGCGCCAGCCTGGCGCGCGCTATCGCCATCCTCGACGCAGTACTGGCGGGAGGCCTGGACGGGAACGACGAGGCGGCACCTCTGCTGGCCGAAGGTGCCCGCTTCATCCAGCGACAACAGTCGGAACGCAAGGCAATGATGGCCGCGACCAAAGTGAATTTTTCGCTCATGGGTGCCGAGGAAAATACCGACGAAGAAGCAGAGGAAGAACATGAAGACTGAAACGACGGCGGCGCATCCCGGCATCTTGCACGCCTGGGACGCGTTGGAACAGCAAAAGACCTTCCGCAAGCTGATGCGCGCCTTCAGCTATCCGGGCACGATCGAGGTAATCGCAGAGGGGCCCGAGATCGACCTGATCCAGGACGCGGCGCTGGTCCGCACGCTGGCCACAGTGCTCGACGCGGCGACCACGATCGCCGACCCCGACAGCCTGCTGACGCCCGAGAGGCGATCACTGCTCGAGTCGCCTGTCGTGGCCGTATCAGAGGCGCAGTTCGTGGTGGCAGCCGCTGACCGCGCGCCCCGGTTCGCGCCGGCTCTCGGCACCCTGGAATCCCCGGAAAAAGGGGCGACACTGGTATTGCGCGTGAGCCGGCTGGGCGAGGGGGACGTGCTGTCACTGACCGGTCCCGGCATCGATGGCGCGGCCGAACTGCGGATCAGCGGCCTGGACCCGGACTGGCTCCGGGCGCGGTCCGAATGGAATGCCGGATTTCCTCTTGGCGTCGACTGGATCCTGGTGGACGAAAGCCGCGCCCTTGCTTTGCCCCGCACCACCCGGATTGCGCTGGACGCGAAAGGGGTGCACTGATGGGCTACGTGGCAATCAAGGGCGGCGGGCAGGCGATTCAGAGCGCCAATGCAGCAGTCGAGGCGTTGCGCACGGCGGAAGCCGAGGCCGGCGTTCCGCTGTCGCTGTCGACCATCGAACATCAGCTTCGCCTGCTCACCTCGCGGGTGGTGTCGGAGGGTGGCCTGTACCATCCCCGGCTTGCGTCGCTGGCGATCAAACAGATGCAGGGCGACACGCTCGAAGCGGCTTTCGCCCTGCGCGCATACCGTTCCACCAAGCCGAGGCTGCTCGCAAGCCCCGTGCAGGATACCGGCAAGATGCGCCTCATCCGGCGCATCTCGTCGGCATTCAAGGACATTCCCGGCGGCCAGATGCTGGGTCCGACCAACGACTATGCACTGCGCCTGATGAGGCTGGATCTGGCCGACGAGTCGCCCGAGGCCTTCCGCACCGTGGCGCGCCGGTTCATGGACGATGCACCGGATGTCGAATTGCCGGACACCTTTCCGAAGGTGGTCGACGCTTTGCGCGCGGATGGCTTGCTGCCGCCGTTGGCCCGGACCATGCAGGAAGCCTTCGATGTCACGCGCGACCCACTGACGTTTCCGGTGCCGCGCTCTGCAGCATTGGCGACCATGGCGCGCGGCGAAACCGGTTCACTGCTCGCCATTGCCTATTCGAACATGCGCGGTTACGGCGACGTGCATCCCACCATCGCCGAGTTGCGGGTCGGCTACCTGCCGGTGTTGCTGCCCCACCCCGTTACCGGCGAACCGGTGGAAGCCGGCGAAGTCCTGATGACCGAATGTGAAGTGGTCGCCATGTACGAGAGTACGGACGGCGAGGGGCCGGTCACCTTCACCCTGGGCTATGGCGCCTGTTTCGGACACAACGAGGTCAAGGCGATCTCCATGGCGATCCTGGACCGCGCACTCCAGAAAGGCATGCGCGACGGCCCGGCCAATCCTTCCGAAGATCCCGAGTTCGTCCTGCTCCACGTCGACGGCGTGGATTCCATGGGCTTTGCCAGCCACTACAAGATGCCGCATTACGTGACCTTCCAGTCCGACATGGACCGCCTGCGATCCACCCAGGCGAAGAGCCCGGGCAAGGATGCCACCCAGGCATTGCCCGATGCGGCCGCCGGACAACGACAAGGAGCCTTGCGGTGAACACCCATTACGAACTGCCGCAGGACGAAGCGGCCTACAGCTTCGGATTCCTGGATGAGTTCGCCAAGCGCGAAATCCGGCGAACCATCCTGAAAGCCATCAGCATTCCCGGCTACCAGACTCCTTACGCTTCGCGCGAGATGCCCATGGGCCGGGGCTTTGGCACCGGCGGCTTGCAGCTGACGCTCTCCCTCGTGGGCCAGGACGATGTGCTGAAGGTCATCGACCAGGGCTCGGACGACTCCGTCAATGCGGTCAATCTGCGGCACTTCGTGCAGATGACCTGCCCCGGCGTGCAAACCACCGAGCACACCGCCGATGCCAGCCTGATCCAGTCCCGCCACCGTGTGCCCGAAAAGCGGCTGACAAGGCGGCAGGTGCTGGTGCTGCAGGTGCCCTACCCCGATCCACTGGTAATCGTCGAAGCATCGGAAGCTCGGCGCAAGATCATGCATGGCGAAGGCGACTACGCGCGGCTGTTGACCAAGCTCTACGAGGACATCGTGAAGTTCGACGAGATCACGATTTCGCACCGGTATCCGACCCGCATAGCCGGTCACTACGTGATCGATCCCAGTCCGATTCCCCGCTACGACCTGCCGGCGCTTCATCGATCCGAAGCGCTGGTGCTGCTGGCGGCCGGCCGGGAGAAGAAGATTTACGCCGTGCCGCCTTTCACCACAGCCGATCCGCTCGCCTTCGACGACGTGCCGTTCCGCGTGGAGGATTTCCGCGACGAGCATGGGCAGCGAAGATGTTGTGTGCGCTGCGATTCAACCGCGTCCTTCCTCGATGAAATCCTGGCCGAGGACGGCAGCAAGTCGTATCAATGCTCGGACTCCGATTATTGCAACGAGCAACTGCTGGAGTCAGCCGTGGCCGTGCCCATGGCCGGCAAGGACGCGGCATGAAAAAGATCCTGGAAGTGCGTGGGCTTTCGAAAATCTACGGGCGAGGATGCCCGCTTTGCCTGGATGCCACCGGGCCGGAGCAGGAAACCAATGTCTGTCCCCATTGCGGTTCCGTGGTGGCGGCTCACGGCGTCGGATTCGATCTGCATGCCGGCGAGATCCTTGGAATCATGGGCGAATCCGGCAGCGGCAAGTCGACCGTGGTAAAGACCCTGTATTTCGATGAAGCCCCGACCGGCGGCGAAGCGGTGTTCTTCGATGAAGATAGCCAGCGCGAGCTGTTTTCACTGAATGCGGCCCAGCGTGGCTGGCTGCGCAATCATCGCTTCGGCATGGTGTACCAGAACCCCCACCTGGGCCTGAATTTCAAGGTTTCCGCAGGCGGCAACATTGCCGAGCGCTTGCTCATGAGCGATCTCTCGCACTACGGCCAGATTCGCGAGCGTGCCAGGGAGCTGCTGATGCGCACCGAAGTCCTGCCCGGACGCATGGACGAGTCGCCGAAAAAGTTTTCGGGCGGGATGCAACAACGGGTACAGATCGCCAAGGCGCTCGCCACCCGCCCGCCCTTGCTGTTCCTGGACGAAGTCACCACCGGACTGGACCTGTCGGTGCAAGCACGCATCCTGGACCTGATCCTGGAAATCCAGCAGGAATCGTCGACGGCGATGATCGTGGTCACCCATGACCTCGGCGTAATCCGCCTTCTGGCCGGACGCACCATCGTCATGAAATACGGCCGTGTGATCGAGGCCGGATTGACCGACCAGGTACTGGAAGACCCCCAGCATGCCTATACGCAGCGCCTGGTGGCATCGGCATTATAAGGAGCCCACATGCAAGCCATTCTTCAAGTGCAAGGGCTGACCAAGCACTTTCAACTACACGAACAGAACAAGCTGATCCCTTCCTGCTCCGGCGTCGGATTTGAGGTTCATCCCGGGCAACTGACCGCCCTGACGGGGCCGACCGGAGCCGGCAAGTCCTCGGTCCTGAAGTGCATTTATCGCAGCTACCTGCCTTCCGCGGGGCGCATGCTCTATCGGGACCAGAGCGGCCATTCGCTCGATCTGGGCCTGGCCAGCGAATACCAGATCATGGAACTGCGCCACAGCGAGATCGGTTTCGTCACCCAGTTCATGCATTGCCTTCCGCGCAAAAGCGCGCTCGACGTGGTCAGCCAACCACTGCTGCGGAGGGGCATGCGCCGGGAGCAGGCGCATGCCCAGGCGGCAGAACTGCTGACCAGTCTGAACGTGCCCGCCCGATTGTGGGCCCTGCCGCCCGCGACCTTCTCCGGCGGCGAGAAGCAGCGCATCAACCTGGCGCGCGGCCTGATCGCCCTGCCCCGGCTGCTGTTGCTCGACGAACCCACCGCCAGCCTCGATCCGGAGACGACGGAACGGGTCGTCGCACTGCTCGAAACCATCAAGAACAAGGGCGTCGCCATGCTGGCGATTTTCCATCACCCCGACCTGGTCCGCCGTCTGGCCGACCAGGTGGTGGAGCTGGAACGTCCGACTGCCGCAACCGACCTTCTGGAGACCTGCGCATCATGAACAGCCTGCTGCTAACCAACGCCCGCGTGGTATTTGCCAATGAAACCCGTGAGGGCGTCGCGGTCCTGATCAAGGACGGAAAAATCGCGGCCCTCGATCCCCTGTCCGCCGGCCAGGCTCGTGTCATCGACCTCTCCGGCCGGCTGCTGATGCCCGGCATGATCGACCTTCATTGCGACGCGCTGGAGAAGGAAGTGGAGCCACGCCCGAACGTGCATTTTCCGCTGCCGTTTGCCTGCGCCCAGGCGGACAAGCGCAATGCGGCCGCCGGCATCACGACCATCTATCACGCGCTCTCGTTCGCCAATCACGAGCTCGGCGTGCGAAACAACCAGGTCGCCGCCGACGTCGTCCGCGCCGTCCGCCGCTGGCAGGATCACGCCCTGGTGGATAACCGCATCCATGCCCGCTATGAAATCTCCGACGAGACCGCGCCGCCCATCCTGATCGCGCTGCTCGAAGATCGCATGGCGCACATGATTTCCTTCATGGATCACACGCCCGGCCAGGGTCAATTCAAGGACGTCGCCGCCTACCGCAATTACCTGGCGAAAACCTACAGTAAATCCGAGTCCGAACTGGATGACATCCTGGCCCGGAAGAGCCGGGTTGGCATGGACGCGGCCAACCGGGTAAATGCGGTGGCGGCAGTGGCGCGCCGCATGGGCGTGGCAATCGCCAGTCACGACGACGACTCACCGGAAAAAGTCGATGCAGTGGTCGCCCTGGGTGCAGTGATATCCGAGTTCCCGATCAATCTGGAGACCGCCCGGGCGGCTAAAGAAAAGGGGTTGGCGACATTGTTCGGTGCGCCCAATGTGTTGCGCGGCAAATCGCAGTCCGGATCGATGCGGGCACTGGATGCGGTGATCGAGGGCGTGGCGGACTGCCTGTGCGGCGACTACTCGCCTGCAGCGCTGTTGCCATCGGTACTGCGACTGCCGGATCTGGCCGGCATCCAGTTGCACGAGGCGGTTGCACTCGTCACCCGCAATCCTGCCAGTGCGGCCGGGCTTGCCGATCGCGGAGAAATCGCAGTGGGCAAACGCGCCGACCTGATCGCGGTCAAAGAGCTGGGCGGCCTGCCGCAGGTGGAACGTGTCTGGGTGCACGGCGTGCCAGCGCTCACCGCGCACTTCGATCATGCGTGAGGCGATCGAGAAGCCGGCCTGCGGCCGGATCGTCTATGTGGTCGGTGCGTCGGGCAGCGGCAAGGACAGCCTGATGCGCTTTGCACGAACCCGGCTGCGGTCCAATCCGCGGGTACTGTTCGCACATCGCTACATCACGCGCGCACCGGATCCGGTTGGCGAGAACCACATCGCCCTGTCGGCTGAAGAATTCGCGGCGCGCCGCGCCGCTGGCCTGTTCGCGCTGGATTGGGAAAGTCACGGCCATGCGTACGGCATCGGCATCGAGATCCGCCAATGGCTGGAGATGGGAATTACCGTCGTTGTGAACGGCTCGCGTGAATATCTGACCGAAGCTCGACAACGCTTCCCCCAGTTGCTGGTGGCGCGGGTGGAGGTGTCCGACGAGGTACTGCGGGACCGCTTGCTGGTCCGTGGACGGGAAGACCTGCAGGCAATCGAGGCCCGGCTGGAGCGGCACCGCGCTCTCCAGGGGAATGCGCTTTCCGCTGCGCATGGCATCCCGATCCGCAATGACGGCGAGTTGGCCGAGGGCGGCGCGGCATTGGTGGACCTGATCTTGCAGGCCTGCGGAGATTCCTTATGCGTGTGAGCTTTCTGGGTACTGGCGATGCAGGCGGGGTGCCGCTTTATGGTTGCGATTGCGTCGCTTGTCTGCGGGCACGGGCCGATGCGACATACCGGCGCCGCAATTGCAGCGCGCTGATTGAAACCCGGACCACGCGCATCCTGCTGGATGCCGGGCTGACCGATCTCACCGACCGCTTTCCACCTGGCAGCCTGTCGGCGATCCTTGTCACCCATTTCCACCCTGATCATGTGCAGGGCTTGTTGCATTTGCGTTGGGGCCGGGGCGCGCCCATCCCTGTATTCGCGCCGCCGGATTCCGAGGGGTGCGCCGATCTGTACAAGAACCACGGCCTGCTGCAATTCCAGGCTCTGGCCAAGTTCGAGGCCGTCACTGTCGGCGACCTGTGCATCACGCCTTTGCCGCTAATACATTCCAGGCCGACCTTTGGCTACGCCATCGAGGATCCGCTGGGTGCGCGCTTTGCCTATCTGACCGACACCTCGGGCCTGCCGCCGCGCACGGAATCTTTCCTGCAAGCCTGGCAACCCGACGGCATGGCGATCGATTGCAGCCACCCGCCGCGCGAACAAGCTCCCAGGAACCACAATGATTTCGGTCGAGCCCTGGACTGCCTGAACACGGCCGGAATCGGAGCGAAGGGCGGAGCGAAGGGCGGAGCGAAAGGCGGAGCGGAAAGCGGAGCGGGATGGCTGACCCACCTCGGCCACGACTTCGATCAGTGGGAGATGGGGAACCCGGTCAAATTGCCTGCCGGGGTTTGCATTGCGAGAGACGGTGAGACGGTCGATCTGCGGGGACGCCTGAACAAGGGGGCCGCGCAATGATGGTGCTGGGCGCCGGAACGGCGCTTGCCCTGTCGGTGGCGATGCACGTCTCATGGAATCTGCTTGCGCGACACCAGCCCAAGGATTCCTATCCACTATGGTGGGTCTTGCTCGGGCATCTTCTCTTGCTCGGGCCGTGGGGCATGTACACATTGCTGCAAGAAGTGCAGTGGGACACGCCGTTCAGCTTGCTGCTCGGTATTTCCGTCTGCGCCAATGTCGTGTATTTCCTGAGCCTGGATCGTGCCTACCGACAGGCGCCGGTCGCCTTGGTCTATCCACTGGTGCGCAGTTCACCTCTGTTGATTGCGGTGTGGAGCACGCTCCTGCTCCAGGATTCCCTTCCGGTTGCGGCATGGCTGGGGATCGCAATCAGCGTCGCCGGCTTGCTGCTGCTGGCAGGAAGCAGTTGGCAAGGGCCGGAGAAGCGCGCCGTTCCATGGGCCCTGTTGGCCATGCTTGCAACCAGCGTGTATTCCCTGAGCGACAAGGCGGCCACCAGTCAGCTCTCGAGTTTCGGGTCAGTGCTTGGCTTCATCAGCTTTGGTTATCTGGCGTCCTGGCTGGCCATCAGCATCACATTGAAGGCGAACAGCGGGCGATGGATTCCACGCGGCCGCCTGAGCTTGCCGGTAATTGTCGTCGGCGGGCTATGCGTGGGGCTGGCTTATGCATTGGTAATTCATGCCATGCGCCAGTTGCCAGCGGCCGAAGTGGTGGCGTACACGAATGCCGGCATCGTGGTCGCAAGCGCGGTCTCGATTTTCATTTTCAAGGAAAAAGCACAGTGGCAACGCAGACTGCTCAGCGGACTGTTGATCTGCTCCGGACTGCTGGTCGTGGCCATCGGGCGGGCCTGAACTGCCGGAAAGCGTGAGGCCGCAGCAAGACAGCTTGAAATCATGGGCCATTTCCGCAGCGCTCTACATGGGCAGGCGCCGACATCGGCGTATTCAGCGGCTGGCCTCCACCTCATCAAGCAGCGCCTTCAAGGCTTCCATGCGGGCCGGCTTTTCCAGGAAGCGACTGAAGCGCACGCCGGTCGCCAGCTCCCTGTTTTCATCCCGGTGCATCCCCGACAGGGCGACGAACACGGTATCCGGAAGCGATTTGCGCAGGCAGGCGGCAAGGTCGTATCCATCCATTCCCGGCAAGCCAATATCCAGCAGGCACAGATCGGGGGGATCGGTAGCGGCAACATCCAGTGCCGCCATCGGCTCGTGGGCTATCCGGGCCCGCACCGGCGCAAGCGCTTCCAGCATGGCCTTGATGATGCAAGCACTGTCTTCGTTGTCGTCGACGATCAATACGCTCAAGGCCTTTGAATTCTTGTTCATCCGGATGCTCCGGTTTTCACGAGCAGGGCGACGATTGTTCCATATCGGCCGTCCATTTTTGCTGAACTGGCCCGCTGCCGGCTTGATGCAGAAAGGCCCGGCACACAAAAAAAGCCCGCTCTTGATGGCGGGCTCGAATGACTTCCGTTGGATCGCTCCCACTTGCGTGGGCGAGAAGAAGTTTGCACAAGTTACATGCACACAGGAATTGTGGGTATCACTTAGCAGGCTGGTCGCGCCCTTACCGTCATTTCCCGTCGACCCGCTGCAATTCGAAATCCTGCGGGGGCACCGGCTCGCCACTGGGCGATACGGTAACCGCCTTGGGCGATGTGACCTGAAGATTCAACTGCTGCACCTGTGCCGGCGAAATCCGCAACTGGTACTTGCCAGGCGGTACCTCTTCGAAATGGTAAAAGCCGTTGTTCTCGCTGCGTGCCGTGGCCACGATCTTTTGTTTGTCGTCGACCAGTTCGACCTGCACATTACCGGCGCCACGTCGCCGGCCATCAGCCTGCAGGAAGACCGTGCCATCCAGCTCGCCCGTGTACACGACAGGAAAATCCAGGCTTGCGGCATTTCCCGGGCGCGGCACCAGCCGGAAGCCCTTGCCCAGCGGTGACATCTGCGGATCTTCCAGGGTCCTGCGGTTGAGGGTGATGTCCGCATCGCGCCATGGCGGCAGCCGTTCGAGGAATGCCAGCCCATCGTCGCCGGTGCGCACTTGCGAGTTCGCGCCATTGACATTGAACCCGATGCCCTTCATGCGCTCATCGCCGGCGTCGAACATGCCATTGCCATTGCGGTCGAGGAACACCAGCGCGGAGGCGGCACCGCTATCCGCGAAAGGCATCGCGCTGCTCATCCATTTTCCGGTGCGCGGATCACGTCCCGCCCCCAGGAAAAACACCAGTCCGATACTGTATTCGCCATGCGAGCTGTAACCGCCGGTGACGGCCATGCCATAGCTGCCGAGACTTTTGTTGAGCGATACGGTCATCCGCAATTCAGGGCTGGTAAAGGACCGTGTGGCACCAACATTGACCAGGTAACCATTGCGCAGGGTACGGTCCGCAGTAATGGCAAGGGCGGAGACGCGGGTGTCCGGACGCAGCAGGTAGTTGACCTGGCCGCGCAAGCGGAATGCGCCAAAACTGCTGGCAGTGGAAAACGCGCCATCCAGGACGCGATAGCCGGGCGAGGTACCCAAGTGCAACTGGTTGCTCAGCGCAATCGAGTTGATGTTGGCGGACACCAGCGCCGTACTGTCCGTGATGTTGTTACCCGTCTCGGTCTTGTCGCGCTGCACCTGGAAGTTGACCGGAAGCACGCCGAGCGGCCCGCCTGGCAACACGCTGTCCAGGCGCAGGCGGTCACGGGTACGAACCGGGTCGCTGGTCATCGGAAAATAGTCGCTGCTGAAGCCGCGCGAAGCCAGCAGCCGGTTGTAGCCAATCGCCGTCTTGCCCAGGCGGGTCTTCAGGCCGATATCCGACAGCAATCCTCCCTCGGCCTGACGCGTCAGGTTGCCGGTGAACAGCGCCGGGCCAGTGAAGGCGCGCAAGCCCATGCTCTGGTAGCGCCCGATCGTGCCGTCCGTCTTCTGATCGTTGATTACGCTGCCGGCCAGCGTCACGGACTTGCTCAGTCCGTATTCCCCAAGCGCGACGGAGTGACGCAGGCCATTGGTATCACGGCTGCTGGCCAGGTTGTAAATGAAGCTGCCCGGCACGGACATCGACTCGTCCAGCAGGAAGCTCTGCTTTTCGATCCGGACCTGTCCCTGGGGACCGTGGAACACCAGGCGGAAATCGTTGGGGCCGAACACCAGCGCCAGGTCATCGAACCGGTATTTGCCATCCGCCCTGGACTGCTGGTAGGCGATCAGCGCCTCGTTGAAAAACAACTCCACGTCCCAGCCGGGCGGCAAGTCGCCCTGTAGCGAATGGGTATTGAAGCGTGCCGGTCGGTCGAGCGGCAGGTTATTGATCGTCACGCCGCGACCGGTGTCATTGGTACGGGTCAGGTTCAGGATGCCGGCGACAGGTACATTGCCCACCGCGAAATTGCGTGCCCGCAGGGGGCCCAGCAATTCGCCCTGAGGGTCGCTGCGGCCGAGCGTGAAGCGGGACTCTGTGGAGTCCGGCTGGTTCGAGCCCGCCAGGAACAGGGATCCCTGCATGCCCGCCAGGTCGGCTTTCATATAGGTCGTGTACGAGGCCGAATTTGTATTCGAGCCGTTGCCCCGGCGGGCGCCAAGCGAGATGGTCTGGTCGATGAACGGAACGTCGGCCAGCTTGTAGGCCATTTTCAGGCGCGGCAGATCCGGGCGTTCCTGTGGCTTCTGGCTGGCGATCGCTTCAAGCGTACGCTCGCGCTTGAGCCGCAACTGGATAGGCAGGGGCTCGACTGGCTTGGCCTCGACCTGCAGGCTGTTCATGTTGATCGAAAAATCGACCTTCAGCCATTGGGCCAGGGTTCGACTTTCGACATAGATATCGTCGTCCTGCAGCAGGATGGCCGCCGGGTCGAATTCCGTGCGCTGCCCCCCAAGCTCCAGCGTTGCTGTTTTCACGTTCAGCGAAAAACCGGAGTCTTCGCGCCGGACAAACCCCGTAGCGGTTCTATTCCCGGGATTGACCTGGATCGCCACGGTCAATGCCCGGGCGACCTCGCCCAGCGGCAGGAAAACTTTCTGGCCAGCCTGGTAAGCGGTGATCGAATCGGACAGCAGGTAGCCGTCGATGCGCAATTCGAGCAATACCAGATTGGTCGATGTCAGTGACGATGTACGGGCAACCGGAGCGGCTACCCCGGAAGCAGGCTGCGCGAATGCCGGTACCGCATGCATCAGGCCATGGAACCCGCAAACGACCATCAATGCCGAAGGGAGATATGGCTTGCGTCGCTGGTGCGCCCTCGATAGCGTCAGGGAAAAGGTACTTCGTGATTCAATTGGCATCCACCGGTCCAGCCATCCTCAATCCAACGCTTCAGGGAATGGCAATCGATGCCTCGGCCAACTGTTTTCCACCCGCATCAGCACGCTCCTGGAACAGGACGCTGAGCTTTCCATTCTGCAGCGACGTGCCTGGCGGCACCTGCAGGTTGATGGTGGCGCGGCGCAGCGGATTCGGCGTATAGACCGCCAGGCCGCTGACGCGTCCGACAACCGTGGCCGTGCCGCCGGCTGGGGTGAAGTTGACGACGATGTCACCATAGACCGAACTGTTGCCGCTGCGATTCAGCTGCAGCGCCAGCATTGGCGGCTGTCCGGCATTAGCCGGCTTGCGCAGCTCGACGCCCGATATCGCCACCTCCGCCCGGGTGTTGCCTTCACGAACGATGACAGGGATCGACACGCCGATCAGCGCGGTAATCTGGACACCGATTTCATTCGGCGGCAGCTTCTTGTTCACATTCTCGATGTTGGTCGCCTCGTCGGCGTCCGGCAGCCGGTCGAAACTCAGGTGCGAACGATATTCGCCCGCTGCCAGTCCTGCCGGCTTGCGCACCGCGATCCGCACCACTTGCGAGCCACCGGCCGGGATCGTGAACTGGCGCGGCGAGAACACGACCATGGAATCGGCGAACTGTTCGCCCGGAACGGCTTGCTCGACCCGGCTGAACTGGCCATCCTCGGACATGCGTCGATTAACCAGGTTGACACGGTAACTGGCTGGCTTGGTGCCGTCGTTGATCAGGTCTATCGATGCGGCGCGCTGGTTCTTCTCGAACACGACGCGGGTCGGGTTGATCATCAGGTCCGCCAGCGCCGGAACGCTGAACAGCGTGAGGCAGCAAGCGATGAGCAGCCCTAGTGGCCGGTAACGTCGAATCTGGTTCACCTGTTCACCCTGTGCGCCTGTAGCGCTTTGAAAGTCGGATCCTGCCTTCACGAACATGCGGACCACGGACTGTATTACGAATTGTTGCCGTATAGCATACGCGATATTGTTCGGAAGTAACAATCATCATGGGCTGGTCGTCACTGTATAAGTGCCGGAAGTGAATGTTCCAGCCGTCACGCCAACCGATGGAATGCGCAGCGTAGCCCCGACGTACAGGGTATTTGCCTTTTTCACCACTGTGGTCTGCGAGGTGGTAAAGGTTTGCACGGTCATTGTTCCGCCGGCAGTAACCATGTTGACCGTGGCCGGCGTGACCGTAGCAGTATAAGTAAAGGGGGCGCCGCCGGTCATGAGCACGTCGTACTGTCCCGAGGTTCCTGGATTTGTCGGGTTCAGGATCACGCCGGCCGACGCTGACCGCGTTCCAGTCGGGTCAGCGGCGATCGTTATGGTGCAGTTCATGCACGAACCGAGTACGGTGAATGTGCCGAAATCGATGTCCCGGACGAAGGTGAGTGCTGAAGTGGCCGCAGTGGACACGTTCGGGATCAAGCCGATGCCCAGCAGGATTCCCAGCAAAGCTGCGCGCAGTGGTTTGGTTCTTCCGGACATGGATCGGCGTTGAGTCACTGCTGCGGCTCGCGCTTCAGTTGTAGTTGACGGAAAGGCTGATCGCCCCCGGCACCAGGTCGGATGGCGCCTGGCTGAAGACAATTGCCAGCCGGCCGCTACCCATCAAGGGCTGCGCCGCCAGGATCAGGCTGGGGGAACCGGTGCCCAGCAACTCCAGGCTATCCCCCGGTGCAGAACCGGACTGCGGGCTCGCAAGCTGGACGACATAGGCGGAAGTCGTGTCCCCGGCAACGCTGAAGCTGAGCGCCGATCCGCCGTCGACACTGGATACAGCAACGCCGGCGATCCTGACAACGTTCGACAAGCCTTCGCCACCCGCGATCACCGACGCGATCGCCGGTCCCTGGCTGGTCGCGACACTCGGCTGCCCGCTGATGATGGACGGCCGCGCGACCGAGATATTGACCGGCGTGATGAAGTTGGCATTGACCACTGTCGCACTGGCACGGCCGACCGCAGATGCTGCGTCGACTTCCGCTGTCGATGCCACGAGCAGCATCAACAGCGGAGCGGTGTGCAGCAAATTCAATCGAGGTAGGCGCATGGCCAGCTGGACCAGTGATTTTGGTGATTAATTATATTCGACGGTCATCGAATAGGTGCCGGTGTACGAACCTGCAGCCTGGGCCGCCGCAACCGTCAGCGTACCGCCGACATTGACCGTGGCCGTTCCGCTGGCCAGTGTGCCGGTCGCCGCGCCAGCGACTTGCAATGCCATTGTCTCCGTGCCGTTGCTCAGGTTGACCGAACCCGGGTACGTGACGGCGAAGGTGGCATTGCCGGTACCGGTCACAGTGAACGTGCCGGCCCGGATCGTGCCGCCTGGAATCAACAGCACGCTGCCGGTCGCGCTACGAGCACCAGCAGCGGAGACTACCACCGTGCCGGCGCCATTGCCTGCGAACGAACCGAATTCCAGCGTGTTACCGGCGGCGATCGCGATCGGCGTCAGCACCGTTGCGTTTGCAGTGCCGCTTGCCGACGCTGCAAATGCCGAACCCGAAACGCCGAAGGCAGCAAGAACCAATGCAGCCGCGCCCAATTTTTTGAACGAAATCTTTGACATTTTCACTACCTCCAGGTTTTTGAAATTTTGCCCTGATCGCGGAGGTCTTGGACCCTTCGTTTCCGCTCATCAAGTTACAGGACAGAATGTAAATGCTTTTGCAACGCGGAAAAATGTCAGACAGATAATTTTTTCCTGCTATTTCCTTGTTTTTATTAGAGTAAAGGAACTAATTGCTACATTTCGTTACTGCATGGAAATTAAACTTTCTGTATGGCAATTAATCTCCGCTTTTTGACCATTTTTTTCAGTTCTGGCGCGCTCCTTGCACATGTGTTTACACGTTTTGTGATGAGCCCCGTTGTAATCATGCAACTTCAGTCATCCGATCGATCATGGCCTTGTATTTCCGCCAAGACCGGCCAAAGAGACCGACCATGCAATCTGTCCACAGGCGCAGTTGAAAACCATGTGGACAACTCGTCCGGGATGGGCTCAAGTCCTTGAAGCAAAAGGGATAAGCGGCATTGCTGTAAATCAAGGCACGCGCCCGTCAAGGGTCGAGAGTACGGCCATGTACTGGATGGCGCCGAGCCGAGCGCGATTATCTTCTGTCAACTTTTCCTGTGGAGTATCCGACATGCCAACACAGATCTACGTGAACCTGCCAGTCAGGAACCTGGAGCAGACCCGCGCCTTTTTCAGCAGCCTGGGCTTCGGCTTCAACCCGGAGTTCAGCAACGACCAGGCGCTGGCCATGGTGGTCAGCGACAACATCACGGTCATGCTGCTGGTCGAGGATTTTTTCAGGACATTCACTCGCAAGACGATAGTCGACGCACACAAGTCGACCGAAGTGCTGCTCGCCCTGGAATGCGAAAACCGCGAAGAAGTCGACAGCATGGTGGCGAAAGCCGTCGCGGCCGGCGGCATGATCGCGCGCCAACCGGAAGACCTCGGCTTCATGTACAGCCATTCGTTCGAAGATCTGGACGGCCATATCTGGGAGCCGTTTGTGATGAGCGGGCCGCCTCAATAGCCGGGCCAGGCACTGGCAGGGCAGCGGTCGCGTATGTGCCGTACGGCCCTTGCGGCAAGGTAGACGCCACTGACGCCCCCTGCCCGGGGCGGTCCGGATCAGGCCGTGGCTGACAATGCCCTTTCGCTAGCCCACGCGGCATCCCGCTCCCCGATCTCGCGCGCCGTCATCGGTAGCGCCAGGTAGTAACCCTGGAACTGCGTGCAAGCACACGACTCGAGGAAGCGCAACTGCGCTTCGTTCTCCACACCTTCGGCGACGACATTGCAGTTCAAGGCCTTGGCCATGGCGATGATGGCGACCACCAGCGAGCGACTTTCCGGCACCGTTTCAATGTCGTGCACGAAGGACTTGTCGATCTTGATGGTCCTGATCGGCAGGCGGCGCAGGTAGCTGAGCGAGGAATAGCCTGTACCGAAATCATCCAGTTCTATGGTCAGTCCGGCGGTTGCCAGTTTTTCCAGGCAGGCCAACACCTCATCCGGTTTGGATGAGAGCATGCTTTCGGTGACTTCCAACTGGATCAGCCGCGGGTCAACCCCGGACTCCGCCACGATCTGCAACGCCTGCGCGGCGAAATCCTGCTCTTCCAACTCTCTCACCGAGACATTGATCGACACGCTGAGCGGCCTGGACAGTGTCTGCTGCCAGGACAGTGCCTGCCGGCATGCACGTTCGAGCACCACGCGCCCGAGCTGAACGATCAGCCCGCATTCTTCCGCAAAGCGAATGAAGTGCTCGGGCGCCAGCAGTCCACGCTCGGGGTGGCGCCAGCGCAGCAGCGCTTCCACCCCCACCATTTCACGGGCCTGGTTGAAACGCGGCTGGTAGTACAGTTCGAACTGGTCGCCGGCCAGCGCCTGCTCCAGCTGCATTTTCAACTCGGACCTGGCGCGCGCCTCATCTGCCATCAGGCTGTTGAACAGGCGGCAGGCGTTGCGGCCGGCGCCCTTGGCTGCATACATCGCGATGTCGGCCCGTTTCAGCAGGTCTTCGGCGGTGACGCCATCGTCCGGATAATAACTGGCGCCAATCGACAAGGTCAGCCGGTGCCAGCGGTCGTCGACCAGGATCGGCTCGCCCACCGAGTCCAGCAAGCGCTGGCACACCGCCACCAGTTCGCTGCTGTTGCTGCAGTTCACCACCGCCAGGTATTCATCCCCGCCGAGCCGTGCCAGCAGATCCCCTGCCCTCAACCTCGATGACAGGCGCTGCGTCAGTAGCACCAGCAGCCGGTCGCCGCTCTGATGGCCGTAATTGTCGTTGATGCCCTTGAACTCATCGAGGTCGATGTAGACGACGCCAAGGTTTGCATGTTCGCGCCGGGCCCACGCGATCTTCTGCGCAAGGTGCCGCCCGGCGGCTGCCCGGTTTGGAATGCCAGTCAGTGCATCAGTGTCGGCCTGCTCCAGCAACTGCCGGCTGTGCAGCCGCTCGCGCCGCAGCAAGAGCACGGCCAGCGCCAGGTACACCAGCATGGAAACGGCAAAAGCAACGAACAGCACGAGATTGTTTTCCAGCCACCGATCCCACACTGCGCTGACTGGCAATGCAATCAGCAGGGTGGCGTGCTGCCTCTGCAGGCGCTGGACGGCCAGGATCATCCCTGAATCGCCGGTATCTATTGCGCCCTCGATCCCCTTCACCGCTGCGATGGCGCTGACCAGCCCGGGAAAATGTTCGTCGAAGCCGTCCGTGCTTGCTCCGCCTTCTGCAATCACATAGCCGTTCGAATGCAGCAGCAGCACCCTGGCGCCGGCCGGCAACAGTTCGGGCTGCCACCTGCGCGTCAGCTGGGTCAGCTTGACCTTTGCTTCAACGCGCCACAGCGCCAGCCCGTGCTGATCATGGCTGACATGGCTGATCCCCAATTCCGGATTGTCAAAGTTCTGGTCATAGCGCGGCACGCCCAGATAAAATCGGGCGCCGCCCCTGCTCTCCATCGTGAACAGGTCCTGCAGGAAGCGCGCACTTCGGTCCTCGCGAGTGCCGGCGCTGTTGAAGCTCACTTTCCCGTGGCTATCCGTCAACAGCAGCGAATCGATTTCAGGATGACTGGAACGCAGCGTGTCCCACATCGCTTCGGCATGCTCGATCGAACGGGTCTGGCCGACAGTCCGGGCAATTGCGTCGATGCCATAGGCGACCCCCGACAGGAAATCCTCGGACAGTCCCGACAGGTATCTGCTCTGCTGGACAATGGATTGAGTCAGGGCCCGCTTCTGGTCCTGCCAACTGAGGGCCGCGTAGAGCACAAGCGTAGCCAGCGCGATGCCGAAGAAGCCGGACAGCACCAAGCGAAGGGTCGACGCAAAGTCCTGTCGTCGACGAGGAGCCCGGCCAGCCCGCTCCGGACCCATTGGGAACAACATCATTAAGCCTGTCAGATAACTTGTTGCCAGCTACTGGACCACTATTTCCGCTTTCGCGGTGACCTTGTTCCTGTAGCCAAAAAAACTGTAAGCCCCGCTGCGCAGGGGTCCAATCGCAATTTCCGTGGTTTCTCCCGGCACCGCACCCCGTTCAACATTCAGGTCATCGCTGCCGATACGGTCATGCTGTCCGCTCTCGTTGCGCACAAGCAACCGAAAACCAGAATTGGCCGGGACGACCACCCGTGACGGCACGAACCGATAGTCCGGCCCGAGCACCAGCGTAACCGCCTGCTCCTGGGCGCAAGCAGCCTGGGTTGCCTGCAAGCCGATCAAGCACATTGCACCAATGCAATGCCATATTGTCATCATATCTCCCTACTGCTCTTCAACAGCCAACCAGAAGGAGCTCGAAGCCGAGTCGATCCTATCAGATTGGCGCATATGTTTCTCCATGGAAATCATATAAACATGCCGTACAGCAACAGTCCTTGATCTTGCGCAAATCCGGACGCCCGCAGAGCGGTCGGGTCAGGACTTCAGGGCTTCAGGGCTTCAGGGCTTCAGGGCTTGAACAGGAACCTGTTCCGCACCGTCATCATTCCATCCAGGAAGGCCTCGGGAAAATTGGTGTTGAGCACTTGCGTGACCGCTTGTTCATATTCCTGGTTGATCATGGCCGCTGCAGCCTCGCGATCCTGATGGGTGCGCAACAGACAGCCGAGCGCCAGGTTGGCAGCCAGCAATTGACCGAGCGCGTGTGCAACGGTCTTTTCCAGTTGTTCCAGCCGTTCCTGATCGGTCTTCATTCGCACTCCTGTGACGACAATGAATTTCATCATGCGCGGTGCGGCCGGGCATTGCAATCACGAGAACACGCATGGACTTGCAGCGGGCGCAAGGCGCGCCGGGCCCGCCAACGCAAGAATGTGGTATCCGATGAATCGACCGCCTGGCCGGTCCGCCCGCACTCCATGACCAAGCTTTTCGCTGTTCGCAGATTGCAGATCCTGCGCCGCGCCTTGTGGCTGTCGCTGCTGGCCATCCCTTGCGCCCATGCCGGCACATTTCCGCTGTGGGAAGCCGGGGTCGGAATCGGCGTGTTGTCGCTGCCCGACTATCGCGGCGCGGATCAGCGCGGCCAGACCGTGCTGCCCCTGCCCTACCTGGTCTATCGCGGCGAGTGGCTGAAAGCGGACCGGGACGGCATACGGACCATGCTGTTCCAGAGCGAGCGGATCGAACTGAACATCAGCGCGCTGGGCACGCTGCCGGTCACCAGCCGGAACAACAATGCGCGGCGTGGCATGGCCGACCTGCGGCCAACGGTGGAACTGGGCCCGACGCTCAACATCCACCTGCGCCCGCCAGATTCGCGCTCCACGCTGCAACTTCGCTTTCCGCTGCGGGCCGCCATAGCGCTGGACACGCCCTTGCGCCATGTCGGCTGGGTGTTCGCCCCCAGCCTGGGCTGGCAGGGCCGGGAATTACCCGGCATGGCGGGCTGGAACCTGTCGGTCAGCGGCGGCCCCCAATTCCAGGATCGGCGTTACAACGAGACCTTTTACAGCGTGGCCAGCAGCGAAGTGCTGCCCTCGCGGCCGGCGTATGCAGCGCGCGCGGGGTATGCCGGCTCGCAGGTGACAGTGACGCTGACCCGCCGCTTTCCGAATTTCTGGGTGGGCGCATTCGCGCGCTATGACTATCTTGGCGGCGCTGCGTTCGAAGACAGCCCGCTGATGCGCAGCCGCAACTCCCTGGCGGCGGGGTTCGGGGTGTCGTGGGTATTCGGGCAGTCGCGCACGATGGTGGAGGCGAACGAATAGCGCTGCTCGCACCGCGCATCCACAGGGATTAATATCGGATCATCCTAAATCAGGAGCACCGCAAACATGAGCACCCCGCCCGCCTTCCCCGATGCCGCCGAACACTGGAACAAGCGCTTCCAGTCCGACGAATATATTTTCGGAACCGAACCCAATCTCTGGCTGCGCGATCACGCCCCTATGCTGCTGCCCGGGCAACGCGCGCTATGCGTGGCCGACGGCGAGGGACGCAACAGCGTCTGGCTGGCGCGGCAAGGCCTGCTGGTCGATGCATTCGACATCGCCGGAAAAGGCGTGGACAAGGCGCGCAAGCTGGCACAAGAGGCTGGCGTCGAGGTGCACTACGATGTCGCCGATTGCGACAATTGGCCGTGGCCACGGCAGACCTACGATGTGGTCGCCGCAATCTTCGTCCAGTTCGCCGATCCGGCGATGCGGGAACGCATGTTCGACAACATCAAGCGTACGCTGAAACCGGGCGGACTGGTGTTACTCCAGGGCTATACGCCCAAACAGCTGGAGTACCGCACCGGCGGCCCCCCGGAACTCTCCCATCTCTACACCGCGCCGCTGCTTGAACAAATGTGGGCCGGCTTCGAGATGCTGGAATTGCGCGAATACGAAGCCGAACTCCAGGAAGGTGCGCGTCACGCCGGGCGCTCGGCGCTGATCGGCATGGTGGCGCGCAAGCCAGCCAGCTGAAGGGCGACACCAACTCCGCCATTGCCGGCACGCGCGCTACAGGATCCCGCGCTACAGAACCCCTTTCGAGCGCAAGGCTGCAATCCGTTCATCATTGACGCCGATTTCGCGCAGCACTTCCTCGGTGTGCTGCCCCAGGTCCGGACCGCCGGCATCGAATCCACCCGGCGTGGCCGACAGCTTGGGCACCACCCCGGGCACTTTCAGCGAACTGCCATCCTTGAGCTTGACGGTCCTGATCATGTCGCGGGCGACATACTGCTCGTCCTCGACGATGTCCTTGATGGTGTAGATCTTTCCGCCCGGGACGCCTGACTCCGCCAGTGCCGACAAGCACTGCTCCAGCGTATGCCGCGAAGTCCATGCGGCGATTGCCGCATCGATCTCTTCCATCCGTGCGACCCGGCCGGGATTGCGCGCCAGCGCGGGATCGCTGGCGAGGTCTTCGCGTCCGATCAACTGCATCAAGCGCCGGAAAATGCTGTCGCCATTGCCCGCGACCAGCACATAGCGGCCATCGGCGCAGGGATAGGCGTTGGTCGGGGCGATGCCCTGGATGGCGCTGCCGGCCGGCTCCCGAATCGTGCCATAGCGATCGTATTCGGCGACCGCTCCCTCCATCATGTTGAACACCGACTCGTACAGGGCGACGTCGATCATTTGCCCCTGTCCGCCATGCGCGACACGGTGATACAGCGCCATCAGGATGCCGATCACGCCATGCAATGCCGACAGCGAGTCGCCGATGCTGATACCGGGACGCACCGGCGGCTGGCCGGGGATGCCGGTGATGTAACGCAAGCCGCCCATGGCCTCGGCCACCACACCGAAGCCCGGCAAGTCGCGCTTCGGGCCATCCTGGCCGTAGCCGGAAATGCGCAGCATGATGATCTTCGGATTTCGCGCCGACAGGCTGTCGTAGTCCAGCCCCCACTGCTCCAGCGTTCCCGGCCGAAAATTCTCGATCACCACATCGGCCTGCAAGGCCAGCTCCCGCACCAGGTCCTGCCCTTCTTTCTGCCGCAGGTCGATTGCCACCGATCGCTTGTTGCGCGCCTGCACATGCCACCAGACCGAGGTCTCTCCTTCCGGCGCGCGCCATGAACGCAGGCCGTCGCCAGTCCCCGGCGGCTCGATCTTGATGACGTCGGCGCCAAAATCGGCAAGCGTCTTGGCAGCAAACGGGCCGGCGATCAGGCTACCCATTTCGAGCACCCGCAGGCCGGCCAGCGGGCCGGGAGTTGTTGTATTGGTGGTGGTGGTCATTGGCAGGCGTACGTGAATGAATTCATGTCGGCGGGTATTGTACGGGCGTATGGGCTGGGGGCGGTCGTTGGGTCGACTGCGAGGGCTGATCGTTACCCACATCGTCATTGACCGCGTAGACCGGCCCACGCCAAGAACGCCCCCTCCCTTTCAAGGGGAGGGAGCCATAAAGTCGCTCGGCCTTCGACACTCTTGCTGCTATTGAAATCGGCCGATCACGGATAAGCCACCGGCTTCCCCGGCAAGTCCGGCAAGGGAATGAATTCACTCTCCCCCGGCACCGGATCGAAGCGCTGCTGGCGCCAGTCTTCCTTGGCCTGCTCGATGCGTTCAGCTGAACTCGATACGAAATTCCAGGTCAGGTAGCGCCGTCCGTCCATGGGCTCGCCACCGAGCAGCATCACGCGCGCAGGTCCGCTGCCGGTGGCCGCCAGCGTGACCGGCGTGCCGGGCTTCAACACCAGCAGTTGCCCGGCAGCGAACTGGCCATCCCGGCCGAGATCGACCGTGCCCTCGAAAATGTAGATCGCCTGCTCGGCATATTCGGCGGGAATACCGATGCGGGCGCCGGGCTCCAGCCGCAGGTCCACATAGAACAGGTCGGACAAGGTCGGCACCGGCGAGCGCCGGCCGAAGAAACTGCCGGCGATGACGACGGCACTCGCGCCTTCGCCCTGTTCGACCGGCAACTGGTCCGCCTTGTAATGCGCAAACGCGGGATCGGCTTCCTCATGGGCACGCGGCAACGCCACCCAGCATTGCAGGCCCGCCAGCGCCGGACCCGACGGCCGCAGTTGCGGATCGGTGCGCTCGGAATGCACGATGCCGCGCCCGGCAGTCATCCAGTTCACTTCCCCCGGCCGGATCGTCTGCAGCGTACCCAGGCTGTCGCGGTGAACGATCTCGCCCTCGGTCAGGTAGGTGACGGTGGCCAGTCCGATATGCGGATGCGGCCGCACATCCAGGCCGTGTCCCGGGGCGAACACGGTGGGACCCATCTGGTCCAGGAACACGAAAGGCCCCACCATGCGCCGCTCGATCGACGGCAAGGCTCGGCGCACCTGGAAGTTGTCGCCGAGGTCACGGGTGCGTGGAACGACGATGGTTTGCAGCGCGCTGTCAGGGGGGAATGTGGCGGGCATGGTGCCTCCTGTGGTGAGCAGTATCGAGTCGGATCAAAAAATCAAACAAACAACCAAACAATCAATCAATCAAACCGGATTATCACGCCAGGCGCACTGTTCATGCTTGCAGCAACGAGATACGCGGTCCCAGCTTCGGCAGCCACTTCTGCAGGATCTGGTAGACATCCCGATCGAACGGCTGCTGTCCGCGCGCGACAAGGCGCGCAAGTTCATCCTGATTGCTGCCGGTGCCGACGTAAGCCCAGGCGTCGACCACATGCGTGGCCTCGCCTTCCCTGATGCCGATCGCCCCGGCATAGGGCCAGGGCTTCAGGCGCAGGCTTTCCAGCGCTGCCAGCACGCGTTCGTCGTGCGCTGCGGGGTCTTCGTGGCCTGCGCACGCGCCGCTGCACTTGCCAATCTGGCTGGCGAAGCACGGCCGGCCAGCCTGGCCCGCACGCAGCTTCTCCAGTCCGAGCAGCACCGGGCATAACTGATGCGCCTCGGCGATCGAGCGCAGCGCCTCGGTTGCCGCGCGCGAGCTGGTGAACAGCCCGTAGAGCTGGCTGTCGTGGGCGAAAAACAGGTCGCCATCCGGCCGCGCCAGCACCGGCTGCAGGCGTCCTGCCTTGCGCAAAAGCCGCCATGCGCACAGGTCTTCGCTATGCCGCAACTTCTTGTTCTGTGCCGGCATGCGCTCCTTGACCAGCAGCGCTTCCTGCAACAGCGCTCCCAGCTCGCCCGCTGTTTCGACCCATTCGACGCGCTCGGTCTGCTGGCACAAGGTCAGCTCGCGGTCGGACGCATGGTCGCCGCTGAAATGGGACAGCACGCGCCGGCGCAGGTTATTGGCCTTGCCGATGTAAAGCGGATATTCGTTGGCGCCGTAGAACAGGTAGACGCCATGGGTGGCCGGCAGCCGCTCCAGCACTGCCGGATCCAGGCGCGGAGGAAGCGAGGGCCGCTTGGTCAGCCTGGCGACCGCCTCGGCCAGCGCTTCCGGCTCATGCTCGTCCCGTATGCGTTGCCAGAACTGCCAGATCAGCTGCGCATCGCCCAGCGCCCGGTGGCGCTCGGCCACCTGCAAGCGGTGGCGCGCAACCAGCGCATCGAGATTATGCCGCTCATATTGCGGATATAGCTTGCGCGAGAGCCGCACGGTGCACAGTACCGAAGGCCGGAAAGTGTGGCCGGTAAGGCCGAAGGCCTGCTTCAGGAAACCATGATCGAAACGGGCGTTGTGCGCGATGAACACCCGGCCCTCGAGCCGCGCGTGGATTTCATCGGCAAGTTGCCCGAAAGTCGGCGCCTCGCGCACCATCTCGTTGGAGATCCCGGTCAGGTTCTGTATGAATGCCGGTATCGGCATCTCCGGATTGACCAGGCTGCTCCATTCCCGCACGCCGTCCTCGTCAACTTCGACGATCCCGACCTCGGTGATGCGATCGGTGGCGAGCGTGCCGCCGGTGGTTTCAAGGTCGACAAAGGCCAGGCGGGGAAAGGAAGGCAGGTGGGTGGACATGAAAGCGCAGTGAGCGGAAAATCAGGCAGCCCCGAAAATTGGAGACTGTATAAAAAACCAGTATGCTGGGAATTCCCGGCTCGCGCAATACCAATGAAACAAAGGACGGCAAGCAGCAGGTGCCGAAGGCAGGCCGCGCACTCCGCGATCGCTTTTCGATCCGTGCTTTCCTTCCCGCCAGCAACCGCGATCCACCCGCATTCACCGTCAGGTCAATGTCCCCACCAACGGGCGCCGGCCCCGGCAAACAAGCACAACAACACGAAGCACATAAACACACAGGAGACATGCTCATGCAAAACCGCGACAAGTTGTATATCAACGGCAAGTGGATCACGCCGTCCGGACGCAACACGATAGACGTCATCAATTCGGCAACCGAAGAAGTGATGGGCCGCATACCCGAAGGCGACGACCGCGACGCCAATGCCGCTGTTGCCGCCGCCCGTGCCGCATTCGACAGCTGGAGCACGACCGCGCCTGCCGAGCGTGGCGCCTACCTGCAAAAAATCAAGGATGGCCTGAAGGCGCGCAGCGATGAACTGGCGCAGACCATCGCCGGTGAAGTCGGCATGCCGATCAAGCTGGCCGGCCCGATCCAGGTCGGATCGCCGATTGCCAATTTCGGCTATTACGCCAAGCTTGCGACGACCTTCGAATGGGAACAGACCGCTGGCAATTCGCGCATCTTGCGCGAGCCAGTCGGCGTGGTCGTCTGCATTACGCCGTGGAACTATCCGCTGCATCAGATCGCGGCCAAGGTAGCGGCAGCAATGGCGGCTGGCTGCACCGTGGTGCTCAAGCCTTCGGAAGTCGCTCCGCTCAATGCCTTCATCCTCGCCGAAGTGATCGACGCCGCCGGCGTGCCGGCCGGCGTGTTCAACCTGGTCAGCGGCACCGGCCCGGTGGCCGGTGAAGCGCTGGTGCGCCATGCCGACGTCGACATGGTGTCCTTCACCGGCTCGACCCGTGCCGGCAAGCGGATTTCCGAAGTCGCGGCAGCAACCGTCAAGCGGGTGGCGCTGGAACTGGGCGGCAAGTCGGCCGCCATCATCCTCGACGACGCCGACCTGGCGGCCGCAGTCAAGGGCACGGTCAACGCCTGTTTCCTCAACAGCGGGCAAACTTGCTCGGCGCATACCCGCATGCTGGTGCCTGAGTCGCGCTATGAAGAAGCGGCGAAGATCGCCGCCGATATCGCACGCACCTTTACCGTTGGCGACCCGATATCCAGCGGCGCCAAGCTCGGCCCGCTGGCCTCGGGCGCGCAACGCGAGCGCGTGCGCAGCTACATCAGCCGCGGCATCGAAGAAGGTGCAGAACTGCTGTGCGGCGGACCGGACGCACCGGCCGACCTGCCGCGCGGCTATTACGTGCAGCCAACGGTGTTCGGCCGGGTAAAGCCCGACAGCACGATCGCACAGGAAGAAATTTTCGGGCCGGTGTTGTCCATCATCACGTACCGCGACGAGGACGAGGCAGTACGGATCGCCAACGGCACGCTGTACGGCCTGGCGGGGGCGGTGTGGGCCGGCAGCGACGAGCGGGCCCAGCAGATCGCGCGCCGCTTGCGCACCGGCCAGGTCGATATCAACGGCGGCGCGTTCAACCTGTTCGCGCCCTTCGGTGGTTACAAGCAATCAGGACGCGGGCGCGAGATGGGTCCGTGGGGCATGGAGGAATTCCTCGAGTACAAATCGCTGCAATTCAAGGTGCCGAAAAGCCAGTAAGGCGAAACCCGATGCATGCGGCGTCAGCGATGCCGCATTGAATCTTTTCCGCCCGGCAGCAGCCAGCAGCGGCGAACTTTTCCGGCCTGCGTTTTCCGCGAGGGAACGCAGGCCGTTTTGCATCCAGGTCTGCAGGACCAAAATACTGCACCTGCTGGACCGGACAAGAATCCAATCAAGTGCGCGCTGCAATTTTTACCGCGTAACTCCTGCAATTCCCTGCTCCCGGAAAACAGTGCATTCACTGCGACTGCTGCGCGCGCCGAGCCTCTTGTCATGCTGGCACGTCCCTTGCAATCGCCACACAGCACAGCGGCTTGCGCAAAAGAACCGGCACAGCTTTCGAGTGCACTTTCGCGACAAGCTCATCGGGACACCAGGATCAGTCAGCGAAACCAAGGAGATCTGCATGGAAACAAATTACCCATCGGGCAGCAGCCAGGGCAGTGCCGGCATTCCGGGTTCGCTCACGGGCTCGTCATCATCGGCGAGTGGCAGCGCAGGCACATCCAGCCGCATGCGTGAGGAGCTGTCCAGCCTGAAGCGCGACCTTGATGACCTGATGTCGCGTGCCGCCGATCTGAGCGAACGTGAACTTTCCGAAGCACGCGACAAGATGATGATGAAATTCAGCGACATGCGCACCGCTGCGCGCGGCATTGCCGAACAGGCGCGCACACAGATCAACCAGGGCGTGGACGTGACCAGCGACTATGTGAAGGAAAAGCCGCTGCAGTCGGTCGCGATTGCCGCTGGCGTCGGGCTGCTGATCGGCGCGTTGATGCGTGTCGGCCGCGATTAGATTGTTCGGATTTAACCCTTCCGGAGAAAACAAGGTGTTTGAAACCCTGCAGAAATCCAGGCAGATCTCGGTCATTGCGATGGACCGCATCGGCGACTACCTCGAACTGCTGCGCATCGAGCTCAAGCTGCAAGGCCGTGAACTTGCCATGCAAATGCTGGGATATGCGGCAGCCGGCCTGTTCGGCCTGCTTGCCATCGTTTTCATCGGCATCGCCATCATCCTGAGCTTCTGGGATAGCGAATACTTGCCGGTCGCGGCATGGGGCGTCGTCGCGCTTTACCTCGCTGCAGCGGGCGCCGGTATCTGGCTTGCCCGTCAGCACACCACCGCGGGATCGGCATTGAACACACTGCGCACCGAGCTCAAACGTGACGTCGAACTGGTCAAGGAAAGCCTATGAAGCATGCAAGCTCGCTGGAGCAGGAACGGCAGGCGCTGCTGGAACAGATTCACGCCAGCCGCGCCGCCTATCGAAGAATGCTGGGCCAGTACGACGAACCCGGGCACCCGGACGAAGGCGGCCATGCTGTCAGTCACATCCATCACGCGCAGCACCTGCGCGGCATGCCGGGCGAATTCCCGCGCAGCAGCACCATGCGCTGGATCGTATCGCATCCGTATGCGATAGCCGGAGCCGCAGCGGGCTTGGCGGCGCTGATCGCGATAGGGCCGCGCCGCGTATTGACAGTCGTGCGCTCGGCGCCGGCGGCGGTGCAGCGCAGGTTCCAGGCGCAATCAGAATCCGCCGCCGCGGTGTCGCCGGATACGCCTGTGCCGCCGCCCGAACGCGATGTGCACGCGGTGCAGCGCGCGTCGATCGGCGCCGCAGCACTGGCCAGTCTTGCTGGCACGGTGTCGATGATCATGCGCGACCCGGCCCGGATGCAGATGGCGGCACGTGCGGCGAACGCGGCGACCCAATGGTTGCGCAAGCGCCGCCAGCGGCCGGCACAGGCCGGGGGGCGGCGCGCCGGACGCTGATGGCCTGACAGGCCGGCACCAGGCAAGATTTGCAGCAGAGACCAACAGCAGACAAGTATTGCTCCAGAAGTATTGCGCCGGAAGCATTGCGCCGGATATGCATCGGGCCGGACCAGGGGAAGTGGCTGCACCAGGCTGCAAGAAGAACTTTTCTCACTCAACCATTCTTGGGGATCCATCATGAAAAAAATCATCGCACTGATTGGCTTGCTCGCTTTCACTGCAGGCTTGGCTGGCTGCAACACCATGAAGGGCTTGGGGCAGGATGTGGAGCGCGGCGGCGAGAAGGTGCAGGATGCCGCGACCGGCGCGCAGAAAAAGTAGCGAAGGACATTGCCTTCAACTGAAGCCATCGAGACGTCGGGTCAGGGCGCAGCCGTAACCCGACGTCGTCGCTGCCCGATGCGACCTGAATGAACCTGCCTGTGCTACGCCAGACGCCGACTCTGGTCGCAGAAATTCCTGACTCGCTGCGTTTGCCCATGAGCATGGAAGCGCAGCCGGACGGCACCACCTGCGGGCCGACCTGCCTGCATGCGGTATATCGCTACTGGAACGATGCCGATCCGCTGCAGGACATCATCACCCGCACCGGCAGGCTGGAACCGGGTGGAACCTTTGCCGTCTACCTGGCCTGTGACGCGCTGCGCAGGGGCTATCGGGCCACCATTTACACCTACAACCTGAACGTGTTCGACCCCTCGTGGTTCGCACGCACGAACGTCGACCTGGCACAGCGCCTGCTGCTGCAGAGCGAGGCCAAGGCAAGCGACCAGCGGCTGCAGTGGGCGACGCAGGGCTACCTGCAATTCCTGCAACTCGGTGGCCGCCTGCGCCACATGGACCTGTCCCGCGGGCTGATCCACAACATGCTGCGGCGCAAGCATCCGATCCTGACCGGGCTTTCCTCCACCTTCCTGTACCGCACCCCGCGCGAATACGGGCCAAACGACCTGCCCGACGATGTGCGTGGCACGCCGGCCGGCCACTTCGTCGTCATCGCCGGCTACGACATCGACCGCGGCAAGGTGCTGGTGCTCGATCCATACCAGCAAAACCCGTATGGACAGTCGCATGAATACTGGATCGGGATCGACCGGGTGATCGGCGCAATCCTGCTCGGCATCGTCACCCATGACGCCAACCTGCTGGTCATCCACCCGCGCCATCGTCCGCAACAGGCTCTCCCATGAAGACCCTGCTCGTCGTCAGCGATCAGCGCGACTGGCCTGTCACCATCAGGGGCCTGCAGGTGGTCACTGCCTGCCGCTATCTGACGGAGCCTGCATACACCTACTGCAGCGACACCCGGGTGTTCAACCTCAGCCATTGCATGCGCTACCAGAGCTTCGGCTACTACGTGTCGATGCTGGCCGAGGCGCGCGGGCACCGGCCAGTTCCCGACATCGGGGCAATCGAGGACATGCATGCCGGCGGCATGCCGGCGGCCATTCCTGGCAGCCTGGATACACGCTGCTGCCACCGCCGCGAACCGGTGGAAATGCCGACGCTGGCGATCCTGCGCACCCCAGGCGGCGCGGCCATGCCATCCAACAGTGCCGCGATCCGGAAGTTCATGCAGGCGGCCGACGACATGGGCATGCGCGCGGAAGTCCTCACCAGGGGCCAGTCCGGCCGGATCGCGGAGTTTGACGCCTTGTTCATTCGCGACACCACCAGGCTCAACCATTACACCTACCGGATCGCGCGCCACGCTGAGAACGCCGGACTGGTCGTGATGGATGATCCGGATTCCATCATCCGCTGCAGCAACAAGCTCTTCCTGCACGAACTGCTGACGCGCCACGCGATTCCGACGCCGAAGACGCTGCTGGTTCACCGCGGCAACCTGGACCAGGTCATGCCGGCGCTTGGCGTTCCCTGCATCCTGAAGCAGCCCGACAGCGCATTCTCGCTGGGCGTGGTCAAGGTCCGGACGCCACAAGAGTTGCGGGACCGGGCAACGACGCTGTTTGCGAATTCCGAACTGCTGCTGGCGCAGGAATACCTGCCCACCGATTTCGACTGGCGCATCGGCATCCTCGACCACAGGTTGCTGTTCGCCTGCCGCTACCACATGGCGCCCGGCCACTGGCAGGTGATCAAGCACGAAGGCGACAGCCGCTACAGCGAGGGACTGGCGGAGGCAGTGCCGCTGGACCAGGTGCCGCCGGACGTCGTCAGCCTGGCGCTGGCGGCCGCCAGCCTGATCGGCGACGGCTTCTATGGCGTCGACCTGAAGCAACGCGGCGGCCAGAGCTACGTCATCGAGGTCAACGACAATCCCAACGTGGATGCCGGCAATGAGGATGGCGTGCTGGGCGATGCGCTGTACCGCCAGGTAGTCGGCGTCATCCGCGCGCGGATCGAGGCTGGCACGGGCTGGCTCTCATGAGCCGTCCCCCGAATTTTCCGACCCTGACAGCCCTGCCGGCTTTTTCCGCCCAGGGAATCGAGCTGGAGCTGATGATCGTCGATCGCGAGACCCTGGCCCCCCTGCCGATCGCGGACCGGGTGCTGCATACCGAAGCCGGGGGACGCGTCAATGATGTGTTCCGCGGCATGCTGGGCTGGTCCAATGAACTGGTGCTGCATGTCATCGAGATCAAGAATATCGACCCGCGCATTCCGCTGGAGCAGCTCGCGCCAGCCTTCCAGCGCGAGGTGCGCTACCTGAACCGCATGCTGGCCCACTTCCATGCGCGCCTGATGCCGGGCGGAATGCATCCATGGATGGATCCGAAGACGGAGATGCAGATCTGGCCGCACGACAATGCCGGGCTGTATGCCACCTATGCCAGCATTTTCCAGTGCCGCTCGCATGGCTGGGCCAACCTGCAGAGCATGCAGATCAACCTGCCCTTTTCCGGGGACGAGGAATTCGCCCGCCTGCACGCTGCGGTGCGGCTGGTGCTGCCCTTGCTGCCGGCGCTTGCCGCCAGCTCCCCGGTGGCCGATGGCCGCCTGGCATCGGCGCTGGATTACCGGATGCAGGCCTATGCGCATAACGCCGACGAAATTCCATCGATAGCCGGGCAAATCATTCCTGAAAATGCGTCCAGCCGGGCTGAATACGAGGAGCGGATTCTCAAGCCCATATACCGCGACCTGGCGCCACATGACCCCTCCGGCATGCTGCAGCATGAATGGCTGAATTCGCGCGGCGCGATTGCCCGCTTCGATCGCAGCGCGATTGAAATCCGCGTTCTGGATACCCAGGAAAATGCGCTGGCCGACATCGCCATCGCCGCCGCCGTGATCGGCATGGTGCGTCGGCTCTACCGGCGCGGCCCGCCGCTGGCGGCCCAGCAAGCCATGCCGACCGGATCGCTTGCGGCCATCCTGCGTTGCTGCGTGCAGGATGCAGAGCAGGCGCTGATCGAAGACCAGCAATACCTGTCATTGCTGGGCCATGCCGGCGGCGCGTGCAGCGCACGCGAACTGCTGGCCTGGCTGATCGGCGAAGTCATCCAGGCCGAGTCATTGCCGGCAACCACGACCCGCAGCCTGAAGGCAATCAGCGAGCATGGCCCGCTGGCGCGCCGCATCCTGCAAGCGCTGGATGGCGACACCAGCCACAGCCGGCTGGTCGCAGTGTATCGCGAGCTGTGCGACTGCCTGGACAGCGGCCGCCTGTTCCTGCCCGCCGCATGAGCCGGTTCTGCATTGTCACCTGCGAACATGGCGGCAACCGCCTGCCCGGCCGTTTTCGTGCGCTGTTCCGCGAGCATTGGAAGCTGCTGCACAGTCATGCGGGATACGACAAGGGCACGCTGCGGCTGGCGCGGGTTCTGGCCGCAGCACTTGGCGGCGCTCACCACTATGCGGTGTTGAGCCGCCTGCTGGTTGACCTCAATCGTTCGATTGACCACCCGGGGATTTTCTCCCCCATCACTGAAGCGCTGGATCCCGAGTTGCAGCAGGAAATCCTCGCGCAGTATTACCACCCTTACCGTGAAGCTGTGGAGCGATCGGTAGCGGCCGCCATCTCACGCGGCGAATCGGTGCTGCACCTGTCCTGCCACAGCTTCGCCGAAGAACTGAACGGTGAAAAAAGGGATGCCCAGGTGGGCCTGCTGTTCGATCCGCTCCGGCGTCAGGAGGCCATGCTCTGCGAGCGATGGCAGCAAGCCCTGGAGGCACGCATGCCAGGACGTGCCGTGCGCCTGAATTACCCCTACCCCGGCGTCGCCGACGGACTGACGACCAGCCTGCGCGGCCACTATCCCGACCCTCTTTACGCCGGGATTGAGCTGGAGGTAAGGCAGGACGTGGTGTGCGACCCGGGGCTGCGCCTGGCCCTCATGGATACGCTGTATGGGCTCGATACCTGGATCCGGCGTGACGGTCAGGCGATTCGATAGCGGCAGCGGCAGCAGCTGCATTTGCCAACGTGTCGAGCCTGGGCGCAGGTGGCTTCTGCGGCGGCAGCGGATTGCCGGGGTGGGCAGGATCCTTGCTGTCGCAGGCAAGCAGCATCACGGCAGCAACGAGCAAGCCTGCCCACGATAATCTTTTGTTCGTCATCTTCGTTGCTCGCTCATGGCGGATACCGTCGCACGCAAAGAATGCTCCCTCCCCGGCAAGAGCGATAACGGCCGATCGACTTTGTAGCTCCCTCCCCTTGAAAGGGTGGGAGCGTTCTTTGCGTGCGCCGGTCTACGCCCCGCATCACCCGATATCTACCCGCCGTGGCGGCCGTGCCGCAAACGGCATCGGAACGCGCACTTCGAGCACGCCGTCATGCATGCTGGCGCTGGCCTGGTCCGGATCGACCCCGTGCGGCAGAGGAATCATCCGATAGAAGCGTCCGTAGCTCCGCTCCGACCGCCGGTAGCCCTCGCGCGCATGTGCCTCCGCCCGCTCATGCCGTTCACCCTCGATCGTGAGCCGGTCATGCTGGACATCGACATGCACCTCCTCGCGCTTGACCCCGGGCAGGTCGGCGCATACCAGCAGCGCATCCTCCAGTTGCAGTATCTCGACCTGTGGCATCCACTTGCCGGCCATCCCGCCCTGCCCCTGGCCAAAGCGCGAGGCCATCGGGCGGCCGATGAATCGTTCGAACAGTTGATCCATCTCGCCAGTCATGCGGCGCATCATGCCGATCGGCTCCTCCAGCGCCGGGAACTGGTTGCGCAACCACGCCTGGGCGCCACCCAGGGCGGATGATGCCCCAGCGTGCGATCCATGCTCGCCGGCCCCGGGAGAGGCGCCCTCGCCGCCCTGCGCGCTGGCAGGCGATGGCCGCGAACCACCCTCGGAGGCGCCACGTGCGCCACCGAATGCACTCTCGTCGGTCCACGATTCCCAGCGTCCGGATGGATGACTGGCCGATCCGCCGTGCTCCTCCATGCGAGCACCCTGGAAGACCGCCTTGTCCGCGGTGGCCGTGGCATCTTGCGTTGCGCCCAGCGGCAAAGCATGTCCGCCATGGATCTCGCCGCGCCACGCGCCAGACTCCCGGCCCTGCATTTCGATCATCCTCTTGAATCGTTCAAGGTCCTGGCCAATGCGCTCGGCGGCCTCCTGCACGGCAGCTTCCCCGGCATCGGCGGCCGGCTCGAATTCCATCAGCATCCGCATCCGGGTCTTGTCGCCGAGCAGCGGCTCGAAGCTGATGCTTCCGCTGTGATGCGGCCCGCTGGTGTCGCGCCACGCGATAAGCTGGTCCGGCACCTGCTCGGTGATCTCGGACTCCCACTCGGTTTCCAGACCGTGGCGATGCGCGCGCCACCGCAAATGAGCCGCATCGAGCTGGCGAACTTCGCGCACGCCGTCCATGAAGCGCGGAAAATCTTCAAACTGTGTCCACTGGTTATAGACCGTCCTCAGCGGAGCGCTGACATCGATCGATTGCTCTACTCTTGCCATGGCGAACTCCTCAGGTGCTGCAACAATCAACGGAGCAAATTGCGCCTCCTTCCAATTGAGCCTCCGGATGAAGCAAAGTTTCCTGGCATGCCAGCCCAGTTCTCTTTCGGACTGCCCGTCCCTGACCCGCCGCGCCAAGGCGTCGTGACCGGCGGCCGGCGGCTCCGGCAGTCACGCCCGCCCGCCCCCGTTGCGCACATCATCAGGCAAGTGTGCTTCAAGAAAAGGTGTAGAACACCAGACGCGCCAGCGCCGAATCGAAATACAGCGCATGCCAGGGTATCGCCACCGTCGCCGATCCGGACTGCCTGCTCATCACCACATACCGCAACTGTCTGCTGCGGGCATCGATCAGGATCGACTTTACCCGGCCCAGGTTCTCGCCGCCGGCGCTGACGACCTGGCATCCGTGCAGCAACTCGGTAGCCGTTGAATCGCGCGCAAAGATGCAGGCGAAGCGTTTTTCGCGAGCATTTAGCTGGCGCGCGCGGGAACTGCCATTGAACGTTGTTAACATGCTGTGTGCCGCCTCATCCAGAGTTTCTTTTTCATTGCGCCCTCCGGCATCGCCGTCGGGTCCGGAGCGATCTGTTCAGGGCACGCGCCCCTGCGGATTGCGATCCAGCGGATCGCGCACCGTGGCGTTGGGGCTCGCTGCCGGCCTTGCCGCGCTGGCCATGGCCAGCGGCTCCCCCTCTTCGCTCCACGTGGTGCGGCGCGAACCAAGCGAGCCGAACAGGCCGCCAATGATGCCCAGCACCAGGGACAGCGCGACCGACCCGAATACTGTCCATGCCGCCAGCCCGGCGCTATCCAGCGCCTGGCTGGCCTGAGCCTGGCCGCGCGCAGAAGCCTGCGCGGCCGATCCGCTGGCAATCAACGCCTGGTCGACAATGCTGCCCGCCCTGGCTTGATCGATGCCGATGGCACCGGCCATGTACTCCACTGCCCGGCCGCGCTCTCCCGCGGCGATGTATTGCTGCAGCGTGCGCAATCTGTCCTGTGTCAGGTTGACGCCGGTCTCGGCGCGAATGATGTCGGCCATCCTGCTGGCGACGTCGCTGGCATTGCCGCTGGCGGTACTGCTGATCACGCTTCCGGAGTTGACACTGCTGAACATGTTGCCCAGGAATGATCCGCTTGCCGAGCTGGCCAGGGTAGCGAACAGCAGCGTTGTGACCGACCAGGTGACGACGCCGTGCAGCACCCCATCGGCCTTGCGCTTCAGGCCCGTCATGCGGGCTGCCACATAGCCGCCGACGAAGGCCGCGACCAGCATGCTGAAACCGGCCCAGATCAATGCGCCACGAGCGAGCCCTGCGCGGCCCCCGCTAACGTCGGCGACGGAGAGTCCGGTGGCGATCCCCAGCAGCGAAAGCGCCAGCTGCACCGATATGCCGACCGCCACACCGGCGATCACTGCGCCCCAGCGTATGGCCGGAATCAGGGGCCGGCGGACCGAGGTGGCGTCCGCGTACGCTTGCTCCACTTGGACCAATGGCATGCTCTTCTCCTTTGACGAGAACCGCCCGGTATGACCACAAAGCGACCACAAAGCGCCCGCGAAGCGACCAGAAAATGAATGCCCCGGCGATCCCGCCTTGCTTCCTCTGCAGGCAACATCCGTGCCCAACGTCGCCGTGGCAACACCTGCGCGCAGCGAACGGCATCGACGTAAAGTTTGCGGGTAGTCGTGGTAAAGATTGCCTGAACGATGTCCAATGGCAGTCCGTCGATGCGGTGCCGCGCAAGCCGCTGCAGAGGACGATGAAGCAGCAACACCGCAGCAACACGGGCAGGCAAGGCCTGCAGGTCTCCATGCCGCCCCCCGCATTGCAGCTGGCATGAAGCTTGCGGTAATTTTTCGATGTCCAGTGCGCAGCAGGAGATATCAATGCCCCGACAGGGAAGCATTCCCGCCACGACCGAAATCATCCGGACGCTGGAAGATGACCATGACAAGATCCTGGAGTTGTTCGCCGAGTTCGAGCGGATCAGGCACGACGCCGACGACGAGACCTTGCAGACCCTGGTCGAAACTACCTGTACCGAATTGATCATCCACGCCCAAGTGGAAGAGGAATATCTATATCCCGCCCTGGCCGAGGCGCAGTGCGCCATCGACGCAGTGGAAGAAGCGCTGGTCGAGCACAGCACTGCCCGCCAGCTTGTCGGCGAATTGGAAGCAATGCAACCTGGCGACCACTGCTACAGCGCGCGCTTTCATGTGCTGGGTGAATACGTGCGACACCACATCGCGGAAGTGCGCAGCAGGATCTTCCCGCAGCTGCAAGGTGCCGACCTCGACGCCGGCGCGCTGTCCGCAGACATACGGCACCGGCGCGACGAACTGCGCAGCGAATTCGGACTACCCGACAGCGGTTACGAGGAAGAACTGGGGCACCGGGTCGGACTGGCGTCGCCGCATTTGCCGCATTGAGGCGGCGTCACCGGCGCGCCGCAGGCGAAGCGCCGGCTCCCGGCTCCCTATTGAAAAAACGCAAAAACGCGCAGCTGCCAAGGGCAGTTGCGCGTTTGGCTGCGCCGGGACAGATCAGCGGGTGGTCGACGGCGTTTCCGGCGGGGTGCCGCCAGGTGGCGTCATGCCGGTACTGCTGGTACCGGGAGAAGCACCGCTGGAGCTCGACGACGTATCGGACGATCCCGAAGATCCCGGCGGCGCGCCGGACGAGGAAGCAGCGCCGGTGCTGCTGCCCGAAGCAGGAGTCTCCGGGGCTGCGCCGGCCGGTGGCATGCTCGGTGTGCTCGGCATCGTGGCGCTGGGGCTGACCGGGGTAGGTGCCGTGGTGCCCGCCGATGACCCGGTGGTGCCACCTGGCGTGCCGGATGCGCCGGATTTCGCGCCCGTGCCCGCTTCCTTGTTGCAACCGGCAAGCAGGGCCGCCAGGATGCTCGCTGCCACCAGTACTCTGGATGGATGGGTTAATGATTTCATTGCTGGTTCCTTTCGAGGTAGGTGAATGACCAGGTTCCCGGGCATGTAACTGCTCTTGCCGGATTGGAGTGGCACGTGGACGTCGCTGGCAACGCAGTAGCCATGCCATCGCGCCGGCCCGTGATTGCGCCCTCGCTTGCGCCCGGTGCGGACGAAAGGCCGGGACAGAACGTAAAAATTTCCGGACGACCTTACACGGCGTGCAAGATTTTGCCGGCCGGAATACAGGCGCGGATTGCCATCCTGCCCATACTGCGACTATGGCAAGGCGGTAAAGTTCGGACAATCTTGATGGCGGCAGGGGGGAGGCGGCCCTGCCCAGGCACTGCCGGGAACCCGACAGTGATCCCTTACGGCGCCCTTGCGGTATCGGCCGGGCCGTGGGCTGCCGCAGGCTTGGCGATGCTGTCGTAGGCGCTCGCGATCAAGCCCGGATCCTGGCTACGCAGCAAATTCGAATCGGACAACATCTGCCGGAATCGACGTGCGCCGGGCAGGCCGTGGGCCAAGCCCAGCATGTGGCGGGTAATGCTGTTGAGTTTGAGCCCACGTTCGCCATGACGGGCGAGCTGGTCCCGGATATACGGCTGCATGGCGTCGAGCACCTGCTCGCGGGTCGGTGCGCTATGCGGGTCATCGTAATAACGGGCGTCGAACGCCGCCATCAGCCACGGGTTGTGATACGCCTCGCGACCGATCATCACGCCATCGACATGCTGCAGCTGTTCGTCGATTTCTTCCAGTGTGCGGATGCCGCCATTGACAATGATTTCCAGTTGCGGGAAATCCTTTTTGAGCTGGTGCACGATGGCATAGCGCAAGGGTGGTATCTCGCGATTTTCCTTCGGGCTCAATCCCTTCAGGATGGCGTTGCGGGCATGAACGATGAAGGTGCTGCAACCGGCATCGGCAATCGTGCCGACAAAATCGCGGACGAAATCATAGCCTTCCACCTGGTCGATGCCAATGCGGTGCTTGACCGTGACATCGATAGCGACCGCATCGCGCATTGCCTTGACGCAGTCGGCAACCAGCTTCGGTTCAGCCATCAGGCAGGCGCCGAACGCGCCACGCTGCACGCGTTCCGAAGGGCAACCGCAGTTGAGGTTGATTTCATCGTAACCCCACTCCTCCCCCAGCTTTGCGCACCGGGCAAGGTCGTCCGGCTCGCTGCCGCCGAGTTGCAGCGCGACCGGGTGTTCCGCCTCAGCAAAATCCAGATGGCGTGCGACATCGCCGTGCAGCAAGGCACCGGTCGTCACCATCTCGGTATAGAGCCAGGTGTGGCGGGTGATCTGGCGGTGGAACATCCGGCAATGGCGGTCAGTCCAGTCCATCATGGGGGCGACGGATACGGTACGGCGGGGCAAATTTTGCATGGTGCGTAATTTTACCGGGAACGACGGGGTGTCGGCATCTGCCAGTCCGAGCAGTGTTGCGCATCAGGAGCTGCGTCGCTCTGCTTCCCACCCAGGCAGATCTTCCCTCTTTCCCCTGCCAGAATAGGAGCGATGGGCAGTTGGACGATTAGCGCAACGCCGTCTTATCTGAAGATTGCGCTTGCCACTCCGCGGTACTCAGTCCGGACGAAGGCTTAGTGACCGCAGCCAGTGACCCGTTAGAAAAGCCCTGTAACGCCGCTCTTGGCGGAAAGCGGGCATGCGCGAAGGTCTGCAAACGACCCAGAGTGGACGTTCCGACATGGCCGTGTTTGAAGTACGGAGTAGCTCGAACTTGGCAATCGCGATGATTAGATTACTTGCTATGTTTGACCAGGATGGTCTGCAAACCCGGCACGTTTACGCCTGCTGAGTGGCGGTAGTCGATCTAAGGGACAATCCTTTCAAAGCCACGCGCAACCCCTCGGTTCCATCCGCTTCTTTGATTCTGCTAAGGAAGTAATCCGTCGCGTCAATCGTCATTGCTCGACGATAACGCTCACCTCTGATCATATGGCACAGTGAGCGAATCGTCATGGTGGCCGAGTTGGGATTGAATCCATGGGCGTCGCACCAGATCAGTCGCGCCTTTGGTTAATGTAATATCGCCTACTTCCACCTGTCGTGTAACTCGGAACACATCCTCAAGAACCTGTTTACTCAGTTCCATTTCGTCTCCCCCTTTTCCTTCTTTCTTTGCGCCAAGCTGAAAAACGATTCCTCACTTACAGTCTTCCGGTTACCTCTTGGGTACCCACTATCCAAAGCACTCAAACCTTCCCCGCCGTTGGTTGTCCCCTCGAGCGAAGCATTAGAGCGCTCTCTTCATTTGACAACGCTTCGAATAGAGGAGCCCAGCTCTTGAACTGCTGCAGGTCTTTCGGCCAGATGGCGCAGTGCGTGGAGTTAGGGTTCTTTGGTCTAATACCAGCTTTGTATGTCCCAACAAAGTAGTCTTGGAGATCGCGGAACCGCATGACAAAAAACTCATCGGTTCCTGCACCTCGAAGCAAGACGAAGACGCATATCAAGCCAGGATAAGGTACTTGCTTCGGACCGACAATGCGCTGCACGCCATTCGTGTTCTCGATGTCGATAAATGACGTCGCGTTGAACTGCCAAGATGGGCCGTTTATGGCCTTGACTTGAACGGGTATGGCAATTCCAAATTCGTTAGCAACCAGAAGATCGAAGTTGGGGACGTTCCCAGCGAAAGGAGTGGCGATAAGACCCATGCGCCCGAGCTCGGCCGCAACGAGGTGCTCGCCGATTTGGCGCGTCAACTGGATGCTTCTGCCTGTCGCCATGGTGAAGAAAGCTCTAACTGGTACTTATACGGACATCGCTGAGCACACTGGTTAAGTATAGGCGTTGTCGTTCGCGCGTGACAAATTTGGCGGCTCCTAACGAAATGTGACGAGTGAGTGCGGGCCAATAGTCAATAAAAACAATGACTCAATGCAACTGCTAAACGGCAAAGAATCGTTATATATGAGACAGTTACAGACTCACCGTGACGTAAATCCGTGCCGCTGTGTAAGAGGGCATGAACGTCTCTAAACGACCCGAAGCAGCCCTATCGGTTTCAGCGGCCCTTTCTTCCATCCGTCTTGGGAGAAGAAGAGCCCCTTGCCTTCGATCTACGTGTCATCCGCATTAAGACACCGCATGCAAATACTCCAAGCAGGCCGCCCAGTATGAATTGACCGAATGCCCCTGCAACGGCCGCACCTGACAGCAAACCGAATCCTATAACGCCGTCAAGAATGTGCAGCCCACCTTCAATAAATCTGCCTTTGCGATATTTCGCCCAAAACCAATCTTTCACCATGGCTCCTTCTTGCATCAAGTTCTCGCCAGATGGTGACAGGTCAGAGTGCACGGAGCAATCGTTCGTGCGGCCGCTATTGGCCGAAATCGGTCGTTCATGAAGTTTCAATGCGTGCCCAAATCTGACAGCTGCTATCGGGTCAAGTCTGATCTACTTCAACTCAGGTACAGGCTGAATTTTTAGAATATGTTCCTGCAATTTCTCACCTTTCCATAAGGTGAGCGTGTTCCCGTAAAACTCAGGGCTGCGCCCGATTCATACGAAGTCCCCCTGTCTGCGTGTTATTGTCAAACCCCCGTCGCCAAGGCGCCGAGCTTGCTTCAAGGCTTCGGACTCCAGCCCGGTACGCACCGGCAACAACAGGATTTCGCACGTGACATCGACCAGCAGCGGCCTGCAGGCTGCGATCTTCGACATGGACGGCGTGATTACCCGTACCGCCAGCTTGCATGCGGCGGCGTGGAAGCTGGCGTTCGACCAGTTGTTTGCGCGCTTGGCCGTCGGCCGCGCCTGCCAGCCATTCGATGAACAAGCAGAATACCGGGCGTATGTTGACGGCAAGCCACGCCGCGAGGGTGTGCGCAGCGTGCTGCGGGCGCGCGAGATCGAGCTTTCGCCGGCGGAAGAAGAAGAGATTGCCCGGCACAAGGACGAACTGTTCGAACGATTCCTGCAGGAACGCGGTGTAGAGACCTTTCCCTCCACCATTGCCCTGATCGAGGCGCTGCGCCAAGGCGGCGTGAAGACCGGCGTGGTGACCTCCAGCCGCCATGGACGCCAGGTCCTGGATAGCGCAGGCATCGCGGCACTGTTCGATGTGTGCCTGGACGGGATCGATCTCGATGCGCTGGGGCTCAAGGGCAAGCCGGACCCGGACATTTTCCTGCATGCAGCGCATGCGCTGGACGTCACCCCGGGCCATGCCGTCGTGGTCGAGGATGCGGTGGCCGGGGTGCAGGCCGGGCACCGCGGCGGATTTGCGCTGGTGGTCGGGGTCGATCGCGGCGGCAACGCAGCCGCCCTGCGCGCTGCCGGCGCGGACGTGGTGGTGCCCGACCTCGCGTCCTTGCCGCTCGCCCAACTGGAGGCGGCTCTCAGCGCCAGCAAGGAAAAGCTGGCCTGGCGCATCGAGGCGGAGGGCTTCGACCTGGCCCGCGAGCGCCAGATGGAAAGCCTGTTCGCGCTCGGCAATGGCTACATGGGAGTGCGCGGCGCGCTCGACAGCCCGCTGCCAGGATCGCAGTCAGACCTTTTCGTCGCTGGCGTCTACGACGCCAAGCAGCCCGGCCTGCCCTATTCCGAATTTGAATTTTTCGCGCCCGAGCGTGGCTCGGACCCGTATGCCGAGCTGGTGCCCCTGCCGTCGCCCTTGCGTCTGCAGATCACGGTGGCGGATACCCGTCTTGACTTCGATGGCGGCCATGGCCGCGAACTGCGCCGGGTGCTGGACATGCGTGGCGCAATCCTGCACATCGAGGCGGCCTACGAAACGCCGGGCGGGCGCCGCACCCTGGTGCGCACACGTCGCTGTGCCTCCCTGGACGACCCGCATCTGTTGCTTCAGGATGCCGTGGTCACCCCGGAGAACCACTGGGAGGCAACCGAGCTTCGCACCTCGCCCGATGTTCCGGACCTGGCAGAGCAGCATCCTCACCTGGAACGGATCGAGTACCTGATTGATGGCGACATCGAACTGGTGCGATACCGGACCCATGCGTCGCAAATCGAGGTTTGCATCGTCTCCCGCATCGTTTCCGGACCAAACTTCCTGCGCTGCGTGGTTTCCGTGTTCACCAGCCGCGACACGGCGGACCCGAAGGCAGCGGCCCTGGCGCACTCCCGCGCGCATGATCCGGACGGCATCGAAAAGCTGTTCCAGGCACATGCGGTCCCATGGGCGAATTTCTGGGGGCGGGCCGACATCCGGGTGCCTGGCCATCCGGATGTCGAGCAGGCGCTTCGCTTCAACAGCTACCACCTCAGGTCGGCCGCGGGCAACGATCCCCGCGTCTCGATCGGCGCCCGCACCCTGTCCGGCCGCGCCTATGAGGGGCATGTATTCTGGGACGCCGAAATCTTCATGTTGCCGTTTTTCCTGCATGTGGATCCGGCGCTGGCCCGCAATCTGCTGCTCTACCGGCACAGCACGCTGGAAGGTGCGCGCCGGCGGGCGCGCGAGCTCGGTTACGCGGGCGCCTGCTTTGCCTGGGAGTCGACGGTCACTGGTAACGACCTGACCCCGGCCAAGATCGTACTGAAAAGCAGCGGCCGCGAAATACCGATCTTCACCGGCACCCAGCAGATCCACATCACGGCCGATATTGCCTACGCCGCCTGGCGCTATTGGGAAGCCACCGGCGATGAGGAATTCCTGGCGGGCCCGGGAGCGGACCTGTTGTTCGAGACCGCACGCTTCTGGGCCAGCCGTGTGACGCCCGGTGAACAGCACCATCACATCCGCGGCGTGGTAGGGCCGGACGAATACCATCACTCGGTCAACGACAACGCTTACACCAACTGGATGGCGCGCTTCAACCTCGAGCGGGCGGCCTGGGTGGCGCAGCACCACGGCACCAACCTGGCCGAAGCCGGACAGTGGGGCGAACTGGCCCGCACGCTGTTTGTTCCGGAACCGGACGAGCGCGGCGTGATCGAACAGTTCGAGGGTTTCTTTGATCTGGCGGCTTATCCGCTGCGCCAGGAGGAGCAATTCCACGCGCCGGTCAGCCGGCTGTTCGACTGGGAACGGATCAACGGCCTGAAGCTGATCAAGCAGGCCGACGTGCTGATGTTGCCGGTGCTGTTTCCACAGGCTTTTACTGACGACGTGGTCGCTGCCAACTACCGCTATTACGAGCCACTGACCGACCATGGGAGCAGCCTTTCGCCGTCGGTGCACGCCGCCATTGCCGCGCGGATCGGGCTGCACGAGGACGCGCTGCGCTACTGGAAGCAAAGCCTGTGGCTGGATCTCTCCAACAAAATGGACAACAGCGCGCTGGGCGTGCATGCCGCGGCTATGGCCGGGACATGGCAGGCGCTGGTGTTTGGCTTTCTCGGCGTGGTGTTCGATGAAACTGGTCCGCACCCCGACGCCGGCGCCGTCGCCAGGCTGCCGGGCGCCTGGGACTCGCTGCAAATGACGCTGGCCTGGCGGGGATGTGGACACCCGGTAGGCGTGACCCGGTCCAACGACCGGAGGACCGGCCCATGAGCCGCTTCAAATCATTACTGTTGCCGCTTGATGGTTCTGCTGAATCCGCCAAGGGCATAGGCTGTGCGCTGTGGCTGGCGCAGATGCTGGACGCCACCCTTCACGTGCTGCATGCGGGAGAGCATGCGTTGCCGCGCGAACAGGCATTGCAGCGGCTGTGCGTGCCCGACGCCCAGCATCATCGGCTCGTATTGCATCAAATGCCGACAGACGCCCAAGCGGCAATACTGGAAGCAATCGCGCTGCTCAAGGTCGACATGGTGATCATGAGTGCCCTTGGCGAATCGATCTCGCAGCAGCAGGCACAGGGACAGGCACAGGAGCAGAAGCAGGAGCAGCCGCGCAGCCTGGGGCGGGTGGCGCTGGGCGTCGCCGAGCACAGCCCGGTTCCGGTCTTGCTGTTTCCGTCCCGCTATCGGGAAGTGCTGCCGTGGAGATCGATCCTGGTTGCGGCCAGCGGCGAGGCCGCGGCCGACCACGCACTGGAAGCCGCCGCGCAACTGGCGGCGCCGCTGCAATTGAAGGTGACGGTACTGCACGCCGGCGACGGTCCGGACGGATCGGCAGCGGCCCCACTGGGAACATATGCGGATGCCGTCCACCACGAATATCCACACCGTCTCCGTCAGATGCTGGACCGCGGACTGGGCAGTTGCACCGATGAAGAAGCGCGGCATGTCGAAAGCGCGCTGCTGCATTGCGGCGACCCGGCGATGGTGCTGCTGCAGCAGGTGGAACTGGCTGGCAGCAGCATGCTGGCGCTCGGCTGGCACGGGGCATTCGGCGCCGGCCGCGCGCTGGTGCTCAAGCGCCTGCTGGAGCAGGCCTCATGCCCCTTGCTGCTGATTCGCCAGGCTGAGCAATCATCAGTCCACCTGAAAGTTGGCGTCGAACTGGAAAGCTGAGGACAGGACGCTTCTCCGACTGGCCGGCGCCGCTTGCGCCGGCAAACCCGGACCAGCTAAGGCATGCCGAGCCGATAGTCCACATTCCTGACCAGTTCGCACAAACGCGGACCAAGGACTTCGGCCAGGTATTTCTCGTCCGTGGCGTAGGCTGGCACGGTCAGGTTGAACGCCATCGGCGCGCCATTGACCCTGTACTTCATCGGCACGCCGACTGCACACAACGCCGGATTCCAGTCGCCGGCAACGATGCAAAAGCCGCGGCGCCTGATCTGCTCGAAAGCATCGCGCACACCGCCCTCGTACCTGGCCCAATCGTCGGGAAATTCTTCTGCCAGGCGGGCAAAGATCAGCTCGCGTTCCAGCTTGTCATGGGCGTATAGCAAGGCCCGGCCGATCGCCGTGCGCAGCAGCGGGCGCGAGGACCCGATGTCGGGGCGGGTCAGGTTGGTCTCCTGGTCATAGATGGTCTCGACGTACACCACGGACAGGCGGTCGCGCAGGCCGAGCGAGATCGGCCCGCGGGCAAAGCGCGCGAGTTCGACCATGTCGTGCGCCGCCAACTGGCGCACGGTCAAGGAGGCCAGCAGCGGATAGCCGAGAGACAGTACGGCCGGCCCCAGTGAATACTTTTGCGTCTTGGCGTCGCGCTGCAGGTAGCCCAGCCCCACCAGCGTGAAGGTGAGACGCGAAACCGTGGGACGCGTGAAGCCCAGCAGCTCGGCCAGTTCCTTGTTGCCCAGGCTGCTCCGGCTTACCGTGAAGCATCGCAACACGTCGAGACCGTTGGCCAGCGTGGACGCGAACTGCGGGTGGCTCTGCAGCACCGGGCGAGCGGAGAGCTCGTAGCGCGTATCGTCCCTGGTCCTGCCCGCTGTCTTCACTGCGGTCTTGCCCCCTGTCTTGACCGCTGTCCTGTCGCCTGCGATGCCATCTGCTTCCCGATTTGTCCCCATCCCCGCCTCCCATTTCATTTTGGCCGTCGCGCCGCTGCGGTGCAGCCTGCTTGCATCGCACTTTCCGGATTGACAAACCGCAATCTTCCAGCCAAACTTTTCAGAACTTAATTCCACTATTTGGAATTGTATTCCATTTAGAACCGCCATTACCAGTCTTGTGCCAGGAGAAAACTCTGAATACCGATAAGAAGCCGCAGGGCGAACACCTGTTTTCCTTCGTGATCGTTGCCGACACCCACGTCAACGAAGCCGAGGGCGTCTCCCCTTCCCCGTTTGCCACGAACGCAATGGCCAATGAGCGCGCGCGCCACGTCTTCAGCGAGATCGCCACGATAGAGCCGCGGCCCGAGTTCGTGATCCACCTGGGCGACATGGTGCATCCGGTGCCGAGCCTGCCAACCTTCGAGGACGCGACCGCCTGCTTCAAGGAAATCATCAGCCTGGCGAAATTGCCGGTGCATGTGGTGCCGGGCAACCACGACATCGGCGACAAGAGCATCGACTGGATGCCGGCCGACATCGTGTGCCAGGATTATGTGGAGAAGTACCGCGAGATATTCGGCCCCGACTATTTTTCGTTCGAGCGCGGCGACATCAAGTTCCTCTGCATTAATGCCCTGCTGCTCAACTCCGGCCTGGAGTCGGAAGATACGCAGAAGCAGTGGATCGACGCCGAAATCACCGGCACCGACAAGCGGATATTCATTTTCACCCACTACCCGCCGTACGTGTTCGAGTCCAGGGAGCGCAGCACCTACGACAACATCGACGAACCCGGCCGCAGCTGGTTGCTGGAACGCATGCGCTGCGCCAATGTGGAAGCGGTGTTTGCCGGCCACGTGCACAACTTCTGGTACGACGTCGTCGGCCGCGCCGAGATGTACCTCCTGCCGTCAACCGCATTCCTGCGGCATGATTTCGCCGAGTTCTACCGGGCGGCGCCAGGCTTCGAGTACGGACGGGGCGACACCGATAAATTCGGCTACTTCGTGGTCGACGTCTACGAAAGGGGACATGTCGCGCAATTGATCAGGACCCATGGCGACAAACTCAAGGGTAGCGAAACCTTCCGCCCGAAACAGCTGACGGCGCCGGTTCACACCAAGACGTCGGGACTGGCCGGGGTGGGCGTCGAAATGCGCCACGCGTGGACTGAAGTGGTGCAGATCCCGTGCACCGGCGGCGTCCAGGAATTCGGGCGAAAGCCGGTGCGCAATGACTACCAGCTGATGGTGCTGTGGGAAATCGGCATGCGCACCCTGAAGGTGCCGGAACAGGATCTGCGCGATCCCGCCACGCTGGCCCGGGCGCGCCTGATGTCGGACGTCGGCCACGACTTCATCGTCACTGCGCTGGGCGTGCCACAGGAAAGCTTCCTCGACGATGTGCTCGCCTCGGGGGTGGCCTTGAGCGCGATCGAGCTGAACCTGTCGATGGAGAAGATGAGCAAGCGCACCGCGCAGATCGCACGTCTGAAGCGCAAGAGCGGCGCCAGGATAATTTTCTCCAAGCTGCGCACCACCGAAGACTCGCACTTCGACGGCCAGCATTTCAGCCACTTCGTCAACGCCGGCATCCGGCCGGAGGAGCTACCCGGCCTGCAGGATCGCATCGCCGCGCTGATCGCCGATCGGGTGATCGACGGCATCACGGTGCGCCTGGACCGCGGAGCCGACCTGCTTGCGGTAGCCGCCGAGTTGAATGCGTTTGCCGCGCAGTTCGATTGCGACATCATCGCGTCGGTCAAGCTGGCCGGCCCTAGCCTTGCGCGCGCCTGTGACGACAATGTCGACACAGCCCGCCTGGCAGCCGAGGCCATCATTGCCTCGCGCACATCGCAGCGGGTGCGCTATGTGTTCGACACCTTCATGGACATCGACCGCGGCTATTTCCCGCGCAATGGCTTCATCGATCGCAGTTTCAACCCGCGGGAAGCGGCCAACACCGTGGCCAGCATGGGAGCAATGCTGCCAGCCGCCGGCGGCGCTACCCTGGCCACCGCAACGCAGGAGGGTGGCTGCCGCATCAGCGATTTTTCGGTCGGCGAGCAGGGACTTTCACTGCTCTGCGGGCCGGCAAGCGAGGTGGCTCGCCAGCTGGGCACCCGCCGGACGGCTAATGCCGTCAACCTGCTCACGCGGGAAGTCATCGCGGCCGATGGAAGCTTTGCCAGCGTCGATGGCATGGCACTGGTCCTGCTAACCCGGGATTGAGCCGGTACCGGCAGGAAACCACGCCAACAGGTCCTGCCAGCGTGGCTGGCAGGAGCCGGATACGACCAGGCGCATCACGACAGGAATATTCGACCGTCATTTCATGGAGAGCACGATGAGCATCTGCAGAAAATCGTTGTTGGCGCTATTGGCAACCCTGGCGACAGCGGCGCTGCCGCTTTCCGCCTTGGCTGCCGACCCGTTTCCCGTCAAGCCGGTCAAGTTCATCGTCGGCTATCCGCCGGGAGGCGGAACCGATGTCCTGGCCCGCGTGCTCGCCAATGAATTGGCAACAAAATGGAGCCAGCAGGTAGTGGTTGAAAACAAGGCCGGCGCTGGCGGCATGATCGCGGCGCAGCAAATCGTCAACGCGGGGCCGGACGGGCATTCCCTGCTGGTCGCCTATACGCCGGAGGTATCGCTCAACAAACTGGTCTACAAGCAGATGCCGTACGACCCGCAAGCCGACCTGCAGCCGATCGCGCTCGCGACCAGTGCGCCGCTCTACCTTGTTGCCGGCCCCAAGTCGAAGGTGACTTCCTGGGCGCAGTTGCTGGACCTGAAGAAAACGCAGGCCCAGCTTTCCTTCGGCTCGCCAGGCATAGGCGGACAGCAGCATCTGGCTGGAGAACTGCTGAAGATCCAGACCGCCATGAACCTGACGCATGTGCCCTACCGCGGGACCTCGCAGGCAGTGGCTGACCTGCTCGGTGGACAGATTGACCTGCTGTTCGCCACCGCGCCCTCCATCATCGGCCATATCCGCGCCGGCACGCTCAAGCCGCTGCTGGTGACTGCAAATGTCCGCGATGGGATGTTGCCCGACGTACCGTCAGCCAAGGAGCTGGGATTGAAAGATTTCGAGATCTCGAACTGGTTCGGCGTGTTCGGCCCGAAGGCAATGAATCCGCAACTGGTCGAGAAGATTTCTGCAGACGTTGCCACCGCGCTGGCAGACAAGGCGGTGGCCAAGAAGCTGGGCGACCAGGGACTGGCCGTGACCTACCTGACGCCCGACAAATTGCGCGCCTTCGTCGTCGCCGAGATGAAAAAATACGGTGACATCATCGACAAGGTCGGCATTCCAAAACAGTAGTGATGAAAACCTGCCGCGGGCCCGATCAGGACTTGAGCGCCGCCGTCATCACCACTTCGACCCGGTAATGCGGGCGAGCCAGCGTCGCCTGCACGGTGGCGCGTGGCGGCGCGTGGCCGGGCGCCACCCAGGCGTCCCACACTTCGTTCATCACCGCGATATCGCGGATGTCGGCGATGAAAATCTGGCAGCTGAGAATCCTGGTCTTGTCGCTGCCGACGCCGGCCAGCAGGCCGTCGATCTGGTCCAGCACGTCGATCATCTGGCTACGGATGTCGACCCCGGCTTCCGGCCGCGGCACCTGCCCGGCCAGGTAGGCGACATTCTGGTACACGGCGATGTCGGAAAACCGTTTCTCTACGTTGATGCGTTCAATCATTTTTAAATTGCCTGGATTGGTGTGAAGCTGAAGCCTGTGAAGCTGAAGCGTATGAAGCTACAGCGGCGGCAAGCGCGTTTGTGCCGGCAGCGCACTCACTCATCGAGAACGGCAGGCTTGCGTTTTTCGACGAAGGCCTTCATTCCCTCCTGTGCACCGGCGCTCTCCATGGCGACGCTGAGCAGGTCGGCCTCGATTTTCAAGCCGTCGTCGAGCGTGCCCTGCAGGCCGCGCTGCACCGCTTCCCGCGCCAGCGCCGAAGCGTACAGGCTATGCACGGTGTACCTGGCGAGGAACTTTCGGGCGGCTTCCATCGGGTCGCCGTCCTCCACCAAATGGTTCACCAGCCCTATCCGCAATGCCTCATCCGCTTCCACGAAACGGCCGCTCAGTATGATGTCGAGTGCGGCCGACTCGCCGACCAGGCGCGGCAGCCGCTGGGTGCCGCCATAGCCGGGAATCAAGCCGAGCTTCACCTCCGGCAGTCCCATCCGCGAAGCGCGGGTGGCCAGCCTGAACGTGCAGCCCAGCGCAAGCTCCAGCCCGCCACCGAGGGCGAATCCGGTGATCAATGCGACCGATGGCACGCGCAGCCGCGACAGGCGGGTGACCACCTGCTGGGCGAAAGCCGTGTCACGCCGCTGCTGGCCGACGCTGCGCCCCATCAATTCAGGAATGTCGGCGCCGGCACAGAAGGCCTTGCCGCCGGCACCGGTGACGATCAGGCCGCGCGCGGCCGAGCCGCTCACCTCGTCCAGCGCCTGGTTCAGTTCGCGCAGCAGCGGCAAGCTCAGCGCATTCAGCGACTCCGGACGATTCAGGGTGATGACGGCATGATCGCCGTGAAATTCAAGAACTACATTCATGGAATCCTCGCTAGCTTGGGAATACGAATTGGGGTTTGTTGACATTGATCCGGAATGATTGCACTGCCGGGTATCACCGCCCGCCGCCCGCCGCAGCCATGTCCGGCGCGATGCGACGGCAGGCAGTTCTGGCAGCGGGCCATGGAGCGGCATTTTACTTGCAGAGCGCCCTGTCGATGAATTTCTGACCGCCCGCATCCTGGGCGCGGCGGCATCCGAACCCGCTATGGTCGCGGTCGGCAACAGCGCCCCGAACATGCTGTCCTTCATCATCGGCCGCAACAAGCGCCCCGCCCTTTCCGCTCCGGCGAGCCGAAATCCTGCAGGGCTGCACCAATCACACCTTCCAGTACTCCTTCAGCAGCCCAACAAACGCCGCCGCCGCCAGCGAGTCCTGCCGGCCTTTCTGCCGCACGACCGAAATCTGCCGCGACAGCAATTGCGTCGGCAAGGGTATGCACACCAGCCCGGGCCGTTCAAAATTGAAGCGCGCCACCGCTGGAATGATGGCCAGTCCGACCCCCGCTGCCACCAGCCCGGCCGCGGTCGCCATGTTGGTGACCTCCATCACCGTCTTGAGCTGATGCGGATAGGTGACCGCGTCCACTTGCTGGCGCACGCTGCTGTAACGATCCTGCTGCACGAACTCCCAGGCAAGCAGGTCGGCGATGCCCAGCTTGCGGCTGCGCGAGTTCGCCAATGGATGCCGGGCCGGGCAAGCAAGGAAGAAATTGTCCGACAGCACCGGTTCGATTTCGAGGTCAGTCGCCGACACGATGGAAGTCAGCGCAAAGTCGCAACGGTCGCGCCGCAACAGGTCAAGGCAATTATCCGAGGTCACGTCGTGCAGGGTGATCTCCACCCCGGGATGCAGGCTGCGAAAGGCGGCGATCACCTCCGGCAAGCGCTGTGCGCACAGGGAAGGTAATGCGGCGATCGTCACCCTGCCCTTGCGCAGCGCAACCAGGTCGTTGAGCTCGCCGACCGCATTGTCAAATTCGGCCAGCAGGCGCGCGGCCGAGGTTTCGAACAGCCGCCCTTCGACGCTCAGCTCCACCTTGCGCGTGCCACGGTCGAACAGGCGCACCCCAACGCTTTCCTCCAGACTCTGGATCAACATGGAAAAGGCCGGCTGCGACAGGTGCGACAGCGCGGCGGCCCGGGTAAAGTTGCGCTCCTGCGCCAGGGTGAGGAAGGCCTTCAGGTGCCGGGTAGATATGTTCATCGGCCTATCTCGGGTTATTGATTTGCTTAGTGATCCGAGCATTGATTTGAAAAGCGGATCAATCAATTCGGATTATAAATTTTTATTTGAACTGCTGTTGCCCGATAATCCTGCCATCCTCCAAACTGCACCTGGAATCCCACCATGATCGAAACCTCCCAGAAGCGCTTCATCGGCCCGGTAATTCGCCTGCATCCTGCGGACAACGTCGTGGTGGCCCGCGTCGACGTGCCGATCGGCGTGTCAGTGCCGTCCGAGAATATCGTCACCCGCAGCCAGGTACAGGCCGGCTACAAGATCGCCACGCGGGCCATCCGCAAGGACGAGCCGATCCGCAAGTACAACGTGGTGATCGGTTTTGCATCGAGCGACATTCCGGCCGGCAGCATGGTGCACAGCCACAACACCGAGTTCCGTGAATTCCAGCGCGATTACGCCCATTCCAGCGAGTACGTGCCGGTCGACCTGCTTCCTGAATCAGAGCGCGCCACCTTCCAGGGCATCGTGCGCAAGGACGGCCGGGTGGCCACCCGCAACTACATCGGCATCCTGTCGACCGTGAATTGCTCGGCTACCGCGGTCAAGAAGATCGCCGAATGGTTTACCGAGGAAAGGCTGGCCGAATACCCGAATGTGGACGGCGTGGTCGCCTTCGCCCATGGCCTTGGCTGCGGCATGGAAATGACCGGCGAACCGATGGCGCTGTTGCGCCGGACCATTGCCGGCTATGCCCGCCATGCCAACCTGGCGGCAGTGCTGATCGTCGGCCTCGGCTGCGAGCGCAACCAGCTGGCTGGCGTCATGACCGACGAGAAGCTACAAGCCGGCCCCCTGCTGCGCACCTTCGTGATGCAGGACACCGGCGGCACCCGCAAGACCATTGAAGCCGGCGTGGCCGCCATCAAGGAATTGCTGCCGATCGCCAACGACGTCAAGCGCGAGACGGTGTCGGCCAGCCACCTGTGTGTCGGCCTGCAATGCGGCGGATCAGACGGTTTTTCGTCGATCACCGCCAACCCGGCACTGGGCGCGGCGATGGATATCCTGGTGCGTCATGGCGGCACTGCGATCCTGTCAGAGACACCGGAGATCTACGGCGTCGAGCACACCCTGACCCGGCGCGCGGTATCGCGCGAAGTCGGCGAAAAGCTGGTGGAACGCATCCGCTGGTGGAAAGAGGAGTACTCGCCCGGCCGCGACGTGCAGATCAACGGCCGCGTCAGCCCCGGCAACCACGAAGGGGGGCTGGCCAACATCCTCGAAAAATCCCTCGGCTCCTCCATGAAGGGCGGCACTACTGCGCTGATGGAAGTCTATCGCTACGCCGAGCCGGTGACGGCGAAAGGCTTTGTGTTCATGGACACGCCGGGCTACGATCCGGTTTCGGCCACCGGCCAGATCGCCGGCGGCGCCAACCTGATTGGTTTCACCACCGGACGCGGCTCGATGTTCGGCGCCAAGCCGGTGCCATCGGTCAAGCTGGCGACCAATACCCCGATGTTCCTGCGGCTGGAAGAAGACATGGACATCAACTGCGGCGAAATACTGGACGGCACCTGCTCGATCGGAGAAATGGGACAGCGCATTTTTGAGCTGCTGCTGGAAACGGCATCCGGACGCGAGTCGAAAAGCGAACTGCTGGGACTGGGCGATCATGAATTCGTGCCCTGGCAGATCGGCATCATGAGCTGATCTGGCGTCCGGGGAAGCTGCACCCACGCGAGCTACGTGCCGGCGTTTGCGCAACATGACTACGAGCACGACCAAGAACACGACGAAAAAAGCGAATCAAGGAAAAAAGGAAAGACATGAATACATCGACCCGCATGACCGGCGTTTTGTCCCCGGTCGTCACACCGTTCAAGGCCGACCTTTCGCCCGATGCTGCGAAACTGGTCAGCATCTGCAAGTGGCTGCTTAGCCAGGACGTTGGCCTGGCTGTGTTCGGCACCAATTCGGAAGCAAATTCGCTGTCGGTCGGCGAAAAAATCGAACTGATGAATGCGCTGGCTGATGCCGGCATTCCCGGCCAGCGCATGATGCCCGGCACCGGTTGCTGCTCGATCACCGACACCGTCGAACTGACCCGCCACGCGATGAAGATCGGAGCCGGCGGCGTGCTGATGCTGCCCCCCTTCTACTACAAGGGCGTGTCGGACGACGGCCTGTTCGCCAGCTATTCGGAAGTGATCCAGCGCGTCGGCGACAGCCGCCTGCGGATTTACGTGTATCACATCCCCCCGGTGTCCAACGTGCCGATCACGCTGCCGCTGATCGAGCGCCTGCTGAAGGCCTATCCGGGCACGATCGCCGGCGTCAAGGACAGCTCCGGTGACTGGAGCAACACCAGCGCCATGCTGGAACGCTTCCAGCCGCAGGGTTTCGACGTGTTTGCCGGCAGCGAAAGCTTCCTGTTGGCCACGCTGCGCGCGGGCGGCGCCGGTTGCATCACGGCGATGGGCAATGCCAATCCGGGCCCGATCGCGAAACTCGCGCGTGAATGGCAGAACAGCGACGCCGATGCGCAGCAGGAAAAAATCAACCTGGTACGCCAGACCTATTCCAAATTCCCGATGATCCCGGCACTGAAGGCCGCCATTGCCCATTTTTCCGGCGACGCCGGCTGGGCAACCGTACGGCCGCCGCTGGTGAAGCTGACCGAGGAACAAAGCAGTGGCCTGGTACAGGCGCTGGACGGCATCGGTTTCACGATGCCCGGCCTGAAGTAAGGAGAGCAGTTTGGCACAACAGCAGGATTGCGCCGTCATCATTGGCGGCGGCACCATGGGCCGTGACGTGGCCGGAATTTTTTACGCGGCTGGATGGGCGACCCAGGTGGTCGAACCGGGCGCGCCGGTGCGCGCGCAATTGAAGGAAAGCGTGCCTGCCGCGGCCGCGGCGACCGGGATTTTCCGCGCGGGCGGCGGCGTCACGGCACTGGCCTCCATCGCGGATATCGACTGGAGCGCGGTGCGCATTGTCATCGAGTGCGCGCCGGAGAAGCTGCCGGTCAAGCAGGCGGTGTTCGAGGAGCTGGAGAAATTCGCTCCCGCCGGCGTGCCCCTCACCAGCAATTCTTCCGGCATTCCGATCAGCCTGATCGCAGCCAACTGCAAGACCCGCAATCGCATGCTGGGGCTGCACTTCTTCATGCCGGCGCATCTGGTGCCGGCGGTGGAAGTGATCCGCAGCGAACAGTCGGACGAGGCAGTCGCGCAGGCAGTCAGCGACATCATGCGCGCGGTGCGCAAGAAGCCGGTGCAGGTAAAAAAGGACGTGCCGGGCTTCCTGGCCAACCGCATCCAGCATGCGCTGATGCGGGAAGCGATTGCCTTGGTCGACGAAGGCTTCGCCAGTCCGGAGGACGTCGACACCGCAGTGCGCTACGGCTTCGGATTCCGCTACATTGCAGCGGGCCCGCTGCTGCAGAAGGACCTGGCCGGGATCGACATCCATTGTGCGGCGGCAGCGTCGATCTACCCCGCCCTGGCCAACAATACCGAACCCAGTCCGGTGATGAAAAACCTGGTCGCCAACGGCGATTACGGCGTCAAGTCGCCCAGCAAGAAGGGCTTTTATCAGTGGGACGACGCATCGATTGCCCGTGAGCAGGCGCGCTACGAGGTCGCACTTGCCAAGGCGATGCAGATCCTTCGCGATGAAGAACCGGACCAATGAGATAGAGGGAACAGAGGGGAAAGAGGGGAAAGAGGGGAAAGAGGGGACCAATAAGAAAAAACGGACCGATGAACGCCCACGATCGAATGGGCGCGGTCCAATAAACGAACTAGCGGACGAATGTACCAGCTAGGTACAATCCCCTAGTAGAAACACAGTAGTTGGCATGCATTCCAGTGATCTATAATCGCTGGACAAAAAACAAAGGGTGGCGCAGTCCACCCGGCTGTAGCCGTTTCCAAGCTGAAAAAACTGATTCAAATTGAATCCATCCAAAGGAGAGACACAATGATTGGTCGCATTACGCGCGCAGTTGCGCTGCTGGTAGGACTCGGCGTTGGCGCCACAGCCTTCGCCCAGAACATTTCGGTTGCTACCGGTGGTACCGGCGGCGTCTATTACCCGATGGGCGGCGGCATGGCGGCCGTGCTGTCGAAACACGTGCCAGGCATGCAGGCCACGGCGGAAGTCACCGGCGGTTCGGTCGACAACCTGAAGCTGGTCGGTTCCGGCAAACCCTATATCGGCTTCACCATGGCCGATGCAGCGCAGGACGCGTTCAAGGGCGAAGACAAGTTCAAGGGCCGCAAGGTCGCGTTGCGCACGCTGATGGTGCTCTACCCCAACCGCATGCACCTGGTGACCACTGAAGGCCGCGGCATCGCCAAGCTGGCCGACCTGAAAGGCAAACGCATCTCGACCGGCTCGCCAGGCAGCGCCACCGAAGTGATGGCCTTCCGCATCCTCGAAGCTGCCCACCTCGACAAGGACAAGGACGTCAAGCGCGAGCGCCTGGGCGCAGCCGAATCCGTGAACGCGATCAAGGACAACAAGATCGACGCCTTCTTCTGGGTCGGCGGCCTGCCGACAGCAGCGGTGACCGACCTGGCCAATACGCCAGGCACCAAGATCAAGATGATCGACCATACCGAAGTCGTCGCGGCCATGAACAAGAAGTACGGCAACCTGTACGTCGAAGATGCGATCCCGAAAACCATGTACAAAGGCATGGATGCCGACAACAAGCAGGCTACCGTGATGAACATCCTGGTCGCGCATGAAAGCATGGACGACAAGACCGCCTACAACATCGTGAAAGCCGTGTTCGACAAGAAAGCCGACATCGTCGCGGTTCACAAGGAAGCAGAGAACTTCAAGCTGGAGAACCAGAAGGCCAGCGCCTCGCCCATCCCTTACCATCCGGGCGCAGTGAAGTACTTCGCAGAAAAGGGTATCAAGGTCAACTGACCTCACCCCGCAGACAACCCCGCCTCCCCGGCGGGGTTTTGATTTGAGGGGCACCACGCCCCCGGCATCAGGAAGAGACAATATGAGTGAACTGGCCCAGGTTAACGACAGGGACGGCCTGATCAGCGATGAAGCGCTGAAGAAGGCAGAAGAATTTATTGAAGCGGAAGAAGGCGCAGCCAACAAGCTGGGCGGCTGGCTGGGAGCGTTCCTGGTATTCGGCGCCGTGGTGATGTCGCTGTTCCACCTGTATGCGGCCTACGACATCGTGCCGACGCAGACACTGCGTCCGGTGCACGTTGCGTTCGTACTGTTCCTGACTTTCCTGATGTTCCCGATTTCCAAGCGCTACCGTCATCGCATCATGTGGTGGGACTGGATTGCGGCCCTGGTCTCGGTCGCGGCCGTCGTCTACCTGATCATGGGCGGCGACGACATCTTCGACCGCAACACCTCGCCCGACATGCTGGACATCGTGTTCGGCGTGGCGCTGATCATCCTGATCATGGAAGCGATGCGGCGCACCAACGGCTGGATCATGCCGCTGGTGACCACCTGTTTCCTGCTGTACGCATTGCTCGGCGCCTACCTGCCGCAGCCATGGACCCACAAGGGCTACGAAGTCGGTCGCCTGGTCGGCCAGATGTACATGACGCTTGAAGGCATTTTCGGCACCGCAGTGGACGTCTCCTCGTCGCTGATCATCCTGTTCACGATATTCGGCGCCTTCCTGCAATACTCCAATGCGGGCAAGTTCTACATCGACTTCTCGTTCTCCGCCATGGGCGGCAAGCCGACCGGTGCCGGCCGCACCGTGGTGCTGGCCTCGTTCCTGCTCGGCGGTCCGTCCGGTTCGGGCGTTGCCACCACGGTGACGCTGGGTTCGGTCGCGTGGCCGATGCTGGCCAAGGTCGGCTACGAACGCAATGCCGCTGGCGGCCTGCTTTCTGCCGGCGGCCTGGGTGCCATCATCTCGCCGCCGGTGCTCGGCGCAGCTGCGTTCCTGATCGCGGAATTCCTGAAAATTTCCTATCTGGATGTGCTGCTGATGGCTGTCATCCCGACCTGCCTGTTCTACCTCGCGCTGTTCCTGATGGTCGAAATCGACGCCCGCAAGTACGGCATGCACGAAGTGGCATTCGACAAGGTCGAATCGGTCTGGGGGCTGGCGCGGAAATACTGGTTCCACTTCCTTTCGCTGATCTCGATCGTCGTCTTCATGATGTGGGGCTTCTCGCCGGTGCTGTCGGTGTTCTGGGCGACGCTGGTGTCGCTGCTGACCAGTTTCCTGCGCGCTGACACCACCCTGATCTCGCCGTCCGAACTGCGCGAAAAAGGCATCCTGAAAGGCCTGGCGCAATCCAAGCTGGTCAAGGCACTGGAAGGCGGCTCGGTCGGCGTGCTGAACGTCGCCGCCACCTGCGCCGGCGCCGGCCTGATCGTGGGCGTGGTCACGCTCACCGGCCTGGGCCTGAAGTTCTCCGGCATCGTGATCGACTACGCCGGCGGCAACCTGCTGCTGACTGCCATCTTCACATCGCTGGTGGTCTGGATCGTCGGCCTGGCGGTGCCGGTGACGGCGTCCTACATCATCTGCGCAGTCATCGCCGCCCCGGCGCTGATCAAGCTCGGCGTGCCCGACTTTGCCGCGCACATGTTCATCTTCTACTACGCCGTGCTGTCCGAGGTGTCGCCACCGACGGCCCTGTCGCCGTTCGCCGCCGCCGCAATTACCGGAGGCGACCCGTACAAGACGACCCTGCAATGCTGGAAGTACACCATCCCGGCCTTCCTGGTTCCATTCATGTTCGTGCTCGATCCAAGCGGACTGGGCCTGCTGCTGATGGGATCGACCAAGGCGCTGGCCACCGCCAACTGGTGGTCGATTGGCGAGGTTGCCTTCACTGCCGCCGTCGGCGTCGCGGCGCTGGCCGCCGGCTTCCAGGGATGGATGCTGGTCAAGACCACGCTCGTCGAACGCCTGATGCTGATCGTGGCCGGATTTGCGCTGGTCTACCCGTCCCCGATTGCCGACGTGATTGGCTTCGGACTCGTGGTCGTGGCGGTATCGATCCAGGTGGTCCGCAACAAGCGGATCAACAGCAGCGCGCGCCAGGCGAAAACCTAGCGCCCTGGCCGTCAGAAAGCCTTCGAAACGCCGGCCCAAGCCGGCGTTTTTTTGCCTGCCTCAGGCGCCAGCGTACGCTTTTGCCAGCGGGTCTATCTCCAGCTTCTTCATCTTCAGCATGGCCTGCATGGTCCGTCCCGACTTGGCCGGATCCGGATCGGCCATCATGTCCATTAGCACCCGCGGAACCACCTGCCACGACACGCCGTACCTGTCCTTGAGCCAGCCGCACTGCTGCGCATTGTCATCGCCGCCCTCTGACAGCCGGTCCCAATAGTGGTCCACTTCCTGCTGCGACTCGCACATTATCTGGAAGGAAATCGCTTCGTTGAATCGGAACACCGGACCGCCGTTCAACGCCGTGAACGGCTGGCCCCCTAATTCAAATGCCGCCACCATCACCTTCCCCGCCGGCTGGCCGTGCACCTCATGGCCGGCCTCGGTGTAATGAGACACCTGCGTGATTCGCGAATCGGGAAAAATTGCGGTATAGAACTTCGCCGCCTCCTCGGCCTGGTCGTCGAACCAGAGGCAAGGGGTGATTTTGGGATGGAGTTGCATGATCGGCTCCTGATGGATGCCAGCGGATGGCGAATCTCAGCTGCGCGTGATTGGCTGCAGCATGCTGACCCGATTCATTTCGCTGTCTTGAAAGGACACATACTGCCCGACTCCGGGTATTTCCATCGGCTGGCCCAACACTTCGCCACCAGCCGCCCTTACCTTCTCCATGGCGGCATGGATGTCTTCCACCGCGATCACCACGGAAGGATGCTGAGCCGGCCAGTCGGGGTTGCGGGCATAGAATCCGCCATTGATCGAACCAGGCTTGATTGGCGGCCCAGCCGGGGTTGACTCGGCCGTCATCGCGATCACGTAGTTACCCATCTCCGGGCCCAGCATCTGTATCTGCCAGCCGAACGCATCCTGGTAGAACTTCGCGATGCGATCGCGCGCGTCGTAGGGCATTTCAAAGTGAACCACTGGATCCATTTATCACCTCCGTTGTCGACAGGCTTGCCTGAATACCAGGCGTGAATCGCGTAAGACCTCCTATTACACGGCGCGGTTCGAGGACGGGGCCAATTGACGCACGAGATTTCAGCTCGGCGTCGAGGCTTTGAGCCAGATCAAGCGTCGATTGCGCACCCGGATTCATTTTTATAATTCAAAAATCATTGAATTAAATGACGGATTCATCTAGACTGTGTTTATGGATACCTCAAACGCAATTACGGCCCTTGCCGCCCTCGCCCAGGAATCCCGCCTGCGGGTATTCCGCCGGCTGGTGCAGGCTGGTCCCGGTGGCGCCGTGCCGTCGCAACTCAGCGAATGGCTGGACATCAGTCCGTCATCGCTGTCCTTCCATCTGAAAGAGCTGTCGCACGCCGGACTGGTCTCCGCCACGCGCAGCGGCCGTTCCATCGTCTACGTTGCCAGTTTTTCCGCCATGAACGAGCTGATCGGCTTCCTGACCGAAAACTGCTGCGGCGGCAATCCCTGCACACCGGTTTGTAGCCCGATCTGTTCCACTGAAGGAGCCTCATCATGAAACGCCTGCACGTACACGTCTCGGTCGACGACCTCGCCGCCAGCATCAAGTTCTACAGCGGCATGTTCGCTGCCGAACCCACCGTGGTGAAGTCCGACTACGCAAAATGGATGCTTGAAGACCCGCGCGTGAATTTCGCCATTTCCCGGCGCGGCGCCGAAGTTGGCCTGAACCATCTCGGCATCCAGGTCGAATCGGCGGAAGAGCTGGCGCAAATGGAGTCGCGCCTGCAGTCGCTGCAGCCGGATGTGCAACTGGAAGCCGACACCGCCTGCTGCTATGCGAAGTCCGACAAATACTGGGTCAACGACCCCTCCGGCATTGCTTGGGAAACCTACCACACGCTGGATACCATCCCGGTGTTCGGGGAGCCGGAAAAAGCCACGGCCACAGCCTGCTGCGTCCCCGCTGCAAAGCCGCGCATCAGGCTGTCGGCCGACTCCAGTTGCTGCGCACCCGCGGCTGACAAGTCCAAGGCGGGGAACTGCTGCTGAGTAATTCGAACTGGGTGCGGACATGGCGTTGCCCGACGCGCCCCATGAACGCTCCCTCCCTCCCTTTCAAGGGGAGGGAGTATTCTTTGGGTGCGTCGGTCTACGCAACAAGTCACGATCAAGCCAACGATCACCCGGCGACGGCCCCGAACGGCGCAACCCCAATCAGGACCCGGTGCAGCCACATCGCAAACCCCGCCCAGGCAACAAGCCCGACCACAACCGTGACAGCCGTTCCGGCCAGCGTCCCCGCAGGATAGACAGTCCCCGCCTTCCGGTCCCGCTGCCGCGCTGCCCGATACAGCAACATCGCCCACACCAGGAATGCACCGAACAAGACCACACTCGCAAGCCGGCCATTGGCCAGTAGATGCGCAAGCGCCCATACCTTCACCGCGAGCGTCATCGGATGGTGCAGGCGCGCCCTGATGCCGTTGCGCGGCACGTAGGCTGCGGCAAGCAGGATGAACGAGACCAGGGTCAACAGCGACGCCAGATGGCGCATGAATACCGGCGGCACCCATAGCACCACAGGATCCGCGCGCGCGATGCCGAAACCCCAGATGACGAGGCCAAAGCCTAGCAATGACAACAGCGAGTAGGCGCCCTTCCAGGCCAAGGCGCCGATACGCTGACGCTGCGCTGTCCGCCAGTCGTCGGCAAAAATGCGGACCGAGTGCACGCCCAGGAAAATTACCAGGCCGAGAATCAGGATGGACATTGCTTCCCCTTCAGGTGGTCATGATGTGATCGGCCAGCCCACCGATGCCGCATGGGCCGGACTGCAGCAGCATACACGCGCGCTGCAGCGATAGCGAGCGGCTGCGGCTTGCACTATCCGCGCCGTGCTTGCGCTGCATTTCCTGGACGGCCAGGGCGCGACGCCGCCCTAGGTTTCCCGTTCTGTCGAGCGGATGATGCGCGGCTGCCACCATGGCGGGTACAGCGCCCGCGCATCAGGCCTGGCATAGCGGTCGTCGATCAGGTACAGCACGCCGCTGTCGGTTTCGGAGCGGATCACCCGCCCGGCCGCCTGCACCACTTTCTGCAGGCCGGGAAAGAAGTAGGTGTAATCGTATCCGGCACCGAACTTCTGGTGCATGCGCGCAGCGATCTGCTCGTTCACCGGATTCACTTGTGGCAGCCCGAGCGTGGCGATGAAGGCGCCCACCAGCCGCTTGCCGGGCAGGTCGACCCCCTCTGCAAATACGCCGCCAAGTACCGCGAAGCCGACCCCGCTTCCCTCGGGTTCGAAGCGCGCAAGGAATCTGGCGCGTGCCGTCTCATCCATCTTGCGCGACTGCTCCCACACAGGGATATCCGGATACTGCTCACGAAATGCGGCGAGCGCATTCTGCAGGTAGTCGAAGCTGCTGAAAAACGCCAGGTAGTTCCCCGGCACGCGCGCAAACTGCTGGCCGATCAGCCTCGCAATCGGCGCCAGCGATGCATCGCGATCTGCGTAACGGGTCGACACGTCCGACACGATGCGCACCTGCAGCTGCTCCGGCCTGAACGCGGGCGGTATGTCCACCCATGCCGCGCAATCAGGCAGGCCCAGCATGTCGGCGTAGAAATGCCACGGCGACAGCGTGGCAGAAAACAATACCGATGCGTGGGCCGCTTCCAGCCGGGCGCGCAGGAACGGCGCAGGAACGAGATTGCGTATGCAGAGCACGGACCGCTCTTGCCGCGCGGCCGGCTGCCTGCTCACGTCGAACAGCGAATGATCGTCAAAAAAATCGGCAACGCGGGTGAAATGCATCGCATCGAAATAAAAACGCTGCAGCTCCGCGCCCAATGCCGCCGGCTGCTCACCGAGCAAATCGGTGATGACCGAGACCGCCTGCTGCAATGCCAGCAGCAACTTGTCGGGAAGGTTGCGCACCGCATAATCCTCCACTGACTCGCGGCTGAGTTGCGACCATTGCCGCGCGACCCGGTCCAGTGTCTTTTTCACCGCCGGCGGCGCCTCGCGCCTGGCCATCCGGAATCCGACGGGATCGAGTTCGGCGCTGTACATCTTCCGTCCCCGCTCCACCAGGTTGTGGGCTTCGTCGACCAGCACGCCGACCCGCCAGTCGGCGTTCAGGGTCATGGCGTGCAGCATGGCGTGGAGATCGAAAAAATAGTTGTAGTCGCCAACCACCGCATCGCTCCAGAGCGCCATTTCCTGGCCCAGGTAATACGGACATATTTCATGCGTACGGGCGATCTCGCGCAGTGACGCCTGCGTCATGTCGCCGGCGGCTGCGGCATCCCGGCGCGCCGCTGGCAGGCGGTCATAGAAGCCACGCGCCAGCGGGCAGGACTCGCCATGGCAGGCCTTGTCCGGATGCTCGCAAGCCTTGTCGCGGGCGACCAGCTCCAGCACACGCAGCGGCAATCCGGCCGCATGCAGCTTGACCCGCTGCAATGAGTCCAGCGCGAGCGCGCGTCCCGAGGTCTTGGCCGACAGGCAGAACAGCTTGTCGATCTGCTGGCCCGGCATCGCCTTGAGCATGGGGAAGATGGTGCCGATGGTCTTGCCGATTCCGGTCGGCGCCTGGGCCAGCAGCGGGCGGCGGCTGACTGCTGCCTTGTAGACCGCTTCCGCCAGCAGGCGCTGCCCGGGGCGGAACCCGTCATGCGGAAAGTCTAGCGCGGCCAGCGCCCGGTCCCGCGCAGCGCGATGCGCCGACTCCTGACCGGCCCAATAGAGATAACGCTGGCACTGGTCTTCGAATGCGGCCCGCAGGCTGTGCGCCGAATGCAGTTCCAGCAGCACGGTTTCCTTCTGGCTGACGATGTTGAAATAGACCAGCGCGATGCGGATTTCAGTCAATCCCAGCTTCTCGCACAGCAGCCAGCCATACACCCGCGCCTGCGCCCAGTGCAGCTGGCGCTGGTTATCCGGCAGGCGATCGAGGTCGCTGCGATGGGTCTTGATTTCTTCCAGCTGATTGCGCTGCGGATCGTAGCCATCCGCGCGTCCGCGCACGGTCAGCGAGCGGTACTGCCCGGACAACGAGATTTCGCTCTGGTACAGCGCGCCGCGGCGGGCACGCACGGCGGCGTGCCCGAGCATGCCCTCGAGCGCGGACGGTGCCGGAGTGAAGCGCAGGTCGAGGTCGCCCTGGCGGGCAGTGAAATCGCACAAGGTGCGCACCGCAACGGAACAGGCGGCAGCACTATCGGAAACAGACGGCACAGGCATCGAAGGAAACATGGGACGCCAGACCGGCGCAGTGCGGGAAGAATGAAAGCAAAGGGAACGGCATCACTATACAGGTGCGGCGACAGGCAATGGCATCGGGAGCGCGGATCCACGGTTTTCGGGAAGCAGGTGGAAGATGGAAGATGAACGATGAACAGCAGGCGAAATACAGGAAATACGCGAAACACGCGAACGCATGGATTGATAACCGGACAAAAAGATCCCGAACCCCGATGCCGTATTAACCCTTCTTCCTTCCTGCTGCAGCCGCACTATGCTGTGCGCAGCCATTCGTGCTTTCTGGTCGGCTCGAATGGTCAGCGGGTCGCTTCCTTCCCCAAGTCCCAGCGGCCCGCGCCTATTTTCTTGCCTGCCTTGCCGCTTTCAGCAATCCAGGTCGAGGGACATCCCGACGTGGTCTATCCCCGCATCGTCGAACACGTCCCCCTCCTCCACGAATCCGTAACGGGCATAAAAGCCCCGCGCATGCAGCTGCGCATGCAGGCGCAGCACACGATCGCCGCGCCGGCGCGCCCGCTCGATCAGCGCCTGCAACAGCGCCGCGCCGACACCACGCCCGCGAAACGCCGCATCCACCGCCATCCGTCCGAGCTGGCCGTCAGGCAACAGCCGTGCAGTACCCACTGCGCGCGTTCCGATCCAGGCCACCGCATGCTCGGCAACAGCATCCATCTCGTCGAGCTCCAGTTCAAGCGGCACCTTCTGTTCGTCCACGAACACGGCATGCCGCAGCGGCACCGCCGCGTCGCGCTGCCGTTCCCAGGTGCCGATATCGATAGTTACAGGGCTGATGGCGGGCATTTTTCGAAAGCGCTGATTACCGCGCGCCAGTGCTCCGGAACCGGCACGCCCTTCCTCGCCTTGACATCGGCATACACATAGAACAACTCGCCGGAAATCAGATGCTGCTCGCCACGGTAGATTTCCAGGACCAGGCGCATCGAGGAACGGCCAAAGCCGGCGCAGCGCACGCCGATGTCGAGCATGTCATCGAAACGGGCCGAGTCGTGATACTCGATGGTCGCCTTGCGGGCAAACAGTTCCTGCCCCGATCCAGCCTGCTCCACCACGGTCGGCAAGCCGGTCGCTCGCCAGTATTCGGTGAAACCGACATCGAAGTAAGTCAGGTAATGGCCGTTGAAAACAATCGCTTGCATGTCGACTTCGGCCCAGCGCACGCGCAGCGTATGGAAGAAAGCGAAATCGGCCTTGGCCATCGGTGTCTCCTGTCGTTTTTTTTCAGTGATCGCGGACGCTGCCGGCGGGCTGCCAGCGAGCCGCCAGCTATTGCCACGCAGTCTCGGCCACGATGCGCCACACGGCACCTTCACGCGCCCAGTACTGGCGCATGCGCTGCGACTGCAGGTTCTTGCCGTTCTGCCCGGCATCATGGGTAAAAGTGGCAACCAGCAGGTCGCCCGCGCCCGGATAGAGGAAGTAGCTGACATCACGCATCGACAGCTTGGCGCTGCGTACCGTGGACATCCATTTCCCCTGTCGATCCAGCCAGCTGTCCAGGTTGCCCTGCTCGGCCCGGAAGCTACGCGAGTAATGCGCCCGCAGTCGTTGCGGGCTGCGGCTTTCGAAGTCGCGGCGCCAGCTTTCAGTCAGCGAATTGGCCAGTGCGCGGTCGTGGTCGAGCCTGGCGCGGGACACGAAGCGAATCTCGTCGGCGATCACGACCGGCGTCTTGCCGACCTCGGCCGTCTGCGACAGCCGGATCAGGTCCGGATTGGTCAGCACCACGCAACCGTCGGAGGACAAGGGCGCCCGGCTGAAGCTGTCCGATGGCGTGCCGTGCAACCAGATGCCGGACCCGCTACGCCCGTGCAGGCGGTCCCACTCATTCGGATAACTGATGGGCAGCGCGCCAGACCCATAGAAATCAGGCAGCCGCTGCCGCTCCAGCCGGCTGGTGACGTAATACACGCCGAGGGGAGTCTTCTGGTCGCCTTCGCGCACCTTGTTGACGCCCAGCTTGCCCTGGCTGATGTAGTAATCGGTCACGAACTGCGGATAGCCATCGCGGTTTTCGTAGACATAGAGCCGCGAACGGCGGGCGTCCACGACAAAGGCGAAGCGCTGGTCCGGGCGCATCTGCAACAGCACACCGGGAACCAGCTTCGGATCCGGCCGTTCGCGCAGCGCGCGCATCCTGCTCATTGCCTCGTGCCGCAGGTTCTGGAGGCGCTCGGCGGACGCGCCCTGCACGGCGCCGAAGGCCTTGACCGGTTGCGTGTGCATCAGCAGCAGGTCGCCGCGTATCAGGTGAGCGAGCTGAAAATTCGGATAAGCGGCCAGCAGCGCATCGACCTTCTGCTGTGCGCCGCGCAGATTGTTGGCACCAAGATCCTTGTAGACCCCGATCAGCAAGGAGTCCGGGTCCGGCTGCGCGGACTGTGCGGACTGGGCCGCCTGCGCCGGCGGCGGCAGGCCTGCCGCCTTGGGCGATGACGAGGGTGACGGCGCCGCCATTGCCCCGCCGTGCGGGAACAGCGCCAGCATGCCGCACAGGAAGGCGGAACGCGCAAGAGGGAAGATCCGGTGGAACATTACTGCAGGCATCAGCTTCCCGTAGTTTCCTTCTGGATCACCCATTTACCGCGCTGCTTGACCAGCACCAGCGTCTTGCGGCTGTTTGCGCTAAGGCGATCGGATGTGTACACCTGGCGGAATTTGACCGTGGCGCGATCGTTCTGGACGGTGACCTGCGGCGACTCGACCCGCACGCTGATGCGGCCCTTGCCGACGATCCGCGCCTGGCGATCATCCGCCCACGCCTTGCGCGACTGGTTGCCCGGTGTATCGAAATCGGCTGCGTAATGATTCAGGTAGCCCTTGACGTCCCGCGCGCTCCAGGCCTTGGCCCAGCCGCCGACCGCTGCCAGCACGGCGTCGCGCTCGACAACTTCGGCCCGTGACGTTTTCTGCTGCTTCGCCTTGGGTTCGGGTGCAGGATCGGCCTTGGCCAGCGGCGGCATGGCCACTGGTGCCGGTACTGCGGCCTTGGCCGGAGCCGCAGCAGCAGCCACAGCAGCAGCAGCAGCAGCAGCAGCGACTTTCACTTCCGGCGCCTTTTGCCGGACGGCCGGCGGCAAGGCCGTTTGAGGCGGTGCGGCAGGAGCAACTGGAGCCGCTGCCACGACAGCGGGACGGGACGGTGCAGGAGCTGCCACGACCGGAGGACGAACCGGTGCTTGCGCTGGCATCGCTGGCGGCGCTGGCGTGGCCGGCCTGGCCGCGACGGCAGCCGCCGGCGGCGCCGGCAGTGCCTTCTGTACCGGCGTGTTGTCGGCAAGCCGGACCGGAGGCTGGACTCCGGCCGTCATGCTGCGCACCAGGGTCAGCTTGGATTTCGTGCCGGCGTTGCCGGAGTCGATCTGCAGCGCCTTGTCATACGCCTGGCTGGCAAGCCTGGCATGCACGTCGCCCAGGTTCTCGTAGGCGGTGGCATAGGACGGGTTGGTACGGATTGCCTTGTCCAGCGCAGCCCGGGCCTTTTCAAACTGACCCTGGCCGGCATACAGCACGGCCAGGTTGTTGTACGGCTCAGGCAGGTTCGGATAATCCTCGCTCAGGCGGGTGAACACGGCGATGGCATCCTGCGTCCGGTTCATCTCGGTCAGGATCACGCCCTTGGTGAAGCGCATCTGCGGGTCGCGCGGCTTCTGGGCCAGCCAGGCATCTGCCTTGGCCAGGGCTGGCGCATATTGAGCGCCCTGCATCAGCCTGGAAATGTCGGCGAATTCATCGGCGTGCACTGGTGCCGCCAGGATCATGGCGACCAGGCCTGCGGCTGCAACAGTGGCATGGAAGCGCCGCCCCAGGCTACGCACGGCGGGACGATGGCGAATAGACATGTCGTATTGAAGCGCGGAAAAACCGTATGGTACACCGGCCGCCGGCGGGTTCAGTGGGACCGGGAGACAAAATGCAGGAAATTCCGGGGTGGATGATGGTCGGAACACCAACGCCTTCAGCCGCCTTCAGCCACTCCCCCTGCCACCCCTGCCGCTACGAGCTCGCAGTAAAGCCCCGGATCAGCCGATTGATCCGCTCGGGCTGCTCATGCACCACCCAATGCGATCCCTCGGGGATGCGCGCGACCTCAAGATCGTCCACCAGCGTATCGAGTCCGTCCAGCAAGTTGCTGGGCAAAGCAACATCACTCTCGCCCCATATCACCAGCGTCGGCACCCGCACCCGGAAATCCTCCGGGTTCAACTGCAGTCGCGCCGGCCCCGGATCGGCCTCGGTCGGCGGATACATGGGCGAAGCGCGGTAATAGTTCAGGGCGCCGGTGAGCCCCTTCGACCAGCTTTCGAGATAACGGGCCCGGGCCTCGCCCGCGAACCAGGGCGCGGACCGCTGCCCCATGCCGACGAACAGGCTCTCCATGCGCTGGTAAGCATCCTTTGCGAGCGCCTCCTCGGCGCCCGGCTGGCGCAGCCAGTTCATGTAGGCGCTGGCCTGCTGCTGCAGCGGATCGTGGACCAGCGCTTGCGCAAACAGCCAGGGATTCGGGGCATTGATGATGACCAGGCGCTTCAGCATCTGCGGCAAGGCGATCGCCATGTTCCAGGCAATCGCCCCGCCCCAGTCGTGCGCGACCAGCACGCACTGCTGATATCCCAGATGCCCGATCAGCAATCGCAAGTCCTCGACGATGTGGCGGGCACGATAGGCCGAGACATCCGCGGGCTGGTCCGACAGGTTGAAGCCGCGCAGGTCGGGCGCGACAGCATGCCAGTCCTGGCCGAATTCGGCCAGTTGCGCCTGCCACTCGTACCAGAATTCAGGGAAGCCATGCAGGAACAGGATCAGCGGCCGGCCCGGCTGTCCGGCGCTGGCGTAGTGCAAGCGCGTGCCGTTGGAAAGTGAAGCGAACTGGTTTTCGACGATCTCTGCGGGCATGACCTGATCTCCCTGCCGGCTCAGTCCGCTTTCAGCTTCTGCTTCAGCGCCGCGCCCACATGCGGCACCGCTTCGTAAGGGTCGCCGGGATTGCGCTGCGCAACGATATCCTCCATCCGCCTTTGCACCTCGCCCAGCGCTTTCGGATGCGAATAGATGTAGAACTGGCCGTTGCGGATGGCATCGAATGTCTTCTGCGCGACTTCGGCGGCGCTCACCTTGCCCGATACGACGGCCTTGTCCAGCATCGCCTGCGACGCGCGCTGGCTGGCGGTGGGTACACCTGCGTTTTTCAATTCATCCGGACGGTTGCGCTCCCCCTGGCTGATCCCGGTCGGAACGAAATACGGGCACAGCACCGATGCCCCGATCGGTGCATCGACCAGTTTCAGGTCGTGGTACAGCGATTCGGACAGCGAGACCACGGCATGCTTGGAGACGTTGTAGACGCCCATGGTCGGCGGATTGAGCAGGCCGGCCATCGATGCGGTATTGACGATGTGGCCTTCGTAGCTGGAGTCGCGGGTCGCGCAATCCAGCATCAGCCGGGTAAAAATCCGCACGCCGTGGATCACGCCCCACAGGTTTACGCCAAGCACCCATTCCCAGTCGGCCTGGGTGTTTTCCCACACCAGCCCGGCGGAACCGACACCGGCATTATTGAACACCAGATGGACCGCGCCGAAGCGCTGCATGCAGGCATCGGCCAGCGCCTGCACCTGATCGGCATGCCGCACGTCGCAGTGCATGGCGAGCACTTGCGCGCCCTGCCCTTCCAGCTCGGCACGGGTCTGTTCCAGTGCGTCCTGCTGCACATCGGCCAGCACCAGCTTCATTTCCAGCTGGGCGCCGATGCGGGCGAACTCGCGGCCGAAGCCGCTGGCCGCGCCGGTGATGACCGCTACCCGTCCCTTGAATCGTTCCATCCCGTCTCCTTGTCCCCATATGTGCACTCGCCGCTGGCGGCCATGACTGCCGCGTCTTGCCGGTGGTGCCGGTGGTGCCGGTGGTGCCGGTGGTGCCAGTCGTGCTACGGTGCTGCAGTGCCTGCGATGCCTGTAGTGCCGCTGGTACCAGTCCTGTCAGTCGATCAGGCGAACCAGCTGCTTGCCGAAATTCTTGCCATGCAACAGTCCGATCAGGGCTTCCGGCGCCGAGCGCAATCCCTGGGAAATCGACTCGCGGTACTTCAGCTTGCCGTCCGCCAGCAAGCCGGTCAGCTCCGCCAGACCCTGCGGCCAGAACTCCATGTGTTCGGAAATGATGAAGCCGCGCAGGGTCAGCCGCATCGTCAGCAGCATGCGCACGTTCTTCAGCACCGTCGGTTCGTCTTCATAAGCTGCGATCAGCCCACAAAGCGCAATCCGTCCGAACGGATTCATGCGCGCCAGGCATGCGTCGAATCCTTCGCCGCCGACGTTTTCGTACAGGCCGTCGATGCCATCCGGCGTGGCCGCCTTCAGGTCATCGGCCAGGTTCCCGGCCTTGTAATCGACGCAGGCATCGAAGCCAAGTTCATTGACGACGTAATTGCATTTCTCCGGTCCGCCGGCAATGCCCACCGCCCGGCATCCGTGCAGTTTGGCCAATTGGCCGACCACGCTGCCGACGGCGCCACTTGCGGCCGACACCACGATCGTCTCGCCCGCCTTGGGCGCGATCACCTGGTTCAATCCGTACCATGCAGTCATGCCCGGCATGCCAGCCGCCCCGAGGTAGGCGGACAATGGAATACGGCTGGTGTCCAGACGGCGCAAGCCGACGCCGTCGGACACGCCCATTTCGCTCCAGCCAAAGCCGCCGCCCACGAAATCGCCGGGCTTGTAGCGCGGGTTCTTCGATTCGACCACTTCGCCCACGGTGCCGCCGATCATCACCGCATTCAGTTCCTGGGGCGCGGCGTAGCTCTTGGTGTCCTCCATCCGCATGCGCATGTAGGGGTCGAGCGAGAGGTAGTGATTGCGCACCAGAATCTGCCCGTTCTGCAGGACGGGAACCGGCACCCGCTCCAGGCGGAAATTGCCGGGTGAGACATGGCCTTGCGGGCGCGAGGCCAGCACGATCTGCTGGTAGGTCGACATTGACAAACTCCTGGTTCAATCCTGCCGCGGCAGCAGGGAGGAAAAAAATAACACTCAGCCGGCACCGGCCCCTGCTACGGCCGGGCGCCCTGCTGCTTCAGTCACGGTGCTCCAGCTTCTTTGCAGCCGCCAGGCGCCGGATCAGCTTGAAGGTTCCCGTAGCGCGGGCCGAGAGCTTGTCGCCATCCCAGACCTCACCTTCGCAGAACGACATGCTCCTGGCGCGATACGTCACCTTGCCACGGGCCATGATGCGCTTGCCGGGGCTGCCGGCCGGCTGCATGAAGCTGGTATTCATGTCGATGGTGATGGCGCCGGTCGATTCCGGATCGAGCGAACGCGCCGCCATCGACATCACGACATCGAGCAAGGTCATCACGACCCCGCCATGCGCGACCTGCCAGCTGTTGGTGTGGCGTTCACCGAGCAACAGCGTGATCTCGGATTCGCCGTTTTCCATGCGGGAGAATTCTGCCCCGATGTCACGCAGGAAGGGAATCTGGACCGGAAAGTCCGTCAATACGGGTGTTGTCAGTACTGGCGCATTCATTACAGGATCATTCATTCCAGAATCATTCGTTACAGGGGTAATCATTACAGAAGCACCAATCAGTGCACCGCCGATACGCCGCCATCCACGGCCAGGATCTGGCCGGTTATGTGCTTGCATGCATCCGACGCGAACAGCACGGCCGTGCCTTTCAGGTCCTCATCATCGCCTATGCGCAGCAAGGGAGCCTTGTTGCGGATGTTCGCGGTGCCGAGCTCGTCCAGTATGCCGGTGGTCATCTTCGACGGAAAAAAGCCGGGGGCGATCGCATTGACCGTGATGCCGTACTTGCCCCACTCGCCGGCCAGCGTGCGGGTGAAGTTGACCACCGCGCCCTTGGACGTGTTGTAGCCGATCGTCTGCATCGAGAACGGGCCGTTGCCGGACAGGCCGGCGATCGAGGCGATGTTGATGATGCGCCCGTACTTGCGCGGGATCATTGATGCCCTGCCCACCGCCTGCGACATCAGGAAGATGCTGCGCACGTTGAGGTTCATCACCTTGTCCCATGCCGCCAGCGGCATGTCTTCCGCCGGCGCGCCCCAACTGGCGCCGGCGTTGTTGACCAGGATGTCGATATGACCGAGGCGCTTCATCGCCTCGTCCACCAATGGCGCGACGCTGGCCGGTTGCTGCAGGTCGGCAGCGATGGCGCTGGCCTCGATGCCGCGCGCCTTCAGGTGCGCCACCGCCTCATCCAGTTCGCCCTGCTTGCGCGCAACCAGCACGAGTTTCGCGCCCTGCTCGCCGAGCGCCTCGGCAATCTGCAAGCCGAGGCCGCGCGAACCGCCGGTGACCAGCGCGGTCTTGCCGGCCAGGTCGAACAATTCACTTACCTTACGCATCTTGTCTCCTTGATTTTCCAGTCGCCCGTCAGAACCAGGCGTCCTGCATGTCCAGCGCAGTGGTGTCGATGCTCTCCAGCAGATCCAGCTGCTGGTGCACCTTCGGCAATTCCCACCGGTAAAAATACGCGTTTGCCTGCATCTTGCCACGATAGAAATCGGCATCGGGCAGGCTGCCCTTGTGCGCGGCCAGCGCCTGCTCCAGCCAGATCCACGCCAGCACGACGTGACCGAAAGCTTCGAGGTAGAGCGAGGCGTTGGCCAGCGTCTTGTTCGTGTCGCCCGCCGCATGCAGCGCGCCGGTCGCCTTCGCCACGCGCTGCAGCGCTGTCCGCAGCGCCTGTCCGTAGCCGGCCAACTCCGGCGCCGCCTGCGAACACTGGATGGTGGCTTGAATCTGCTCGCCGAGCGCCTTCAATGCGGCGCCGTCCTGCATCACCACCTTGCGTCCGAGCAGGTCCAGCCCGTGTATGCCGTGCGTGCCTTCGTGGATCGGGTTGAGCCGGTTGTCGCGATAGAACTGCTCGACATTGTATTCACGGGTGTAGCCGTAGCCGCCATGCACCTGTATCGCCAGGTTGTTGGCCTCCAGGCACCACTGGCTGGGCCAGGATTTGGCGATCGGCGTAAGGATGTCGAGCAGCAAGCCGGCGCGCTGGCGCGCCGCGTCATCGGCTGCCGTGCGCTGCTCGTCCACCAGCCGCGCGCAATACAGGCACAGCGCCATGCCGCCTTCGACATAGGTCTTCTGTGCCAGCAGCATGCGCTTGACGTCGGTGTGTTCGATGATCTTCAATTGCGGCTGCGACGGATCCTTGTTCAGCGGGTGCCGGCCTTGCGGCCGGTTGCGCGCATAGTCGAGCGCATGCAGGTATCCGGTGTAGCCGAGCGCCACCGCACCCAGGCCGACGCCAATGCGCGCCTCGTTCATCATATGGAACATGTTGGCCAGTCCGCGGTGCACCTCGCCCACCAGATAACCGACTGCGCCGGCACTGCCCCCCGGACGGAACTTTCCTTCGCCGAAATTCAGCAGGCAGTTGGTGGTGCCGCGGTAGCCCATCTTGTGGTTCAGTCCGGCCAGCACCACGTCGTTGCGTTCGCCCAGGCTACCGTCAGGCTGCACCAGGAATTTCGGCACGATGAACAGCGAAATCCCCTTCACACCCGGGATCGGCTTGCCGTCCGGCCCCGGCACTTTGGCCAGCACCAGATGAATGATATTTTCCGACAGCTCGTGCTCGCCGGCAGAGATCCACATCTTGTTGCCGGTCAGCCGGTAGCTGCCGTCCGCTTGCGGCTCGGCCCGGGTCGTGATGTCCGACAGGCTGGAGCCGGCCTGCGGTTCGGACAGGCACATGGTGCCAAAGTAGCGCCCTTCCAGCATCGGCTTGACGAACATGCCGATCTGTTCCGGCGTGCCGCATTTGAGCAGCGTGTTGGCATTGCCGATGGTCAGGAACGGATAGGCTGCGGTGCCGACATTGGCCGCCTTGAAGTAGGCAAATGCCGCCTTCTCGACCAGGCAGGGCAATTGCATGCCGCCCTGGTCGAAATCATGCCCGGCCGCCAGCAAACCGGCCGCCGAGAACGCATCCAGCGCCGCCTTCACTTCCGGGATGATGTGTACGCGCTCGCCGTCGAAATGCGGCTCGTTCTGGTCGCTCTTCTTGTTATGCGGCGCGAACAGCTCGGTCGCGATCTGCTCGCAGGTGTCGATTGCCGCATCGAAGGTTTCGCGGCTGTGCTCGGCAAAGCGCTGGCGCCGGGTCAGCGCTTGCGCATCCAGCCATTCATACAACAGGAATTCAAGGTCGCGCCTTGACAGGATTTTTGATTGCACAGGTGCCGGCTCCGTCGCTCAAAGTACCTCGAACAATCCGGCAGCGCCCTGGCCGCCGCCTATGCACATGGTCACGACCACATACTTCGCGCCGCGGCGCTTGCCTTCGATCAGCGCATGGCCGGTCAGGCGCGCGCCCGACACGCCATAAGGATGGCCGACCGCAATCGCGCCGCCGTTGACGTTCAGGCGGTCCATCGGGATACCGAGCTTGTCGGCGCAATACAGGACCTGCACCGCGAAGGCTTCGTTCAGTTCCCACAGGCCGATGTCCTCGACCTTCAGGCCGGCACGCTTGAGCAACTTCGGAATGGCGAACACGGGGCCGATGCCCATTTCGTCCGGCTCGCAGCCGGCGACCGCAAAGCCGCGGAACACGCCCAGCGGTTGCAGGCCTTTTTGTGCAGCCATCTTGTCGCTCATGACGATGGCCATCGAAGCGCCGTCGGAAAACTGGCTGGCGTTGCCGGCAGCGATAACGCCGCCTGGCACTGCCGGGCGAATCTTGGACACGGCTTCATAAGTGGTGTCGGCGCGGATGCCTTCATCGGCGCGGATCGTGACTTCGCGCGTCACGATCATGCCGGTGTCGCGGTCGGCGACGCCCATCACGGTCGTCATCGGCACGATCTCCTGGTCGAACTTGCCGGCCGCCTGTGCCGCGGCGGCGCGCTGCTGGCTCTGCACGCCATATTCATCCTGGCGCTCGCGGCCGATCTTGTAGCGGCTGGCGACCGTCTCGGCGGTCTGCAACATTGGCCAGTACACCGCCGGCTTGTGCTCTTTCAGCCAGGTCTCGACGATCATGTGGCGATTGGCTTCGTTCTGCACGCAGGAAATCGATTCGACGCCGCCGGCTGCGTAAATCTCGCCCTCGCCGGCGATGATGCGCTGGGCAGCCGTCGCGATGGTCTGCAGCCCCGACGAGCAGAAACGGTTGATGGTAATGCCAGCCGTCGTCACCGGGCAGCCGCCACGCAGGGCGATCTGGCGGCCAATGTTGCTGCCGGTGGCGCCTTCGGGGGTGGCGCAGCCGACCAGCACGTCTTCCACTTCGCCCGGCTCGATCCTGGCGCGCTCGATCGCGGCCTGCAGTACATGACCGCCCAGCGTGGCGCCGTGCGTCATGTTGAAAGCGCCTTTCCAGGACTTTGCCAGTCCGGTGCGGGCAGTGGATACGATGACGGCGTCAGTCATGAGGGTCTCCTGTGTGGTGTGGCCTTCGAGGCGCTTGGTATGGAATCAGTCAGGGAAAGAATAGCATATTAGTACGGTCGTTCGGAAACCGCGCCGCACGTCCCCCGTACCTTCGCCGCTCCTGCACCGCCCTTCAGCCCCACTGTAAGGTTCTGTAAGTTTGAAGCAAGTTATCCGTAAGTTTGTATACCTACACTGCGTGCAAGCTCCGGTGTTTGACTCCGGGCTTCCAAGTCCATCAAATATATTAATCAGGAGACAGCATGGCCAAAGTCCAGACCGCATCACGCGGTATCACGGCGGAAGAGCGGAAGGTTATCTTCGCGTCTTCCCTGGGTACCGTGTTCGAATGGTACGACTTCTATCTATACGGCTCGCTGGCGGCAATTATCGCCAAGCAATTCTTTGCCGGTACCGACCCCAACACCGCGTTCATCTTCGCACTGCTCGCCTTTGCTGCCGGCTTCATCGTGCGTCCGTTTGGCGCACTTGTGTTCGGCCGCCTTGGCGACATGATCGGCCGCAAGTACACATTCCTGGTGACCATCGTCATCATGGGTTCCTCGACCTTCCTGGTCGGCTTGTTGCCGACTTACGCCTCGATCGGCATTGCCGCGCCGGTGATCCTGATCTCGCTGCGTATCCTGCAGGGCCTGGCGCTCGGCGGCGAATACGGCGGCGCGGCAACCTACGTTGCCGAGCATGCACCCGACGACAAGCGCGGCGCATTCACCGCATGGATCCAGACCACGGCAACGCTCGGCCTGTTCCTGTCGTTGATGGTGATCCTGGCAACCCGTACCGCGCTCGGCGAAGCTGCATTCGCTGACTGGGGATGGCGCGTGCCTTTCCTGCTCTCCATCTTCCTGCTCGGCGTCTCGGTCTGGATTCGCTTGTCGATGAATGAATCGCCTGCCTTCGCGAAAATGAAAGCAGAGGGCAAGACGTCCAAGGCACCGCTGTCGGAAGCCTTCGCAAAGTGGGGCAACCTGAAGATCGTCATCCTGGCGCTGGTCGGCCTGACCGCTGGCCAAGCCGTGGTCTGGTACACCGGGCAGTTCTATGCACTGTTCTTCCTGACCCAGACGCTGAAGGTCGACGGCTCCACCGCCAACCTGCTGATCGCTGCATCGCTGGTGATCGGTACACCGTTCTTCATCCTGTTCGGTTCGCTGTCCGACAAGATCGGCCGCAAGCCGATCATCCTCGGCGGCTGCCTGATCGCAGCCCTGACCTACTTCCCGATCTTCAACGCGCTGACCCACTACGCGAATCCGAAGCTGGAAGCAGCCATCAAGAGCGCACCGGTGACCGTCATCGCCGATCCCGCCAAGTGCCAGTTCCTGTTCAACCCGACCGGCACCAAGAAGTTCACGTCCTCGTGCGACATCTCCCGTACGATCCTGGCCAACGCATCGGTGGCTTACACCAACGAAGCAGCTCCAGCCGGCTCGATCGCCAAGGTCAAGATCGGCGACAAGGTAATCGAAGGCTATGACGCATCAAGCCTGCCGAAAGCCGAAGCCGACGCCAAGGACAAGGCCTTCAAGAAAGAAATGGCTGATGCCATCAAGGCTGCCGGCTATCCTGCCAAGGCTGATCCGGCCGAGATCAACAAAGGCATGGTGCTGGTGCTGCTGACGATCCTGGTGATCTACGTGACCATGGTCTACGGCCCGATTGCGGCGATGCTGGTCGAACTGTTCCCGACCCGTATCCGCTACACGTCGATGTCCCTGCCCTACCACATCGGCAATGGCTGGTTCGGCGGCCTGCTGCCGACCACGGCCTTTGCGCTGGTGGCCTACAAGGGCGACATCTACTACGGCCTCTGGTATCCGATCATCATTGCGCTGATGACCTTCGTGATCGGCCTGATCTTTGTCCCCGAAACCAAGGACATGGACATCTACGCGACCGAGCGCAACTAAAGCAAGGCAAGCAAGCCGGGCACGAAGTACCGTGCCCGGCGCATCATCTGCACCCCGCATGCCCCTGGCTGCGGGGTGTTTTTCTTTGTTCGACCGAATGTTCGGTGAACATGCTTCGCCATCGCCTTTTCGGTCGCCTACCGCGCTCCATTTCAGTTAATCGCACACACACGACGATCGCGATTAACAGATCAAACTCTTTTGCCCTGCCCTGTTACCGATGCGCCAGCGCCAGCCGTGACTGCGCCACGCTTGCCCGTCCGGGTGCCTGCGCCCGCAAGGACACTGATCCGTTGACCATCATTACAGGGAACACAGATTGAATCCGAAAGCCTCCCCCAGGTCTCCCTACAAGAGTCCGTACGCCCACACCACCAGCAGTACCAGCACCACCACCAGCACCAGCACCACCAGCTCTACCACCACGCAACCGGCCCCCGTGAACCAGAGGACGAACAGCTCCGCAACGGCATCGCCCGGCCATGCAGACAGGCAAAAGCACCTTGCACGCAGCCCATCGTCCCCTCCCCGCGTGCACACCAGTGACAGAAATGCGGTGCGCACGATGCGCGCCGCCTGGTCATCGCTGAAAAACGAGTTGTACCAGTCTGGCCTGGTGCAGCAAAGTCCACTGATCCAGGCTCGCCTGAGGGAAATGGAAACGAAACTCATCACCATGCCGGGCCACCGCGATGTCCGGATGGCGGTGACCCTGATAGGGATCATTGCCACTGCCCACACCAGTCGAGACCAGGCCAGCAGCGCCCGCATCGGCAAGGCCATCGAAAAGCTGGTGGAGAAACTGGAGGATGTATCGGCACTCCCGAGACTGGGCGGCATTCCATTGCGCGATGATTTGCGCCAGCTGCGACAGAACTCCGTGCGACAGGAACCCGAATCCCCCTCCATGGATCCTGCACTGTTCGCATACCGGAGAGCAGAGGGCGGCGGCAGCCAGGACGAACCGGGCACGATCGCGGTGATCTGGAACCACCTGACCACGATCATTCGCACGACCAGGGAGCTGGATTCCGATGACATCAGGGAACAAGTGCGCGATATCGCGCTCCACCTGGGCTGCGAAACGCCGGATGTTCCGACCTTGCGATACATGGCGCGCAAGCTGTACCTGATGTTGCGCAGCAAGATCGACCTCGGGGAGCACATCGTCGTCAGCTTCCTGTTGTCGCAACTGCTCGGGGCGATCGAATATCTTCCGGACTTGATTCCCTCGCCTTTCCGCGTGCCGCTTGCGCAACCCCAGGCAGCGCAACGCGACCGGCCCCGCAGCGCGTCGACACCAGCGCGGGCAAAAGGCGCTGCACTGCCGCGCACGATGCAAGCCTGGCGCCAGCTCAGGAAGGTACTGAAACTCGACACCGGCATCGCGAGTGCTGCTGCCAGCAATCTCAGCCGGATGTTTGCGCTGGCTTCGCAACGGCCGGTCGACCAGCGCCGGGCTGCCCTGGCCGCCGCCAAGTTGGCCTTGCGTGCGGCATTGCCCGATGGCGCAAGCCTCGGCGATCCGCAATACTGCAATCTGCGGAATGCGCTCGACGCTTATTGTTCGATGCTTCAAGCAGAGTAGATGAAAGAGACAATCGCGCCGGCCACCCCGGCGCGATTGCCAGACTGTCATCAGGGCAGCATCTTCAGCGTGCCCATGCTGCCCTGGTCGACCTCGCTGCGCTGCATCCGCATCGGCACATACTGGACCTGGGCCCAGCGTTGCATGAAACTGCGGTACAGCGGCGACAGCGCATTGCCCGACTGGCCGGTCGAGTGGATGAAGCGCGAATTCTCCGGATCTGACAAATCATAGAGTGCCCGCAGGCTGGCAGCGTGACGGTTGTGAAAGGGATGCTCCTCGTCACGCATGTTGTAGCGGCCGACATTGACCGTGTAGGTGTCGCCCGGCGACGGCACCCGCAACTCGAACATCTTCGCCAGCATCGGCACCCGGCTGAACGGCCTGTGCTCCGCACGGGCGACATGGGCGTCGCCCCAGCGCCAGCTTTGCATGTCGCTGCCATGACGCTGTTCGAGGCCGGCCAGGGCCGAATCGAGTGAACTGGCCAGCAGTTGCGCGCAATCGGTCGCGACAGCACCTGGCCGCGTGTCACGGCACCACGACGACTGGCCGTTCCGGTCCTGCAGCACATTGACCATTGCCGCATGCACGTTGCGCTGTTCGAAGTAATCCTTCATCAGCGGCTCGCCCAGTTCATCGGTGAATATCCGGCGCGCCAGTTCACGGGTCCAGGCGTTAAAGATCAATGGCTGCGGCCGGTCCACCGACATTTCTCCCTGCCATCCGGCCAGCAGCGCCAGCGCGTCACGGCTGCGCTGGTTCATTGCTTGCGTCTTGCGCACCAGCGGCAGCAGCTCGCTTGCCGCCAGCGACAACTCATCCTTCTGGATCCGCGCAATGCTGTCCATGTCGTGCCGTTCGCGCGCGTCCAGCAGGCTCCTGATGCGCTGCGCCCGGTAAGGCAGGCTCCATTCGCTGGTCAGGAAATGCGGATAGTCGGCGCCGACGATTTTTTCATTGGCGGTCGCGATCTTGCCGGACGGCGGATTGAAATTGCGCGGCAGCTGCTCGAACGGAATGAAGCCATTCCAGTCATAGCGCGCATCCCAGCCAGGCGCCGGCGCCAGCCCGCGCAAGTCATTTTCCGGTTTGCGCAGCGGCACCCGGCCTGGCGCAATGAAGCCGATATTGCCATCCACGTCCGCATACACCACGCTCTGCTGCGGCGAATGGAATTCGCGGGTCGCCGCCAGGAACTCGTCCCAGTTCGATGCGGTGCTGACGCGCAGGCCGCCCTGTATCGTCATGTCATCCGGCCGCAACGCAGTCCAGGCAAACGCCACCACCAGCCGTTGCGCATCGACACCGGTTTTTTCCAGCACCGGCAGCGCGCCCGTGATCACCGGGCCGTGGCGGGTCTCGCGCACCGCCATCGTCACGTCGGCCTGCCCCTTCACCCGGATTACTTCCTGCCGGGTTTCGAACCGGGCCCAGCCATCCGGCGTCCGGTACTGCGCCGCATCCGCGGGATTGACTTGCTCCAGATACAGATCCTGCACATCCGGCGCGGTATTGGTGAATCCCCATGCAATCCGCTTGTTGCGGCCAAGGACGACACCCGGCAGTCCGGGCAGCGTGGCGCCAATCACGTCAAGCCCGGGCGCCGACAGATGCGCGAAATACCAGAGAGCCGGCGCGCCTAGCGCAAGGTGCGGATCGTTGGCCAGCAGCGGCTTTCCCGACACCGTATGCCGCCCGCTGAGCACCCAGTTGTTCGACCCCATGCCTTCAATGCCCGATGGCGGCGCCAGTGCCGCCACCTGCTCCAGTTGCCGGGTGCTGGCCTGCAGGCTACGGTACAGGCCGGTGTAATCGCGCGTGGGCACAGGCTCATCGCCGGGATAGGGCGGCAGGAAGGCGTTGATCTGCTCCAGCGTCAGGCGCTGGGAAAGCCGCATGCGCAATATCTCCTGGGTCCAGTTCGCACCCAGATCCCAGGCCATCATGGTCTGCCATGCGACCGAATCCACCGGCTGCCACGGCTCGGGCCGGGGCGCGCCGGTCAGCAAGAACTCCGGCGGCAGCACCGCGCTGTCATGCGCAAGCCAGGCATTGATGCCATCGGCATAGGCGCGCAGCACCGCCTGCGTGTCGGGAGCCAACCGCTGCCAGATCTGTTCGGCGTTGCGCCGTATGCCCAGCGTGCGCAAGAAGCGGTCAGTGCCGAGCGCATTGGGCCCGAGAATCTCCGCCATCCGGCCGGCGGCGATCCGTCGGTTCATTTCCAGTTGCCACATGCGGTCCTGCGCATGCACATAGCCCAGTGCGAACCAGGCGTCGCGCGCAGAGCCGGCATAGATGTGCGGTATGCCCTCCGCATCGCGCACCACATCGACCGCCTGGCGCAGGCCGGGCACCTGCAGCTTGCCATCCGTTTGCGGCAGGCTGGCATTGCGATACCACAGCAGCGCGGCCGCCAGCGCCGTGATCGCAAGCAACGACAACCACAGCACGGCTTTCCATCGTCTCTTCATTGTTGACCAAACCTTATAATTGCATGTTACGGCTTGCAAGTTACGATTTCCAAGTTACAACTTGCGCCCTCATCAATCAGCACTCACAGGACTCTCATGGCGACCGGACATCATAATGACTTTCTTCAATTCGATGTCGCCATCGTCGGCAGCGGACTGGGCGGGATGACCGTCGCACTGCATCTGGCCAGGACGAAAAAGGTCCTGTTGATCGCCAAGCGGGAATTGCTGGGTGGCGCAAGCGACTGGGCACAGGGCGGCATCGCCGCCGTGCTGGACTCCGGCGACAGCGTCGAATCGCACCTGCAGGACACCCTGGTTGCAGGGGCCGGACTGTGCGATGAAGGGGCGACCCGCTTCATCATCGAGAACAGCACGGACGCGATTCAGTGGCTGATCGACATGGGCGTGCCGTTTTCGCCCGACCCGTCGGCGCAACGCGGTTTTCACCTGACCCGGGAAGGCGGACACAGCCATCGCCGCATCATCCATGCAGCCGATGCAACCGGGCATGCGGTACAGGTGACGCTGGAACAGGCAGTGCGTGCGCATCCGAACATCGAGTTGATGGAACACCACATCGCGATCGACCTGATCACCTCGGACCGGATCGGGATTGATGGCCCGGCGCGATGCGTGGGACTGTATGCACAGGATATCAACAGCGGCCGGGTGCTGACCATCGCCGCGGCGCACACCGTGCTGGCGACCGGCGGCGCGGGCAAGGTGTACCTGTACACCACCAATCCCGACACAGCGACCGGCGACGGGATTGCGATGGCATGGCGCGCCGGATGCCGGGTGGCGAACATGGAATTCATCCAGTTCCATCCGACCTGCCTCTATCACCCATATGCGAAATCCTTCCTGATCAGCGAAGCGGTGCGCGGCGAAGGCGGCCTGCTGAAACTGCCGGCCCAGGCCGGCGCCGATGCCGGCCAGCGCTTCATGCCGGCGCAGCACGAGCGCGCCGAACTGGCGCCGCGCGACATCGTCGCCCGCGCGATCGATTTCGAGATGAAAACGCGCGGGCTGGACCATGTCGACCTCGACATCAGCCACCAGTCCCCGGAATTCCTGCAAACACATTTTCCGAACATCCTGGCGCGCTGCCTGGAGTTTGGCATCGACATCCGGACCCAGCCGATTCCCGTGGTGCCCGCGGCGCACTACACATGCGGCGGCGTGGTCACGGACATGCATGGCCGCACCGACTTGCCCGGGCTTTATGCGGTTGGCGAAACCGCGTACACCGGACTGCACGGCGCCAACCGGCTGGCCAGCAATTCGCTGCTCGAATGCCTGGTCCTAGGCCGCGCGGCGGCGGAACATGTCGCAAGCCAGCCCGCCTTCGTGCCGCCGGCGCTGCCCTTGTGGGACGAGAGCCGGGTGACCAATGCTGACGAGGAAGTGGTGATTGCGCACAACTGGGATGAACTGCGGCGCTCGATGTGGAATTACGTAGGCATCGTCAGGACCACGCGGCGCTTGCTGCGCGCGCGCAGCCGCATCCAGTTGCTGCAAGCGGAAATCGACGAGTATTACCGCCGCTTCCGGATCACCCGCGATCTGGTTGAATTGCGGAACCTGGTACAGGTGGCGGCGCTGATCGTGGAATGCGCGCTGGCGCGGCATGAGAGCCGCGGACTGCATGACACGCGGGATTATCCGGCGACACTGCCGGCGGCGTTGCCGACGGTGTTGACGCCTGCGGGACGGTGAAGTGAGGAGGCGCCAGGGGTAGCTCCCTACCAGGGTAGCCCTCCCCTTCAACGCTGGTCATTACCCATATCGGTGGGTGAGTGGTTTTGGAGTTTTGTGGCTTTGCGGCTCTCTGGCTTGCGGGTCGTGAGGCTGGGTTTGATGGCTGTGGTTGTGAAGCCGGGAGACACCCCGGCGGGTGTGTTCCTTTCTTTTAAAAAAAGAAAGGAACCAAAGAAAAAACGTCAAAACCCACTTGGCCAACGCCCGCTTCGATAGCCAACCAGACTCGGACGCCTGGGCCGAACCATTGCGGCGTTCGCGAGGGAGGTACTGCCACACGTTCGCCGCTGACCGGGATCAGCCAACCCGCTTCAATGCCGCCGACCGCACACCACCGCTCGTTGATCCCCAATTATTTTCGAAGCTGCTAATTTGCTCTTGAGGTCGGATCGCCAGGGAGTCAAGGCGCCTTGGAAATTTACTGCCGTTCTTCGCTGTTCCTTGTCTTTCTTCGAACAGTCCATCGCTTGTTTGAAGCTTCGAAAAAATTTAGGAGTCAACGGTGCGTCGGGCATCGGTATAAGACACTTCATGGGGTTGGCTGATTAGGTAAGCGGCACACAGCCGAGGGATCATCTCTCGCGAACGTTGCACTGAGTTAGCCCAGACATCCGAGTCTGGTTGGCTATCGAAGCGGGCGTTGGCCAAGTGGGTTTTGACTTTGGTTTCTTTGGTGACTTTCTTTTCCAAAAGAAAGTTACACACCCGCCGGGGTGTCTCCCGGCTTCACAACCACAGCCATCAAACCCAGCCTCACGAACCGCAAGCCAAAAAGCCGCAAAACCGCAAAACCACTCACCCACCGATATGGGTAATGACAAGCCTTGAAAGGGATGGAGCCTTCGTGAGGGGGGCAAAAAAGCCGGAGACCGCAGTCCCCGGCTTTCTGATCATGTAGATCAGGCGTTTCAGGTGGTGCTAGTACCAGTCGTGGTTCCAGTTGTGGTACCAGTAGTTCCCGTAGCAGTGGTCGCCGTGGTACCGCCATAAGCCGTGACCTCCGTTGGCTGGATCAGCCCACGAGCCGCACCGCCGGTGAATGCTGTCGCCAGCAAGTCATAGTAGAAATTACCACCCTGCATGGCAACCATGCCGGCGTTGAGCAGGAAGGAGTCCAGGGTCCAGATGCCCTCGGTCGCGGACGCTACCAACGAAAAGACCACGACGTCAGTCAAGGAAGCGCTTGCCACCGGACCCTGGCGGATATTCGCTGCCGTTGCGTTCACGCCGATACTGGTAATGGTGGAGCGGATCTCCAGAGTCGTGGTGTCCACCACCGAAACAGCAAGTGCGGTTACCACACTGGCAGTTGTGCCCGTCGGAGTTACCGTACCAGTCGTACCGGTACCAGTCGTACCAGTGCCAGTCGTACCAGTGCCAGTCGTACCGGTGCCGGTTGTACTAGTCCCGGTTGTGCCCGTGCTTGCTGCCGGCGTTGCCCCCGTCGTGTCCAGCACGGTGATGAAAAATGCCTTGCCAGCCAGCGCAGTCGCTGTGCCAGTTCCGGTCGTCGTCCCGGTCCCCGTTCCGGTCGTCGTCCCGGTCGTCGTCCCGGTCCCCGTTCCAGTCGTCGTCCCAGTGCCGGTTCCTGTCGTGGTACCCGTGCCGGTTGTGCTCGTCCCAGTACCGGTTGTCGCCGAGGTACTCGTGGTAACAGTCGCACGGGTCAGTATCTGGCCGCGGATCTCGCCATCGGGGAAGGCTGCCGAGTGGACGTTGAAGTACAGGCTGCCGGCCTGCAACGAAGCCAGTTGCGCCTCCGTCAGCGTTGCCTCGGCGCTCCATATGCCGCTGCCGGCTGCGGATTCAGTCAGTGTGATGATCACCGGTCCCGCCACGCCCGGTGCGCCGGTATGGATATGGGCGGCGGTACCCGTGATGCCGGAGGTGGTGATGCTGGCGCGCATCAACCGCGAAGCCGGGTCAATCACGACCACGCCAGTCCCCGATGCCGTGCTTGCGTTGACCGACGCTTCCTGCCCCCCGCTCAGGACCGCCGCGTAGGCATTGGTCGGCAGCGCTACATTAGGAAACGGCAAGGACGCGAACGCCGGGTTTGCAGTCAATGGCGTGGCACCGGGGCCGGCACTTGGAGCAGGAGTGGCGGTGGCGACGACATCGTCATCGCCACCACAGGCGGCGAGCAAGAATGCGGTCGTGGCGGCAAGGGCCAGACGGCCCCAGTATCGTGTCAATCGTGCGTGGGTAGACCGCATATTATGAATAGACTGCATCTGGGTATCTCCTGAACAGAACACTGGAAGAGGATGGCGCCCCACTGGCGCGAGACAGGCCGTGGTCCGTGCTCCCGGGAATATTGCTTCCCTTCGGCTCGGGACCGTTTCCATCCATGAAGGGCGACGCCTGGCATGCCGGGATCGCGTCCAGGCTCTATCGCAGCGATCGTGCCCGGTGAGGACGAGCGATCAGGAGAAAAATGGTTCGGGGATTGGCAACGCAAGGTGTTGATGCAGGTTCAGGCCGGATATCAAAATCCGGCTTCCCGGCCCAGGGCGCGCCGCGCAGGCAATGGCTGCTGCGCAAGCTTGCAGCGGCACGGTAATGCTTACCGCAGCCGATGTAAATTCAGACCGTTTCCAGGCAAGACTTCCCGCATCTGAAGCGCCAGGAAGGACAAAAATGCGTTTCCACAAGAATGCGATCGATGCCGGGCAAGCGCCAGTGGATTGGCCGGACGAAAAAAAAACGCCAGTGGCAAGGCCACTGGCGTTTTTCATTGGTGCGATGAGGGACGCTGACGCATCCTCATCGCCCCGGACCGGATATCAGTCGGCGTAGATGCCGGCCTTCTTGATGATCGGCGCCCACTTGTCGATCTCGGCTTTCAGATGCCCGCGCAGCGCTTCAGGGGTGGCCCGGTTCTGTGCAACCGGCTCAGTGCCAAGGCCGGCAAAACGTTCGACCACCATCGGATCTTTCAGCGCTACCTGCAAGGCCTGTGACAGCTTGTCGACGACCGACTTTGGCGTGCCCTTGGGCGCGTACAGGCCGTGCCAGACCGCAACCTCGAACTTCGGCAGGCCGGCTTCGCTCAAGGTCGGCACCCCTGGCAGCGAGGCCAGGCGCTTGGAAGTCGTCAGGCCGTAGACCTTGACCTTGCCACCCTTGATCTGGGACGTCGTGTTGGTGGTCTGGTCGCACATCAGGTCGACCTGGCCACCCATCAGGTCATTCATGGCCGGGGCGGTTCCCTTGTAGGGAATGGTATTCAGGTCGGTTCCGATCGCCGACATGAACAACATGCCGCACAAATGGGATGCCGCACCGAGGCCGGCGTTCGCCAGCGAGACCTTCTTGGGATCCTTCTTGATGACGGCGATCAGTTCCTTCAGGTCCTGGGCCGGGAAATCCTTGCGTGCAATCAGCGTCATCGGCACGTCGGCGACCAGGCCGACCGGCTCGAAACTGTCGATCGAGTTGTACGGCAAGGTGCGGTACAGGCTCGGTGCGGTGGAATGCCCGATGTGATGCAGGAACAACATGTAGCCGTCGGGTGCAGCGCGCGCCACACGGGCGGCCGCAATGGTGCCGCCGGCACCGGGCGTATTCTCGACGACAACGGTCTTTTTCAGCGTGGTGGTCATCGATTGGGCGATGATCCGTCCGACCACGTCGGTTGGTCCGCCGGCGGCGAACGGGATCACCATGGTGATCGGCTTGCTGGGGTAGTCGTCGGCCGCCACGGCAGACACGGATGCGGCGCACAGTGCGGCAACGCCGATAGAACGGAGGATGGTTTTCATCTTTTTCCTTTGGATAGTTAAAACGCAAGCCGTCTGTGAATAAATCGGTGCAGCTTTTGCGGTGTCAAGTTTAGCATCCGGGCCGCTAGCTCAGGAGCATGCGGCCCGGACGAACCTGAAATTTTTATGGATATACCCAGTGCCGGTTTTGCAACTTCGCGCATCGAATCCGGGCTCAGATGCGCGCCTCGATCAGGAACGGTCCGCGCCGCCCCATTGCCGCCTGCAGCAGGTCGTTGAAACCGGCCGCATCGTCGCTGCGAGCCGCTTCCACGCCCATGCTTTGCGCCAGTGCCACCCAGTCCAGTTCAGGATCATCCAGGTTCAGCATGCGCATGGCGTTGCGCCCCAGATCGCCCCCTCCGACCATCTTCAGTTCGTTCTGCAGGATTGCGTATTTGCGGTTGGAAAAGATAATGGTCAGGACGTCCAGCCTTTCACGCGCATGGGTCCAGAGCGCCTGCGGCGTGTACATCGCACTGCCGTCCGCCTGCAGCGCCACCACCTTGCGGTCCGGGCACGCCAGTGCGGCGCCAGCCGCCATCGGCAGTCCGACACCGATCGCGCCACCGGTATTCTGCAGAAAGTCATGCGGTGCGGCGCCGAAAGTCGGCCCGAAAAAATCGCGGCCGGCGCTGATGGTCTCATCGCACAGGATGGCATTCGCCGGCAGGTAGCGCGCGACAGCGCGGATTATCGCGTCCGGCGTCAGCGCGCCGGACGCCAGCGGCAGCAGCGGTGAAGCCGGCAACTCCAGGGCACGCGGCGCGCCTGTCATTTCGGCCAACTGTTCAAGCGCCTCGGCAATGTCGTCGCCCGGGCCGGCCAGTTCTATCACTTCACAGTCTTCCGGCAGCACGCTGCCCGGCTTGCCGGGATACGCGAAAAATGCGACCGGCGCACGGGCACCAGCCAGGATCACCCTTTGCACGCCAGCGAAAGTGGCAAGCGCACGGTCCAGGTTATAGGGCACGCGGTCGACCGGAACCCGGCCTGCGCCACGCTCCATCCGGCCGTTGGATTGCTGGGCAATCAAACCGGTGCCGGTGGCGCCGGCGATGCGGCTGGCAGACCGCAATGCGCCCTCGCGCAGGCCGCCAGCAGATAGCATCAGCATGCTGCGGCCACCCTGCTTCAATGCATCGGCAGCGGCACGCACGCGGACATGGTCGACCCGGGACGGTGTCGATATGCGCGCCTGCGCAATCGGCCCGCCAGCTTCGTTCCATGCAGCGTCCGCTGGCAGGATCAAGGTCGCGACCTGACCCGGGGAACTGCGTGCCGCACTGATCGCGGCGGCCGCCGCCGGGCTGACGTCATTCACGTCCTGGACCCGTCCGACCCAGCCCGACATCGGCCGCGCCAGGCCTTCGATGTCCGAGGTCAGCGGCGCATCATGCACCAGGTGGTAGCTGGGGTGGTCGCCAACGATGTTGACCACAGGTGAATATGCCCGGCGTGCGTTGTGCAGGTTGGCCAAGCCGTTCACCAGTCCCGGCCCCAGGTGCATCAGGGTTGCGGCTGGCTTGCCGGCCATGCGCGCATAGCCGTCGGCGGCGCCGGTCACCACGCCCTCGAACAGGCCCAGCACGCAACGCATCGCGGGCTTGCGGTCGAGCGCTGCGACAAAATGCATTTCGGACGTGCCTGGATTGGCGAAGCAGACGTCAATTTCGTTGGCAAGCAGGGTATCGCAGAGTATGTCAGCGCCGTTCATCAGTGCCTCCTGGTAATTTTTGTTGGAATTTTGCTGGAAGAGTGTAGCGCGGCGCGCTCAGGGCTGCAGTTGCCTGCCCTGCTGCAATGCGGCTACTGCCTCGCGGTCGGTCTGGAACACATGATTCTCGCGTACCGAAGCGATCAGCCCTGCCGCTTCCATCACATCCCATACCTGCTTCTTGATGTTGGACACGTAAAGCTCGACCCCGGCATTGGCGAGAGTGGTCTGCAACGACTGGAAAGTGTCGACCCCGCTGGCATCCATGCTGTTGATGGCGCCGGCGCACAGCAGCAAGCGCCGCACCTCCGGATGCTGCTGCAAGCGGGTTCCGATGAAACGCTCCAGCGCCGGACCGGACAGGAAGTTCAGCGCCGAATCCATGCGCACGGCCAGCACATCGGGCGCCAGCGGCGGCAGGTCAAAGCGCGCGCTGTCGCGCAGGGTGCCGTCGGGATGCAGCGACACCGCGATGATGCGGGGACGCGTGTAGTGATACAGGAAAGTGACCATCGTCAGCCCGATCCCAGCGAACACGCCCCAGTGCAGGCGCGGCGTGGAAAACAGCGTGGTGGAAAAAGTCACCAGCGCAATGACGCCGTCACCGCGCGATATCGTGAACAAGCGCCGCATGGCGCCGAAATCGATCAACCCGAACACCGGGACAATGATCATCGCCGCCAGTACCGGCCGCGGCAGGAAGGCGACCCAGCCCGTCAGCAGCAGCAATCCGACCGCCACGCACAGCGCGGAGAACAGTGTCGACCACCCGCTGACGGCGCCCGCATACAAGTTCAATGCCGAGCGCGAAAATGAGCCGCTGACCGGGAACGCGCCGAACATGCCGCTGCCGATCTTGGCCAGGCCCTGGCCGACCAGTTCCTGGTCTTCGTCCCATTGTTCCTGGCGCCGGCGCGCCAGCACCCGGCAACTGGTCATCGCCTCGGTGAAGCTGATCAGCGCCAGGATCAGCGCCGCCGGCCACAGCTGCTGGTGGCTTTCAAACGATATTGCAGCGGGCCAGCCCGGCAGTGGCAGTCCGGCCGGAATCGCGCCGACCACCTGGCCGCCCGCTGCCTCGTATCCCAAGCCGCGGCTGAGCAGTATGGCGACGATGGTGACGATCAGGATGCCCGGCCAGTTGGGAAGGTAGCGCTTGAACAGTACCAGCAGCAAGACCGCCGACAGGCCCATCAGCACCGCCAGCAGCGTGCCCGGTGCGTGCATTGCGCGTTGCAAAGCCAGTTGCCAGTCGCCGGACAGGTCGACCCCGAACAGGGCTGGCAATTGCGAAACGACGATCAGCACTGCGGCCGCATTGATGAATCCGGTCAGCACCGGTTGCGACACCAGGTTGGCGATGCGGCCCAGTGAGAATGCGCCCAGTGCGAGCTGTATCACCCCTGCGTAGAGAGCGAGCCAGACCGCCAGTGCAATCCAGTCCGGCGATCCCGGGGTGGCCAGCGCCGACAGCGAGCCGAATACCAGCATGCTGGTGAGCGCAACCGGGCCGACCGACAACAGCTGCGATGACCCGAACAGGATGCCGATGATGCTCGGCACCAGCGCCGCATACAGCCCGGTCTCCGGCGGCATGCCGGCCAGGCTGGCATAGGCAATTGCTTGCGGAATCAGGATCAGGCCGACGCTGATGCCGGCCCAGGCATCCTTGCGCAGGGTTTGCATGGTGGGACGCGGCCAGCGGAGGAATGGCAGGAAGCGGGAAAGGCGTGGTGCGATTGGCATTCGGGAATGATGCCATAGAGCTAGCGATCGGGGATCAGCGGTGGATGAAAACCTTGCGGTCGGCGGCTCTGTTTCGAGGGGCGGCCATTGCACATAGCCGATTATTGCGGTTTTGCGGTTTTGCGGTTTTGCGGCTTACTGGCTTGCGGTTCGTGTGGCTGGGTTTGATGGTTGTCGTTGTGAAGCCGGGAGACACCCCGGCGGGTGTGTAACTTTCTTTTGGAAAAGAAAGTCACCAAAGAAACCAAAGTCAAAACCCACTTGGCCAACGCCCGCCTCGATAGGCAACCAGACTCGGATGTCTGGGCTAACTCAGTGCAACGTTCGCGAGTGATGATCCCTCGGCTGTACGCCGCTTACCTAATCAGCCAACCCCATGAAGTGTCTTATACCGATGCCCAGCGCACCGTTGACTCTTAATGTTTTTCGAAGCTTCAAATTGGCGATTGGGGTGCAGTGGTTCGGGTCGATCGAACGATGGCGCAATGATCAAACGCATTTGGATTAGCTCGCCAGATCACCAGATCACCAGATCACCAGATCAACAGATCACCAGATCACCAGATCACCAGATCACCAGGTCACCAGATCACCAGGTCATCAGGTCATCAGGTCATCAGGTCATCAGGTCATCAGGTCAATCGTCGATCGTCGATCGTCGATCAGCTCCACTGTGTTTCAAGCGTTGTCCGTAGCGATACGTTTTTGACGTACCCCCCGTATACGACGCCCCGAAATCTGATGGGATGGCGGATAAAGAAGCGTGCTTGTCTGAGCGAAGCGAGTTTGCACGCTTCTCCGCCAGGCCGTCGGATTTTGGGGGGACCCCGAAGGGGCGGCGTATCAGGGTCGCCTTTCTTTGGTTCCTTTCTTTGGCGAAGCAAAGAAAGGAACACGCCCGCCGGTGCGGAAACCGGCTACGTCGCAATCAACGCCAGTTTGAAAGAAGCACAAACGTTAGCAAAGAAAGCGACACGCCCGCCGGCGCGGAAACCGGCTACGTCGCAATCAACGCCAGTTTGAAAGAAGCACAAACGTTAGCAAAGAAAGCGACACGCCCGCCGGTGCGGAAACCGGCTACGTCGCAATCAACGCCAGTTTGAAAGAAGCACAAACGTTAGCAAAGAAAGCGACACGCCCGCCGGCGCGGAAACCGGCTACGTCGCAATCAACGCCAGTTTGAAAGAAGCACAAACGTTAGCAAAGAAAGCGACACGCCCGCCGGTGCGGAAACCGGCTACGTCGCAATCAACGCCAGTTTGAAAGAAGCACAAACGTTAGCAAAGAAAGCGACACGCCCGCCGGCGCGGAAACCGGCTACGTCGCAATCAACGCCAGTTTGAAAGAAGCACAAACGTTAGCAAAGAAAGCGACACGCCCGCCGGCGCGGAAACCGGCTATGTCGCAATCAACGCCAGTTTGAAAGAAGCACAAACGTTAGCAAAGAAAGCGACACGCCCTCCGGCGCGGGAACCGGCTACGTCGCAATCAACGCCAGTTTGAAAAGAGCACAACCGCTAGCAAAAAAAGGAAAATGCCAGCCGGTGCGAAAACCGGCTAGCTCGCAATCAACCTTAAGTCGAGAACACGATCGCGATCGATCAGCCCTTCGCTATCGGATGATTCGCCATCCTCTCCACCGCCTGGCACAAGGCCGAATGATCCAGCCCGCCGCCATCATGCGCCACCATCGAATTCATCAATTCCTGCACCGCCGCGGTATTCGGCAAGGACACCCCCAGCGCCCTCGCCCCCTGCAGCGCCAGGTTCAGGTCTTTCTGATGCAGCGCGATCCGGAAGCCCGGGTTGAAGGTGCGCTTGATCATGCGTTCGCCATGAACTTCCAGAATGCGCGAGGAGGCGAAGCCGCCCATCAGCGCCTGCCGTACCTTGGCCGGATCGGCGCCGGCCTTGGATGCGAACAGCAGCGCCTCGGCAACTGCCTGGATGTTCAACGCGACGATGATCTGGTTCGCCACCTTGGTGGTCTGCCCGTCGCCGTTGCCGCCGACCAGCGTGATGTTCTTGCCCATCAGGTCGAACAAGGGCTTGACCCTGGCGAACGCTGCTTCCGGGCCGCCAACCATGATGGTGAGCGATGCCGCTTTCGCGCCCACTTCACCGCCGGATACCGGGGCGTCCAGGTAATCGCAGCCAAGCTCATTGATGCGCCGCGCGAATTCCTTGGTCGCGATCGGCGAGATCGAACTCATGTCGACCACGATCTTGCCGGACGAAAGTCCGATGGCCACCCCCTTGTCGCCAAACAGGACCGACTCGACGTCCGGCGTGTCCGGCACCATCAGGATGATGACTTCGGCGCTGGCGGCGACCTCAGCGGCAGATGCGCACATGGTCGCGCCAGCCTCGATCAGCTGCGCCGGCTTCGAACGCGCGTTGTGGATGAAAAGCTGGTGTCCGCCTGCCTGCAGGTGAGCCGCCATCGGCAAGCCCATGATGCCGGTGCCGATGAATCCAATGTTTGCCATGCTGTCTCCTCTTGTTTTTCAAATTCCGTAAATCGTTCAGACGCCGTGCGCGGCGCGCCAGCCCAGGCCCTCGACCGTGCCCGCCTTCGGCTTGTATTCGCAGCCGATCCAGCCGTCATAGCCGATCTCGTCCAAAAGGCGGAACAGGTAGGTGTAATTGATCTCGCCGGTGCCGGGTTCGAAACGGCCGGGATTGTCGGCCAGCTGGATATGCGCAATTTTCGGCAGGTTGGCCTTGATGGTGTTGGCCAGTTCGCCTTCCATCCGCTGCATGTGATAAATGTCGTACTGGACGAACAGGTTGTCGCTGCCGGTTTCGGCAATGATGTCGACTGCCTGCCGGGTGCGCGACAGGAAGAAACCCGGAATGTCGAAGGTGTTGATCGGCTCGATCAGCAGGCGGATGCCGGCCCCCTTCAGTTGTGCAGCCGCGTACTGCAGGTTAGCCACGAAGGTCGCGTGCGCCTGCTCGCGCGTCACGCCCTGCGGCACGATGCCGGCCAGGCAGTTCAGCTGCTTCGCGCCCAACGCTGCGGCGTAACCCAAGGCCAGGCTCACGCCCTCCCTGAATTCGGCCACGCGGGCCGGATGGCAGGCGATGCCGCGCTCGCCGCCGTCCCAATTGCCGGCCGGCAGGTTGTGCAGCACCATCTCCAGCCCGTTTGCCTTGAGCCGGGTGGCAATCTGGTCCGGCGCATAGGCATAGGGGAACAGGAACTCGACACCGCGAAATCCGTGTTTCGCGGCGGCGTCGAAGCGGTCCAGGAAGTCCACTTCATTGAACAGCATCGTCAGGTTGGCTGCCAGCTTGGTCATGATCTGATTCTTTTCCGGTCTTGTTGCTAGGTTGTTGTTCGTTTGTTGTTCGTTTGTTGTTCGTTTGTAGTTCGGTTGTCTATCGGATTGCCGACACGTCTGCGAATTCGTTGACGTTGTCGATCTCGGTGCCCATCGCGATGTTGGTGACCCGCTCCAGGATCACTTCCACCACCACCGGCACGCGGTGCTGCCGCGCCAGTGCGCGCGCCTGCTCGAATGCGCCGATCAGTTGATCGGGATCGGTGACGCGGATCGCCTTGCAGCCCAGCCCTTCGACCACGGCAACGTGATCGACACCATAACCCGCGATTCCGTCCGAATCAACGTTGATGTTCTCGAAGCCGAGCTGCACGCAGAAGTCCATGTCGAAGTTGCGCTGCGCCTGGCGGATCAGCCCGAGATAGGAGTTGTTCACCAGCACGTGGATGTAGGGCAGCTTGAACTGCGCGCCGACCGCCAGCTCTTCGATCAGGAACTGGAAATCATAGTCGCCGGAAATGGCAACGATCTCGGCGCTCTCGTCGGCTGCGCGCACGCCCAGCGACGCCGGTATGGTCCAGCCGAGCGGGCCGGCCTGGCCGCAATTGACCCAGTGGCGCGGATGGTGGACATGCAGGAATTGCGCCGCCGCGATCTGCGAATTGCCGATCGATGACACGTAGCGCACGTTGCGCCCGAAGAAGCGGTTCATCTCGTGATAGACGCGGAATGGCTTGATCGGGATGTCGTCGTAATCGGACTTGCGCAGCATGCTTTGCTTGCGCGCCTGGCATTGCTCCACCCACTGCGAGCGGTTCTTCAGCTTGCCGGCGGCCTTCCATTCCTGCGCAACTTCGAGGAACAGTTCGAGCGCTGCCTTCGCGTCCGAAACGATGCCATAGTCCGGACCGAACACGCGGCCGATCTGGGTCGGTTCGATGTCCACATGCACGAACTTGCGCCCCTTCGTGAACACATCCACCGAGCCGGTATGACGGTTGGCCCAGCGGTTGCCGATGCCGAGCACGAAGTCCGATTCCAGCATGGTGGCGTTGCCGTACTTGTGGCTGGTCTGCAGGCCGACCATGCCCGCCATCAGCGGATGGTCGTCGGCAATCGAACCCCATCCCATCAGGGTCGGGATGACCGGCACGCCGACCGTCTCGGCAAACTTGACCAGCAAGGCCGATGCATCGGCATTGATGATGCCGCCACCGGCGGTGATCAGGGGCCGTTCTGCTTCGTTGAACATCGCCATTGCCTTCTCGACCTGCTTGCGGCTGGCAGCCGGCTTGTAGACCGGCAGCGGCTCGTAGGTGTCGGGATCGAATTCGATTTCAGCCACCTGCACGTCGAACGGCAGGTCGATCAGCACCGGGCCCGGACGGCCGGAGCGCATCACGTGGAAAGCCTGCTGGAAAACGCGCGGCACCAGTGCCGGCTCGCGCACGGTCACAGCCCATTTCGTCACCGGCTTGGCGATGGACTCGATGTCGACCGCCTGGAAGTCTTCCTTGAACATGCGCGCGCGCGGCGCCTGGCCGGTAATGCACAGGATGGGGATCGAATCAGCCTGGGCCGAGTACAACCCGGTGATCATGTCGGTACCGGCCGGTCCGGAGGTGCCGATGCAGATGCCGATATTGCCAGCCTTGGCGCGGGTGTAACCCTCGGCCATGTGGGATGCGCCTTCGACATGGCGTGCAAGAATGTGGCGCATGCCGCCATCTTTTTTCATCGCCGCATAGAAAGGATTGATTGCCGCGCCCGGTACGCCGAACGCGACGTTCGCGCCTTCCTTTTGCAGGACGAACACCGCCGCCTGCGCTGCTGTCATTTTTGCCATCTTGCATCTCCTTGCTTGATTACTGTTTGTATGGACCCATGCTATCTGCGAAGAATAAGTTTGATAAGAGGACAAACTATCGCTTTATTCGATACTTTTAGTATGGAATAATCCATCGCATGGACAAGCTCACGCAAATCGAAGCATTCGTCGACGTCTCGGAGAAAGGCAGCCTGGCGAAAGCCGCGTTGTCGCAGAAGATCACGCCCGTCATGCTGGGCCGGCGCATCGATGCGCTGGAAAAACGGCTAGGTGTGAAACTGATGCATCGCAGCACGCGTCATCTGGCCCTGACCGAGCAGGGCGTCGTGTACCTGGACCACTGCCGCAAGCTGCTTAACGAGCTCGACAGCGCGGAAAAGGCCTTGACCGAAGGCCAGCACACAGCGACCGGGCACCTGATCGTCTCGGCCCCCGCATCCTTCGGACGGCACCATGTCGCAGCCCACGCTCCGGCCTTCGTGCAGGCCAACCCGGATGTGCGGATCTCCTTCAACCTGACCGACCAGGTGGTCGACCTGGTCCGCGAAGGCTATGACATGGGCATACGCATAGGCGGCAACATCGATCCCAACTTCGTCGCCATCAAACTTTGGCCGAATCGCCGGGTGGTCTGCGCGTCGCCCACCTACCTGGCAAAGCACGGCGTGCCGCGCAAGCTGGACGACCTGCAGCAACACAATTGCCTGTCATTCAACCTGCAGGGAGGTCAGCAGCGGGGATGGTATTTCCAGAAAGGCGGCAAGACGCTCGCCGTACGCGTGGACGGCAATCTCGACTGCAACGATGGCGAGTTGCTGCATCGCTGGTCGGTGGAGGGCCTGGGACTGGCATGGCGCTCGACGTGGGAAATCCAGCACGAACTGGCGACCGGCGCGCTGGAAACGGTGCTGGACGAGTTTGCGTTGCCAGACTACACGATCATGGCGGTGTATCCGCAGCAGCGGCATGTGCCGGCCAAGATCAGGTTCTATGTCGAGTTCCTGAAGCAGACCTATGCGCAGGCGGGATACTGGAGCCGGTCGCACGGAGGCTGGTAGTTAGTGGTGGCGGCCCCTTCCCGGGGCCACCACCGGCCTTGACGATCAGGCCGCCGTCGCCAGCATCTTCACCTGCCCTGCCTGTACTTGCATGGTCTGCGCCAGCAGTTTCACCAGCGCATACACGGTATCGATGTGCGGCGTCGGCGTGCCGGTCAGGCGGCCAAGCTCGATCACCGATCCCACCAGCGCATCGATCTCCGGTCCGCGTCCTGCTTCCACATCCTGCAGCATCGAGGTCTTGTGCTTGCCGACTTTCTCGGCGCCTTCGATGCGCTTTTCCATCGGCACGCGGAATTTGATGCCCAGGGTTTGCGCAACGGCGGCCGCTTCCGTCATCATGCCGGCGGCCAGCTCGCGGGTCAGCTGGAACTGGCAGATGTCGACCAGCGTGGCGTGAGCCAGTGCGCTGATCGGGTTGAAGGTCAGGTTGCCCCACAACTTCAGCCAGATCTCGGAGCGGATGTCGGTCAGCACCGGCGCCTTGAAGCCGGCGTTCACGAACACATCGGCGATGCGGTTCACCCGCTCGCTGTCCGAGCCGTCGAGTTCGCCCAGCGGAAAGCGCTCGCCTTCGATATGGCGCACCACGCCCGGCGCAATCAGCTCCGAGGCCGGATAGACCACGCAACCAAGCACTTGCGCGGGCGGGATCTTCGCCAGGATCTTTCCGGTCGGGTCCACGCTCTCCACCCGCCGGCCTGCCAGTTCGCCGCCGTGCTTGTGGAAATACCAGTACGGTATGCCGTTCTGCATCGTCACCACGGTCGTGTCCGGGCCGATCAGCTTGGGCACGTCGTCCGCCACTGCTTCGAGCTGGTTGGCCTTCAGCGCCAGGATGACCAGGTCCTGCGGCCCCACCTCGTCATAGTTGTTGCTTGCCTTGACGTTGGCGGCAACGTGTTCGACGCCATCGTGCATGATCAGCTTGAATCCGTTGCGCCGGATTGCATCCAGATTGGCGCCACGCACGATGAAGGTCACATCCTCGCCGGCCAGGGCCAGCTTTGCGCCAACATAACCGCCTATACCGCCTGCTCCTACTATTGCTATTTTCATGTCTCTCTCCCGGGGATTCCTTGCACGGCGGGCGTCGTGGCCCGCGCCGTGCAATCGCCCCTTTATTCGAACCGGTTGATCAGTTTGCCGATGCCTGCAATGTCAATTTCGATCGTGCTGCCGGGCTTCATCGAGCCGACCCCGACCGAGGTGCCGCACATGATCATGTCGCCGGGATTGAGCGTCATGTCATGCGAGATGCGCGACACCAGCTGCGCTACCGAAAACACCATGTCGGCAATCGGATAATCCTGGCGCACATCGCCGTTGAGGACGGTGCGGATGCTCAGCGTGGCCGGATCGAGTCCGGTGGCAATCACCGGCCCGATCGGGCAGAAGGTGTCGAAGCCCTTGGAGCGCGTCCATTGCACAAACGAAGGATCGCGGTTGAGGATGTCGGCGTGGGTCACGTCGTTGATGCAGGTGTAGCCGAACACATGCGACAGTGCATCCTCTTCGGCGACGCGGGTGGCCTGCTTGCCGATCACCACGCCGAGCTCGCCTTCGAACACCACCTTGCCCTCCTGCTGCGGCTTCCTGATGGTTTCTTCCGGATCAAGATAAGAGTTGGAAGGCTTGATGAAATAAAGGGGTTCGGCCGGGGTGGACAGGCCGAGTTTCTTGCCCAGCGCATGGAAGTTGTTCCATAGCGCGACCGCCTTGCCAGGCAGGCAGGGCGCGAGCAGTCTTGCTTCGCGCGCGTCGACGTAGTTAGAAGTCGGCGCCGGATTGTCGAACATGTTGCCGGTGTAAACACGGATGCGGTCGCCGTCTAGCGTGCCGAAACCGGTTTCGCCGGATTGATTGAAGCGGACCCAGTGCTGGACCATGATATTTCTCCGAAGGATGAATGAAAGCTGGTGCACCACGCGCAGGCGAACGCAAACACGCCGCCCTGCCCATGGCAGGCAAATCTGGCAATGGCCTGCCGCCGCAGCGCTATTTTGCTGCAGTGCAAAACCACAAGACTACCGTATCTCTACCGTAGATTCGCCAGCCGCTCCCTCATTCCCGAAAAAATATCCAGGGTCACGCTGTTACGTCCGCCCTCCGGCCTCCCCCTTCTGCCCTGTCCTGCCCGGGGCATTCGCGCTCCGGGCCTGATGGCGCCGGCACACACCGTCGGTGTGTCCGGGTACTGATGATGAATCATGGCTTGCCTATGGTGATGTTGAATTCGGGTCAACTGCGCGCGCGGCCAGTAGCCAGCAGGCGCGCAGCAAGAAAATGGGGGCTGGAAGCCCGGGGCGCAGGATCAGACGCCGACTTCGGCGCTCTGGAACGCCTTCCAGTCGATCGCATGAGCGGCGCTGCCGCGCATCGCTTCATGGCAGCGCGTCTTGGCCTGCTTGATCAGCGAAACCAGGAAGTCCGCGTCATAGGCCGTCAGCAGGTGCGGCTGGTGCTTCTGCAGGTAAGTCTTGATGCGGCTGTCTTCGCAGCCGATGTTCACCAGGTCGCGCCAGGTTTCTTCATCCCAGCACCAGCGCAGACCGAGTTCGTAGAACGCGGCGTTGTAGGCGTTGCGGTCGGTTTCTGGTGCGTTGTTCATGGCGGCGATCCTTTAGATGAGCGGGTATCCGGGCGATGCGCCGGGACTTTTTCATCAGGTCCGGCAAACCATCGGACCTGAGGCATGGATCGGATGTTACGGAGCGCAAACGATTAATGACAGTTAAAGTTTTTACTGGAAACGATAAGCTTTCCTTATGCTCAGAACATCCTGATGGGCGATTCGTCGGCCCCGCCCACCAGATGCCTGTCACCAAGCTTTTGTGCGCTAAACGCACTCCGAAAGCGGCCAATTCCGAAGAAAAAAACAATCCCGTTTCCTGGCGAACCAATCCAGCCTGCAAGCGCACATACCAGCGCTTTTCTTTCTGACGACCGCAAGCATGCGGCCCTTGAAAGCAGGTTGTCGCGACCGGATCCGCCGGTCGCGACGTGTCTCAATAAAATATTTCCAGGAGTGCGTACCTTGTCTGATAAAAACGCCGCGTCATCAATCAGGTTGAAGCTTTTCAAATCGCCCACGAACGAGAAAGTACAGGAAAAAGGACAGGAGAAAGGACAGGACAAGCACGACCAGCAACCCCCTTCTCCGCGGGTGGTCAGAAGTCCGCGCCAATCCACGCAATTCCCTGTTTCACCGGTTCCGGGCGATGCCGTGCCGAGCACCGCAACATCGCCACGGAAAGCGGATGAATCGGAGCAGAAAGAGTCGCCACGAAGTCCCTTCGGCCGATCCTTCACCCTTGCGAGGCGGGCCTCGAAGATGGACCCCGACGATCCGGCGCGTTCGCCGGTCAGCAGGGTCAAAAGTGGAAATGGCGGCATCTCGCAACGCATCAGGCCCAAGAGTGTTGCGTTCGACGCGCCGCCGTGCGCAAACAATATCGGGATTGATGCGGTGTCGCCGACCTGGAATGCGCCAACAACAACCGCATCGACATCGACCGCCTCGACAACATCAACCACTTCCACGACTTCCACGACCACTCCGCTAGCCTCGCCCTCGAAGGTCACGATCACTGCAGGACGCCGACCAAAGTCGGCACCTCCGGCATTGAGCCCGAACTCAAAACGCAACGCCGCCGCAACCGCGCTTGGAGAAGCGATCGGCAGTCCTTCCTCGCTCACCTCGCTCACCTCGCTCACCTCGCCCACATCCCCAACGACCATCCAGAACGCCGATGATCTACGCGAAAGGCATGGATCTGAGGCGGAACTGTCATCACCCCCCGGCTCGCCTCGATCCGGTGCGCACAAGCTGGAGCAGCGCCAGCGCCGGCGCTCGGTCTCGCTTGAGCGAGATCACAAGATACAACGACTGCCCAAGCCCATCCTCTATCCGGCCGGTGCTGAAGCGTGGATCAGTCCGGCCGATTTCGACAGGCTGGATCATCCGGCCAAGCGGATGGTGTCGGCATTCGCCGCAGCGAAGCAGGCATTTGCGCTTGGCAAGGCTGCATACGGCGACCGCTGGGCCTGGGACACGGGCAATGCACCGCTGCGCAACTGGGGGCAGCGCGGCACGATGGGAGCGCCAGGATCGCGGTCGGACGACGAATTCTTCGGCTCGCAGGCAAGCATGGAGAAGGCCTTCAAAAACGGCACAATGACGCAATACTTCGACGATGCATTTGCCCAAATAAAGCAAAACGGGGCGGATGACAAAGCCATACTGAAACTCGCAAAGCAGGCTGACCACGTGCTGAACCTGGCCTGCGATACGCTGCGTGCCGTCATGCGCAGGACCGACGTCAAGCCGGCCCAGCTGATCCTGGCATGGAAAGCGGTCACGGAGCAGAATCCGAGCGATTTCGAAAAAGGCATCCTGCGAGCCTATTACCCGCACGAGAAGCGCCTCGCCGTTTCCGTGTTCGTGGCCGCGTCGGTCGACCTGATGAATTTTGTGGTCGAGGGTGTCTCATCGACGGAAACTGTCAGGATCACGCTGCAGGACATGCAGGGCACCTTCTATTACGTCGGCTGCCACCTGTTCGGATATACGCTGGAGGATCTATCCAAAGCCATACAAGCTCTCAACAACGAGGAAATCCGCCAAGTATTCAATACCATGGTGCTGCGCTCGGGTACCCTGTTCAACCTCCTCGTGAACGGGGATCTTCGCTTTAGCAACCAGAAGAAAAGCTAGCTTATATTGGGGTCAGACTCGATATGATTCATATCGAGTCTGACCCCAAAGGCGGAAGGCCTTCCACCCTGAGCTCGCCGCGCATCAGCGGGGCGGCGACGATCCGGTAGACATCCGGATCGAAACCGCCCTTGCGCAGCGGCGGCGTGCCTTGCAGCGATGCGAGCATGCCGCGATAGGACCAGCCATCGATCACGTGCACGCGCTCCAGGCCGGCACGTTCCTCGACTATCCCGATTGCACCGGCGAACGGCCAGACGCTGGCCTGCAGGGCCGCCAGCGCCCTGCTGCGCCGGCGCCGGTACGCCGCTATCGGTTCATGACCAACGCAGGCGCCACCGCACTGCCCTAACTGGCGCGCGAAACACCCCCTGCCGGAATGCTTCGCCTCCAGTCCGGTCAAGGCCGGACAAAGGCGTGAGCGCCTGACCAGTTGCTGCAGGGCCGCCTCGGCAGCCGAGCGGGAAGCGTAAGCCCCGTACGTGCGCAGCCCATCCAGCGCGGCATCGGAAGAACGCATCGCCGCCAGCGCCAGTGCGCCTCTCGCACCGGCCAGCACCCACGGCTGTTCCGGCCACACCAGCATGCGGTTGTAGCGCGGCTGCCAACGCTTGATCAGCTGCGACTCCTGCAGCAGCGCCCCGATCTCCCCCGCGGTCTCGATAAAATCGATGGATGCGCTTTCAAGCAGCATCTGCGCCTCGTCCCCATTGCGCAGATGCGCCGCCACCCGGCTGCGGATGTTCACGCTCTTGCCGATGTAAATCGGCCGCCGCCGGCTGTCGCGAAAGATGTAGACGCCCGGAGCAGCCGGCAACGCGGCCAGGTCTTCGGTCGAAAAAGCGTGTTCCGGGCGGGTCTTGTTACGGCCGGGCAGCACGAACAATCCTGCGGAGGTAATCTTGACGGGCATGTGAGGAATTGACAATGAAAGCCAGGCGCAACGGCCCGGCCGGCCATCAGAATAAACTCCATTGTCCGCACTTGAAATGTCCGACAGTCAACAAGGATAATGGGGTCATATTGAATTGAATGAATTGGAATGAATTGGCCCAATTCATTTGACCCCAATTCATTCACATAAAAATCAGGAGCGACATGAATCTTTACGCAAAACTCAAGGCCCGCGCGGCCCAGGGCAGACCAGTCCGGGTGGGCCTGATCGGCGCTGGCAAATTCGGCTCGATGTACCTGTCGCAGGTGCCACGCACGCCCGGCACCCATCTGGTCGGGATTGCCGATCTGTCAGTCGAACGTGCCCGCGCCGCGCTGAAAAACGTGCATTGGCAGGAACAGCGCTATGCGGCAGCATCGCTGGAGCAAGCCGCGAAGGACGGCACCACCGCCATTATCGAAGACAGCATGGCGCTGATCGCATCCCCCTTCATCGACGTCGTGATCGATGCGACTGGCAGCCCGTCCGCCGGCATTGCCCATGTGCTGGCCTGCTGCGAGCACAAGAAGCACATCGTGATGGTGAATGTCGAAGCCGATGCGCTGGCCGGGCCGCTGCTCAAGCGCCGCGCCGATGAAGCGGGCATCGTCTACTCGCTGGCCTACGGCGACCAGCCGGCGCTGATCTGCGAGATGGTCGACTGGGCGCGCGCGGCCGGCTTCGAAGTCATCGCTGCCGGCAAGGGCACCAAATACCTGCCGACCTACCACGCCTCGACACCGGCCACCGTGTGGGACCACTACGGCCTGACTGCCGAACAGGCCCAACAGGGCGGCATGAACGCGCAAATGTTCAACAGTTTCCTTGACGGCACCAAGAGTGCGATCGAAATGGCGGCGGTGTCCAATGCCACCGGATTGCGCGCCCCTGACGGACTGCGCTTCCCGCCGGTGGGCGTGGACGACCTGGCCCGTGTGCTGCGCCCACGCGAGGACGGCGGCATCCTTGAGCATCGCGGACAGGTGGAAGTGATCTCCAGCCTGGAGCGCGACGCGCGCCCGGTGTTCCGCGACCTGCGCTGGGGCGTGTATGTGACCTTTGCTGCCGGCAGCGAATATGTAGAGCGCTGCTTCAAGGAATATGGCCTGGTGACCGACCCCAGCGGCAAGTACTCGTCGATGTACAAGCCGTTCCACCTGATCGGTCTGGAACTGGGCATCAGCGTGGCCTCGGTCGCATTGCGCGGCGAGGCGACCGGCGCTCCCGTTGGCTGGGGCGGCGATGTCGTGGCCACCGCCAAACGCGACCTGGCTGCCGGCGAGGCGCTGGATGGCGAAGGCGGCTTCACGGTATACGGCAAGCTGATGCCGGCGCAGGACTCGATGCGATTGAAGGGCCTGCCGCTCGGGCTGGCGCATGGCGTCAAATTGAAGCGGGTGGTACGGGCCGGGGAAGCGGTCAGCTGGGATGATGTTGGCTATGACGCGAACTCACAAGCGGTGCGGTTCAGGCGGGAGATGGAGGCGGTGTTCGCCAGGGAGATCGGGTAAAAATAGTGGGGTCAGACTCGATATGGATTAGAGATATTGGTAAATGACGGGATCAGAATCAACATAATTTATATCGAGTCTGACCCCGTTATTTTTAATGGCGAATCGGCGGCGTCGAGTTTTGTAACAGGCGCAGCAGGTCGGCCTGCCTGGTCGTGCCGGTCTTGGAGAACATGTGCTGCAGGTGGGTGCGAATGGTCGGCTCGGTGACGCCGAGCATGTCGGCGGCCTCTGTGCCGCCCAACCCCTGGGAAAGCGCCAGCAGCACGCGCAGTTCACCGCCGGTGAGTTTATGCAGCCTGGCGAATGCCTCACCCGGCATGAGTGGCGCCTGGGCGGGATCCTGCATGAACACGGCGACTGATGCAGCAAACGGTGCAAGAATGCCGCTGCGCTCACCACCCTGGATCGGAAGGAGGGTCGCAACGTAGCCGCCGCCGACGCCATCCGGAATCGCCACGGAATGTTGGCTTATATCCGTGTCGGCGTCATCTCGCGTCGCATCCTCAATCGCCTTCGACAGTGCAGCGCGAGCCGCTGAATCGGTAGGAGAAACCCGATTGCTAACAAGGCAAATCGAATTGCCGGACTTGATCTGGCGCTCGGCAGCCTGGTTCATGTAAACGACGCGGCCATCGCGCGCCGTGAGGAAAACACCAGAAACAAGTCCATCAAGCGTCTTTTCCAGCATCTCCGACCGCAGCGCGCGGATATCCAGCGCATCCGAAATGGCGAGTGCACGACATACGTGTGGAGAGAGTAGCTTGAACAGACAGACATCACGCTCTTGGTAATGCGATGCGTTTTCGCTCCGGGAGGCATGCAGGGAAGCAATGCAGCCCCCGGTCCGCAATGCGGGAAACCAGATCATATCCAGCAGTCCGAACGGCTGTAGCACCTCTCGAAAAAAGCGGCTATCGAGCAACTGGCAACGATCCATCGAGAGTGCGCTGACGTCGCCGATATTCGAGACGACATCGGCAGCGGCCATTGGACTTTCCGCGTACTGACTTCCCAATTTTTCCAGGAATTCCGGCTGATATCCGAATACGAACAACTGGTCGCTTTGCACGTGCCGCAGATCATGAACGCATATTCCGCCCCCCGTGCTTTCACAGATATCTGCAAGCTTTCGACAAGTCGCCTCCCAGCGCTGCGGATCGAGCGCACAGTCATAGATCGCACCTATCAAGTCGGATAACTCGTGGGCGGAAAGTCGCTCAAGGCCGATCACGGCAGAACCGTCCAGGCGCAGGCATGCCGAGGAGCCATGCCATGAAAACATCCGGGGAATGGCTGCAGGAATGCGCGCCAGGCAACACGTCCGATCGCGTCGAATCCGGTGCAGAAGCTGCCAGCGGACATGCCCATGAGAAACCTCATATTTTTCTCTTGATTTCGCATTGACCGTAACAGGAAAAAGTCAAATTCGCCAGTCGCATCATCGCTTCCGATGAGGCAGCGCGAAGCATCATTGCCTATGCTGGAAAACTGATCAAGGCGGCCCTTGCACATCGCGGTGATACCGCATTAACGAGGTGCAAGGGAATTCACTCGACACTTCTCACCAGGAGTTGCAAATGACAAAGGAACCCGACACCGGAGACAGCGAACGGCAGTGCCGGCCTGTCGCATCCATCGCACTGAGAACTGGCGGCGCAATCTGCGCCATGATTCTCGGTGGACTATCCATTGCCTCGTGCAGTTCAAGCGTGGCCGACGCTTCCACAGCCAACGCGGCCCAGGCCAGCACCGAGATCAAAACAGCCGCCGCAACACTGTTTATCCCTGAACGGCTCGATCACACAGTGGTAAATCAACACAGCACCGCACACGATTCGGACTTGCCCGGAGCGTCCATCGGCGAAAAATAAATTGGGGTCCGACTCGATATAAATCACATCAAGTCTGACCCCAAGCTATTGACCACAATTTATTTATATCGAGTCTGACCCCGTTATATTTCAAGAACTTCAGGAAAATCTGGCCGTCCAACCCGGTTCACCATGCACGCGCCGTTTGGCTGAGATGTCGGGTGTCAGGAAAAGGAGGCAGTCATGATTGCGCTACCGATAATCTGGCAGCGCCTCTTGAGCGAAGACGGCAAGACCTGTGACCGCTGCAATGCGACATACGAGGAGATGCTGCGGGCGGTGGGCAAGCTAAAGGAATCGCTGCGCCCGCTGGGTATCGACCCGATGCTTGAGGTCAAAGAGCTGGATGTCAAGTCATTCGAGGCCAACCCTTCTGAGTCAAACCGCATCTGGATCGGGGGTAGACCTATGGAGGAATGGCTCGATGCGAGCGTCGGAAGCAGTCCTTGCTGTTCTGTTTGTGGTGACTCGAAATGCCGGACCGTTGAGGTGGAGGGAAACACGTTTGAGGTCATTCCCGAGAAGCTCTTGGTCAAGGCTTCTTTGGTCGCTGCCTCACAATTGTTGAAATAAATTGGGGTCAGACTCGATACAAATCACATCAAGTCTGACCCCAAGCTATTGAGCACAATTTATTTATATCGAGTCTGATCCCAATTTATTTTTTCCCATCCGCGACCTGGGTTATGACCAGTCCAACGATCAGCAATCCGACGCCAAACAGTCTGGTGAGACTCACTGGCCGGACAACCGCGCCCAACAAGCCAAAATTATCGATGACGACAGAGACAATGATCTGGGCAGATACAGCGCAGACAATGAAATTGGCAACGCCGATCCTGGGGGCAAGGATCGTGGCACTGATCACATAAAAGCCGACAATGACGCCGCCGAGGTAATCGATTGGCCTGATGGCGCCTAGCTCGCGCAAGTCAGGAAGCGATTTGGTGAAGAAGAGAGCGCAAGCCAGAGAGAACAAGAAGCTGACACCGAACAGCACCACAGGAGCGTGCACCGCATCCCCGATTGTCCTTCCCAATCGACCATTCAGAATGGCCATTACAGGAATGAATGCGCCGGCCAGCGCGGCCCACAATAACAATCTGCTTGAAATCATGCTGTCTTTGAGTTGATACGGTCCGGGACCATGGAGTCTATCACTGCGTGCATGGCCTGTTTCCTGAAGCTTCGGCGCCGGCAACAAGGAGAGCCGGGCTAAAAACTATTGGCGTCCGAGCGAAATCCGCCCGATATCCCCCTGCAAAAGTGGACGGAGCATTCCTGGCGACTGAAGTAATTCGAGTCTGCCCCCAATTCACTTGGCTATGCCTTGCTCACGCAGAAAACGCAGCGTCCCCGGGTGCAGCAACTCCGGCCGCGGTGCGGCATTCCATGTGTTCAAGGCTGTCGTCTCGCGCGCTTGCGGCAGTATCTCGCCGATCAAACGGTCGCCGCGATGCAGGGCCCGGGCCAGCCGGTAGGCTTGCTCCTCGTTGCGGTCGGGATGGGCCAGGATGAAACTCCACGAGCCCACAGAATTCAGCGGCTGGTCCTGGCCACGGAAACTGCCGGCGGGTAGTGTCAGCGCCTTCAGGAAAGCATGCCGGGCCAGGATGCGTTCCCGCTCCCGGGCATCGGGCACGATGAAGCGCCCGCCCTGCGGTGCATTCATGACCGCGACGAATCCGGGCCAGCTGCTGCCTGCGCCCCACAGCGCGTCGACCTCGCCTTTGGCCAGCAGGCCCGGTCCCTCGCCGGCGCGGTCGAGGAATACCGCCTGGAAGTCGCGCGTCATGTCCATGCCCAGTCCGTCCAGCACGTAGCGCGCCAGCAGCACCAGTCCGGAACTACGGGCGCCGAATGCGACCCGCTTGCCACGCAGGTCCTGGATCGATCTTGCGGGCGAATCGGCGCGGACCACGAACATGCCGGGCTGCGAGTACATTGCGGCCACGATCGCCAGCCGCGCCGGCGGCCGTCCAGTGCCAATCCATGCCTCATGCGCCGCCTCTCCCTGCACCAGCCCGAAGTCGAGCTTGCCCTGCTCCAGCAGCGGAATGTTCTCCAGGCTGCCGCGGGTATTGCGCGCTTCGATCTTCAGCGCCGGGTCAGTCTGCGCGACGGTGCGAACTACCGCATCGCCATACACCGGAAAACCGCCGCCGTGGGTGGCGGTGCCAAGTGAAACGGTGAGGGGAAGCTCGGCTTGGGTCTGGGTCTGGGCCTGGGCTTGGGCCGCTCCCGGCAAGGCCGACAGCAGCATCATGCCGAAACCGGCAATCAAACGACGTCTGGACTGGATCATGGCGTACGTCCTCTGGCAACTAGGCCGGCACACTGCTTTCGTCCATCCTGCGCGCCAGGCGCGCGACGTTGCCCAGCGAAAGCAGGTGCGCATGAATCCATCCAAGGTAACCGGAGCGCAGCAGCGACACACTCTGCTCGTCGCCCAACTGGCCCAAACGCACTTCATCGACCACCCACAAGCCTTCCAGCTGCTGCTTCTTCCCTTCCCGCTCGACAGCAATCACTTTCGGCACCAGCAGGCCAAGTTCGGCCAGCCTGGCGGCGAAGGCGCTGGTGCGCGTCATTTCGGTATGGAACAGGCGCAGGAAGTCGAGCACGTTCTTCAGATATGCGGCTTCCTGCCCGTCGGCGCCGAACAACGCTTCACCGCTGGCTTCGCCCAGGTACTCGCAGGCTTCGTCGATGCACACGGTCAGGTCTTCGCTGGCATCGGTGCCGGCCAGCACGAAGGGATAGCGGCGCGCAAATGCCGGCAGGTAGGTATTGGGACTCCAGCGCCCCTGTTCGTCGACGAACAGGTTGCGGTTGGCTTCCAGCCCGAGCAGCGCCGCCATGGTGAACGGTCCGCCCTCCTGTCCGACGAACACGATCGGGTAGTCGCGCGCCGCTTCGGCCAGTTCGCTGCCTGCGAGCAGGACCGAATTGGTCTTTGCCGCAAAGGAAAAATCATTCTGCCTGACGTCGATCTTCAGCTTGTGGTGACGGTCCCGGTTCAAGGGCACCGCACGCTCGTAAAAAACCATGTCTGTCATTTTTTCGCTCCCATGAAAAAGCCCCCTCCCCGCCCGCCCCTTGCGAACGAGGGATACATTCATTCATCCGGACATCCCGATCAGATCCACAGTGTCAGCCGCAAGTAATCCACCAGCCGATGCGTCAGCACCCAGGCCAGCGGACGGTAACCGACATGGACCTTGGCCACGCCGGTCATGCCCGGACGCCACCACGATGGATGCGGCGCAGTGGTTTCGGCGCGCACCGGAAAGGTATTGTGGCCGTCCTTGACGCCGGCTGCCGGCGTGATGCGGCGCACCCGCATGTCGTAGGTCTGGTTCGGATTGCTCACCAGCATGATCGATGCATCCTGGCCGACTTGCAGCGCATGGATGTCGCGCTCCTTGACCGAGATCTCGGCATACAGCCGGTCGACCCGGGCAACCTTGACCACCGTGTCGCCACGCTTGACCGCGCCGCCAAGGTTCTTCCTGGGCTCGCCCTCCACCACCACGCCTGAAATCGGCGACGTCACGCTGGCATGCTTGAGGCGGAATTCGACCTGCTCCAGTTTAGCCTGCGCCTGTTCCACCTGGGCCTCGGCGATGCGCATTTCGGACAATTGGCTGGCGGCGCGCCGCTTCTCGACTTCGCGGCTGTTCTGCGCAATGTCTGCCAGTGCGGCTGCCCGCTCCAGCATCAACTCCCGGACCGACAGCGAAAACACTGTCTCCCCGGCGCGCACCGCGGCGCCCAGCGTGGCGTTACTGGAGTCGATATAGCCGTCGAAGGGCGCCCCGACGAAGGCCATGTCGTCGGTCTTGACCATGAAACTGCCCTCGACCGAATACGGCAGCGGCGCCAGCATCAGGAGCAGCAAAGCGAGTGCCAGCCCGATCGAAAAACGCCGGCCTTCGGCCGTCATCGGTCGCAGTTGGCGCGGCAGGCTGCGCCACATTTCGGCGCCGATGCGCCTGAACACGTTGCGCTGCGCTTTTTCCAGGTCGCGCAGCGGCCGCGCCACCTGGTCGCACAGCAGGCGCAGCATCCATGTCTCGGCAGCTGAAAACGCGCTTGCCTGCCGTTCGCAGACGATGGCGCCGAGCTTGTCCTGCCGCTTGTCCTGCCCATACGTGAGCGGCAGCGTCAGCATGTGCCCCGGTTGGGCCGCTTCCACATATTGGCGATGAGCGCGGGTCACGACCTTGCCGGAATCGGGCCAGGCGATCTCCTTGCCCTGCAGCAGCGCCTCCTGCCCGGCCTCCTCCAGCAGTTCGGAGATTTCGCTACGGCGCTGGACTTTCTCGCTGTGACTGACGGCACGCAAGCGCAAACCGTCGCGCGCCATCCAGGCCAGGGACACCTGCTCGCAGCCGTATCGTTCGGTGAGGGCGTTGACGAAACCCAGCGCGGCTTGGTCGAAGCGCTCCGATTCCAGCACCTTGCCCAGCAGTTCGAGCGCCTGCGAATACTGGTTCACCTGGCGCTCGTTGTCATGGGTATTGCGGGTCTGCTCGTAGAAGCGCGGCACCCAGCCGACCAGCCGCATTTCACCCTCGGCCGGCACGCCCGCCGCATCCGGCACATGCACGCACAGCAGCAACTCGCGGTCAGCCGCCTGCGGCCGGAACAGCACCAGCGCAGCACGCCAGCCGCCCAACAGCACCTGGCCGGCCGCCACTTCCTGTTCCAGCGTCTGTTGCACCAGCTCGCCGGCCACGGTGGCGGTCAGCGCCGGCACCTGCTGCGTGCCGCCGGCCAGCACCGGCCAACTGTTGACCACGCTCCAGCCCTGGGTCGGCGGCTGTCCGGGCAGGCGCGTGTAGAGCGCGGCAAACTCGCCGTGCAGCGCGCGGCAGCCGGCCTCGGTCCATTGCTGCCAGAATTCATTCGGCTGGCCCTGGAATCCCCGCAAATCATCAAGGCTTGGTATCGATTCAGACATGTTTAGAAGCCGGTCCTGTCGAGCTGGGTATCCTGCTCAAGTATCTGTTTGCGCTGACGGAAACTTCTCTTTTCGGCGCGCGCCTGCGCCAGCTTCAGCAGCCACGGCGCCATCATCGCACCGATGCCGCTGGCCACGCCCGAAGCCGATCCTGCACCAAGGCCATGATCCAGCCGCGCGTTCCAGAAATGCAGCAAAAGTCCGGGCAGGAAGCGCCGGAACAATTCGTCGTCGGCGCAGGCAAAGCACTGCACCGTGCCGGGATCTCCCTGGCGGGCGCAACGGCCCATCAACTGGCGGTCGATGCGGGCCAGGTCATTCGGCTCGCCGATGATCACATGCAGGCCGCCGGCCTGCCGCACCGGCTCGTCAAGGGCAATGTCGGTGCCGCGCCCTGCCATGTTGGTGGCGATCACGATCGAACCGGCCTCGCCTGCCCTGGCGACGATGCCGGTCTCGAGCGCATGGTTGACCGCGTGCAGCAGCGGCACCCGCGCGCCAAGCGCCGGATCGATCGCGCACAGCCGCGCATGCAGCGCTTCGCTGGTGCACACGCTGCGCATGCCGATCAGCACCGCCCTGCCGGCAGTGGCCATGCCGATCGCGGCGCGCACGATGGCATCGAATTTGTCGTCCTCGTGACGGAACACCTGCAGCGGCAGGAAGCTGCGCTGCACCGGCCGGTGGGTCGGGATGCGCACGGTGGCCAGGCGGTACACCCCCAGCAGTTCCGAGCGCGCTTCGTCGGCCGTGCCGGTCATGCCGCCCATTTTCGGGAACAAGCGGAAAAAGCGCTGGAAACTGCGCCGCGCCGAGACTTCGGTGGGCGGGGAAACCGGCAAGCCGTGCGCCACCTCCAGCACCTGCTGCATGCCGAGCGACAGCGTACGCTGCTCGGCCAGCCGCCCGGTCAGTTCATCGACCAGCACGATCTCCTCATCGCGGATCACGAAGTGCCGGTTCAATTCGAGCAGATGGATCGCGTACAGCGCCTGCTCGGCCAGTTCATGCGCCCGCGCCGGGCTCTGCCAGAACGCCGAGAAATGGCTGGCCATTGCTTCGACCCGGTCGCGGCCTTCCTGGGTCAGGCTGACATGCCGCAAGGGCCGGTTCAGGTTGAAGTGGATTTCCGGCTCCAGCTTGCGCGCCATTTGCACGGCGCCGATCGCGGCCTGTTCCAGCGTATCGTCAGGCCGTTCGGAGGAAATGATCAGAGGGGTGACAGCCTCGTCGATCAGCACGCTGTCGGCCTCGTCGACGATTACCTGGGACAGGCCGCGCATGACGACGCCCGGGTAAGTAGCGTCGCCGCCCTGGCCGATGCAGCGCAGCGAAAAGCCGCTGCGGGTGGGCACCCGGCCCAGCGCCAGCTGGTCACGCAGGAAGTCGCCCAGCAATTCCTTGGCGGTGGTGTAGACGACGTCATGGCGGTAGGCTGCGGCCCGGCTGCCGAGCGGCGTCGCGCCATCTATATGGGTCACGCTCAGTCCGCAGAAAGCGAACAGCCTGGCCGCCAGTTCGGCATCGCGCGCGGCCAGGTAATCGTTGGCGGTCAATACATGCACTGGCCAGCCGCGCCAGGCGGCGGCGATGGCGGCCATGGTGGCGGTCAGGGTCTTGCCCTCGCCGGTCGCCATCTCGGCGATTTCGCCACGCAACAGGGTAAGCGCGCCCATCAGCTGCTCGGCATGGGGCGTCAGTCCGCTGACCCGCATCACGGCTGCCGCGGCGGCCGCCATGGCGTCGTCGGCCTCGGGTCCTTCGTGACCATCAGGGCCAGCCGCGATGCGGCATTCGCCGGCCACCCGCTGCAGCACCTCGCGCAGCGCCTGGTCGTCGAGTTGGTGATAGGCCAACGCTGCATCCAGCACCCGCTGGCTGCGCTGGCGCAGTGCGTTCAAGGGATTGCGCCAGCGGCGGGCCCAGGCGGCGAAACGATAGCCCGCATTGTCCAGCCACGGCCGGAATGGCGGCTCGCGGTGCGCTTCCAGCACGAACAGGCTTTCGCTGGGCAGGATCGATGACGGCCCCTCACTGAGCCCGGGCTGCAGGCCGGACTTCAGTCCGGTTTGCCGCAGCAGTGCGGCAAAGTCGGCATTGCCGATGTTGACCGGGGCGTTCATCAGACTTGATACCTGCGCTGGAAGAACTGGCGCGCCTTGACCCACGCCTGCACCGCCAGCGGTGAAGCCGGTAGCTTGATCTTTATCCACCCGGAGCGGCCATTGCGCACGGCGTCCACCCCCGGCCGGCGTTGCGCTCCGGGCAAGTCGGCCTGCAGCAGGAAGAATGGCTCGGCGCTCTGTTTGCCGGAGGGGTCGGCCGTGGTCACCGCCACTTCTCCGCCCGCCAGCGGGCTGAGCGCGGCCGAGGGCAGGGTTTCGCTGGAATGGGGCACCAGCGTCAGGTTCTGCGCCGGGTACAGCGTTCCCCGCTCGCCTTCGAAGCGCACTTCCAGCGCGCGCCGGTCGGCGCCGGTCAGGATGGCGCCAGCCTCTTGCTGGATCACGCCGACGAAACGATGGCTGCGGTCATCGATCACCTGCCCCAGCTCGGCGCCGCGCTGGACCCAGGCGCCGCGCCGGAAATCCGATTCCGGGGCAAGCCAGTATCCGGCATGGGCGGCCTTCACCGTCAGCGCCGCCTTCTGTTTCAGCAGCGAGGCTTTCAGCTCGTCCAGTGTTTCGAGCCGCTGCTGCAGCGGCGCCTGGTCGACCCCTGATTCGCTGATCGCTTTCGCTTCCATCAGTTGGGCCTGCACGATCTGGGCCGAAACACCCGCTAATTCAATATCCAGTTCGGGATTGTCCAGTTCGAGAATCAGCGTGCCCGGCTCGACCCAGCTTCCTGATGCCACGTGCATGTTGCGGATCACGCCGCCGCCTTCGGTGAATACGCGCGTGAGCCTGACCGCTTCCGCGACGCCCGGCACGATGCGGTTGTCCGGAACAGGCACCAGCACGATTGCCAGCACCAGCGCGCCAAGGGCGAAGCCGCCGCGCCGCACCAGCAACTTGTGCTGGAACAGGAAGTATGGATTGGTCAGGGAGCGCCAGGCCTTCTGCAGCGGCGTCACGAAGGTAGTGATCATCAGCGCCAGCGCGACCAACAGCCCGATGCCGAAATAGGCGTCGGCGATGAACAGCACGATGCCGAGCATCACCGTCAGCCGATAAATGTTGGAGGCGACAAAGAACGCCGCCAGCCAGAACGCGGTGGCGGGCGTCTTTTGCTCGGTGCCGCTGTCGTCCATCGCCAGCACGCGGCGCCGGAACCAGCCATTGAACTGGGACTTGGCCTGCTCGTGCAGGTTGGGCACGCCGATCAGGTCGGACAGGATGTAATAGCCGTCGAAGCGCATCAGCGGATTGATGTTGAAGACCAGCGTGTAGATCGCGGTCGAAAACATCAGGTTGTATGCGATCTCGTTGACCACGCCCGGCGGCGAATTGGCCCAGACGATGGTCGCCGCGGACGCCACCACCATGTCGGTCAGCATGCCCGCCGCGCCGATCAGCGCGCGCTTGCGCGAATCGCGCATGGCCCAACTGGACGAGACATCGACATAAGGCAGGGGCGTCAACATCAGCAACATCACGCCCATGGTGCGGACCTCGCCTCCAAAACGCTTGCACATGGCGGCGTGCCCCAGTTCATGCAGGCCCTTGGCGACAAAAATCGCCAGGTAGAGCAGCACGACATTGTCGGCCTGCAGCAGGGTCTCGGCCTGATTCCAGGCGCGCGAGCCGCCGCCGATCAGTTCGACCAATCCCCATCCCGCCAGCAGCAGCACCAGCACGGCGCTGGCCGGGCTGATCAGCAAGCGGATCAGGGGCATGCCCTTGCGCAGCCACGGTTCGGGATCGACCAGCGGGATCCGCATGAACATCATTTCGGACATCCGCGCCGGCAAGGGCTTGCGCTTTTTCTGTTCCTCGCGCTCCAGCAGCCGGCCTTCGTCGGCGTTGCCAGCGATCATGATCAGGTTGTTGCGGTACAGGCTGGACAGCAACTGGAACACATCCTCCTGTCCCGGCGTTTCCAGTGGATCGGACTCTATCGACTCGCGCCAGACATCATCGACCCTGGCGTCGACCGACAGGCGGGTGAGGAAGCGCCAGGTGGCGGGACTGACGCGGTGGAAGCTGTTGTGGGTGCGCTCGTGCAGGACATACCAGGGCTCGTTGCGGTAACGGTGCAGACGCACGGATACCGTCGGGCGCAGGCCCAGGCGGAGATCCGCGATGCGGTACCAGTTATCCGAGAACGTCTTGCCCATGCTGCCTTCCTTGCGGAGTTGACATCACCGTCCCGCGATCAGCGTTTTTGCGGGCCGAGCAGCAGCCGGGCCGTCATGCCGGCCCGCACCGGCGTACGGCCGGGAACCAGTTCCACCTTCACTTCACGCAGGCCGCTGGCGGCATCCACCACCGGCGACACGAACAGCACCTTGCCCTGCACGGGCTTGTTGTCGGCCACGGTCAGGCCAACCTTGTCGCCTGCCTTCAGGTGCTCGACCTGCGCCGATGGCACGTTGGCCACGAACAGGATCTTGCTCAGGTCGCACAGCTTCATCGCCGGTTCGTTGGCCTGCACGCTTTCGCCGACCTGCCGCAGTATCTTGGTGACGATACCGGGCACCGGCGCACGCAAGGAACGGCGGTCGAAGTTTTCGCGGGTGGTCAGGTAGTCGAGCCGCTCCATTTCCTTGGCGGCCTTGAGTCGGGCGACGTCGTTGACGGCCAGTTCATGCGCCAGTTCGCGGTTCTGCAATTCTTCACGGCTGATGCCCTGCGTGCTGTTGAATACTTCCCGCGCCGCGCTGGCCTGCTGCGCCGCCGTCGTCATCCGTGCCTGCGCAGCCGACAGTTCGGCATTGCTTTTCCACTGGACCAGGCGCCGTTCGACTTCAAGCGCCTCGGCGGAATTGTCGAGGCTGACCAGCACCTGCCCCGGCTTTACCACGCTGCCTTCCGCAACCCGCAGTTGCCCGATCCGGCCGGTCAGCGGGAACCCCAGGCTGAGATCGTTATGGCAGCGGGTGATGCCTTTCACCGACAACTCGCCGGAATCAGCGGCGGGCAGCTTTGCCACGGGCGCCGGATCGGCCGGCAGTGTCGCAGCGGCCGGCCGCATTGGCGGCTGCTGTTGCGCATGCGCAGCCGAGGCTGCCAGCGCCAACAGTGCGGCCAGAACTGGTTGCACTGGCAGCACTGATAACCAGGATCCTGCGCTTCGTCGTTGTCGTGTCATGGGACTCTTGATCTGCTTGTTCTATTGTTCCAGGCCGAGGCGCACCAGCACATTGCCCTGCACCTGCGACACCATGAAACTGGCGCGGTTGGCAATCACGATACTGTCGGCCAATGCCTCTTCGGCCACCAACAGATCGAGCTGCCGCTTCATCAGGTCGAGCGCCGACTTGCGGCCTTCCCTGACCAGGCCTTCATCTATGCGCAGCAACTCGCGCTGCGCCCGGGCGTTTTCCTGCTGCCGCGCTACCTGCTGCAGACCCTTGTCCAGCACCGCCATGCTGCTCTCCACCTCGTTGGCGATCCTCTGCTCGACGGCGGATTTCGCCAGCCCGGCCTGCTGGCGCCGCACTGCGGCCGTCTCGTATTCGCTGCTGCGCTTCTGGTCGCCTTGCAGGAAATAGCGAAACTGCAAGCCGACCGACCAGGTGTTATAGGGCGAGCCGGTGAACAGGTAATCATTGGGGGCGCGGTAATAACGGGCCAGGTCGTCCACCCCGTAGCGCAGCGACAGGCTGAGTTCGGGCAGCAACTGGTTGCGCGCAAACTCCACCCTGATGTCTTCCCGCTCCTCTTTCAGCCGGTTGACCCGCAATTCCGGTCGCCGGGACAAGGACAGTTCCAGCGGGCTGAGCGAGGATGCCTCACCCTGCACGCCGGAGCCGGGGGCGGAGACCGGAGCAGGCGCCAGCATTACCACCGGGTCGGAAGGCACGGTGCGGCGGGCGCGCAGGCTGCTGCCGCTGTCGCGCTCGCGCGCCGCGATCATGGCACGGAACGTATTGAGTTGCTCTTCGTAGTCCTGCTGCGCCTGCGCCAGTTGCGAGCGGCGCTGCGCCGCAGTCGATTCCATGTCCTGCACGTCGAATGCGGATTTCAGCCCACGTTCCTGCTGGCGCCGGACTTCGGCCAGCAAGCGCTCTGCAATCGCGCTGGCCTCGGTGCGCAAGCGCGCACGCTCGCGCGCCCGCTGGACGTTGAAGTAAGCAGAAACCCCGTCCATCACGCGCTGGCTGACTACTTGGCGCAGCATTTCACGCGCCACCATCTGTTCGCGCTCGGCGATCCGGATCGCGGCATTGGTGGCCGCGATGCCGCCGCCGCGCAGCAGCGGCTGGGTCAGCTTGGCGCCAAGGTTGGAACGGTATTCAGGCCCGGTGATGCCGATGCCGGCCTGCAGGCTGTTGGTGGAGCGCGACACGTTATAGGAGAACTCGACGTCGGCCCCGGTAGCGGTCTTCAAGTTGATGCCGGATTTCAATTGCCCGATCCGCGACGCGTAGTCGGCGGTGCCGGCGCGCTGCAGGATTTCGCTGGACGAGTTCTGCATGCGGCTGGACTCCAGCTCGCTGGTGGCAAAGAAGGAGGGTTCGAAAATCGCCGCCGCTCCCTTCACGCCGTGCTCGGCGATCGCCGCTTCGTAGCGCTGGATCAGTACCGACTCGTCGGCCACCGCGATCAATCCGGCAAACGCCTTCAGGCTGACCGGCTCCGCGGCGTCGGTGTCGGCTTCTGATTTGGCCCCGGACTGCGTCACGCCGCCCGGACGGCTGACCTTCGTCGCCAACGCCAGCGATGCCGGGGCCGGGGCCGGCGCCCTGCCCGCAACCTGTGCGGGCACTTCGGCAACCACGATGCTTCCAAGGACGGCCAGGATGCTCGCCAGACGGAACCGCTTCATCACCCGATACTAGACAATCTTGCCGACCTTGGTCTCGTATTCCTGCAATACGCGTTGCAGCGTCTCGACGAAATTCTTGGCCACCGACGGCGTCATGATGATCCGGGACGACAGCGCGATCACGATCTCGTCGCCGACCGATCCCCAGGTCTGGTTGGTGCCGAACAGCAGGGTCACTTCATCCTTGCTCATGCCGACATTGGCGACATTGGCGTAGTGGCTGGCCATATTGCGGTCGTCGAAACGGACCCGCACCTTGCGGTCTTCGCCCGCGCCTTGCGCCGGGCCTGGCTGCGCTGCCTGCGCTGCTGCATTCACGTCCAGCACATCCTCCTGGCCGGCAGCCTTGGCGTCGTTCTGCTTGGTAGTCATCCTGCTTCCCTCCCCATTGTCCAAAGGAAAATTATTCTAAGCGGTAAAGCCCTTGTCCGTCATGCAAAATCCAGCTTCCCCGCGACGAATTTTGTGCTGCGACGCCGGACCGTTTTCATCCGGTCCGGCGGTCCGCACTGGCCTCGTCATGCCGGCCTATTTCGACTTCCCGAGCGCCTTGCCGTTGTTTCCCTTGTCCGCTGCCGCGGCGGCCGGCGGCACGACGGCCGGCTGCGTTTGGGCGGGGCTGGTTGCGGTGGCGATCTGCTGCAGTACGGTCACGATGGAAGGCGTGCTCGCGGCCGGGACTGCAATGCCAAGCGCAGCCAGGATCGAGACCGGCTGGGCGACCACTGTTGTGCTGCTGGTAGCCGTGATCGCCGTCACCGCCGTCACCGATGCAGCAACTGGCGGCGCGCCGACTTGCCCGGCGGTGCTGGAGACGGTCACCGTAGCCGTCGGCTCGATGGCCGGCGTGGCGGTCGGGACAGGATCGATCACCGTCGCCGTCAGCGTCAGCGGCTCGCGGATCGGCGTGGTCAGGCTGGTGATCACCGGACCGGCCGTCAGCGGAACAGGCAGCCCGATGTCGCCGCTCGCGTCCGTGCTGGCGGTCGTGGTCACGCTCGCCAGCGGCTCATCGTAACGACCATGGTAGCCATGGTGGCCGTTGTCGTGCTCGAAGTCCCACAGGTGGCGTTCGAGATCGAAGTGATGCCGGATATGGATCGCCTGGTGCCGCAAATTGATGACCTGGCCCGCAGCCGGCGGCGTGTTGCTGTCGGAATGGGTCTTCGAATCGTAGCGGATGCGGCCTTCGCTCGACAGCCAGATCGCGCCATCGCCACGATTCCAGATCCCCTGGCTGCCGACCGTGAAGCCGATCGCATCGTGAAGGTAGATGCCGCCGCTCAGCGCATTGCGGGCGCTGACGATCTGCGCATTCACATTGATGTTATGGCGCAGGTCGTAGTAGCGATGGTTCAGGTGGTGCCAGACATGATCCGTCGGCCGGTCGAAGTCGTCGTACCAGTCGGGTACGAAGTGCTCCTCGGTAGCAGGCGGAATCTTGCGGCGGTCGTCCTGGTCGTACTTGTCTTGTCCGAGCGCCTTGCCGTTGCCCATGCCCGGCTCGTCGTCGCCATAGGAACTGGCATCGTAATACCAGCCCGAGGCGTCCTTGAACTTGTGGCTGTTGTCGCGCTGGTCGTGATAGAAGGACTCGCGCTGGTCGTCGTATTCGTCCTCGTGATAGTCGTAATAGCGGTTGAAGCCGATGCCGCGCGCCGCATCCATGGTCAGGATGTTCGTCACGATCAGGTCTTCTTCCGCCACCGTGTTATCGATGATGGCCATGCCGGTACGCAGCGTGACGGTATTGGCCGCCTCGACCCGGTCCAGGCGGATATGCCCGGCGGCATCCATGGTGGCGCTGTCCGACGCCTGCACCAGGGTGTCGGCATCTTCCATCGTGAAAGCGCCGGCCAGCAGGGTGACGCTGATCCGGGTCGCTTGCAACCGCGAGGAATCGTTCATCGTGCCGGCGCCGCCGGTGATGGTCAGGGTCAGCGCGTTGCCCGCAAGTACCACAGCGTCCTGGCTCAGCACCAGGTCGGAGCCGATCGTGCCGATCAGATCGGTGCCGGCGCTGACCAGGGTCTGGCCAGTCATCAGCCAGTCGGCGCCGACGTCGAGCTGCAGCGTGGTCGCGACCGTGATCTTCGCCCGGTCGGCCAGGATCAGGTCCTCGCCGGTCGTCAATGAAGCCGAGGAATGCACGCTCAGCTGCGCATCGCCCGCAAGCACCATATCCCGGCCGACGGCGAGGTCGAGCGGACCGCCGACTGTCAGGCTGGCTGAATCCTGCAGGCCGAGGTTGCCGCCGATCTGCAGGGAGGCCATGCCCGTGACGTCGATCGCTGCGCTGTCTTGCAGGCGCAGGTCGTTGCCGATTGCGGCCTCCAGGTCGGCGCCGACCGTCATGCGTGAGTCGGCCCGCATCAGCACATCGGACGAGACGTCGAGCGCAGTGTCACCGCTCGAATCGATACGCACGCCGTCGCCGCTGCTCAAGCTTCCGCCCTGCACGTTCAGATTGATGACCGTCGCCGTCAGCGTTGCCCCGGTATCGAGCAGCACATCGCCGCCGGCGGCCGAGACCGTCAGCGTATCCACTGCAAACAAGGCCGACGCCGTGTTGATGGCGATGCTGCCGTCACTGGTGGCGAGGATGAAGTCCTCACCCGAGCGGGCCTGGGATGCGTCCACCATAGTGACATCGCCGCTGCCGATCGCCACCGACATGTCGCCGTCCGCCAGCATGGAGGCGTGCGTCAGTGCCAGGTCGCCGGTGCCGATGGTCAGCGTGAGTTGCTGGCCGGAGCTCATTTCCGCACTGTCGGCCAGCGTGACGTTGCCGACATTCACCGCCATCGTCAGGTCTCCGCCTTCGGTGCGCATCACCGCACCGTTCGACAGGCTCAGGTTGCCCTGCACGAAGCCGTTCAAGGCGCCGCTGATGAGCATCGTGGCATTGTCGGCCATGCTCAGGTTGCCCGTGGCAACCGTCAGGTCCAGCGAAGCCGCCGTCACCGATGCCAGGGAACCGACGCTCACATCGCCGTCGCCGGCCGTCAGCGTCATGCCTTCAGCCGCAGCCAGTACTGCCTGCGTCGAGAAGCTGATGTCGCCGGCATCCACCGTGAACAGCATGCCCTCGCCGGCCGTCATCGATGCGCGGTCGGCGAAGCTGACGTTGCCGGTGCCGACTTCGAAGGTCAGTTGCTGTGCCGCTGCCATCACGGCATCGGTCGAGAAGCTGGTGTCACCCGTGCCAACCGTCACCGTCATGCCGGCCCCGGCCGTCATACTGGCTTCGGTCGCGAAGCTCAGGTTGCCGGTACCGATCGTGACCACGGCTTCACCGCTGGAGGCCATACGGGCGCGGTCCGCGAAGCTGACGTCGCCAGTGCCAACCGACAGGGTCAGTTGCTGTGCGGCCGACATCAGCGCATCGGTACCGAAGCTCACGTTGCCGGTGTTCACTGCCAGCGTCAGGTTCTGGTCCGACGTCATCTCGGCCGAATCGGAAGCCGTGACGCTGCCGACATTCACCGCCATCGTCAGGTCGCCGCCTTCGGTGCGCATCACCGCATCGTTCGACAGGCTCAGGTTGCCCTGGACGAAGCCGTTCAAGGTGCCGCTGATGATCATCGAAGCACTGTCGGCCATGCTCAGGTTGCCCGTGGCAACCGTCAGGTCCAGCGAAGCCGCCGTGACCGATGCCAGGGAACCGAAGCTGACATCGCCGTCGCCGGCCGTCAGCGTCATGTCTTCAGCCGCAGCCAGTACTGCCTGCGTCGAGAAGCTGATGTCGCCGGCATCCACCGTGAACAGCATGCCCTCGCCGGCCGTCATCGATGCGCGGTCGGCGAAGCTGACG